>NZ_OZ186797.1:0-39988 GCF_964272415.1 Streptomyces sp. SudanB52_2052 | reverse complement strand
GGCACAGTAGCTTGATCAGCGTGCTCTTCCCCGCACCGTTTCTACCGACCACGCCGACCGCCGCTCCAGCCGGGATGGTCAGGTGAACACCGCGCAGGACCCAGGGATGGTCGTTGGAGTAGCGGAACCAGACGTCGCGAAATTCGATTCCCCTGCGCAGGCCAGGCACTGGCCTGGGGTCGGCCGGGACCGGAAGGTCCGGCTCGGCAGTTACGATGTCGAGGTAGTGCTGGAAGAGCAGCAGTTGCTGGTGTGTGAGGGCGGCGTCCCGGGCGATCGACGTCATCGCGGACTGCACACTTGTGACCGCCGCGATCAGCAGGGCAACGTCGCCTGCGGTGATCCGGCCGGACGCCGCTGCGAAGGCCGACCACAACAGGGCGACGCCGGTTATGACGGCGGTCACCATGCTGGCCCCCGTCTGCAGAAGGAGCTCGTGGCGATCGAGGACCGACTGCTCGCGATTGGAGGCCCTGCGTTCGTCGGCCATGCGGGTGCGAAGGAAGGCGCCCGTTCCGAACAGACGTATCTCCTTGGCCGCTTGCACGTCGGTCAGCAGGTCGCGATAGAAGATCTCACGCCGTTGAGTGGGACCGATACGCCAGAACACGTCCGCACGACGCCTGGCAAGCCATACCTCGGTCATCAGCGTCGAGACTCCCGAGGCCAGGACCAGCACGGGCATCCAAGCCGAGAGCACGAGCATCGAACCGAGGAAACCCAGGGCGGTCATGGCCGAGCCGACGACGGACATGCTCCCCGAGACCACGGCTCCGGGCGCGGAGCTGCCGGCCTGGAGTGCGAGCCGCAGCCGGTCCAGGAACTGGGGCTGTTCGAAGCGTGCCATGCCGACGAAGCGCTCGGTCACGGCGAAGAGACGGTCCTGGGCCAGTAGGCCGACCCGACGCTCGGTTTCCCGGTGGGCGAACAGGATCCAGCGGGGGATCAGGGCGGTCAGCAGCCCCATGAACGCGAGTGCGAGGCCGAGGCCCAGAAGCGGCCTCGTGCCGACGGCACCACTGACCAGGACGTCGAGGAAGACCTTGGTGAGCCACGCGGTCACGAGGGGGACACCCGCAAAGATCAGTGTCAGGGTGACGGCCAGAGTGGTCAGCGGGTGGCTCGCCTGCCAGCTCAGCCGCAGGGCATGCAGGACTCTACGCATCACCAGTCGCCTGTTCAGGCGCTGACCGGCGTGCCGGTGATGTGCTTGAGCAGGACACCGGAGGCCTGTACGACGGCGTCGTCGTCGAGGACGCCGAAGGCGGGATAGCCGCGGACTCCGAATGCTGAGCCGACCGCGCCGTCCCTGCCCTCGAGTACGACGCGCGCCACCGGTTCCAGCAATGTGATCTTGTCGCGGAGCTCCTCGGGGTCTCCCACGAGTACTGCGACGACGTGTTTGGGGCCGCTCTTGAACGCGGCGGCGTACTCGACGAACAGCGGTAGCCGCTCCTCGCACTCAGGACAGCCCTGGACGAATGCGCCGACCAGGGTGGGGGCCCCGCGGAGCAGGCCGTCGGAGAGAATCGCTCCGTCGGTGGCGACCGTCCGGAAGGCACCGACGCGCGTGCCGGCGGCGTGCATTACCTGCGGACCGGTGGACTGTGCAGTCGTCTGGGCGGTGTCCTCACGGAGCCGGCGGACGAGTCCGAGTGACAGCACGAGGTTGAACAAGGAGAGCACGCCGAGCAGGGCGAGGAAGGTGATGACGTAGGACATGGTCTCTCTTTCCGCTAGGTCCGGGTTTGGAAGAGGTCGGCGAGTTCGTCCGTGAGGTAGGCGAGAGCGGCAGCCACCGCGCCTACCGCGATGGCGGTGAGAGTGCCGGGCCATGGTGTGGCGGCGCCCGTCGGGTCGGGGCGAGTGATGATTCCGGCCAGCGCGCCTGCGGTCAGCAGGGAATTCCGTGCGACGGTGAATCCGCTTACTGGAGTGGCGGACTTGCCGAAGCACCCGCAGGAGACTCGCTTGCGGCGCCGGAGTGCCACCACCAGGGCCACAGTGAAACAGAGCAGCAACAGCACGGCCCCGGCCAGCCCGTACACCGCAGTTCCCGCCGGAACGATCAGTAATGCGACAGATGCCTCCGCGGCGCACACTGCGACCGCGGTCGTCCGCGCCGGAAGATGCGGAGCCAGCCCGCGCACTGAGGCCGTGAAACGGTGCCATCCGTTCTTGCGCAGAAGTTTCATGGTCAGAGAGGCGGCGAAAACCATCCCGATGAGAACCCGGGAGGCGATGAAGACGTGGTGGTCCACCGTGGCGGTTCCTTAGTGGTGGGCCAGGGTGTTCCGCCCCCGAGGGGGGCGGAACACCCTGGCCCGGTCGGTCAGCAGTTGCCGGAGCCGCAGGCGCTGTAGCGGATGTAGCTGTCGCCGTTGTCGCACACGACGTGGTAGGCGCGCCGCCACCACCAGAACGGGCACCCGTTGTCGCACCAGCTGGAGTCGGTCCGGCAGGCGGCGGCAGCCGTCGCACGGGGCGCGAGGAGTGCAACCAGCTTGTCGCCGGCAGCAGATATGGCAGACCGCATGTGTTCTTCCTTTCGTGGGCTGTTTGCATGCTTCTCTGCGGGACGGACAGCCGTCCGCGCCGCGGCCTCCAGGGGGAGGGCTGTGCCTGATGCGCGTGGCGATCAATCACGGCCACGCCCGTCGTGGGGCGACCCTGGGGACGAGTCGAGTTCAGCGGCTGGCGCATTGTTCGGAAGGGGAGTTCCGGCAGCCAAACAATGGCCGGACGCGATCTTTGCGAGGAAATGAGGGATACGTAGGTTTGCCACCGGGCTATACGGGGGCGGCTGAGGGGGTCGGCGTGGCGGGACGTCGTGAGGTGCCGGTGGATCCGGGGGCGGGTCCGGTGCAGCGGTTCGCGTTCGAGTTGCGCAAGCTGCGTGCCGAGGCGGGCGGATTGACCTACCGGGTGCTGGCCCAGCGGGCGGGGTATGCGGTGACGACGCTGTCCCAGGCAGCCGCAGGTGAGCAGTTGCCGACATTGCCGGTGGTGCTGGCCTATGTGCAGGCGTGCGGGGGTGACGTAGCGGATTGGGAGGCGCGTTGGAAGCAGGCGGTGGACGAGGCCGCTGCCTCAAGTTCGAGGGAAGAGGAGGGGGGAGGCACGCCGCCGTATCGGGGGTTGGCACGGTTTGAGCCCGGCGACAGCAGCCGGTTCTTCGGCCGCGACAAGCTCATTGCCGACCTGCTCAACCTGCTGCGCAAGCAGCGGTTTGCTGCAGTGTTCGGGGCCTCCGGCAGCGGCAAGTCCTCCCTGCTACGCGCCGGACTCATCCCCGCCCTCCAGCACATCCAGGACGTCGCACTGCGCCCTGCCGCAATCCGGATCCTGGCCCCTGGTCATCGCCCGGCGCGCACCCACGTCCATGTGTTTGATACCGACCCGGGCAGTCAAGCGGACGTGTTCGTGATCGTTGATCAGTTCGAGGAAGTCTTCACCCTCTGCCACGATCCGGCTGAACGCGCCGCCTTCATCGACCTGCTCTTGACCGCCCGACACGCAGACAGCCGGCTGCGCGTTGTCCTGGCGGTGCGCGCCGACTTCTACGGTCGCTGCGCCGAACACCCTGGCCTGGCGGAGGTATTACGCGACACCAACTTGCTGGTTGGCCCCATGAGTCCAGTGGAATTGCGCCAGGCCATCGTCAAACCAGCCGCAGCCGAAGGCATGACTGTGGAACGCGCTCTGACCGACCGCCTCGTCGACGAGGTCGCGGACGCGCCCGGTGGACTGCCGTTGCTCTCGCACGTGCTGTTGGAGACCTGGCGCCGCCGCCGCGGCAGAACCATGACCTTGACTGGTTACGAGGCGGCCGGAGGCTTGGGGGGCTCGGTCGCCAAGACCGCCGAGGACGTCTACGGCCGGTTCACCGCAGCCCAGGTTGATGCGGCCCGCCGTCTGCTGCTGCGCCTGGTCGCCCCCGGCGATGGCACGCCCGACACCCGACGACCTGTCGACCGGGAGGAACTCGGGGTCCCCGACAGGCAGGAGACCGCCGAGGTGGTGGAGGCGCTGACCCGGGCGCGGCTGCTGACGCTCGACGGCGACACTGTCGACCTCGCCCACGAAACGTTGCTCAGCGCCTGGCCCCGGCTGCGCGGCTGGATAGAACAGGACCGCGAACTCCTGCGAGCCCACCGCAAACTGACTGAGGCCGCCCGTGCCTGGGAGGAACTGGGCCGCGACCCCGGGGCCCTCTACCGGGGAAGCCGACTCGCTACTGCCCAGGAACATTTCAGCAGCCCCGGGCACCTCGACGACCTGACCGGCCCAGAACGGGATTTCCTCACTACCAGCATCACCGCACGCGAAGAGGATCAACGTTCTGCTACCCGCACCACACGCCGCTTGCGCCGGTTGCGAGTGGGTTTGTCCCTCATGATGGCGCTCGCCTGTGTAGCGGGCGTGATCGCATGGCAGCAGAGCGAGTCCGAGAAACGGGAACGGTTGCATGCCGAGGCCCGCAGGATTGCGGCCCTGGCCGAGAGCCTGCGGGCGACGGACCCGGTCACCGCCATGCGGCTGAGCATTGCTTCCTGGGCTCTGGCCGATCTCCCCGAGAGCCGCTCGGCGCTGATGAGCGCCGCGGTTCAGAAGGAGCAGGACGTCTTCACCGACCCAGATACCGATCCGACCGTCGTGCGCTACCTCAGCGGAGATGGCCGCACTCTGCTCAGCGTGGGAGCGAAGCGAGCCGTGGTGTGGGACGTGCGTGGCCACCGGCGGATCGCATCGTTACCCGGGCTGGGCGACAGCCTTGGCCACGCCGGTGTGATGAACCCCGACCTGCGGAGACTCACTCTGGTGGACGACGACGGCAGGGTGAGGATCTGGGACATGCGGGCGGGCCGTGTGGATGGGCGGCGCCTGCCGGCCGACGACGGAGCCGAGATCAGTCCGAGCGGCCGTTCGCTTGTCCTGTACCGCACCCAGGGACCCCAGGCAGTACTCCAGCTCCGGGACATGCGGACCCGACGTGTGCTGCTGGAGCGTCGCATGGACAGTGTCCTGCCCAGACTCCGCCCCGGGGAACGGTTCCACGTCCCGGAATGGGACTTTCGGCGGCTCCACCAGCAGCGCCGAGTGAACAGTTACCCGCTCCCCGATGCTCAGGTGAGCGCGGACGACCGGCTGCTGGCCCTGTGCTTGCCCGGCACCCGTCTGCAGATCTGGGACATCCCCAGGCGACGCAAGGTACCCACCGCATGGGCCCCCAAGGCGACAGCCGCCAACTGCTCCAAGGAGGACTTCCAGTTCACCCCCGACAGTCGGCACCTGATCCAGCGCGGCCCATCAGGACTCCGCAGATGGGACATCGCTTCCGGGCGCGAACTGCCGAAACTTGAGCACGAGGGACTGGAAGATCTCGAATTCAGCCCGGACGGCAGATTCCTGGCCGCCGCAGACCTCGACGAGATTCTGCTGTGGCGCACCGGCGCGCCCGCGACACCCGTCTTCCGGTATCCGCTCCCCGAGGAAACGATCAGTGACCTCAGACTGGACGTGGAAGAACGTCGCATCCGCTACTTCGCGGGAAGCTCCCAGACTGTGGTTCGCTCCCTCTCCCTCGATGGCATCGTCGACTTCCGCTGGCACAGCCGACCCGCCGCATCGGGCTCCTTCAGCCCGGACGGCCGCACACTCGCCATCGCCCACCAGGACACCGACACCGGCCGGGCGCAGATTCAGTTGCTCGACAGCCGCAACGGCCGTCACCTGGCCAGCCCGCCGTCGGCAGCCTGCCCGACTTTCCCCGAAGGTCGGCACAGTGCGGAGCGCTGCTCAGTGCACATGGCCTTCCGTCCCGACGGACGCTATCTCGCCTACGGCGTCAGTCACCCGAGAGAGTCCCTTCCGCCGGAGAAGCTGTCCCTGTGGGACGTCTCCGCCCACCGCATCACCAAGTCACTGACGGTAGCGCGTACCGGCCCCGAAAACCCCTCTCCCGCAAACGCCGTCAACGGCATTGTCTTCCACCCGAATGGGACGTCGCTGATGGTCTCCCGCATACCAGAGGCCGAGCGGCTTGAGTTCTGGAACCTGCGCAGCGGGAACATGGCCCGTGACATCCGAGGCATCGGAGGTGAAACCCTGGCGGTGAAACCCGGCGGACGCATCCTGGCGACTAACCACGGCCAGTTCCTCGACCTGCGGTCCGGCCGGATCACACGCCGAGCACTCACCTCGGGCATGACGACCGCACTGGCATTCAGCCCGGACGGCAAGTACCTCGCAGCAGGCGAGGAATCCGGTCAGGTCACCGTGTGGGATGGTGACGCCGAGAAGCCCCTCGGCATCCTTCCCGCGTCTCCAGAGCGTGAGGGCAAGCCCCGGCACGTGTCGGCGTTGGTGTTCTCCCCGGACGGGCGCACCCTGGCCGCTGCGGGCCATGACGGCACCCTTCGGCTATGGGACACCGACTCCAGCCGCCCCATTGGCTCCGCCCTCCCTACCCCAGGAACAGCCCTCCTGGACCTCGCCTTCAGCCCTGACAACAAGACCCTCTCCGGGGCAGGCGAACACGTACTGCTGCAGACATACGACATCACCACAGGCCGGGCAGCCACCCTGGCATGCGACCGCGCCGGGGCAGGCCTGACCCAAGACGAATGGCGCACACTCGTCCGTGGCATCCCTTATCAACGGACCTGCTGAACAGCCGCTGGCGGCGGACCAGAACCCGGGTGTGGTCGCGTACGCAGCGTGACGGTTGCCTTTGCTGTGACGGCGGTCGCAGTCGGCCGAGAGTCGTTCGGCTGAGAACACACCTCATGGGGCCGAAGGGTCGAGCGGCCCCGGTACTGGGCGTCCTCGACCCTCCCTACTGCCCACCGTCAACAACGACGGGTGCAGTGCCGTCGTCCGGGAAGAAAGTGTCGGCAATCCGGGCGAGGTCGGCGTCGCTCAGCTGAGGTGGTGTCCACCCGCGTCCGCGTGCGTGATCAACGAATTGTGCATCCAGGGGCACGTGGTAGTGCTCGACGTAGTACGCCAGATCCGTGTACCAGAACCACTCACCGTCAGTAAGGAGGTGCAGGCCGCCGATCAGCTCGTTCGTGGCGCTGAGGACGTCATGGACCCGTGAGGTGGTCGCGGCCAGCACCGAGCCAGCACGCAAGTAGCGAACGAGATCCGTTTCATAGGCCGTACCCTCTCTTTGCGTGCAGTCCCTCAGCGAGGGCCCGTCGGTGCGGCCATGCCCCAGCTCCCGGAACTCCCCAAGGAATCGGCCTGCGTGCATGTTTTCGCTGCTCACGGCAGCACCCTATGTGCCGAGCGCGGGCTAGGGCAGACTCTCTGCAGACGAGCTCTGATGGCCCTCGGTCACGTCAGCAGGACGCGCTTGCGGAGGAGCTCGAATCCTGCGCGGCCGAACATCTGGCGCTTGAGCATCTTGATCCGGTTGACATGACCTTCCACGACGCCGGAGTTCCACGGTTGGGAGAGCCCTGCGACGACAGCGTCAAGGTCGCGTTCGAGGTGGTGAGCGAACCGGCTGAGACTGGGCAAGTCGGCAGAGGCTCTGGCTGATTCGATCCACTCTGGCGATTGGTCGCCTCGAAGGTCGGTGACCATGTGGGCGAAGGCCCGCACGTGCTTGGCGAGGACGCCCAGCTCGGGGCAGTTGGCCAGCACGGCCTTGAGCTGGATCCGATCGCTCTCGGCCAGGGCGTCCGGGTGGGTCAGGAGCCAGCGAGTCACGGCGCGGGCCGATGGCGGTCGGGGCCCAACCGGCTGGGGTTTGCTACGTAAAGTCCTGCTCACGTAGTTGCGGACGTTGCCGTAGCCGTCCGGGTAGCCCTGCTCTCTGATCTCCTCCGTGCGACGTTCTGGCGCGCGGGCACCCGTGTCCTGCCGAAGGTGGAGGGCAAGGTCCGGCGCCGTTCCTACAAGCCGGGGTGGCGGCGTCTGTCCTTCCGCATCGCACTGGGGGCCGGCGTCTGGGAGACCGGCTACCTGGCCACCCAGGACCTGGACGCCACCGTGAACAACGCCCAGGAGCTGTGGGACAACCGGGAGCAGGTCCTGGCGACGCTGGAGAGCGGCGGGATCGGCGCGGCCTGCGTGCTCACTGTGGGCACCGCGGCGTACATGGCGCTGACCCGCGAGCGCCGTGAGCTGCTGCGCGAGTGGGTCGTCCCGCTGCACGAAGCCATCCACCGGCCGCTCGGGCTGGCCGAGCAGACCGACCCGCGCCGCTACCTCCACATCCCGAAGAACTTCTCCGACGACGACGCGGAGATACGGATCGACCTGCCCAAGCACCTGGACTTCTCCCGCGACGTCATCGCGGACCGCGTCACGCAGAAGCTCGCCCTGGAAGGCGTCACGTTCGACTGGCACCCGGAGGGCCGCAAGCCGTACGTGCGGGTGAAGAAGACCCGCAAGCCCCCGGCGAAGGCCCTCTTCAAGGACCCCAAGGTCCGCGAGCTGGTGGCCAAGGCCCCGGAGTCCGCACCCATCATCGGCCTCGGCACCGGCGGTCGGATCGTCTCCGTCGACCTGGACGCCGACTCCCCGCACATCCTGGTCAACGCCTCCACCGGCGGCGGCAAGTCGGCCACCCTGCGCTGCATCGCCTGCCAGATGCTCCACCACGGCTCGCTCGTGTTCGTCCTCGACACCAAGCGGATCTCCCACCCGTGGGCGCACGGCATGGACGGCGTCACGTACTGCCGCGACATCGCCGACATCCACGACCAGCTCATCGAGCTCGATCGGCTAAGGCGTGTCTCTTTGATGGGGTGAGCAGTTGATCGGATGTGTCTGTCCGGTTGGTGATCAGTGATGCGATGTGGGACCGGATCGAGCCGTTGATGCCGGCCGATCCGATCCGTGGGCGCCGGTGGGCCGACCACCGCCGCACGATCGAGGCCATCGCGTGGAAGTACCGCACCTGCTCGCCCTGGCGCGACCTGCGCGAAGAGCTCGGCTCGTTCAAGACCGCGCACAAGCGCCTGCTGCGGTGGGCCGTCGACGGAACGTGGGGGAAGATCTTCGCCGCCGTCCTGGCCGCAGCGGACGCCGACGACGACATCGCCTGGACCGCCTCGGTGGATTCCACCGTCTGCCGGGCTCACCAGCACGCCGCCGGAGCCCGCAAAGGATGAGTCCATCCCCGGCGAGCCTGCCGACCACGCCCTCGGACGCTCCCGGGGCGGCCTGAGCACCAAGGTCCACCTGGCCAGCGACCTCCACGCCCGGCCTCTGGCCATCACGGTCATTGGGGTGGAGGGTGGTCCAGCGGGTGCGTTGCCTGTCGGTCCACTTGTGGAGGGTCGGAGGATGGAGCCGGCTGTTGAGCTGGTGCAGCTTGGTTTGTTGGTAGGTGCGTTGCCAGACGCTGGGCCAGGGTGGGTTCCACCAGGGATCGATGGTGTCGAGTGTCTGGCTGGTGGTGGGGGAGAGACGGCCTTGCCGGGCTTTGCGGCGTGTTTGTACCAGCCGGCGGCCCAGGGGGAAGCCGTCGTGGTGGGTGTCTGCGCTGGGGGAGAGGTGGCCGTGGACGGCGGCGTAGGCGCGGGCGTGGGCGAGGCCGGGGCTGAGGGAGTCGACATGGCTGGTTCTGCGTCTCTGGCCAGCGGCGTCCGCGGTGCCGGGCGCGATACCCAGGTCGGTCAGGGGTTTCTGCTGCTCGGGGCGTAGACGATCCCAGGCGGCGTGTTGGGCTCTGATCCAGGTCCGTACGTCGGCCGGGACACCGTGGGGCCAGGCCTGGGTGGTGCGGGCGCGGGTGTAGGCGCGCTGCCAGGCGAGGTCCCAGGGTGGGTTCCACCAGGGGGCGATCGCGGTCAGTGCCTGGTGGCGGGCGTTGGGGGTGGTGTCGCGTCGGCTTGTTGGCGTTGGTCGTTGAGCCAGCGGCCGAGGGGGAAGCCGTCGTGGACGGTGGAGTAAGTGACGGCCAGGGTGTGGTGGGTGGCGGCGTAGGCGCGGGCGTGCGCGAGTGCGGTTTCGGCGTAGGGGTTGATGGGGCGGGTGCGGGCCGTCTCGTTGGTGAGGCCGATGTCGGTTAGGAGGCGCTGCTGGTCGGGGTGGAGGTCGTCGTAGTGGGTGCGTTGCAGGCGTAGCCAGGCGCGCTGGGTGGGGGCGAAGCTGTGGAAGTGGTGGTCGGCGTCGAGCCGGTGGCCGGCATGTACCTGGTGGTGGATGTGCTGCCAAGCGCGCTGCCACGCCAGGCTCCTCGGACACCACCACGGGTCAACAGTGGTCAGCGCCTTCGCCGCGGCAGACTGAGGCGCGCCCCTGTCGGCATCGATTCGGGCGTGCTGGCGTTGCCGGCGCAGCCACCGACCCAGCTCGAACCCGTCGTGGACGGTGCTGATCGCGGCAGCGAGGGTGCCGTGTGTCGCGTGGTAGGAGCGTGCGTATCCGAGACCGACAGCGAAGTCGGCCTCGCGCTCGGCGGGCCGTGCGGCAGCGCCGCGGGCCCGGTCCGCGGTCAGCCCGAGTTGGGCGAGGAGGTCCTGCTGGTCGGGTTGGAGGGTGTCGTACTGGGCGCACTGGGTGGTCAGCCACGTGGCGAGCGCGCTGCTGGTGCCGGGGAATCCTGCCGCGGCCTCCAGAACGTGGCCGCCGTGGACATGGGTGTGTGCCTGGTGCCAGGAGCGTTGCCATTCCAGGGTCCAGGGCGGGTTCCACCAGGGGTCGATCGCCGACAGCGCCTGCGCGCGGGGTGAGGGGGCGCCGTGGCGGTGCTGGTGGGCGCGGTCCTTGCTGCGCTGGTTGGACAGCCACTGCCCCAGCTTCAGCCCGTCCTGGACGGTGTCGGTGGTCGCGTTCACCAGCGTGCCGTGGATGTCGGCGAAGGCGTGTGCGCAGGCGAGGGCGCGCTGGAAGTGGGTGGCCATGTGCTTGCGGCGGGGCCGGGCCGCCCGTACGGCGTCGTGGGTGAGGCCGATGTCGGCCAGCAGGCGCTGTTGTGCGGGGTGCAGCTCGTCGTAGCCGGTGCACTGGTTGTACAGCCAGTCGCCCAGGCCGAAGCTGGTAGTGGGGAAGCCGCGGTCGGGCCGCAAGGGTCCGCGGGCGCGGACGTGGTCACGGGCCTGGTAGTAGAAGCGCTGCCACATCACCGTCCACGGCGGCCGCCACCACGGATCCAGCGCCTCGAGTTCCGCGACATGTTCGGGCGGCATCGCCGGGAACTTCCGATGATTCGACAGCCATCGGCCCAGGGCAAAGCCGTCGAACCGGCTGTGGATCGGGGCGGCGAGATGGCCGTGTACCGCGGCGTAGGCACGGGCGTGTGCCAGCCCCGTCGTGAACGCCTGATCCGACCTGTGCCGGAGCCCCAGGTGCAGCCGCATACCGCCCGCCGTCTTCTCCGGCTGCTGTGCGGCGTCGCGGTAGGCGGTGAGTTCGCGGGCGATGGGCCGGGGCCGGTGAGCCATGTGCAGCGTCCACAGCCGGTCGGCGACGGCTGCGTCCGCGGCGGCCCGTACGCAGTGCTGCGCCCAGAGCAGCAAAGGACCGGCCGAGGTCGAGGCGATCCGCTCGGTAAGCCACGGCCGCCTCGTGACCCGCGCCAGTTCGCCGACCAGACCAGGCACGTGAGCGAGCGTGTGAGGCAGATGTCCGCCGGTGTCGGCGAGCAGCCGCTGCCTGGTGCGTTCACCGGTGAGGACCGAGGTGAGGGCGACGGTCTCGGGGCAGGTCACCGCGTCCCTGGCCAGCAGCCGCCACCAGCCGGGATCGGCCCCCTGCGGCGTGAGTTGGCGTACCCGGTGAGGCCACTGCTCTTCGTCGGGCCACTGCTGCGCCCACCAGGAGACGACCACGGCGTGCGCGACCTCGAACGCACGAACGGCGTCCGGCCGATGGCGCAGCAGATCCAGATGCCGCCGGTGCGCCGCGACCACCTCCGCCAGCCCCGCCAGGTCCACCTGCTCGGTGTCGGCCGGCGCGCCGTCGATCCAGTGGGTTCCGAGCATCCAGCGCCGGTGGCGCGGGCAAATCCGCATGTGCGGCTGCAGGTACACCCGGGCGGGCTTGGTACGTCCGGTGCGTGCGGCCTGCACAGCCGGCAGCCTTCTCCCGCGGCCGGCACCACGGCCCCGAAGCGGAACCGCCCGGCTGCACCCGCCCCGTTTGGTGAGAGGGGTTCCTGGGCGGTCCAGGCGGGCAGGGCCTTTCCCAAGACGTTCTCGGGCACGCGGCAGAACGCGGAGATGCGGGCGCGGGCTTCGGCGTTGAGGTACACCTCGCCGTCCCGTCCGGTAGCCCTTGAACAGGCCTCCGCCGACCTCGAGGAGCGCGGGGATGAGGTCTCTGACGCCGAGCCGGTAGCGGTCGGCCAGCCGGTCCAGGTACGCCAGGTTCGTCTCGCCCTGCAGCGGCGCGAGCCGTACCGGCCCCGGACGTGCCGCCGCCGTACGCGGCGGCTGCGGCTGTGGTGGAGGAGAGTCGTGCATGAGGGGGCAGAGGTCGTTCCTGGAGGGTTCGGATGTACCGGCATCCGAGCAGTGGCCGAACGGGGGAGCGGGACGGACGGTTGAGGCAGACACCGACAGTCAGGGCTGGCGTTGCGGGGGCGTCCGGCGGCGGTGTCGAGTTCGATCTCTTCTAGGAGCTTCTTGGTGATCTTCTCGGTGCCGTCCAGCAGGGACACGAGGGCGGCTTCGCGGATGAGGTGGGAGAGGCTGCCCATGCGGCCGCCGGTGCGGGCGTGGAGGTAGGCGGCGTGCGTGCGCAGGGTGCCGGGCCGGTGGTGGCGCAGTCGCAGGGCGCTGTCCATGCCGTGCACCAGGTCGTGCCAGATCTGCTTGTTGGCCGGGCTGCCGTAGCGCAGGGGCTGGTTGCGCACGATTTTGAAGCGGCCGGCGAGCTGGGAGCCGCGCACGCCGGTCAGCAGCGGGGAGGCTTCGACGTCGATGCCGGAGTAGACGAAGGTCGCCGGGATCCGCTCGCCGAGGTACTTCAGCTGGTCGGAGGTTTTGGCGCCGGCCCGGCTGCGGGTGTCCATCAGGTGCACGTCGTCGACCAGGACCAGCTGGGTGCTCATCTCGCACAGCAGCTCGCACACGGCGTTGGTGATCTGGATCTGGTTCATCCTCTCCAGGGCGGGCAGGCCGAGGAAGCGGGCGAACTCGCTGATGAGCATCTTGGGGGGGACGGCGGCACGGTGATGAACAGGACCGGCAGACGCCCGTCCTGGTTGGGGTGGCGGCGCCGGTCGGCGAGTTCGACGGTGCGCCCGAGCTGCTGCATCGCGGTGGTCTTCCCGGTGGTCGCGGGCCCGGAGATGATCAGGCCGCGTCTGGCTCCGCCCTGTTGGCCGCGGTTGAGCAGCAGCACGCGGCGTACCGCGGTGGAGATGGTGTCCATCGCGGGGGTCTTCAGCACCACGAACCGTGCGTGGTAGTCCTCCCGCTGCTCCAGGGTCCATTCCTGGTCGCCAACGTCCAGTGCTGGGGCGGGGGGTGTGTCGACGAACTGCTGCCACCCGTCCCAGGTGGTCAGCGGGTTGAAGGTGCTGTGCTGCGCGGTGGCGGGCTGCGCCGTCGTCACCATGCCTGGGCCTCCTGGTACGGGTCGTAGATGCGCATGCCGCCCGCCCCGGCGGCGTTCAGCGTCTGCTCAGCGGCCTGGTCCTGGGTCGTTTCGGCCGTCGGCTCGGATGCTTCGGCCTCATCCGCGTGGCCTGCCGCGGCGTCCTGGCCGTCGGCAAGGGCGGCGAGAAGGTAGTCCTCGTCGTCCTGGTTGTCCTCGATGTCGTCCAGGCTGTCGTCGGCGTCCCAGCTGTCGGCATCCTGAAGCGGGACGGTGAAGGAACCGGGCAGCCCGAACGAGGCCCCCGGCGCGAGAGGCGCAGGCCACTGCTGCGGGGTGGTGGCGGGGGAGGGGTCGGTCATCTGCGCGGCCGCCTGGGCCCGGGCGGCTACCGTCCTCTTTCGCCTGCTGCCCAGTCCCTGGCTGGCACGGCGCAGCAGCGCATCGAGTGCCTGGGCGATCGCCGCCTCGTGTTCTTCACGGTCGTGCCGGCGTTCCACGGTGCGGCGGACGTGGTCGAAGGTGAATGCGGTGAACGGGCGCCTCACCGCCCCCGCGTGGATCAGGCTCCAGCTGGCATCCTGTTCTGCGGCCGCGCCCCGCTGGGAGACGTCCGAGCCGGTGTGGCCCGGCAGGTACTGGCTGAACCCGTCGGCGATGGCGCGGAAGGTCCGCTCCACGTTCCCCTTGGCCGGGCCGTTCGCCGGCGGCACCGGCTGCACCGAGATCCCCAGGCTCTCGCACGCCGAGACGAACGATGCCGACACGTACACCCGGCCCTGGTCCACGATCACCGTCTCCGGCATGATCACCGGCTGGGCGGCAGCCTGCTCCAGCCGTGCGTCCAACGCAATCAGCCGCTCGTAGGGGATGACGGACCGCTGCATGGACAGTGCCGCATCCCAGCCCGGCCGCATCGCCGTCGGCACCACCATCTGCGCCAGCAGCATCGCCGCGTCCACCGACGTCGTGACCACCGGCCGCAGCACCGCGGCGCAGATGCTGCGCGTGGCCACGTCCAGCGCGATGCACAGTTCAAGACGGCCGGTCACACCGTCGTCCAGGACCGCCAGTACATCCAGTGGCGTGCTGTCCAGCATCACCAGCTCGCCGGGCCGCAGTGCCACCGTCGGCGTGAAGGGGGGGTGCCGGCCGTGACGCATGCCACCGCCGCTGTGTGGCTGTCCCCAAAAGGCCCTGTCCGTCGGCCACAGCGTGCACCAGTCGGTTGAACGTCGACGCCGGCGGCAGGGCCACCGTCCCGGCGCCGTACTCCTGATCCAGCAGCCACCCCACCTGGCGGCGCAGCCGTACCAGCGTGCCCGTCGACCGCTCCCGCTGCTCCTCCAGCACTTTCCTGACTGCCGCGACCACCCGCTCATCGGCCCGCCCCAGGGCCGACCGCTCCCGCACCGCCCGGCCGTCGACCAGCCCCCACAAACCCTCGCTGCGGTAGCGCGCCCGCATCCGGCGCACCGTCGCCGTACTCGCCGCCCAGCCTGCAGCCGTCAACTCCTCGGCCTTCGCCCGCTCCCGTTGCGCCAGGCTCCGCGTCGCCGGATCGAACTGCTCACGCGGGGCGCCCTGCCCGACCGCGTCAGGAAAGCCGGTCTCCACCTCCCGCACATGCCGCTGCCACGCCAGAGCCCGCTCCCGCACCTCGACTGGCAGGGCGTCCAGCAGGCCGAACGGCGGCACCCTCCCCGGCGCCGTCCCGCCTTCCACCTCGAAGGACGGATCGGCGAACAGGTAGGGCAGCAGCACCACCGCCGAGGCGCCCTCGTCATTCACCAGCGTGGCCCGGGCGCCTTCCAGCACGGCGAGCGTCCATACCCGTCCGGCGTAGCGAAGACGCGCCCCGACCTCGACAACCGCCTGCGTCACGCCGCTCCGGCCTCCTGCCGCGCGACCGAGACAATGGCACGCTCGTGCAGTGGTTCATCCAGCCGCACCCGCAGCACACCGCTCCACAGCGCGTGAAAGACCGCAGGCCACACGGCGATCGGATCCCCCAGCTCACACACCGCCTCCACCGCCGGCCGCGGACTGCCGAAGGCCTCCACCAGAGCGGGCATCCACGGACCTGCGGCGTATCGGGGATGCCGGTAACCCGCCAGCCACCGCACATTGGCCAGCAGCACCGGATCCGGCGGCCCCGCCAGCCGGTAGGACCAGCCCACTGCCTCCGCGGCAGCCGCTACAACCCGTGCCCGCTCTGCCAGCCGGGCAGAGGGCCCGCTGCGTCCCGCGCAGTCGAGCAACAGGCCGCTGCCGTCCTGAAGCCTGGCCATCAGCTGCGGCGCATGACCGACCTCCTTGCTCTCCTCACGCCACACCAGCTCCACCGGTCGGCAGGCCAGCGCCACCACCGCCGGATCCCGGTCCAACAGCATCAGCTCGATCCGCATGACACCGGACCCGTACGCCACCAGCCGCCCGGTCGTCGACGACCACCACCAGCCCGGAGCCACACGCCGCCCGTGCCGGACGGGGAAAGGCCGTACCGCAGGAGAATCCTCGAAGACGACGTCCTGAGCAGCCTCAAGCCACGGGAGCTGGTGTGCGCGCCCCAGAGGGTCTCGAAAGCGCACATCAATCAGGCTGGCATCTACAGCCGCAGCTTCTTCGCGTCGAACAGCACCACCCGTACTGTGCGGCTCGGGGATGCGGCACCCGGCCCTGGGCACCGCGGACGATGCGGCCTCCTGGCTGCTGTCGATGATCACGTACTCCACACAACGCCATGCCTGACCTGCCGTGCAGGAGAACCGGCAGGTAACCGCAACATCGGTGCAACCGACGGATGTTGGGCTGCGCGCGGCACCCAGGGTGCCGCGCCCGGGCATCGGTGTCAGTGCAGAGTCCCGCACTTTCGCGTTCCCGATTGCAGGCCGTTGTGTCAGTCCTCGCCCTCACCGAGGGCGAGGACCGCGGCCAGCTCCTCGGCGGGCAGGCGGGACCACTGGGCCACCTCCTCCAGCGCCACCCCGGAGGCAACGGCTGCGGCGGCGGTACGCACGAGGGCCTGGTCGATCAGGTCGGCACTGCGGCTGAGGTGCTCCAGCAGGGTGCGGGCCACCTCGGCGGTGGTGCCGCTGTGCATGCCGCGCAGCTCCACCAGCTGTTCGCGTGCCTCGTCGACCAACTGCGTGATGCAGAACCGTTGTTCGGCAGCAACGGTGGCCCGCCACCGGGTCCCCGAGCCGCCCGACTGGGCTTCTGCCGCCATGACGCGCAACTGGCTGGCCATCGTGGCGGGCTGCTGTTTCCGCTTCAGCCGCCACGGATCCTCCGGCCAGCCCGGCGGTCCCGTCTCGTGGCGGCGGGCGCGCACGATCGCGCCCTTCCAATCGTTGAGCGGGCTGCCGTGGTCGGCCGCGAGCTCGGGGCCCAGCCAGGTGCGGCCCATCCGCTCACCCAGCCAGTGACAGAGGGTCGTCGGCGCCCCGCACCCGAGGCTTCATCCCGCCGCTTGCCTGCCAGGCCACCTCGGCCATCGCCGGCTCCAGCAGCGCCTGCGCCACGGCCACCACCTCCGGGAAGATCGCCGCGTCCCGGCCCACGATCCGCCACCAGGCAAGCCGAGATCCTGCGTTGCCGCCTGCCAAATGGTGCAGACGGCGCGGCCAGATCTCCTCCTGCTCCCAGTACAGGGCCTGCTCCCACCAGCGGGCCACCACCGCATGCGCCAGCATGAACGCCTGCTCCGGCTCCACCCCGGCCCGCACCGCACGCCGTGCCGCGCTCGGCCACCGCCGCTGCGCGGCCGCCACCTCCGGCAGCAGGCGCAGATCGAGGTGTTCCAGCGGCTGGTCGGCGTCCGCGTCCAGCAGCCGGCGGCCGTGCCTTCGGCAGACCCGGTGCCAGCCTGGCAGGTAGCGCACCGCCCGTAGTGCCTGTCCGGGTGCGCCGCGCGGTGCACAGCCGGCAGCCGAACGCGGCCGGACCGCCACCGTGCCCGCCGCCCGCCACCGGGCCTGTGCCTCCTCGGCCTCCCGGCCGGTGCAGATCTTGGGGTCGTCCATGGTGAAGGCAGGCAAAGCATGCGCCAGCACCTTGGGCTCCACCCTGCATAGCTCGGCGAGCACGTGTCGCCCGGTCCCGTTGAGGACGACCTCCGCGTCCGCCCGCGCACCGCCGCCGTCGTGCCGGGCGGGGGAGTTGCGGCATGTCCACAGCCGCAGCACACCGGCGGTCGGGAGACCGTAGCGGGCCGCCACCCGGCTGATCAACGATGCGGTCAGCTCCCCGGCCAGCGGCACGGTCCGCAACACCCCCGCTGCCACACCACACCCCCGATGCCGTTTCCTGCTCCTGCTCAGTGCCAGTCCCACACGTCACCTCCCAACTTGCCGCCCTCGTCCGCCGCTGAGTCACAAATGAGCCGAAGCACGATAGGTGTCACCACCGGCATCCGCTGAACTGTGGCTTCAGTCGGGCGAAGCACAGTGGTTGTCACCGATACGGCGCGCTACGTGTCACCAGCAGACCTCGGCGTGCTCAACGTGGCGAACGCGCTGCCGCAGGTAGCGGGCGCCCGCCCTTGCCGCGCCGATCCTGACGTTCCTGGCGCTACCGGGTGCTGTACCTGGTGGTGGCCCTGATGGCGGTGGCGGCGGTGCTGGTGGGGCGGATCCGCGAGGGGGACTGGCGGGGCGCAGTGACCGTCACAGGGCTCCGGCGTCCCGGGCCGTCCAGACGCTCGGGTAGATCGGCCGGAAGCCGAGCTCCCTGCGGATCCGCTGGTTGGACATGATCCCGAACCACGGGTCGGGGTCCGTGAGCTCGTGGAGCCCGGCGGGCGCCTCGGCGCCGTTGAGCGTGTACAGCTCGACCGTCGTGACGGGGGCGTCATCGGCGATGTTGTAGATCCGGCCGGCGATGCCCGGCGCGTACAGCAGACGCATCAGGCCCTGGGCGACGTCCGCGTGGTGGACCATCTGCAGGCGCTGGTGCGGCGCCCAACGGGCGGCCCAGTGCAAGGAGTCGGCAAGGTGTGGGTCGCCCTCGCCGTAGACGAAGGGCAGCCGCCCGATACGTACGTCCAGGCCCTTGAGCGCGAGCAGTTCGCGCTCGGCCTCGGCCTTGGACTCGGGGTAGGCGCCCCACATCTCGCCGCCCGGTCGGCTCTCGTCCTCCTCGGTCAGCGGGCGGCCCCGTCCGACGCCGTACACATTGTTCGTGCTGACCTGCACGAACCGCTCCACGCCCAAGGCCTGCGCGGCGCGGCCCAGAGCCACCGCGGCGTCCCGGTTGACGGCCCACGCCTCCTCGTCGGGCACCCCGCGGAAGGAGGCAGCGACATTCACGACGGCGTCCACGCCGGCGAGCGCCTTACCGAGTGTCTCCTCGTCGCGCATGTCTCCTACGGCGACCTGGGCGCCCAGCTCCGCGAAGCGCTCGCCGCGGGTCGCGTCCCGCACCAGGACTCGCACCTGCTCGCCCGGCTGCCGCTGGGCCAGCAGCCTCGGCAGGAAGCGGCGTCCGACCTGTCCCGTCGTACCGGTCACCAAAGTCAGCATGATGTGCTCCTCACGCACTGTGTGGCCTGTCGTCGGCGACCAGCCTCGACGGATGCGGCGACGTCCGGGAGAGACCTCTTCATCAGGGGATCGGGAGTCCCTGGATAAAGTCGGCCGGCGTCCCGCACCCTGGAGAGGTGAACCGAGCCGAACTCGCCGACTTCCTGCGCCGTGCTCGCGCCCGCCTGGACCCCTCCGACGTGGGTCTCACGGCCGGAGTCCGGCGCCGTACGCCGGGACTGCGCCGCGAGGAGGTGGCACAGCTGGCCGGCATGTCCGTGGACTACTACACGCGGCTGGAACAGTCCCGGGGCCCGCGCCCGTCCCGCCAGATGCTCACCGCGCTGGCACGCGCCCTGCGCCTGACGGAGGACGAACGCGACCACCTCTTCCACCTCACCGGTGAACAGCCGCCGCGCCGGGAGGCGACCAGCACGCACGTGCGCCCGGGCCTGCTCCTGGTGCTGGACCGGCTGCACGACACCCCGGCGATGGTGGCGACCGACTGCGGCGAGATCCTGGCCCAGAACGCACTGTCGCGGGCACTGAGCGGAGACGTCCTGGCCCGCCCGCCCCGAGGACGCAACATGATCCGCCGCTTCTTCCTGGACCCGGCGGCCCAAGACCTGTTCCCACCCGAGGACCGCCCGGAGCGCGCCCGCGAGCAGGTGGCCGGCCTGCGAGCAGTGGCCTCGGCCCGCCCCACGGACCCCGAACCCGCCGCCCTCGTCGCCGAACTACGCGCCGTGAGCGAGGAGTTCGCCCACCTCTGGGACGAACACGAGGTCGCCGTACGCCGCGCCGCCACAAAACGCTTCCGGCACCCTGCGATCGGCATCCTCGAACTCGACTGCGAGGTCCTCGTCAACTCCGACCACAACCAGCAGCTCGTCATCCACACGGCCCGCCCGGGCACGGAGTCTTACGAGCGCTTGCAGTTGCTGCGGGTGGTGGGCTTGCAGGACCTGACGCCGACGGGCTCCTGACCGCGTGCGCGATTTCGAGTTCGCTCCATGCCCACCGCACATCACCCACGGTCCCGAACTCCCGCGCCATCTTGTGCCGACAGCGGCACAGGCAGGCAGACGACCACCCCGACTACCGAGCACTTAAGCCCCTGCTCGACGCCCACCGAGCAGCTGGCCGAGGCGATCGACAGCACACCGCGGTCCCGCCAGTGACAACAAGCCTGCCTATGTGACAACTATCGTGCTTCGGCTCAAACAAGCAGGTGCCGGGCCTGCGAGCTGGCGCCAGGTCAGTAGCCGAGGTCGAGGTAGTCGATGTCGTTGAGGGTGACGTCGGTGAGTCCCATGGCGCGGTTTCCGCCGTCTTGGAAGTAGATGTCTTTGAAGCCTTCGGCGATGATCTGGCGCATCTGCTGGTCGCTGGCTCCGGCGTCGCGGGCGTTGAACAGGCGTTGTGCGTAGGTGGGGGGGAGGTGGATGGTGAGGCGGCGGAATCTTCCGTCGTCGGTGGTGCCGATGGGTGCGGTGTAGCCGAACCGGGCTCTTGTCTCCACCGTGATGCCGCGTGTGGTGGCGGCTTGCTTGCGGCGGCGTTTGCGGACCTGTGGCTGCCAGCGGGCCCGTACGGCGGTGACGATCCGTTCGGCGATGGCGCGTGGCGGGTGCTTGCGCTCGCCCTTGCGGTATCGCTCCACCGACCGCTGGCTGACCCCGATCTCCTGGGCAACGGCTTTGGTCGTCTTGAGCTGCTTCATCAGGAAGTTGATGCGGGCCTGGAGGGTCTTGGGCGGCTGGCGGGTGAAGGCTTCCCGGTCGGCGCGTTCGATGGCGTCGTCGATCTCTCCCACGCTCTACTCGCCTTCGTCGAGGACGGCGTCGCCGCCACTGATGTGGCGGGCCGGGTTGAGGCCCTTCTCCATCAGGTCGACGGCCCAGAGCATGGACTGGACGCCTTCGAGCTTGGCCAGGCCGGGGGTGGGTCCGAGGCGGAATCCGCCGGGCTGGGGCTTGCCGGACGCGGCGTAGGGGAGGAAGTCCAGGGGCGAGGGGCCGGGACTGGGGTAGACGACGCAGTCGGACAGCACCGCCAGCGGGTACAGGCCCGTCATCGTGGCCATGTTGCGTAGTTTGCGGTGCATGTTGATGCGGGCCTTGGAGATGACGGCGGCACGGATGTCGGGCCGCCAGGTGGGGCGCTGGAGGGCCGGCCAGCGTTCGCCCGCCTTGTAGGACTTGCCCTGCGGGCGCTCGCGGAGCTTGCCGACGCCGCCCTTCACGGTGGCCTTGATGGCGGACAGGACAGCGGCCAGAGCCGGGTCGACCTCCTTGTGCCGCTCCATCGCCGCGAGGAACTGGCGGTCGTCCAGGTCCCGGGTGACGCCGAGGTCGGCGAGGGTGTCGACGTAGGCGGTCTTGAGCCGGTCGTGCCACGGGTCCAGGTAGGCGCCGGTTTCGCGGCGCAGGTAGGCCTCGATCGGGTGGACGTCGTAGCCGAGTTCCTGGGCGTAGGCGACGGTGTGTGTCTGGTACCAGGCCGGTCCCGTCGGGCGGGTGCCGTCTGGCCGGCGACCAGACCATGCCGAGCTGCTCGAGTCGCCTTGCCCGCTGGCCGGTCATCTGCCCGGCCCCGTACGCCCTTCGTTGTTCCGCGACCCATTGTCCAAGCGGTGTCGCACCCTCTTTGTGTCCATATGGCACTCGGGCGTGCCGCTCGCGTTCGGTGAACTTCTTGAGTGCCGCCCAGCCGCGTGCCCAGTCCTGGCGTTCGGTGTCGATCACGTTGAAGCTGACCCAGTCCGCGATCATCACCGGATCCCTGGGGGCGGCAAAACGCAGCAGCAACCGGGATTCTTCCTCGCCCTCTTCTGGCGCGACACCGATGTTCACGGACGGCTGCGCCACGTCCTTCTGAGGCTCCTGCGGAATCGCGAGCAATTCCACGGCTTCTTCGTCGTGAGCGCGCAGACCTTCCAGTACCTTCACCAACGGGCGATACGATCCCGAGGTGAACATGTCCTCCGGCTTTTCTCCGGGCTGGAGGAATACCGGCACGATCAGAGAGGCGAGCTTGCCTTCTCCTGGCTTTTGACGGAGCGCCCGGCCGATGGCCTGGACGATGTCGTGCGGAGCACCCTTGGGGTCCAACAGGGCAACGCTGTCCACCGCTCTGATGTCCACGCCCTCGCCCAGGACACGGCAGTTGGAGAGCACGGCCCGCTGCGCCGTGGACCCGAACGAGCCGAGGACTTCCCGCCGGCGTTCGGGGACGTGCTCGCCGCACAGCCAGTTGGCCCAGATCCGAGCGGGGTACTTCTCGGGCTGATCAGCGTGCAGCTTCGCGGCCACCCGCTCCAGGCCCTCCGCGTACGCCTGGGCCTCGATGGTCCGGTGGTGGAAGGTGATGCACGTCTGGAGGTTGTGCTGCGCCATGGTGTGCAGGAGCGCGGCCTGCAAGGCCCCGAGCCGCTGACCGCGCACCTCTTCCGTGTGTCGTTCCTCGCCCATCAGCTTCTCCGGGGTGACGACCGGGTCCTTCAGCTCCAGCACGATGATCTGATACCGCGCCAGCAAGCCCCGGGAGACGGCAGATGCGAGCGAGAGCTTGTACAGGACGGGCCCGAAGACCTTCTCGTCGTCCATGGAAGCCGCCATCTCCCGCGGCAGCGGATCCCGCACCCCCTCGGCAACCTCGCGGTTGAGCCGCTCCTCCCAGATCCGCGGCGTCGCCGTCAGGTAAAGCCGCCGGTACGCCGGGATAACGCTCTGGTCGTGGATGTCCGCCCACGCCTTACCCATCGAACCCGACGTACGGTGCGCCTCGTCCGTTTTTCCTGCGATGTATGTGTGTGTATGGCTGCTGACCTGCTGCTTTGCATGTGGACAGTGTGTGGTGTGCTTTGGTGTGGGACTCCTCAAAGTTGTCAGATATCGACATCGTCGAAGACGCTGCGGCCGTGGGAGAACGTCCAATTGGTGGACCCTTGCCGCTCGCGGGTATATCCGTCTGATCGTTCGGGATCGCGGTTCTCGTACTCGCTCTCGATCAGCCGCTGGACTTCCGCCAAGGCTCGGTCGAGTGCTGCTGCAGCTTGGTCGTCTGTTTCAAAAGCACGTTTGTAGGTGCTTAGTTCCTTTTCCAGCTGCCCGTAGTAATCCTGTGGGTCGTCGCTGGAGTCGTAGTTGTATTCCCATTCTTGGAGTGTGTGCTGCAGATTGGGGATCAGCTTTCTCCGTACCTGTTCGATCAACTGGTTCCGGTCGATATCGGTAAGCAGGATCTTCCATTCAGCGCGACGGAGCCATCCGGCGTCAGGTGTGTCGACGGCGAGTTCAGCGACCCGTGTGAGGAGGACTTGATGCTCGTCTGGTTCGTGGAGGCCAGCTTGATGCAGACGTGCGAGGACTTTAGCCTCATGAGTGGCGTCTAGGAAGGACCACAAATTGGCCATCCGCTTGGGGAACTCTGGGTCGTGTTCGGTGTATGTCTTAAGGAAGTCATTTGAACATCGTGTGGCGAAGAAGGCGTACCACAGTCGGCGGTCTTCCCAGTTTCTCCGCGTTTCGGCTTCGATGTTGCGCAGACGTTTAGCGACCGCGGGATAGAGGCTTGGGGGAACGCGGAGCAGCGTGCCACGTTCTTCGGTGCCGCAGTCGATTCGAGTGAGTAGTGTTTGCCAGTTCAGGCCGGTGATGAAGATGCCTAGGAGGTTCGGGTCGGCTGCCATGTATTCGGCGAAGCCTTCCTGAAGGGTGGGGTGCCGAAACGACCAGCCTGCCGTGGTGTCGTTGTTTGCTGCCGAGGCGAAGCGTAGGAAAGTGCCTGTCAATGCTTGCAAGGCGCGACTGGCTCCTGCGGGAGTGCTGCCCAGTCTGGTGATAACGTCGGTTTGTGGAGGATCGAGGCTGAGAGGTGCTACCAACTGTTCTTCAGCTTGGTAGGTGAGAGCGAGAGCGGCCTTCTCGTCGGTGCCGAGTTCGTTGTATACGTCGCGTAGGAACGCGGTGGGTCGGGCTGCGAAATCGGTGATTCCATCATTGGTTAGCTCGAGGTGACGGGTGAACGCCTGGTGGCCGAGACGCCGGGCAACTTCGGGATGAAATGGTTCTGTTGCTGCTGCCGCGTCAAGGTGCGGCTTCATTTTCCTACGGACCTCACGCGGCTGGTCGCCGAGTTTGATGTGGTTGTAGAGGATCTGGCGGCGTTCATGCAGGGGCAGTTGAGCGACGTCGACGACGACCTGCTGTTCGTGTAGCAGGGGGTAGGCGTATTCCTTCAAGTAGGGGCGTGCGTCGCGGTAGATGTAGTCGCGCGAAGTGAGGACGACTTTTGCTCCGCCGCGGACGGCGGTCATGACATGTCGCATGTGGCGGGACCAGCTGTCGGTGAGCTGCTGTTCGTGGCGCACGGCGCCGAAGGCGTCATCGATCCAGAAGAACTGATTGGGTTCGTGCGGATTCCAGTGCCGCACCAGTCCCTCTGCATCGTGGGCGTTGACGGTCAGGCAGCCCCAGGCGTCGAGGGCGGTCATGGCCAAGGTCGCGGCGATGACGGATTTTCCAACGGCGGGCTCACCGAGAAGCAGGACGAAGCCATGGTCTTGCACAGCTTGGACGGCACGCCGGTAGGCGTCGGTGACCACGAATGTGGCTAGTTCGTCTCGCAGGTGGCCGAGCAGGGCCTGGGCTTGGGTGTAGGCGCGTTCGTCGAGGATTTGGGAGAGGTCGCCGAGTCCGTAGACGCGGGGGACGAAGGTCCGCAGGCGCTGGCGGGTGGCGATGGTGTCGCAGATCCATTGGCCGTCGAGGACCAGTGGGTACACGACGCCGGCATCGAGCAGCCGCTGGCGGATGGTGGCTTCCGAGTTGCCGCTGACCCGCGCGTTGGTGAGTAGGACGTAACTGCTGCACAGGCCCCGTTCCACCAGAGCCTGGACTTTGGCGAACTCGTCGTCGAGATCCGAGGGCGCGAGGGTGGTGTCGGCTTTCTTGGTGTGTTTGCACTGCAGGACGAAGGGGCCGTCGGGGACGTCCTGGACGCCGATCGGGTCCGGTGGCTGTTGCCAGGTGCCGTAGAAGGCGCCGTCGCGTCCGCCGTCGTTGGAGTCGGCGAAGGTGTGTACGGACTGTGCCCACACTTCGCGGAGTACGGCTGCGCACAGGTCCTGGAATGCGCGCCAGCCCAGGGTGTGCAGGGCGAAGTCGGGGGAGCCCGGTGCTGCGACGGTGCCTTTGCGGGGGTGGTCGGTCACTGTGGCTGGTCCTCGGCGGGGCCGTTGTGGGGGAAGCGGACGGGACGTTTGAGGTTGTTGCCGTGGGTCCAGGGCAGGGCGCCGTCGTGCTGGAGGCGGCCGACGACGATGCCTGGGGCGATGCCGGCTTGGCGGGCGAAGGCTTTGACGTTGTCGAAGGGCATGGGCCTGCGGGCGAGGCGGCGGTAGGCGGCGTTGTGCTCGGGCGGGATGAGGGTCTGGGCTGCGAAGGCGTCGGCTTCTTCTTCGCTGCGGTCGCCTTCGGGTGTGCGTTCGTCGGCGCGGTCGGTGTTGTCGAGGAAGGTCAGTCTCTTGCCGTGCAGGAGGGTGTGGCCGATCTCGTGGAAGACGGTGAACCAGAAGTGGTCGTCTTTTTTGAACCTGTCGCTGAGGGCGATTGCGACTTTGTCGGGGGTGAGCCAGCGGGTGACGCCGGAGACGCTGGTCAGGGGAGGGGCGGGGAGGAAGACGACGGCTACGCCGGCCTGGGCGCATAGATGGGTGATGCGGTTGGGCCAGGTTGCCGGGTCTTCCAGGGTGAGGGCGCGCAGGCTGGGCAGGAGGGCGGTGAGGGCGGCGCGGTCGAACGGCTGGCAGGGCAGGGCGCGGGCCTTGAGTTCTGCCTGGCGCAGCCATACCGCGGTGGCGTAGTCGTCGGTCTTCAAGACGGTGGAGCGGCGGAAGGCAGTGCGGTAGCTCCGCCAGAGGTCTTCGGCGATGTCCGGGTCGGCGACGCCGAAGAACGCCAGCAGGCGCTGGAGGTTGTCCGTGCTCCTGTTCTTGTTCGGCAGGATGCTGCGCTTGACGAGCTCGGTCAGTGAGAAGTTGTCGAGCCAGTCGATGCGCTTGCTGAGCTGCTGGAGCTCCTGCTGGCGGGTGACGTGAGTGCGCCAGGCGGCTTCCAGCTGGTTCCACATGGAGGCCGGGATGCCGGTGGCGCGCTCGAGGAGGAGCGCGGTCTCGGGGGTGAGGACCGCGGTGCCCTGGACGATCTGGTTGATGTGCTTGGTGGACAGGCCGGTACGCCGGGCGAGGTCGGCCTGCGGGATGCCGAGTGCTTCCAACTGTTCCTTGAGGGTCTCGCCGGGCGGCTGGGCGGAGTCGGGCGCGTAGACGAAGGGCGGGGCGGGAGGCGGGGTCACGGGTGGTGCCTCTCTGAGGTCGGGGAGGCGGGGGTGGCGGGGGCGGTCATCGCGTGATGGCGATCGCGGTGACTATCAGGGCGCGTACGGAGTGTTCGTCGAGGGTGCCGTCGTGGTGAGTGGCGGGCGGGTCGTCGCGGGGGCGTACGACGAGGTGGCCGTGGTCTCCGAGCGAGACGATCCGGCTGACGCCGCTGTCGGTTGGGTTGGGCCGCAGCCGGGCGGCCGCGAGGTGATGCAGGTCGGCCAGGTGGTCGGCGGCGGCCATCTGGCCGAGGCGTCTGTGGAGCGTGACGGCGGCCTCCGGTCCGTAGCGCGCCCGGCGTGCCGCGTCGCTGTTGCAGACGCGGGCGAGCTCCGCGTCGTCGAAGGCGATGTCCACCGGCAGCCCCAGAGACCTCTTGCGTATACCTGTCGCTTCCATGCTACTCTCTCGATCAAGGAAAGTTTCATTGACCTAATGGGTGCATGAAACTTGTCTCGCGATGGAGTGTCTTTGCAGGTCAGATCGGTTAGATCCGGAAGGAGGTACGTCATGCCGGGCAAGTCCAGCAAGGCGAGTGGGGCTGGTGGGAAGCGGGGGCGGAGTGCGGTCACGGGTCGGTTCGTGAAGCAGTCGACGGTGCGCAGGCACCCGTCGACGACGGTGAACGAGCGCGTGTCGCGCGGCTCGAAGAAGAGCAAGTAGGCGGGCTTCGAGCCCGCCTTTCACATATCCCGGCCCGCTGTGGCGGGCCGGGGGAGAGGTGGTCGTCATGGCGACGGCAGACATTCAGCAGCAGGAGACCGGCGGCAAGACGGTGACGGTCATGGTGGACGGTGAGCCGGTGGAGGTGCCGAAGCGCACGACGCCGAACGCGGTCCTGGGTCTGGCCGGTATCGATGCGGGCGCGCATTACCTGGTGCGGATCACCGGGCGGCATCAGCACTCGTTCGCCGGCCGCGGGGAGGAGGAGATCACCGTGCACGAACGGGAGACGTTCGTGTCGGTCTCCACCGGCCCGACTCCGACCGCATGACCGCGGTGATGCCGGAGGCGGGGCCCGCGGGAATACTCGCGGGCCTGCGCCAGCGCCGGCTACACAGTGGAGCAGACCGGCAACTTCGCCGTCTTCGACTACCTCGTCGAGGTCGGCCCGCAGGCCGGGACGACGGTGCGGATCGGTCTGGAGCTGGTGCCGGACTGGCCGCTGTCGGCCCCGCACGGCCCGCACATCACCCCCCGCCTGGGACACCCGCACGGTGCGGTGCACACTTCTTCGCTGGGGCAGGAGTGGGAGCACTGGAGCCGCCCGCCCGCCGACTGGGCGCAGGACCGCACCGTCCGCGGCTACCTACGGCACCTGCGCACCCTGTTCGCGCAGCTGCAGAACGGTCCTTCCGCATGATCGGCCGCTTCTCGGTCGCGATGACCAGCGAGGTCGCCCAGCACCTGACCGGCCACCTGCGCCGTGCGGACGGGCAGGAGGACTGCGCCTTCGTGCTGTGGCGGCCGAGCACCGGCGCCAGCCGCACTACCGCGCTGCTCACTGAGGTGGTGCTGCCGCGTGAGGATGAGCGGATCGTGCGCGGCACGGTGGACTTCACCAGCGCCTACTTCCTGCGCGCCGCCGCCCTCTCAGCTGAGCACGGCTGCGGGCTCGGCTTCATCCACGCCCACCCCAAGGGCCGGGGCTGGCAGCGCCTGAACGGCATCGACCACGCGGCCGAGGCGTCTTTCGCCGCGCAGACCCAGGTGATCACCGGCCGCCCGCTGGTCGGTCTGACCTTCGCGGGCACCGATGCCGGTTTCGGCGCCCGCATCTGGCAGCAGCAGGCCCCCCGCCGCTACGCCCCCACTGAGGCGGAGAGCGTCCGCGTGGTCGGCGGCCGCCTTGCGGTCACCGTCAACGACCGTCTTCTCCCTGTGCCGGCGGTGACGAACCGGCAACTGCGCACCGTCTCCGCCTGGGGACAGGCAACCCAGGACGACCTGGCCCGCCTGCACGTCGGTGTCGTCGGTTGCGGCTCGGTCGGCGTGCTCGTCGTCGAGGCCCTGGCCCGCACCGGCATCCAGAACCTGAGCCTGTTCGACTTCGACACCGTCGAGGAGCACAACCTCGACCGGCTCCTTAACGCCACCATCCGTGACGTACGCCTGCACCGGGCCAAGGCCCACCTCGCCGCCCGCAGTGCCCGCCGCGCGGCCACCGCCACGAACTTCCGGGCAGCACCGTACGAGCTGAGCGTGGTCGAACCTGCCGGGTTCGCCGCCGCGGCTGACTGCGACGTGATCTTCTCCTGCGTCGATCGGCCCTGGCCCCGTGCCGTCCTCAACCTCCTCGCCTATGCCCATCTCATTCCCGTCGTCGACGGCGGCATCGCCGTCGACGCCCGCGGAGGACGCCTGCGCGGCGCCGAATGGCGCGCCCACATCGCCGCCCCCGGACGCGCCTGCATGGAATGCCGGGGTCAGTACGACCCGGCCCACGTCCAAGCCGAACGCGACGGTTCCCTCGACGACCCCGCCTACATCACCGGCCTGCCCGCCGACCATCCGCTGCGCCGCAAGGAGAACGTCTTCGTCTTCTCCACCAGCGCCGCGGCAGCGCAGCTGAGCCAGTTCGTCACCATGACGACCGCACCGGGCGGGATCGCCGACACCGGTGCCCACCTGTACCACCTGACCACCGGCACCCTCGACCGTCGTGAGGACGGCTGCAAGGCGGGCTGCCTCTATGACGGTCCGCTGCGGGCGCTCGGCGACGACACACCCATCCCGGTCACCGGACCGCACCTGACCGCCGAGCAGGCACGCGCTGCTCGTGTCCTCACAGCAGGTCGCTGGCCGCTTCGCGCCCGGCGCGCCGTCGACGACCTCCTGCACCATCTCCGGTGACAATGGCCCGACCGCGCCGCATTCAGAGCGTAGGCGCCACGAAAGTCACCCGATGCCCATGGGCACCGAGCAGTTCCTTACCGACCGGATACACGTGTAGCACGCCACTGAACAGCCGACTCCCTTGACCAGCACGCAGACCAGCCACCGCGCCCCCGCCGGTGCGTGGCCGGCGGGGGCCCGGTGGTGTGGAGCGGGTGTGGTCAGGCCTGGCCGCGGATCTTTCGGCCGTTCTCGGTGTCGGGGAAGAGGATCGCGTCGGCGACGCGGCCTCCGGAGTCCTTCACGCCGCCCGCGAAGGAGATGCCGCCGGTCGCGGTGGCCTTGCCCGCGATTCCGTCCCAGTAGGCGGCTTCACGGTCCCACTGGACGGTGTCGAGGAGCTGACCGAGGCGGTAGGAGGTGAGGCGATCGGCATCGGTGCTCCACGGCATCGCGCGGTTGAACGCGACGCCGAGGCCGGCGAGGAGGGCCGGGGTGGTGACGGCGGTGCGGGCGGCGAACAGCGGGAAGTACGTCTCCAGGAACCACGAGAGGATGTCGGTCACCTCGGCGCGCACCGTGTCCGCGGTGGTGCCGTCGGGGATGTCGTCCTCGGTGATGGCGGCGGAGGACAGGGCGATGCCGGGGCGGCCGAGCATGGTGGTCACGACCAGGGCGCGCAGGCCGGACAGAGTCAGGAGCTCGGGGTCTCCCGCGGACAGCTGCCGCTTGGTCGTCTGGACGAAGGTGGAGAACGGGTGCTTCGCACCGTCGCTGGTGGTGACGATGACGGCTCCGGCGATGTCGTGGGCGAGCTGGGTCGCGAAGTCGCGCTGGTCCATGGACATGGCGAGGTTCTTCGCGACGGTGACGCCGAGCACGTTGCGGTCGAAGAACACCTGCCGCGCCTCGGAGATCTGAAGATCCCAGTACAGCTCGAAGGGGATACGGACGGCGCGGAGCTGGGCGGTGGTGACGCCGTAGTCGTCGGGGTTCTCGTTGATCTCGTGCCAGGCGGTCATCTGGGTTTCGCCGTCGATGGCGATGACGTGGGTGCCGGTGACGACGGTCACCTTGCAGATGCCGGTGCCGGGGGCGAGCTCGGTGGGGTCGACGCGAACGGACTCGATGCCGTCCTCGGGGGGAGCCCAGAGGGTGACGGGGGGATGGGACCAGCCGTTTCCATGCTCGCCCTTGATGCCCGCGGCAAGGTAGGCGGCGTAGGCGGGGATGTTCTTCTTCTTCTGGGTGTCGCGCACGGTGCGCTGGACCAGGGCGCGGATCTCGGCGTGGCGGCGCTGGGTCGGGGTGGCCCTCTTCATCAGCTGCTTGTCCTCTTCCCGCTTGGGATTGGGGACGAGGGCGAGGAGGGTGGGGAGGTCGATGACGCCGATGACGGACCCCGAGCGGAACGGGATGACGGTGAGCGGGACGCCGGAGATGGCGGCCGTGGGCATGGGCAGGCTCATGCTGATTTTCCCCCCAAATGATGGTTGCTGTGGCACCGTGTGATGGCACGTTAGATCTAACTGTATCTCAGATGGCGAGCTGCGGGAGTGATTTCGTGAGCTGCGGTTAGTGAAATTGTTTAAACGTAGAGCTGCGGGCGCACTCGAGAAGTGTTAGGTCCGGTGTTCCGTTGCCGCGGATACGATCTGAGACCAAAGGCGCTCGTGCCGCCGGTGAGACATGACCGGTTGAGGCCTCGGCACCGCTCACCTCGATGAAGGATGGGTTCGTGATCTTTCCCAGCGGATCGTCGTTGTCGCCGTTGGGGCAGCGTTTGCGCGTGCTGCTGGGTGCCGAGCGTGCTGTGGGTGATCTGCGGCGATACTTCGGTATTGATCTGCCGCCGGGCGCGGTGCCGTTCACCGGTAGTCGGTTCGAGCATCTGGGGGATGGGGGAGACCGGCTGGAGGTCGCCGACCGGATCACGGCAGAGGACCTGGTCGCAGTGCAGACGTTGTCGGTCACCGTTCCGGCGCCTGTTGCGCTGGACATTCTTGAGGGCTGCCTCGGCGCGCAACTGTCCGGTCTGCTGCAGGCCGTTCCCAGGGACACCGACATGGTCGAGGCCGAAGTGTCCGGCCTGGCTCCAGGGTCGCCGGCGGACCGAGCCTGGCACCTCCTCTGCGCCCAGCACGGCGTTGACTGGGTCATTGCTGGGAAGCTCTTGGCTCGTAAGCGTCCGCGTCTATTGCCGGTCTACGACAAGGTGGTGCGCTGCGCTCTGGGCCGCCCGCGCCCCTCGTTCTGGCTTGCGCTGCATGCCGCGCTGCGAGCGGAGGACCGCGCCCTGCACCGCCAGTTGCTCGCGCTGCGTCAGGTCGCCGGGGTGCCGGAGACGGTGAGTGCGTTGCGGGTGTGCGATGTGGCGGTGTGGATGGGGCACCGGTCGGAGGGTCACGCCTGTCCTCGTTGACTTCGGCAGCGAGGTTGCCCTTCCGGCGTTCCGGCGTTCTGGCGTGTGAGGGTGACGGACTTTACCAACCGTCACCTGGGTGTGTGGGACGTTCGCGTGGAGTGGGCCATGGGTGTGGGGGAGGGGTGTGGACTCGGGGCCAGGAGTGCCGCCACCGGGGCGGTTCCCGGTTCGGAGGAGGCGGTGCTGGGTGGGTGGTCGGCTGGTGGTGGGCGAATTACGGGTGCAGGAGATCGTCCGTGCCGGCGGGCGGGTGTCTTACACGGTCGTGGACGCGGACTGCACGGAGGTGGCGGAGGCGGACGGGTTCTTGCGTACCTGCCGGGCGGGCACGGACCGTACGTACGCGTATGTGCTGGTGGATCATCTGCGGTGGCTCCGCTTTGCGGGCCTGACGGTGGAGTCGGTGTTGCTTGAGGACCTGCGGCACTACATGGCGGCACTCGGAGCGGACTATCCCGGGCCGTTCGGGCTGCCGTGGCGGGAGGGGAAACGCCCGTACGGGCACAGCGCGTTGAAGACCGCGGCGGCCTGCCTGAAGGGCTTCTACCTCCACCTGGGCACCCATGGCGTGAACCCGTCGCTGGCGGAGGCGCTGCGCGTTACGAGGTTGCCGACGCGGGCGGATAGGCGGCGGGCGATGCTCGGGCACGTCCTGCACAGCATGCCTGCCAACCCTCTGGCTCCGGCGGAGCGGGTGCGCCGGCATCCGAAAATGCTCCCGGAAGGCGCCCGGGAGCTGATGCTGGGGGCGGTGTCGTGCGCGCGGGACCGAATGGTGGTCACGTGGCTGGCCGACGGCGGTTTCCGGATCGGCGAGCTGTGCGGGCTGCGCCTGGTCGACCTGCACCTGCGCGAGCAAGCTGCGTGCGGTCAGTGCCGGGGGCCGCACGTGCACATCTGCCACCGTGAGGACAACGCCAACCGGGCCCGGGCCCAGACAAAAACGCCCTGGGCCTGGCAGGACAACGCCGTAAGCGGCGGGACGGTACGCCGGGCGAGTCCGGCGATGATCCACACCTACTTCGAGTACATCACCACCCAGTACCCCGCCCAGACCGTTCACGGCATGCTTCTGGTCAGCCTGCACGGCCCCTCCCGAGGCCAGCCGTGGACCACCGCAGCGGCCCGCGGCATGCTGCGCCGGGCCGCAGCCCGTGTGGAGATCGGCCGGGTGGTACCGCACGCCTTCCGGCACAGCTTCGCCACCGCAGTGCTGGACGCCGCACGGGGCAACGCGGTGATCGCGCGGGAGGCCGGCGGCTGGGCGTCGGCGGCGACCGTCGAGCAGGTCTACGGCCACGTGGACGTCCACGATCCGGTCTTCACCGCAGCGCTGGAGCAGGTCTGGGGGACACAGTCGTGATCCCGGTGCCAGGCCGCACCGACACCACCCGCATCGGCCGCGACCGGCTCGAACTGCTCACCGCCCTCATCGACGCCCCCGCATTCGACCCGCTCTTCCGCGACACGCTGATCTTCATCCCTCCTCAGCACCCGGTCTTCGCCTGGCAGTGCGGCGTCGACGGCTGTGAACGCATCCGCCGCGTCAGCCACAACCTGTGCGGTTCTCACTGTCTGGAGTGGGAGCAGGCAGAGCGGGTCGGCCAAACCAAGCGCACTTTCATGCACGCCGCAACGCCTCTTCCGGCCGCGCGGGGAGTGGACTACGGGCGCTGCCGGATCTGCCCCGACCGCCCGGCCGTCAGCCCTACAACCCAGCTGTGCCATCAACACCAGAACCGCTGGCAGTACGGCTCGGCGGCGCGCGTCGACCGGAACGACCTCGGACAAGGGGCCCTGGCCCAATACGCGTTACCCGGCTACGGCCTCTGCAAGGCCCGCTGTCCGTTCCTGGCCTGCGGCTCGGTGGGATTGTGCATCCAGCACCAGACCCGCTACCAGACCGACCAGCGTCCGGGAGGAGCCCGGTCGGAACGCATCCATGGCCGCATCAAAGACGGACGCCCGCTCCCCGTGACCTACAACGACGAGTCCGCCTTCCATGCATGGTGTGCCACCACGGAACCCGTGTCACAGCCAGGACTGGTCAACCTCCACGCGTTGCCCCCGTTGCTGCGGTCCGAGATCCAGTGGGGCCTGCACACCCATGCCCAGGCCGCACAGCACTCCGAGTGGACCACCAACGGCATCAGGAATCTCGTCAGACATTGCCAGCGAGGCGGCATCACGTCCCTGATGGACCTGCACGCCGGCGGCTACGCCGGCCTGACACGCAAGCAGATGGACTCCGAGGTCCGCAAAATCATCTGGGAGATCGTCAACGGTCTGCGCTGTGTCTACTACAGCCCCTCGGACACCAAGGACGCCGGTTTCCTGGAGACCGATCACTTCGGGCGACGCTTCAAGAACGCCCAGAGCCACTTCAACATCACCGCCGTACCGCAGCGGTGGCTGCGCGACCTGCTCTGGGACCACCTCGCCGAGTGGCTCCGTTCCCCGCAGTGTCCCCGTACCCGAGGCCCCTTCGACCAGATGCGCCGCGCCGCCGTCGAACTGGGCGTCTTCCTCCAAGCCGACGCACCCAAGGCAGGCCACGACCCCACCGTGCTGCGCCGTGAACACGCCGAGCGGTTCGTCGCCGACCAGCGCGACCGCGCCCGCCACGGCCTGCCGTCCCTGGGCATGGTCCTGGTCGACGGACGATCCCCCACCGTCACCGATCTGAGCTGCCAATTCGTCTTCAACCAGGCACGCAAGCTGCTCTACAGCGCCATTCCCGCCGGCCACGCCGAACGCCTCGGCATCGACACCGGCTTCCTGACCGCCATCCCCTTCGGCGGCGCCGGCCTCAAGCAGCGTTCCCGCAACCCCTTCAGCGACGACGTCGCCCGCGCGCTGACCGACGAGACCAACCTGCGCCGCCTGGAGGAACTCGACCTCAACGACCGGGGCCTGCGGGACATCTGGGAGACCATCGTCGCCACCGGGCGCCGTTGCAGCGAGGTTGTCGGACTGCGCCTGGACTGCATCGGCCGCTACCGCGGTCTGGCCATGCTGTGGCACGACCAGACCAAGGTCGGGAACTACAACGAGGGCATCCGCATCCCCGAGCCCGTGTACCAGCGCATCGATGCCCGCCGAACCAAGACACTCCAGCTCTTCGAAAAACGCTACGGCCGCATTCCAGCGGCTGCCGAACGCCCCGGCCTTGTTCCCCTCCCGCATCCGCAACCCCAACGGCCGGCAGCCGATCTCCTACGGACACTTCAACGAGCGTTTCAGGACCTGGATCGCCGACCTCGACCTCGGCGGCGCGTACGTCGCCCACCAGGCCCGCCACACCCTGGCCACCAACCTGCTGCGCGCCGGCGCCACGCTCACCCACATCCGCCGCTACCTCGGCCAGCTCTCCGAACGCATGGCCGAGCACTACGTGAAGATCACCAACAGCGACCTCGAAGACGTCCTGAACACCGTCTGGGTAGCCGGGCCCGGCGCCCCCAACCCAGGCAAACTCCTCTCCGGCGACACCACCCCCATGGACCGCGAGACAGCCCTCGCCCTGGCCCTGGACCTCTCCCGCCGCAGCACCCCCGCCGACGGCGGATTCTGCACCTACCAACCCGTTGTCGACGGCGGATCCTGCCCCTGGAAACTCGACTGCGAGAACTGCGACAACTTTGTCCTCTCCGGCGCAGACCTCCTCTACTGGCGACGCAAAGCCGAACAGTGGCGCTCCATCGCCGAGAACGCCCCCGACGACTACCTCCACACCGTCTTCGAACCCACCGCCAAGGCGATCAAAGGACTCGAACAGGCCCTGGCCGCCCTCGGCATCCTCGACGAAGCCCTCACCCTCGACCTGCGGCGCCCCCAGGACTACTTCCACCGCACCTGGAGCACCGCTTTCCGCGCCCGAGACCTCGCAGCACTGCAGGCCCCCGACGACGCCACAGAGCAGCCATGAGCACTTCCCGCACCGACGCGGCCGTCCGAGCCCGCCGCCAAGCCACCCAAGAGATGCTTCAACGCCTGCAGACCGCCCTGGCGGCTATGGCCCGCGACCATACCCCCGTCACCGTCGCAGCCCTTGCCCGTACCGCCCGCGTCTCACGCACCTTCCTCTACCAAAACCAGCAGGCCAGAGCCCTTATCGAGCAGGCCACCCGCACAAGCAGACCTCAACCCGGCATCTCCAACAGTCGCAGCCGCACACAGCCCACCTGGAGGGAGCGCGCCCTCAATGCCGAAGAGGCACTCGCCCAGACCCAGCGCGAAATCCTCACTCAGCGCACCCGCATCGCAGAACTCCTCGGCAAGATCCGAGACCTCGAACACGATCTCCCCGAAGGATCACTTCAACGGATCGTCACCGAGAACACCAGTCTGAAGCAGCAAGTACGACAGCTCACCCAGGACAACCAGCGCCTCCAAGAGCGTCTGGCCAGCGCTCGCCAGAACAACCGCTTCCTGGACAAACGTGTCGCAGATCTTGAAGCCCAACTCGCGCCGTACCTCATCACCCCACCTCCGCCACCGTGACCCCGCCTCGGTGCATCGCCAGATGCGGACGACACGCTTCCTCGTTCGTCATCAGGCCCAGTCGATGCCGAGTTCGGCGAGTGCCGTGCGTTGGTCGTGGGTGAGTTTGTCGCGGCGGGTCTTGGTATTCGATAGCCATACGCCGAGCTTGTGCTGGTGCTCCTGGCCGTCGATGACGACGCGTTCGACGTGTCCCCTCGGCACTGCCTTCTGGACGCCCTCGCGCTGGATCCACTGAGTGAGGGCCGCCAGACCGCGCTGAAAGGCTGATCCTTTCCCTCCGCCCTTGGCCGTCGGGGCCGGGGTGTGGCGTTCGACGGGTTTCACGCCCAGCGCTGTGAGCCGCTGCTGCTGTTCTTCGGAGAGTTCCGCCCAGCTGCGGCGTTGTCGCTGGAGCCATTTGCCGAGGTCATCGCCTTCGTAGAGGACGCCGGGGGCGATGTCGGGCAGGACGCCGTGGGGTTCGTCGGCGGCGAGGTCGGCGAGGACGCGGTAGTGGCGTTGCCAGTCCAGCGGCCAGGGGCAGTTCCAGTCCGGGTCGATCTGCGCGAGCTGTGCGGCTCGGGCTGCGGCGCGCTGCGGGTTCTTGCCGAGGCCGTCCTTGCGGCGGAGGTTGGCCATGTGTTCACCGACCGGGACCAGTCCACTGTGGGCGTCGCCCCATACGGCGTCGCGCCTGGGGGCGAGGTGGCCGTGGGCGCGGTGGAAGGAGCGCAGGGCGGCGAGTTTGTTCTCCCAGGCTTCGTCGCCTGGTTCCCACACCATCCCGGCCTCGTCGAGCAGCATCTTGCGGTGGTCGTCGAGTTCGTCCGCGCGGTACACGCGCCGCTGCTGGTGGACCCACCGCCCCAGAGGGAACGCCTTGGTGGCGCCGGCCTCGGTCTCGGTGTCGTAGGGCACGGCGTGCAGACCGGTGATGTGGTTGTCCTTCCGCCAGCGCAGCAGGGCCTGGTAGGCCTCCAGCCAGACCAGGGACTCCGGGCGGTACACCCGGGTTCGCAGGAACGCCGCGATCGTCGCCGCGTCCCTCGGGGTGGAGAAGTGCAGCAGCTCTGACTCCACGGCGTCCTCGGTCTCGTGCTGCCCGCCTTCTCCATCGGCCGTGGTGCCGATGATGCGCCCGTCCTCGTCCCGCTTCACGTGCACGTGCCGCTGCCCGCTGGTCAGCGCCCGGCTGGCGAGTTGTTCGACGAGGCGTTCCGAGTGACTACGGAGTCCTTGGAGGACGGCTACGAGGGGTGCGAACGAGGCGGAGGCGACCATGTCGGTCGGGTCCTCGCCGGGCTTAAGGAAGACGGGCACGATGATCCTGGCGATCTTGGCCGTGCCGTCGGGGTTCGGGCGCAGTGCCCGGCCGATGTTCTGCACGATCTCCACCTGGGAGCCGCGAGTGTCGGCGAAACACACCGCCTCAACGCCCCGCTCGCCGACGATGTCAACGCCTTCGCCGAGCACCCGGACGGAGGCAAGGAAGGCCCGGTGTACGCGGCGGCCCGCGGCATCGATGCCATTGGCGAACTGCCGTAGGGCTTCCCGCCGCTCAGCGACGAGGTGGTCGCCGCACAGCCATGCCGACCAGACGCGGTCCGCCGGCATGTGGCGGCCGGCCTCCAGCTGGTAGAACTCCGCGTCGATCGACGACTTCGGCAACGAATCCGCGTCGGCCAGAGCCTCATCGGAGACCTCGGCCGCGTACAGCCCGGCGGCCGTCTGCGGCAGCTTCTCCGCGAATGCCATCGCCTCCTCCACCCGCTGGTGGAAGGTCATAACCGTGCGCAGGTTCCGCGCGGCGGCGTGCTCCAGGAGCGCGGTCTGCAGCAGGGCGAGGCGCCGGCCCCGCTGCGCCTCCTCCGGCTCCCCGAGGACGGGGGAGGGGTCGTGGATCTCCAGCACGTCGATCTCGAAACCGGCGAGGATGCCGCGTTCGATCGCCTCGGACAGTTCGAGCTCGTAGATCCACTCGCCGTACGGGCCGTCCGGGTCGGACGCCATGGTGGCGATCTCCAGTTCCTGCCCTTCCCGGCCGCGCTGTGGGAGCGACGGGGCGAGGATGCGGGGGGTGGCGGTGAGGTAGAGCCGGAAGTCCGCAGGGATGCGGGTGTTGTCGTGGATCGCCGCCCACGGCCGCCCAAGATCACCGGTGGTTGAGTGGGCTTCGTCGACGACGGCGAGGTCGAACGGGGCCATTGTCTGTCCGTACAGCCGCTCTCCGCCCGCCAGAGCAGCCTCCAGCGGCCCGCGGACCCTCCGCTGACCCAACGGGTCCTCCGGGTCGTCACGATCCACCAGGGAGGCGTACGTGGCGAACACGACCACCGGCCCATGCCCCGCCCACAGCGCCAACTGGATCGCGTTCGTGGTGGTCCGTACGCCGAGCTGCTCCAGGACGTCGTCCTTCTCCAGCGAGCACACCGCGACCATCGGCCCGTTGTGACCGACCCTCCGCCACGCCTGAACGGTCTGTACGAGCAGATCGAGGGTGGGAACCATGACGAGGATCCGCCCGCCACGGAAGCACTCCAGCGCAGCCCACGCAGCAGTGATCGTCTTTCCGGACCCCGTGGCGGACACCACCGTGGCGCGCGCCCCTTCCGCGGGCACAGAGGACCTTGCAGGGAACCCGACCCACTTACGGATACGCGCAGTCGCATCCACCTGGTGTTCCCTGAGCACGATTCTCTGAATTCCAAACTGCACTGTCATCAGTTCCTCTTGCCAAGAGTCGCGTTGCAGCCGATGCCTCATCGAACGCGGGTGAGCTTTTAAGCGCCGAGTCCTTTGAGGCCCCATTCATCGAGCCCGGAGTAGACCGTTGCCGTTCGGCATTGCGGTGCCAACATGCACTCAGCTTCCCCGCGGTAGACGGCCACAAGAGAGTCAGCTCCTCGCCACCAGGTGTCTGCGCGTCCGGCAACCTCCAAGACCGGTTCAAAGCCGTCGAGTTGCAGCGCCTCCACAGCTTCACCGGTCACCGTGGTGATAGTGCGGGCGCACCGGCGGGCATGATCTGCAAGGGCCACCGACTCCACCCACCCCGCGATGCTCCCATGCAGAGGCACCCAAGTGCCGGCATGGATACCGAACTCCCCCTCGGGACCAATCATGAAGGCTAGGGAAGCGCGGTGCGCTGCAGCCCGGCCCCGAACCACCAGCCCTCCGCCTCCGCCCCCTCAGGCACGTCCGCACTGAACGAACTGTGGCCACCGTCGTAGTGCGGAGACGGAGAGGGCTATCCCGCCCCAGATTTCCTGATACGCCACAGCACGGTCAATCTCTACTGCCGGGATTCCATGCTCCAGCCACCGGGCCCGGTGCTGCTCCACACCAGGATCAGAAATCCGGTAACCGTGGATTCGGACGAAATATTGAGCCCTGCGCGTAAGCCCATCAGGAATCTTTTCCCTGATCGTCACTCGATTCACCTCATCGACTCTGCTCACCCTGTCGAGCTCACACGTCCTTGAGGGTGTGACTAGTTTCTCCCAACTCTACATGCTGCATCACAAGGAGGCATGCACTACGCTGAAACTCGACACGAACGAGCAGCCACCTCTCCTCATAGCCAGCCAGGCCCGCGCCAGCGGGCCCGAAGGGACTGGAGGCGCAGCCGGAAGGACCGTTGAGGGCGGGGGAGCGCAGCGGACCCGCCCGACCGGCCTGGAGCGTCAGCGGAGGGCCGGGTCCAGGACGAAGTCCTGCTGCTCCGGGAGCGCAGCGGACGGAGCGTCAACCCGGCTGCGCAGCAGCCGGGTTATGCGGGACGCGTAGCGTCCCGCCAGCGCTCCCGCGGAGCGGGAGCGCAACAACCGTGCGCAG
>NZ_OZ186796.1:5517500-9102193 GCF_964272415.1 Streptomyces sp. SudanB52_2052 | reverse complement strand
CCGACCGCCATCGGCCCGCGCCGTGACTCGCTGGCTCCTGACCCACCCGGACGCCCTGGCCGAGAGCGATCGGATCCAGCTCAAGGCCGTGCTGGCCAACTGCCCCGAGCTGGGCGTCCTCGCCAAGCACGTGCGGGCCTTCGCCCACATGGTCACCGACCTTCGAGGCGACCAATCGCCAGAGTGGATCGAATCAGCCAGAGCCTCTGCCGACTTGCCCAGTCTCAGCCGGTTCGCTCACCACCTCGAACGCGACCTTGACGCTGTCGTCGCAGGGCTCTCCCAACCGTGGAACTCCGGCGTCGTGGAAGGTCATGTCAACCGGATCAAGATGCTCAAGCGCCAGATGTTCGGCCGCGCAGGATTCGAGCTCCTCCGCAAGCGCGTCCTGCTGACGTGACCGAGGGCCATCAGAGCTCGTCTGCAGAGAGTCTGCCCTAGCCCGCGCTCGGCACATAGGGTGCTGCCGTGAGCAGCGAAAACATGCACGCAGGCCGATTCCTTGGGGAGTTCCGGGAGCTGGGGCATGGCCGCACCGACGGGCCCTCGCTGAGGGACTGCACGCAAAGAGAGGGTACGGCCTATGAAACGGATCTCGTTCGCTACTTGCGTGCTGGCTCGGTGCTGGCCGCGACCACCTCACGGGTCCATGACGTCCTCAGCGCCACGAACGAGCTGATCGGCGGCCTGCACCTCCTTACTGACGGTGAGTGGTTCTGGTACACGGATCTGGCGTACTACGTCGAGCACTACCACGTGCCCCTGGATGCACAATTCGTTGATCACGCACGCGGACGCGGGTGGACACCACCTCAGCTGAGCGACGCCGACCTCGCCCGGATTGCCGACACTTTCTTCCCGGACGACGGCACTGCACCCGTCGTTGTTGACGGTGGGCAGTAGGGAGGGTCGAGGACGCCCAGTACCGGGGCCGCTCGACCCTTCGGCCCCATGAGGTGTGTTCTCAGCCGAACGACTCTCGGCCGACTGCGACCGCCGTCACAGCAAAGGCAACCGTCACGCTGCGTACGCGACCACACCCGGGTTCTGGTCCGCCGCCAGCGGCTGTTCAGCAGGTCCGTTGATAAGGGATGCCACGGACGAGTGTGCGCCATTCGTCTTGGGTCAGGCCTGCCCCGGCGCGGTCGCATGCCAGGGTGGCTGCCCGGCCTGTGGTGATGTCGTATGTCTGCAGCAGTACGTGTTCGCCTGCCCCGGAGAGGGTCTTGTTGTCAGGGCTGAAGGCGAGGTCCAGGAGGGCTGTTCCTGGGGTAGGGAGGGCGGAGCCAATGGGGCGGCTGGAGTCGGTGTCCCATAGCCGAAGGGTGCCGTCATGGCCCGCAGCGGCCAGGGTGCGCCCGTCCGGGGAGAACACCAACGCCGACACGTGCCGGGGCTTGCCCTCACGCTCTGGAGACGCGGGAAGGATGCCGAGGGGCTTCTCGGCGTCACCATCCCACACGGTGACCTGACCGGATTCCTCGCCTGCTGCGAGGTACTTGCCGTCCGGGCTGAATGCCAGTGCGGTCGTCATGCCCGAGGTGAGTGCTCGGCGTGTGATCCGGCCGGACCGCAGGTCGAGGAACTGGCCGTGGTTAGTCGCCAGGATGCGTCCGCCGGGTTTCACCGCCAGGGTTTCACCTCCGATGCCTCGGATGTCACGGGCCATGTTCCCGCTGCGCAGGTTCCAGAACTCAAGCCGCTCGGCCTCTGGTATGCGGGAGACCATCAGCGACGTCCCATTCGGGTGGAAGACAATGCCGTTGACGGCGTTTGCGGGAGAGGGGTTTTCGGGGCCGGTACGCGCTACCGTCAGTGACTTGGTGATGCGGTGGGCGGAGACGTCCCACAGGGACAGCTTCTCCGGCGGAAGGGACTCTCTCGGGTGACTGACGCCGTAGGCGAGATAGCGTCCGTCGGGACGGAAGGCCATGTGCACTGAGCAGCGCTCCGCACTGTGCCGACCTTCGGGGAAAGTCGGGCAGGCTGCCGACGGCGGGCTGGCCAGGTGACGGCCGTTGCGGCTGTCGAGCAACTGAATCTGCGCCCGGCCGGTGTCGGTGTCCTGGTGGGCGATGGCGAGTGTGCGGCCGTCCGGGCTGAAGGAGCCCGATGCGGCGGGTCGGCTGTGCCAGCGGAAGTCGACGATGCCATCGAGGGAGAGGGAGCGAACCACAGTCTGGGAGCTTCCCGCGAAGTAGCGGATGCGACGTTCTTCCACGTCCAGTCTGAGGTCACTGATCGTTTCCTCGGGGAGCGGATACCGGAAGACGGGTGTCGCGGGCGCGCCGGTGCGCCACAGCAGAATCTCGTCGAGGTCTGCGGCGGCCAGGAATCTGCCGTCCGGGCTGAATTCGAGATCTTCCAGTCCCTCGTGCTCAAGTTTCGGCAGTTCGCGCCCGGAAGCGATGTCCCATCTGCGGAGTCCTGATGGGCCGCGCTGGATCAGGTGCCGACTGTCGGGGGTGAACTGGAAGTCCTCCTTGGAGCAGTTGGCGGCTGTCGCCTTGGGGGCCCATGCGGTGGGTACCTTGCGTCGCCTGGGGATGTCCCAGATCTGCAGACGGGTGCCGGGCAAGCACAGGGCCAGCAGCCGGTCGTCCGCGCTCACCTGAGCATCGGGGAGCGGGTAACTGTTCACTCGGCGCTGCTGGTGGAGCCGCCGAAAGTCCCATTCCGGGACGTGGAACCGTTCCCCGGGGCGGAGTCTGGGCAGGACACTGTCCATGCGACGCTCCAGCAGCACACGTCGGGTCCGCATGTCCCGGAGCTGGAGTACTGCCTGGGGTCCCTGGGTGCGGTACAGGACAAGCGAACGGCCGCTCGGACTGATCTCGGCTCCGTCGTCGGCCGGCAGGCGCCGCCCATCCACACGGCCCGCCCGCATGTCCCAGATCCTCACCCTGCCGTCGTCGTCCACCAGAGTGAGTCTCCGCAGGTCGGGGTTCATCACACCGGCGTGGCCAAGGCTGTCGCCCAGCCCGGGTAACGATGCGATCCGCCGGTGGCCACGCACGTCCCACACCACGGCTCGCTTCGCTCCCACGCTGAGCAGAGTGCGGCCATCTCCGCTGAGGTAGCGCACGACGGTCGGATCGGTATCTGGGTCGGTGAAGACGTCCTGCTCCTTCTGAACCGCGGCGCTCATCAGCGCCGAGCGGCTCTCGGGGAGATCGGCCAGAGCCCAGGAAGCAATGCTCAGCCGCATGGCGGTGACCGGGTCCGTCGCCCGCAGGCTCTCGGCCAGGGCCGCAATCCTGCGGGCCTCGGCATGCAACCGTTCCCGTTTCTCGGACTCGCTCTGCTGCCATGCGATCACGCCCGCTACACAGGCGAGCGCCATCATGAGGGACAAACCCACTCGCAACCGGCGCAAGCGGCGTGTGGTGCGGGTAGCAGAACGTTGATCCTCTTCGCGTGCGGTGATGCTGGTAGTGAGGAAATCCCGTTCTGGGCCGGTCAGGTCGTCGAGGTGCCCGGGGCTGCTGAAATGTTCCTGGGCAGTAGCGAGTCGGCTTCCCCGGTAGAGGGCCCCGGGGTCGCGGCCCAGTTCCTCCCAGGCACGGGCGGCCTCAGTCAGTTTGCGGTGGGCTCGCAGGAGTTCGCGGTCCTGTTCTATCCAGCCGCGCAGCCGGGGCCAGGCGCTGAGCAACGTTTCGTGGGCGAGGTCGACAGTGTCGCCGTCGAGCGTCAGCAGCCGCGCCCGGGTCAGCGCCTCCACCACCTCGGCGGTCTCCTGCCTGTCGGGGACCCCGAGTTCCTCCCGGTCGACAGGTCGTCGGGTGTCGGGCGTGCCATCGCCGGGGGCGACCAGGCGCAGCAGCAGACGGCGGGCCGCATCAACCTGGGCTGCGGTGAACCGGCCGTAGACGTCCTCGGCGGTCTTGGCGACCGAGCCCCCCAAGCCTCCGGCCGCCTCGTAACCAGTCAAGGTCATGGTTCTGCCGCGGCGGCGGCGCCAGGTCTCCAACAGCACGTGCGAGAGCAACGGCAGTCCACCGGGCGCGTCCGCGACCTCGTCGACGAGGCGGTCGGTCAGAGCGCGTTCCACAGTCATGCCTTCGGCTGCGGCTGGTTTGACGATGGCCTGGCGCAATTCCACTGGACTCATGGGGCCAACCAGCAAGTTGGTGTCGCGTAATACCTCCGCCAGGCCAGGGTGTTCGGCGCAGCGACCGTAGAAGTCGGCGCGCACCGCCAGGACAACGCGCAGCCGGCTGTCTGCGTGTCGGGCGGTCAAGAGCAGGTCGATGAAGGCGGCGCGTTCAGCCGGATCGTGGCAGAGGGTGAAGACTTCCTCGAACTGATCAACGATCACGAACACGTCCGCTTGACTGCCCGGGTCGGTATCAAACACATGGACGTGGGTGCGCGCCGGGCGATGACCAGGGGCCAGGATCCGGATTGCGGCAGGGCGCAGTGCGACGTCCTGGATGTGCTGGAGGGCGGGGATGAGTCCGGCGCGTAGCAGGGAGGACTTGCCGCTGCCGGAGGCCCCGAACACTGCAGCAAACCGCTGCTTGCGCAGCAGGTTGAGCAGGTCGGCAATGAGCTTGTCGCGGCCGAAGAACCGGCTGCTGTCGCCGGGCTCAAACCGTGCCAACCCCCGATACGGCGGCGTGCCTCCCCCCTCCTCTTCCCTCGAACTTGAGGCAGCGGCCTCGTCCACCGCCTGCTTCCAACGCGCCTCCCAATCCGCTACGTCACCCCCGCACGCCTGCACATAGGCCAGCACCACCGGCAATGTCGGCAACTGCTCACCTGCGGCTGCCTGGGACAGCGTCGTCACCGCATACCCCGCCCGCTGGGCCAGCACCCGGTAGGTCAATCCGCCCGCCTCGGCACGCAGCTTGCGCAACTCGAACGCGAACCGCTGCACCGGACCCGCCCCCGGATCCACCGGCACCTCACGACGTCCCGCCACGCCGACCCCCTCAGCCGCCCCCGTATAGCCCGGTGGCAAACCTACGTATCCCTCATTTCCTCGCAAAGATCGCGTCCGGCCATTGTTTGGCTGCCGGAACTCCCCTTCCGAACAATGCGCCAGCCGCTGAACTCGACTCGTCCCCAGGGTCGCCCCACGACGGGCGTGGCCGTGATTGATCGCCACGCGCATCAGGCACAGCCCTCCCCCTGGAGGCCGCGGCGCGGACGGCTGTCCGTCCCGCAGAGAAGCATGCAAACAGCCCACGAAAGGAAGAACACATGCGGTCTGCCATATCTGCTGCCGGCGACAAGCTGGTTGCACTCCTCGCGCCCCGTGCGACGGCTGCCGCCGCCTGCCGGACCGACTCCAGCTGGTGCGACAACGGGTGCCCGTTCTGGTGGTGGCGGCGCGCCTACCACGTCGTGTGCGACAACGGCGACAGCTACATCCGCTACAGCGCCTGCGGCTCCGGCAACTGCTGACCGACCGGGCCAGGGTGTTCCGCCCCCCTCGGGGGCGGAACACCCTGGCCCACCACTAAGGAACCGCCACGGTGGACCACCACGTCTTCATCGCCTCCCGGGTTCTCATCGGGATGGTTTTCGCCGCCTCTCTGACCATGAAACTTCTGCGCAAGAACGGATGGCACCGTTTCACGGCCTCAGTGCGCGGGCTGGCTCCGCATCTTCCGGCGCGGACGACCGCGGTCGCAGTGTGCGCCGCGGAGGCATCTGTCGCATTACTGATCGTTCCGGCGGGAACTGCGGTGTACGGGCTGGCCGGGGCCGTGCTGTTGCTGCTCTGTTTCACTGTGGCCCTGGTGGTGGCACTCCGGCGCCGCAAGCGAGTCTCCTGCGGGTGCTTCGGCAAGTCCGCCACTCCAGTAAGCGGATTCACCGTCGCACGGAATTCCCTGCTGACCGCAGGCGCGCTGGCCGGAATCATCACTCGCCCCGACCCGACGGGCGCCGCCACACCATGGCCCGGCACTCTCACCGCCATCGCGGTAGGCGCGGTGGCTGCCGCTCTCGCCTACCTCACGGACGAACTCGCCGACCTCTTCCAAACCCGGACCTAGCGGAAAGAGAGACCATGTCCTACGTCATCACCTTCCTCGCCCTGCTCGGCGTGCTCTCCTTGTTCAACCTCGTGCTGTCACTCGGACTCGTCCGCCGGCTCCGTGAGGACACCGCCCAGACGACTGCACAGTCCACCGGTCCGCAGGTAATGCACGCCGCCGGCACGCGCGTCGGTGCCTTCCGGACGGTCGCCACCGACGGAGCGATTCTCTCCGACGGCCTGCTCCGCGGGGCCCCCACCCTGGTCGGCGCATTCGTCCAGGGCTGTCCTGAGTGCGAGGAGCGGCTACCGCTGTTCGTCGAGTACGCCGCCGCGTTCAAGAGCGGCCCCAAACACGTCGTCGCAGTACTCGTGGGAGACCCCGAGGAGCTCCGCGACAAGATCACATTGCTGGAACCGGTGGCGCGCGTCGTACTCGAGGGCAGGGACGGCGCGGTCGGCTCAGCATTCGGAGTCCGCGGCTATCCCGCCTTCGGCGTCCTCGACGACGACGCCGTCGTACAGGCCTCCGGTGTCCTGCTCAAGCACATCACCGGCACGCCGGTCAGCGCCTGAACAGGCGACTGGTGATGCGTAGAGTCCTGCATGCCCTGCGGCTGAGCTGGCAGGCGAGCCACCCGCTGACCACTCTGGCCGTCACCCTGACACTGATCTTTGCGGGTGTCCCCCTCGTGACCGCGTGGCTCACCAAGGTCTTCCTCGACGTCCTGGTCAGTGGTGCCGTCGGCACGAGGCCGCTTCTGGGCCTCGGCCTCGCACTCGCGTTCATGGGGCTGCTGACCGCCCTGATCCCCCGCTGGATCCTGTTCGCCCACCGGGAAACCGAGCGTCGGGTCGGCCTACTGGCCCAGGACCGTCTCTTCGCCGTGACCGAGCGCTTCGTCGGCATGGCACGCTTCGAACAGCCCCAGTTCCTGGACCGGCTGCGGCTCGCACTCCAGGCCGGCAGCTCCGCGCCCGGAGCCGTGGTCTCGGGGAGCATGTCCGTCGTCGGCTCGGCCATGACCGCCCTGGGTTTCCTCGGTTCGATGCTCGTGCTCTCGGCTTGGATGCCCGTGCTGGTCCTGGCCTCGGGAGTCTCGACGCTGATGACCGAGGTATGGCTTGCCAGGCGTCGTGCGGACGTGTTCTGGCGTATCGGTCCCACTCAACGGCGTGAGATCTTCTATCGCGACCTGCTGACCGACGTGCAAGCGGCCAAGGAGATACGTCTGTTCGGAACGGGCGCCTTCCTTCGCACCCGCATGGCCGACGAACGCAGGGCCTCCAATCGCGAGCAGTCGGTCCTCGATCGCCACGAGCTCCTTCTGCAGACGGGGGCCAGCATGGTGACCGCCGTCATAACCGGCGTCGCCCTGTTGTGGTCGGCCTTCGCAGCGGCGTCCGGCCGGATCACCGCAGGCGACGTTGCCCTGCTGATCGCGGCGGTCACAAGTGTGCAGTCCGCGATGACGTCGATCGCCCGGGACGCCGCCCTCACACACCAGCAACTGCTGCTCTTCCAGCACTACCTCGACATCGTAACTGCCGAGCCGGACCTTCCGGTCCCGGCCGACCCCAGGCCAGTGCCTGGCCTGCGCAGGGGAATCGAATTTCGCGACGTCTGGTTCCGCTACTCCAACGACCATCCCTGGGTCCTGCGCGGTGTTCACCTGACCATCCCGGCTGGAGCGGCGGTCGGCGTGGTCGGTAGAAACGGTGCGGGGAAGAGCACGCTGATCAAGCTACTGTGCCGGATGTACGATCCCGATCGCGGGCAGATCCTATGGGACGGTGTCGATCTCCGCTCACTCGACCCGGTCGAGCTCCGGCAGCGGATCGGAGCAGTGTTCCAGGACTACATGCAATACGAGCTCAGCGCCGCAGAGAACATCGGCCTGGGCAACCTCTCCCTCCTGACCCGCCCCGAGGAGATCACCTCCGCAGCGCACAAGGCGGGCGCGCACGCCTTCGTGTCCGAGCTGCCGCGCGGCTACGAGACGCTCCTGTCCCGTAGCTTCTTCGACACGGACGAGGCCGAGGGGACGAGCAACCAGGGCGTAACACTGTCCGGCGGCCAATGGCAGCGGCTTTCGCTGGCTCGCGCCTATCTTCGCGGCGACTGTGATCTCCTGATCCTGGACGAGCCGAGCTCGGGACTCGACGCCGAGGCCGAACACGCAATCCACCGAGGTCTCCAGCATCATCGGGTCGGGCGCACAAGCCTGCTGATCTCACATCGCCTCGGCTCAGTCCGTGAGGCCGAGTTCCTGATAATCCTCGAGGACGGCCGGATCGTGGAGCAGGGCACGCATGCGGAATTGATGGAGCTCGGCGGGTGCTACGCGCGGCTGTTCTCCCTGCAGGCCATGGGCTACCAGGAACATACTGAGGAGGTTGTCTAGCGTGTGCTGGATCGCGGCAGCGACCCTGAGTCTCTTGGGTCTCCTGTGGCCTGTATGGCGCCTTCGGCGCGAGGTGGCTCGGGTGAAGGTCGTCGGCTGGAGTATGGAGCCGACTCTCGCCCCCGGCTCCGAGGTCATTGCTCGACGGGTTCCTCCCCACTCTCTCGCCATCGGAGACATCGTCGTGGTCCCCGCTCCCGACTCCGGACAGCTGATCATCAAGCGAATCGCGGCTATCGGCGGTACCCCCAGCCCTGCGGCCCTGGGTGCCGCGGGCACTGTCCCTGACGGCATGGTGGTCCTCCTGGGCGACAATCCAGGCATGAGCCATGACTCACGGCACTTCGGCAGCGTCCCTGCCGACCGGGTTGTAGGGCGGGTCGTACGGCAGCTCCGCTAACACTTGAGCGTCGCAGGCGGCAACATCGCCAACGCGTCTCGAGCGTTGGCCCGCGTCGCGAACGATCGCGCTCTCACGCTCTCCTACGGCGCCGCGGTAGCGCTGGACGACGGTGGTGCCGTCCGGCGTCCGCGTCGCCGTGTCCTGTACGGCGGGGCGGCGAACAGGCTCAGAGCCAGGGGTGACTTCTCCTTCGGGAGGGTCGTTGATCAGGCGGCCAGCCGGTGGCCGGCCGGGGTCGTGGACGGCATGTAGGTGTCGGGGCTGGGCTCGTAGCCCTTGTCGCAGGAGTCGCAGCAGCCCTGGGTGCGCAGCGGGAGGCAGAAGTAGTACCGGCGCTTGCACCGGGGGCAGGTGGACCTCGCGGCCATCGCCCGGTCCAGCGCCCATTCCTGCGCGAGCGTCGGCGTGCGCTTCGGCCGGGCGAGTTCCACGCTGTAGAGCCAGGCTCTAGTGGGATGGATGCACGCCTGGTCGGGCCGGTAGGAGCACGCCTTGCAGCGCAGCACCGCCACCGGACCGTGACCGCCGGGGCTCAGCCCCTTCTCCCGTAACTGCCGCCGGGTGACCAGGCCCTCGGGACAAGCGCGCCGGTCGTACTCCGGAAGCATCGCCTCGCGGCGGCGGCGCTTCTTCGGGGAACCGACGGAATTCGCTGGTCAACGGCGACGCGTGGTCTTCTGTGCCCGTGCGAGCTACCCCGCGGGTGCGGGGGACAACTGCAGCGCTTGCCGCTTGAACACCTCGATGTGGAGCCACCCCGGCGGGTGCGGGGACGACTCCCGGACCGACAAGGGGGCGCTCGTCCCTGGGGAGCTACCCCCGCGGGCCTCCTCGTACTTCATCACCTCCTGTCCCTCGCCCTCCCCCTAGCGGCGTCCGTAATTACTCACCCCGATCGGCCCCATGCGCGGTCCGTGCGGCCGGCCCCGCCGTGGTTACGACTCATCCGGAAGCAGGCCGAACAGGTCGGCGTGGTGCCTGTTCATGTGTTCCCTCAATTCCGCGGGAAGGCGGGATACCAGGGCCTCCACGGTCGGGCGGGCGTGCGCCCCTAACCGGTCGCGGTCCCGGTCGACCAGGTCACATAGCAGGGGCAGCAGGCGCCGACCCACCGTGGCGTCCGGCCCGGCGGTGTCGAGTCCAGCGGCGACGCGCGCGTACAACTGCCTAACCTCCTCGTCCGGTAATGCCGACCCGGTGTCCAGCCACAGCCGCAGCAGGTCGTGCACGACGGAGGTCGCGGGGCGGCCCCCGCCACCGTTGAAGGTGGTCACCAGCGGCCCCAGCGACTCCAGCAACGGCTGGGCCACCTGCAGCAGCACGCCCTCGGTCGTCCCGGCGGCGAGACGAGCTTTGTGCCACATGTCATCCCAGTAGGCGACGTACCAGGCCACGGGCCCTGCCTCGCGCGGCGTGACCTGGTACATCCAGTGGGCGTCGACGACTTCGGGGCGTGCGGTGTCGTCCTCCTGCCGCAGGCGGATGTGCAGGTCCCGGCCCGCGACGTCCCTGACGTGACTGATGTTCAGGGCCAGGGCGAAGTCCGCCCACTCCACTTCCGGTAGCGAGGCACGCCACAGCAGTGTGTGGGCGTGCCAGGCCTGACCGGGGTCGTCCTCGGCAGGGAACAGGGTTGCCGCCGTCGTCTCGCCGGTCAGCAGGACGACCAGCATGACGAGGTTCGCGCTGTAGATGCCGTGCCGCGAGGAGACTGGCATGCGGCGCGGGCTGTACGTCGGGTACGACCGCTTGTCCCCGCGCTCCTCCCGGCCCCGCTCCCAGTGCACCCGCACCACCAGGTCGGCGATCCGCTCCCGCTCCTCCGCCGAGAGCCGGGCGACGCACGCGCGGGCGAATTTCAGCATCTGCCGTGAGAACAGGGGCGCGAACGACACCAGGGCGTAGAGGAGGTCGTCGTCCAGGGGCTCCGCGCTCCGCAGCAGGGCGGGCCGATGGCCGAGGAACCGTACCAGTTGCTGGACCGCCAGGCGCACGGCGAGGTATTCGCCGAACGTGGCATGCAGGAACTCGTAGCTGGACAGCCGCTCGCCGTCCCGGATGGACTGGGCTCGCTGGACGAAGAAGAATCGGCCGAGTGCGGCCTCGGCCTGGTCCAGCGGCTTGCGGAAGCTGTCCGACCGCTCTTCGGACTGTCCGTAGATGGCTCCGAGATCGTCCTCCAGTTCCTTACTGGACACCCATTGGCGCCTGCGGTTGAGCATGGAGAAGGCCACGATCGACAGCCGCTGCAACTCGCTTTCGACGCGTTCGTCGACCTGGCTGTCCCATAGGGCGTCCCTGGCGCTCTTGCGCACCTCTCGCCGCGCGAAGGAGATCAGCAGAGCCTCATAGAGTTCGGCCTCGTCAAGGGGGCGGCCGTCCTCGCCCTGGAAGTCGTTTCCGGCGCCGTGGAAGAGGGCGAGCATGGTCAGCAGCAGGGGCTGTTCGGCCAGTCTGCGGTGCGGTGCTAGCAACTCCCAGCTCAGGGTGGACAGTCCACGGGCGAGGAGGCTGCGGGCATTGCGGTTGTTCCACTGCTGGATCCACACCCTGATCTGGTCCGGCTGGAAGGGTTCGAGCCGGAGGGCGACTGTGCCGGGCGGATGCTGGGCCCGGTCCGCGACCGCGGTCCGGCTGGTCACCAAGGCCAGTACGGGCCTACCCTGTTCGCGCTCCCTCTCCTGAAAGCGGGCGACGCGTGTGAGGAAGTCGCTCTGCCGCACTCCGGTGGTCTGCAGGAGTTCGTCGAAGCCGTCCAACAGGAGGACGGGGACCGCCGTACCGGCCGAACGGACCAGTTCCGGCCAGCCGACCCGCTCCCCCGTCGCGTCGCGCACGGCCTGCTCCAGTTGGTCTTGGAGGTTGAGCTCGGCCCGCACGTCGCGCAGCGCCACCCGGACGGGCAGGAAGCCCGTGGCGGGCAGCCGGGCCGCGAGGATCATGGTGAGGACGGACTTGCCCGCGCCCGGCTGCCCGAGCACCAGCAGCGGAACGTCCCAGAGCCCCGGTGAGGTGAGGGCGCCGGCCAGGTAGTCCGTCAGGTCGCTGCGCACCGCTACCCCGGCCCACCACTCCTCGTCGGCGGGGTTGTCGTGGTCGCCGACGGCGCGCACCTTGAAGTCGGGGTCCAGGTAGACCTCGTCCAGGGTGGGCATGCGCATGCCTTCGGGAGGTAAGTCGGCGGCGAGGATGCGGCGACTGAGCGCCGCCTGGTGGGCGCGTGCCAGTGCCCGGGCCGCGTGCTCCGGGGGGTGGCTCAAAGCAGCGGAGGACGCCAGGACCTGTTCCAGGTGCGAGAGCGCCCGGCGCAGCTCAGCCCTCGTCGCCTGGTGCTCCAGCTGACCGGTCCAGTAGAGGAACTCCGGGGCCTCCTGGACGAGTCGGCGGTACAGCTCCTCGTACCGTTCCACCGCACGGCGCGGCAGGGTCCGGTGCACGGTGTCCGTGGCCGCCTGCCTTTCACGGCTCGGCAGCCGGGCCCACAGGTCGAGTCCCTTCAGGAAGCGCGTGATACGGCCGCCCAAGGACTCGTACCACTGCCCGAGCGCGACGAGGGTGTCCTCGTAGGGGAGGTGCGGGGCCGGACAGGGTGCGTCGACCTGAGCCAGGGTCTGCGCCAGCCCCTCCGGTGCGGGCGGCTGGCCAGCCACGAGCCGCATCTGTTCCCGGCGAGTGAGGCGCACGTCGTCCCACGAGAAAGGGAGTTCAGTTTCCTGGAGCACTTCGAAGAACGCCAACACGACGATGACCGTGTGGGCCGCCTCCAGCAGTCGGGTGCGCGCCGCGCGCCCGTCGGCGCCGCGCAGGCGGTCCCCCAGGCTCCGGGCCGCCGCACGACCCAGCCCCAGGATGCGTCCGCGTTCGCCCAGCATGCCGAGCACCTCGCCGCTCAGGCCGCCCGTGGCCAGGTTCAGCGCGCCACCGACCGCCCGGTCCACGGTGGCCGTCGCGGGGGGATCCTGCCCGAGGAGCACCAGCGCGTCCCCGAACGAAAGCAACCTGCGCGACACCGCCACACCCCCCGTGATCACCCGCGCACCCAAGGTCAGCATCGTGTCACGGCGGCCCCGGCGGGGTCAGCGGATCCCCAACTTCCGTGCCCGGGCGCAGGATTCGGCGAAGGCGGCTCCGGGTGGGTTGAGCGCCCGGCTTTGCTCTCAGCCCTCTCGCGCGCCCCCGCCGCAACGCCCGTGACCAGTCCGGCTTGCTCTTCGACCACAGTTCCTTCAGCAGCCCGGCGTGCAGCTGGTCCCACGCCGGCCTCGTTCCACGCGGCCAGGCGCCGCCAGCAGGTCATGCCCGAGCCGAAGCCCAGCGGGCGAGGTGCCGCAGGCGTCGGTTCCCCGTCGACGCGGGGGTGCTCCGGGGTCCAGACGGCACTGTGACCGTTGCTGCCGTACGTCTCTGGCTCCGCTCCTGATTCGCCGGACAGGCCCTCGTGCTAGTGCACGTCCTGCCACGACGTATCCACGCCGTCGCGGCTCCACGGATGCTGCCACAGCCGGATCAGCTTCCACGGAGAGTCCTGGCGGGCGGCGGTATCGCCTACGTAGTTCATCAGCGCCCGCCAGCCCGCGAGGTCGGCCCGAAAGACGTCGTCTTGGGCACCCGCTTCACGATGGTTCGGCGCGCGGAACTCAGGCACCCCGTCGGCATTCACCGTCAAGGTGAACCAGGTGCTCCCCCTCTCCTCGGGGTGATGCCCCACGTTCCAGCGGTAGCCCACCGTGCGCCACGTGAGCTCGTAGCCCTCGCCGTAGTTGTAGCCGACCTGCTCCTGATACAACCGCGGAGCCACGCGCGCCTCGTGCCGGGTCAGGCTGAGGTGGTCGGGGGCGGGCAGGGGGCCGATCCGGGCGTCCCGCAGATCGGTCCGCCAGCGGTGCCACCGCCCGCGCTCTTCCGGTGCTGTGCCGTGGTATCGCCGGTACTCGCGCTCCCAGGCCCGAGTCTGGCGCGGGTATCCGAGACGGCGTCCCAGGCGCAGTTCGCCCGCCGCTTTCACCAGGAGTTCCCTGGAGTGCTGTTTGCGGTGCCCACCAGACCGCTCTACAGGTTCCTCCAGCGTCATGCACATGCACACTAAGGCACGTGGTAGTGCTCCACAATCCCGTGGATAGCCGCCGGGTCAGCGACACCACACACCGTCCGTAAGAGCACCCCGCCGCGGGTGCGACTGGCGCTTGCTCCAGTCCCAGGTGTAGCCGATCGCCTCCCACCGGTCGTCGGTGAACTTCTGCCCGCAGTCCTCGCACACCGGCCGCCGCGCCTCCCGCTCCGTGGCCTCCCGCACCTCACGGCGCCGCTGTTCTTGGGCGGCCTGGCGGCGGGCGAGGTAGGCGTCCCGGCGGCCGGGCGGACCCGGATTTTGTCACGGAAGGCAAGCCTCCATCTGGTCCCTCCATCTGGTCACCGCTCCGAACGAGGGTGAGGGTCGCCAGCGAACTGGCGGACCCTCATACAACGTCGAGCTACGTAACAGCGAGCGCCCTTTACGGGTGGCCGGGCGGCATGCCGCAGCAGGCCACCGTGTCGGCCTAGACCGGCGCCGGCAAGCGGCGCCACGGCGAGCACGCAGCCAACGCCACGAACACACCGCAGTGGCCACTCTGGGCCCCTCTCATACCACCATGATCGCGTCGTACTGGAGCTGCGGGGACGTCCTCGCCGCGTGACCAGCCACTGAGCCGAGCTGTGTCGTTTCTCCAATACGACCATTGCACTCACACGAGGGGCGCAACCGCGGTCTTGGGCTCGTGCGCCCCAGGTGGGCCTCTACCAACAGGTACTTGCGTACCGCTCTGCTGCGCGGCCTGCCCGCCGCGCTCCTCACCGCCCTGCCGCTGGCCACCGTCACCCCCGCCCATGGCGCGGAGACCGTACCGCTCGCCGAGGCCGTCGCGAGCCTGCCGCTGGCCACCGAGTCCCGCGACGGCTATACCCGCGAGGCGTTCAAGCACTGGAACGCCGGCGACGACCCGGCCGATGGCTGCACCACCCGTAACGAGGTCCTCATCGCCGAAGCCGTCGAAGCACCGGCCGTGGGACCGAGGTGCCGACTCACCGGCGGCAGCTGGTGGTCGTACTACGACCAGACCACGGTGACCTCCGCCTCCGGCCTGGACATCGACCACATGGTGCCCCTGGCCGAAGCCTGGGACAGCGGCGCCTCCGCCTGGACCGCGCAGCGCCGCGAGGCCTACGCCAACGATCAAGGCCAGGAGGCGTCGCTCGTCGCGGTCACCGCCCGCTCGAACCGGAGCAAGGCCGACCAGGACCCGGCCCAGTGGATGCCCCGGCCGGCGACGTCCACTGCCGGTACACAGCCGAATGGACCGCCACCAAACTCCGCTGGGACCTCACCGTCGACGACACCGAACACGCCGCCCTGAACGACCTCGCCGCCTCCTGCCCCGACCAGACCGTCACCTACACACCCGTGCCCTGACAGGCCCCGCCCTGCTCCGGCCGCTCAGTGCGATGGGCCCGTGTCTGCTCAGCGGTCATGCCGACGCCGACGTGGCGCGGTCGTTGAACCGTGCGAGCGCATATGCGGGCCCGAAGACGTCAGGGCTGATTCCCGGGGGTCTGGGGGCTGTTCGGTGGTGGCAGGGTGAGCGTCACTTCGCCGGCCGTGGTCTTGAGGGTGAGGGTGGTCTCCCCACGTCCGATGGCACGGTCGATCTTCTTGATCTCCGCCCAGGTGAAGCCGAGCCGGCGGTACTTGTTCCGCTGCTTCGGCCGCATGTGCTGGATGTCCTCTTTGGAGGCTGTGGTCATCCCCGGGTGCCACGGCCTGGCCGGACCGCTCGTCATCTTGGGCATGGCGCTCCTCTCTCGCCCACCCAGGCCGGCTGCGTGCTGTCCACGCAGTGGCCCGTGGGTTCCTGGTACCTCGAGACGCTATCTGCGGGCCCGCGCTGCTGCGGCTTCTGCTTCGGTATCGAGGCGGGTGGCCTCTTCCAGGCGGTCTGACGCGGCGGACGGTCTGGAAGCGACCGTGCCCGTGGCCTTGACCAGGGCGGGCAGGTAAGGCCTGCTGCCTGCCAGGACAGGCTCACCGGCACCCGCGCGTACTCGAAGGCGGCCGCGGCGATGTGGTGTCCGTATTGAGCGCTGAAGAGGCCAAAAGCGTGCGTCGCATCCAGCAGGGCCTGCTGATCTCCCAGGCGATCGTGGACTGAAGCAGCTCATCGACGCAACGGCGTCCGGCCGTCAGATCGGTGAGCAGACGGCGGCGGAACGCGGCCGCCCGCCGCTCTGTGATTCCCACCGGGCTGGCAGCAGCCCCCGCGGCGTAGCGGCGCTTGAGCTCCGCGTCCAGGACGTGCACCGCGTCCAAGTGAATACGCAGCCGGTCCAGGGTCTTGCGGCCTCGCGGCAGCGGGTCGGGACCGAGGGCCTGCCAGACCTCGTAGCGCGAGAGCATCAGGCCGGCCTCCCGGCTGCGTTCCTTGACCAGCCACGACACGGGCCATCCCGCGGCCGTTCGCCTGAGCATGGTGCGCCGTCGGCGCCGCTGCTCCCGGGTCTGCCGGCATGCCTCGCACTGCTGGCCGCTCGTGGTGACGCGCAGCTTGCCCGACCCGCACACCGGACACGGAAGCCGGGAGGCGACGACCTGGCTCATGACACCGTTGCGGTGCTTCGGAGCGATCCGTCCGCCGATCTGCCGTACCGCACCCCCCTTGCGCCGCCGCCCAGCTGCCATCCGGAACTTCTTCGAGCACGCCGGTACCTGATGGCGGAGTGCCTCGATCGCCTGCGCCCGGGTCACAGGCCTCGCCCTCTTGCCCGGGTCCCAGCACTCACCCGTGTGTACGGAGACGATGTTGTTGCGGTCCAGGCCGCGCTCGATCAGCCACTCGGGGGCCGGAGGGCGCCGTGCTGCGCCGACGCGCCGCTCCGCCTCGCGGCGTTCCTCCTCGGCGATCCACCTGCGGGTGCGGGCCAGGTCACGCTCCTGCACACGCTCCAGAAAGCGGAGCAGCGTGAGTCGCGACGACTCTGCACCGTTCACGTGTTCGATTCTAAGATCGTGGCGCCCCGCAGCGCACTGTGACGCTCAGTTAGTTGGCCATGCGCAGCGGTAGCTGGCGTCGCGAGGGGCTTGAGGCAGCAGACGCCTGGCAGTGAGGGGTTAGCCATCCACCCTGAAACGTTATAGGTACAGCACGTCGCGAAGTCGTCCGAGACTGCTGAAGCACGCTTTCTGTAGTGCGTGCGTGCTTTTGTCCGTGAAAGACCTCAGTTGGCAGTGAACAGTGCCTAGGTCAGCCTTTGTTTCTCACCAGCGGTAGTGGGGGTAGCTCATGCAGTTTGGAGCAAAGCTCGGGGTGGCCCTGGGTGCAGCCGCGCTGTGCCTGTCCGGCTTGTCGGCCTCGTCGGCAGCGGCAGCCGAACTCGGCGCTCAGGCATACGTATGCAACGTCACGGATACCGGGAACGCGCCTGGTGACAAGTACTACGCCGGGTACTACAGCGGCAACACCGTTCAGCCCTCGTCCTCGTCGGTCTCGGCCGCGGGCAAGGAAGCCCAGTGCCTGCTTGAGTACAAGGGGTACGACGTCGGAATCGTTGACGGCATCTTCGGAAGTAAGTCGCAGGCCGCCGCGAAGAAGTTCCAAACCAGGGTCAACGAGCTCTGCGGCAGGAAGGTTCTCGACGTCGATGGCCTAGTCGGGCCAAAGACCTGGCCGTACCTACGCGACGTGTACGTCTGCTGGACGGGGTGACGCTTCCCCACAGTGGCCCGCCTTCTTACACGAGAAGGCGGGTGGCGGCGTTTCCGACTCCGCCCGGGGGGAAGGGACCGGCCGCGCCTACTTCGTGACCTGAGTGGCCAAGTATCTCTGTAAACAGGCCAGCCGTCCTTGAGTACCCCCCGCCCACCAGCGCTCTTCTCGCCGTCTCTGGCCAACTATCGGTGCGAGTCACATCCACCCCACCCCCAGGAGCAGGTATGAGGAGTGAGGAGGCCGCCCGCAAGCTGGGCGTCGAAGCGACCTCCCTCTCCCCTGCCCCCGGCCGCGCCCCGGTTCGCCCAGACCTGGGCGCGGATGCAGCAGGAGCCGCCCTGCTCCGCCTGCGGCCGGCCGTCGCGCACCAGCAGCCTGATCCACGACCCGGACCACGGGAGCCGCTGGCTGGACCGGTGCCGGGAGTGCTTCCTCGCGACGCCGCCGTGACGGCCGGGGGGGGGAAGCCGGTGATGCACGGCTGGTGGGGCAAGAAGCCGACAGCCGTGCACCAGTACCGGTCGTGGATCGGCTCGTGGGGCAGCATCGCCGGCGCCCGGATCGTTCTGACCGAGCGCGCCGACGACGGCGAGCGGCTGATCGCGAGCTGGCCTGAGGACGCGTAGGTCAGCCGCCGGCCGCGAGGTCCGGGTGGCGTGCGGCCGCGGTCGCCACAGGGCACGGCACGTCACCAGGTCGAGGCGGACGTGACGAAGGCGGCAGGGGCCGACGGTCACCATCCGCTGCCGCCGTCCTCCACCACCCCAGGAAGGACAGACGGCCGTATCTCTGCTTCGTCCCTTCCGGCCAAGGCGGTGGAGGTGGTCGCGCTGCTGTCTCATGTCGGATCGCCGCCCTCCTTGCCGTGTGGCCGGAAGGGCGGCGGGCTACGACTGGTAGTGAGGAGCTGGAGGGTGTCCGAGTTGAGCCAGTACTCCACGAACTTAACTTGCCGTTGCGTATGCGCAGGGTGTCGGTGCCGGTGAAGGTGACGACGGTGCCGGGTGCGGCCTTGGCACCGGGGAAGCCGCCGGCGTAGGTGCCGGTGGCCGTCCAGCGCACTGAGGCGCGGTGTCCGGCGACCAGAGGGTCGACCTGCAGGGAGAAGCGCAGGTCGGGGAAGGCTGCGCGGGTCTGGGCGATCCAGGCCACCAGACCGTCCGCGCCGCGGATGCTGCTGCCGTCCCCTCCGTCGAGGAGCGCGGCGTGGACCGTGAAGTCTGGCGAGATGATGCCGGATGCCTGCGTGAAGTCGCCGTTCCAGAGGCGGAGCCAGGCGTCGAGCATCGCCTTGGGGCTCTTGGCGGGCGCCTGGTGGCTGTGCGAGGTGATCGAGTGTTCGGCTGTGGTGGCGGAGGAGCTGGGTGCAGCGGCCGTCGTGGCGCTGACGGCCAGGGCAGCCAGGGCGGCAGGGACGAGCAGACGCATCCGGTTGCGTGCGGTGGTGGTCACGATGGTTCCTCGCATATCGGTCGGGCGGAAAAAGGGGCGGGTGTCAGTCGGTGCAGGTGGTGCCGGGTGCGGGCAGGGCGCGGGTCGTCAGGTAACGGTTGGTGGCATCCCGCACGCACTGGGAGAGCAGGAACATGCTGTAGTCGTCGCCTTCGCGGCTGAGGACGACGCTGCCGGGCAGTTGGGCCGCCATGGCGAGGCCGGCGCTGTGCGGGGCGAGCGCCTGGTGAGTGGACTGCACGATGAGCGCGGGCGGCGCGCCGTGGACGGGGGTCCCGGCCGTGACGGGGTGGGCGGGGACGGGCCAGCCGAGGCAGCCGGTGAGGGCGGTCCACGAGCGCACGGCGCCGCCAAGGTGCGGGGAGATACGGGCCAGGTCGTTGCGCAACCGGGTGAGCTGGTCGAACCCGGCCACCGGGCGCGCGGTGTCCAGGCAGGCGGGGACCTGGACCTGCACCGGGTCGAGGGTGTCGTCGGGCTCGTAGGTGAAGTCGCTCGCGTCGCCGGCCTGGGCCTTGACCACGGCCTGGGCGAGGGCGGGCCAGGTGACGCCGGAGAGGGTGAGGTAGTCCTGGGTCGCGGCGCGGATGTCTTCACCGGTCAGTGCCCGGCTGCCGTCGGCGGTGGGGATCGGGGTGCGGTCGGCGCGGGTGACGAGGGCGTCGTACTCGGCCGCGGTGTCCTTGCCGTGCAAGGCGCAGTCCGTCGATGCCGAGCACCAGGCGGTGAAGCGGTCAAAGGCCTCTTCGGCCGTGGCTGCTTCGCGGCGGATGCGTTCGGTGGGTGTAGTGGTGTCGTCCAGCGCCGTGTCGAGGACCATGGTGCGCAGTCGGCCGGGGTAGAGGTGGGCGTAGGTGCGCCCTAGCAGGGTGCTGTAGTGGATGCCGTACCAGTTCAGCTGCTTCTCGCCGAGCCCGGTTCGCACGGCTTCGAAGTCCCGCGCGGTGCTGGTCAGGTCGGTGTGGGCGACCAGAGGGCCGTTGCGGCGCAGGCAGTTCGCGGCGAATGCGCGGTTGTGGGCCACGAGCGTGTCGAACTCCGCCTGAGTCTGCGGGAAGTGGGTGACGCCGGCGGGCTTGAGGGGTGTGCTGCAGCGGATCGGCGTGCTGTGTCCCACCCCGCGCGGGTCGACGGCGACCAGGTCGAAGTTGCGGCTCATGGCGCCGGCGAACGACGGGAAGCCGATGCGCATCGCCAGTCGCAGCTGTTCGATCGATGATCCGCCCGCTCCGTTGTTGAGCAGCAGCGTGCCTTGGCGGTGGGCCTGGTCGTCGGCTGGACGGCGGACCAGGGCGAGGGTGAGGCTGCCGGCGCGCGGGTGGGCGTGGTCGACCGGGACCCGCAGCGTGCCGCACTGCATGCCCTCGAACTCCGTGTCGGAACAAGCGGTCCAGCTGATCCGGCTCGCCGGGGCGGCCATCTGGGGCTGTACGGGAGCGGCGACCGCCGGGGTAGCGAGAGTGGACGCGGCAAGGAAGGCGGCGGTGAAAGTGCGGCGGACGTATGTGTGTAGTCCGGTTCTGGGCATGACGAGGCTCTCCGTGGCGTCTTTGCGCCGTAACGGCGCTGAGGGCGGGGCGAGGGCGGAGGGGGCTGTGCGGAAGGAGGACGGTGCGGGGGCGGGTGCGCGTTGGACGCCGGATTCTGTGTGCCGCGTCAGGCGTGCAGCACGACCTTTCCGGCGACGGTGCCTGATTCCGCCAGCCGCATCGCCTCGGCGACACAGGTGAGGGGCAGCTCGGCAGCGATCTGGGCGGTGACCTCGCCGCGCTTCAGCGCCGCGAACACCTCGGTCAGGTCGGCGTGCAGCCGGGCCCGGAACCGGCTGGGGCTGAGAGCCCGGCCGGCCCAGACGTTGAAGAAGTAGGCGCGGCGGCCGTTGGGCAGGGCGTTCCACACCCAGATGCGGCCGAGCAGCTTGAGCACGGGCCACTGCTTGGAGCCCTCATCGTCCCGGGTGGAGGCGCTGCCGTAGGAGACGAGCGTGCCGCCGCGCGCGAGAAGGCGCCAGGAGTCGACGACGCTGCGGCCGCCGACGTGATCGAAGACCGCGTCCACACCGCCCGTGGCCAACTCGCGGACGCGGGCAGGGATGTTCTCGGTGCGGTAGTCGACGGGGGTGACGCCCAGGGCGCGGAGCGCGTTGTGGTGGTGGGCGGACGCGGTGCCGATCACCTTCGCGCCTGCGGCGTGGGCGAGCTGGACCAGGACCGAGCCGACTCCCCCGTTGGCGCCGTGCACCAGGACGGTCTGCCCGGCGCGCACGCGGGCCTTGCGGTGCAGCATCTGCCACGCTGTGATGCCGTTGATCACCACGGTCTCCGCCTCCGCCGCGCCGATCCCGTCCGGGACCGGCACCACGTCGGCGGCGTCGACGACCACGTGGCTGGCCCAGCCGCCGACCTTGAGCAGCGCGGCCACCCGGGTGCCCACCAGGGCAGGGTCGACCCCGGAGCCGGCCGCCATGACGGTGCCGACCAGGTCGTAACCGGGGACGAACGGGAAGGACGGCTGGTCGTAGTAGCGGCCACGGCACATCTGCTGCTCGGCGAAGGACACACCGGTCGCCTCCATCTGGACCACGACCTGGCGCGGACCGGCGGTCGGCACGGCCCCCCGCCGCACCTCCAGCCCCTCCGGCTCGACCTTTCCCGGCAGCACGACCTTGGTCATTTCACCAGCGTTCATCACGGCCTCCCTCGACTTCACACTCGCTGTTAGCAGCTAGCGCGTTCGTTAGAAGTTATAACTAGCCGGAGGAGTGATGGTCAAGAACTTTCGTAATAGGGTCTAACCAAGAGCGCACGTCGAGCAGCGCACCGGCTCCTGGACGGCCGGTGACTCCAAGAGGGAAGGACGATCACGTGACAGTCGCCGGCAAGGAGACCCCCCGCGAGCGCTACCGCGCGCAAGTCAGGGCCGAGATCAAGGAGCGCGCCTGGGAACAGATCGCCGCCGCCGGGGCACCTGGGCTGTCCCTGAACGCCATCGCCAAGCAGATGGGCATGAGCGGCCCCGCGCTCTACCGGTACTTCGCCAGCCGGGACGAGCTGATCACCGAACTGATCAAGGACGCCTACCGCAGCCTCGCGGACACCATCAGCACGGCCGCCGGATCGGGTGCGGACCTGGCGGGACTGGGACGCGCGCTGCGTACCTGGGCACTTGACGACCCCCAGCGCTACTTCCTCATCTACGGCACACCGGTCCCCGGCTACCACGCACCCGACGACGTCACCGCGATTGCATCCGAGATCATGCAAGTCCTCCTGAACGACGCCCAACTGGGCGGCGACGCCGTGGACGACGGCCACCTCGACGCCCGTCTGGAGGCCCACCTCGCACAGCACCGGCAATGGGCGGCAGACCACCCTGCGGAGCCGGCCGCCCTGCGCCGCGCCCTGCGCTTTTGGACCCGCCTGCACGGCATCCTCTCCCTGGAGCTGGCAGGCCACTTCACCGGCATGGGATTCGATGCGGCCGAGCTTTACGAAAACGAACTGCGCCACCTGAGCCAGTAGGCGCCCCCTCCAGGCGCAAGGCTGCGGCGATCGTGGGAGCGGCTGCCTCCTGGCTGCCGAGTCTCGTGCGTGCGATGCGGCTGATCCGGTGCGCGCCGGCGATCCGGGATGCGGAGGGTGAGGCTTTGGTAGCACCGGAGATGCTCGACCAGGTCCGGCTGCCGCTGAAGGCGACCGCCAGGTGCGACTGCCGCTGAAGGCGACCGCCAGGTGCGGCTGCCGCTGAAGGCGCCCGCGGCTGAGATCCTCGCCGAGGCCGGAATACTGCGGCCGCGCACGGCTCCGCCGCCCGCCTTGTGGCCGGTCGGGGCATATGCAGACTGCGGGAGCTGGGGAATCACCACGGCTCGCTGCGGCGGCTGCGGAGAGTGGCAGCGCCTCCCCGGCCTCTACCCACCGGGCCGGTGTCCGCGCTGCCGTCGGGGCGGCCTGCCTTTGCACAAGAAGGAGCTGTGCCGCTGCTTTGCCAGATGAGCCGCCCCTGTGAGTGGGAATGGTCATACCGGTTCGAGCTCGTCCGCTTCCTCGTCACCGCGGTACCGTCCGAGGGCCCGTTGGAGTGAACCCGCAAGCAGCCCTGCCCGGCGGGCTTCCGGTGGCCGCTATGTGTAGTGGCGTGATCAAAAATGCGTGCTGCGGCCGTCGCCGCACTGGTCCTCCTGCCCATGGCCGTTCCGGCTGCCGCGTCCAGTGAGGCCAGGGTGGCGCGGGCCGCGATCGACTGCCCGTCCGGTTACGTGTGCATCTACCCGGAGATCAACGTCGGTGGGCAGCCGTGGGTGCGGCGGGCGGTGGACGGCAGTGTGAAGGACCTCCCCTCCGCGAAACGTGATCGCGGCAGTTCCATCCGCAACAACTCCGCCCGCACCGCCCGGGTCTATGAGAAGCGCAACTACAGCGGCCGGTGGGTGTGCGTCACCTGCAGTGGCGGCTCCATCCACGACCTTCGCGGTTACAACCTCAACGACCAGACCCGCTCCCTGAAAATCAACCGTAACGACTGCGGCTGACCACCCACAGCCCCAGGCGGGCTCAGGCCGCTCTGGCCCGGGCCCGCCCGGCCGCCGGTATTTGGGTGGGATACCTCAGCGGTTCAGCTTCTCGGTCCAGGGTCTACAGGGCCGTCCTCATCGCAACACCATCAGTGTGAGCCAGGGCCCAGCATGTGCCCCGGACGTCGGCCCTCAGGCCCGTGATCCCCCGGTGGCTGAGGATCACTGCACGAAGCGAGATCCCCACCCCGCTCATGATCAACGATCAGGGAGCTGGACGTCTTACCACCAACGATGCACGAGCTCGTCAGGCGGCATCGTGGATGACGAGCTTGAACTCGGCGAGGGTCAACAGACGCGAGTTGGCGTCGTTGTGCGTGACACGGAGCGCAACCGGGGTGCCCGGGTCGACGAAAAGGCCGTGGTTCTTGACGTAGAACTGGCCGCCGGGCGTCGGCGTGCGGTGCTCGGTCGCCGTGGTGTCGTTGGGGTTGGGCGTCAGGCCCAGCGGGTCACGTACGTACTGGTCGCGCAGCTCGCTGTAGCCGCCCGTGCCGCTGGCAGCCTCCCACTGGATCATCGCGTGCAAGTGGCCCCAGCCGGCCTTGGACGGCCAGATCAGGCCGCTACGGTCGTCTGCCGCCCAGTCACTCACCACGTAGCCGTCCGGCTGGGCGGCCTGGTGCATTCCGAATCGGTCCGTCGGCTCCGCCGCTCCGAAAGGGAACCGGACGATCTTGTAGCCGGTCCCCGGCGCGATCAGCTGCGGCGTATCAACCTTGAGAGAGCAAACCTGCACACCGGGCGCAACGCCACCGTCCATAGCCATAGTTCACCATTGCCCGCCGTCGGCCCGCGCCATGCCCGCGCCCGAGTACCGCGATGCGCCACGCGCCCTCCTCACGCCCCCTGCACTGACGACCACCGCATAGTCCGCATGGTCAGGCCATAGCGGACCTGAGGGATCCCAGATCGCTTCGGGCCGATTCAGGAGCCCGGCCAGCGGCGCAGCAGCTCCGGAAGGGTGATCTTCTTCGTCACGGTGCGGGCCCTTCCGTGGTGGTGTGCCTGGAGAACCGTTACTGCTTGATCCCGAGGTGTCGGGTCGTGCCAGGAGACGGTGGCTTCGCCGGTGAGGCGGCGGGCTGACCAGCGCCTGCGCCTCGGAGTCCTACAGCAAGGTCAACGGCCGTCCTGAGACACCATTCGCCGCCGTACTGTTGTGCGCCGGTTGCACTCCGCGACGCCTCCAGCGAAGGCGGCTGTTCGCTTCCGGTGCCGGTGGCCCAGCCCCTACTCTGGTCGACCTCCCCTCCCAGTGGGTGCTGGACATATCCCTCGAGTCCGAAGGACTGCCGCAGGACGTGATCGAGGAGCGAGCCCGGCAGTTGGCCGGTGTAACCGGGGACGGTCGTTCGGTCCTGGCCGGTGGTGGTCGCGAAGGTCATCGGTGCTTTCTCTCTCACGTCGTCAGGTCGCTCATCACTCACCGTGGGCCTGTGTCAGCCGCGGCAGCCCTGCCCGCCGCCCCCGGGGCGCACTCCCCCGCTTGGTACTTCCCCTCGATGCCCCCACTCCGAGGGCCGCAGGGCCCGCGCCCAGCACGCTCTCCCCCACCTGGTCGGCGATCAGGTCCGAGGCGGGCCGTCCGTCAAAGGCGGAGCGCTCACGAGACCGGTCAGCACCGCACGCGGCGGCGGTTATGACGTCCCAGGTGACGTTGGCGGCGAGCACCCCGCGCAGCGCCTCGGCGGACCCCAGCGGTGTCCTCTGGTTCTCGACCCTCGCCTTGAGCTCGGCGTAGTCTCTGGAGGAGTCCTGGTGATCTCGATCCCGCTCTGCCGGGCGAACCTGTCGTCCAGCGAGGGGAGAGCCCGCACATCGACGACGCCGACGGCAGGCGCTACATCGACGGCCTGTGGGGGCCGTCCCGCGTCGGCCTGGTGGTCGACCTGACCCCGCGCCGACTGCGCGAGACCGGCCTCCTCGTCCGCTCGCATGACCAGTCGTACGACGTATAAAACAGGCTGAAGCCGTGGCGGCGGCCGAGAACATCGAGCACCTGCTGTGCCGGGGGAAGTACCTCGGCGCCGATGCCGTCGCCCGGAATCAGGGCAATCCGGCGGTACGTCGTCATGGCGTCGATTGCAGCAGGGTGGTCCGTGGGGCGTCCAAGACGCAAAGCGGATCTGTCTTATAGCGGTGCGTATCAGCTGTAGGTGGCCGAGGTCGCGGCCGCGCGACGGCTGCGGGCGACAGGAAGCCGCGGCGGGCGACGAGGGCGATGTCCAGGACGCGGGCGCCCACGAGCCGCGATAAAGCCGCCTTATAGAGCGGCCTTATAAGGCACATCGGGATTGAGTCTTGGACGCGCTGCCCCGCCCGCTGCTGCAATCGGCCGTATGACGAGCCAGAACCACCGCCTCGCCCTCGTCCCCGGTGACGGCATCGAGGCCGAGGGCCTGCCGCCCACCCGGCGATTCGGCGAAGGTGCCCGTCCCCTCTTACGACGCCACCGCCTGGTTCCTGCCGTCCGGCGGCGCCTGCGACAAGGCGAAGGACAAGTCGTTCTGAGCCGATACCGACGGCGGTGACACTGCCCAGACTTTTCGCGGCGTGATCGTGGCAAGTCCCCACCGCCCCTGCGGGTCGTTCTCGCCCGCCCCCTTGCCGCACGCCACGCACCCGCACGCTTGAACACGCTCCGAGATAAGGCCCGGCCTGCCATGACCGCCGTAGCGCACCGCAGCGAGCACGACCTGCTCGGTTATCGCGACGTCCCCGCCGAGGCGTACTGGGGCATCCACACCCTGCGCGCCAGGGAGAGCTTCGCCATCACGGGCACGCCGATTGCCGCCTGCCCGCATCTGATCGACGCTCTGGCCGCCGTGAAGGAGGCCGCCGCCCTGGCGAACGAGGAACTCGGCCTGCTGGAGCCGAGGAAGGCGGCCGCCATCGTGGAGGCGTGCCGTGAGATTCGTGAGGGCAAGCTGCACGACCAGTTCGTCGTCGACGTGATCCAGGGCGGCGCCGGCACCTCCACCAACATGAACGCCAACGAGGTGATCGCCAACCGGGCGCTGGAGCTGCTGGGCCACGCCAAGGGCCAGTACGAGCACCTGCACCCCAACCAGGACGTCAACCTCGGCCAGTCCACCAATGACTTCTATCCGCCCGCCGTCAAGATCGCGACAGTGTATGCGGTGCGCGGGCTGCTGAAGGCGATGGCGGTGCTACAGGACGCTTTCGCGGCCAAGGCGGTCGAGTTCCGGGACATCCTCAAGATGGGCCGTACCCAGCTCCAGGACGCGGTCCCGATGACGCTGGGGCAGGAGTTCTCGGCGTACGCGCTCATGCTGGAGGAGGACCGCAGCCGGCTCTCCGAGGCCGTGGAGCTGATTCACGAGATCAACCTCGGTGCCACCGCGATCGGTACCGGTCTCAACGCCCCCGCCGGCTACGCCGAGTCGGCGCGGCGCCACTTGTCGCAGATCACCGGGCTTTCGCTGGTGACTGCGGTCAACCTGGTGGAGGCGACCCAGGACTGCGGGGCGTTCGTGCAGATGTCCGGTGTGCTCAAGCGGGTCGCGGTCAAGCTCTCCAAGACCTGCAACGACCTGCGGCTACTGTCGTCCGGGCCGCGCGCCGGGCTCGGCGAGATCAACCTGCCGCCCGTGCAGGCCGGTTCGTCGATCATGCCCGGCAAGGGCAACCCGGTGATCCGGGAGGTCGTCAACCAGGTCGCCTTCGAGGTGATCGGCAACGACATCACCATCACCATGGCCGCCGAGGCCGGACAGCTCCACCTCAACGCCTTCGAACCGATCATCTGGCACTCCCTCTCAAAGAGCATCACGCACATTCAGCGCGCGTGCCTGACCCTGGCCGAGCGGTGCGTCGCGGGGATCACGGCCAAAACGCAGGCGCTACGGGCCGGCGGTGGAGAACTCGATCGGCCTGGTCACGGCCCTCAACCCGCACATCGGTTACGAGGCCGCCACCGGCATCGCCGCGGAGGCCCTCGCCACCGGGCGCCCAGTCGCTGAACTCGTCTTGGATAGAGGTTTGTTGCCCGCCGGCACCCTCGCCGAGCTGCTCCGTCCCGAGGCCGTCGCGGGACCCGGTCAAGCCCTGGTGTGACTGACGTTCCCCCCTCCCCCAACTACCCGTAATGGAGCAGGAATTCGCCATGTCCCTACCCCTCCATGCCCAGACGCGGCCCGTCCCCGAGGCAGCGGTGCTCGAAGGGCTGCCCCCGGTCCGCGAGGTCAGCGCCGCGGAAGTGGCCGCCCGCATATCCGGCGGCCCCCGTCTCGTCGTCCTCGACGACGATCCCACCGGCACCCAGACGGTCGCCGACGTGCCCGTCCTGACGTCCTGGACGGTGGAGGACCTGCGCTGGGCGCTGCGCCAGGACAGCGCCGTCTTCTTCGTCCTCACCAACACCCGCAGCCTGCCTGCTGAGGATGCCGCCGCCCGCAACCGCGAGGTGGTCCGCGCCCTGCACGCGGCATCGGCGGCTGAGGGCACCGGTTACGTCCTGGCCAGCCGTGGGGACTCGACGCTGCGCGGCCACTTCCCGCTGGAGACCGATGTCCTCGCCGAAGAGCTGACCGGCCTGGACGGCAAAGCTCCAGACGGCGTGGTGCTGGTCCCCGCCTACATCGAGGCGGGCCGGCTGACCGTCGCCTCGAACCACTGGATGCGGACCGCCGGCGGGCTGCTCCCGGTCGGGATGAGCGAGTTCGCCCGCGACGCCACCTTCGGCTACCACAGCTCCTCGCTGCCCGAGTGGGTCGAGGAGAAGACGGGCGGACGCGTGCCCGCGGACGAGGTCCTGCGCGTCACCCTCGACGACCTGCGTGGCGGCGGCCCGGAGCACACGGCGCGGCTGCTGTCCTCGCTGCGCGGCGGACGGGTGGCCGTGGTCGACGCGGTGTGCGACGACGATCTGCGGGTGCTCGCCCTGGCCCTCGCGCAGGCGGAGGGCAACGGCACGCGGCTGCTGTACCGGGTGGGGCCGTCCTTCGTCAGGGCCCGCGCCGGACAGGCCGGGCGGGCACCGCTCGCCCCGGCCGAACTGCGCCCGCTGCGCGGCAACGCGCCGCACGGTCTCATCGTCGTGGGCTCTCATGTCGCGCTGACGACACGGCAGTTGGACCGGCTGCGGGAGCGAGGCCAGATCGCCGAGTACGAGCTGGACGTGGCCCTGCTGCTCGACGAGGAGCGGCGTGACGCCCACATCGCCGAGGTCGCGGCCGCAGCCGCCGGCGCGCTGGACTCGGCCGATGCCGTGATCCGCACCTCTCGCGTGCTGGTGACGGGTGCCGACGCGGACGACAGTCTGGCGATCTCCCGCCGGGTCTCCGCCGCGCTCGTTCAGACCGTGCGCCAGGTCAACGCCACCCGGCGGCCCGCTTTCGTCGTCGCCAAGGGCGGCATCACCTCCAGCGACACCGCCACCCACGGCCTGGAGATCCGCCGTGCCTGGGCCCGGGGCACGCTGCTGCCGGGCATCGTCTCGCTCTGGGAGCCCGCGGACGGCCCCGCCGCCGGCATCCCCTACATCGTCTTCGCCGGGAACGTCGGGGGCGCCGACGCCCTCGCCGACGCCCTCGACCTGCTCAGGAGTGCCTGATGCTGCTGCACGGAACCGATGCCCTGAAGGAGGCCGCGGCCGCCGGTCACGCCCTGCCCGCCTTCGTCGCCTACAACCTGGAGACGGTCCAGGGCATCACGGCCGCCGCCGAGGCCGCCGGACGGCCGGTCGTCATCCAGGCGGGCTCCAGTCCCTTCAAGCACGCCGGGCGCGAGGCCCTGATGCGGCTGGCGCTGGACGCCGCCGCGCGCTCCACGGCCCCTCTCGGGGTGCACCTCGACCACAGCCGGGACCTGGACGAGATCACCGCCTGCCTCGAGGCGGGCTACACCTCCGTCATGGTCGACGGCTCCCACCTGCCGTTCGCCGAGAACATCGCGTTGACGAAGGAGGCGGTCCGCCGGGCCCGCGACCACGGCGCCTGGGTGGAGGCCGAACTCGGTGCGCTCCCCGGCGACGAGGACGTCTCCACCGATGCCGTCGCGCAGGCCGCGGCGATGACCGATCCGCAGCAGGCGGCCGAATTCGTGGCCGCGACGGGCGTGGACGCACTCGCCGTCGCCGTCGGCAACGTCCACGGCTTCACCAAGCACCCGGTCCGCCTGGACCTGGAGCGGCTGGCCGCGATCCACGAGGCCGTAACCGTCCCGCTCGTCCTGCACGGCGCCAGCGGTCTGCCCGTCGGGGAACTGCACGGCGCCCTCGCCCGAGGCGTCGCCAAGGTCAACGTCAACGCCGAACTGCGCCGCGCCTATCTGGAGGCCGTCCGCGTGGCCCTCCCGTCCGCGTTGCCCGGCTCCGACGTCGTCTCCCTGTGGGCGGCGGGCCGCGACGCGGTCCGGGACGCCGCCCTGGAGGTCATCGGCCGCCTGAGCCCCAGCGCCGAGGGGACGCAAGCGTGACCTGATGCAGCCCCGCTGCCCCAGCCGCACCACACCGCCAGACACACAACCGTCGTACGTCCCCGGCCGTGCGCGCTGCGCGCGGCTCGCACCGCTCCGTCCCGCGCTCTCGTGCCCACCTGGGCACGCGGGCCGTACCTCACCCTGTTGGAGCCACCATGTCCACCACTGCCTCGATCGCCGTGTTGCACACCAGCCTGCTGTTCATCAACCCCGATTCGGTCATCAACGAATACCTCGCGGAACTCGCGCCGGACGCCAAGGTCCTGCACTTCGTCGACAGCGATGTGCTCGCAGCCGTGGTGCGCGACGGTGAGGTCTCACCTGCCAGCACGCAGCGCATGGTGCACCTCGCTCAGGCCGCGCAGGCCGCGGGCGCCGACGTCATCTTCTCCGCCTGCTCCTCGGTCGGTCCGGCCATCGACGTGGCCCGACGCCTGGTCTCCGTCCCGATCGTCAAGATCGACGACGCGATGACCGCGTCAGCGGTCGAGACCGCGGACGCCATCGGCGTCCTGGCGACGGTCCCCACGACGCTGCCGCCGACCCGTGCCCTCGTCGAGGAGAAGGCCCGGGCGGCCGGTCGCGACATCACCGTCCAGGAGCGGCTCTGCGAAGGCGCCTTCTCGGTGCTGATATCCGGTGACCGCGACCGCCACGACGCGATGGTGCTGGACGCGGCACGGGCGCTGGCCAAGGAGGTCGACGTGATCGTGCTGGCCCAGGCGTCCATGGCACGCCTGGCTCCCGCGATCGCCGAAGCGGTCGGCAAGCCCGTGCTCTCCAGCCCGCGCAGCGGAGCGGAGAACGCGGTGCGTGTGCTGAACGAGCAGACGGCTGAACCTGGCCATGCCACCCAGAGCGCCTTCGAGACCACGGGATGGCAGGGAGGCTGCGGAGCGAGGTGATTGAACCACTGACCGTGGCCGTCCCCGGCCGGAAGACAGGAGCCAGCATGCCGAAGTTCGCAGCGAACCTGTCCCTGATGTACAACGAGCACGATTTCCTCGACCGCTTCGCCGCGGCCTCGGCTGATGGCTTCCAGGGGGTCGAGTACCTCTTCCCCTATGCGTACGACGCCGCCGAGCTGCGCCGCCGGCTCGACGACCACGGCCTGGTGCAGGTGCTCTTCAACGCACCCGCAGGAGCGTGGGAGTCCGGAGAGCGCGGGATGGCGGCACTGCCCGGACGTGAGGCGCAGGTGCGCTCCGGGGTGGACCGGGCGCTGGAGTACGCGGGGGTGCTGGGCTGCCCTCGGGTGCACCTGATGGCCGGGCTGGTCCGACCGGACGCGACACCGGTGACCGAGCACCGCGAAACCTACCTGAGCAACCTGGCGTGGGCCGCGGAACGGGCCGCCGCGGCGGGCGTCGACATCCTGATCGAGCCGATCAACGGCCGCGACATGCCCGGATACTTCCTGAGCACCCAGGCCGAGGCCCACGCCGTGGTGCAGGAGGTGGGAGCCTCCCATCTCAAGGTGCAGCTCGACCTCTACCACTGCCAGATCGTCGAGGGCGACCTCACCACGACACTGCGCCGCGACCTGCCGACCGGCCGGGTCGGTCATCTGCAGATAGCGGGCGTGCCCGACCGGGGTGAGCCCGACCAGGGTGAGTTCAACCTCCGCCACCTGCTCGACGTGGTCGACGAGCTGGGCTTCGACGGGTGGGCCGGCTGCGAGTACCGCCCCCGCGCCGGCACGAGCGAAGGTCTTGGCTGGCTCAGCGACTACCGCAGCCACCGAGCAGAAAGCGCAGGAGGATGAGCGGTACGGCCTCGACCCTGACCTGGTCACTTTCGCCGAGGGCGTCACCTCCGGCTACGCCCAGCCCGCCCTTCATCACCACCGACGACCAACTCCGCCGGCTGGTCGCCGACATGGCCTCCACCACGCAACTCCTCACCGCCGATCCGGCCGCCCGGGCCGGCGCCCATGAGGCCCTCGAGACCGCCTACGCCCTGCTGTCGGGCCTCATCGCCATCCACGAGCGCCACGCCGACGACCACGCCGCGCCCGCGCGCCCCGTTCTCCTGGAGACTCACCGTGTCTGACACCGTCGTACCCCCCAGCATCGAATTGGGCGCCGAGACGGCGCCTGTGCACAACCCCTACACCGGCGAGGTCATCGCCTCGGTGCCCACCGTCGACGCATCCGCCGTCGGCGGCATCCTGCAGCAGGCCAGACGTGGGCGCCGCACCGCGGCCGCGCTGTCCCGCGCCGCCAGGGCCTCCGTGCTGGAACGCGCCGCCCACCTGATCGAACGGCGCGCCGAGTCCTTCGCCCAGCTGATCGTCAGCGAGGCCGGCAAGACCATCACCCAGGCCCGCAAGGAAGTCGCCCGCGCGGTCAACACCCTGTCCCTGTCCGCAGCCGAGGCACGGCGCAACGCCGGCGAGGTCATCCCCTTCGACTCCTACGAGGGCTCGGAGAAACGCCAGGGCTGGTTCACCCGCGAACCGCTGGGCATCATCGCCGCCATCACCCCGTTCAACGACCCCCTCAACCTGGTCGCCCACAAGCTCGGCCCGGCCATCGCCGGCGGCAACGCGGTCATCCTCAAACCGTCCGCCCTGACACCGCTGTCCGCGCTGCGCCTGGTCGACACCCTCATCGAGGCCGGCCTGCCCGAGGAGATCGTCACCGTCGTCAACGGCGACGCCGACATCGCCGCCGCGATCGTCGCCGCCCCCGACGTGCGCATGGTCTCCTTCACCGGCGGATTCGCCACCGGCGAGGCCATCTCCCGCACCGCCGGGCTGAAAAAACTCGCCATGGACCTGGGCGGCAACGCCCCGGTCATCGTCATGGACGACGCCGACCTCGACGAGGCCGTCGCCTCCTGTGTCTCCGGCGCGTTCTGGGCCGCGGGCCAGAACTGCATCGGCACCCAGCGCATCCTGATCGCGGCCGAGGTCTACGACCGCTTCCGCGACGCCTTCGTCGCCCGCACCAAGGGGCTGCGCGTCGGTGACCCGCTCGACGAGCGCACCGACGTCGGCCCCATGATCACCCATCAGGCCGCGGCCGCCACCCGCGCCAAGGTCGATGCGGCGGTGGCCGAGGGCGCCGTGCTGCTGTGCGGCAACGACATCACCGGCGCCCTGTACACGCCGACCGTCCTGGAAGACGTCCCGGCGACCTGCTCGATCTGGCAGGAGGAGGTGTTCGCCCCGGTCGTCGTGCTGCAGCCGTTCACGTCCTTCGAGGACGCCATCGAACAGGCCAACGCCATCGAATACAGCCTCCACGCGGGCATCTTCACCTCGCGCCTGGACCGCGCCCTGAACGCGGCCCGGCTGCTGGAAGCCGGCGGAGTCATGATCAACGACTCGTCCGACTACCGCTTCGACGCCATGCCCTTCGGCGGGTTCAAGTACGGCAGCATGGGCCGCGAAGGCGTGCGCTTCGCCTTCGAGGACATGACCCAGCCCAAGGTCGTCTGCATCAACCACATCAGTGACGTGGTGCATTGATCCCCTTGCGCGCCGAGCTCGACTCTCTGGGCAGTGGCGCGACCGGAGGATTGTCAGATCTGTGGATGGGGTGCGCCTGACTGTCTGTAGCGTCAGCCTCATGAATTCAGATGGAACGATCGCCTGACGCCCTGACAGCAGAATGGTGCCTCCCACCTGCGATGACCTGGACTGTTCAGATTGAGAAGACCGCGAGGAAGAGGCACCCAACGGGTGAGGAGTACCGGCTGGGATCATCGGCTTGCCCTGCGGGCCGACGGCCAAGAAGCTGATCGGGCACGCGGGCGTGGTGCTGCTGCGGAGGGTTGCCACCCGCGTCGGCCTGGCCACTGCGCTGAATGCGGCGTTGCCGAGGGGCACTGGGCGGGACCGGGGCACCGTGCTGGTCCAGCTGGCCTGCGCGATCGTGCCCGGTGCGACGAACATCTTGGAGGCCGAGCAACTCCAGTACCAGTGGCGGGCGGTGTTAGACCGACCGGTCTCGGAGAGCACTTTGCGCCGTGCTCTGGTGGCGATCGACGCCCCCGTTACGGGCGTGGGTCGAGCGCGCCCGCACCGCGATACGCGCGTGGTGTGGACGCTGCTCGCCCTGCGACCCGGCGGCTTCCCCTGCATCTCGGTGTGCGGCCGCGAGCTGGCTAACTGGTACGTCCTCGACCCGGATGCGACCATCGTCACCTGCACCAGCCGCAAGGAAAGGCGCGGCGGGCACCTTCAAGGGCAGTTCGGTCACATTCCGCTGGGTGCGTGGGTGGCCAACACCCGTGAGTGCATCGGCATGCTGCTGCGGCCCGGCACCGCCCCGACCAATGACGTTACCGACCACAAGACGGCCCTGGCCTCGCAGTTTCGGCAGCTCCTGCTGCCGCTGTGGTCGAAGCTGCTGGTACGGATCGACGGCGCGGCCTTCAGCCACGCCCTGCTCGATCATCTCCACCAGCTGCCCACGAGCCGGCGCCGGGTGCGCTGGGTGACCGGCTGGTCCGTCAACGCCACGGACGAGCAGGCCATCGCATCGCTGTCAGAGAAGGTGTAGACGGCCGCGCTGCGGCAGGACGGCAAGGTCCACGAGATCAAGGGACCCGACGGCGACATGGTTTCCTAGCAGGTCACCGAGTTGACCTGCCTGCGCGACCTGACCGGCTGGCCGACCGGGTTGCGGCTCATCGTGCGCCGGCTCAAGCCCTCGCGGCGGGATGCGAAGAAGTTGACCGCCTTCGAGAAACACACCGGCTGGCACTACCAGATCCTCGCCCACGAACGTCCCCGCTCACCACGGGCTTTCCGGAGTTCCCGGCTCCAGGCAGGTGTGGTTCGTGGACGCCCTCTACCGTGGTCACGCCGAGGTCCAGGACTGCGTGAAAGCGATAGAACGGGTCAGCCTCGGGCTGCTGCCCTCGAAGTCCTGGCCGCCTGGTTGCTGGCCGCCACGATCGCCGCCGACCTCGACGCCTGCACCCGGCTCCTTCTCCTGCACGACGAGCCCGAACTCGTCGCCGCCGAGCCGCAAACGATCCGCATGAAGCCGTACCACCTGCCCGCCCGCGCCCGTAGAACGACACCAGAGAGGAGCGCACAGCACCACCTCGGGCCCGTGGAACCCGACGCCATCGCAGCATTACGGGACGGCCAAGGTCAGCGCGTGCCGGTGATATGGATCGGTCTCGACGTTGCTGCCCGGCGTAGAAACTGGTGATGGATCTGGGTCTTGATGCTGCTGTTCGCGTGCATGGCAGTGGCGACGTGGCTGGCGGAGGTGGCAGACCCGACGGGCCGCTGGTGGTGGGCCAGCGTGGTCTGTGTTCTTCGGCTGGCTTCGCTCTTCTCTGTGGTCAACCGCGGATACAGCCGAACGCTTCTCGCACCTGATCGGATGCAGTTCTCCACGCTTGTCAGTCGCAGATCGATTCCGTGCAATGGGATCACCAGGATTGAAGCTGCCGGTGGCCTTCTTGCGGTGCGCACCGTTGCGCTTACAGTGCTTCGCAGGCTCGGCCGGACCATGCCGTCGCGCCGGGCCGGCCGCCACGTTCCGCTGCCGTCTGCGCGAGGCGCCGGAGAACTGGCGGTGCGCTTCGCCACCCACCGCCTGCCGGTCGCGGGCGCACGGATGGCCTCTTCGATCTGGGCCTCCGTGTGCCCGTCTGCTTTCCACGCGGCGACGTCGAGCAGTACGGATGGGACCGGGCGGCAGCCGACGGTCCCATCGCCGCATACCTCGTCGCTGAGCCGCATTTCTGCCGCAGCGCGGTCCTCGGGGCATCGAGGGCATGTGTCTCTGGGCAGGTTGCCCTCGCGAGAGGTCACGACGCCGATCGTGCCCTGTGGGATCGGCGTTACGACACGGTCAGGTAGATCTTGCGCACGGTTTCGATGGTCTTCCAGACACCGACGTAGCCCGGCTTCATGACAAAGCTGTCGCCTGCCTTGTAGATCACCGGCTCGCCGCCTTCCGGCGTGAGTTCGATGACGCCGGACAGGATGTGGCAGAACTCGAAGGTCTCGCCCTTGATCGAGCGCGTCTCGCCGGGCGTGGCTTCCCAGACGCCCGTGTTGATCTTTCCGTCACGGGCGGTGTCCTGGGCCCAGGTCTTGTACGTCGGGTCGCCGGAGATCAGGCGTTCCGGCAGCGGGCCGGACTCGCTGGGAGCGAAGGAGGGGTTGGTGTCGATGGTCTTCAGGAGTGACATGCTTTCTCCTCTGTTGGTTTCGGGAGCGATGTGAATCGAGAGCGGACATACCAGGTGTCACCGGGTCGAGTTCGACCAGGCTCATCGTGCATCTGGGACCAGGGCCTGACGGCTGCGCTCCACGGTCACGGCACGCAGTAGGTCGGTGAGTCTTTCGGCGGGCAACAGGCCCTTCTCATGAGCGGTTGGGCCGTACACGGCCGGCGGCGAGGACCTTCTTGGCTTCCGGTGCTGCCCAGGCCGGCTATCGACCGGTCAGCGGATGCGGTCCAGCGTCTTGTAGTAGGCGCCCGCGAAGGGCAGGAACCAGGCGGTGCCGTTGTAGAGGGGGATGCGGGGCGGGGCGATGTCGCGGACGGGGCTGACGTCGGGGTGGCCGTCCATCACCTCCGCCATGACGTGCCCCATGTGGGTGGCCATCTGCACGCCGTGGCCGGAGTAGCCCATGGAGTAGTAGACGCCGTCATCGCTCTGCCCGGCGTGCACGATGCGGTCCATGGCGAAGCCGACGGAGCCGCCCCACAGGTATTCGATCTTGGTGCGGGAGAGCTGGGGGAAGGTCGCGCACATATCACGGAACAGGACCTGTCCGCTCTTCTTGTCCGAGGTGGGGTCGGACGGTGCGAAGCGGGCGCGGCCGCCGAACAGCAGCCGGTTGTCCGGGGTGAGCCGGAAGTAGTGGCAGACCTTGTTGGAGTCGACGAGGAGGCGGGCCTTGGGGATGATGTCCCGGGCGAGCTCCTCGCCGAGCGGCTCGGTGACGATGATGAAGCTGCCCACGCAGACTTGCTGGCGGCGCAGCCACGGGAAGTTCTTGTCGGTGTAGGCGTCGGTGGCCATCATGACCTGCCCGGCACGGATGACACCGCGCTCTGTCTGCACCTCGAAACGGCCGGTGGCGGTGCGCCGCACGCCGATGGCCGCGTTGCGCTCGTGGATCTCGACACCGGTGCGCTCGCACGCCTCGGCCATCCCGCGCACGAAGCGGCCGACGTGCAGGGCGGCGCTGAACGGGTCGAGCAGGCCGCCGTGGTAGGCGTCGGAGCCGATCTCGGAACGCAGCTCGGACTTGCCGATCAGAGTGGTCTCGTGTCCGAAGTACTTGGCCAGGTCGCGCTGTTGGGTCTTCTTGCTCTCGAAGTGCGCGGGGCGGGACGCGAGGGCCAGGCGTCCGACACGGCGGAACTGGCAGTCGATGGACTCCTCGTTCACGAGCCGCTCGACGGTGTCCACGGCCTCGCCGTAGGAGTTGTAGATCTCGCGGGCCCGTTCGGGTCCGTACCGGCGGATGGCCTGGCGTACGCCGATGGTGAAGCCCAGGTTGGCCATGCCGCCGTTGCGGGCGGAGGCACCGGAGCCGATCTGGCCCTTCTCGACGAGGGTGACGCGGGCGCCCTTGCGGGCGGAGTGCAGGGCGGTGGACAGACCCGTCAGGCCGGCGCCGACGACCACCAGGTCGGTGTCCTCGGTCAGCGGCTTGCCGGACCGGTCGGGAAACGCCCCAGCGGTTTCTATCCAGTAGGGAATCGTCTTCATGTCAGGTCCTTAGCGGGAAGTTTCGAAGGGGCGCGGCCGGGCACCACCAGGAGCTCGGCGACGGGGCTGCGGTCGCTGATCAGCGAGGGCTCAATCCGATCAGCGGCACAAAGCGGTTGCAGACGCGGACGAGGAGGCCGGTCTCGCGCAGTCGGCGCGGGATCAGGTCGACGACCAGGCCGACGCGGGCCGGCCCCCACAGGCCGTCGATGTAGCGCCTGCTGTCCGCGTCGTCGATGTACGGGCTCGCCCCTCGCTGGACGACGAGGAGATCCTCGCCCTCGGGGCTGAGCGAGCCGTTGGCGGTCATGTACAGCAGGTGCCGCTGAGCGGTGGCGGCGGTGGTCATACCGCCTCGCCTCCGGGGTTGGCGACGCCGACCGTGTTCTCGACCGAGAGCAGGGAGTCCTGTCGTCCGGAGCCGAGCCAGCGCACCAGGGCCACCAGGCCGAGGGCGAGGATGGCGAAGGCGGTGAGGAGCGCGCTGACGGCGGTGACGCTGGGGTCGATCTCGAAGGTGAGCGAGTTGTAGACCTGCACGGGCAGGGTGACGGTGTCGACCGAGGAGAGGAACTGGGAGATGTAGAACTCGTCGAAGCTGGTGATGAAGGAGAAGATCGCCGCCGCGATCATGCCGGGTGCGGCGAGGGGGAAGGTGATCTTCCGGGCGATCGTGAGGCGGCCGGCGCCCATGCTCGCGGCGGCGTCCTCGAGGCGTTCGTCGATCCCGCGCAGGGTCGCGATCAGGATCAGCACCGCGATCGGTGAGGCCAGCACGGTGTGTCCGAGGGCGATGGCGATGGGGCTGCCCAGCATCGCGGCGGGCTCGAACAGCAGGAACAGGCCGAGCGCGGTGACGATCTGCGGGATGACCAGAGGGCCGAGGACCAGGGCGAAGACCGCCGAACGCAGCGGGAGTTCGCTGCGGACCAGGGCGGTCGCCGCGGTCACCCCGATGATCAGGGAGAACACGGTGCTCAGGGCGGCGACCAGGGCGCTCAGGGAGAGCGCGGCGGGCCATTTGCTGCCGTCGGCGAACAGGGCCTTGTACCAGTTCAGCGTCCACGCCTCGGGCGGGAAGGAGGCGAAGGCGTTGTTGCTGAAGGAGGTGACGAGGATGACGACGATCGGCAGCGCCAAAAACAGCAGGATCACAGTGGCGACCGCGGTCAGGGCGATGCGTCCGGCCAGGCTGCTGCGCAGTTCCATCATGACGCACTCCTCTTTTTACGGCTGGCGCCCAGTGAGGTCACGGCCTTGACCAGGAGGAGTCCGGCCAGGGTGAGGACCAGCAGGATGACGCCTTGCGCGGCCGCCCCGTTCCACTGGTTCTCCTTCGTCACCTGCTGGTTGATGAGGGTGGCGATCATCGTCTGGTCGGGTCCGCCCATCAGGGCCGGGGTGATGTAGTAGCCCAGCGAGAGGATGAAGCTGAGCAGTCCGGCGCTGGCCAGGCCGGGGGCGACCAGGGGCAGGTAGACCCTGCGGAAGATGGTCACGCGTCCGGCGCCCATGCTGGCCGCGGCCGCCATCAGGCGGCGGTCCACGCCGCGCATCACGCCGTACAGCAGCAGCACCGTGTACGGCAGCATCATCGAGGTCGTACCGATGACGACGCCGAGTTCGTTGTAGAGCAGCTGGAACGGCGCTCCGGGGACCGACATGGCGGCCAGCGTCTCGTTCACCAGGCCCTTGTCACCGAGCATGATGATCCAGCCGTAGGTACGCACCAGGGCACTGATGAAGTGCGGCACCACGACGACCAGCATGGCAAGGCCCGCCAGGATGGGCTTGAGCCGGGTGATGGCATTGGCCAGGACAAAGCCGAAGACCAGGCTCAGCACGGCTGTTTCGGCGGAGATCCTGAGCGTGGTGATCAGGACGGAGAGGTTGACGCCGGTGAGCGCGTCGGCGTACCAGTGCAGGGTGAACGATCCGTCGGCGTCCTTCAGGCTGAGTAGCAGGGTGCTGAAGATCGGGTAGATGAACAGCACCAACAGGTAGACGACGACCGGCAGGGCGTAGAGGATGCCGACCCTTGTGCGGCGCGAGGCGAGGAGCTTGCGCGGACGGGCGGGTGCGGTGGCGGTGAGGGTGGCCATGGCTCACCCGTCCTGTTCAGCGGGGAAGAGGTTGACGTCGTCGGGGTCGGCGGTGATCCCGACCCGCTCACCGGCGACGGGTCCGCGGCCGGCCGGGACCTCCAGACGCAGCAGGGGCGCGTCCTTGCCGTCGATGCGCACCCCGGCGCGGACCAGAGTGCCCACATACGTGGCGGTCTCGACGGTGCCGGTACAGAAGCCGTCGTCGGCGGCGCAGGCCCGCAGCCGGCCCGGCTGCACAGCGACCTTCACGTGCGTTCCGGTGGCCAGGTCGTGGCGGCGTGCCTTGATCAGGCCGCCACTGCCATCGAGGCGTACCAGGGTGTGCTCGCCGTCTTGCTGTTCGATGCGGCCGGGCAGGAAGTTGGCCGCGCCGAGGAAGTCCGCCACGAACGGGGTCTTGGGCCGCTCGAACAGTTCCCGGGGAGTGTCGAACTGCTCGATCAGGCCGTTGCGCATCACCGCGATGCGGTCCGACATGACCAGCGCCTCTTCCTGATCGTGCGTCACATAGATGACAGTCAGGCCGAGTTCCTGCTGGATGGTCTTGATCTCGACCTGGAGCTGGTCACGCAGCTTCTTGTCCAGCGCGCCGAGCGGTTCGTCCATGAGGATGACCGGCGGGCGGTAGACCAGCGCCCGGCACAGGGCCACACGCTGCTGCTGGCCACCGGACAGCTCACGCGGCTTGCGCCCGGCGAACCGGGACAGGCCCGCGATCTCCAGCGTCTCCCCCACCCGCCGGCGGATCTCGTCCTTGCCCACACCACGCAACGTCAGGGGGAAAGCGACGTTCTCCTGCACGGTCATGTGCGGGAAGAGCAGGTACTGCTGGAAGACGAAGCCGAGGTTGCGCTTCTGCGGCGCCAGCCGCGTCACGTCCCGGCCGCCGACGGTGATGGTGCCGGAGTCCGGCTCGCAGAACCCGGCGATCATCATCAGGGTCGTGGTCTTGCCCGACCCCGAGGAGCCGAGGAAGGTGACGAACTCCCCCGCCGCGATCTCCATCGACGCCTCATCCACGGCGACCACGTCACCGTAGGTCTTACTCAGGGCCACCACCGACAGCGCCTTGCCGGTGGCGGTGGCCGACTTGGCGCCGACCACCTTCACCGACGGTGTGGCAACACCGAAATCAGCCACGAGCCCACTCCAACCAGCGCTTGGTGACGGCCGCTTCGTTCTTCAGCCACCAGTCGACATCCGCATCGAAACCCTTGTCGTAGTACTTGGGCGCACCGGCGAGTGCGTTGCGCTCGTCCTCGGTGAGCTTGGCGTAGGCCACCGGGGACGACGGGTTCGACGGGAAGGCCTTCGCCAGCGCGGCCTGGCTCTCCGCACGCAAAGCGAAGTCCATCAGCTGGTAGGCGTTGTCCACGTGGGCCGCGCCCTTGGCGATGGCGTAGCCCGAGAACTGGCGGCGCATGCCGTTGAGCTGCCGCTCCACCGGGACGCCCTGCTTCTGCAGATCGGCGATCCGGCCGTCCCAGACGGTGGACATCGTCACTTCCTGGCGGCTGAGCAGCACGCCGGGCAGCGGGCCGCTGTCCCAGTACTTCTTGATGTCCGGCCGCAGCCGGGTCAGCACCTTGAACGCGCGGTCCACGTCCAGCGGGTACAGCTTGTCCATCGGCACGCCGTCGGCCAGCAGCGCGAACTCCAGCTCCGGCAGGTCACCGTCCGGGCTGCACATCGCACGGCCACCCTGGAACGCCTTGGCGTCGAAGAAGTCCGCCCACGACTCGGGCTTCTTTCCGCCGAAGGCGTCGGTGCGGTAGGCAATGCACTGGCCGTAGAAGCTGTGGCCGATGGCATGGTCGGTGATCTGGTTCTCGGGGATCTTCGCGCTCTTCACGCTCTTGAGCCGGTCGAGGTCCAGCGCCTCCAGCGCGTCCTGCTTGGCGTACTTGGTGTGCGACACCATCGCGTCGTTGATGAGGTCACACTGCGGGCGGCCCTGCTTGATCTGGGCCAGCAGCGGGGCGTTGTCCAGGTTCAGCACCTTGACCTGGATGCCGGTCTCCTGCGTGAACGGCGTGTAGATCGCCTTCTGCAGCGCCGCACCGTAGGAACCGCCGCTGTCGCGGACGACGACCGTCTTGCCGCCGCCCTTGCCGCCGCCCGTGGCGGACCGGCTGGTACCGGTACCGCAGGCGCTGAGGGCGGTCGCGGCGGCTGCACCCGCCGTGATCCCGCCTATTCCCCTTAGGAACAGTCTGCGGCCTATTCGGGTGTCTTTCATCGTGCCTCCTGGTGGTGCCGGCCGCGAGAAGGGGAGCGGCTGGGGACGTGGAAAGCGGCAGCCGGAGCTGGGTCTGGGGGTGGTGGTCCGCCTCGTCGGAATCGACGCCCTGGCCTGTGGGCCGGAGATTGGGCGCGTGTCCGTAGCGGGGTCCCGCGGGAGGGCCAGGGCGGCCAGTTCCGCGTCGGGGACGGTGATGCCGTGCATGCCGTGCATGCCGTAGGGGATCCGCCCGCCGGCCGGCAGCGGGGACCGTGTGCTCCCCGCTGTCGGCCGGGTCGAGGATGCGGCGGAGGACGTCGCCCTCGGCCCGGTACTGCGAGTTCTACGCGGGCGTCGCCGGCATGGACTGCGGATCCTTCGAGGTGTCGGTGCGGGACGGTGTGCGTCGCGGGTCAGAGGCCGAGCATGGTGTTGAGCTCGTCCAGGGACTTCACTGTCACGTAGTCGTAGCCGTGGGTGACCGGGTCGCTGCCGCGGTCCAGGAGGACGAGGTTGCGGAAGCCCATGTCGTGCATCGGCAGCAGGTCGTAGCGGGTGTGCGAGGAGACGTGCACGAAGTCCTCGGGGGACGCGTCGAGCTGGTCGAGCATGTACTCGAACGCGGCGTAGCGGGGCTTGTAGCAGCCGGCCTGCTCCGCGGTGAAGACCGCGTGGAAGTCCGCGCCGAGCCGGGGCACGCTCTCCTCGAGGAAGGAGTTGTCGGCGTTGGAGAGGATCACCAGCTTGTAGTTCTCGCCCATCTTCTTCAGCGGTTCCGGCACATCGGCGCGCGGGCCCCAGCTGCGGACGCCGTCGCCGAGCCGCTTGCCGGCGTCCGGAGCGGCCTTGATGCCCCACTTGCGGCAGACGCCCTCGAAGGCGTCCTGCAGAGTCTGCTCGTAGGGCTTGTACTCGCCGCAGACCGAGTCGTAGCGGTAGCCGCGGAACTCCTTGACGAACTGGTCCCAGTGCTCGGCCGGGATCTGGTCGCCGACGAGCTCACGCGTGATGGGGTTCATCGGCCAGTCGATCAACGTGCCATAGCAGTCGAACGAGACGTACTTCGGGCGCCACTGGAACGAGGGAATGGGCATGGGAGTGCTCACTTTCTTGCTGCGGGGAACTGGTTGCGGGCAACCCGGTTTCGGACATGCCCATGACAGAGATGGGTGGGGTGCGGGGTGTGGGGGTGCGGGGTGATGTCGTCGACGCTCGCCCCGGGTCAGGTGGCGCCGACTCCTGCCGGAGCGAGGAAGTCCACGGGGTGCTCCGTGGCGCCGTCGAGCGCCAGGTCGGCGGCGATCTCGCCCATCGCGGGCGAGAGCTTGAAGCCGCTGCCGGAGAAACCGGCCATGACGATGATGTCGTCCTCGCCGGGGAGATGGCCGACGAGCGGGTTTCCGGACTTGGTGTAGCCCTCCATGTAGGCCGACATCCTGATGGGGTCGGGGTTCAGGTCGGGCATGAGTTCCCCGATGAGCTCGCGGAAGATGCCGAGTTCTTCGGGGCGGACCGTACGGTCGAGCCGTTCGGGCTCGGGCACGGGCGCATGGTATTTGAAGGAGAGACCGAGCTTGACGGAGATGCCGTCGGGCGACGGGATTCCGAAGCAGTCGTGGGGTGTGGCGCGCACGAAGGGAGGGGCACCGCCCGCGAACCAGTCGTGGCGGGTGGGCAGGTGCCAGGAGCAGATCACCCGGCGAATGTCGATGGCCTGGGGGAGGTTCGGGAGCAGGGTGTTGATCCAGGGGCCCACGGTCACCACGGCGGCGTCCACGTGGTCCGTGCCGTGGTCGCTGACGACGTTCACCCCGCCGCCCGCCGCGGGGACGACCTCGCGCACCGTGGTGTAGCGGTGCAGCCGGGCGCCCAACTGCTCGGCACGGGTGGCGGCGGCCTGGATGGACGCCTCGGGTCTGATGACGGCGCCCAGCCGGTCGAGGACGGAGGTGTGTCCGTCCGGGAGCCGGTGCTGGGGGTAGCGGCGGGCGAGTTCCTCCTGGTCCAGTACCTCGTGATCCAGCCCTTGGGCGGCGCTGGTGGAGAGGAGGAGTTGCATGGCCGGTGAGGAGGCCTCTCCCATCACGAGGCTGCCGCTGCGGCGTCGCAGCGACCGGCCCGTCTCCGCCTGGAGCCGCTCCCACATCCGGTCCGCGAGTCGCAGCAGCGGAACGTACCCGGGCTCGCCGAGGTGGGCTGCACGGTAGATGCGACTCTCGCCCCCGGCCGCGCCGCGGTCGTGACCCGGTGCGTACCGGTCGTAGCCGATGACCTCGGCTCCGCGGGCGGCCAGTCGCCACATGGCCTGGCTGCCCATGCTGCCGGCACCGATCACGGCGACGCGCTTCGGGATGCTCATGAAATCGCTCCTTTCTTCCGGTTTAGGCCCCGCTGGAATGGCGCTCACTTTCGGCCATGGAATCCTGCAGGTCAACCCATACTTCGCTTCACCCATGAGGCAGGGGGAGATGGCTCAGAGGAGCTCGATCAGCTTGTCGGTGAACTCGGCGGTGGTCGCGGTTCCGCCCAGGTCACGGGTGCGGACATCGGTCTTGGCCAGGACCGCGGCAATCGCGTCCGTGATGTCCCTGGCCGCGGCGGGATGGCCGAGGTGGTCGAGCATCATGGCCGCGGACCAGATCGCGCCCAGCGGGTTGGCGATGCCCTTCCCCGCGATGTCGGGTGCGGAACCGTGCACCGGCTCGAACATCGAGGGGAAGTCCCGCTCGGGGTTGAGGTTGGCCGCCGGGGCGATACCGATGGATCCGGCGACGGCGGCCGCGAGGTCGCTGAGGATGTCGCCGAAGAGGTTGGAGGCGACGACGACGTCGAAACGCGCCGGCTCCAGGACGAACTTGGCCGCGAGCGCGTCGATGTGCTCCTGGTCCCAGGCGACCTGCGGGAACGAGGCGGCCCGCTCGGTGACGAGCTGGTCCCAGAACGGCATGGTGTGGATGATGCCGTTCGACTTGGTCGCGGAGGTCAGGCGGCCGCCGCGCCGGGAGGCGAGCGTGAAGGCGTAGTCCAGCAGGCGTGTGACGCCGGCCCGGGTGAACACGGCCTCCTGCACGGCGATCTCGTCCGGGAAGCCGCTGTTGAGCCGGCCGCCGACCTCGCTGTACTCGCCTTCCACGTTCTCGCGCACGACGACGACATCGACCTCGCCCGGCCGTGCGCCGCGCACCGGAGTGTCGATGCCTTCGAAGACACGGATGGGCCGGAGGTTGACGTACTGGCGGAAGCTGCGCCGGATCGGGATGAGCAGTCCCCACAGCGAGACATGGTCGGGCACCCCCGGGTATCCCACCGCGCCCAGCAGGATCGCGTCCGCCTCGCGCAGCTGGTCGATCCCGTCTGCGGGCATCATGGCGCCCTCCCGCAGGTACCGCTCGCACGACCAGTCGTACGACGTGTAGGACAGGCTGAAGCCGTGGCGGCGGCCGAGAACATCGAGCACCTGCTGTGCTGGAGGAAGTACCTCGGCGCCGATGCCGTCGCCCGGAATCAGGGCGATCTGGTGGTTCGTCGTCATGGTGAAGATTGCAGCAGGGTGGTCCGTGGGGCGTCCAAGACGCAAAGCGGATCTGTCTTATAAGCGGCGCCTATCAGCTGGCGGTGGCCGAGGTCGCGGCCGTCACGAACGCTGCGGCCGCGGGCGACAGGAGGCCGCGGCGGGCGACGAGGGCGATGTCCAAGGTGTTCTCCGGCTCGATGTCCAGAACGCGGGCGCCCAGCCGCCCGGCGAGGTCCCGCCAGGAATCCGTGACCACCGCCAGCCCCACCCCGGCCAGCACCAGAGGCATCAGCGAGACCCGGTGCTCGGTCTCCACGGCGACGGCGAACTCGATGCCCTGCTCCCGCAACGCGTCGACGTAGGCACGCATCCCGGTACCCGACTGCCCGACGATCAGCCGCTGTCCCGCAAGCTCCCGGGCCTCCACCGCCCTCCGGCCGGCGAACGGGCCGTCGGCCGGCACCACCAGCACAAAACGCTGCCGCCCCAGCGCATGGGAGACGACCTCCTTGTCGGAAAGAGGACCGGCGGACGCCAGAAGCCCCAGCTCCACCGCACCCGTGCGCACCATGTCGATCACATCGCGCGACGTGAACGCAGCGTTGATCGCCACAGAAACGTCGGGATAACGGCGGCTGAAGGCACTGACCAAGCTCGTCAGCGGCTCCACCGCCTGCGACGGCATCGCCGCCACATCCAGGCGCCCCTCACGCAGCTCATGCACCGCCGCAACACTCGCCCGCGCCGTCTCCAGACTCCGCACAGCCTCCCGGGCAGGCTCGATCAGGGCCCTTCCGGCCTCCGTCAGCACCGCCCTGCGCCCGATGCGATGGAACAACTCGGAGCCCAGATCACGCTCCAGTGCCCGCACGGCCTGCGACAGCGACGGCTGCGACACGTACAGAGCCGACGCCGCACGGTTGAATCCCCCACGATCAACAATCGCAAGGAAGTACTCCAGCTGCCGAATGTCCATACGCGCCCTCTGCCCTGGAAGAAATCAACCGACGAACCGATCGGTCCCGGCCATAGTGGCGTGAAAGATCGCCTCGACGAAGCACAGATCACCGACAAACTGGCCGTAGTCCTCACAAAGCGCGGTCACAGCCAACTGAGGCACTCAAGGGCCGGCTGCGGCACTCGCTCGCAGCCGTCTCCCAGCCTGAGGGTTCGACGAGGCACTGGGCTTCTCGCACGTGGCCGTCACCGACAGGGCCGGCACCCCGTCACACTCACTACCGCATCGCCCCGGATCATTGCGGTCCGTACCGCCGCTCCCCCGTGCGCTCCTCCCGGACAAAGGCACCGACGCCCAAAACCCGTCCTGTGCGGCGGCTGGGGACCGGCCGATGCTCCGTCGATCCGGCGGGCCGTGCCTTGACCCGTGTCGTCCGGCGGGTCGTCGGAGGGCGGGGTGAAGTCGTCGGCGATTTTCACCTGTGCCCATTCCCGGCCTTTGGCCTTGTGCGCAGTGGAGACGGTTACCTCGGCCTGGTCTTCGGGGGCGAGATGGGCGACGGCGGCCAGGATGGCGTCCGCACCGATGGACCAGCGAAGTAGTATCCGGCATCTTCGTCGGCAGTGTCTCCGCCCGCGTCCGCGACCAACTCTGGCGGGCCGTCACTGAAGGAACTGCGGCACTGGAAGAGCCACGTCACGGTGGAACGGCTGCTGGAGGCACGCGTGGTCACGCGAGAACGCCGCCTTCTGACACCTCGCAGCGACATTCGCCAGTCTGGAGCACATCCCTTCATACCGGCTCCTATGCCGGCCGACGCCGCCAGCGGCCACCGGGTGCCTGACGCAGCTGTGAGTGGACGTTAAGTCCGTTTTTGGTAGCGGCCTCGTCCGGGTTGGGTGAGGAAGCCTTGACTGGTGAGGCCTCCGAGGCGGCTGCGGGTGATGTTGACGGACGCCTCGTCAGTGGGCATGCCGAGGAGTTCGTGCAGCTCGCGTGCCCGGAACGCCTGGTCGGGGTGCTGGTTGAAGGCATTCACGATCGCCAGACGGCGCGCCCTCACGAAGGCCGTCGGACGCGGCGCTGCCGGACAGGTCCGGCGTCCAGCAGCGCGAGGGCGTTGTGGACACCCTGGTCGAGGACGTCGTCGGCGAGCTTGGGATCAGCCAGGGCGCGGGCGAGTTGGAGCGTCCCGACCATCATGGCGAAGACGCCGAGCGCCTGTGCGCGTGCCGAGGGCGGGCTGTCGGGTGCCAGGCGGGCGGCGATGTCGTCGATGACGGTCAGCAGGCCGTCGGTGAACGCCTGCTTGGTCGCGTCCGTGCATCGCCCGATCTCGTCGAGGAGAGCGGCCGTGGGGCAGCCGTTCTCGGGGTCGTCACGGTGCTCGGCGGACAGGTAGGCGCGGACGAACTGTTCGAGCCCGGCGCGGCCGGGCGCGAGTGCTTCAAGGCTCGCGTTCTGCGCGCCCAGCTGGTCGGCGACGGTGTTCGCGACGAGGTCCTCCTTGGAGGCGAAGTGGGCGTAGAAGGCGCCGTTGGTCAGCCCCGCGTCCGACATCAGCGTGGAGACTCCGGAGCCGTCGATGCCGTCCTTCTTGAACCGGCGGCCGGCGGCCTCGATGATCCGCTGCCGCGTCGCCTGCTTGTGTTCTTTCGTGTAGCGCGCCACGCACTCCTCCTCGTCGCTCCGGCCGGGAGGCCGCTTGCCGCTTGCCGACTCCCATCCTAGAGTAATTGCATTACGATCATAATCCAATCGCTGAGGAGGTCCCCACATGACCACAAACCGGCCGGTAGCACTCGTGACCGGAGCATCGTCAGGCATCGGCAAAGCGGCCGCGCTCGCGCTCGTCGACGCAGGATTTGAGGTCGTCGGAACGAGCCGCCGAGCCTCCGGGGATGCCCGCCGCGACGGCGTGACGTTCCTCGACCTCGACGTGGCCAGCGACACCTCGGTCGCCCGCGCGGTCGACCGCGTGATCGAGAAGTTCGGGCGGATCGACGTCCTGGTCAACAACGCCGGCATCGGCTCCGCCGGCGCCGGCGAGGAACGCTCCCTTGCCCAGGACCAGCAACTGTTCGACATCAACGTCTTCGGCCTGATCCGCATGACCAAGGCCGTCCTGCCGCACATGCGCGCCCAAGGCCGCGGCCGGATCATCAACATCTCGTCCGTCCTCGGGTTCGTCCCCGCGCCATACATGGCCGCCTACGCCGCGTCCAAGCACGCGGTCGAGGGCTACTCCGAGTCCATGGACCACGAGGTCCGCCAGCACGGCGTCCGCGTACTGCTCGTCGAGCCCGCCGTGACCAGGACGGCGTTCGAGGCGAACTCCCCGAAACCCGCCATGCCTCTGCCGGTCTACGAGCAGCAGCGGCAGGTCTTCGAGCGCGTGATGGGCGCGGCGATGAAGGACGGCGACGATCCCGCCACCGTCGCCAAGGCGATCGTCGCTGCGGCGACCGACCCGAAGCCGAGGCTGCGCTATCCCGCCGGGCCGACCGCCGGACGCGTCAGCGCCCTCCGCCGCCTCGTCCCCTCCCGGGCCTTCGACCGGCAGATCCGCAAGCTCAACCAGCTGCCCGCCTGACCGGCACCCCATCCCCCGAGACCACCACCCGCTCCACTCAGAGGACGTTAATTCCGTTTCCGGTATTGGCCGCGTCCGGGTTGGTCGAGGAGTCCCTGGCGGACGAGTCGTCCCAGGCGGGAGCGGGTGACGTTGATCGAGGGCTCGTCGGTAGGCAGCTTGAGGAGTTCGTGTAGGTCGCGGACGCGGAAGACCCGCCCGGGGTGCTCGGTGAAGGCGGTCACGATGCGCTGGCAGACCGTGGCGGCCTCCGCGAGGGCCGGTTCGTCGTCGGGCGGGGGCAGGGCGTCGATGACCTTGCGGGTCACGGTGAACTCGGCCAGGCGGGCCTCGGTCTCGACGAGTGCGGTGGTCAGCCGCTCGATCTGCTCGCCCAGGCTGTCGGCCCGCGCGGCGGTCTCGTCGTGTTCGGCCTGCAACAGCCGCAGGAGTTCGGTGACGTTCACGCGGCCAGCTCCACCTCGTCGCGCCAGGCGGGGCTGGGCGTGGTGAGGCGGCGGAGCATGCCCGCGGTGGAGGCCCAGTAGACGCGGGAGGCGGCGTTGTCGGGACGATGGTCGTAGTCCCGGGCGAGGCGCCGGTGGAACATGAGGGTGCCGTTGACCTGCTCCACTACCCATCGCTTCGGTTGCGGAACGAAGCCCATGCCCTGGTCCTCGGGGTTGCGGCGGACAACCTCGACAGTGATGTCCTTCACCGCCCCGTGGGTGATCACGGCGTCCTTGAAGCCCTGGTCGACCAGGACTTTCTCCAGGCGCATCCCGCACCGTTCGGCCGCCTGGTCCAGCAGGGCGATGCCAGCCTCGTTGTCCTCACGCTAGCGCGAGGACAACCACACCGATGACCAGGCCCAACACGTCGACGGCAAATCCCCGCTTCCGGCCGGGCGTCTTCTTGTTCGTGTCCAGTCCCGTCGTCGTCTTCGGCACCCCCGCCGCCACGCGGACGGACTGGGTGTCGATGATGACCAGGGACGGGTCCTCTAATCGCCGGGCCCGCTCCCGCACATGGCACCGCAGGATCTCCTGCGGTTGAAGGACCGTTCCACGACGCTGCGGTGCTTGTAGACCTCGCGGTCGAAGGCCGGCGGGCGGCCTCCGCGGCTGCCTCGCCGGGCCTGGTTGCGGACCTGGTCGGTCCGCTCGGGAGTCGTGTGCGGGATGTAGGAGGCCGGACACGGATGACCACACCTGTCGACCTGTCGCGCTCAGGCTCAATGGCCCACAACGCCGTCGGTGACAACCAGCTTGCCTATGTGACAACCATCGTGCTTCGGCTCATGCGGTCATCGTCGTGCTCTACGCCCAACCCAGCGGCTAGAGGTCGAACTCCAGGTGCTCGACGTCTGTGAAGCGGACTTCCTCCAGGCTGCCGGCGCGGCGGCCGCCGTCCTGGAAGTACATCTCCTTGAGGCCTTCGGCGGCGATCTGCTGCAGTTGCTGCTCGGCGGCGCCGGCCTGCTGGGCGTCGAAGAGGCGGGCGGCGTATTGCGGCGGGAGCGCGACGGTCAGGTGCCGGAGCCGGGCGTCGTCGGTCGTGCCGATCGGGGCGGTGTAGCCGATGCGGGCGCGCGTGTCGATGACAATGCCGCCGGTGGTCGGCGCGGGGCTTTCTGATCCGGTTTTTCACGTAGCTTTCGACGGTGCGCTGGGAGATGCTCAGCGTCTGGGCGACCGCTTTGGTGCTCTTGAGCTGCTTGACCAGGTAGCGCATCTGCGCGGGCGCGGTCTTGGGTGCCGGGCGGGTGAACGCCTTCTGCAACGCGGCGTTCAGGCCGTCCCCGAACAGGGTCATGGTCGCTCTCGGAGCGTTCGGTCTTGGAGCCTTTGATGCGGGGTTCGAGGGTGCGGGGGTCGACGGCTTCTGCTGGGGCGCTTCCGGCCGGCCCGGTCAGGGACGTTCATTCCGCCTCGCCGCCACCCGGGTCGCGGCATCGTGGACGAGCTGCGCATGCAGCCCCGACAACCCCACCAGACCGACGGTGCCACCATCGGACCCCCGCTCCACGAACAGGCCGCCGACTCCCACCACAGCGTAGGCGGTGAGGCTGCGGACGGCGTCTCTCGTCCATTCCCGAGAACAGCAACGAGACCACCGAACCGATCCCCTGCCGGAAACCCCCACTCACCCACCCTCTCCACCACCACGCCGACTACGCCACCACGCCTGCTCCATGCGGGCTGCAGGTGGCTGACTCGGGAGCCGAGCCGCCCTCATCGGCTCAGTTGCCGTAGACGGGCTCCCCGTGCCAAGGCCCGTAGTAGTTGGAACTGCTGTTGGGGTTGTCTTCGACGACCCTGAAGTCACGTACCGGGTACGTGCCCCACTCCGTGCAGTCGATGCTGTCGGGGTCGTCGTCGTAGAGGACCGAGGCGGTCTGGTAGGAGCTGCCGCCCTCTATGTAATAGCCGGCCCACACGGAGTTGCCGTCCTTCTCCACGTCGCAGACGGTCAGAACGGTCGCGTCGTAGCTGTGGGTGGCGAAATCGGAACCCTGATCCGCCGGCGCGGCGTTGACCGGGCTTGCGGTCACGGCGACGACGAGTCCCGCCGCGATCGCGCCGAGCCAAGGGAGCTGTACACGCTTCATGATCAACCCTTTCCTTGTCGGGGTCTTCCGGACGGTGCCGTTCTCGCGGCGAGCGCCTTGTTGACGTTCGCCGCGCGTTCGGCCTGGTACTGCTTCAGCTGGCCGAGTTCGTGACTGTGCTGGTCGATGAGCAGTCGCTGCCGTCGGGCTGTCGTCTCGAGAAGAGTGGCCAGATATCCGGCGACCTTCTTGCAGCGCACGTCCGCCTCAGCCACCGCTGTCTCCCTGCCACCCGGCTCTCGGCTCCGCGCCCACCGCGGGTCCCGCGCGGCCGCAGTCGGTGAGGCATAACGGTGGCCGGCCCGGCTCATGCACGACGCCCACTGCCGCGACTTCGCGATGACCTGAGGGTCCTCCGCAGCCTCCTTGGCGGCCTGTGCCGTCAGCCTGCGGGGGAGGTCCCGGTAATTCGCCTGCTTCACATCGGGTGCAAGCGTCCGAAACGCTTCACCTCGGCAACCTCCTTCGGGTACGGCGCTGCCCTTCCAGTCGCGGACCAGCCCGTGCAGCACCTTTTCCACGTCGCCCGAGGCGTGCACGCGGTCCGTGGTCGCCATGGCCCGTTGGAACTCGGTGTTGTGCAGGCTCCAGGGCGGTGCGTGGTACCCGTAGTGCTCTGCCTGGTCCGCGTCGATCAGCCCGAATCGCGTGGCCAGCCGTGAAGCCGAAAGTCGCTTTCCGGCAAGCAGCGCGTGCTCGTCGGGGCCGGGCCAGCGCAGCCCGAACCGGTGCAGACAAGCCTGCTCCAGTGCCGCCTGAGCCCGGTCGGACCGTTCCTGTGCCTCGGGTGACAGCGTGTAGGCGTCCAAGGGCAACGGTGCCGATGCCTCCAGTACTGACCGGGGTGGTGCCTGTGGCTCGCCCGCAGGCGTGGTGGCCCGCGAGGTACACCCGCCCAGAGACACCGAGATGAGCACGGCCGACAACGTGAGCCGTCCCCCCGTGACGAGCCGAACCAAGCGCACGGACATCCCCCCAACCTTCGTCGACACCGGGCGGCACCCGTGTCGTCCGCATGAGCAGAAGGTCCTGGATGCGCTGGGGCGGCACAACGGCGAGCAGCTGTCCCGGACAGCCCGGATGCGTCCGTCCTGGTCACAGAGCTGTCCGGATCCCAGGAGCCGCTGTCCCGGACAAGCGCCTTGGCATGGCCAGCCTCGATCCCTCAGCGGGCGTTCGGCCTGTGAGGTGTAGGGCCGGTGGTAGGTCCATTCGTCGAGCAGGGTGCGGTGGAAGCGTTCGACCTTGCCGTTGGTCTGGGGCCGCCCCGGGGCGCGTCCGGCGAGGGTTGATGCCCAGGGCGCGGCAGGTGTCGCGCCAGGTGTTCTCGGTGTAGGTCCAGGCGTTGTCCGTCAGGACCCGCTCGACGGTGACGCCGCGTGCGGCGAATCAGGCGGCAGCTCGGTGCAGGAAGGCGGCGCAGGTTGGCGGCTTTCTCGTCGGGCAGGTCCTCGGTGTAGGCCAAAGGGGAGTGGTCGTCCGGGGCGATCCGGTGCCGTCGCGCCGGTCCTGGTCGGCCCGGCCGGCTGCGCGGCCCAGGGCCTTGCAGCCGCCGCCGTCGGGGATGCGGCCGAGTGTCTTGACATCGATGTGGAGCAGTTCGCCGGGCCTGGAGCACTCAAAGCGGCGCACGGGTTCGCCGGTGGCCCGGCCGATGGCGGCCAGGACGGGCAGGCCGTGGCGCTTGAGGATGCGGTGGGCGGTGGAAGCGGCTATGCCGCAGCGGGTGGCCAGCCGCATTGGTCCGATGCGGTGCTCGCGCCGCAGGCGCACGACCTGCTCCTCGATGGTGCCCTGGGTACGGCGGGGCTGGTGGTCTGGGCAGCTGGAGCGGTCCTGCATGCCCGCTGTTCCCTCCAGCCGGTAGCGGTGTGCCCAGTGGAAGAACCGCTCAAGGCGTCTCACCTGTCACCAACGTCCCGGAACAGCACACCTAGCTCCTGAGTACCGCTCAGGTGAAACGCCAGTGGGCGTTACAGGCTCCGCGAGCGGCACCGGTGTCGCCCGACCACAGCCACACGCCCGACAGGTCAACCCGGGCCGGAGCACCCCCGCCTTTGGTCAGAAACACCGCTCCTGGACATCGACGCACTGCGGGATGCGGGCGTCGAGGGGCCGGGCCGGCGCAACTCGTGGCCGATTCCTTCGTCGTGCCCGGACAGGCGGGGAGGAGGCAAGCAGTGCCAGGAGCCCTTCACTCAACGCAGGCCGGTCTCCGCAGCGCTAGGAGACTTCAATCCAGAACTCGTCGCGGTGCCCCGTTGATCACTCCATACGCAGCAGTCGGTACGTCCGCTTCGGGCTCGTCCCGCGTGGGCCTGGTCTCCGCCGCGGTCCGGGCGGTCGCAGTCCCGGCGGGTTCGCTGCCCCGCGCGTCCAGCTTCTCCATGGCTCCCTGTTCCCTGTCCATCATGCCCAGCGCCACTCCGACGATGATGATCAGGCCGCCCGTGACCTGGGCGGGCCTGATCGACTCACCGTTGATCACGACGGCGCCGATGACACCGAAGACCGGGACCAGATTGAGGATGTTGACAGCGACACTCGACGCCATCGCGCGCAGGCCGTAGTTGTAGAGCAGGAAGCCGCCGACCGAGCACGCCACGGCCAGGTAGGCCAGCAGCGCTGACGCGGTCGCACCCGGCATCCGCCACTCGTCGGCCTCCAGCAGGGACGCGAGCAGGAAGCCGCCCGCGCCTGCCAGGGTCTGGTAGTAGGTGACGCTCGTAGCGTCCTGGCCGGCGCTCGCACGTTTGCCGAGCACGTTGTAGCCGGCCCAGGCCAACCCGCCGAGCAGCAGCAGGATGTCCCCCAGCCAGCGCGAACTGCCCCCGACCTCGGCGCCGTTGCGTACGACGAGGAAGGCGCCGACGGTAGCCAGCAGCACGCCGGTCACCCTCAGCAGCGGCATCCGCGTGCGGAAGACGACCAGTTCTACCACCATCGTCATCAGCGGGTACGTGGCCACGATCAGCGACGCGTCGGATGCCGTGGACAGATCGACGCCGACGTTCTCCAGGATGAAGTACACCGTGATACCGAGGAAGCCGCTCAGGTAGAGCTGCCGCCTCTGCCTGGGGGCCGGCCGGGCCGGGCGGTGCCGGCTCATCCGTACCATCACGCCCAGGAGTAACGCCGCGAGGGTGAACCGGATGGCGCCGATGCTGAGCGGGCCGGCGTCCTCCAGCACGCGCTTGGTCACCGCGTACGAACTGCTCCAGAACAGTGCGGCCGCCATGACCGCACACACCGCCCCGACAGTGGTTCCACGTTCACGCATATCGAGTCGCCCCTCCGCTGCCCAGTGCCGCCTACCACGCCGTGACCGAATGAACGTCAGCCAAGTAGGCTGGAGACTAACAAGGTCATCGACAGCAATGCGAAGAGGCCGAATTACCTTCGGAATCTCGCGGAGTGAGGCAAGCGTGGACGAACTAGATTCGGCATTGGTGCGGATGTTGCAGGAGGACGGTCGGCGCACCAACCGGGACATGGCGGAGGAACTCGGCATCGCCCCGTCGACGTGTCTGGAGCGCGTCCGGTCACTGCGCAGAAGCGGTGTCCTGACGGGGTTTCACGCGGAGGCAGACCTCGCGGCGATCGGCCGGGGATTGCAGGCGGTGATCGCCGTACGCGTCCGCCCGCCGACACGTGCCGTGATCGAAGCCTTCCAGACCTTCCTGGAGGCGATGCCCGAAGTCGTCTCGATCTTCGTCCTCACCGGCAACGACGACTTCCTCGTACACGTCGCCGTCCGGGACACCGACCACCTCCACGCAGTGGTCCTGGAAAAGCTGGCGAAACGCCCGGAACTCGCCGACGTACGGACGTCGGTGGTCTACGGCCACCTACGCAAGAAAGTCATCAGTCCGGCGTGACACTGGCCGCAGTCCCGGTCGGTGGGCGTGCCACTGGCCGCGCCGTCGGTGGCACGACTGGTCCCGCCTTCCGTGCGCTTGCTGAACAGCCACCGCCAAGGCAGCTTGTCCTGCTCGCGGCAGGCGGCGTCATCAGCGCCACCAAGGCAGCGGATCACCACACCACGCCCAACCGGCCGGTCCGGCACGTCCACAGCGGCAACGAGACAGCAACCTGTCGAGCACGTAGGCATGCGCGCAGCCGGGGTTGAGTCTGTTCCAGCTTCTGAGCGGTTGCAGTTGGGATGGTTCGAGACGTTCGTAGAGGTGAACAGCTTCGGGGCTGAGCAGGCCGCTTCGGCCGCTTGGAGAAGGTGAGCGCCGATGCCCCGTCGGCGAGCGTTTGGCGAGACCATCAGCATGGTGATGAAACCCTGTTCGAAGAACGTGTACTCCAGAACGCTGTAACCCACGATGCCTGACGGGTCTTCGGCGACGAGGACGGACCCCTGTTCCAACCACCGCCGAATGTGTGCGCTCCGTGCGTCGTCGCCTGCTGCGGCGGTCGAGTCGATCGCGTTGAGTGCTTGCCAGTCTGCGACGTGTGCCGCTCGCACCCGCATGGGGCTGGACGTCCGGATCTCCATGCGGAGCATCGTGGCAGCGCGAGCAGAACCCCGCGATCTTCGAATCGCCGGAAATCCCACCGCAGTTCGGCTGATCCACCAGACTTGCCCTGGTTCCCCACGCAGAAGGGACGGCAGGCATGACGAACAGCGCACTTCTGGTGATGGACGTCCAACGGGACGTCGTGGCCATCGCCGATGACGGTTCCGGATACCTACCGCGGTTGCGCCGGGCGATCGACGGCGCCCGCGCTGCCGGTATCACCGTGATCTACGTGGTGCTTGGCTTACGGCCGGGCGATCCAGTGGTCAGCCCCCGAAACAAAGTGATGACGAACGCCGTGCAGGCCGGCCTGTTCACCGAAGGGGCCCCTGGCACCGAGATCCATCACGACGTCGCGCCCCAGCAAGGCGACGTCGTGGTCACGAAGAGACGAGGGAGTGCGTTCTCGGGCAGCGACCTCGACGTGGTACTCAGGGCTCGCGATATCGACAGCCTTGTTCTCACCGGCATCGCCACCAGCGCCGTGGTGCTGTCCACCCTGTGGCGTGCCATCGACCTGGACTTCGGCCTCACCGTCCTGGCGGACGGCTGCCTCGACACCGACCCCGAGGTGCACCGGATGCTCACCGAAAAACTGTTCCCGCAGTGGGCAGACGTCCTCATCGTCGAAGACTGGCTCAAAGCCATCGCACCGCAGTAGCGCAACCCCGTTGTGGGAAGCCGGCCGCGTGATCATCCCAGCTTGGGCGCCAGGGAGCCGCCTTCCTGGCGCCCAAGCCAGTGGGTCAAGCGTCGGCAAGTGATCAGGAGTGATCAGAGGAGCGCATCGCTTGTGGGACAAGCGCGGCGTGGCGGGCTGTGATCCGCCCCGCGGGTACGCAGATCATGAGCGGTCCTGGAAGGTCGGCGAGCGCCAACCGTTCCCGGCCTCACCGCCGACGCTGAGATCACCCGGACGCCGGCATCGCGACTTTTTGGACCAGGTCTCTGGTGCGTGCTCGGGCGGCGGGGCCTGACCTCGGTGCCGTCGACCGGCGGGGTCATGCCCGGTCATGAAATCCGTTGACGGGCGCGTCGCCCGGTGCGGACGATCAGGCGCATGTCTGCCGCCCTGGCGCCTCTGCGTCACCGTCCGTTCCGTCACCTCTTCATCGGGACGACGGCCAACCTGCTCGGCAACGGGGTGGCGCCGATCGCCCTGGCCTTCGCCGTGCTCGACGCCACCGGCTCGGTCGGCTCGCTCGGACCCTCGAACAAGGCCCGAACCTCCCGCCCTCTCACACCGCCCGTGCCACCGACCGGCCTGGCGCTGACGAGCGCTCAACCGGACCAGCCTTCCTCCTGCCCCCACGTGTGCCGTAGACACAAACGGAGCCGACTGTCTCCGAGACCGCCCGCGGTTTCGGTTGTCAGTGGTCGGTGGGGACGAGGTTGTGGAACTGGTGGGCGAGGTCGGCGTTGGGCTGCGGGATGAGGCCAGGCCCGTCGATGCGGTCGACGTCCAGGTCTTCCACGGCGTCCTTGACGGCCTTTCAGGGGCGGTGGCCACGTCGTCGGACAGGTCCTGGAAGACGGTCCGTACGCCGTCGGGGGCAGCGGAGGCCGAACGCATCACCGCCCTGGCGACACAACTGACCGCGGACGAAAGCCCCTCGAAACCACCCGGCACCGCCGGGCCGACTGGGCGGCTTCTCAGTCCTCGTGCCGTCTGCCGTCTCCCGTTTGCCGGGACTGGGCAAGCGTGCGGACCGCTGATCTCGCCGCCTGGTTGTACCGCATTCATCGGATTGTCCACGGGCGGCAGTTGGAGTTTCATCGAAGGCGCGCCGCCTGCCGCCGCGACGTCCGGTGTGTGACCGCCCGGTCGACGCTGACGGCCGCCGCCGACGCCTGGCGCGCGGGGCATGCCGAGCCCGGGCGGGCGTCCACGTCCGCACGAGTCAAGGGGGAAGACATCATGCGAAGCAGACTTGGAGCCACAGCCGTGGCCATCACCGCCTGCGTGTGCGCGGCGGCGTTGTCGGCGCCGACGGGGGCTCAGGCGGCACCGCACGACCCGCACCGCGAGCACCACGGGAAGAAGCCGGGCGCCGGGCACTCCGTCCGCCTCAGCCAGGGCGCCGACGGCGCGTCGGAAGCCCCGTCGCTCAGCGCCGACGGCCGCTACGCGGTCTTCACGTCGTCGGCCGCCAACCTGGTTCCCGATGACACGAACGGCGCCCCGGACGTCTTCCTGCGGGACCTGAGGACCGGCCGCACCCAGCGGGTCAGCACCGACGCCGCCGGAGGCCAGTCCCGGCTCGGTGGCACCGAGGGAGCCATCAGCGCGAACGGACGGTACGTGGTCTTCGTGTCGGCCTCGACCGACCTGATACCGGGCGAAGTCCACGGCAAGTCGTCGGTCTACTGGCGCGACCTGCGGACCGGGGAAGTGAGGCACGTCGGCAACGACCTCGGCAATTACCTGACGTGGGCGCTGCACGCGTCCGTCAGCGCAGACGGTCGGTATGTCGCGTTCGCCGTGAGCGAGACGGTCCCCCGGCCGGGCGCGTTGGTCGCCGTACGCGACATGCGCACCGGGGAGTTGACGAAGCACCCGTTCGCCCTGCACCGGGCCACCAGGCCGCTGCTGAGCGACGACGGCAGCGTCATGGTGTACACGAACAGCAGCTACTGGCCGTACGACAATCCGGCCTCCGACGTCAAGGTGGCCGACCCGCTCACCGGGACCCACCGGTCGCTGCACACCACGCCCGACGGCGCCCGTGGCAACGGCAGGGCGTCCCAGGCAGGCATCAGCGGCAACGGCCGGTACGCCTCCTTCACCTCGACGTCCACCGACCTCGGCCCCGAGGACACCAACGGTGACGGGTCCAACGTCTTCGTCCGCGACCTGCGCACCGACGCGCTGCGCATCGTCGAGGCGCCCGACCCCGCCCTGTCGACCGCCGACGGGGCACTGAGCCGCGACGGCCGGTACCTGCTCTTCCGGGCGTTCGCGGGCACGTCGGACCCGGGCACCTGGTACCTGCGTGACCTGCGCGACGGCCGCACCAGGGTGGCGATCACCGACGCGGCCGGCACCCCGGTCCGGGCCGACACCGGGGATCGGCCGCTCGACGCCCGGGCCCGGACGGTGGCCTTCTCGTCAACGGCAGACAACCTGGCGCCGGGCCCGCGCAGCCCGAAAGCGGACGCCTATGTGCGGCGGCTGCGCTGAGTGTTTGTTTTCTGATCTCGTGTGTGCCCGACGATCTGGTCTCGTGTGTGCCCGACGATCTGGTCTCGTGTGTGCCCCGCGGGGCACTTCGTCCGCTCCCACCGCTCCGAGAGCCACGTCCCGCCGCACGCCTACGACGCGGCACTGCTGATCCTCCGCCTCGCACTGGGCTTCCTCCTGGTCGGTCACGGCACCCAGAAGCTGTTCGGTTGGTTCGGGGGCGGCGGCCTCGAAGGCACCGGCCAGTTCTTCACGATGGTCGGCTACCCGTCCGGCAAGACCATGGCGCTCGTCGCCGGGCTGTCCGAGACCCTGGGCGGTCTCGGTCTCGCCCTCGGCCTTCTCACCCCGCTGGCCGGCGCCGCTGTCCTCGGCACGATGCTCAACGCCATGTCCGTGAACTCGGGCGGCGGCTTCTTCATGATGGACAAGGACGGGGGCATGGAGCTCGACATCCTGGTGGCCGCCACGGCCACCGGGCTGGCCCTGGCCGGGCCCGGCCGTATCGCCGCCGACCGCTTCCTGCCCGTACTGCGCGCCCACCGGCTCGGGTACGGAGTGGCCGCGGTGGTACTCGGTGCCGCGGGTGGGGGGCGTCGTCCTGCTCTTCAAGTAGCCAAGCGGCTTTGCAGAAGTTCTGTCGGCAACTGGTCGAGCACCGGGGGCTGATCCAGGGCGCGGCGGTGGTCAGGAGCCGACGGGGTGAGCCGGCAGACGAAGGTGCGGTGGTGACCTCCAGCGCGCCCAGCACCGTCCGCTGCCGGTTCTTGGATGCGTCTCGTCAGCGGTCCACACCACCGTCCCGGCCGCAGGTCGTGGTGCAACCTGGGCACCATCCATGGCCCAGGCCGTTTGAGCAGCGCGGTGGCCGCCGGCCGCCTACGGCTGCGACCACACCCCCACCGAAACCGAGTGGGAGGACTCCCGAGAGCGCATCAGACGCCCTTCAGAACACGCTCAAGTGCCGCGCGGCCTACAGGTCCCCAGTGCGGCTTGCCGCCGGGAAGACCCCGATCGCCGTTCTGTCCCATGAGCATCAGGAAGAGGCACTTCAACGCGGCCAGCCCGCGGGCACGCCGGATCGCCGCCTCGTCTGCCTGCGCGTACACGTCGAAGAACCGTGAGGCCGTGCCCGCCGGTAGCAGCAGCCACGCGGCGGCGAGGTCCCACGCCGGATCGCCCGCGAACATGGCACCGAAGTCGACGATGCCGGAGAGCGTTCCGTCCGAGACGACGACGTTCGCCGGATGGAGGTCGCCATGCACCCACACCGGCGGTCCCTCCCACGCCCGGGCCGCAACCGCCTCGTCCCAGACGGCCCGGACGTCCGTGGCGATGTCGTCGGGAGCGACAGCCCGGAAGAAGTTCTCGAAGCCGTCCGTGCAGTCGCTGGGATGAGCACCGCGGTCCGTGGCGATCGGCGCCTCGGCGGGCGCCTCCACGTGGAGCGCCCGGAGAAAGTCCGCCAGGGTGTCGGCCGCGTGGTCGCCGCGGCTGATCGAGCCGTGGTCCAGCGGCTCGCCGGGAACCCACGTCATCACGGTCCAGTGCTTGGGGAAGCGCTCGGACGGTTCACCGAACCGCACCGGCGTCGGCACGGGGAGCGGCAGGCGCGGAGCCAGCACGGGCAGCCACCGCCGCTCCTTGAGCTGAAGCTCCGGGGTGGGGTCCATGCGCTGCATGCGCACCGCCAACTCGTCCCCGAGACGCCACATCTGATTGCCCCAGCCGCCCGCCACCTCACGGATGGCCAGCCCCGCGAGGTCTGGATGTTGTTCCCGCAGCAGGTCGCGGACCAGCTCTGCGGTGATCTCGATCTCGGTGTCGGTCATGCGAAGTCACAGTACCGAGGCGGCAGGCGGAACGGCTCCCGTTCCCCGGAAGATCTCGCTGTGCCCCAGCCGCAGCCGCCCGAAGGTCCAGCCGCTGACCGGTGACGCCCTGCCCGGCGCAGTTCTGGTCCGGGGCGTTCGGTCCGCACCCCGTCAGGCGGGAAGGGGCTCGATGCGGGCGGGGACGTGCTTGTGCCAGGGGGTGCCGGCGATGGGGTCGCGCCAGGTGAGGTCGGTCAGGGTGTTCAGGGCGACGCCGGTGCGCTCGGTGGCGCCGTCCTCGGTGGGCAGGTCGAGGCCGAAGCCGTTGGGCAGGGCCGCGTGCCCCGGCTGCAGACGGTCGTCGATCTCGACGACCGCCTGGGCCGTGCCGCGATGCGTGGTGATGCGGGCGAGGGCTCCGTCGGAGAGCCCGAGTTGTTCGGCGTCGTGCGAGCTGACCCGCAGCGTGCCCTGTTGGTCGCGCTTGCGCCAGGCGTTGTCTCGGAAGATCGTGTTGGCGGTGAAGGCCCGGCGCTGGCCGGCGGCCAGGACGATGGGGAAGTCCTCGGTGGTGTGGACGGCCGGGGTGGTGTCCAGGTCGGCGAGGAGGGCGAGGAGTTCGGGGATGGGCAACGGGATGCGGTGGCCGGGATGGGGCACGTAGTTCCAGGCGTCGTCGTACTCGTCCTCGGTGAACGTGATCCCGGAGCGGCCCTCCAGCATGGCGTCGAACAGTGTGTCGGCGTTCTGGTGTCCGGCCCGGCGCATGGCGGCGGGGTACTCCTTGGCGATGCGCTGCGCGAGCGCCCACAGCACCGCGGCGGACCGGGCGCCTGCGGGCAGGGTGGGACCGAGGGTCTCGTACAGCAGGTACGGGGCCATGGCGAAGGTGGACTTGTCGATGGCGGCGAGGACGGCGAAGGCGAGCTGGTAGGCGGTGCGGCCCAGGCGGGCCGCCGTGCGCAGCACGGTCAGCCTGCTGCCGGGGACGGCGTTCAGTTCGCGGATGAGGCGAGCGTAGATCTCGGGTTCCGGCAGAGTGCCGGGGAGCGGGTCGAGTATGCGGTGGGCAGCCGGGGCAGCCCGCGCCCCAGGGGGAAGTGCCGGGGGCGCGGCTCGGTGCGGTGGGTGCGGTGTCGGCTCAGCCGAGCGGGTTGGTGGTGTCGCGCAGGGTGGCCAGGGCCGGCGCGTACATGCGGGTTTTGATGGTGCCGAGGGTGTCGCCGGCCTTGTTCACCTGTGCCTGGGCGATCTCGATGGCGGTGGAGCGCACGGCGTCCTCACCGACCGCCTGGTCGACGATGCCGGTGGCCGCGGCGTCGGTGCCGCCGTAGCGGCGGGCGGTGAGCATGGCCTCGTGGGCGATCTGCGGCGCCAGCCGGGACTGGATGAGGGCGGCCATGCCGGGGGTGAAGGGGATGTTGATGTCCGCTTCGGGCAGGCACCAGTAGCCGCGGTCGGAGCGCATGACGCGGAAGTCGTGGGCGAGGGAGAGCATCGCGCCGGCGGCGAAGGTGTGCCCCTGCAGCGCGGCCACCGTGACGACCGGCAGCGACAGCATCCGCGCGAACAGCTCATGAACCGAGACGACGTAGTCGTGGTACTGGTCGGCGTGGGCGAACAGCCAGTCCAGGTCCAGCCCGTTGGAGTAGAACTTGCCGGTGGCGGCGGTGACCAGGGCGCGGGGGCCTTCCGCCTTCTCCACCTCGTCGAGTGCGGCGCTGACGGCGGTGACCCAGTCGGGGTGGAAGCGGTTCTCACCGTCTCCGAGGTCGAGGACGAAGACGTTGTCCTGACGGTCGAGCGAGGGCATGGCGACTCCTTCGAGGTAGGTGGGTGAAGCGGCTGGGCGGCTGCGGATTACGGCCGGGGACCGGATTCAGCGCCGGGGCGGTCGCGCAGGGCGTGCACGAGCAGGTCGTGGATCTCGGCGGCGGCGGCCTCGATCGGGGCGGTGCTCTGTTCGGCCCGGCACATGATCACCGCGCCTTCGACTGCGGCGATGATGAAGGCACCGAGCCTGCGGCTGCGTTCCTCGCTCAGGCCGTGCCTCAGGAGGAGGTCCGCGAGGGCCTCCTGCCAGCGGGCGAAGACCGCGGCGGCGGAACGGGCAAGCTGGGGCGCGTCATCATTGGTCTCCACGGCCACCGCCACGATCGGGCAGCCGGCCCGGAAGCCGCTCTCCACGAGCCGGTCACGCCACAACCGGAAGAACGCGTCGACGGCCGCCACCGGATCGTCCGCCTGCGTGGCGGCGTCGATCAGCCCCGCGATGAAGTCCCCCGCCAGTGCCACCGCCTCGTCGATGAGCTGCGCCCGCCCGCCGGGGAAGTGGTGATACACCGAGCCCCGGGGAGCTCCGCTGTGGGCGAGCACCCGGTCGATGCTGGTTGCGCTCGCGCCGTACTCACGCAGCAGAGCGGCAGCGCTGAGGATCATCCGTTCACGGCTGTCACTTCTGCGCGGGCTCATCCGCTCACCACCTTTCCCATGGCCGTATGGCCCACCGAGTGGTCTACCTGTCGGTAACTTATGGGGTATGCCATAGAACATGCAAGAGGCGCGCGAGGCCAGCGTCGATGTCGCCCGCGGCGCCGGCGGCCGATGGCACCGCCCAGCGCGCTTTCCCTGAAGAGCCGGACCTGCTCCCCACAGGTTCCGCAGTGGGGCTGGTGCCGGTGACGAGAGTGAGTGGCGGGGCGCCCGGCTCGGCGGCCCGCCGGTCATCCGTGTCGTAGATCGTCCCCCTGTGGGGGGTGGGTCATCGCAGCGCCGCCGCCACGAGCCCGCGGATCTCCGCGTCGGACACGCTGCCACCGCTCACCAGGCGGTCGAAGACCAACCCGTCCACGTACGTCAGCAATGTGACGGTACGGGCCTCGGCATCCGCGATGCCTTGTGCGGTCAGGAAGGCGTGTACGACCTGTCGCCCGGCGTTCTTTCGCGGCACGAGGATCTCCCGCAGCTCGGGGTGATGAACGCTCTCGATGGCGCAGGCGAAGCGCGCGAGGGAACGTCGCCGTCCTTCCCCCGTGAGCCGCTGCTCGATGAAGACGGCGATCCCTGCCACCAGTTCCTCGGCGCTCCGCGGTACCGGCGTCCGGTTCCCGATCTCCTCGAGTTCCGCCTGGTCGAGGGCGACCAGGCGCCGGACCAGCGCGGTGAGCAGCGCCTGGCGGGTGCGGTAGTACGCGGAGGTGGTGCCGGGCGGCAGGCCCGCTGCCCGGTCCACGGCGCGGTGGGTCAGTCCCCGCATCCCGGTCTCGGCGAGCACTGTGATGGCCGTGTCGGCAAGGACGGTACGTCGATCGTCGGGCACCCTCCATTTCTACACCTGTAGAGGCGGCGGGATACCCTTCTTCTACATCTGTAGAAGACAGGCGAGGCGGTCGGAGAGGGGCTGGCATGGGTGGCAGCGCGGTGGTGGTCGGGGGTGGCATCGGCGGGCTGGCCGCGGCGATCGGCCTGCGCCGGATCGGTTGGGAGGTGACGGTCGTCGAACGCGCTCGTGTCCTGGCCGACGCGGGCGCGGGCATCTCCCTGCATGCCAACGGCGTTCGCGCGCTGGACGTCCTCGGTGTCGGCGAAGCGGTACGCGCGGCCGCGCGGCCCCAGTACACCGGGGGCACCCGCACTCCCCGCGGCACCCGGCTGGCCCGGATGGACGGAGCCGTGCTGGAGCGCGAGCTGGGCACGCCGATCGTCGGTGTCCGCCGGGCTGTTCTGCACCGCCTGTTGCGCGAGGCGCTACCTGCCGAGTGCCTTCTCATCGGGGTCGAGGTGACGTCCGTCGACCGCTCGGCGCCGGGCCGGGTGCGGGTGCCGGTCAGGGACGGCGTCCTGGACGCGGACCTGGTCGTGGCGGCCGACGGAGTGCACAGCCGGCTGCGCGGCCAGTTGTTACCCGGCCACCCCGGTCCCGTCTACAGCGGATCGACGGTCCTGCGTGCCGTCACCGAGCATCCGGTGCCGCTGCGCACCGACTTCGAACTGACCTGGGGAAAGGGGGCCGAGTTCGGCCACATCGCCTTCACCGACGGTCGGGCGGAGTGGCATGCGGTACTCAACTCGCCGCCCGGCATACGGCATGCCGATGCCCTTGCCGTGATGCGCCGCCGGTTCGGCGGCTGGCACGATCCGATCCCCGCGCTGCTGGACGCGACGCGGCCGGACGCCGTCCTGCACCACGACATCCACGAGTTGGCAACACCGTTGCCCGCCTACACCGAGGGCCGGATCGTGCTGCTCGGCGACGCGGCGCACGCGATGACCCCGAACCTCGGACAGGGCGCCTGCCAGGCCCTGGAGGACGCGGCCGCTCTGGCTGCCGCGCTCACCACCGCGTCCACCGTCGAAGTCACCAGAGGCTGTACCCCAACTATCTCGGCCGACTGTCCGTCGAGGACCGTGGTCTCGTCGTGCCCTCGCTGGTGGACAGGTTCGGTCTGATCGGTACCAGGGATGAGGTCAGACAGCAGGTCGACGCGCTGGAGAAGTCGGGGGTCAACGAGCTCCTGATCCAGCCCGTGGTGGCCCCCGAGACGGAAATGGCCGAGCTCGCGCGGTTCATGCTCTGACGCCGCACAGCCACGGCAGGGTCGGTCCTCCTGTGGGATCAGCAGCCCATGGCCCACCTGTGCGAGTCACCCCGGTCGTTGGCGACGCCGTTGTAGTCGACCTCCTGGCCGGGGGCCAGGCAGAGGGTCATGTCGCCGCCGTGCCCGGCGTCCTCGAAGACCTGGACATGGGCCGGGATGCCCGGGCCCACGATTCCGTGGTTGGCCCAGGAGGAGTCGACGTCGGCGATGTTGCTCTCCCACCAGCCGTCGTCACCGTGCCAGTTGGCGCGCTGCCCCTTGAAGTCGGCGTTCTCCCAGGCGCAGAAGTGGCCGCTGGGGCAGTCGGCCGCCGATGCCGTGGGGGCGGTGGTGAGGGTGGTGCCGGCGGCGAGGAGCAGTGCGGCGGCCAAGAGGGCGGGCTTCTTCATCGGGTCGTGCCTTTCTCGTGGGCGGACTGGAGGATGGTCCGGGCGGTGCGGACGGCGTGCGCCCGCAGTTCCCGGTAGGCGGTCCGTTCGCCTGCCGGGGCCTTGTCCTTGAGGTTGTTGACAGTGGTCGAGGCGCGGAACCAGCGTTCCTGATCGCCGTAGAGGCGCTGCTGGGCCCGGGCGAGGCAGCCGTCGGTGTGCTGGCGGACCTCGTGGCCGCTGGGCAGGGTGAGGGTGAGCTCGGCCCGTCCGGTGCCGAACAGCGCGTCAGTGACGCGGCGCTGTTCCTCGGTGTCGGTCGGGCGCTGTCCCGGACGCGGCGGAGTGAGGCCTTGGCGTGTGAGGCAGTGGTCGGTGAGCAGGACCTGGGCGGCCCTGACGGTGTCGTCCGCGCCGAGCGGCGGGGTCTTCGGGGCCGCGCAGGCGGTCACGATGGTCAACGGGGCGAGGAGCGCGACGGCCACCGCGCGGTGCTGGTACGTGGGCATGGTGATCAACTCAACGGTGGCGGACGGGCGATGGGACACGGCGGAGTCCGGTCGTTCACTCCGCGGAGCGGCGCGCAGGCGCCCGCACCGCGCGCGAGTTCCGGGTTGGCGCCCCGCTCAGGCTCCGAGCGGACACGGCACGGGCGGGGCCGCCGCTCTCCGCGCTTCCGGGCCATGCGGTGGTCGGCCGGTTGGGCCTTCAGCGGTGCTCACGAGGACGGCAGGGGGCTGTGTGGCGGCGCGGTGGCGTGGGGTGGCGGTGCGGCGGTGGGGGCGCGCGCCGTCAACCCCGCCTGACCGCTCCGAGTTGGGCCCGGTGCAGGTCTGGGGCGGTGAAGCGGCGCGCCACCGTGCGCAGGACGCGGGCCATCGCCTGGGCGGGTGGGGTGGCGGGGCGCGCCGCGGCGCGCGCGAGGAGGATGCGGCGGGTGGGGGCCGGGACGTCGGAGGCGAACGGCAGGAGGCGTACGTCGCTGCGTCGGCTGGTGAGGGCCAGGCGGGGTGCGAGCGCGATGCCGAGACCGGCGGCGACCATGGCCTGCGCCTCCTGGTAGTCGTGCGAGGAGTAGGCGATGCGCGGCTCGAATCCCGCCTGGCGGCAGCTGCGGCGCAGGACGTCGGCGACGGGGTGGTTGTCGGCGCGGATGATCCACTCCTGGTCCGCGAGGTCGCCGAGGCGGACGGAGGGATGGGTGCGCAGGGGTGAGTCGGCGGGGACGACGAGCACCGTGGGGTCGTCCAGGAGGTGGGTGAGGACGAGCGCGGGATCGTCGAGGCGGTTCCATTCGTAGTCCCAGAGCAGCCCCTGCTCCACCTCGCCGGTGTGCAGCATCTCCCTGAGTTCCGCGAGGACTCCGGCGCGTACCTCGATGCGGATGCCGGCGTGGCCACGTCGGAACCGCGTGAGGGCCAAGGGCAGCAGGGACGCGCTCGCCGTGGGGAAGGAACCGAGCCGCAAGGTGCCCTGGTCGAGCGCGGCGTAGGAGTCCAGGTCGGCCTGGGCGGCACGGAGTTCGCGGCGGATGGCCTGACCGCGTTCGGCCAGCGCGGCACCGGCCGGGGTGGGGCGGATACCGCGTGGCAGCCGCTCGATCAGGGGCTGCCCCGCCTCCCGCTCCAGCAGGGACATCTGCTGGGAGGCGGCGGAGGTGGTCATGCCGAGGGCCTCGGCCGCGGCCGTGAGCGAACCGCGTTCGGTGGCCTCGGTGAGCAGCAGCAGACGGCGCACGTTGAGCATGCGGGCGACTTTAGCTGAGCTAAACCAAGGTGAAGCGAACTGCGATTGTTCCGAAGTCATGGCTCTGCGAAGGTCTCCGCAATCGCCGAGCGGTTCACCGGCCCGCAATGCGCCCGTCACCGCTGCCTCGGCCTTTCCCTGCCTCCGTTGATCAGGAAGAGCTTCAGACGTGCACATTCCCGCGACACTGGTGCGTGGCGGCACCAGCAAGTGCTGGCTGTTCAACCAGGTCGAAGTCCCCGCCGACCGTGGCGACCTCGAGAGGCTGCTGGTCGCCGCGTACGGCGCCAGCGATCCCGTGGAGCTGGACGGGGTGGGCGGGGCCACGCCCACCACCTCGAAGGCGGCCGTGGTCGGCGCCTCACCGCAGCCTGGTGTCGACGTCGACTACCTGTTCGCTCAGGTCGGCATCGGTACGGGCTCGGTGGAGTGGACGAGCAACTGCGGCAACTGCGCCACCGGCGTCGCCTTGTACGCCGTGAGCAAGGGAATGGTTCCGGTCACCGGTGACCGGACGCGCGTGGTGCTGCGCAACACCAATACCGGCGCGGTCCTCGAAGGGATCGTCGACACCACCGGGGGCGTGGTGCACCACTTCGGCCGCCAGACGGTGCCCGGCACCCGCGCCGGCGGGGTCGCGGTCGGACTCACCTTCCGCGACCCGGCCGGTGGCACGACCGGTTCGCTGCTGCCGACCGGCCGGGCCGCCCAGGACCTGCGGGTCGGTGCCGCCGAGCCGGTACGGGTGAGCATGGTGACCGCCGGAGCTCCGGTCGTCCTTGTCGATGCCGCCAGTGCCGGGCGTACCGGTGCCGAGTCGCTGGAACGGATGAGCGCGGACGTCCCCTGGCTGCGCACGGTTCGTCACACCGCCGCCGCTCTGATGGGGCTGCTGCGGCCGGGCGAGGAACCGGGTGACGCGGTGCCCAAGGTGGGCCTGGTCGGGCCGCCGGTGCCGTACACCAGCACCCTCGGCGAACCGATCGGCGCCGAGGAGTACGACGTGTCGGTGCGCATGCTCACCATGAACGCCCCGCACCCCGCGATCGGTCTGACCTCGGCCGTCGCCGTCGCGGCGGCCGGGCTGGTGGAGGGCTCCGTGGTCTCCCGGGCCACGGGCGGCCCGACCGACGAGTGGTTGCGCCTCGGCACGCCCGCCGGCGTCGTCGCGGTCCGCTGCAGCGACGTCCGGGACGGGCTGCCGCACCGGGTCACCGTGCAGCGCGCGGCCCGTCTGCTCGCCGATGCCCGCATCTACGTACCGGAACCGGCCGGCCCACGAGCGGCTTGAGACGCCTGAGCCGCGACGTACACCGCCTCGGTCAGGCCGGCTCGCCGCCGGCCGCGCCGGGACTCCCTCGCGCCCGCCGGGGCGCGCCACCCCGTCCCCACCGCACCAAGGACAAAGATGTCTGCTGAAGTGATCTCCATGGGCGCCCTGTTGGTGATGTTCGTGGTCGGCACCGTGCTGCCGATCAACCTGGGCATCCTCGCCTTCGTCGCCACTTTCGCGGTCGGCACCGCCTCGCTCGGCCTCACCGAGGACGAGATCTTCGAGGGGTTCCCGGCGAAGCTCTTCGTCACCATCGTCGGAGTGACCTACCTGTTCTCCGTCGCCCGCCGCAACGGCACCATCGACCGGCTGGTCGCGGCCGGGGTGCGGCTGGTCCGCGGCAGGGTGGAGTTGATTCCCTGGGTGCTGTTCCTGGTGGCCGCCCTGCTGACGGCGTTCGGTACGTTCACTCCGGCCGCGGTCGCGATCCTCGCGCCGATCGGCATGAACTTCGCCTACCGCTACAAGCTCAACCCGCTGCTCGTGGGCATGATGGTGATCAGCGGCGGGCACGCGGGCGCGTTCTCCCCGTTGGCCGTCTCCGGGGCGCTGGTGCTCGGACTCGTCGACAAGACCGAGCTGCAGGTGTCCGCCGTGGCGCTGTTCAGTGCCAGCTTCGTGATCAACCTGGTGCTCTCGGTCCTCACCTACGCCCTGCTCGCCAAGCGTCCCGCCCCGCTGGTCGAAGGCGCCGCGGACGCGGCCGACGACGAGGACATCGCCGTCTCCGGCCGGCCCGACTGGCGGCAGTGGCTCACCCTCGCCTGCCTGGTGGCCCTCGTCGTCGGCGCGCTCGGCTTCCACCTGGAGATCGGCTTCCTCGCGTTGGCTGCCGGTGCCCTGCTGGCCCTGGTGGACATCAAGCGGCAGGAGAAGGCCGTGGACGGCGTCAGCTGGTCCACCCTGCTCCTGGTCGCGGGCATGATGACGTACATCGCCATGCTGGAGAAGGCCGGCATCATCGAGGAGATCTCCGCACACGCGGCGGGCCTCGGCGCCCCGCTCGTCGTCGCCCTGCTGCTGTGCTTCACCGTGGCCATCACCTCCGCCTTCGCCTCCTCCACCGCGATCCTGACGGCGATCATCCCCATCGCCGTGCCCCTGCTGCTCGCCAGCCATCTCAATGCCGCCGGGCTCATCGCCGCGCTCGCCGTCTCCACGACGATCGTCGACACCTCTCCCTTCTCGACCAACGGAGCACTCGTCCTCGGCAACGCCCGGGGAGTGGACACCCGCCGCTTCTACCGCCAGATCATCGGCTACACCGGCGGAATCGTCGCCCTCGGCCCGGTCGTCGCCTGGAGCGCCCTGATCCTGCCCTGGTCATAGCGCGACGAGCGCCCTCCGCGTGCCCGCGGAGGGCGTCGGGTCGGCCGCGCCGGTTGCGGTTCTCAGTGCAGGCCGACGGCGGGGGTGTCATGTCCCAGGCCCCGACGGATCGCGATCTCCACGGCGGAGTACGCGCCGTCGGCTCGCTCCAGTTCGTACGGCGCGGCCGGCATCAGTGGCGGCTGGGCCATGAAGCGCGGTCGCACCCCGTGGTGCGGCTGCGCCGCGTGCACCAGGAACGGATGGCACAGGAAGACGTCGCCCGGGGACCCGGTGGCGTGGGCGAGCGGCCGGTGGTCGGACGCCGCCACCAGGTCGGGCGCGAGGACCGGCCCGCTCGCCCCGTCCTCCCCGTACTTCGCCAGCACCTTCGGCACGTCGAGGTGGGAGCCGACCCGGATGCGTGTCGGGGCGTCGTCCTCACCGACCTCGCTGAACAGGAACAGCATCAGCAACGCCCGGCCCCGGGAGCGCAGGTTCGTGAAGTACCAGCTCTCGCCCTCCGGCAGATAACTCCCCTCGATGTGCCAGCCCGCGTCGTCGGGCTCCTCCTCGTGCGGGAAGCGGAGCGGGAAGGTGCCCAGCGAGTAGCGCGGCTCCCAGCGTCCCGCGCCCACGAGCAGGTCGTACGCACGATGCAGCGACGCGGAGTTGGGGGCGGCCGCGAACGGCCCCTGGGCCATGCCAGGCACCCAGTGCACGGGCTGTGTCCACGTCGTCGGATCGTCCGGGTCGCAGCCCGTCTCCCGCCACAGCAGCCGGGCGCAGTCCGCGGCCACACGCGGCGCGACGGCGCCCTCCAACTTCACGAAGCCGTCGCGGAGGAAGCGGGTCACCAGGGTCGTGTCGTCCATGCCCTCATCGTGCGGCGGCAGTGTTCCCGACCACCCGACATTTTCCCTACCGCGTTCGTCGGGGCCCGGCCTCGCACTCGGGTCGTCACCGGCGGCGCCGTCCCGGCTGCGGCGGAGGGGCGCCACCGCGGCGGGCGATGATCAGTGGACGCGACGTCTGCGCTACATTTTGCCTCTCCTTGACCGCGATCACTCACGATCTCAACACTCTGGAGTCGGGCTATCCCATGAGCGACATCGTCAACGGACTCGGGCGGGCCACTGCGTACGGCGGGCTGGGGCTGGTCCTGTTGGTCCTCGGCATCGTCCTGGTCGACGTGCTGACGCCCGGAAAGCTCGGCCGGCAGATATGGGAGCAGCGCAACCGCAACGCCGCCACGGTGCTGAGCTCCGCACTGCTCGGTATCGGCGGCATCGTGTTCACGTCCATCTGGACGACGTACGAGGACTTCGGCAAGGGGCTGGTCTCGACCGCGGCCTTCGGGCTGCTGGGGCTGGTGATGATGGCCGTGGCGTTCCTGGTGGTGGACCTGATCACGCCGGGGCGCCTGGGGGCGACGCTGGTCGAGACCGAGCCTCATCCCGCGGTCTGGGTGACGGCGTCCTGCAATCTCGCCGTGTCCACCGTCATTTCGGCGTCCATCGCCTGAACCCGGGCCCGGCCGGGAGGAGTTGTGGCCCTCGGAGCGGCGGGGAGCTGTTCGCTCGTCGCTCCCTTTCCGCCGAAGCGAAGGCGTGGCCAGGATTGGCGTAGACCCTTTTCATGATCAAGGGCTAGGCTCTGCCGCGCACACCCAAGAGAGCGCTCTCAAGCACTGCTGTTCCACCCCACCCTGCTGGAACAACGAAGGGTCATTCCCTTGAGACGCATCACCACCCTGCGTGCCGGACTGTCCGTTCTCCTCCTGCTCGGCAGCTGGGCGAGCGCGAGCGCCCTGCCCGCCTCCGCCGCGGACGCACCCGCGCGCTCCACCGAAGCACCTGCCTCCCCCGGCCTTCTCTCCGCGATGCAGCGCGACCTGGGGCTGACCCGGGATCAGGCCGAAGCGCGCCTGGCCGCGGAGAAGACCGCGACAGCCGTCGAACGCAAGGCGCGCGACGCCGCCGGATCGGCCTACGCCGGCTCCTGGTTCGACGCCGACAAGGGCCGACTCACCGTCGCCGTCACGCGCGCCGCGCCCGCCGACGCCGTACGCGCGACCGGAGCGACCGTACGGCTCGTGCGCCACGACGCGCGGCGACTCGACGCGGCGAAGAAGCGCATCGACGGCCTGTCCGCGCCCGCCGGAGTCGGCAGCTGGCACGTGGACCCGAAGGCCAACAAGGTCGTCGTGAACGTCGTCGCCGCGCACCGCGACGACAACGATGTCCGGGCCTTCCTCGCCCGAGCCCGCGAGGCCGGTCCCGTGACGGTGCGACAGGCCCCCGCGGCACCGCGTACCTTCGCCGCCGGGACCGTGGGCGGCGACCCGTACTACACGGGCAACGTCCGCTGTTCCATAGGCTTTTCCGTGCACGGTGGCTTCGTCACCGCAGGGCACTGCGGCCGGCCGAGCGCGGCCGTGTACGGCTGGGACCGGTCCTACATCGGCAACTTCCAGGGGTCGTCGTTCCCGGGCGACGACTACGCCTGGGTGAACGTGGGCAGCGGCTGGTGGACCGTGCCGGTGGTGCTGGGCTGGGGCACGGTCCCCGACCAGCTCGTCCGCGGCTCCGCCGAGGCCCCGGTGGGAGCCTCCGTGTGCCGTTCCGGCTCCACCACTCGCTGGCACTGCGGCACCGTGCTGGCCAAGAACGAGACCGTGAACTACAGCCAGGGTGCGGTCCACCAGATGACGAAGACGAGTGTCTGCGCCGAACCCGGTGACTCCGGCGGCTCCTTCATCAGCGGCGACCAGGCGCAGGGTGTCACCTCCGGCGGCTGGGGCAACTGCGGCAGCGGCGGCCAGACGTGGCACCAGCCCGTCAACGAGATCCTCAACCGGTACGGGCTGCGGCTTCACACCGCCTGACCAGTGACCCGTGTGACCGGGTGGGCCCCGCCTCTGCGACGACGGCGGGGCCCGCCCGGGCTCGGGTGGCCGCCGGGCGGGGAAGTCACCGAGCACTGAGCGGCCGTGTCCCTGCGTGACGGGCCTCCGTGTGAACGATGTGTGCCCCGTACAGTTGACGTGACGGGCCCGCCGCCCCCTCGCACCATCCGTCCGGGAGCACTCATGCACCACCCCTCCGGCGGCCCGGACGACGACTCCGGCGCGCTGTTCGGGCTCGACGCCCTCACCCCCGGACCCGCCGCGTCCGACCGGCCCTCCTCCTTCCGCACCTCCGCGGAGGCCCGCCGGATGCTGCCCGTGCGGGAGATCCACGCCGAGCCCGCGGCGGCCGCGTCACCGCGCGGGAGGCAGATCACCGCCCGGTTCCCCGACGCGCGCGTGACCATGGTGGACTCCCACTGGCGCATCCCCGGGCTGCACGGCAACCAGGGCAACGTCGAGCGCTGGGTCCGCGTCAAAGGGGAGACGCTGGTCCTGGGTGAGAAGAAGACCCTCGCCACACGCCCCAACGGCCGGTCGGCGGACTGGATCGCTCCCGGCGCCTCCCATGGCTGCGCCATGGCCTGCGCCTACTGCTACGTGCCCCGGCGCAAGGGGTACGCCAACCCCATCACCGTCTTCACGAACATCGACCGGATCATCGCGCACCTCGCTCATCACGTGACGCGGCAGGGGCTCAAGCCCGAACCGAACCAGTGCGACCCCGAGGCGTGGGTGTACGACATCGGGGAGAACAGCGACTGCTCGGTTGACGCGCTGATCTGCGACAACACGGCGGATCTGGTGCACGCGTTCCGGCAGTGGCCCACGGCCAAGGCCTCCTTCGCCACCAAGTTCGTCAACCCCGACCTGCTGGCCCTCGACCCGCGTGGCCGCACCCGCATCCGCTTCTCGCTGATGCCGCCGGACGACGCCCGGCTGCTCGATGTGCGCATCTCGCCCGTCGCCGAGCGCATCGGCGCCGCGGCGGACTTCCTGGACGCCGGGTACGAGGTGCACTTCAACCTCTCCCCCGTGGTCGTCCGCCCCGGCCGGCAGGACGCCTGGGCCGAGCTGCTCCGCCACCTCGACGACGTCCTGCCGCGCCGGGTGAAGCAGCAGGCCGCCGCTGAGGTGATCATGCTCACCCACAACCAGGACCTGCACGAGGTCAACCTCGGCTGGCACCCCCGCGCCGAGGAAGTCCTGTGGCGACCGGAGCTCCAACAGGCCAAGCGCTCCGAGAACGGCGCCCTGAACGTCCGCTACCGCAACAGGGTCAAAGGGGATGCCGTGCGGGCCCTGCGCGCCCTGATCGACCGGCATGCGCCGTGGCTCCGGGTGCGCTACGCCTTCTGAGCGCCTGGAGCATCGGGGGTGATCAGAGGGGCCCTCATGCCGAGGCCGTGCGCAGCCCCTGCAGCATGACGCCCAGGTAGCGGCGGCCAGGCGCGAGGCGGGGCTCCGGGTCGTCGGCGTGGAGGAGGGCGGCGTAGGCGACCCCGCACATGAGCGGTCGAACGTCCTCCCAGGTCACCCGCCTCGTCGTCGGCGAGGCGGTCCTGCCCGGCTTCTCCCCCACCGCTGATGTCGGACGCGGCGACCAACGAGTTCCTGTGGCACTTCGCCTTCAACCGCCTCACGGACATCAACGAACGCATGGTCGCCGGCCGCGAGGAGATCTACACCGGCCACCAGTTCGCCTCCAAAGCCGCCACCCCCGACGCCATCCCGCAGCACGCCGTCGACGTCTATGTCGACGCGCTGCGCGACCCGGCCGCCCTGCGCGCCAACTTCTAGCTCTACCGTCGCCTCGACGAGACCGCCGAGCAGTTCCAGCGCCGGTACAAGGAGGAGGGGCCGCTGCAGCGAGGTCCAGAGGAGGGTCGACTGTATCCACCTCACGGCGGCCTTGGTCAGGCCGTACCGGCCCGGATCTCCGCCTCGGTGTGCTCCCGCACTCGGTCGGCGGTGACGCCGAGGGCCGTTTCGACCAGGACGAGGCCGCCGTCGGTCACGTCCAGGACGGCGAGGTCGGTGATGACGCGGTGCACGCAGCGTCTGCCGGTCAGCGGCAGGGAGCACTCCTCGACGATCTTGGGGCTGCCGTCCTTCGCGGTGTGGGTCATCACGACGATGACGGTGCGGGCCCCGTGGACCAGGTCCATGGCGCCGCCGATGCCGGTGACGAGCCGGCCCGGGACCGCCCAGTTCGCCAGGTCGCCCGCCGCGGAGACCTGCATGGCGCCGAGTACGGCGACGTCGATGTGTCCGCCGCGGATCATCCCGAAGGAGAGTGCGGAGCTGACCCTCGCCCAGATCGGCCGCCTCACCGGCCTCCGCCACGCCACCGCCCACCGCCTGGCCGGCGAACCGCAACCTGGTGTTCGCGATCATCTTCAGCGGCTTTCCCGTGGGCGGCATCATCGCCGCCCTGGTAGGCATGTCCGTCATCCCCCGGTTCGGCTGGCACGCGATGTTCCTGCTCGGCCTCCTCCCGCTCGTCCTGGTCGTGCCCGTGGCCCTCAAGTTCCTGCCCGAGTCGATCGCCTTCCTCCAGGCGAAAGGCCGGCACGCCGAGGCGGAGAAGACGGCCCGGCGCTGGAACATCACGGTCGAGGACGCGGCGGCGGCCGGACCGTCGTCGGCCCCGTCTCCGGCCGAGAACGGCCCGAGCGGCATGTCGCCGGTGAAAGCTCTGTTCTCACGCCACTACGTGGTGGCGACGCTGTGCTTCCTGGCCATGTCGTGCCTGTGCCTGTTCATGATCTACGGCTACAACACCTGGCTCCCGGAGATCATGGGGCGGCCCGGCTACTCCTCCGGTTCCGCGCTGGGCTTCCTGCTGATGTTCAACTTCGGTGCTGTCGTCGGCCAGCTCCTCATCTCCCTGGCCGCCGACCGGCTCGGCTCGAAGCCGATCATCGTCGCGACCTACCTCCTGGCCGGTGCGGCCGTGATTCTCCTCAGCCTGCGACTGCCCACAGCGGTGCTGTACGCGGCCGTGGCGCTGGGAGGCATCGGGGCGATGGGAACGCAGACGTTCGTCCTCGCCTACGCCTCGAAGTACTACCCGGTGCGGATGGGCGCCACGGCGCTGGGCTGGACGCTGGGCTTCGGCCGCATCGGCTCGATGCTCGCCCCTCCGCTGCTCGGACTCATCATCGGGGCGGGACTGGCGTACCAGTGGAACTTCTACGCCCTCGCGATCCCCGGCATCATCGGCGCCGCACTGATCGGACTGGTTCCCCGTGCTCCCGGCGATACGGCACCGGTGGCCCACCCGAGCACGGACGGCACGGCGCGCTCCCTGCCGGAGCCGACCTGACCGCGCCGAGGTCACCCTCGCGGGCGGGGCACCCCGGTGGAGTGCTCCGCCCGCGAGGGTGGGCGGCGCGCCCTCGCCGACACTCGAGTGACCGTCCGGGCAGCGGATGGACGGCCTACGCCGTGTCTCCCAGAAGCCGGCGCAGCCAGCGCAGCTTGGCGGCGCGGGCCTCCACGGACAGGGCCGCTTCCGGGACGAGGGTGTCGAACCCGTGGAAGCCTCCCGGCCACACGTGCAGCTCCGCGGTGCCGCCCGCCTGCCAGATGCGGCTCGCATAGGTGACGTCCTCGTCGCGGAAGGTCTCCGCCGATCCCACGTCGATGAACGCCGGGGGAAGGCCGGACAGGTCGTCCGCGCGAGCGGGCGCGGCGTAGGGCGAGACGTCGGCGGTGCCGCGCGCCTCACCCAGCAACGCGCTCCACCCGGTCTCGTTCGAGGTGCGGTCCCACACGCCCAGACCCGCCATCTGGTGGGCGGACGGAGTGTCGTTGCGGTCGTCGAGCATCGGGCTCAACAGCATCTGGCCGATCGCGCGCGGGCCGCCCCGGTCGCGGGCCAGCAGCGCCACCGCCGCGGCGAGTCCGCCGCCCGCGCTGCCGCCCACGAGGACGATGCGGTCGGGATCACCGCCGATCTCCTTGGCGTGTTCCGCCGTCCACAGCAGGCCCGCGTAGCAGCCCTCCACCGGGGCCGGGTGCGGATGTTCGGGAGCGAGCCGGTACTCGACGGACACCACGACCAGCTCCAGCTCCTCCGCCCAGTCGAGGGGGATCCCCAGCCGGTGGGTACCGGTCACCATGCCGCCGCCGTGGATGGTGTAGAGGACCGGGCGTGGCTCGATCGCGCCGGTGGGCCGGCCGATCAGCACCGTCACGTCCGGCGCGCCGGGCGGCCCCGGAACCGCCCGCTCCTCGACCTCGAAGCGACCGTCACCGGCCAGCTCCTCGTTCGTCGGGGGCGGCGGCGAGCCGGAGGGCAGCTGCCGTCCCGCCGGGATCATGTCCGGTGTGATCGTCGGCGGCAGCCACGCGTGGATCGCCGCGAGGTGCGCGGCGATCTCCGGGTCGAAGGGCGGCGGAGTCATGACCATCGAGGTCCTCCTGAGGGGTGATCGATACGGGGCAGCGGCGCTCGCGGTTGCAGCAGGCATCCCTGAGCGGCGGCCGGGGTCTGTGCCGTGCTGGGCCCGTGCGGCGGCGCCATGCCGGGCCCATGCGACGGCGCCAATGCCGGGCCGTGCGGCGGCGCCGTGCTGGACTCGTGCGGCGGCGGATCACACCGCCGTCCGCCGGGAGGTGCCGGATGCCGGCGTGCCGGGCGCCATCGGCTCGGATCCCGCGGTCGTGGGCAGGCGGGGCACCCAGATCAGCCCGATGACCGCAGCGGTCAGCGCCAGGCAGAACAGGGCGCCGAACAGCGGGCGGGGGTGGCCCAGGGCGAAGGCCGGAGTGCCCAGGGCCGCCAGCCCGGCGACGGCCCGGGTGAAGGCCATCGTCACGCCCTGGGCGGTGGCCCGCAGCAAGGTGGGGAACAGCTCCTGCGACCAGACCTTGTAGACGGACTCGCCGGCGAACGAGTTGCCGAGGCCCGAGATGAGCATGACGGCGACCAGAGTGACCTTGCCCGGCCCGAGCAGCGCGGGCAGCGCCCAGGCCAGGACGATCAGCCCCGAGCCGGCGGCGAACCAGGTGTGCCGGGACGGTGTGTCGACCACCCGCATGAAGAGCAGGCCGGCGGCGAAGCCGACCGGCAGTCCGACCAGGGTCAGCTGGGAGAACTGCGCCACCTCTCCCCCGGCCAGAGCGGTCCACAGGAAGGTGCCGAACTGGCCGAGGGTGTTCGCGCCGAGGTTCCAGGCGGCGTAGTACAGGCCCGTCGCCAGCAGGGCGTAGCGGGTCGGTGCCCGGAAGAGGTCCCGGACGCGGCTGAACTCGATGGTCTCCGAGCGGGCCGTCGTCCGGGCGTCGGCCGCGCGGCGGGCGGCCGTCCACTCGGCCGACTCGCTGAGGGTGAGGCGCAGCAGCAGGACGGCGACCGCCACGACGAGCAGGTGCGCGAACAGGATCCGGCCGCCCGTCAGGCCCTGGACCCCCATGAAGGAGCTCAGCACCAGCACGGCCACGATTCCGGCGAGCCAGAGCATGCCGGAGAACACCACCATGGTGCCCTTCCGGCCGGCCGGCGCCTCCTCGTTGACGAGGGCGAGCGAGACGGGAAGGTCCGCGCCGATCGCCAGACCGGTGGCCACGACACCGGCGTAGAGCAGCGCGGGGTCCGCCGCCACCAGGAGCAGCAGGACACCGGCCGCGTAGAGGACCAGCGAGAGGGTGAAGACCTTCCGGCGGCCGAACCGGTCGCCCAGCCTGCCGCCGAACAGCGCGCCGACCGCGAACGCCAGCGTCTGCAGGCCCAGCAGGGCTCCTATGGCGTCGGCGCCGAGGCGGAGCGGTCCGGCGTAGTAGCCGCCGATGGCGATGCCCGACGTGACCAGGGCCGCGGCGTCCAGATAGGAGGCCATGCCGGCGAGGGCCGCGGTCTTCCACGGGTTTCTCGCGGCGTTCTCGTTGCCGGGCATGGCTCCTCCTCGACGCGGATGAGAGGGGGCGGGAGCTGTGGTGGCCTGGCTGCGAGTCGTCCGGGAGACGTGAGGAGGCACCACTCCGGCGAGAGCTGCCTACTCGATTCACTTACGCGTGCCAGTTGAGCGTTGTGGCCGGTAAGCTAACCGCGGCCGGGGGCTTTGACAAGAGGTGCCGACGAGGCGAGGGCGGGTGCGGGGTGTCCGAGGGCAGACGGGTGACCAGCGCGGATGTGGCCCGCGAGGCCGGAGTGTCCCGGGCGACGGTGAGCTACGTCCTCAACGGCGTGCCCCACCAGAAGATCCCCGAGACCACCCGGCAGCGGGTGTGGGACGCGGCCGCCCGCCTGGGCTACGCCCCCTCGGCCGCGGCGCGTGCCCTGCGCACGGGACGCTCGGAGATCGTGCTCGGCCTGCTTCCGGACTGGCCGATCGAGCATGTCCTCGGACGGCTCATCCAGCAGCTGACCAACGCCTTCGCGGAGGCCGGACTGACCTTCGTCGTGCACTCGTCGGCTCATCCCGCGCGCCCCCTGCGGGACATCTGGAAGGCCATGACCCCGGCGGCCGTGCTGGCCCTGCAGGATTTCGACGACGTCGAAGCCGAGGCGATGCGCGCGGCGGGCATCGAGGTCGTGATGGCGATGCACGGATCGCCCGGGGGTGAGCCGCGGCCCCCACTGGTGTCCGAGCAGCCGATCGGCGCACTGCAGGCCCGGCACCTCGCCGCACCGAACCGCCGGCTCGGCTACGCCTACCCCGACCTGCCGGGACTCGACGTCCTGGCCGGGCCGCGGCTGGAGGGCGTCCGAGCGGTCTGCGCCGACCTGGGCATGCCGGAGCCGGACGTCCGGACGGTGCCGCTCGACGCGGCCGGAGCGGCCGAAGCTGTGAAGGGGTGGCTGGGCGCGGACCCGCCGGTCACGGGCATCTGCGCGTTCAACGACAACGTCGCCCTCGCCGTACTCGCGGGGCTGAGCCATCTGGGACTGCGCGCCCCGCGCGACCTGGCCGTGATCGGCGTCGACGACATCCCGGGCGCGTCGCTGGCTCAGCCGCCGCTCACCACGGTCGTCCGGGACACCGACGCGATCGCGCGGGGACTGGCCCGCCGCGTCGTCGACTCGCTGGGCGGCAAGGAGACCCCCGCCGAGCCCGTCCGGGACGACCTCCTCCTCCGCTTCCGGGAATCCGCCTGACCGGCCCGCGCCCGAGCGGTCCTCGACCGCCTCATCCGAGGAGGTCACGGGTGTCGTGAGGGCTCTCCCGCTGCCCGTCGGGGGTGGCCGCCCAACTGGCGAGGAGTCTGAGCCGGTCTTCGTCGACGGTGCCCGGTTCGGCGGTGTAGATGGTCATCGAGTGCGCCTCGTGCGCGGACACGGGCAGGTCCAGCGGCTGATAGGTCAGCTCGAGGGGCCCGGCCTCGGGGTGGTGGAAGCGTTTGACGCCGCCGTGGTGGATCCGCACGTCGTGCGCGGCCCACCGGGTGCGGAACTCGGCGCTGACCGTGGACAGCTCTCCGACGAGTGCGCGCAGGGCCCTGTCGTGCGGATACCGGCCCGCCTCGGCGCGCAGCAGGGCGGCGGTGGTGCGGGCGGCCCCGTCCCAGTCCTCAATGAAGTCGTGGGAGGTGTCGTCGAGGAAGTAGTACCGGGCGAAGTTCGGCCGACCGCCCTCGTCGGTGGTGTGACTGTCGAACATCGGCGCGAACAGGGCACGGGCCAGGGCGTTGGTGGCCACCATGTCCAGGCGGCCGTTGATGACCAGGGCCGCGGACAGCGTCATGGAGTCGAGGATCCACTGGACGCGGGGCGGGATGTCGACGGGTTTGCGGCGGCGCCGGGCCGCGGGGCCGGGGTGGGCGGCCTTGGCCAGGTCGAACAGGTAGGTCCGCTCGTCCTCGCTCAGCTGCAGGGCGCGGGCCACCGCGTCGAGGACGTCCTCGGACACGCCGCCGATGTGGCCCTTCTCCAGCCGCGTGTACCACTCCGTGCTCACCCCGGCGAGGACCGCGACCTCCTCACGGCGCAGCCCGGGGACCCGGCGCCGTCCGCTCGTGGGCAGGCCCACCTGCTCGGGCGTGAGCTGGGCGCGTCGGCGCGCCAGGAAGTCACGGATGTCAGCGCGGTTTTCGGAACGGCCGTCCATGACCCCCACGCTAAGGCCCGGAACCCTCGGGAGGGGGGTTGAGCCGGTACCCCCCATAAACGCGGTCTCCCTCGCGCGCGGCGGGAGCTGTTTCGTGGGACGCGCACCACGTTCCCGATCCGCTGCGGAGACGACGTATGACCATGCGAGGAGGAACCCTCCACGCACCTGCCCACAGCCGCGCCGGTGACGGCGAGCGGCCGCCCACCCGGCTTCCGCTGGTCGTCCACGTCCTGGCCCTGGGCACGTTCCTGATGGGGACGACGGAGTTCGTGGTGGCGGGTCTGCTGCCGGAGATCGCGCAGGACGTCCAGGTCGGTGTCGGCCGGGCCGGACTGCTGATCACCGTGTTCGCGGTCGGGATGATCGTCGGGGCGCCGCTGATGGCGATGCTGACGCTGCGGCTGCCGCGGCGGCTGACGCTGGTCCTCGCCCTGGGCGTCTTCGCCGCGGGGCACCTCGTCGTCGCGCTCGGCTCCGGCTTCGCGCTGCTGCTGGCGGCCCGGTTCCTGACGGCGCTGGCGACCGGGGCGTTCTGGGCGGTGGCCAATGTGGTGGCCGCCCGGGCCGCCGGTCCCGCGGCGAGTTCGCGTGCTCTGGGCGTCGTGGGCGCCGGGGCGATGCTCGCCAACGTCGTCGGTGTGCCGCTGGGTGCTTTCGCCGGGCAGCTCATGGGCTGGCGGGGACCGTTCTGGGCGCTCGCCGTCCTCGGAGCGGCCGCCATGGTGCTCATCGCCCGGCATGTGCCGCGCGACGCCGACGGCGACCAGGCGGTGTCGCTCCGCTCCGAGCTGTCCGCACTGCGCTCGAAGCGGCTGTGGCTGGTCCTCGCGGCCTGCACGACCACCACGGGTGGAGTGCTGTCGACGTACGCCTACGTCGCGCCGCTGCTGACCGGAGAGACCGGGCTGGCCGCCGGACTCGTGCCACTGGTCCTGGTCGGGTTCGGGGCCGGTGCCCTGGCGGGCTTCCTCCTGGGCGGCCGCCTCGGGGACCACCGCCCGTACCTGACGACGATCCTGGCCCCCGCGGTGACCACCGTCCTGCTGCTGGCGATCTTCCTGCTGGCCGGCCACGCCGCACCCACGGTGACGATGATCACCCTGCTCGGGCTGTTCGGGCTCGGCGTCAACCCGGTACTCATCTCCCTCGGAGTCCGTTTCGCGGGCGAAGCACCCACCCTGGGGTCCGCGCTGACCGTGTCGGGCTTCAACCTGGGCACCGCCGTCGGCTCCTGGATCGCCGGACTGGCCATCGATTCCTCCCTGGGGGCCACGGGCCCCGCCGCCGTCGGCACGGTCATCGCGGCGCTGACCCTGATCCCCGCCGTCACCATCGCGCTCGTCCAGCGCCGCCGTCCCGGGCCGTCCCCCGCCCGGGCCGCGAATGAATCCGCCGGGACGAGCTGAAGAACGCACCGGCGCCACGGGCGCCACAGCACAGAAACAAGGAGACAGAACCCATGCGCGGAGTAGTGATGCACAAGGCCGGCGACGTCCGGGTGGAGGAGCGCGAGGATCCGAGGATCGTCGAGCCCACCGACGCGATCGTGAAGCTGACCGCGACCTGCATCTGCGGTTCCGACCTGTGGCCCTACCGCGGGATCGAGCCCGCCGACCACACGCTCATGGGCCACGAGTACGTGGGTGTGGTCGAGGAGGTCGGCTCCGAGGTGACGACCGTCAAGCCCGGGGACTTCGTGGTCGGATCGTTCGTCATCTCCGACAACACCTGCGAGATCTGCCGGGCCGGGTTCCAGTCGAAGTGCGTGCACGCCGAGTTCGTCCACGCGGGGATCGGGACCCAGGCGGAGAAGGCCCGTATCCCGCTGGCCGACGGCACCCTGGTCGCCACCCCCGGGCAGCCCGACCCGGAGCTGATCCCCGCCCTGCTGGCCGCCTCCGACGTGCTCGGCACCGGTTGGTACGCCACCGTCGCCGCCGAGGCCGGACCGGGCAAGACCGTCGCCGTCGTCGGGGACGGTGCCGTCGGTCTGATGTCCGTCCTGGCCGCCAGGCAGCTCGGCGCGGAGCGCGTCATCGCCATGTCCCGCCACCCCGAGCGGCAGAAGCTGGCGCGCTACTACGGCGCCACCGACATCGTCGAGGAGCGCGGTGACGAGGGCGTCGCGAAGATCAAGGAGCTGACGAACGGCCTCGGCGCGCACTCGGTGATCGAGGCGGTCGGCACGCAGGAGTCCTTCATGCAGGCCGTCGGCGCCACCCGCGGCGGCGGGCACCTCGGCTACGTGGGCGTGAACCACGACGTGAGCATCCCCGGCATCGAGCTGTTCTTCGCCGGCATCCACACCCTCGGCGGCCCCGCGCCCGTACGGCGGTTCCTGCCCGAGCTGATCCGGCTCATCTGGGAGCGCGAGATCGACCCCGGCAAGGTCTTCGACCTCACCCTGCCCCTGGAGCAGGCAGCCGAGGGGTACAGGGCGATGGACGAACGCCGCGCCACCAAGGTGCTCCTGACCCTCTGAGATGTGCGCGTGCGGCCACCGGCTCGGGCTCGTGACGGCTCAGCCGGTGCCCGCCCGCATGTCCGTCCGCTCTTGCCGGCGCCTGCGTTGCAGGACCGGGTCCGGGACGGGCGCGGCCGCCACCAGGCGCCGGGTGTACGCGTGCCGGGGCCGCTCGCACACCTCGGCGCTGGGGCCCTCCTCGACGATGCGTCCCCGCTGGAGCACCAGGGTGCGCGCCGCGAACTCCTTGACGACGGCCAGGTCGTGGGTGATGAACAGGTACGCGCAGCCGAACGTCCTCTGCAACTCGGCGAGGAGGTCCAGGGCGGCGGCCTGGGTGGTGACGTCGAGGGCGCTGGTCGGCTCGTCGCAGATGACGACCCGGGGCCGGCGGGCCACCGCCCGGGCGATGGCGATGCGCTGGCGCTGGCCGCCGCTGAACTGGGCCGGGTAGCGGCCGGCGGCGTCCTCCGGCAGGCCGACCCGGCGGAGCAGGTCGGCGATGTGCTCGTGGACCTCCGCGCGGGAGAGGGTGGAGCCGCTCGTGAGCAGGGGCTCGGCGAGGGTCCGGCCCACGGGCAGCGCCGGGTTCAGCGACCCGTAGGGGTTCTGGAAGATGGCCTGGAGGTCGGAGGACAGGAGCCTGCGGGCCCGGCCGGTGAGGCGGGTGATGTCCCGCCCGGCGAGCAGCACGCGTCCGCCGCTGACCGGGGTCAGCCCCAGCACCGCCTTGCCGATGGTGGTCTTCCCCGAGCCGGACTCGCCCACGAGTGCGACCGTCTCGGCTTCGCCGACGTCGAACGACACGTCCTCGATGACGGTGGTCGGGGGCCGGCGGAAGCCGCGGGACGGGTAACGGACCGCGAGGCCGTCGAGTCGGAGTACGGGTGTCCCGGTCACGCGATCCTGCCCTCCGTGGGAGCGATGCTGGGGGTGCTTGCGATGAGTTGCCTCGTGTAGGGGTGGCGGGGCCGGTAGAAGATGTCCTCGACCGGGCCTTCCTCCACGATCCGGCCCTGTTCCATCACGAGGGCGCGGTCGCAGCTGTCCGCCACCACGCCCAGGTCGTGGGTGATCAGGATGATCGCCATGCCGTGCTCGTCGCGCAGTGACCGCAGCAGATCCAGGATGCCCGCCTGCACGGTCACGTCCAGTGCCGTGGTGGGTTCGTCGGCGATCAGCACCTTCGGTGAGCCGGCCAGCGCCATGGCGATGACGACGCGCTGGAGCATGCCGCCGGACAGCTCGTGCGGGTGCCTGCGCGCGACGCCGTCCGGATCGCGCAGGTGGACGCTGGTGAGCAGGTCCCGGACGCGTTGCCGGACGGCTTCCTTCCCTCCAGGCACGGCGCCGGTGCGGCGGACGACCTCCGACAGCTGGGAGCCGATGGTGAAGTACGGGTCGAGGGCCACCATGGGTTCCTGCGACACCAGGGCGATCTCGCTGCCGCGGATGCCCTGCAACTCCCGCTCCGGCAGGCCGCTGATACGGGTGCCGGCCAGCCAGGCCGAGCCGCTCGTCACGGCTCCGTTGGGTGGGAGGAGTCCGAGCAGGGACAGGCCCGTCACTGTCTTTCCGCTGCCGGATTCGCCCACGAGACCGAAGATCTCACCGGGGCGGACCGAGAAGCTGATGGAGTCGACGACGGTGCGTGGCCCTTGCGCGGTGGCGAAGGCGATCGAGTAGTCGCGCACGGCGAGGACTGCTCCGTCCGGCGGTGCGTCCGACGGCTTGTTCGCGTCCTGGAGGACCGTTGCGGGAACCGGCCGCCGCAACCGGCCACCGGTGGCCTGCCGCCGGTCCTGTTCGAGGTCGCGCAGGCCGTCGCCGACCAGCCCGAAGGACAGGGACATGAGGCCGATCACGCCACCGGAGACGAACAGCAGGTAGGGGTCCTGCTGCATGATCTGCGCGGCCTCTCCGACCATGCCGCCCCAACTCGGTGCGGGCGCCGGAGTGGCCAGGCCGAGGAACCCGAGGCCGGTCTGGATGGCGAGGGCGTTGCCCGAGAAGAGGAAGACCGGGACCAGCAACTGCCCTGTCAGTCGGGGGAGGATGTGCCGTGCCATGATCCGGGCCGGGCCGAGCCCGGACACCCTGGCGGCGTCCACGAACAGTTCCTCGCGCAGCGCGATGCAGGAGCTGCGGATGATCCGGGCGAGGCCCGCGGAGGCGAAGAAGCCGATCGTGAGCATGGCGGCGGCGTTGCTCTGGTGGAAGATCGCGAGGACGGCCAGCGTGATGATGACCGCCGGAACCGAGAGCATGACGTCCAGCACGGCGACGATGACCCGGTCGGTCCAGCCCCGCAGATAGCCGGCGAGCATGCCCAGCGACATGCCGAAGAAGGCGTAGACGAGTACGGCGAGACCCACCCCGATCAGGGTCGGCCGTCCGCCGTACAGCAGCCGGCTCAGCACGTCGCGGCCGAGGACGTCGGTGCCCAGAGGATGGTTCGCCGACGGACCGGACAGCGTGTGGAGCAGGTCCTGCGCCAGCGGCGGGTGCGGTGCCAGGAGCGGGGCGAGGATCACGGCGACGCTGATCCCGACGACCACGACGAACGCCGCGGCGGGGACGGGACGGCGCCATATCCCGGCGAAGGGGTTGGTCCTCGGCCGCGATCGCGCCTTCGGGGGCGCCTCGACAGTGGTCATTCCGCACGTACCTTCGGGTTGAGGAGGCTGTAGAGGACGTCGACGAGAAGGTTCACCACGATGACCATGACCGTGAAGGTGATGGTGAGGCCCTGGACGACCGGCAGATCGTGCTGGTTGGTCGCGTCCACGACCGTGGTGCCCAGACCGGGCAACGTGAAGACGTTCTCGATGAGGATCGTGCCGGGGATGAACGTGATCATCATGAGGCCGATCGTGGTCACCACCGGCAGTCCGCAGCCCCGCAGTGCGTGCTTCCAGACGATCGACGAGGGCCGGATGCCGGAGGCCCGCAGCGTTCTGATGTGGTCGAGGCCGAGGGTGGACATCATCGCGTCGCGCGTGACCTTGGAGATGAAGGCGACTCCGCCGATCGAGAGGGAGACCACCGGCAGGACGAGGCCGGCCGCCCACTGCCCCGGCGACTCGGCGAACGGGGTGTACCCGGTGGCGGGGAAGAAGCCGAACTTGACGGCGAACACGGCGACGAGCATCAGTGCGATCCAGAAGTTGGGCACCGCGCTGCCCAGCAGGGACAGGATGTCGAACAGCCGGCGGCTGAACCGGCCGCGCGTCGCGCTGTACACGCCGAGCACGACACCGACCAGGCTCGCGAGCAGGGTCCCCCCGATCACCAACGCCAGGGTGACCGGCAGGCGTTGCCCGATCAGCCCCAGCACGGATTCGCCGCTGAACAGCGAGCTGCCGAGGTCACCTTGAAGGAGGTCGCGGAGGTACAGCCAGTACTGCACGGCGACCGGCTGGTCGAGATGCATGGCGGCCCTCAGCGCGTCGTACTGTTCCTGCGTCGCGTTGATGCCGAGCACTGTTCGTGCCGGATCTCCCGGCACGAACGACTCCAGGACGAAGGTGATCGCCGAGACGATCAGGAGGAGCGGGACGGACAGTGCCAGCCTGCGGAGAATGATGGGAAACATCGGCCCTCGTCAGCGGGTGGTCCACAGGGTGTTGGAGGTCAGCTGAGCGCCGCCCTCCGGGAACTGCACCCCGCGCAACTTGTTGTTGTACATGGCGATCGTGTCGGAACCGGACACCGGCAGGGCGAGCGCCTTCCGCACGATGACATCGGTGAGATCCTTCGCCGCCGCCCCGCTGGACTTCGGGTCCGCCGCGGCGAGCCGGGCGTACGCGGCGTCGACGTCCGGGTCGGCCACGCCGAAGACGTTCATGATGCCCGTCTTGGTGAATCCCGCCTGCTGGGCGTAGAAGTTGGCCTCGCCACCCGTGCCGGGCGAGAGCACGGTGGCCGCGTACTTCTTGGTCAGCAGGTCGTTGATCCAGCCGCCGAAGTTGGTGGCGGCCCTCAGCTTCAGCTTGACGCCGACCTTGGCGAGCTGGTCCTGCACGGCCTGGAGCATCTTGGTCGTCGAGGGGTCGAACGACCCGTAGTTCACCGGGATGGTCAGCCCCTTCCCGTAGCCCGCCGCCTTCAGCAGCTTCTTGGCCTGGTCCGGGTCGTAGGGGTACATCTTCTCGGCTTCGGGGCTGTAGCCGTCGTAGCCGGGCATCTGCGGCTGCGAGATGGGGGTGCCGTAGTCTCCGTAGACCGCCTTCGTGATCGCGGAGCGATCGACGGCGAAGTTCAGCGCCTGCCGGACACGCTCATCACCCAGTCCCTTGACGACGGTGCCCTCACGGTCCAGGAGGAACAGGCCGGCCCAGGTGGTGGGCTTCTTGAGCGTGGTGAGCGACTTGTCGCCCTTGATGGTCGGCGCCACGTCCGGCGTGCCGTACATGAGGTCGATCTGGCCGGACTTCAGGGCCTGCACCTGCGAGTTGACGTTCGGCATCACGCGCACGGTGATCTTCTTGAAGTGGATGGCGGACTGGTCGTAGAAGTTCTTGTTCGGGACGTAGACGTAGTGGTCGCCGGAGACCGACTGCTGGGCGCTGTACACGTACGGTCCGGCGCCGAAGGTCGCGGAGGCGAGCTTCTTCGGGGCCTTGAGCCCGGCCGGGCTGATGATGGCGCCGCCCATGTACGGGGGCGTGAAGAGGGTGCCCATGTCGGGGTTCGGTGTCGGGCTGCTGACCACCACGGTCGAGCTGTCCGGCGTGGAGAAGGTCAGGGGACGGAAGTTGGGGACGGAGGGTCCGCTGCCCTTCTGGAAGTACTTGAAGGAGTTGACGACGTCGGTTGCGGTGATCGGCGTGCCGTCGGCGAACTTCGCGCCCTTGCGCAGGTGGAGCCTGAACTTGGTGTTCTTCTTGCCGACGTAGCCCCACTTGTCGGCGAGCCCGGCTCCCAGGGTGCCGTCGGCCTTGCGGGTCAGCAGTGTCGCGTAGGCGGGGTCCATGTAGTTCAGGAAGGGCCCGACAGCGACGTGTGCGGGGTCCAGGCTGTTGGGCGCCGAGGACAGGGCGATGGTCAGGGTGGCCGATCCGGCGCCGCCGGTGCCGTTGCCCTGCCCACCGCCGCAGGCGGCGAGCGCGAGCGCTGCCACCACGCCGAGCGAGGCTTGGAGGACGGTGCTTCTCTTCATCGAGGTCTCCGTGAGGTCGGGAGGGCCGGGGAGGGAGGAGCTGGGAAGGGTGTGCGGGGAGAACGGGCGATACGACATGGGTCGCGATCGAGCTGTCGAGGTGGGCGAGCCGGGCGGCGGCGTGGTCCGGGGGCCGCCACGGATGAGCGGAGCCAGGAGAATCCGCCGCGGTCGAGCTGTGGAATCCCGGCGCGAAAGCTGCTGGAGATGACGTCGACGCAGAGGTGTCGGCTCCAGCGCGCGTCACTCCGAGTGAGCCCTCGCGGGTTACTTACACCTTTAAGCGAGTGGTCCGTAAACTAACTGTGTCGCCCTCGTTGCGCAAGAGGTTCGCGGAAGACGGTCCCGGTGACAGCGCCGCGCGGGGCACTAGGTGTGCGGAGGTGGCCGGTTGACTGCCGCGACGGCGGAACCGGTCAGGCGGACACCCGGACGAGGACCAGCAGCGGGTCCTCGATGGGATCGGCGGAGACCCGCGCCCCGTCGAGGGTGTCGACGATACGGCGGGCCAGGCCCCGCGCGATGGCCTCGGTGTCGCGGACGATCGTGGTGAGCGGCGGCCGGGCCAGCGCCGCGGCGCGAATGTCGTCGACGCCGATCACGGCGAGGTCCCGGGGGGCCCGCAGCCCCAGCCACCGCAGGGCGGCCAGAACCGCCATGGCGACATCGTCGTTGAACGCACAGACGCCCGTCACCGGCGGATCGGCGGCGAGCCATGCCTTCACCGCTTCGACGGCACCGTCCCGATCGACGGGGACGGTCCGGACATCCGGCTCCGGGAGGCCGAGTTCGGCGCACACCTTGCGCACGCCGTCCAGTCGCGGCCGGGCCAGGACACCGAGCCTCGCCAGGTCCGGGTAGGCGTAGCCGAGCCGGCGGTGCGCGCGGCCGAGGTAGCGGGCCTGCGCCGCTCCGATCGGCTCCTCCGGCACGAGGGGAGACCGGTGCCCGCTCCGCGCCGAGCCGTGCACTGCCATGACGACTTCGATTCCCGCCGCCCGCACGGCGTCGGCTTCGGCCTCCGGGAACGCGTCCAGCGCCAGAACCGCCGCGGGCGTCAAGGCTCTCCGGACCTCCAGCAGGGGCCGGGCGGGGTGAGCAGCCGAGTGCACGAGAAACGTCAGCTCGTGCTGGGCCAAGGCGTCGGTCAGTTGTTGGACGAGCCGACCGAGGACGTGCTCGATCGGCCAGTCGGGCAGCAGGCCGAGCACGATGTCGGAGCGCCCCCTGCGCAGCGAGCGCGCCGCGGCCGACGGCGCGTAGCCGAGCCGGGCGGCCGCTTCCCGCACCCGCTGCCGCGTAGCCTCCGGGATCTTCTGGTGAGCGGCGTCGTTGAGCACGTAGCTCACCGTCGCGCGGGAGACCTTGGCCTCGCGCGCGACATCCGCGCTGGTCACACGCCTGGGGCCGGACTTTCCTGTCATGCATCCCCTCCCTCTGCCAGGCCTCTTGCCAAAGCCCGTGGCTGCGGTTAGCTTTTCCGCTCAGCTTACCTACACGTTTAAGTGAAGCGATCGAGTGGTGCTGACCGAGGTGAGGCGCAACCGCAGCACGATGACCGCCGCACACGCCCGCACTCGACACATCCCGAAAGGCATCCGCGTGATCTGCCATCACGACTTCCGCTATACCGGCATGACACTGCGCTCCACGCTGCACATCCCCGAAGGCCCGACCGGAACCCGCCGGCCCACCGTGGTTTTCGTGCATGGCTTCAGCTCCAACCGGCTCGAACTGCCCAACTTCGTCGCCATGTCCCGGCTGCTGGAGGCCCACGGCATCGCCTCGGTCCGGTTCGACCTCTCCGGCCACGGCGAGAGCGACGGCGACTTCTTCGACGTGACCATCACCGGTGAGATCGCCGAAACCCGCGCGGTGCTCCGGGCAGTCCGGACCTTCGACTTCGTCGACCCCGACCGGATCGGCCTGGTGGGTATGAGCATGGGAGGTGTCGTCGCCGGCATCGTCGCCGCCGAGGAACCGGGGATAGGCGCCCTGTGCCTGTGGTCCCCGGCCGCGGTCGCCCCCTTCGAGATCGGCGGCGGACACCTCAAGGGCCGCAGCCTCGCGGCCGAGATCGAGCAGAAGGGGTACTTCGACGCCGACGGACACCGGATGAGTCCCGCGCTCGTGGAGGACATCGCCCGTCTCGACGTGTACGGGCGCTCCGCGCCCTACCGGGGCCCCGTCCACATCCTGCACGGCGACAAGGACGACATCGCTCCCCTCCCCTACGTACGCCGCTACCTGGACCACTACGACGGCAACGCGGAACTCGAGATCGTCGAGGGCGCGGACCACGCCTGGGGCACCGTCCCCCACCGCACCACGCTGCACCGGTCCACGCTGCGGTTCCTCGAAAGGCACCTGACGTCATGACGACGCCGAGCTCCGAGGCACTCCGCGCGGCGGACACCGCGACGACGGCCACCGGGCTGCGCACTGCGGACGACTCCGGTCTCGTGGCCACCCCGTATCCCGAGCCCCGTCTGTCGTGGTCGCTGGCAAGCGACCGGCCGGGCGTCCTGCAGCACGCCTACGAGATCCAGGTGGCGGCCGGCCGGTCCTTCACGGGCGCGGTCTCCAGCGGCGAGGTCGAGTCCGACGTGGTGACCGATCAGCCGTGGCCGGCCGCACCGCTGCGCAGCCGCGAGGTCCGGCACTGGCGGGTCCGGGTCCGCACCGATGTCGGGTGGACGGCATGGAGCAAGCCGGCCCGGGTGGAGGCGGCGCTGCTCGACGACATGGACTGGACGGCCCGTCCAGTCCATGTCCCCAGTGACCGTGGCCGTACCTCCCCCGGCCCGGTGCCGCTGCTCCGCCGGGAGTTCGACCTCCCGGCGGAGCCGGTGTCCGCCCGCCTGTACGTGACCTCGCTGGGCGTCCACCGCACGGCCGTCAACGGCCGGCCCGTCTCGGACGACCTTCTGGAACCGGGCTGGACCAGCTACCCGAACCGGCTCCTGTACGCCACCTACGACGTCACCGGCCTGCTCTCCCCCGGCCGCAACGCCCTGTCCGCAGCCGTCGGCGACGGCTGGTACCGAGGCCACCTCACCTGGCACAAGAACCGCGACGTCTACGGCGACACCTCGGCACTGCTCGCCCAGCTCGAGGTCACCCTGGCCGACGGCAGCACCGTCACGGTCGCCACCGACGACCAGTGGCGGGGCGGGTACGGCGATCTGTTCGCGGCGGACCTGTACGACGGCTGCGAACGGGACCTCCGCCACGAGCCCCACGGCTGGCGGCTGGCGGGCTTCGACGACCGTGCCTGGGAGCGGGCCGCCGCGTCGCCCCTGCCCGCCGGGCTGACGCAGCGGGCCCATCCGCCGGTACGTGTCGTGCAGGTCGTCCGGCCGGAGGTGCGCACCCTGCCCGACGGCACGATCGCCGTCGACGCGGGCGAGAACATCACCGGCTGGCTCCGCCTCCGTGCCGGCGGCCCGGCCGGCAGCACCCTCACCGTCCGGCACGCCGAGGTCCTCGACGGCGACGGCAGGCTGCTCACCAGCATCCTGCGCGGGGCACGCGCCACCGACCGGTACACCCTGTCCGGCGGCGGGGCCGAACTGGAGCCGGAGTTCACCTTCCACGGTTTCCGGTACGCGGAGATCGAGGCGTCCCCGGGCGTCACGGTCGAGCGGGTCGAGGTCGCCGTCGTCGCCAGCGACCTGCGCCGGATCGGTGAGTTCCACTGCTCCGACGAGCGGGTGAACGCGTTGTACGCCAACGTCGTCCGCTCGCAGCGCGGCAACTTCCTCGCCGTTCCCACGGACTGCCCGCAACGCGACGAACGGCTCGGCTGGACCGGCGACATCATGGCCTTCGCCCCGACGGCCTGCGCCACGTTCGACAGCCGGTCCTTCCTCGACAGCTGGCTCACCGACCTGGCCATCGAGCAACGGGCGGACGGCGCGGTACCGCTGGTGATTCCCGACGTGGACCTCGGTGAACTGCCGCCGATGGAACTGCCGTTCGCCGGTACGGCGGCGGGCTGGGGCGACGCCGCCACCGTCGTGCCGACCGCCCTCTTCGAGGCCTACGGCCACCGCAGCCTGCTGGGCCGCCACTATCCCGCGATGCGTGCCTGGGTCGAGTTCACCGCCGATCGCCTGGACGAGGACGGGACCTGGAGCGGCAACGCGCAGCTCGGGGACTGGCTGGACCCGGCCGCCCCGCCGGAGGACCCGGCCCGCGCCACCACCGACTCCGCCTACGTCGCCACCGTCTTCGTCGCGCACAGCGCCCGGCTGCTCGCCGACGCCGCCCGGGAACTGGGCCACGCCGACGACGCCGACCGGTACGGGGAGCTGCACCGGCGTACCGCCGAGGCCGCCTGGCGGAAGTGGGGCGACCATGCCCGCACCACCCAGACCGGGTGCGCGCTCGCCCTGGAGTTCGGTGTCGTACCCGCCGCCGAACGCGTCGCGGTCGGTGAGGCGCTCGCCGCCCTGGTGCGCGCCCACGACGGGCGTATCGCCACCGGGTTCCTCGGCACCCCCTTCGTGCTGCCGGCCCTGACCGGAACCGGCCACCTGGCGGAGGCGTACCGCCTCCTGCTCAACACCGAGTGCCCGGGTTGGCTGTACCAGGTGGAGCGCGGGGCGACCACGATGTGGGAGCGGTGGGACGCGATCCGGCCCGACGGCAGCATCGACACCGAGAAGGCCGGGACGATGCTGTCGTTCAACCACTACGCCTACGGCGCCGTCGCCGCCTGGCTCTACCGGTCCGTCGCCGGACTGCGGGCCGCCGCGCCCGGCTATCGAGTCATCGAGATCGCTCCCCGACCCGGGTCGACGCTCACCTCGGCCCGCGCCGCGATCGCCACCCCGTACGGGACGGCGTCCGTCGCCTGGTCGGTCGACGGCGGCACGCTCACCGTGCACGCCGACCTGCCGCCCGGCACGACCGGGCGGTTCCTCCCGCCCGAGGGCTGGGAGTCCGCGCAGCCCCTGATGGACCTCGGGTCCGGACGTCACCGCCTGCGCCTGCACGCGTGACGGCCCCACGATCGCGGCCCGCTGTGCCCTGACACACAGCGGGCCGCTCTCTACTTGACGCCGATGTCGGCGAGTTGGAGGCGGTAGCGGGTCGACTCGTCGGAGGCCGGTCTGCCGAGTCTGGTCGCGCGCAGCCGCAGGTAGCGTCCGCTCGCGGCGGTGAGCGTGTAGGTCTGGGCGGCTCCGTCGGGGTTGCTCTGGCCGGTGACGGTCCGCACGGTGGTGTAGGAGGAGGCGCCGTCGGCGCGGGTCTGCAGCGTGAAGTCGACGGGGAAGCCCGCGGTTCCGCCGCCCGCCGCCGTCGTGTCGGTGCGCGGGTGGAGGGTGACGGTGCCGATCGCCCGGTCGGCGCCGAGGTCGACCTCGATCCACACCGGCGTGTCACGGACGTCGGCGGAGGGGAAGTCGATGCTCGTGAACCCCTTGGCGCCCGTCACGCTCGTGGTGGTGCCGTCCAGCACCCGGGTCTTGCCCCAGTCGCCGTTCTCCAGGGTGTAGTTGGCGGTGACGGTGGTCGCGGCGGTGGGGACGGTGAGTTCGGCGAGTTGGAGGCGGTACTTGGTGGCCTCGTCGGCCGCGGGGGCGCCGAGCCTGGTCACTTCGAGGCGCACATGGCGGGCGGTGGTGGTCCTGAATCCGTACGTCTGCACGCGTCCGTCGGGGTTCGGCTGGCCGGTGACGGTCCGCACGGTGGTGTACGTGGCGGAGCCGTCGCGGCGGGTGCGGATCGTGAAGTCGACCGGGAAGCCCGCGGTTCCGCCGCCCGCCGCCGGAGTGTCGGTCCGGGGGAAGAGGCGGACGGCGTCGAGGTCGGTGTCGGCCCCGAGGTCGATCTCCACCCAGACGGGGTTGGCGCCGATGTCGGCCGAGGTGAACTCGTTGCTGGTGCAGCCCTTCGCCCCGGCCACGCTGCGGAGCGTGCCGTCGGTGAGCCGGTTCCGGCCCCAGTCGGCGTTCTCCAGGCTGTTGTTGCCGGTGACCGGGCGGCCGAGGGCCAGGTCGTCGAGCCGGCCCGTGCCCGTCGCCGTGAACGTCCATGTGCCCGGCTGGACGGTGAAGTAGACGTACGCGGCGTCCTTGCCCGCCTGGCTGAGACCGCTGACGCCGCCGGTGCCGGAGCCGTCGGTGAAGACCGTGGTGCCGTTCGCCTTGATGACCGGCCGGGCGCCTCCGTAGGTGGGCACGCCCACCCGGGCGGTCGTCCCGCTCGGCGAGGTCAGCGTCAGGGTCACCTGGGTGCCGTCGCGCAGGATGCGGAAGCGGATGTCGCCCTTGGGGGTGGGCGTCACCGTGTCGATCCTGGTGAGGGTGCCTGTTCGAGGCACGGCCTCGTACGCCGTCCAGCCCGGCTCGGTGGGGCGGACCCCGGCCGCGTACGCGGACAGCGCGTACAGCGGGCCGCCGTTCCAGGCGTGGTTGTCGGTGCCGTCGGCCTTGGTCCACAGCTCCCACAGCGTGTGGCAGGCGGGGTCGGCGACCTGGGCGGCGAAGCGGTTGCGCATGCGCTCCTCGGCGACGGTGGCCGCGCCCATCAGATACAGCGCCTCCAGGACGTAGAACTCCATGTAGGGGCTGGCGTTGAGGTGGGTGCGCAGCACCTCGGTCACCGCCCGGTGGCGGGTGGCGGTGGCCAGCCCGGCGACCACGGCCAGGGCGTTGGCGCGGTCGTCGGTGTCCCGGGTGTAGCCGGGTGAGCGGTACTCGCTCCGGGAGGCGTCCCACAGCACGCGGTCGAAGTTGGCCTTGATGCTGTCGCGCCGGGACTGCCATCCGGCCACGTCCGCGGTGTTGCCGCTGAGGTCGGCGAGCTTCACGGCGGTGTCCAGGGCCAGGTAGTACCAGCAGTTGTCCAGGACGCGGGCGTCGATGTTGGCGCCCCAGTCCTCCCAGTCCCAGTCGCCGGCGCGGTGGTTGACCAGGCCGTCGGCGTCCAGGCTCCACAGGTTCAGGTACCGCTTCACCGCCGGGTAGGCGACAGTGACGGCGCTCGCGTCACCGGTGTAGAGGTAGTACGTCCAGAACGACCACACGGAGGCGAGCATCTGCACGGGCAGTTCGGCGGTCCAGATGGTCGTCGGGACCGGCGAGTACAGCGCTCCGCCGTCCTTCTGCCAGGCGGCGAGCTGGGCGATGGCCTTCTTGCCGAGGGCGTGGGAGCGGGTGTCGAAGGTGTAGAAGCCTTCTTTGAGCTGGTTGACCACGTCGCCCCACCACTGGGCGCGTTCGCGGGTGGGGCAGTCCATGTAGTTGTCCCGCATGTTGACGTACATGGTGCGGGCGGCCTTGGTCCACAGCGTGTCCAGGAAGGCGTCGCTGCTGCTGAAAGAGCCGGCGAAGTCGGTGTCGTAGCCGGACTCGCGGTACTTCAGCTCCAGGATGTCCACGCCGGCCGGGATGGTGTACCGCACGGCGGTGCCGCTCATCCAGGCGAGCGGCTCGAACTCCTGGACGCCGCCCGCGCAGACATAGGTGGCGCGCACGTTGTACTGCGTGCCCGGCTCGATGCCCACCAGTCCCGCGCCGTCGTCGTAGTGATCGGTCTGGATGCCGATCACCGCACCGGCCGGGGCGTCGACCTTCAGGAACGGGGTCACCTGGATGTTGGACGGCAGGGTGGCCGAGATCGCGGTGGCGCCCTGTCCCGAGGACGGCAGCGACGCGGCGTTGGTGTAGGACTTCAGACCGGAGTAGCGGAACAGCGGGATCGGCCGCTCGACGAGGGCGTTCCAGGGCGCGGCGCCCGCCGCTCCGTAGTCGGTCGGCGCCGTCCAGCCGCTGTCGTCGAAGCCGGGCGACCGCCAGCCCGCCATGACGGCGGCGGCCCGGGCGTCGTAGTGGATGTTGGACTCGGGCAGCCGGAAGTTGACCTGCGTGCCGCTGGTGTTGTTCGAGTAGCCCGGGTGGACGGTGTGCTTCCACCCGGTGTCGCTGACCAGCCGGGTGGTCGTCGAGCCGGTCTGGAGGTCGGCCTGGAACAGCAGCCCGCCCTTGCCGCTGCTGTGGTGCGAGAAGCCCTGCTTGCCGAAGTGCCACACCAGCAGCGCCACCGTGTTGCCGCCGCTCCTCAGGTACGGGGCGAGGTCGAGCTCGTCGTAGTACGTGTCCGTGCGGTTCGGGCCGCGCTTGAGCCCGCCGTCGAAGACCACCAGCGTGCCGTTCACCCACAGCCAGTACTTCGAGTCCACCGCGATCCGCGTCACGGCCTGGGAAGGGGCGGTCGGGAGGGTGAAGGATCTGCGGAAGGCCACCCACTGGTTCGTCGAAGTGGAGGGCGCCCAGATCCACTTCGCGGTCCAGGAGACCGCGGCGGACGCCGTCGGTGCGAGGCGGGGAAGAACCAGGGAGCCGAGGGTCGGGGCAAGGGCGACGGCCACGGCGGAGCGCAGGGTGGATCGGCGGGAGACGTTCTGCATCGAGGGGACCTTCCGGGGGTGCTGCGGGGAGCGGAGCCTGCTCGTGCGGACGGGCGGTTTTGAATCGTTTCAATCCCGTACTTGCGGCGCGATCCTGGACCCTCCGCCGGACCGTGTCAATGACTCGCGCGCGAAACGGGCAACGTTGCCCACGACAGGTCTCCGTGACGGTCACGGCGAAGCGGAGCACGGGCCGGGGCCGGCGCCGCCGGGACTACGAACTGGTCGACTGGCCCTTCGCGCCCCTGTGGCCGCTGGAGACGGCCCTGGTCGGCGTACGGGTGCAGGGCAAGGGCGGCTCCGTCCTCCGAGTGGAGCGCGGGTTCTGAGGTGACCGCCGGGTTCCTGGCCCCCGATCAGTGGCGCGCCCGCTTCGTCGGCTCGGTGTCCGAGGAGCCGCATCTCCTGCGCGCCACGTTCCACGTGCCCCGTCCGGTCCGCCGCGCCCTGCTGCACTCCACCGCGTTCGGCGCCTACGACCTCCGCCTCAACGGCGCCCCGGTCGACGACGCCGAGCTCAAACCGGGCTGGAGCAGTTACCAGTGGCGCGTCCTCCTCGACGTCGCCGACGTCACCGCGCTCCTCCGCCCCGGCCGCAACGCCCTCGGCATCACCCTGACCGGCGGCTGGTACACCGAGCGCTACGGGTTCCGCGACTCCGCCGAGCGCTTCTACCAAGGGCCCCCGGCCGCCGCCGCGCAACTCACTGGAGTACGAGGACGGCGGCGTGGCAACGGTGCTCACCGACGAGCGGTGGCGCTGGGCGCGGGGGCCGGTCGTGTCGGCCGGCCTCTACCAGGGCGAGACCTACGACGCCCGCCTGGCCGTCTCCGGGGACAAGGCTCCGCTGCCGGTCCTCGCGGCGGTGGAGAAGGCCCTCGCGGACCTCCCGGCCCACGACCGGTGACCCGCGGGCGGTCGGCTCCTGGGTGCCCCCTCCCCCGGGTGCCCGAGCCAAGATCGATTGTCAGTGGTGGGTGAGAAGGTGGGAACACCTAGCCGGAACGAGGGGGAGCTGTGACCGGAACCCAGAACTACATCAACCACGTCGCGCTCGTGCTGGACGCCAGCTCGTCCATGTCGCACCTGAGCGGCAAGGTGGTCGAAGTCGCCGACCAGCAGATCGCCTATCTCGCCCGCCGTTCGAGGGAGTTGGACCAGGAAACGCGCGTCACGGTGTACGTCTTCGCCGACAGGGTGGAGTGCGTCATCTACGACAAGGACGTGCTGCGCATGCCGTCGCTGAAGCAGCTGTACCGGCCCGGTGGCATGACGGCCCTGCTGGCCGCCGCGCTGAAGTCGCAGCGGGAACTGGCCCAGACGGCCCAACTGTACGGCGACCACAGCTTCTTGACGTTCGTGCTGACCGACGGACAGGAGAACGCGAGCCATCGCTGCGAGGACTCCCCCAGCCGGGAGCCGCGTGAACTGGTCAAGGCCGTGGCCGAGATGATGGCGACCCAGCAGGACAACTGGACACTGGCCGTCCTGGTGCCCGACCAGATGGGCAAGCGCGAGGCCATGCAGTGCGGCTTCCCCAAGGACAACATCGCCATATGGGACGCCACCAGCACTCAGGGTCTGGAGGAGGCCGGGCAGGTCATCCGGCAGGCCACCGAGAACTTCATGGTGGGCCGCGCCCAGGGCATCCGGGGATCGCGGGCGGTGTTCTCCACCGGCGCGGACGCGGTCAACGAGGACACCATCAAGGCGGCCGGCCTCACGCCGGTCGAGCCCTCGAAGTACCAGCTGATCCCGGTGGCTCGTGACGCGGGGATCCGGGAGTGGGTCATCGAATGCGGGCACCCTTACCGCACCGGCGCGGCGTTCTACCAGTTGAGCAAGTCCGAGAAGATCCAGGCGCAGAAGCAGATCGCGGTGCTGGAGAAGAAGACGGACCGCGTGTACACGGGGCCCGCGGCCCGATCCCTGCTGGGCCTGCCGAACACGGAAGTGCGTGTCAAGCCGGACCACAACGACGACTTCACCATCTTCGTGCAGAGCACCAGCGTCAACCGGAAGCTCGTGTCGCACACGCGGCTGTTGCTCATGCTCTGACACCTCGTGGATCCGGGAGGGCCAAAGGCTTCGCCGTCACCGGCCCTCACCGGCGACGGACGTCACCAGGCGTCCTCCGCAGCGGCCTCGGACGGTGCCGCGAGACCCGGCTCGGGCCGGCCGGCCGGGGTGAAGAAGCGCTCGACGTCGGCGTCGGTGACCTCGGCGAGCGTCTTCGGCGACCAGCGCGGCCTGCGGTCCTTGTCGACGACCTGGGCGCGGATGCCCTCGACCAGGTCGGGTGTGCCGAGGGCGGCGCAGGAGACGCGGTACTCCTGGTCCAGGACGCGGTCCAGCGAGCCGAGTGCCCGGGCCCGGCGCAGCGACGCCAGGGTGACTTTGAGGGCGGTCGGTGACTTGGCGAGCAGGGTCTCCGCGGCCTCCTTGGTGGCGGGGTCGCCGTGCGCGAGCAGCCGGTGCACGATCTCCTCGACGGTGTCCGCGGCGTAGCAGGCGTCGATCCAGTCGCGCTGGTCGGCCAGGACACCCCGCGGTGGTGTCCGCACCACGCCGGCCAGCGCCTCGTTCACGGGCAGTTCGGCCAGGGAATCGAGGAGACGCTCCAGCGAGGCCGACGGCACGTAGTGATCGGCGAGACCGCACAGCAGCGCGTCGGCGGCGCCGGTCTGAGCGCCGGTCAGGGCGAGGTGGGTGCCCAGCTCGCCGGGTGCCCGGGCGAGCAGATGGGTGCCGCCGACGTCCGGTACGAACCCGATGCCGGTCTCCGGCATGGCGACCCGGGACCGCTCGGTGACGACGCGGACGCTGCCGTGTGCCGAGACACCGACACCGCCGCCCATCACGATGCCGTCCATCACGGCGAGGTACGGCTTGGGGTAGCGGGCGATCCGGGCGTTCAGGCGGTACTCGTCGCGCCAGAACGCCCGGGAGGCCGAGCCGTCGCCGTCGCGGGCGTCGTCGTGGATGGCGCGGATGTCACCGCCCGCACACAGGCCGCGCTCGCCCGCGCCGGTGATGACCACGGTCTCCACGGCCGGGTCGCGTTCCCACGCGCTCAGCGCCTCGTCGATGCGGCGGACCATGGTGTGGGTGAGGGCGTTGAGGGCCCGCGGCCGGTTGAGCGTGATGCGGGCGGCGCGTCCGGTGGTGTGGAAGAGGACGGGGTCCTCGGCTCCGCTCATCGGGACGCCTCCCCCAGGTCGTGGGCCGGGATGGTGCGCATGCGTGCAGCTTCCTTCCGTTTCCGGTGAGGGACACCGCGTCCGCCACCGCCGGCGACGAACCGTCTCGCCACCCGGCCCCTACGGTGCCTGATGACCTGCCCGGACGACCCGGCGGGGTCGGTCACGGCACGCGGTGGTCATGGCACGGTGTGGTGGGTCACGGCAGGAGCTCGACGTACCCGTCGCCGCCGTGGACGCGGATGCGCTGCCCGTCCCGGATCAGGCGGGTGGCCCGATCCACGCCGACCACGGCCGGCAGGCCGTACTCGCGGGCGATCACCGCGCCGTGGGTCATCAGGCCGCCCACCTCCGTCACGAGACCGGCGATGCCGACGAACAGGGGCGACCAACTGGGGTCCGTGTAGGCCGTGACCAGGATGTCGCCCGCCTGGAGATCGGCCTGCGCCATGTCGAGGACGACGCGGGCCCTGCCCTCGACGGTCCCGGCGGAGACCGCCAGACCGATCAGGGCACCGTCCGGCGCGTCGTCCCGCCGGTACGCCCCGTTGAGGGCCTCGCCGTCCGAGGTGAGCACGCGGGGCGGGGTGAGGGCCTGGTACGTCCGGAACGCGTCCTCGCGCTGCCGGACGATCCGGTCGTCCACCTGCTGCGAGCGCACCGCCTCGTGGAACTCCTGGAAGGTGAGGTAGAAGACGTCATCCCGCTCGGCGAGCACGCCGGCCCGGACGAGCCGCTCGGCCTCCTCCAGCAGGGCCTGCTTGTAGACGAAGTAGCGGCTGACGATGCCGTACTTCGGGTACTCCCGGTACCCGATGAACGTGCGGACCCGGTCGATCATCCGCTTGGCCTCGTCGGCCTTCCGGTCACCGTCCGGCAGGGCCCGCAGGCGTGACAGCACGTCCTGCTCCTTCTGCTGCGCCTCCCGCAGACCTTGCTCGAAGCGCCGCCGGGCCGCGCCCGGTTCGAAGTTCCTGACGTTGTCGAGAATCGCCGGCACGAGCGTGCTGGGGCGCTCGCTCCAACGGGGCCTGGTGATGTCGATCTCGCCGGCGCAGCGCATGCCGTACCGGTCGAGGTAGGCCTCGATCGCGTCGCGCGCTTCGGTCCCGCCGGGGAGTTTCGGCAGCTCGTCCAGGAAGTTCTCGTCGTCGACGCCCTGCAGGAAGGCCACCACCCGCGGGTGCGGGCGGATGGCGTCCGCGACGTCGAGCAGTTCCAGTCCCATCTCCGACGTGATGTTGCCGGGGGCGGACAGTGTGAGCGTGTCGGCCGCGTTCTTCTCCCCCAGCCACTCCCGCAGCTTGTCGTTGAGCCACCACGTGGCCTCCATCCCGGCCATGATGACCTGCATGCTCAGCGGATCACCGAGGACCCGCTTGTGCTCCGCGAAGGCCTCCAGGAGGAAGTCGAACAGCGCCGGTCCGCTCTTCGTCCGGATGTCGCGCCGCAGGGTGGCGACGGAGGCCTCGCTGCGCTCGACCAGCTCGGTGACGAGGGCCGGATCGGTCTCGACGGGGGTGGAGTCACCGCCGGGCGGCGGCCCGCCGGGAGCCGGCTCCGGGGGCGACAGGACGATGTCGCCCCGGTCGAGGAGGGTTTCCAGCGCGTCCCTGACCAGCGGGTCGCCCCTCCCCATGACCTCCAGGAGGCCGTCGCGGGTCGCGGGCGAGGCCAGGCGCCGGGTGACGTCGACGAACAGCCTCCCGCCGGCCTCGTGCATCGGTGCCATGGCCGTCAGGCGCCACATGGAGAGCCCCAGGGGCTTCATGGCGTCGGTCATCATCTGCTGGTGACCGACGGAGACGTAGACGTGGTCCTCCTCGTCACCGGCCTCGGGGACGGGGAACAGGGTCGTGATCGGCCGGCTCTGGACGATCCGGAAGTCGTCGCCGACCAGGCACCACTCGATGTCCTGCGGGCGGCCGAAGTGCGCCTCGATCCGCCGCCCGAGCCGCACGAGCCGCACGGCCTGCGCATCCGTCAGCGCCGGCTGCTCCTGCCGCTCCGCGTCGATCGTCACCTCCTGCGTACCGCCGCCCGGCAGGGCGTGCACGGCGCGTTGTTTGGCGGCGATGGTCCTGGCGACGACCTCGCCGTCGCGCACCGTGAAGACGTCCGGGTTGACCAGGCCGGAGACCAGGGCCTCGCCGAGGCCGAAGCCGGCGTCCACGGTGGCGGTCTTCCGGTTGCCCGTGACGGGGTCGGCCGTGAACAGGATGCCGGCCGCCCGCGGGAAGACCATCCGCTGCACGACGACGGCCATGTGGACCGTGCGGTGGTCGATGCCGTTGCGCCGCCGGTAGGTCACGGCCCGCTCGGTGAACAGCGAGGCCCAGCACCGGCTGATGTGCCGCAGGACCGACGGCGTTCCCATGACGTTGAGGTAGGTGTCCTGCTGGCCGGCGAACGAGGCCGTCGGCAGGTCCTCCGCCGTCGCGCTGGAGCGGACGGCGTAGGCGGCGTCCTCACCGAGCGGCGCGAGTGCGCCGGTGATCGACGCCGCGATGTCGTCCGGGACGGCGGCCTCTTCGATGGTGCGGCGGATCCGCGCGCTGAGCGTGCGGATCGCCTCCCGGTCGTCCGGGTCCACGCGCGACAGCCGGTCGAGTGCGTCGTCGAGCGAGGGCACCTGGGCCATGGTGCGCCGGAAGGCGTCCGTCGTCACGCAGAAGCCCTCCGGCACGCGGACGCCCTCGATCCGTGACAGCACACCCAGGTGCGCGCCCTTGCCGCCCGCGACCGCGACCTGCGTCTGGTCGATCTCTCGTAGGTCCAGCACGTACTGCTCGTTCACGGCCGCACCTCCGCGGCGGCTGTGCTCCGGTACGACAACAACTCACGCATGGGGTGCCCCGTTTCAGCAGGTCCTGGTCTCGGCCGACGATTCTGCGCCGTGCCCCGGGCCTTGCCGCAAGCCCCCCGGTGCGCTATACCTTGAGACAGGCAAGGAGATCTCTCTCCTTGCCTTCGCTGTTTTCGGGGCACGGTGAAGACGGTGCGGGGTGGTCAGGACGGCCACCCTCCCTGCGCGGCGGTCGACTTGGCGAACTCGGCGAAGGTCCGCGGTGGGCGTCCGAGGGCGCGCCACACGCCGTCGGAGACGTACGCGTCCCTGCCTTCCCGGAGTGGCTCGATGACGTCCGCGAAGGCCCGGGCGTCCGCGGGCGCCCATCCCTGCCGGACCAGTTCCGCCACGTAGGCCTCGACCGAGAGCGGTACGTAGCGGATGGCACGGCCGGTGGCCTCGGAGATCGTGGCGACGGCCTCGGCCATCGTCACCGCCCGGGGGCCGGACACCTCATAGGTCTCGCCCGCGTGCCGGCCGTCGGTGAGCGCGGCGACCACCACCGCGGCGATGTCCTCGGCGTCGACGAAGCTCGCAGCCCCGTCACCCGCGGGCAGCCGCAGCTCACCGGCGCGGACGGCGTCGGCGAAGAAGCCCTCGCTGAAGTTCTGCGCGAACCAGCCCGGCCTGCTGATCGTCCACTCCAGACCGCTCTCGCGCACGGCGGCCTCACTGTCGCGGATGCCCGTCAGGACGCCGCCGCTGTCCTTCGCGTAGTGCGGATCGTCGATGCCGCGTCCCGAGGCCAGGACGATCCGCCGCACCCCGTGCCGCACGGCTCGCTCGACGAACGGGCGCACGAGCTTCGTGCCGTCCAACTGGACGATGTACACGGACCGCACCCCTTCCAGGGCGGCGTCCCAGGTGCGGCGGTCCCTCCAGTCGAAGACGTGCTCGCCGTTCCGGGAAGCCGCGCGGACCGGCAGTCCCCTGTCCCGCAGGTGACAGACCACACGGCGCCCGGACTTGCCGGACGCCCCCGTGACGAGAATCGGATGTTCAGACATGGCTCCAGTCAAGCGGGCGACATCGAGACGATCCATGCCTCACAAGCTCTCTTCGATGTCCGGGCGTCTACAGTGAGGGCATGGACGCCGTGTCGCAGTTGCTGGGTGAAGTCCGGGCGCGCGGCGCCGTCTTCCGGCAGACGATCATGCGGCCGCCGTGGGCTCTGCGCATGGCCAGTGGCGCTCCCCTGACGCTGGCCTTGATGCTGCGCGGCCGGGCCTGGATCGTTCCGGACGAGCACGAGCCGGTGCCCGTCGGCGTCGGAGACATCGCGGTCGTCCGTGGCGACGCGCCCTACACGGTGGCGGACGACCCCGCGAGCACCCCCTCGGCGGTGGTGACCGGCGCCGACTACTGTCCGGGGGCCGAGGGTGTCGAGCCTGCCGCCGGGCCCGCCCGGACGTGCGGAACACCGGCCGACGGAGCCCCCGTGCTCCTCAGCGGGGCTTTCGAGAGACGGGGGGAACTCAGCGACCGGCTGGTGCGGGTCCTGCCTCCCGTGCTGGTGGTGCCGGGCGAGAACAGCCCTTACGCGCCGGTGGAGTTGGTGGCTCAGGAGATCGCCCGGGAGCGGCCCGGCCGGCAGCTCGTGCTCGACCGGCTGCTGGATCTGATGCTGGTCTCCGCGCTGCGCGGCTGGTTCGACGATCCGGATGCCGGTGCCCCGGCCTGGTGCAGCGCGCTGGACGACCCGGTCGTCGGCGCGGCGCTGCGGTCGCTGCACGCCGCGCCCGACCGTCCGTGGACGGTCGCGGACCTGGCCGCCGAGGTGGGAGTGTCGCGGGCCGCGCTCGCCCGGCGGTTCACCGCGCTGGTCGGCGAACCGCCCATGGCCTACCTCACGAGCTGGCGCATCGCCCTGGCCGCGGACCTGCTGCGGCAGAGTGACCTCACGGTGGGCACGATCGCGAGGAAAGTGGGTTACGCCAACGCGTTCGCGCTGAGCGTGGCGTTCAAGAGGCTGCGCGGCACGCGGCCCAGCGACTTCCGCGCCGCCGAGCCGGGGCCGCCGGCCGGATGAGGACCGCCCTCGGGCCGCCCTCCCGGCCGGGCGGATCAGGAGCGGACGTTCGCCCGGACCGCCTCCTCGATGGGCGTCGAGCCCGCATCGAGTTCGAGGATCTGCCGGCCGATCCGGGGCTCGTGGAGCAGCTCGGCGAGGGTGGCGGCCACGTCCTCACGGGTGATCTCGCCGTGGAACTCCGCCGGCCCGAGGGACACGGCGCCGGTTCCCGGACCGTCGAGAAGGAGTGACGGACGCAGGATCAGCCAGTTCAGGTCGCTGCGGCTGACCGCGATGTCGGCGCGCTTCTTGACGGCGAAGTAGTACTCGACCTCTTCGCCGAGGTCGCGTTCCCGCCAGGACTCGGGGAGCACCGACACCAGCACGAAGCGCTCCACGCCTGCCAGGCGTGCCGCGTTCATGGCCTTGACGACCCCGTCGCCGTCGACGGCTTTCGTGACCTCCTTGCTGCCGCCGTTCGATCCGGCGCTGAAGACGATCACGTCGATGTCGCGGAAGGCCGCTGCCAGGTCTTCCTCGATCATGGTGGAGAGATCACCGACGTGTGCGTGCACGCCGTGCGTCGCGAGTTCGGCCTGCTGCTCCTCCCGGCGGACGAGCCCGTGGACGGCGTCTCCTCGCGCTCGCAGTCTCCGCGCGAGCAGACCACCGATGCCTCCGGTGATGCCGATGATGAAGACGTCCACGGTGGATACTCCGTTCTCTCGACTGGACGCTCCGGCTCCGTGGCCGGGCCGGTGCACCAGTGATCAACCGGCCGCGCCCGCACGGCTATTCCGAGCCCTGAGGGGCCGGAGGGTCGGCCTCGGGAGGGGTGACGGCGGCGTGGGCCAGGGCGGCGGTCTGCTCGGGCGGGCCGTCGATCGGGACGGCCGCCCCCGCTTCGTCGTCCCCCAGCGGTTCGAGGTCGGCGAACTGGGTGCGGAGCAGGTCGGGCGGCATGAAGTGGCCCCGCCTGGCGGAGATCCGCGCGGCGATCAGCTCGGGCGAGCCGTCGAGGTGCAGGAAGAACACGCGCGGCGCGGCGGAGGCCAGCCGGTCGCGGTAGCGCCGCTTCAGCGCCGAGCAGGTCACCACGCCTCCGCTGTCCGTGTGGCCGGCCAGCCAGCGTGCGATCTCCTCCAGCCAGGGGCGGCGGTCCTCGTCGTCCAGGGGGTGACCCGCCCGCATCTTCGCCACGTTGGCTGCGGGGTGGAAGTCGTCGCCCTCGGCGTAGGGAACGCCCAGGCTCTGTGCCAGCAAGCGGCCCACCGTGGTCTTCCCCGAGCCCGACACGCCCATGACCACGACCAGCGGAGCGGAGTCCTGAGACATCCAGACCTTCCCTTCGAGATTTCGTCGCCACCGTCTACAGGTCGACGACTACCTTGACGTCGTCCGGTCGCGGCGTGAACGCCTCCGTCGCGCGCTCCAGCGGCACCCGCCGGGTGATCAGGCGTTCCAGCCAGGACAGGTCGGCCTCGGCCAGGGCGTCGGCGGCCTGCCGGTAGTGACGCGGATTGGCGTTGACGGAGCCGACCACCGCGTCGTTCTGCAGCACGATCTCCCTGTTGATCGCGCCCGCGTCCACGGTCATCCTGCGCCCCGCGGGTGACACGCCGGTCAGGCACACCACTCCGTAGGGCGCGGTGCCGGTCAGCGAGGCCAGCACGGGCTCGTTCGCGCCGGTCGCCTCGATGACGACGTCCGGGCATACGGCCGTGACGACCTGCTCGATGTCCCGCGCGTGGTACGTGGCCCCCAGGTCCCGGACCAGGCCGGGCTTGGGGCCGTCGGTCACCCGGTCGAGGACGTGCACGTCCAGTCCTCGCTGCGTGCCGAGGAGGGCGGCCAGCAGGCCGATGGGGCCCGCGCCGGTCACCAGGACCCGCCGCGGCTCGAACCAGGAACGGCCACCGACACGCTCGACCTGTTCCCACGCCTTCGCCACCACGGTCGTCGGCTCCATGAGCACTCCGGCGCGCTCCAGATGCGGCGCCAGCTTCACCGCGTAGTCGGCCTCCACGCACCACGCCTCGGCCCCGTAACCGTCGAGTTCCTTGATGCCGCGCTCGGTGTAGCGGCCGTTGCGGCACATGTCGAACTCCCCGCGGGCGCACGCACCGCACGGCTCCGGGTCGGGGCGGCGCACCACCCCGGCGACCAGATCACCGGCCGAGAAGCCGCTGCCGGGAGGTGCCTCCCGCACCCGCCCGAGGGACTCGTGTCCCAGGACCAGCCACGCGCGGCCGGGCGGGGCGGAGCCGTACTCGCCCCGGAGGATCTCCTTGTCCGTTCCGCACACCCCCATCGCCAGGCCGTCCACCACCAGCTCACCCGCGGCCGGGGCGGGGTCCGGCACCTCCCTCACCTCCACCGAGTCCTTGGTGCCGGGTCGCACAGTCACCGCACGCATCGCACCTCATCCCTCGCTCGGGCGGCGCCGGACGGGCACGCGCCGCTGTCCGACCGTCTGTCCCGTTCAGAGGGTTTCAGCACTCGCCGACCGTCCCGGGTCGGACACGACCGTGTCGGCGTCACGGAAACGCGCGGACCGCGCGGCGCCCGGACCGCCCGGCGCCTTCACCGCCCGGTGCCCGGGCCGCCGCGTCGAGGGCCGCCGTTCCGTACCCTGACGGCATGCGGATGCGCCCCACCCTGAGCTGGACGCCTGCCGAGGACCTGCCGCCGGGGACCACGGACCTGGAGCCGGTCGCCGACGCGCTGGGCACCGGCGGTGTGCTGGTGCTCAGTGGAGCGGGCATTTCAACCGAGTCGGGCATCCCCGACTACCGGGGCGAGGGCGGGAGCCTGAGCCGGCACACGCCGATGACCTACCAGGACTTCGTCGCCGGCGCCCAGGCCCGGCGCCGGTACTGGGCGCGCAGCCACCTCGGCTGGCGCACCTTCGGCCGGGCCCTCCCCAACGCCGGGCACCGGGCCGTGGCCGCGTTCGGGCGGCACGGCCTGCTCTCGGGCGTCATCACCCAGAACGTGGACGGACTGCACCAGGCCGCCGGCAGCGAGGACGTCGTGGAACTCCACGGGGCCCTGGACCGGGTCGTCTGCCTCTCCTGCGGCGCCCGCAGCCCGCGCCGCGAGCTCGCCCGGCGGCTGGAGGAGGCCAATCCGGGGTTCGAGCCCGTGGCCGCCGGAATCAACCCGGACGGCGACGCAGACCTCACGGACGACCAGGTCGCCGGTTTCCGCGTGGTGCCCTGCGCGGTCTGCGGCGGCATCCTCAAGCCGGACGTGGTCTTCTTCGGCGAAACCGTGCCGCCGCAACGGGTCGAGCACTGCCGCGAGCTGGTCCGGGCGGCGTCGTCGCTGCTGGTCCTGGGCTCCTCGCTGACGGTGATGTCCGGGCTCCGCTTCGTCCGCCAGGCGGCCCAGGCCGGGAAGCCGGTGCTGATCGTCAACCGGGACCCGACCCGGGGTGACCGGCACGCCCTCACCCGGGTCGCGCTCCCACTGGGCACGGCCCTCACGGCCGTGGCGGACCGGCTGGGCATCGCGGTCGACCGGCAGGGTGCGCCGCGCCCGTGACCGTGCGAGACGTGAGCGGACCTCGCCTGTGGGAAGCAACTCCCGTCTCACAGTGAACGCACAGCCACTGTCCCTCCTCTTGCAGGGCGAAAGCCCGCAACTGAGAGGAACGTGCTGTGCGTTCACGTACACGTATACGTCCGCGCCTGTACCCGGCCGGGTCGGTGGTGCTGGCCATCGCCGCCGCGGGATCCGTGCTGGCCGGGCCGGCCGGCCCCGCGTTCGCCGTCGACGCGGCGGGACGCGCCGATCTACGGGCGGATGTGAACCGCGACGGGCGCGTCGACGTCACCGGTGGCAGCGACAAGCGCGGTGAGGACGGCTGGTCCGTCGAACGCGGGGCCGTCTTTCTGCCCAACATCGACGACGACGCCAAGCGGTGCCCGGTCACCGGGCCCGGTGGCAGACCGCTCTCCGACGCCGCGTTGGCGGCGTGCAACGACGGTTCCGACACGAAGGTCAACGGCGCCGAGGACGCGGCCGACCTCGCCCGGGTCCGTTCCGTGCCGCTGCCGGGGCTTCCCGCGGACGCCAAGGGCAGCCTGAAGCTCACCACGGGAGGCAAGCACGCGCACCTCTTCCTCAAGCGTGCCGGGACGTGGGTGCCGGTGACGTCCGCGACCCGGCTGACCGCCGCCGAGCTGCGCTCCGGTGTGGAGTTCGGGGTCGAGGCCACCGATGTCGTCCGGGACCGTGCCCAGTGGGACGGCCGCGCGGTGGTCCGGCTGACGGTGACGTCCGGCGGGAAGTCCACCTCCGACGCCGTGACCCTGCGCGTCGCTCCGCTGCTGACGCACCATCACCTCCAGAACAGCCAGCAGGTGATGGTGACCGAGGTCCAGGGTGAGGGCCCGTACAGCCGTCTCCAGCAGAAGTTCGTCGCCGAACTCGCGAAGGAGGTGGAGAAGGCCGGGGTCACCACGCCGCTGGTCAAGTTCACGAAGTACGCCGACCCCTGGGCCCAGGACTTCGTCGAACCGGCCTACGTCAGCATGACCGGGCCGGGCGGCCGGCGGCACGTGATGCGCGTGATGCTGCGTTCCGCCCAGCCCGACCGGGACGCCGGCCGGGAGCTGTTCGAGAAGGTGCGCGGCCGGGACATCGGTGTCGTGCAGGTGACCGACCGGGCGGAGCCCGACGACTGGTCGCTCAACTCGATGGGGAACCTGGAGACGATCCCGCCCTACACGCACGACGGCCGCTCGTTCCCGGCCGGACGCATCATCATGGGCGAGCGCAAGGACAGCGGGGCGCGGCCGTCGAAGGTGATGCGGACGCTGCTCGCGTCGCAGGGCATGCAGGACCCGCTGCTGCTGGACACCTCCTGGCTGGGCGTGGGGCACGTCGACGAGTTCGTGCAGTTCCTGCCCGCCGACACCCCGCGCGGCTGGCGCATCGGACTCGCCGACCCGGAGGCGGGGCTGCGGCTGCTGCGTGACGCCCAGCGCGACGGCCACGGCAAGACGAAGATGTTCTCCGTGCCGGGCCGCAGCGACAGTCCCGCGCCCAAGGAGACCATCGACCAGGCACTCGCCTCCCGTCACCTGGTGGCCGACAACGAGATGGCGGCGCGGCGCATCGCGGCCAACCTGGAGGTCCTCAAGCGGGAGACGGGGGTCACCGACGAGGAGATCGTGCGGGTGCCCGCGCTGTACACCCGTGACGCGGAGGCCTTCACCGCGGAGGGCGAGGAGATTCCGGTGCCGCGTCTGACGCGCATGGGCGCCGGCTCCGACCTGGTGGACAGCCTTGGGGACCACGGCCAGCAGAAGTGGCTCGCCGAGAACCCGGCCGCCCCCCGCGCGGCGGCGGCGCCGACGGTGCCGACCAGCGCGTACGTTCCCGGCGCGGTCAACGGCGTGCTCCTGGCGCGCGACCGCTACCTCGCCCCGCGCCAGTGGGGGCCCGTCATCGGCGGCAAGGACATCTTCACGGAAGCCGTCACCGCCGCCTACCAGCGGGTCGGGCTGAAGGTGTCGTACATCGACGACTGGTACACGTACCACCTCGGGATGGGTGAGGTGCACTGCGGCACCAACACGCTGCGCGACGCGACGGCGGCCTGGTGGCAGCGTCCGGTGGCGGGGCGCGGCGACGGGGCTTAGGCGGCAGGTGAACCCGGTGGTGGTCGCGGCCAACACCGGGTTCACGCCCCCCTGTCACACGGTCGGCGACCACGACCCGCCGTCGCCTGACGGGAGCCGTGCGCGTCAGTCCACGATCAGCTCCGCGCGCACCGCCGGCGTCCGCCCGGCGAGCACGCCGCCGAAGTTGTCCTCGACCTCCGTCTTCTCCGCCGCGTTCGGATACGGGTTCGTGCACGAGACGCCGGCGCTGGAGCCCGACATCAGGCTCGAGCACGGTCCGGGCTTGCGGTCGGGCAGGCCCAGGATGTGTCCGAGTTCGTGGGAGGAGATCCGTACCGTGTCGTAACCCTGGTCGACGGCCTGACGCCCGATGTAGACGGTTCCGTTGCCCAGGGTGGTGGGCAGGGCGCGCGGCCAGCCGTTGTCCGCCAGGACCCGTATGTTCGCGCGCTGCCCGGCGGTGACCGGCCGGAGCTCCACGGCGTCGACACTCGCGTTCCAGATGGCCGCGCCCCGGTCGACCGCGCTCCTGAACTCCGCGGCGCCGGCGGCGTCGTAGGTGAGGACCCGGGCGGCGAGGGTGGTGTCGGCCGGGCCGGGCGCAGCGGCCGCGGCCTGGCCGCCCGTCAGGGACAGCGCGACCAAGGCGGCGGCCAGACCGCCGGTGAGCATACGGACGTGCATGATCGACCTCCTTGTGGGGGAAGGGCAGTCGTGCTCATGACATTCGCAGGGCCTACTGCCCAAGGAGGATGCCGACGAATCCGTCAATCCGCGGAGGACGTCACGGCGGACCTCCGCACCACCGGTGACTACGTGGGCCCCCAGCCCGGTCCGACGCAGTTGTATGCCTCTTTGGTCGTCACGTCGAAGTCGCAGAGCTCGTATTCGACGAAGAGGTTCTCCTCGAAGCTCTTGTTCACACTGGTCCAGACTCCCGGACCACGGTCGCTGTAGATCACACCGCTGCGCAACGTGCCGTTGCTCTTCCGGTGACTCCATCGGATGGCGATGGGGATGTGGTCGTCGTAGTCGTCCAGCAGGTAGAACCACTCGCCGTGCCCGTCGAAGCAGGCCTTCCCGTCCCAGTCCATGACCGCGCAGTACCTGTCGTCCGGGACGGTGGAACTCACGCCGGCGCGCTGCAGGCCGTCCGCGGCGGAGGCCGGCGACGCGGCGACCCCCAGCACGAGAGCGGAGGCGAAGACCCCGCTCGCAAGAACTCTTCGCATACGCACTTGTTCCTCTCCCCTCCGCCGGCAGCGAGCCGGCGGTGAATCTCCGTTTCGCCCGAGTGATCAGGGCCAGACAGAGACTGACGAAGCGGGGGGACGAGGACAAGCGGTGCGCTGTCCGGGACACGGCTGCTCGCTGTCCGGCCTGGCAGGAGGGCCTGTCCGGATGTCCGGCGGACGGGTTGTCCGGCTCGGCTCGTCCTCGGTCGCATCGGCAGTCGGGCCGGTGGCCGGTCTTCACGGCACCTGGGTCGGGGTGGTGTGCCGGTTGATTTCGATCGCGAGCGGGGTGGCCGTGAAGACCGAGGAGTACGTGCCGATCGTCAGGCCGACGAGCAGGGCGAGGGCGAAGTCGGTGAGGGTGTCTCCGCCCAGGACGGCGAGGGCGGTGAGGATGAGGGCGGCGCCCATGCCGGTGTTGACGGTGCGGGGCAGCGTCTGCAGGATCGCCCGGTCGGTCAGGAGCGGCAGCGGGGTGGTGGGGTGACGTCGCCACAGTTCCCTGATGCGGTCGAACACGACGACCGAGTCGTTGACGGAGTAGCCGATCACGGTCAGGAGCGCCGCCAGGAACACCCCGTCGAGGGGCTTGCCGAGCCAGGCGAAGACGCCCACCAGGATGACGACGTCGTGGGCGAGCGCGGCGACCGCGGCGGTGCCGAACAGCCAGCGGAAGCGGACGGTCAGGTAGAGCAGTTGGGCGGTGAGGGCCACGCCGAGGGCGACGAGGGCGCTGCGGCGGAGTTCTTCGCCCAGGCTGGGGCCGATCAGTTCGTCGCGGATCTTCTCCGTGTCGCCGCCGAGGGTGTCGATGGCGCGCGTGACGGTGTCCGCCTGCGTGTTGGTCAGTTCCTCGGTGCGCACGGTGAGGGCGCTGTCGCCGGAGGACTGCACCACGGCGCGGGGGAAGCCGGCGTCGGCGAGTGCGGCGCGGGCGTGTTCCGGATCGACGGGGCGGGTGGTGGTGTATTCGATCAGGCGGCCGCCGGTGAACTCGACGCCGAGGTCGACGCCGCGGACGGCGATGCCGGAGGCGGCCAGGGCGAGCGCGGCGGCGGACAGGGCCAGCAAGCGGCGTGGCCGGCGCATCAGTCGGGGCCGGGAGCGCTCGATGCGATTGCGGACCCGGCTGGGGGTGGCCAGTCCGGTCACGTGGGGGCGACGGCGTACCCACGGGCGGGATGCGGCGTGGTCGGCGAGGGCCCGGGTGACGACGAGGGCGCTGATCATGGAGGCGAGGACGCCGATGCCCAGGGTGACGCCGAAGCCGCGCACGGGGCCGGACGCGAGGAGGAAGAGCAGACCGGCTGCGATCAGGGTGGTGATGTTGGAGTCGGCGATCGCGCTGAAGGCGTTGCGGAAGCCGGCGGCGAGGGCCGAGCGGGGACTGGGACGGCGGCGGTCGGTGTGCTCCTCGCGGGCGCGTTCGAAGACGAGCACGTTGGCGTCGACGGCCATGCCGATGGCCAGGACGAAGCCGGCCAGGCCCGGCAGGGTGAGGGTGGCGCCGAGCGCGGCGAGGGCGGCGTAGGAGATCAGCCCGTAGGCGGCCAGGGCCAGCACGGCGAGAGCGCCCATGAGCCGGTAGACGGTGGTGATGAACAGTGCGGTCAGGGCGGTGCCGATGACGGCGGCCCAGGCACTGGCGGTGATGGCCTCGGCGCCCAGGGTGGGGCCGATGGTGCGCTGCTCGACGGTCTCCACGGGCACGGGCAGGGCGCCGCCGCTGATGAGCAGTGCCAGTTCACGGGCCTCGGTGTCGGTGAAGGACCCGGTGATCCGGGTGGTGCCGCCGGTGATGCCGGCCCCGCACGTCACGGCCGGGTCGACCTGCGGCGAGGAGATGATCTTCTCGTCGAGGGCGATGGCGACGCGGCGCGCGGGATCGCCTGCCGGGCGGCAGGCGGCCTGGCCGGTCAGCCGGGCCCATTTCCCGCGGCCGGAGGCGTCGAAGTCGACGATGACGTGCCATCCGGCGCCGGTCTGCTGGTCGAACCGGGCCTCGGCTCTGCTGACGTCCCGTCCGGTCAGCGCTGCGTCCTCCAGGCGCAGGGGCCGGCCGGACTCGTCCGGCAGGACGTGCTCGCGGGGCCGCTTCGGCAAGGGGTCGGGGGCCTCGTCGGCGAGGGCGGAGACGGGGTGGACGGTGAGCTGGGCGGTGCGGCCAAGTACGTCGGCCGCCTTCTTCGGGTCCTGCACGCCGGGCAGTTCGACGATGATCCGGTTGCTGCCGGAGCGGTGCAGGGCGGGCTCGGCGACGCCGAGCGCGTCGATGCGGCCGCGCAGCACCTCCAGGGTGCGGTCGGTGGCCTCGGGGCCGGCCTTCGTGGTGGCGGTGGAGCGGGTCTCCAGCACGATCTGGGTGCCGCCGCGCAGGTCCAGGCCGAGGCGGACCGGCACGGTGAGGGTGATGAACAGGGACAGAGCGATCACGGTGAGGGCGAGCAGGGTTCTCACCCGGGTGGAACGGATCAACGCGGGGCCTCCGGCGGGCACACCGCGGCGGCGGCCGGCGCGGCCGCGGTGAAGGACAGGGTGGGGTCAGGTGCCGGTGGGCGTGGGCGGCGCGCGGCCGCGGTCGGCCGCCGCGGTGTCCGTGGGGAAGGCCGCCGGTGACGGTGGTGCCGCCGGCCGGGCGGGGCGACGCGGGACGGTGGCCGGATCGTCGGCGAGGGTGGCGAACGGGCCGTGTGGATGCGTGCGTTCGCCGTGCGGCTCGTGCCGGGCCGCTGCCTGGAGGATGCAGGTCGTGGCGCATCCGTCGTCGGCGAGACGGCCGGGGCCTTCGTCGGCCGACGTGCCGATGGATACCGTCCCGGCCGGTGCGTGCTGCGCACCGCCCGGGATCACGCCGGTGAGCAGGGCCAGCAGCACGGCCGCCCACACGGCGACCGCCGCGGCCGGCCGGGCGCCGACCGTGGCGCCGAGGACCCTGAGGGCGGGCCGGGCGGTGGGCGCCCCCGGGCCGTTGCGGAGGCTCACGGTTCGATCAGGCCGGCGCGGATGGCGTAGCGGGTGAGTTCCAGGCGGTCGCGCAGGCCGAGCTTCTGCAGCAGGTTGGCGCGGTGACGCTGGACGGTCTTGATGCTGATGAAGAGCAGGTCGGCGATCGCCTGGGAGGAGTGGCCCTCGGCCACCAGCTTCAGGACCTCCTCCTCGCGGGGGGTGAGGATGTGGTCGGGGGTCTCCTCGCCGTGGCGGGCCCGGTCGAGGTAGTTGCGGATCAGCGCGGTGACCGCCCCCGGGTAGAGGAAGGGCTCGTCGCGCATCGCGGCCCGGCAGGCGGCGACCAGGTCCCGGTCGGCGACGGACTTCAGCACGTAGCCGCTGGCGCCGGCCTTGAGCGCCTGGAAGAAGTACTGCTCGTTGTCGTGCATGGTGAGGATCAGGACGCGCAGGCCCGGTTCGAGACCGGCCAGTTCACGGGCGGCCTGGAGGCCGGTCATGCGCGGCATGGCGATGTCCAGCACGACCAGGTCGACTTCGTGACTGCGGGCCTTCTCGATGGCCTCCGCGCCGTCGCCCGCCTCCGCGACCACCTCGAGGCCCGGTTCCTGGTCCAGGATGAGCCGTACGCCCCGGCGCACCAGGGCGTGGTCATCGGCCAGCAGAATGCGGATGTTCCCGGTCATGAGGTCGGCTGCTTCCTGGGCAGGGGCACGGTGAGCTTGACCTGCGTTCCGGCGCGGGGCGCCGGGGTGATGTCGAGGGTGGCGCCGACGAGCAGGGCCCGCTCGCGCATGCCGAGGATGCCGGCGCCCTCCCGGGGAGCCTTGATGCCGCACCCGTCGTCGGTGACGGCCAGGGCCACCCGGGCGTCGCTGTGCTCCAGGGCGACGACGACGCCTCCGGCCTCCGCGTGGCGGGCGGCGTTGGTCAGCGACTCCTGGGCGACCCGGTAGAGGACCAGTTCCGTCTCCGGGTCCAGCGCGGGCAGGTCGGCGGCGAAGCGGCGGGTGACCTGCAGTCCGGTGTGGGTGGCGAAGTCCTCGGTGAGCGAGGTCAGCGCGCTGACGAGGCCCAGGTCGTCCAGCACGCCGGGCCGCAGCCGGCGCACCAGGCGGCGGACCTCGTCGAGACTGTCCCGGGTGATCTCCTGCACCTCACGCAGGTCCTCGCGCAGCGGCCCGGGGGCGTCGTCCGCGGCGCGCTTGAGGCCCAGCAGGATCGCGGTCATGCTCTGCCCGACCTCGTCGTGCAGTTCCTGGGCGATGCGGCGGCGTTCGGCCTCCTGGGCGAGCAGGGCGCGGCCGCTGCTGGCGGCCCGTTCCTGCTCCAGTCGCTCCAGCATGGAGTTGAAGGTGCGGATCAGTTCGGCGAGTTCCCCGCCGCCGTGCGCGGACAGCCGCTGCCCGGGCCGGAGCAGGTCCACCGTGGTCATCAGCCGGGTCAGCCGGTCCAGCGGGGTCAGCCCCCAGCGCAGCAGGGCGGCGTTGGCGACCAGCATCACCGCCAGACCGCCCAGCAGAATGATCGCCTCGGTCAGCAGCACCGGCACCGAGACGGTCACCGGAGCCCACAGCAGCAGCGCCGTCGCCGTGCCCAGCACGACGGCGTTGAGGGCGAAGATCCGCCAGAACAGGGACACCGGACGTCACGCCTCCTTCTGAGATGCGGCCTGCCTCCGCTGTCGGGCATCACGCATCCCGGACGAGCAGCCGCGCCTGGCCGTCGGCCGAGCCTGGCGCCAGCCTGCCCGCTCCGGCGCGGCCGGGTCGATGGGGCCCAGCCCCCATTTCCCGTGGCCCGGGCTACCCACACCCCGGCGGCGTGCATCCCCCGCCCCGCCGCAAATGGGGCCCGCGCCCGATGGGGATCCGCCCCGAAGAGGACCAGGGTTGAGGCCTGACCGCGCAGTCGGTGCGGCGGTCGGACCGGGCAGCGCCCACGCCTGCCCCGTCGTCCCGCGCCGGTCGCCCGCCCCCGAGGAGAAGGAGTCGTGCCGTGTCCGTCGATGCACCCCTCACCGGCCCCCGTCCCGAGCGCATGACCGCGCACGACGTGCGCCGACGTCTGGAACACGCCCGCAGCACCCGGCTGACGCAGCTGCACGCCCTCGACGAGACCGGGCAGAGCGTGGACGATCACCTGATGTCCATGCAGCGCGCCGCCATCGAGCGCGTCCTGAAGGAGATCGACGAGGCGTTCGCCCGGGTCGAGGACGGCACCTACGGCACCTGCCTGGGCTGCGCGGACCCCGTCCCGGCGGAGCGCCTGGAGATCCTCCCCTACACCCCCTACTGCGTTGCCTGCCAGCGCCGCGTCGCCGCCTGACCGGCACGCCGACTCCCGCCGTTCCTCTCCCTCGCTCTGCCCAAGGGGTGCAGTGGTGAACGACCCGCTCATCGCCGACCGCGCGACGCGCCTGTCGGCCGAGGATCTCGCCGCCCTGCGGGAGAACCTCACCGAACAGCGCCTGTTCCGCCAGGAGCAGCTCCGGCAGCTCGCCGACGCGGCTCCCTCCCGCACGGACGACGTGCGGCGACACGACGCCGCCTCCCAGGTCGAGGTCCACGTCAAGCTCGCGGCCGCCGCGCGCATGGTCCTCGCCGACGTCGAGGCGGCCCTCAGGCGCATGGCCGAAGGAAGCTACGGCACCTGCCGACTGTGCCGGGGTCCTGTCGCGCGCGAGCGGCTGATGATCGTGCCGCAGGCGCGCTACTGCGCGCGCTGCCAGCAGGTCAGGGAGGCCGGACGATGAGCGCGGACCGGCCTGCGCCCTGACCGGATCCGCTACCGCGGCGCGGGCCGGTCGGCACGCCGATCAGAGCCGGCCGTGTCGAGGACGTCCTCGCGGGCATATCGGGAATCGCACACGCCGCCGCAACGGCCCTCCGTATCCCATGGGGGCATGGACGACATATCCCATGGGGGCGTGGACGACGACGCATCCCTGTCCGCACCGCCCGGCCGTACCCGGGGGTTCGTGTTCCTCGGTCTGGCGGTCCTCGGCGTGGCCGGTGCCGTGTTCGCCATGCGGCGGCCGCTGATGATGTCGGCTCCGGCGTGCGCCGCCGGGCGGTGGCACGGCTGTTTCGACACGTTCAACGGTGTGGTGCTCATGACGTTGGCCGCGCTGCCGTTGGCCTGGCTGGTGGTGTGGGCTCTGGCACGCCGTCGGCGTGCCGCGGACGTCACGGCGGCGTGGCGGACGTCGCTGGCCGAGGTGGGCATGGTCACCATGGGGTCGCTCGGCATCGTCGGCAACCTGCTGGTCCTCGCGGCGCCGGCGTACGATTCCGGGCACCACATCCTGGCGTGGCCCCACCGTGCGTGCAGGTACTGCGAAGCGAGCCGGCTGTGAACCAGACCCCTTTCCCGCCCGAGCCCTGGCACCTGCGGGGCACCATGCAGGTCGCCCTGTGGCGGGTTCCGCTGACCGACCTGCCGGAGTGGCCCCTGCCTCCCGGCGCCCGGCCCCTGGCTGTGGGCCGCCACGGCTGCGTCGTCACCTTCTGGGTCGACTACCTGCCCGGAGGCACCCTCGCCTACCGAGAACTCCTCGTCGCGCAGGCGGTGCGTTACCGCCGCGCCGTCGCGGCCACCGCGGTGGCCGCCTGGGTCGACAGTGAGCGATCCCGGGCCGGCGGCCGCACCCTGTGGGGCATCCCCAAAGAACTCGCCGTGCTCGACTTCCCGGACCCGGAGCCCTCCACCGGCGTCCACGGGCCCTTTCACCTGTACGACGACCCCGGCTCGGGCCGTCCGGCCGTGACGGGCCGACACCGCACTCGACTCCGCGTCCCGGGCCGGTGGTTCCTCCCCGCCCGCCTCATCCAGCCGGGCCCCGGCGACACCCCTCGCGAGGTCCCCCTGCGGCTGACCGCCTCCTTCGGCATCGGAACGGCGTCCCTGACCGCCGCCCCCACCTCGCCGCTGTCGTTCCTCGACGGCCGCCGTCCCCTGCTGGCAGGGACCGCCGACGAATTCCGGTTCACTGTCGGCCGCCGGCGCGACAAGTGACCTGACGTCAGGTGCGGATGGACATAGGTTGGCGACATGTCGCATGCAGCCACCACAGGCACGGCCTTGGTCACCGGAGCCTCCCGCGGCCTGGGGGCCGTGATCGCCCGGCGCCTCGCGGCGGACGGGCACCCGGTCGCCGTTGGTCACCGGACGGGAGCCGAAGCGGCTCACGGGGTCGTCGCGGACATACGTGCGGCGGGCGGGACCGCGCGGGCGTTCGCCGCCGATGTGACGGACGAGGCCGCCGTCGCGGATCTCGTCGCGGAGGTCACCACGCACCTCGGGCCCATCGCCACGCTCGTCGTCAACGCCACCGGTCCCCAGCCCGAGGTGGACCCGGCGGCGGTGACCTGGGACGACCACCTGGACCAGCTCACGTTCTTCGTCAAGAGTCCCACCCTGCTGATGCAGGCGGTGCTGCCGGCCATGCGGGAGCGCGGAGGCGGCCGGATCATCCAGATCGGCTCCGACGTGCTGGAACGGGCCCTGCCCCAGATGTCGGCGTACGTGGCCGCCAAGGCCGCCCAGCACAGTCTGACCGAGTGCTGGGCCCGCGCGCTCGGCCCGTACGGGATCACCGTGAACACGGTCGCGCCGGGCTGGATCCCGGTCGAGCGGCACGCCGGAGCGAGTCCCGAGTCACTGGCCGCCTACACCGCCGACGTGCCCCTGGGGCGCATGGGCCGGCCGGAGGACATCGCCGCCGCCGTGGCTTTCCTCGCGTCACCGCAAGCGGCCTTCGTCACGGGCGAGCGCATCAAGGTCAACGGCGGCCACACGCTCGGCTGAGGGCTGACGAGGTGGGGGCGGGGCGCATTCCCGTGGGTGTGGCACGGACGTCCACGCCAGGATGTGAGGGACCGCGTCGCGCAGACTGCCGAAGTGGCGATGGACGCCCTCCACCGCGGCATCGGTGTTCACGCCCCACACCGTCATCCCGGCGCTCAGCCCGGACCGCACTCCGGACGGGGCGTCCTCGATGACCAGACAGTCCTCCGGCCGGACGCCCAGCCGTGCGGCGGCCTGCAGATAGGGAACGGGAGAGGGCTTGCCCTCCGGCACGGCGGCCGCGTCCACGATCACGTGCGGCACAGGCAGGCCCGTTCGCCCGAAGCGGCCGCGCACGCGGTGCTCGTAGTTCGAGGTCACCAACGCCCAGGCCCCCGGCAGCAGGCCGTGCAGCAGCTCCGACGCGCCGTGGAACGCCGCGTAGACGCCGGACCGGACGTCCTCGTCCTCCAGTTCGTGCAGCAGGGCCAGGCACTCGGCCGGATCGCGGTCGGCGGCGACCTGAGCGAACGTCTCCATCGGCCGTGTCCGCAGAGCCACCCGGTAGACCTCGTCCGCCCGGCCGCACGGGTTCACTGGTCACGCGTCGATCATGCCAGGCGGACCGCGTGCTGGCCGGGGCCACGAAGGACCCGAAATGTACCCCGCGGGTGACCTTTTGGGGGCGTGACCGAATAGCCCGCCATATTGGCTTCCACAGAACCGGGTGTGACGCGGAGGTGATTGCGGTGCGCTGTAGAAGCTGAAAGGGCCGGCCTCAGCTGAATCTCACCGCCATCGGCGACCGGCCGACGAAGCGAAACATCAGACGGGATTTCCTGTGAACAACACCGGACCGGCTTCCGGATACCAGGCCTACGACCAGCCCCCGGCGCCCGACCATTCCGCCCGCAACCAGGCCGCCGCACGCAGGGCCGCCCTCACGATCTGCACGATCGCCGACGTCGCGGCGGGTCTGCTGGGCCTGTGGATCGTCCTCTACCTGCTCGACGCCAACCAGGCGAATCCCTTCGTCGAGTTCGTCCAGGGCACCGCGAACTGGCTGTCCGGATGGGCGCAGGATATTTTCACGATGGACACAGAAGGTCTACGCGTCATCCTTAATTATGGCCTTCCGGCCGTCATCTATTTGCTGATCGGTCACGGCATCGCCGCCCGGATCAATCGGGCCTGACAGTACCGAGAACGCACTCGCATCCGGGAAACCGCGCATGCGGGTCGTGCACGAGAACGGAAAGGCCAGCACCGTGACAGGCACTCCGAGCGAAAGAGATCAGGCGCCGATCTACCAGGAACTGGTGCGCGAGCGAGGAGACGTGGTGGCGGAGGCCCAGTCGGCCGCCGAGCACACACAGCAGCAGGCGGCCCGGCTGCTGGGCGGTCACCACGCCGGGCAGCCGTATGCCGGCGAGCCACTCGGACACCCGGCGCGAGTGCCCTCGCCACGACAGCCGTGACAGTGCTGGTGGGGATCGGTGCCGCCCCCAGGGCCACACGGGTCGGGTGACGTCCGTGGCGCACGGTGCGCTGTAACAGGTGGGCCGCGAGGGCGGCCCCGTGAGGCCCGCTTTCCCCCCGTGAGCGGGCGCTCGTGCGGGGGCGGGCAGGCGCGCATCCCCCCGTCGCCTGCCCGCCCCACGCGCATCCGGTGCGCCCTCGCACCGCATCGGCGGACAGCGCGGAGTGCAGGCCGCCCCGACTCTCCCGCTCGCCGGGCCGTCTTGAGCGCGGGCACCGGCCTCGCCCCGTTGTTCTCCAGCGGCGAAGGCGGGGCGGCGGTGACGATGAAGCTGCCGATCTTGGGCAGACGGCGGGAGTGATCTTCCCGTCGGTCCCATGAGAGGGGGCATGCCGTGACCGCACCCGCGCGTCCCGCACCGCCTGCGAGGCGTCGGCGCCGGTTCGACCTTCGCGCGACCGCCCTGTTCTTCGTCTTTCTCGCCATGGTCGTGAGTGTCGTCGGTCTCGTCGCCCGCGTGGTGGCGGGTGCTGTCGAGCGGCGTCCCGCCTGGGTCTTCGTCCTGGTCGTCGTCGCTGTGGCGGGCTTCGCCGGCCTGGGGCGACGGTGGCACCTGGCGCGGGCGGCCCGCCGGGCCGCGGCGGCGCTCGACGAAGCGGCGCGAGAGGCGGCCAGGGAGCTGGAGGCGCCCGTGATTCCCCGTCAGCGCCCGGCCGCCGCGGTCTCGGTGGACTATGACGCCCTCTCCGCCGAGGAGTTCGAGGAGGCGATCGCCGCGCTCTGCGCACGCGACGGCTGCTCCGGCGTCGAGGTGGTGGGGGGCGCCGGGGACCTGGGCGCCGATGTCGTCGCCGTGGCCCCCGACGGGCGCCGGGTCGTCATCCAGTGCAAGCACTACGGGGACTCCCACCGGGTCGGCTCCCAGGACCTTCAGCGCTTCGGCGGCACCTGCTTCACCGTCCATGAGGCCGACGTCGCCGTGCTGGTCACCACGAGCGACTTCACCGCACCGGCGGTGGAGTACGCCGAGCAGTGCGGGATCGTGTGCGTGGACCGGGACGCCCTCCGGACGTGGACGGACGGCACCGGCCCCCGGCCCTGGGAGGACGCCCCGGACGAGTGGGCGACGTCGCCCTCACCTCCTGCCGGGCGGGTCAGTTGAAGGGGTCGAGGGTGAGGTAGGCCTGGCGGGGGTCGCCGTCGTGGACGAGGGACTCGTGGTGGCCGACGTCGTCGAAGGCGAACGCGTACGCCTTCCCGTCGGCCATCTGGGCGTGGATCTTGCGGGCGTAGTGGTTGGTGACGTCGTCCTTGTAGAACGCGTCGGCGGTGGTGTCCGGCTGGTTGGGGTTGGTCAGGAGCGTGGAGCGGTTGAAGCCGGCGCACAGTGTGCGGGAGATCGGGCCGCGCACCTGGTCGTTCGGCGCGTCGAGCCTCCGGTGGCAGCCGAAGACGGAGGACGCGTCCGGCTTCTGGAAGCTGGTGACGAGGGCGCCGGCGCCGTTGGTGAAGTTCAGGACGCCGCCGGAGACCCGGCCGTAGTACTTGGTGCCCGGCTGGTCGGCGAACGGGGTGACCGTCAGGGTGGAGGTGGCGTACTTCTGCCAGACGCGGTTGATGTAGTCGTCCATGACGGTGGCCGGCAGGGCGCCGGTCTCCAGTCCGTACAGCGGTGACAGGGCGCGCAGTACGGTGCCGTCGGAGCGGGTCTGGATCAGGTTGGCCCAGCCTCCGGGCTGTCCCCGCAAGGCGGTGAAGAAGCCGTTGTAGCCGCCGGGACGGAGCCGGCCGGTGCTCGCGGTGGTGCCGTCGGCGCGCTGCACCCCGACCGCGTACGGGGCGGAGAACATGTCGACCTGTGTGCTGTTGATCCACAGGCCTGAGTCGTTGAGTGTGTACTCCGACCAGTTGAACAGGATGTTCCGGTTGGGGTCGGTGGGGTTCTGCACGGCGGGCTGGACCAGGCCTCCGGTGGTGAGCCGGAAGACGAGTTTCTGTCCGTAGGAGAAGTACACGCGGCCGGAGAACTTCGGCATGCGGATGGTGGTCGACTGGCCTGCCGCCGGGCCGGGGATGGAGGCGTCGGGCGCGGGTGTCGGTGGGTTTCCGCCTGCCGGCCAGGGGTGGAAGGTGCCGTTCGCGTCGGCCCAGCCCTGGCGTCCGGTCGACAGTTCCGTGCCCAGGTTGTAGAGGTACACCGGCTCGTTGCGGGCCGAGTTGTTGGTGATCTTCAGGGGGATCGTCGCCGGGACCGCGGCCTGGGCCGGTGTGCTCGCGGCCTGGGCCGGGGTGCTCGCTCCGGTTGCGAGCAGTGAGCCGGCGAGCGCCGTGGCGAGGGACACCCCCACTGCTCTGGCCTGGCGCCTGAGGGTCCGTAACATGCGCTGCCTCCGTTCGACGAGGGCCGGTACGGGACGTTCTGAGAGCGCTCTCAGAGTTGCGCTTTGGTCCGGACCTGTCAATGAGGTCGACATGAAGCCGTGGTGGAGGTGCGCCGCAGGGGGCGCACCTCCGGGCGGTGCCGTCAGTCTTCGAGTGCCCGGTTGGTCTCGTCGCGCAGGAGGGCGACGTAGTCACGGGTCCAGGCCTCGACCGTGCCGCGGTCCCACAGGTCGGCCGAGTACTCCACGAAGCCCCGCAGTTCGTCCCCGGCCGGGACGAGACCGAAGGTGAGGTCCGTGCGGGACGCGGCGGGGGCGAGGTCCTCCACGGCCGTGGTCAGGCCGGGGAGTTCGACCTCCGCGTCCAGGGAGTTCTGGTACGCGAAGCCGACGTCGAGCCGGTCCGGCACGTCGGCGCCCGTGTGTTCCCGCAGCGCCGGAGCGATCAGCCGCACCGGCATGGCCTGGTCCATGCATTCCACCGCCGTACGGGCGACCCGGTCCGTCAGCGCGGTGAAGGAACCGGCGGCTCCGTCCCGGACCGGCAGGGCGAAGCCGGTGATCGTGCAGGCCAGCAGGGTTTCGAACGCACGGCGCTCACGGTTGGCGTAGGAGATGTTGAACACGACGTCGGCCTGTCCGGACTTCCGCGCGAGCATCCGGCCCAGGGCCGCCGCCGTGACGGCGAACGGGGTCGTGCCCCGCTGCCGCGCGAGGCGTTCCACGGCGGTCCGCACGTCGGCCGGCACGGTGAAGGGCACGGCCCCGCCCCGGCCGCTGGGCTGCTCGGGCCTGGGCCGGTCCAGGGGCAGGCCGACGGTGAACGGCACTCCGTCGAGTGCGTCCAGCCAGAACCGCAGCTTGCGTGCGTCGGCGGCCTCGTCGGCCTGCTCCCGCTGCCAGCGCGCGTACGCCACCGGCTGGCACCGCACGGCGGGCAGGGTGTGGGGCTCGCCGCGTCGGGCGGCGCCGTAGAGCGCGGCGAGTTCCTTCAGCAGCAGGCTGACGGACCAGCCGTCGCAGGCGGAGTGGTGCAGGACGAGGAGCAGGACCCAGGTGGTGTCGTCGGTGCGCAGGAGGCGCACGGTCATCGGCGTGCCGTGGGTGGGGTCGATCGGTGTTTCGGCGGCCTCGGTGCTCGCCGCGTCGAGGGCGGCCCGGCGTTCGTGCTCGGGTCGTGCGGTGAGGTCGTCGAGTGGCAGGTGCACCGGGCCGGGTCGCAGGACCCGCTGTTCCCAGCCGTCCCCGTTGCGGGTGAGGCGGGTGCGCAGTCCCTCGTGCCGCTCGACCAGTTGGGTCAGGGCGGTGCGCAGGGCCGGGACGTCCAGGGTCCCGGTGAGGGTGATGCGCAGGGCGACGTTGAAGACCTGCGGCAGGAGGTGGTCGGCGTGGACCGTGGCGAAGCGCGCCTGCTGGGCGGTGGCGGGTGCCCGGTGCACGACCGTGCCGGGGAGGGTGTCCGGCTCGGGCGTCGTGCCCTCGGCTGCCCGGGCCAGTCGGGCCGTCATGGCCCGCAGGGTCGGCTCCTGGTAGAAGCTCAGCATCGGGTAGTCGGTGCCGAACTCCTCCCGGACCTGGTTGACCAGCCGCATCGCGGTGATCGAGTGGCCGCCCAGGTCGAAGAACGAGGCGTCGGCCGTGAGGGCGTCGGGGTCCGTGCCGAACTCGGCGGCCCAGAGTTCGCGTACGCGCCGCTCGACGCCGGTGGGGTGGCCGGTCGCCGGCTCGCCCTCGGTGGTGGGGGCCGGCCTGTGGCTCGGTGCCGTCGTCACGAGGTCGGGTGCCGGGAGCGCGGACCGGTCCAGTTTGCCGTTGCCCGTCACGGGCAGCGCGGGCAGGACGCGCCAGGCGCGCGGCACCAGGTACTCGGGCAGACGGGCCGCCAGTTCCTCGGCCAGGAGGTCGGCGAACGCCTGCCGGTCGTCGGCCGCCGCGCCGACCGGGTCGGCGGGGACGGCGTAGGCGGCCAGGTAGGCCTCGTCCCGGTTGTTGCGGCGGGTCAGGACGGCCGCCTCGCGCACGCCGTCCAGGGTGGCGACGACGCGGGAGACCTCCTCCGGCTCGATCCGGAAGCCCCGGATCTTCACCTGGTCGTCGGCCCGGCCGCGGAACTCCAGTGTGCCGTCGTCCCGCCAGCGGACCAGGTCGCCGGTGCGGTACCGGCGGGCGCCCGGGGCGCCGTCCGGGTCCGGCAGGAAGCGCTCCTCGGTCAGCCGGGGGCGGTGCAGATAGCCGAGGGCGACGCCGGGGCCGCCGACGTACAGCTCCCCCACCGTGCCGACGGGCACCGGGTCGCCGGCGGCGTCGAGGACGCTCAGCGTCACGTTGTCGGCCGGCCTCCCGATCGCGATGGGCCGGCCGGCCTCCCGGCCCCGTGGGGAGACGGTCTCGGTGGTGCACAGCACGGTGACCTCGGTGGGCCCGTACACGTTCACCGTCTCGTACGGCGCCTCGGGCCGCGGCCGGGTGCGCAGTACGTCGCCGCCGAGCAGCAGATGACGCAGGGGCGGCTGCTCGGCCGGCGGGAGACGCAGCAGTTGTTCGCCGAGGGCGGTGGGGAGGATCGAGAAGGTGACGCGCTGCTCGGTGTACCAGCGGGCCAGGGCGAGCGGGTCCCGGCGCAGGTCCTCGTCGGCGATCGTGACCGACGCGCCCGCCGTCAGCGCCGGCCAGATCTCCAGCAGGGAGGCGTCGAAGCTCTGGCTGCACACCACGGCGCTGCGGTCGGCGGGGGTGACGGCGAAGCGCCGGTGCTGCCACGCGCACAGGTCGACGACGCCGCGGTGCGACACCACGACGCCCTTGGGGGTGCCGGTGCTGCCCGAGGTGTAGAGGACGCAGCACGGCGCCTGACCGTCGAGGGCGGACCCGGCGCCCTGCCCGCGCGGCGCGGTCGCGTCCGGCGGTACGACGGTGACGTGCCCGGGCAGCTTCAGGGCCGCCGCCGCCTCGCGCGTCGACACCAGCGTCCGGGCGCCGCACTCGGCGATGACCTGCTCGGCGCGCGCCCGGCCGAGGGACGGGTCGAGCGGGACGTAGGCGCGGCCCGTCCTGAGCACGGCGAGCATGGCCACCACGAGGTCGGCGGAGCGGGGCAGCCACAGCGCCACCGTCTCGGCGGTGCCCGCCGCGGGCGGTTCCCCCAGCGCGGAGGCCAATCGCTCGGCGCGGTCGTCCAGTTCGCGGTAGGTCAGTCGGGTGTCGCCGCTGATCACCGCCGTGCTGTTCGGGTGCGCGGCGGCCCGCCGGGCGACGAGGGCGTGGACGGTGGTGTCCGTGGGCGGGCGGGACGGGCCGTGCCGCCAGGCCCTCGGCACCGGTTCGCCGTCGGCCGCGGTGTCGGCGGCCGGCGCGGCGAGTCGGGACAGGGGCGCCTCGGGATCGTCGACCGCCGCCGCGAGCAGGTCCCGGAGGACGGCGAAGAACCCGTCGACGGTGCGTCGGTCGAACAGGTCGCTGTTGTACTCCAGATGGCAGCGGATGCCGTGCGGCTGGTCGGTGAAGTAGACGGTGAGGTCCGTCAGGGACTTGTCCGGGCCCGCGTCCAGCGGCGTGGCCTCGATGCCGGGCAGGTCGAAGCGGAACGGTTCGGCCCGCTGGAACTCGGCGAACGTCTGGAACACGGGCGTCCGGTCGACCGCCCTGGCCGGGGCGAGCTCGCGCACGACCGTCTCGAACGGCACGCGCGCGTGGTCGTACGCGTCGAGGGCGACCGTGCGCACCCGGTCCAGGAGGGTGCCGAACGCGGGGTCGCCGGACAGGTCGAGGCGGAGCGCGAGGGTGTTCACGAAGAAGCCGAGCACGTGCTCGGCGCGTTCGGGCCGGTCCGAGATCGGGGTGCCGACGACGAGGTCCGTCTGCCCGGTGACCCGGTGCAGCATCGCCGCGTACCCGGCGAGCAGGGTCATGAACAGGGTGCTGCGGCGGGTGCGGCTCATCTCGCGCAGGCGCCGGGAGAGTTCCGGGTCGAGGGTGTGGAAGACCGCCCGGCCGTTCGACGTCATGGTCGCCGGGCGGGGCCGGTCGGTGGGCAGTGCGAGGACGGGCAGTTCGCCGCCGAGGGTGGTGCGCCAGTACGTCAGGTCCTCCTCGGCGTCCCGGCCGTGCGCGGACGCGGCCAGTTCCCGGGCGTGGTCGGCGTAGCACCACGTCAGGGCGGGGAGGTCGGGCGCGGTACCGTCGCGTTCGGCCCGGTAGAGGGCGGACAGGTCGCGGGCGAGGACGGTGGCGGAGGCGGCGTCGACGACGATGTGGTGCAGGGACAGGACGAGCACGTGCTCCGTCTCGGCCGTCCGGACCAGCCGGGTGACGAACAGCGGGCCGTCCGCCAGGTCGAAGCGGCGGCCGCTTTCGGCGGCCAGGACGTCCCGCAGTGCGGTGCCGGGAGCGCCGGTGGCGTCCACGACCTCGAAGTCGGGCTCGGCGGACGCCCGTACCACCTGCCGGGGCTCTCCCCCCGCCTCCCGGAAGACCGTGCGCAGGCCTTCGTGCCGGGCGACGAGACCGCGCAGGGCCGCGTGCAGGGCGGGTACGTCGAGGGGCCCGGCGAGGCGGATCGCCTTGATCTCGTTGTAGGCGGTCCGTCCCGGCAGGAGGCGTTCCAGGAACCAGATGCGTTCCTGGCCGGGCGACAAGGGCGCCTCGGCGGGGGCCGGGCGGACCGGTGCGGGGCGCGGCGGTGCCGAGGCGGCGGTGGCCCGCCGGTGGTAGTGCCGGCGCAGGGCGTCCAGGCGGGGCAGACCCTCGCGCAGGTGGTCCGCCGCGACACCGAAGTCCACGAGGGCCACGATCTCGTCGGCCCCGGCCGCGGTCACCGCGTCGACCACCGGGCGGACGCTGTCCGCCGTGCCGATCAGGGCGCGCTGGTCGCAGTAACGGCCGTAGGCGCGGCGGAACAGCGCCTGAAGGTCGTCCTCGCTCAGGGCGGCCAGGTCGACGTTGTGCCCGAGGCTGCCGGTGACGCCGCTGAACAGGGACAGCGACGCCCGCATGTAGCGGGACAGGGGCTCGTAGGCCTCGGTGCGCGCGGTGTCGTGGTCCTCCGCGAGGAAGGTGTGCAGCAGGACGGCCACCCGCCCGGCGTCCGGGTCCAGGCCGTGCCGGGCCCGGGTGCCGCGGTAGCGGGCGATGTTCTCCCGGAGCTGTTCGACGCTCTGGGTCATCAGGTTGGTGACGATGCCGAGGTCGTGGCGGGCGGCCAGTTCGTACGAGGCGGGGTTGCCGACGACCGCGGTGTACAGGGGTGGGGTGTCCTGCACCGGGCGCGGGAAGAGCCGCAGGTCGGCCTCGCCGTCGCCGGTGGTGCGGCGCAGGGCGGCACCGCGCCAGAACTGCCGTACTTCTTCCAGCTGTTCGTACATCAGCTCCTTGTGCCGGCCGAAACGGTCGGGGAAGAAGGCGAAGTCCTTGGAGTTCCAGCCGCCTGCGACGCCGATGCCGACGCGTCCGCCGGAGAGGTTGTCCACCATCGACCACTCCTCGGCGACCCGGATCGGGTCGTGGAGCGGCAGGACGACGGAGCCGGCGTTGAGGCGGATGCGCTCGGTCTCCCGGGACAGTGCGGCGGCCAGGACCGCCGGGTTGGGGAAGAGGCCGCCGAAGGAGTGGAAGTGGCGCTCGGGCATCCAGAGCGCGTGGAAACCGTGCCGGTCGGCGAACCGGGCCGTCTCGATGAGCAGTTCGTACTGGCCGTGGCGTGGCGCGGGCGCGTCCTGCGGGTAGTCGCCGAAGAAGTAGACGCTGAAGTCGGGGGTGCGGGGGGCGGCTTGGGGCGCCGGTTCGGTGTGGGGTGCGACGTCCTTTGCCGGTGCTGTGGCGTGTGCGGTGGCCGTCGCGGCGGCGTTCCAGGGCATGGAAGCCACGGGGGTGGGCGGGGGTGTCGGTGAGGGCGTGGACGCGGGCGCTTCTGAAGTCGCTCGGGGGTGCGGCTTCGGTGGCGTGGCCTTCGGTGCCACGATCGGCCCGCCCGGGAAGAACCCCGCCGACCGCAGCTCGCGCAGCGAGTCCCGTACGGCGTCCGCCACGAACTCGATGTCACCGTCCGAGTGGGCGGTGGACAGGAAGAAGTTGCGCCACTCCCAGACGTGCACCCCGCGCAGCATCAGGTGGTGGTACAGCAGCTCCATGTCGGCGCGGTGCTCGAAGCGGAACTGGGAGCCGAAGTGGCTCATCCGCAGCGGGTACTCCTCGGCCTCGAAGAAGCCGTTGAGCGTCGCGGCCAGTTCGGCCGTGCGCGCGTTGAGCCGCTCCTGGAGGCGAGGGCTGTGCTCCTTGAGGTGGGCGAGGACGGCGCGGGCGGCGACCATCGACACCGGGTGCTGGATGTACGTACCGCCGAAGAAGGTCGTGTCGGCGGGCGGGTAGCTGTCGTCGCCGTAGGACCAGTGGCCGCCGTCGACGCCGTCCATGATGTCGGCGCGGCCGGCGATGGCGCCGATGGGGAAGCCGCCGCCGAGGAGCTTGCCGTAGGTGGCGAGGTCGGGTGTGACGCCGTACAGCTCCTGCGCGCCGCGCGGGGCGGGGCGGAAGCCGGTCAGCATCTCGTCGAAGAGCAGCACGATGCCGTGGCGGCGGGTCAGCTCCCGCAGCTTGCGGACGAACTCGGCCGGCTGGAGCGAGGGGTGCCTGCTCTGCACCGGCTCCACGACGACCGCGGCGATGTCGCCGGCGTTGCGGGCGATCGCCTCCAGGGCGCTGTCGCTGCCGTAGTCGAGGACCAGCAGGTCCGAGACGGCGCTCTGCGGAATGCCCCGGGAGACGGGGACGGTGAGCTGCTCGCTGCCGCTGCCCGAGGCACGGCCCAGGACGTTGTCGGCGTGGCCGTGGTACGCGCCGAGGAACGTGACGATCTTGTCGCGGCCGGTGGCGGCGCGGGCCAGTCGGATGGCCGCCGAGTTGGCCTCCGTGCCCGAGTTGGCGAAGGCCACGCGCTCCAGGCCGGTGAGTTCGGCGAGCAGTTCCGCCGCCTCGCCGGTCTCGATGGTGCGGGGGCCGAGCTGGATGCCGCGGGAGAGGTGTTCGCGCACGGCCTCCGTGACGAAGTCCGGCTCGTGGCCGAAGAGGAGGACGCCGAAGCCCATCGTGATGTCGACGTACTCGTTGCCGTCGACGTCCTGGAGCCGCGCCCCGCTCGCCCGGCGCCCGGCGATCGGGTACAGCATCTCCTTCGTGCCGCTGCGGAAGCCCACGACCGCGCGGCTGTCGGCCAGGACCCGGCGGTAGCGCTGGGCGATCCGCTTGGAGGTCGGGGTCTTCGCGGTGTAGCGGCGGACGAGGTCGGCGAGGTGTACCTGCTGGGAGTGGGGGGAGGCGTCGCGCACCATGCCGGAGGTCCTCGTGACCGACACGCGGGGGCCGTGGACGCGCGGCGGCTCCGGGGCGTCGGCGGCGGCCGTGCCCATCTGGTCGGCGATGCGGCGCGAGAGTTCGGCCATCGCCGCCAGGTCCCGGTCGAGTGCGGCCGATATGCCGTTCAGCCCGGTCACTTGACGACCCTGCCGTTGAGACGGTCCGTGACCGAGGCGGTCTGGAGCGCGAGCAGTTGGGAGAGCTGGGACATCATCTGCAGCTGTATCCGGGACATCTGCTGGATCTTGTCCGCGAGATCCTCCAGCTCCTCGCGGGTCGCGTACGCGGGAGCGGGGGCGGAGGGGGGCGCCGCGGGCGCGGGCTCGGGGTCGGAAACAGAGGGGGCGGGTGCGGGCTCGGGAGCCGGTGCCAGTGCGGGTGTGGGTGCCAGTGCGGGTGTGGGTGCCGGTGCAAGTGGGGGTGCGGGTGCCGGAGTGGTGGCCCTGGGCGCGATGGACTCCGTCGCACAGGTCGGTTCGGCCCGCTGAACCGTCTCCGGCATGTGGGCCACAATGAACTCCGCGAGCCGCCGCGGCGTGCCCGTCTCCTCCAGCAGCTGCCGCATCGTCACCCTGACCTGGTGCTGCTGCTCCAGCTCCCGCAGCACGCTGATCATCTGCAGCGAGTCGGCGCCGAGATCGAAGAAGTTCGCGTCGCCGTCGATCGCCGACGGATCCCCGCCGAGGTGCCGGGCGGTCGCCTCGACGATGCCGTGCAGTACCCGTGCGGCCGCTGCCTCTTGCTGAACCACTGCGGTTCCCCTTCTCGCTGATGGTGCCGTGCCGAGGACCGTCGGCTCGGGCCCGGTCCAGTGCTGTCGGTGCTGGAATCGGTAGCCGGGCAGCGGGATGCGCCGGCCCCCGCTGCCGGCCAGGAGCGGCTGCCAGTCGAGGTCCGCGCCCGCGCAGTGCAGTGCCGCGGCGGCGCTCCAGAGGGTGCCGAGTCCGGTGCCGCGCCGCAGCGACGGCACCGCCGGTACGTCGGGCAGGGCCCGGCGGGCCAGTCCGCTGAGGGTGGTGTGCGGCCCGATCTCCAGCAGGACGTGCGGCCGCTGGGCGGCGATGCCGCGCAGCGCCTCGTCGCAGCGGACGGGCTCGCGGGTGTGCCGCAGGAAGTGGTCCGTGTCCGGGACCCAGCCGGGTGGGCGGACCGCCCCGTCCAGGGTGGTGACGAACGGGATCCCGACGGGCCGGAACTCCACGTCGTCGAGGACCTTCCGGAACTCCTGGAGCATGGGTTCCATCAGGGCGGTGTGGAAGGCGCGGGTCACCGGCAGCCGGTGCCCCGGTGTGCCGCGCTCGTCCAGCAGGGCGCACGCCCGGTCGACGGCCCCGACCGGTCCGGCGAGGACCTGGGTGCGTTCTCCGTTCGACACGGCGGGCTCCAGCCCGGGCACCTCGGCGGCCAGGGCGAGCGCGGCGGCCCTGTCGATCGGCGCGGCCACCATCGCGCCCGGGGCGCAGCGCCGCCGCATCAGTTGGCCGCGTTCGGCGGTGAGGCGCAGTCCGTCCCGGAGCGACAGGGCTCCGGCCGCGTGGAGTGCGGCGTACTCGCCGACGCTGTGCCCGGTCACGGCGTACGGTTCGATGCCGGTGTCGCGCCAGAGCCGGACGAGGGCGCACTGCAGGGCGAACAGCGCGGGCTGCGCGGTGTCCGTGTCCCCGAGGTGCTCCTCCCCGTGTGCGTGCTCCGTGGTCAGCTCGGCGTGCAGCGAGACGCCGGTGAGCTCGCGGTGGTACTGCTCGCACGCGTCGAGGACGTCGCGTACGGCGGGGAAACGCGCGTAGAGGCCGGCCGCCATGCCGGGGTACTGGCTGCCCTGGCCGGTGAACTGGAACGCCACGCGCGCGGTGCCCTCCCCCGGTGCCGTCCCCGTGGTCACCGCCGCCCGGGCCGTTCCGGCGAGCCAGGTGTCGAGGGCGTCGGCGAGGGCCGCGGGGGTGGAGCCGCGGGCGGCGAGGCGGTGGGGACCGTGCCTGCGGCCGAGGGCGGCCGTGGTGACCAGGTCGGCCGGGTGCGGCGTGGGAGGCCTGCGCAGCCGGTCGCGGAAGGCGCGGGCGTTGTCCGCGAGGGCCTGCGGGGTGCTGCCCGAGACCAGCAGGACGTCCGGCGGGGAGGCCGCGCCGCTCCTGGGCGCCGGTTCGGGGGCCTGTTCCAGGATCAGGTGGACGTTGGTGCCGCCGACGCCGAGCGAGGTGAGGCCCGCGCGGCGCGGCAGGTCGGTCTCGGGCCAGGGCCGGGCGGTGCGGGGGATGTAGAAGGGGCTGCGGTCGAGGTCGAGGAGGGGGTTGGGCTCGGTGAAGTTCGCCATCGGCGGGATCACGCCGTGGCGCAGCACCAGCAGGGCCTTGACGAGGCCGGCCAGTCCGGAGGCGGCGTCGAGGTGGCCGAGGTTGGCCTTGGTGGAGCCGAGGGCGCAGTAGCCCTCGCGGTCGGTGTCCTCGCGGTAGGCGCCGGCCGCGCCGTCGAACTCGATCGGGTCGCCCTTGAGGGTGCCGGTGCCGTGGGTCTCCAGGTAGCCGATGGTCTCGGCGCCGACGCCGGCGCGTCGCAGGGCCTGCCGGATGGCCGCGCGCTGGCCCTCGGCGCTCGGGGCGCTGAACGCCGACTTCCCGGCGCCGTCGTTGGCGATGCCCCAGCCGCGGATGACGCCGTGCACGGTGTCGCCGTCGGCGACGGCCCGGGCCAGCCGCTTCAGTACGACGGCCAGCACACCGGTGCCTCCCACGGTGCCGTCGGCACCGGCGTCGAAGGGGCGCACCCGGCCGGACCTGGACAGGATGGAGCCCTTGACGTGGCGGTAGCCCAGGACTTGAGGGACGTGGACGGCCGTGGCGCCGACGAGGGCGATGTCGCAGTCGCCCAGGAGCAGCGACTGCGCGGCCGCCTGCACGCCCACCAGGGAACTGGAGCAGCCCGTCTGGATGTTGACGGCGGGGCCGGTCAGGCCCAGCCGGTAGGCGACACGGGTGGCCGTGAAGTCGGCGAAGTTGCCGATGATCGTCTGCATGCCCGACGGCCAGTCGGTCGGGGGCAGGCTGGGCAGGACGTTGTTCAGGAGGTAGCTCTGCAGGGTGTACAGGTGGTAGCCGCTGCTGGCGTAGACGCCGACACGGGTGCCGTTCCGTTCCCGCGGGTAGCCGGCGTTCTCCAGGGCGTGCTGGGCGCATTCCAGGAACATGCGCTGCTGCGGGTCGGTGAGGCGGGCCTCGTGGGGGCTCATCGCGAAGTGCCGGGCGTCGAAGCCGGCGAGGTCGTCGAGGATCCCGGAGGCACCGACGAAGTCCTCCGCCCCGTACTCCTCGGCGGGGATCCCGGCGGCGGCCAGTTCCTCGTCGGTGAAGCGGGTGATGCGGTCGGTGCCGTCCCGGATGATCCGCCAGAAGTCCTCGGGCGTGTCGGCGCCGGGCAGCCGGAAGGCCATGCCGATGACGGCCATCCGCGGGTCGGGATCGCTGGTGGTCATCAGCCGCGTCCCTCCGTCACGGCCGGCCGGTCGGCGGCCGGCTCCTCCAGGGCGGGGCCGGGTCCTCTCCGGCCCTTGACGACCAGCAGCAGGAGCAGGGCCGTGCACAGGGCGATCGCGAGGCCGTGGAAGGCGGCCACGACCTGCAGCGGCGAGAAGCGTTCCAGGAGTGCGCCGCTCACGAGCATGCCGAGGCCGAAGCCGGTGTTCTCGGCCGAGGCGGAGAGGCCGAAGAGCCGGCCGCGCTGGTCGTCGGGGGCGGCCTGCAGCCGTGACACGTAGACGGTCTCGGTGAAGCCGTCGGCGGCTCCGGCGACGAGCGCGGCGATGACGGCGGGCAGGGTCGGCAGTCCGCAGAAGACCACGATGAATCCGGCCGACATCACACAGGCGCCGAGCGCGAACGCCCGCTCCCCGGGGGTCCGCCCCGTCTTGGCGGTGACCTGGGCGATCACCTGCTGGGCGACGATGTTGCCGATGGCCCAGGTGGCCCAGAACTGGCTGATGAAGGTGGCCGGATGGTCCGGGTCGAGGCTGCTGGAGTACAGGGGCAGGGCGACGTTGTGGGACGAGGAGCCCAGTCCGTCCACGGCCCGGACGGCGATCATCGCCAACAGCAGCGGGGCCGTGGCCAGCAGCACCCGGACCGTGCCGCGCGCGGCACCCGGGGCCTTCGCGGAGCCGTCGGCCGTGGGGTCCTCGGCCGCCCGGGTGCGGACGGGGAGGAGGAACAGCACGGTCGCGGAGACCAGGAACGTCGCGGCGTCCAGGGCGAAGGCGGCGGAGTAGCCGAGCTCCGCCACCACCACGCCCGCCGAGGCGAAACCGGCGATCATCGCGAGCGAACGTCCGGTCACGAGCAGCCCGTTCGCCCGGACCCGGTGCTCCGCTCCGACGATCTCGGGGATGCTGCTGCGCAGCGCCACCTGGGAGAGCGTCGAGCAACCGCCCGTGACCACGGCCAGGACGTACAGCAGCCCCGGGCGCACCCCGTCGGGGGCGAGCAGCAGCGTCAGCAGGGCCGCCGCCTGGCACAGGTCGGCGCCGACCATCAGGCGCTTGCGGTCGTACACCGAGACGAGCCGCCCGCTCACCCAGCCGGAGAGGACGTTCGTCCCGAGCCGCACGGCCATGAAGAGGCCGGCGGCGAGCGCGCTGCCGGTGGCGTCGTAGACGAAGACGTTCAGCGCCACCATGTTCAGGTAACTGCCGTACGCCGAGATGCCGTTGCCCAGGACGAGCAGACGGAAGTACCTCATGCACCTTCCCCTGGTCTGCATGAGGGGTGCGCGTTCCCCCCGATACGCCGCCGGCCGGCAGCCGTTGGTCCGTCACCCAAGCAGAACCGGACAGGCGTCTTCAAGACTCGACAGTGGTCCAGACGACTTCCGGTCTTGTTTTGGCGCTTTCGGAGCGACCGGCCAACCCGTCGCGGGCGCTCAGCGTCGCAGGTCCGCCTCGTTCGCCGCGCGACGACGCGGTCGTGCTCGGCGCGGGTGAGCAGGTTCTCGGTGAGCCAGCGGCCGGCGTTCGCCCCCTTCCACATCGGCGACGACACGCCCTACCACGCGTACTTCACCCGCGGCGTCGTAGACGAAGACGTTCAGCGCCACCATCGCATCGCGCACATCACCGGCGACCCCGGGTACGCCGTCGCCCGGGAGCGGGCCGAGGGTGCCCGGGCCGCGCTCGCCGACGCCGGTCTCGCCCTGGTGGGTGAGCCGAGGTTCGGGGCGTGGTCGGAGGGCTGGGGCCGGGCGGCGACCGCGCTGCTGCTCGACCGGCACCCGGACGTGGACGCGGTGCTGTGCGGCAGGGACCAGATCGCCCGGGGCGTCATGGACGTCCTGCGCGAGCGCGGCCACCGGGTGCCGGAGGACGTGGCGGTGATGGGCTTCGACGACTGGCGGGTCCTGACGTCCGCCTCCCGGCCGCCGCTGACCAGTGTCGACATGAACCTGGAACAGGTCGGGCGGGCCGCCGCGCACGCCCTGTTCACGGCGATCTCCGGCGCGCGTCGCTCGGGGATCGAGACGCTGCCCTGCCGGGTGGTCATCAGGGGGTCGACGGTACCGCTGACGTGACCCTGCATCTGTCGTGAGTGTGCGTCTGTCGTGACCCTGCATCAGGCATGACGCCACGACATCGATGCGGGAATCTCCGGCGCGATCACCCGGCGTGGCCTGCGGATCGGCCACCCGCGCCGCTCACGACACGAGTCGGTCCAGGGCCGTCAGGACCGGTGCCACGCCGTCCTCCTCGGCCAGACGGCGGGCGAGGTCCTGGGCGCGGCCGCGATGGGCGGAGTCGTTCACGGCCCGGCGCAGGGCGGCGGCGAGCGTGTCGGCGGTGAGGCGGCGCAGGGGGACGGCGCAAGGCGCGGTGCCCAGTGCGACCAGACGGGCCGCCCAGAAGCCGCCGTCGAACTGCACGGGCACCGGAACGGTGGGGACGCCGGCGCGCAGGACGGCGGCGGTGGTGCCGGCTCCGGCGTGGTGGACGACGGCTGCCGTCCGGGGGAACAGCATGGCGTGCGGCACGTCGCCGACGGTGATCACGTCGTCGGTGCGGGCGGCCAGCCCCGCCCAGCCCTGTTGGACGATCCCGCGCAGTCCCGCGGTGCGCAGGGCGCGCACGATCTCGCCGCTGGGCCGCTCCGGGTCGGGCACGGTGGCACTGCCCAGCCCGACGAAGACCGGGGCGGGCCCGGCGGCGAGGAACTCCTCCACCTCGCGGGGCAGTTCGCGGCTGTCGTGCGGCCACCAGTAGCCGGCGATCTCCAGTCCGGCCCGCCAGTCCCGGGGCCGGGGCACCACCTGTGCGCTGAAGCCGTGCAGCACCGGCCACAGGGCCCGTTCGTGGGACCGGCGGATCGCGACGGGGCCGCGCAGGGTCATGCCGTGCCGGGTGCGGAGCCTGCGCATGGCCCGGGTGTAGACGCCGTCGACGGCGGTGGTGACGGCCAGTCCGCCCAGGCGGTTGCCCACGGTGCCGAGCGAGCGCCCGCCGAGCATGGGGGCGCCGAACTCCCGTGTCGGGTGCTGGGGTTGCAGGAACAGGCCCAGGCTGGGCAGCCGCAGCCCCTCCGCGATGGCGGCGCCGAGGGGGGCCACGGCGCCTGCGGCCAGGACGACGTCCGCGCCGCGCGCGGCCTGGACCAGGGCGTCGGTCATCTCCTCGGCCGCGGACCGGGCCATCGACACCGCGTGCAGCAGCTTGCCCAGCCCGGTGACACTGGCGTGCAGGCTGCGGCCGCGGTCGGAGTGCGACACGGCGTGCGGGTCGACCGGGGTGGGGTGGAAGCGCACGTCGGAACCGGCGGTCAACGGCTCGAACAGGCCGTGGGTGGCGAGCGTGACCTCGTGCCCGCTCCGCACCAGCCCCGCGCCCAACCCGGTGTACGGCGCGACGTCGCCGCGCGACCCCGCTGTCATGATCACCACCCGCATGCGTCCCAGTGTGGACCGCCCGGGAGGGCGACACGCTGTGTACGGCGGCATGTGGACGAAAACCGCCGGTGCAGGTGAGGGCCGGCCGGACCTTGTTACGGCGGGTCGAACACCGGGCCGGTGTCGAGCGCTTCGATGAGGCCGGCGGCGGCTTGGCGGACGCGGAGCGAGGCGTCCGTGGTGAGCGCGGTCAGCCGGGCGCGCGCCTCCTCGCCGCCGGGCGGCAGCGAACCGGTGGCCTCCACCCAGCGGGTGAGCCCGAGAACGGCCTGGTAGCGGACCGCCTCGTGCGGGTCGTCCAGGCTCCGCAGGAAGCGCCGCACGTCGTGCCGGGCTCGCTCGTCGGTCGGGTCGTCGCCGTCGAGCAGGGACAGCGCGGCGGCCCGGACCTCCGCGGACCGGCTGCCGTCCGCGAGGCGCCGTACGGCCGGGAGCGCCTGGGCGAGGCCGAAGAGGGCGTTGCGGGTACGCCAGATGTGGCGCGCGTCGGTTTCCAGGTGGGCGGCCAGGGACCAGGCCACGGGGTGCCGCTCCCAGAGGCGGAGTCCGTTCTCGACGCGTGCCTCGAGTCCGTCGAGGGCGCCCGCGCGCAGGTCGTCGTCGGGGTCGTCGAGGAGGGGCAGCAGGAGCCACACGGCGTCCCATCGGCCCTGGGCTCCGATGGCCGTGGCGACGGCGGCCCGGGTGCGGGAGGGCAGTGTCTCGTCGGCCAGGGCGGCGCGCAGTTCCTCGGCGGCCGTGTCCGTGTTCAGAGCGCCCAGGGCTTGCGCCGCCGACGGTCCGGCTATGGGGTCGCGCAGCCAGCGCACCGCCGGTTCGCCGACGTGCTCGTCGCCGTGCCGTCCGAGGCCGCGCAGCAGCCTCGCGGCGACCTCGGGGTCCCGCTCGGTGCGCAGGGCCTCGGCCAGCTTGTCCTGCACCTGCCGTTGTTCCACGTGGAACAAGCGCCGGGCGACCGCGATCCGTACCGCGGGAGAGGGATCGCGCAGCCCGGTGAGCAGCGAGTCGAGGAGGTGCTCGGTGTGACTCTCCGACAGCCAGTCCAGGGCTCGCGCGCGGGCGGTGCCCGAGCCCTGGCGGGCGGTGCGGATCACCTCCGCGCGCACGGTCTCGTCACCGGCGCACCCGTGGATCAGGGTCCGAGCCCGCCCCCGGACGGCCGGGTCGGGATCGCCGAGGAGCCGGACCAGGGCCGCGGCGTCCCCGGGCACGCCCAGGACGCTCAGCCCCTCCAGGGCGTTGATCCGCACGCGGCGGTCCGGGTCGGCCAGTTGACGCGCGAAGGCCTCTATGACCGCGGGACCGCCGAGTCCCAGCCGGGTGACGGCGACCGAGGCCCGGCACCGTACGCCCGGGTCCTCGTCGCTCATCAGCAGGGGCAGCACCGCGCGGCCCGCCTCCGGGTCCCCGAGACGGGCCAGGGCCAGGGCGGCGGCCGCGCGTACGGAGGACGCGGGGTCGCCGGCCGCCTCGGCGGCCACGGGGGCGTACTCGGACCGGCCGGTCCGCCCCAGCCCCTTCAGCGCCGCCGCGCGCCGCTCCGCATCCGGCGCCGTCGACTCCCGCAGGAAGAAAGCGATCTGATGGTCCGCCCCCATGGACACCTCCACGAAGAAAGACCTGCGAGGGACACGAAGGTTGCTCCGGTGCCCCTCTTCTGGAAGGTCGGCCGCCTGGGCGTCAGCCGACAGGTGGGGTGATGCCCGCCTGTTCCGCCTGGAGTTCGGAGCGGACGACTTCGAGGAGGCGGCCGGTCCAGTTCCGGCCGCGGCCTCCCCGGTCGCCCCAGTGCTCGGAGTCCGCGTCGTCGTAGACGAGTGTCGCGTCGGCCGTGTCCACCAGGACCCGGGCGAGCGCCGGGTGCTGGGTGAACTTGGCCCTCAGCAGGGAGGTCATGACCGCCGTCCGGGCCTGCTCCCACCCCTCGCGCCGGGGGGCGCCGGCCGCCGCGGCGCGGGCGTCGAACGTCGAGGCCGCGTCCCGGGCGGCGGCCCGGGCCTCGGGATCGGCGGTGGACAGGGCCCAGTACGCGTGCGTGACCGTGGGATAGGTGACGCCGTCGATCAGCAGGGGCGCGGGGAACTCGTTGCGCAGGACCTCGGTGCCCGGGTCGTCCGAGGGCCTGAGGGGGTAGCTCTGGTAGAGGTGGATCGCCGGGGCCATGGGGGTGGCGGGGCCGTCGGCCGGGACGCGCGAGGGGCGTTCGGCGTTCCACTTCGCCCGGTCCTCGAAGTAGGCCACCGCTTCGTCGTACTCCTCCTGCGTGACCGGTTCGTCGGGCAGGGCCTCGAGGAGTCCGCCGGGTCCGGTCACCAGGACCTGCAGCGGCCCGTCCTTGCGGTCCATGTCGCCGAGGGCGTAGTGGCGCTGGGTCTCCGGGATGGCGTGGTAGGCGGCGCGGGCCGCGGCCCGGTTCTCCTCGGTCCCGTCGGCGAGGAACACGTCGACGGCGGCCAGGCAGCGGTCCGTGGAGTCCGGGCGTCCGTTGAGCTGGTCGATGGTGTCGCGGATCTCGGCGAGCAGCAGCTCGGGGGTGAGCCAGGTGCGCGGCTCGCTGAACTTCCACACCGCCAGGTCGTGCGCGGAGACCCGGGCGCCGTCCGGGAGCCGGGTGGCGACCCAGCCGCACCGCAGCTTCTCCTCGAACTCCTCCAGGGTGACCAGGCCCCAGCAGTCGATCAGCCCGTCCGCGTAGACGAACAGGTCGGTGAGGAAGTAGTCGCCGTTGCGGATGAAGGCGTGGCGCCAGGTCCCGGGGACGCGTCTGCCGTCCGCCGTGCGGTAGGTGATCCGATGGCCGATCATGCCGGCATTCTGCCGTAACCCCTGGTCGGCGCAACGGGTTTGTCGTGGCCGCGGATCGTCGCGCGCACGCCCGGAGCCGGGTCCTCCGCCTGGGTGCGGCGGAGGACCCGGCTCCCGGCCGGCCGGTGGATCAGGAGGACTGGGCGCTCTGGTACAGGTTCTGCGCGTCGGCGCCGAAGTACGGGCCGTACATGGCGTTCGGCAGGAAGTTGTACTTGAAGCTGTTCACCGAGGACTGCAGGCCGGTCCCGGTGGCCTCGTCGAACTGCGTGAACCACGGGCCCCCGCTGGAGCCGCCGGTCATGTTGCAGGTCATGCCGTGGTCGCTGGACAGCAGGAAGTCCCGGTAGGTGGTGCCGCTGCAGTAGATGAACTTCGAGCCGTCGTAGGGTGCCGCGGCCGGGAAGCCGAAGGCGTACATCGCCTTGTTGTAGCCGGTGTTGAAGGCGAGTCCCTGACCGCCGACGACGTCGGTCAGCCTCTTTCCGTCGAGCGGGGCGACGACGGCCGCGCCGATGTCGTAGTTGATGTCCTCACTGGCCGTCCACTGCGGCGTGGACAGGGTCTTGGACGCCGTCCAGGTGCCGTACGGGGCCTGCCCGTCGTGATAGCCGGGCACGAACACCCAGTTGGTGTGCCAGGCGCCCTCCATCTTCACGCAGTGCCCCGCGGTGATCACGGTGGACTTGTTGGCGCTGGTGACGGCGTTGCCGGAGCAGGAGGCGGTGCGCCCCTGGAAGGTGAAGAACACCCGGCCCGCTGTCTTGACCACCGCTCCCCCGCCGGTCCAGGGCCCTCCGCTGTGGGGAATGGCCAGGGGCCCCACGCCTGAGGCGGAGGCGCTGGGGGCGATGACGGTCGCCTTGCCCTTGCGCGGCGCCGCTGTCCGCACGTCGGAGCGGTCGACGGACAGGACGTCGAGCGGGGTGGCCTCGCGCATCCGCTGCGGGGTCCAGAAGGCGCGGGCGCGCTCCTGCGCCGAGGGTGCCGTCGCTCCCGGTTCGGGCGCGGCGCTCGCCGGTGCGGCGGTGACGCCGGTCGCCAGCATCGCGGCGACGCCGGCGAGTGCGCCGAGGAGGGTGCGGCGAACGGGCGCGCCGCGGCCGGACGAGCGGAGGCTACGGGGTCTGCCTATCACGCGGTCTCCTTCTGCTGTGGGGGTCGGGCGGAGGGACCGTCCGCCCGGTCAGGCAGGGGTGTCGCTGCGGACAGCCAGAGGGCAGCGTGCCACCAGGAGACCGAAAGGGACAGGTGCATGTCATCACGATGGCCGAAACGTCACACGCTCTCCGCGAGGAGCACACGCGCCACGGAGGTGGGGGCACACGCGGGCATGAGAGAACCCGGCCTCCACGGTGGAGGCCGGGTCCGGGACGGAGAGGGGGTGGGTCAGAGGGCGGGGCCGGTGCCGCCGCCGCCCGGCTGGATGCGTCCGCGCCAGGCGCCGGACTCGCTTCCGCGCTCCTCGATGTACTGCTTGAAGCGCTTCATGTCGCCCTTGACCCGCCGGTCGATCGTGCCGATCATGTCCGCGGCCTTCTCCGCCGCTCCGCTGGGCTCGACGTCCATCACGAGCTCCACCCTGGTGTGGGTGTCATCCACGCGCTCGAAGCGGACGGAGCCCCTCTGGTTGGTGTCGCCGCTGGTGGTGCGCCACGTGACCCGCTCGTCGGGCAGTTGGTCGACGATCTCCGTGTCGAACTCGCGCCGTACGCCGCCGATCTTGGTGGTCCAGTGGTTGTGGCGGTCGTCGAGCTGCCTGACCTCCTCGACGCCCTCCATGAAGTTCGGGAACTCCTCGAACTGCGTCCACTGGTTGTAGGCGGTGTGCAGGGGGACGTCGACTTCCACGGTTTCCTTGACGGTGCTCATCTGCATGCCTCCGTTTTCCCTGATCGACTGCAGGAGGCCCATCGGCCCACACACAGGTCCGGGCCCGATGCGACGAGTACCCGGCATGCCGCGGTTGCCACCTGCGATCCGATCACTGCCTCTCGTGCCACGTCCGGCTGCAGGGTGGAACCCCCACCACCGCCCGTCGCACGTGGGTACGCTCCCCCGCGTGCGCCTGCTCGCCGACCCCGGTGAGCGGGCCGCCGGGGACTTCACGCCCGCGTTCATGACGGCGTCGTCCATGGCGGCGCTCAACATGGGCGTGTACTACGTGCTGGCCGCACTGGCCGACTGGCGGGCCTTCTTCCGCTGGACCGTCCCGTTCCGGCTGCTCACCTGCACGGTCTTCGTCGCCGCCGCGGCCGGTGGGAGGGCGCCGGACGTCTTCGTCGGGGTCGGGGCGTGGGAGGCCGCGGGGGCGGCCGCGACGGCTGCGGCGCTGCTGCGGGAGCGGCGCCGCGGGGCGGGCCGGCTCAGGTCCGCGGACAGATCGGTGTCTGCGGACGGGCCGCACACCACGGACGGGCCGGAGTCCGCGCCGCGGCGGTGAGCCGGTCGGCTCGACAGGCGAGCTGATCGCCGCGGCAGGCGAGCTGGTCGCCGTGGGCGACGCGCGATGAGCCCACCGGCCGCGGCAGCGGTCAGGCGGCCGGTGCGCTGGTCCTGGCCGTCTCCGAGCGGAATCCGTGGCCGAGTTCGGGCGTCAGGCCGTGGTAGTGGCGGAAGTTGTAGATGAGCGGGCTCCACAGGGCCGGGTCGATGTGGTGCGTGCCGGGTACGACGACGCGTTCGGCGGCGTGGACGCGCAGCACCTCGCATTCGACGCTGACGAAGAGGCCGGCGCCGCCCGGCGTCAGCCTGCGGGCCCGGGCCTCCAACTGCAGGGCGCACTCGGCGACGCGCGGCGGCTTCACCACCTCGGCGGCGGCCGGGGTGAGCCCGGCCGCGCCGAACTTGTCCGGCTCGTGGCGGTACACCGCCCGCTTGGCCTCCGGGACGGGACTCGCGCCGGTGAGCGGCGCCAGGCGTTCCACGTGTTCCCACAGCTCCGGCGAGGCGACGTTGATCACGAGTTCCGGGCGCTCCGCGAGGTTGCGCGCGGTCTGGCTCTCGATGCCCAGGCCCAGGACGAGGTGCTGCCCCAGGGCCCACGCGGAGGAGATCGGGGCGAGATTGCAGGTGCCGTCGGCGTTCTCGGTGGTCAGCAGGACCACGGGCGTTCCGAAGTAGAGGATGCTGGGCCGGACCACCAGGTGGGTGTCGTTCGTCATGTCCCAGGACGCTACGGGCGGGACGTTTCGCCGGCCGTCGAAGTGTCGCCCGGCGACAATGGGGCGGTGACCAGCCCTGACGTCCACGCCGAAGAACCGGATCTCGCCGCGCTGGGTGCGCTGCTCGCCGACCGTACGCGCGCCGGGATCTGTCTCGCCCTGCTCGACGGCCGTGCCTGGACGGCGTCGGAGGTGGCCGCCCTCGCCGGCGTCGCCCCGTCCACGGCCACGAGCCACCTCAACCGGCTGGTGGACGGTGGACTGCTGGCGCAGGAGCGCAGGGGACGGCACCGCTTTGTGCGCCTGGCGGACCCCGGCATCGCGGAGATGATCGAGGCACTGGCGGCCCGGGCGCCGCGCCGGCTCGTCCCGGTCCGTTCGCTCACCGCCGCCCGCCGTCACCGGGCCGTGGGCTTCGCCCGTGTCTGCTACGACCACCTCGGCGGCTCCCTGGCCGTGGCGATCACCGACGGCATGACCACGCGCGGGCTGTTGTCCTGGGAGTCCGGCCCGGCGCTCACCGCGTCCGGCGGTGCCTGGCTGACGGACCTCGGCATCGCGGGCGAGGGGGTCGCGGCAGCGGGCCGGCCGCATGTGCGGACCTGTATGGACTGGACGGAGGGGCGCCTGCACCTGGCAGGGGCGGTGGCCGCCGCCGTGTTCCACCGTGCGCTGGAGGCATCCTGGCTGGTGCACGGCGATGGTTCCCGGGTCGTCCGGTTGACGGACCGGGGGCGGGACGCCTTCAAGCATCACCTGGGTCTGGCGGACGAGGTGCTCACGGTCGGCTGAGCACCTCCTCCGCCCGGTGTGTCCGCCCGGCTCAGAACCGGTGCTGCTGCTGCGGCTGCCCGTACGCCTGGCCGCCGCCCTGGGCGCCCGCGTCCTGCGCCTGGAGCTGCTCGGCCTGCTCCTTGGTCACCTTCTGTTCCGCGCCGCAGAAGGTGCACTGGGTGCGGTACGACGTGGAGACCGGGAACAGCGGCACGAAGAACAGCGTGAACTTCGTGACGCGCTTCCTCAGGGTGTGCGCGGCGGGGTTGCCGCACTGGCCGCACACCAGCGTCAGTATCGCCAGCTGGTACAGGTAGCCCTTGGTGCCAAAGATGATCACGTGTCGGTCCTTCCCCGGGTCGCACCCCGACGACACACCGCCGGCGGGTTCCGAGCTGTTGTCGCCCCTACCAGTGTCCTGTATCCCGTTCCGCCGGTGCGAGCCGGTACCCGCGCCCCTCGTTCGTGTGGAGCGCCCGGCGGGGCGTGGTCCACTCGGGTGACAGCGGGCCGACCGCGTTCCGGCGCGCCGAAGCGGTGCCGCGGTGTCGTCCTGTCCTGGCAGGGCACGACCCCCGACGGGGACGTTCCCTACCTCCTGGCCTGTTCCCTCGGAGACGGCGCGAACGGTCGGGAGGCGACGTCGGCGGCCATCGAGCAATTGCTGCGCGGCGCCGGGCTCCCCCGTGCGAGGGCCTCGTCCACGCGGTCCAGCGGCCGAGCCTGCCGATCGGCCTGCTCGTCGTGCCCGGGTCGGCCGTCCTCACCGTGCGGCACCTCACGTCCCAGTCCGTTCCGCCGGAGACCTGGCTGAAGGCCGTGGGCGAACTCGGGTACGCCTGCCTCATCGTCGCCACCCGCCCGTGGCCCGAGGGTGCCGAACCCGACGACGTCGAGACGCTGGCCGCCTTCACCTCCGACGAGGACGTGCTCACGTCGGCGGCCCATGTCGTCCTGCCCGCCCGCAGCCTGCGCGGCTGAACTCCGCACGGCCCGGGCCACGAGGGCGTGGCCCGGGCCGTGTCGTGCCGGTGCTCAGCCGGACAGGGCCGCCAGCACCACGGACTTGGCCTCCTCCTGCACCCGGCGCAGGTGGTCGGGGCCGCGGAACGACTCGGCGTAGATCTTGTAGACGTCCTCGGTGCCGGAGGGGCGGGCCGCGAACCAGGCGCTGTCCGTGGTCACCTTGATGCCACCGATGGCTGCGCCGTTCCCGGGTGCCTCGGTGAGCACCGCGGTGACCGCGTCCCCGGCCAGGGTTTCCGCGCTGACCTGTGCCGGGGAGAGCCTGGCGAGCAGGGCCTTCTCCTCGCGGGACGCCGGGGCGTCGATCCGGGCGTAGGCCGGCTCGCCGAAGCGGGCGGTCAGCGTGGCGTAGTGCTCCGAGGGGGTCTTGCCGGTGACCGCCGTGATCTCGGAGGCGAGCAGCGCCAGGATGATGCCGTCCTTGTCGGTGGTCCACACGGAGCCGTCCCGGCGCAGGAAGGACGCCCCGGCCGATTCCTCGCCGCCGAAGCCGATGGTGCCGCCGACCAGCCCGTCGACGAACCACTTGAACCCGACGGGCACCTCCACCAGCTCGCGGCCCAGGTCGGCGGCGACCCGGTCGATCATGGCGGAGGAGACCAGGGTCTTGCCGACGCCGGTGCCGGCCGGCCAGCGGTCGCGGTGGGCGTACAGGTAGGAGATGGCGACGGCGAGGTAGTGGTTGGGGTTCATCAGCCCCGCGTCCGGGGTGACGATGCCGTGCCGGTCGGCGTCGGCGTCGTTGCCGGTGGCGATGCGGAAGCGGTCGCGCTGCTCGATGAGCGAGGCCATCGCGTACGGCGACGAGCAGTCCATGCGGATCTTGCCGTCCCAGTCCAGCGTCATGAACCGCCAGGTGGGGTCGGTGTGCGGGTTGACCACGGTGAGGTCGATGCCGTGCTGTTCGGCGATGCGGCCCCAGTAGGCGACGGACGCGCCGCCCAGCGGATCGGCCCCGATGCGCACCCCGGCCTCGCGGATCGCGTCCAGGTCGAGCACGGCGGGCAGGTCGGTGACGTAGGTGCCCAGGAAGTCGTAGCGGCTCGTGGTGCCGGCGGCCAGGGCCCGGGCGTACGGCACGCGGCGGACGTCCTTCAGGCCGCCCCGGATGATCTCGTTGGCCCGGTCCTGGATCCAGGAGGTCGCGTCGGAGGCGGCGGGGCCGCCGCTGGGCGGGTTGTACTTGAAGCCGCCGTCGGCGGGCGGGTTGTGGGAGGGGGTGACCACGACGCCGTCCGCGAGGCCGGTGGTGCGGCCGCGGTTGTGGGTGAGGATGGCGTGCGAGACGGCCGGGGTGGGCGTGTAGCCGTCCGCCTGGTCGATCAGCACCGTCACGTCGTTGGCAGCGAACACCTCCAGGGCGGTGACCCGCGCGGGCTCCGACAGGGCGTGCGTGTCGGCGCCCAGGAAGAGAGGGCCGTCGGTGCCCTGGTCGGCCCGGTACTCGCAGATGGCCTGGCTGGTCGCGGCGATGTGGTCGTCGTTGAACGCGCTCGCCAGTGACGATCCGCGGTGTCCGGAGGTCCCGAACGCCACGCGCTGCCCCGGGTCGTCCGGGTCCGGGTGGAGCGCGTAGTACGCGGTGACCAGCCGGGCGACGTCGACGAGATCTCCGGGACCGGCCGGACTGCCCGCTCGCTCGTGCTGCATGGGCCCGCTCCTCCGCATGGTTGATCCTTCGTGTGCGGTCTCATCCTTCCTCGTCACGGCCGTGCCGCGCGAGGGGGGCACCGCGGCGGCGGCCGGATGTGTGCGCCGGGCCACCGGGGCGGCGGCTCCGGAACGTGAGAGGGCGGCGCCGCGGACCACCGTGGACTCGGTGCCGCGCCGCGCCGCCTGCTCCCCTCGTGGCCGGCACGCCGGGCGTGCCGGCCGTGGTCAGATCCGCCCGCCGGTGATCCGGGTGAGCGGGCCGTGCGTGCCGCGTTCCGCGCGGCGCCCCACGGCGTACGAGGCGGCGCTCAGGGCCGTGAGACCGGCGCCGACGCCCGCGGCGACGAGCTTGCGCTGGGCGATGACCGTCCAGGCCGTCCTGGCCGTGGACGCGACCTGGCCCGACGCCGCGACGACGGCCTGGCGGCCCGCCTCGACGCCGCGGGCCGCGGTCTGCGCCGCGGCCTTCGCCGTCTCGGCCGAGCGTTCGGCGCCGGACGTGGCCGCTGACGCCGCGTCATCGGCCTTGCCGGCCGCCTGCTTCGCGGCCCGGGACGCCGGCGCGGTCGCCTTGTCCGCCGTACGGCGGGCCTTGGACTCCGTCGCCCGTATCGTGGTCGGCTTCTGATTCGCGCGCTTGTTCTCTTCAGTCATGGAACACCGCCTTGCCCCTGACTTCGGCGGCAAACACGTTCGGCCGCGCGCCGACCGGGCGGGCGGGTGCCTGAGCAGGTCGTAGCGGGGGTAGGCGAGCTACAGCAAGGACGACGTCAGGACACGAAGGAAGGTACGTCATGGCCGGAATGCTGGATCGCATCAAGCAGTTCGCACGGAGTCCGCAGGGGCGGCGTGCGGTCGAGCAGGCACGGCGGGCGGCGGCCGACCCCCGCAAGCGGGCCCAGGCGCAGCGTCTGCTCGGCAAGCTCAGGGGCCGCCGCTGACGGGACCGCACCGTCCGCCCCAGGACCGGCCCCGGTCCCCAACTCCTCGGTTCGGTGGGTGTGTTCATGCCCGGTATGGGCACTTGGGTCGCATCACACACCTCTGAGAGGAGCTGGTTCGATGGGCAGGGCAGGCAACGGCAGGAAGGTCTGTGCCTTAGGTGTCGCCGGTGTCCTGGCGGGAACGGTGCTGGTCGGCTGCGGCGACGAGGACGGCACGGGTGACGCGGCGCCGGGTTCCTCGGCGCGGGGCGGCACGCAGGAGGAGGGCACCCGGGCGGTGCGCTCGGCCTACGACAGGACGGCCGAGGAGGACACCGCCCGGGTGAAGCTGCGGGTGCAGACCTCGGCCCGGGGCACGTCGATGACCGCGAACGGGCAGGGCGCCGTGGACCTGGACGACGGCGACAGCGTCATGACGGTCACGGCACAGGGACAGCGGATCGAACAGCGCGTGGTCGACCAGGTCCTGTACCAGAAGGTGCCGAAGGGGCAGGCGCCGGGCGGCAAGCCGTGGATCAAGATCGACATGGGGAAGGTCGCCGCCCGGCAGGGCTCCGGCGACCGGCCCGTGAACGACCCCGCTCGCTCCGCGAAGTTCGCCCAGGCGATCACCGACAAGGACGTGACCGAGAAGGGCACGGAGACGATCGACGGGGTCGAGACCACGCACTACCGCGTCTCCGTCGACGTCGCCGACCTCCCCGACGGGGACGCCCTGCGCCGCCAGGTCGGTCCGACGCTGCCGATGGACGTGTGGCTCGACGAGCAGGGCCGGATGCGGCGGCAGCAGTTCGACATGACCCTCAGTGCCCCCGCCGCGGTGACGCAGCGGTCGTCCGCCGACGCCTCCTCCTCGCCGCAGAAGGTCACGGTGCGCACGCTCATGGAGTTCACCGACTTCGGCACCGAGGTGGAGGCGGACGCGCCGCCCGCCGGGCAGGTCACCGACATGACCGGCAAGGCCGTGGAGCAGGGCAAGCGGGGCGAGGGACGCAGCTGACGCGGGCCTCTCGCACATCTGGCGCGGGCCTGCCCGCACAACTGGCGCCGGCCGGCCCGCACAACTGGCGCGGGCCCTTCCCGCGCACCTGCCCGCGTTCTCCCCCGCACCTGCCGCGCCGCCCCCTCACCTCACGCGCGCGCCGATACGCGCCGCCGTCTCACCCCACGCGCCCGCCGCGCAACCGCCGCACTAGGTCGTCCGCGGCCTCCGGCCAGGCGGGACGGTCGAAGGTGAAGCCCGCTTCGAGGAGGCGGCCGGGGACGACACGGCGGCTCTTGAGCAGCAGTTCGGTGTCCGAGCGCAGGACGAAGGCACCCACCTCGGCCATCCAGCGGGTGGCGGGCAGCCCCACCGGAACGCCCCACGCGGCGCGCAGCGTGCGCATGAAGGCGCGCTGCGGGAGGGGCTCGGGAGCGGCGAGGTTGACCGGGCCGTCGATGTCGTCCCGGGCGACGAGGAACTCGATCGCCCGGACGAAGTCCTGGTCGTGGATCCAGGAGACGTACTGGGCGCCGCCCGCCACCGGGCCGCCGAGACCGAGCCGGGCCAGCCGCAGCAGGACGTCGAAGACGCCGCCCCGGTCCGGGCTCATCACCATGGCGGTGCGCAGCGCCACCTTCCGGGTGTGCGGGGTGTCGGCCGACTCCTGCGCGCGCTCCCATGCCTTGGCGATCTCGACGCTGTAGACCCAGTAGCCCGGGACGTCGGGCTCGGCTCCGCCGATCACGCCGGTGGCCTCGTCGTGGGGCGCGTCGAAGCGGTGGGCGTAGACGGTCGCGGTGCTCATCTGCAGCCAGACCCGGGGCGGCCGGGCGGCTGCGGCGATCGCCTCGCCCACGACCCGGGCGGAGTGGACCCGCGAGTCCATCATCTCCCGCAGATTGGCAGGGGTGTAACGGCAGTTCACGCTCCGGCCCGCCAGGTTGACGACGACGTCGCTGCCGTCGATCTCCTTCGTCCACGGGCCCGGGGTCGCACCGTCCCAGTGCACCTCGCCCCGGCCCGCCGGGCGCCGGCTGAGCACCACGACGTCATGCCCCACCGCGCTCAGCGCGCGCTGCAGCACGGTGCCGACCTGACCGGTCCCGCCGGGTATCACGATCTTCATGAAGGTCTCCCGCTCGACGTGTGAGAGCGACCCTAACCCACATTTGAACGCGTTCAAAACCTTCGCGTGGCGCGGGGCCCTTAGCCGGCGCAGACGTGTCGTCGGGCAAGATGGGGCCATGAGCGTAGTCAAGATCAATGTGCTGACCGTGCCCGCCGAGCAGCGCGAGACGCTGGAGAAGCGGTTCGCCTCCCGCGCGCACACCGTGGAGAGCTCCGACGGGTTCGAGTGGTTCGAGCTCCTGCGCCCGGTGGAGGGCACCGACACCTACCTCGTCTACACCCGGTGGCGGGACGAGGCGTCGTTCCAGGCCTGGATGGAAGGGCCGATGAAGGCAGCGCACCAGGGCGGCGGCGAGGGCGGCGAGCGGCCCAGGCCCGCGGCGAGCGACTCGACCCTCTGGTCCTTCGAGGTGGTGCAGCAGGCCGGGCCGAAGGGCGCGTAGCCCGCGGCCCGTCAAGGGCGAGGCCCCCTGGCCGGAGCGGCAGGGGGCCTCGTGTGTGCGGCGCTCAGGTACGCCAGGAGCGCGAGGGCGCGGCGGTACGGCTCACCGCGGCCGCCAGTTTGCGCAGCCGGCGCCAGTCCAGGCGCGGAGGCGCGTCGGGGACTCCGGGCCGGTCGCGGGGCACCCGGACGCGCAGGGCCCGGCGTGCGATGCGGCAGTGGACGGGAGCGGGCAGGGTGAGTGCCTCGCCGTCGAGGCCGACCTCCAGGTGCGGTGCGTCGGCGTGGACGACGACGTGCTGCGCGGTGAGCACCGTCAGCCCCTCCGGGCGCGGGGACAGCAGCAGTTCGGCCGCTTCCACCGCGCTGTCCACGCGGACGGCGAGCACGCCGAGCCTCCCGGAGTTGAGCCGCTCGCGCCGACCGAAGCCGAACGGGTCGTCCATGCGGTAGGGGTTGTTGCTCACCAGGACGGCCTGCGGGTCGGCGATGGTCGTGCCGTCGGCGCTCGCGGTCAGCCGCGGGCCGGTCTGCCGGGTGAGCAGCTCGGGCAGCCGCTCCAGTGCCGCGCCCACCTTGTCCTCGCGGTAGCCGGGGCTCTGCACGACGGCCCCGTAGACGCCGAAGGACGCGTTGTTCACGAACGGGCGGTCGTCGGCGAAGCCGAGGTCGACGCGGAGTTCGACGCCGTCGGTGAGGGCGTCCAGGCACCGGGACGGGTCGTCCCGGTCCAGTCCCAGGTCCATGGCGAAGTGGTTGCGCGTACCGGCCGCGATGACGAGGAACGGCAGCCCGTGTTCCGCCGCGACGGCGGCGACCAGGGCCTGCGTGCCGTCACCGCCCGCGACGCCCAGGAGGTCGGCTCCGTCGGCCACCGCGGCCCTGGCGAGGACGGTGACGTCCTGGTGCTGCTCCGGGTCGAGCAGGACGACCCGGGCGCCCAGCGCCTCGGCCTTCTCCTTCAGGCCGAACTTCCCGACCTTACCGCCGCCGGAGCGCGGGTTGAGCAGGAGGAAGGGGCGCTGCGGCGCCGGCGTGCGGTACTCCTTCACCCGGACCGGCCGCAGGCCGGTGCTGCGCAGGGCGTAGCGGCCGCTCCAGACCGCCGCGCACCACAGCAGCAGGGACAGGAAGACCACCCAGAGCACGTTCGCGGTCGCGAAGAGGGTGATGAGGCCGACGGGCGCGGCGACGGCCAGCGCGGCCGCCGCCATCCGTGCCGGTCCGCGGCGGGACAGGACCCACCAGAGCGCGGCCGCGGTGAGGGCCAGTCCCGCCAGGCCGGCCACGAGCAGCAGCAGCCCTGCCAGACCGCCGGCGACGAGGGGCAGCAACGCGGCCGAAGCGGCTGCGGCCAGGGCTCCCCTGGCGGCCCATCTCTGCCGGTGGTGATACCACTCGCTCATCGCCGATCCCATCTCGTCCCTCCGCTCGGAGGCCGGCGCGGGCGGACCCTGGAGACCGCGCCCGGCCGTGCCCATGGTGCCCGCCGACGGACCGGCTCGGCCACCGCCGTTCCAGATGGCTCCCCGGCCGGCGAGCACGTCAGATGTGACGATTCCCCGGCGTGGAGCCACCGGTAGCGTACGCGGCCCGCGAGCGCGGGTTCCGCGCGCCGGGGCACGCCGGCACCCACCCCCGGCCCTCCGGACCGGAGGGCCGGGCGGCAGGCGGGTAGGCTCCCTTGCCGATCATCGGCCGACACGAACAACAGGGGGGCTCCGTGCGGGCCATGACCATCACGACGACGACCGCGCTGTGCCTGCTGGCGGGCGCGGTCCTGACCGGGTGCGGTAGCGGCGGCACCGGCGAGGACAGGTCCGCCGGCGACATCCTCGACGAGGCCAACGCGACGATGCGGAAGCTGGACTCCGTCACCGTCGACATCACCAACCGCACCACCCGCGGATCCACGGTCACCAGCCATCTCGTCACCGACCTCGACAGCCGGTGCAGGTCCAGGACCACCTGGGCCGGAGGCAGCGCCCTGGAGCAGATCCGGCTGGGAACGACCGACTACGTCCGCCCGAACCGGGCCTATCTGCAGAAGTGGAAGAACAATCCGGGCCTCACCAGCGAGCAGAAGCTGTGGGTGAAGACACCGGTGGACCCGGCGAGCACCGGTGACGGACTGACCTCCTGCGAGAGGCCCTTCGACTCGTTCGGCACGGCGAGGAAGGGCGGATCCACCCGCGTCGGGGGCACGAAGGCCGTCGAGCTGATCGTGACCGACAAGGCGGACAAGGAAGGGACGTACACCTTCTACGTCGCTGACGAGGGCAAGCCGTATCTCCTCAGGACGGTCTACGAGAGCGGCGCCCAGCACACCACCACCTCGTTCAGCGGCTTCGACGAGCCCCTCGACATCCGGCCGCCGAAGCCGGCCGAGGTGCTGAGCGTGGGCGACTGACGGCCCTTGTGTCGACAGCGCTTTCCGTCACGCTCCGGCGACGGTCGGCCGAGTGGGGCGAATCGTCTCACCAGGGGTTGACGGGGCGGGACGGGCTCGGCCTACTGGAAGACGCAGCCGGCCGGGTCGGGGGTCAGGTCCGGTGCCGGCCCCGGGGCCCGGGTCCCTTCCGTACTCCCCCGCCGAGACGCAGATCAGGGGTCTGATGGTGCGGCCACGATGGGCAGCGGCGATGGGCCTGGTGGCCTGCCTGCTGGTGCTGCATCTCGTCGTCCCGGCGTTCACGCACGGCGGCCCCGCGGCGGAAGGCGCGGTCACGGCGGCCACGGAGACGGCCACGGCTTCGGGCGCCGAGGCGGAAGCGGCCGGGGAGCGCTGTCCGTGCGAGGAGGAGGCGTCCGCCAGGCAGCCGGCGGCGCGGACGCCCCGGACGGTCGGAGCGGCCGGGGCGAGTTCCGTGACGGCCGGGGCGCCCGCGGTGGACCGGGGTGGTACTGACCCCCGCGCGGGGGGAGCGGCCAGACGTCCGGGGGCGGTCGGGGCAGCCCGGAGCGCCGTCGAGTTGCAGACGTTCCGCTGCTGAGTGGCGGCGGTACCGATCAGGGCCTGCGCCGTGCGGCCCGAGTACTGCCTGGTGCCGGTACGCGGTGCGCAGGCCTTCGTGTGTCCCCATGCCGATGACACAGGAGGCAGACTTGCCCGGAAAGCGCGTTCTCGTTCTGAGGCCGGACGAACTGAGCCCGAACGACCAGAAGATGTGGCGGGAGATACGGACGGAGTCCGGGGCCCCGGCGAACCCCTTCCTCGACCCCGCGTTCACCACGGCGGTGGGGCGGGTCAGGCCGGGAGCCAGGGTCGCGGTGCTGCAGGACGACGGCTCACCGGTCGGGTTCTTCCCGTACGAGAGAGGGCCCCTGGGGCAGGGCCGGGCCATCGGGCTCGGGGTGTCGGACAGTCAGGGGGCCGTGTTACGCCCCGGGATCCGGCTCGACGCCCGCCGGCTGCTGCGGTCCTGCGCGTTGTCGTCCTGGGAGTTCGACAACCTGGAGGCCGGGCAGGGGCTGTTCGTGCCGCACGCGGCCGAGGAGCTCGCCTCGCCGGTCGTCGACCTCGCCGAGGGGTTCGAGCGGTACACGCGGCGGCTGCGGGCGAAGTCGCCGAGCTTCCTCAGACAGACCCTGGCCAAGGAGCGCAGGCTGGCCCGGCAGGTCGGCGAGGTGCGGTTCGTGTACGACGCCGACGACCCCGCCGCCCTGCGGGCGCTGATGGGCTGGAAGTCGGCGCAGTACCGGCGGACCGGACGGCGGGACCGGTTCGCGCAGGACTGGATCACCCGGCTGGTGGGCCTGCTCGGCCGGAGCGAGGAACCGGAGTGCCGCGGGGTGCTGTCCGTGCTGTACGCCGCGGACCGGCCCGTGGCGGCGCACTTCGGTCTGCGTTCGCGCACGGTGCTCTCCTGGTGGTTCCCGGCCTACGACCGCGCGTACGCCAAGTACTCCCCCGGGCTCGTGCTCCAGCTGAGGATGCTGGAGGCCGCGGCGGCCGACGGGGTCGAGACGGTCGACCTCGGGAGCGGCCCGGCCCGCTACAAGGAGTCGCTGAAGACCCGTGACCTGCGGGTGTACGAGGGGGCGGTGGTACGGCCGGTGCCGGGCGGGGCCGCCCACTGGCTGGGCCGGGAGCCCGCCCGGGCCGCCCGCCGCTTCGTCCGCAACCGGCCCCGTCTGGCCGGTGCGGCCGCCCGGGCGCTGGCGGAGGCGGGGCGGCTGCGCGGCCGCTGAGCGCGTTGCCCGCCCGGGGCGCCCGGCTCGGGGAAGAGCCGGGCGCGCGGGGGTCAGCTCGTGGCGGTCCAGCTGTGGGCGACGTCCACGATGACGCGGTCGTCGAGCTGCAGCACCCGGAAGGGCAGCCGGGCGCGGACGCCGAGGCCGATCTGGGTCTCCCCCTCGAAGCTGCCGGCGAAGCGCGTGTCACGGAAGGTGCGGTAACCGGTGAGGTCGACGCCCGGCAGCGGACGCGCCACCCGGCCGGGATACGTGGGGGCGCCGGTCTCCGGATCGTAGGCGGGCGCGGCCACCCGCACCTCGAGAACGGCGCCGCCGGCCACGGGTATGTGGCGGCCGGATCCGTCCTGGTGGAGGCGGTCGACGTACCGGACGCTGTAGCCGACGCCGCTGCCCGCGCCGGGCACGTCGACGACCATCCGGTCGAAGCAGGCGTGGCGGCCGGTCCTGACGTTCGTCAGCGGTGCGACCGTCGTGCCGGTGCCGGTCTTGGCGAGGCTTCCCCAGCCGGTCGGGCACGTCGTGGTCTGCGTGGTGGCCTGCCGGGCCGCGGCCGGTGCGGCGCCCGCCGGGATCGCCGCGACGCCGACCGTGGCGCCCACGAGCGCGAGCGTCGCGCATGCTGTTCTGATTCGTACCATTGCCGCCCCCGAGGCTTGCGTGGTTGTGATATCGGGTGAGACGGCCGTCTTGACCCAAAGGTTGCACCCGCGTGAACGAAAGGTCGCACCCACCGCGCCGGAGCGCCGACCATGGCACATCCTGGTGGGGAGCGATTGGTGTCCGGTGCGTCCGTACCGGGAGGACGCGACATGGATGAGGCAGCCGCCGTACCGGACGGGCCGCGGTCGTCCGGCGGCCGGATCCGGGGCGGGGGCGACGGCCGGGACCCGGCCGGGGACACGGGGCGGATCGAGGACGCCCTGACCGCTCCGCTGATCCAGGCCGTACGGGACCTCGGGGGCTACGGCGGTCTGGTCTACCTGCGCTCCCGCGACCGGCGCTCGCTCGTGCTGGCGATGGTCACCGGGGTGCCCCGGTCGCTGCTCAGGAGCTGGTGGCGGGTGCCCGTGGGCGGCGCCCTGCCCATGGCGGAGGCCTACCGGCGCGACGAACCCCTGTGGCTGCCGGACGAGCGCGCCACCATGGTGCGCTTCCCGCACTTCACCGCCGGGCTGCCGTACTCGTTCGGCTCCGCCTACCGGCCGGTCCGGGCGGGCGGCGAGCCCGTCGGCGTCCTGGTCGTGCTGCGCTCGGCCGCCCGGACGCCGATGGACGCGGAGGCGGTGGCGCTCGCGCTGCGGCCCGCCGGGCGCGCCATGGAGGAGCGGCTCGGCCGCCTCGCCGCCGGGCGGCCCGGCCCGGTCTCCACCGCTCGGCTCGAGTACGACGACGAACCCGTCGGCGTGCGGCTGCCCACCCCCGCCGTCCACCCCGTCCGGGTGGGGCTCGTCGACTGGGACCTGGAGACGGACCGGTGCACCCCGGACGACGAGGCCCTCGCCCTCCTGGGCATCGCCCGGGCGGACTTCGGGGGCACCCTGGCGGACATCGAGGCCCGGATCAGCCCCGACGACCTGCACGAGCTGCGGGCGAGCCGGCACGACGCGCTCACCCACGGCCGGGTCAGGTCCCGGCACCTCCGGGTGCGGGAGGCGTCCGCGGACAGCGGGGAGAGCGGCTACCGGCCCGTCGAGCTGTGGGGGCACCTCGTGGGCGGCGGCGCCGGTGCCGCCCGGGTCCTGGTGGCGGCCCTGGTCGACGCGGCCGGCGGACTGACCGCGGCCGAGGCGGCCGAGCGGCTGCCCGACGGGATCTTCTCCCTGGACCAGGACGGCCGCCTGACGTTCGCCAACCGGCGTTGCGAGGAACTGCTGGGCTGCGGCCGGGAGGAGCTGCTGGGCCGCTATCCGTGGGAGGTGGTCACCTGGCTCCGGGATCCCGCGTACGAGGACCGCTACCGGGCGGCGATGCTGTCGCAGGAGCAGGTGTCCTTCCTCGTGCGGCGTCCGGACGGGGACTGGCTGGGCTTCGTGCTGTACCCGGACGTGCACGGGCTGACCGGCCGGGTCTCCGAGACCGGCCCGCCCACGGGTGGGGAGTCCGCGGACGAGGCCGGGTCCGCCGCCGGTCTCGTGGCGGGTCCCGGCGCGCCGCCGCCCGGGCCGGTGGCCGCGGCGCGGGCCGGCGCGCTGTACCACGTGGTGCAGATGGCGAGCGTCCTCACCGAGGCGGTGACCGTGCGGGACGTGTGCCGGGCCGTGTCGGAGCAGCTGCTGCCGGCGTTCGGCGCCCGGGAACTCGCTTTGTACACCGTCCGCGAGGGCCGGATGTACCTGCTGTGGGAGTCGGGTTACCCGGAGGGTTTCCTCACCCCGTTCGAAGGGGTCACCCTCGACACGCAGCTGCCCGGCGTGCACGCCCTGACCACGTGGCTACCGCTGTTCTTCGAGTCGCCGGAGGACCTCTCCGTCGCGTATCCGGGCATCGCCCTGGACCGCATGAGCGCCTGGTCGTTCCTGCCGCTGATCGCCTCCGGTCACCCCGTCGGCTCCTGCATCCTCGGCTGGGACGCCCCGCGCCGGTTCACCGCCGACGAGCGCTCCGCTCTCACCGCGCTGAGCGGCCTCGCCGCCCAGGCCCTGGAGCGGGCGCGGCTCTACGACGCGGAGTCCGCCGTCGCCCGCGGCCTCCAGGAGGGGCTGCTGCCGCACCGGCTGCCCGCCGTGGACGGGCTGCGCACGACCGGCCGCTATCTGCCCGGCACACAGGGCATGGCCATCGGCGGCGACTGGTACGACGTGATCAGGACGGGGCGTGGGGTGGCGCTGGTCATCGGGGACGTCGAGGGCCACAGTGTCGGCGCCGCGGCGGTGATGGGGCAGCTGCGCAGCGCCGTGCACGCGTTCGCCGCGAGCGAGCGTCCGCCGCAGGAGGTCATCATCCACACCAACCGGCTGCTCGCCGAGCTGGAGGCCGACGCCTTCGCCACCTGCTGCTACATCGAACTGGACCCGCGCACCGGCCGGGCCCTCGCCGTGCGGGCCGGCCATCCCCCGCCGCTGCTGCGCCATCCCGACGGGCACGCCGAGACGCTCGACCTGGCGGGCGGGGTCATGCTGGGTGTGCAGCCCGACGCGTTCTACCCCGTGACCCCGATCGAGCTGGCCCCCGGAAGCGTCCTCGCCCTGTACACCGACGGGCTCGTGGAGCGGCCCGGCAGCGACATCGACACGGGCATCGAGCGGGTCCGCCGCTGCCTGGCCGACACGTCGGCGGACTCGGTGGAGCACCTCGCCGACCGGCTGGTGGGCACGGCCCGGCGGGCCACGGAGCGGCCGGACGACGTGGCGCTGCTGCTGACGGCGTACCGCTGAGCGGAGGCGCGGGCTCGGGACCGCGTCCGTCAGGCCCCCGGCGGTCGGCGTGGCGGACGCGGCGCGAGTACCGTGGTCGGAATCGGCGAGCAAGGCGGTGGTGGCGGTGGAGTGGCAGCGGTACGCCGAGCAGATGGCGTTGCTCGCCCGGGATCTGCTGGCGCAGGACTCGGTCCAGGCGACGCTGGACGAGATCGCGGCGGCGGCGGTGAAGCTCGTCGAGGGCTGTGACGCGGCGGGCATCCTGGCGGTGTCGAAGGGCCGGGCCGTGACGCTGGCGGTGTGCGGCGACATGGTCGAGGAGTCCGACCGGCTGCAGGGCGAGCTGGGCGAGGGGCCGTGCTTCGACGCCGCGCGGCGCGTGGACGGCGAGCGGCTCTTCCGCATCGCCGACATGACCAGACCCCAGCCGTCCTGGCCGCGGTTCTCCGAGGCGGCTCGTGGGCTCGGGATCGGCAGCATGACCGGTGTGCTGCTCTACACCGAGCAGGAGGACTTCGGCGCGCTGAACCTCTACTCACGTCGCCCGGGGGCGTTCGGCAAGGACATCGAGACCGCGGGCTGGCTGCTCGCCTCCCACGCCGCCGTCGCGCTGGCCACCGCCCGCACCGTCGACCAGCTGGAGCACGCCCTGGAGACCCGGCATGCCATCGGGGAGGCCATGGGGATCCTGATGGAACGCCACCGGCTGAGCGAGGACGAGGCCTTCGGTGTGCTGCGGCGGATCTCGCAGCACCACAACATCAAGCTGCGCGACGTGGCCCGGCGGGTCCGCGCCGACCGTCCCGGTGAGGCCTGACCGTCCGGACCGCGGGTGGCGCGCAGCAGCACGGCGATGTCGTCGGCGTCCCGTCCGGTGGGCGTCGTGTGGTGGACGAGCCGTTCCAGGGCGTGGCCGTCGCCGGCCCCCAGGCGCCGGGCGAGGCCGGAGGTGGCCCGGGTGGGGTCGCCGGGGAGTTCGACGAGGCCGTCGGTGCAGAGCGCGAGCGTGGTGCCGGGGAGCAGGGGCGTGCTGGTGACGGGGTAGTGGGCGGCGGGGTCGACGCCCGGCAGCGGGCCGGGCTGGATGTCGAGGACGCCGGCGCTGCCGGGACGTGCGGGCACGTCGTCCGGGCGGCGCCCCCAGGGGGCGGTGGGGGTGGCGGTGCGCGGGGGCCGGTCCGGGCAGGAGGCGGATCGGGGGACGGACCCGGTGGGCCGGGGCAGCGCGCCGCCGCCGAGGATGTCGCGGCCGCCGGGAGCCTGGTGAGCGTCCGTCGGGAGCCCGCTGGCGTCCGTCGGAAGCCCGGTGAGCGTCCGCCGCGAGCCCGACAGCGGTCGTCGGGAAGCCAATAGCGTCCGCCGGGACCGATAAGCGTCCGTGCGGGTCCCTCGCCGAGCCCCCGGGGGGCGGCACCCCGGCCGTGCCGACGCGGAATCCGGCCGGTTCACCGGCCGCCGAGGGTGCCGTGCTGGCAGAATCGGAGGCCCTGGGGACGATCGGGAGGCCGGCTTGCAGACGCTGACATCGCGCGACCCGCTGGCCGTCGCCGTCACCGAGGCGATCCGGGCCGGTGATCTGCCCGGGCTCCGGCGGTTGCTCGACGACCATCCCGGCCTGGCCACCGCACGCGTCACCGAGCACGATGAGGACGGCAAGGGCACGCGCAGTCTGCTGCACCTCGCCACCGACTGGCCCGGTCACTTCCCCCACGGCCCCGAGGTGGTGGCCGCCCTGGTCGCGGCCGGGGCGGACCCCAACGCCCGGTTCGCCGGCGCGCACACGGAGACGCCGCTGCACTGGGCCGCGAGCAACAACGACGTGCCCGTACTGGACGCGCTCATCGCCGCCGGGGCCGACATCGAGGCCCCCGGGGCGGTGATCGCCGGGGGCACCCCGCTCGCCGACGCCCGCGCCTTCGGCCAGTGGCGCGCCGCGCACCGCCTCGTCGCGCACGGCGCCCGCACGACGCTCCAGGACGCCGCGACGCTCGGCCTGCTCGACCGGGTCCGCGCGTACGTCGAGGACGGCGAGCCTCCCTCGCCCGACGACATCACCAGCGCCTTCTGGGGGGCCTGCCACGGCGGGCAGTTGGCCACCGCGCAGTACCTCCACCGGCACGGCGCCGACATCGACTGGTGCGGCTACGACGACCGGACGCCGCTCGACATCGCCCTCGCCCAGGACGCCGACGACGTCGTGCGGTGGCTGCGCGAGCTGGGCGCGCGCGGCCGGTCGTAGCGGTCAGGGTCCGCCGCGCCGTGCCTCACAGGCAGTAGCGCACGAGCCACTCGTCCTGGTTGTACGCCGTGCGGGCGGGGTCGGGTGAGTTCGCCGCCCGTTCCTCGACCATGTCCTCCACGCGTACCGGCTCCGGCAGTGCCCCGAAGCGGGACCGGCGCGCGGCGGCCTCCGCCTCGCTTCCCTGCTGCGACGTCGCGTCGTCCACGGCGATTCCCCTCTCCGGTTGGTCTCTCAGACCGATCGGCCGTTCCTGGGCAAAGAGTTGACGTACGAGCGAGGCTCACGGTTCCCGCCGGGCGCGCTTGTTCGACCCTACGAACTTTCCGTTCGCCTGTTTCCCTTGCGTCCACCTGGTGATAGGAAACCTTCCTATCAGTTCTGCACGGTTCGGCTCTTCCACCCCCCACCCTGCTTGGAGACACCGTGAGACAGCCCTCGACCCCGGCCGCGAGCCCAGCGGCACGCCGCACCGTCCTGGCCCTGTTCGGGGCCGCCGTCGCCGCCCCGCTCCTTGGACCGGCCACTGCCACGGCATCCGTCCGCGCCGTCGGACTCGACGACCCGGCGAAGAAGGAGATCGCCATGCAGCTCGTGTCGAGCGCGGAGAACTCCTCGCTCGACTGGAAGGCGCAGTACCAGTACATCGAGGACATCCGCGACGGCCGCGGTTACACCGCCGGCATCATCGGGTTCTGCTCCGGCACCGGCGACATGCTCGACCTCGTCGAGCTCTACACCGACCGCAAGCCCGGCAACGTCCTGGCGAAGTACCTGCCGGCGCTGCGCGCCGTCAACGGCTCGGACTCGCACGACGGGCTCGACCCGGGCTTCCCCGGCGACTGGCGCCGGGCGGCCCGCGACGCCGCGTTCCGGCGGGCCCAGGACGACGAGCGCGACCGGGTGTACTTCGGCCCGGCGGTCCGGCAGGGGAAGGCGGACGGGCTGCGCGTGCTGGGCCAGTTCGCCTACTACGACGCCATCGTGATGCACGGCGACGGCACCGACCCCCTGAGCTTCCGCAACATCCGCAGGCGTGCGCTGCGCACGGCGAAGCCGCCGGCGCAGGGCGGTGACGAGGTGAGGTACCTCGACGCCTTCCTGGACGCGCGGGTGTGGGCCATGAAGCAGGAGGAGGCCCACAGCGACACGAGCCGCGTCGACACCGCGCAGCGCGTCTTCCTGCGCCGACGCAACCTCGACCTCGACCCGCCGCTCGACTGGAAGGTCTACGGCGACAGCTACCACATCGGGTGACCGCCGCGGCCCGGGCCGGATTGGTCCATCGAGCGGTCGCGCAAGTGGACTCCTTCCCGGGCCGCCCGGCTGCCTAGCGTCGCCCGTATGAACGCCACCACCTCGCGCGGCACCCTGCTCGCCGCGCTCGCCTGCGTCCTCGTCGGAGGGTCCTTCACCGCCAACAGCCTCCTCGGCGAGTACCCGTACGCGGGTGGCCAGTTCCTGCGCTACGGGCTGGCCTGCCTGCTGCTCCTCCCGCTCGCCGGAAAGGGCGCGACCGCCCGGCTGCGGGCGCTCGCGCCCCGCCAGTGGGTCCGGCTCTGCCTGCTCGCGGCGGTCGGCATGGTCGGCTTCAACCTGGCCGTCATCGCCGCGGAGCGCACGGCGGAACCGGCCGTTCCCGGCGTGTTCGTGGGCTGTGCCCCGGTGGTCGTCGCCGTGCTCGTACCGCTGCTGGACGGGCGCCGGCCCCAACGGGCGGTCCTGCACGGGGCGTTGCTCGTGGCCGTCGGCGCCTTCGCCGTGCAGGGCTGGGGGCGTACGGACGGCGCGGGCCTCGCCTTCTCCGTGTGCGCACTCGCGGGAGAGGTCGGGTTCGCCGTGCTCGCCGTGCCCGTGCTGCGGCCGCTCGGGCCCAGGCTGCTGTCGGCCACGGTGTGCGCGGTCGCCGCGCTGGAGTCGGCGGCGGTGGGGCTACTGGTCGACGGGGGCGGGTGGCTGCGGCGCCCGGACGCCGTCGAGACGGCCGCGCTGCTGTGGCAGGCGGTGGTGGTCACCGTGGTCGGCTTCGTGTGCTGGTACATGGGCCTGCAGCGGATCGGCGCGGAACGCGCCACCCTCTTCTCCGGCCTCATCCCGGTGGCCGCGGCGTGCACCGCACCGCTCGTCGGCACGGGCTCCTACGGCCTCGCGCAGGCGACGGGCAGCGCGCTCGTGGGGCTCGGAGTGGCGCTGGGGTCCGGAGCGCTGAGGCGGGCCGGACGTGCACGCCGTGCACCGGGTCGGGCCTTTAGAGGGAACGGCCGCCCGCTGGGGCATGAGAACCGCGTGCCTGGAATGCCCGACTGATCCCGCGTGCGTCTAATGGACGGCACACAGCGTCCCGGCCGACCCAGGAGACGACGTCCATGCCGCACACCCGCACCGGTGAAGAGATCGACACGGCAGCGCGCGGGGGCGTGCTGCGGCGGCTGGGCGAGTGGTGCGCGCGTCACTTCGGCATCGTCATCGGAGCCTGGCTCGTGGCGCTGGTGGCCCTCCAGGTGGTCAACCACGTCTACGGCGGGTCGTACTCCGACAATTTCTCCCTGCCGCAGGCGCAGTCCCAGAAGGGCCTGGACGTACTGAAGGAGCACGACCCGCAGGCCGGCGGCTACAGCAGCCAGATCGTGCTGCACGACGACGGCCAGGAACTGACCGCACTTGGCTCCCAGATGTCCACCGCGGTCGCCGACCTGGAGAAGCTCCCGCACGTCCTGTCGGCCCAGAACCCGCTGACCGCGCAGGGTTCGACGTCGGGTCAGTCGCAGCAGAACGTCGGGCCGTTGTCCGACGACCGGAAGACGGCGTACATCACGGTCCGCTTCGACGTGCAGCCCTCGACGCTCGGCGGCGGATACCTGGGCGGGGTCGACGACGCCGTGCAGCCGCTGCGCTCGGCCGGGGCGGAGGTCGAGTACGGGGGGCCGCTCGGCGAGCTCGCCCGGCCGGAGGCCGACGACCGGGTGAGCGAGCTGATCGGCTTCGGCGTGGCCGTCGTCGTCCTGCTCGTCGGGTTCGGGAGCGTCATCGCCGCCGGCGTCCCGCTGCTGACCGCGCTGATCAGCGTCGTCGGCGGTCTGGCCATCCTCGGGCTGCTGGCGGTCGCGTTCACCTTCGCGACGGTCTCGCCGACCCTGGCGACGATGATCGGTCTCGGCGTCGGCATCGACTACGCCCTGTTCCTGATCACGCGCCACCGGCAGAACCTTGTCGACGGGGCCGATCCGGTCCGGGCCGCCGGACAGGCCGCGAGCACCAGCGGCCACGCCGTCCTCGTCTCCGGCTGCACGGTGATCATCGCCCTGGCGGGCCTGTCCGCGTCCGGGGTCGCCTTCATCGGCCTGCTCGGCCTCGCCGCCGCGGTCACCGTCGTCTCGGCCGTCGTCGGCGCGCTCACCCTGGTGCCGGCGCTGCTCGGTCTCCTCGGGCGGCACATCGACCGCTACACGGTGCGCCGCCCCGTGGCCGAGACCGACGCCGAGTCGGGAGGGACACCGCAGGGCACCTGGCACCGGTACGCGCAACGGGTGGAGCACGGGCCGCTGTGGTTCCTGACGGCCGGTGTCGCCGTGATCGTGGTGCTCGCGATCCCGGTGCTGTCGATCCGGCTCGGTCACATCGGTGACGGTGCCGATCCGAAGTCCTTCACGGACCGGCGGGCCTACGACCTGATGACCGACGCGTTCGGGCCCGGGTCCAACGGGCCGCTCACCGTCGTCATCGACCAGTCGGACGTACCGGACGCGCAGCGCTCCGGCCTCGCCTCGAAGGCCCAGCAGACCCTCGACGGCGTCGAGGGCGCCGCCGTCGTCACGCCCCTGACGTCCACCCAGGACGGTGACGTCCTGATCGGCACGGTCTACTCGGAGCAGTCCCCACAGAGCGGCACCACCACGGACCTGACCAACCGTCTGGTCGACGACACGCTGCCCGACGCGGTCCGGGGGACGGACGCCGAGGGGTACGTCACCGGGACGACGGCGGCGCAGGTCGACTTCCGCGACATCGTCGCGTCCCGGCTGCCCGTGATCATCGCCGTGGTCGTCGCCCTGGCGTTCCTGATCATCCTGGCCGTGTTCCGCGGACTGCTCGTCGCCGTCAAGGCCGCCGTTCTCAACGTCCTGTCCATCACGGCCTCGTACGGCGTGGTCGTCGCCGTGTTCCAGTGGGGGTGGGGCGGTCCCGCGCTCGGGGTGAACGGAACGGTGCCCATCGAGAGCTACGTGCCGATGATGATGTTCGCCATCATCTTCGGGCTCAGCATGGACTACGAGATCTTCCTGCTGTCCCGCGTCCACGAGGCGTGGCGGCGCACCGGGGACGCCAAGGCCTCGGTCGCGCACGCCCTGGAGATCACGGCGCGGGTCATCACCTGCGCCGCGCTGATCATGATGAGCGTGTTCGCGGCGTTCATCGTCAGCGACAACATCGTGGTGAAGATGCTCGGGCTGGGCCTGGCCGTCAGCGTGCTCATCGACGCCACGGTGGTGCGCCTGCTCATGGTGCCGGCCGTGCTGACGCTGCTCGGACAGCATGCCTGGTGGACGCCGAGGTGGCTGGACCGGGTGCTGCCCCGCATCGACGCCGAGGGCGCGACGGAGCGGGCGGGGAGCCGGACGGCCCCGTGACAGAGGGGCTCAGTGGAGCACCAGGTGGACGAGGGCGACGGTGCCGACCGACACGATGAGGGTGCGCAGGACGGCGGGGCTGAAGCGGCGGCCGGTTCTGGCGCCGGCCAGTCCGCCCAGCGCGGATCCGGTGGCGATGAGCAGGACGGCGGTCCAGTCGAAGTCGGCGAAGAAGAGGAAGAGCACGGCGGCGACGGTGTTGACGACGGCGGACAGCACGTTCTTGACGGCGTTGAGCCGCTGGAGCGTCTCGTCGAGCAGCATGCCCATGAGGGAGACGTAGATGATGCCCTGCGCGGCGGAGAAGTAGCCGCCGTAGACGCTGGCCAGCGTCAGGCCGGAGAACAGCAGCGGGCCACCGTCCCGGCGGGCGGGGCTGCCCTCCTCGCGACGGCGGCGCACGCGCCTGGCGATCAGGGGCTGGCAGGCGACGAGGACGAGGGCGAGGCCGACCAGGGCGGGCACGATCCGCTCGAAGGCCGCCGCGGGCAGGGTCAGCAGCAGCACGGCACCCGCGAGACCGCCCAGGACGGCGCCGATGCCGAGCAGCAGGACGCGCCGGCCCTGGCCGCGGAGTTCCTCGCGGTAGCCGATGGCCGCGCTGATCGAGCCGGGGACCAGGCCGAGCCCGTTGGACACCGTGGCGGTGACCGGGGGCATCCCGGTGGCGAGCAGTACCGGGAAGGTGATCAGTGTTCCCGAGCCGACGACGGCGTTGACGGCCCCCGCACCCGTGCCGGCGGCGAACACGGCCACCATCTCCCCGGGCGTCACGCCACCGCTCCACCGCGTACGCCGTTCCGTGTGTGATGCATGGGATCACGTTAGGCGGTGGGCACTTCGGCGTGGGCCGAAGGGTCGTCGTGCGCGCGGAACGGCGGCGGGATCCGGCCAGGATCCCGCCGCCGTTCCCTGGACGCGTGCGCGTCGGGTGGGCTCAGCCGCGCCTGGCCCGGCGGAGAACGAGGAAGCCCGCTGCCACCAGGACGGCGCCTGCGGCGGCCGGCCAGAGCTGGGCACCGGTGTCGGCCAGGCCGCCTTCGCCGACGGCCTGCGGTTCCGTCCGCGACGGGTCGGAGGGGGTCGGTGCGGCGCTGGTCGCGGTTCCGACCGCCTGGGACCCGCCGAGGCCGTCCGTGTCCTCACCGGCGTCGCCGTCCGCGCCGCCCCGCTCACCGGCGTTCGCCGTACCGCGCTCGGCGGAGGGCGTCGCGTACACCTCGGGTTCACCGGTGCCGGGGGCGGTGGTGGCGTCGTCGCCGGGCTCCGGTTCGGGCGCCGGCCTGCCGGTCACCGGCGGCTTGGACGCCTCGCCCTTGCCGCCGCCCGCGCCCGCGTCACCCGGCTTGCCGCCGGCGTTGCCGTCCCTCGGCGCGTCGGGAGTACGCGTGGGCTGCTCCTGCGGGGCGTCCGGGTTGCCGGTCGGCTGCTCCTGGGGCTCCTCCCCCGCTCCCGGCTGCTCCCCTCCCGGCCCGGCGCCCGCCCCGGCGCCGCACCTGCGGCCCTCGTTGATGCAGTCGACCATCTCCCGCATCAGGTCCTCGTCGAAGACGTTGATGAAGTCGCCGTGGTCCGTGACCGGCTTGTGCAGCTGCTCGGGGAAGGAGTCCACCGCGAACAGCGGAGTCGTACGGCCGCCGTCGTCCAGGCTCGGCGCGTCGACGTCGTAGACGATGCGCTGGACCAGCTGCGGGATGGGACGGAAGCCGGACGGGCAGGTGCCGGTGGCGTTCGCGAAGGCCACGTGGGTGCGGTGGTTGGCGCTGTCGATGTTGCGGCCGTCCCAGCAGCTCTGGAACGTGAAGGTGCGCACCACGTCGCTGCCGCGCGGGCACAGTGGGTACTTGTCCTTCAGCTGCCGGTCCTCGAAGCCGGTGCAGCTCCAGGACGCGTTGGCGTTGGCGGGGCCGTTGACGAACGACTTGGCGTCGCCGGTGATGATGCGCAGCAGCCGCGGCATGGCGGTCACCTTGTCGCGCGGGTTGCCGACGAACGTCAGCGTGACCTGCTTCGGCGTGACGATCTCGCCCGCGTTGCCCTCGATGCCGCCGCCGGGCGATGTGGCGTCCTGCTCCTGGGTGCCGTTCTGCAGGCGCAGCACGGGCCAGTAGTAGGAGGACTTGTCGCCCGGGTCGGCGCAGCTGGTCTCGGCGTTCGCGAGGTCCTGGTCGCTCGCGAAGGCGTTGTTGGCCTGGTTGCCGACGTAGTCGTGGAAGTGGTGGGCGCCGTTGGTGACGCCCGGCGCGGCGATGATGTTGTCGGAGTTGAACAGGCCGTTCGCGTTGACGCCGCAGTCGGTGGCGAAGGAGCCGCGGGAGGCGCCGCCCCGCTGCCGGGGAGTGCCGGCGTCGGGCCGGACGCTTCTGATGTCCGCGAAGTCGGCGGCGACCGGGCCGTTGCCCGCCTGTCCGCCGTTGCCGCCCTGCCCCTGGCCGTTCCCCTGGTCCTGGCCGCCCTCGCCCTGGCCGGGCTGCTCGCCACCGCCCTGGCTCGCGGTCGGCGCGGGGGCCTGGTTGCCGGAGTCCCGTACGGTGCAGGCCGCGAGGGGCGCGAGCCCTTCCGGGCGGTCCGCCACGCGGTCGATGGCGATCGCGATGCGCTCGATGGTGGCGGCCCGCTTGTCCTTCAGCGGGTTCATGATGGCGCTGTCGGCGAAGCCGGAGTCCTGCCGTATCTGCGGGGCCGACGTGCTCAGCCGCTGGTAGGCCTGGGCGATCTGCTCGTCCAGGCGGGCGAGTTCCCTGTCGACCTCCGGTCTCGCCCGTTCGGGGACCGAGGTGAGCCGGCTGCCGACGTCCGGGCAGTCGATCGTCGCGCCCGCGGTCCGCACCCCCGTGCCGGACCGCGGCTGGGCGGACCCACCGCCCGAACCTCCGTCCGTGGCCGAGGCGTAGACGTTCGCCGCCATCAGGCCGCCTCCGCCCAGCATCAGCGCGACCGCGGCGAAGGTCGCGCGTCGTGGGCCGGTAGGGCGTCTTCGCGTGTTGCGTCCCAAGGGTGCTCTCCTGCGCTTCGTGGCGTGCCGGGCATGAAAATCCCCCCGTCCCGTACGTACGGGAGCACCGGCGTGTTCAATCGCCCCGGAGATTCTTGGAGAACTCTCAGGAAGCACCGACGGGCCGGGCCCCGCCGACCCGTGGGACCGGCGGGGAAACGGCAGGTCAGCGGAAGTTCACGTCACTGCACAGGAAGTAGGTCTGGTCCATGTGCGACGCCTGCCAGATCGTGTAGACCACGTGCCGGCCGCTCAGTCCGGACGTGCTCACCGGGATCGAGTAGTTCTGGCTGGGCGCGTACGTGCCGGTGCGGGCGACGAGCCGGAGGTCGTTCCAGGTCAGCGGCTGGGTGGTGGGGTCGAAGCCCTGCCGCGTGACGTAGACGAGGAAGTAGTCGGCGCCGTGACTGGCCTGGTCGTACAGCTTCACGGTGAAGTTGCCGCTGATGTCCGTCGTCTTCCACGCGCCGACCGCGTCCAGGGAGTTGTACCGGCCGCCCTCGGTCCGCCCGCCGCTGCACAGCTGGCCGTTGGGGACGACGGCCTGGAAGTTGCCGCCGGAACCGTCGCGGTAGAGGCCGTTCCAGTTCCACATGGCGTTGGGGTTGTCCTGCCAGGCCTGCCAGCACATGGGGTCCTGCTGGGCCATCGCGGGGTTCTGGAAGTCGTTCCCCCAGCGCAGCCAGCAGCCGTAGTTGCGCGAGGCCGGGTCGACGACCGAGCCGTGGGCGACGGCGGTGCCGCTCCACGGGATCAGGCTGAGCAGAGCGGCGACCAGCACGCTCAGGGCGAGCGTCAGACGAGACCTGACACCGCGCCTCTCAAAAGCATGACCATGACAATTCATGATCTCCTTCTTCCGGATGTGGGGGTTGTCGTGCCGTGGATGTGCCTCGTGTGGGGGGTGCCGGAGCGCGTGGGAGCGCTCCCGCAGGGCACAGGCTGCGCCCGTTGGCGCGGGTCGGCAACGCGCGATCGCGCCACTTCCGTACCGCGTGGCGCGTTCGATCCGTTCGACGGGCGGTGCCCCGTCAGAGGTCGACGGTCGGTGCCCCGTCAGAGCCGGTCCAGTTCCTTCGTGGTGCGCCCCAGGTAGGTGACCGACCCGTCCCCGGGGACGTCGATCTCGTGGAAGCCCATGCGGTCGTAGAAGGCCCTGGCCCGCGTGTTGGCGGTCGCCATCGCCAGGTGGACGGCCGGTACGCCCTTGTCCTGGAGGGCCGCGAGGAACGTCCGCATCAGGCGGCGCCCCCAGCCGCGGCCCTGCAGGGCGGGGAGCAGATCGATGTGCAGATGGGCGGGGTAGGCGGCCACTGCGGGGACCACCATCCGCTCGGGGTGGTGCAGCAGGTGTGCCATCTCCTCGTCCGGGGTCCGCGGCGGCGGGGGCGGTTCCGGGTAGCGGTCGGCGACCAGGGGGAGCCACGTCGTGCGGAAGGCCTCGGCGAAGCGCGGGGTGTCGGCCGCCCCGAGGATGTAGCCGACCGCCCGCCCCTCGCCGTCGTCCAGCACGAAGGCCAGATCCGGCTCCAGGTGGACGTACGGGGCCGCGAAGGTCACCGGGAAGATGCCCGGGTCCGCGAAGTGGGGGCGGCTGCGAGCGCTGCCTCCGTCTCCTCCGGGGGGAAGGTGCAGCCGCACCAGTCCGTCCTCGGTCAGCGAGGCGACGCCCTTGCCCCGCACGCAGAGCGACGCCGCCCCGGAGCGCGTGCCCTCCTCGGTCTCCGGCAGGGCGAGCGCGGCCTCGCGCAGCTGCTGCACGGTGGTCAGGGTCGGAGTCTCGCACAACGGCCGCACCGCGGAGCGAAGTTGAGGGAGCGCTCCCACTGCGGGCACGATGCCGCCATGACCAAGCCCACCGCCATCCGCCGCTACCGGCCCGAGGACCGGCCGGCCCTCGACGACATCTGCGTCCGCACCGCGCACCACGGCCAGGACCGCTCATACCACCGGTGAGCATCTGCTGCTGAGGGGGACGCCGGTCGCGTTCCGCGTGCCGCTCGCGGACGTGGACGGCAAGAGCCTGAACGCCTTGGTGCGGGCGTCCTGGCTCAGTCGTGCCCCGCAGCGGCTCGCCGCGTCCCTCGCCGCGGCGGAGGCGGCGGCCGACCGGGCCGGCGGCGACCTGCCCGCCGGGATCGGGAGGCCCGCCACCCGGGCCCTCTTCGGCGCGGACCTGACCACGCTGGAGCAGGTGGCCGGAGCGCTCCGCGGGGGAACTCCTCGCCCTGCACGGGGCCGGGCCGAAGGCCGTGCGGGTGCTGTCGGAGGCGCTGCGGCAACGGGGACTCGCCCTGCGGCAGTGAGCCTCGGCGACTCCCCCGTCGAGCGCGGCTTAAGGCCACGGTCAGGGGTTACCCGGCTCACATGGTGAAGCTGCATATTCCGGGACGAAAAGAACACCACGCGGACGACGCTCCGCCCCAGGCCTCCGCGCCGCCTCGAGGTTCCTCCGCTCCTCCCCCTCCCCCGGCTCCGGCCGAGCCCGGGCCGGGCCCCGAGGTGGAGCGCGCGGCGCCGGACACGCCGAGCGATCTGCCCCGGAAGTCCTGGGGCGCGGTGCTGAAGGGGAGCCTACGGGAGTTCAAGGACGACGAGCTGACCGACCGGGCGGCGGCGCTGACCTACTACGGGGTACTGGCGCTGTTCCCGGCGCTGCTGGCGCTCGTGTCGCTGCTGGGCCTCACCGGCCGGTCGACCACGGACAAGGTGCTCGACAACGTCCAGCAACTGGCCCCCGGCCCGGTCCGCGACATCATCACCCGGGCCGTCGAGCAGTTGCAGGGCAACGCCGGTATCGGCTCGCTGATGGCGATCGTCGGCCTGGTCCTGGCGGTGTGGTCGGCCTCCGGCTACGTGGCGGCGTTCATCCGCTCCGCCAACGCGGTCTACGACATGCCCGAGGGCCGACCGGTGTGGAAGCTGCTGCCGGTGCGGGTGGGCGTGACGGTCGCGCTGATGGTGCTGGCCGTGATCAGCGCGCTGATCGTGGTCTTCACGGGCCCGCTGGCCCAGCGGCTGGGAACGGCGCTCGGGCTCGGTGACACGGCGCTGACGGTGTGGTCGATCGCGAAATGGCCCGTCCTGGTCGTGCTGGTCACGGTCATGATCGCGCTCCTGTACTGGGCGACCCCGAACGCCAAGGTGAAGGGGTTCCGCTGGATCACCCCGGGCAGTGCGCTGGCCCTGCTGATCTGGCTGATCGCCTCCGCCGGTTTCGCGGTCTACGTGGCGAACTTCGCCTCGTACAACAAGACCTACGGGACGATGGCCGGGGTCATCGTGTTCCTGATCTGGCTGTGGATCACCAACCTGGCGATCCTGCTGGGGCTGGAGTTCGACGCGGAGACGGTGCGGCAGCGGGCCATCGCCGGTGGTCATCCGCCGGAGGCCGAGCCGTACACCCAGCCGCGCGACACCCGGACCTGGGACGAGCAGGACCGGCGTCGGCTGGAGGAGACCTGAGGCTCAGCCCATGAGCCCGGCGGCGACCGTCGCGCCCAGTTCCCAGCACCGCTCGACGTCGCCCTTGCCCGGCTCGCCGGTCACGGTCACGGCCTCGGCGGCACGGCGCCAGCCGAGGCCCGTCGTGATCGCCTCGACGCCCCGGACCGCTCCGGTGACGTCGTTGCCGCCGTGCACCCAGTAGCCGAAGGGCCGGCCGCGGGTCGCGTCCAGGCACGGGTAGTAGACCTGGTCGAAGAAGTGCTTCAGGGCGCCCGACATGTAGCCCAGGTTCGCGGGGGTGCCGAGGAGGTAGCCGTCGGCGGCGAGCACGTCGGAGGCGGTGGCGGACAGCGCGGGCAGGCGCACCACGCGCACGTTCTCGATCTCGGGGTCCGTGGCCCCGGAGACGACGGCTTCGAACAGCGCCTGGCAGTTGGGCGAGGGCGTGTGATGGACGATCAGCAAGGTGGCCACGGCACCCGACCTTGCCGCCTGGGCCCCCGTCGCCGCAAGCAGCGACGGGGGCCGGTGTCGCTCGGGTGACCGGGCCGGTGCCGCTCAGCTGTGGCTGCGACGGCGGATGAGCAGCCAGGCCACGAGCACGGCTCCGGCGCCCGCCAGCAGGGCGGTCCGGTGGTCGCGCACCGGCTGCGGGGCCTTGTCCTGCCAGGCCTGCTCGGCCTGTGCGGCCTTCTGCCTCACCGGTTCGGGCAGCTTCTCCTCGACGGTGTGGGCGACGTGCGCGGCCTTGGTCCGGGCCTGGCCGCGCAAGGCGTGGACCTTGGTCTCGGCCTGGCCGCGCAAGGCGTGGACCCTGGTCTCGGCCTGTTCCCTGACCGCCAGCGCCTTCTCGCGGGCGCGGGTCTTCACGTCGGCCCGGTCCGCCAGCTGCTGGACGGTGTCCCCCAGTTCGTGGCGGGTGCGCTCGACCTGTTCGCGCAGCTCGTCCTGGCTGCGGGCCGTGGGCTCGTCGTGCGGGGGCTGGGTCATCGTTGAGCACTCTCCTTGATCTCGGCCGCATCGGCCTTCACGCTGTCGATGGTCCGCTGCGGGGCGGGTGGGGTGGCGCTGCGCACCTGCTTGCGGCCGGCCAGCGCCGTCAGGCCCGTGGCGACGGCGAGGACGCCCGTGACGATCAGCGCCGCCGCCCACACCGGCAGCGGTACGGCCAGGGCCGCGATCGCCGTGGCCGCGAGGGCCTGGAGCGTGACGAAGCCCAGCACCCCGGCTCCGCCGAACAGGCCGCCGCCCTTGCCGAAGCGCTTGCCCTTCTCGGTCATCTCCGCCCGGGCGAGGCGCATTTCGCCCCGTACCAGGTCGGAGAGCTGTTCGGTGGCTCGCTGCACCAGCTCGCTCACGGGTTCGTCGCCGCCCGTCGGCGCGGTCCCCGGGCGAGCGGCAGCGGACGCGCGGTCCATGTCCGCCATGACGATCACCTCCCGGTCCGTCGGTGCGGGCCGGGTACCCCCGTGCGGGCGGAAAGGACACCTGGTCGGACAAGTCGTGGTGACCATGCGTGGCCGGCGCGAGACCTGGTACCCGTCCGTCGCCCACCTACGAGAAAGGGAGGTACCGCCTTGTCACAGGTAGAGGAATCCATCGAGGTCCGCGTGCCGGTGCACACCGCCTACAACCAGTGGACCCAGTTCGAGACCTTTCCCCGGTTCATGGACGGCGTCGAGCGCATCGAGCAGCGCACCGACACGCTGACGCACTGGGTGACGAAGGTCGGCGGCCAGGAGCGGGAGTTCGACGCGGAGATCACCGAGCAGATCCCCGACGAGCGCGTCGCCTGGACCACCGTGGGTGGCGAGGCCCGGCAGGCCGGTGTGGTGACCTTCCACCGCATCCACGACGACACGACCAAGGTCATGCTGCAGATGGACTTCGACCCCAGTGGCGTGGCCGAGACCGTGGGCGACAAGCTCGGGTTCGTGAAGCGGCAGGTCTCCGGTGATCTGCGGCGCTTCAAGGAGTACATGGAGGCCCGGGGCACGGAGACGGGGGCCTGGCGCGGCGAGGTCTGACCGTACGGCGACGGAAGGCCGCCACCACGTGCAGTGGTGGCGGCCTTCCGTTGCGCTGTGCCTCTGTTGTTGTGCCGTGCCTCCGTGCCGGTGCCTCCGTGCCGGTGCCTCCGTACCGGTGCGTCAGGCCACGGGCGCGGCGACGCCGCTGCGCAGCAGGTGCCGGGCCTGCCGGACCAGTTCGTGCAGGTGCAGGGCGAGCCGGGCGGCGCCGTCGTAGAGGCTGTGGACGGCCTGGAGGCGTTCCAGGCGGGGTGCCAGGGCCGACAGGGCGATGGCCGCCGCGACTCCGGCCCAGGCCACGGGGCCGAGCGGGGTGCAGCCGAAGAAGTGGCTCACGCCGGGGGTCTGGACGAGCGCGGCCAGGACGGCGGCCGAGCCGAGGGCCGTGACCCACACCAGTGGGCTGTGGCGCCGACCGGAGAGCGTCTGCACCAGCTGGGCGCCGACCACACCGCACAGGGCCATGGTGGTGGAGCGGCGTTCGGTGCCGGGGGTGAGGCGGCCGATGAGGTACGCCGTGACCGCGCCGAGGCAGGTGGTGATCCCGCGGCGGCGGATGGAGCGCAGCAGAGGCGCGCCGAGGACGTTCAGGCCCATCGGGCCGGTCGCGGCGTGCTCCGCCGTCGAGGGGTCGTCGCTGGGTGTGACGGCCACCGCCATCGCCGGGAACATGTCGGTGAGCAGGTTGACCAGCAACAGCTGACGGGTCGACAGGGGCGAGGCGCCGGCCAGCAGGGTGCCGAGGACGCTGAAGCCGACCTCGCCGGCGTTGCCGCCGATGAGGATGCTCACCGCGTCGGCGACGCTGCGCCACAGGGCGCGTCCCTCGACGACCGCGTCGACCAGGACGGACAGGTCACCGGTGGTGAGCACGAGGTCGGCGGCGTTGCGGGCGGCGGCGGAGCCGCGGGACTCGATGCCGACCCCGACGTCGGCGGCGCGGATGGCGGCGGCGTCGTTGGCGCCGTCGCCGGCCATCGCCACGACCCGGCCGGCCTGTTGCAGGGCCTCCACGACATGCAGTTTCTGCTCGGGGGCGACCCGGGCCACGACGCCCGCGCCGCGCAGGGCCCGGACGCGTTCGCCGCGTTCCATGGCGACCAGCTCGTCACCGGTGACCACCTCGGTCTCCTCCGGCCAGCCCAGTTGCAGGGCGATGGCGCGGGCGGTCTCCGGGTGGTCGCCGGTGAGCATGACGGGCAGGATGCCGGAGCGGCGCAACTCGACGAGCAGGGCGTGCGAGGTCTCGCGGGGCACGTCCGCGAGGGCGACGAAACCACTGAACTCCAGGTCGGCGAGGGGGGCGTCGAGTTCGGTCTCGGCGTCGTCGGCCCGGCAGGGGCGCCGGGCGACGGCGAGGACGCGCAGGCCCTGTGCGGCCAGTTCGTGGGCGGTGTCGGTCGCGTGGGCGGGCAGGTCCCGGCAGGCGGGCAGGATCGTCTCGGGGGCGCCCTTGACGACGAGGAGTTCACCGAAGTCGGGGTCGCCGTCGCGGCCGACCGCCGCGGCGTAGCCCCGCCGCGTCTCGAAGGGCAGCTCGCCGGTGGGTGTCCAGCCCGGGTCGGGCGGGGCGACGTCGAGGACGGCCTCGTCGGTGGCGTGGGCGACCCGGCGCCCCTGTCCGGTCTCCTCCTGCGGGCAGGCGCGCGCGGCCAGGCGCACGATCGGCTCGGCCTGTTCGGTGTCCGTGGCCAGGACGGTGCCGTCGGAGGTGGCGACGCGGACCAGGCGCAGTTTGTTCTCGGTGAGCGTGCCGGTCTTGTCGAAGCAGACGGTGTCGACCCGCCCGAGCGCCTCCAGGGTGCGCGGGGTGCGGACCAGGACGCCGCGCCGGGACAGCCGGCGGGCGGCCGCCATCTGCGCGACCGTCGCGACCAGCGGGAGTCCCTCGGGGACGGCCGCGACGGCGACCGCGACACCGCCGCTGACGGCGCGCCGTACGGGGCTGCCGCGCAGCAGGGACAGGCCGGTCACGGCCGCGCCGCCGGTGAAGGTCACGGGCAGGGCCTTGCGGGTGAGTTCCTGCAGCCGGGCCTGGACGCCGGCGGGCGGCGGGGTGCGGGCGGCGAGGGTGACGGCGCGGCCCGCCTCGGTCTGGTCTCCGGTGTCGACGACGAGTGCGGTGGCCCGGCCGGCCACGACGGTGGTGCCCTCGAACACCATGCAGGCGCGCTGGGCCACCGGTGCGCCGGGCGTCGCCTCGACGGCCTTGGTCACCGGCAGGGACTCGCCGGTGAGCGCGGACTCGTCGACCTCCAGGCCGTCGACGTCCAGCAGCCGGGCGTCGGCGGGTACGACGTCGCCGGCGTCGAGGCTGATCTCGTCGCCGGGCCGCAGCCGGGCGGCGTCGACGGTGACCGTGCGTTTGCGGCTGTCCTGCCTGCGCGCCTTGGGCTGCTGCCGGGCGGCCAGCCGGGCGAGGGCCTGTTCGGCGCGCAGCCGCTGGAGCCCGCCCGTCACGGCGTTGAGGTCCATGGCGCCGACGACGAGCAGCGCGTCGACGAGGGAGCCGAGCAGCGCCGAGGCGACGGCGCCGGTGGCGAGGACAGGGGTGAGCGGGTCGTCGAGTTCGCGACGGACGGCCCCGGCGGCCTGCCAGGTCCAGCGGGCGGGCGCGGCGGCGGGGTGGCGGCCCAGGCGGGCGGCCTGCCGGCGTGAGCGGTCGGCGAGCAGGGCGAGCCCGCGGGGTTCTCCGTCGGGCCCGGTGCGTCCCAGCCGGGCACGGGCCTCGTCGGGTTCCAGGGCGTGCCAGGGGATGTGCAGCCGGGGCGGCGGCGGGGTGGCCCGGGCCACCCGGGTGGCCGCGAGCCAGCCGGCGAGCAGGGCGTTCGCGGCAGCGATGTTCACGGGGGCGTGCCGGGTGAGGGGCCACAGGAGGTGCCGGCCCGGGGGCTGTCCGCCGCGGGCGACCAGGAGGCCCGCCAGGGCGGCGCCCGCGCGGGCGAGGGTCTGGGAGCGGCGTCCGACGCGCCGGGCCGCCGGGATCGCCGTGAGCAGCCGCCAGACGTCGGCGAGTCCGCCCGGTGCCAGCGCGTCGGCGCCCCAGGGGACGGCCGCCCGGCCGTCGGTGAGGGCGATGGCCACGTCACCGGCGGGCAGCCCGGCGCCCACGTGCCCGTCGCCGGACTCGTCCAGGCGGGCGACGGTGACCACCACGTGCCCGCTGTCCTGCAGGGCCCGTACGACGTCGGCGAACGGTTTCGCGCTCGGGGCGACCTCGTCGGCGAGCCGGGTGATGTCCTTGAGGTCGGAGCCGCCGGCGATCACGACGTGCAGGCCCGCCCGGCGGGCGGCGTCGAGGACGGCCTCGGCGAAGGGGTGGACCGGGTCGTCGGGCAGGCCGTCGGAGTCGTCGCTGCCCTGCCGCAGGCTGCGCAGGGCGTCGGCGTGCAGGACGAGGGCGTCGGCGATCTCCAGCTGCCGCAGGCGCTCCCCGCTGCGCACGAGGATGCCGGCCCGGGCGAGGAACGTGCCGAGGGTCGCGCTGAAGGCGGCCGGTCCGTACCGGGCCGCCTTCGGGGATCCGGCGAGGACCGCTTCGGCCGCTTCCCGCGCGCTGTGGGTGACGAGGAGGGTGGCGGCGGCGCCGGCGAGGCTGCCGGTGCTGGCGTGGGAGGCGTACTCCTGGGCGGGTGTCACCTTGAGCGGCGGGCGGGTGCCCGGCGGGCAGGGCACGCTGGTGCGCCGCTCGCGGCAGATGTCGTCGTGCAGCGCCTCGAAGGCCGCGGCTCGGGCCACGGCTTCGGTCAGCTGGGTGCCGCGCAGCATGCCGTCGAGCACCAGGGCCAGCGGTGACTGGCCCGCGCCGTGCGTGGCGGCGTTAACGGCGGTGAGGACGAGTTCCATGCCGGACGTGCCGAACCGCTGCCGGAGCAGGGCCCGGAAGCGGGGGTTCTCGCGCAGCAGCGTGACGGTGGCGGTGACGATGCGTGAGGTGGGGGGCAGGCGCAGCGAGCGGCCGGCCAGGGCTCCGGCCGCGCCCGCGGCGTCGAGCAGGATCGCTCCCGCGGCGACGCGTACCTCGCGGGGGTCGCCGGGGTGGGTGGTCTCCTCGGCGACCGGGTCGGCTCCCTCGGTGAGGCCGAGGCGGGTGGCGAGCGCGGTGGCGCGCTCGGCGACGCGGTCGGTGGCGGCGTCCTCGACGACGGTGATCACCAGGCGGGAGAGTCCCCCGTCCCAGTACGCGGTCAGCACGTCGGGGTGGTCGAGCAGGTCCGCGGCCACCTTCCGGGCGAGCGCGCCGGCGTCGCCGTCGGCGCGCCGCAGGGCGAGGTGGAGGCGCTGCCCCGCCGTCCAGTGCTGTCCGCCCGTGAGGGCGTTGCGCGCGACGTTGCGAACGCGGCGCGTGGTGTCGTAGACGGACGTCACTCCCTGGGCGGTGCTGCGGGCGGCGCCTGCGGCCGCCCCGGCCACGGCCCCGACGAGCGGGGCGACGTCGAAGCGTGTGAGCATCTGCTGGTGTCCCGACTCAGCCGGTGGTGCGGCTGTCGTGTCCGTGCCGGTGGGCGTGTTCCGGCTCCGTCTCCGCGTGGGTGCCGTGGTGCGCGGTGGCCTCGGCGACCTGCTTCAGTGCGGAGGCGGTGGCGGTGTCGCCGACCTTGGCGGGTTGTTCGTGGACGTGGTGTTCCGGCCGGTCGTGCCGGTAGTGGGACGCGGCGAGCTTGTCGCCGGGCCCGTACGACGAGGTGTCCTGTTCGTCCGGCCGGTCCTGGGCGGGGCGGCGTTCACCGGTCGTGCCGGTCTGCGTCCCGCCGTTCGCCGACCCGCCGTCGGGCCGCTGTCCGGGCCGCGGCTGGGTCAGCCAGGCGACGGCGGCGCCGGTCAGAGCCACCGGCCACTCCACCACTCCGGCCACGCCGAGCACACCGGCTCCGGCGTAGACGGCCATCCGGCGGCCGCGCGGCGAGACCGCGCCGATCCGGTCCAGGGTGTCCGTGGCGACCTTGCCGACCTGTTCCGCGCCGGGCAGGTGCTTCAGGCCCGAGGCCACGGCCCGCAACGGCTGCGGAAGATCAGACGAACGTGCCGGTTCCTGGTTCATGGCGACCTCCACAAGCGCGTTGTCCAGCGGCTTCAACCGGTTTCCCAGCTCTTTGCCCCATATTCCGCCTTCGGTGAAGCGAGCGCTTGTCCGATTCGGCCGGGGCGAGTTCGCCGGGGGTTCAGAGGACCGTCTGGCCGTCGTGGATTCCGCCCTTGCAGCGCTTGGTGTACGACTCCGATCCGTTGCCCACGGCGGAGGTGATGATCATGCCGCCGCCGGCGATGCACTGGCTCGCGGTGACGTCCAGGGCGGTGAGCAGGGCGTACGGCAGCTTGTGCATGAGGGCTCCTCGGGAGGTGCGGGCCGGGCGTGGGTGCCGTATCAGCGTCGCCAGGGCGGGCGGGGGCCGCCACCCGGGAGGAGGGTCCGGGTGTTCCGGTAGGTCGATCGATGTAGTCGTCGCCTCGGCGCACAGCACGATGTGCGGCGCCCGGCGGCGGGCGAGCATGGTCGGCGGACGTCCTCCCGTACCGGCCTCTCGACTGCCCGAGGAGACTCGTCATGCCCGAAACACCCAGGGCGCGCCTGCCGCGCCGTACCGCCGCCGCCACCGTGGCGCTGCTGGTCGCCGCCTCCGGAGCGGCGGCGGCCGCACCGGAGCCGGCGCCGGTCGCGGATCTGCGCGCCGATGTGAACCAGGACGGCCGGGTGGACGTCGCGGGGACGTCCGACGAGGCGGGCGAGGAGGCGTGGCGGCCGGGGCGCGGTGCGGTCTTCCTCGCCAACGTCGACGACGACTCGCGGCGCTGCCGGATGCGCCCCGGTGACCTGGACCGGGTCGATCCGGCGGTGGACGAGCGGCTGGCGGCCTGCCACGACGGGGCGGACGAGCGGGTCAACGGGGTGCGGGACGAGGCGGATCTCGCCCCGTTGCGTATCCCGCCGTCCCGGGTCGGCGAGGGCGCCTCGGGGCGGGTGGAGGTGGCGGCGGCGCAGGCGCCGTACGTGCGGCTGTTCGTGCGGCGCGGCGGGGCGCTGCGGGTGCTGCGCGGGCCGCTGACGGCCCGGGAGCTGCGGGCCGGTGCCGAACTGGCCCTGGAGGGGCGGGACGTCGTCCGTGACCCGCGGCGCTGGGACCGGCGAGGTCACCGAGGAGGCCTTGGCCGCCGGCGGGGTCCGGGTGCACTGGGTGGAGAACTTCGCCTGGTCGCACCTGGCGGGCGGGGAGGTGCACTGCGCGACGAACGCCCTGCGGGACACCTCCGGGGACGTGCCCTGGTGGAGCACCGGCCCGGGCCGGTGACCGGGGTCCGACGTTCTTCGGAAGCCTTCCGTGTCGGCGTGGGAGCGCCGGGTACTCAGAGCAGGCACGCAGGCCGTCAAGGGTCCGGGCACCGCACGGCGGCGCGGTGTCCGGTTGGGCGAATGGAGTGGTCATGACGCAGAACGGTGATGACGTGACGCTCGTCCGGCGACCGGGTGTCCCCGACCTCCGGCCGGCGGCGCCGGAGTCGCCCGAGCCCGCGCCACCCCAGGACCCGCAGGCCGACGAGCCGCCGCAGGAGCTGCCCCTGGACCGCAACCAGGCGATCCTGGAGGCGGCCAAGCAGGTCGGTGCCCTGCTGAAGCGGAAGGGGCACCTCTTCGCCCTGGCCGGAAGCGTGGCCGCGTACGCCCACGGCGGCGAGAAGAACCTCCAGCACGACGTCGACTTCGCCATCCGGCCCGAGGACGCGGACGCGGTGGCGGCCACGCTCCGCGAGGCGGGGCTGACGGTCTACACCCCGCCGGAGGACTGGCTGATCAAGGCCACGTGTTTCGGCCAGCCGGTCGACATCATCTTCGAGCTGGCGCACCGGCCGGTCGGCGCGGACATGCTGGAGCGAGCGGAGGAGCTGTCGGTCGACTCGGTCCGCATGCCCGTACTGGCCCCGACCGACCTGCTGTGGAGCCTGATCGCCGCGTTCTCCGAACACCACTGCGACTTCGGGGCGGCCCTGCCCATCGCGCGCGCCCTGCGGGAGAAGGTCGACTGGCAGCGGGTGCGGCGCGAGTGCGGGGACGCGCCCATGCCCGCGGCCTTCTTTTTCCTCCTGGAGCGCCTGAACGTCATCTGAAGGAGCACCTCATGAGCACCCACGGTTCCCAGGACACGGGCGGCGGGCCGCCGGCCGAGAACCTGGACTACCGCATCGCCCACCTCCAGGAGCGCCTCGCCTCGGGCGAGCTGGGAGAACTGGGCGTCCGGGTCGAGACCCGCGGCCGGTCGGTGCTGCTCACCGGCACCGTGCCCTCGACGCCCTGCCGCGACGAGATCCTGCGCACCGTCGAGGAGGAGTTCGCCGGCGTCCCGGTGCACAGCGACCTCGTCGTCACCGAGGCGTCCTCCCCCGACCACGCGGAGGAGCTCGCATGATCCGCATCGCAGCCGTCGGAGACATCCACATGGGGCCCGACAGCCAGGGCGTGCTGCGCCCCGCCTTCGAGACCCTGCCCGAGTGCGCCGACCTCCTGCTGCTGGCCGGGGACCTCACCCGGCACGGCACGCCCGAGGAGATGCGGGTGGTGGCCCGGGAGGTCCGGGATCTCGGCGTCCCCGTGGTCGCCGTCCTGGGCAACCACGACCACCACGACGACCGGCCGGACGAGGTCTCGGCGATCCTGCGGGACGCCGGCGCCCATGTCCTGGAGGGGCAGGGGACGGTCGTGGAGAGCGGGGGGACGCGGATCGGCGTGGCCGGCACCAAGGGGTTCGGCGGCGGCTTCGTCGGCCGCTGCGCCGGGGAGTTCGGCGAGCCGGTCATGAAGGAGTTCGTCCGTCACTCGCGCCGGAGCGCCGACGCCCTGCGGACCGCGCTGGAGCGGCTCGACGAGGAGGGCTGCGACGCGCGGATCGCCCTGACCCACTACTCCCCCGTGGCGGACACGCTGGCGGGCGAGCCGCTGGAGATCTACCCGTTCCTGGGCAGCTACCTGCTGGCCGAGGCGATCGACACGGCCGGCGCCGACCTGGCGGTGCACGGGCACGCGCACGCCGGCACCGAGCACGGCATGACGAGCGGCGGCGTGCGGGTGCGCAACGTCGCCCAGCCGGTGATCGGGCGGGCCTTCCACGTCTACCACCTGCCGGTCCGGGAGCCCGCCACGAGCGGCGCCGGAGCACAACAAGCCGGGTAGACCGACCCCTTCCCGGCCCCTTCCCGACCCGTTCCTGACCCGTTCCCCGACCGCCGCCGGCGTTGACGCCGGCGGCGGTTTCCGTCGCGCCGCGTCACCCGTGCGCGCTCCCGTACCCCCTCTGGTGTGAACGCCCCGCACGTCGTGCCCGTTTCAGGCATTTTGTCTGCTTAGCATGCGAGCTCCGCGCTCCGCACGTCGGCGATGTCCCCACGCGTCCGCCCGGGGCGCCCTGCCCCGTACGAGAGGACACCAGATGGCGCTGACGGGCCGTCAAAGACCACCGTCCGAGCATGCCTTCTCCCCGCACGACGCCGTACTGCGCACGGCGGCACCGCATGTCGCCCGCCGCCGCTTCCTGACCGTCACCGCGGCCGCCGCGATGCCCGCGTTCGCCACCAACCGGCCGACCCGCGGCGCCACCGCCGCACCGGAGCTGGACGCGGCCCGGGTCACCGACGATCCGTTCACCCTCGGCGTGGCCTCCGGCGACCCGCTGCCCGACTCGGTGCTGATCTGGACGCGGCTCGCTCCCGAGCCGTTCGCGGAGGACGGCGGCCTGGGCCAGCAGCGGGTCGTCGTCTACTGGGAAGTCGCCATGGACGAGTGGTTCGCCTTCGTCGAGCACCGGTGTCGCCATCGCCCACCCCGAGTACGCGCACAGCGTGCACGTCGACGTCAAGGGCCTGATGCCGGACAGCGAGTACTACTACCGGTTCCGGGCGGGGGCCTGGATCAGCCCCGTCGGCCGCACCCGGACGGCACCGGACGAGGACAGCGACACCGACGGCATGCGGCTGGCCGCGGTCGCCTGCCAGGCCTACCAGGACGGTTACCACACCGCCCACCGGCATCTGGCGCAGGAGGACGTCGACGTGGTCTTCCACCTCGGCGACTACCTGTACGAGTACGCGGTGGACTCCGCCGGCGGGGCCCGCCGCTACACCGACCGCAAGCTGCCCGACGTGTTCCACCGCGAGGCGACGACGCCGGCGGACTACCGGCTGCGGTACGCGCTGTACAAGAGCGACCCGGACCTGCAGGCCGCGCACGCCCGGCACCCGGTCGTCGTCACCTGGGACGACCACGAGACCGAGAACAACTACGCGGGCGCCGTCGACGAGAAGGGCAGCCCCCCGGAGCACTCACCGGCGACGCCCAGGAGCGCTGGCTGCTGGACGGCTGGCGACCTCGCAGGCGCTGTGGAACGTGATGCCCCAACAGGTCTACTTCTCCCAGCGCAAGTTCGACCTGACCGCGCCGGCCCGGGTCTTCATGGACGCTGGTCCTCACCGGGGACGTCCACGTCGGCTACGCCTTCGGCATCAAGGAGAACTTCGACGACCCGGCGTCCAGGACGGTGGGCACGGAGTTCACCTGCACCTCCGTCGCCAGCGGCGGCGACGGGGCCGAGAGGCCGTCCGACTGGGAGACGTACATGAAGGCGAACCCTCACATGAAGCACTTCGACGGCCGGCGCGGTTACCTGCGGGTCGAGCTCGGACAGGAGAACGCCCAGGTCGACTTCCGGACCGTCTCGGCCATCACGAAACCCGACGGCACCATCTCGACGACCGCGTCCTTCGTCATGGAGGTGGGCTCGCCCGGGCTGCAGTCCGCGTGACGCCGGGCGCCCGTACTGCACATGGCGCCCCTTCCCGGCACCGAAGCGCGAACCGGGGCGGCCGGTGACATCACGCCGGGCCGTTCCGGCACGGCCTCTGCGGGAGCTTTCACGTGATCGAGACGTATCGGACACCGTGACCGAAGGAGACACCACGCATGGTCCTCAGAGAAGCCCTGACCGGTCGCCGGGCGGCCCTCACCGTGCTCGGCGCGCTCGTCGCCGCCGGGCTCCCCGCCGCGGCGGCGGCCGAGCCGACGCCCGCGCCCGGCCCTCTGCCCACGGCCGCGCAGACCCTGGGCGCCGACCGGCCGTCGGCTCCGGTGCTGCGCGCCCTGCAGCGCGATCTCGGGCTGACCCGGGCCCAGGCGTCCCGGCGACTGGTCAACGAGGCGGAGGCGGGCACCCGGGCGGGACTGCTGCGCAACGCCCTGGGCGACCGCTTCGCGGGGGCCTGGCTGCGCGGTACGACGTCCCAGGAACTCGTGGTGGCGACCACGGACGCCGCGGACGTGCCCGCGATCAAGGCCCAGGGCGCCAAGGCGGCCGTCGTGAAGAGGCCGCTGCGCGACCTGCGGGCCACGAAGGAGAAGCTGGACGCGGCGGCGGCCAAGGTCAGCACGCGCGAGACGCCGCTGTGGTACGTCGACATCCCGGCGAACCGGGTCGTGGTGGAGGCCGGCACCAAGGCCGCCGCGGCCGCCTTCGTGAAGGCGGCGGGCCTCGACGCCAAGGCCGTGGCCGTGAAGGTGACGGCGAACCGGCCGCGCCTCATGGCGGACGTCACCGGCGGCGACGCCTACTACATCGAGGGCACGGCCCACTGCTCCGTCGGCTTCTCCGTCACCAAGGGCGAGCAGCAGGGCTTCGCCTCGGCGGGTCACTGCGGCAAGCAGGGCGCCAAGACGACCGGGTTCGACAAGGCCGAGCAGGGCACCTTCCAGGCGTCCACGTTCCCCGGCAAGGACATGTCCTGGGTGGCCGTCAACGACAAGTGGACGGCCACGCCGAACGTCAAGGGCGAGGGCGAGCAGAAGGTGCAGATCACCGGCTCGGTCCAGGCGCTCGTGGGGGCGGCGGTCTGCCGCTCCGGTTCCACCACGGGGTGGCACTGCGGCAAGGTCGAGCAGCACGACACGAGCGTCAGCTACACCGAGGGCAAGGTGGACGGGCTGACCCAGACGACGGTGTGTGCCGAGCCGGGCGACTCGGGGGGTCCGTACGTCTCGGGTGTGCAGGCGCAGGGCGTGACGTCCGGCGGCACCGGCGACTGCAAGAGCGGCGGTACGACGTTCTTCCAGCCGATCAATCCGCTGCTCAGCGACTTCGGCCTCACGCTGAAGACGGCGGAGGCCGAGGCCCCGCAGCCGCAGGGCGACGTGGCGCAGGCGTGGGCCGCGGGCCGGGTGTACGAGGCCGGCGCCACGGTGACCCACGCGGGGGTGCGCTACCAGTGCCTGCAGACGCACCAGGCGCAGGGCCCCTGGGCGCCCACCCGCACCCCGGCCCTGTGGCACCGGCTGTGACGAGGGGTCAGGGCTGTCCGGTGCCGGCGCGGCCCGTGCCGTCGGCGCCGGGCGGGTCCAGCCGCTCCTCGGCGAGCAGCGCGTACGCGGTGGCCAGGAACGGGTCGTGGGCGCGGAAGCGGCGGGTGCACACGGCGGCCAGGGCCGTGCCGGTGTCGGGGCGGAAGCCGAGGAACGCCCGCTGGCCGAGGGTCGCGCCGCTGTGGAAGTACATCGGTCCGCCGTCGGTGGGGTGACGGAACCAGGCGACGGTGTGCACGTGCCGGTGGGTCAGGCCGCGGCGCAGCACGGGGACGCGCACCGCGCGCAGGGCGGGGGCCGGGGCCGGGGGCGCCGCGGACGGGTTCAGATGGGCTTCCAGGAAGGTGAGCAGGTCGTGCGGCGTGGCGCGTACGGCGCCCGCGTCTCGCGCCAGATGTGGTCGAGGAGCCGGCGCGCGAGCCGGGCCTGGCGTGAGCCGGCCACGCCTCGCGGAAGAGTTCAACATCTCGGGCATGAGTGGTTGAGCACCGACTGTTGAGCGCCCGCTCATCCGGCTCCTCAGCGCCGGGCCACGACCCGCAGCGTGCGGACCGAGGAGTCCGCCGCGTCCGGGATCAGCACGCCGTGCTCGACGCCGCTGCGCAGGTAGTCCAGGACCGCGTCGGTGACGACCTCGCCGGGTGCCACCACGGGGACGCCCGGCGGGTAGGGGCTGATCATCTCGGCGGCGACGCGCCCCGCGGCCCGCTCGGCGGGCACGTGCTCGACCGGGGCGAAGAACGCCTCGCGGGGCAGCATCGCCTGCTCCAGTTCCAGCGCCGAGGGCTCGGGCAGCCGCACCGGCGGCCGCCGTTCGACGGTGTCGGCGTGCTCGACGAGCGCGCGCAGGGCGTCCACCAGGACCTGCTCGGTCTCGTCGTCGTCGGCGTGGGTGATCGAGGCGCTGACCCGGCAGCTGTCCGAGCCGCCGACGTCCACCTGGCGGTGGGTGCGCAGCCACTCCGCGGCCTGCATCCCGCTGATGCCGAGCTTGCGCACGTCGATCACCAGCTTGAGCGGATCCAGGTCGGCGGCGAGCCCCTCCTCCACGACCTCCCGGCCCATGGGCCGCAGTCCGGGCAGGTCGGCGACCGCGGCCCGGATGCGGTCGGCGCGGCGGATCGCGGCGTCCAGGAGTTCCTGCCCCTGCTCGACCATCTGGCGGCGCCAGCCGTCGAGGGTGGCGTACACCAGGGAGGAGGCGCTCGTGGTGCCGAGCAGGTCCTCCCGCTGCTTGAGGGCCTCGGGCGACACCCGGTCGTACTGGAGGTGGAAGACGGAGCTCTGCTCCACCGCCCCGCCCATCTTGTGCACGCTGGTCACCACCAGATCGGCCTCGGCGTCCATGCCCCAGGCGGGCAGGCCGGGGTGGAACGGCAGGTGGGCGCCCCAGGCCTCGTCGACGATCACGGGCACGTCGAACTCGTGGCACACCCGGGCCACTCCCCCGATGTCCGCGCAGGAGCCCCAGTCGGTCGGCGTGATGAGCAGCATGCCCTTGGCGTCCGGGTGCTCCCTGAGCCGGCGCCGGACGTCGTCGGGCTCGGGCGGGTGGGCCAGATGGCGTTCGGCATCGAACTTCGGGTGCACCCAGATCGGCTCGACGCCGTTGACGACGACGGCCGCGATGACGGACTTGTGGGCGTTGCGCGACAGCAGCAGCTTCTCGCCCGGCCCGGCCGCGGCCAGCATGGCGGTCTTCACCGACAGGGAGCTGCCGCAGGTGGAGAAGAACGCGTGCTCGGCGCCGACCGCGTCGGCCATCAGCTCCTGGGCCCGGCTGAGCACGCCCTGCGACTGACGGCGGTCGTCGAGTCCGTTGAGGGCGAGCACGTCGGAGCGGAACACGTCGAGCCCGACGATCTCGGCGACCCTCGGATCCACTCCCCTGCCCTGCTTGTGGCCCGGCGGGCCGTAGGCGATGTCGCCGCGGCGCCGGAAGTCCTCAAGCGCCTCCAGCACGGGCACGCGCGAGTGGTCCATGGTTCCTCCCGGGTCCGGCCCGCCGGCCGCCGCCGCGCCGTCCACGCCGTCGTGGCCCGGCGGGTACACCGACCGTGTTGCACCGGGGCACCGGTCGAAACGCGGTGGGTGTCGCGGCGGCGGGCGGTGAAACCCGGCGGGGAAGGGCACCGCACCCCGACTGCCGAGGAGGCCCCGTGGCCGGCACGCCGAACGACGTACATCTGGCCCTGCGCAAGGAGGTGGCGGCCCGGGCCGACGCCCTGTGGGACGTTGCCCTGCGCCTGCACGCCGACCCCGAGTACGCCTTCGCCGAGCACCGGGCGGCGGCCCTGCTCTCGGGCGAGCTGGAGCGCGCCGGTTTCGCCGTGGAGCGGGGCGTGGCGGGGATGCCCACCGCGTTCACGGCGCGCTCGGGCCAGGGCCGGCCGGCGGTGGCGCTGCTGATGGAGTACGACGCCCTGCCCGGCCTCGGGCACGCGTGCGGGCACAACCTCATCGCGGCGGCGGGCCTGGGCGCCGCGCTGGCGGTGGCCGCCGTGCCGGAGGTGTCCGCCGGGACGGTGCTGGCGGTGGGCACGCCCGCCGAGGAGGGCGGGGGCGGCAAGGCGATCGAGGCGGACGCCGGGGTGTTCGACGACGTCGACGCCGCGCTGATGTTCCACCCCGGCGTGTACGACTGGGCCCGGGCGCCGCTGACCGCGCAGGTGCAGTACCGGGTGGCCTTCCACGGCCGGGCCGCGCATCCCACGGGCAACCCGACGGAGGGCGTCGACGCGCTCGCGGCGCTCGTGGAGCTGTTCAATGTGCTGGCCGTGCTGGGGCGGCGGCTGCCGGAGGGCTCGCACGTGCAGGGCATCGTGACCCACGGCGGCACCGCCACCAACATCGTCCCCGAGTACGCCGAGGGCCTGTTCGGGCTGCGCGCGGCCACCACCGAGGCCCTGGACGACCTGGTGGAGCGGCTGCGAGTGTGCGCCGAGGGCGTGGCCCGGGCCACCGGCACCACCGCCGAGGTGGAGCGCGCCACCGTGCGCTACGAGCACTTCCGGGACAGCGAGCCGCTGTCCGAGCGGTTCGCCGCGCACCTGGCGAGGGCCGGGATCACGCTGTCGCCGCCCGCGCCCGGCGTGTACCTGGGGTCGTCCGACATCGGGAACGTCAGCACGCGGGTGCCCGCCATCCACCCGTTCGTCGCGATCATGGTCGAGGACGGCTCCGACCACACCCCGGAGTTCGCCGCGGCGGCCGCCTCTCCCCCGGCCCGCGAGGTGCTGGTCGCCGTGACCGGGGCCCTCGCGTGCACCGCCGCCGACGTGCTGCTCTGCGAGGGGCTGCGCGAGGAGGCGTGGGCGCGGCACCGGGCGGCCCGGACCGGGTGAGTGGCTCCCGGCCCGGTGGGGAACCCGGCGAGCGCTGAACCCACCGACACCCTGGAGAGGGCCATGAGTCTGTTGCGTGTGCTCGGCCGTCCCATGCTGGCCTCGATGTTCCTCGCGGGCGGCCTGAACTCCGTCCGCGATCCCAAGGAGGTCGCCGACATCGCCGAGCCTGTCGTCCAACCCGTCACCGAGCGCGTCTCGGCGCTGCCGGACCGCACCGAACAGGTCGTACGGCTGAACGGCGCCGTGCAGGTCGTGGCGGGCCTGATGCTGGCCACCGGACGCATGCCGCGGCCGGCCGCGCTCGCCATCGCCGCCACGCTGGTGCCCACGACGCTGGCGGGACACCGCTTCTGGGAGGCGGAGGACCCCTCGGAGCGGGCCCAGCAGCGCATCCACTTCTTCAAGAACATGTCCATGCTCGGCGGGCTGCTGATCGCCGCCGACGACACGGGCGCCCGCCCCTCGCTGGTGTGGCGCGGCACGCACGCCGCCCGTGGTCTGCGGCACGACGCGGGCCTGGTGCGGCGTTCCGTCCGGGCCACCGCGCGTCCGGCCGCCGCGGCCGTGCGGGTCCGCGCCAAGCTCCCCGCCTGACCCCTGGGCGGGCCCGACCGGACCGACCGCGCGTTAGCCCTCGGGGGCCCGGGGGACCCGAGGGCTGGAGGTGAAGGACATGGGACACGGAGGAAACGTCATCGACGAGCTGGTGACCGATCACCGCGAGGTCGAGGAGATGTTCGGCAGGATCGAGGCGCTGCCGTCCGGTCACCAGGACCGCAAGGTGTACGCGGACCAGGTCACGATCGAACTGGTGCGGCACTCGGTGGCCGAGGAGGCCTACCTCTATCCGGCCGTGCGCGAGCACGTGGCGGGCGGGGACGCCCTGGCCGACCAGGAGCTCCAGGACCACGCCACGGCCGAGCGGATCATGAAGGACCTGGAGGGCTGCGACGCGGGCGACGCCGACTTCGACCGCCTGATCGGCATGCTGATGAGCGAGATCCGCTCACACATCGCGGACGAGGAAGGGAACCTCTTCCCGCGGCTGCGGCAGGCGTGCCCGATGGACACGCTCAACGAGCTGGGCGACAAGGTCCGCACGGCGAAGAAGACCGCCCCGACCCGCCCCCACCCGGCGGCTCCCGACAAGCCTCCGGCGAACAAGCTCCTGGCGCCCGGCACCGGGATGGTCGACCGGCTGCGCGACGCGCTGAGCGGTCGGGGGAAGTTCGAGTAACGCGGCCACAGAAGCGGAGAAGGGCCCATCGCCGACGCGATGGGCCCTTCTCCGCTTCTGTGGCCGTCGTCACGTGACCTTCTGTGGGTGCCGTCACAGCCCGCGGCCCATGATCGACAACTGTGATCAACCACACTCGCGGTCCCAAATCCCCGTGGGCGAGAGGGCTTTGGGGCGGGTGAGAGCGACGGACGGGGTGCGGGCGGAACCGACTCGGGGGATCGCTCTGTCACGATGGTCGGCGCCGTATCCGGCGAGGGGAGCCACCGCGCAGCGCAGCCGGTGCCTCTCGTTCTCCTCGCCCCCCTCCTGCTGAGTCCTCCGACTCGTCTTGCGAGTACCGCACTGTGTCTTCCTCGCCCTCCCCTGCCCAGCCCGCCTCGCGCTCGCCCTGGCGGTCGCTGCGGTACCGCAGCATGCGCTGGTGGTCCGTCGCGAACTTCGTGTCCAACGCCGGTACGTGGATGCAGCTCACGGTGCAGAACCTGCTGGTCCTCCAGATCACCGGGTCCGCCGCCGCGACCGGCCTGTCCATGTCCGTGCAGGCGGCGCCCGCCCTGCTGATGAGCGTCCTGGGCGGTGCGGCCGTCGACCGGTGGCCCCGGAAGCTGACGGCCGCCGTGAGCCAGGCACTGCTCGGCGCGATCGCGTTCACGACGGCCGTCCTCGTGGCGCTGGACCGGCTCGACATGACCTCGCTGATGGTGCTGGCCGCGGTCACGGGTGTCGTCGCGACCGTCGACAACCCCGCGTGCGCGCTGCTGGGCAACGACCTGGTCCCGGCGGAGGACGTGCCGTCGGCCATCGGGGTCGGGGCGCTGGTGCACCAGGCGGGCCGGCTCGTGGGAGCGGCTCTCGCCGGTGTGGCGGTCGGGTTCCTCGGCACGTCCGCCGCGTACTTCGCCAACGGGCTGTCGTTCCTGTTCGTGGCGTCGGTCATTCCGTTCCTGCGCCCGGCCGCCGGGGCGGTACGACACGTCGCCGCGCCCGGCGGGCGCACCGGCTCCGAGATGAGCGTGCGCGAGGGGCTGGCCTTCTTCGCGCGTCGGCCGCGGCTGGTCGCGCTCGCCGGCGTGACCGGGATCAGCGCGGTGTTCGGCCGGAACTACGGGCTCACCCTGGCCGTGCTCGTCACCGGGCCGCTCGCGGGTGGCGCCGGTTCCTTCGGCACCGTGTCGACCGTGCTCGCGATCGGCGGGATCCTCGGCGCGGTGCTCGGCGCCCGGCTGCGCCGGCCGTCGGTGCGGCTCGTGGGCGCGCTGGCGGCGACCGGCGGGCTGCTCCAGGTGGCGGCGGGGCTGTCTCCGTCGCTGGTCGTGCTGATCGCGCTGGTGCTGCCGATGGCCGTGGTGGAGTCCGTCTCCGACACCGCCGGTACGGCCGTGCTGCAGACCGACCCGCCCGCCCATCTGCGTGGACGCGTGCTGGGCGTGTGGGGCAGCATCGGCACGGTGTGGAGCCTGGGCGGTCCGCCCGCGCTCGGCCTGCTCATGGAACTGGCCGGGGCCCGCGGTGCCCTGGTCACCGGTGGACTGCTCATCGCCGGTGCGATCGGGGCGGGCCACCTGCTGCGGCAGCGCAGGGCCGCGCCCCCGGTGGTGCTGCGCACCGAGGAGGGCGACGTGCCGGCCCTGAGCAAGGCGGCCTGAGCAGGACCCCTGAGGCCGTCCTCCCGGTCAGGACCCTGAGGCCGTTCTCCCGGTCAGGACCCCGAGGGCGTCCTGCTGGTCAGGACCCCGACGGCCGCAGGGCCCCGGCAGCCGCCTTGGCCGCCCTGCGGGTCAGCAGGGTCGTGGAGCGGCCGTCCAGGTACGGCAGGACCACCGCCTGCCCGCCCCAGCTCCGCAGGACCTCCGCCTCCGGCAGGTCCTGGACGGAGTAGTCGCCGCCCTTGACCCAGACGTCCGGGCGCAGGCGCGTCAGGACCGCCTCGGGGGTGTCCTCCTCGAAGACCACGACCGCGTCGACGCTGCCGAGGGCGGCGAGGACGCGGGCCCGGTCCGCCGCGTGGTTGAGCGGGCGCCCGGGGCCCTTGCGGCGGGTGACGGACGCGTCGGAGTTCAGGCACACGATGAGGCAGTCGCCGATGCGCCGGGCGCTCTCCAGCAGGCCGACGTGCCCGGCGTGCACCAGGTCGAAGCAGCCGCCGGTGGCGACCACGGTGCCGCCGCGGGCGCGGACGCTCTCCGCTAGGGCGAACGCGTCGGTCGTGGGATCGTCCGCGGGGTCCGGCGTCGGCGGAGTCCGCCACAGGTCGGGGTTGCCCGCGCCGCCCGCCGCGACGAACGCGGCCGCCTCGGCCACGGCCCGTTGCAGCGCCTCCTCGGGGAGCAGACCGTCGGCGAGGGCGGCCGCCGTCGTCGCGGCGAAGCAGTCGCCCGCGCCGCACGGGTCCCCGGCGGCCCGGTAGGGCACGGGGACCAGCATCGGCGTGCCGGCGCCGGGCCGGGCCAGCAGCACTCCGCGGTCGCCGAGGGTGACGGCCACCCCTGCCGCGCGCCAGCGCTCCGCGAGCCGCGCCCCGCGCTCGGCGTACTCGCCCAGCGACGTTCCTCCGGAGCCGGGGTGCAGGGCGCGTGCCTCGGCGGCGTTGGGGGTGACCAGCCGTGCTCCGGGCACGGGCGGGTCGCCCTTGGGGTGCGGGTCCCACACCAGGGGGGTGCGGCGGGCGATGTCCTCGAGGTGGGGCCGCAGGGCGCCCGCGGTGTGGCGGCCGTAGTCGGCGACCAGGACGGCGTGCGCGTTCGCGAGTGCGGAGCGGACGGCGTCGTCGGGTTCGCCGGGGGTGCCGCCGCCCCGGTCGATGCGGACGACGGGCCGGCCGCCCGCCAGGACCCGGGTCTTGACCGGGAGGGTGCCCTTCAGCGGGATCTCCAGCAGCCGGACCCGGCCGCGCAGGTCACGGCGTACGGCCTCGCTGGCGTCGTCGTCGCCGAGCGCGGTCACCAGCACCACGTCCCGGCCGCCCCGCGCGGCGAGGGCGGCGGCCAGTCCGGCCCCTCCGGGGTGGCTGCGGTCGCCGGTGACGTCGACGACGGGGGCGGGGGCGTCCGGGGAGAGCCGGGTGGAGACGCCTTCGATGTCCTCGTCGAGGAGGACGTCCCCGACGACGGCGAGCGGTTTCGGCCCGGTCATGGCGTGCTCCCGTGGGTGAGGACCGTACGGCGTGCGAGGGGCGTGGACACGGCCGTGTCGAAGCACTCGCAGAGCAGGTGGACGGCGACGAGATGGGTCTCCTGGACGGTGGCGGTGCTGTCCGCGTCGACGCACAGGGCCTCGTGGGCGGCTTCCGCCAGGGGATTCGGGCCGCGTCCGGTGAGCGCCCACACGCGCAGCCCGGCCTGCCGGGCGGTGACGGCCGCGGCGATGAGGTTGGCGCTGCGGCCGGAGGTGGACAGCAGCATCAGGATGTCGCCGGGGCGGCCGTGGGCGGTGACCTGGCGGGCGTAGACGTGGTCGAAGCCGTAGTCGTTGCCGATGGCGGTCACGCTGGACGTCTCGGCGTGCAGGGCGAGCGCGGAGTAGGCGCGACGCTCCCGGCGATAGCGGCCGACCAGCTCGGCGGTGAGGTGCTGGGCCTGGGCGGCGCTTCCGCCGTTGCCCGCGGCGAGCAGCCGGCCGCCGCCGGAGAGGACGTCGGCGAGGCGGCCGCCCCAGTCGGCGATCCGGTCCAGGCCGTGCCGGCGGAACCGGCCGAGGGCCTCCTCCAGCGACTCGCAGTGTGCTCGGGCGGCGTCGAGGGCGGGGTGTGCGGGGAGTTCGTCCATGCGGATCGGGCGTACCGCCGCGGGGGTGGCGGCGGGCCCACACCTCCTTCGGGCTCTGGGCGGGGCGCGGGCCGGTTCAGCCGGCGCCGGTCGCGGCGGGCTCGGCGTCGAGGACCTCGCAGTAGGCCGCCTCGGTGGCGGCGGCGACCTGGCCCCAGCCGTACCGGCTGAGGACGCGGCGGCGCCCGGCCGCCCCGCAGGCCGCGCGGGCCGCCGGGTCGGCGAGCAGTCCGGCGACGGCACGGGCCAGGGCCTCGGGGTCGCGGGGCGGCACCAGCCGTCCGGTGCCCGGGTCGGCGACGGTGTCGAGCTGCCCGCCGACCGCGCTGGCCACCACGGGCACGCCGCAGGCCATGGCCTCCAGCGGCACGATGCCGAAGGGCTCGTAGTCGGCGGGGCAGACCACCACGTCGGTGGAGCGCAGCAGCGCGGGCACCTCCTCGCTGGGCACGGCGCCGGTGAAGCGGACCCGGTCGGCGACGCCGGCGTCCCGGGCGATGCCGCGCAGCCGGCGGACCTCCGGGTCGTCGTCGAGCCGGTCGGCGGGCGGTCCGCCGACCACGAGCAGTTCGGTGCCGGGCAGCCGGGCCAGCGCGGCGACGGTGACGGCGGCGCCCTTGCGCGGTACGAGCCGGCCCAGCTGGAGCAGCCGGTGCGGGAGCGGTCCGCGGGGCGCGGCCGGGCCCTTGGGGGTGAACCGGTCGGTGTCGACGCCGCACGGGACGATGCCGACCTTGTGCGGGGGTATGCCCATGCGGGCCAGTTCGACGGCCTCGTCGCGGCAGGTGGCGATGACGCGGTCGCAGCCCAGGCCGATCTCGGTCTCGCCGGGGATCCGTTCCGGCGGGCTGGTGTCGGCGAGCCGCTGGTGCCGTTTCTTCACGGTGCCGAGGGCGTGGTAGGTGTGCAGCAGGGGCAGGCCCCGCTCGCGGGTGGCGCGCAGCGCGGCCAGGCCCGACATCCAGTAGTGCGAGTGCACGAGGTCGGGGGCCCGGGTGCGCCAGCTGCGGGCCAGGTAGCGGCCGAACTCGCCCATGTGCGGCAGGAGCGCGTCCTTGGGGAGCGGCTCGGCCGGCCCGGCGGGCACGTGGTGCACCTCGACGCCGTCGCGCAGCTCCACCCGGCAGGGCAGGTCGGAGGTGTCGCGGCGGGTGTAGACGGTGACGCGGTGGCCGCGGTCGGCGAGGGCGCCGGCGAGGCAGGCGACGTGGACGTTCTGTCCGCCCGCGTCGACCCCGCCGAGCGCGGCGAGGGGGCTCGCGTGCTCCGAGACGAGGGCGATCGCCAGGACGCCCGGGTCGAGGGGGTCGCCGCCGAGCGGCCCGGCGGGGAAGGGGCTGAGGGACGGGGTCATGAGCACACCTCCGTGATCAGGCGCTCCCAGTCGGCCAGGAAGCGCTTGAGCCCGTAGCGTTCGAGGGCCGCCTGCCGGGCCCGGGCGCCGTCCTCGGCCGCGGCCTCGGGTTCGTGGAGGTAGCGGCGGGCGGCGCGGGCCAGGACGTCGGGGCGGGTGGAGAGGGTGCCCGCGCCGGGCGGTACGGCCTCGACGGCGCCGGTGGTCGCGAGCGCCAGCACGGGCAGGCCGAGGTGCATCGCCTCCAGCAGGGACAGGCCGAGGGAGGTCCAGCGCACCGGGTGCAGGTACATGCGGCGTTCGGCGAGGGCCGTGTGCAGGTCGCTCTGGGCCAGGTCGGCGGTGCGGCACCGGTCGGGTGGCAGGCCGAGGTGTCCGGCCAGGCCCTCGGTGCCCATGCCGAACACGTCGAGCGGCACCGCCTCCGCCAGGGCGGGCAGCAGGTCCGTGCCGGTGTACCGGGCGCGCCGCACGGGTTCGTTGACGACGACGGCGGCGCGGGCGAGCCGGCCGGTGTAGTGGTGGCCCGGGTCGACGATGCCGTGCTCGACGACCTCGGTGCGGGTGGTGCCGCAGTCCCAGAAGAGCCGGTTGAAGTGGGTGACGTGCACGATCGTCAGAGCGGTGCGGTCGGCGCACGGGTGGCGGGTGTCCGGTACGGCGCCGTCGGGCGCGTTGTGCTCCAGGTACAGCGCGGGCACGTCGCGGCCGGGGCGCCGCCCGCCGAGCCACCGCTCAGCCAGCTCGATCTCGTGCGGGCGTTGCAGCAGCACCAGGTCGACGGGCGTGTCGCGAAGTTGCTCGGGGGTGGCCTCGCGCACCGAGGCGGGCCAGAGGAAGGTGCGGGCCCGTCCGAGGCCGTCCGGGTCGCGGCCCGGGGTGACGGGGACGAGGTAGGTGTGCGGGCCCTGGACGAACGCGGTCGTCCAGGAGCCGTGCACATGCCACAGCAGGATGTTCATACGGTCGCTCCTCGCTCCGTGTGTTCTCCCTGGTCCGCGCGGTCGTCCGTGAGGGCCGCCACGGCCGCGAGCACCTCGGCGTCGCCGATCGCGTCGAGGCAGGGGTGTCCGGGGACCGGGCAGTGGCGTGCCCGGGTGTCCGCGCACGCGGCGTGCGGGTCGCCGAGCAGGAGGTGCGGGACGCCGTAGGGGGCCCAGCGTTCGGCCGGCACGACCGGTGCGAAGAGGCTGACGACGGGTGTGCCGACGGCGGCGGCGAGGTGCGCCGGGCCGGTGTTCCCGGCCACCACGACCCGCGCTCCGGCCAGGACTCCGGCGAGCTGCGGCAGGTCGGTGGCGCCGCCGAGGTCCAGCGCGTGCCGGCCGGCGACCCGGGCGGTCAGCTCCCGCTCGGCGCGGCCGCCGGTGACGACGACCCGGTAGCCCTCGGCGGACAGCGCGGCCACGGCCCGGGCGGCCCGCCCGGGGCTCCACGCCCGCGCGGGCACGGCGGCGCCGGGGTGCACGACGACGTACGGCTCGGGTCCGGTGAGGCGGGTGGTGGGGGGCGGCGGGGTGACGCGGAGTGCGCCGTCGTCGCCGGGTGGCAGTGCGAAGCCCGCGGCGCGGGCCAGGTCGAGGGCGGCCAGGGCCTCGTGCCGGTGCGGGAGTCTGCGGTGCCGCAGGTCGAGGAGGGCGCCCGGGTAGTCCTCGCTGTCGGCGGCGGTCCAGCCGATCCCGGCGAGCTTGAGCAGCAGGGCGGCCGGCAGCGGGCTCTGGTGGTACGACACGAGGACGAGCGCCCGGTCGAAGCGGCCTGCCGTGAGCGTCTCCATCAGCCGCCGGGTGGCCGTCCGGGTGATCGGCGGCGGTTCCAGCCCGACCCAGGGGGCGTCGTAGGTCAGCACGTCGTCCACGCCGGGCAGCATCCGGCCCGCGGCGGCGCCCTGCGGCCCGCACAGCAGCGCGGTGTGCGCGGACCCGGCCGCGACGGCCCGGACGGCGGGCCCGGCCAGGAGGACGTCACCGGCGCTGTCGAGGCGGACGACGAGGGTGCGGGGGCGGCGGAACCGGGTGGGAGTCATCGGGCCTCCCCCGCCGGCACGGCCGAGTCGAGGGCGAGGCGTACCGCCTCGCGAAGGTCGTACGCCGTGGCGTCGGCCTCCGTGATCTCCTCGGGCCGGGTGAGGACCGTGGGAACGAGGACACCGCGGGCCCCCGCGGCCCGGGCGGCCGCCACGTCGGCCCCGATGTCGCCGATGACGACGGTGCGTTCGGGCGGCACGGCGAGGCCGCGGCAGGCGGCCAGCACCAGGCCGGGGGCCGGTTTGCGGCAGCCGCAGCCCTCCTCCGGCCCGTGCGGGCACACGGCCCAGACGGCGAACGGCCCGAGCAGTTCCTCCACCCGCAGGCGCACGTCCTCGACCTGGCGGCGGGTCAGCAGGCCCCGGGCCACGCCCGACTGGTTGGTCACGACACCGACGGGCACTCCGGCGGCGCGCACGGCGTCGACGGCCTCCCGCGCGCCCGGCATGAGCGCGACCCGCGCGGGGTCCCCGTTGTAGGGGACGTCGGCGACGAGGGTGCCGTCGCGGTCGAAGAGGACGGCCGCGGGGAGCGCGCGGCCGGGCCGGGCCGGCCGCGCGTCGGCGGGCCCGTGTGTCGTGGGAAGCAGCCAGGGGCGGGTCATGACCGGAGCCGTTCCCCGACCTTCGGGCGGGGCGCGGGTGCCGGCTCTCCCGTCCCGAAAGGCGTGTGTGGCCGGGCCGTACGGTGCGCCAGCTGCCCGCGCAGCCAGTGCCAGGTGGCGGCGGGCGGGACGAGCACGCTGGTCAGGACCATCGTGAGCACCTCGTCGCGGGTGCGCGGTCCGGGCAGAATCCGGGCCAGGGCGAACTCGGCGGTGCCGGCCAGCCACGCGGCGGCGCAGGCCGCGGCGGGTCGGGGCCGGCCGAGCAGGGCGCAGCCGAGTGCCGTCACCGCCGCTCCGGTCACCGCCAGGTGCACGGGCAGCCGCCCGCGGGACGCCTCCGCGCGCCGCCACCAGTGGCGGCCGTGCAGCCGGGTCATCAGCACGTCGTCGGCGTTGCCGGCCTGGAGCCGGACGGAGATCCAGCGCCCGGCCGGCCGTACGGGGTGGGTGGTGGTGCGCCGGCCGCCGGTGAGGGTCCAGCCGGCGTCGAGCAGGCGCAGGGCGAGGTCGGCGTCCTCCCGGAAGGCCCGGCGGAAGCGTTCGTCGAAGCCGCCGACCGCGGCCAGCGCCGCCCGTCGGTACGCCATGTCGGCGGTGATCCAGTGGGCGGTGGCGAGCCCGGCCGTGTTGCGCTCCCAGTCGGTGGGGCGGCGGTCGCTGGGCAGGGGGACCTCGATCCGGGCGGTGATGCCGGCGGTCCGGTCGGTGGCCGCGGCCAGGTCGAGGGTCAGGTCGTCGCCCCAGGTGGGGCCGGGTACGACGTCGTCGTCGAGGAAGACGATCCAGGGCACGTCGCCGGCCGCCCGCCAGCCGAGGTTGCGGGCGGCGGCGGGTCCGCGCGCCCCGCCGGGCACCACGAGGGTGCGCGAGCGCAGGGACGGCGGCACGTCCGCGGTGAGGAACGTACGGGCACGGTCGGGCCGGTCGTCGACGAGGACCACCCGGACCGGCCCGGGTCCGCTCGCCTCGGCGAGGGCGTGCAGGCAGGTGCGCAGGCTGGGCCGGCCGAGGGTGGGGATGACGACGGCGTACTCGGCGTCCCCGGCGGGGGCGTCGGGGCGGGTCATCGCGGACCTCCGGCGGCGTCGGGGCGGAAGTCGGTACCGAGAGCGGTACGGGAATCGGTGCCGGACTCGGTCCGGAACAGGTCGCCGCGCCGGATCGCGTACGGGCCGATGGCGAGCAGGTCGACGGGTGAGGAGCCGAAGCACTCCAGGGCGTCGCGCGGGTCGTCGACCATGGGGCGGCCGGCCGTGTTGAGGCTGGTGTTGACGACCACGGGCAGTCCGGTGAGCCGCTCGAACGCGCCGAGCATCCGGGCGACCAGGGGTTCGCGGGCCGGGTCGACGGTCTGGATGCGGGCGGTGCCGTCGACGTGCACGACGGCGGGGATCCGCTCCCGCCACTCCGGGGCCACGTCGTGCACGAACAGCATGTACGGGCTGGGCAGCGGGCCGTCGAAGATGTCGGCGGCGCGGTCGGCGAGGACCATCGGGGCGACGGGCCGGAACTGCTCGCGGCCCTTGACGTCGTTGAGGCGTTCCAGGTTGCCCGCGTGCCCGGGGTGGGCCAGCAGCGAGCGGTGGCCGAGCGCCCGGGGGCCGTACTCGGAACGGCCCTGGAACCAGGCGACGATGCCGTTGTCGGCGAGGGCCCGGGCGACGGTCTCGGCGATGTCCGGGGGCCGTTCGAAGGGGACGGCCGCGGTCTTCAGCCAGGCTCCGAGCTCCGCGTCGGACCAGTCCCGGCCGAGGTCGGCGCCGGTCATGGGTTCGGGTTGGTCGCCCTCCACGGCGGACAGCAGAAGGGCGCCGCCCAGGGCGGTCCCGGCGTCTCCCGCGGCGGGCTGCACCCACACCCGGGCGAAGGGGCCCTCGCGGGCGATGCGGGAGTTGGCGACGCAGTTGAGGGCGACGCCGCCGGCGAGGGTGAGCACCCGGTCGTGGGTGCGGCCGTGCAGCCAGCGCACCAGGTCGAGCAGGGTCTCCTCCAGCACGGCCTGGGCGCTGGCGGCGACGTCGGCGTGGTCCTGCGTCCACGGCTCGTCGGGGCCGCGCGGCGCGCACAGCTCGTGCCAGGGCACGCCGGTGGCGTGGAAGCCGCCGTCGCCGGTGGGGTACACGTGCCGGCGCAGTTCGGCGAGCATGCGCGGCCTGCCGTGGGAGGCGAGGGCCATCACCTTGAACTCGTCGGAGGAGCGCAGGAAGCCGAGGTGTCCGGTGAGTTCCTCGTAGACCAGGCCGAGCGAGTGCGGGAGTTCCTGGGCGTGCAGGGCCTCCAGGCGGTCCCCGGTGCGGCGGGCGGCCAGGTGGGAGGCGCGCTCGCCGCGGCCGTCCAGGACCAGGACGGAGGAGTTCCCGGCGTCCGGTGCGGCGAAGGCACTGGAGGCGGCGTGCGCCATGTGGTGCGGTACGAAGCGGACGATGCCGGGGTCGAGCCCGGGCAGGGCCGTCCGCAGGAAGCCGGGCGCCTCGCGGGCGTAGGTGAGCCGCAGGTGGTCCCAGGGGTCGTCCAGGCCCATGTCCTCGGCGGGCCGGGCGAGCGCCGGGTCGAAGGAGTAGGTGACGGCGTCGAGGTCCTGCGGGCGCAGCCCGGCCCGCTTCAGGCACCAGGCGGCGGCCTTCTCGGGCAGTTCCCAGGCGGAGAACGGCAGGGGCCGCTTGCCGTGCTTGCGCCGGGAGAACCGCTCCTCCTCGGTGGCGGCGACGGTCCGCCCGTCGATCACCAGGGCGGCGGCGGGATCGTGGAAGAGGGCGTTGATTCCGAGGATGCGCATGGGGGTGGCGGGCCTTTCGACGGTGGGGGCGGGACCGGGCGAGGCGCTGCGCGGGGAGGCCCGGGCCGGGTCAGTCGTCGGTTCCGTCCTCGCGGAACCAGGCGATCGTGCGCCGCAGCCCTTCCTCGGCGCGCACCTGCGGTTCCCAGCCGAGCTTGTCGCGGGCGAGCGTGATGTCCGGGCAGCGCACGGCCGGGTCGTCCACGGGGCGTTCGATGAAGCGGATCTCCGAGGGGGACCCGGCGAGTTCGACGACCAGCCGGGCCAGGTCGAGCATGGTGATCTCGGTGGGGTTGCCGATGTTCACGGGGCCGCGCATGCCGTGGGCGGCCGCCGCGAGGATGCCGCGGACGGTGTCGTCGACGTAGCACAGCGAGCGGGTCTGGCGGCCGTCGCCGGTCACGGTGAGGGGCTCGCCGGCCAGGGCCTGCCGTACGAAGGTCGGCACCGCCCGTCCGTCGTGGCCGCGCATCCGGGGGCCGTAGGTGTTGAACAGCCGCACGATGCAGGTGTCGGTGCCGTGGGTCTCGGCGTGCGCGGTGGTCAGCGCCTCGCCGAAGCGCTTGGCCTCGTCGTAGACGCTGCGCGGCCCCACGGGGTTGACGTTGCCCCAGTAGCGCTCGTCCTGGGGGTTCTGCTGCGGGTCGCCGTAGACCTCGGAGGTGGAGGCCAGGACGAAGCGGGCCCGGGAGGAGTGCGCGAGTTCGAGGGCGTTGCGGGTGCCGAGGCTGCCCGTCTCCATGGTGTGCAGCGGCAGCCGCAGGTAGTCGGCCGGGGACGCCGGGGAGGCGAAGTGCAGGACGAGGTCCGGCGGGCGCTTGATCCGCAGCCCCTCGGCGACGTTGGCCTGCACCAGTGTGAAGCCTGGCCGTTCGAGCAGTGGCGTGATGTTCTCGGGGCGGCCGGTGCTGAAGTCGTCCACGCAGGTGACGGCCGCGCCCGCGTTCAGCAGGGCGGCGCACAGGTGGGAGCCGACGAATCCGGCACCGCCGGTGACGACGGCGTGTTCCCAGCTCCGTGAGAGGGCGATGGTCATGGCGGTCTCTCCTCCGTCAGCGGCGTCACTGCCCGGCGCGACGGCCGTCAGAGCGTGGCCGGAGGCCGTCGAGCCCACGCTCAGCGTCCGCCGACCGTGCGGGCGGGGCACGGTCGCGTACGGCAAACCGGTGAGTGACGGAGGGTGAGGGGCTGTCGGTGTCCTCCCGTTCGCGCAGGTCACAACGGGGAGCGAGAGGTCAGGGAGCGGAGGCGGCCGGCGAGTCGGCGGCGGCCCGGGTTCAGGCGATCAGCGTGCGGCCCGGGTTCAGGCGGTCGAGGAGCTGGTCGTGGTGCAGTGCGGCCACGGGGGCGAGCAGGTCCGGGTGGCGCAGCAGGGCGGCGGCGCTCCGGTCGCTGTCGTCGGGTGCGACCAGGCGGCGGAACTCGGCGGGCCCGCCGGTGCCGTGGCTGTTCCCGGCGAGCGCGGCCACCGCCAGGGTGGCGAGTTCCGGGTCGGTGAGCAGACTGGCCGCCCAGCTCGCCACGACCTCGTCCACCCAGGTGCGCCAGGCGTGCACGTCCACGTCGTCGCCCAGGCCCGCGTCGGCGCCGGTGACCCAGTCGAGCCGCGCGGAGCCGCCGGGGCCCGCCATGCCGAGCAGGGCCGCGTCCATCGCCGTCGGGTACCTGAGCCACGCCGCGACCGTCACGGCCTGCCGGGCCTGCACCTCGCACAGGGCGGAGGCGAGCGCGCCGCCGGAGGCGGGGAAGGCGCGGGTCAGCCACTGGGCGGTCGCCGCGATGACCGGGGAGAGATCTGCTTGCACTGCCGGGCCGTCCGAAGGGGGAGCGGGATTCTGGTCGTAGACGGTAACCGCCGCTTCCGGTGCCCGGACGTGATCGGGACCTCGTCCGTGACGTGGTCTCGGCCACACCGCGCCGGGCCGTGCGCGCCGCGACGCCGGTCCCGTTTCGTACCGGAAGGGCCGGGCACCCGGCCCGCGTGCTCTCCCACGGACCCGAACCCGCTGGTCGGACCCCCTCGCCGGGGCGTTCGCCACGTTTCGACGGCTGGATCGCGGGCGTCGGCACGGCCTCCGGTGCCCGCGTGGTTCTCGGGCACTGGGTGAGGTCGCCGTTCGGGCCGTTCAGCGACGTGATGGTCGAAGGGGCCGACGGGTGGCGGCTGCTGCTGGCGCCCTCGCGGGAGACGGCGGACTTCGTCGCCGGCACGTACGTCTTCGACGAGGTCCGCGTGGTACCGGTCCGGGTGCGGGTCAACGGCCGGCACTGGACGGTCTCCGCCCCGCCGATCGACCTGCGCTTCAGCACCGGCCGGAGGAACCTCACGGGCCTCGCGCTGCGGGCGGTGCCGGGCCGGCTCGCCACCCGCCCGGGCTGGATCGCGCTGTGGGACCGGCCCGCCCGGCTGCTGCTGGGCGCGCGCACCCACGGCAGCGCCCGGGCCGGCCGGCACCAGTGGTACGGCGCCCGGGACCTGCACCCGGTCGTCTCGGCCACCGTCCGCCACGCGGGCGAGAGCCTCGGGGCCCTCGCCCCGGTCGAGCCTCCCGTGCGGTTCGGGTCCGGCTCGACCCCCCGCAGCCCCTGTGTCGTGCGCGTCACCACGAGGGTGGCCGTGGAGCAGGGCCGGAGTACGACAGGAGCAGCGTCATGACGGAACAGCGAGCGGATGCGCCGGGCGGCCGGCATGCCCCGGCCACCGACATGTCCCTGCTGGGCATCTACCTCAACGACCATCTCGCCGGTGCCACCGCCGGTACCGCGCGGGCCCGCTATCTGCTGCGTTCGTGCCGGGGTACGCCGCTGGCCGACGCGCTGGCCCCGGTCGCCGACCAGATCGCCGAGGACCGGGCGAGCCTGCTCGGCGTGATGCGGCGGCTCGACGTCCCGGTGCGGCGCTACAAGGTCTACGCGGGCCGGGCGGTCGAGCAGGTGGGGCGGCTGAAGAGCAACGGGAGCCTGGTGCGGCGGTCCCCGCTGAGCACGCTGTGGGAGCTGGAGGCGCTGCGGCTGGGGGTGGAGGGCAAGGCGGCGCTCTGGCAGACGCTCCGTGATCTGGCCGCCACGGACGAACGGCTCGACGCGCGACAGCTCGACGAGCTCATCGCTCGGGCCGGGCGGCAGCAGGCCACGCTGGAGGAGCTGCGCCGCAGGCAGGTCGGGGTCGCCTTCCGCGAGACCTGACCGGGCCTGACAGGTCGGTCCGGGCTCACCAGAACCTGCTGCTGAGGGCGGGCTGATGGGCCAGCTCGACGACGTCCCGCAGCCGCAGTGCGACGCTGATGGTGGCGCGCAGCGCGGACGGGCGTACGGTCTGGGCGGTCTCGGTGGCGAGGACCAGCAGGCAGGCGGCGGCCTGTTCGACCACCGACAGGGGGAGGGTGAAGTCGCTGTCGGCGGCGGCGCGGAACGCCTTCAGCGGGATCGCGGCGCCGTCGATGGCCCGGTGCGCGGCCTGCTCCAGGTGCTGCGCGGCCTGTTCGCACACGGGGGCGGGCAGGGCGATGGTGCGCTGGAACGGTGAACTCGTCATGACCCGACTGCTCCCCCGGCGGCGGCCGGTTCTGTCGGCGGGCGGCGGGATTTCACCGTCCCGCGTGACCGGCCGGGCGCGGTCGTACGCTGGGTGCCGATCAAGCTCGCTGCCCGGGAGGAGTACGGATGACCGCCCCCAGGGATGCCGCGGCCCGGCTCACCGGGCGGGCCGTCAGGGCGGAACGGCCCCTGTCCGGGAGCCTCGCCGAGGTCACCCTCGACGACGGCCGTGTCGTGGTCGTCAAACGGTCCGGCGAGCCCCGGGCGACACGGGCCGAGGCGGCCGGGCTGCGGTGGCTGGCCGGGGCCGGGTCGGTACGGCTGCCGGCCGTGCACGGGCACGACGAGGGCTGGCTGGTCATCGACCGGGTGCCGGACGGCCGGCCGAGCCGGGAGGCGGCGGTCCGCTTCGGACGGGACCTGGCCGCCCTGCACGCCGCCGGGGCGCCCGCGTTCGGCGCGCCGCCGCCGGACGGGCCGCGGGACGCGTACATCGGGCTCGCCCCGATGCGCAACGAGCCCGGCGGCGAGTGGCCGCGCTGGTACGCCGAGCAGCGGGTGCTGCCGTATCTGCGGCGCGCCGTCGACCGGGGCACCGTGCGCCCCGGCGAGGCGACCGTGGTCGAGCGTCTGTGCGAGCAACTGCCCGGGCTCGCGGGGCCCGCGGAGCCGCCGGCGCGGCTGCACGGCGACCTGTGGAGCGGCAATGTGCTGTGGGCGGCCGACGGGCACGTCTGGCTGATCGACCCGGCCGCGCACGGCGGGCACCGCGAGACCGACCTGGCGATGCTGCACCTGTTCGGCTGTCCGCACCTGGAGGCGGTGCTGGCCGGCTACCAGGAGGAGGCGCCGCTCGCCGACGGCTGGCGGGACCGCGTCGGCGTGCACCAGCTGTTCCCGCTGCTGGTGCACGCCGTGCTGTTCGGCCGGGGCTACGCCGAACAGGCCCTCGCGGTGGCCCGTTCGGCCCTGGCGGGGTGACCGGTCAGCGCGTGACGACGTGCCGCTCGTCGGGCACGCAGTGGGTCATGGTCAGCCCCTCGACGTCCCGCGGCTGGTTCTTGCCCAGCCTGGACAGGCGTTCCCGGTCTTCGTCCGTCAGGTCCTGGCTCGCCAGCGGCTCCAGACCGGCCACGTCCTCCGGACCGATGCCGAGCCCCTCGCCGACCCGCAGGCCGAGGTCGTTCTCGACCAGCAGGAAGTGCCACACCATGCGCTCCTGGACGGCCCGGTCGCACCGGGACAGTTGACCGATGAAGTTCCTCACCAGGTCGTCGCGTTCCCAGTCCTCCATCAGCAGGTAGCGCTGACCGGCCTGGAGGTAGTCGTTGGTGCGGGGGATGCGCTTGCGGGTGAGCCGGCCGGTGATCTCGGGGCCCTGCTCGTCGTGGGTCGGGTACGCGGCCTCGCGCAGGCCGCCGGTGATCGACGGCTCGTAGTTGACCTGCGGGTTCTCTCCCCCGCCGTCCACGTGGTAGGCCATCTGGCCGTCGCGCTGGTTGGTGCGCACATCGGCGTTCTTGGCCTGGTTGACGGGCAGCTGGAGGTAGTTCGGGCCGACCCGGTAGCGCTGGGTGTCGCTGTAGGAGAAGGTCCGGCCGACGAGCATCTTGTCGTCGGAGAAGTCCAGGCCGTCGACGAGGACGCCGGTGCCGAAGGAGATCTGCTCGTTCTCGGCGAAGAAGTTCTCCGGCATCCGGTCGAGCACCATCCGGCCCACCGGCTTCGGCGGGAAGTCCTGCTCGGGCCAGGTCTTGGTGTCGTCCAGCGGGTCGAAGTCGAGCTCCGGGTGGTCGTGGTCGTCCATCATCTGGACGAGCAGCTCCCACTCCGGGTGGTCACCGCGGGCGACCGCCTCGTACAGGTCCTTCGTGGCGTGGCCGAGGGTGTCGGCCTGGACGTTGGCCGCGTCCTCCTCGGTCATGCTGCGCACGCCCTGCTTGGGCATCCAGTGGTACTTGACGAGCTTGGTGTCGCCGTCGGCGTTGACCCACTTGTAGGTGTTGACGCCGAAGCCCTGCATGTGGCGGTAGTCGGCGGGGATGCCGCGCGGGCTGAACAGGTTGACCAGCATGTGCATCGCCTCGGGCGTCTGCGACATGAAGTCGAAGATGCGGTTCGGCTGCTGCTCGAAGGTCACCGGGTCCGGCTTGAGGGCGTGGATGACGTCCGGGAACTTGATGGCGTCGCGGATGAAGAAGACGCCGAGGTTGTTGCCGACGAGGTCCCAGTTGCCGTCCTCGGTGTAGAACTTGACGGCGAAACCACGCGGGTCGCGGGCGGCCTCGGAGGAGTCGCGGCCGCCGATCACGGTGGAGAAGCGGACGGCCACGTCGGTGCGTTTGCCGCGCTCCTGGAAGAGTTTGGCCCGGGTGTAGCGGCTGATCGGCTCGTCGCCCCAGGCGCCGTAGGCCTCGAAGTGGCCGTAGGCGGTGACACCGCGGGCGTGCACGACGCGCTCGGGGATGCGTTCCCGGTCGAAGTGGCTGATCTTCTCCAGGAACTGGTAGTTCTCCAGCGTGGCGGGGCCGCGGGCGCCGACGGTGCGCTGGTTCTGGTTGTCGTAGACCGGATGGCCCTGGCGGTTGGTGAGGACCTTGCGGTCGTCGCCCGGCGCGGGACCGGTGCCGGATACGTCCGTCATGAGCGTGGGCTCCTTCGGCTCGGGGCCGGCGGCCGACCGGGGCGGCGCGCCGCGAGCAGCCGCCCGGCCGGTCGTGGCGGGACGGCCCGGGTACCCGGAGGGCCGGGGTCAGTCACGTCCCATGGGCCCCGGACCCCTCCGGAGGGTGAGCTGTCGGCATGGCGGCAGCCGCCACGGACGACGACCGGGGCGGGGACAGGGAGGGGAACGGCATGCTGTCGGGCGGGCAGGACCGGGTTTCCGCGCAGTTGCGGCACGTCTACTGGATCGGCGGCGGGAGCGGCGCGGGCAAGTCCACGATCGCCCGGCGGCTCGCCTCCCGGCACGGCTGGCGCCTGTACGCCACCGACGAGGTGATGGGGGATCACACTCGCCGCGTCACCGCCCGGGAAGCGCCCCTGCTGCACGCGTTCCTGGCCATGGACATGGACGAGCGGTGGGTGAACCGGCCTCCCGAGACCATGCTCGAGACGTTCCACTGGTTCCGGGGCGAGGCCTTCGGGCTGATCGTGGAGGACCTGCTGCGCATGCCGCGGGACCGGTGCGTCGTCGTCGAGGGCTTCCGGTTGCTGCCGCGCCTCGTGCGACCGCTGCTGGCGACTCCCGGGCACGCCGTGTGGCTGCTCCCCACGCCGGGGTTCCGCGAGGCCGTGTTCCGCGACCGGGCCGCGGCGGGAGGCTCCTTCCTGGAGCGGACCGGCGATCCCGCACGGGCGCGGCGCAATCTGGCCCTGCGGGACGAGTTGTTCACGAGGGACCTGCGCGCGGAGACCGCCCGCCTGCGGCTGCCCGCCCTCACCGTGGACGGGACGCTGACCGAGGACCGCCTCGCCGAGCGGGTCGCCGACGTCTTCGGGCTCTGATCCCGTGCAACCCCCGTCGGGCGCGAGGTGTCTTTCCCACCGTGGGGTGACCGCCCCTTCGACTCGTTCCAACGGGGGAACACATGAGTTTGATCCGCAAGCACACCCGCCGCGTCACGACCGCGGCCCTCACCGTCGCCATGGCAGCCGCTCTGGGCGCCGCCGGCGCCGGGGCCTCGAGCGCGGGCACCGCCGAGCCCCAGACGCGGCAGATCGCCTCGTCCACGCTCGGATCCGACTACAGGATCACTCTCACCGCGCTGCGTTCGACGGAGGACGAGTACGCCGCCTCCGTGCGCCTGCAGGTCTACACGCAGTCCGGCGGCGACTGGAAGGAGTCGGACCGCGTGACCGTGGGCGGCGTGGACGGCTGGTTCTGGTACCCGCTCACCGGCAAGGGCGCCGTCTGCGAGTTCTCCACCGCGAGCAGCGAGCCCGCGCCGCTGACGGTGAGCCTGCTGCTCACGCCGTCCCTCGGCTGCTCCGAGCCGGCGCACTACGTCGTGAAGGAAGGCAGGGTGTACGCCGGCTGAACCGCCCTCGCCGGACACGGCCCGGACCCCGCCCTCGCGGCGGGACCCGGGCCGTGCGGGCCGGTCGTGCTCAGCCGCCGTTCAACCGGGCACGCAGGAGCCCCTTGCCCAGTTCGGCACCCTTGCGGCTGTCCGCCTGGGCCTTGCGGAACAGGTCCGCGACCTCGGTGTCCTTGGCGCGCTCCGCGTCCTGGATGTAGCTCTCCAGACGCAGGGCGTTGCTCAGGCACGCCTCGACGTACCAGATCAGGTTGTAGTCCTTGTCCTGCGTACCGGTCACGCCGCCGGTCTCCGTCTCGCTGGTCATTCGGACCTCCTTCTTGCGGAGCGGACCTCTTCAGGCGACGGACGGGTACCCGTCCGTCGCACGGGCACACAACCCGTCATGCTCACGTTCGGTGACGTGCCGATCACAGCCGCCCGGACCGGCGGGCAGAACCCGTACGCATCGCCAACTCCCCACCCCCGCACGGCAATCCCGACAGTTGCCACAGATGCGAACAGACACCGAGCGCTTTCGAAACGAAGTGGCGCTCCACCGTGCGAGACCGGTCGATGACGGTGTGTACTGTGCTGCGGGCGACTCGCCAGAGCGCCTAGGACCCAGCCCTGCCCGACTCCCCTGGAATCGACTCGATGATCGCATTGCCGGACCTGGTCGTCGGCGGTCTCGCCGTCGGCACGCTGTCCGCGTTCGCCCTCGGCGGCGGGCTGCTGCGCTCCCGGCGGCAGCTGACCGCGCAGCGCGCCAAGACCGCCGCGCTGCGGGCGCAACTCGACGGCACCTCACGGGCGTTCACCGCCGAGGTGGAGCATCTGGCGGCGCGGCGCCTGCCCGCCGCGGCCCGGCAGGCCGCGCATCCGCACGTCGCCGTGCCCGGCCCGCTGAACCCACAGCTGGCCCGCTCGCCCCTGGGGGCGGCGCTGGAGCAGGTGCTGAAGGGACTGCACGCCGAACTCGCCGCGCAGCGCACCCGGATCGACGCGGCGGCGCAGGCCGGGATGCGCGGGGCCACCCGGGAGATCCAGGCGGCGCTGTACCGGTTGCAGGACGCCCTGCGCGGACTCCAGCAGCGCTACGACGACCCCGAGCTGGCGCAGACCCTGTTCGAACTGGACCACGAGAACGAGCAGTCGCTGCGCCGCGCGCAGATCGCCGCGGTGGTGTGCGGGGCCTGGGTCGGGCTGGCCCGCGAGGAGTCCCACCTGGTGGACGCGGTGACGGGCGGTCAGGCCCGGCTCGCGGGCTACCAGCGCGTCAAGGTCGGCAACCACCTGGAGGCGGGCACCGCCCTGGTGTCCCACGCCGTGGAGCCGGTCGCCATCATCGTCGCCGAGCTGCTCGACAACGCGCTGCGGCACTCCGCGCCCGACACCGAGGTCGTGGTCAACCTGGAGGCCGTCCACCGCGGTGTCTGCGTCACCGTCGACGACGCCGGGCTGGGCATGACGCAGGACGAACGGGCCCGCGCCCAGCGGCTGGTGAGCGGCAGCGAACCGATCCTGCTGACCGAGCTGGGCGACCCGCCGCGCATGGGACTCGCCGCCATCGGACAGCTGACCCGGCAGTTCGACCTGAGCGTGGACCTGTCCTCCCCGTCCCCGTACGGCGGGGTGCGGGCGGTGCTGCTGATCGACAGCCACCTGCTGACCCGGATCGACCCGGAGGAACTGCCGCCTGCGGCGAGCGCCCCTCGGTCGACCCGCAGGGCGTCGGTGCGGGAGACGGCGAAGGGTTCCGCCGCGCCGGGCGGTGCCGGTCCGGCGGTGCGGGAGACTGCGAGCGGTCCCGCCACGCCCGGCAGTGCCGGTCCGGAGGCAGCCTCCCCGGCCTCCCCGCCCTCCCCGGCCGCCGCGGCCGACGGGCCCCTCCACCCGGGCGACCGGCCGGCCACGACCCCGCGGGACGAGCCGCGCCCCGCCGCCCCCGGCGACGATCACGGCTACGGCCCGGAACACGTCGACCAGATCTCCGCCCCGGCCTCCGGCCACCCCGGCCCGCGCGACACCGGCGGCCTCCCTCAGCGGCGGCGCCGCAGCCGGACCGCCGGCCCGGCCGACGCGCCCGGCGCGGCACCGCGCCGCCGCCCCGAGGAGTCCGCCGCCGCCCTCGGCGCCCTCCAGTCCGGCACGGCGGCCGCCCGTTCCGCCGCGGGTCCGAACGCCGGGCCCGTCCCAGCCGTACCTGAGGGTGCCCCGGCCACGACCACGGCCGGAACGGCAACCGACGACACCGGCCACGACCGGGACGACGAGGAAGGGGGAACGGCTCGATGAGCAGCCGCGCAACGGGGGACACGGCATGGGTGCTCGAACCGGTCCTGGAGGTGCCGCACGTCGTGGCGGCCGTCCTGCTCACCCGGGACGGGCTCGTGACGGGCTACACGGACGCGCTGTCGAAGCCGTCGGCCGAGCGGGTCGCGGCGATCACCAGCACGGTGCAGGGCGCCTGCCGCACCGCGGCGGCGGCGTTCGCCGACACCGACCGGGCCGACATCCGGCAGGTCGTCATCGAGTCGGACCACGGCTATGTGCTCATCGTGCCGACGGAACACGGCACGTGCGTGGCCGCGTACGGCGATCCCGAGGTGCGCCTGGACCTGCTCGCCCACCGGGTGCACTCGCAGGTGGCGCGGCTGGGCGAGAAGGCGATGGTCGCCGGACCCCGAGGTGCCGACGGCGACGCGTCGGCATGACCGGCCGCCGAGGCGGCCGTCCCCTGGTTCCCGCGTACCTGTCGACCGGCGGGGTGGCGCGGCCCAGCCGTGCCCATCTGGAGCGGCTGTCGGTCCTCACCGGCAGCGGTGAGCGGGCCCCGGCCGATCTGCCCGCCGCCCAGGCGGCGCTGTTGGAGGAGCTGGAGCACGGGTCGCTGACGGTGGTGGAGGCCGCGGCCCTGCTGCGGCTGCCGGTCTCGGCGGTGCTCGTGCTGGCCGCCGACCTCATCGACCGCGACCTGGCGCTGGCCCGCGCGCCGATCCCGCCCGCCCGGCGCTTCGACCCCGACCTGCTGAAGAGAGTGGCCGATGGCCTCCGCGACCTCAAGCACCGTTGACGACCGGCCCGGCGGTGCGGACATCCACCTGCCCGACACCGCCCGGGACCTGGTGAAGATCCTGGTCACCGGGCCCTTCGGGGTGGGCAAGACCACCCTGATCCGTTCCGTCTCGGAGATCCGCCCGCTGCACACCGAGGAGCCGCTGAGCGAGGCGTCCGCGCAGGTGGACGATCTCGCCGGGGTGCGGGACAAGTCGACCACCACGGTCGCCATCGACTTCGGCCGGATCAGCCTGCCGGACGGGATCGTGCTGTACCTGTTCGGCACGCCCGGCCAGGAGCGGTTCCGGGCCCTGTGGGACGACATCGCCTACGGGGCGCTCGGGGCGCTCGTCCTGGTCGACACCCGCCGGATCGACGCCTCCTTCGACGTGCTCGGGCTGGTGGAGGAGTCGGGACTGCCGTACGCGGTCGCCTTCAACACCTTCCCGGACGCGCCCCGCCACCACACGCCCGAGCAGTTGCGCGCCGCCCTGGACCTGGAACCCGCGACACCCATGGTGACCTGCGACGCGCGGGAGGCGGACTCCTCGGTCGACGCCCTGCTCGCGCTGGTCCAGCACCTGATCGACCACCACCCCCCGGAGCACCGGTGACCCACCCGTCCCCCGCCGAGCAGGCCTTCTCCCGCGCGGCGCCCGTCCGCCTCTGGGAGGACGGCTTCGCCCGCGACCCCCGCCCCTACTACGCCGCCCTGCGCGCCCACGGCCCGGTCGGCTGGGCGGAACTCGCGCCCGGTGTGCCGGCGTACGTCGTGACCGACCGGCGGGCGGCGCTGGACCTGCTGCACGACACGGAGACGTTCTCGCGCGATCCCCGGCCGTGGGAGGCGACCGTCCCCGACGACTCGCCGGTCCTCGGCATGATGCGCTGGCGTCCCAACACCCTGTTCGCCGACGGTGCCGCGCACCTGCGGTACCGCACCACGCTGATCGACGCCTTCGACCTGGTGGAGCCGCATGATCTACGGGGCCGGGTGCACCGGGCGGTGCACCTGCTGGTGAGCCGGTTCGGGCCGCGGGGCGAGGCCGACCTGGTCGCCGAGTTCACCAGGCCCCTGATGGCGCTGGTGTTCAACAGCCTGTTCGGGCTGCCGGACAGTGCGAGCGACCGGCTCGACGCCGCGATCGGCAAGGTGATCGAGGGCGGCCCCCAGTCCGCGGAGGGCGAGGCCGAGTACGCCGGGTACGTGCTGGAGCTGATCGCGGCCAAGACCGCGCGGCGCGGCGAGGACCTGCCGAGCCGGCTGCTGGACCATCCGGCCGGCCTCACGCCCGAGGAGGTCACCTGGCAGGTGTTCCTCACGCTCGGCGCGGGCCACGAGCCGACGTCCAACCTGCTGTCCAACACGCTGTCCAGGATCCTCGGCGACCCCGCCTTCCACTCGACGCTCACCAGCGGCGCCCGGCCCGTCACCGAGGCGGTGCTGGACGTCCTGCACCACGAGACGCCGCTCGCCAACTACGGCATCCACTACGCCCGCACGCCCGTCACCTTCCACGGCGTGTGGATCAGGGCCGCGGTGCCCGTGGTGGTCTCGTACGGGGCGCTCACCCAGGCCGTCGACGAGGAACGCGTCGCGGACCGCCGCCCGGGTGACGCCTCCCACCTGTCCTGGTCGGCGGGCCCGCACGCCTGCCCCGTCCGGCAGCCCACCCTGCTCATCGTCACGGAGGCGATCGAACGGCTCACCCAGTGGCTGCCCGACCTGGAACCGGTGCTGCCCCGCGAGCGCCTCACCTGGCGGCCCGGCCCCTTCCACCGCTCGCTGACGGCGCTGCCCGTCCGTTTCAGCCCCCGCTCCCCCGACCGGCCTGGAGGACGTCCGTGACCACGACCGACCGCATCGCCCTCGACCCGTTGGGTGCCGACATCGCCGGCGAGAGCGCCCGGCTGCGCGCCCTCGGCCCGATCGTGCCGGTGGAGCTGCCCGGCGGCATCCCGGCCTGGGCGCCCACGCGGTACGACACGCTGAAGGAGCTGATCCTCGACCCGCGGGTCAGCCGGGACCCGCGACGGCACTGGCGGCTGTGGCCCGAGGTCGGCGAGCATCCGTCCTGGGGCTGGATCCTGGGCTGGGTGGGCGTGGTCAACATGCTCTCCACCTACGGCGCCGACCACGCCCGGCTGCGCAAACTGGTGGCGCCCGGCTTCACGCACCGGCGCACCGAGGCGCTGCGGCCCCGCGTGGAGGCCGTCACGGCGGAGCTGCTGGACGCGCTCGACGCCGCCGGCGACGAGGTCGTGGATCTCAAGGAGGGGTTCGCCCATCCGCTGCCGATGCGGATCATCTGCGAACTGTTCGGTGTGCCGGACGCGTTGTGGGCGGACACGGTCCGGCTCGTCGCGGCCATCATGGACACCTCCGACCCGAGCCCGGAGCACGCGGCGTCCGTGCAGCGGCAGATCGGCACGGTGCTGCCCGCGCTGATCGCGCACAGGACGGCGCATCCCGGCGACGACCTGACCACCGAGCTGATCCGGGTCCGGGACGAGGACGGCGACCGGCTCGGCGACGAGGAGCTGCTGTACACGCTGCTGCTGGTCATCGGGGCCGGTTTCGAGACCACCGTCAACCTCGTGGGCAACGCGGCCGTCGCCCTGCTGCGCCGCCCCGAGCAGCTGGCGGCCGTGCGGTCCGGGGAGATCGGCTGGGACGCCGTCGTCGACGAGACGCTGCGCGTACACCCGTCGATCGCGTCGCTGCCGCTCCGGTTCGCGGTCACCGACCTCACCGTCGGCGGCGTCCGGATCCCGGCCGGGGACGCCATCATCACGACGTACGCCGCCGCGGGACTGGACCCGGAGCACTACGGGCCGGACGCCGACGTCTTCGACGCCACGCGCGCCGCCGACGACCACCTGTCGTTCGGCATCGGGGTCCATCGCTGCATCGGCGCGCCGCTGGCCCGCCTGGAGGCTCTCACGGCGCTGCCGGCGCTGTTCGACCGCTTCCCGGACCTGCGCCTGGCGACCGGCGAGACGGGCCTGCGCCAGGTGCCGTCGTTCATCGCCTTCGGCTGGCGGGAGATCCCGGTGCGGCTGCGGGGCTGAGGCCGCCGGGCGTACGAACAGTGCGCGGGAGCGCGACCGGTCCCCCGTTCCGGTCGTGCCCCCGCGATGTCTCGAACTTACGTCCATGGCCGAGTTCTTGTGAACCGCGTCGATGCCCGCTGCCGGCCCGGCAGGGCTCACCCGTGCACAGCCGAGTCCGGATGGCCCGGTTTCGTCCCGCCGGGAGCGGGCCAACCGGTTGCCGGGGCGGCGGTCCGGTCACCTGCGGCGGTGGAAAACCGGCAGGTCGAGGTCGCCCAGGGCCAGGTGGGCGAGCACGACCTCGTACAGGTCGGTGCCCGCGGCCAGCAGCTGGCGTTCGAGGACCGGTTCGGCGCTGCGGACGTGCTCGCGCACGGTCTGCGCGTGCATGCCCAGGGCCTGCGCGGCCCGTTCGGCGTTGCCGCCGACGGCGATCCAGGTGCGCAGCGTCCGGCGCGTGTTCCGCGCGTCGGCGTCGAGCCGGCCCAGCAGGTTCCGCGCCCAGGTGCGCACGGCGGGCCCGGACAGCAGGTCGGACAGTCGCGGCCCCGGGTGTGCCGGGTCGCTCGCGGCCTGCGCGTCGGGCAGGCCGATCTGGGTGTTGACCGCCAGGTGGACGACGGCCCGGACCGTGAGGTCGGCGAAGTCCGTACCGAGCAGGGTCTCCACGCGTTCCATGCGGGCGCGGACGGTGTTGCGGCTGACGCCGAGGACCTTCGCGGCGTTGACGGCGGTGAACTCCAGGCCCAGGCGGTTGGTGGCGAGGAGCTCGGCGCGCGTGTGGTGCGGCAGGGTGTCGAGCGGGCGCAGCAGGCGGGCCGTCCAGCCGCGCAGCGCCGCCGGGTCCATCAGGCGTTCGGGATGGGTGCGTTCGGCGTACACGGCCGTCTTGTCGGGCCGGAAGTGCGCGACGGCGAGGGCGCTGACGGCCTGTCCGTAGGCGGTGGCGGTCCGCGCGAGACTCTGCCGGACGCTGCCGCCGAGGAAGATGTCCGGGTGCCGGCCGACCAGTGACCGCAGGGCGTCGCCGGTGCTCTCGCGGGGGCTGACGACGATCACGTGGCCCTCCATGGCGGGGCAGCGCACGACCAGCGCCTCCTCCCGGGTCCGCTCCAGGCACTCCTCGGCGATGCGGTCCCGGGCGGCGGGCTCGGACTCGACGACGTACACGCACGCCGTCTCGGCGTCGAGCAGTCCGGGCCAGAGCCCGGCGGCGACGCGGCGGGCGGCGATGGTGTCCTCGACCATGAGCAGCTGCAGGATGGCCAGGCGCAGGTCGGAGGTGGCCCGCTGGAGCCGGTGTCCGGCCGCGGTCGACTCGCCCGCCGCCAGCAGCAGCTCGATCACCTGGGCGGTGTGCGTGACGACGTCGGAGGCCCGCCGGTCGAAGGGGATCTCGCGGGAGACGGCCAGGACGCACGCGTGGGACGGGTGTTCCACGCGGACCAGGCGCAGGTGGCGTCCCCGGCCCTCCCACGCGGCGGAGGCGATGCGGCCGGTGGTGATGTCCGCGACGAGGCCGGGGTCCAGCGAGAGCCGGGTGCCGGCGACGAGGTTCCCGGCGGCGTCCTGCAGGGCGACCGATCCGCGCACGGCGCCGGAGAGCCAGGCGACGACCCTGCGGACGTCGCGCCCGGCCGGGCGCAGGTGCTCCAGCAGTTCCTCCGCCCACGCCGCACCGGTCGGCGTCTCACGCTGCCGGTTCCCGTCCTCTCGGCCAGCCACCTCGGCCTTCCCCTTCGCTCCCCGTGCCGCCTCCGGCACACCGGTCGGGGACGTTACCTCACGTGAGCCGCCCCCTCCTTCCGGTCCGAACGCCGGACGGCATGCGCCCTCTTCCCGGCGGACGCCCCCTCGGCCTTCCGGCCCGGACAGCCGGCGGACGCGCTCGGCCTTCCGGCCCGCACGTCCGGACGGACGCCCCCTCGGCCTTCCGGCCCGCACGTCCGGACGGACGCCCCCTCGGCCTTCCGGCCCGCACGTCCGGACGGACGCCCCCTCGGCCTTCCGGCCCGCACGCGCACGCGCACGGGCCCGGGTCCCGGCGGCAGGCGGCAGGCGGCAGGCGGCAGGCGGCAGGCGGCCCCGACGCCCCTCCCTGCTCGGCCGACACCCGCGCGCGGCATAAGCTCGACGGATGGCGAAGTACTACGACGTGCACCCCGACAACCCCCAGCCGCGCACCATCGGCCAGATCGCCGACAGCATCCGCGCGGACGCCCTTGTCGCCTACCCCACGGACTCCTGCTACGCGCTCGGCTGCCGCCTGGGCAGCCGGGACGGCATCGACCGGATCCGGACGATCCGCAAGCTGGACGACCGGCACCACTTCACCCTCGTGTGCCAGGACTTCGCGCAGCTCGGCCAGTTCGTGCGCATCGACAACGACGTGTTCCGCGCGATCAAGGCGTCGACGCCCGGCAGCTATACGTTCATCCTGCCGGCGACGCGGGAGGTGCCGCGCATGCTGCAGCACCCGAAGAAGAAGACGGTCGGGGTGCGGATCCCCGACCACGTCGTCACGCAGGCCCTGCTGGCCGAGCTCGGCGAACCGCTGCTGTCCAGCACCCTGCTGCTGCCCGGCGAGGACGAGCCGATGACGCAGGGCTGGGAGATCAAGGACGAGCTCGACCACGTCCTCGACGCGGTGGTCGACTCCGGTGAGTGCGGCACCGAGCCGACGACGGTCATCGACTTCTCCGGTGGGGAGGCCGAGATCGTGCGGCGCGGCGCGGGCGACACCTCGCGCTTCGAGTAAAGGGCGCGCCAAGGGCGGTTCACGGATGCGCCGCGTGCCGGGGGCGGGCGAAATGCCCCGGGAAGCGGCGTGTCACGATGACCATGATCCGCCCCGTCACGCGGACGGGTTCATGCCCCACACCCCCGCAGAGAGGCAGCCCAGCCATGACCGCCGTACTGGGAACCGCTGTCGACATCCCCACCGAGGACGGCACCGCCGACGCGTATCTGGCCCGTCCCGCCGACGGGGCCGCCCACCCGGCGGTCCTGCTCTTCATGGACGCCTTCGGGCTGCGTCCGCAGCTGCGGTCCATGGCCGACCGGCTGGCCGCCGAGGGGTACGCGGTGCTGGTGCCCAACGTGTTCTACCGGCACGGCCGCGCCCCGCTGTTCGAGCTGCCCGATTTCATCGACCCGGGGGCGCGTCCGGAGATATTCGAGCGGATCATGCCGCTCATGCGGGACCTGACGAACGAGCGGGCGATGCGGGACGCCGGTGCCTGTCTGCGCTGGCTGGCCGAGTCCCCCGCCGTGGCGGACGGGCCGGTCGCCCTCACCGGGTACTGCATGGGCGCCCGTCTGTCGCTGCTCACCGCCGGCACCCATCCGGAGCGGGTCGCGGCCGCGGCCGGCTTCCACGGCGGACGGCTTGCGACGGACACGCCGGACAGCCCGCACCTGGTGGCCGACCGGATCACCGCCGAGCTGTACTTCGGCCACGCCGACCAGGACCCGTCGCTGCCGCCGGAGCAGATCGAGCGCCTGGAGGAGGCCCTGACCGCGGCGGGCGTCCGCCACCGGTGCGAGGTGTACACCGGCGCGCCCCACGGTTTCACGCAGAAGGACACCGCTTCCTACCACCAGGAGGGCGAGGAGCGGCACTGGGCGGCCCTGCTCGACCTGCTGAAGCGTACATTCTGACCCCAATCGGCTCCTCGCCGACTCCTCGTCGACGGAAGTTGCCGCCCTACCTACGGTAAGGGCTTGCTCTCTCCCGATCCCTGCGCGTAGACCTTGCTGAACACAGCCGTGACTCGGGGGGAGTTGGCTCATGGACGGCACGGTCGAGGGGTTCCGCTACGGTGCGGTGACGCCGGTGGCGGCGTATCTGATGGCCTGTCTTGGCGGGGCGCTGGGCCTGCGGTGCATCGTGCGCTCGCTGCTGAACGCGCAGTCGTGGAAGGCGGGCTGGCTGGCGTTAGGCGCCGCCTCCATCGGGTGCGGCATCTGGACGATGCACTTCATCGCCATGATCGGCTTCCACGTGGAGGAGACCCGGGTCCGGTACGACGCGGCCACGACGGTGCTCAGTCTCGTCGTGGCCGTCGTCGTGACGGGCGTCGGCGTGTTCATCGTCGGCTACCGCGGCACGGGCGGCGCCACTCTGGCGGTCGCGGGTGTCGTCACCGGGCTGGGCGTCGCCGTCATGCACTACCTGGGCATGGCGGCGATGCGGCTGAACGGCGACATCGGCTACGACCTGCTCGGTGTCACGCTGTCCGTGCTGATCGCCATCGCCGCCGCGACGGCCGCGCTCTGGGCCGCCGTCACGGTGCGCGGTCTGTGGACGAGCCTCGGGGCGAGCCTGGTGATGGGCGTGGCGGTGTCCGGGATGCACTACACGGGCATGGCCGCGGTCAGCGTGCATGTGCACGACACCACCGGCGGGACGTGGGCCGGTGAGTCGCCCCTGTCGTTGCTGCTGCCCATGCTGCTGGGGCCGGTCGTCTTCCTGCTGCTGGCCGGGGTCGTGGTGATGTTCGATCCGCTGCTCGTGCTGGGCGAGCGGCCGTCCGCGTCGCACCCGGTCACCACGGGCGCCAACTCCGTTCCCGCACCGCGCGGTTCGCGGCACGACTCGGTGTCGCCCGCCCGTCGGCGGTGAGGAGCCCGCCCGCGGGCGGCCCGGAGATCGATTGTTACGGTGCACCGGTGTCTGACTCCTCACGCGATACCGCCGAAGGCGCCGGCTGGGGCACCGCCGAACGCGGCGACTACCGGCGGCTGATGCCGCAGCGGACCGAGACGATCTCCTGGCTCGACCCCAGGATGCTGTGGGCGGCCCGCAACGGCGTGCTGGCCTCCTGGTTGGGCGACCCCACCGGGCGGACTCGCGGCCGGTGGGTGGCACAGCGCGAGGCCGCCGGCGCACCGGCCGACAAGGTGATCCGGCGTGACGACCCGGACCGGTTCTCCTTCCTGGTCATCGGCGACACCGGCGAGGGCGACGACCCCCAGTACGCCGTGGTGCCGGGCTTTCTGAGGACCGGTCAGGACACCAGTTTCGCGATCCTGGCCAGTGACGTGATCTACCCGGTGGGCAGCGCGGACGACTACGGCTCCAAGTTCTTCCGACCGTACCGGGATTACCGGGCGCCGATCTACGCGATACCCGGCAATCACGACTGGTACGAGGATCTCGGCGGCTTCATGCGCGTCTTCTGTGACGACGCCCCGCCCCTGCCTCCTGAGCCCCGGCCGCGTCCGCTGACCCGGGCGTGGCTGCGCTCGCTGCTGTGGCACCGGCCGCGCCCGGACGACGGCCGGGGCCTCGCCGAGGCCCGGACGATGCGCTCGGCCCCCGCCCAGCAGGCCGTCCAGCCGGGCCCGTACTGGGCGATCGACGCCGGGCCGGTGCGGATCATCGGCATCGACACCGGCCTGCTGGGCACGCTCGACGCCGAGCAGGGCGCCTGGCTGCGGGAGGTCTCCCAGGGTCCCCGTCCGAAGATCCTGGTCACCGGTTCGCCGCTGTACGTGGACGGCCGGCACGAGCCGTGCGCCATCGAGGGGGGCGGCACCGTCGACGCGATCGTCCGCGACCCGGCGCACCACTACGTGGCGGCGATCGGCGGCGACATCCACAACTACCAGCGCTATCCGGTCCGGCTGGACGACGGGCGCACCCTCCAGTACGTGGTCGCGGGCGGCGGCGGGGCGTTCATGCACGCCACCCACACCATCCCCCGCGTCGGCGTCGCCGGCGTCACCGAGCGGGACTTCCGCTGCTACCCGCTGCGCGGCGACTCGCTCGCCTTCTACAGCCGGCTCTACGGGCGCCGCCTGCGCATGCCCCGCTTCTTCACGCTGACCGAGGCGGAGGCGACCGCGGTGATCGCCGAGCGCCTCGGCATCACGCCCGCGCGCACGCCGCACGCCTCGACCCGGGTCACCCGGCGCGTGCGGCTGGTCGCCGGTCTGCTCGGCACCGGCCGCCGCCCCGACAAGGCCAAGCGGTTCCGGCTGCCCGTGCGGAAGATCTACACGTCGTTGTTCTCGCCGAGCTCGGCGACGTACAGCCCGCCGTTCTTCAAGTGCTTCCTGCGCCTGGACGTCTCCCCGGAGGCGGTCCGGCTGCGCTGCTACGCGGCCACCGGCAACCGCGCCCAGGAACTCGCCCCGCCGGTCGAGGACGAGGTGACGATCCCGCTGATCTGATCCGCCGGGGCGGGAACAGTGCGGAGCCCGGCCGGGTTGGCACGGACGTAGCCACTTGAACGTTCAATGATGGAGGGTCCGTGCCACCGACTCCGCGACCGCTGCGCAAGCTGGGTTTCCTGACCATCGGACTGTTCGACGAGACGGACCCGCGCCGGGGCCACGAATCCACGCTGGAGATCATCGAACTGGGGGAACGCCTCGGCTTCGACAGCGCGTGGGTGCGCCACCGCCACCTCCAGTACGGCATCTCCTCCCCCGTCGCCGTCCTGGCCGCGGCGTCGCAGCGCACGCGGCGCATCGAGCTCGGTACGGCCGTCATCCCGCTCGGCTGGGAGAACCCGCTGCGGCTGGCGGAGGACCTGGCCACGGTGGACCTGCTGTCGGGCGGCCGGCTCAACCCGGGGGTGAGCGTCGGCCCGCCGATGCACTTCGATCAGGTCAAGGGCGCGCTCTACCCGGACACGGCCGACGCCGAGGACTTCGGCTACGGCCGGGTGGAACGGCTGCTGGGCTTCGTACGGGGCGAGCCGGCGACGGATTTCCGGGGCGTGGAGGGCTTCGAGACCTTCTCGGACCGGGTGCAGCCGCACGCCCCCGGCCTCGGCCGCCGCCTCTGGTACGGCGGTGGCAGCCTGCGGTCGGCCCGGTGGGCGGGCGAGCACGGCATGAACCTCCTCACCAGCAGCGTCGTGAAGGCCGAGGATCCCGAGGGCCCGTACGACTTCGCGGAGATCCAGCTGGCCCAGATCCGGGCCTTCCGGGCCGCCCACCCGGAGGGCGAGGCCGCCCGGGTGTCGCAGGGCCTGGTCGTGATCCCGACGGACTCCGCCTCGCCCGAGCAGCGCGCCCGGTACGAGGAGTACGCCGCCCGGCGCACCCCGCGTACGGCGGAACCGCAGGGTCCGGCCCGGATGCTGTTCGCTCCGGACCTGGTCGGCACCTCCGCGGAGATCACCGAGCGGCTGCACGGGCACGCGGCGTTCCGGGAGGTGGACGAGGTGGCGTTCGCGCTGCCGTTCACCTTCGCGCACGAGGACTACGTGCAGATCCTCACCGACATGGCGACGAAGCTCGGCCCGGCGCTGGGGTGGCGGCCCGCCGCCTGAGACCCGCCTCCGTCCGGGACGACCTCGCCCCCGGCGCTCACACCCTGAACTCGCGGATCACGACGTCCCGGAACACGGCCTTCCCGTCGATGGTGAACAGCGCGAGCCCGGTGTCGACCAGGTAGGGGAAGGCCGCCGACGAGTGCGTGTACCGGCCGTCGTCGACGAACAGTTCCACGGAGGTGCGGTCGACCAGGATGCGCAGCCGCACCGCGCGCCGGGCCGGGTCGAAGGGGCTGCGGCTCTCCTGCCAGCGGCCGGTCATGTCGGGCGACACCGAGGGGCGGCGGTTGAGGAACGCGTAGTCGCGGTGGATCCCCGCGTCGATGTGCCGCACGCCGTCCGGGGAACGCCGCAGCTGTACGCCCGCGCCCGCCGCCTGCTCCCAGGTGATCTCGCAGGTCAACTCGTAGGCAGTGCCGCGGTGTTCGAGGAGGCGGGTGCCCTCCACCGCAAGGTCGCCGAGCCGCACGGTGCGCGAGACGTACCGGTCGAGCGCGGCGACCGGCCTGGACGCCAGGTGGTACGTGCCGTCACCGCCGCGCTCCAGCCTCACCTCGCGGACGATCGAGTCGGTGCCGTTGAAGCCGTCGCTGTCGATCGTCGGCGTGATGTGGGCGTAGTCCCAGTTGTTCAGCCAGCCGATCGCGTAGCGGGTGCTCTCGTCGAGCCTGCCGTCGGCGCCCCGTTTGTCGAAGGTGACGGCCCCGTACCAGTCCCAGCCGTGGTCGAGCCACTGGGGATCCGCCGCGTCGGCGGTGAAGGCGCTGCCGTCGAAGGAGCCCGTCCAGTAGGCGTACGTGTTCGGCAGCCCGGCGCCCTTGCCGTTGGCGCTCACGCCCAGCACCCACTTCGCCGTGCCGTCCGCGGCGCGGATGCGGAACAGGTCGGGGCACTCCAGCACCCCGATGCCACCGCGCACGAAACCGCTCACGTAGGTCCAGGACTTGAGGTCGGCGGAGTGGTAGAAGCCCACCTTGTCGTTCTCGGCGAGGGTCATCACCCACCGGCCGCGTTCCTCGTCGCGGATCACCTTGGGGTCGCGGAAGTCGCGCATGCCCGGGTTGGGCAGCACCGGGTCGGTGCCGTGCGGGGTGAACGTGCGGCCGCCGTCGATGGAGTAGTACAGGTACTGGGCCTGGTCGGCCGGGCCGTCGTGCGGGGACATGGTGGCCAGGACGATGACCGCGCCCGCCCCGAAGCCCGCCGTGTTCCCGCTGTCGACCACCGCCGAGCCGGACCAGACGTCGCCGTTGGGGGTGGTGTCCTTGGGTACGGCGATGCCCCGGTCGGTGAAGGAGACCAGGTCACGGCTGGTGGCCAGCCGCCAGGCGGTGCCGATCTCCCCGGCGAGGTAGTCGGCGTTGTGGAGGTAGTAGTAGTGGTACTCCCCGTCGATCCAGACCGGGCGCTGCGGGTCGTTCTTCCACTGCTCGGGGACCGTGAAGTGGTACGCGGCGCGGTAACTCGCGCCCCCCGTACGGGGCTTGGCCGCGACCGGGCCCGCCGCGGGCAGCAGGGCCCCGGCGGCCCCCACGGCCGACCCGGCGAACAGCGCTCTCCTGGTGATCCCGCCCATCACACTCGTTCCTCCTGTCGGAGACATCGGCTCATGGCTTCAGGACTTTCGGACCTAACTCGTTAAAGGTCAAGCGGTCGCACGCCTTGACAGGTTCTCGTCGCGCTCACATCATCTGGGGCATCAACCCACGGCTAACACGAGTTAGGCCCCTGACACGATGACCGACTCGCACCTCACCCGCCGCGCCCTGTTGCGGTACGGCGCCTACGGCGCGGGGGCCGCCGCCCTGGCGGGCACCGCCGCGAGCTGGGACCGGCTCACCGGAGCCGACATCCCCGGCCGGGACGACGGCTCCCTCGTCGTCGCCACACTGGGCCCCGCCTACGGGCCGGAGGCCATCCGCACGCTCCAGGAGGGCTTCGCCGAGCTGCACCCCGACATCAAGCTCCGCATCAACGCGGTCCAGGCCGTCGACTGGTCGGACTTCTTCGCGAAGATCCTCACCCAGGTCGCGGCGGGCACCGCCCCCGACCTCGTCTACGTCGCCACCGAGGGCGTGCAGCTGTTCGCGCAGCGCCTCGGCGTGGCCCTGGACAAGTGGGTGAAGCGGGACGCGGCCGAGCTGAAGGAGTACTTCGCCGACGTCCACCCCTCACTGGTGGAGTCGATGATGTACGAGGGCAGCCTCTACCAGCTGCCGGTGGAGTTCAACGCGGCCGACATGTACTTCAACCGGCAGGTGCTGAAGCGGGCGGGCGCCGCGTTCCCGCCGGCGGACTGGACCCGCGACGACTTCACGGCGCTGCTGCGGGACATGAAGAGGACGGGCGGCTCCCGCTTCACGCCGTACTTCTGGACGAACCGGCTGTGGGGCGGCGTGGTGCCCTGGCTGTTCGCCAACGACACCAACCTGCTCGCCGAGTCGAAGGCGCCCGGCGGGCAGTGGCTGTGGGACGGCTTCTACCCGGCCGGGCAGCGCGCGGGCCGCGGCGGGGGTTTCCGCTGGACGACGCCGCAGGCCACGCACGACCGGGTGGAGGAGGTCTACGACTATCTGGCCTCCCTCATCCAGGAGGGCCTGTGCACCCGTCCCGAGGGCGGCAACGGCCAGAACCTCATCGGCGTGTTCTCCACGGGCCGGGTCGGGGTCACCCCGGCGGGCGGCTTCTGGGCGGGCGGCCTGCACCTGGCGGGCATGGACCGCGACGGCTTCGACGTGCAGTACTTCCCGCGCTGGCGCACCCAGCGCATGCAGTACGGGGCGGCCGGCTACGCGCTGCTGCGCACCTCGACGATGCAGGACGAGGCGTGGGAGTTCATCAAGTACGCCGCCCGCAAGGACACCCTGGAGCGGCTGTTCGCCACGAACCAGACGACCCCGGCCCGCCGCTCGCTGCTGACCGCCGACCGCTACGAGAAGACCGGCCCGGCGCACTGGCCGGTCTTCTACGACACCCTCGACCGCTTCCCCGACACGGGGCCGATCCCGGCGCCGCCGCAGGTCGCCGAGGTCGAGCAGGTGCTGCTGAAGCACACGGGCACGGCCCTGGCCTCGCCGCGCTCGGTGCGACCCGCGCTGCGCCGGATGCAGGGCGATCTGGAGAAGGCCATGGAGCGTGAGGTATGACGAACACCCAGATACCGCCCGCGCGGGCGGCAGAGCCCGGGACGCCGCCGTCGCCGACGCCGAAGCGGCCCCCGGCCCGCGACCGCGGCACCCGGCTGCTCGCCACCCTGTTCCTGGCCCCGACGATCGTCGGCATCGTCGTCTTCACGGTCGTGCCGATCATCGGCTCGGTGGTGCTGAGCCTCTTCCACTGGAACGTGATCGACTCGCCGAGCTACGCCGGGCTCGCCAACTACGGCGAGGTGTTCGGCGACGAGACCGTGCTGGTGTCCTTCCGCAACACGCTGGTGTTCATGGTGTTCGCGGTGGCGCTGCAACTGCTCGTCGCGCTGACGCTGGCGCTGGCCGTGAACGGGCGCATGCCGGTGTGGCTGCGGTCGGTGTTCCGCTCGGCGTTCTTCTTTCCGCTGGTGCTGTCCGCCGCGTCGATCTCGGTGGTGATGAAGTACCTGTTCAACCAGGACTTCGGAGTGATCAACTGGCTGCTCGGCTTCGTCGGGATCGCGCCGGTGCCCTGGCTGACGTCGGAGAACGCGGCCATGGCGACGGTCGTCCTGGTCTACGTCTGGCAGCAGTTCGGCTTCTCGTTCCTGCTGTTCGTCGGCGGGCTGAACAACATCCCGAAGGAGATCCACGAGGCCGCCGCCCTGGACGGCGCGACGGGCCTGCGCAAGCACCTGTCCGTCACCCTGCCGCTGCTGTCGCCGACCCTGCTGGTCGCCTCCGTCGTCGGCATCATCAACGCGCTCCAGGTCTTCGAGCAGCCCTACGTCCTCACCAACGGCGGGCCGGGCGACGCCACCCGCACGGTCGTGATGGTCATCTACGAGAACGCCTTCGAGCAGCTCCGCTTCGGCGAGGCGTCCGCGGTGGGTGTGCTGCTGTTCGTGCTGATCATGGCGGTCACCGCCCTCCAGTTCCGGCTCAGCCGGCGTTTCGTCCACTACCAGTGAGCCGGGTGAGTCCTGCCATGAGTCAAGCAACCCTGTCCTTCGGCCGCGTGCGGCACGGGCTCGCGCCCTGGGCGCGGATCGCCGGGCTGGCCGTGTGCGCGCTGCTCACCCTCGGCCCGGTGGTGTGGACCGTCTCCACCTCGCTGCGCACCCCCGCCGAGGCGTTCGACCTGCCGCCGCAGCTGATCCCGGCGAACCCCTCCACCGAGGCCTACCGCGGGGTGTTCGACCAGATCGACGTCTGGCTGCTCGCGCTGAACTCCACCCTGGTCACGGGCCTCATCGCCATCGGCCAGATGATCACGGCCGGGCTGGCCGGATACGCCTTCGCCCGGCTGGAGTTCCGCTTCAAGAAGCCGCTGTTCGGCCTCGTCCTGGCGACGATGATGGTGCCGTTGCAGGTCACCATCGTGCCGGTGTTCCTGGTGCTGAAGTCGATGAGCCTGACCGACACCCTGCTCGGGCTGATCATCCCGGCGTTCCCGACCGCCTTCGGCACGTTCCTGATGCGGCAGTACTTCCTGGGCATGCCCAAGGATCTCGGCGAGGCGGCGATGCTGGACGGGGCCGGGCCCTGGCGGACCTTCCGGTCCGTGTACGCCCCGCTGGCCGCGCCCGGCCTCGCGATCGTCGGTGTCCTGGCCTTCAACTACCACTGGAACGAGTTCTTCCGGCCGTTGATCCTGGAGACGTCGGGCCAGAACTACACGTTGCCGCTGGGCCTGGTCTCCCTCCAGGGCAACCTCGGCACCGGCTCCATCTCCGTCGTCCTCGCCGGTGTCGTGCTGTCCATGATCCCCGCCGTCCTCGTGTTCGTCGTCGGCCAGCGCCCTCTGCGTGAGGGCATCACCTCCGCTGGAGTCAACCGTTGAGCCTCGCCGCTCCCCCGCAGGACCCGCACGCCCCGCGCTTCCGGGTCCGCCCGCCCGCCCACTGGATGAACGACCCGAACGGTCCCTTCCGCTGGCGCGGCCGCTACCACCTCTTCTACCAGCACAACCCGGACGCCCCGGTGCACGCCAACGTGCACTGGGGACACGCTTCCAGCCCCGACCTCGCCCGCTGGGAGCACCACCCGATCGCGCTCACCCCGACACCGGGCGGCCCGGACGAGGCGGGCTGCTGGTCGGGGTGCGTCGTCGACGACGGGGGCGTGCCGACGGCCGTCTACACCGGCGTCGACCGGCACCACACCGGCCTCGGCGCGGTCTGCCTGGCCCGGGCGGCGGACCCGGAGGACCCCGCGCTGACCGAGTGGGCTCCCCTGCCCACGCCGGTGGTGACGGGCCCGCCGGAGGGGCTGGACGTGGTCATGTTCCGCGACCCGTTCGTCTTCCGGCACGAGGGCCGGCGCTGGGCACTCGTCGGCGCCGGTCACGGCGACGGCACCCCGTCCGTCCTGCTGTACGACTGCGACGACCTGACCGACTGGCGGTTCGCCGGGGTGCTCCTGGACGGCCACGACCCGGCCGCCCGCGGGGCCTTCGGCGACCGGGCCACCGGCTGGGAGTGCCCGCAGCTGTACGCGACGGGCGGGGGCGAGTGGGTGCTGGTCGTGTCGTTGTGGGACGGCCACCCGTGGACCACCGGGTATCTGACGGGTCATCTGGACACCGACCTGGGTTTCTCCGCCCGCGCGGGCGGCCGGCTCGACCACGGCCGCGACTTCTACGCGCCGGCGGTGCTCCAGGAACGGGACCGGGCCCTGATGTGGGGCTGGTCCTGGGAGGCCCGGGACCAGGGCGACGCCGACTGGGCGGGAGTGCTGACCGCTCCCCGCGTCGTCGACGTCCACCCGGACGGGGCGCTGCGCGTGAGCCCGGCCCCGGAGCTGGACCGGCTGCGCGCGGCCGAGCCGTTCGTCACCGCCCCGGGCCGGGCGGCGCTGCCGGACGCGTACGACCTGACCGTCAGCGCCCGCGGCCGCACCACCGTGCGTCTGCTGCGCTCCGCCTCGGGTGCCGAGCTCACCGTCCTGCTCGATCCGGACGAGGGCACGGTCACGCTGGACCGGGACGCCTGGCCCCGCCAGGGGTCCGCGGCGCCGATCGTCGTCCCCGTGCCGGCGGGCGAGGAGCTGACGGTACGCGTCCTCGTCGACGGCTCGCTGTACGAGCTGTTCGTCGGGGACCGGGCCATGGTCACCGAGCGCGTCTACCGACGGGCCGACGACGTCGCGGAGTTGTCCGTGACGCGGCCGGACGCGGCCGTCACCGGATGGGCGCTGGTCCCACCGACGCGCGGCTGATCACCGGGCAGGCCAGGCGCCGCACGGTCGCGGGCGGGGTCCGGCCGGTGGCGATGGAGTCCAGCAGGAGCCGCGCCGCGGCCTCTCCCATGGCCCGGTGGGGCAGGGCGACGGTGGTCAGGGGCGGCGCGAGATACGCGGCCATGTGCTCCTGGTCGTCGTAGCCCACCACCGACAACTCGCCGGGTACGGCGATCCCGAGCCGGGTCGCGGCGTGCAGGACGCCCGCCGCGACCCGGTCGTTGTAGGCGAAGATCCCGGTGGGCCGCCGCTCGGCCGGCGCCCCGTCGAGCAGGCGCGCCGCGCCCTCGTACCCGCCGGAGATCTCCCCGCCGGTCCGCACGACCCAGTCCCTCGGCACGGTGATGCCCTCGGCGCGCAGCGCGTCGCGGAAGCCGCGCAGCCGCTCCACGGAGGCGATGTCGTCCTGCCCGCCGACGAGCGCCACGCGCCGGTGCCCCTGCTCCAGCAGCAGCCGGGCCGCCGTTCGGCCGCCCGCGCGCTCGGCGGGGATGACGGCGGGCAGGGAGTCGTCCTCGGGCAGGCAGTTGGCCAGCACGGAGTGGGTGCGGTGCAGGCCCTCGGGGACGCGGACGCGGCGCAGCGACATGGCCGCGTAGATGATGCCGTCGACGCGCCGGTCGAGGAGTTCGGCGACCGCCGCGTCCTCCTTGGCCGGGTCGCCGCCCGAGTCGACGGTGAGGACCAGGTGTTCCCCGGCCCACGCGGTGTCCATGGCGCCGCGCAGCAGCCGCCCCGCGAACGGGGAGGAGGCGATCTCATCGGTGACCAGGCCGATCACGGCCGTACGGCTGCGGCGCAGGCCGCGCGCGACGGGGTCGGGCCGGTAGCCGAGCTGGGCGGCGGCCTGCCGGATGCGTTCCTGGGTGGCGGGCGAGAGGTTGCCCTCGGCGCGGCCGTTGAACACGAAGGAGACCGCGGTGTGGGACACGCCGGCGAGCCGGGCCACGTCCCGCGAGGTGGGACGCCCCGATCCCGTCGCCGGCTTCCGCTCGGCGCTGCCCATGCCGTCCGCCGTCCTCATCCCCCACCTGTCCGGTTGATCATTGCTCACCCTATCCGTGACGCTGGAGGGACGACACAGTCAACGGGAAGGTCCGACGGTGATCAGCATCCCGACGCACACGCTCAACGACGGTACGACGCTCCCCGCCCTGGGCCTGGGCACCTGGCCGCTCGGCGACGACGAGGCGCAGCAGGCCGTCCTCACGGCCCTGGAGGCGGGCTACCGCCTGATCGACACGGCGACGAACTACCGCAACGAGACGGGGGTCGGCCGGGCCGTGGCCTCCGGCGTGGTGCCGCGCGAGGAGATCGTCGTGACGACGAAGCTCCCGGGCCGCCACCACGGCTACGAGGAGACCCTCGCCTCCTTCGAGGAGTCCCGGGCCCGCCTCGGCCTGGAATACGTCGACCTGTACCTGATCCACTGGCCGCTGCCCCGCGTGGACCGATACGTCGACTCCTGGAAGGCCATGGTCAAGCTGCGCGAGGACGGCCTCGTGCGGTCGATCGGCGTCTCGAACTTCACCGCCGCGCACATCGAGCGGCTGGAGAAGGAGACCGGGGTGCTGCCGTCCGTCAACCAGATCGAGCTGCACCCGTTCCTGCCGCAGGAGGAACTGCGCGCCTTCCACGCGGCCAAGGGCATCGTCACCGAGAGCTGGAGCCCGCTGGGCCGGGGCACGCCCCTGCTGGACGACCCGGCCGTGGCGCGGATCGCCGAGGCGCACGGGGTCACGCCCGGGCAGGTCGTGCTGCGCTGGCACACGCAGCTCGGCGCGGTGCCCGTCCCGAAGTCGGCGAGCCCCGAGCGGCAGCGCGCCAACCTCGACGTCTTCGGCTTCGAGCTCGGCGAGGACGAGATGGACGCCGTCGCGGACCGGGCGCACCGGCGGGTCGGCGGGGACCCCGAGGTGCACGAGGAGTTCTGACGGGTACCCGGGGCCCGCGAGGCAGGAAGGAGCCGCGGGTGGCTGACCGGGACCGGCTGCGGGACTACCGCGGCAAACGCGACTTCGCCCGGACCGGCGAGCCCCGGGGCAGCGGTGCCGCCCCCGGAGCGAGGCCCCGGTTCGTGGTGCAGATCCACGACGCGAGCACGATGCACTTCGACTTCCGCCTTCAGGTGGACGACGTGCTGAAGTCCTGGTCGGTCCCGAAGGGCCCCTCGGCGGACCCGAAGGACAAGCGGCTGGCCGTGCCCACGGAGGACCATCCGCTGGAGTACGAGGAGTTCGAGGGCGTGATCCCGCGCGGCGAGTACGGCGGCGGCACGGTGATCGTGTGGGACCACGGCACGTACGAGCCGCTGAGCCACGACCGCGAGGGGCGGCCCGTGGACTTCGCGGAGTCGCTGGAACGCGGGCACGCGACGTTCCGGCTGAGCGGGTCGAAGCTGCACGGCGAGTACGCCCTGACCCGGTTCCGCGGCGGCCGGCACGGCGACGACGAGGAGGCCTGGTTGCTGGTGAAGCGGACCGGGGGCCGGGCCCGTACGCACGGCGCCCCCGATCCGCGGCGCGCGCGTTCGGTCAAGTCCGGCCGCACCCTCGCCCAGGTCGCGTCGGAGGCGGCCGGGGAGTGAGCGGGTGGGGACCGGGGAGTGCAGGCACCGGTCGAAGAACCGGCGCAGGTCCTCGGCGCTCCGGCATTCTGGTGTGGCTCCGGCATTCCGGTGTGGCAGACAGGATCAGAACAGCGGTGTGAGCGACTGTTCGCACCAGATCGTCTTGCCGCGGGTGGTCTGCCTGCTGCCCCAGCGCTGGGTGAGCTGCGCGACCAGCAGCAGACCGCGGCCGCCCTCGTCGTCCTGGTGGGCCCGCCGCAGGTGCGGGGAGGTCGAACTGCCGTCGGACACCTCGCAGATGAGGGTCTGGTCGCGGATCAGACGGAGCTGGATGGGCGCGGCGCCGTACCGGATGGCGTTGGTGACCAGCTCGCTGACGACGAGTTCGGTGACGAAGGCCGTCTCGTCCAGGCCCCACACGGTGAGCTGGTCGGTGGCGGCCTGGCGGGTGGCGGCCACCTGCGCGGGGTCGGGCGTCACGTCCCAGGTGGCGACCTGGTCCGCGCCGAGCGCCCGGGTACGGGCCAGCAGCAGCGCCACGTCGTCGCTGGGGTCCTCCGGCAGTACGGCCTTCAGCACGGTGTCGCACAGGGCGTCGAGCGAGTCGGCGGGCACGGTCAGGGCGCGGCACAGCTCGTCGGTGGCGTGGTCGACGTCGCGGTAGCGGTCCTCCACGAGGCCGTCGGTGTAGAGGGCGACGACGGAGCCCTCGGGCAGCTGGAGCTCCGTCGCCTCGAACGGCAGCCCTCCGACGCCCAGCGGGGGCCCCGCGCTCATGGGGATCAGCCGGGCGGAGCCGTCGGGCAGCACCAGGGCGGGGGCGGGGTGTCCGGCGGCGGCCAGGTTCAGGCGGCGTGTGACGGGGTCGTAGACGGCGTACAGGCAGGTCGCGCCGAGTTCCGGGACCTCGTCGCCCTGGTCGTCGGTGGCGAGGTGGGTGACCAGGTCGTCGAGGTGGGTGAGGAGTTCGTCCGGCGGCAGGTCCACGTCGGCGAGGGTCCGTACGGCCGTGACCAGCCGGCCCATGGTCGCCGAGGAGGGGATGCCGTGGCCCACGACGTCCCCGACGACCAGCGCGACCCGGCTGCCCGAGAGCGGGATGACGTCGAACCAGTCGCCGCCGATGCCGGCCGCCGAGCCGGAGGGCAGATAGCGGTGGGCGACCTCGACGGCGGCCTGGCCGGGCAGGCCCTTGGGGAGCAGGCTGTGCTGGAGGGCCAGGGCGGTGGTGCGTTCGCGGGCGAAGCGGCGGGCGTTGTCGACGCAGACCGCGGCCCGGCTGGCGAGCTCCTCGGCGAACACGGCGTCGTCGTCGCCGTAGTCGTCCGGCTGCGCCACGCGTACCGCCACGGCGACGCCCAGGGTGGTGCCGCGGGCCCGCAGCGGGACCGCCATCATCGAGTGGACGCCCTTGCGGTAAGGGCGTCCTTCCGGGGCTCGCGCGTTGCGCTCGGCGACCCAGCGCATGAACGCCGGCTCCCCCGCCTGGCTGAGGATCGCCCGGCCCTCCCGCATGGCCCGGGCGATCGGCGAGAACGAGGGGTAGACGTCCACTTCGCCCAGGTGGACGGCGGCTTCGGGGGTGCCCTCGGTGACGGAACCGTGGGCGACCCGCCGCAGCGTGATCTCCCCGGCGGAGGCCGCCGGGGCCTCCTCCGCGCCGAGGACCCAGTCGTACAGGTCGACGCTCGCGAAGTCCGCGAACCGGGGCACCATGACCCCGGTCAGCTCCTCGGCCGTGCGCACCACGTCCAGGGTGGTGCCGATGGCAGCCGCGGCCTCGTTGAGCAGGGCCAGCCGCTGCCGGGCCCAGTACTGCTCGGTGCTGTCGAAGGCGGCCAGGGCGGTGCCCACCAGTTCCCCGGAGCCGTCCCGGACCGGCCACATCTCGGTGACCCAGGCGTGCTCCCGGTTCAGGGCCGGTGCGCCGGTGTAGCTCTCGTACCTCAGGGGCCGGCCCGTCTCGACGACGTGGCGCAGGTGCCAGTTGAAGCCGCGGCTGTGCTCGGCCTCCTCGACGGTCTCCGGGAAGTACCGGCCGAGCAGGGTCTCCTCGGACACGCCCATCACGTGGCAGGCGGCCTCGTTGAGCCGCAGGTAGCGCTGGCCGGTGTCGAAGACGGACATGGACATGGACGCCTGCTGGAACGCGCGGCCGGCGAGGGAGGTCTCCCCGCGGCCGGGTGACGCGGCGGTGATCACGAATCCGCCCGGTTGCCCGTCCCGGCCGGTCACGGCGCACGCGCTGACGCGGATCCCGACGAGGTAGCCGTCGCGGTGCCGCACCATGACGGTGCCCGACCGCGCGGACACCGCCTCGGGCGGCACGTCCTCGGCGAGCAGTTCCCGCACGGGCCGGCCCACTGCCTCCGGGGCCGAGTAGCCGGTCAGCTGCCGGGCACCCTCGCTCCAACCCGTCACTGTGCCGCGGGCGTCGATGATCGCAGCAGCGGAGGCGTCCTCCATATCGTCCAGGATTATCCCTTTGCGGCCCTCTATCAACCGCGCCGCCGCATTCGTGACGGTGTCAGGTCCGGTGGGCGCGGAGGGCGGCGAGCGCCCGGTCGGCGTGGGCGTTCATGCGCAGTTCGCTGCGGACGACGTCGAGGACGGTGAAGTCCGGCGCGATGACGAACGTGGTCCGCTTGGTGGGCGCCAGGGAGAAGCCGCGCTTCACGCCGAACCGCTCGCGGACGGTGCCGTCGGCGTCGGACAGCAGCGGCATGCCGAGGCCGTGCCGGCCGGCGAACTCCTGCTGCCGCTCCACGGCGTCCCCGCTGATGCCCACGGGGCGTGCGCCCGCGGCGGCGAACTCGGCGGCCAGATCGCGGAAGTGGCAGGCCTGCGCGGTACAGCCGGGGGTCAGGGCGGCGGGGTAGAAGAAGAGCACGACCGGCCCTTCGGCGAGCAGTCCGGACAGGGTGCGCTCGGTGCCCGTCTCGTCGGGCAGGGCGAAGTCCTCGACCTTGTCACCGGTCTCCACACGCGCGGTCACGAGCGGCCCTCCGCGTTCCGTGCGACACCGCGGGCCCAGAGCACGAGGGGCACCTGCAGGGGCAGCCGTCCGAAGGCCGCGGCCTTCTGCGGCGCGGGGCGGTGGCGCCAGTCGGCGGCCATCTTCACGTTGGCGGGGAACACCCCGACGAAGAAGGCCGCGGTGGCCAGGGCGGCCGCCTTGCGGGTGCGCGGCAGGGCCAGGCCCGCGGCGAGCGCGAGTTCGGCGGCGCCGCTGGCGTAGGTCCAGGCCCGGGGTGCGCCCGGCAGGCCGCCGGGGATGGTCGCGTCGAACGGGCGGGGAGCGGCGAAGTGGGCGATCCCCGCGGTGGCCAGCAGGCCGGCGAGCAGCAGGGGCGAGCGTTCGGACCGGGGCACGGTTCCTCCTCTGATGGCCTGCCGCGCGATATTACTGGACGGTAGACAGGTCAGTTCAGCGGGTCCCGCGCACGCCGCTGGTGGGCGCCCGGCGTGGAGCCGAACGAGCGGCGGAAGACGTCGATGAACGCGCTGGCGGAGGACCAGCCGCAGCGGTGGGCGACGGTCGTGACGGGCAGGCCGTCGGCCAGCATCCGCAGGGCGTGGTAGAGCCGCGACTGGGTGCGCCACTGCGGGAAGGTCATGCCGAACTCGCCGCGGAAGAGCCGGCTGAGGGTGCGCTCCCCCACTCCGGTCGCGGCGCCGAGCGCGGCGAGCGTGCGCGGATCGGCGGGGTTGTCGTGGACGAGCGCGCAGACGGCGGCCAGGCGCGGGTCGGCCGGGGTGGGCAGGCGCAGGGGCTGCTGCGGCGCGAGGCGCAGCCGGTCGCAGAGGACGGCACGCAGTCGGCGGCGCTCGGGGCTGTCGTCGCCGGGGTCGTGGGTGTAGGCACGGATCAGCTCGCGCAGCAGGGGGCTGACGGCGAGGACGGCCGGGTGGTCGAGGCCGAGGGGGTTGTCGCCTGCGGGCAGGCCGACGAGGTGCAGGTCGAGGCGGCCGTGGGCGCGGTGGGCGTGCACGGTGCCGGCGGGGACCCAGATGGCGCGGGTGGCGGGCGCGAACCAGGTGCCGGCGTCGGTGGTGACCTCGACGACGCCGGTGCCCGCGTGGACGATCTGGTGGTCGTCGTGCCGGTGGGCGTCGATGCGGTCGCCCGCGGTCAGTGGCTGGGCACGGGTCGGTGCCGTGGGGGTGTGGCGGATGTTCGGCACAGTCCGGCAGATTATCGGAAGCGGGCCGGACGCTCTTCCGACGACGATCGCCGGGTGACCACTTCGAGACGCGATCGACCCGTCGTTCTGATGTCCCTGGGGCACGCCTGCGTGGACGTGTACCAGGGGGCCGTGGCCGCTCTGGTGCCGTATTTCGTGGCCGAGCGGGCCTACTCCTATGCCGCCGCCTCGGGCGTGGTGCTCGCCGCGTCCCTGCTGTCGTCGCTGGTGCAGCCGCTGTTCGGGGTGCTCACCGACCGGCGCGCGATGCCGTGGCTGCTGCCGCTGAGCGCGCTCACGGCCGGGGCCGGTGTCGCCCTGAGCGGGGTGACCGGCTCCTACGCGGCGACCCTGGTGGTGGTCACCGTGTCCGGGGTCGGAGTGGCCGCCTACCATCCGGAGGCCGCCAGGGTGGCCAGGGCCGTCGCGGGCGGCCGGCACACGGGGATGGGCTGGTTCTCCTTCGGCGGCAACGCCGGTTTCGCCCTGGCGCCCCTGCTGGTTCTCGCCGTCATGGCGGTGGGCGGGCTGCGCGCCTCTCCCCTGCTGGTCGTTCCGGCGCTGGCGGGCGCGGCGCTGTGCGCGGCGGCGGTGCGGGCGGCTGGGGGCGGCACCGAGGCTGTCCGGGCGCCCGTCGCCGGGGGCCGGGACGACTGGGCGTCCTTCCTGCGGTTGTCCGGCGCCGTGGTCTGCCGCTCGGTGGTGTTCGTCGGCCTGAGCGCGTTCGTCGCGCTGTACGTGCGGGAACGCGTCGGCGGCGGGGAACCGGCCGGTACGGCGGCGCTGTTCGTGCTCTATGCCGGGGGCGCGGTGGGGACGCTGGCGGGGGGCCGGCTGGCCGAGCGGTACGGGCGACTGGCGGTGGTGCGCCGGTCGTACGCCCTGACGGTTCTGGCCGTGGCCGGTCTGGTCGTGGTGCCCGGCCCGCCGGTGTACCTGTTCGTGGCGCTGACGTCGGCGGGCCTGTACGTGCCGTTCTCGCTGCACCTCACCCTGGGACAGGACTTCCTGCCCCGGCGGGTGGGCACCGCGAGCGGTGTCACGCTGGGGCTGACGGTGAGCGTCGGCGGCCTCGCGGCTCCCGCACTCGGGGCACTGGCCGACGCGACGTCGCTGCGGACGGCCCTGGTGCCGCTGATCGCTCTGCCCGCGCTGGGCCGACTGCTGCTGTGCCGCCTGCGCGAACCCGCGCCGCCGGGTCCCGCGGCCGCCGAGCGCGCGGATCCCCGGGACCCGGCCGCGCGGTGAGCGGAGAGCGGCCCTGGCCGCAAGGGCGGCCGGCGAGCGGCGATCGACCCTGGCCGCAAGGGCAGCGGGTGGGCGGGGCTCAGGCCTTGCCCACGGGGGCTGACTGGGATTCGGGGTCCTCGTCGGCGGCGTGGGCGAGGAAGTCGTCGACCATGCGGTGGAAAAGCGTGGCGAGCTGCCGCAGCTCCTCGGGTGACCAGTCGGACAGGGCCATCTGCATGCCGCGGACCCCCGCCTCGCGGACCTTGGCGATGGCCCGCGCCCCGGCCTCGGTGAGCTCGATGCGCTGGGCACGGCGGTCGTCGGGGTCGGGGACGCGGGTGACGTAGCCGGACTTCTGCAACTGCTGCACCGTCCGCGTGACGTGCGAGGCCTCCACGCCCAGCCGGGTGGCCAGCTCCCCGGGCCGCAGCGGCTCGCAGTCGGCGATCTGCCGGAGCAGCGCGACGGCGGCGCGGTCGAGCGGCACGCCCGCCAGGGCCATCAACCGGTCGTGCTGGCGGGCGCGCGTGCTCAGGTAGGTGATGCGGGTGAGCGCACGCTCGATCTCGGTGACTTCCGGGGAGGGGACGTCGGGGAGCGGTGGTGTGGGCATGGACCCACTTTACCAGCTCGTTGCGTAACTCAAGTAAATCGAGTCGTTCACTCCCCCAGCCGGATCGCGGCCGCCGGACAGATCGCCACGGCCTCGCGCACCTCCACCAAGGAGTCCCCCGCGGGCCGTTCGTCCAGTACGAAGGCGATGCCGTCCTCCTCGCGCTGGTCGAAGACCTCGGGGGCGGCCATGACGCACTGCCCCGAGGCGACGCACTTCGGCTCGTCCAGTTCCACTCGCATGTCTGCCTCCTGCTGGTTCCGCGTCACCATGTGGCGGCAGTTCGTAGACGCCGTACACCGAGCCGTCGTGCTTGAACGGCAGGCTCTCCACCGGGGCGGCGAGCCGCAGCGTGGGGATGCGGCGGTAGAGGGTGCCGCAGACGACCTGGAGTTCCACGCGGGCCAGCGGCTGGCCCAGGCGCTGGTGCACGCCGAAGCCGAACGCGACGTGCCGGCGGGCGTCGCGGCGCAGGTCGAGCCGGTCCGGGTCGGGGAAGGCGGCGGGATCCCGGTTGGCCAGGTCGGAGTCGCACACCGTCAGCACGAGGGCCGGCGGGCGGTGGGCGAGCGCGAGGGGGCTTCGCCTGCCCAGTCGCGCCAGGTCGGGCAACTCACCGTCGAGGACGACGAGATCGAACCGGTGCCGTTCGACCCGCGCCAGCACCTCGCCCCCGGAATCCGTCAGGCTGATCCGGTAGCCCGCCAGCTCCAGGGTGGTCGAGAGCAGTTCGGCGAGCTCCGGCTCCCGCACGACGAGCAGCAGGTGCTGCCCGTCCCCGCGCGCGAGCGCCGGCCTCTCACGGATGCTGCCGTACGGCGACGAGGTAGCCATGCGCCCACCCTACCGTCCTACTTGCCTGACTCAAGCAATACCAGCCACGCCCGGCCGCCGTCCCGTCGACGCCGTTCAGGGGAATGGCACGCCGAACGCGCGTGACCGGGCACCGGCGCGTCGACAACTCACCCGTGGACCTGCCGCTGATCCCGCCCATGCTCGCCACGCCCGGCACCCTGCCGCCCGCCGCGCAGGACGCGCGCTGGGCCTACGAGACCAAGCAGGACGGCCAGCGCGTGGTGGTCTACCTCCCCGGGGACGGCGGCGTGCTGCTGCGGGCCCGGTCGGGCGAGGACATCACGGCCGCGTACCCGGAACTGGGTCCGCTCGGCACCGCGCTCGGCACCACGCCCGCCGTGCTCGACGGGGAGGTCCTGGCCCTGGACGAACAGGGCCGCGCGAACTTCCAGTTGCTGCAGTCCCGCATGGGTCTCGCCCACGCACCCGCGCGGGCGGCGCGGCGGGCGGCGGAGGTGCCGGTCCATCTCGTGCTGTTCGACCTGCTGCACCTGGAGGACCGCTCCCTGCTCCGGCTCCCCTACGCACGGCGCCGCGCGGCACTGGAGGACCTGGGCCTCGCCGGGCCGTCCTGGTCGACACCGGCCGCGATCGTCGGCCACGGCGCCGAGGCCCTGCGCGCCACCCGTGAGCACGGCCTGGAGGGGCTGGTCTGCAAGCGGCTGGACTCGGTGTACGAGCCGGGCGTGCGCTCCCGGGCCTGGATCAAGATCCGCAACATGCGCACCGAGGACGTCCTGGTCGGCGGCTGGCAGCCCGGCAAGGGGCGGCTCACGGGCCTGCCGGGCGCGGTGCTGGTCGGTCAGCGGGCCGCGGGGCGGCTGCGCTACGTCGGGAGCGTGGGCACCGGCTGGAGCGAGGCCGAACGGACCGAACTGGCCGGGCTGCTGCGAGCCGCCGCGACCGACGCCTGCCCCTTCGACCCCGCCCCGCGCGCTCCCGGCGCGCACTGGGTCGTCCCCCGACTGGTCGGCGAGGTCCGCTACAGCACCCGGACCCGGGAGGGGCTGCTGCGGCAGCCGTCCTGGCTGCGGCTCCGGCCGGACCTCACGCCCGAGGAGGCGGCGGCCGACATCCCGGACGACATGGTCTGAATCGGCGGCCGGGCGCCAACTATTGGGCTGTGATTCACCGTTGGGATCCCCCACCCCTCTTGGCATGGACGCGCTGAACCTGGAAGCTGATCCTCCCTTCCCCCACAGCCGTTGGGCTGCGCCCGGACCAAGAGGAGGACGCAGTGTCGTCACGCCCGTTCGCCCACCGCAGGAGATGGCTCACCGGAGCGGCCGGTGCCGCCGCCCTCGTGCTCGCCCTCCCCGCCACGGCCTTCGCCGCCCCGCCGCGGGCGCTGCCGGCCAACGCGGAGTCGCTGGAGCAGACGTACCAGCCCGCCTACGACTACGACACCGACGGCTGCTACTCCACGCCCGCCATCGGCCCGGACGGCACCGTGAACGGCGGGCTCAACCCGACCGGGGCCCTCAACGGCGACTGCCGCGACGCCTCGGACCTGGACAACACCAACGGCTACTCCCGTTACAAGTGCAACAACGGCTGGTGCGCCATCCTCTACGCCCTGTACTTCGAGAAGGACCAGGCGATCGCGGGCAGCAGCATCGGCGGCCACCGGCACGACTTCGAGCACGTGGCGGTGTTCGTGCAGAACAACCAGGTCAAGTACGTGTCCACGTCCGCCCACGGCTCCTTCGACGTGCACCCGGCGTCCGAGGTCCGCTTCGACGGCACGCACCCGAAGATCGTGTACCACAAGGACGGCGCGAGCACGCACTGCTTCCGCCTGGCCAACTCGGGCGACGAGCCGCCGGAGAACCACAAGGGCACCTGGCAGTACCCGCCGCTGGTCGGCTGGAACGGCTACCCGGCCGGGGTGCGCGACAAGCTCACGTCGTACAACTTCGGCAGCGCCAACTTCGGCCTGAAGGACGCCAACTTCGCCAACCACCTGGCGTCCGCCAAGCCCTCGGGCATCGCCTTCGATCCCTACGCGTGATGCCACCCCCGGCCGGGGGCCTAGGTCCCCGGCCGGGCCCGCTTTCCGCCCCGCGTCCGATCCGCCGGCCGAGGGCGGCCGCATAGCGTCCCGCCATGGACACGCACGACACGACAGGGACCCTCGAAGAGGCCCTCGGACGCCTGCACGCCTCGGGCCCGGAGCGGCTCGGCAGACTCACCAACCACGCCCCCATGGTGGTGGAGGCGCTCGCCGCGCACGGCCGGGCGGACGCCGTGCACCGCTGGCTGGACCTGTACCGGCCCAAGCTGGAGGACTTCCCCCGGCCCTTCTCCCCCGTGACGGACGCCGACTGGCGTGAGGCGCTGGGCGATCCGCGCCGGGCCGCGGACTGGATCGGCCACTTCGGCCGCGCACTCGCCGAACAGCCCTGGCGGGACGTCCTCGCCGTCTGGTGGCCCCGCCTGCTGCCCGGGATCTACGGCGGCTCCACCCACCCCGTCATCCGCGTCGGGCACGCCGTACGGGCCCTGGAAGCCGGGGAGAACGGGCCGCGGCTCGCCGAACTCGCCCACGGTCTGGGCTACTGGGCGGCCCGACACCGCCCCGTGTCCGGCATCGCGCCGCTTCCCCCGGCGCCGAGCGCCGCCCGGTCGCTGGACGCCGTGCCGCCGATCACCGACCCCCGGGGCGGGTTCCCCGACCGGCTGGCGGCCGTACGGCGGCTGCCGCGCTGGGCGGGCGACGTGACCGACCCGGACACCGCCCGGACCCGCCTGACCGAGCTGGTCCGGGCCGCGACCCACCGGTACGCCACCCACGGCCACGGCGAGGAGACCATGCTCGTGCACGCGGCGACGGCACCCAACGCCGTGCTGCGCGCCCTCCCCTCCCTGCCGCGCGAACTGTGGGCGCCGAGTCTGCACGCCGCGTGGACCGCGTCCGCGGCGGTCACCGCCATGTACGCCCCGGCCGGGCCCGCCGCCCCCGTCACCGCGCCGGGCCGCACGGCGGACGAGGTGCTCGAACAGGCCCTCGCCCACGGCGACGAACACGTCATCAAGCTCACCGACACCGCCCTCGACGTCGGCGACGAGCGGGCCCTGGCCGCGGCCCTGCGCGCGATCGAGCTGAGCGAGCCGCTCGCCCCGAACTGACGTGCGCAGAGGGGCGATCGAGGGAGGTACGGCACAGGCGCACTCCGGGGAGGGTCTATCGTGTCCGCATGTCCGTCCCCGAACTGATCCGCATCGTCTCCCGCGACTCCCCCATGGCGCTCGCCCAGGTCGAGCGCGTCCGGGCCGAGTTGGCCGCCGCCCACCCCGGAGTGCGCACCGAGGTCGTCCCGGTGAAGACCACCGGCGACAAGTGGATGGGCGACCTGTCCAAGGTCGAGGGCAAGGGCGCGTTCACCAAGGAGGTCGACGCGGCGCTGCTGGCCGGGGAGGCCGACCTCGCCGTGCACTGCGTGAAGGACGTGCCGGCCGACCGGCCGCTCCCGGCGGGCACGGTGTTCGCCGCGTTCCTCAAGCGGGACGACGTCCGCGACGCCCTGATCCATCCCGGCGGGCTCACCCTGGACGAGCTGCCGGCCGGGACGCGCATCGGCACCTCCTCGGTGCGCCGGGTCGCCCAACTCGCCGCCACGCACCCGCACCTGGAGTGCGTGCCGTTCCGGGGCAACGCCAACCGCCGCCTGGCGAAGCTGGCGGCGGGAGAGGCCGACGCCCTGCTGCTCGCGGTCGCCGGACTGGAGCGCATCGGCCGGACCGACGTGATCAGCGAGATCCTCTCCACCGAGACGATGATGCCGCCGATCGGCGCGGGCGTCCTGGCGCTGCAGTGCCGTGAGGGCGACGCCGACCTGATCGACGCGGTGAGCGGACTCGGCGACCCGGACACCTACCGGGAGACGACCGCCGAGCGCATGTTCCTGCACGTGCTCCAGGGGCACTGCAACAGCCCCATCGCCGGGTTCGCGCGGGTGGACCGCAGCGGCGAACTGTCCCTGCGGGCCTGTGTGTTCACGCCGGACGGCAAGACACGGCTGAACGCCCACGAGTGGGCGGGACGGCTCGATCCGGCCACGCTCGGCACCTCGGTCGCCGTGGCCCTGCTGCGGCAGGGCGCCCGCGAGATCATCGACGGCATCCCGCACTGACGGCGGCGACGCCCTGACACCGGATCAGGCGGTTCCTTCCTCCGCCTGGTCCCGCAGGAAGACGCTCACCTGGTGCGCCAGGCTGTCGCGCACGGCGCCCTGCTGGGCCCCGGCCGATCCCTCGTGCGCACCGATCCCGCCCGACCAGAGCCGGCGGTCGGTCCACTCCTCCTCGACGCGCAACTGCACCTGGACGTCCACCAGACCCAGGGACGACTCGGCGCCGGCCGCGTACAGCACGGCGGTGGCCCGGCGCAGCGGATAGACGTCGAAGCCCTCGATGAACTGCGAGTTGCGCCAGTCGAGGAAGGCACTCTCCCCGTCCGGGCCGATCCGTACGTCGATCTGGCCGTCCTCGAGATGGATGCCGAGGTGCCGGCTGCCACGGTTCTCGACCGTCACGCGGAGGGAGAAGTACGTCAGTCCGTCGGCGGCGTCGTCCCGGCCGCGGGGCGGCTCGGCCAGTTCCAGACGGTGGACGCGGACGCGCAGACCGGCATGCTCGTCGTACTCCTGCCAGTCCCCGACCACGTTCGGCTCGTACACGCTGCACCTCTCGACCTCTGGAAGCTGCTTCCTATCTGTGGTCCGAGCGGACTGTCAAATGAGCAGAATGCGCTGTGGCCAGGCAGTTCACCCCTTTTGATCGGTGATCAAGCCGTGCCCAGCGGTTATCCGGAAACAGTCGGAGAAAGCGCTTGCCGAGGCGTGCCGCACATCACTTTCCCGGGTGAAGATCAATGGGCCAGACGGCCCAGCAGGGCCGAGGCGGCGGTGACGCCGAGGGCGGCGGCCACGAGCAGCACGAGAGAAGAAGGCCGAGCCTCAGGTCCACGCCCAGCAGGAGTTTGCTCAGGATGCCGGCGTCGCGCTCCCAGATGACCTGGATGCCGTAGAAGATGGCGATGAACATCGCGGAGTGGGCGATGATGCCGGGCGCCAGGAAGTCGACGTAGGGGATGCCGCCGGTCGGGATGGCCCTGATGCGGGTGAAGGTCTGGCCGAAGATCAGCAGCCAGAGGGCCGGCTGGACCGCGCGGTGTACAGCTCGGTGCGGTCGTGGCGGAGCTTTTGCGGTTCGACCGCGCACATCGCGCCGATCCGGGCGGGCAGCAGCCGCCATCCGGCGCGGGGCCGCGGAGGCTTCAGCAGCAGGTCGATGCCGGGGGTGGGGGTGGGGTCAGCCGACACGGCGGGCGGCGCGGCGGGTGCTTCGGACATCGCGGAAATTCCTGCCTGGTCGTCGAGACCGCTGCCCGCCACGTCCCGGAAGACGTCCTCCAGCGTGGGCGACGCGGTCGCAGTACGGGTCGGCCTCGTCCATGTAGTGGGTGGTCACGAGCACGGTCATGCCGGTGGCCGCGCGCACGGCGCCGATGTGCTCCCAGACGCCGGTGCGTGCGATCGGGTCCAGGCCGATCGTGGGCTCGTCGAGGATGAGCAGGCGCGGGCGCTGACCAGGGCCTGGGCGAGTTCGAGCCGGCGGACCATGCCGCCGGAGTAGGTGGCGGCGCGCCGGTCGGCGGCGTGGGCGAGGTCGACGGCGGCCAGTGTCTGGGCGACGCGAGCGGCGCGCTCCCGGCGGGGCACGTCGAAGACCCGGGCCAACAGGGCGACGTTCTCCCGCCCGGTGAGTCCGGCGTCCGCGGACAGTTGCTGCGGCACGTAGCCGAGCAGGCGGCGTACGGGCACGGGCATCAGGGTGGTGAGGCAGCGGATGGCGGTGGTCTTGCCGGCGCCGTTCGGGCCGAGCAGCCCGAAGGCCTCGCCGGGCCGGACCGTGAGATCGAGTCCGTCCACGGCGTTGGTGTCGCCGAAGGCGTAGGTGAGCCCGGTGCAGGCGACGGCGTCGGCCTGCCCCCCCCCCCGCGTCATGACTCCTCGGCCTCCTCGTGCAGGGTGTCGGCCAGCTTGCGCAGGGCCGGGACCGCCGCGAGCAGCGCCCGGCGGTCCGTCTCGTCGAGGCCCGACACGTGCCGTCGCAGGAGGTCCGCGCGGCGGCGGCGCCACTCGCGCAGCCGCGTCTCGGCGGCGGGAGTGGGCAGCAGCCGGGCGGCCCGCCGGTCCGCCGGGTCGGTCTCGCGGGTCAGGTAGCCCGCCCGGGCCGGCTGGTTGACCAGCGTCGACACCGAGTTGGTCGCGAGCCCGAGTTCCTTCGCCGCGTCGGAGATGCCGATGCCGCGCCGGGTGACGACCAGGCGCAGCAGCTCCGCCTCGGCGCCGCGCAGCGGCGGGTCGGGCATCTCCCGGCGCAGGCGCCGCCGGATCAGTCGCTGGACCCCGACGAGCGCGTCGGCCAGCTCTTCGGGGAAGGTCTCCGGCTCCATGCCGCCGACATTAGTTCTGTAACAGAGCCAATCGGTCCAAGGGGCGGTCGGCCGCGGAGCCTCGGACCCTCGAATGCCGTATTGTCTGAATTGTTTGGTTTTATCTCTGCCCGGGAATGGGCAGTGAAGTGCTTCGGACAGGAGGCACGTCCGTGGAAGCCGGCCCGCCGGGCCCCGGTGTGCTCCGAGAGGTCCGACTCCGCGCTTCCCATGGTGTCTGTCCATCCAGCACCTGCTCAGGGAGGTGCGCACCATGCGTATCGCCGGCAGCACCCGAACGCACCCCCACGACGACGCCCCCGACACCGCCGCGGCGTTCGCCCGCCTCGCGCGGCTGCCCGAGGGGCCCGAGCGCAAGGCCCTGCGCGACGAGCTGGTCGAGGCCTGGCTCCCCATGGCCGAGCGGATCGCCGTCCGCTTCCGGGGCCGCGGCGAGGCCCTGGAGGACCTGTACCAGGTGGCCGCCCTCGGCCTGGTCAAGGCCGTCGAGCACTACGACCCGGCACGCGGCAACGCCTTCGAGGCGTACGCCGTGCCGACGGTCACCGGCGAGATCAAGCGCCACTTCCGTGACCACATGTGGACGCTGCACGTGCCCCGCCGGGTCCAGGACCTGCGCAACCGGGTGCGGCACGCCGCCAAGGAGCTGTCGCAGACCACCCCGGGCCGCGCCCCCACGGTCGCCGAGATCGCCGAGTACGCCCACCTCACCGAGGGCGAGGTGCGCGCCGGCATGGAGGCCCTGGAGTGCTTCTCCGCGCTGTCGCTGGAGGCGGAGATGCCCGGCACGGACGGCTACGCCCTCGGGGACGCGATCGGCGGGCCGGACCCGGCCTTCGACATCGTCGTCAACCGGGTGGCGGTCAAGCCCTGCCTGGAGGCGCTGCCGGAGCGCGAACGGATCATCCTCTACCTGCGGTTCTTCAAGGGCATGACGCAGAGCCGCATCGCGGAGCAGCTCGGCATCTCGCAGATGCACGTCTCCCGGCTGCTCAGCAGCTGCTTCGCCCATCTGCGTGAGGAGCTGCTCAGCGACGCCGGTTGAGCACGGGGGCCGGGAGGAGCCGGCGCCGCCGGAGGATCAGGCCTCCGGCGGCGTTCCCGGGAGTTCCGGCGGTGCGCCGGGGATCTGGGTCGGTCCGGCGCGGTCGAGGGCGTCCTCCAGTTCGGCCCGTATCTCCTCGGGCATCACGCCGGTGCGCCCCCAGATGATGATCAGTTCCGCGACGTTGCGCAGCTTGATGTTGGTGTGCTGGGAGACCTCCTTCAGCACGGCCCATCCCTGGTCGGGCGAGACCCGGCCGAGCGCCACGACCATCCCGATCGCCTGGTCCACGACGGCGTGGGAGACGACCGCCTCCTTCAGCTGCTGGACTTCCTCCTGCAGCTCGAAGATCCGCTCCGAGCCCCCGTCCGTGGGCATGGTCACCTCCGGGTCCGGTGCGCCGCTGCCGCCAGGGCCCCACCAGGTGCTTGAGTGCCCTGACACAGTGTCCGACCCATCCATCGTCGTCACTCGGCGCGCCCGCTGCCACCGGGGCGGACCGGCCGGTTCACGACATCGTTTCGGCGCCGCCGCCGGGGTACTCGGCAGGCGCCCACAGCGGTTCCGGTTGGACACTGGTGTCATTCCTCCGGTGTCTGCCAGGCCGACGAGATCAGGACGCGACTGCCATGAACCACGACATGCCCACTTCCTTTGGCACGAAGGACGTCGTCTCATCACACTCCGTGTTCGGCGCGCCCTGCTGGGTGAGTCTGACCAGCCGGGACGTCAAGGCGACCGAGGAGTTCTACGGGGCCGTGCTGGGCTGGCAGTGGCGGCCGGCCAAGCTCGGCGACCGGTTCCGGATCGCACTGGCCGACGGCTCGCCGGTGGCCGGGATCGCGGGGGTGGCGACCATGTGGCAGATGGCGGTGGCCTGGACGCCGTACTTCGCGGTGCGCAGCGCGGACGAGGCGGTGGCCCGGGTGCAGGAGCGCATGGGCACGGTCGCCGTCGGGCCGATCTCGCTGCCGCCGGGGCGGGCGGCACTGCTCGCCGACCGGGACGGGGCGACGTTCGGGATCTGGGAGGGCGACCTCTTCACGGACTGGGAGACCTGGCGCAACGCGCAGCCGGCCTTCATCACGCTGCACACCCGGGACGCCTTCGACGCGGCGATCTTCTACGGCGAGGTCCTCGACTGGGCGTCGGAGCGGCCCGGCTGCTGCGAGGTGCACTACGAGGGCGGCGAGGTCGTGCTGCGCAGCCGCGGTGACGTGGTGGCGCGGATCGAGTCGGGCGCGCTGGAGGCGGCCCCCGACCCCACCATCCGGCCGCACTGGCAGGTCCACTTCACCGTGGACGACGTGGAGGCCTGCGCCCGGGCCGCGGAGCTGCACGGCGGCAGCGTGCTGTCCAAGGGCAGCGACGAGGCGGTGCTGCGCGACCACGACGGCGCCCAGTTCACGGTGACGGCACGCCGGGACCGCTGACTGACCTGGGCATCCAGGATGCCGTCGTCCAGGAGCAGCCGTCGTCCGTCACCGGCCCTTGCGGCGCGACGCACGCGACGGTCGTGACAGCAGCACCAGGCTGCGGGCGTCGACCGTCAGGACCGTGCCCGCCTTGTACTCGGACTCGTCCGGTCTGCCCTCCGGGTCCGCCGTGTCGATCAGGGCCGTCCAGCGTTCGCCGTAGGCGGCGTCGGGGAGGCGGAAGTCGACCGGCTCCCAGTGGCTGTTGAACAGCAGCAGGAACGAGTCGTCGACGACCGGGCGCCCGCGCGGGTCGGGTTCGGCGATGGCGTCGCCGTTGAGGAAGACGCCGACGGAGTGCGCGTCGCCGCGCTGCCAGTCGTCGTCGGCCATCTCGGTGGCGTCGGGCGCCAGCCACACCAGGTCGGGCAGCGGCTGGTCGGCGCGGGTCAGGGTCTCGCCGAGGAAGAAGCGGCGCCGGCGCAGCACGGGGTGGCCGGTTCGCAGCCGGATGACGTACCGGGTGAACTCCAACAGGTCGCGCTGTTCGGGGGTGAGCCGCCAGTCGATCCAGGAGATCTCGTTGTCCTGGCAGTAGGCGTTGTTGTTGCCGCGCTGGGTGCGCCCGAGTTCGTCGCCGTGGCAGAGCATCGGGATGCCCTGGGACAGCAGGAGCGTGGCGAGGAAGTTGCGCTGCTGCCGGCCGCGCAGTTCGAGGACGGCCGGGTCGCGGGTCGGGCCCTCGGCGCCGCAGTTCCAGGACCGGTTGGTGCTCTCGCCGTCCTGGTTGTCCTCGCCGTTGGCCTCGTTGTGCTTGTCGTTGTAGGAGACGAGGTCGCGCAGGGTGAAGCCGTCGTGCGCGGTGACGAAGTTGACGCTGGCGCGGGGGCGGCGCCTGCTGTGCTGGTAGAGGTCGGAGGAGCCGGTCAGGCGGGATGCGAACTCGCCGAGGGTGTGGTCCTCGCCGCGCCAGAAGTCCCGGACCGCGTCGCGGTACATGCCGTTCCACTCCGACCACAGCGGGGGGAAGTTGCCCACCTGGTAGCCGCCCTCGCCGACGTCCCACGGCTCGGCGATCAGCTTGACGCGGCTGATCACCGGGTCCTGCTGGATGAGGTCGAAGAACGCCGACAGCCGGTCCACCTCGTGGAACTGCCGGGCCAGGGTCGCCGCGAGGTCGAAGCGGAAGCCGTCGACGTGCATCTCGGTGACCCAGTACCGCAGCGAGTCCATGATCAGCTGGAGCACGTAGGGGTGGCGCATCAGCAAGCTGTTGCCGGTGCCGGTGGTGTCGTAGTAGTGCTCCCAGTCGCCGTCGACCAGGCGGTAGTACGAGGAGTTGTCGATGCCGCGGAAGGACAGGGTGGGGCCCAGTTCGTTGCCCTCGGCGGTGTGGTTGTAGACCACGTCGAGGATCACTTCGAGTCCGGCCGCGTGCAGGGTCTTGACCATCTGCTTGAACTCGGTGACCTGCTGGCCCCGCGTGCCGTGGGCGGCGTAGCCGTTGTGCGGCGCGAAGAAGCCGATGGTGTTGTAGCCCCAGTAGTTCGCCAGGCCGCGGTCGTGCAGGACGCCGTCATGGACGAACTGGTGGACCGGCATCAGCTCCACCGCCGTGACGCCCAGCGAGGTCAGGTGCTCGACCACGGCCGGGTGGGCCAGCCCGGCGTAGGTGCCGCGCAGTTCGGCGGGCACCTCGGGGTGGGTGCGGGTCAGGCCCTTGACGTGGGCCTCGTAGATCACGGTGTCGGCGTAGGGACGGCAGGGCCGCGTGTCGTCGCCCCAGTCGAAGGCCGGGTCGGTCACCACGCCGAGCATGGTGTGCCCGGCGCTGTCGGCCGGGTCGGGGCCGTCCGGGTTCCGCTCGTACAGCGAGGGGTGGTTGTCGATCTGTCCGTCCACCGCCTGGGCGTACGGGTCCAGGAGCAGCTTCGCCGGGTTGCAGCGGTGGCCGAGGGTGGGGGCCCACGGCCCGTGGACGCGGTAGCCGTAGCGCTGGCCGGGGCCGACGCCGGGGAGGTAGCCGTGCCACACGAAGCCGTCGACCTCGTTCAGCGGCACCTGGGTGTGCGTGCCGTCGTCGGCGACGAGGACCAGCTCGACGCGTTCCGCCACCTCGCTGAAGAGCGCGAAGTTGGTGCCCTCCCCGTCGTGGGCGGCGCCCAGCGGGTAGGGGCGCCCGCTCCAGGCGGGCGCCCCTTTCCGTGTCTGCCGCCGCGTCACCGGGCCTCCTCCAGGACCTCGTCCGGCGTACTGGCGGGGCCGGCCAGCTGCGCGACGCGCTCCTCGCGGGGCACCTCCAGGCCCTCGCGCTCCTGCGGGGCGGGCGCGGTCGGCACCAGCGGGACGCGTTCGCCGGCGCGGGCGCGCTGCGAGAACCAGATGACCTTGCTGCCGGTCTCGGTGGCGCAGCAGCCCCAGCCGTCGCTCATCGCCGCGAGGTGCTCCAGGCAGCCACGCAGCTCCTGGTCCGGGCGCAGGGCGCGGTCGTTGTCCCCGATGGCGGTGATCAGGTGCTGCCCGTTCCACCACATCTCGATCGACGTGTTCTTGTCCGTGGCGTGTTCGTCGATGGCCTTGAGCAGCATCTCGGCACCGCCGCAGACGGGCTGGACCAGGTTGTCCAGGTCCCAGAACCTCAGGTGAGCGGCCAGAATGCGGCTGACCTGTCCCACCCGTTCCGGGCTGACTTCCACGTCGAGGTGGTAGTAGCAGGGCACTGCGGTCTTCATCGGTCGGCTCCTCACCGCGAAGCTCAGCTCCTCCTCGCTCCCGCGGTCCTGCGGGACGAGCCCCGAACACGGAACGTGAGCGCGTATCGCTTCTGAGTCACCCTCAGCCTGAGGGTGCTAGCCCGTTCGTGCAACACGAGCGCACGGTTGAGGCGGTGGAGCACGCATGTGAGCACCCAAGTGAGCACACTCTGAGGGCCCGCACGACGCCGCCGAACCCCTACTGGTTGAAGATCCAACAAGACGCTGCGTCGTCACCCGTGCACCATGTGTGAAGAACTCGATCGCCGTTACGGGTCCGTGCCGCTGTGGGCACGGCCGCCGTCCGACCGTCGGGAGACCGTGCCCCTCGAGCCCGAAAGGTGATCGGCGCCATGCTGCTACCCGCCAAAGCCGAAGTCGCCCGGCAGTTGCGGCGTTACCGGGCCTGGGAACGCGTGATGCTCGCGGCACCGAACGACCGCACGGTGCGGACCACGTTCGAGGACTCCGGCTACACGCTCTGCGTGCTGATGGGCAAGCGGTGCGCCCGGGAGGCGGCGGACGCGGCGGAGCAGTACCTGCGCACGAACCAGGTCGCCTCTCTGCCGGAAGCCTGTCCGCAGGAGCAGGACGAACGGCCGCGTCCGGCCGCAGCGGTCGGACGAAGACCGTCGGCGGTGGAGCGGCGCTCCCCGGCGGCCGAGCGACGAGCCGCCGCGGCCGAGCGGCGTTCCCCGGCGGGAAGGTAACGGCCTTCGCGCACTTCTTGTCCCCTGAACCGGGCTTGCGGCCCGGCTTCCGAGCACGGTGGAGGTGAGGACCATGAGTAGGACCCGGGCCATCGGCCGTATCCCGGTACGGGATGTCCGCCCGGCCGTGGAGAGCGGCAACCGGCCGGCCAAGGCGGTCGTGGGAGAGACGTTCGAGGTCACCGCCACCGTGTTCCGGGAGGGGCACGACGCGGTGGCCGCCAATGTCGTGCTGAAGGATCCCGAGGGCCGCCCCGGCCCGTGGACGCCGATGCGTGAGCTGGCGCCGGGGACGGACCGCTGGGGCGCCGAGGTGACCGCGGACGCCGTCGGCCGCTGGACGTACCGGGTGGAGGCCTGGAGCGATCCGGTGGCCACCTGGCGTCACACGGCGGGCATAAAGGTCCCGGCCGGCATCGACCCCGGCCTGGTTCTGGAGGAGGGCGCAGACCTGTACGAGCGGGCGGCGGCCGGCGTACCGAAGGAGGCCGGCCGCGGTGTGCTGCTCGCGGCGGCTCGGGCCCTGCGCGACGACACGCTGGCTCCGGCCGCGCGCCTGGCGGCGGCGTTGACGCCGGAGGTGGACGCGGTCCTGGCCCGGCATCCCCTGCGGGACCTGGTCACCACCTCCGAGCCGCTGCCCCTGCTCGTGGAGCGCGAGCGGGCGCTGTACGGCTCCTGGTACGAGTTCTTCCCCCGCTCCGAGGGCACCCCCGACCAGCCCCACGGCACGTTCCGCACCGCCGCCCGGCGGCTGCCCGCGATCGCCGCGATGGGCTTCGACGTGGTCTACCTGCCGCCGATCCACCCCATCGGCACCACCTTCCGCAAGGGCAAGAACAACACCCTCTCCCCCGGCCCCGACGACGTCGGCGTGCCCTGGGCGATCGGCTCCCCGGAGGGCGGCCACGACGCCGTCCACCCCGACCTGGGCACCCTGGAGGACTTCACCTGGTTCGTCGGCAAGGCCCGCGAACTGGGCCTGGAGATCGCCCTGGACTTCGCCCTGCAGTGCTCCCCGGACCACCCCTGGGTGCAGAAACACCCCGAGTGGTTCCACCACCGCCCCGACGGCACCATCGCCTACGCCGAGAACCCGCCGAAGAAGTACCAGGACATCTACCCCATCGCCTTCGACGCGGACATGGACGGCCTGGTCGCCGAGACGCTGCGGGTGCTGCGGCACTGGATGGACTGCGGGGTGCGGATCTTCCGCGTGGACAACCCCCACACCAAGCCGGTGGTGTTCTGGGAGCGGGTGATCGCGGACATCAACCGCACCGATCCCGATGTGATCTTCCTGGCCGAGGCGTTCACCCGCCCGGCGATGATGCACACCCTGGCCCAGATCGGCTTCCAGCAGTCCTACACCTACTTCACCTGGCGCAACACCAAGGAGGAGCTGACCGAGTACCTGACGGAGCTGTCGGGCGAGGCCGCGAGCTACATGCGGCCGAACTTCTTCGCCAACACCCCCGACATCCTGCACGCCTACCTCCAGCACGGCGGCCGGCCCGCCTTCGAGGTCCGCGCCGTCCTGGCCGCGACCCTCTCTCCGACCTGGGGCGTCTACTCCGGCTACGAACTGTGCGAGAACACCCCGCTGCGCGAAGGCAGCGAGGAGTACCTCGACTCGGAGAAGTACCAGCTCAGGCCCCGCGACTGGGAGACCGCCGAACGCCAGGGCCGCACCATCACCCCGCTGCTGACCCGGCTCAACACCATCCGCCGCGCCCACCCCGCGCTGCACCGGCTCAGGAACCTGCGCTTCCACCCCACCGACAACGACGCGCTCATCGCGTACAGCAAGCGCACCGGATCCGACGTCGTCCTCGTGGTCGCCAACCTCGACCCGCACCACGCCCAGGAGGCCACGGTCTCGTTGGACATGCCGCAACTCGGCCTGGACTGGCACGCGTCGGTGCCGGTGCGCGACGAGCTCACCGGCGAGACCTACCACTGGGGCCGCAGCAACTACGTGCGCCTGGAGCCGGGGCGGGCTCCCGCACACGTCTTCCACGTCCAGTCGCCGCCCGCCGCGCAAGGGAACGGAGGGGCAGGAACGTCATGACCGTGAACGAGCCCGTGCTGGACACATTCGAGGACACTCCCGCCAGGGACCGCGACCCGGAGTGGTTCAAGCGCGCCGTCTTCTACGAGGTGCTCGTCCGCTCGTTCCAGGACAGCAACGGCGACGGCGTCGGTGACCTGAAGGGCCTGACCGCCAAACTCGACTACCTCCAGTGGCTGGGCGTCGACTGCCTGTGGCTGCCGCCCTTCTTCAAGTCGCCGCTGCGCGACGGCGGCTACGACGTCTCCGACTACACCGCCGTCCTCCCGGAGTTCGGCGACCTCGCCGACTTCGTGGAGTTCGTCGACGCCGCCCACCAGCGCGGCATGCGCGTGATCATCGACTTCGTCATGAACCACACCAGCGACCAGCACCCGTGGTTCCAGGAGTCGAGGAAGGACCCCGACGGGCCCTACGGCGACTACTACATGTGGGCCGACGACGACAAGGGCTACCCGGACGCCCGGATCATCTTCGTCGACACCGAGACGTCCAACTGGACCTTCGACCCGGTGCGCGGCCAGTACTTCTTCCACCGCTTCTTCTCGCACCAGCCCGACCTCAACTACGAGAACCCGCGCGTCCAGGAGGAGATCCTGGCCGCGCTGAGGTTCTGGCTGGACCTCGGCATCGACGGCTTCCGGCTGGACGCCGTGCCGTACCTGTACGCGGCCGAGGACACCAACTGCGAGAACCTGCCCGCCACCCACGCCTTCCTCAAGCGGGTTCGCCGCGAGATCGACGCCCAGTACCCGGACACCGTGCTGCTCGCCGAGGCCAACCAGTGGCCCGAGGACGTCGTCGACTACTTCGGCGACTACGCGAACGGCGGCGACGAGTGCCACATGGCGTTCCACTTCCCGGTCATGCCGCGCATCTTCATGGCCGTCCGCCGCGAGTCCCGCTACCCCGTCTCGGAAATCCTGGCCAAGACCCCGGCCATCCCCTCGGGCTGCCAGTGGGGCATGTTCCTGCGCAACCACGACGAGCTGACCCTCGAAATGGTCACCGACGAAGAGCGCGACTACATGTGGGCCGAGTACGCCAAGGACCCCCGCATGCGCGCCAACATCGGCATCCGCAGGCGCCTGGCCCCACTGCTGGACAACGACCGGCACACGATCGAGCTGTTCACCGCGCTCCTGCTGGCCCTGCCCGGCTCGCCGATCCTCTACTACGGCGACGAGATCGGCATGGGCGACAACATCTGGCTCGGCGACCGCGACGCCGTCCGGACCCCCATGCAGTGGACCCCGGACCGCAACGCGGGCTTCTCCACCTGCGACCCGGGCCGCCTCTTCCTGCCGGCCATCATGGACCCGGTCTACGGCCACCAGGTGACCAACGTCGAGGCGTCGATGTCCTCGCCGTCGTCCCTGCTGCACTGGACCCGCCGCATGATCGAGATCCGCAAGCAGAACCCGGCCTTCGGACTCGGCTCCTACACCGAACTGCCCTCCTCCAACCCGGCGGTGCTGGCGTTCCTGCGCGAGTACGAGGACGACCTGGTGCTGTGCGTGAACAACTTCGCGCGGTTCGCCCAGCCCACCGAACTCGACCTGCGCGAGTTCGCCGGGCGCCACCCGGTGGAGCTGTTCGGCGGGGTCCGCTTCCCGGCCATCGGTGAACTTCCGTACCTGCTGACCCTCGGGGGCCACGGCTTCTACTGGTTCCGGCTCACTCGAGTCGCATCCCGCATCGGCCGGCGACTGTGAGCATGCGCCGACGAAAGGAGGCGTGACCATGCCGAAGACCGCATCCCTCCGCCCGAGCCTCACGCGCCTGGCCGAGCCCATGGAGTCGCTCGGCGGGCTCCTGCGCGACTGGCTGCCGCGGCAGCGCTGGTTCGCGGGCAAGGACCGGCCCGTCACGGAACTCGGCCTGCTGTCGATGACCGAGCTCTTCCCGGGCTGTCTCCACCTGCTGGTCCACGCCGGCCACGCCGGCCACACGGGCGTGCCCTCCCCCGGATGGGCGCCCCCGGCCGGCGACTGCTACCAGCTGCTGCTCGGCGTACGGGAGCATCCGTCGCCGCGCCTCGGGCGGGCGCTCATCGGGCAGGTGCAGGACGGGCCGCTGGCCGGTCTGACCGTCTACGACGCGCTGCACGACCCCCGTTCGGCCCAGCTCCTGCTGGACCGGCTGCGGCACCCCGGCACCGCGGGCCCGCTGCGCTTCGACTGCGACGCGGACCAGCAGGTGCCCGCCGGACTGGTGCCACGGCTGCTGGACGCCGAGCAGTCCAACTCCTCGCTGGTGTACGGCGACGAGTACATCCTCAAGGTCTTCCGGCGCATCCAGCCCGGCGTCAACCCGGACCTGGAGGTGCCGGGGGCGCTGGCCCGCCAGGGCTGCCACCGCGTCCCGGCGCCCGTGGCCTGGTTCCAGACGAAGCACCCGTTCAAGGCCACCCTCGGCGTGCTCCAGCCGTATCTGCGGGACGCCTCCGACGGCTGGACGCTGGCGCTGCACGCGCTGGCCGCCGGGGACGACTTCACGGCCCACGCCCGCGCGCTGGGCGCCGCCACGGCCGAGGTGCACCTCGCGCTGGCTTCGGCCTTCCCGGTCGGCGAGCCGGGCGAGAACGGGCGGACGGCCGCCGCGATGAACGAGCGCCTGACCGCCGCCGCGCACTGCGTGCCCGCGCTCCAGCCGTTCGTGCCGGGCCTGCGGGCCGCGTTCGCCGCCCTGGCCACCTGCGACGCCGGTCCGCCCGCGCAGCGCATCCACGGCGACCTGCACCTGGGGCAGGTGCTGCGGGCCGGACGCGAGTGGTTCGTCATCGACTTCGAAGGCGAGCCGTCCCGGCCGCTCTCCGAACGGCGCAGCGCCCACTCCCCCGTGCGGGACATCGCCGGGATGCTGCGCTCCTTCGACTACGCCGCCCGGCAGCGCCGCCCCTGGCGCCCGCAGTGGGCCCGCCGCTGCCGCGAGGCCTACTGCGCGGGCTACGCCGGCCGCGCCGGCTGGGACCCCCGCAAGAAGCACGGACTGCTCCGCGCCTACGAGACGGACCGGGCCGTGTACGAGGTGCTGTACGAGGCACGGCACCGCCCCGACTGGCTGCCTGCACCGATGGCGGCGATCGAGCGCCTCGCCGTGAGAGGAGACTGAGCCGTGGCCCTGCGAGACACCTCAATCCCGGAGCCGTCCGGCCCGGTCCCGAGCACCACCGCGCCCGCGCTGGGCACGGAGGACCGGGGACGCCTGCTGGCGGGCGCCCACCACGATCCGCACGCGCTGCTGGGCGCCCACCCGGTCCCCGGCGGGATCGTGTTCCGGGCGCTGCGCCCCTTCGCCCGCTCCGTGAGCGTGGTGATCGACGGGCGCCGCACGGCCCTCGCCTCGGAGGGCGACGGCCTCTTCTCGGCCGTGCTGCCCCTGGACGCGATCCCCGCGTACACGCTGCACGTGGCGTACGACGGCGGTGAGCAGGAGGTGCACGACCCGTACCGGTTCCTGCCCGCGCTCGGCGAGCTCGACCTGCACCTGATCCGCGAGGGCCGGCACGAGCAGCTGTGGCAGGCGCTCGGCGCGCAGCCGATGACCCACGAGGGCGTGCCCGGCACCCGGTTCACGGTGTGGGCGCCGAACGCGCAGGGCGTGCGCGTCGCCACCGACTTCACGTACTGGGACGGGACCCAGTTCCCGATGCGCTCGCTGGGCGCGTCCGGCGTATGGGAGCTGTTCCTGCCGGGCGTCGGCGAGGGCACCGCCTACAAGTTCGAGATCCACTCCCGGTACGGCCACCGCTTCCTCAAGGCGGACCCGATGGCCCGCCGCGCCGAGGAGCCGCCCAACACGGCGTCGATCGTCACCTCTTCGCACTACGAGTGGGGCGACGCCGAGTGGATGGCGCACCGCGCCGACACGCCCGTGCACGAGGCGCCGTTCTCGGTGTACGAGGTGCACCTGCCGTCCTGGCGCCCGGGGCTGACCTACCGGCAGCTGGCCGAGGAACTGCCGCGCTACGTCAAGGACCTCGGCTTCACGCACGTGGAGCTGATGCCGGTCGCCGAGCACCCCTTCCACGGCTCCTGGGGCTACCAGGTCACCGGTTTCTACGCGCCGACCGCGCGGCTGGGCTCCCCGGACGACTTCCGGTACTTCGTCGACGCCTGCCACCGGGCCGGGCTCGGCGTGATCATGGACTGGGTGCCGGCGCACTTCCCGAAGGACGACTGGGCGCTGGCCCGCTTCGACGGGGACCCGCTGTACGAGCCCGGGAACGAGCGGCGCGCCGAGCACCCGGACTGGGGCACGTACGAGTTCGACTTCGGCCGCACCGAGGTGCGCAACTTCCTCGTGGCCAACGCCGTGTACTGGTGCGAGGAGTTCCACATCGACGGGCTGCGCGTGGACGCGGTCGCCTCCATGCTCTACCTCGACTACTCGCGTGAGGACGGCCAGTGGGAGCCCAACGCCTACGGCGGCCGGGAGGACCTGGCGGCCATGGCGTTCCTTCAGGAGATGAACGCGACCGTGTACCGGCGGGCCCCCGGCGTCGTCACGATCGCCGAGGAGTCCACCGCCTGGGGCGGGGTGACCCGGCCCACCGACACCGGCGGGCTCGGTTTCGGGCTGAAGTGGAACATGGGCTGGATGCACGACTCGCTGGAGTACATCTCCAAGGAGCCGGTGCACCGCAAGTACCACCACCACGAGATGACGTTCTCGATGGTGTACGCCTACAGCGAGAACTACGTGCTGCCGATCTCCCACGACGAGGTCGTGCACGGCAAGCAGGCGCTGGTGTCGAAGATGCCGGGCGACTGGTGGCAGCGGCGCGCGAACGTCCGCGCCTACCTCGGCTTCATGTGGAGCCACCCCGGCAAGCAGCTGCTGTTCATGGGGCAGGAGTTCGCACAGGGAGCGGAGTGGTCCGTGGAGCACGGGCCGGAGTGGTGGCTGCTCGACGAGGGCTACCACTCGGCGGGGGACCACCGGGGCATGCGCGATCTCGTCCGGGACCTGAACGCGGTCTACCGGGCGACGCCCGCGCTGTGGCAGTGCGACACCCGGCCGGAGGGCTTCCGGTGGGTGGCGGTGGACTCCGCCGACGACAACGTCTTCGCGTTCCTCAGGTACGACGCCGAGGGCAACCCGCTGCTGGCCGTGTCGAACTTCTCCCCCGTCGTCCGGCACGACTACGCCCTCTGGGTGCCGGGTGACGTCGTCGCCTGGCGGGAGACCCTCAACACCGACGACACCCGCTACGGCGGCAGCGGTGTGACCAACGCGGATCCGGTCAAGCCGGAGGACGACTGTGTCCGGATCACGCTGCCGCCGCTGGCCACCGTGTGGCTGACGCCGTTCGCTGCGTGAAGTCCTGCCGCCCGACCAGGTGTCCCACCCGCCTGTGAGGGGCACTGGGGGTCGTACCACCGGGAGAACCCGGTGGTCGACGCGGCAGGCAGGGAAGGGCGGGCATCAGGGTGCGCACCGTCGGAGTGGAGGAGGAACTCCTCCTGGTGGATCCGGAGACCGGGGACCCGCGGGCACTGTCCGCGGCGGTGCTCGCCCGGGCCGCGCAGGACGACGCGGAACAGGACGTGTTCGAAAAGGAACTCCACGAGCAGATGCTGGAGTTCGCCACGCATCCGCAGTCGTCCATGGAGGCCCTGCGCGCGGAGATCGTCCGCTGCCGCAAGGAGGCCGCCCGGCACGCCGGGGAGATCGGCTGCACGGTGGCGGCGCTCGCCACCTCCCCGCTGCCGGTCAGCCCCGCCGTCGGCGTCAACCGGCGCTACCAGTGGATGGCGGACCAGTACGGCATCGCCACCCGCGAGCAGCTCGTCCTGGGCTGCCATGTGCATGTGGCCGTCGACTCCGACGAGGAGGGCGTCGCGGTCATCGACCGGGTGCGGCCCTGGCTGCAGGTCGTGAAGGCGCTCAGCGCGAACTCGCCGTTCTGGCAGGGCAAGGACTCCGGGTACAGCAGCTACCGCAGCCGGGTGTGGCTGCGCTGGCCGTCGGCCGGCCCGACCGAGATCTTCGGCTCGGCGGAGCGGTACCACCGTCTGATCGCGGACATGGTGGCCACCGGCGCCCTCCTCGACGACGGGATGATCTACTTCGACGCGCGGCTGTCCCAGCGGTACCCGACGGTGGAGATCCGGGTCTCGGACGTCTGTCTGCACGCGGGCACGGCCGTGCTGGTCGCCACCCTGGTCCGCGGGCTGGTGGAGACCGCGGCGCGCGAGTGGCGGGCCGGGCGGGAGCCGCTCGACCACAGTGTCAGCCTGCTGCGGCTGGCCGACTGGCAGGCGGCCCGGTCCGGTCTCGCGGGCGAGCTGCTGCACCCCGCCACCATGCGGCGCATGCCCGCCGAAGCCGTCGTGCGGGCCCTGCTGGACCACGTCGAGGAGGCCCTCGCGGACACCGGTGACCTGGAGCGGGCCCGGACCGGGTGCGAGGAACTGCTGCGGGACGGCAACGGCGCCCAGGTGCAGCGGGAGCTGTTCGAGCGCACGGGGAGCCTGCGGGACGTCGTCACCGAGTGCGTCCGCCACACGCAGGCGTGAGGCGCCCCGCCCTTCCCGGGCGCGGGTTCAGAGGATCAGGACGAGGGCGTAGGCCAGGAAGAACGCCGCGATCAGCACCACGAGCACGATGATCAGCGCCAGCGGTCCCTTGGCCCAGCCCTTGGGCGGGTTGTGGGTCTCCCGGGGCCCCGCCTCGGGCAAGCTGCTCTCCGCGGGCGGGGTCTCGCCCGGCGGTACGCCGCCGCCCGGCTCCAGGCCGGGGGTGCGTTCTGGTTCGGGATCGGGATTGATGTGACTCATGTCGTCCGGGTCCCCCGATCACGCCCGGATCATCAGAGGTCTCACTTCCGTATTTCCCGACCCGGAGAGTCCCGCCTCGACTACATTCGAGCACCGCGCCGATGACGGTACCCGTCGGCAATGTCACACCCCGTACATGTCAGGAGCAGTGCATGCGTGATGTCGCCCTCGCTCCACCGGCCGTGGCCCCGCTGACCGGCGGGCTCGCCGACAGCGTGTTCGAGGCGGCGGACCGCGACCCCACCCGGCCGATGCTCGCCCGCCGCACCGACCCCGCCTCCGCGGTCTGGGAGGAGGTGACGGCGATCGAGCTGCGCGACGAGGTGGTGGACGTGGCCAAGGGCCTGATCGCCTCCGGGATCGCGCCGGGCCACCGCGTGGCGATCATGGCGCGCACCCGGTACGAGTGGACGGTCCTGTGCTACGCGCTGTGGACGGTGGGCGCCGAGGTCGTCCCGGTGTACCCGACGTCGTCGCGGGAGCAGGTGGAGTGGATCCTGCGGGACTCCGGCTGCGTGGCCGTGGTGGTCGAGGACGAGCAGGGCGTGATGACCGTCGGCTCGGTGTGCGCGTCGCTGCCGCTGCTGCGCCACGTCTGGCAGCTGGACGCGGGCGCCCTGGCGGAGCTGACGGCACGCGGGGAGGTCATCCCGCTCGCCACGGTCGACTCGATGCGCCGCATCGTGCTGCCGGACTCCACGGCCGTCATCGCCTACACCTCCGGCACCAGCGGCCACGCGATGGGCTGCGCGCTGAGCCACCGCAATCTGGCCGGCCCGTGCGACACGCTGCTGGCGGGCTGGGGGCACACGGCGGCTCCGCGCGGGGAGCAGGGCTCGGTCCTCGCGTTCCTGCCCTTCTCCCATGTGTACGGGCTGATGATCCAGGGGCTGTGCGTGCGCGGCGGCCTGCTGATGGGGCACCAGGCCGATCTGAGCGCCGAGGCGCTGTCGTCGGCGCTGCGTTCCTTCCGGCCCACGTACCTCTACGCGGTCCCCTCGGTGCTGGAGAAGATCTACAAGAACTTCCTGCGCACGGCCCAGCAGGGCGGTCACGGCGGGCTCTTCGAGCGGGCCGCCGAGACAGCGCGGCACTTCGCCGCGGCCCTGGAACGCCAGCGGCTGGGCCGGGGCCGCGGGCCCGCCTTCGATCTGCGGCTGCAGCACGCCCTGTACGAGCGCACGGTGTACCGCCGGCTGCGGGCCGCGCTGGGCGGCCGGGTGCGGCGGGCGACCTCCGGCGGCTCCCCCCTCAGCCGCGACCTGTCCCTCTTCTACGAGGGCATCGGCATCTACGTGCACGACGGGTACGGCCTGACGGAGACCGCCGGCGGGGTGACGATGCAGCCGCTGGGCCGGGAGAAGTCCGGGACGGTCGGGCAGGCGCTGCCGGGCACGGAGATCCGGGTGGCCGACGACGGGGAGATCCTGGTGCGGGGCCCGTCGGTGTTCCAGGGGTACGTGGGCGACGAGGCCGCCACCCGGGCCGCGCTGCGCGGGGGCTGGCTGGCGACCGGGGACCTCGGGCAGCTGGACGCGGAGGGCTACCTGACGATCACCGGCCGCAAGAAGGACATCATCGTCACCAGCAGCGGCAAGAGTGTCGCCCCGCTCGCCCTGGAGCAGCGGCTGCGGATGCACCCGCTCATCCACCAGGCGGTGGTCGTGGGCGACAACCGGCCGTGTGTGGGTGCCCTGATCACGCTGGATCCGGAGTTCCTGGCGCACTGGCGGGCGGCGCTGGCCCTGCAGGGCGAGATGCGGGAGGCGCGGGAGGAGAACGCGCTGCGGGAGGAGGTCGCGCGGGCCGTGGCCGCGGCCAACAGCGCGGTGTCCCCGTCGGAGTCGATCCGGGTGTTCCGGGTGCTGCCGGAGCCGTTCGACGTGACCAACGGGCTGCTGACCCCGTCGATGAAGCTGCGCCGGGACGAGATCGTGCGGCACTACGCCTCCGAGATCGACGCGATGTACCTGTCCCGCAGGCGTCCCGGGCGGGCGAGCGCGGTGAACGAACCGTCGAACTGGGACGATTCGGACAGCGTGTTCCGCTGAGCACGCGCTCGGACGCGTAGGCCTCGCCCCCTCGGGAACACGCAACAGTGGCGACGCAAGAGAAAGGACGACAGCCCTGACGACAGCCCTTGCTGACGCCGGGCCGGAAAGGCGATATGTCAACCGAGCCGCGTGGGGATGACGCACTGACCTCCGAGGAGATCCCGAGCCGCACGAACAGCTTCGTGGGCGAGCCGCACGACGTGACGGGTGCGCGGCTGGCCGCGGAGGAGTTCCTGCGTGATCTGGCACGCTCCTCGCCGCCCTCTGCCCCCGAGTACTGGGACGACATCCTGTTGGTGGTGACGGAACTGGCCGCCAACGCGGTCCAGTACGCCCCGGGGCCGTTCGCCCTGCGGATGCGCCGGACCTTCGACGGGGTGCACGTGGTCCTGCACGACACCAGCACCACCGAGCCCGCCCCGCGCCCCTTCGATCCGCGCAGCGGTGGCGGCGGCATCGGCTGGCACCTGATCCACACGCTGTGCGACCAGGTGAGTGTGGTGACCGACGACCGGGGCAAGGACGTGCACGTCTTCCTCCCCTGGTGAAGCCGGGAGCGGCACGGGCGCGGGGCGCCCGTGCCCGGCTCAGACCGAGGTCGCCGCGCGCGGCGGCAGGCGGTGGTAGTAGTCGCCCACGGCCGTCAGGTACTCCCGGTCCCTGGTCTCGCTGTCGGTCTGGAATCGGGGCGCCGCCTTGGCGTCTCCCCTGCTGCAGGCCAGAGTGATCTTCCGGGCCTGCGTGTCTATGCCGGTGACGACCCCGGCCGGCACCAGGACACTGCGGCCGAACACCCAGACGCCGGTGTCGACGACCAGATGCCGCATGCCGTGCGGGGCGGCCTCGCGGTCCACGTGCCCGATCGTGCCGTCGGTCGCGGCGACGGTGAACCCGGTCAGGTCCTGTCCCTCGGTGTGACCGCTTGCCGGCGCGTACGACCAGATTCTGTCGATGGCCACGCTGTCCCATCCTCCCTGGCGGTGTGCGGATCGCTCGAGCTCTGGCGGACGACTGCCGACCGCCTGCTCCACAGCAGCAATTACCCTCCTGCCGCAAGCGCATTCGGGGCACCCGCCCGCACCGTACGACGCGGGCGGTCCCCGTCGATGTTCGGATCGGGGGGAATGGAGGGCGGTTTCCGGGGTAATCGCGGGGGCGCGGTGAAAATCGGAGCCCTGCCGCGAAGGGAGGCACATGAGAAACGGCACTCGAGTCCGCGACACGACCGGCGTCGCCCCGCACCGCGGTCACCCCCGGAGGTGACCAGCCCAGGCCGTAGCACATGTTGGAGGTACCCGTGCCCCTCGCCCAGAACCCGCTGTCCGTGGAAGTCGAGCTGCCCAGGGAGGACGTGGCCCTGATCACGGTCGACGGCTACCTGGACGTCGACACCGCGACCGAGTTCCAGGCCCATCTGGCCAACCAACTCCACCACGGCCGACAGCACTTCCTGCTCGACCTGTCGTCCGTCCCGTTCATGGACTCGTCGGGCATGAACATCATCCTGCGCGTGTACCAGGAGACCCGCCAGAACGCCGGCAGCGTGCACGTCATCGGCCCGACCCCGGCCGTGCGGCGCGTCCTCGACCTGACCGGCGTCAGCATCACGGTGCCGATATCGGAGAGCGTGGACGAGGCCCTGGCCCGTGTCGACGAAGGGCCGCAGACCCCCGAGGAGCCGGGGGAACAGGGCGCCTGACGGACCGGGTGCCCCGGGGCACGGCGCCTGTGGAACCGGCGGCCCGGTGCCCTCGCTCCGCCCTGCCCGGACGGCGGCCCGCCCCCCTCGCGCGGTGGTGACGGCGGTGGCCAACCGCCGTCACCCTCAACCGGATCGCGTGCGTCGGATCCGGTGTCGTACGAGGTCGGCGCATGGTTAGAGTTGTCGCCCGGCAAGTGTCACAACGCCGTCTCGTTGCCTGAAGCGGGTTCGGTCGACGCAACGCGGATGAGGAGAGAACCAGGTGCCGGAGCACGAAGCGGACGGACAGCTCGCCACCCCCACGCACGAGGTCAGGGATTTCCTGCACCGCCGGCGGGAGCAGATCGCCCAGCGGTGGGCGGACGAGCCCCTGTTCCGCACCGTGTTCACCGTCTCGCGCGACGAGGCGGTGGAGGCGGGCAAGGTCGTCGTGGACGCGCTGGCCCAGGTGGCCGACTCGGACCAGGTGGAGGACCCGGACGCCGCCGGCTTCAGCGAGGTCCGCGAGCAGCTGTCCCGGATGGGCGCGGCGCGCTCCCGGGCGGGGCTGTCCAACACCCAGGTCTCCAGCGAGCTGGCCGCGCTGCGGCCGCCCGTCGAGAACCTGCTGGCCGCCGATCTGGAACAGGCGCCGCCCGAGCACCTGCGGGCGTGTTCGACCACGCTGACCGTGCTGATGGGCACCCTGCGGCTGGTGGCGATGCAGTCGGCGCTGAGCGAGTGGCAGGCGCTCAGCGACCGGCAGCGGATGCAGCTGCTGGAGGTGGCCACGCCCGTCATCCGGCTGTGGGACGGCATCGTGGCCGTGCCGCTGATCGGGACGCTCGACAGCGCCCGCAGCCAGGTGGTGATGGAGACCCTGCTGAACGCCGTGGTCGACCAGCACGCCCGGTTCGCGATCCTGGACATCACCGGTGTGCCGACGGTCGACTCGCTGGTGGCGCAGCACCTGATGAAGACGGTCGCCGCGGCGCGGCTGATGGGCGCCCAGTGCATCGTCTCGGGCATCCGCCCCGCCATCGCGCAGACCATCGTCCATCTCGGTCTGGACCTGGACGTGATCACCCGGGCGAGTCTCGCCGACGCGCTGGGTTACGCGCTGCACGAGCTGGGCGCGGACATCGTGAACCCGGGTGCGGGTCAGCGGTGAGCGAGGCGTACTCCCGTCCCACCACAGGCCACGTGCCGGTGCTGCGGCTCGGCGACGTCCTGCTGGTCACGCTCCAGGGCGATCTGCACGACAGCACGGCGCAGCAGCTCCAGCAGGACCTGTCGGAGACGATCTCCCGTACCGGGGTGCGCGGTGTCCTCATCGACATCTCCGGCGTGGAGATCGTGGACTCCTTCCTCGGCCGGGTGCTGGCCGAGATCGCCGCGCAGTCCAGGCTGCTGGCGGCGCGGACCGTGGTGGCCGGCATGCGCCCGGCGGTCGCCATCACCCTGGTGGAACTGGGTCTGACGCTGCCGGGCCTGAGCACCGCGCTCAGCACCGAGGCGGGCATGGAGCTCCTCGCGCGGCAGGCCCCGGTGACCCGTCCCGGCGGCCCGCGTCAGGAGAGTCCGTGATGCACACTGCCGCGGGCGTGGAGGCCTGCCTGCCCATCCGGTCGGACATGGACCTGGTGTGGGTGCGACAGCATGTGCGGCAGGCCGCCGCCCGGCTCGGCTTCGGCCTGGTGGAGCAGACCAAGCTCGTCACCGCCGCCAGTGAGCTGGCCCGCAACACCCTCGTGCACGGCGGGGGCGGACAGATGGAGGCGAGGCACGTCAGCAGCGGAGCCACCCAGGGGCTCCGGCTGGCCTTCTCGGACGAGGGGCCGGGCATCGCCGACCTGGACCAGGCGCTGAGCGACGGCTACACGTCCGGGGGCGGGCTGGGGATGGGGCTGAGCGGGGCGCGGCGCCTGGTGCACGAGTTCGACATCGAGAGCACGCCGGGCGCGGGCACCACGGTCCGGGTGACCTGCTGGGCGGCCCAGCCGCCGCGTCCGCGCGAGGAGGTCTGATGCCGCGCGTGTGGGACGTCCCGGTGCGCGACGCGACCCGGGTGCGCGACGCGCGGGTCGCCGCCGAGGGCGCGGCCGCGCTGGCCGGGCTGGACGAGCGGCGTACCGCGGCCGCCGCGCTGGTCGCGACCGAGCTGGCCACGAACCTGCTCAAGCACGCCGAGGGCGGGCAGGTGCTCATCGACGTCGTGGACCCGCCCGAGCCGGGGGACGGCCGGACGCGGGCCCGGGTCGTGCAGATCGCCGCGATCGACCACGGGCCGGGCATCGCCGACGTTCCCACGGCCGTCCGCGACGGTTACTCCACGACGCGCTCGCTCGGGGCCGGTCTCGGCACGTGTCTGCGTCTCGCCGACGACTTCGGCCTGCACAGCACGCCGGGCCGCGGAACGGTCGCGGTGGCCCGCGTGGGGACGACGCCCCGGGGGCGTGCCGCCACCGTGGGTTCGGCGGTCACGGTGTGGGCCGACGGGCTGTCCGGGGGCCCGGGGCCGGACACGCCGGGTGGTGGCCCGCGGGCCACCGGTGCCTGGCCCGAGGGCCCGCGCGCCGGTGGCCCGCCGTGGCCGGGTGCCGGGTCGGGCAGCGAGACGCGCGCGGAGTCGCCGGTGGCCGCCGTGGCGTGCGACGGCCTGACGGGGCACGCGGCCGGGTCCGGTGCCGTACGGGGCGCCGGCCTGCCGGAGGGCGGGCCCGCTCGCAGCGGCGTGCCGGAGAACGAGCCGGGCCGTAGCAGACCGTGGGACCGCGCACTGGCGGAGGACGGGCCCGCCGGCGGCGTGCCGGAGAACCAGCCGGACCGCCGTGCGCCGTGGGACCGCCCACTGCCGGACGACGGGCCCGCCCGCGGCATGCCGGAGAACCAGCCGGACCGCCGTACACCGCGGGACCGCCGACTGCCGCACGACGGGCCCGCCCGCGGCATGCCGGAGAACCAGCCGGACCGCCGTACGCCGTGGGGTCGCCCGTCGGTGGGCGTGGGCGTGCCGGGGCCGGTGGGGCGGGTCGGTGCGGCGGGCGAGGCCTGCCCGTCCGTCGGCGACGTGCGGGCCGGAGGCGTCAACATCCCCTACGGCGGAGCCGAGTACTCGGGTGACGCGTGGACGTGGGTGCGGTCCGGGGACCGGGTGACGCTGATGCTGGCGGACGGGCTGGGACACGGCCCGGAGGCCGCCCGTGCCTCGTCCGCCGCGGTCGCGGAGCTGCACCGCTGGGCCCGCCTCTCCCCCGCCGAGTCGCTGCGGCGCATCCACGACGCGCTGAAGGGCACCCGCGGCGCGGCCGTCGCCGTGGCCCAGCTCGACCTGCGGACCGGGCGGCTGCGGTTCGCCGGCATTGGGAACGTGGGGGCGCGGCTGCGTGCGGACGGGACCTGGCGTCCGCTGCTGTCGCGGCCCGGGATCGTCGGCGTTCACCGGCCCACCACCCTCCGCGAGGAGGAGGCCGACTGGGCGCCCGACCGGCTGCTGATCCTGCACACCGACGGGCTGCCCAGCCGCTGGACGCCGCCGACCGACACCGGTCTGGCGACGGCCGATCCGGCCGTGACGGCCGCCGTGACGATACGCGACGCGAGCAGTCCCGCCCGGCCGGTGCGGGACGACACCGCCGTGGCCGTGCTGACTCCGACCCCGCCGGACCGCCCATGATGCGCACTTGGCAGATCACCACCGTCACCGACGCGGCCCGCGCCCGCATCGCCCTCGCGCGCCTGGCCGCGGCCTACGGCGTGCCCACCCTGGAACGGACCAGGCTGGCCACCGCCCTCAGCGCCCAGCTGCGCCAGTGCCTCACCAAGGGCGGCACCTGGGTGCTCACCCTGAACCTCGCCGGGTCTCCCACCGAGGAGGGCCTGCTGCACGCCGTGGTGACCCCGTCGCCGGACGCGTGCGCCGCCGGGGAACCGCCCTGGGAGGTCACGGTCCCCTGCCCGGAGGCGGCCCACGCCGCGGAGGGCGGCAGCGTCGCCGACGACCCGGCCGCCCTCGCGGAGGCGCTGCTCGGCGCCGACGAGGACACGGCCGTGGTGCTGGACAAGCTCACCGAGCAGGAGGATCTGGTCGCCTTCCACCGCGAGGAGCTGCACCAGACCAACCAGGGCGTCCTGGCGCTGCACGCCGAGCTGGACGCGGCGGGCCGGGCCCAGCGCGAGGCCTTCGCCGCCGAGCGCAGCGCCCGCAACGAGGCGGAGAGCGCCCGCCGCAGACTGACGTTCCTCGCGGACGCGAGCGCCGTGCTGACGGCCTCCCTCAACCACGAGGAGATCGTGCGGCGGCTGCCGGACCTGCTGGTGCCGGAGTACGCGAGCAGCGTCGACGTCTGGCTGTTCGACCACGAGGACGACAAGCACCGCTCGGCGCCGCATCCGGCCGCCGCCGTGGTCGCGGCCCGCACCGGGCGGCCCCAGTACGCCGCGGACCATCCCGGCAACCTGCCCGGGGTCGACGACCAGCCGCCGTCCGCGCTGGATCCCACGCGGCCGCTGCTGTGCGTGCCGCTGCCGACGCGGCGGGCGCCGCTGGGCGTGCTGACGCTGTCACCGCCCGGTGCGCGCTGGGACCCGGACGACGCGGTGATGCTGATCGAGCTGACCCGCCGGGCCAGCATCGCGATCGACAACGCGCGGCGCTTCGAGCACAACCGCGACATCGCCGAGACGCTGCAGCGCGCCCTGCTCACGGATCTGCCGGCCACGCCCGGCCTCAGCCTGGCCGCGCGGTACCTGCCCGCCACGCACGGGCTGAACATCGGCGGTGACTGGTACGACGCCTTCCCCCAGCGGGACGGCGGGCTGATCACCGTCGTCGGCGACGTGACCGGGCACGGGCTGCACGCGGCCGTCATGATGAGCCAGTTGCGCACCGCGCTGCGGGCGTACGCCGTCGACGGCGACAGCCCGGGCCGGCTGCTGACCCGGCTGCACCGGTTCCTGCACCATCTGCAGCCGGATCTGTACGCCACCGCCGTCATCGCCCGGTTCCACCCGGACGAGCCCACGCTGACCTGGGCCGCCGCGGGGCATCCACCGCCGGTGCTGCGCCTGGCCGACGGCAGCGTGCGCGTCCTGGACGCCAAGCCCGGCGCCATGCTCGGCATCCCGCTCACCCAGGAGATCGCCGACCACACGGTGCGGGTGGCGCCCGGCTCGACGCTCGCGCTGTACACCGACGGCCTGGTGGAGCGGCGCGCGCAGGGCATAGACCCGGGCATCGGGCGGCTGGCCACGGCGCTCGGCGGGTTCCGTTCCGGGGAGCTGGACGCGGACCTGGAGGGCTCGGCGGACCGGATCCTGCATCCGCTGCTGAGCGATTCCGAGCGCGACGACGACGTGTGCCTGCTGCTGTGTCACCTCCGGGGGGACGCCGCCTCCTGACGGCGGGCCCGGTGTGCACGCGTTCTTCACTCCCGCCTGGTGCTTTTCGGCCACGGTGCGGGCATGGTGGTGATCGACGCGTTCGTCTGCCTGCCACGTCCGACTGGCGTACCCGTCGGGCAAGCGGTGGGATCGAAGGGGTGCGAACCAGCGATCCAGGGGCAGTCGAAAGGCGTTCGAGGCAGACCGCCTGGAGCCGCAGAAAGGGATGAACACCGTGACACGACCCAGGATCCTGGTGGTTGGCGCAGGCTTCGCCGGCGTGGAGTGCGTCCGCCGTCTGGAACGGAAACTCTCCCCGGACGAGGCCGACGTCACGCTGGTGACGCCGTTCGCCTACCAGCTCTACCTGCCGCTGCTCCCCCAGGTCGCCTCCGGGGTGCTGACACCGCAGTCGATCGCGGTCTCCCTGCGCCGCAGCAAGAAGTACCGCACGCGGATCATTCCGGGCGGCGCCATCGGCGTCGACCTGAAGGCGAAGGTGTGCGTCATCCGCACCATCACCGACCGGATCGTCAACGAGCCGTACGACTACATCGTGCTGGCCCCCGGCAGCATCACCCGGACCTTCGACATCCCGGGGCTGACGGAGCACGCGTTCGGGATGAAGACGCTCGCCGAGGCCGCGTACATCCGTGACCACGTCATCTCCCAGCTGGACCTGGCCGACGCGAGCCAGGACCCCGAGGAGCGTGCCTCGCGGCTGCAGTTCGTGGTGGTCGGCGGCGGCTACGCGGGCACCGAGACCGCGGCGTGCCTGCAGCGGCTGACGCACGCCGCCGTCAAGCGCTACCCGCGGCTGGACCCCGGGCTGATCAAGTGGCATCTGATCGACATCGCGCCGAAGCTGATGCCGGAGCTCGGTGAGAAGCTCGGCAGCAGCGCACAGGAGATCCTGCGCCGGCGGGGCATCGAGATCTCCCTGGGCACCTCCATCGCCAAGGCGGGTCCGGAGGAGGTCACCTTCACCGACGGGCGGGTGGTCCCGACCCGCACGCTCATCTGGACCGCCGGGGTCGTCGCCAGTCCCCTCATCGCCACGCTCGGCGCGGAGACGGTGAAGGGGCGGCTGGCGGTCGCCCCCGAGATGAACCTGCCCGGCAACGACGGGGTGTTCGCGCTCGGCGACTCGGCCGCCGTGCCCGACCTGGCCAAGGGCGACGACAGCGCCATGTGCCCGCCCACCGCGCAGCACGCGCTGCGGCAGGGCCGGCACGTCGCCGACAACGTCATCGCGACGCTGCGGGGCCAGGCGATGAAGCCGTACGTGCACAAGGACCTCGGGCTCGTCGTCGACCTGGGCGGCACCGACGCGGTCTCCAAGCCGCTGGGCATCGAACTGCGCGGCCTGCCCGCCCAGGCCGTGGCCCGCGGGTACCACTGGTCGGCGTTGCGCACCAACGTGGCCAAGACGCGAGTGATGACGAACTGGCTGCTCAACGCGGTCGCGGGCGACGACTTCGTCCGCACGGGGTTCCAGGCCCGCAAGGCCGCCCGGCTGAAGGACTTCGAGTACACGGACGCCTATCTGACGCCGGAGCAGGTCCGGGAGCACGTCGAGGGAACCGGCCGGCAGGAGTAGCGCCCGGCCCGGACGGGAGCCTCCGCTCGTGGCATGACATGCTGAGGTGCGGATCTTGGTGTGAGGGCGAGTCGGGAGAGAGTGCGGCGGCGTGAGGGCAGCGGGACGCTCGGTGCGGACACGACTGCGGAACCGGATCGCGGCCTCCGACCCCGGGCTGCTGCGCCTGACGGCCGGACTGCGGACGGTCGGCGCCATCGCCCTCACCCTGGCCGTGCTCTCCCTGCTGCGGGCCGATGTGCACCATCTGGTGGCGGGGGCCATGGCGGCGATGGTCGCCACCTTCGCCATCCGGGAGAAGCAGCTCGGCGCCCAGGCGGTGACCCTGGCGCTGGGACTGCCGGTGGCGCTGGCATCGGTGTCCCTGGGCGCGGTGCTGAACGCGCGTCTCCTCGTCGGTGACGTCTTCTTCGTCGTCCTGATCTTCTGCGCGGTCTACGGCAGGCGGTTCGGTGACCGCGGCACCGCGCTGGGGCTGATCGGCTTCCAGGTCTACTTCCTGTCCCTGTTCGTCGGCGCCACCGTCTCGGCGCTGCCCGTGCTGTGCGGCGCCATCGCCCTGGCGTTCGCCTCCAGTGCCGTGATGCGGTTCGCGGTCGTGCCCGCCACCCCCGCGGGCGTGCTGCTGCGGCTGCGGATGGCCTTCCGGGCCCGGCTGGCGCAGCTGGTGTCCGCGCAGCTCGACCTGCTGGACGCCGGCGCGGACGAGATGGACAAGGCGCTCGACGCCGTGCGGGAGGGCACCGCCCGGCTGCACGAGACGGCGATGATGATCCAGGCGCGGCTGGAGGAGGGCACGCCCGACGAGTCGGTGGCGCGGCTGGTGCAGCGCCGGATCGCGGACGCGGAGATCGCCGCCGAGCGGCTGGGTCTGCTGCTGCTGTCGGCCCGCAGCGCCGAACGGGCCGACACGCTGACCCTGCACCTGCCGGGCGCGCCCGCCCCGTCGGTGGGACAGCCGGCCCTGCCGGACGAGGCCACCGCCACGCTCCGCCGTGATCTGCGGGCACTGCGCACGCTCGTGCTGCGGGCGGGCAGCGGTGACGCGGGCACCGCACTGGCCCATGTCCGCAACCGGCTCCTCGGCTACCGGGACGAGGAGAACCTGCCCCCCGCCCCGAGCGCCGTCCAGGACGTCTTCCGGGGCATCGGCGAGGCCGCGCGGGCGGTGCTGGGGCTGCGGATCGCGCTGGACGGCCCGCAGGACGAGTCGGACGACTCCCCCGCCACCGCCCGCTCCCGGGAGGAGCTGGACGCCGAGGACGCCGCGATCGACGGCGGCGAGGAGGCGGCGCAGGACGAGCAGACGGGTCTGCGGCGGCCCACCACGCGCGCGGCCGTGCAGGTCGCCGTCGGGTCGACGCTGGCCATCGTGGGCGGCGAGCTGCTGTCCACGCAGCGCTGGTACTGGGCGGTGCTGACGTGCTGGATCGTTTTCCTGAACACCGCCTCGACGGGAGAGATCCTGGTCAAGGGCTACCGGCGGCTGCTGGGCACGGTGTTCGGCGTGGTGGCCGGCATCGTGCTGGCCGGTCTGGTCGGGCAGCACACCTGGACGGCGTTCGCGCTGGTCCTGGTGCTGATCTTCGCGATGTTCTATGTGGCGCCGCTGTCGTACACGCTGATGTCGTTCTTCGTCACCGCGATGCTCGGGCTGCTGTACACGCTGCTGCACACCTACAGCCTCGACGTGCTCGTGCTGCGGGTCGAGGAGACGGCGCTCGGTGCGGCCTGCGGGGTGGTCGCGGCGGCGCTGGTGCTGCCGGTGCGCACGGACCGCCGTACGAACGAGCTGCTCGGCACCGTGCTGGACCGGCTGGCCGCCGTCACGGAGGCGGCGGTCGGCCAGCTCAGCGGCGGGCCCGCGGACGACCTGCTGGACCAGGCGCGCGACCTGGACCAGGCGCTGGCCGACCTGCGGGCCGCCACACAGCCGCTGACCCACCCGGTCACGCCGCTGCGGGCCCGGCGCCACACCGCCCGGTACGTGGTGGCGCTGCTGGAGACGTGCGCGTACCACGCGCGGACCCTGGCGGCGACCGCCGAGCTGCTGCCCACGCATCCCTCGATCGCGGCGGACCCACGGCTGCGCGGCGCCGCCGGGCGCACCGTGCGCAACATCGGGACGATCGCCGCCCGGGTCGCGGACGAGCACGCCGGTGCCGAGGTCGAGACCGGGCCGAGCATCGCCTCGCTGCTGGGCTCCGACGCCGGCACGCCGCGCTACGGGCGGATCACCGACCGCGTGCTGCGGCACCTGGAGCGGCTGGACGAGGCCGTGGTGGGCCTCGCCCGGCCGCTGGGCGTGCCGGTGGCGGCGCCCAGGAAGTGAGGCGGGCCGCTGCCGGTCAGAAGTCGGTGGGCAGCCCGCTCACCTCGGCGATGCCCCGCAGCTCCTCGGTCTGCCGGTGCCGTTCCTTGATGTAGTCGGCTATCTCGCCGAGGCGGGCCGGGTCGGACGCGGTGTTCGCGTCCGTGACGATCCTGACCGGGCCGGTCTCGTCGACGTCGAGTTCGACCACTTCGTTGTCCAGGCGGCCGGTGACGGCGGTGGCGATGACGAGGGCCACCTCGTCACGGACCTCCTGGGGCAGTTCGTCGCCGCCCCCGGAGTCGAGCGCGAAGTCGAGGCTGGACAGGCGCTCTTCCTCGATCGCCTCGAGGACCGGTTCCACCACGCGCATCAGGAGGCGGTAGTCCTCCGTGTCCATCCGGATGCGCAGGAGGTCCAGGTACATGTCCACGGGCCGGCCGTCGCCATGCGGAATCTCGGAATCGCTCATTCGCATCGTGTTCCCCGCACGACGCGGCTCAGACGCGTCGCCAGCGGGCCATGGCGAAGGAGAACACGCCGAACAGCACGAGCCCGGCCGCGACGCAGACCAGCAGCCAGGGGCCGAGCGGGGTGTCGGCGAAGCTGCGCAGGGTGTCGTCCAGGCCCTTGGCCCGGTCGGGTTCGTAGTCGACGGCGGCGCGGACGGCGAAGACGCCGGCCACGGCGAACACCAGCCCTCGGGCGGCGCCGCCGGCCACGCCGGTGACGTCCACCAGCTGCCGGGTGCGGTGGCTCAGCTGCCCCAGCCGGAGCTTGTCGTGGTACTTGCGCAGCACCGCCCGTACGCCGATCCAGCCGCCCGCGGCGACGATCGCGATCCCGGCCGCGCCGACCAGCCACTGGCCGCCGGGCAGCTCCAGGGCCCGCGCGGTGGCGTCCCGGGACTGCCGGTCGCTGGAGCCGCCGCTCTGGTCGCGGCTCGTCGCGAAGGACAGCACGGAGTAGGCGACGAAGACGTAGAAGGCGAAGCGGACCGTCGCCAGCAACCGCTTGCGGGCGCTGCGGCCGTCCTGTCCGACGGAGCCGAAGAGCGCCTCGGACAGCCGCCACAGGGCCATGCCGACGAGCCCGATGCCCAGCGCCCACAGCAGCACCGCGCCGAACGGCTGCTGCGCCAGTTCCGCCAGGGCTCCCCCGCGGTCGGCCTGCTCGCCGGTGTCGCCGAAGGCGATCTGCAGGGCCAGGGCACCGACGAGCAGATAGATCACGCCCCGGGCGGTGAGGCCCGCCCGCGCCGCCCCCTCGGTCACCGAACCCCGCGCCGCTCGCCGGGCCCGGAACCGACCTTGTGCCAACGCACTCGTGTCCATGTCGACCTCCCGGCACTCCGGATGCCCCGGCTCGGCCGCCACACACCCGGCCCGGCCTCCGGACCAGGGGATTCCGGTCAGGTCCGGGACCTGTGTCCTCGGGTGTGCGGCGGCGTCGCGTCCGTCACCGGGTTCAGGACCGCCGCAGTCGCGAGCCCCGGTCGGCGCGGCCCTGGGCGTGGAGCCCACGGTGCCGAGGGCCTCGGTCTGGGTCGTCGTCAGGCCTCTCAGGGGGCGGTCCAGGTGGGCGGAGACCATGCCGACGCAGGGCCCGGAGGCGGTGGTCAGCGGAACGCTGTGGCAGGCCCTGCTGCCGGCCTCGAGGATGGCCCGCCGGGGCCGGCTCGGTGAACACCGGGTCGCTCTCCACGTCGCGCACGGTGACCTGGGCGACGTCCCGGGCGGCCTGGGCCGCAGGACGTGCCTACACGCGGGCCCGGGCCGGCAGGTCACGCACCTGGCAGACGGGTCCGGGCCGACGGCTGCCGCCGTCGGCCCGGACCCTGGTCGGCCTCTCGCCTTCCCCGTCGCGCCGGAGACACACTCCGGTCAGGCGTTCTCCGTGACCGGGACGTACTGTCCGCCGGCCAGGACAGCGGTCTCGCCGGCCGGTGCGGGTGCGGCCGCGAGCCACTGGTGCGCTGCCTCCAGTGCGCGCCCGACGTCCCGGGTTCCGGTGGACACGCACAGCGTGTACGCCAGGTCGCGTACCCGCGGGTTCTGCTCGGCCGGTCCGCGCGCGGCCTCGGCGGCCGTCAGCGCCTCGTACTCGTCGACCAGGCGGCGCAGCACGGATGGATGGGGCCTCAGCATGTCGTTCGCTCCTCGGGGTCGGGGGTCAGGCCGTCGTGGAGGTGCCGCCGGTGCCCCGGTTGCCCGTCCGCTGCCCCAGGACCTCGTCGCGCACGCGGGCGCAGCTGCGGCTGATGAGGCGGGAGACGTGCATCTGGGAGATGCCGAGGCGGTCGGCGATGCGGCTCTGGGTCATGTCCTCGAAGAACCGCATGTAGAGGATGGCCCGCTCGCGTTCCGGCAGGCGGCGCAGGCCCTCCTTGGCGGACTCGCGGTCGACGACGACGTCGTAGGACGAGTCCGCCGCGCCGAGGGTGTCCGCGAGGCTGTAGCCGTCGTCGTCGGCCGAGAGCTCGGCGTCCAGCGACAGGGTGCTGAAGCTGTCCAGGGCCTCCAGCCCGGCGCCGACCTCTTCCTCGGTGAGGCCGGTGTGGGCGGCGATGTCGGCCACGGAGGGCTCGGGGCTGCCCGGGTTCTGGGTGAGTTCCCGGCGGGCCACCCGCACCTTGTTGCGCAGTTCCTGCACTCGGCGGGGGACTCGCAGGGCCCACATGCGGTCCCGGAAGTGCCGCTTGACCTCGCCGGTGATGGTGGGCACGGCGTAGCTCTCGAAGGCACCCCGGCTCGGGTCGAACCGGTCGATGGCCTTGACGAGTCCCAGGGCGGCCACCTGACGGAGGTCCTCGATCGACTCTCCGCGGTCGCGGAAGCGGCCGGCGATGCGGTGGGCCATGGGGAGCCACAGCGTGACGAGTTCGTCGCGGACGGCTTCCCGCTCGGGTCCCTCCTCCAGCTCGGCCATCCGGGCGAAGAGGGCCGCCGTGTCGGGGGCGTCGTCGTGACGCCGCCGCGGGGCGGTGGTCGGCGTTTCGGGCGTGCCGGGACGGTTGGTGGGCGTTTCGATGAGCATGCGGATTCGCTCCTGAACGGTCGTTTCAGGGACTTACCGCGGGAGGGTCACGCCCGGATCGCCTCGACGGCCTCCGGGGCAGTCATACCGCTCCCGCTGGCGCGCCTCCGGTCCGAAGCACGAAACTGCGTCTGCCCTGCCACCGGTGGAACAAACTCCGCTTTGCTGTGCAATCTGCCGCGAGCCGTGGCACGCCTGCTCAGGAGAGGGGTACGACGGCGGTGATGCACTTGCCGCCGGCGGGCAGGTCCGACACGCGGACGTCGCGGGCGAGCCGGCAGACGATGGGCCAGCCGTGCCCGCCGTGCCGCAGCCGTCCGTGCGGGTCGCGGCGGGGAGGGGTCACGGGCAGTTCGTCACTGCGGTCGCTCACCGAGACGCGCACGCCGGGGCCGTCGACGTCGACCTGGAAGTCGGTGACGCCGCCGCCGTGCAGGATCGCGTTGGTGGTCAGCTCCGAGGCCACGAGCAGCGCGTCGGAGAGGGCGTCCGCGTCGCACGGCGTGTGGGTGGCGCGGCAGCGTTCGGCCACGGCTCGCTCCACGGCCCGGCGCGCCTCGGCGGGTTTGCGCGGCCGGACCCGGTTCGCGCCGGGCGGCTCGAATAGAGATTCGATCATGTGCTCCTCGCACATCCTGCAGCTCCCTGGTCGGTGAAGACGGAAGCCGGATCCGGAGCACGTTCCGCGGCCGCCGCACGGGCACGCCTGGGCCCGCGGACCCGCTGCTTCCTCAACCTGCCGCGGCGTTCGGGGCGCGCACCGCGCGAGCGCCGCGGGTCTCTCCTTTCGGCTGACCTCTCCCCGCACCTGCAAACCTCCGGCGGGCGCCGAAGCCGCGAAAACACCTCGAACGGCCGTGAGTCGGTGCCATCTCCGCGCCCCGGCGGGGTACGCGGAGCGCATGATGGATGTGGTGGATTCCGATGAACTGCTGCGGCGCATCCAGCGCGCGCGGGACTGCGCGGTGCGGGAGGAGCGTTCGTGGCGGAGCAGGAGCGAGGAGCTGGGGGCGACCGACCCGCAGGGCGCCCGGGACGCGGCGGTGCGGCGGATGTCGTACGAGGCGGTGCTGACGGTGCTGGACGAGATCCTGACCCCGGGCAAACACACCGTGGAGGGTTGACCGGGCAGGGGCCGGGCCGGTCACGCGGCCGGGGCTGATTGCGGGGGCCGGTGCCGGGAACCCGGTGCGCATGACAGTCGACCACACCCGAGCACCGGTTCTGGAAGCCCTGGAGGCGTACCGCCGCAAGGGGCATCTGTCGTTCACGCCGCCGGGGCACAAGCAGGCCCGCGGCGCCGACCCGGAGGTCCGCGAGGTCCTCGGTGACGCGGTGTTCCTGGGGGACGTGCTCGCCTCGGGCGGTCTGGACGACCGGCTCACCCGGGGGCGGGTGCTGCAGCGGGCGCAGGAGCTGATGGCCGACGCGGTGCACGCGGAGCACACGTTCTTCAGCACGTGCGGGAGTTCCCTGTCGGTGAAGGCGGCGATGCTGTCGGTGGCGGGGCCGCACGAGAAGCTGCTGATCGGGCGTGACGCGCACAAGTCGGTGGTGGCGGGCCTGATCATCTCCGGTGTCGAGCCGGTCTGGGTCGAGCCCCGCTGGGACGCCGAGCGGCATCTGGCCCATCCGCCGTCCGCCGAGGACTTCGACCGGGCCTTCGAGGCCCATCCGGACGCGCGGGGAGCCCTGATCACAAGCCCCACGCCGTACGGCGGCTGCGCGGATCTGCGGGCGGTCGCCGAGGTGTGCCACCGGCGCTCGCGGCCGCTGATCGTGGACGAGGCCTGGGGCGCGCACCTGCCGTTCCATCCCGACCTGCCGTCCTGGGCGATGGACGCGGGCGCGGACATCTGTGTGACCAGCATCCACAAGATGGGCAGCGGCCTGGAGCAGGGCTCCGTTTTCCACCTCCAGGGCGATCTGGTCCCGCCGGCGCTGCTGGGGATGCGGGCGGACCTGCTGGGCACCACCAGTCCGTCGTCGCTGATCTTCGCGGGCCTGGACGGCTGGCGGCGGCAGATGGCGCTGCACGGCAAGGAGCTGATGGGCGGCGCGCTGGATCTCGCGGCCGAGGTGCGGGCCGCCATCGAGGGGATCGACGGACTGCACGTCAACGGCCGGGACGACTTCTGCGGCCCGGGTCTGGCCGACGACCTCGATCCGCTGCCGGGCGTCATCGACCTCGCCGGGCTGGGCATCACGGGCTTCCAGGCGGCGGACTGGCTGCGGGAGCACCGGCAGATCGACGCGCATCTGGTGGACCACCGCCGCATCGGCGCGCAGATCACCCATGGCGACGACCGGGAGACGACCGGGGAGCTGCTGGAGGCGCTGCGGGACCTCGCGCGCGTCGCGCGGGACCTGCCCCGGGCGCCGCGGGTGGCGGTGCCGTCGCCCGCGGAGCTGCGGATGGAGCAGGCGGTGCTGCCCCGCGACGCCTTCTTCGGGCCCGCCGAGGACGTGCCGGTGGCGCGGGCGGCGGGACGCGTCGCGGCGGAGATGATCACCCCGTATCCCCCGGGCATCCCGGCGGTCCTCCCCGGTGAGCGCCTCACCGAGCCGGTGCTGGCGTATCTGCGCACGGGGCTGGACGCGGGCATGCATCTGCCCGACCCGACGGACCCCGACCTGGAGACGGTCCGGGTCGTCGCCGGGGACGCGTCATGAGTCCGACGTGAAGTCGTGAGTCCGACGTGAAACAGGTCACGCGTCCCGCTTCGGGCTTCGCGCACGCCCCGAGGATGGTTTACCGTTCATTCATACGTGGTGACGGAGTCGACCGCGTCCTCCGCGCACCACCGTTTACGGCCCTGGCTGGTTTCCCCCGTCCAGCCAGGGCTTTTTCATGCCCCGGAAAGTCGCGCACGCCGAGGTGCCCTGGGGCCCGCCAGCCGCTGAAATGGGCGTAGGGAAAGCACCGGTAGTCGACCGCCCGGCGAAAGGCTCCGCGTCATGACCAAAGCGATCAAACTCCTGACCGCCCTGCCTCCGCCCCAGCGTCAGCGCCTGATGGCGCTCAGCCGGGAGGTGTCCTTCGCCGAGGACGCCCGGATCTTCGAGGCGGGCGGCACGGCCGACCGCTTCTGGGTCATCCGCTCCGGCGCCGTCTCCCTGGACCAGCAGGTCAACTCGCTGCAACGGGTGACCGTGGCCAACCTGGGCGCCGGCGACCTGCTGGGCTGGTCCTGGCTGTTCCCGCCCCACACCTGGGACTTCGGCGCGGTGGCGTTCAGCCCGGTGCGGGCCTACGAGTTCGACGCGGGGGCCGTGCTGGGGCTGTGCGAGGAGGATCCGCGGCTGGGGCTGATGCTGGTGCGCAACGTCGCCGAGGTGCTCGCGCACCGGCTGGAGATGACCCGGGGCAAGCTGATGGAGCAGTACACGCTGCACCGGCGCGGGGCGCTGTGAGGTCTCAGACGCGGTAGCGGCGCAGCGCCGGTACGGCGGCGGCCAGGGCCAGCATCACGAGGACGACGAGGAGTCCGCCGCCCGCGACGGCGGTGCGGGGGCCGAAGGCGGAGCCCGCGGTGCCGTGCAGCACGTCGGCGAGGCGCGGGCCGCCCGCCACGACGACGGTGAACACGCCCTGCATGCGCCCGCGCATCTCGTCGGTGGCGGCGGACAGGAGGATCGCCCCGCGGAAGACCATCGAGACCATGTCGGCCACGCCGGCGACGACGAGGAACGCCACCGCGACCCACAGGCTGCCGCTCAGTCCGAAGCCGGTGATGGCCACGCCCCAGACGGCGACCGCCCCGATGACCATCCAGCCGTGCCGCCGGGCCCGGGAGAAGGTGCCGGAGAACAGTCCGCCGAGCACCGCGCCGATGGGGATCGCCGCGAACAGCAGGCCCAGCGCGAGCCCCTCGCCGTACGGGGCGTAGGTCTGGGCGGCGAGCTGCGGGAACAGGGCGCGGGGCATCCCGAGGACCATGGCGACGATGTCGGCGAGGAACGACAGCAGCAGCACGGTGTGCCCGGAGATGTAGCGGAAACCGGCCGCGATCTCCTTCAGGCCCGCGCGGCGGATCGCCGTGCCGGCCAGGGGCGGCAGCGAGGGCAGCCGGTACACCGCCCACACTGTGACGCACAGCGCCAGGGCGTCGATGAGGTACAGCTCGGGCAGGCCGACGACGGGGATGAGGGCGCCGGCGAGCAGGGGGCCGGCCACCTGGCCGGTCTGCATGACGGTCGAGCCGAGGGCGCTGGCCGCGGGGAGTTCGTCCTCGGGGACCAGCCGGGCGATGGAGGCGTTGCGGGCCGGTGCGTTCAGGCCCCAGAAGGCCTGCTGCAGCGCGAGCAGCACCATGAGCGCGGCCACCGACTCCAGGCCGGCGAAGGCCTGGAGCCAGAACAGCAGCGAGGTGACGGCGATGCCGCTGTTGGTGATCAGCAGCAGCTTGCGCCGGTCCATGGTGTCGGCGATGGCACCGCCCCACAGCGCGAACACGATCAGGGGTACGAGGCCCGCCATGCTCGCCGCGCCCACCCACGCCGAGGAGCCGGTGATGTCGTAGATCTGCTTGGGCACGGCGACGGCGGTGAGCTGGCTGCCGACGGCCGTGACGATGGTGGAGACCCAGAGCCTGCGGTAGGCGGGGCGGCGCAACGGCCGGGTGTCCATGGCCCAGCGGCGCCAGCCGCGCCGCCGGGACGTCCCCGCCTCGGGATCCCGCTCTCCGGTCGTGCTCTCACTCATGTCCACGCGCCGCCATTCTCGATGCCCGCTACACCTTTCAGGCGGGAATCACTATCGCACCAACCGCCCCGCGCCGGGCGACCGTTTTCAGGTTCCGGCGATCAGCAGCGCACCGAGCACGATCATGGTGGCGGCGACCAGACCGTCCAGGACGCGCCAGGCGGCGGGCTTGGCGAGGAAGCGGCCGAGCATCCGCGCGCCGAAGCCGAGGGCGGTGAACCAGCACAGGCTCGCCAGAACGGCGCCGAGACCGAACGTCCAGCGCAGCGGGCCGTGGTCGGCGGCGACGGACCCGAGCAGGAACACGGTGTCGAGGTAGACGTGCGGGTTGAGCCAGGTCATCGCCAGGCAGGTCAGCACGGCCCGGCGCGCCGATCCGGCCGCCTCCCCCTCCGTGCGCAGCGCGCCGCCGTCCGGCCGGAACACCCGGCGGGCGGCCAGCGCGCCGTAGCCGAGCAGGAACGCGCCGCCGATCCACCCGACCGCCGTCAGGGCGCCCGGCCAGGTGACCACCACCGCTCCGACCCCGCCGACCCCGAGCGCGATGAGCAGGGCGTCGGACAGGGCGCAGATGCCGACGACGGCGAGGACGGCCTGGCGGCGGACCCCCTGGCGCAGGACGAACGCGTTCTGGGCGCCGATGGCGACGATGAGGGACAGGCCGGTGCCGAAACCCGCGGCGCCGGCGGTGAGGGTGCTGGTCATGGCGTCGACGCTACGGACGGAGATCTCTCGCGTACAGCTAAAGATTCTTACATATCATTAGCGCACGTGATGATGACTGATCTGCCGCTGGACCAGGTGCGGACCCTGCTCGCGGTCGTCGACGAGGGGACGTTCGACGCGGCGGCGGCCGCGCTGCACGTGACGCCGTCGGCGGTCAGCCAGCGCGTGAAGGCCCTGGAGCAGCGCACCGGACGGGTCCTGCTGCTGCGGACCAAGCCGGTGCGGCCGACGGAGTCGGGCGAGGTGCTGGTGCGGCTCGCCCGCCAGGTGGCGCGGCTGGAGCACGACGCGTACGCGGAGCTCGGGCTGAGCGGCACCGGGGAGCCGACGCGGGTGTCGGTTGCGGTGAACGCGGACTCGCTGGCCACCTGGTTCCTCCCCGTGCTCAGCCGCGTGCCGGCGGAATCACGGCTCTGCTTCGAGCTGCGCCGGGAGGACGAGGACCACACGGCCGCGCTGCTGCGGGAGGGGGTGGTGATGGCGGCGGTGACCTCGTCACCGGATCCGGTGCCGGGCTGTTCGGTGCGGGCTCTCGGACGGATGCGCTATCTCCCGGTTGCCGCGCCGGACTTCGCCGCGCGCCGGCTCGGCGGCCCCCTGGAGGAGGTGCTGCCCGGCGCGCCCGTGGTGGCCTTCGACCGGCGGGACGACTTCCAGGACGACTTCGTGCGCCGGCTCACCCGGGGACGGAGCAACGCGAGCGCGCTGCGGCACTACGTGCCGACCTCCGAGGGCTTCGCCGAGGCCGTCGCCGCCGGGCTGGGCTGGGGCCTGGTGCCCGAGGCGCAGGCGGAACCCCTGCTGCGCGGCGGCCGGCTCGTGCCGTTCGCCGGGGGCCGGGCGACCGACGTCCCGCTGTACTGGCAGCAGTGGAAGCTCGACTCGCCCGCCCTCCAGCAGGTGGCCCGGGCGGTGACGGCGACCGCCGCGGAGGCGCTACGGCCCTGACTCCCCGGGACTGTCGTCCAGCCGGGCCGCCGCGCTGTCCAGCAGCATCTCCAGGGCCGTCGGATAGGCGCTGGTGAGCATGCGGGTGGCGAGCAGCGGCGCCGCCTCGGCGATGCGGGGGTGGGTGGCGGCGGGCAGGCGGGCGTAGGTCGAGCGCCACATCTCCTCGTCGGCCCGGAGCGAGGCGCTCGGCAGGGCCAGCGAGGCGGCGTCGAGCGCGGCGAAGGCCAGGGTGGTGTCGATGAAGACGTGATACACCCGCACCGCCTCCGGCAGCGGGAACCCCGCGGTGCGCAGGACGTCCAGGACCGCCTCGTCGGCGGCGAGTTCGTTGGCGCGGCCCGAGACCCGGCTCGCGGTGAGCACCGCGGCCTGCGGATGTTCCACGTACGCGGCGTGGATCCGCAGCCCGAGGGCCCGCAGGTCCGTCCGCCACTCCCCCGTGCGCCGCCAGCCGTCGAGGGCCTGGCCGATGAGGGCGTCGCCGATGGCGAGCGTCAGGTCGTCCATGCCCCGGAAGTACCGGTACAGCGTGCTCGGGTCGGCGTCCAGGGCCAGGCCGAGCCGGCGGGCGGTCAGTCCGGCGCTGCCGTGCTCGCGCAGCATGCGCAGCGCGGTCTCGACGATCAGCCGCTCGGACAGCACGGTGCCGCTCCGGGTGGGCCTGCGCCGGCGGCGTTTCTCCTCGGGCACGACGGGCTTGGGCACGACGTCTCCCTCCTTATGCCAACGCCATTGACCTTACGACGGGCGGCGGCGTTGTATTTCCCCAAGGGCGCGCCACGTTCTTCACAAAGAGGGAGTTTCCAGTCATGCGTGTACTGCTCGTGGGCGCCGGGGGCGTGGGGGGCGCGATCACCCGGATCGCGGCGCGGCGGCCGTTCGTCGAGGTGATGGTGGTGGCCGACCACGACCCGGCGCGGGCCGGGGCGGCGGTCGCGGCGCTGGGCGGCGACGCCCGTTTCACGGCGGAGGAGGTCGACGCGGGCGACGAGGCGGCCGTGGCCCGGCTGCTCGCGCGGCACCGCTGCGACGTCCTCCTCAACGCCACCGACCCCCGCTTCGTGATGCCGCTGTTCCGCGCGGCCCGCGCCGCGGGAGTCACCTACCTGGACATGGCGATGTCGCTGTCCCGACCGCATGCCGAGCGGCCGTACGCGCAGTGCGGGGTCAAGCTCGGCGACGAGCAGTTCGCGCAGGCGGCGCGGTGGGAGCGGGAGGGCCTCCTGGCCCTCGTCGGCATGGGTGTGGAACCGGGCCTGGCGGACGTGTTCGCGCGGTACGCCGCCGACGAACTCTTCGACGAGATCGAGGAGATCGGCGTCCGCGACGGCGCGAACCTGACCGTCGACGGCCACGCCTTCGCCCCCTCCTTCAGCATCTGGACCACCATCGAGGAGTGCCTCAACCCACCGGTCGTCTACGAGGCCGGCCGGGGCTGGTTCACCACCGAGCCGTTCAGCGAACCCGAGGTGTTCGACTTCCCGGAGGGCATCGGCCCCGTCGAGTGCGTGAACGTGGAGCACGAGGAGGTGCTGCTCGTGCCGCGCTGGGTCGACGCCCGCCGCGTCACCTTCAAGTACGGCCTGGGCCGGGAGTTCGTCGAGACGCTGAGGACGCTGCACGTGCTGGGCCTGGACCGCACCGACCCGGTCACCGTGCCGGGGCCGGACGGGCCGGTGCCCGTCTCCCCCCGGGACGTGGTCGCCGCGTGCCTGCCCGACCCGGCGACCCTCGGCGCACGGATGCACGGCAAGACCTGCGCCGGCACGCGGGTGCGGGGGGTGAAGGACGGGCGGCCGCGCGAGGTGTACCTGTACCACGTGGTCGACAACCAGTGGTCCATGGCCGAGTACGGCTCCCAGGCCGTCGTCTGGCAGACCGCCGTCAACCCCGTGGTCGCGCTCGAACTCCTGGCTTCGGGCGCCTGGTCGGGAGCGGGCGTGCTCGGCCCGGAGGCGTTCCCGGCCCGCCCGTTCCTGAACCTGCTGACGGCGTACGGCTCGCCCTGGGGCCTGCGCGAGCAGTGAGCGGTTGTCCGGGAAGGCGCTGTTTCACCGTGCATCGACAGGTGACCCGAAAAGGAGTAAGCATCCGAAAGAGCACGTTTCTACTGCGATGCAGGTGACTTCGATGGACAACTGGCGAGACCACGCTGCCTGCCGGCACGAGGACCCCGAACTCTTCTTTCCGATCGGCACCTCCGGCCCGGCCCTGCTGCAGACGGAACAGGCCAAGGCCGTGTGCCGGCGCTGCCCCGTCCAGGAGGAGTGCCTGCAGTGGGCGCTGGACACGGGGCAGTCCATCGGCGTGTGGGGCGGCACCAGCGAGATGGAACGGCGTGCGCTGAAGCGCCGCGCGGCCGCCCGCCGCCGCTCCGGCTGACGCCCGCCCCGTGGGCGGCGCTCCGCCTGCCGAACCCCTGGGGGTCAGCTGCGGCGCAGCGTCCCCCAGGGGTTCTCCTGTCGGCCCACCTCCGCCTTCGCCTCGTCGATCACCTGCTGGTCGAGCCGGCACATCGGCCGGACGTCGGCGACCAGCGGTTCGTTGTCGGGGCCGCGTGCGGTCTCCTTGCCCGACAGCACCCAGGGGTGGACACCGGGCCCCTTCTCGTGCGGCAGGTGGGCGTAGTCGTGCAGGCGCCGTGCCACCCACACGCGGACGGGCCGGTCCTCCCACCACTCCTCGACATCGAGCGGGTTGGCGGACAGGCCCGGCATGGACACGCCCGTCAGGTCGTCGGTGCTGGACACGTCGCGGAGATCGGTCCCCGGGCCGCGCGACCAGCGGACGTACAGGCCCTGGTGCCGCTCGACCATCTCGGTGAGTTCGGCGAGTGTGCGCACGACCGGCAGGTCGTCCGATCCACTCATGTCGTGACCTCCTCCCTCGACGCCGTCAGGCGGACGGAGTACCCGCCCGGCGCGAGCGGAATCGGTCGTTCGGCACGCCGCGCAGCCCGCACCGGCCGGGGTTAGGCTCGCGGCACACCCGTCCGCCGCCGAAGGGACCGACCATGAGCGTCCGCGTCCGCCGTGTCTACGATCCGCCCGAGCGGCGGGACGGGACGCGGGTCCTGGTCGACCGGCTGTGGCCGCGGGGGCTGGCGAAGGCCGCGGCGCGGGTGGACGAGTGGCCGAAGGTCCTCACCCCGTCGACGGAGCTGCGCCGCTGGTACCACGCCGGCGAGGGCTCGTACGAGGAGTTCGCCGGGCGGTACGAGGCGGAGCTCGCCGACGGTGAGGCGGCCGAGGCCCTCGACCGGCTGCGGGAGCTGGCCCGCGCGGGCGACGTGACCCTGCTGACCGCGTCGAAGACGCCGGAGCGGAGTCACGCCGCGGTGCTGGCCCGCCTCCTCGAAGCGTGAGGGGACGGGCCGCTCCGTCCCGTCAGGCGGTCTGCCGGGCCGCCGCCCGGCCGGCCGCCCGCCCGGAGAAGAGGCAGCCGCCGAGGAAGGTGCCCTCCAGGGCGTTGTAGCCGTGGACACCGCCGCCGCCGAATCCGGCGACCTCGCCGGCCGCGTAGAGGCCGTCGATCGGGGTGCCGTCGGTGCCGAGGGCCCGCGAGTCGAGGTCGGTCTGGATGCCGCCGAGCGTCTTGCGGGTGAGGATGTGCAGCTTGACGCCGATGAGGGGGCCGGCCGCCGGGTCGAGGATGCGGTGCGGGGTGGCGACCCGGCCCAGGCGGTCGCCGATGTAGCGGCGGGCGTTGCGGATGCCCTGCACCTGGGCGTCCTTGGCGTAGGGGTTGGCGATCTGCAGGTCGCGGGCCTCGATCTGGCGCCTGATCCGGGCCGCGTCGAGGAGCGGCTTGTCGGTCAGCGCGTTCATCTTCTCGATGAGCTGTTCGACACTGGGCGCCGTCACGAAGTCGGCGCCCTTGCGCAGGAACGCGTCGACCGGTCCGGGCGCGCCCTTGCCGAGGATGCGTTCCTTGAGGAACCCGGCGCGGTCCTTGGCGGTGATGTCGGGGTTCTGCTCGGAGCCCGACAGCGCGAACTCCTTCTCGATGATCTTCTGGGTGAGGATGAACCAGGAGTGGTCGTACCCGGCGATGTCCTCGGTGGTGCGCAGGTGCTTCAGGGTGCCGAGGGTGTCGTAGCCGGGGAGGTACGGCCCGGGCAGACGGCGGCCGAGGGCGTCGAACCACATCGAGGACGGTCCGGGCAGGATGCGGATGCCGTGGCCGGGCCAGATCGGGTCCCAGTTCCGCAGGCCCTCGGTGTAGTGCCACATGCGGTCCCGGTTGACCAGCCGGACGCCGGCCTCGGCGCTGATGTCGAGCATCCGGCCGTCGACGTAGGCCGGTACGCCGGTCACCATCTCGTTCGGCGGCGTGCCGAGGCGCTCGGGCCAGTGGCGGCGGACGATGTCGTGGTTCGCGCCGATGCCGCCGCTGGTGACGATGACGGCCTGGGCGGTGAGCTCGAACTCGCCGACGGCGTCGCGGTTGGAGGCGACGCCGCGGGGCGAGGTGTCCTCGGCCAGGACCGTGCCGCGCACGCCGCGGGCGGCGCCGTCCTCGATGACCAGGTGGTCGACGCGGTGGCGGTGGTGGAAGGTGAGCAGGCCGTCGCGGGCGGCCTGCCGGGCGTACCGGACGAACGGTTCGACGACGCCGGTGCCGGTGCCCCAGGCGATGTGGAAGCGGGGCACGGTGTTGCCGTGCCCGTGCGCGGTGAGGTCGCCGCGCTCGGCCCAGCCGACGGTGGGCAGGAAGGTGATGCCGTGCCCGTCGAGCCAGGACCGCTTCTCCCCCGCCGCGAACTCGACGTAGGCGCGCGCCCAGCGCACGGCCCAGGAGTCCTCGTCGTCGAGCCGGTCGAAGCCGGCGCTGCCCCGCCAGTCGCTCCAGGCGAGGTCGAAGGAGTCCTTGATGCCGAGGCGCCGCTGCTCCGGCGAGCCGACGAGGAACAGTCCGCCGAAGGACCAGAAGGCCTGTCCGCCGAGGTTGGCGGCGTTCTCCTGGTCGACGAGGGCGACCCTCCTGCCCCTGCTGGTCAGTTCGTGCGCGGCGACGAGGCCGGCGAGGCCCGCTCCGACGACGATGGCATCGGCATCCATGGCGACCGTTCCCTTCTTCAGTTCTTCGCGTGATCGGGGGTGCCGCTGCCGTCGGTCAGCAGGGCCGTGAGCAGTTGCTTCAGCCAGGCGCGGGCGTGCGCCACGTCGCGGTCCAGCAGCAGTTGCGTGGTGACGCCGTCGTACGCCGCGACCACCGCGTGGGCGGCGCCGTCGGTGTCGCCGAGCACGGGGGGAAGTGCGGTGTGCCCGCGGGCGCGGGCGAGCCGGTCGGCGATGGCCTGCCGCAGCCGGGCGCGGTGTTCCAGCAGGCTCCGCGCCACCTCGGGGTCGCGGGCGGCGTGCACCAGGAAGTCCGTCTTCACCAGCAGCCAGTCCCGGTCGAGGAGCAGCACCTCGGTGACCCGGTCCACGGCGGCCGGCACGTCGAGGTCGGGCCCGTCTACGGCGAGCGCCCCGGACACCTGCTCCGCGATCAGCTCGGCCCGCTCCTGGTAGAGGGCGAAGAACAGCTCGTCGAGGCTGGAGAAGTTGGAGTAGAAGGCGCCCCGGCTGTAGCCGGCGGCCTCGCACACCTCCTCGATCGAGACGTGCCCGAAGCCCTTCGCCGCGAACACGTCGAACGCCGCCCGCAGCAGGTTGGCGCGGGTGCGGACACGGCGCCTGGTCACGCGCCCGGTGGTTCCCTGCACGGCGGTCCCTCCCATTCGATGCATCACCGTATTCGATACACCGATGTATCGACAGCGTCCGGACCCAGATAGAACACAGTTTCGATTAAGAGGTACGCTGGGCGCATGGTCAGGCATCACCTCCAGGGCTCACTCTTCGACCAGGCCGACGAGCTGCGCCTCGGCACGCTCGACGGGATCCGCCGCACCGACCTCGGCTTCGGCGCCTGGCTCGACGTGCTGCCCGGGTGGCTCAGCGGCTCCGACGAGCTGTTCGAACGGCTGGCCGCCGAGGTGCCGTGGCGGGCGGAGCGCCGCCAGATGTACGACCACGTCGTCGACGTGCCGCGCCTGCTCGCCTTCTACGGCGCCGACGACCCGCTGCCGCACCCGGTCCTCGCCGAGGCTCGGGACGCGCTGAGCTCCCACTACGCCGAGGAGCTGGGCGAGCCGTTCACCACGGCCGGGCTGTGCTACTACCGCGACGGCCGGGACAGCGTGGCCTGGCACGGCGACCGGATCGGGCGGGGCGCGCGCGAGGACACCATGGTCGCCATCCTGTCCGTGGGAGCGCCCCGGGACCTGCTGCTGCGCCCGATGCGGGGCGGCCGCGCCACCGTGCGCAGGCCCCTGGGCCACGGCGACCTGATCGTGATGGGCGGTTCCTGCCAGCGCACCTGGGAGCACTCGATCCCGAAGAGCACCCGCGCGACGGAGCCCCGCATCAGCATCCAGTTCCGTCCGCACGGCGTGCACTGAGCCCGTCCAACGGCCGGGCCGCACGGGGCCGTTGGCCCGGGCCCGGCGATTCCGCCGCGCGCGGGGTCTGCTTTTCTTGTGCCGTCGAGTTTTCTTGTCCCGTCGAACCGGGACCGGGACCACATCACGCGGGGCGATCATGCGGGCAGACGTACACCACGTCGTGGACGGCACCTACCTGGTGCACGGATCCAACACCAACTGGGTGATCCTCACGGAGGGGGACGCCGTCACGCTGGTCGACACCGGGTATCCCGGCGACCGGGAGCAGCTCCTCGCCTCGCTCGCGGAGGTGGGGAGCGCTCCGGAGGCCGTCGCCGCGGTGCTGATCACGCACGCGCACAACGACCACCTGGGTTCCGCCGAGTACCTGCGTGCCACGTACGGCACGCCCGTGTACCTGCACGAGGCCGAAGTGCCCCACGCGCGCCGGGAGTTCCTGCATCAGGTGTCCGTGGGCACGGTGCTGGGGAACGGCTGGCGGCCGGGAGTGCTGCCGTGGGCGGTGCACGCGCTCCGCTCGGGCGGCACGGCCCACATCCCCGTCACCGCCCCGCAGGCGTTCCCCGCCGAGGGCGCCCTGGACCTGCCCGGGCGGCCGGTGCCGGTGCACACCCCGGGCCACACCGACGGGCACTGCGCCTACCACCTGCCGGGCACCGGCGTGCTGATATCCGGCGACGCCCTGGTCAGCGGCCACCCCACCTCCCGCGTCGTGGGGCCGCAGCTGCTGCCGGACATGTTCCACCGCGAGCGGTCCCGGGCCGTGGCCTCCCTGGACGTGCTCGCCCGACTGGAGGGCGAGCTGCTGCTGCCCGGCCACGGACCGGTCCACCGCGGCCCGGTCGGGGACGCCGCGCACCGGGCCCGGGAACGCGCCCTCTAAAGTGAGGCGACGATCGGCGGCGAGACAAGGACACCCGGCGCATGGCACTGCAGATCAGCGCGACGAACCCGGAGCATCCCGCGCTCCTGCTGGAACTGCCGTGGGACGTGCCCCTGGAGGAGTGGCCGGAGGAGTACCTGGTGCCGCTGCCGCGCGGCATCTCCCGGCACGTGGTGCGCTACTCCCGCGCCGGCGACGAGGTGATCGCCGTCAAGGAGCTGGCCGAGCGGCCCGCGCTGCGCGAGTACGAACTGCTGCGCGACCTGGACCGGATCGGCATCCCGGCGGTGGACCCGCTGGCCGTGGTCACCGGCCGCACCGACGCGGACGGTGCCCCGCTGGAGAGCGTGCTGGTCACCCGGCACCTGGGCGGATCGATGCCGTACCGCTCGATGTTCGAGACGACCATGCGCCCGGCCACCATGCACCGCCTGATGGACGCGCTCGCCGTGCTCCTGGTGCGGCTGCACCTGGCCGGGTTCGCGTGGGGCGACTGCTCCCTGTCCAACACCCTGTTCCGGCGGGACGCGGGCGCGTACGCGGCCTACCTGGTGGACGCGGAGACCGGTGACCTGCACCCGCAGCTCAGCCAGGGGCAGCGCGAGTACGACCTCGATCTCGCCCGGGTGAACATCAGCGGGGAGCTGCTGGACCTGGAGGCGTCCGGGGCGCTGCACCCGTCCGTCGACCCGATCGAGTTCGGCATGGAGATCTGCGCGCGGTACCGCGGCCTGTGGGACGAGCTGACGCGGACGTCCGTCTACCCGGCGGGCAAGTACCACTACATCGAACGCCGGATCCGGCGCCTGAACGACCTCGGTTTCGACGTGGCGGAGATGCAGATCGAGCACGCGTCGAACGGTGACACGGTCAGTTTCGTGCCGAAGGTCGTCGACGCGGGCCACCACCAGCGGCAGTTGCTGCGCCTGACCGGGCTGGACACGGAGGAGAACCAGGCCCGGCGGCTGCTGAACGACCTGGAGAGCTGGATGGCGACCCAGGAGGACTACGCCCCGGGCGACCCCCTGGGGGCCCGCCCGGAGGTCCTCGCCCACCGCTGGGTGCGCGAGGTGTTCCGCCCGACCGTGCGGGCCGTCCCGCCCGAACTGCGCGGCGCCATGGACCCGGCGGAGATCTACCACCAGCTCCTCGAACACCGCTGGTACCTGTCCGAGCGCGCCCAGCACGACATAGGCCTCGACACGGCGGTCGAGGACTACATCAAGAACATCCTGCCCAAAGCCGGTGAGACGCTGCTGCCGACCACGGACTGAGCTACCGCTCCCGCGCGGCGTGCGGCACGACCGCCACCGGGCAGTCCGCGTGGTGCAGCACGCCGTGGGCCACCGAGCCGATGCGGGCGCCGACGGCCGTGCGGTGGGCGCGGCGGCCGACGACCATCAGCTGGGCCGTGCCGGCCACCGACAGCAGGACCTGGCCGGCGCTGCCCATCTCCACGTGCTCCTCCACCGGCACGTCGGGGAACCGCTCCCGCCACGGCCGGACCGCGGCGGCCAGGGCCTTCTTCTCGTAGGGCTCCAGTCCCCCGGCCTCGTCGAGGAGCTTCAGCGAGCCCGGGCTGTAGGCGAACACGGGCGGCAGCGTCCAGGCCCGCACGACCCGCACCGTCGCCCCGCGCGCGGCGGCCGTCTCGAACGCGAAGCGGAGCGTGTCGGCGCTGTCCTCCGGGTCGCCCTGCTGGCCCACGACGACCTCGCGCCCGGCGGCTTCGCCCGAGGGCTGGTCGCCGGCCCGGACGAGCACCACGGGCCGGGTGGTCCCGGCGATGACCTGCTGGCCGACCGAGCCGAGCAGGAAGCCGACGATCGGCCCGTGCCCGCGCGAGCCGAGCACCAGCAGCTCGGCGTCGGCAGCGGCGGCGACCAGGGTGTCGACGACCGGGCCCTCCACGACGTCGGTGGTCACGTCGAGGTCCGGGTGCCGTTCGGTGACGGTCGTGACGGCCTCGGTCACCGCGCTGTGCACCCACTCGGCCTGGCTGTCCGCGTCGCCCTCGATCCCCGCTTCGAGCGCCTCCTGCGGCTGGAACCGCCAGGCGTGCACCACGCGCAGCGGCCGTGCGCGGCGCACCGCCTCGCGGGCCGCCCAGCCGAGGGCCGCGAGGCTCTCCTGCGATCCGTCGACCCCTGCGGTGATCGGGCGTGTCATCCGGTTGCCTCCTTGTGTGGGTCACTGGCGATGGTGATCAGTCTTCCCCAACCTCAGCGTCTGCCGGGCGACACTTGGCGATGATCTCCGTATCCGGGCGTTTCCCCGGCGATCGAACATACGATGGGCGGAGGTCGGCGCGGCGCCCCCGGGACGCCGCGCCGTGAGTCGACCGCCCGGTGTGGGGGACGTATGGCACAGGCCGCCGATACGGCGCGGACCGTCATCATGACCGTGGACGACGATCCGGGGGTCTCCCGGGCCGTGGCCCGGGACCTGAGGCGGCGGTACGGCGCGTCGTACCGGATCGTGCGCGCGGAGTCCGGCGCGTCGGCGCTGGACGCGCTGCGGGAACTGAAGCTGCGCGGCGACCTCGTGGCGGTGATCCTGGCCGACTACCGGATGCCGCAGATGAACGGCATCGAGTTCCTGGAACAGGCCCTTGACGTCTACCCGGGCGCGCGGCGCGTGCTGCTGACGGCGTACGCGGACACGAACGCGGCGATCGACGCGATCAACGTCGTCGACCTCGACCACTACCTCCTCAAGCCGTGGGACCCGCCGGAGGAGAAGCTGTACCCGGTCCTGGACGACCTGCTCCAGGCCTGGCGGTCCAGCGACTTCCGGCCCGTGCCCGCCACGAAGGTGGTCGGGCACCGCTGGTCGTCCCGCTCCTCCGACGTGCGGGAGTTCCTGGCCCGCAACCAGGTGCCCTACCGCTGGTACTCCTCCGACGAGCCGGAGGGACGCCGGCTGCTGGCCGCGGCCGGCGAGGACGGGATGCGGCTGCCGGTGGTCATCACGCCGGACGGGACACCACTGGTCGAGCCGGAGGCCGTCGATCTCGCCGCCCGGGTCGGGCTGGCCACGACCCCGACGGCCGACTTCTACGACCTGGTCGTCATCGGCGGTGGCCCGGCCGGGCTCGGCGCGGCCGTCTACGGCGCCTCCGAGGGGCTGCGGACCGTGCTGGTGGAGCGGTCGGCGACCGGCGGGCAGGCCGGGCAGAGCTCCCGCATCGAGAACTACCTGGGCTTCCCCGACGGCGTGTCCGGGGCGCAGCTCACCGACCGCGCCCGGCGGCAGGCCGCCAAGTTCGGCGCCGAGATCCTCACCGCGCGCGAGGTGACGGCCCTGGAGGTCAACGGCGCCGCGCGGGTGGTGCGGTTCTCGGACGGCTCGGCGGTCGCCGCGCACAGCGTGATCCTGGCGACCGGCGTGAGCTACCGGCAGCTGTCGGCGCCCGGCTGCGACGACCTGACCGGCTGCGGGGTCTTCTACGGCTCGGCCCTGACGGAGGCCCCCTCCTGCCAGGGGCAGGACGTGTACATCGTCGGCGGCGCCAACTCCGCGGGGCAGGCGGCGATGTACCTGTCCCGGGGCGCCAAGTCGGTGACGCTGCTGGTGCGCGGCGAGTCGCTGACGGCGTCGATGTCGCACTACCTGATCCAGCAGATCGAGGAGTCCCCCAACATCCGGGTGCGCGCCCGCACGGTCGTCGAGGAGGCGCACGGCGACGGCCGGCTGGAGCGGCTGACCCTGCGGGACGTGGACAGCGGGGAGACCGAACAGGTCGACGCGCAGTGGATGTTCGTGTTCATCGGCGCGGCCCCGCTCACCGACTGGCTGGACGGCACCGTGCTGCGCGACGAGCGCGGGTTCATCCTCGCCGGGCCCGACCTGACCGCGGACGGCCGTCCGCCCGAGGGCTGGGAGCTGGACCGGCCGCCGTACCACCTGGAGACCAGCGTGCCCGGCGTGTTCGTGGCGGGTGACGCCCGCTCCGAGTCCGCCAAGCGGGTCGCGTCCGCCGTCGGAGAGGGAGCCATGGCCGTGATGCTCGTCCACCGGTATCTGGAGCAGTCGTGAGCGGGCGGGCCGTGCCCTGCAGCCCGCAGGAGATCGGCTCCCTGTTCCTGTTCGAGAAACTGACGCCCGAACAGCTCGGGCGGCTCTGCGCCGAGGGGCGGGTGGAGCGGTACGAGCCCGGGCCGGTGTACACCGAGGGCGACCCCGCCACCTGCTTCTACGTGATGCTGGACGGCACGGTCGTGCTGTACCGCCGGGTCGGCGGGGACGACGTGGAGGTGACCCGGACCTCGCAGCGCGGGGTGTACGCGGGATCCATGCAGGCGTACCTCGGTGACCGGGTGCGGCAGGTCTACAACAACTCCATGCGCGTCACCGAGCCGACGCGCTTCTTCGTGCTGCCCGCCGACACGTTCGCGGAGATCATGCAGGAGTGGTTCCCGATGGCGGTGCATCTGCTGGAGGGGCTCTTCTTCGGCTCGAAGAACACCCAGCGGGCCATCGGGCAGCGCGAACGGCTGCTGGCGCTGGGGTCCTTGTCCGCCGGTCTCACGCACGAACTCAACAACCCGGCCGCGGCGGCCGTGCGGGCGACCGCGACGCTGCGGGAGCGGGTCGGCAAGATGCGGCACAAGCTGGCGGTCATCGCACAGGGTTCGTACTCCCCCGAGGTGATGGCGAGGCTCATCGACATCCAGGAACGCACCGCCGAACGGGTCGCCAAGGCCCCCGTGTTGAGCCCGCTGGAGGCCTCCGACCGGGAGGACGTGCTCACCGACTGGCTCGACGACCAGGGCATCCCGGACGGCTGGCGGATCGCGCCCACGTTCGTGCAGGCGGGTCTCGACGTGGACTGGCTGGACCAGGTCGCGGCCGCCGTGGACGAGGAGATGCTGCCGAGCGCGATCGGCTGGCTGAACTACACGGTCGAGACCGAGCTGCTGATGGACGAGATCAACGACTCGACCACCCGCATCTCGCACCTCGTCGACGCGGCGAAGCAGTACTCGCAGCTCGACCGGGCGCCGTTCCAGAACGCCGACGTGCACGAACTCCTCGACTCCACCCTGCTGATGCTGTCGGGCAAGATCGGACCGCGGATCAAGGTCGTCAAGGAGTACGACCGGACGCTGCCGAACATCCCGGCGTACCCGGCGGAGCTCAACCAGGTGTGGACGAACCTGATCGACAACGCGGTCTCGGCGATGAACAGCGCGGGCGGCGAGGGGACGTTGACCGTGCGCACGGCGCGGGACCACGACCGGCTGCTGGTGGAGTTCCGGGACACCGGCGTCGGTATCCCGGCGGAGGACCGGGGGCGGATCTTCGACCCGTTCTTCACGACGAAGCCGGTGGGTGAGGGGACCGGGCTCGGGCTCGACATCTCCTGGCGGATCGTGGTCAACAAGCACCACGGGAGCATCCAGGTGGAGTCGGAACCGGGAGACACGCGGTTCCAGGTGCTGCTGCCGCTGACGGCGGCCGAGGAGGAGTCGGCATGAGTGGTGGGAACGGGATCGATCCGAGTGTGCCGCCGAGCGGCAGCGGGTGCGTGGAGTGCGACGCGGCCGGGGGGTGGTGGTTCCATCTGCGGCGGTGTGCGCAGTGCGGGCACGTGGGGTGTTGTGACAGTTCGCCCGCGAAGCACGCGACGGCTCATTTCAGGGAGTCGGGGCATCCCCTGGTGCAGAGCTTCGAGCCGGGTGAGGGCTGGTACTGGGACTACTCGACGAACGAGTTGTACGAGTCGGGGCCGGAGCTGGCTCCGCCGGTGAGTCATCCCGCGGATCAGCCGGCGCCGGGGCCTGCGGGGCGGGTGCCCGATGACTGGGCCAGGGTTCTGCGGACCTGAGAGCTCGGGTCTCATGGTCTCGTGGCGGCTGCGAGTCGTGTGTGGTTGATCGCGCCCGCGCGGCGGAGCCGCACCATGTCACAGCCCCGCGCCCCTGAAGAAGAAGGTTGGTCCTGTGCAGCACGCTTCATTTGTCACGCCGGTTGTCGGGCGGGACGCCGAACTCGCCCGGCTCTTCGGTGTGCTGGAGCGTGCCCGCGGCGGCGAGGCCCGGGCCGTGCTGGTCGCCGGGGACGCCGGGGTGGGCAAGACCCGGCTGCTGGACGAGGCCGGTGGGGTGGCCGCTGACGCCGGAATGACGGTGGTCGCCGGGCACTGCGTGGATCTCGGGGACGTCGGGCTGCCCTATCTGCCGTTCACCGAGATCCTGGGGGTGCTCGCCGCCGACGAGCGGTTCTCCGCCGCCCTGGCCGCTCATCCTGTGGTCGAGCGGCTGCTGGGTGCCGGGACCGACGCCGTGCGGGACGTGGACGGGCGGCTGCGGCTCTTCGAAGGAATCGCCGGGCTGCTGGCCGACGTGGCCGAGGCCGCCCCGCTGCTGCTCCTGCTGGAGGACCTGCACTGGGCCGACCAGTCGTCGCGGGACCTGCTGCGGTTCCTGCTCGGCCGGGGCGTCCTGCGGCACCGGCTGGCGGTGTTCGCCTCGTACCGGGCGGACGATCTGCACCGCCGGCATCCCCTGCGGCCGCTGCTGGCGGAACTCGTGCGGCTGCCCGCCGTGGAGCGGCTGGAGCTGCGGCCGCTGGCCGATTCCGATGTGGACCGGCTGGTGCGGTCCCTCGAACACCGTCCGCTGCCGGACGCCACCGTACGGCGGATCGTGGAGCGGGCCGAGGGCAACGCCTTCTACGCGGAGGAACTCCTCGCGGCCACCGACTCCGAGGCCGGCGGGGTGCCCAGCGGACTCGCCGATGTGCTGCTGATCCGTTTCGAGCAGCTCTCCGGCACCGCCCAGCAGGTGCTGCGGACCGCCGCCGTCGCCGGACGCCGGGTGGAGCACGACCTGCTGCGGGAGGCGGTGGGTCTGCCCGAGGAGGAGCTGGAGTCGGCGCTGCGCGAGGCGGTGGGGCGGCAGCTCCTCGTCACCGGGGACGACGGCACGTACTCCTTCCGGCACGCCCTCGCCCGGGAGGCCGTCTACGCCGATCTGCTGCCCGGGGAGCGTGCGAGGCTGCACGGCGCGTTCGCGCGGCTGCTCGCCGGGCGCGGGGGCCGTGCCGAGAGTGCCGCCGAGCGCGCCCATCACTACCGGGAGAGCCATGACCTCGCCGAGGCGCTGGCCGCTTCGCTGGAGGCGGCCGACCACGCCCAGCGGGTCGGCGCGCCGGCCGAGGAGCAGCGCCATCTGGAGGCTGCCCTGGACCTGTGGCCGGCCGTCGGCGCGGAGGCCCGGCCCTCCGGAGGGGGCGTCGACCGTGTGACGCTGACGCTGCGCGCCTCGGCGGCCGCCGCGCACGCCGGCGAGTTGCACCGGGCCGTGTCCCTCACCCGGTCCGCGCTGGCGGAGCTCGGGCAGGACGCCGACTCCGAGCTCGCCGCCCGGGTCCGCTACACGCTCGCCGGGAACCTGCTGAGCGTGGACAGTCTGACGGCGGCGTTCGCCTACAGCAGCGAGGCGCTGGCGATGATCCCCGAGGAGCCCGCGTCGGTCACGTGGGTGTGGGCGGCGGCCACGCATGCCATGGCCGCGCGTCACATCGGGGAGAACGAGACCGCGCTGCGCGTCGCCCGGCGGGCCCTGAGCGTGGCCGAGGAACTGAGGGTGACCGACGCCCAGGCGGACCTGTTGATCTCCCTGGCGGTCTTCGGCGCGGGCGGGCGGCGCGGCCCCGAGGGCCGGGAGCGGCTGCTGCGGGCCCGGGAGCTGGCCCGGAGTTCCGGCAACGCGGCCGTGGAGCTGCGGGCCCTGTTCAACCTGGCCATGGGCTGCCACGAGAACGGGAAGCCTGCCGAGTGCCTGCCCTGGCTGACGGAGGGCCTGGACCGGGCCCGGCGTGCCGGGCTGCTGTCCTCCCCGTACCCGCTGGAGATGCGGTACCTGCGGCTGCTGGTGCTGCACGCGCTGGGCCGCTGGGACGAGTGCGTGCGCGCGGCGGAGGCCGACGCCGACGTGCTGCCGGCCGCAGGCGGGTACACGGTCGGTCCTGCGCTGTACGTGGCGCTGGCCCGCGGCGATCTCGCGGCGGCGGACCGGGCCCGTGCCCTGCTGGACGGGCCCTTCGACTGGATGGCCACCCTGGTGGCGGGCATCGTGCTCACCGACGCCGCGGCGCTGCGCCGGGACCCGGCGGAGGCGGTGCGCCGGATGCGCTCCACGGTCGCGGCCCTCACCGACGAGGCGGGCACCCGCCCGGACGTGACGGTCCGGCTCGCCGCCCTGGCGCTGTCGGCCGTGGCCGACGCGGCCGTCGAACTGCGGCTGACCGGCGACGAGGACGGGGCGCGCCACTGGACGGACACGGCGACGGAGCTCGTGGACGTGGCGCGGGCCGTCGCCCGCCGCGGTGAGGACGACACTCCGCAGGGCCCCGAGGGACAGGCGTGGCTGGCCCGGGCCGAGGCGGAGTGGCTGCGGGCCGTGTCGGGGCCGGACGCGGCGGCCTGGTCGGAGGCGGTGGCGGCGTTCGGCTACGGCGACGTCCACGAGCGGGCGCGGTGCCGGCTGCGGTACGCCGAGGCCCTGGTGGCGGCCGGGCGCCGCGAGGAGGCGGCGGCTCAGGCCCGGGCGGTCCGGGAGACCGCCGACCGGCTGGGTGCCGTGCCGCTGCGGGAGCAGGTGGAGGCTCTGGTCCGGCGCGGCCGGCTGTCGGACGCACCGGCCACCGGAGACCGGGCCGGTGTGCTCACCGCGCGCGAGCAGGACGTGCTGCGGCTGCTCGCGCTCGGCCGCAGCAACCGGCAGATCGGCGAGGAACTGTTCATCAGCGGCAAGACGGCGAGCGTCCACGTCTCCAACATCCTCGCCAAGCTGGGCGCGTCGAGCCGGGGTGAGGCGGTGGCGATCGCCTACCGGGAGGGTCTGATCGCCCCGGAGCCGTCGGCGTCCTGAGGACCGCCTGACCTGCCCGGGGGCCGAGGCGCCTGCCTTGCTTCAAAGCCGGGGTGACCTTCTTCGACGCCGCCGACCTCTACGGCGACGGCGGCAGCCGCCCAACCTGCAAACGGATTTGCCGCCCAGTCGTTCCACGTCAGCCCCGTGGACGGGCAGCACAACTCGGCGACGAACGTGGCGAACCTGGTCGCGTATCCCTGACCCGGGCTAACGGGTCCGGCAGTCCAGGCTCCGCAGATCGACGGCGTCGGCCATCGCCTGCATTCCCTTGTCGTTGGGGTGCAGATGGTCGCCGCCGTCGAAGGCGGGCAGGATCCGCTCGGGGTCGTAGGGGCTGCGCAGGACGCGGTCGAAGTCGGTGACGGCGTCGAACGCGCCGCTGTGCCGGACGAAGGCGTTGACCTTCCGCCGTACCGCTTCCCCGGCCGGGTCCCATTCCTGCCAGCCCTTGTAGGGGGCGATCGTGGCGCCGATGACGCACTTCCCGGCCGCGTGGGCCCGGTCGATCAGCGTGCGGTACCCGGCGATCAGCTCGTCGGCCGTGGCGCCCGGTTCGGCCTTGATGTCGTTGACGCCCTGGAAGAGGAACACCGTCCGCACTCCGGGCAGCGAGAGCACGTCCCGGCTCAGGCGGTTCAGGGCGCTCTGCCCCGGGACGTCGGTGAGGACCCTGTTGCCGGCGATGCCTTCGTTGGCCACGCCTTCGACCGTGCCGGTGGCGGACCTGGCCAGTCGGCGGGCGAGGTAGTCGGGCCAGCGGCGGTTGCGGTCGGTCGTGGACTGCCAGCCGTCGGTGATGGAGTCGCCGAGCGCGGCGACCGCGCCCGTCCCCTCGCGGGGCCGTACGGTGACGGCGTCGAGGTAGAACCAGGATCCGGTCCGCTGCTTCCAGTTGGCCGCGCTCTCCTCCGCGGTGTGGTCACCCTCGGTGGTGTACGACGTCTGCATCGCCATCCAGTGCCCGGTGAGCGAACCGCCCGCCCGGGCGACGTAGAGGCTGACGGCGAGGGTGCTCGCGGCGGGGACGTGGCCGGGCAGCGGGTCGCTGTAGACGATGCCGCCGGCGGGGACGGTGACGGTGCGCGCGCCGCCGAAGGTCAGGCGCCGGTTGCTGCCGGGGACGAGCGCGGCCCCGTCCCGTCGCAGGCCGACGTGGACGTTGCCGAACGTCACGGGCTGGTCGCCGAAGGCGTTGGACAGCCGCACCCTGAGGCCGCTGCCGCCGACGCTGGTGTGCACCAGCAGCCGGTAGCCGCGGCCGTCGACGGCCTCGCCGATGCGGTCGGCGGACGAGGCCCAGGTGACCACGCCGTACTCCGCTCCCGTGGGGGCACTGGACGGCGGGGCCGGCTGGTCCCCCTGGGGTGTCGCGCCGGTCCCGCAGCCCAGCACGACGCAGGAGGAGAGGGCGGCCAGGGCGGCGCGACAGCGAGGGCGTGCGGTGCGGGGCATCGTCGGCGCTCCTTCGGCCGGTCGGTCGCGTGCGGGCGGTGTCACGGTGCGAGGTTCCGCAGGGTCACGGAGCCGCCGGGCGCGAGGTGGATCCTGCGGGTCGCCCCGGCGTACGACACGGTAGTGGTGCGGCCTCCGACGCTGTGCAGGGTGGCCTCGGTGGGCCTGCCGTGGCGCCGGCGCAGGTCGAGGACGAACCCGCCCCGCACACCGGCTCCCCGGATGCTGCCGTGGTCCGCCCAGCCCGCGGGGAGGGCGGGCAGCAGTTCCACGTGCCCCGGCCGCGCTCCACTTCGTAGATGTCGAACAGGTTGAAGGCGGTGCCGTTGGCGCCGCCGGTGGAGGGGTGAGACGGCCGACAGGTCGTGGTCCGGCAGGTCGACGGTGAGGCGGGCGAGGAGTGTGAAGGACCCGAAGTCGTCGCGGCCGTAGGGGAACTGGCCGTCGGCGTCGAGGGTGTCGTTGAGGCCGCCGGTCCACATCGTGGCGTCGGTGATCAGCAGGAGTTCACGGCCGGGGTCGTTGCCCGTGAGGGCGCCGAGGCGGCCGTTGCCGACGGGCAGGCCCTGCTCGATCATCGACTTCTCGTCGGCGGGTGCGCGTCACCACGGTGCGTGGCGTGGGTCGCCGGCGGGGACGGACGCGCCGGCGGGGCGCCGCGGTGCGGCCGTGGCGGTGAAGGCGGGCAGGGCGGCGAGGGAGCCGGTCGCCGCGGCCAGGGCGAGCAGGCTGCGTCTGGGCGGGTGGGTGTCCACGCGAGGGCCTCCGGTTGCCGGGTCAGGACGAGGTCGGTACGTCGAATCGGTCGATGTCCGGTGCGTAGCCGGAGCCGCTGTCGAAGGTGATCGTGTTGGCGCCGGCCTCGAGCGTCACGGGGACGCTGACGGTCTCGGCGGTCCCCCAGTCGCCCGTGGAGGCGAACGTGTGGGAGGTGGCGCCGCCGCCGCTGGCCGGGATCACGGCGCTGGTGCAGGACCTGCTGACCGAGGCGGACGGCCTCGGCGCGGGCGTGCTGGGCCTGGGCATCGCCGTCTCCGGTCGCCTTGGCCCCGATGAACAGCGCCCGATCGCCGTTCACCCGCAGCGGGTTGGCGGGCCGCCCCAGCGTCGGCCGCGCCTCCCCGTCGACGTCCTCCACCAGGTAGCCAGCCTCGATCAGGGGCCGGACCGCCTCGGTGACGGCGGTCGGGGAGAGCCCGGCCAGCCGGGCGGCCGCCAGCCGGGTGAGCGGGCCGTGGGAGAGGACGGTGGTGAAGACCTGGGAAGCGGCCGGGGTGTTCGCCGGGAACGTCTCGAACGTCTCCCCGCGACGTGTCGGGTGCATGACCGGAACGTAGGAGGGTTATTTTCCGCTGTCGACAAAAGAAGCGGGGATCGCTCCCGGCGGCAGTCGCATTGCCCTGGTTCGTACGGGAACTCCCGCACACTTCCCGGCCGTTGTCCGGGCATCCGCCGCCATACGGCGCGGACAGGGCGGAACGACAGGGCGGCGCGATGAGCGAGTTGGTCCCCGGGGGCAATGTGCCGTTGCCGGGCGGTGCGGTGAGCGTCCGGGTGCCCGGGCCGTTCGACGTGTCGGCGCTCGTCACGGACGACGGCGGAAAGGTCCGGGGCGACGAGGACTTCGTCTTTTACAACCAGCCGGCCGCGCCCGGCGCCCGACTGCGGGGCGACACGCTCACCGTGGACCCGCCGAGGCTGCGTCCGGGCGCCACCCGGGTCACCGTCGCCGTCAGCCCCGCCGACCCCGGGACTCCCCTCAACCGCCTGCCCTCCCCGACGCTCCACGTCACCGACGCGGCCGACCGCCCGCTCGCCCGGTTCACACCGCCGCGGTCCCAGCGGGAGACGGTGCTGCTGCTCGCCGAGTTCTACCGGCGTGGCGACCGCTGGAAGCTGCGGGCCCTGGGCCAGGGGTACGCCGACGGACTGGCGGGGCTCGCGCGGGATTTCGGCGTCGACGTCGTGGACGACCCGCCGGTGTCCGGGCCGGGCCCGGCAGCGGCCGGCGGGCCGGGCACCCGGCCCGCTCCGCTCGGCGGCGAGGCGCGGCGGGTGGGTCCCCTCGCCGGACCGGCCGCCGTCCCGGCGGGCTCCCACCGGACCGGGCCGCCGACCGCCGTCGTCCCCTCTCCGGGGGCACCCGGTCACGCACCCCCGGACGACCCCTTCCTTGACCTGGTCAACTCCGCGCGGTCCGCCGCCGGTTCACCGCCGGTCTCCCTCGACGCCCGTCTGGTGTCCGCGGCCCGTGAACACGCCGCCGCCATGGCCGCCGCCGGGCGGCTCGGCGTCGAGAGCCGCGACGGCGTCTCCGTCTACCAGCGTGTCACCGGCGCCGGGTACGCGTATCTCACCGTCGGCGAGCATCTGGTGTCCGGCCCGCGCACGACCGCCGAGTTCGTCGCGTACTGCCTGCGCGCGGATTCGCCCCGCCGCACCCTGGTCGACCCGGCGTTCACCCACGGAGCCCTGGCCCGGGTCCAGGACGGCCCGTCCGGCGACACCTACTGGACTGCCCTGTGGGCCCGGCCCTTCACGCCCCGTGGGCTGGCCGACACGGCAGCCGCACTGGACACAGGTCTTCGGCGGTTGAGACCGCCTCACCCGGCCGTGTGGTCCGTCCGCCCCCCCGACGATCACCGCGATCTTGGCGGAAGGAGAGGCTCCGGGCGAGGATGCCGGTATGAAGGGTGACCTCTTTTCCAGCGAGCACATGGTGCAGCCCGCCGTCGCGCCGGGCATGGCGGTCGAGAACGCCAAGTGCATCCGGTACACGGTGAACGGCGAGATGCTCGCGCGCCAGGGCGCGATGATCGCCTACCGCGGCAGCCTCCAGTTCGAACGCAAGGGCCAGGGCGTGGGCGGCATGCTCAAGCGCGCGGTCACCGGGGAGGGGCTTCCCCTGATGGCGGTGCGCGGGCAGGGCGAGGCCTGGTTCGCCCACGAGGCGCACAACTGCTTCATCGTCGATGTCGAACCGGGTGACGAGTTCACCGTCAACGGCCGCAACGTCCTGTGCTTCGACGCCACGTTGGCGTACCGCATCGCGACCGTGAAGGGCGCCGGCATCACCGGCGGCGGCCTGTTCAACAGCGTCTTCACCGGGCACGGCAGGCTGGGCCTGGTGTGCGAGGGCAATCCGCTGGTCATCCCGGTCTCCCCGCAGTACCCGGTGTACGTCGACACCGACGCCATCGTCGGCTGGACCGCGGGCCTGCAGACCTCCCTCCACCGCTCCCAGTCCCTCGGCTCCATGCTGCGCGGCGGCTCCGGCGAGGCCGTGCAGCTGATGCTCCAGGGCGAGGGATACGTCGTCGTACGGCCGAGCGAGGCGACCCCGCAGAAACCCGGCCAGCACTGACACGCCCCCGGGCCTCCACTGAGCCCCCGTCAGGTGATCTGCGCCTCACAGGCAACCCGGTCCGTGCCGCCGACGTCTTGATCGGCAACAGGTGAGGCCCTGGCCCTCGTGGCCAGGGCCGGTTTCCACCCTTCTATACACACCATGTATACGCGCTGTGTAGAGATGATGTGTATACGGACCGAAAGGCATCGATGTACGGCAAGGCATTCGCCCCGGAGTACCAGGGCGCGCTGACCACCCTGTCCGTCAACTCCTCCCTGACCGACGTCCTGGCCGCCGGCACCGAGCAGTTGGAGGCTGCCGAGCGTGCCGGGCGGCCCGGGGAGGCGGCGCGTTCCGGGCTCGCGGTGGCCGAGGCGCAGCGCCGACTGGGCCGGGTCGAGGAGGCGGACCGGGCCTGGAAGGCGAGTTACCGTGCCGCCCGCCGGGCCGGGGACGTCGCGGCGATGGCCTGGGCGCTGTGGAGCGGCGGCACGCTGGCCCGGCAGCGCGGCGCGTTCCGGCTGGCCCGCCGGCTGCTCGGGCTCGCGGCCGACCTGGGCGAGCGCGGCGGGGACATCGTCGTACGCGGCTACTCGCTGGCGGGTCTGGCCGAGACCGGACGCATCCAGGGCGACTACGAGGCCGTCGGCCGGTTGCACGAGCAGTTGCTCGCCGAGGCCCGGCGGCGCGGGGAGGCGCGGCACACGGTGTGGGCGCTGGAGGGCATCGCGCAGATGCACCGCAACACCGGCAAGTACGACACCGCCCACGCCCTGTTCGAGGAGGCCGCCGAGATCGCCGCGCGCGCCGACGACCGGCGGGGCCACGCCTGGGCGTTGCGCGGCCTGGCCGATGTCGTCTCGGTGCGGGACGGGGACACCGAGCGGGCGTTGGAACTGCTGACCGAGGCGGAGACGACGTGCCGCGCGATGCGGCTGTCCAGCGCGCTGGCCTACAACCACAAGATGCGCGGCAACGTGCTGTACCGGGCGGGGCGTTACGCCGAGGCCCGGGCGTGGTACGAGCAGGCGCTCGCGGAGTTCCGCGAGATGAGCGAGCCGCGCGGGGAGGCGCTGTCACGGCTGGGGCTGGCCAAGGCCCTGGCCCGGCTGGGCCACGACCCGGGCGAGACGGCGGCCGAACTGGCCGACCTCGCGGGCGTGCTGGAGCGGATCGGCCTCCAGCACGCCCGCGAGATGGTGGCCCGCGCCCACGAGGAACTCGGCATACCGGCCGCCGCGCGGGCGACGGAGACGGCACGATGACGACGCTGCCGAAGGCGGCGGGGCCGGTGCGGCGGGGTACGGCGGCCGGTACGGGAGTACGGGCGACCGGACAGGTCACGGCGCCGCCGGCCCTCACGGCCCCCACGGCCGACCGGTCGGCCCGACCCGGCACCACGGGCGGACCCACCACCGCAGCCGGGCACCAGCGCCCCGGCACCACCGCCGGACCGACCACCGCAGGACCGACCACCGGCGAGCGCCCACGCCCCGACACCACCGACCACCCCAACGCCGCCGAGCCGCCCCGCCCGGGCACCACCAGTGGACCCGCGACCGATGCCCTTCAGGTCCTCGAGCGCTGCCGCGCGCTGGTGCGGCCCGCGCTCGTCGAAGCCGTCGGGCAGCTGCACCCCTGGGTGGCCGAGATGGCCGCCTACTCCTTCGGCTGGTGCGAGGTCGGTGGTGCCCCGGCCGTCGCCCCGGGCGGCAAGGGTGTGCGGCAGGCGCTCGCGGTGCTGGGGGCCGAGGCGGCCGGGGCACCCGGGCGGGACGGAGTGGCCGCGGCCGTCGCGGTGGAGCTGGTGCACACCTTCTCCCTGCTGCACGACGACATCATGGACGGCGACGCGGCCCGGCGCCGTCGTCCCACCGTGTGGAAGGCCTACGGCACCGGCCCCGCCGTCCTGGCCGGCGACGCCCTGTTCGCCCTGGCCGTCGGGACGCTCGCCGCGGGGCCGGGCGGCGCCGCCGCCGTGCGGACGCTGTCCGTGGCGCTGGGCGACCTGGTGCGCGGCCAGGCGGACGACCTGCTGTTCGCCGACCGCCCCTGGACCGGTCCGCGCCGCGTACGGCCGGACGAGTACCGGGCGATGGCCGAGCACAAGACGGGCGCGCTGTTGGGCTGCGCGGCCGCGCTCGGTGCCGTGATCGGCGGTGCCGCGCCCGGGACGGCCACCGCACTCGACCGGGCGGGCCGGCACCTCGGCGTCGCCTTCCAGATCGTCGACGACGTGCTGGGCATCTGGGGCGACCCGCAGGTCACCGGCAAGCCCGTCCACGGCGATCTGCGGGAACGGAAGAAGACGTTCCCGGTGCTGGTGGCGCTCGGTTCCCCGCAGGGCGACCGGATCGCCGCACTCCTGGAGGCCGGGGACGATCCGGGCGGGGCGGCCGCGTTGATCGAGGAGTCGGGCGGCCGTGCGGCGGCCCTGGCGGAGGCCCGGCGGCACCTCGCCGCCGTCGAGACGGCGCTCGGCGGCGTGCCGTTGGCGGCGGGGGCAGCCCGCGACCTGCGGTCACTGCTGGCCCACCTGGTGCGGCGCGACGCCTGAGGCCGCGGCGCCCGGCCCGCCGCGCGGGCCGGGGGGCGCGTTGACCCGGACCCCCTCCACGGGTCAGGGTGCGTCCGGCGCGTTCCGCAACCCGCGCCGGAAGGACTGCTGCCGTGATCGGCATCTCGGAGATCGAAGCCACGGCCGAGCAGATCGCCGGGCACGTCGTACGCACCCCGACCGTGGAAAGCCCGGGGCTGTCGGCGCTGCTCGGTGTCCCGGTCACCGCGAAACTGGAAGTGCTGCAGCGCACCGGCTCGTTCAAGGCGCGCGGGGCGGCGGCGAAGCTGCTGTCGCTGGGCCGGGCCGAGCGGGCGGCCGGAGTCGTGGCGGTCAGCGGCGGCAACCACGGGATCGCCCTCGCGGTCATGGCCGCCGCCCTGGGCGTGCGGGCGACGGTGGTGATGCCCCGGTCGGCGCCCGCCCGGGCCGTGGAGATCGCGGAGTCGTCCGGCGCCTCGGTGCGGCTGACCGACGACATGGCCGGGGCCTTCGCGCTGATGACGCGGCTGCAGGAGGAAGGGCTGACGCTGGTCCATCCCTTCGACGATCCGGTGGTGGTCGCCGGGCAGGGCACGGTCGGACTGGAGTTCGCCGAGGACGCCGGGGACCTCACCGACGTGCTCGTCAGCATCGGGGGCGGCGCCCTGATCTCCGGTGTCGCCGCCGCGCTGCGGGCGCTCCGGCCCGGTGTGCGGGTGTGGGGTGTGGAGACCGAGGGCGCGCAGGCCATGTCCGAGGCGCTCGCGGCGGGCGGCCCGCGGCCGGTCGCCCTGACGTCGATCGTCTCCACGCTCAGCGCCCCGGCCGTGTCGCAACTGACGTACGACCATGCCTCCGCCCTGGTCACCGAGGTGCTCGTGGTCCCGGACCGGGAAGCCGTGCAGGGGTCGCTGGACCTCGCCGACCACGCCAAGGTGTGGGCCGAACCAGCCGCCGGGTGCCTGCTGCCCGCCGCCCGGCGGGTCCTGGAGCGGGTCGGTGACGGGGCCCGGCTCGGCCTGGTGGTGTGCGGGGGCAACGCCACCACCGGCGACATGATCGCCTGGTCTCAGCGGTTCGGTCTGCGCTGAGGATCCGGCCGCCCTCCGGAAACCGTCGCCGGTAATTACTCGGAGGGCTGTCGAGTTCAGCGGTCGGACACCTTCACATTTACCGCCGGTTACCACCTGGCCGGGCGGGGATTAACGATTCCACGGGCCACGGCGGCCGAATTCCCCGCGCCCGCGAGGGCCCGGGTGGCCGAGGTGAGCCGCCCCCGAAACCGCGAAAGACCGTTTTCCTCTCGCACACTTGCTCCCATCTTTTGAATAAAAGACAAGATTGCGCGCGGAGTTGCGATCCGATTGAACGCGGGCGGCCTCACTCCCCGTACCTCTGGAAAAGGTGAGAGCCAGGTTTCCAGCGAGGGATGGCCATGGGCAGGGCGCACGTCTCCACACACCAGTTGGTCGCCGGCCGGTACCGGCTGCTCGAGATCATCCAGCGCGAGACCAACCGCATCTGCTGGTACGCCGAGGACATCGGCGCCGGTGACGTCTCACGCCCGTGTCTCGTCACCCAGATCGGGCTTCCGGACGACCCGCGCGCGACCGAGCGCCGGACCGCGGCCCGCCTGCTGCGCACGTCCGAGAGCATGGCGTTGCTGTGCCCGGGCCGCATCGCCACGGTCGTGGACGCCGTCGAGGAGGCGGGCACCCTGTGGACCGTCACCGAGTGGATCGACGGCACCCCCCTCGGCGAACTCCTCTCCGAGCAGGGCACGTTCAACTACGTGCGGGCCGCGCGCCTCGGCCTGGAGCTGCTCGACGTGCTGGACGCGGCGCACGCCGAGGGCATCACGCACGGCGAACTCAGCCCGGGCCAGGTGTTCGTGCGCGAGGACCAGTCGATCGTCGTCACCGGCTTCGGCCTGGCCGGCGCGACCCTCGCACCGCGCCTGACGGCACCCGCGTACGCCTCCCCGGAACAGGCCCGCGACCAGCGCATCGGCCCGGCGGCCGACCTGTGGGCGCTGGGCGCGATCCTCTACACGACGGTCGAGGGGCGCCCGCCCTTCCGTGACCGGGGCCGACCGGAGAACACCCTGAAGGGTGTGGACCGGCTGCCGCTGCGCACGCCGATGCGCGCCGGGCCGCTGGCGCAGGTCGTGCAAGGGCTGCTCCGGAAGGACTCGCGGGAACGGCTCACCCGCCCGGTGGTCCGGGAGGCGCTGACCCGCGCGCTGAGCGAGGACCCCGAAGCGGGCCTGGCCTCCGTGCCCGCCCCGCGGCTGCGCGGCACGTACGCCGCCGTGCGCCCGTGGAGCCCGGCCTGGAGCAGACGGACCATGGTGGCGGGGACCGCCCTGGCCGTCGTCACCGTCGCGGTCGCCGTGCTCGCCGCGACCCAGGGGCTGCCGGGCGGCGACTCGGGCAGCGACGCGGCCGAGTCCCCGGCCCGGCCACCGGCCTCCGCCGCGTCGCCGGGCGAGAGCACCGGCGGCGACACCGGTGGCGACAGCGGCAGCCCCGAGCCGACCGGGACACCCGGTCCGACGAAGTCCGCGTCCCCCTCCCCCACGCCCACCACCCCGTCCCCCACACCGACTCCGTCCACCCCGGCCACGGCCCTGCCGCCCGGCTTCCACCGCTACCACGCGCCGGAGGGCTTCTCCGTCGCGCTCCCCGAGGGCTGGGGGCGGCTGGACACCGACCGCCAGGGCGACCTGGCGTACCGGATCGTCTTCGGTGCCAACGGTGACGACCGCACGCTGGCCGTCACCTACAGCGCACGCGTGGGCCCGGACCCCGTCGCCGTGTGGCGGGACGACGTCGAACCGAACCTGAAGCGGTCGGGCGGCTACGAGCGGATCGGCGAGATCCGCGCGACGACGTACCAGGGCCGCGAGGCCGCCGACATGGAGTGGACGGCGCAGGCCGACGGCACCCGCGTGCACACGTTCGGCCGGGGCTTCCTGCTGGGCGAGGGCCGGAGCTTCTCGCTGCGCTGGACCACCTCGGACGCCGACTGGGAGGACGACGTGAACCAGGAGGCGCTGCGCACGTTCCTGAAGACGTTCCGGCCGGGCTCAGACTGAGCCGCGCGGCGCTCGCTGGCCGGTCAGCCGACGGCTCTGGAGCGGCTCGGTGGCCCAGCGCGTCGTGAGCGTCCGGTCCGCGAGGGAGCAGGTCAGCTCCAGCCGGTGCGGGGTCTCCAGGAACACCACGTCCACGGCGAGCGTGCCGGGATCGGTCCAGCCGCCGCCGACCGCGGTCGGGAAGGGTTCCTCGGCCACCGTCCAGCCCGGCCCGCCGCCGAGCCGCAGGTCCAGGCGGCCCCCGCCGCGTTCCTCGGTGAGCGTCAGCGTCCAGCCGTCCGCGTCCCGGGCGAGCCCGGCCGTCCGCACCGGTCCCGCCCCGCCGGAGGGCGTGAACTCGGCGGCGGCCCACTCCTCGGCCCGCTCCGGCGGTGCGGGCTTGCCGGGGGCGGTCGGCAGGGCGAGCCGGGCGAGGCGTTCCCGCAGCTCGGCGTCGACGGCCTCCCGCCCGGACAGCGGCTCGGGCCCGAAGGCGGGCAGCAGGTGCTCCCAGACGAGGTTCAGCAACGTCTGCATCTCCTCGGTCGCCGCGGTCGTCGCGATCACCGCGTCCTGCTCGGGCAGCACCAGGCAGAACTGCCCGTACGCCCCGTCGCCCCGGTAGCCGTGCCGGGACCTCCAGAACTGGTAGCCGTAGCCCAGGTCCCAGTCCTGCCGGTCCGCGTCTCCCATGGCACCGGCGGTCGGTATGTGCGGGTGCGAGGCGCGGGCCGCCCATCCCTCGGGCAGCAGCCGCTCGCCCTCCCAGACACCGTCGCGCAGGTACAGCTCACCGAGCCGGGCGACGGCGTCGGTGGTGGCGTGCAGACCGCTGAAGCCGAGTTCACGGCCGGTGCTGCCCTGCTGCCAGAACACCTCGCCGATGCCCAGCGGATCCAGCAGCCGCGGGCGCAGGTACGCGGTGAGCGACTGCCCGGTCACCCGCTGGACGATCGCGGCGAGGGTGTAGGTGGTGGGCTGGTTGTAGGCGAAGACGGTGCCGGGGTCGCGATCCGGCGGCAGCAGCAGGAATCCGCGCACGGGCTCCTCCCGGTCCAGCGCGAAGACCTCGTCGACGGTCTCCCGCTCGTGGCCGCTCGCCATGGACGCCACGTGCCGCACCAGCATGGCCCGGCTGCGCGGGTCGGTGATGTCGGCCTCGAACTCCGGGAAGTACGAGATCACCGGCGCGTCGAAGTCGAGCAGTCCCTCGGCCTCGGCCAGCGCGGCGGCGGTGCCGGTGAAGCTCTTGCTGAGCGAGTACAGCAGCTGGGGGCGGTCGGGGGTGTACGGCGCCCACCAGCCGGAGGCGACCAGCCGGCCGTGCCGCACGATCATCAGGCTGTGCGGCTCGATGCCGGGGGCGGCTTCGAGGGCGTCGAGGAAGGCGAGGACGCCGGACGCGTCGACGCCCTGGGCGGCGGGGTCGGAGGGCGAGAGCACCGTGGCATTCATGTCGGCATCCTTCCCCGCCGACGGACCTTGATCGAGTCGTTTTCCCGTCGGACGTCAGGGGACTCGGCGGTTATGGTGCAAATCGGATACACGATGATGACCGAGCAGGCCGGTCCCCGAGACCTCGTCGACCACGTGGTGCGGGCCGAGGAGGCGGGCTTCGACTTCTCGGTGACCTCCGACCACTACTTCCCGTGGCTGCGGTCGCAGGGCCATTCGCCGTACGCCTGGGCGGTGCTCGGCGCGGCCGCCCAGGCCACGTCGCGTATCCCGCTGATGACGTACGTGACGTGTCCGACGTTCCGCTACCACCCGGCGGTGGTGGCGCAGAAGGCGGCGACGGTGCAGCTGCTCTCCGAGGGCCGGTTCCGGCTGGGGCTGGGCTCGGGCGAGAACCTCAACGAGCACGTGGTGGGCGGCGGCTGGCCGTCCGTCGACGTCCGGCACGAGATGTTCGAGGAGGCCGTGGAGATCATCCGCGCCCTCTTCAAGGGCGGCCACGTCAACCACCGCGGCACGCACTTCGACGTTGAGTCGGCCCGGCTGTGGGACCTGCCGGAACAGGCCCCGCCCATCGGCGTCGCCGTCTCCGGCGAGCGGTCCTGCGAACTCGCGGGCCGGCTCGGCGATCTGGTGATCGCGACCGAGCCCAAGGCGGGCCTGCTGGAGGCGTTCGACCGGCACGGCGGCGAGGGCAAGCCCCGCGTGGGCCAGTTGCCCGTGTGCTACGACCCCGACCGGGACACGGCGATCAAGCGGGCGCACGCCCAGTTCCGCTGGTTCGGCAGCGGCTGGAAGGTCAACTCGGAGCTGCCGCACCCGGACTCCTTCGAGGCGGCGACCCAGTTCGTCACGCGGGACGACGTCGCCGACTCCATCCCGTGCGGCGACGACCCGGACGCGTTCGTGGAGGCCGTACGCCCCTACGCCGAGGCCGGGTTCACCGAGATCGCCCTGGTGCAGATCGGCGGCGAGTCCCAGCCGGCGTATCTGGACTGGTCGGAGAAGACCCTGCTGCCCGCCCTGCGCGACGCGTTCGGCTGAGGTCCTCCGCCAGTGCCTCGACGACCTGACCGACCAGCTGAGCCCTCCGGCCCGGAGGGCTCTTCTTCACGAGCGCGCCGACCCGCTGCGCCTCCTCGGTGGTGGGCAGCGCCCCGGCCAGGAGCAGGGGCAGCAGCAGGCGTCGGACGAGCAGCTCGCTCTCCGAGGTGACCTGCGGTCGGCGCACCACCGAGACGTTCACGCGGACCGCGTGCTCGTTGCCCGGCGGGACGCCCGGCCGGTCCGTCTCGATCGCGGCGTAGCGGAAGCCGTGCGCCTGGTCGCAGGGCGGGCAGCCGACCGGGCCCCGGGCGAGCCGGCCGTCGCAGTCGGGGCACGTCAGCCGGTCGAGGGCGGCGTCCACCACCCGCCAGTCGTGCCGGTCGGGTTCGGCCGCGACCATCTCGGCCAGCGCCTTCTCCTCCTCAGCCCCGGTGACGTCCCACCGCCGCAGGAAGGCGGCCCACGCCTCCTCCACGATGCCGTCGACGAGGACGCGACACGCGTCGCAGCCGGGAGCACCGCCGTACTCGTACCCACCGCACTCCGCGCAGCGGCGCGGGACGGCGCCGATCTCGGGTCGCACCATGCCCGGCATCCTCGCCCACGCGGGCCGGGCGGGCGAAACGAATTCCAGGCGGGACGGCACCCGCGGAACGCGCGGGCGGTGCACGCGAGACGACCCCGGCCCCGACCTCACCGACGGTGAACGACGAGGTCAGCGGCTGCCGGTAGGCTGCCGTGCGCACTTCGTGCAGTCCCGATCCGCCCCGCCCAGGAGAGTCGTCCGTGACCGTAGCCCTCACCCCGCCCGAGACGTCCCCCGCGTCCCCGGAGCCCCTTTCCGACCTCGTCGCGCGTGACGCGCGGGAGTTCGGGGCGTACGCCCGGACCGGAGGATGGGCCTTCGGGCTGAAGGTCGCGCGCAGCGTGCGGCCCGGCGGGCAGGGCGCGGACGAGACGCCGAAGGTGTCCGCGAAGGAGTTCGCGGAACTCGCCGGCTGCTCCCCGGAGCGGGTCATGCGCTACTACAAGGCGTGGGACCGGGCGGCCGACGACGGCATGGTCCCGCACTTCGAGGCCCTGACCCCGGGTCAGGACGTCGAACTGCCGGACGCCGACGTGTGGCTGAGCTACTACGTCTCCCGCAACAGCGCCACGTCGGAACGCGGCACCGCCATCGCCGAGGCCGCCGAGGCGGAGGGCATCCGGCCCACCAAGGCGCTGGAGGTCGCGGAGAACCCCACCGCCCTGCGCGCCGCGATCCTCGCCGACCCCTCCACCGCCCGCGCGGCCCGCCAGGCCCTGCTCGACCGCGTCCGCGAGGACCCCGGTCTCCAGTCGGAGCTGGCCCGCGACGTCGTGCGCACCGACGAACTGAAGAAGGCCGTCGCCGGCGAGAGCAGGGCCGCGGACCGCATCGGCTACGTGCGCCAGATCGCCGAGTCGGGGCAGATCAGGACGCCGGCCGGGCAGACCGTCGAGGCGCCCGCCGACCTCCGTCAGGAGGCCGAGCGGCACCTGTCCCTCATCGACGAGCTGGACGAGGGCGAGGACGCCGGCGAGTGGGCCGCCGAGGCGTACGACACCATGAAGTCCCTCGTGGTGGAGACCGTGGAGGCCGACCCTGGGCTGCGCGTGCAGGAGCGGCGCACGAAGTTCTACAGCAGCCTGCAGAAGGCGACCAAGGTGTTCGAGGAACTGACCTTCGACGATGTCCCGGAGTTTTACGAGGACGACATGGTCACGCGGCTGGAGGAGCTCCAGCGGGCCGTGGCCGTGTGCATCGAGTCCCTGCGCGGAGCCCGCGGGAATCACCCGGAGGGCTGAGCATCTTGTGCGTGCAGGGGGTACTAGAGGGCTCTACGTCGGTTCTTCCCGGAGGCCCTCTCGTGAACTCCTTCGTGCACAAGACCCTGGTGGTGCAGCTCCAGGCGGGTGACACGGACCGCTTCTCCGTGCTCGCCCACCTGAGCTACGACGCCGCCGACCCGTTCGCCGTCACCGTCGTCTTCAGCCACGACGGCCGCGTCCTCGCCCGGTGGCAGCTGGACCGGGAGATGCTCGCGGACGGTCTGCGGCGTCCGGTCGGGGTGGGGGACGTGCGGATGCGTCCCGAGTCGCGGGGCGTGTGGCAGGAGCTGCGCATGGAGTTCCTCGGCGACGCCCGCCCCGACGGGGGCCGCCACCACGCGGTGGTGTTCGCGTGGGCCCCGGCGTTCGCGGCGTTCCTGCGGGAGACCCACGAGATGGTCCCGCCGGGCCGCGAGGAGGTCCACGTCGACGACTTCCTGGCGGGCGTCCTCGCCGGAGGCTGAACCGCGGCGGTCAGGGCGGGCTCCCCTAGTGACCAGCCCGCCCACGCCGCCGGCGAAACCAGCCGGTCACCTGGAGGTGTGGCGGTGCCGGGTCCACAGCGGCAGGGCGAACCAGCACAGCAGGTACCAGCCGACGACGCCGGCCACCAGGTAGGGCACGAAGCCGTCGTGGGTCGCCACGCGCAGGATCAGCAGCAGTGAGGCGGTCATCGTGGCCAGCAGCAGCAGGAGGCCGAGCAGCGTCAGCCGGGACGCCAGCTGCACCGCCTGCGGCTTGACGCGCCGCCCGGAGACGATGCGGTGCAGGGACACCGGCCCGATCAGCGCCCCGGTCGCGCACGCGCCGAGCACGACCGTCACCAGGTAGATCGCCTGGTCCGTGTCGGTCAGGTCGTCGTACTTCTCGGTGAACACCACGGTGAGCAGAAAGCCGAACAGGATCTGCACGCCCATCTGCGCCACGCGGACCTCCTGGATGAGCTCCTGCCACATCCGGTCCGCTCTCTCCTCCTCGGTCTCGTTGCGCCCCCGGCGCCTGGCCCCGCCCTCTGCCGTGTCGGTCACTGGTCCTCCCGGTGTGAGAACTCGCGCGTCTTCACTCTTCGCGGGTTCCCCGGAAAGCACCGTCGTCCCGGGCCCCCGCGCGGTTTGAGCGATCAGGGGGCGGTTACACGGACGGCGCGAATGACGCAGAGCCCGAGGAGGTCGTGGACGCATGTCCGGTACGCAGCTCACCGTGACGCTCAGCGGCGGAGGCGCCGACGACGCGCGAGCGGTCGTCCGGGCCCTGGAAGGGACGTTCGGGGCGCCGGACGAGCTTCCCTCCGACGAGAACGCGACGGTGCACATGGCGACCTTCGACGGCGATGCGCAGGCCGGTGCCGACGGGAGCGCCGAGGAGGGTGGCGGGCGGCTGTCCGCGCCCGTGACCGTCACGGTGCAGGGCGCTCCGGAGGCGGTGCGGCGGGCGAGTGACACGCTCACCCGGGCGTTCACGGCACGCGACGACGGTGCCGCCTCCGGCGACCAGGAGCAGGAGAGGCAGCTGCTCCTGGTGCCCTGAGGGCGAGCCCTACCAGCGGTTCTCCACCTGCTCACGGATCCGCCGCTCGTACAGGTCGCGGATCGCCGCGAGCGTCTCGGCGGGCAGCTCCGGCAGCCGGGCGGCGGCCGCGTTGGCGCGGGCCTGCTCGGGCGAGCGGGCCCCCGGGATCACGGTCGTCACGCCGGGCTGCTCGATGATCCAGCGCAGCGCCAGCTGGGCCGGGGTGTATCCCTCGGGAGCCAGCGCGGCGAACTCGGCGGCCGCCTCGACGCCGGTGGCGTAGTCGACGCCGGAGAAGGTCTCGCCCACGTCGAAGGACTCGCCGTGCCGGTTGTAGGTGCGGTGGTCGTTCTCCGGGAAGACCGTGTCCCGCGTGTACTTGCCCGACAGCAGGCCGGAGGCGAGCGGGACGCGGGCGATGATGCCCACGCCGGCCTCACGGGCGGCCGGGAGCACCTCGCGCAGGGGCTTCATGCGGAACGGGTTGAGGATGATCTGCACGCTCGCCACGCCCGGCCGGGCGATCGCGGTCAGCGCCTCCTGGCAGGTCTCGACGCTGACGCCGTACGCGGCGATCCGCTCCTCCTCGACCAGGGTGTCGAGGGCGTCGAACACCTCGTCCGTGGAGTAGACGGGCGTCGGAGGGCAGTGCAGCTGCACCAGGTCGACGCGGTCGACGCCGAGGTTGCGCCGGGAGCGGTCGTTCCAGGCGCGGAAGTTCTCCAGCACGTAGTTCTCGGGGATCTGCTCGACCCGGCGGCCCATCTTGGTGGCGACCAGGACGTGCAGGTCCGGCCGGCCGGCGAGGAACGCGGCGATGGTCTGCTCGCTGCGGCCGTCGCCGTAGACGTCGGCGGTGTCGAAGAAGGTCACCCCGGCCTCGGCCGCCGCCTCCAGTACCGCGAGGGCTTCCTTGTCGTCGACGTCTCCCCAGTCGGCCCCCAGCTGCCACGTACCGAGACCGACGACGGAAGCGTGCTGACCCGACCTGTCGAATGTGCGCTCGTCCATGGGCGTCAGTCTGTCATCCGTCACGGCCCCGCGCGGAGGGTACTGCTCCGGCCCGCCGACCCCACCGAATTCACTCACACGAGTGAATAGAGGGGGCAGGGACATGGCACGTGTCAACCGGCCTCTAGCGTGACTGCACGTGACAACTGGTGCAGAGAGCAACTTCCCGTCGGCCGACCCGCGTTGGACGCGCCGGGGCTTCCTTCTCACCGCGGCCGCGCTGGCCGCCGTGCCGGGTCTGCCGGCGGATCCGGCGGTGGCCGCCGCGGAGCTGCCGGACTTCCCGGCGGACGTCGCGCTGTACCGCTCGGCGTACCGGAACTGGGTCGGCGAGATCACCGCCGACGGCCTGTGGGCGTGCGCGCCGGACGGCCCGGACCAGGTGGTCGACGTCGTGAACTGGGCGTGGCGGCACGGGTGGCGGGTGCGGGCACGGGGCGCCTCGCACGGCTGGTCGCCCCTGACGGTGACGGAGGGGACGGCGTCCGGTGCGCCCGTCCTCCTCGTCGACACCGCGCCGCACCTCACCGGTCTCGCGCTGGACTCCCCCACGGCCGTGCGCGCCGGGACCGGCGTGACCATGGAGGCCCTGCTCGGCTTCCTGGAGGAGCACGGCTTCGGCGTCACGGCCGCACCGGCACCCGGTGTCCTCACCCTCGGCGGGGTCCTGGCGGTCGACGGGCACGGCACCGGCGTCCCCGCGCGGGGCGAGCGACGGCTCCCCGGGCACACGTACGGCTCGCTCAGCAATCTGGTCCTGTCCCTGACGGCGGTCGTGTGGGACGCGCGGTCCGGCGCGTACGTGCTGCGCACCTTCCACCGCGACAAGGCGGACGGTGCCGCGCTGCTGACCCACCTGGGGCGGTCGCTGGTGACGGAGGTGGTGCTGCGGGTGGGGGCCGACACGCATCTGCGGTGCGTGAGCCGCACGGACATCCCGGCCGGGGAGCTGTTCGCCGCGCCCGGCTCCGACGGGCGGACGTTCGCGAGCTTCCTGGACGAGGCCGGGCGGGTCGAGGCGATCTGGTTCGCCTTCACCGAGCACCCCTGGCTGAAGGTGTGGAGCGTCTCCCCCACCCGCCCGCTGACCTCGCGGACGGTGACGCGGCCGTACAACTACCCGTTCTCCGACAACGTCCCGGCCCCGGTGGCCGAGCTGGTGGGCCGTATGACGTCGGAGGCGGCCTGGTACCTCGCTCCGGTGCTGGGCAACGCGCAGTACGACGCGGCGGCGCTCGGGCTGGTGGCGACGCTGTCGGGCGACCTCTGGGGGCCGTCCAAGAACACGCTGCTGTACCTGAAGCCGACCACTCTGAAGGTCCATGCCGACGGTTACACGGTCCTCACCTCGCGGGAGAGGGTGCAGCGGGTCGTCGCCGAGTTCGCCGCGTTCTACCGGGAGCGGCTCACGGCGTACGCCGCCCGGGGCAGCTTCCCGGTCAACGGCTCGGTGGAGATCCGGGTGACCGGCCTGGACGACCCGGGCGACGCCGAGGCGGCCGGGGCCCGCCCGCCGCTGCTGTCCGCGCTCCGGCCGCGCGCGGACCACCCCGAGTGGGACACCGCGGTGTGGCTGGACGTCCTGACCCTGCCGGGCACGCCGGACGCGGCGGCGTTCCTGCGCGAGATCGAGCGGTTCCTGCTGCGCACCTTCGACGGCGGCTTCGCCCTGACCCGGGTCGAGTGGTCCAAGGGGTGGGCCTACACGGACGACGGCGTGTGGAGCGACGGGGAGGTGCTGGGCTCGGTGGTGCCGGCGGCGGTCGGGCCCGCCGAGTGGGCCGAGGCGACCGCGATCCTGGACCGCCTCGATCCGCACCGGGTCTACGGCAACGCGTTCCTGGACCGGCTGTTCGCGGACACCTCCCAGGGCGCCTAGGGGGACACCCCTAGGGGCGAGCGGTCAGCTCCCTGGCCTGTACGGTCCGTGCGACCTTCGGGCCCAGCCAGCGCTTGAACCGGCGCAGCACCGTAGCGGGCCGCGCTCTGCAGGGGCAGGAGGGCACGCCTGCGTTCGTGTTCGTAGCGGGCGAGGGCCCGCGGGAGTGCGGCGTGCTCGCGCGGGGCGGAGGCCAGGGCGATCGCGTCCTCCAGGGCGAGGGTGGTGCCGGCGCCGATGGAGTAGTGCGTGGTGTGGGCGGCGTCGCCGAGCAGGACGAGGGTGCCGTGGTGCCAGGTGCGGTTCGTCAGGGTGCGGAAAGTCCCCCACGGGGTGCCGCCGGGGCGTCCCAGCAGGGGGTGGCCGTCCAGGACGTCGGCGAAGAGGTCTCCAGCAGGGCCCGCCCGTCGGCCTCGCCGGCGCGGTCGAGCCCGAGCCCGGTCCAGGTGGCGGCGACCGAGAGCTGTCGATCGCGGACGAGTAGCAGGACAAAAGCATCATCGATCGAACCGCCGTTTCGCGTCAGTTTCGCGGCGTGACGCGCACCACGAGCCGCGGACCGCCCGGGGAGAAACATCCGCCACAGCACCCGAAGCGGGCGGAATTTCCCCCTCCCGACCGGCACACGCGGCCGCCACAGCAAGATCATCCTGGTTCAACCTTGCACGACATAAGGGGAATTGCCCGGATCGCAGCCAACCGGCTCGAGGGGATTTCTCCCGTTACCGCACGGGCCGATAGGCATACGGCGTCATCACCCGAACGACCCCAGGAGGTCCGTATGCCGGAACTCAGCCGTCGTCGCGCGCTCACCGCCGCGGCCGCCCTCGCCACCGCCGCCGGAACGGTGCCCGCCCTGGCCCCGGCCGCGACCGCCGCCGGACACCACGGCTCCCCCGCGTCCTTCGACGAGGTCTACAAGGGCCGCCGGATACAGGGCCGGCCGGCCTCCGGGTCCGGTCACCACCACCACGGCGCGGGCTACGCCGTGTTCGTCGACGGCGTGGAGCTGCACGTGATGCGCAACGCCGACGGCAGCTGGATCAGCGTCGTCAGCCACTACGACCCGGTGGCCACGCCGCGCGCCGCCGCCCGTGCCGCGGTGGACGAGCTGCAGGGCGCGCCCCTGCTGCCCTTCCCCGCCAACTGACCCGTACCGCACCGCACCTGGAGCACCCGCACATGGCTGTCCGCAAGAACCAGTCCGAACTGACCGCCGACGAGAAGCGGCGTTTCGTGGCCGCGCTGATCGAGCTCAAGCGCACCGGCCGCTACGACGAGTTCGTCACCACCCACAACGCGTTCATCGTCTCCGACACCGACGACGGCGAGCGCACGGGCCACCGCTCCCCGTCCTTCCTGCCCTGGCACCGAAGATTCCTCCTGGAGTTCGAGCGGGCGCTGCAGTCGGTGGACGCGTCGGTGAGCCTGCCGTACTGGGACTGGACCGTCGACCGTACGCCGCGTGCCTCGCTGTGGGCGCCCGACTTCCTCGGGGGCACCGGGCGCGAGCGGGACGGCCGGGTGACGGACGGGCCGTTCGCCGCGTCGAGCGGGAACTGGCCGATCAACGTGCGGGTCGACGGCCGTACGTTTCTGCGCCGCTCCCTGGGGTCCGGGGGACGCGAGCTGCCGACGCGCGCCGAGGTCGACTCGGTGCTGGCGATGCCGACGTACGACATGGCGCCCTGGAACAGCGGCTCGGACGGTTTCCGCAACCACCTCGAAGGGTGGCGGGGCGTCAACCTGCACAACCGCGTCCACGTCTGGGTCGGCGGGCAGATGGCCACCGGGGTCTCCCCCAACGACCCGGTGTTCTGGCTGCACCACGCCTACATAGACAAGCTGTGGGCGGACTGGCAGCGGCGCCACCCCCGCTCCGGCTACCTGCCGGCCGCGGGCACGCCGAACGTGATCGACCTGCGCGAGACGATGCGGCCGTGGCACGACATGAGCCCGGCGGACCTGCTGGACCACACGCCGCACTACACGTTCGACGCCTAGAGGCCACTGATCAGACGGCGGCACCGGTGCGGCACTCGGGGTGGCCCCAGCCGCTGTCGTTCTTGGCGATGGGCTCGCCGGCCGCGTAGGAGCGGCCGCACTGGCAGCGGCCGGGGAACTTCGCCTTGATCGTGCGTGAGGAGCCCTTCGCCGCGGAGGTCCGCGCGGTGCGGGCGGCGCCGCCGCGGGAGCGGGAGCGCGGGGCCTTGGCCGGGGTGTCCGGGGCGGGCGGCGGCTCGGGGGAGCCGAGGCCGCTGCCCGCGGGCTCCTGGACGGTCGCGGCCTGGCTGGCGGCGCGGTCGGCGAAGTCGTTGAGCCGGTCCCCGTCGACTTGGTGGGCGGGGACATAGCGGAACTCGACCGAGCGGCCGTCCAGCAGTTCGTCGATGCGCACGACGAGGTCCTGGTTGGCGACCGGCTTGCCGGCAGCCGTCTTCCAGCCGTTGCGCTTCCAGCCCGGCAGCCAGGTGGTGACGGCCTTCATCGCGTACTGCGAGTCCATGCGGATCTCGAGCGGTACGTCCGGGTCGGTCGCCGCCAGCAGGCGCTCCAGCGCGGTCAGTTCGGCGACGTTGTTGGTGGCCCTGCCTAGCGGCCCCGCCTCCCACCGCTCCGGCGTCTCGGAAGCGTCGGCGACGACCCAGGCCCAGCCCGCGGGCCCGGGGTTTCCCTTCGAAGCCCCGTCGCACGCGGCCACAACACGTTCACCCATGGACACGATCATGCCATGGGCGTGCCGGGTGCCCGGCGCGGAGCCCGTTCAGGAGACGTCGGTCATGGCCGGCATCTCACCCTCGGTCCTCGTGGTGTCGATCACGGAGAAGTTCGCGCCCTGCGGGTCGGTCAGCGCCGCGAACCGCCCGAAGGGGGTGTCCATCGGGCCGAACTGCAGCGTCGCGCCGAGCTTCGTGGCCTTCGAGACCGCCTCGTCGCAGTCGGCCACGCCGAAGTAGACGTTGATGTACGGCGGCACCTCGGGCGGGAAGTCGTCCGTCATCTCCATGCGGCCCAGGGCGGGTCGCTCACCGAGGTTGTAGACCCGGAAGTCCATCGTGTGGTCCTGCATCTGCTGGGCGCTGTAGCCGAAGACCGCGGGGAAGAACGCGTCGGACTTCCCCGGCTCGCGGGTGAAGACCTCCGCCCAGCAGAACGCCCCCGGCTCGCCCATCTCCGCAGCGAACCCCTCGTGGGTGCCGGCCTGCCACAGGCCGAACATCACGCCACCGGGGTCGCGAGCCAGGCACATGGTGCCGAGGTCGGCGACCTGCATCGGCTCCATCACCACCTCGCCGCCGTTCTCGCGGATCTTCCGCGCGGTGGCGGCGGCGTCCCGGGCCGCGAAGTACAGGCACCACTGCGACATGCCTTCCTGGCCGGGCATGGGCGGGACGACGGCGGCGGCCGCCTTGCCGTTCGCGTAGGCCTCGGTGTAGTTGCCGAACTCGGCCGACGCCTCGGCGAAGGTCCAGCCGAGGACGTCCCCGTAGAAGCTCTTGGCCCCTTCGAGGTCGCTGAACATCGCGTCGGCCCAGCAAGGGGCCCCTTCGGGTTGCACGGCCATGGCTGCGGCCCTCTCCGGACGGGTGGATGGTCCGTTTCCTCACGCTAGTCACCTGTGGGCCGGCCCGCGCGCCGAGCGCGAGCCGCTTCCGGACCGTGCGCGGGCGGTGGCTACGGCGGGTGCACGACCGTGTCGGCGGCGTTCGCGCGCCCTGTGCGCCCTGTGCCCCGGCGGCGACGGGCGGGGGACCGGCGTGGGGTCACCGGGCCGTTCCTCCTCCGCCCCGATCGGGGGTTTGCCACCGCCGGAGCGAGAGGCCGCCCCCTTCACGCGGTTATCCGGCCATCTCTGCCGCTGTTTGGCCGGTACTCGAGGCCCGCCCGGCTCACCGGCGCACGAGGCCGCCGGCCTCGCCGGCCGTCCCGCCGTCTTCGCCGACCACTCCATCCACCCCTGCCGACCGCTCGGGGTGCCAGTTCGGCCGGGCCGTCGTGCTGCAGCATCCTGGCGCCACCGACCTGGACCGCCTCACCGTCGCCGGCGAGCTGCTGCTGGCCGAGAACCTCGTCGACAGCTGCTACTGCTCCGAGGACGAGGACCGGGGCGGGTCCTCCCGCGGACTCGGCGGGCGGCTGATCATCGCCCGGTCGGCCCTCGACACCTACCACGGCCCGCCCGACCGGGAAGCGGAGTGGCGCCGGGGCCTGACGGCCGACGGGCCGCTGCGCTCGTACCACCGCGCGCTGAGGGACTACGCCGCTTTCGCCACACCCAGCCAGACCGCGCGGTTCGTGCACGACATCGCCCGGCTGCACCTGGGGTACGTCGCCGAGGCCGCCTGGGCGGGAGCTGGACCTGCTGTTCGCCGAGCACGCCCGGCTGCTGCGCCGCGGCGGCCGCTACGTGGTGATCACCGGCTGCTACAACGACACCTACGGTCGGGCCTCGCGCGAGGTCTCCCTGATCAACGCCCATTACATCTGCGACATCCACCCGCGGTCGGAGTACTTCCGGGCCATGGCCCGGAACCGGCTGGTCCCGGTGCACGTGCAGGACCTGACGGCCGCGACCATCCCGTACTGCGAGTTGCGCCGGCAGGCCGAGCACCTGGTCACGGGCATCGAGGACACGTTCCTCACCACCTACCGGAACGGCAGCTTCCAGTACCTGCTGATCGCCGCCGACCGCGTCTGACCCACCGCGTCCGGCGTACGTCTTCCCCCCGGCGCCCGGCTGTGCTTGCCTGAGTGCCGTTTCGGTGGCCGGGGTGGGAGTTGCCGTATGCGCAAGCCGTGGGTCGTGGGGGTGTTGCTGGCCGGGGTGCTGCTCGGCGCGTGCGGGGATCCGGCGTCCGCGCCCGAGGGGCCGCCACCGGACGCACCGCGCACGTCGGCCTCCCCGGGGCTCCCGGCTCCGCGTGAGCAGGGCGCGCCCCCACCCCGCGGGCGCGTCCCCGTCTCCCCCGGCGCGGTACCGAGGAAGGCGCCCAGGGTGCTGTACCTCGGCGACTCGCTGGCGATGGAGGCCCAGAAGGTCCTCGGGCAGGAGTTACGCCGGGACGTCGAGGCGGAGTACACCAGTGCCCCGTACTCCGGCACCACGCTCTGCGACTACCTGGAGGGCACGGCCGACCGGTCCCTCGTACCGGCCGCCGACAAGGCCGCCGCGCTGGTGCGCAGGCTGCGGCCCGACTTCGTGGTGCTGCAGTTCTGGGGGAACTCCTGGGGATACACGCCGTGCATGGACGGCATCACCTACGACAAGTCCCCGGCCCGGTACTTCACCCGGTACGCCGCCGACGCGCGCCGGCTCGCCGAGCAGATCGCCGCGGCCGGGGGCGGCGACGGCCCGAGGATCGTCTGGGTGTCCCAGGGCCCGGACCCGGCCACCCCCGACCGGGTCCGGCGCGTCAACGCCCTCTACGAGCAGCAGGCCGCCGCCACGGGCGACCTGGTGTCGGACGCCGGGAAGGCGGTGAGCCCGGCCGGCGGCCGCTACACCTGGGCGCAGTACCTGCCGTGCACGGCCCACGAGCGCGCCCACCGGGACTACTGCACCCAGCCGTCCCGGGACCGTACGGCCCTGCACCGCGACGACGACTACCTGCACTTCTGTCTGGCGCCCACGACGTCCACGCCGAAGCCCTGCCCGGTCCGCTCCCCGGGGATCCTGCGGATCGCCCGGGAGATCGCCAAAACCATTCGACAGTCGGCGGGTTGACCGCTCGAATGGGCGCCATGTGCGCGCTGCGAATGCATGAGGACGAAGTCACCGTCGACGCCCCGCTCGTCGGCCGGCTGATCGCGGACCGGTTCCCGCGGTGGGCAGGGCTACCGCTGCGCCGCCTGGAGTCCTCCGGAACGGAGAACGCCATGTTCCGCCTCGGCGCGGACAAGGTCGTGCGGCTCCCCCGGCATCCCCGCGCCGTCGACGCCATCACGCACGAACTGCGCTGGCTGCCCCGGCTGGCGCCCGGGCTGCCCGCCGCCTCGCCCGAACCCCTCGGGCAGGGCGAGCCCGGGGAGGACTTCCCGTGGCCGTGGTCGGTGTACGGCTGGCTCGACGGGAGCAACCCGGTGCCCGGGGCCCTTGAGGAACCCGGTCTGCTCGCCGAGGACCTGGCGGCGTACGTCAGGGCCCTGCGCCGCAAGGACGCCTCGGCGGGACCCCTCGGCTACCGGGGCGTGCCGCTCGCGGCCCGGGACCCCTTCGTGCGGGAGGCGCTCGCGCAGCTGGCGGGCCGGGTCGACACCGCGGCGGTGACGGCCGCGTGGGAGGAGGCCCTGCGCGCCCCCGCGTACGCCGGGCCGCCGCTGTGGGCGCACGGCGACCTGATGGCCGGGAACCTGCTGGTCACCGGCGGACGGCTGAGCGCCGTGATCGACTTCGGGACGGTCGGCGTGGGCGACCCGGCTGTCGACCTGATCAGCGCCTGGTGCGTGCTGCCCGCCGAGGTCCGCGGCGCCTTCCGCGCGGCCGTGGGCGCCGACGACGCCGAGTGGGCCCGGGGCCGTGGCTGGGCCCTGTCGATCGCGGTCATCGCGCTGCCGTACTACTGGGAGACGAACCCACCGGTCGCGGAGAACTCCCGGCTCGCGATCGGGGAGATCCTGGCCGAGACGGCGTAGGGGCGGGGCCCCGCCCCCACGGGCGCGGGCTCCTGCCCCCACGGGCGCCGGTGGGTCACTCGCCCGCGTACGCCTTCTCCAGGGCGGCGATGTCGAACTTGCCCATCGCCATGAACGCCTCGGTCACCCGGGCCGCCTTCGCCGGATCCGGGTCGGTGACCATCTCGTCGAGCCGCTCGGGGACGACCTGCCAGGACACGCCGTACTTGTCCTTGAGCCAGCCGCACGGGCCCGGCTCGCCGCCGTCGGTGAGCCTGGTCCAGTAGTAGTCGATCTCCTCCTGGTCCGCGCAGAAGATCATGAAGGAGACCGCCTCGGTGAACTTGAACTGGGGTCCGCCGTTGAGCCCGAGGAACTTGTGACCGTTCGCCGTGAACTCGACGGTCATCACGCTGCCGGCGGGCTGGAGCGCGCCCTCGGGGTAGCGGGCGATCTTGCCGATGCTGGAGTTCTTGAAGATCGAGACGTAGTGGTGGGCCGCCTCTTCGGCCTGGCCGTCGAACCAGAGGCAGGTGGTGAAACCGTCGGTCGCCATGAGTTCCTCCCGGGACGTGGTCGCTGTCATCTGTGTCGACCGGCCGACGGCCCGGAACTCATCGGTCGGAGCGGAAAACTCTTTCGGACCGGATGATCGGCGCGCACCGCAGACCGCTGCGCTCTGCCGGTGGCGGATCTGCCCAGGGCAGAGAAACCTCGTCCGTGCCTCACCCGAGGCCGACAGTGGAGTCGACGCAACGTCCACGGCACTTCTGCCACCACGAGGAGAACCGATGACTCCCCTGGCGACACTCGCCCCGCGGGCGGAGGAGGGCGACACCCCTCCGACCCGGTTCGACGACCATCTGGCCGCGCAACTGCTCGCGCAGCGCATCGTGCTGCTGGGCACGCAGGTCGACGAGGTCTCCGCGAACCGGGTCTGCGCCCAACTGCTCATCCTGTCCGCGGAGGACCCGCGCACCGACATCAGCCTGTACATCAACAGCCCCGGCGGGGCGGTGCACGCGGGCCTCGCGATCTACGACACGATGCGGCTCGTTCCCAACGACGTCTCGACCCTGGCCATGGGATTCGCGGCCAGCATGGGCCAGTTCCTGCTGAGCGTCGGCGCGCCCGGCAAGCGCTACGCCCTGCCCAACGCGCGGATCATGATGCACCAGCCGTCGGCGGGCATCGGCGGCACCACCGCCGACATCGAGATCCAGGCGGAGAACCTGGATTTCACCAAGCGGACCATCGAGCGGATCACCGCCGAGCACACCGGCCAGAGCCCGGAGACGATCTCCCGGGACGGCGACCGGGACCGCTGGTTCACGGCCGAGGAGGCCAGGGAGTACGGCATGGTGGACCGGGTCGTGGAGTCCCTCGCGGACGTCCGCCCGGCCGCCTCCCGGCGACGGATGGGACTGCAGTGATGGGTACCTACACGATTCCCAACGTCGTCGAGCGCACCCCGCAGGGCGAGCGGTCCTACGACGTGTTCAGCCGGCTGCTGTCGGAGCGGATCATCTTCCTCGGCACCGAGATCGACGACGGCGTCGCCAACGTCGTCATCGCCCAGCTCCTCCATCTGGAGGCGTCGTCCCCGGAGAGCGAGATCGCCGTCTACATCAACTCCCCCGGCGGCTCGTTCACTTCACTCATGGCGATCTACGACACCATGACGTTCGTGCGGGCGCCGATCTCGACGGTCTGCGTCGGGCAGGCGGCCTCCACGGCGGCCGTGCTGCTGGCCGGCGGGGACCCCGGGCGGCGGTTCGTGCTGGAACACGCCCGCGTGCTGCTCGGCCAGCCCGCCGCCGGAGGGCAGCGCGGCATGGTGTCCGATCTGGCGCTCCAGGCCAAGGAGATGGTGCGGATCCGCTCCCAGGTGGAGGAGGTGCTGGCGCGGCACACGCACCACGACGTGGCGAGCCTGCGGGCCGACATGGACCGCGACAAGGTGTTCACCGCGCGGGAGGCGGTGGCCTACGGCCTGGCCGACGAGGTGTTGAGCCGGCGCCCCGTGCAGGTCTGAGGCGCCGGCCGGCCGGGCTCAGGCGGCCAGGCACATCCCGTCGTACGACGAGGTGGACGCCCCGGGGCGACTGCCGCCCGCGGAGCGGGAGGTGACGCGGGTCAGCTCGCCCTGCGCCCTCGACAGCAGGTCGCCCAGGCCCAGTCCGAGGGCGTGGGCGGCGGCCGCGAGGACCTCGGAAGAGGCCTCCTTGCGGCCGCGCTCCACCTCCGACAGGTAGGGCATCGAGATCCGCGCCTCGTCGGCGACGTCCTTCAGGGTGCGCTCCTGCGCGAGGCGTTCACGGCGCAGGACGTCGCCCACGAGGTCGCGCCACAGGGGCTCCTTCGGGGCGGGGGCCGGGGGTCCCGGGCGCGGCGGAGCGGCGGTGGGGCGGGCCGCCTGGGGGCGCGCGCCGTGCGGACGCAGAGGGATGACGCGGGCTTCGTTCGGCACGTGGTTGCTCACTGCTCCAGCCTAGGAGTCCTGCTCGCCGGGGGAAGGGCCCGGCGTTCCGCCCTGGGTGGAATCGCCCCAACACCGGGGCCGGACAACGGGTTTGGGAGTGCCGGGACCCGGCCCGGGTGTCCCCGGCGGAGGGTTCCGGCAGCCGGTTCTCCACCGGCCGGGCCTTCGCGGGCATGTGTGGCGTCTGTCCGGGTACCCGCAATCCGGAAGGACCTAGGCAGATGTCCGCCATGACGTTCGGGGAGAGGTAATGGAGACCGCCGTGATCCGGTCGAAGGCACAGGTCGTCGAGGAGAACGCCGAGGCCAGCACGGGTGACGGAGCACTGCCGGGCGTCGCGGACCCGCGGTCCGTGGCCCCGCGGGACGCGAGGGAGCTGTCCCGCCAGTTCTTCCAGCGCCTGACGGAACTCGAAGAGGGCACGCACGAGTACCAGTACGCGCGCAACACGCTGATCGAGATGAACATGTCGCTCGTGCGGTTCGCGGCGGGCCGGTTCCGGGGCCGCGGCGACGACATGGAGGACATCGTCCAGACCGGCATGATCGGCCTGATCAAGGCCATCGACCGGTTCGAGCTGAGCCGCGAGGTGGAGTTCACCTCTTTCGCGCTGCCGTACATCGTGGGCGAGATCAAGCGGTTCTTCCGGGACACGACGTGGGCGGTGCACGTGCCGCGGCGGCTGCAGGAGCTGCGCGTGGAGCTGGCCAAGGCCCGTGAGGAACTCGCGAGCCGGCTCGACCGCGAGCCGACGGTGGCGGAGCTGGCCACGCTGATGAACATCTCCGAGAGCCAGGTCGTCGAGGGGCAGATCGCCGCGAACGGGTACAACTCGTCCTCGCTGGACGCCGCGCTCACGGGCGACGGGCCGGAGAGCGGCGAGGCCGTCCTGGCCGACTTCATCGGTGTGGAGGAGGACGGGCTGCGGCTCGTCGAGGACTTCCACTCGCTCGCCCCGCTCATGGCGGAGCTCAGCGAGCGGGACCGGCAGATCATCCACATGCGGTTCGTGGAGGAGGCCACCCAGGCGGAGATCGGCGAGCGGCTCGGCTGCTCCCAGATGCACGTCTCCCGGCTGATCAAGCGGATCATCACCCGGCTGCGCGAGGGCATGCTGGGCGAGCTGGGCTGCGCCTGACGCAGCGGACGCCGTCACGGGTGCCGTCCCCCATGCGGGAAGGGACGGCACCCGTGACGGCGTCCGGGCCGGGAGGGCCGCCTCCCGGGGGCCATGGCGCGCGGAGCGTCCCGTCGAGCCTCAGGACCAGGAGCTGTCCGGGCCGGCTCACCCACCGGTTTCGTCGGCGAGGGGCAGCACGGCGCGTACGCGCTTGCCCACCGGCACCCGTTCCACGCTGACCTGCTCGGCGAGCGCGTGGACGATCTCCAGGCCGTGCCGGCCGACGCGTTCGGGGTTGCGCGGGAAGATGCGGGGCAGGGCGGAGCTGCTGTCGTAGACCGACACCGTCACGGCGGTGTCCGTGCCCACGAGCTCCAGGATGTACGGCCCGTTGCTGTGCCGGTCGGCGTTGGTGACCAGCTCGCTCACCACCAGCAGCACGGCGCCGTCGACGCGGTCGTCGATGCGCGCGCACCACTCGGTCCTGAGCTGGTCGAGGAAGAGCGCGGCGAAGGACCGCGCCTCGGCGATGCATCCCTGCTCGCCCGAATAGTGTGCCGCCCGCCGCAGCGGTTCCACGGGCACGTCGAAACCAGTCGGTATCACTGCCCCGTCCAGGTGGTCGATCATTCGTTTCTCTCTGGGAAGCCGGACTGGCCGGACGCTCTGCACCAGTGCTCGTACCCCGAGCCGCGCGGTGCAGTCCTGACAGGTGTCCGTCCATCCCGTGCCCTGGGCATTGTCCCCCGTCCACGGGGCACCCGGAAGGAACCAGGACCGGCCGAGGGCGGCCGGGCGGATCGCCGGAGGTGTGCGGTGGCCTGGTGGATATGGCTGGTCGTGGTGGTCGCGGCGCTCGCCGCGGTCGCCGCGGTGACGCTCGCCGTGCAGGCCGGACGGCGGTCGGGGACGGTCATCGCGGTGCGGCGCAGGCCCGGCGGGAAGGGCGTGCGATGAACGAGCTGATGGCGGCGCGGAGCCTGACGACCCTGCCGGTGGTCACTCTGGGCGGAGACGCCGTCGCACAGGTCAAGGACACGGTGTTCGACGCCGCGGCGGGGCGCGTCACCGGCTTCACGCTCAGCGGCCGCGGCCTGCTGTCCGGCCCGCTGAAGCAGAGCCTGCCCTGGGCGGCGGTGCACTCGCTGGGCCACGACGCGGTGATGATCCGTGACGCCCTCGCCCTGCAGGACACGTCGGTCGTGGTGGCGCGGCGCGAGGCCCAGCAGGGCCGGGTGCTGCACGCGAAGGTGCTGACCGACGAGGGCGCGGAGGTCGGCACGGTGCTCGACGTGGTCGTCGAGGGCGGCACCAGCGGCCGGGTCGTGGGCTTCCGGATCGCCGCGGGCAAGGCGCTCGTGCAGGGCTCCAGGCGCCGTCGGCACCGGGTGTACGTGCCACGCGGGGAGACGCTCGCCGTCTCGGGGCGGGCGCTGGTCATCCCCGCGGACGCCACCCGTTACGTCGCCGACGACCTGACGGCCTTCGTCGCCCGGGTCGGTGCCTTCCGCGAGGAGCGGAAGGGGACGCCGTCGTGATGCTGTTCTCGCAGGCGCGGGGCCTGCCGGTGCTGACGCTGACCGAGGCGGAGGAGATCGGCGTCGTGAGGTCGCTGACGGTCGACGCCGCGTCCGGTGTGGTCACCCACGTCCGGGTGCGGGGCAGGCACTCCCGCAAGGAGACGGTGCTGCCCTGGGGCGCCCTGCACGCCGTCGGCCCGGACGCCGTGCTGGTGCGCTCGGTCGCCGCCCCCGCCGAGGTGCCGCCGCACCACGAGCTGCAGGGCCTGCGGATCCTCGCCGAGACGGGTGACGAACTCGGCACGGTCCAGGACGTCGCGTTCGAGCCGGAGACGGGCCGCGTCGAGGCGGTCGTCGGCGCCCGGGGCGAGGTGCCGGCCGATCGTCTGCTGGGGCTCGGCGACTACGCCCTGGTGGTCCGTGCCGGGTGAGTCCGTGCCGGGTGGGTCAGGACGCCGGGGCCTGGTCCGTCGTGCCGTTCCCGGTGCCGTTCCCGGTGCCGTTCCCGGTGCCGTTCCCGGTGTCGCTCCCGGGCGGCGGCTGGGGCTCGGACGTCGGCGGCTCGCTCGTCGGCGGCTCCGGCGACGTCTCCTGCTCCGAGGTCGGCGGCTCGCTCGTGGGCGGCTCCGACGAGGTCGTGTCGGTCGGCGACGTCGGCGTGGTCACGCTCACCGACGGGGAGGGCTTGTCCGGCTTCTCCGTCTTGCGGTCCTTCGTGCCCGTGTCGCCCTTGTGGCGCTCGAACCACTCGCCGTCGCGTTCGCACATGACGAAGACGTCGACCGGCTCCGGCGCGGGCGTGACCACGACGACGTTCGACGACTTGTACGACGGCCACGCGTCGCCGGAGGCCTTCGGCGCGGTCTGCTGGGCGACCGGCGGGGTCAGCGGGTTGCCGCACGCGCAGCGCACCCGGGGCACGCCGCGGTCGTCGACGAGGACGGCCGTGCCGGCCTGGAGGACGGCCTGGTAGCTGGTGGCGGCGCCGTCCTTGTAGCCGTGGTTGGTGACGCGCGTGTCCATGCGCAGCTGCACCGGGGTGAGCGAGCGCAGGTAGGCAGGCACGTCGGACGGGTCCACGCGGGCGACGGAGGCGAACGCCCGCTGCTTGTCCGGGGCGCCCTTGAGGTACGTGATCTGCTTCTCCACGTCGCAGCTGGACACGTTGCGGGTGCCGCCGTACAGACCCGGCGCGCCGCCCTGCACGCCCTGGACGGTGTTCTGCGGGGCCAGCTCGGTGGGCGAGGGCGAGACCGGCGCGGCGGAGCTCTCCTTCGCCGTGGACTCGGTGAACGGGTCCGGGCCGGTGTCCGCCGCGGGCTGGAGGAAGACCTCACCCTCGGACGTCCTGGTGCCACTGTCGGACGCGCCGGTGCCGCCGCCGTCTGGGCGGGTGAACACCACGACCAGGACGACGGCGGCCACGAGGGCGGTGGCGATCAGCGCGACGCGGGGGACGGATCCCCACCACGAGCGGCGGGGCTCCGGCGGCTCGCCGCCCCCGCTCGGCGGCTCGGGGGGCGGGCCGCCTCCCGGTGGCGGCTGGGAGGGGCCGGACAGCGGGCCCGAGGGAGGTCCTGTGGGGCGGCCGGACGACGGCGGTTCGACGCTCACGAGCTCTTCTTCCCGCGTGGGTTCTCTGCGGCCTGCGCACAGCCGAGGCATTGATCCCGGTGTAGGCAGATTTTTCCACTACGAGTTCATTGTGTGCTCCGGTCCGGTACGCACCGCAAGCCGACGCGGACGGACCTCCCGGCGGGCGGGCGGCGCGGGCGCTGCTTAGCGTGGCAGCGTGAGTTCGCGCACCCCCTCCGGCCAGGTCCGTACCGCAGACGAGCGGGCCGTCGCCCGTCACGGCTGGGCGCATGCCCTCGTCACGGTGCTCGGCGGGCTGCTCGCCATGGCGGTGGTGGCCGCGCTCGGCCTGTGGGCGGCCGGAGCCGCCGACCTGCCGGACGGCGCGTTCGCCCCGGTCGTCGCGGCGACCGTGGTCACCGCCGTCGGGGGCACCGTGGAGCTCTCCGGGAGCGCCGGCGACCTCGCCGACACCCAGGCCGGGCTGACGGTGATCCCCTTGTCGGTGACGCTCACCGGGGCGCTGGTGATCGCCTGGGGCTTCCTGCGGCCGCTGCGGCACCGCGCGGTCGCCGGTGCCCGCGAGCTGGCCGGGTGGGCCGCGCGCATCGCGGCGCTGTGGCTGCTCGCGCTGATCGGCCTGGCGCTCGCCGCCCGGCACACCTTCGACATCTCCCTCGGGAACGACGCGCTGGGCGAACTCGGCGACCTGTTCGGCGCCTCGCCGAGGATCGGTTTCACCACCGACGTCCCGCTGTCCGTGTTCGTCGGCGTGGTGTGGCTGGCCGGTGTGCTGGTGCTGGCGGTGCTGGTGTCGCGCGGGGCTCCGCTGCCGGGCGGGCTGCTGCGGTTCCAGGCCTCCGTACGGCCGGCCGCGTACGCGATGGTCGCGCTGCTGCTCGCCTGCGTCGCCATCGGTGTGGTCGTCGCGCTCGTCGTCGCGGTGACGCGAGGGCACGTCGCCGAGACGTTCGCGGTGATCCTGCTGGGCATGCCCAACCTGGTGTGGCTGGCGCTGACGATCGGCCTCGGCGCCACCTGGAACGGCAGGGTGGAGGGACCGTTCGGGCTGCCCATGCCGCGGGTGCTCGACGAGGTGCTGCGCACCCCGGACATCTCCGAGCTGAACCTGCGGACGCTGGCGGAGCACGACGGCCGGGTGTGGTGGCTGCTGGTCGTCGACGCCGTGCTGCTGCTGGCCGCGGCGTTCGTGATGGCGGCCCGGTCCCCGGCCCGGGTCCGGGCCTGGCAGCACGCGGTGCACATGGCCGTCGCGCTGGTGCTGACGGTGTTCATGATCTGCCTCGTGGGGCGGATCTCCGCACATTACGGCCTGTCCGTGCTCGGCATCGGCGACCTGGGCGGCGGTCTCGCGGGCGAGCTGTTCCTCAGACCCCGGCTCTGGGGTGCGGTGGGGCTGGCCGTCCCGTGGGGGCTGGTGACCGGGTTCGCCGGGGCGCTGCTGGCCCGGCGCGTGCGGCGGCGGGGCGAGGCGGGCCCGGTCCGGGAGCACTGACCGCGGACGCTACGGCCTCGGCAGGAAGACCGGTTCGGCCCAGCGCGGGGGCGGCTTGGGCCGCTCCTCCCCCATGCCCTGCCGCTGCCGGTCCCCCGGTGGGGGCGTCGGGGCCGTCCCGGCCACGCCGCCGGTCGTCGCGGCGCGCAGGGCGGTCACGAAGTCGAGGCAGGACGGGTACCGGTCGTCGGGGCTCTTGGCCAGGGCCTTGGCGAAGACGGGGTCGGCCTGGGCGGGGATGTCGGGCCGGGCCTCGGTCAGCGGCGGCGGGGCGTCGTACTGGTGGGCCCACAGCAGGGCCATGTCGTCGTCGCGGCGGAAGGGCGGGTGACCGGCCAGGGTCTCGTAGACGACGCAGGCGAAGCCGTACACGTCGCAGCGGGCGTCGACCGGCTTGCCGGAGATCTGCTCGGGGGCGACGTAGTCGAGTGTGCCGACGAACTGGCCGACCGTGGTGAACCCGGTCAGCGACAGCGACTTCTTGGTCAGGCCGAAGTCGGTGAGGTAGACGTGCTCGGGGTGGTCGCTGTCGGTGCCGCGGGCCACCAGGATGTTGCCGGGCTTGACGTCGCGGTGCACCAGGCCGTGCTCGTGGGCGGCGTCGAGCGCGGAGGCGACCTGGGCGGCGACGCGCACGGCGGTGGCGGGCGGCAGTGGGCCCTCCCGGTCGAGGACGTGCCGCAGGTCGCTGCCGGCGACGTAGCGCATGGCGATGTAGAGGACGCCGTCCGTCTCGCCCGCCTCGAACACCGGCACGATGTGGGGGTGGTCGATCGCGGCGGCGGCGCGGGACTCGTGGGTGAAGCGGCGCCGGAAGGTGTCGTTGCGGGCGAGTTCCGGGGCGAGCAGCTTGAGGGCGACGGTGCGTTCCAGACGCAGGTCGCGGGCCCGGTAGACGACGGCCATGCCGCCGCGCCCGATCTCCTGCTCGATCCGGTACCCGGCGATCTGCTGCCCGATCAGCTCGGAGGGCCGCCCCGAGAACACGCTCGTCTCGCGGCTCAACGGACGTCACCCCCGGGCGACACGACCCGCGTGGGCGCCGCCTCCCCCGGACGCCCCGCCTCCTCGACCTCCTCCGGCGTGACGAGCCGCGTGGGTTCGGGAGGTCCCGGAGCCTCGGTCGATACGACCCGGGTCGGCTCGGGGGGCTCGGAGGACACGACTCGCGTCGGCTCGGGCGGCTCGGCAGACACGGCCCGCGTCGGCTCGGCAGCCTCGGGCGGCCCGGCCTCCACCGGTTCCGGTGCCTCCGGCGAGACCACGCGCGTCGGCTCGGGGGCCTCGGCAGGCGCGGACTTCGACGCCCCCGGAGCCTCGGGAGATACCGCCCGTGTGGGCTGGGGAGCCTCGGACGGCACCACCCGGGTCGGCTCGGGAGCACTTGGAGTCACGACGACCGGCGTCGGCTCCGGCCCGTCGGATGACGCGGCCCCCGACGGCCCCGGCGCCTCGGGCGAGACCACCCGCGTCGGCTCGGGGGCCTCGGGCGACGCAACCCGCGTCGGTCCCGGGGGTGCCCCCTGCACAGGTGGGGGTGCCGGCGCCGGCTGCGAGCGGGGCGGTTCCTCGGGGACCACCCGTGTCGGGGGATGCGCGGGCGTCTCGGCCGGGCGGGACGGCTCCGGGTCGGCGCGGGGGGTCTCGTCCGTCGCGTACGTGGTCAGGCGGGTGCCGTCGGCGTACACCCAGTGCCCGTGCGCGGCGTCGTAGAGCCACACGGACTCCCCGTCGACGACCACGCCGATCCGCAGCCCACGGGTGCGGGCGCGGAAGGACTCCCGGTCCAGGCCGCCCGCGAGGTCCTCGACGGCCGACCGGTAACGCGCCAGAGCCTCCTGCGCCCGGCTCAGCAGCGGACGCGGATCCGCGGCGCGGGTGAGCGGCCCGTCCGCGGCGGGCGGGTCCTGCGGCACGGCGACCAGGCGGCGGCCGTCGACCCAGGCCGACCAGCCGTTGAAGCACAGCACGTGCCCCCAGTCGCCCTGCCGCTCCAGCAGCTGCACCGGCAGCAGCGGGTCGAGGTCGACGGTGGGCCGGGCCGGGTCGGGCGCCTCCCAGGCGGGCATCCCGTGCTGGGGCACGACGTGGGTGGGCCGGAAGCCGGGAGTCGTCATGGCGGCTCCCTACTTCCGCATCACGGCCGGTTCGTGCCGGCGCAGCAGCCGGGACACGAGGAAGCCGAACAGCACCGACAGCACGAGCAGCATCCCGACGTCCAGCAGCCAGGTGCCCGCCGAGTGCTCGAACAGGGGGTCCTTGGTCAGGTCGTCCGGCACGATCCTGGCCAGCCCGACGGTGCCGGCCATCGCCGCCAGCGCCCAGCGGGCCGGCACCAGCCAGCCCAGCTGCTCCAGCCCGGGCACGCCGTCCAGCTTCAGCAGGGCCCCGCAGAAGACGACCTGGACGATGGCGATGAGCACGAGCAGCGGCATCGTCACCTCTTCCTTGCGCACCAGCGCGGAGACGAGCAGCCCGAGCATCATCGCCGTGAACGCCAGCAGGGCGACCGCGACGGTGATCTCCACCAGGGGCGGCATCAGCACGCCCTCGCCGCCGGGCGCGTTCAGGTCCACGCCGAGCAGGGCGACCAGGGTCAGCACCACCGCCTGGAGCACGGTGACGACGCCCAGGACGACGACCTTGGACATCAGGTACGCCGATCTGGACAGGCCCACCGCGCGTTCCCGCTGGTAGATCACGCGTTCCTTGACGAGCTCGCGGACGGCGTTGGCGGCGCCGGTGAGCACCGCGCCGACACACAGGATGAGCAGCGTGTTCATCGCCGTGTCGAAGGTTAGCTTGCCGGCCGCCAGGGCCCGCGCCATCACGCCCATCACGAAGGGCAGCGCGATCATGATGATCAGGAAGGTGCGGTCGGCGCTCAGCGCGGAGGCGTAGCGGCGTACCAGCGTGCCGAGCTGCGCGGCCCGGCTGCGCGGCCGGGGCGGCGCGGTGATGACGACGGGCTCGGACCGGGGCAGCTGGGGCTGGGCGGAGGCGTCGGCGACGTACCGGCCGTGGAAGGGTGAGGCGCTGTACTCCTCGGCCCAGTCCCGGTCCGTGTCCCGGTCGAAGGCCTCGAAGGCCTCCGGCCACTGCTCGAAGCCGAAGAACGGCAGGGCGTCCTCGGGCGGCCCGTAGTAGGCGATCCTGCCGCCGGGCGCGAGCACGAGGAGCCGGTCGCAGACGTCCAGGCTGAGCACGCTGTGGGTGACGACGATGACGGTCCGGCCGTCGTCGGCGAGGCCGCGCAGCATGTGCATCACCGAGCGGTCCATGCCGGGGTCGAGTCCGGAGGTCGGTTCGTCGAGGAAGAGCAGCGACGGCTTGGTCAGCAGCTCCAGGGCCACGCTGACGCGCTTGCGCTGGCCGCCGGAGAGGCTGTGCACGGGCTGGTCGGCGCGCTGTTCCAGGCCGAGTTCGCGGATGACCTCGTCGACCCGGGCGCGCCGTTCGGCCTTGGCGGTGTCCTGCGGGAAGCGCAGTTCGGCGGCGTAGGAGAGGGCTTTGCGGACGGTCAGCTGGGCGTGCAGGATGTCGTCCTGCGGGACGAGGCCGATGCGCTGGCGCAGCTCGGCGTAGTCGCGGTAGAGGTCCCGGCCGTCGTAGAGGACGGTGCCGTGGTCGGCGGGGCGCTGGCCGGTGAGGGCGTTGAGGAGGGTGGACTTCCCGGCGCCGCTCGGGCCGACGACGGCGAGCAGGCACTTCTCCCCCACCGGGAAGGACACGTGGTCGAGCAGGGTCTTGCGGCCGCGGTCGACGGCGACGGCGAGGTCCTGCACGTCGAGGGAGACCTCGCCGGTGTCGACGTACTCCTGGAGTTCGTCGCCGACGAGGCAGAACGCCGAGTGGCCGATGCCGACGATGTCGCCCTGGGCGACCGGTGCGGTGGTGACGGGGCTGCCGTTGAGGTACGTGCCGTTGTGGCTGCCGAGGTCGGTGATCTCGTAGGTGCCGTCGGGCAGGGCGCGCAGTTCGGCGTGCCGGCGGGAGACCACGAGGTCGTCGATGACGAGGTCGTTGTCGCCGGCGCGGCCGATGCGGACGGTGCGGGTGGGCAGCGGCCGTACGGTCGTGGGCTGCCGGTAGGTGCCGGTCAGGGCCGGCATGGAGACGGCGGAGGGGCGTTCCGGGGTGGGTGCGGGGCGGCCCAGGAGGACCACGCGGGGTCCGTCGGCGGGGTTGCCGAAGCGGATGACGCTGCCGGGTCCGACGTCCCACTCGTGGATGCGCCGGCCGTCCGCGTAGGTGCCGTTGGTGCTGTTCTCGTCCTCGATGGTCCAGTGGCCGTCGTCGGGCCGCAGTACCGCGTGGTGCCAGGAGACGCGGTCGTCGTCGATGACGATGTCGCTCATCGGGTCGCGTCCTACGTGGTAGTCGCGGCCCGGGATCATCACGGTGGAGCCCGTCTCGGTCTCCAGGACGAGTTCTGGTGCTACCGACGGCTGCGCCATGGCCAAGATTCTACCGATTTGCCCTGGTGTGTGCCTCCGTGAGCGCGGGAGCAGGTGATGGCCGGTCAGGCCACGGGGATACCGAGGACGGGAGCCGTGCGCTGCATCCGCAGGGCGTCCACCGACTCGGCGAGCAGTTCGTACTCGGTCGTCTCGTCGCTGGTGGCGATGCGCACCAGCCGGCCGGCCGCCAGCTCCTCGGCGACCCGCTCCTGCTGGGCGGGGTCGGCGCACCAGGCGCGCAGCAGCATGGGCACGTCGGGCACGGTGTCGGCGACCGGCACGAGCGCGCCCGGCGGTAAGTGCTCGGCGTCCGGCTGGGGGTCGAGGCGTTGGGCGATCCAGGAGGCGCGGTCGCGCAGCCACCACAGGGCGAGGGCGAGGGTGGGGGCCCGGTAGGTGCCCAGGGGTACTCCGATGCGGCGGCCGTCGCAGACTCCGTACGCCGTGACGTGGCACAGAAACTCGTCGTGCACGTGACCCTCCCCCGTCGCCCTGCCCGTCTGCCGGCCCGGCCTCGCTGCTCGGGCGGCTCGCGTGCTGTGCGTGAGGGCGCCGTCGCTGGACGTGAAAGCGCTCTCGCAGGTCAGTATGTTCACTACTGAAACACTGTCACCACGACTTTCCGGCCACTCTCCTGGCATATTCACCCCCGGAGTTGGCCGAAACGTGGCGGCGGTCTCCGAGGGGCATGACCCGGGAGGTAATCGACGGTTCCGGCGGGCCCGGGCAGGGTGGTTCACGCCGGGTTCGCCGCACTGGGTGATCCGGGCTCCGACCAGCAGGTATGACCCTTCCTGGAGGCTGATCGCCCATGTCCGCACCCGACCGTCGTCACGAGGACGCCGTCGCCCGCTACTTCGAGGCCTGGAACGCCCCGGACCCGGTGGCGCGGGAGAAGGCGGTCGCCGCCGCCTGGACCCCGGACGGCGGTTACACCGACCCCCTGGCCGACGTCAGCGGCCATGAGCAGATCGCCGCGGTGATCGCCGCGGCGCGGGAGCAGTTCCCGGGGTTCGTCTTCCGGCTCGCCGGCGCGGTCGACGGGCACCACGACACCGCGCGTTTCTCGTGGGAGCTGGTGAGCGAGGCCGACGGTTCGGCGCCGGTGGCCGGGTCGGATGTGATCACGCTGGACGAGCAGGGCCGGATCAGGGCCGTGCTGGGGTTCCTGGACCGGGTGCCCGCCGGGGCGTGAGCCGGGGTCCGCGATGAGTTTTCCGGTGCCCGGCGGTCTGCCGTGTGGGAGACCGCCGAGCACGGGAGGACGTCATGGCCCCGACCGGAGAACTGGACGCCGAGTTCACCGCCGTCCTGCAGAAGAGCCCCGCCGAGGGCGGCTGGACCTATCTGGTCTGGCCCGAGTCCGTCGCGTTCTTCGGCACCCGCGGCCTGGTCAAGGTCCGCGGGACGATCGACGGGCATCCGTTCCGCAGCTCGTTCATGGCCCTCGGCGACGGCACGCACAAGCTGCCCGTGAAGGCCGACGTCCGCAAGGCCATCGGCAAGGGAGAGGGCGACACGGTGACCGTGCGCCTGGAGGAACGGATCGGTTCCTAGGCCTGTCGTCCCATTCCCGTGTGCCAGGGGCCGCGCTCCCCCGGGCAGCGCGGCGGCTACTGCCGGACGATGGCGTCGATGCGGGCCAGCTCGTCCGCGTCGAAGTCCAGGTGGGCGATGGCTCCGACGCTGTCCTCCACCTGCTGCGGGCTGCTCGCACCGACCAGCGCCGAGGTCACCCGGCCGCCGCGCAGGACCCAGGCCAGCGCCATCTGGGCGAGGGTCTGACCGCGCGTCTTCGCGATGTCGTTCAGGTCGCGCAGCCGGCCCACCAGCTCCTCGGTGACGGCGTCGGACTGGAGGAACGGGCTGTCGCTCGCCGCCCGGGAGTCCTCGGGGATGCCGTCGAGGTAGCGGGCGGAGAGCAGGCCCTGCTCCAGCGGGGAGAAGACGATGGAGCCGACCTGGAGCTCGTCGAGGGCGTCCAGCAGGCCCTCGTCCTCGGGGCGGCGGTCCAGCATCGAGTAGCGCGGCTGGTGGATGAGGAGCGGGGTGCCCAGCTCGCCCAGGAGGCGGGCGGCCTCGCGGGTCTGCTCCGCGGAGTAGTTGGAGACACCGACGTACAGCGCCTTGCCCTGCTGCACCGCCGAGTGCAGGGCGCCCATGGTCTCCTCCAGCGGAGTGTCCGGGTCCGGGCGGTGCGAGTAGAAGATGTCGACGTAGTCCAGGCCCATCCGGCTCAGGCTCTGGTCCAGCGAGGACAGCAGGTACTTGCGCGAGCCCCACTCGCCGTACGGGCCGGGCCACATCAGGTAGCCGGCCTTGGTGGAGATGACCAGCTCGTCGCGGTGGCGCGCGAAGTCCGACTTCAGGAACTCGCCGAAGGCGGACTCGGCGGCGCCGGGCGGCGGGCCGTAGTTGTTGGCGAGGTCGAAGTGGGTGACGCCGAGGTCGAAGGCGCGGCGCAGGATGGCGCGCTGGGTCTCGACGGGACGGTCCGGGCCGAAGTTGTGCCACAGGCCGAGCGAGAGCGCGGGGAGCTTCAGGCCGCTGCGTCCGGTGCGCCGGTAGGGCATGTCCGCGTAGCGGTCGGGGTGTGCGGTGTACAACGCGACTCCAGAGGGTTTGGCTCGGACGGGAGGAAACCGGTGTCCACTCTGGCGTGACCTGCGCCCATGCGTCCAACAGAAGAATCCGATGGAATTCAGCGGCTACGCTTCTCAGTCATGGAACTGCGCCACTTGCAGCATTTCGTCGCGGTCGCCGAGGACCAGCACTTCACCCGTGCGGCCGAGCGCCTCCTGGTGTCCCAGTCGGGCCTGTCGGCCTCGATCCGGGCGCTGGAGCGTGAGCTGCAGACGCCGCTGTTCGTGCGCACGACCCGCCGGGTGACGCTCACCCCGGCCGGGCGGGCCCTGCTCGGCGAGGCGGAGCGGATCCTGGCGCAGGTGCGCTCGGCCCACGAGGCGGTGGCGGCGGTGCAGGGCGTGCTGCGCGGCATGCTCGCGCTGGGCAGCGAGCAGTGCATCGCCGGGGTACACGTGGCGAGGCTGCTCGCCGCGTTCCGGCACCGTCACCCGGATGTGGAGATCTGCCTCCGGCAGGCCGGGTCGGGCGCGCTCGCGGAGGAGGTCGCGGCCGGGCGGCTCGACCTGGCGTTCGCCGTGCGGACGCAGGAGGACAGCGACCAGCTGCGGTCGGTGCCGCTGACCAGCGAGCCGATGACGCTGCTGTGCCACTCCAGCCACCGGCTCGCCGCCGCGGGCGCGGCCGTGACGCCTCAGGACCTGGGCGGGGAGGTGTTCGTCGACTTCCATCCGGACTGGGGGCCGCGCCGCACCACCGACACGGTGTTCGCCGCCGCGGGCGTCCGGCGGGCCGTGGCCCTGGAGGTGAACGACGTGCACACGCTGCTCGACCTGGTCGACGAGAACCTGGGCGTGGCCGTCGTGCCCCGGCACTTCGCGCACAAGCGCGCCTCCCTGACCGCGCTGCCCGTGAAGGGCACCGGCGAGGCCGTCTACGAGACGGTGGCGCTGCTGCCGCCCCGGCAGGCCACCAGCCCGGCGGCCCGAGCGCTGATGGGGCTGCTGGAGACCGCCGGCGCGTGACCGGGGGCGCACGCGGCGCGCCGATGCGCGATGGTGGAGCCATGCATGCGAAGGACATCCTCATCGACGGCTACAACCGCATCCGGGAAGAAGTCCACGCCACCGTCGAGGGGCTCGGGCCCGACGAACTGGCCGCCCGCCCCTCCCCCGACACCAACTCCATCGCGTGGCTGGTCTGGCACCTCACCCGCGTCCAGGACGACCACATCGCCGACGCCTTCGACCTCGACCAGGTGTGGCTCTCCCAGGACTGGGAGAAGCGCTTCGGGCTGGGCCTGCCGCGCCACGACACGGGCTACGGCCACAGCCCCGCCAAGGTCGCCAAGGTCAGGGTCGACTCCGGCGACCTGCTGACCGGCTACTACGACGCGGTGCACGCGCAGAGCCTGGACGCCCTGCGCGGCCTCGCCGCCAAGGACCTGGAGCGCATCGTCGACGAGCGCTGGGACCCGCCGGTCAGCCTGGGCGTACGGCTGGTCAGCGTCCTGTCCGACGATCTCCAGCACGTCGGACAGGCCGCCTACCTCAAGGGGCTGCTTCAGAGCGCGGCCGCGTAGCCGGGCAGGACCACGTCGCGGATGAGTGCGTTCCGCTCGTCGAACGGGAGGAACGCGCTCTTCAGGGCGTTCACCGTGACCGTGCGCAGGTCCTCCACGCTCCAGCCCGCCTCCTGGACCAGCAGGGTCATCTCGCGGGTCATCGTCGTGCCCGACACCAGCCGGTTGTCGGTGTTCACCGTGACCCGGAAGCCGAGGTCCTTCAGCGCGGTGATCGGGTGCTCGGCGATGGACGTCGCGGCGCCCGTCTGGAGGTTGGACGTGGGGCACATCTCCAGGGCGATGCGCCGGTCGCGCACCCAGCCCGCGAGCCGGCCGAGCTTGCCCGCCGCGAGGTCGGGGATGTCGTCGGTGATCCGCACGCCGTGCCCGATGCGCTGGGCGCCGCACACCTGGAGCGCCTGGTGGATGCTGGGCAGGCCGTGGGCCTCGCCCGCGTGGATGGTGAACGGTACGTTCTCGCGGCGCAGGTGCTCGAAGGCCGCGAGGTGGTCGGCGGGCGGGAAGCCGTCCTCGGCGCCGGCGATGTCGAAGCCGACGACACCCGCGTCCCGGAACCCCACGGCCAGGTCGGCGGCCTCACGCACCCGGTCGAACATCCGCATCCCGCACAGCAGGGTGCCGACCCGCACCGGCGTCCCCGCGGCAGCCGCCTTGGCCATGCCCGCCGCCAGGCCCTCCTGGACGGTCTCCACGACCTCGGCCATGGTCAGCCCGCCCCGGGTGTTCAGCTCGGGGGCGTAGCGCACCTCGCCGTAGACGACGCCGTCCGCGGCGAGGTCGAGCACGTACTCCTCGGCGGTGCGCAGCAGGCCCTCGCGGGTCTGCATGACGGCGAGGGTGTGCTCGAAGGTGGCTATGTAACGCACCAGGTCACCGGAGTTGGCGGCCTCGTAGTACCAGGCGGCGAGCTCGTCGGGGTCGGCGGTGGGCAGGGTGTGGCCGATCGCGTCCGCGAGTTCCACGACGGTGGCGGGGCGCAGGCCGCCGTCGAGGTGGTCGTGCAGGACGGCCTTGGGGAGGCGACGGATCACTTCGGTGTCTACACGCGTAGCGGTCATGGCGGGTCTTTCCTTGAGCGGAGTGGTCCTCAGCGGCGAGAGAGGGTCAGGCGGCGGGCTGGAGCAGATCCCAGCGGTTGCCGTACAGGTCCTGGAAGACGGCGACGGTGCCGTACGGCTCGTACCGCGGCTCCTCCAGGAAGGTCACGCCCGCGGCCGTCATCCGGGCGTGGTCGCGGGCGAAGTCGTCGGTGTGCAGGAAGAACCCGACGCGCCCGCCGGTCTGGTCCCCGACCCGGGCCTGCTGGGCCTCTCCCTTGGCGCGGGCGAGCAGCAGGCCGGTGCCCGCACCCGGGGCGCCGGGTTCGACGACGACCCAGCGGGATCCGTCGGGCCGGGGCGCGTCCTCGACGAGCCGGAATCCGAGGGCCTCGGTGTAGAAGCGGATCGCCTCGTCGTAGTCGTCGACGACGAGGGTGACCAGGGTGATACGTCTCATCGGGGCCTCTCGGAGCGCGGGGTTAGCGCGAGAGGTTATACGTAAAACTCCCCGGATGCCAACCGGGTCGCCGCCTTCTGTAACTACTAGTATGTACAGACCTGCTCGACGACCTCCCGGGAGGCCCCCGTGCCCTTCACCCGCATCGACACGCTGCGCGCCGGACCGGAGCGCCTCGCCGCGCTCGGCCGTGCGGTCCACGACGCCCTGACCGAGACGATCGGCATCCCGCCCGACGACCGGTTCCAGGTCCTCGTGGACCACGACGGCACCAGCGGCACCCTGCGGTAGGACGACTACCTCGGCGTGCGTCGCGACGACGGCATCGCCTACGTGGCGATCACCCTGCGCTCCGGTCGCACGCCCGCGCAGAAGCAGGCGCTGTACCGCAGGATCGCCGAACTCGCCCAGGCGTACGCGGGCACCGAGCCGCGGAACGTGTTCGTCGTCCTGACCGAGAACGCATCGGCCGACTGGTCCCTCGGGGAGGGGGTGGCGCAGTACCTCGAAGGACCGTGACGCCGGGGCGAGTCGGAAGCGCCGAGGGCGGCGGTCCTACGCGCTCAGGGGGAGGTGCGACCCGCGCCCGGACGCGCCCTGGCGGCTTTCGCGCGCCGCCGTGACGATCCAGACTCCCCCTGGGACGCGGACACCGTCCGCGGTCTCGAACTCCACGAGTGCGTCGCGCACTTCGGCACGGACACGGGCGACGGTCGCCGGGGCGACATCGCGCAGGTTGTAGCGCGTCGGCCCCATGGAGAAGAGGAAGTTCGCGGCGTCGGCGGCGTCGGCGCCCAAGGTCATGGGCGCCTCGCATGGGACCACCTCGATGTCGGTGAACCCGCCGGCGGCGAGCACGTGGCGGATGCGGCCGGGGTCGAGGAGCGATCCCATACCCCGGGACGCGGGGGATGCCTCGCGAAGGAACGGCGTCAACGCGGCGGTCGCCCGGGCGTAGGCACTGTCCGGGCCGGCGGGCTGCGGGCCGAGGAACGCGAGGCGGCCGTCCGGCACGAGAGCGTGCCGCAGATGGGTGAAAGCCGCGATGTGGTCGGCGAAGAACATGACACCGCCGCGGCTGATGAGGACGTCGAACCCGCCGTCGGGGAACGGATGCACCTGGGCGTCGCCCTGCTCGAAGGTGACGTTGTCGAGGCCTTCCGTGGCGGCGTCACGGCGGGCGCGTTCCAGCATCGGCGCGGACAGGTCGATTCCCACGACGTGTCCGTCGCGCGCCTGTCGCGCCGCAAGACGTGTCGTCTGACCGGTGCCGCAGCCGACGTCGAGGACCCGGTCCGTGGCCGCGATACCCGCGGCGGCGAACAGGGGTGCGTTGAATGCGCCCATCATCCCGTTGTACCGCTCGGGCTGTTCGGCCCAGAGGACGCCCTCCCAGTCGTTCCACGCCTCTGCCTGCTGACGGTTGGCGATCGTGTTCACGGCTTGCCCTCCTACGACTAGAGCTCATCTCTAGAGTTCGACTCTAGATATAGACTCCAGCCATGGGTGAAGGCAGGGGAAAACAGGCCAACAAGGCCCAGGAGACACGGCGACGCATCATCGAGGCGGCCGGCGCACTCTTCATGGAGCAGGGCTACGGGGCGACCAGGCTGCAGGAGATCGCCGACCGGGCGGGCGTGGCGGTCCAGACGATCTACTTCGTCTTCCGGAACAAGCCCTCGCTGCTGAAGGAGCTTGTCGATGTCGCGATCGCGGGCGACGACGAACCCGTCCCGACGATGGAGCGGCCCTGGTTCGCAGAGGTCATGGCCGCGCCCACCGCCCGGTCCGCGCTGGCCGCACTGGTCGCCGGCACGAGGAGGACCCTCGAACGCGTCGCGGCCCTCAACGAGATGGTCCGCGCCGCGACCGCGACCAACCCGGAGATCCGGGAGTTGTGGCCGGATCAGGCGGACCCCCGGTACACCGTGCTCTCGACAGCGGCGAGGTCCCTGACCCGGAAGCCGGGCGCCCGCCCGGCCGTCCCCCTCGAAGAAGCGGCGGACGTCCTGTACGCCGTCCTCAGCCCGGAGCTCTTCCTCGTCCTCACCCGCGACCGGGCGTGGCCACCGGCCAAGTGGGAACGATGGGCGTACGACACCCTCGGCTCCCAGCTGTTGGCCGACAAGGAGCCCTGATCACCAGCCACGGCGCGGACACGGCCTAGGCCCTGTCTGACAAAGGATCTTGGTTGGGTTCGCGGAGCCAGAGGATAAGTGCGGCGAGGTGGACTCCGGCCTTGTAGCGGGTGGCGAGTTTGTCGAAGCGGGTGGCGATCGCGCGGAACTGCTTGAGGCGGTTGAAGCAGCGTTCGATCACGTTGCGGGCCCTGTAAAGCTCGCGGTCGAAGGCCGGCGGTCTGCCGCCGGCCTTCCCTCGCCGCAGGCGGTTGGCCTTCTGGTCCGCCCGCTCCGGGATCACTGCCCGGATGCCTCTGCGTCGCAGGGACTGGCGGATCGCCCGGGACGAGTACGCCTTGTCCGCGACGACCGCATCGGGCCTGAGGCGGGGGCGCCCGGCGCCGGTCCGGGGCACCCTCAGCTCGTCCATGACCATGTCGAAGACGGTGGAGTCGTTGACGTTGCCGGGCGTGACGACGACAGCCAGGGGCAGGCCCCGGCCGTCGCAGGCGAGGTGGAGCTTGGTGGTCAGCCCGCCGCGGGACCGGCCCAGCGCCTGGCCAGCCGACGGGCGTGCCGGATCTTCCAGTTCGTCCCCCGCCGCCGCCCCTTTTTGCGGGCTCCGGCGGCGTGCTGATGGGCCCGGCTGATCGTGGAGTCGACAGACACGGTCCACTCCACGGCTCCGACGGAGTCGTCGCGGACCTGGACCTGTTCGAGCAGGCGAGCCCAGGTTCCGTCCGCCTCCCAGCGGGCGAACCGTTCATAGACCGTCTGCCACGGCCCGTAGCGTTCCGGCAGGTCACGCCACGGAGCACCGGTCCGCAACCGCCACAACACCCCGTTGATCACCTGCCGGTGATCCCGCCACGGACGACCACGACCGTCAACACCAGGCAGCAGGGGCGCTATCCGCTCCCATGCCGCATCCGTCAACTCACCTCGACCCACCACAAGATCAATTATCAGACAGTGCCTAGGCCCCGGGCCTACGTCCGAGGCCCGAGGTGCGAGGCCCCGGCGCGCGTTAGCGTCCCTCCCATGGAGATCACCGAGCCACCTCGCACCCCCGCGCAGCGCAAGGCCGACGTGCTGGACCGGCTGGAGCGGGAGATGGACATCTGGGTCGCCACGGCGGACGCCGACGGCGTGCCGTGCCTGGTCCCGCTGTGGTTCGTCTGGCACGAGGAGGCCGTCTGGCTGTGCACCCGGCTGACCAACCCCACCGGCCGGAACCTGCGGGACGGCCGCCGGGCCCGGCTGGCCCTCGGGGACACCCGGGACGTCGTGCTCGTCGACGGTGACGCGGAGACCTTCACGGCCCGGCGGGTGCCGTCGGCGGCGGCCGAGGCGTTCCGGGCGAAGACCGGCTGGGACCCGCGCGAGGACCACGCGTCGTACGCCTTCTTCCGGGTCCGGCCGCGCGCGGTCCAGGCGTGGTGCGAGGTGCACGAGCTGCCGCGCAGGCATCTCATGCGGGAGGGGGTCTGGGCGGCCTAGGGGGTGTCCGCTCGGCCGGCCTTCCTCCGCAGTCCGTCGAGCCGCTGCAGTTCCTCGCCGGTGAGGCGGATCGCGCCCGCTGCCACGTTCTCCGTGAGGTGTTCGGGGTTGCCGGTGCCGGGGATGGCGAGGACGTGAGGTCCCCGGTGCAGCGTCCAGGCGATGCGGATCTGCGCGGGGCTCGCGCCGTGGGCCCGGGCCACGGCTTGGAGTTCCTCGTCGTGGGCGGTGGTCGCGCCGTGCTCACCGGCGTCGCCGGCGACGGCGTAGAACGGCACGAAGGCGATGCCCTGCTCGCCGCAGACGCGGAGGAGTTCGTCCGAGACGGGGTCGGGCCGGTCGAGGGCGTACCGGTTCTGCACGCAGACCACCGGCGCGATGGCCTGTGCCTCGGCCAGATGGCGGGGCGTGACGTTGGAGATGCCGAGGTGCTGGATCAGGCCCGCCTCGCGCAGTTCGGCGAGGGCGCCGAAGTGTTCGGCGATCGAGTCGTACGTCGGCATCCGGCGCAGGTTGACGACGTCCAGGTGGTCGCGGCCGAGCTGGCGGAGGTTCTCCTCGACGTGGCCGCGCAGTTCGTCGGGGCGCGCCGAGGTGCCCCACTCCCCCGTGTACCTCCGGTACGGACCCACCTTGGTGACAATCACCAGGTCGTCGCGGTACGGCGCGAGCGCGCTGTTGATGAGTTCGTTGGCGGATCGCAGCGACGAGAAGTAGAAGGCGGCCGTGTCGATGTGGTTGACGCCGAGGTCGATCGCCCTGCGCAGGACGGCGATCGACCGTGCGCGGTCGCTGGGCGTGCCGTGGTGGAAGGCGCCGCTGCCCGTCAGCCGCATCGCGCCGAGGCCGAGGCGGTGGACGGGCAGGTCGCCGAGTTTCCAGGTGCCCGCGGCGTCCGCGGTGATCGTCTGTGAGTCCATCGGCGGAGTGTCACACACGCCGCGCGGGCCGGTACGGCGGTTTTACGGATACGTGTACGCGTTGAGGGCGGCGACGGCGGCGGCCGGGTCGCCGAGGTCGTAGTGGTCGACGGCGAGGAAGGTGGGCTTCTTGCGGGCGGCGGGCTGGCAGAAGCGCCGGGCGCGGTCGGCGAGTTTGGCGTTGTCCGTGGCGGCCGTGGCGGTGATCCCGGCGTCGCGGAAGTGGTTCATGACGAACAGCGGACGGAAGCCCGGTTCGGTGCGGGTCAGCGGGAGGTTCGTGCCGGCGTCGTACCAGCGGCTGTAGCAGGACCAGTCGGAGGCGCCGATCCCCGGGCCCATGGACCAGTGGTTCTCGACGGTCCATTCGCGTTGGTACATGACGCCGAAGGCGTCCCGGGTCAGGCCCGCGGCCTGGTCGGCGGAGCGGCTGTGGTCGGTGAAGATCAGCAGCCGGTCGTTCGCGGCGATCAGGTCCGCCATCGCCGGCCAGCCGTTCTGCCGTACGCCGGTGCGGTCGGGCCGGTGGAGCACGTCCGCCAGGCCGTCGACCCGGGCGAGTTCGGCGCGCAGGACGCCGGGGTCGACGTAGTCCTCCAGGAAGACGGTGACGAACTGGTCGGGGCGGGCCTCCAGGAAGTCGACGATGCGCTGGAGGTCGACCCACAGGGCGACCGGCCGGCTGACGAGGGTGCAGCTGTTGTGGCAGAGGATCGCGCCGTCCGGGGTCTGGTGGATGTCCAGCATGAATCCGCGGACTCCGTCGGCGAGTTGCCGCTCGATGCCACGGCTCTGGTTGGGCACCAGGTTGACGAAGGGCGGGGCGAAACCGCCGTCGACGCCGTTGGCGTAGGCGTTGTGCGCGGTGAGGAACGTGACCTGGTCCAGGGTGCGCCGGTCCTGCGGTGGCATGGGGGAGGTGACGGGACTGACCGGGGTGAGGTACCAGGCGGCGAGGTCGCCCGCACCGCCGAGGGCCAGCCGCGCCGGGTAGTTGGCACCGGACGGTTTGGGGGCCACGGTGAGGTACCGCGTGGTGCCCGGGGCCTTCAGGGTGTGGCGGTCGGCTCCGAGCGGGGTGATCTCCCAGAGGGCGTCGCCGCCGGTGCAGGCGACGGTCGCGGCCTGGTCGCCGTCGCGACCGAGGCAGCTGCCGGGCGCGTCGGTGTTCTCCAGGAGGTACGAGGACCCGCTGGGCTTCAGCCGCCACTGCTGGCGGTCCTCGTCGCCGCGGGGCCGGTGCTGCTCGACCGCGCCGCCGCTGTCGGCCGCGTTGAGCCCGGTCGTGGCGCTCTGCACGTAGTAGGTGCCGGGAGCCGGGACAGCGGCGGCGGCAGGCTGCGGGGCCACGACCGCGGCTGCCAGGGCCGCGGTCGTGGCGAGCAGGGCGTGGGGGGTGCGTCTGCGCATGCGGGATGCCCTTCGTACGACTGGCCGGGGCCAGCTGGTCAGGTTCATGACATCCCGCATGACACCACGTCCTGTGGTCCGGCGTCAGCAGGAGAGGTTGCCGCCGGGTGACGTCCCGAGGATCTGCGTGAACCGCTGGTAGTTGTTCACGCGGCTCTGCACCTGCGCCGGGTTCTTGCCGTCGCACTCCAGGGAGCCGTTGATGCTGCGGATGGTCTGGCCGAAGCCGGCGCCGTTCACCATGGCGTGGTGCGGGGTCATGGTGCCGGGGCCGGTCTGGGTGTTCCAGTACCACAGGGCCGTCTTCCAGGCGACGGCCGAGTCGTTCTGCACCAGCCAGGGGTTGTTCAGCAGGTCGATGCCGAGCGCGTCGCCCGCGGCCTTGTAGTTGAAGTTCCAGCTCAGCTGGATGGGGCCGCGCCCGTAGTAGGCGGCCTGCCCGGCCGGACAGCCGTAGGGACGGCTCCAGTCGCAGTAGTGCGGGTAGTTGGCGGTGTTCTGCTCCACCACGTGCACCAGACCGCCGGTCTCGTGGCCGACGTTGGCGAGGAAGGCGGCGGCCTCCTGCTTCTTCACCGTGTCGCTGCCGGTGTTGGCGAAGCCGGGGTAGGCGTTCAGGGCCGTGGTGAGGCCGCTGTACGTGTAGAACGGATTCCGGTTCGGGAACATCTGGTTGAACTGCGCCTCGGAGACGACGAAGCGCGCGTCGGGGGTGCCCGGACCGCTGTCGCAGGCGTACGGCTCCCAGTACCAGGTGCTGATGGTGGGGTCGTAGCCCGGGTTGGCGTGCTCGGCGATGTACGCCTTGCCGTCGGTGTAGCGGACGATGTCGCCGGCGGCGTACGACCTCCCCGCCACCCAGTTCGGGTAGCTGGAGCACGCGGCGGCGAAGGCGTTCGAGGCGGGCAGCAGCACCGGCGCGGTGCCGGCGAGGGCGAGGACGGCCAGGACGGCGGAGACACGGCGTCTCGACACGGGATCAACTCCTTTGCAGGGCACGGCCGTTCCCGGGCGAGAGCAGGATGGAGCAGAGCCTTCACCGCACGCACCGGTGGACCGGTCACGGCGTGGGCGCGGCCGTGGTGGGGGGCTGTGGAGGCACACTCAACCGCGTTGGTCTGTACCAGTCAAGGGTGTAGACCAGTCATCCGCGCGCCGGTTCCGCGTCGGGGCTCGCACGGCTGCCCGCCTCGGGGCTCACACGGCCGCTCGGGGCTCACACGGTTGCCTGCTGCTCCAGCGCCGCCGCGAGCCGGTCCAGCAGGGACCGCAGCAGGTCGTCGTCGCCCTCGCCGAGCGGAGGCCAGCCGGCGCGGACCGCGCGGTCGACGCGCTGCCAGTACTCCTGGCCGCGCGGGGTGAGACGGGCGAGGACGCGGCGGCGGTCGAACGGGTCGACCCGGCGGTGCACGAGGTTCTGGTCGACGAGTTGGTCGACCAGCTTGGTCAGGGTCGGAGGCGGCAGGAAGGCGGCCTCCGCGATCGCCGTCATGTGGTGCCCCTCGCCGTCGGACAGCAGCGCCAGCACCCGCCAGGCGTCCAGCGAGCAGCCCTCTTCCGCCAGCACGGCCTGCAGCCGGCGGGCCGCGAGCCGCTCGGCCCGCGTCAGCAGCTGCACCAGGTCGTCGGGCCGACGTGGGGGTGGGGTGGGCATCCTGCTCCTTGGCTACGAGGGGTGTCCATCGTAGGAGACGCACTGGAGTTCGTCCGGCCGAGCCGGAATCATGACGCCATGTTCCGGCACGACCTCCCCGCGCCCGAGTGGTTCACGGCCGACGACTCCGTCCTCGGCGTGGCCCTCGTCTTCCCGCTCCAGGGGCCGGCCGGGATCTTCGGGCCGACCTGCGAGCTCTGCGCGCGACTGGCCGCCGAGGAGGTCAACCGGGACGGCGGTGTGCTGGGCAGGGAGCTGCGGCTGGTGCCGGTCGACGGCTCGGGCGCGCCGTGCGAGGTCGCCGGCCAGGTCGAGGCGCTGGTGGACCTCGGTGTCGTGCAGGGCGTCACGGGCTGGCACATCTCCTCGGTGCGCCAGGCACTGGCACCGCGTATCGCGCACCGCGTCCCGTACGTGTACACCGCGCTGTACGAGGGCGGCGAGGACACGGCGGGCGTCTTCCTGACCAGTGAGACCCCGCGTGACCAACTGCGGCCCGCGATGGACCTGCTGGCGCACGAGCGCGGGGTGCGGCGGTGGTTCGTGGTGGGCAACGACTACATATGGCCGCGGCACACGGCTCGCTCGGCCCGTGCGTACGCCCGCGCGTCCGACGGTCGTGTCGTCGGCGAGGCCTATCTCCCGCTCGGCACCCACGACTTCGAACCGGTGCTGCGCCGGATCGAGCGCTCGGACGCGGACGCGGTGCTGATGCTGCTGGTCGGCAGCGACGCGGTGCGCTTCAACCGGGCGTTCGCGGCGTACGGCCTGCACGCGCGCTGTCTGCGGCTGAGCACGCTGATGGACGAGAACATGGTGATGGCGAGCGGCCCCGCGGCCACCGAGGACCTCTACAGCACGGCCGGGTTCTTCGCGTCGCTGGCCAACCGGGACACCCTCGACTTCCACGGGCAGTACGCGGCCCGCTACGGCGTCGAGGCGCCCGCCCTCGGCAGCCTCGGCGAGTCCTGCTACGAGGGGGTGCTGCTGCTGGCCGCGTTGCTGAGGCGTGCCGGGACGTTGGACGTGACGGCGATCGGCGCGGCGGCGGGCGCGGTGTCGTACGAGGGTCCGCGCGGCCTGCTGCACCTGCGGGACGCCCATGTGCGGCAGCGGATCTATCTGGCGCGGGCCGACGGGCTCGACTTCGACGTGCTCACGGAACTGAACGCCCGTTCTCTCTGAGTGTCCGGGTGTCCTTGCACCTCCCACACGGACGACACACCCCCGGATCGACACCCCGCGCCGGCCGACCGGGAGAATTCCCCCATGACCACCACACCCCATCCTCTCGTCACCCGCGCCCGGCGACTGGCGCACGACCTCCTCGTCCCGCACGCCGAGCGCGTCGACCAGGAGGGTGTGCCCGCGAGCCATGTCGAGGCGGTGAAGCGGGCGGGGCTGCTCGGGGTGGTGGGGCCGAAGGAGTACGGCGGGGCGGACGCGCCCGTGGCGGTGGCGCGGGAGACCGCGGAGATCCTCGCCGGGGCGTGCTGCTCCACATGGTTCGTGCAGACACAGCACCACACGCCGGTGAAACTGCTCGCCACATACGACTCGCCCGTCCGGGAGCAGCTGCTGCGTCCGCTGGCGACCGGAGAGCTGTTGGCCGGCATCGCGTTCGCGCACGTCCGGGCCTTTCCCCGGGTCCCGGTGCGGGCCGTGCCCGAGCGGGGCGGCTGGCGCTTCGAGGGCACGGTCCCCTGGTACACGGGCTGGGGTCTGAACGACGTGATGCTGCTGGCCGGGGTGACGGACACCGCAGAGGTGGTCTTCGTCGTCGCCGGGGCCCGGGAGCAGTCGGGGCTGTCCGCGTCGGCGCCGATGCGGCTCGCGGCGCTCACCGCCGCCCGTACCGTCTCCCTGGAGCTGGACGGCCTGTGGGTGCCGGAGGAGTCCGTCGTGCTGCGCACCTCTCAGGAGGAGTTCGCCCTGGTCGACCTGCCCAGGGCCGCCAACGCCAGTCCGGCCGTGTTCGGGGTGGCGTCCGCGGCGCTGCACCTGGTGGCGCGGGCCCCGGACGGCGAGGAGACGGCGCGGTCGCTGCGGGCCCGGCTCGACGAGGTCCGGCGGGAGGCCTACGCGCTGGCCGACCACCCCGTCCCGCACGCGTGCGTCCCGGATCGGCTGGCGGTGAAGACCCGGGCGTACGACGTGCTGCGCGCGGCCACGACCGCGGCCATCGTGGCCGGGGGCGGCCGGTCCATGGACCTGGGCAGCCGGGCGCAGCGGCTGGCGCGCGAGGGGATGTTCCTGCTGGTGCAGGGCCAGACGGCCGAGGCGCGCCGGACGCACCTCGGCTCGCTGGCGTCCGGCTAACCGAGCCGGGGCAGGGCCGGATCGCCGGTCCGGGGCAGGGCCGGATCGCCGGTCCGGGAGGGAACCTCGCCGCAGAACTCCGCCTCGATCACGTCGGTGTAGAGCGACGGGTCCGGCAGCCAGTCCCCGTTGATGTTGAAGGTCAGCTGGTGCTCGCCGTCCCGGGTGCCGACCATGGCGGACAGGGAGCCGTTGGTCCGCCCGGTCTTGCCCACCACCTTCACACCGCAGGACAGCGTCGCGAACTCGACGCCGAGTCCGAACCCGAGCCCGTCCCCCGTCGGGACCTCGTCGAGCATCTCCTTCAGCTGCTTCCGGGGCAGCAACTCGCCCTTGATCAGCGCCCTTTGGAAGCGGTTGAGGTCGCCCCCGGTGGAGATGACGTCACCGGCCGCGCCCAGCCAGGTCATGTTCTGTTCGGTGGCGTCGTGGACGGGGGCGTCCGGGGCGTCCTGGTGAAGCCGCGAGTAGCCGACGGGGTGCGGCTTCGGCAGGTGGGGTGACGTACCGGGGAACGAGGTCCCGCGCAACTTCAGCGGGCGGACGATGCGCCGGGTGATCTCCTGCGCGTAGGAGCGGCCCGTCGCCTTCTCGATGACCATCCCGGCGATCACGTAGTTGGTGTTGGAGTACGCGGGTGCCGTCCCCGGCTCGTTGACGGGCGGGTGCTTCAGCGCGACCGCGACGAGGTCCTCGGGCGTGTGGGTGTCGTACCGGTGCTCGGGGAATCCGGGACCGGCGGCGTCGTGGAGGAACGCGGGGTCGTCGGTGTAGTTGGCGATGCCGCTGGTGTGGTTCAGGAGGTGGCGCAGCGTGATGCGGTCCGCGTCGTAGCCGTTGCCCCGCACCAGGCCGGGCAGCCGGCGCTCGACCGTGTCGTCCAGGCTCAGTCTCCGCTCCGCCTCCAGCTGGAGCAGGACGGTGGCGATGAACGTCTTGGTGATGCTGGCGCCGCGGAAGTGGTCGCCCGGGGAGCGCTCGCGGCCGGTGGCGGTGTCCGCGTGTCCGGCCTGCGCGAACCAACTCCCCTCACGGTCGCGGACCTTGGCGGCCACTCCGGGCAGGCCGCCCTTCTCGACCAGATCACGCAGGGCGGCCCGGGTCGCCTCATGGCCGTGCTCCGGCGGCGCCGCGTGTGCGGAGGGGGCGACGGCCACGGCCCCGGTCGACAACGCCACTGCCAGTGCGTACGAGACGGTCCGTGCGGCCCGCTGCTTCATGGGGTCTGTGCCTCCCGTTCACCAAGGGGCCGGGTTGCCCCTTGGTGCGGATGACGCCGAACTCGGGCCGGGAGGTTGATCGTTGAGCTCGGAGCGGCTCCAGGGCCTGTCGCTTGGAGCCGCGCCGCAGGCCTTCACCGCAGGAATCGCCACCACTGACCCCGGACGGGCCACGGCTCGACAGGGCGCGGGCTCGGCAGGATGCTGCCGAAGGCGGATACGGCGGTGCGGGAAGCGGCGAGCCGACGGGCTCAGGCTGCGCTGCGGGCTCAGGCTGCGCTGCGACAGGAAGCGCTGGAGACGCGTGCGAGGTCGACGTGGCGTCGCCGCGTGAGGTCCAGTCGCATGGTCATGCCGTGGATCGCGTCAGCGCGGAACGAGGGCCGTCAAGGAAATCGCGGCTCATCTCGTATCCCGGACCACGGATTTCGAGCATGAGGGGCCTGGACGGCAACGGTTTCCCGGACGGCCCGTGCGGCCGGTTCAGTCCTCGTCGGACGGAACCACGACGAGGAAGGCGTCCGACTCCAGATCCATCACGACGGTGGCGGGCTCGCCCTCGGCGCGGCGGCGGGCCGCGTACTCCTCCGCCGGCCACGATCCGCGCGGAGCTCCCGCCGGGAACCGCTCCAACACCTTCGCACTCATGGCCGCTGACATGCCCGCTGCCCTCCCCTGTCCCGAGCCGCCTGCCGGGCGGCGTCGATCGGTCGTTGTCGTACCCATCCGGTTGCCCCCGATCCGCCCGGACATGTACCGCGGGACGAACCAGCACACCGCCCCGACCTCTACACATAAAGGGTAAATAAGTGCAGAATGAGGCTTACGCGGCGTTTACCGCATACGCGGTCGCCCTGCAAGACGAAGGAGACGACTCATGGCCAACGTCTCGCCCACAAGAGGTGACATAACCAGCCATCCTGATGCCTCCGAAATGCGGACCCGTTACGCCCGGGTGCTCGGTGGCCGTGATGTGGCGCTCGTGGACGGACCGGTGTTCCTGCTCGGTCTGTACTGCGCCGCCTCCCCGTGGATAGTCCACTACACGATCAGCCAGCCGCCGCTCGTGACCCACAACCTGATCATGGGCGTCGCGATCGGCCTGCTGGCGCTCGGGTTCACTCGCGCTCCGGAGCGCATGTACGGCCTGAGCTGGGCCATGTGCGCCCTCGGGGTGTGGATGATCATCTCGCCGTGGATCGTCGGCGACAGCCCGGACGCCGGCGTCGTGTGGAACAACATCATCATCGGCGCACTGGCCGTGATCCTGGGGCTGGTGTGCGCCGGCACGGCGGCGAAGGCCTCCCCGAGGCCGTAGCCCCGCCGGAGGAGAACCGAAGGCCGGTCCGCACCCCGGGCCGGCCCTTTCACACCCGCACCCGGTCGCGAGCGGCGCGCGCCGCAGAGCCGCAGAGCCGCAGAGCCGCAGAGCCGGAGTGTCCCGGCCGGCATGGGGCACACGCACTACAGCGGGGGTCCTGAGGAGAAGGGGCGGAGATGGAGATCGACGGCATCATCAGTGCCATCGTGATCGGCATCGTCATCGGCGTCCTGGGCCGACTCGTGGTCCCGGGCCGTCAGCGGATCGGCATCCTGTGGACGATCGTCGTCGGCATCATTGCCGCGCTGATCGGCTCCGCGCTCGCCGCCGCGTTCGGCGTGGCCGACACCAAGGGCGTCGACTGGGTCGAGTGGCTCATCCAGATCGGTCTCGCCGCGCTCGGCGTGACCGCACTGGACCGCTCGAAGGCACGCCGCTGACGACGTACCGACGTACGGCGCGACACAACCGTACGCACGACACAACCCGCCCGCGCGGCCGGCCGGCCGCGCGGGCGCGTCGGTGCGTCGGGCGTGTCGGGCCGGTCATGACCGCGCCGCGGCCCGTCCCGGCTCGTAGACGTACGGCGTCGTCGTCGTCAGCGGCATGAAGCCGAGGCGTTCCAGGATGGGTCGGCTCTGGTCGGAGGCGTCGACCTGGAGGTAGCGGTAGCCGCGGGCCGCGGCGACGCGGGCGCGGTGGGCGACCAGGGCGCGGTAGATGCCGCGGCCGCGCCAGCCCTCGACGGTGCCGCCGCCCCACAGGCCGGCGAACCGCGTGCCCGGCACGAGTTCCATCCGGGCCGCGCTCACCGGCTCGTCCCCGGCCATCGCCACGACGGCGACGACGGTGTCCGGGTCCGTCGCCAACTGCGCGCGCAGTCGGCGCCGCAGCCAGGTGCTGTCCGCGCCGAAGGCCTGCTCGTGGACCTCGGCGACGAGATCCACGCCCGGCGCGTCGGTGACCGGCAGGACGCGGACGCCCTTGGGCGGTTCGGCGTCGAGGACCGGACCTCCGGCCTCGCCGATCATCAGCGTCTCCTGCGGCCCGGGCGTGAAACCCGCCGCGCGCAGCCGCTGCCCGAGGTCCGCGGGCCGGTCGTGTCCGTACAGCTTCCACTCGAAGTCCAGGCCGAGCCCGGTGTAGGCGCGGATCTGCTCGGCGATCGCCGCCTCCGCTCCGGCCTCGTCCAGGGCGGACCACAGGACGCCGTTCCAGCCCTGCGCATCGGCGACCTGGCGCACGACGCCGCCGGTTCGCTCGACGCGGGCGTCGGGGCCGTCCGGCCGGGCCCCCTCCCGCAGGTCCCGGTCGAACAGGGCGAGCAGCGCGGCGTGATCGACGTGGTCCATGGGTGCACTCCAGCACCGGCCGGCCCATGCGGCAACGCCTTTTCCGGTACGGCAACACCCCATCGCGTCCCCCACCGTTCCTTTCCCCATGTGGGCCGACGCCATAAGGTCCTGTTGATCACATCATCACGGGGAAGGGCCACACCATGGTCGTGAAGGACACGGACCTGCCGTACCTGCGCCGCTGCGTGGAACTCGCCGCCGAGGCGCTGCAGGCCGGGGACGAGCCGTTCGGATCGGTCCTGGTCGGCGGGGACGGCACGGTCCTCGCCGAGGACCACAACCGGGTGGCCTCTGGCGATCGCACCCGGCACCCCGAGTTCGAACTGGCGCGCTGGTCGGCGGCCCGCCTCTCACCCGAGGAGCGGGTGGCCGCCACCGTCTACACCTCCGGCGAGCACTGCCCGATGTGCGCGGCCGCGCACGCCTGGGTCGGCCTGGGACGCATCGTCTACGTCGCCTCCTCCGAGCAACTCTCATCCTGGCTGAGCGAGTTGCAGGTCCCCGCGCCACCGGTCCGGACACTCCCCGTCCACGAGGTCGCACCCGGTGTAGTCGTGGACGGCCCGGCACCCGAACTCACGGAGAGTGTACGGGAGTTGCACGTCCGGTTCCATCAGGGACGCGGCTGACACCCGAGCCGCGAGGGCCGGGTCCGCTCCCCCGGGCTCCGTGACCGGTCCCCGAGATGCAGGGCCACCCGGGCGAACTTACTATCGAATTCAACAGGACCAGGTGTACACCCCGGTCTCCCCGACGGGGGGAGGCGCATGTCCTCGCTGCCGGCGCGGCGGCTGATGGCCGCCTACATCGCCCTGGTCACGGCCGTCACAATCGTGTACATGACCATCCCGGTGGTGGCTCCCGCGCTGTGGGCCGTCATCGGGCTGGCCGGAGTCACCGCGGTACTGGTCGGCGTTCGCCTGCACCGGCCCGCCCACCAGTGGCCCTGGTGGTTCCTGGCCGGCGGGCTGCTCACCTTCATCACGGGAGACACCTACCACAACGTGATGGAGGAGTACTTCGACGCCTCCAATCCGTTCCCCTCCCCCGCCGACGCCTGCTACCTCGCCACCTATCCGCTCTTCGCGATCGGCCTGTCCGGACTGGTGCGCCACCGCTGGGCCGACCGCGATCTGCCGAGCCTGCTCGACGCGCTGATCGTCACGGCGGGCCTCGCGCTGCCCGTGTGGGTGTACCTGGTGCAGCCGCTGACGGTGGCGGAGGGGATGACCTGGCAGCAGCGCGCGATCAGCATCGCCTACCACCTCGGCGACGTCCTCGTGCTGGCCCTGCTGGCCCGGCTGCTGACCCCGAGCCCGGTCACCGGCCACAACCGTGCCGTGGGTCTGCTGGTCGTCGGCACCGTGACGCTGCTCGGCTTCGACATCGCCTACGGGATCCTGCAACTGAACGGCCTGTGGCAGACGGGCACCCTGCTCGACACCGGGTGGATCGCCTTCTACACCGCCTGGGGCCTGGCCGCCCTGCACCCCTCGATGGTCGAACTGACCGCCTCCGTGCCGCAGCGCGCGTCCCTGCTCCCGCCGCCGCGCCGGCTGGTCATGCTGGCCGTGGCCACGCTCATCGCGCCGGGGATCCTGCTGTACGAGGGCTTGAGCAAGCAGACCCGGGACGCCGCCGTGATCGCGGCCTTCTCCGGGGTGCTGTTCCTGCTGGTGATCCTCCGGCTGGCCGGGATGGTGGTGGCCCATCGGCACGCCGTGACCCGGGAGCTGGCCCTGCGCGGGGCCGCCGCCTCGCTGGTCTCGGCCTTCCGGCAGGAGGAGGTCGACGCGTCCTGCCGTACGGCGGTCGACCGGCTGCTCGGGCCGGACGTCCCGCACCGGACGGTGCTGCTGCCGTCGGAGCGGGTCGCGGACCTCGGCGCGCGCGGCACCCGCCTGGTCAGCCCGGCCGCCCTCGACGACAGCGTCGGCGCCGAGCTGGACGCCCTGCCGTCCGTCCTGGTGTGCCCCATGACCCAGCCGGACCGCCCGGCCGGAGCGATCCCGGGCGTCCTCCTGGTCGCCGGCCCGGAACGGCAGCTCAACGAGACCTGGGGCTCCATGGAGATCCTGGCGTCGCACGCGGGCCTGGCCATGGAGCGGGTCAAGCTGCGGAAGGAAGTGGTCCGCAGGGAGAAGGAGGCCTACTTCCGCACCCTGGTCCGCAACGCCTCCGACGTCATCCTGATCCTGGAGGACGACGACACCATCCGGTACGCCAGCCCGTCCGCGCGGTCCGTGTTCGGCACCGACGATCTCGTCGGCGTATCCCTGCCGGAGCTGGTCGACCCCGGGGACCGGGAGCGGGCCACCCGGGAGCTGACCGCCGTACGGGAGCGGGGCTCACCGGCGGGGCACGACCACTGGTGGGTGCGGCGCGGCGACGGGCGCGTCGAGGTGGAGGTGCGGTTCAGCGACTTCCGGGACGAGCGGACCGTGTCCGGACTGGTGGTGACCCTGCGGGACGTGACCGAGCAGCGGCGGCTGGAACAGGAGCTGACCCAGCGGGCCTTCCACGACTCGCTGACCGGTCTGCCCAACCGGACGCTGCTGCTGGAGCGGATCGAACGCGCCCTGCTGCGCGGTCGCCGCGAGTCCTCCCTGACCTGTCTGCTCTTCATCGACCTCGACGACTTCAAACTGGTCAACGACACGATGGGGCACCGGGCGGGCGACCATCTGCTGATCGCCGTCGGCAACCGGCTGTCCCGGACCCTGCGGCGCACCGACACCGCGGCCCGGCTCGGCGGCGACGAGTTCGCGGTGCTGATGGAGGACGCCAAGCAGCCCCTCGACGCCGAGCTGCTGGCGGCCCAGGTGATCCAGACGCTGGGTCGGCCGTTCGACCTGGACGACGAGTCGGTGACGGTGTCCGCCAGCGTGGGCGTGGCCACCGCGCGCGACAGCACGGACGCGGAGGAGCTGCTGGGCCACGCCGACCTCGCGCTCTACGCGGCGAAGGCGGCGGGCAAGCGGCAGTGGCGCCGTTTCCGGCCGCTGCTGCGCAGCCGCATGGTCGAGCGGCACGATCTGCAGTCGCAGCTGGCCCGGGCGGTCGCCGACAAGGCGTTCGCGCTGCATTACCAGCCCGTCGTGGACATCGCGGCGGGGGAGGTCGTGGGGTTCGAGGCGCTGGTCCGCTGGCCGACCGAGGAGCGGCCGCCCGTCACGCCGGACCAGCTCATCGGCCTGGCCGAGGAGACCGGGCACATCGGCCCGCTGGGGTCGTGGGTGCTGGAGAACGCGGTCAGCGACATCGCGGCCCTGCAACGGCTGCCGGGGCCTTCCCATCCCCCGTACGTGAGCGTGAACGTCTCCGCCCGCCAGTTCCGCGACGCGGGGTTCGTCGAGCAGGTCGGCCAGGCGCTCAGCACGCCGGGGCTGGAGCCCGGGTCGCTGCAGCTGGAGCTGACGGAGACGGTGCTGCTGCACCGGGACGACCGGCTCCAGACGGTGCTGCACACGCTCAAGGAACTCGGGGTGCACATCGCGGTCGACGACTTCGGCACCGGCTTCTCCTCGCTGCGCTATCTGCGGGACTTCCCCATCGACGTGCTGAAGATCGACAAGTCCTTCATCGACGACATCGCGCGCGACGCCCAGCAGGTCGCCCTGGTCGAGGGCATCGTGCGCATCGCCGACACCCTGGGTCTGCAGGTCATCGCGGAGGGCATCGAGGACCCCGCGCAGCGGGACCTGCTGGCGGGGATGGGGTGCCGGTTCGGGCAGGGCTACCTGTTCGCCCGGCCCCTGACGGTGGAGCAGAGCGCCCACGTGCTGCGGGAGCCGAGCACCCGCCCCTTCGCGCCGCCCCGTACGCGACGCCCACGCGTGAACGCCGCCCGGGGACGCCGGGAGGCACGCTGGGCGGACCTGGAGCACCTGCGGCGCACGAGTCCCATGAGCGACGCGGTCCTGGACGAGGTGCGCGGCCGGCACATCCGCAGCGGCGACCACTGGCTGATCGACTTCGCGTCGTGCAACTACCTCGGGCTCGACTGGGACCCGGAGGTCATGGACGCGGTCGATCCCGCGGTGCGCCAGTGGGGCACGCACCCCAGCTGGTCGCGCCTGCTGGGCAGTCCGCGGCTGTACCCGGACATCGAGGAGCGGCTGGCCGCGCTGCTGGGCGCGCCGGACACGCTGCTGCTGCCCACGCTGACGTTGGTGCACGCCTCGGTGATCCCGGCGCTCGCCGAGGACGGGCACGTGTTCGTCGAGGCGACCGCCCACCGGACCGTCTACGACGGCTGCGTGGTGGCCCGTGCGCGGGGTGCCGCCCTGCACCGCTTCCACGGCGACCGCCTCGACGAACTGCGGGCCCTGCTGCGCCGGGTGCCGCCCGGTACGCCCCGGCTGGTCTGTCTGGACGGCGTCAACAGCATGAGCGGCAACATCCCCGACCTGCCCGCGCTGGCGGCGGTGTGCCGCGCCGAGGGCGCGACGCTGTACGTCGACGACTCGCACGGCTTCGGCGTGATCGGGGAACGCGCGCCGGGCGAGCCGTGCCCGTACGGCATGCGCGGCAACTGCGTGGTGCGGCACACTGGGGAGTCGTACGACGGGATCGTGCTCGTCGGCGGCTTCTCCAAGGCGTACTCGTCGCTGCTGGCGTTCCTGGCGCTGCCGCCGGAGCTCAAGAACCGGCTGAAGACCGCGGCCGCTCCCTACCTGTACTCGGGGCCGTCCCCGACGGCGTCCCTGGCCACCGCGCTGGCCGGGCTGGACGTCAACGAGCGCCGGGGCGACCCCATCCGGGCCGACCTGTACCGCAAGACGGTGCGGGTGCTCGACCAATTGGACGAGCTGGGGGTGAGCACCCTCAACACGGACCGGCTGCCCATCGTGGAGGTGCCGCTGGTGAACCCCGCGGACCTGGACGCGGTCGCCGCGTTCCTGTGGGAGGAGGGCATCTACGTGACGCTGGCCGCCTACCCCCTCGTCCCGCGCGACCGGGTGGGCTTCCGCATCCAGCTCACCGCTCTCAACTCGGACGACGACATCGACCACCTGAACGGCACGCTGACCCGGCTGTCCGAACGTTTCCCGCTGCGGCTGAAGGACTAGACGGCCATGACGACGCACAACGACGACGTGGACTGGGACCGCTGGCCGGTCGCCGACTACCTCGCGGAGAACTACCGCGAGGTGCATCCCTCGGACGCGGCGATCATCGCGCACCACTCCGCCTACTACCGGCGCCTGCCGCCCGGGAGCATCGACCGCTCGGTGGAGTTCGGGGCGGGCCCCAACCTCTACCCGCTCATCCTCGCGTCCGCCGTGAGCCGCAGGATCGACGCGGTGGAGGCGGGGTCGAGCAACGTCGCCTACCTCCAGGAGCAGATCTGTCACCGCCCCGACGCGAGCTGGCTCCCCTTCCACGCGCTGTGCCGGCGGCTCAACCCCGCCGTGCCCGCGACCCTGGCCGGGGCGCTGGCCCCGGTGAACGTCGTCCACGCCGATGTGCGGACGCTGCGGCCGGGCACGTACGGACTCGGCTCCATGCACTTCGTCGCCGAGGGCGCCACGGAGGACTTCGCCGAGTTCGCCGACTTCTGCCGCACCTTCGTCCGCGCGGTCGCGCCGGGCGGCCACCTGGTCGCCGCGTTCATGGAGAACATGCCGACCTACCGCATCGGCCCGGCCTCCCGCTGGCCCGGCTGCCCGGTGAACCCGTCGACGGTCACCGAGGTCTTCACCCCGCTGACCCGGGACCTGGACGTCACCCACATCGACACCGACCCGACCCTGCCGGACTACGGCGACTCGGGGATGGTGCTGCTCACGGGGGTCGCGGAGGCGCTCTGAGGACACCGGGTGCGCGACCGCCCGCCGCGGACCGTGCCGGGTGGCCGTTCAGCCGTCCGCCCCCGGGCGGAACCGGCGGCGCAGGACCACTCCCCCGGCCAGGAGCGCCGCGCTCACCGCGACGGCCGGGAGGGTGTGGTCGGTGCCCGTGTGGGCGAGGGCGCCCTGGGCCTGCCGCGGGGTGTGCGGGGCGGCCGGCTCCGGTGCGGGGTGGGCCCTCGGTGGGGTGGACGGCTTCGGGGCCGGCTCCGGTGGGTGGTGGGGTCGGACCGGGCGTTCGCCGGGGGTGTTCGAGGACTCGTTGCCCGTCGACGCGTTGCCGATGCCGACCACGTTCACCGAGTTGCCGGTGACGTTGACCGGCAGGTCGACCGGCAGCTGGACGCCGTTTCCGGAGACCACGCCCCGCGAATCCTTTCCGCTGCCCTCGGCGGCCGCGCCGCCGGACTTGCCGGGCCGGTCCGCGGGCCCGCTCTTGTTCGCACAGCTGTTGCCCGCGGCGGGGTTCAGGAGCCCCACCACGCTCACGGTGTTCCCGCACACGTTCACCGGGACGTGCACCGGCAGCTGGACGGTGTTGCCGGAGACCACCCCGGGCGAACCGGCCGCGGAGCCGTCCGCCCCGGAACCGGCGTGCGCGGGGACGGTCAGGGCCATCGCGCCCGAGGCGGCGGCGACGGCGATCACACCGTTTCGGGTAACCCGTCTCATAGGTTCCCTGCCTTCCAGACATCGTCGCGGGCACTCACCCGCACGAGACAAAACGCGCGGCACCCGGTCCGAGTTATGGCTTATCGCCCTTTCACTCCATCGAGCGGCCCGGTTGTCGAACTAGCGGTAAAGCCCTTCGTATGCGGCGTTGCGGCGGCGCAGGATAAGACACCCCGCCCGGCCCCGCTCGCCCGGAGGCGCGGCTTCCAGGGCCCGCTTATCGTGGGCGAGGGCGCCGTGGGGCGCCCTGGGAGGCATCGATGCTGGCCAAGCTGTCCACGCACCCCTCGCTCCGGCGCTGCGCGGTCACCGGCACGGCCGGGCTGGCCCTGCTGGGTACGGGGCTGCCGGCCGCCGACGACCCCCCGCCCGGCCTGACGCGCTTCTACGACCAGAAGGTCCGCTGGTCGGCCTGCGCGGGCGCGGAGATGCCGAAGGACCTGCAGTGCGGCAAGGTAACCGTGCCACTCGACTACTCCCGGCCGGAGAAGGGCACCCTCGATCTCGCCGTGGCCCGCTACCGGGCCACGGGCAAGTCCCGGGGCTCGGTGCTGCTGAACTTCGGTGGCCCGGGCGGCCAGGGCGTGGCCCAACTCGCCATGGGCGGCAAGGACTTCATGGGCCTGACGGACGGCTATGACGTGGTCTCCTTCGACCCCCGCGGCGTCGGCCGCTCCTCACCGGTCAGCTGCGGCAACGCCTCCGGCGACGCCCTGGACGCGACCGACGGCAACGCCGACGCGGCCGACCCGCAGGCCGTGCTCGGCACGCTGCGCGACGCGGCGGCCGAGTGCGCCGAGCACTCGGGCCCCGTCCTGCCCCACATCGGCACCGTGAACGCCGCCCGCGACCTGGACGTCATGCGGGACGCGCTCGGTGACGACAAGCTCAACTACCTGGGCTTCTCCTACGGAAGCCGGCTCGGCGCGGTGTACGCGGCGCAGTTCCCCGGCAAGGTCGGCAGGATGGTGCTGGACGGCGTCGACACGCTGACCGAGCCGCTGGCCGAACAGGGTGTGGTGAGCGCGCAGGGACAGCAGACCGCGCTGGAGAACTTCCTCACCTGGTGCACGGAGGACATCGCCTGCCCGTTCGGCCGGAACCCCCGCGAGGCGGGAGAACACGTCGTACAGGTGGTCGAGTCGCTCGACGAGGAACCGGTGCCGACGGACTTCGGTGAGGAGTTCTCGGGTCAGGACTTCGCGGGCGCACTGGCGCAGGGGCTGTACAGCCGGGAGCTGTGGCCCTCGCTGCAGCGGGCCATCGCGCAGCTCCTCGAGGACGGGGACACGCGCGGACTGGAGGCCTTCCTGTCCGGCGGCTTCCTCCACCCGCCGCTGCGGGCCCCGCACGCCGGTCTCACCGACCCGGAGGACGTGCCCCTGGACAACCTGCCGGCGGCCCTGATGGCGGTCAACTGCGCGGACGACCCCGACCGCCCCGCCGCCGCGCAGGTCGGCCGGGAGCTCGGCCGGCTGCGGGCCCGCTACGAGCACGCGTCACCGGTCTTCGGCCGCTACCGGCTCACCCAGGTCCTGATGTGCTACGGCCGCCCCAGGGGCACCGACTTCATCCGCGACGAGGTCAAGAACGTCGACACGCCGAGGATGCTGCTCGTCGGCACCCGGGGCGACCCCGCCACGCCGTACCGGTGGACGATGGAGACGGCCGAGCGGCTCGGGTCGTCGGCCGTGGTGCTCGACAACCGGGGCGAGGGCCACACCGGCTACGGCTCCTCCCCGTGTGTGCACCGCAAGGTCGACGCCTTCCTGCTGTACGGCACGCTCCCGCCGGACGGCAGTTCCTGCGGCTCGGACCACGACAGCGAGTGAGCCGGTGCGGCAGCGGCCCGTGCTCTCAGCCGAGTGAGACCTCGGGGGCGTGGACGTCGAACCACGTCGCCAGGTCGAGGGCCGTTCGAGGCCGCGCCGCGCCGCCTGGCTGCTCACGGGTGTGTCGCGGTGTGCGGCCTGCCGGAGCCGTCCGGGGTCGACGAGGTCGAAGACCGGGTGGTCCGGCCGGGCGAGGAGGTCCTTTCACGGACCGGGGGATCAGGTCCGCGGTGGCTTCCCGGAGCAGGCTCTTCTCGCGCCCGTCGAAGGACTTCGCGCAAATCAGCTGTAGAGGCCATCTATATTTCGAGCGTGTGACAGCGTCCGACTCCGGCGCGCAATATTCGATGAGCCACTCAGCCACGGGGCGCCCCTGGTCGCGTTTCGGCCAGCGGCAAAGACTTCCCCAACTTCCGCGGCGGCGCCCCCGCCCTCAGGCCCGCACGCGCCGCCGGAGGAGGTCGGCGACCTGTTCGGCGTCCGGGACGGAGACGGCGAGGCGGGTGAACGGCACCGGCCGCCGCAGATCCAGGACCACTACGGGCACCCCCGCCCGGACGGCGACGAAATCGCGGCCCAGGGCATGGAGCCGCTCCCCGACGCACCACCGGCCGGGGCGGCAGCGTCCGCCGAGCGGCGTGCCGCGCAGGGCCCGCCACCATTCCGGCTCGACGCGCACCTCCCGCACGTCCGCGGACCGCACCCGCACCTCGCGGCGCCGGGCCGGCAGCGCCTCCCGTGGCGCGAGCCGGACCACGACCTCCCCGCCGTCCACCACCAGGCGCGCCATCGGCAGCCACCTCCTCCCCCCAGCCTGCACCCGCGAAGGCACCCACGAGCACCCGGGCCGTCAGGTCGATTGCCCCAAATGCCCTAAAGGTGAATCCGCTCTATCGTGCTGTCATGGAGCACGTTCTGAGTCCCGCGACCCTTGCCGAACTGCGGCGCCCGCGCCCCTACCCCGCGGTCTCCGTGCTGACGCCGACGCACCGGCGCGAACCCGACAACGCCCAGGACCAGGTCCGGCTCCGCAACGTGGTGGCCGAGGCCAAGAGGCAGCTGGAGGCGGATCCGGCCGTCAGCCGCGAGCGACGCGCCGAGGTCTGCCGGCACCTCGACCGCGCCCTCTCCGAGGTCGATCTGACGCACGCCGAGGACGGCCTGGTGCTCTTCGCCGCCCCGGGCGAGCACCAGGTGTGGTCGCTGGCCCGGCCGGTGCCCGAACGCGTGGTGCTCTCGGACACCTTCCTCACCCGCAACCTCGTCTCCGCGCAGACGGCCGAGCGGCCGTTCTGGGTGCTGTCGCTCGCCGCCGACCGCGTCACGCTCTGGAACGGCGGCGTCGACCGCGTCACCGAGGCCCGCCTCTGCGGTTTCCCGCTGACCCGGCGCGTGGAGAACTTCGACCCGGAACGGCAGCAGCGGGTCGGGGACCAGCCGAGCGCGTTCCGCGAGGAACGCACCCGGCAGTTCCTGCGCGAGACCGACACCGCGCTGGGCGCCGTCCTGCGCGACCACCCGCGGCGGCTGTACGTCACCGGCGAGCCGGCCGCCCTCTCCCTGCTGGACGAGGTCGGCAGCGCCGCCAAGGGCGCGGTGCACGTCCCGCACGGCGGACTCGCGCACGGAACCCCCGAGGCGGTGTGGCAGGCCCTGCGTCCGGTGCTCGAGGAGGAGGCCCGCAGCAGCACGGACGCCGTGACCCGCGCGCTCGAAACGGCCCGGGGGCGACGGGCGTTCGCCGCCGGGGTCGACGAGCTGTGGCAGAGCGCCCGGGACGGTCGCGTCCGGCTGCTGGCCGTCGAGGAGAACTACCGCGTGACGGTGCAGGACGCCGGGGACCATCTGGTCCTCGCCGGGAGCGGCGACCTCGACTCCCGCGAGGACATCGTGGACGAGATCGTCGAGCAGTGCCTGGAGACGGGAGCCGACGTGCGCTTCGTACCCGACGGCACCCTCGGTGAGGCGGACGGTATCGCCGGGGTCCTGAGGTACTGACCCAGGCATCGAACACAGGGTCGTCGAACATGCGCGGGAGTCGACGTCGGCATCCCGACAGGGCGTCAAATACCCTGTGTAATCTACGACTTGAGCCCCCGGGGGACACGTCTCGCACCTACCTCGGAGTAACTCCGTGAGACTGTGGCATATGCCAGAAGCACCACCGTATCGTGTGGTGCCAAATCCCTTACAGGGCGTCGCGGGCTGTGCCACAGTCGTAACCGGTCCCTCCGTCCGCCTTGGCCGTACCGTCCCCGCATCGGAGTGCGTCATGCCGTCCCACCTCTCCGCGGACCGCCCAGCCGCCCAGCCGCCCGGACGCGGCTCGGTCGACGCGCTCATATCGCAGACGCGGCGGCTCAAGGGCGACGTGGACGCCGTGCGCCGGGGCGCCGAGGAGGACGACGGACCGGACCACCCGCGGGGACGCTGGCAACGCGCCCTCTGCGACCTGGCCCTGCACCAGCTCAACGACCTCGACGAGCATCTGGCCCAGCTGCGGGACGGCCCTCTGCCCACGGCGCCGACGCCGGACCCGGCCACGCCCCCGCAGGGCTCGCTGCTCAGCCGGGTCGGCAGCGCCGAATGGAACCTGCTGACGGACGAGGCCAGTTGGTCCGGGGAGCTCTACCGGATCCTCGGCCGCGACCCCGCCGCTCCCCCGCTCACCCTCGACGAGCTGCCGTCCCTGGTGCTCGACGAGGACCGGCCGAAGCTGACGGCGATGGTCACGAACTGCCTCGTCGACGCCCGGCCCATCGACGGCGAGTTCCGCATCGCACGCCGGGACGGTGACGTCCGGACCGTGCACATGATGGGCGAACCGGTGCTCGACACCGACGGCAGCACCGCCTCGATGTGGGCCGTGCTGCGCGACGTCAGTGAACTGCGCCGCAGCCAGCGGGTGGTGAGCGAGACCCGTGACTCGCTGCACCACCAGCGGGAGGCCGCGCGGACCGAGCACCGGCTCGCGGTCGAGCTGCAGGAGGCCGTGCTGCCGCCATGGCGCGGCTCCCTGCGGCTCCCGCACCGGGGCCCGCGGACCCTGGACCTCGCGGCCCGGCGCCTGCAGGCGTCCACGACCACCCTCATCGGCGGCGACTGGTACGACGCGCTCGAACTGACCGGCGGCGAGACACTCCTCAGCGTCGGCGACCTCACCGGGCAGGGGGTCGGCGTCACATCGAACATGACCATGCTGCTCGGTGCCGTACGCGGCATGGCGATGGCCGGCGCGCAGCCCGGACAACTGATGGCCTGGCTGAACCAGTTACTCGACGCCACCGTGCAACCCGCCCTCGGCAGCGCCATCTGCTGCCGCTACCGGCCCGGCACCCGCACCCTGGTGTGGGCGCAGGCCGGACACCCCGCCCCGCTGCTGTTCCGCGACGGGACGGGGCGCGCGCTGAGCGCACCGGACGGCGTCCTGCTGGGCGCCACCTCGGGGCCGGGCTACGGGCAGGCCGAGGAAACCCTCCAGGTGGGCGACCTGCTGCTCCTGCACACCGACGGGCTGGTGCCCGGGCACACGGGAACGGCGGCCGCGAACCTCCTCCTCGACCTGGCCCCACGCCTCACCGGCGACCGCACCGCGGAGGACTGCGTACGGACGGTCGTCGAGGAGTTCGGCGCCGGCGAGCGCGAGGACAACGCCTGTCTGCTCGCCGTCAAGGTCACGTCATAGGAACATCAGGCCCGTGCGCTGTTGCCGCCCCTGCCCTTCGTCTTCGGCAGGGCGAGCTTGATCTCCTCCCGCAGCTCCTGGATCCTCGGGTATCCGGCGTACTCGGCGGTGAGCCGGTACATCTGGCGCAGCCGGTCCCAGGTGCGGTGGGAGGAGTTCGAGCCCATCGACACCAGGGCCAGGCGGGCGTAGCGGTCGGCCTGTTCGGGGTCGTCGGCGATGAAGCAGGCCGAGGCCATCGACAGGTAGTCGAAGATCTTCGAGCGCTGCCGCCCGTCGACCCGCAGGGCGAGCGCCTTCTCCGCGTAGTGCTGGGCGTGCGCGGCCGCCCCCGGCTCGAACTCGGCGAGCGTGCGGTAGGCCAGGGCCTGCATGCCGTAGAGGTCCTCCTCCTTGAAGGTCTGCATCCAGTCCGGCGGGGGGACGTCCGCCTTGTCGGAGACGAAGAGGTCCTCCGCCTGCCCGAGCGTGCGGCGCATGGCCTGGCCCTTGCCCATGGAGGCCTGTGCCCAGGCCTCGATGGTGTAGAGCATCGCCCGGGTGCGGGGCAGCACCTCCTCGCCCGAGCCGGACGTGGCGAGCTTCATCAGGTCCAGGGCGTCGTCCGGCCGGCCCAGGTGCACCATCTGGCGGGCCGCGCGGGAGAGCGCCTCACCCGCGCGGGGCCGGTCCCCGCCCTCTCTGGCCGCGTGCGCGGCGATGACGAAGTACTTCTGGGCCGTGGGCTCCAGGCCGACGTCGTGCGACATCCAGCCCGCGAGGACGGCCAGGTTGGCGGCGACGCCCCACAGGCGCCGCTGGAGGTGGGGTGGGTGACGGTAGGCGAGCATGCCGCCCACCTCGTTGAGCTGGCCCACCACGGCCTTGCGCTGGAGCCCGCCGCCGCGGGCCGCGTCCCAGGCGCGGAACACCTCGACCGAGCGCTCCAGTTCCTCGATCTCCTGCGACCCGATGGGGGCGGCCTCGTAGCGGTCGAACCCAGCGGGGTCGGCGTGCAGGGGATGGTCGAGGTCGGGGGCGTCGGCCGTCAGGACAGGGTCGGTGTGCAGCCAGTCGTACATGGCGCTGCTGAGTGCGGATCCCGCGGCGAGCGCGGCGCCCGCGCCCACCAAGCCGCGTCGGTTGAGCATGAGGTCCATTCCCGTGAATTCGGTGAGGACCGCGGCGGTCCGCTCGGGCGCCCACGGCACACCGTCGGGAGCCTCCGGGCTCCCGACGCCCTGCCGTTTCCCCGCACGCCCGTGCCGGACCAGACCGAGGTCCTCGATGGTCACGACACGGCCGAGACGCTCGGTGAACAGAGCCGCCAGCACCCGCGGCACCGGATCGCGCGGGATCTCTCCCATGTCGATCCACCGCCGCACCCGGGAGGTGTCGGTCGACAGCTGGGGATGGCCCATGGCCGCCGCCTGCCGGTTGACCAGCCTCGCGAGTTCGCCCTTGGACCAGCCGGCCAGGCCGAACAGGTCCGCGAGCCGGGTGTTGGGTTGTCCGCTCACGTCAAGCCCCCAGGTTCTCGGCTGAGTTGACAGTAGCCCGGGGAGACTTGCCGGGCGACTATTCGCCAGGGTTCGCCAGGGTGCGCCAGATGGTGTGCCACCGGGCATCCGGTGTCAGGTAGGAACGCGCCACCCCGACCCGGTCGCCCCAGGGACATTCCCCAGGGTGATCCCGGGCGTCCGGGCCGGGTGGTGCGCTGTCGTCGCAGGCACACGAAGGGATCTGTCTCGCCCATGTACGCAGCATCGTCCTCCGTGTCCGCACCGCCCCGGTCGCTCCACCCGCGTCCCACGGACAGCGGCCCCTACCTCGCCCCCGCGCGGCCGGCGGCCCCCGTGCTCGGAGCGGGCAGGGCCCGGCGCGGCGCGGTGCTCGGCGCGCAACCGCTCAGCGGGAGACTCGACTTGTCCGGCCCCCAGGGCGCGCAGCTGCGCACGGCCATCGCGTCGGTGCACCGCATCTGCCCGGAGTTCTCCCCGGTGCAGGTCCTGCGCCGCAGCGGCCGGTCCGTGCTGCTGGTCGGTACGACCGGTCGCAGCTCGGCCGTCGCCAAGTGTTTACTGGACCACTCCCCCGCCTGGTCCGAGCGGATCCGCCACGAGATAGCGGCGTACCGCTCGTTCGTCCGGCACCGCCCTCCGGTGCGCGTGCCGAGACTGATCGCGGCGGACCCGGACAACTGCACCCTGGTGATCGAGCGGATGCCCGGGCGGGTGGCGGCCCTCCAGCGGCATCCGGCCGAGGCACCGCCCCGGGCCGACATCCGGGCGGCGCTCGGCGCGATCTGCCGGCTGAACGCCTGGCGGCCCCCGGCGGGCACGTTCGACGCCCCGCTGGACTACGCGGCCCGGATCTCGCGGTACCACGAGCTGGGACTGCTCACCGACCGGGACCTGGGCGACCTGCAGAAGCTGCTGCACGGCATCGCCCAGGCAGCCGGGCGGCAGGGCATGGGCCAGTTCTGCCACGGCGACGCACTGCTGTCGAACATCCTCCTGTCACCGGCCGGTCCAGTGCTGGTGGACTGGGAGCACGCGGGCTGGTACCTGCCGGGTTACGACCTGGCGACGCTGTGGTCGGTGCTCGGGGACGCACCGGTGGCTCGTCGCCAGATCAGCCAGATCGCGCAGTCGGCGGGCCCGGCGTCCAGGGATGCCTTCCTGGTGAACCTGATGCTGGTGCTGACGCGTGAGATCCGGACGTATGAGACGGCCGTGCAGCGTTCGATGCACGACGCGACCCCGGCGGCATCGGGCACGGCCCACCCTGGTGCTGCGCCGTCCGGCGAGGAACAGCGGCTGCTGCTGCGGCGGCTGCACGACGACTGCCAGCTGGCCCGGCGGGCCGTGCGCGCGGCGGTCGGCACTCGCTGACGGGGACGAAGCGGCCGCTGTGCGCCTGACCAGGCGCACAGCGGCCCTTTCGTGTGCTGGCCGCCGCCGGGCTCAGCCCTGCTGGAAGAGCTCCGCGGGCAGGGGCTTGAGGAGGGCGTACAGGTCGTCCGTGATGGGGCGGTCCCAGGCGGCGATGGTCACCAGGACGTTGTCGCTGCGGTCGAACTGGACGCAGGAGATACGGCCCTCGGACAGCTTGACGCGCCGCACGATCAGGAGGTTGTCGCCCTGCATCACCGGGACGTCCTCGGTGCCGACGACGGTGACCTCCTCGTCGTTCTCCAGCGCCAGGAGCAGCTGGGCCACCTCGAAGGGGACCTCGCCCTCGGGGACCTCGCGGGCTGGGGAGCCCTCCGGCAGATTGCCGATGATCATGGCGGGACCGCGGCCGCCGAACAGGTCGTAGCGCAGGAAGACGCCCTGGCAGGTGCCGTCGGGGGCGGGCAGCAGGCCCGCACCGAGGTTGCCGGGCCAGTCGCCCGGGTCCATGGCCAGTACGTCGAAGTCGGGCCCGGCGGGAGTGGCGCTGCGGCGGCGGAGGAACGACATGTCGCCATGGTACGTGCCCGGGCCTGCGAAGTGCCGGGCGGGCGGCGTACCGGTCGGGCCGGATCACCACCGGCACCGTGGGCGGGGCGGGCCCGGGCGGTACCGGTACGGGCTAGGCCGTCGCCTTGTGGCGCTGGTGGTGGCGGGCCACCCGGGCGCGGTTGCCGCAGGACGGCTTGCACCACTCCTGGCGCGCGTGCTCCTTGAGGAAGTACCGCACGCAGCGCGGTGCGTGGCAGGCCCGCAGCCGCTCGCGTTCCGGGCTCGCGAGGAAGGCGATCACGGCGTGCGCGAGGGACGAGGTGAGTTCGTCGTCGGGGCGGACGGGCCGCCGGTGCGCGACGGGGGCGGCCTCGTCGGGCCAGTCCAGGACGGGCACGGTGGGGGTGCGGGCGGCCGCCTCGTTCAGGAGGCGTACGGCCTCCGGCACAGGCAGCAGGCGGGCCGCGTCGGCGGGGCTCGGTGCGCCGGGGCGCACGGCACGGGCGAAGAGCGCGCGGACGGCGGCCCGTAGCTCGCGGACGGCGGCGAGCTGCTCGGGGCTCGCGGTGAAGCGGCCGGTGTCCGGCAGGACCTCGGGGTGGGCCCGGACCCAGGCGGTCAGGTCGGCCGGTTCGGTCAGGTCGTCGGTGACGCCGCCGCTCCCGTCGTGCCGGATGGTGAGGGCCAGGTCCAGGGCGAGCCGGGCGTCCCTGCTCATCGGTTCCCGCATGGGGCCGATGATAGGCCGACCCGGATCGCGCACCGCGGGGTCAGTCCTCCGGCGGCGCGGGCGGGACCACGGCGACGGGGGCCGCCGAGTGCAGCAGGACGGCGTGGGTGACCGAGCCCATCATGCGGGCGGGGGCCAGCAGGTGCCGCCGGTGGCGGCCCACGACGACGAGGTCGGCGCCCCGGGAGGCCGCCACGAGGTGTCCGGCCGCGTCGCCCGGGGCCGGGACCGGCTCGGTCGGCACGTCGGGGTGCCGTTCGCGGTGCGGGGCGAGGAAGCCCTCGGCGAGGACCCGGGCCTCGTCCGCGATCACGTCCTGGTCGACGATCGGCGGCGGCAGTTCCCCGGGCAGCATCCAGGGCTGCGCGGGCCAGGGATAGGCGGCGATCGCCTGGAGCCGGGCGCCGCGCCGGGCGGCCTCGGCGAAGGCGAACTCGAGGGTGGCCTCGTCGGGCCCGTCCACCTTCAGGCCGACGACCACCCGCGGGCCGGGACCGGCCGGTGCCTCGCCGTGGACCTCGCGTCCGGGCCGGGGCACCACGACGACGGGGCACTCGGCGTCGCGGGCGGCGGTCATGCTGTTCGAGCCGAGCAGCAGACCGGCGAAGCCGCCGCGGCCCCGGGAGCCGAGGACCAGCAGCTGGGCGGTGGCGCCCAGTTCGGGCAGCAGCGCGGAGGTCGCGCCCTCCAGGCCGAGGTACTCGGTGGCCGGCAGCCCGGCGCGGCCCTCCAGGTGGGCGCGGACCCGCTCGAGGACGGGGTCGTCCTGCGGGTCCGCCGGCCCGGCGGCGAGGAACTCGGGCTGTGCCCAGTGGGCGTACTGGCGGACGTGCGCCACGCGCAGGGGCGCCGAGCGTCGGCGAGCGGCGTCGACGGCCCACTCCAGGGCGCGCAGGCTGTCGTCCGAACCGTCGACCGCCACGACGACCGGCAGGGTGCTCATGGGTCCTCACCTTCGGGACACGACCGTTGTCTCCCGGGGCCAGCCTGGCTCAGGTGCCGGTCCCCGGGCGGTGCCTCTGGTCGCGTGTCCGGAAATGCGGGCGGAACACCCCCGGATCGGCCGTCGGATCACGGCCGCCCGGGATGGTTCACCGCCGGCTCGGGTGAGATCGACCGACGCGGCCGACGTCGAACCTCTCAGGTGAGATCGAACTCCCCTTCCCGCGCTCCCGAGACGAACGCGCCCCACTCGGCGGGCGTGAAGATCAGGGAAGGGCTCTCGGGGCGGCCACTGTTCCGCATGGCGATGAAGCCTTCCACGAAGGCGATCTGCACATCCCCCAGGCCACGGCTGCTGGACTGCCACTGTGCGTTGGTGAGGTCCAGGTCCGGCTTGTCCCAGCCCGTGAGCGGGCGCTGCTGGGTGGTGGTCTCGGCCACGTCCGTGCTCCTCCCGATTGCGTCGTCCGCGGCCAGCCTAGCGATCGCGTCCCATGGCCAACAGGGCACGTGAGGGGGACCTTTCACGAGTCCGGGGGCCGGTCTCCCACGAGCCACATGGAGAAGAACTGCGATCCGCCGCCGTAGGCGTGTCCGAGAACCCTGCGGGCGCCCTCCACCTGGTGTTCTCCGGCCTGTCCCCGCACCTGGAGCGCCGCCTCGGCGAAGCGGATCATGCCGGAGGCGCCGATGGGGTTGGTGGACAGCACACCGCCCGACATGTTGACGGGCAGGTCCCCGTCCAGCTCGGTGACGCCCGCCTCGGTGAGCTTCCAGCCCTCGCCCTCGTCGGCGAAGCCGAGGTTCTCCAGCCACATGGGCTCGTACCAGGAGAACGGCACGTAGATCTCGGCGCCGTCGATCTCGCGGCGGGGGTCGGTGATCCCGGCCTGCCGGTAGACGTCGGCCGCGCAGTCCCGGCCGGCCAGCGGGGAGACGAAGTCCTTGCCCGCGAAGAGGGTGGGTTCGCTGCGCATGGCGCCGCCGAGCATCCAGGCGGGCGGGCGCGGTGCCCGGGCGGCCCCGGTCCGGTCGGTGAGGATCATGGCGCAGGCGCCGTCGGAGGAAGGACAGGTCTCCGAGTAGCGGACGGGGTCCCACAGCATGGGCGAGGCCATCACCTTCTCCAGGGTGATGTCGTGCTCGTGCAGGTGGGCGTAGGGGTTCTTCAGGGCGTTGCGGCGGTCCTTGTAGGCGACGAGGGCGCCGATCGTCTCGGGTGCGCCGCTGCGCCGCATGTAGGCGCGGATGTGCGGGGCGAAGAACCCGCCGGCCCCGGCGAGCAGGGGCTGCTGGAAGGGGATGGGCAGGGACAGGCCCCACATGGCGTTCGACTCGGACTGTTTCTCGAAGGCGAGGGTGAGGACGGTGCCGTGGACGCCGGCGGCGACGAGGTTCGCGGCGACGAGCGCGGTGGATCCGCCGACGGAGCCCGCGGTGTGCACGCGGAGCATGGGTTTGCCGACGGCGCCGAGGGCGTCGGCGAGGTAGAGCTCCGGCATCATGACGCCCTCGAAGAAGTCGGGCGCCTTGCCGATCACGACGGCGTCGATGTCGGCCCACGTCAGCGCGGCGTCGTCCAGGGCCCGGCGGGCCGCTTCGCGGACCAGTCCCGCGATCGAGACGTCCCGGCGGGCCGCGACGTGCTTGGTCTGGCCGATGCCGACGACGGCGACGGGCTCCTTGCTCATCGGGGCTCCCCTTCGAGGACGGCGACCAGGTTCTGCTGGAGGCAGGGGCCGGACGTGGCGTGGGCGAGGGCGCGGTCGGACACACCGCGGTGGACGCGGGCGGCGGCCTCGCCGACGCGGATGAGGCCGGCGGCCATGATCGGATTGGCGGCGAGGGCGCCACCGGAGGGGTTGACGGTCACGTCGTCGCCGAGGCGGAGCGCCTTGCGCAGGACGATCTCCTGGGCGGTGAAGGGCGCGTGCAGCTCGGCGGTGTCGACGGGCCGGTCGAAGGCGCCGGCCCGCTCGGCGGCCAGGCGGGTGGAGGGCGAGTCGGTCAGGTCGCGCACGCCGAGACCGTGGGCCTCCGTGCGGTGGTCGATGCCGCGGATCCAGGCGGGGCGTGCGCACAGCTCCCGGGCCCGGTCGCCCGCAGCGAGGATCACGGCGGCGGCCCCGTCGCCGATGGGCGGGCAGTCGCCCGTGCGCAGGGGCCGCACGAGGTGGTCGCCCTGCGGCACGACCCCTCGCAGCTGGGCGTGGGGGTTGGCGGCCGCCGCCTCGCGGTTGCGGGCGGCGACGGCGGCGAGCGCCGGTTCGTCGGTGTCACCGGCGTCGATGAGGGCCTGCGCCTGGAGGGCGGCGAGGGCCACGGAGTCGGGCCACAGGGGTGCCACGTAGTACGGGTCGAGCTGGCGGGTGAGGACGTCGCGGACCGAGCCGGGCGAGGACTTGCCGTAGGCGTAGACGAGGGCGGTGTCGGCGTCGCCGGTCAGGAGTTTGGTCCAGGCCTCGTACAGGGCCCAGGCGCCGTCCATCTCGACGTGCGACTCGGAGATCGGCGGCCAGGCCCCGACGCCGTCGAGGGCGAGGGTGAAGGAGAAGGCGCGGCCGGCGAGGTAGTCGCTGGAGCCGGAGCAGGTGAAGTCGATGTCGGCGGTCTTCAGGCCGGTCCGGTCGAGGACCTCGTGCAGCACCGGCATGAGCATCTCCACCTCGGAGAGCTCGTCCCGGGCGCGCCGGTGATCGGTCTGGGCGAAGGCGACGACGGCGATCTCGCGGCCCCTCGGTGCGCTCGTCACAGCAGCTCCTTGTAGGTGTCGTAGTCCGCGTCGGGTTCGCCCGTGGGCCGGTAGTGGTCGGGGTAGCGGGCGCCTTCGGTCCATACGGGTTCGACGCGCAGCCCCATGCGGACCTCGTCGTACGGGATGCCGCCGATCCGGCCGTGCAGCGGGAGGTCGGCGCCGTCGAGGGCGATGTGGGCGTAGACGTACGGCACCTCGATGTCGAGGTTCTTCGCCTTGATGTTGACGATGCAGAACGTGGTGACGGTGCCGCGCGGCCCGACCTCGACCTGGTCGGATGTGGCCACCCCACATGTGGGGCACGCACCCCTCGGCGGGACGTACACCTTGCGGCAGGCTGGGCAGCGTTCGCCGACGGTGCGGCGGCCGGAGAGGGCGTCGATGTAGGCGGTCTGGGCGCGGCCGGGTGAGTAGGTGTAGTCGAGGCGGGCGGCGGCGACGATGCCGGTGACCGGGTCCTCGAACACGCCGGTGTGCCCGGACGGTTCGCGCCGGGCTCCGTCGTACGGCTCGAAGCAGGCGATGTCCGTGATGGCGCCGGTGCGTTCCGCCGCCCAGCGGACGCGGACGCGCATGCCGGTGCGCACGGCGTCGGGGCCGGGGGCGTCGAGGGCGTGCAGGAGGGCGGTGTCGGCGCCGTCGAGGCGGACCAGGGCCCAGGCGAAGGGCGTGGTGAGGGGCTGGCCGCGGCGGGGGGCGTGGTTCCAGGCCCAGGTGGTGACCGTGCCGGTGGGGGCGACCTCGACCAGGTCGCGGATCTCCTCGGCGGTGACGGGGTCGTACTCGACGGGCGGGACGAGGACGCGGCCGTCGCCGGTGCGCACGCCGAGGACGACGCGTTCGCGCAGGCCCGTCAGGAAGGCGCTCTGGACGGGTCCGAGGGAGCGGGTGAAGGGGAACTCGACGACGAGGGGGGCTTTGAGGACTTCGGGCATGGAGCGGGGCTCCTTCGGTCAGGCGCGCTTGTAGACGGGCGGTCGTTTCTCCGCGAAGGCGCGGGCGCCCTCCTTGGCGTCGGCGGTGTCGAAGACGGGCCAGCCACGCGTCAGTTCCGCCGCGAGGCCGTCGGACTCGGTCATCTCGGCGGTCTCGTAGACGGAGGCCTTGACGGCCTCGACGGCCAGCGGACCGCAGGCGTTGATCCGTTCGGCGATCTCCAGGGCCCGGTCGAGCGCGGTGCCGTCGGGGACGACGTGGCCGATCAGGCCGATGGCGGCGGCCTCCCGGGCGCTGTAGGGGCGGCCGGTGAGCAGCATCTCCAGGGCGTGGGTGCGCGGGATCTGGCGGGGCAGGCGGACCGTGGAGCCGCCGATGGGGAACAGCCCGCGCCGCACCTCGAACAGGCCGAAGGTGGCGGACTCGCCGGCGACGCGGATGTCGGTGCCCTGGAGCATCTCCGTCCCGCCCGCGACGCAGTACCCCTCGACGGCGGCGATCACCGGCTTGCGCGGGCGGTGGTGGCGCAGCATCGCCTTCCAGTGCAGGTCCGGGTCGGCCTTGAGCCGGTCCCGGTACTCCTCCCCCGCCATGCCGTTCCCGGCGAGGGCCTTGAGGTCCATGCCGGAGCAGAACGAACCGCCCGCGCCCGTGAGGACGATCGAGCGGACGGAGTCGTCCGCGTCGGCTTCCAGCCAGCCGTCGTACAGGCCGACGAGCATCGGCAGCGAGAGCGCGTTCCTGGCCTGTGGCCTGTTGAGCGTGAGCACCAGTGTGGCGCCTTCGCGCTGCACGGTGAGGTGTTCCGTCCCGCCCATGGCGAACTCCCCTCTCCTGGAACGAGAACAGGTTGCAGTAGGCGGTGAGGCACTTCAAGGGTTTTCTGACAGACAGTCAGATTTTCTCGCGCGGACCCTTCACAGTTGGAGCGCCCTTTGCTCTGATGACCGGCGAACCGTCCGATGCCAGGCACGTCCCGGGGTCAGGAGGAGCGGTGGAGTACAACCTTGCCGACCTGTTCGAGTCGGTCGTCGACGTCGTTCCCGGCCGTGAGGCGCTCGTCCACGTCGACCATCCCGGTATGGGCGCGGAGCGCCGGCTGACGTACGCGGAGCTGGACGCGGCGGCCAACCGCGTCGGCCACCATCTGCTCGACAGCGGGATACGGCCCGGGGAGCACCTCGGGCTCCACCTCTACAACGGCGTGGAGTACCTCCAGACGGTGCTGGGCTGCCTGAAGGCGCGGATCGTCCCGGTCAACGTCAACTACCGCTATGTGGAGGAGGAGTTGGTGTACCTCTACCGGGACGCGGATCTGGCGGCGCTGGTCTTCGACGCGGAGTTCACGGACCGGGTGGCGGCGGCACGGCCACGCACGGAGAAGCTGCGGCATCTGATCCGGGTCGGGGCGCCGGCGCCGGGAGCCGCTGCGCTGCCCTGTGTGGAGTTCGCCCATGTGGAGGCCACCGGGTCCCCCGAGCGGGGCTTCCCGGCGCGGTCCGGCGATGACCAGTTCATCATCTACACCGGCGGTACGACCGGGATGCCCAAGGGTGTGATGTGGCGGCAGGAGGACCTGTTCTTCGCCGGTCTCGGCGGGGGCGCGCCGACCGGTGAGCCGGTGAAGAAACCGGAGGAGCTGGCCGAGCGGGTCGCGGCGGGCGGGGAGGGCATCACCTTCTTCCCCACGGCACCGCTGATGCACGGCACCTCCACGCTCACGGCGTTCATCGGCTTCAACTTCGGGCAGCGGGTGGTGATCCACCGCAAGTTCGTGCCCGAGGAGGTGCTGCGGACCGTGGAGAAGGAGAAGGTCAGCAGCATCTCGCTGGTGGGCGACGCGATGCTGCGGCCGCTGGTCGACGCCTTGCGCGGCCCGCTGCGGCACATCGACCGTTCCTCGCTGTTCAGCGTGTCGTCGTCCGGCGCGATCATGTCGGACACGGTCCGCCGGCAGTTCCAGGAGCTGGTGCCGAACGCCATGGTGCTGAACAACTTCGGCTCCTCGGAGTCCGGGTTCAACGGGACGGCGACCGAGGACTCGGGCCCGGAGCGCGGCTTCCGGGTCCGCGTCAACGCCCGCACACAGGTGGTGGATCCCGTCACGCACGAGCCGGTCGCCGTCGGCGAGGTGGGGCGGGTCGCCCAGTGCGGACATGTGCCGCTCGGCTACTACAACGACCCGGCCAAGACCGCCGCGACCTTCTTCGAGAAGGACGGCGAGCGGTGGGTGCTGCTCGGCGACATGGCCACCGTCGACGCGGAGGGTGTGGTGACCGTCCTGGGCCGTGGCTCGCAGTGCATCAACACCGGCGGCGAGAAGGTGTACCCGGAGGAGGTCGAGCAGGCACTCAAGTCCCACCCGGACGTCTACGACGCGCTGGTGGCCGGGGTGCCGGATCCCCGGTGGGGACACCATGTGGCGGCCGTGGTGCAGCTGCGGGAGGGTGCCGCGCGCCTGTCGCTGGAGGACATCCGGGCGCACTGCCGTGACCGGCTGGCCGGCTACAAGCTCCCGCGGCAGCTGGTGATCACGGAGGCCGTCCAGCGGTCGCCGAGCGGCAAGGCGGACTACCGCTGGGCGCGCGAGGTGGCGGTGGCGGCGGACGGGTGAATCTCCGACCCGCCGATTGAACCCGAGGTGACGTGCGGACGTACTGGTGGTGGCAGGCTCGGTCACTGGGCTGTGTTTGCCATGCCATCGCAAGACCGCACGGAAGGACCCCCCGGGTGTCGCTCTTCACTCGCTCCCACCAGCAGTCGGACACGACCGAGGGCGGGGCGGAACCGGCTGACGACGCGGGGGCGGTGGCACCGGGCGGGGGATCCGGTACGGAGGATCCGGACGGCGGGAAGGAAGCGGCAGCGTCGGGCGATGACGCCGGCGCGGACACCGAGGGCGACGGCAACGGCGACACCACCGCACCCGGCCCGGACGGCGACACCGGCATGCCCACCCCGGACGGCGACACCACCGCACGTCGAGAAGGCGACGACGCCGGGGCCGCGCGCGAAGCAGCCGCGGACCAGGACCACACACCGGACGCCGCATCGGGCGCGTCGAGGCCCGGCTGGTTCGGCTGGCGGCGGCGCCACCCCCGCACCGCACGCGGCGTCTCGATCGGGACGACCGTGCTGGCGGGTCTGCTCGTGCTGTTCGCGCTGCTCGTACCGAACCGCGTCGAACGGGTGGAGTTCGCCTCGTTCGTCCGCATCCCGGCCGAGGGCGTGCTCCTCGCGGGCCTGCTGCTCGCGCTGCCGCCGAGGCCCCGGCGGATCATGGCGGTCGTCACGGGCGTGTTCCTCGGGCTGACCACCGTCCTGAAATTCGTCGACATGGGCTTCTACCAGATCCTGGCCCGGCCCTTCGACCTGGTCCTCGACTGGATTCTCATCGAGAACGCCACGGACTTCCTGAGGGAGACGTTCGGCCGTACCGGCCAGGTGCTGGCCGTGATCGGGGTGATCGTACTGTTCGTCGCGGTGCTCGTGCTCACGACGCTCGCGGTGGTGCGGCTGACGAACCTGATGGTCGGTCACCGTCCCGTCGCGTCCCGTACGACGCTGATCCTCGGTACGGCGTGGATCACCTGCATGACGCTGGGCGTGCAGATCGGCGGCGTGCCGGTCGCCACGAAGGGCAACGCCGAGTTCCTCGGAAACCGGGTGGAACAGGTGCGCGCGGGGCTGCGGGACGCACGGGTCTTCGAGAAGCAGGCCGCCGTGGACGCCTTCGCGAAGACGCCTCCGGACCAGTTGCTGACGGGTCTGCGCGGCAAGGACGTCCTGTTCACCTTCATCGAGAGCTACGGCCGGGTCGCGATCGACGACCCGGCGATGGCGCCCCGGATGGACACGGTGCTGAAGGAGGGAACGAACTCGCTGAAGGCGGCCGGGTTCGAGTCGCGCAGCGGCTGGCTGCAGTCGCCGGTGACCGGCGCGGGCAGCTGGCTCGCCCACTCGACCTTCCTGTCCGGTCTGTGGATCAAGAACCAGCAGCGGTACCGCAGCCTGACCACCAGCGACCGCATGACGCTGACCAACTACTTCCGCAAGACCGGCGCCTGGCGGACCGTCGGCATCGTGCCCGGTGTGCGCCGGGCCTGGCCGGAGGGGAAGTTCTTCGGCCTGGACCACATCTACGACTCCGAGCACCTCGGCTACCACGGCCCGTACTTCAGCTGGACGCCGGTGCCCGACCAGTTCAGCATGGAGGCGTTCCAGCGCCTGGAGCACGGCAAGAAGGACCGTGAGCCGATCATGGCGGAGATCATCCTGGCCTCCAGTCACAACCCCTGGTCCCCCATCGCGCGGATGATCGACTGGGAGGACCTCGGCGACGGCTCGGTGTTCCACCGGATCAAGAAGGAGGGCACCAACCCCACGGAGGTGTGGAAGGACCCGGAGAAGGTCCGCACCGAGTACCGGAAGGCCGTCGAGTACTCGATCCGCAGCCTCACCGAGTGGGTCGAGCGCTACGGCGACGAGGACACGGTGCTCGTCTTCCTCGGCGACCACCAGCCGGTGCCGACGGTCACCGCCGGCGACACCGGCAAGGACGTGCCGGTCACGATCGTCGCCCGGGACAAGAAGGTCCTGGACCGGGTCGCCGACTGGAACTGGACCGACGGCCTCAAGCCCGCGCCGGACGCGCCCCGTTGGGGCATGGACGAGTTCCGCGACCGCTTCATGACGGCGTACGGTCCACAGGGCTGAGTCGCCGTCGGTCCGGCCGGCTCAGGAACCGGCACCGAGGAAGTCCTCCACGGCCGCCAGGAACTCCTTCGGCCGGGTCTCGTGGACGAGGTGCCCCGCGTCGATGGTGACGTGCCGGGCGTCGGGCAGCAGTCCGGCGAGGGCGGCGATCTGGTCCTGCGGGATCAGGCTGGTCGGGCCACCGCCGATCAGCAGCGTGGGCATGGTGATCCGACCCATGTGGTCCCACCACACAGGGTTTGGGGTGTTGCGCTGTTCGTCGGTGGCGAGGATCATCGCCCAGTCGTACGGCAGGTCCCCGTCGGGACGTCGGGCCGGCGGCCGCGGCGGATCGAGCGGGACGGGCGCGGGCACGTCCTCCAGGACGAGCCTCCGTACCAGACGCGGATGGTGCTGGGCCAGCAGGTAGGCGACGGCGCCGCCGAGCGAGTGGCCCACGACGTCGGCGCTGCGGATGCCGAGCGCGCCGAGGAAGGCGTGGACGTCGTCGCGCATGGTCTCGTAGGCGTAGTCGCCGGGCCAGTCGCTGCGGCCGTGCCCGCGCAGGTCGACGGCGTACACCCGGCGTGGCCCGGCGGCCAGTGCCGGGGCGGTCTCCGCCCAGTCGGCACCGTCGGCGCCGCGGGCGTGGAGGAGCAGGACGGGCGGTGCCTCCCGCGGTCCCCAGACCCGGTAGGCCAGACCGATGCCGTTCGCCCGTATCGTTCGCGGTGGGGTGTCCATGCAGGGAACGGTAGTGAGGCGACCGTCGCGGGCGCCGCTCGCTCTGCCGACGGCAGAGGCCGTCAGTCGTCCGAGCCCTGGCCCTGGCCCTGGCCGGAGAAGAAGGCGGTCACGCGCCGTGTGAACCACTCGGCGTCGTCCAGCCACGGATAGTGCCCCGCGCCCGGCTGCACCGCGAGTTCGGCCTTCGGGAGGGCTTCGGCGGTCCGGCGGGCGAGAGCCGGGCTGGGGCCGCCGTCGGCTTCCCCGGCCAGGACGAGCACCGGGGCCGCGACACGAGCGAGCGCGGCCCGCGTCGCGGCCGGGTCGTAGGCGCCGTCCGCGCCGTAGACGTCCGCCGCGTCGTCGTTCGTCTCGTCCTCCTCCCGATCGGCGTGGGCCCGCGCGGTGTCGTCCCAACGGCCGTAGAAGAACGGGAGGAACACGGGATCGAAGTCACCGCTGCCGGACAGCCAGGCCTCGAACGCCGGGAACGCCTGGGGGAACCAGGGCTCCGACGCCCGTAGCCGTGCCGCCGCGCGTCGCTGCTCCGCCGTCGCCGGCAGGCCCAGTGCCCACGGGGTGGCCGTGATGAGTGCCAGCCGCGACAGCCGCTCGGGGTACCGGGCCGCGTACAGTATGGCGAGACTGCCGCCCGCCGAGTGCGCCAGCAGGTCCATCCGCTCCAGGCCCAGGTGGAGCCGCAGCGCCTCGACGTCGTCCACCAGACGGTCGCAGCGGTACGTCGCCGGGTCCGCCGGCACCGCGGACTGCCCGGTGCCGCGCAGGTCGAGGAGCACCAACTGCCGGTGGGCGTCGAGCCCACCCAGGTCCCCGAGGTAGCCGGAGGCCCGCATGGGCCCGCCCGGGAGCACGACGAGCGGCTCGCCGGAACCGCGCAGGTGGTGGGCGAGCCGGGTTCCGTCCGGGGCGCTGAAGTCGGGCATGCCGCAGATCTTCGTGTCCCGCGGCAGCCGGACGCAACGGGGTTCCGGGGCGACGGGCGGGTGCCGCGCGTCCGCGCACGTGCCGTTCAGGCGAGGTCGCTCCTCAGCTGCCGCTTCAGGATCTTCCCGCTGGCGTTCCTCGGCAGTTCCTCCACGAACACCACCCGCTTCGGTGCCTTGAAGGGGGTGAGCTTCTCGCGGACGTGGTCGACGAGTTCCGCCTCGGTGACCTCTCCCTGGGGGACGACGACGGCCGTGACCGCCTCGATCCAGCGTTCGTCGGGCAGGCCCACGACCGCCGCCTCGGCGACCCGGGGGTGGGTGTACAGGGCGTCCTCGACCTGGCGTGAAGCGACCAGGACGCCACCGGAGTTGATGACGTCCTTCACCCGGTCGACGATCGTGTAGTAGCCGTGCGCGTCGCGTACGGCGAGGTCGCCGGAGCGGAACCAGCCGTCACGGAAGGCCTCGGCGGTCTCCTCCGGCTTGTCCCAGTAGCCCTCGCACAGTTGCGGGGAGCGGTAGACGATCTCGCCGGGGGTGCCGTCGGGGACGTCGTCGCCGTTCTCGTCGACCACGCGCGCGTCGACGAACAGGACGGGACGGCCGCAGGAGTCCATGCGGCCCTTGTGTTCGTCGGGGGCGAGCACCATGGCGAGGGGGCCGATCTCGCTCTGGCCGAAGCAGTTGTAGAAGGCCAGGTCCGGCAGGCGCTCCTTGAGCCGTTCGAGTACGGGGACCGGCATGATCGACGCTCCGTAGTAGGCCTTGCGCAGGCCGCTCAGGTCGCGGGTCGCGAAGTCGGGGCGGTGCGACAGCGCGATCCAGACGGTGGGCGGGGCGAACAGGCTGTCCACTCGGCCCGTCTCGATCAGGTCGAAGAGCCGGTCGCCGTCGGGGGCGTCGAGGATGAGGTTCGTCGCGCCGACGGCGAGGCAGGGCAGCAGGAAGACGTGCATCTGCGCCGAGTGGTACAGCGGCAGCGCGTGCGCGGGGCGGTCGCCCGCACTGAGGTCGAGGGCGGTGATCGCGCTCAGGTACGCGTGCACCAGGGCCCGGTGCGTCATCATCGCGCCCTTGGGCAGGGCGGTCGTCCCGGAGGTGTACAGGAGCTGCACCAGGTCCTCGCCGCGCGGCTCGGGGCCGTCGTGGGCGGGTGCCCCGGCCAGCCGCGCGAGCAGCGAGTCGTCGGCGTCGCGCAAAGGCAACGTCCGTACGCCACCGGGGAGTCGGGAGGCGAGGTCCGGGTCGGTGAGGACCAAAGAGCTGCCCGACTGGCCGACGATGTAGGCGAGGTCGTCGCCGGTCAGGTGCTGGTTGACCGGGACGTGGACCAGGCCCGCCCGGGCGCAGGCCAGGAAGGCGATGAGGTAGGCGTCGGAGTTGTGGCCGTAGGCGCCGACCCGGTCGCCCGGGGCCAGTCCCTGGGCGAGGAGGACGCTGGCCGCGCGGGAGACGGCGGTGTCGAGTTCGTCGTAGGTCCAGGTGCGTTCGCCGTACTCCACCGCGACGCGCGCCGGGGTGCGCCGGGCGCTGCGTCGCAGGACTCCGTCGACCGTGCTGCCGTGTCCGGGCGTCGTCATGGGAGTCGATCCTCGGTGGACGCCCGGGGCAGGTCAAGTCACCCCGCGATCAACCTCACCCCTGTCACGCGCGTCACATGTCATGGAACTGACAGCCGGGTGACCGATGCGCGCGCTCGGCCACCCTTCTGCTCGACGAGGCCGGGAGGCACGATGCGCACCCGCTGGAGACGACTCGTTCTCGGGGCCACGGCCCTGTTCACGGCCGCGTCCGCGTTACCCGCGGCCGCCGCCCCCAGCCAGGGACGGGAGGAGCACCACCCGTCCGGCGACGGCCTGTCCGCCGTCATCCGCTACACCGAGTACGGCATCCCGCACATCCTCGCCGGGGACTACGCCGACCTGGGCTTCGGCACGGGGTGGGCGCAGGCCGCCGACGAGGTCTGCACGCTCGCCGAGGGGTTCGTGACCCTGCGGGGCGAGCGGTCCCGGTACTTCGGCGCCGAGGCGGCCGCCGGCGGCGAACTCTCGGCGGCCCGCACGAACCTCGCCAGCGACCTGTACTTCCGCGGGGTCCGCCGGAGCGGCACGGTGGAGAAGCTGCTCGCCGAACCCGCTCCCGCGGGCCCGAGCCGTGCGGTCCGGGACATGATGCGCGGCTGGGCGGCCGGTTACAACGCCTGGCTGAAGCAGCGGAAGATCACGGATCCCGGCTGCGCGGGCGCCGCCTGGGTCCGGCCGGTCACCGAACTCGACGTGGCGGCCCGCGGCCTCGCCATCGCCTCGATCTCCGGCGAGGGGCGCTTCGTCGAGACGATCACCGCCGCGCAGCCGCCGGCCGGACCGGCCGAGGCCTCCGGCGACCCGTCCGCCCCGGCCACCGCGTCCGCCCCTTCCGGCCCGTCCGCCCGGTCCGCGCGCACGCCGGACGCGAAGGCCGTGGCGAAGGCGGCGGACGAGCTGTGGGGCGACCCCGGCATGGGCTCCAACGCGGTCGCCTTCCGCGGCGACACGACGGCGAACGGCCGCGGCCTGCTGCTCGGCAACCCGCACTACCCGTGGCAGGGCGGGCGGCGGTTCTGGCAGTCGCAGCAGACGATCCCCGGCGAGCTGAACGTCTCCGGCGGCTCACTGCTGGGCACTCCCGCGATCTCCATCGGCTTCAACGCACATGTGGCCTGGAGCCACACCGTCTCGACCGGCATACCGGCCAACTTCCACCGGCTGACGCTGGATCCGGCCGACCCCACGACCTACCTCGTGGACGGCAGGCCGGAACGCATGACGAAGCGGACCGTGACGGTCGCGGTGAAGGACGGCGCACCGGTGACCCGCACCCAGTGGTGGACCCGCTACGGACCCGTCGTCACCTCCCTCAACCCCCAGGTGCCGCTGCCGTGGACCAGCACGACGGCGTACGCCCTGCACGACCCGAACGCCGCGAACCTCCGCTTCGCCGACACCTCGCTCGGCTTCGGCAAGGCGCGCAGCACGGACGAGGTCCGCGCCTCCCTCGCCCGGCACCAGGGCATCCCGTGGGTGAACACGATCGCCGCCGACCGCGCGGGGCACTCCCTCTTCACCCAGGCGCAGGTGCTCCCCCGCATCACCGACGAGTTGGCGGAGCGCTGCTCGACGGAGCTCGGCCGGACCACCTATCCGGCGTCCGGGATCGCGATCCTCGACGGCTCGCGCGGCGACTGCGCCCTCGGCAGGGACCCCGGCGCGGTCCGGCCGGGGATCCTCGGCCCGGCCAGGATGCCGACGCTGCGGGACGCCCCGTACGTCGAGAACTCCAACGGCACCGCGTGGCTGACCAACGCCGACCGGCCGATCACCGGGTACGAGCGGGTCTTCGGCACGGTCGGCACCGAGCTCGGCCTGCGCACCCGGGGCGGGATCGAGGACGTGGCCGCGATGGCGGAGCGGGGCGGTCTGACCGTACGCGACCTGCAGCGGCAGCAGTTCGCCAACCGGGTTACCGCGGGTGACCTCGCCGCGGCGGACGTCGCACGGGCGTGCGCGGCACTGCCCGGTGGCAGCGCGACGAGCAGCGACGGCAGGGCCGTCGACGTGTCGGCGGCCTGCGGGGTGCTCAGGGGGTGGGACCGCACCATGGACACCGGCAGCCGGGGAGCGCTGCTCTTCGACCGGTTCTGGCGGAGGCTCGAACAGACGGTGCCGCAGGCCCGGTTGTGGAAGGTGCCGTTCTCGGCGGCCGACCCGGTGCGCACCCCGAACACGCTCAACACGGACGATCCCGGCGTCGCCGCCGCCCTCGCCGACGCGGTGACGGAGCTGCGCGCCGCGGGGATCGCGCTCGACGCGCCGCTCGGCGCGCACCAGTTCGTGGTCCGCGGCGGGGAGCGTCTTGCGGTGCCGGGCGGTTCGGGCCGGCTCGGCGTGTGGAACGTGCTGGAGCCGAGGTGGGACGCGGCCGCGGGCGGCTACACGGAGGTGCCGTTCGGGTCGAGCCATCTCCAGGCGGTGGGCTGGGACGGCGGGAGCTGCCCCGTGGCCCGCACCCTGCTGGCGTACTCCCAGTCGTCCAACCCGGACTCGCCGCACTTCGCCGACCAGACCCGGCTGTTCTCCGGTGAGAAGTGGGTGACCTCGCGCTTCTGCGAGAAGGACATCCGGTCCTCGCCGGAGCTGAAGGTGGTGCGGGTGCACGAGCGCCGCTGACCGAGTGAGGGGTGCCGCTCCCGTGGGGGCGGCACCCCTGTTCAGGTCCGGCGGGAGCCGTACATCAGTCGCCGTAGCAGGACTTCGGCCGGGCCCCGGCGCCCGGCCCGCTCCAGGGCGTACGCTCCCGCGACCGTGACCAGCCAGACGGCCAGGGCGAAGAGCGCCATGGTGGCGCTGCCCAGGTGCGCGCCGAGGCCGAGTCCCCAGGCGGCCAGCACCCGGGCGAAGAGCAGCGAGTGGGCGAGGTAGCAGGACAGGGACCGCTTGCCGACGGCGGTCACCGCCGCCACCGCCGTCGCACCGCGCCGGGGCCGGCGGGTGGTCCACCAGTGCGCGAAGAGGGCGACGGCGGCCACATAGCCGAGGCCGGCGGCGTTGCCGGTCACGTCGCGCAGGACCGTGAGCGCGCCGGATTCGCTCTGCATGTCGTCCGGCACGTGCAGGACGCCGGTGTGGGCGAGCGCGGCGGGCAGCGCGCCGAGCCAGCCGATGGCGATGCCGAGCACGGCCGTCAGCCGCAGCAGCGTGCGGTGACGGCCGGGTTCCTCCAGGACGCGGCGCCGCGCGGCCCGGAAGCCGAGCAGGAAGAGGACGTACCCGCCGCCGACGAGGGTCAGCGGGGCGGCGGCGAAGGTGACGAACAGGCCCGTCCGGAGCCGGATTCCGGCGGCGGTGAGCCAGTTCTCCTCGTCCGGTGCGTACGCCGTGAAGCCCGGTTCGGCACCGGCGTCGCCGAGCCCGCCCAGTTCGCCCCGGAGCAGCGCCGAGACGACGGGCCCGGCCGAGACGAGCAGGAGCAGGGCGACACCGATCCGGATCCACCACGTCAGGGCCCGTTCGCCGCGCCGCAGGAAGGCCAGGCCGAGGATGAGGCTCAGGACTCCGTAGAAGCCGATGATGTCGCCCGACATGAGCAGGGCGGCGTGCGTCAGGCCGATGACGATCAGCCAGAGGCTGCGCAGGCGCAGGATCCTCGCGGCGTCGCGCCCGTCGGTGCCGGCGGCGGTCTGCCGGAGGTAGAGCTGCATCATGCCGTAGCCGAAGAGGAAGGCGAAGAGCGGGTAGATCCGCAGGTCCAGGGCCGTGATCATGGTGAACTGCACGGCGTGGTCGAGCCAGGAGCCGTCCCCGGGCTGCCATCCGGACGGTCCGCGCCGGGCGGCCCACAGGTGGAAGGCGGTGTTGGACAGCACGATGCCCAGCAGCATGATCCCGCGTGCGAGATCGGGGGCGAGGGCCCGCTCGCCCGGCCGTACGGCCCCCCGCTTCAGCGGTCCCTCGGTGGTCGCGATGGTCATGGTCCGACGCTAGGGAGGCGGGGCCCGGCCGGACATCGGCCGGAGGGCGAGCGGGGGCCGACCAAAGGATGACGCCGGCCCCCGCTCCCCATACCTGAGTCGCCGCCTCACACCGGTCGGGTCCGGCCCTCCCAGTACGGCTCGCGCAGCCGCCGCTTGTACAGCTTGCCGTTGGGGTCGCGGGGCATCTCGGCGATGAAGTCGACGCTGCGGGGCCGTTTGTATCCGGCGAGGCGGTGGGCGCAGTGGTCGAGGAGGTCGGCCGCGAGGGCGGACCCGGGCCGGTGTCCGGGGGCCGGTTCGACGACCGCCTTGACCTCCTCGCCCCAGTCGTCGTGCGGGATGCCGAAGACGGCGGCGTCCGCGACGGCGGGGTGGGCGAGCAGGGCCGACTCGATCTCGGCCGGGTAGATGTTGACGCCGCCGGAGATGATCAGGTCGATCTTGCGGTCGCGCAGGAAGAGGTAGCCGTCCTCGTCGAGGTGGCCCAGGTCGCCGACGGTGAAGAAGTCGCCGATGCGGTTCTTGCGGGTCTTGGCCTCGTCCTTGTGGTACGAGAAGCCGCCGGTGTTCATCTTCATGTAGACGGTGCCGAGTTCGCCCGGCGGCAGCCGGTTGCCGTCGTCGTCGAAGATCGCGAGTTCGCTGATGGGCCAGGCCTTGCCGACGGTGCCGGGCTTCTTCAGCCAGTCCTCGGCGGTGGCGAAGGCGCCGCCGCCCTCGCTGGCCGCGTAGTACTCCTCCACGCAGGGGCCCCACCAGTCGAGCATGGCCCGTTTGACGTGGTCGGGGCAGGGGGCGGCGCCGTGGATGGCGTGCCGCATGGAGGAGACGTCGTAGCGGTCCTTCACCTCGTCGGGCAGGGCCAGCAGGCGGTGGAACTGGGTGGGGACCATGTGGGTGTGGGTGCAGCGGTGGCGGTCGATGAGGCGGAGCATCTCCTCGGGTGTCCACTTGTCCATCAGGACCAGCCGGTGGCCGATGTGCAGGGACGCCCCGGCGAACTGGAGGACGGCCGTGTGGTAGAGCGGCGAGCACACCAGGTGCACGTTGTCGTCGAAGGGCCGGATGCCGAAGATGCCGAGGAAGCCGCCGAGGTAGGCCTCCTCCGGCGGTTTGCCGGGCAGCGGGCGGCGGATGCCGCGGGGGCGGCCGGTGGTGCCCGAGGTGTAGTTCATGACCCAGCCGAGGGTGCGGTCCGCGGGCGGCGACTCGGGGCGGCCGTCGAGGAGTTCGGCGTACGGCCGGAAGCCCTCGACCGTGCCGACGGCGTACCGGTGGGTGCCGGGGAGGCCGGCCTCGTCGGCGGCGTGGCGGGCCGCGTCACCGTAACGCTCGTGGGCGAGGAGGACCTTGGCGCCGGAGTCGGAGACGATCCAGGCGATCTCCGGCCCGACCAGGTGGTGGTTGACGGGCACGAGGTAGAACCCGGCCTGGCTGGCGGCGAGGTACGCGGTGAGGAACTCGACGCCGTTGGGGAGGACGACCGCGAAGGTGTCGCCGCGTGCCAGCCCGGCCGCGCGCAGGCCGTGCACGAGCCGGTTGGCGGCGGCGTGCAGGCGTCCGGCGGTCCATTCCTCGCCGTCGGGTGCGACGAGCACCTCGCGGCCGGGGTCCCGTGCCGCCTGGGCCCAGAAGCCCTGGGGAACACCGCTGTTCACTGGCCGCTCCTTCCGGCGATGCGGTTGACGCGGTCCACGGCCTCCTCGAAGCCGCGGGTGAGGTCGTCGAAGACGGCCCGGACGCTGCGTTCGCTGTTCATCCGCCCGACGATCTGCCCGACCGGCGTGCCGAGCAGTGGTTCCACCTCGTACTTCTGGATGCGGGAGACGGCCTCGGCGACCAGCAGGCCCTGCAACGGCATGGGCAGCGGGCCGGGTCCGTCCCGGTCCTCCCAGGCGTCGGTCCACTCGGTGCGCAGCTGGCGTGCGGGCTTGCCCGTGAGGGCGCGGGAGCGCACGGTGTCGCCGGAGCCGGCCGCGAGGAGCTTGCGGGTCAGGGCGGGCGAGTGGAGGTCCGCTTCTGTGGTGGTCAGCCACAGGGAGCCCAGCCACACACCCTGGGCGCCGAGGGCGAGTGCGGCAGCCACCTGCGGTCCGCTGCCGATGCCGCCGGCGGCCAGGACGGGCAGCGGGGCGACGGCGTCGACGACCTCGGGAGTGAGCACCATGGACGCGATCTCGCCGGTGTGGCCGCCCGCCTCGTAGCCCTGTGCCACGACGATGTCGATCCCGGCGTCCTTGTGCTTGCGGGCGTGCCGGGCGCTGCCCGCGAGGGCCGCCACGAGGACGCCCTGATCGTGGGCCCGGGCGATGACGTCGGCGGGCGGGGAGCCGAGCGCGTTGGCGAGCAGCTTGATCGGGTAGTCGAAGGCGACGTCGAGCTGGGTGCGGGCGACCTGTTCCATCCAGCCCGTGATGCGCCACCCGGACGCCTCACCCTCGGGGAGGTCCGGCACGCCGTACTTGGCGAGGGTGTCCTCGACGAACCGCCGGTGCCCCTCGGGGATCATCGCCTCGACGTCGGCCTCCGTGACGCCCTCCACCTTCTTCGCGGGCATGACGACGTCCAGGCCGTACGGCCTGCCCTCGGCGTGCGCCTCGATCCAGTCCAGGTCGCGTTTGAGGTCGTCGGGGGCGGTGTAGCGGACCGCGCCGAGCACCCCGAAGCCGCCGGCCCGGCTGATGGCCGCGGCGACGGCGGGGAACGGCGTGAAGCCGAAGACGGCGTGCTCGACTCCCAGTTGCTTGCTCAGCTCCGTCTGCATGGGCGCAGGATGCCGGAGTCCTCCGGAGGACGGAAGGGCTTTTCTGATACACCGTCAGATTTATCGGCGGGGCCGGGTCGGGAGGACATACTGTCCGGGACGTCCAGGGCGGTTCGGCGGAAGGATGCGCGGTGACCGAAGGCACGGCAGACAGAGCGACGACGACCGGCGGGCCGACGCGCAGGCGCGCCCTGATCCTGGGTGGTGCCCTGGCCCTCGCTCCCTTACCCGCCGAGGCCGCCCCGGTCACGGGGCGTCACACGCTGCGGCACGGCTCCGCCGCCCGCGCCGGGCTGCTCCCCGCCCCTCTGCGGCAACTGGTCACCGACGCCGAGGCGTTCCTGCGCCCCTCCCCGAAGCGCCCCTGGTACGCGGGCGCCGTCCTGCTCGCCGGACGCGGCGGCACGGTCGCGCTGCACCGGCCCATCGGCATGGCGGTGCGCTACCGGGCCTACGACGAGAAGACCGACACCGGGATCGAGTTCCCGCCCGGCGAGCAGATCCCGATGGCCGAGGACACCGTCTTCGACCTGGCGTCGGTGTCGAAGCTGTTCACCTCGCTCCTCGCCGTGCAGCAGATGGAGCGGGGGAAACTGGAGCTGGAGGCGAAGGTCGCCGCGTACCTGCCCGACTTCGGCCGTGCGGGCAAGCAGGACATCACGATCCGTCAGCTGCTCACGCACACCTCGGGCTTCCGCGCCTGGATCCCGCTGTACAGCGCGCCCACGTACGAGGAGAAGCTCCAGCGCATCTGGGACGAGGCGCCGGTCAGCGCCCCGGGCACGGCGTACCTGTACTCGGACCTCAACCTCATCTCGCTCCAGCTCGTGCTGGAACGGATCACGGGCCGCCCCCTGGACACCCTCCTGCGCGAGGAGATCACCGCCCCGCTGGGCCTGCGCCGCACCCGCTACAACCCGCCGGCCTCCTGGCGGCCGAAGATCGCGGCCACCGAGGACGCGCGCAAGCCGTGGTCCGGGCTGGACCGCGGCCTGGTGTGGGGCGAGGTGCACGACGAGAACGCCTTCGGCCTGGGCGGCGTCGCGGGCCACGCGGGCGTGTTCTCCGACGCCTGGGACCTCGCGGTCCTCGCCCGCACACTGCTCAACGGGGGTGTCTACGGGCCCGCCCGGATCCTGGAACCGGAGTCGGTGGAGCTGATGTTCACCGACTTCAACACGGCGTTCCCCGGGGACGAGCACGGACTCGGCTTCGAGCTCCACCAGCACTGGTACATGGGCGCGATGGCCACGCCGCGCAGTGCCGGGCACACCGGCTTCACCGGTACCTCGCTGGTGCTCGACCCGTCGACCGACTCGTTCCTCGTCGTCCTCGGCAACTCCGTCCATCCGGTGCGGAGCTGGCGGTCCGGTTCCGCTCCCCGGGTGGCCGCCGCGAACAACCTGGCGCGCGCCGTGCCGGTCCGGCCCGCGCGGGGACGCACGGCCTGGTTCTCCGGGATGGCGGTCTCCGCCACGGCGACGCTGGCCCTGCCCGCGCTCGACACGTCGTCCGGCGGGGCGCGGCTGCGCTGCGCGCTGTGGTGGGACACCGAGCCGAAGGCCGACGTCCTGGTCCTGGAGGCCACGACCGACGGCGGTACGTCCTGGCGGCCGGTGCCCTTCACGACGTCCCGCCGGGGCGAGGATCCCCGGCAGCACCCGTCGGGCTCGGTCAGCGGCTGGTCGGGCCGCGTCTGGCACCGGCTCACCGCCGAGCTGCCCGCCGCGCGGGCGCTGGCCGTGCGCTGGCGGTACGCGACGGACCGGCTGTACGTCGGTCGCGGGGTCTACGTGGACGGGCTGCGGGTGGAGGCGGCCGACGGCGTCCTGTTCGACGAGGCGCGCCCGGCGGACGCGTCGCGCGTCGAAGCGGCGGGCTGGGCGCCGTCGGCCGACTGAGGCGGTTTCCTCAGCGGTTTCCTCACTGGTTGAAGACGGCCTTCTGCACCTCGTTCGGGCCGTCGAAGCGGTCCTCCTTCAGGCCGTCGAGGGTGCGGACGACCTTGTCGTCGGCGTGGTTGCTGCGGGCACGCTCCACCAGGTGCTTCTTGTCCGTGGGGTAGTCCATGCCCTTGAGCGCCTTCTGGAGGTCGGTCGGGCTGAGCTCGGCCATGGGAGCCTCCCGTGGGGGGTACGACCGTCCGCGTGGGGCGGCCGGCCGGTATGGATACCTTCCCTGCCGGAGTGCCCCTCAGGAGGGCAGTGATTCAGTCGGCCCGCCCTCCAGGACCGCCATGGCCGCGTTGTGCCCGGGCACCCCGCTCACTCCGCCCCCGCGCACGGCGCCGGCCCCGCACAGCAGCACGTTCGCGTGCCGGGTCTCCACGCCCCAGCGGCCGGTGCCGTCCTGGGCGTGGGGCCAGCTCAGCTCGCGGTGGAAGATGTTGCCGCCGGGCAGCCCGAGGTCCCGTTCCAGGTCGAGCGGGGTCCTGGCCTCGATGCAGGGCCGTCCGTCCGCGTCGGTGGCCAGGCAGTCGGCGAGGGGCTCGGCCAGGTGGGCGTCGAGCTGGGCGAGCGTGGACTTGAGGAGTTCCTCGCGGACGCCGTCGTTGTCCCGCTCGAAGAGCCGGGCCGGGGTGTGCAGACCGAACAGGGTGAGGGTCTGGTAGCCCTGCTCGGCCAGGCCCGGCCCCAGGATGCTCGGGTCGGTGAGGGAGTGGCAGTAGATCTCGGAGGGCGGCGCGGCGGGCAGGTCACCGGCGGCGGCCTGGGCGTGGGCGGTGGCCAGCTGCTCGTAGCCCTCGGCGATGTGGAAGGTGCCGGCGAACGCCTCGTGCGGGTCGACGGCGCTGTCCCGCAGCCGCGGCAGTCGCTTGAGCAGCATGTTCACCTTCAGCTGGGCGCCCTCGGCGGGGCTGGGCGAGGGGTCGCCGGTCAGGTCGGCCAGGGCCTGCGGGGAGGCGTTGACCAGGACGTGCCGGGCGGCGACGGTGCCCTCGCCGTCGGCCGTGCGGTAGGTGACCTCGGCCGTCCTGCCGTCCGTGGCGATGCGCAGCGCCTCGTGGCCGGTGGCGAGGACGGCCCCTGCGGCGCGTGCGGCGTCGGCCAGCGCGTCGGTGAGGGCACCCATGCCGCCGACCGGCACGTCCCAGGCGCCGGTGCCGCCGCCGATCACGTGGTAGAGGAAGCAGCGGTTCTGCTTCAGCGAGGGGTCGTGGGCGTCGGCGAAGGTGCCGATCAGGGCGTCGGTGAGGACCACGCCGCGCACCAGGTCGTCGGCGAAGTGCCGCTCGACGGCGGCCCCGATCGGCTCCTCGAACAGCGTCCTCCAGGCCTCCTCGTCGTCGAGGCGGCGGCGCAGCTCCGCGCGGGTGGGCAGCGGCTCCGTGAGGGTGGGGAAGATCCGCTGGGCGGCGCGGCCGGTCATGCCGTAGAACTCCTGCCAGGACCGGTACTCGCCGTCGGAGCCGGTGAGCCGGGCGAAGGCCTCCCTGGTCCGCCGTTCGCCGCCGCCGACGAGGAGCCCGGTGGGGCGGCCGTCGCGTTCGGCGGGTGTGTAGGAGGAGACGGTGCGGGTGCGCACCCGGAAGTCGAGGCGGAGGTCCCGGACGATCTTCTTCGGCAGGAGACTGACCAGGTAGGAGTAGCGGGACAGCCGGGCGTCGACCCCGGGGAAGGGCCGGGTGGACACGGCCGCGCCGCCGGTGTGGTCCAGCCGCTCCAGCACCAGCACGGAGCGGCCCGCCCGGGCCAGGTAGGCGGCGGCGACGAGGCCGTTGTGGCCGCCGCCGACGATGACGGCGTCGTACGTCCGGTGTGCGCGGGATCCCAGGGGTGCGGTCATGGTTCTTCGTAACACGGGGTGATCCGGGTCGGCCACAGGCGCTGTCCGCCGGAAGGCCTCACTGCCCGGCGGAAGCCTCACTGCCCGCCGGAGGCCCGCTCCTGGCGCAGGGCCGCCACCCTGCGGTACAGCGCCACGGCCTCGGCGCCGCGGCCCAGCTGCTGGAGGCAGTGCGCCTCGTCGTTGCGGCCGGCGAGCGTGTCGGGGTGGTCGGCGCCGAGGACGCGTTCGCGGGCGGCGGCCACCCGGCGGTACTCGGTGAGCGCGTCGGCCCAGCGGCCCAGCCAGCCCAGGCCCACGGCGACCTCGCGGCGGCTGATCAGGGTGTCCGGGTGGTCGGGACCGAGGGCCCGCTCCCGCAGGGCGCTGACGTCCCGGGACTCGGCGAGGGCCTCCTCCCAGCGGCCGAGGCGTCCGAGGTTGACGCAGCGGCCGTGCCGGGCGCGCAGGGTCTCGGGGTGGGTGGGGCCCTGGATCCGGGTGCGATCCTCGGCCAGGGCGTCGTAGAGGTCCAGGGCCTCCGCGCTGCGGCCGAGGCGGCCCAGGCTGATGCCGATCTCGTGGCGGGCGGCGAGGGTGTCCGGGTGGTCGGGGCCGAGGGCGCGGGCGCGGGCCTCGGCGACCTCGCGGTAGGTCTCCAGGGCCTCGGACCAGCGGCCCAGCTGGCCCAGGGCGTAGGCGACCTCGTAGCGGGTGACCAGGGTGTCGGGGTGGTCCGGGCCGAGCACCCGGGCACGCGCGGCGGCCACCTCGCGGGCCATGCGGTAGGAGTCCTCCAGGCGTCCGAGGCGGCTGAGGTTGAAGGCCAGGTTGTGCCGGCAGCGCAGGGTGTCGGGGTGGTCGGGGCCCATCGTGCGCTCCCGGGCTGCGAGCACGGACGTGTAGACGCGGTGCGCGTCGAAGGGCCGGTTCAGCTGGCCCAGGACGTAGGCCATCTCCTGGCGGGCGGCGAGGGTGTCGGGGTGGTCGGCGCCGAGGGTGCGGATCCTGGCCTCGGCGACGTGCTTGTACTCGCGCAGGGCGTCCGGGGCGCGGCCGGTGCGGCTGAGGGTGAAGGCGACCTCGTAGCGGCTGGCGAGGGTGTCGGGGTGGTCGGGGCCGAGGAGGTGCTCGCGTTCGGCGGCGACCGCCCGGTGCACCTCGCCCGCCTCCGCCCAGCGGCCGAGCCGGCCGAGGCTCAGGCCCGCGTTGTGCCGGCCGGCCAGGGCGGTCAGGACCTCCGGCGACGGGGTGGGCCGTTCCTCGGGGACGGGTTCCTCGACGGGGCCGGTGGCGGGCCGCGCGATCCACTCGCCGGACAGTCCGGCCGCCGGGTCGGGAGGTGTGGTGCGCAGCCCGGTGCCCGCCGCCTTGTGTCCGGTGGTCATGCCGCGGGTCCAGGACGGCAGCCGCCTCGCGCGCGCCGGTGCCCCGGGAACGGGCCCGGCCGCCACGACGGTCGGCACGTACGCCGGGGCGGCCCGGTGCCCGCTGATCCTCCGCGCCAGCTCGCGGGCGTCACCGGGGCGTTCCGCGGGTTCCTTGGCAAGCAGGTCGAGGACGACCCGCTCCAGGTACTCGGGCAGTTCGGGGCGGTGCTCGCGCGGAGGGCGGGGCGGGGTGTCGCGGTGACCGACGAGGATCGCCCAGGCGTCGTCGAGGTCGAACGGCGGAACGCCGGTGGCGATCTCGTAGAGCACGCACCCGAACGAGTACAGGTCGCTGCGCTGGTCGACCTCGGTGCCGCTGATCTGCTCCGGGGACATGTAGTGCGGGGTGCCCATGGCGATGCCGGTGCCGGTCAGCCGGGACGTGAAGCCGATGTCGTGGCCGAGCCGGGCGATGCCGAAGTCGCAGATCTTCACCGTGCCGTCGCCGAGCCGCACGATGTTGGCGGGCTTCAGGTCCCGGTGGACGATGCCCTGTTCGTGGCAGTACGCGAGGGCGGCGGCGACCTGCTCGGCGATCTCCAGGACGTCGGCGACCGGCAGCGGGTGCTGCTTGTTGTCCTCCAGGAGCTGGCTGAGGTTGCGGCCGTCCAGCAGTTCCATGACGAGGTAGAGGACGCCGTCGGACTCGCCGAAGTCGTGCACGACGGTGATGCCCCGGTGCTGGAGCGCCGCCGCCACCCGAGCCTCGCGGCGGAACCGCTCCCGCAGCACGCGCGTGAAGGCGTGGTCGTGGTTGGGGCCCAGCGGTTTGAGGCACTTGACGGCGACGAGCCGGCCCAGGGACTCGTCCCGGGCCCGCCACACCTCGCCCATGCCGCCGCGCCCGATCAGGTCGAGCAGCCGGTACCGGCCGTGAATGAGCCTGTTGTCCCCCATCTCGCGCGACGCTCCCCCCGGTAGCCGTTCGCCCGCCCCTCCCCTTGGCCCCTCAGTATGGCGGCCTACCGTCCGAGTTTGTACGGGGCCGGACGCGCGTGCGGGCCGAGCCTCGCCATGGCGCGCAGGATGTGTTTGGGCGGGAGTTGCCACCGCAGACGTGCGGGAACGCGGCGCAGCAGGAGGCCCGTGAGGCGCAGCTGCCGGGTGACGGTGGCGGGTGCGGGGGCCGGTCTGCCGTACAGCTCGTGGGCGTACGGTGGCAGGGAGGCGTACGCCAGTTGTGCCACGCGCCGCCACAGCACTTCGCGCGCCGGTATGAGGAGCGGGTGCGTCGGCGGGCGGAGGAGGAAGTCGTCCACCTCGCGTGCCTCGGGCCCGGCGGCCAGGTCGGGTCGCACCTTCTCGAAGTACTCCGCGAGTTCGGCCCGGTCGGCGGGTACGGCGGCCGGGTCGAGGCCCACCAGGCGTGCGCTCTGCCGGTGTTCGTCGACGTAGCGGTCGGCCTCGGCATCGGTGAGGCGGAACCCGGACCGGCGCAGGACGTGCAGATACGAGTCGATCTCGGCGCAGTGCACCCACAGCAACAGGCCGGGTTCGTCGACGCGGTAGCGCTCGCCGGTGTCCGGGTCGGTCGCCGACAGCATGCTGTGGATCTTCCGGACGCGGGCGCCGGCCCGCTCGGCGGCCTCGGTGGTGCCGTACGTCGTCGTGCCGACGAAGTTCGCGGTGCGCAGCAGCCGGCCCCAGGCGTCCCGGCGGAAGTCGGAGTTCTGCAGGACGCCGCGCACCGCGCGCGGGTGCAGGGCCTGGAGGTAGAGCGCCCGGACGCCGGCGATCCACATCATCGGGTCGCCGTGCGTCTGCCAGGTCACCGAGTTCGGGCCGAACAGCCCCGGGTCCGCGCCGGTCATGCGCCTCACCTCCGCCCGGCGCCCACGATGGCACACCTCGAACAGCCGGTCGATAGCGCCGGGTTCGCTCGTGGAACCGTCCAGTCGTTGAGAATTCATCCACCCGGCGACGAGTTCGGTAAGGCTGCCCTTATATGCTGGCGCCGCCGATCAAGCTCCAGCGGCATGCCCGACCTCCCGCACGACAGGACCCGACGACATGCGCACCACCTCCCGCGGCCTCATAGCGGCGCTCGCCCTCACCCCCCTGCTGGCCGGCTGCTTCGCACCGGGCGACAGCGACGACGGCACGGGTGCCGGGGCGGGATCGGGCGGGCGGCTGCGCGTCGCGCTGGCCGTGCCGCCGGTCCAGGCGCTCTCCCCCTACAGCAACGACGCCACCGTGCTGAGCAAGCTGTCCGTCGCCGAGGGCCTCACCGCCCTGGACCGGAACGGCACGGCCAAGCCCGCCCTGGCCAAGTCCTGGAAGCAGGACGGCGACACCACCTGGACCTTCGAGCTGCGCGACGCCGAGTTCCAGGACGGCACCAAGGTCACCGCCGAGTCCGTCGTCAACGCGCTCGACCACGCGAGCGCGGCCAAGCCCAAGCCCCGGGTCCTCAGCGACGTGACCCTCACCGCCAAGGCCGAGGACGCCGACACCGTCACCCTCACCACCAAGTCGCCCGACCCGGTGCTGCCGCTGCGACTGGCCAGCCCCGCCCTGGCGATCCTGTCGGCGAAGGCGTACGCGAAGGACGGCGCCGTCAGCCCGGTCGGCACCGGCACCGGCCCCTTCGAGATCACCCGGCTCAGCGGCAAGACCAAGGCCACGCTGAACCGCTACGACGGATACTGGGGCGGCAAGGCCAAGGCCCCGGGCATCGACGTGAGCTGGATCGCGGACGGCACGGCCCGCGCCAACGCGCTGCGCGGCGGCGAGACCGACATCGCCGAGTGGATCCCCACCGCCCAGGCGAAGCTGCTCGCCGAGGGCACCCGGCACGACGTCCCGTCGGTGCGCACCGACAGCCTGATCCTCAACACCCGCGGCGGCCTGTTCGCCGACGCCGGGCTGCGCGCCGCCGCCCGCGCGGCCGTCGACGGCTCCGCGCTGGTCGACTCCGTCTTCGGCGGTTACGCCGACCCCGCCCAGGGCCTGTTCGGGCCCGCCGTCCCCTGGGCCGCCGACAAGCGGGTGAAGGTGACGGGCCGCGCCGCGGCCACGCCCGCCGCCCGGGTGAAGAGCGAGACCAAGGGCAGGACGCTGCGGCTGGCCACCTACACCAACCGGGCCGAGCTGCCCGAGGCCGCCACCGTGCTCCAGCAGCAGCTGGAGAAGGCCGGATTCACCGTGAAGCAGGACGTGCGCGAGTACACGCAGATGGAGTCCGACCTCCTCGCCGGGAAGTACGACGCCCTCGTCTTCTCCCGGGTGACCCTCCTGGACACCGGCGACGCGGTCGACTACCTCGCCAGCGACTTCACCAGCGAGGGCGTCTACAACATCGCCGGCCTGAAGGACCCCGCGGTGGACAAGGCCATCCGGGCCGCCGCCGGGGAGCGCGACACCCAGCGCCGCCAGGAGAAGATCATGAAGGCGGAGGCGGAGATCCTGCGCACCGACGCGGTGGTGCCGCTCGTCCACGAGCAGGCCGTGCAGGGCATCGCGCCGGACGTCGAGGGCGTGATCCTCGACCCGCGCGAGCGCTCCCTGATCGACGTCGACACCCACCTCAAGTAGGCCCCGGCCCCGTGAGCGTCGCCCACACCTCCGCCCGTCCCCTGCTCTGGCCCTCGGCGGCCGGCCGTCTGCTCGCCGGGGCCGCGCTGCTCGGCGCGGTGGCCGCGCTGCCGTGGCTGTCCGGGGCCGACCCGGCCCGCACCGTGCTGCGCGCCCGCTCCGCCGACCAGAACCCCACCCCGGCGGAACTGGACGCCGTACGCAGGCAGTTGGGGCTGGACGAGGGTCCGCTCACGCATCTCGCGCACTGGCTGCGCGGCCTGCCGGGCGGGGACGCGGGCGTCTCCTGGGTGTCCGGGGAGCCGGTCATGCCTCAGGTGGCCACCGCCCTGTCGGTCTCCCTGACGCTGATGCTGGGGGCGTTCGCGGTCACGGTCCTGGTGGCCGGACTGCTCTGCGCCCGCACGGTCTTCCTCGGCTCCCGGCGCCGGTTGCGGCGGGACCGGGCGGGCGGCACGGCCGCCGTACTGGCCGCGCTGCCGAAGTTCCTCCTCGCCTCGGTGCTGGCGACGGTGTGCGGGGTGTGGTGGGGGTGGTTCCCGTCCAGCGGGTGGGAGGGGCCGCAGTCGATGGTGCTGCCCTCGCTCGCCCTCGGCATCCCCTCGGGGGCGATGCTCGGCGGGCTGCTCGACCAGGCGCTGCCCGCGGCGTTCCACGAACCGTGGGCGCGTACGGCCTACGCCGTCGGACTCCCGCCCGGCCACATCGCCCGCAACGCCCTGCGCCGCACCCTGCCCGGCATGCTGCCGCAGCTGCTGCCGACCGTCGTGGCCCTGGTCGGCGGTGCGGTCGCGGTGGAGAAGATCTTCAACATCCCGGGCCTCGGCCGACTCGCCCTGGACGCCGCCGTCGCGCAGGACCTCCCCGTGCTGCAGACGGCGACTCTGGCCCTGGTCCTGCTCGGGGTGAGCGCCGGCGTCCTCATCCGGGCCCTGCGCCACGCGCTCCTCGGCCGGTCCCTGCGCGACGGCGCGCTGCCGGCCCTGCACCGGCCGCCGCTGACCGTGCCGCGCTCCCTGCGCTGGATCACCGCGGCCTGTGCCCTCGCCCTGCTCGCGCTGGTCACGGCGGGCCTCCTGCGCGACCCCCTCCAGGTCGACACGGCGGCGCGGCTGCTGCCCCCCTCCCTCGAACACCCCCTGGGCACGGACGCCCTGGGCCGGGACCTGCTGGCCCGGCTGGGGCACGGTGCCCTGCGCACCGCCGGTGTCGCCCTCGCCGTGACGGCCGTCAGCGCGCTCACCGGACTCCTGCTGGGCATGGCACCGCGGGCGAGCGCCGGCCCCACCGAGGTGGTGTCGACCCTGCCCGCCGTGCTCGCGGGGCTGCTCATCGCGGGTGTGACCGGGCCGTCGGTGTGGGGGGCGGCCTGCGCGGTGTGCGTGGTCGGCTGGAGCCCGTACGCCGCCCAGACCGCGGCGCTGCTGGAACAGGAACGCGCGAGCGGCCACATCGCCGCGTCCGTGTCCCTCGGTGCGGGACGGCTGCACCTGGTGCGCCGCCATCTGCTCCCCGCGGTGGTTCCGCCCCTGGTGCGCAACGCCCTGCTCCGGCTGCCCACGACGGTCCTGGTCCTGGCCTCACTCGGCTTCCTGGGCCTGGGCGAACAGCCGCCCACCCCCGAGTGGGGCCGCCTGCTGTCGGAGAACCAGCCGTACGCCGAACTGGCCCCCTGGGTGGTCCTCGGCCCGGCCGCCGCGCTGGTGGTGCTCTCCGTGCTGGCGGTGACGGGCAGCGTGCAAGGACGCGGGAAGGGCGCCTAGGGGTGTCCGCAAAGTCGCGTCGTCCGCCCGGAGGGCGGGCCCCGCGGCGTTCGGTGCGTGCTCTCGGCGTGCCGGGCGTCGCGGGGCAGGCGGGACTTTGCGGACACCCCCTGGCGCGCCCGGAGGGCCGCGACTCCCCCGTTGCGCAGGTCGGTGCGGCGCGTGCCGTCGAGCGCCCCGCCCTACCCGGGCTTCGGGCGCCGGTGCCGGGCGCGGGGGCGGCTGCCACGCCGGTGAGCACGGCGAGGACCCGGACGGCGAGCACCGCGCGTGCCCCTCGAACGGAGGTGGTGTCCGTCCTCCACGGCATCCCCGGGATGACGGTGACGTGTCCGTGGGCGGCGCGGTGCCCGCACGGCCTTCCGGGGTGCGGGCGTGCCGGTCAGGTGTCGCTCAGGGCCTTCCCGATCTCGCCCAGTGCGCCGGTCATCCGTCGGTAGTCGCCGGGGGCCACCGGCGCGACGAAGTACTTCTCGACGACCTCCGCGTGGACGGCGGCGGCCCGCAGGAACACCGTCCGCCCTCGGTCGGTCGCCTCGACCAGGACGCTCCGGCGGTCCTCGGGGGCGGGCACGCGGCGCACCAGCCCGACTGCCTCCATGCGGTCGATCAGACGGGTGATGCCGCTGCTGGTGAGGGTGAGGTCATCGGCGAGGCGGCGCTGTGAGACCTCTTCGCCCGGGTCCCGGCAGAGCCTGATGAGGACCTCGAACATGGTGTGGCTGATCGCGCACTCCCGCCGCAGGACCGTGTCGATGCGCTGCTCCAGGCGAGTGGCGGCCTTGATCAGCAGCCCGAAGTCGTGCACGAGCGGGCTGTGGGCGGCGCGGGCGGCTTCGTCGTCGTCTCGGTTCCTTGTCTCCACCCGACCGACTTTACTGCCACGTCACCTACTGCCACCTCAACTACTGACGTATCAATTACTGATCTATCAATTGCTGAGCAGTCAATGAAACCTCTATGGTGAGCATCCATCCCCTCAGCACGCGGCAGAAAGGGAGATCCGTGGAGCTCCAGCACTGGCTCGGCCGGGCCAACGACGCGATACAGGAATGGGCCGACACCTTCGGGCCCTACGAGCGGCACCCGTCCCTCCTCGTCGAGGACGACCGCTTCGCCGCCGCCTTCGAGGAGTTCACCGGGCGGCTGAAGGACAACTACCCCTTCTTCCACCCGCACTACGCGGGCCAGATGCTCAAGCCCCCGCACCCGGCGGCCGTGGTCGGCTACCTCACCACCATGCTGATCAACCCGAACAACCACGCCCTGGACGGCGGTCCGGCCACCGCCCGTATGGAACGCGAGGCCGTCGCCCGGCTCGCCACGATGTTCGGCTACGACACCCACCTCGGCCACCTCACCACCAGCGGCACGATCGCCAACCTCGAAGCCCTCTTCGTCGCCCGGGAGCTCCACCCCGGCCGGGGCGTCGCCTACAGCGCCGACGCGCACTACACGCACGGCCGCATGTGCCACGTCCTGGGCGTGAAGGGCCATCCGATCCCCACCGACGACCGGGGGCGCATCAGCCTCGACGCCCTCGAGGACGTCCTGCGGACGGGAGAGGTGGGCACCGTCGTCCTCACCGCCGGCACCACCGGCCTCGGGGCCGTCGACCCCATCCACGACGCCCTGGCCCTCAGGGACCGCTACGGCGTCCGGCTCCACATCGACGCCGCCTACGGCGGTTTCTTCACCCTGCTGGCCGGCGCCGACGGGCCCGAAGGACTCCCCCCGGAGCCCTGGCGGGCGATCGCCCGGTGCGACTCGATCGTCGTCGATCCGCACAAGCACGGACTCCAGCCCTACGGCTGCGGCGCCGTCCTCTTCCGCGACCCCGAGGTCGGCCGTTTCTACCTCCACGACTCGCCGTACACCTACTTCACCTCCAGCGAGCTCCACCTCGGGGAGATCAGCCTGGAGTGCTCGCGTGCCGGGGCCTCGGCCGCCGCCCTGTGGCTCACCTTCCAGCTCCTCCCGCCCACGCCCGACGGCCTCGGCCGCGTCCTCGGGGCCGGCCGCCGGGCCGCCCTGCGGTGGTCCGAGCTGATCAGCGCCTCGGACGCGCTCGAGCTGTACCAGGAGCCCGAGCTGGACATCGTCGGCTGCTTCCCGGTGGTGGAACCCGGCACTCTCACCGCCGTCGACGCGGCGTCGGCTCGGGTCCTGGCGGACGGCATGGCGGACCCCGATCCGGTGTTCCTCAGCACCCTCAGGGCCGACCGCGAGGCGTTCACCGCACGCCACCCGAAGATCGACGCGGACGCCGACGGTGCGCGCATCCTGCGCAGTGTCCTGATGAAGCCGGAGTCGGAGCACTACGTGGAGCGCCTCCACGACCGGGTCGAACGCCTCACGCGGTCTCTGTGAATCCGGTGTACACGGCGAATCCGGTGTACACGGCGCGGGCCCTTGCCCCCTAGTCGCGCTGCGGTACGACGGCCACGGGGCATTCGGCGTGGTGCAGCAGGGTGTGGGCCACCCTGCCGAGCTGGAGCCCGACGTGGCCGTGCCGGCGCCGTGCGCCGACGATCACGAGGTCGGCCGCCGCGGAACGGTGCACGAGCACCCTGCGGGCCGGGCCCTCGACCGTCGTGCGACGCACTCGTACGGCCGGGTGGTCGGTCACGGCCTCGCGGAGCAGCTCGTCGAGTTCCCCGCGTGCCCGCTCCTCCTCGGCACGGTCGGCCGCTTCGGCGAGCGCGGCGTCGTCGGCGGTCTCGAACGCGGGGCAGCGCCAGGCCCGGATCACGTCCAGGACGCACCCGCGGGCCTCTGCCTCCCGGAAGGCGAAGCGCGTCGCCTCCCCACCGGTCTCGGCGTCACCGGCACCGAGCAGGATGCGCTCATGAGCACCGGCCAGACCGGCCCGGTCGCCGCGCACGACGATCACCGGGCAGTGGGCACGAGCCGCGACGGCGAGCCCGACGGAGCCGAGCAGCAGTCCCTTCAGCTCGCCGCGCCCCCGCGACCCCGTGATCAGGGCGGTGGCGTTGTTGCCCTCGTGCAGGAGGGCGTCCGCCGCATCGGCGAGGAGGACGTCGGTGGACACCTTCACGTCGCGGTGGCGCCGCCCGGCCCGCTCCGCCGCGGAGGCCACGATGCGGTCGGCCGTCACCCGCCCCGCCGGACGTCCCGCACCGACCGACGGGGTGCGGCCCTCGTACCGCTCCCAGAGGGAGCCGTGGACCAGCCGCAGCGGGCATCCGTGCCGGGCCGCCTCGTCCACCGCCCAGTCGACCGCCGTCAGGCTGCCGTCCGACCCGTCGACTCCCACGACCAAGGGCAGTTCCCATGTCATCGTTCCCACCGCCTACGGGGGGCAGTCTGCACATCCACTCCCACCGTCGCACCGGCGACGGCCACCCGCGAGGGGCGGTGGGCCCCTTCCGGGCCCGGAGATCCGCCCGCCGGGGTGGGCCGACCGGCCCACGGGGAGGGTCGACCGGCCCACGGGGAGGGTCGGGCGGCACTGACGGGGTGCGGCGCTCAGAACGGTCCTCCCGAGACCGGGCCGTTGGCAGCCCGCGATCTCGAGCAGATCGGCGACTGGGCGGCCGGGGTTGGCCCGCGATCTCCGAGGCCCCGGGACCTGATCCGTCCTGGTCCGCGGCGTCGCGCGGCTGTCAGTCCGGAAGCAGCAGCCGGCTCGTCTCCCCGGGCTCGACGCCGATCGTGCGGTCGGGCAGTCGCACGTCGATCGGCGGGAGGTCGGACGGCGGAACGGCGACCTCCAGCAGACCGCTCTCCAGCCGCAGCCGCACACCCCAGTGGCCCTGGTACTGCAGCGAGAAGCCGTACGACGACAGCTCCGGCAGCGGAACGGGGTCCAGCCACAGCGCCCCCGCGCGGGTCTCCAGCCCGGTGAGACCCCGCTGCACCAGGTCGAGGGTGCCGGCCATGGCGCCCAGGTGAATGCCCTCTCCGGTGGTTCCGCCCTGCAGGTCGGCCACATCGCCTCTGAGGGCCTCCTGGCAGAACGTCCACGCCTCGGTGCGCCGGGCCCGGGCCAGGATCCAGCCGTGGACGAGACCGCTGAGCGTGGAGCCGTGGCTGGTGCGGGCCATGTAGTGGTCGACGGTGCGCCGCCAGATCCGCTCGTCCAGCCGGTGACCCAAGCGGCGGAAGAGGTCTTGGAGTTCCCCGGGTGAGAAGAGGTAGCCGAGCATCAGCACGTCTGCCTGCTTCGACGCCTTGTAGCGGTTGACGGTGTCGCCCTCCGCCTCCAGGATCCGGTCGAGCCGGCGGATGTCGTCGTACCGCTTCCGGTAGCCCTCCCAGTCGAGTTCGGCGAGGTCGCCGTAGCCGTCGAACTGGCTGATGACGCCCTCGTGGAAGGGCACGTGCAGCGTGCGGGAGACGTTCTCCCACCGCTCCAGCTCGCCTTCCTCCAGGGCGGCCCGTTCCAGGAGTTCGCGCCGCCGCGGCTCGGGGAGGTGGTCGCGCAGCACCTCCAGGGTGCGGGTGAGGACCCACGCGGCCGTGACGTTGGTGTACGCGTTGTCGTCGAGGCCGGGGGCCTCGGCGCCGGGATAGGCCTCGTGGTACTCGTCCGGGCCGACCACACCCCGGATGCGGTGCCGTCGAAGGCTCTCGTCCCAGGTGGCCGAGTCGGCCCAGAAGCGCGCGATCTGCAGCAGCATCTCGGCGCCCTTGGTGTGCAGGAACTCCGCGTCACCGCTGGCCTCGCAGTACTGCCACACGTTGTACGCGATGGCCGATCCCACGTGGTGCTGCAGGTGGGAGTGGTCGGGCAGCCAGCGTCCCGAGCGGGGATTGAGATGCAGGCGCTGGGTCTCCTCGCGTCCGTCGCTGCCGCTCTGCCACGGGTACAGCGCGCCGCGCCGACCGAGGGCCCGCGCGGCGGCGCGGGCCCGGTCCAGGCGCCGGTGGCGGTAGTGGAGGAGGGCGCGGGAGACCTCGGGGAAGTGCAGGTTGAGGTAGGGCAGGACGAACAGTTCGTCCCAGAAGATGTGCCCGCGGTAGGCCTCTCCGTGCAGTCCGCGGGCCGGTACGCCCACGTCCAGGTCGGCGGTGTGCGGGGAAAGGGTCTGGAGCACGTGGAAGAGGTGCAGCCGCAGGATGGCTCCCGGCTCCCCGGGGACATCGATCTCGGCCCGCCGCCACAGCTGGCCCCAGGCGGTCGCGTGCGACTCCAGCAGTTCCTCGAAGCCGGGGGCGGTGGTCACGCGGTCGACGGCGGTCTGGAGCGGGTCGCTGATCGCCGGGTCGCGTGACGTGTGCAGGGCCACCGTCTTGTCGACGGTCACGGTACGGCCCGGCTCCAGGACCAGGGTCACGCGCTGGAGCGCCCGCGGAGGTTCGTGCGTGTCGGCGACCGGTGCGTCGGCGGTCAGCCGGGCGGCCATGCCGATGCGGATGTCCGAAGTCCGGGTACGGCAGCGCAGCCAGACGGTGCCGGGGTGGGCGGTGCCGGTGTGCACATGGGTCAGGTGGCGTCCATCGAGGCTGCGGTAGCGGCGCACTCCGGCGTTGGTGACCCCGCCGTCGAGTGCCGCCTCGACGTCCAGTTCCGTGGTGGCACCCTCCACGGTGAACTCGGTGCGCAGGGCGGCGAGATGCGGATCGGCCATGTGCACGAGACGGTGCTGCCGTACCGACAGCACCCGTCCGCCGTCCAGGCCGTAACGGGTCACGCGCTCCAGCAGGCCCGACTCCAGGACTAGGGTCTGACGGTGGCTCAGTACCGGTGCGGTGTCGGGCGTGAGCCACGCGCCGCCCGCGGTCCGGAAACGGAGCGGCAGCCAGTTCGGCAGGTTGACCATGTCCTCGTTCTCGACGTGCCGGCCCGCGACGACGGAGGTGAGACGGTTGTAGCAGCCGGCCGCGTAGGTGCCCGGGTAGTGCACGTCGTCCGCCGTGCACTCGGGCAGGGCCCCGCGCGTGGCGAAGCAGCCGTTGCCGAGCGTGCACAGCGACTCCCGCACACGCTCGTGCGCGGGATCGTATCCCTCGTACTCCCACGTCCAGGCCGTCATACGGCTGCCCCCTTCGCGGCTCCGAGGGTCGGGTGTGCGGGTCGCTGCCGACCAGTGTCACCCCCGGCGGAGGCGCCGAGGCCTCGCCAGGTCCGCGATGAGGCCGAACGGCCCATGAGGGTGCCCGGGCGGCCCGTGGTGCCGCGTCTCCGGGAGGAACAGCCGGAGACGAAGGGCCCGCCGGCCGCGCCGGATGCAGAAAGGGAGCGTCTCTTCGAGGAGGGCAGGCGCGCCGCCCGGTTCCGGATCATCCGGACCGGAACCGTCCACCTCGGCCTGCGCGTGCCCGGCGTGGCACATCGGCCGCAGGTCTCGCGCCGACTGCGGGTTGCGGTGTGACCGGGCTCGCTAGTTGGCACCAGGCCACGTTCACGACCTGCACTGATACCAAGTGGCTTCGGCAGCCGGAGCCGCAAGAGTCAGCGAAATCATTGGCACTTCGGTACAGCGCAGGTCATGAGGCGTGCGTCGCCATAGCGGGGCCAGAAACCGGATCGCTCTTCCAGACAATTCTCCTGGAAGGAGTCCCGTCAGTGGTGCGGGGCGGCGATGGCTGCGAGGTGCGTGCCGGGGCGGACGGAGAGTCCGTTCATGTTGTAGACGATCTTTCCGGTGGCGTTGGCGGTGATCTTGTGCTCGGTGCCGTCGACCGGGTCGATGATGCGGCCGATGGTCTGTCCCTCGGTCACCTCGTCGCCGGTGACCGCGTCCGGGTACCAGAGGCCTGCGACGGAAGACTCGACGTCGCCCGTCCACATCCAGTCCCGTGGCTGCACGGTCGGCTGCTTGATGTGCTCCGACGCCTCGATGGCTCCGAGGTGGTGCAGGATCCGGTAGAGGGCGTCGAGGAGCCTGCGCACGGTGGCGGGGTCGCGGTCGCCGAGTTGGCCGGTCTCGACGAGGATCGCGGGGATGCCCTGCCGGTTCGCCGCGGCGTGGCTGTTGCCGCCGTCGGCGCTGGTGCCGAAGATGACCAGCTCGTATCCGACCGCGTGGGCCATCGCCTTGTTCTTCGCGTCGAGCTCGGCGTCCCCGGTCAGGCGGTAGCCGACGAAGTCGAGCAGGTGTTGGTCGATGCCGCCGCTGTGCAGGTCCACGTAGGCGTCGGCGCCGTCGATCAGGTGCTCGAAGAGCCAGGCCGCCATCCGGTCGGTGGGGCCGCCGTCCTTGTCGCCGGGGAAGACGCGGTTGATGTTGACGCCGTCCAGCGGGGAGATGTTGAGCCTGCCCCCGTAGACGGCCGGGGGGTTGGACACGGGGCAGATCACCAGCTGGCCGGCGATCTCGTCCGGTTCCAGCAGCCCGGCCAGGCGGGTGGTGGCGTCGACGGGGATGAACTCGCCGCCGTGAACGCCACCGGTGATCACGACCCTCGGGCCGGGACGGGACCCGTTGACGAGGATCAGGGGGACGTCCACCGTCGTGGTGCCCAGGTCGGCGGGCAGGGTCCCGCGGGTTTTCTGGCCGGGCTCGGCCCTCAGCGCGCCGATGGTCAGGGTCATGTGTCTTCTCTTTCTGACTCAGGCCGTGGAACGGCCGTTTGTGTGATGAAGTCGATCGACTGGGAGGCGCGGCGCTCCAGGGCGAGGTCCGCGGCGATGCCGCCCATGGCGGGCGAGGGCTAGAAGCCCTGGCCGGAGAAGCCGGCCCGCGGGGCACTTCTCGCTTTCGCGGGCCACTCTCGTTCCCTGCCTCAGTGGACGGTTACCCGTCTCAGGACTGAACGGCCGAGCGCAGCTCGGGCAGGGACAGGACCTCGTCCAGCACGTCGACGTAGAGATCCACGTGCTCGCGGCGGAAGGTCATGGGCGGTTTGATCTTCAGTACGTTGTCGTGCACGCCATTGGGGAAGACGATGACGCCTCGCTCCTTCATGAGCTCGGTGACCATGAAGGCCTGCTCGGTGGCCGGCATCTTGGTGGTGCGGTTGCGGACCAGTTCGACGCCGAGGTAGAGGCCTGCGGCCCGTACGTCACCGATGAGCGGTTGGCGCTGCTGGAGCTCGCGCAGCGACTGGGCGAAGTACCCGCCCACGCTCACGGCGTTCTCCCTCAGCCCGTCCTGCTCGACGATGTCGAGCACGGCCTCGCCGATCGCGCAGGAGACCGGGTTGCCGCCGAAGGTGTTGAAGTACTTCATGCCCGTGTCGAACGCGTCGGCGATCTCCCGGGTCGTGACCACCGCCGCGAGGGGATGCCCGTTCCCGAGCGGCTTGCCCATCGTGACGATGTCCGGGACCACCCCCTGGAGCTCGAACCCCCACCAGGGCCCGAGTCGTCCGACGCCGACCTGGACCTCGTCGGAGATGCACAGGGCACCCGCCCGCCTGGCAGCGGAGAACACGCCGTCGAGGTAGCCGTCGGGGAACACGATGTTCCCACCCGATCCCATCAGGGACTCGGCGATGAAGGCGGCCGGGGGTCGGCCGTCGGCCGTGATCCGCTCGATGACAGCCGCGGCGTCGCGCGCGTACTTGACTCCGGCGTCCGCGTCGTCGTACCCGTAGGTGCTGCGGTAGCGGTCCGGGATGACGACCTCGTGGGTGGTCGCGGGTGCCCCGGCGCCGCCGGGGCCCTTGTAACGGTTCGGGCTGATCCCGGTCACCACACCGGTGTTTCCGTGGTACGCGCCGTCGATGTTGACGATGTGCTGACGACCTGTCACCTGGCGGGCGATCCGCAGCGCCAGGTCGTTCGCCTCGCTGCCGGTACACACGAGGAAGACGACCTCGAGCGGGTCGGGCAGCGTGGCCACCAGCTTCTGTACGTAACTGGCGATCTGCGGGTAGACGAAACGGCTGTTGGTGTTGAGCTTGCGCATCTGTCGGGTGGCGGCGGCCGTCACCCGTGGCTCGGCATGGCCGACGTGGGTGACGTTGTTCAGCGAGTCCAGATAGGCCAGGCCGTCCTCGTCGTGGAACCACACGTCCCGCCCGCGCACGAGGTTCATCGGGGTGCGGTAGTAGTTGCGCTGGGAGCGAGCGATGTGGCGACGGCGCACTGAGACGACGTCGTCGATGGTGGGGGCCGCGGCGGAGGACTCGGTGAACCCGAGGAGCCGGGCGGGGTCGGGTGACAGGTGGCTCCACACCTGCCGTGCGGAAGGCGGCACGACACGAGGCGGCGGCCACATGGCCATCCGCGCGGTGCGGTGGACCTGTACCTGGACGCAGGGCCCGAGCGGGTCCGTCTCCTCGCTCGCCGCGGCGCGTCCCAACGGCGCCCCGGCCGGGACCGTCGCCGCGACGGGCGGCGTGTCGTCGAGTCCCCACCAGCACGTCCAGAACTCCCGCCCCTCGACCGCATGTCGCAGTACCAACGGCATCCCGGCGCCACCGCGGGCTTCGACGACGCCGGACAGCGGGCTGGCAACCTCCTCGGCGTCGGCCACGATCAGCGAGCCGCCGACCTGAACCGTCGCGGGCTCGTCGGCTCCCGGACGGCGCCGGTCCCCCAGGAGCAGCGATGCGCTGAGGTGGGGCACGTAGCCCCGTCGCCGTCGTCCGTCGAGGACGTCGTCGATGCTCGCTCGCACCGCCCTCGCGTCGTGCCAGTCGACTTCGTCGTAGAGATCACTTGCCGGTCGCAGGTCGAGCAGCTGCGGGGCCGGTGCGTGCGGGGAGCCCTCTCGGGCCGCCTCTGCCAGGACCTCTTCCAGAGCCCGCTGCTCCCGCGTCGGGGGGAGCCCGCACGCGACCCGGAACGTCGCCTCGGCGACGTCGGGGCAGACCTCGGCCACCTGCGCGATCGTGGGCCAGGTGTGTCGCATGCGGGTCCGCCCGTACGGCGTGTCGCACTCGGCGACCCGGCGCGTCCACGTCACGGCGTTCATGCACAGCCGGGCGGCCGCCAACGGATAGACAGCCGCCAGTTCCTCAGCCGTCAGGGGGAGCACCGAGTGGAAGCCGGCCACGACTTCGGCCGCAGCGGCGAGCGGGTCGGCCTTGCGGACCATGGCGTAGCCCGCCGCGATCGCCACCTCCGCCGCGCGCACACTGTAGAGCGAGTCGCCCAGGTCGACGATGCCCGAGATCCGCAGCACCCCGTCCTCGTCGGCGTCGGCCAGGACGTTGGCATCATTGAGATCCTGGTGTACGACGCTCCGCGGCAGTCGGTCCCAGGCCGGCAGGAGATCGTCGTACCAGCCCATGATCGTACGCACCGACTCCCGTCGGCCCGCGTCCTGTACGGCGTGCAGCGACGCCTCGACGATCTCAGCGGCCCGGCGCATGTCCCAGTCGTGCGGTTCCAAGCCCACCGGTGGCTCCACGCTGGAGAGTCCGAGGCTCAGCCGCCCGGCGGCTTCTCCCAGCTGACGCAGAAGCGCCGCGGGGTGGTCGTCGAGTTCCGCCAGGACCCGGCCCTCAAGCCAGCTCATCACGCGGACCACGTGCGTTCGGCCCTCGTGGACGACGGCGGCGAGGAACTTCCCCTCGCGTGTCGGGACCAGCCGTGGCACCGGAAGGCCGGGAACGGTGGAGGCCAGATGCTGGAGGAGCGAGTTCTGCCAGAGGACGTCGGCCGAGTCCGGCTCCGCGCGGGTGACCCGTACGAAGTAGCGCATGCCGTCGTCGCCGGTGATCCGGACGTTCTGGTCGATCTCCCCGCCCAGTGGGTGCTGGACATATCCCTCGAGTCCGAAGGACTGCCGCAGGACGTGATCGAGGAGCGAGCCCGGCAGTGGGCCGGTGTGACAGGGGATGGTCGTTCCGTCCTGGCCGGTGTTGGTCGCTGAGGTCATCGGTGCGTTCTCTCTCTCGTCGTCAGGTCGCTCATCACTCACCGTGGGCCTGTGTCACGACGCTCAGGTCGATCGATTGCGGTTCCCGGGGGCGGCGGGCAGGGCTGCCGCGGCTGTGTCTCGATCGCTTCTGGGGCTACGCAGACCTCGACCAAGTGGGACCCGGGCCAGGACGCTCTCCACCACCTGGTCGGCGATCAGGTCCGAGGCGGGTCGTCCGTCAAAGGCGGAGCGCTCATCGAGACCGGTCATCAGCTCACGCGGCGGCGGTCATGGCTTCCCAGGTGACGTTGGCGGCGAGCACCCCGCGTAGCGCCTCGGCAGGGTCCATCGGTGTCCTCATGGTCCTCGACCCTCGCCTTGAGCTCGGCGTAGTCTCTGCCGGAGTCTTGGGTGGTCTCGATCCCGCTCTGCCTGGCGAAGCGCTGACACTGACCCGAGGAACGCTGCGCCCTCAGCAGCGCGCCTGCTCAAGGTGACGGACTGGGGATCAGGTGGCTAACGGAAGTGCCATTAGCTGCTCCAAGTGCGTGGTCATGTCACAAGCTCTTTCCCGCCCGAGGTGATGCGTCAGATGAAACCCCGCGGAGAATCCGGCAACAAGGGACGCGAGGCCGCGACATCGACCCCGTATTTTGTGCCTGTGCACAATCACTGCCAGGGAGCCCCACCGGCATGTCAGCGGCATGACCCGGAGACGGCCCCGGATCCGTCCGGTGACGGCTGTCGTCGGGAGAGGCGGTCCTCATGAGCGGCCCGGGACGCCGTCAGGGCGGGGCCCGCCACGACGCCGTGCAGGCGATCGCGCGCCGGCTCCTCGAAGAACGACTCGACGAACTGACCTCTCGTGCTCTCGAACGACTGGAAGCCGAGGAGCCCGCCTACGCGTCGGCGGACTGGGACCCGGTCCAGAAACGGGAGGGGATGCGACGAACCCTCGAACTCGCCCTGACCCGGCTGGCCGGCGGTCCCGTGCCCCGGACGGTCTCGCGCGCCACCGAGGACGTGGGACGCGAGCGAGCGGAGCAGGCGTTTCCCCTGACCGCTCTGATGCACTCCTTCCAGCTGGACCTCAGGACCCTGTGGGAGGCCGTGCTCGCAGAGGGGCGAGCACGTGGCATCAGCGCCGATCCCGACTTCCTCGACGGGCTGATCCGCGTCTGGGAGGCGACGGACGCCAACAGCGTCGAGGTCGTCGACGCCTACCGCCGCACCGAGCGCGACCTGGCGAGCCATCGTGCGGAGGTGCGCAACCGTGCCTTCACCCGCCTGGTCCTGGAAGGGGAGCAGGATCCCTCCATCGTCGCCGAGGCCTCCACGTTGCTGGGCTTCTCCGAGAACGTCGCCCTGACCGTGGTCGTGGTCGAATCCGTTCCTACCGGGGACCCGGCCGTGTCCCAGGTCGACGATGCGCTGCGTCGGGGCGGCCTGCTGCGTCACTTCGGATGGATGGGCGACGAGCTCCTCGGCATCATCGGTCACGGACGGCGCGATGAAGAGGCCGTGCTGGCCATGCTGCGGCCGTTCGCCCCATGGCGCTGCGGCGTCGCGGAAGTCCCCGGCCTGGCGCTGACGGCGCGGGGCATCCGGTTCGCACGTGCCGCGATCCGCAGCTCCGCGCAGCCCGGAGTGCGGCACGTGGAGGGCCACTGGATCGGGGCGATCATGTCGGCGCAGGAGGAGCTCACCGGTGCGATGGCCACCGGCGTGCTGCGCCCACTGCTCGAGCTGCGCGACAGCGACAGCATCGTCGAGACCCTGCGCTGGTACCTCGACCTGGGCTCGGTCGCGGAGGTGGCCGCACGCACCTACCGTCACCGGAACACGGTGGGCAATCGCCTGCAGGCCGCGGAAGAGGCGACCGGGCTGAAGCTGTCCCGACCGAACGACGCCGCCCGGCTGGTCCTCGCCCTGGCTTGGCTGGAGACGGACGCGGGCGCCCGCTTCCGGGCGACGATGTCCTGATCCACCGGTCGTCGGACGGGGCGAGGCAACCGGCCGACGGCCGCAGTCCGCGCCGGAGCCACTCGCGGTGCCTCTCAGAAATTGTGCACACGCACAAAATGCGCGGTCGATCTCGCGGCCTCACGTCCCTTGTTGCCGGATTCTCCACAGTGCTTCACTGACGCAACACCTCGAGCCGGAGAGAGGCTCATCGCATCGGCGCAGTAACGATGCTGCCGCCGACCACCTGATCAGCATGCGTCGTCCCCGGCCCTGCCCGGGGGTTCGTCCTCCAGCGGCGGCCCCTCGGGCACCCCTCAGCCCCCATCCCCCGAAACAGGTCGCTGCCCCAACGCCTCGGCAGCCTCCTGAACCCGGTGTCCCATATGCCAGGAAAGAGGTTGAACACCATGCGCCAGATCGTCACCTTCGATGCCTACGGCACCCTGGTCGACTTCCAGCTCGGCCCCACCACCCTGAAGGTCCTGGCCGACCGGCTGGACCTGGACCGTCTGAACGTCGACGAGTTCCTCGACGACTTCCGCATCATGCGGTTCCACGCCGTCCTGGAGGCATACCGCCCCTTCCGCGAGCTGCTGCCCGCCAGCCTGGAGATAGCGATGCGTCTGCACGGCCTGGAGTACCGGCAGTCCGACGGCGAGGCCCTGGTCGCGGCCGTGCCCACCTTCGGCCCCCACCCCGAGGTCCCGGCCGCCCTGCGGGCGCTGAAGTCCCGGTACGAGATCGCCATCATCTCCAACACGGACGACGACCTCATCGCCCAGAACCTGGCCCACATGGGCGTCGAGTTCGACCATGTCATCACCGCCCAGCAGGCCAAGGCGTACAAGCCGTCCCGGCAGACCTTCGAGTACGCCTTCCAGACCATGGACATCGACCCCGCCCAGGTCATCCACGTCGCCCAGGGCTGGGAGTACGACCTCATCCCCACCCGCGATCTCGGCCTCGCTCGCCGCGTGTGGATCAACCGCTACGGCCACAACGGCTCCATCGGCGCCCGCGGCAGCGCCGACTACCAGCCCTTCGACGAGCTGCCCGACCTGTCCGGCCTGCCGGCCCTGCTCGGCTGCTGAAGCCGGGACCCGGACAACACCCCCTGGACCACCAGAAGACCCGAGGACGTACGTCATGAAGCAGATCCCCTACTGGCTCGACACAGCTCCCGCCTTCCCCGACCGGACCGGCAAGCCCCTGCCCGAGCAGGCGGACCTGGTGGTCATCGGCGGCGGCCTCACCGGCCTGTCCACCGCCTACCACGCGGCACTCAAGGGCGCCCACGTCGTCCTCGTGGAGAAGGACAAGGTCGGCTCCGGCGCCTCCGGACGCAACGGCAGCATGTGCACCCAGGGCATCACCATCGACCCGGCCGAGGCGCGCAAGCGCTACGGGCAGCCGCGGGCCCGGGAACTGTACGACGCCTTCCGCGAGGCGGTGGACCTGGTGGAGGAGCTGACGGTCAAGGAGCAGATCGACTGCGACTTCCACCGCGTAGGCCGTCTGGGCGTCGCGTTCAAGCCGCGGCACTTCGAGAGCATGCGGGCCAAGCAGCGCGACCTGGCCGACAACTTCGGTCACGACACCACGCTGCTGAGCAAGAGCGATCTACGTGCCGAGCTGGGCTCCGACTACTACCACGGAGCCCTGCTCGACCCGCTCAGCGCGCACCTTCACGTCGGCAAATACGTCCATGGCCTGGCCGAGGCCGCCGAACGCGCCGGGGCTCAGATCCACGAACGCAACGCCGCGACCGGCCTCACCCGCCTCCCTGGCGGCGGCTTCCTGGTGGAAACCCTGCACGGCACCATCCGCGCCACGCAGGTCATGGCGGCCACCGACGCCTACACCGACAAGTCGCTGCCCTGGTTCCGCAAGCGGCTGATCAACGTCGGCAGCTTCGTCATCGTCACCGAGCCACTGGGCGAGAAGCGGGCCAGGCAGCTCATTCCCAACAACCGCGTGGTCGTGTCCTCCAAGAACATCGGCCACTACATTCGCATCACCCCGGACAACCGCCTGGCCTTCGGCGGCCGGGCCCGCTTCGCCCCCTCGGACCCCGCCTCGGACATCAAGAGCGGTGACGTCCTGAAGCGGGAGATGACCGAGATCTTCCCGCAGATGGCCGGGGTGAAGATCGACTATGTATGGGGCGGCATGGTCGGCTTCTCCTACGACCGCGTTCCGCACGCGGGCGAGGACAACGGCCTCTACTACTCCATGGGTTACTGCGGCCACGGCGTCCAGATGGCCACCTACATGGGCCGCGCCATGGCCGAGGTCATGGACGGCCACCCGGAGGCCAACCCCATGCGCGGCTTCGGCTTCCCCAAGGTTCCGGTGCCGTTCTACAACGGCACCGCCTGGTTCCTGCCCTTCGCCGGGGCGTACTACAAGGCCAAGGACCGGCTGCGCTGACCCTCGGCCAAGAGGCATACGTCGTTTCCCTTGGTGTGCTCGGTTGGTGCCGGACGGGTTTGGGCTTGAGTCCAGCGGACGCCTTGGCCGCCGCAGGTGGGGGATCGAGCAGACGATGTTCCACTCGAAGGCGCTGTTGGTGATGATGATCAGCGGGACTGCCTCGGCCAGGCGGTTCAACGCCTCGGTGACACCGGGGTACGGGCAGCAACCACCGGTCTCCACCGATAGCGGGCATGAACCTCGGAGTCCCGTACCCCGGGACCGATCGAACGCGGCTCGATCCACATGCATCGAGGTGATGAAAATCCTCGTCACACGGTGTGACCGGGCGCCTTAGTTGGCACCAGGCCACGCTCACGACCTGCACTGATGCCAAGTAGCTTCAGCGGCCGGAGCCGCAGAATCAGCGAAATGGTTGGCACTTTGGTACAGCGCAGGTCATGAGGGGTGTGTCGCCGTAGCGGGGCCAGAGATCTCCGGCGGCGACAGCCTTGATAACGCAGCAGCCTCGCGGAGTTCTGCGAGGCGATAAACCGTGCTGGCCGGCAAGCCGTACCACTCGCACCAGTATGCGCGGCTTCGTGGACACCAGCCGTCGGTTCTGGTCGAGCAATCGGCGTTCCAGCGCGGCGTCGGGGCGTTGGGCGCCACAGACGACGGTGAGGTGCTGCGGGGTACGAGGCCGGCGTCACGGTGCCGGACCTCGCTGCGGAGTGCAGCTACTCCGTCGGCACCGTCGATCGGATCCTGCACCACGCGGGCACCCGCGTGCGGCCCAAGCACAATGAGGCCCGGCCCTCACCCCGAAAAAGCGGCCATAAGCGGCCCATGCAGCCCTCGGTATAGGCCCTGCCCTGGCCGTACGCCACCATCCGGGCTCAACGGGACGCTCCTGGACCGGTGCAACTCCTGTGTCCAACAGACCGGCGACGAAGAGCGGTTCGTCGCCGTGCTTGTCCTGAGTGTTGGTGGGATACCGAGGCGCAGGAAGTCAACTGGGGTAATTCCGTGACCAGTCGGTGAAGACAGTATCGTCACCATACGGCCGCTGGTCTCCGGCGTTCTGCTCGGTCTCGCCAGCCCGGCTGCCGAGCCCACGATTGTGGGGTGCTTCGTGTTCCCGGGCGGCGCGACGCCGCGACCTCTCTCCCACCGGACTGCCCCATGCCCCTGTGTCTTCAGCAAGGCCTTCAGTCCATGCGGATGATTCCCCTGCCCAGTGCGGCGGTGACGGCGGCGGTCCGGTCGCGGACGTCGAGCTTGGCGTAGATGTGCAGCAGATGGGTCTTGACAGTGGCCTCCGACAGGCGCAGGGCGCGGGCGATCTGTTTGTTGCTCTGCCCCCGGGCCACGGCGGACAGGACTTCGAGCTCCCTGCCGGACAAGCCGGCGCCCCGGTCGCCGCGCATATGGGCGAGGACCTTGGCGGCCACCGTGGGCGACAGTGCCGCGCCTCCCCGAGCCGCGGTACGAACCGCCTCGCAGAGCTCGTGTCGTCCGGTGTCCTTGAGCAGGTAGCCGACTGCGCCGGCGTCGACGGCGGCAGTGATGTCGGCGTCCGTGTCGTAGGTGGTCAGGACGAGTACCCGCACCTCGGGGTGGGCGGCACGGATGGCGGCGGTCGCGGTCGTGCCGTCCATGCCGGGCATCTGCAGGTCCATCAGCACGACGTCGGGTGCGAGTGAGGCAGTCTGGCGCAGTGCCTCGGCGCCGGTGGCGGCTTCGCCGACGACCGTGAGATCGGGCTGGGTGGAGAGCATGGCGGCAAGCCCGTCACGGACCACGGGGTGGTCGTCGGCGAGGAGGACTCGGATCGTGGGACCGGCCGACGTCCTCATGACGCCGGGGCCATACGCTCGGTGCCCGACACGGCTGAGGGGTCGGAGGCGGAAGGCTCGACCGGGAGTGGCACCGTGACGGCGACGGTCGTACCCTCGCCCGGGGAGCTTTCGACCGCGAACGTGCCGTGCAAAGCGGCAATCCGCTCCCGCATGGTGATCAGGCCAACGCCCGTATGCCGGGCAACCGGTGCGAACCCGGTGCCGTCGTCCTGGATGTCGATCGCCAGGACGTCGCCGAGGTACGACAGCGTGACCGAGACACTCATCGCGCGGGCGTGCCGCCGGGCGTTGGTCAGTGCCTCCTGCACGACCCGCAGCAACTCGCCCTCGGTACTGGGAGGCAGGGCGGCCGGGCGGCCGGTGACAATCGTGTAGACCTCGGTGCCGGTCTCCTCCGCGAGCCGGGCGGTGAGTTCACGGACCGCCTCTGCCAGGTGCGTGCGGTCAAGTGGCGCCGGGCGAAGAGCGTGCACGAGGCGGCGGCTCTCTGCGAGGTTGTCCCGGGCCGTGCGCATGGCATGCTCGACGCGGCGGGCCGCAGGGGAGTCGGGTGGCAGGTCGTCGCGTGCAGCGTCCAGCAGCATGGCGATGGAGGCGAACCCCTGGGTGAGCGTGTCGTGGACCTCGCGGGCCAGGCGCTGCCGTTCGGCCAGGGTGCCCGCCTGGCGTTCCGCTGCCGCGCGTTCGGCCTGGGTGGCGGTGAGCTCGTCGAGGAGCCGCTGCCGCGTGTGACTCTCGTGATCGAGGGTCGCGACGTAGCAGGTGATCGTGACCGCCACGGCGGTACCAAGTACGCATCCCGTGAGCGCCCGCACGTCGACGGAGCCGTCCGTGGTCAGGCTCTGCCACGACCAGGCGGCGCCCAGCACCAGCACCCCGCCGGCCGACCACCAGGCCCACCGCAGCAAGTACGGGCTCAGCACCGCCATCGCCACCGGGAGGAACGCGGGGTCCACTACGGTCATGACCGCCCACGCGGACAAGGCACCGACGAGGTAAGGCAGCGGCGGGCGGTCGGCGCCACCGCGCAGCGCGATCCAGTACGCGTACCAAAGGGCGAGCCCCACTGCCGGGCCGATCCGCGACAGTGCGGCGCCGGTCGTCATGTTCGCCCCGGCCAGCGCACCCGGCACGGACAGGGCGAGCACGGTGACGAAGAAGGCGTGCTGTCCGATGGTCTTCCACCGCTGCCGGTCCCACGCCTGTTGCAGTGCCATGGCCTACAGAGTAGGTGCAGCCGCGTAGCGGCAGAATCAGCCGACCAGCGGGGCGGGTTCACCGATCGGTGGACGAAGGACGCGTTGATCGGTCGATGTGCGGGAGGGACGCGGGCGGCGACGATCAGCCCCGCAGCCGATGGCCGGCTGTTCCACCGCCTCGTGTGAGGAACTACCCGTGACCTTGGCCTTCATTCCCAGCCCGTCCGTCGGTGAGGTCCAGCTGGGGCCGCTGCCGCTGCGCGGTTACTCATTGATGCTGATCCTCGGCATCGCCGCCGCCGTGTGGCTGGGTGGCCGTCGATGGGCCGCACGCGGCGGAGAGAAGGCCGTCGTGGCGGACATCGCTCTGTGGGCGGTCCCCTTCGGCGTGGTCGGCGCCCGCCTCTACCACGTGATCACCTCCAGCGAGCCGTACTTCGGCAAGGGTGGTGATCCGGCGAAGGCCCTGTTCATCTGGGACGGCGGTATCGGTATCTGGGGCGCCATCGCCGGCGGTGCCGTCGGAGCCTGGATCGGCTGCCGCCGTAACGGCGTTCCGCTGTCCGCGTTCGCCGACGCCGTCGCTCCCGGCATCGCACTGGGGCAGGCCATCGGCCGCTGGGGCAACTGGTTCAACCAGGAGCTCTACGGGCGGGCCACCGCCCTCCCCTGGGCCCTGGAGATCGACCCCGCGCACCGGCCTGAGGACACCCCGAACCTGGCCACTTATCACCCGGCGTTCCTGTACGAGTCGTTGTGGTGTCTCGGCGTGGTCGCCCTGGTCCTGTGGGCGGATCGCCGTTTCCGTCTCGACCGGGGGCGGGCGTTCGCGCTGTACGCCGCCGCGTACGCCGCAGGTCGCTTCTGGATCGAGTACTTGCGGGTGGACGAGGCCCACCACATCCTCGGCCTGCGCCTGAACGACTGGACCGCGCTGCTGGTTTTCGCCGTTGCCGTCCACTACCTCGTGGCTACGACACGGCGCGCAGCCGGCAGGCGTGACGGCGACCGCTTCTTTCAACAAGTGAATGCCACAAGTAGCCCCAAGAACTGACCAATGTCCCTCGCGTCCGTTTGGAGTTGCCATGTCCCGTGTCTCTGAGACGCTCCCCTCCCGTCGGGGTCCGATCACGGTGACGGGAGGTGTGTTCGTCGCCTTCCTGCTGCGGCTGACTGCGCTGGGAGTGCTGGGAGGTTCCGTCGGGTGGACCCTCGTCCGCAGGTTCTCCCCCGATCCCGAACGGCTGCTCCGCCGACTCGTCCCGTCGGTCGTCGTGTTGTCCTGCGTGCCGGATTTTTTCCTGTTCGGCGAGGGCGAGGTGACCGGTGTGGTGGCGCTGCTCCTGATGCACGTCGCGGTCGCCGTGATCGCAGTGCCGACGTACTACAGGGTCATGCCACTGAGCTCGGTTCGGTGACCAGGCGCCAGTCGGCACCTGGGCCCCGCCGGTCGCGCTCACGCGCTCCGTGAACTCGGGAACACGTACGTCCGTAACCTCCGGCCGGAGCCTTGTTGCGAGGTGCGTCTGCCGCCTGCCGGTGCGCTCAACATTCGATGGCAGCAAACATGTCCAGGCCGCTCCCGGAACGCCGGGCTGAGGGTGCGGCCCGGCCAGCAGGTGCGGGTGCTGATGGGCAGCGGGCTGACCCGGCGTACGTACTCGGTGTGGCGCTACGAACCCGCAGGCCTTGTCGAGCTGTGCGTGCTGGATCATCCGGGCGCGGGGCTCGGTGGGGACGGACCGCCGAGGTGGGAGACCAGGTGCGGCTGAGCAGGCCGGAGGGATCCTTCGTGCTGCGCCCCGACGCCACCGACCATTTCTTCGCAGGACCGTGGCAGCGCCTGGCCCTGCCGGTCTTCACCACCCTGCGCGGCTATGCCGGGCTGGCAGCCAGCGGCATGCTGCCGACCGAGACCGCCGAACACGGTCCGGACGACGTGATCGCGTACATCCTGCGAGGATGCGCGCCGGACTAGGAGTACCGCCGGGACCGGGACCGGTCAGTCCCGGGAGAAGGCGCCGCACCGGGGCAGCGACATCTCTCTGGCCACGAGCCCCAATTGGGTACGTCCGATGGTCGATTCAAGGTGAAGCACGATCCTGGGGACGGCCCCGGAAAGCGGTGGGGAGCGGTCAGCCGTCGATCGGGCGGAGAGTGTCGTCCACGCAGCTCGTCACCAGCCACTGCTCGACGGCAGTGATGTGAACAGTCGCGGCAGAGACCGCGAGCAGCGCGTCGCGTGCCTGGAGCGCGCGGAGGATCTCCTCGTGATCCTGGTGGGCGCTGTCCAGCGCATCACGGGTGCGGCTGCCTCGGACGATGCGTACCCGCTGAGTGCGGGTGGAGAGCACCTCCAGGAGCATGGAGAGAACCGGGTTGCCGACGGCTTCGACGATGCGCAGGTGGAAGGCGATGTCGTGGGCGACGAAGTCCTCGACGGTTGCGGCCGAACGGCACCGGTCGAGGATGTCGCGGAGTTCTTGGAGGTCGTGCGGTTGCAGCATGGCCGCGGCCAGTCCGGTCGCCTGGGGTTCGAGCAGTCGGCGTACCTGGAGCAACTGCAGGGCGGCACGCCCCTGGGACACATCCGCTGCGAAGGACAGCGTTTCGAGGAGAAGGTGGGGCTCCAGGCTGGAGACGTAGGTGCCGTCGCCCTGTCGGCTGACCAGGATCCGCATGGCGGTCAGGGCCCGCACGGCTTCGCGCAGCGAGTTGCGGGAGAGCCCGAGCTGGGCGGCGAGGATCTCCTCCTTGGGAAGGCGGGAGCCGGGGGCGAGTTCGCCGGCGACGATCATCGCCTTGATCTTGTCCATGGCCTCGTCCGTCAGTGCCACTGGGGTGCCTCTCTGTGGGGGGTAAGGGCCGTCGCGTTCCGCCCGGTCCTCGTCCGGGCGGAGGGCGAAGCCGCCGGGAGTCGTCCTCTACTCCTGCTTCTCGCCGGAGGCGAAGCGGGAGATGATCAGGGCGACGATGATGATCGCGCCGTTGAGGAACTGGTTCCACAGGGGCGGTACACCTGCCAGTGTCATCACGTTGACGACCAGCTGGAGGGTGAGGACCCCAGTGAGGGCGCCAAACACGGAGCCCTTGCCGCCGTTGAGGCTCACTCCGCCGATGACGGTCGCGGCGAAGACCTGGAAGATCCAGCCGCTGCCCTGGGTCGCGGAGATGGAGCCGTAGTGCCCGCTGTAGAGGATTCCGGCGAACGCGGCGAGCAGGCTGCCGATGATCAGCACCACCCAGACGATCCGGTCGACGCGGATGCCTGCGGTGCGGGCGGCATCCGCGTTGCCTCCGATCGCGTACAGCGCGCGGCCGTGCCGCAGCCACGCCAGCGCGCTGCCGCCCACCGCGAACAGCAGCGCGCAGATCCAGATGGCGGCCGGGACGCCCAGCCAGGAGGCCTTGCCCAGGTAGGTGAACGAGGACGGCAGCTCCACGATGGACTGGCCCTCGGAGAGGGCCACCTGAAGGCCTCGCAGCATGGTCAGGGCGCCGAGGGTGACGATGAAACCGTTGAGGCGCAGTTTGAGGATGAGGAAGCCGTTGACGGCGCCGATCACCGCGCCGACCAGGAGGCAGAGCGGGACCGCCGCCCATTCGGGAAACAGCCCGAGGCCCATGAACCGCCCACCGCTGGAAGGCAGCACGAGCCACACGGCGATGACCGGAGCCACACCGATGGTCGACTCCAGGGACAGGTCCATCCGTCCGCAGATGAGGATGAAAGTGGTGGCGAGGACGAGCAGGCTCAGCTCGGTGGACTGCTGGGCGACGCCGATGAGGTTGTCGGCGGTGAGGAAGGCCGGCGAGACGATGAACCCGATCAGCATCAGGACAAGGATGGCGGGAACCAGGGACAGTTCACGAAAGCGGCCGAGGTCGACCCGGCGGCGGGCGGTGTCCGCGGTGGCCGGCTCCGCCGCGCTCGCTGCGGGCTCGGTGAGTTCTGTGGTGGCGGACATGACTACCTTCCGTGCTCGTCGGTGCCGGATACGGTGGATGCGAGGGGGGTGCCGACGCCCTCCATGGCGGCGACGAGGTGGTCGTCCTTCCAGCCGCGGTCGAACTCGGCGACCACCCGGCCGTGCAACATGACGACGACCCGGTCACACACTTTGAGGTCGTCCAGTTCGTCGGAGACGATCAGCGCGGCCTTGCCGCCGTCGGCGACCTGCCGGATCCTGCCGAGCAGGAACTCCTTGGACTTGACGTCCACGCCGTTGGTGGGGCGGATGGCCACCAGCACATGGGGGTCGGTGGCCAGGGCGCGGGCGACGACGACCTTCTGCTGGTTGCCGCCGGACAGGGCGGAGACCGGCGTGGTGGCGCCCGGGGTCTTGATGTCGAGGTCCTGGATCATGCGCTGGGCGAAGGCCCTGGTCCGGGCGGGCAGGACCGTGCCCAGCGGGCCGAGCTGGTCGGTGACGGTCAGGGTGGCGTTCTCCGCGACGCTGCGATTGTTGACCAGTCCCTGGAGGTGGCGGTCCTCGGGGACCAGACCGACCCCGGCGGCCAGGGCGGACGGCACGCTGCCGGTGTGCACGCTCCTCCCGCCGACCGAGATCCTGCCCTCCTTGGCCCGGTGGAGACCGGCGACGGCCTCGCCCACCTGGACGTTGCCGCTGGCCGCGGCACCGGCGAGCCCGATCACCTCGCCCGCGCGGACCGAGAGAGACAGCTCCTCGCAGGCACCGGGAAGCGTCAGGCCGCTGATCTCCAGCACTTCCTCGGAGCCTGCCCGTGCGGCCGGGGGCCGGCTCTCGGCGACCGCCGCGACGGAGGCGGACTCGCCGGTCATGGCCTCCACCAGCGCCTGGTGACCGAGCTCGGCCACGGGCGCGGTCAGGATGTGGGCCGCGTCGCGGTAGACGGTGACCGTGCTGCAGAGGTCGTACACCTCTTGCAGGTGGTGGGAGATGAAGAGGAAGGCGACGCCCTGGTCCTGCAAGTCGCGGAGCTTGTCGAAGAGGCGGCCGATGCCGCGGGCGTCGAGCTTGGCGGTCGGTTCGTCGAGGATGATGAATCGGGCGCCGAAAGACAGGGCCCTGGCGATCTCGACGAACTGCCGCTGCTCGACGGTGAGGTCTTTCGCGCGTGCGGCAGGGTCGACGGCCACGCCGTACTCGCCGAGCAACTCTTCCGCGCGCAGCCGCAGTTGCTTCCAGCGGATGGGCTGTACCGCGCCGGCGCTCTGCCGGTTCAGGAAGAGGTTCTCGGCGACGGTCAGGTCACCGATGATGGTGGAGCGCTGGTAGACGCAGGCGACGCGGGAGCGCCAGGCGTCGATGTCGCCGACGGCGGGCGCCGGTTCGCCCGAGAAGCGCAGGTTGCCGGTGTCGGGCTGCTGGAGGCCGGTGAGGATGGACACGAGCGTCGACTTGCCGGCGCCGTTGCGGCCGACCAAGGCGTGCGACTCGCCCGCGGCGACGCTGATACGTGCGTCGCGCAGGGCGACGGTCGCGCCGAACCGTTTGCTGATGCCGGTCGCCTCGGCCACCGGGGCCGGATGCTCGGGACCGGTCGCGGTATCCGCCATGGTGGATTCCGTCCTTTGACGTCGGATGCTGGGGAGCGGGGAAGAGCGCGGTGGGGACGGAGGCAGGTGCCGTTCCCTCCCCGCCGCGGGCGTGAGCTGCCGGTGATCAGCCGACGTTGTTGCCCCACAGGGTCTTGTCGTCCACGTTGTCCTTGGTCACCAACGGGGCGGGCAGCTGGTCCTCCAGGCCGCCCGGGATCTTGACGATGGTGGAGTCGTGGTCGGTCTTGCCCGGCTTGAAGGTCTTGCCCTCGGCCGCGGCCTGGGCGTAGTAGAGGGCGTACTTGGCGTAAAGGTCGGCGGGCTGGGAGACGGTGGCGTCGATCCGGCCCTTGCGGATGGCGTCGAATTCCTGCGGGATGCCGTCGTTGGAGATGATCGTGATGTGGCCCTTCTGGCCCGCCGGCTTGAGCAGCTTCTTCTGTTCCAGCAGCGCCAGGGTGGGCTGCAGGAAGACACCGCCGGCCTGCATGTAGATGCCGTTCAGGTCCGGGTGCTGGGCCAGCAGCGACTGGAGCTTGGCGGAGGCCACGTCGCCCTTCCAGTCGGTGGGCAGCTCGAACACCTTGATCTTGGGGAACTTCTCCTTCATGCAGGCGGCGAAGGCCTCGGAGCGGTCGCGCCCGTTGATGGAGTCCAGGGCGCCCTGCAACTCGGCGACCTTGCCCTCGCCGTTCAACTGCTTGCCGAGGTACTCGCAGGCCTTGGTGCCGTACGCCTTGTTGTCGGCGCGGACGACCATGTAGACGTCGCCCTTGTCGGGACGGGTGTCGACGCTGACCACCGGGATCTTCGCAGCCGACAGGGTGTCGAGGGTGGAGGCGATGGCGCCGGTGTCCTGGGGCGCCATGACGACGGCCTTGGCACCGGTGTTCTGGAACACCTGGACGTTGGCGACCAGCTTGGTGACGTCGTTCTGCGAGTTGCTCAGCGGGAGGGCGTTGACACCATCGGACTTGATGTCCTTCTTCAGGTACTGCGCGTAGGAGTTCCAGAAGTCGGAGTCGGAGCGCGGCAGGTCGATGCCGATCGCGGGTGCGTCACTGCTCGAGCCGGCCGAGTCGGAACTGTCGCGATTGCACGCGGTGACGAGCGTCATCGCCGCCACGACGGCGATGACGCCTGCGGCGGTGGAGCGGGTGCGAGCGAGCTTCATAACCGTGTTCTCTCTTCAGGCAGGGCGGGGAGCCGCCGGGCGAGGGTGGAGGGGGCGTACTCGCCTGCGGGGGAAGGACGAGGCCGCCGCCGGGCAGACTGCGGATCCGGCGCAAGGGCATGCGCGGACCGCACCAGACGGGGGCGTGAGGGAGTGGCAGCCAGACGGACATGGAGGCCGAACGGCCGCACGGTGCGCACCGGTTGTACACCGGAACGTGCGAGCCATTCCTCCGATGTATTTGGGACGTCGAGGACGTTACGACGGCGTTGCCGGCGTTGACAAGAGTGCACGGCCGCAGATTTCCGTTCCGGAGGCCCGCAGACCGCCACGAGTCCGCGCGGGCACCCTGGATCGCCTGCCAAAACCGCTTCCCACCTGCGCTTATATCGGTGACTGCGAGTTTGAGGCGCTGAGGGACAACAGCTCACAATTCAGCAACGAGGCCACCGCAGACCGCCCCGCGATGGCGAGGCGGGACGGATGCGTGGCGGTGCCAGCCCCCTCAAAACCCGGAGAACCGACCGACGCTCCCTGCTCTCAGCAGGGAAGATGAGCGTGTGAGGGCTCTCCGGATTCATCGGGGGGAAGACACCGAACCTCATCTCCATTCATGGGCAAAACAACTCATACTAACCAGACAGACGGGAAGCAGCAGCCAACGATGGCGAAATACATCCGAGGTTTCCTTGGTCAGCGGGCCCTTCTGCGTTTACAGTCACCCTGCCGCCATTCCTCCGATGACTGGGAAGAGGCGCCAAACCCTCCGCAGGTCCTGCTCATGGCACCGACGGCGGCGCGCCCATTCGGCCGGTGACCCCCTCACGAACCAACCCATGGCAAGGAGTTGCCCAGTGAAACTGCTACGAGTCGGCGCGCCCGGCGAGGAGCGGCCCGCTGTCCGCACCGACGACGGCCGACTGCTGGATCTGTCATCCGTGGCCTCCGACATCGACGGCGCGTTCCTTGCCGAGGACGGTGTCGACCGAGCCCGTGCGGCGGTCGCGGCGGGCGGGCTGCCCGAACTGGACGCGGACGGTCTGCGGGTCGGCGCACCTGTCGCCCGTCCCGGCAAAATCGTCTGTGTCGGCCTGAACTACCGCGACCACGCCGCCGAGACCGGAGCGCCGATCCCGCCGCGTCCGGTGGTCTTCATGAAGGACCCGGGCACGGTCGTGGGCCCGTACGACGAAGTGCTGATTCCCCGAGGCTCGGTGAAGACGGACTGGGAGGTCGAACTGGCGGTCGTCATCGGCCGCCGGGCACGCTACCTCGACGGGCCGGCCGCCGCGCGGACGGTGATCGCCGGCTACGCGGTCAGCCACGACGTCTCGGAGCGTGAGTTCCAGCTGGAGTACTCGCCGCAGTGGGACCTGGGCAAGTCCTGCGAGACCTTCAATCCCCTCGGCCCCTGGCTGGTCCCCGCCGACGAGGTCGGCGACCCGCAGAACCTCGGACTACACCTGAGCGTCAACGGCGTGAAGCGGCAGGACGGCCACACCAGCGACATGATCTTCCCGGTCGACCACATCGTGTCGTACCTGAGCCAGTACATGGTTCTGGAGCCGGGCGACGTGATCAACACCGGTACACCCGCGGGCGTCGCCCTCGGCCTTCCCGGCACCCCCTATCTGCGTTCCGGCGACACCGTCGAGCTGTCCGTGGACGGACTCGGCAGCCAGCGCCAGACCTTCGGCCAAGCGTGAAAGGCACCCCCTTGACTGCAACCTCCGCCCGGATCACCGCGGTCGACACCTACGACGTCCGCTTCCCCACCTCACGGGAACTGGACGGCTCGGACGCGATGAACCCGGACCCCGACTACTCCGCCGCCTACGTCGTGCTGCGCACGGACGCCGGCGACGGGCCCGAAGGCCACGGTTTCACCTTCACCATCGGACGCGGCAACGACGTCCAGGCGGCCGCGATCAACGCACTGCGGCCGCACGTGGTGGGGCGTGACGTGGCGGAGCTGTGCGCCGACCCGGGCTCGCTCAGCCGCGACCTGATCGGGGACAGCCAGCTGCGCTGGCTCGGCCCCGAGAAGGGCGTGATGCACATGGCGATCGGCGCCGTCGTCAACGCCGTGTGGGACCTCGCCGCCAAGCGGGAGGGCAAGCCGCTGTGGCAACTGCTCGCCCACGCAGAACCCGAATGGCTGGTCTCCCAGGTCGACTTCCGCTACATCGCCGACGCCCTCACCCCCGAGGACGCTCTGAGGCTGCTGCGCGAAGGCCGGACGGGGCTCGCGGAGCGCGAGTCGATCCTGCTGGAGCGCGGCTATCCCGGCTACACCACCTCGCCCGGCTGGCTCGGCTACTCCGACGACAAGCTCACCCGGCTCGCCAAGCAGGCCGTCACCGACGGCTTCACCCAGATCAAGCTCAAGGTCGGCGCCGACCTCGACGACGACATCCGGCGGATGCGCACCGCCCGTGCCGCCGTCGGCGACGGCATCCGCATCGCCATCGACGCCAACCAGCGCTGGAACGTCGACGAGGCGATCGAGTGGACCAAGGCGCTCGCCGAGTTCGATCCGTACTGGATCGAGGAGCCCACCAGCCCCGACGACGTCCTCGGCCACGCGGCAGTACGCCGTGCGGTGGCACCGGTGAAGGTCGCCACCGGCGAGCACGTGCAGAACCGCATCGTCTTCAAGCAACTCCTCCAGGCCGGCGCCCTCGACATCCTCCAGATCGACGCCGCCCGGGTCGGCGGAGTCAACGAAAACCTCGCCATCCTGCTGCTCGCCGCCAAGTTCGGGGTGCCGGTGTGCCCGCACGCCGGCGGAGTCGGGCTGTGCGAGCTGGTGCAGCACCTGTCGATGTTCGACTACCTGGCGCTGTCCGGTACCACCGAGAACCGGGTCATCGAGTACGTCGACCATCTCCATCAGCACTTCACCGAGCCCGTGGTGATGAGCGACGGCCACTACACCGCGCCGCTCTCCCCCGGCTTCTCCGCCACCATGCGCGAGGAATCCCTCGCCGAATACCGCTACCCCGACGGGACGTTCTGGGCGGCCGACCACGCCGGGCAGGAGGATGCGGCATGACCGATCTGTCAGGTCTCAGAGCCGTCGTCACCGGAGGCGCTGCAGGAATCGGGCTCGCCACGGCCCGCGCGCTGGCCGCGCAGGGCGCGGCGGTGGCCGTCCTGGACCTCGAACCCGCCGGTGTGCCACGGCCGTTGCTCGGTCTCAAGGCCGATGTCAGCGACGACACCTCGGTACGCGCCGCCGTGGAGGCCGCGGCCACCGGGCTGGGCGGCATCGACATCCTCGTCAACAACGCAGGCATCGGCGCCATCGGTACCGTCGAGGACAACCCCGACGAGCAGTGGCACCGCGTCCTGGACGTCAACGTCCTCGGCATGGTCCGCACCACCCGGGCCGCCCTCCCCCATCTGCGCAGCGCTGCCACTGCCCGTCCGGGCACTGCGGCCGTCGTCAACACCTGCTCCATCGCGGCCACCGCCGGACTGCCACAGCGCGCCCTGTACTCAGCCGGCAAGGGCGCCGTGCTGTCCCTCACCCTCGCCATGGCCGCCGACCACGTCCGCGAGGGCATCCGCGTCAACTGTGTCAACCCCGGTACCGCCGACACCCCCTGGGTGGGTCGGCTGCTGGACGCCGCCGACGACCCGGAAGCGGAGCGTGCCGCGCTCAACGCCCGCCAGCCCATGGGCCGTCTGGTCACCGCCGACGAGGTGGCGGCCGCCATCGTCTACCTCGCGAGTCCCGCCGCGGCGTCCGTCACGGGCACCGCACTCGCGGTGGACGGCGGCATGCAGGGGCTGCGGCTGCGCCCGGCGGCCGTGTCGTGAGAACCACCACGCTGGGCGGCAGCGCGGTCGGGGTCACGCAGCTCGCGCTCGGGTGCGCGGCCATCGGCAACCTCTACCAGCCGGTCACCGACGAGGCCGCCCTCGCCACCGTGGACGCGGCCTGGAACGCAGGAATCCGCACCTTCGACACCGCACCCCACTACGGGCTCGGCCTGTCGGAACGGCGGCTCGGCGCGGCCCTGCGCGACCGCCCCCGGGACACCTACACCGTCTCCACCAAGGTGGGCCGGCTGCTCGTCCCCGACCCGGAGGGTGGCTGCGGCGACGACCTCGCGAACGGCTTCGCCGTCTCCGCGACCCACCGCCGCGTCTGGGACTTCAGCGCCGACGGGGTGTTGCGCTCCCTGGAGGCGAGTCTGGACCGCCTCGGCCTCGACCGGATCGACGTGGCGCTGCTGCACGACCCGGACGACCACGCCGAGCAGGCCCTGCGCGAGGCGTATCCGGCGCTGGAACGCCTGCGCACCGAAGGCGTGGTCGGGGCCATCGGCGTCGGCATGAACCAGTCCGCGCTGCCCGCCCGTTTCCTGCGCGAGACCGACATCGACGTGGTACTGCTGGCCGGCCGCTACACCCTCCTGGAGCAGGGCGGGCTCGCCGAACTACTGCCGGAGGCCGCCGCGCGAGGCCGGAGCGTGGTCGTAGGAGGGGTCTTCAACTCCGGCCTGCTCACCGATCCGAGGCCGGGCGCCACATATGACTACGCCCCGGCGCCCCGGGCGGTGCTCGACCGCGCGCTGCGCCTGCTGAAGGTGGCCGAACGCCACCGCGTCCCGCTGCGCGCCGCCGCCCTGCGCTTCCCCTTCGGCCACTCCGCGGTCGCGAGCGTCCTGACCGGCGCCCGCTCCGCCGACGAGGTACGCGACACCGTCGAGCAGCTGCGCCGCCCGATCCCGGACGCGCTGTGGGGCGAGCTGCGCGCCGAGGGGCTGCTGGCCGAGGGCGTCCCCGTCCCCGTAGTGCCGGCTGAGAAGGAGCCGTCATGAGGGTCGCCCTGCACACCAGGGTCCGTGCCGACCGCGTCGAGGAGTACGAGGCGGCGCACCGGGAGGTGCCCGAGGAGCTGACCGCCGCCATCCGCGCCGCCGGCGTGAGCGAGTGGACGATCTGGCGGTGGGGGTCCCCCGCGCGAGCGCAGTCGAGCGTGGGGGAGGCATCGACCTGATTGCCGAACTGGACATCTTCCAGCGGGAGATGGGCGACTGGGGCAGACCGGCCCCCGAGGAACTCACCGACAACCCACACGACCTCGCCGAAGCGGCCCGGCTCCATCTGCGGGAGAAGTTCTTGCGGGCCAAAGTGGCCGTCTCCGGTGCCAACTTCGCCGCCGCCGACACCGGCACGGTGGTGGTCGCGGGAGTCGGAGGGCAACGGGCGGATGTGCCTGACCCTGCCTCAGACCCTGATCACCGTCATGGGCATCGAGAAAGTGCTGCCGTCCTTCGCCGACCTGGACGTCTTCCTCCAGCTCCTGCCCCGCTCGTCCACGGGCGAGCGCCCCCGGCCCGATCGGCGCCGTCCTGACGCCGCAGCTCGTCGGCGTCGAGAACGCTGCCTCGCGGCCCTTCGCTTCGACCCTGTGCGGTGCCTGCTACGACGCCTGCCCCGTGAAGATCAACATTCCTGAAGTGCTGGTCCATCTGCGTGCCAAGGCCGTGGAGGCGAAACGTGCGGCCCGGTTGCTGCCCATCACCGAGGCGCTGGCCATGAAGGCCGCGGGCGCCGTGCTGTCTTCCCCCGGACGGCTGGCCGCAGTCCAGAAGCTCGCAGCCCTCGGGGCCCGCCTCGTGGGCCGCGAGGGCCGGATCGGCTTCCTGCCGGGTCCCCTCGCCCGCTGGTCCGCCACCCGGGACGCGCCCGCGCCGGCCCGGGAATCGATGCGTGCCTGGTGGCGCCGTACGAGAACGACCGGACAAGACGGAGGCCGTACGGCGGCGGAAGGGAAGGAAGCACGATGAGCGGCCGCGAGACAGTCCTCGGCGCAGTGAGGACGGCTCTGGCAGACGTGCCGGGCTCCGAGAGCCCCGATGACGTACCGGTCCCGCACGGGCGTCGCGCGGACCATGCGGGACCGGACGTCGTCGGCTGTTCACCGAACGCGCCGCCGAGTACCGAGCCACGGTGGTCCGGGTGCCGATGGCCGGTGCCGCGGCCGCCGTCGGGCGCGCGCTGGCACGGACCGGAGCGCGGTCCGTGGTCATGCCGCCGGGACTCCCCGAGGACCTCGTCTCCCAGGGGCCCTGGTCGCGGCTGGAGGACGTCCCGCCGCTGACGGTGGACCAGCTCGACGCTGCGGACGCCGTGATCACCACCGTCGCCACCGCCATCGCCGTCACCGGAACCGTGACCCTCGACCACGGCCCCGGCCAGGGCCGCCGGGCCCTGACTCTGCTGCCGGACCAGCACGTCTGCGTAGTCCGGGCGAGCCAGATCGCCCCCGACGTGCCCGAGGCGCTGAACCGGCTGGACCCGTACCGGCCGCTGACGCTCGTCTCCGGCCCCTCGGCCACCAGCGTGGGCGACAGGAGGAGTCCACCGCCCTGTGCTCAATCGCCACCAGGCACGGCTCGACGGACTGGTCCCGCGCCGCGCCGGCACGCTGGACGCCCGCCACCACCGAGCACCCGGGTGTACACGCCCCAACGTGTGGCGTGCACAGGCAAGTCGGTGGGTGCTGACCGACAAGTTCCCTGTGCGGCGGCGCTCTTCAGCACCGCCGCATCTGATGTGACCGCTCAGCTGTGTTCTTGAGTCGCTTGTGCAGCCACCGACCCAGTCAGCCGACTGGCCTGATCGTCCACAGCAGGTTGGTGCTCTGCTGCCACGTCCACTGCTTGGTCACGGACCCTGATGTGACCATTCCGCCGCCGTCGAGGACCAGTCCCGTGCTGCGGTTGGCGATGGAGTACTGGCCTTGGCCTCGGTGGACGATCTGCCATTGCTGCGTGTTGCTGCCGTCCCAGGCCTTCTGCCGGGCCGGATCGCCGTTGCGGGTTGCGCCCCAGCCGTCGGCGACCATGCCGTTGGTGCGGTTGACGAGCCTGTAGTAGCCGTTCCCGAGTTCGATGGCCTGCCACTGGAGATTGGCGTTGTCTATCGACTCCCACTGCTTCAGGGGCGAGCCGCTCGCGACATTGCCGCCGCTGTCCAGCACCAGGTGGTTCGTGACATTGGTCAGGCTGAAGTATTTGTCGGGCCTGAACGTCACCTTCAGCGAGGCGATGACGTCGTTGTTGCCGGTCACCCGGAGGTCGGGGGTGTTGGAGGTGAACGTCCAGGCGGTGCCGGTGAAGTTGTCGCCGGAGTAGCCCGTCACCTGGTAGCCGTCGGGCACCAGGAGGGAGGAGGTCATGGCAGGTCCCAGGCCTGCGGCGGACAGCTGGGAGGAGGTGTAGCCGCCCAGCGGCAGGACGGCCCGGGCACCTTCGTAGTTGACGTTCTGGAATACCGTCGCCGAGACCCTCACGGGCATGCCCTGCACCTCGACGCACACCACGGAATCGATGGCGTTCGGCGCGGTGGCGGGGACGGTGACGTTGATCTGGTCGGTGACCGTGTACGGGAGCGAGACCGAGGGGTTGTTCAGCAGATAGACGCGGTTGATCGTGTTGTCGATCGCCGGGATCCGTAGCTGCCCGTTCGTGGGCCAGGTGAAGACGTGGGCGAAGAGCTTGCCGTTCTTCTTGGTGACCTTCCCCCAGGCGGGTTCGGTGGCGAACGGGCTGCCGCTGGTGCCGTGAATGCTGTCGCTGTACGTCGACATCCATGAGGCCAGGCCGTTCAGTACGGTTTGGGTTCCTGCGGTGACCGAGCCGTCGCCCTTGGGGCCGATGTTCAGCAGGTGGTTGCCGTCCCGGGAGACGACCGTCACGAGCTCTCGAACGATATCCGTGACTGATCTGTAGGAGTTCTCCTTCGACGCGTCGTAGCCCCAGGAGCCGTTCATGGTTGCGCACCGCTCCCACGGCCGGCTCATGGGTGCGCTGGGTATCCCGAACTCCGCGACCGCGTAGTCGCCGAGGCCGTGGTCCCGCTTGACCCGTTCGTTGACGATGAGGTCGGGCTTGCGGGCGATCAGCCAGTCGTACAGGTCTTCGCCGTCCGATGTCAGCCACCAGTCTTGCAGGGTGGGGCTGGAGGGCTCGTCGAACCAGTCGCCGTCGAACCACAGCAGTGCCGGGTCGTAGCGGTCCAGCAGTTCCTGAAGCTGTGCCTTCATGTCGGCGATGTAGGCGGTGCGGGCGGCCTGCGAGGACATCGTGGTGAGACCGCTCTCGTGACGGTCGGTCTGGGACGGGTGGTTCCAGTCGAGGATCGAGTAGTACAGGCAGAACTTGATGCCACGGCTCTCGCATTCCGTCTTGAGGTCCATGAGCAGGTCGGTCTGAATGCCGTTGTAGTCGCGCAGGTTGTACTGCTTGGTACCCGTGGTGTCGGTGAAGCCCGCCACATCGGAGTTCCACATCGCGTAGCCCTCGTGGTGCTTGGCGGTGATCACGAGGTACTTCATGCCGGCGTTCTTGGCCAGTTCGGCGATGGTGGCGGCGTTGAACTGGGTCGGGTTGAAGTTCTTGGTGACCTGGGTCTGGTAGTCCGCCTTGCTCCACTGCTGGCTGTCGAACGCCCACTCGCCCTGGCCGAGGTACGAGTACGACCCGAAGTGGATGAACATCCCGAACCTGGCCTGGTACCACCAGTCCATCTTCGAGGGGACGGTGTATGCCTCGGCGGTGGAGGGCCACAGGGCCTGAGGCAGCCCGAAGGCCGCCACTCCTCCGGCAAGGGCGGCGGCCTTCATCAGAGAGCGTCTGCTGAGGGAGGCAGAGGACATGGTGCGGCTCCATGTGTCAAGAGGGGGATGACAGGGCGTCAGGGGCGGAACGCCGACATGACGGCCGTGCTTCGCGTCGCCCTAAGGAATACATCGGATGGATTTATAGGAGCACAACGGCGGCCGCGTCTATAGCTGAGACGAGATTCAACCAAATCAGCACATTGGACAGGCGATTTCTAGAGGCCCGCCACCTCTTGGGAAGGCCACCCTCCAGCCTCAGGAACCGCCACACATCGGATCTCTTGAAGTTCCACTCTTCCCGATCCGAGCCAGAGCCCAGACTGACCGGCTCAGTCGAGCGGCGGAACCCCTGAAGCGCCCGGGTGTCGACCCTGTCCAGACGGGCCTGGAGCACCGCCCTCAGGGCTCGTGGATTCTCGACCGCGAGATGGGCGCTTATCGAGCATCTCCAGGGTGGCGTGAGCGATGCCCGCCACGAGCTCCTGGGCGTACCTGACAGGGGAGGCTTCGGAGGGCGCGTCGGCCATCGCGGCCGAGATCCATGGGTTCACGGGGTCGCACGTCGGCGCGTTGGTGGGGACTCCCCCTCACGGCTCACTTCCTCGGCGGCTGCCCCATCGGCTCCTCCTGCGAGACCGCGGTCCCGGCGGAGGCCTTCGGTGCGCTGCGGCTGCCGTTCCCGGGAGTGCCGAAGGTGCCGTCCACGAAGTAGAAACAAGTCACTGAAGGACCCGCTCAGCCGACAAGCCCCCGGTCGCCGACTGGTGTGCCCGGTTCGGCTCGCAGGCCGGTGCACACCACGTCGATCATGCGCTGCCGGGCTTCCGGGTCGCAGCCCTGACGTTCTCGGGCCAGACAGCCGACCAGGAGCGCTTTCACATCGGCGCGAGTGATGTCCCGCCGTACCACACCCGCCTGCTGAGCCCTCGTCAGCAGCTCGCTCTCCACAGCTTCAAGGCTGCGCTCGGGACGGAAGGCGACCGCTTCGACATCGAAACCGGCACCGCTCATCGCCTCGGCAAGACCGCGGTTCACCGCCGCTTGCTCGACCATGTGGGCCAGGAACTGGAAGAACGCGCTGCCCGGATCATTCTGTGCGGAGAGGTCCCGGGCCTTGTCGACGATGCCACCGACCAGGTGAAGCACGATCGCTTCGTACAGGGATTCCTTCGTCGGGAAATGCCGACTGACGGTGCCGGTGCCGACCCTGCCCGCCGGGCGATATCGGCCACCGGAACCGACAGGCCCTCCACGGCAAACGTCTCCATCGCCGCCTCCAGGACCCGCCTGCGATTGCGCTGGGCGTCAGAACGCATCGAGGCACCTTCCGACTCGACATCCGGGACGGCCGTCCCGTACGGTTAACTGGAAAGCACCTTCCGATTATGACGGGGCGGGACTCCCCCACCCTGCTTGGACACCCTGAGCCACTGGGCAGCAGGCGCACATCCGCCTCGACAGTCGTCACGGTCACCACTCCCAGAGAGACGCTCATGCCACAAGATCAACTTTCTGTCCGCCTTACGTCTGAGCAAGTGGGGAAGGAACGCATGGCGTTTCCTGATGTTCTGGAGCCGTCCATGACCACGCCGACCCCAGCCGAATCAGCAGGCCGCCCGATGGACGTCCACCGCGAGGCCGCGCTGCTGGACGCCGCGCTGGACCTGCTGGCCGAGGTCGGCTACGAGCGGCTGACCCTGACCGCTGTGTGCGAGCGGGCCAAGGCCAGCACGAAAACGATGTACCGCCGTTGGGCGAACAAGGACGAGCGGATGGCCGCGGCGCTGCGCCGGGCCGCGTGCCGGGCCGTCGACCAGACCGCTGACGTGACCGCCACCGGATCGTTGCGCGGCGATCTGCTGCACAACTTGGTGCCGACCGGCGGCGCGCAGGTGCAGCCTTCACCCAAGTACCTCTCCGGCCTCCTGGTCGCCGCCTCCGACGACGGCAGTGTCGGAGGCATGACCAAGGAACTGGTCCGCCTGCACCACGCCCGTCTGGCGGAGACCGTCCTGAGCTGGGCCAGGGAACGCGGCGAGGTCGGGGATGACGCGGATCCCGTCCCGCTGGCGGATCTCGCGCGTGCCGCGATCCTGCACCAGGTCCTGGTCGCCGACAGCCAGGTCGATGCCGCCTTCGTGGAGTCCTTGGTGGACCGGGTTCTGCTTTCGGTGCTCACGTCCCGGCCGAGCGGGGATGCCCAGTGAAGGTAAGTGTCGACCTGAACCGCTGCGAGGGCTACGGACAGTGCGTGTTCGCCGCCCCCGACGCCTTCACCCTGCATGGCCTTGAGGCTCTGACCTACGTACCGAACCCACCCGACGAGATGCGGGACGCGGTACACCGCGCCGCACTGGCCTGCCCCGTGCGCGCCATCACCGTCGGCACGGGCAACGCGGACGAACCCGCCACGACCAGCGGGGGGAACGGCCGCGACGTTGTCATCGTCGGCGCCTCCCTCGCCGGGCTGAAGACCGCCGAGGCCCTGCGCGAGTCCGGCTTCTCCGGACAGCTGACCATCATCGGCGACGAGCCCCATCGTCCGTACGACCGCCCTCCGCTGACCAAGGCATGCGTGAGCGAGAAGCTGCCGCCCGATCGCCTCGAACTGCCGGTCACGCGGCCCCTGGACGCACGCTTCCGGTTGGGTGTCCCGGCGACGGGCCTGGATACGGACCACCGCCTGGTCCGGCTGGCGGACGGCGGCACGGTCGGCTACGACAGCCTGGTCATCGCCACCGGTACCCGGGCCCGTCCGTTCCCCGGCGGCGCCGCCGACGACATCGACGGTGTCCTCACCGTCCGCACCCGCGACGACGCCGAAGACCTTCAGCGGCGCCTGGCCCGTCCACCGCGTCGCGTCGTCGTCATCGGCGCCGGCTTCCTCGGGAGCGAACTGGCCTCCGGCTGCCGCGAACTCGGCCTCGACGTCACACTCGTCGAGGCACAGGCCACGCCGTTGCAGGGACCGCTGGGAAGCGTGATCGGTGGCGTGGTGGCGGACCTCGCCCGGGACAAGGGCGTGGACGTGCGGATGTGGAACACCGTCGAGCGTTTCGTGGCGGACGGGACCGGGGCGCTGCGGCAGATCGTGCTGTCGGACGGCGCCGCCGTCGACGCGGACCTGGCCGTCGTCGCGCTCGGCGCCCAGCGCAACGTCGAATGGCTGGACGACTCCGCCGTACGGGCGGACAGCGGCGGGGTGCACTGCGACGACCAGTGCCGCGCTCTCGGCCACGACGGGCAGCCCGTGCCCGACGTGTACGTCGCCGGTGATGTCGCCGCCGCGCCGCATCCCCTCCTCCCGGACCGCCGGCTGTCGGTGGAGCACTGGGGCAACGCCGTCACCCAGGCCCGCACGGTCGCCCACAACATCACGCGTCGGCCCGGCCAGGCCCCGATCCCCCATACCGGTCTGCCGGCCTTCTGGTCCAGCCAGTTCGGCGTGAACATCAAGGGCGTCGGCTACCCCGGCATCGCCGACCGTATCGCGGTGGTCCAAGGCACCCTCGGCCAGGGCTCCTTCAGCGTGCTGTACGGACGCGAAGACCGCACGGTGGCCGCGGTCACCTTCGACAACGGGCGTTACCTGCACTACTACGAATCCCTCGTCCGCCAAGGTGCGCCGTTCCCGGCCGAGTTCGTCGCCTGCGACGAGAACACCGCACGCGCCCTTCGGCCGGTCGGCCGCTGATCCCCCCCCGATCCCCCCACACGAAAGCGAGTGGCACCCCCATGGCGTCCACCCTGTACAGGCAGGTTCTTCACCCTGACAGCCGCCCTCACCCCTGGCCTCTCTACACCGAACTACGCAAAGAGGCGGTCTCCGTCCAGGACGACGGAACCTGCGTCGTCAGCGGATACGACGAGGTCAGTGCGCTGCTCCGGGACCCACGCATCTCCGCCGACCGTGGCAACGCCAGCCCGGACAGCCGGGTTGGCGTGGACGCTCCGGCTCCCGGTACTGCTCCGTCGTTCCTCGTGCGGGACAACCCCACCCACGACCAGCTGCGCGGCCTGGCCCAGCGCCACTTCGGCCCGCCCGCACGTCCGGGCTTCGTCGAGAGCCTACGGCCGATGGTGGAAGAGCTGATCCGCGACCACATCGACCACCTGACCGGGCGCGGCGAGTTCGACCTGGTTTCGGAGTTCTCCCACCCGATCCCCGTCCGCGTGGCCTGCCACCTCCTGGGTGTCCCGCCCGAAGACGCCTTCACGCTGGCCCCTCTTGCTGAGGAGGGGGCCGGCAGCCCGGAGTTCTTGGTCGACCCGCGCGACCCTGAGGCCGCCGCGGCCAGGAACCATGCCCAGCAGGAACTGGCCGAGTATTTCCTCGCCCACATCGAGCGGCTTCGCAAGAAGCCGGGGCAGGACATCTTGTCGCGCATGATCCACGACGACGGCCCGGGCAGCCCGATGAGCCTGCCGGAACTGCTCAGCACCGCCATCATGCTCTTCATCGGCGGCCACGAGACCACCGTCAACCTCATAAGCAGCAGCATGCTCCTGCTGCTGCGTCACCCCGAGCAGCTGGCCCGGCTCCAGGCCGACCCCTCCCTCGCCGCCGGTGCCATCGAGGAGACCTTGCGCCTGGAGCCCTCCGTGCATCTGCGGCCGCGTGTCGCGGTCGACGACATCGTCATCGGCGACCGCACCATTCCCAAGGGTTCCACGGTCATCCTCGCCCTCGCCGCGGCCAACCGGGATCCGCGCCGCTTCCCCGACCCGGACACCTTCGACATCACTCGTCCCGACATCGGCCACCTCAGCTTCGGCGCCGGCATCCACTTCTGCTTCGGGGCCGGACTCGGCCGCATGGAAGGCCAGATCGCGGTCCGCGAGCTGACCCGACGTCTGGTCAACCCTCGCTTGTCGCAGGACCCGCCGCCCTACCGCCCGATGGCCGACCTGCGTGGCCCGTCGGCCCTGCGGATCACCGTGGACGGCGTCCGCCCGGCCTGACCCAACCCCAGGCGGCACACGTGAGTGAGGCCTGGTGCTGCGCCTCGTCCGACGTCATCGGCGCAGAGCGACCGCGGCTGCCTGCCGCAACAGACGACAGTAAGGAAGTGATCTGACAGTGGACGGAATCTCGTTCGAGGGCAGGGTCGCCATCGTGACCGGCGCCGGCGGCGGTCTGGGTCGCACCCACGCCCTCGACCTCGCCGCGCGCGGCGCCAAGGTCGTCGTCAACGACCTCGGCGGCACGATCGCGGGCACCGGCGGCGGCACCGCCATGGCCGACCATGTCGTCAAGGAAATCATCGACGCGGGGGGGGGCCAAGCCGTCGCGAACTACCACTCGGTCGCCACCCCCGAGGGCGGCAAGGCCATCGTGCAGACCGCGCTCGACGCCTACGGCACCGTGGACATCCTGATCAACAACGCGGGCAACATCCGCAACGCCCCCTTCACCGAGCTCACCCCCGATTCGATCGAGACGTTGCTCGCCGTACACGTCAAGGGTGTCTTCTCCCGTGACCCAGCCGTGCGGCGACCATCGTACGACTGGGTCACCACCGCCCGGGCATGAACCCCGGTCCTGGACTCTTCACAAGGGTGCGGTGCGCCCCGGACGGATCCACTCAACCTGGCACGGTTCCTTCCCCGGCCACCTGACCCATCGGCCTCACCCACACCACACCACACCACATCGTCGTCCGGAGGATGCCATGCCAGATCCCGTTTCCGTCACCCTGACCCACCTCAGCGCCCCGGCCGGCGGTTCCAAGCGGCTGACCGGGCATCTCGTCCGGCCGGACGGACCTGGCCCATGGCCCGGAGTCGTGGTCGCGCACGAGGTCATGGGTGCCAATGACGAGATGCTCCGACAGGCGCGGCGGCTCGCAAGCGCCGGATATCTGACCCTGATGCCCGACCTGTACACGGACGGAGGCGCACGCCGCTGCCTGATACCCACCATGCGGGCCGCGCTGTCCGGCCACGGCCGCGCCTACCAGGACATCGCCGCCGCGAGAACCTACCTCGTCGATGACCCCGACTGCACCGGCGCGGTCGGGATCATCGGTTTCTGCATGGGCGGGTCCTTCGCCCTCATGGGGGCAGGCAGCGGCATCTTCGACGCCGCGTCCGCCAACTACGGCCAGCTCCCCAAGGACATGGACCAGGCCCTGGCCGACGCCTGCCCCATCGTCGCCAGCTACGGGGGCCGCGATCGACCGCTCAAGGGAGCGGCGGCCAAGCTCGAATCCGCCCTCGACAGGCTCGGCGTCGTACACGACGTGAAGGAGTACCCACAGGCAGGCCACGCCTTCCTCAACGACGAACAATTCGGCCCGCGCCTGCTGCACCCGCTGTACCGCGTCGCCGGGTTCGGACCTGTCCCAGAAGCCTCTGTTGACGCATGGCTACGCATTGAGGCCTTCTTCGACACCCACCTCAAGCACACGACCAAGGCCTGAAACCACCTCAGGATGTCCCAAAACCCGGCAGTTCATCAGCGAGATCGTCCACGGAGGTCATCAGTCGGTGGCGGACCATGGCTGGTTCGCCGTGGCCGAGGTCGGCAACGACGGCTCTCGGCAACCACACACCGCGTGACGCCGCGCAGGGACCCGGTCGGCGGCTCGTTCGGTCAACCCGACGAACGTCAGATTCGTCCGACCCGGCCGCTCTGTGGCGGTTGCTTCACGGCATCCTGCTGGCTGATCCCGACCTTGCCAACAACGAGCACGATTGCCGGACGCGACGTGTCTTGTACCGGTCGGCAGGACGCGGTCGCGAAACCGGCCGTGCCGACGGCAGCGGCGGCGCGGGACGAGAACGGATCGGTGTTCGCCGTCACGGCCCCGCGGCCGCCGTCTCCCCTTTGGCGCCGTCAGGACTTGCTCGGCTTCACCTTCCTGTCGGCGCCGTTCACCCGTACGGTGATGTTCCCCTGGTTCCGTGCCCGGTCGGCCACGATCTTGTAGGACGTGACCTTCCCGTCCCGCCATTCACAGCTGACCTCGTAGCCGCCGCGGGCGCGCAGTCCGGTGAAGGAACCCTTGGCCTTCCAGGCGTCCGGCAGGGCGGGGAGCAGGTGGATGACGTCGTCGTGGCTCTGCAGGAGCATCTCCGCGACGGCGCCCGTGATGCCGAAGTTGCCGTCCATCTGGAAGGGCGGGTGGTTGCAGAACAGGTTGGGCAGCGTGTTGTAGGTGAGCAGTCCGCGCAGCATGATCTGGGCGCGGTGTCCGTCGCCGAGGCGGGCGAACAGGGCCGCCCGCCAGGGCCAGGTCCATGAGCGGCGGCTGTCGCCCGACACCGTCGCGGCCGTGAACGGGACGCCGTCCTTCTCACCGCACCTCGCCTTGAGCGAGACGAGGGCGGCGGCCGCGAAGTCGGGTGTCTTCGGGGTGATCTGGCGGCCCGGGTAGACCGCGAAGAGGTGTGAGGTGTGGCGGTGGATGTCGGTGGGGCTGTCGATGTCCTCCTGCCACTCCTGCAGTTGCCCCCACCGGCCGATCTTGTTCGGCGCGAGGCGTGCCTGCATGTCCGTGACCTTGGCACGGTAGGCGGGATCGGCCCCCAGCGCGGCCTCGCAGTCGAGGTAGTTCTGGAACAGGTCCCAGATGATCTGCTGGTCGTACATGACGCCGTCCTCGCGCGGCCCGTGTTCGGGGGACCAGCCGTTCGGTGCGACGAGGAGTCCGTCCTCGCGCTCCTTGAGGTGGTCCTCCCAGAACTCGCAGATCTTCTTGATCATCGGGTACGCGACGGTACGGAGGTACTTCATGTCCTGGGTGAACGCCCAGTGTTCGTAGAGGTGCTGCGCGTACCAGGCGCTCGCGACGGTGTTCCACTCCCACGCGTTGCCGCCGAAGATGCTCTGGCTGGTGCGGGCGGTCCAGCCTCGTGTGTCCTTTCCGAAGGCGTTGCGGGTCGCCACGCGGCTGGGCACCGCCACCTGCCTGATGAACTCGATGAGTGCTTCGTGGGACTCCGGCAGGTTCGTCGTCTCGGCCCCCCAGTAGTTCATCTGGACGTTGATGTTGGTGTGGTAGTCGGAGGCCCACGCCGGTGAGTTGCTGTCGTTCCACAGGCCCTGGAGGTTGGCGGGCAGGCCGTCCGGGCGCGAGGAACTGATCAGCAGGTAGCGGCCGTAGTCGAACATCGCCTGTTCGAGGGTCGGGTCCTCTCCGCCCGCCGCGTAACGTGCGAGCCGGGCGTTGCTGGGCAGGGCGATGACGGCGTCGTCGGAGGTGCCCCAGTCGACAAAGACGCGGTTCATGAGAGCACGTGTCGCGGCGGTGTGCTCCTCGCGCAGCTCCCTGTAGGACCGGGCGGATGCTCTGTCGAGTGTCCTGGTGATGACCGGTTCGGGATCAGCTCCGCGCCATCCGGCGGCGGCGTCCAGCTTGTAGTCGGTGCGGGCGTCGAGCAGCAGGGTCAGGCTTGTGCAGCCGCTGAACCGGAGCATCGACCCGTCGGCGCGGAGGTCGCCGTCGGTGTCCACGACCTGGACGGTGCACGCGTGCTTGAGACCGTTGCCCATGACTCCGCCGAAGGCGATCCGCCGGGCGGCGGCGTCGACGGTCGTCGGGGCGCCTTGCTGCGCGGACGTCAGAGAGATCGCCCCGGAAAGTCCCCGGTCCCTTTCCGACCTGTACCGGAAGACCATGACGTCCGCCGACCGGCTGGCGAAGGCCTCCCGCAGGACGCGCCGCCCCGGCGCGCCGAACCGGGTGACATGGACACCGTCCACGAAGTCCAGGGCGCGCTGGTAGTCGACGAACGCGCGCTGCGTGCGCGTGTCGAACCCCCTGCCTTCCAGGGCGACTTCGGCGATCTGGAAGCCGGTGGACGACCCGCCGGGGGTGAACGTGAGCCGGTAGGTGCGGTAGGCGGTGCTGTTGGTGATCCGGAACGCCCGGGTCTCACCGCGGTCGGCGAAGGGCGCACCGGGGTTCTGCGTGTCGAGGGTCACCCACGCCCGCCCGTCCTGCGACGCCTCCAGCGTCCAGCGCCGGGGGTCGTCCTGCGGACGGTCCGGGGCCGCCGTCAGCGTGTACGAGGTGACGGCGACCGCGCGGGGCAGGTCGGCCTGCCAGATGACCGTGGGCGCGGCGTCGTCGACCCGCCAGACGGTGGCCGGATCGCGGTCCACCGAACACGAGATGTCCATGGCCCCGGCCCCGGCACCCGATCCCTCGGAGTGCCCGCTCGGCGACGACAGGTACAGCGCGGCGCCGCCGAGGTCGACGCCGGACAGACCGATCTCGGCCACCTGGAAGTGGCTGACCCCTGCCTTGGGGATGAAGTCGAACCGGTAGAAGCGGTACGACCCGCTGATGGCACAGGTGAACTCCTTCGTCTGGAAACGGCTCTCGAAGGGCGCCGCCAAAGAGCGGCTGTCCAGCGTGGTCCAGGCGGATCCGTCGGCGGAACCGGACAGCGTCCACTCCTGCGGGTCGCGCTGCGGCACATCGTTCGCACTCGTCAGACGGTAGGAGGGGACCTCGACGGGCTCGAGGAGCTCGACCTGCCACCGCACCCTCGAACCGGGCCCCTCGATGCACCACTTGGTGCTCGCGTTCCCGTCGTACGACTTCTCCACGCCCTCCGACGAGGACGTGCGGTACGGCCCGCCGGGAGCCGTGACCTTCGCACGGTCGGCGAAGGTGACGACGACGTCGCCGAAGTTCCGGTACGAGCCGAAGCCGGTCATGCTGGTGTCGAACGCGTTGTCGGGCTTGCCCGCGAGCGCGTTGTCGTAGTTGTTGATCCCGCCCCACAGACTCTGCTCGTTGAACTGGATGCGCTCCTCGTCCGGGTCGGCGAACAACATGGCACCGAGACGACCGTTGCCGACCGGCAGGGCCTGCGACTGCCAGTCCATGGCGGGGACCGAGTACTTCAGCGCCTTGCGCGACAGGGTCGGCCACTGGACGGACGCCGACGCGGCGAAGGCCGGCCCCGCAGGGGTGCCGCCGGCCAGCTGAGTGATCAGGGGTGCGAGGGCGAGGGCGCCGCCGAGCTTCAGGACGCTTCTTCGCTGCGGGTGGGATGCATGGGTCACGGCAAGATCTCCCAGCCATGGGTGTTCGACACGAGGGGAAGTGCGACCTCTTCGAGTCCTCCGAGGCCACGTCATCTTTGCCGCGGCATAGATCGGATGTCTAGGGGGCTGCAGCACCAACTCATGTGACTCCACCAGCAGCACGACAGGCCATTCTTGGATGATGATTAACCAACTGCCCGCGCCTCGACTGCGCCCGGAAGGAGCAGAGGGCAGCGTGGAGCTCCCCAATACATCGGATGTCAGCCACCTTGACTGACGGTGCCGATGAACGTCAGGCGAGCTCGCGACTCCCCAGATTCCCGGGCGTTGACGGTCAGGGACGGGGCCGGAGTGCTCGCCGGCCGCACGGCCGGGGAGATCTGGGTGCGCGAGCCGTCGGTGGCGGCGGTGTACCGGACCACCGCCGGGACAGCGCCCGCGACCGACGGCGTCTTAGGGACCCCGCCCTTCAAAGAACGACTCTTTGACGAGGTGAGCAGGGCCGGCCGACCTACTGAGTTGGGTCGACTACGCGCTTGCCTCGGGCGTGGCCGGTCTCGACCGCGCGGTGGGCGTCCTGGACTGCGCTCAGCGGGTAGACCTGCTCGACAACAGCAGGGTGAAGTCGGGTGCTTTGTCGCCCACTTGTATGCCTCTTGCCATGTCCGTCTGCCTCTTTTCTTCCGCCACAGGCAGGAGAGTGCTGCGGCTGTGGGTGGGATGAGAGACCGGGTGTGCCGGCGTCGTAGCTGATCGATGCCGCGCGCCCTGCGCTGCCAGTCATCCCGTGAGCTTCATAGATGCCTTAGCTGCCCGGCCTGGGCGCCTCGGTCCGACGGTGCCGGCCACCGGACCGAGCCACTGATGCGCATCCGGCCGCACGTGACCTTTCAGTCCTTCCTCCCGGGTTCCGGCGAGGCGGAGCACGCCTGACTGGCCCGGAGCATGGCCTTGTAGAGGGCGCGGGGCTCGGGCGAGTCGGGCAGGGGGCCTCGGGCGGGGGCCTCGAAGGACTGGAGCATCAAGGCGACGACGCGTTTCCAGGCGTCGGGAGCAGTGTCGCCGGTGGCGTTGACGACGCCGGCATTGGCCATGTACGCCAGCACCAGGTCCTCGGGGGTGAAGTCCTCACGCAGACGTCCTGCGGCCTTGGCGCGGCCGATGAGCTGGACGACGCCCTCGTACGCCTGGTTTCGGCGCTCCTCCAGAGCCTTGGCTGTGGGGAAGGTCATGGTCAGCACGTCGGCGAAGCCGTAATCCCCGGCCTGCATCGCGCAGCCCGTTTCGATGAACCCCGCGAGACCGCGCCAGGGATCGGGGTCGTCGAGGGCAACGCCGACCGCGTCGACGTAGGCGTCCATACGGTCGGCGAAGACCGCGGCGACCAGGTCCTCCTTCGTCGGGAAACGGCGGAACAGGGTGGCGATGCCCACCCCCGCCTCGCGGGCCACGGAAGCCATGGAGGCATGCAGGCCGTCACGCCTGAACACCGTGCGCGCGGCGGCGAGTATCCGTGTGCGGTTGCGCTCGGCGTCGCTGCGGAGAGGCTGTGCGGCAGGGTCATCGCTGGATTGGGCGCCAAGGTTCATGACACTCAGTCTACCGAATCGGAATGACCCATCCAGTTTCAGTGCTATCGTGGACCCCGCGGAACCGGACAGGCCTTTCCGGAAAACGAATCGGATGCCCCTTTCCGAATCGGGCGAACCGATGCCAAGGAGTTGATGATCAGTGCGCGCTGTGACATTGCCGCAGGTACCCGGCAGCCCCGAGGTGGCCGAGGTGGAGGTGCCGCGCCCCGAGGCCGGTGAGGTGCTGGTGAAGGTGGCCGCCTCCTCGGTGAACGGGTTCGACCTGGCCACGACGGCCGGATACCTGCAGGGCGTTATGGAGCACCGCTTCCCGCTGATCCCCGGCAAGGACTTCGCCGGCACCGTCGAGGCGGTCGGTGAGGGTGTCGAGGGTTTCGCGGTCGGCGACGCCGTGTTCGGCGTGGACGCCAAGGCATACCTGGGCACCGGTTCGATGGCGCAGTACGTCGCCGTTCCCGCTGCCGTCGGCATCGCCCGCCGGCCCGACGGGGTCTTGGTGCGTGACGCCGGCGCGCTCGGGCTGGCGGGCACCGCCGCCTCCGACGGTCTCGCCCTGCTCGGCCCGCTGGAGGGCAGCACGGTGCTGATCTCCGGTGCCACCGGCGGCGTGGGTGCCATCGCCGTACAGGTGGCCGCGGCCCAGGGCGCGAGGGTGATCGCCACGGCCAAGTCGGGTTCCGAGAGCGGCTTCGTCTCGGCGCTGACCGCCGCCGAGGTGACCGTCATCGACTACACCCAGGACGTGACCGCGCAGTCCGGGCGATCGCCCCCGGCGGCGTGGACGCGGTGCTGCACCTCGCCGGCGACCTGGCCGAGCTCACCGCGCTCACCCGCGACGGCGGCGCCGTCGCCTCCGCCCTGACCCTCGCCCCAGTCCCCGAGGCCTCGGAGGACCGCAAGCTGCACACCGCCGTGCTCCGGTCCAACCCGACCGCCGACACCCTGTCCACCCTCGCCGGGCAGGTCGCCTCCGGCGCCCTCAAGGTGTCGGTGACCGCCGAGTTCGACCTGGAGCGTGCCCCCGAGGCCTTCGCCGCGTTCGGCGCCGGCACCGTCGGCAAGATCGCGATCACCGTCGCCTGACCACTCCGTATCCCAGACGCTTCCCCCACAACACGAAAGGACTTCACCATGCCCAGCATCGCCATCGTCGGAGCCGGCCCCGGAATGGGCCTCGCCATCGCCCGCACCTTCGGCTCGCGCGGCTACGACGTCGCTCTCATCGCCCGCAACCGCGCCAAGCTCGACGACCTCGTCGCCCGGCTCACCGCCGAGGGCATCACCGCCGCGGCGTTCCCGGCGGACGTGCTCGACCACGACGCGCTGACCCAGGCCCTCAAGGACGCCGCCACCCGCTTCGGCGGCATCGACGTCCTGGAGCACTCCCCCTCTCCGGGCAACGGCTCCATAAGCTCCATGGCCCTCACCTCCCCGTCCCAGACCAGCCCCTCCGATGTGCAGGGATGGATCGACTTCCTGCTCCACAGCGCCATCACCGCCACCCAGGCCGTCCTGCCCGCGATGCGTGAGGCCGGCGCGGGCACCCTGCTCTTCACCAACGGCGCCGGCTCGGTCGACCCCATCCCCATGCTCGGCAACGTCAACCCCGCCCAGGCGGCGCTGCGCAACTGGGTGCTCAACCTGCACAAGGAGCTGGCCGGCACCGGTATCCAGGCCGCGCACGTCGCCATCGGCGTGTGGATCGGCGCGGGCGGCCCTCCCGAAATCCCGACCGCCGAGGCCGAGGACATCGCCCCTCTCTACTGGGACCTGCACACCCAACGCGACGAAGCCGAGCGCGTCTTCACCGCCTGACGCCTCCCAGCTCTCCCCCGTTGAATCTTGATCCGCTCAATCCCTATCCGCCGCGGCGATCCCCGCCGCGGCGGGACCGAAGACGAAGGTTTCCGCTCCGATGAACGTGTTCCTGTGGATCCTGCAGGGCGTCCTCGCCGCGCTGTTCGCGGCCGCCGGCGTCACCAAGGCCACCCAGCCCCGCGAAAAGCTCATATCCCAGCTGCCGTGGGTCAGTGACGTCTCGACCCCTGTGGTACGTCTGATCGGCGTCGCCGAACTCGCCGGCGCCCTCGGGCTGATCCTGCCGGGTGCTTTCGACATCGCCACCACGCTTACCCCGCTGGCCGCCACCGGCCTGGCTGTGATCATGGTCCTGGCCATGGGCCTCCACGCCCGCCGCAAGGAGCCGCAGGCCATCGGGTTCAACGCGATCCTGCTCATCGTCGCCGCGGTCATCATGTGGGGCCGGTTCGGGCCCCACTCCTTCTGACCACCCGGTCCCCCGGCCCTTCACAGCGGCCCGGTCCGCGACCACACCGGTCGGGCCGCTCCCTCTCAACCCCTGTCCGCCTACCGGAGACGACCGTGGAACTGGGCATCATCTCCCTGTCCGACCTGCAGACCGACCCCGCCACAGGAAAACTGCACGACCCGGGGCGCCGCACCCGCGAGATCGTCTCCTACGCCATCGCCGCCGACCAGGCCGGCCTGGACGTCTTCGGTCTCGGCGAGCACCACAGCTGGGACTTCGCAGTCGCCAACCCCGCCGTCCCGCTGGCCGCGATCGCCCAGGCCACCAGCCGCATCCGGCTGGCCAGTGCCGTGTCGGTGCTGTCCACCGCCGATCCGGTCCGGCTGCACCAGGACTTCGCCTCCCTCGACCTGATCAGCGACGGCCGCACCGAGATCATCGCGGGGCGCAGTGCGTTCGTCGAGGCGTTCCGCCTGTTCGGCGTGGACCTCGAGGACTACGACGACGTGTTCGCGGAGAAGCTGCGGCTGCTGCTCGCCATCCGTGAGAACCCCGAACACGTCACCTGGCGCGGACGGTTCCGCCCGGCCATGGACGGCCTGTCCTCCAGCCCCCGCCCCAGCAGCCGCAGTTGCCGCTGTGGCTCGGCGTGGGCGGGACCCCCTCCAGCGTGGAACGCGCCGGACGCCTCGGCCTGCCCATGGCACTCGGCCTCATCGGAGGGGACATCCGAAGTGTCCGCCCCCTCGTCGAGCACTACCGCGCGGTCGGCACAGCGGCCGGCCACCCCGCCGACCGGCTGCGGCTCGGCAGATCCGGCCACTTTTACGTCGGCCGCACCTCCCAGGGCGCACGCGACGACGTCTTCCCCTTCTACAAGGAATACGTCCGCCCCAAGCCGCCCACCGGACGCGGCTTTCACATCGGACGCGCCGAGTTCGACGCCGCAGCGGTACCGTTCGGCGCGCTGATGGTCGGCAGTCCCCAGGAGATCATCGACAAGATCCTCGCCGAACGCGAAGTGCTCGGCATCGACCGTTTCATGGGCCAGGTCGATTTCGGCGGTATGCCCGCCGGGATGGTCCACGACTCGATCGAGCTTCTCGCCACCGAGATCGCCCCCGTCATCCGCAGGGAACTCGCCCCACCCGCTGGACCGGCCGCAGCCTGACGAACTACTGAACCGGCGTCGCGGACGTCGGCGACCACGATCTTGCGACATGCGCACCCTGTTCGAAAACGACGATCGACCTGCTGAAGCACCCTGCCCGACGTCAGGCGTCCCAGGATCCTCGCCACAATCGCCACAACTGTGATCGACGATCGACCTGAAAACCTCGAAGAGAGTTACGGCGTGGAGATTGACCAACGCCCGGTCGGCGTAGGACAACCCGGTCACTCAACTTCTTCTGCGAGGTCTCAGCAGACGCATGACGCTGACGTAGTTTCCGCCAAGGCGCTGAGCGAGGCACTGCTCGCCGAGTACGACGAGTTGCTCGCCCGTCACGCCCCTCCACGGCGAGCTCCACGACCCCGGGCGGAACTCGCCCTGATGGTGTCCGACAGCGACAGGGCTGCGACATCGATGCCCCCGCCACGCGCGCCGAGAGCAGGATCGGGGCCGCGGTGCCGGCCGAGATGCCGAAGCCGGCCGCGGGTTGCGCGAGACCGTCGTGCCGACGCATCGTGACCCACTCGAATCAGCGGGGCGCTGAGAGCCGCTGTCAGCTGCCCCGGGAGAGGGTCGATCCCCCGTACTCGATGTGCCCAACTCGGCGTCGGAGCCGTCTTGGACAACCCCGTTCACGGCACTGAATCCGCGTCCCCCTACCTTGGGTCGTTCGGCGGGCAGCAGGTTGCCGATGGGAACGCCCAGATTTTGACCCTCTTGTGCGACGTTCATAAGGGCGCGTCAAAGAGGGACGCGGGTGGCCGTGGGCGAAGGACTGCCTCGGCACAGCCTTGCCGCGTCAACGCCCGCTCAGCGTGACATCCGCGTTGCATGGAGGAAGACCAGCAGTTTCTGGTGCGGTTCATCACAAATACGGCTGATCAGGATCCCGACGGTAGGTCCTGCTCGGTCCAGATGCACTTGCCGTCTCCGAGGAAGCGGGTGCCCCAGCGCCGGGAGAGGGCGGCGACCATGTGGAGGCCTCGGCCACCCTCGTCCGTGTACCCGGCGCGCCGGATGCGCGGGGTGGTGAGGCTGTGGTCGTACACCTCGCAGATGAGTGACCGGCTGCGCAGGAGGCGCAGGCGGATGGGTCCCTGTGCGTGCCGGACCACGTTGCCCACCAGCTCGCTCACCAACAGCTCGGTGGTCATGGCCAGTTGTTCCAGGTCCCAGCCGGCGAGCCGGTCTCGGACGTGGGCTCGGGCCTGTCCGGCGGCCCTGGGGTCATGGGGCAGGTCGTAGGAGACGACATCGGCGGCGGGGGTGCCGCGGATACGGGTGACGAGTAGCGCGGCGTCGTCGGTGGTTTCCTCCCGATCGGGTACCAGGGCCGAGACGATGTGGTCGCACAGTCTGTCGAGATCGCCTCCGTCGTCCGGCGGGTCGACGTCGAAGTACGGGGTGCGGCTCACTTCTTCGGCCAGGGTCCGGCGCAGCTGGGCGAGGCCTTCCTCCGTGTCCCGGGTGGCGGACTCGACGAGACCGTCCGTGCAGAACACCAGCAGGCTCTCGTCGGGCAGGCGCACCTCGTGGACGTCGAAGGGCGGTTCGGCGGCGCCGAGGGGAGGGTTGACGGTCAGTTCTGGACTGTGCACCGTGCCGTCGGGATGCACCACGAGTGGCGGCGGATGACCTGCCAGGCAGAAGGAACAGGTGCGGGTGACTGGGTCGTAGACGGCGTACGCGCAGGTGGCGTAGTGGTCATAGCCGAGGTCGCCGACGAGTTCGTTGAGGTGGCCGAGGAGTTCGGCCGGCTCCAGCTCCAGGTCGGCGAGCGTGCGGACGGCCGTGCGGAGTCGGCCCATGGTCGCGGCCTCGGTGATGCCGTGCCCCATGACGTCCCCGATCACGATGGCCACGCGGTCGGCGGACAGCGGGATGACGTCGTACCAGTCCCCGCCGACCTCGTCCCCGCCGCGCCCCGCGGGCAGGTAGCGGGCGGCGGCGGAGGCGGCGGGCAGGGAGGGCAGCGTTCTGGGCAACAGGTCGCGCTGGAGTCCCCGGGCCCGGGTGTGTTCGACGTCGTACAGGCGGGCCCGTTCCAGAGCCTGGGCGACCAAGCCGCTCAGGGCGGTCAGCAGGGCGCGTTCCTCCTCGTCGAAGGAGCGCGGCCGGGCGAAGGAGACGACACAGCAGCCAACGGCGTGACCCGAGGCGATGAGCGGGAGGAAGGCCCATGCCTTCATGGGCGACATCGCGGTCAGGCGCTTCAAATTCGGATAGCGCTCGGTGAAGGCGGCCGTGGACTCGACGAACGCGGGGGTTCGCGTGCGCAGCGCCTCGGTGACCGCGGTGTTGGCGGCCAGAGGGATGCCGTCGATCCGGCTGAGGAACTCATGCGGGTAGCCGACGGAGTCGACCACCCTGACCCGTCCGGCCTCCAGCGCCTCCACCACCAGTCCGTCCGCGCCGAACGCCGGCAGCACATGCTCCGCGACCGCCCGGACCACGTCCTGCGACGTCACGGCCTCAGCGAGGGCCACGGTCAGCACGCCCATCCGGGCGGTGCGCGCGGCCATCGCCCCTTCCTCCGCCGAGCCCGCGCCCTGCCCCAGCCGACGGTCGGTGACGTCGAGGAACGAGACCGCCAGCCCGCTGCCCGGCACGGGGTCGAGCCGGACGTGGTAGAGCCGCTGGTCGGTCGGCCAGCGCACGTCGAAGCCGACCGGCCGGCCCTCAGCGGCTGCCCGTCGGCACTGGGCCTCCAGGCCGTGGACACGGGTGGCGGGAAAGTCCCAGAACACGGTTCCGGGCTGTACCCGTCCAACGGCAAGCAGGCGCTCGGCCTCCTCGTTGGCGAAGGTGACCCGCCAGTCGTCGTCGACCGTCACGAAGCCGACGCGCAGGCCGCGCAGCGTACGGAGGAACGGCTCGTGCGGCACGTAGGTGCCGTCGGATGCCGGTGTGTCCAGGTGCTCGACGGCCCATGCCGCCACCGACCGGAGCAGGGACCACTGGTCGGGGTCCGGTGCCGCGGATGCCACGGTGAACACCGACAGCGCGCCCACCGGCCCGTCGGGGCCGGGCAGCGGCACGGATGCCGTACCTGATGCCCCGACCCCGGCGACATCCCCGGTCAGCCAGACCTCGGAGACACCCCGGACGGCGCGGGCAGGCGCGCTGTCACCGTCCTCCGGGAGACCGGCCCATGCCTCGGTGACCGGGGGAGCGAGCCCGCTGACCGCCATGAGCCTCAGCGCTCCGGATCCGGGGTCCCGCCGGTGTACCACGCCGCCGAGTCCCCCCAGACCTGCGGTCGCCTGCTGCAGGGCCAGCAGCAGGGCCCGGTCGCCGGGCAGTCCTGCGGCCGCCGACGCCAGCAGCGCCAGCCGCGTCGGCACCGCCGCCCCGGCATGGCTCGCACGCTCCGCGGATTGAGCCGACACATCGCCTCCAGCTGGCTCGCGCCCTGACCGCACAGGAGCACGGCCGCGAGCCCGACGTAACCCACAGTAGTTTGTGTGGGGCCCACAGGCTCCTTGTGCTACCGGACTCCGCAGAGCCGCTACGCGGTCGCGAGGGGACTCACGAAGAAGTTGCTGAAGCCGCCGCTGCGCCGCGCCGTGCCGCTGATGGCCTCGTTGACGCGTGGGGGATGGACAACGTGTTCCAGCGGGCTCAGGTCGAGCGGTCCGGCCGCCACCATGTCGGCCATCGCCTGCCCCTCCCCCGAGGTGAACCATGCCGAGCCGATCATGGCCAGGCAGCTCGGTGGCGACGCACCAAGAACGGCTCCGCCGCGAGTGGATGCGCTCGTCGCAGCCGTCTGCGGCTGCTTGGGTGTGACTAAACTCGGCCTCCCGCGTCGAGCAGCGGCGCGATCTTCTCGGCGTACTCCCGGACCGCCTCACGCGCCAGGTGCGGCGGCGGGTTGAGCGTGACGTTCCGCAGCCCTGCTGCTTGGAGCCCTCGAAGGACGTCGGCAATCTCGCGCGCCGTGCCCGTCAGGGTCGTCATGCGGATGATCTCCTCGGTCAGCACGTCCTCCTCGCCGGGGAGCAGATGCGAGAGGTGACCCCGGTGCGTCTCCTGGTACAGCCGGTCACGGGGGACGTCGAGGCGGGACAGCACCCTGCGCTCGTAGATGTCCAGGCGGTCGCGTATCGGGGAAGGAAGGTGTGCACCTATAGCCGGGTTGTCGGCGTACGCATGGAACGGCAGCATCGCGACTGGGCCGACCCGTTCGAGTGCGCGCGGCGACATCGGGGATTCCCCCTCCTCAAGGACGCACAGCCCCAGCGAACACATCGTGTAGAAGTCATCGGGACCCTTGCCGGCCGCAGCCGCCGCTGCTGCTGCTCGCCCCGCCGCCAGAGACGCTCCGAGCACCTCCGGCGCGTTCACCATCGCGTTGCAGCCCTGAAGTCCCATGATCCAGCCGTCGCCGAGCTCGTATGCCACACCGCGCGCCCGTGGGCCGTCGGCTGCGACATAGATCGGGACACCGTCCCTGTCGACGTAACGATCCTCGGGGGCATGCGCCATCCGCACCCACCGCGAGGTGTCGCCCGCCGGGTGGGTGGTCTCCTCGCCGTCGAGCAAAGCGCGGCACGAGGCGATGTACTCCGCGAGACGACTGACGGGCAGCGACTTCAGCCCCAGGATCGCGCGGCCCGTGTTGCCCGTGCCGAGGCCGAGGAACGCCCGGCCGGGGGCGAGCCGATTGATGGTCGCGATGGCGGTGGCACAAGCGGGGGCGATGCGATTGCTGGGAATGGCGAGCATCGTCCCGATCCGAAGGGTCGATGTGCGCTCGGCGGTCAGTGCCATGGCCACGAACGGGTCACCGGCGATGAGGGGTGAGTCGACGAAACCCACACTCGCAAAGCCGTGCTTCTCGGCATAGGCAGCGTCATCCCATGAACCGTGATAGCTCATAAGCACAAGACCGGTATCCATTACATCTCCTTTGTGTAACTTGGTGAAGGGATGCCCCGACCATGTAAGCGCCGGATATTTTGCTCGGCGACAACGGATACGACCGCAGCCCCAATCGGCGCGAACTACGCAGGCGCGGTCTCAAGGCGCCCGCCGAAGAAGCCGATCAGGTGAGCTTCTCTGGCTGTGGCTACCTATCGTGGTCGCGGACGTTCCGGTGGGCGTGCATGATCCATGCCGAGTCTCCGCTCGACCCGCTCCCGAGCGCCCTTCATACCTGCGACAGCATGGTCCGCTTGTGGCCGCCCACCGCCAGGCAGGCGCCTCGCACCCTGTCGATCAGGCCGTCCGGATCGGCCGGGCTCTCGTCACTCCGCCACGCCACCATCCCGTCGGGCCGGACCAGAACGAAGGCCCGAGCGTAGAGGGCCGCCACCGCGGGATCATCAATCTCCACGATCCTCAAGGGGACCTGTCGCGCACGCGCCGCGACGACGAGACCGTGGGCGTCGGACGCCCGGCGGCCGAAACAGAGAGGGACCATTTCCTCGCCGAAAAGGTCGAGGGTGGACGCTCCGTCGGGCAACCATGCATGCGGAGCACGGTGGCCCGGGCGGGCGGCCGGGACGTAAGTCGCGAACGCAAAGGGCAGAGCGGCGGTGCCGTCGGGGACACAGATCGGCGAGTTCTCGTACCGGTAGCCCAGGGCCCCTCCGACCGCGTTGAACTCACGACCGAACACCTTGAGCAGGAGCTCCCCGAGTTCCTTCCTTGCCGCCACGGCCTCCGGGCTTCTCCCCTTCAGAGGCCTCGCCGCGAACACTGCCATATGCTCCGACATCGCCTACCAGTCGCGGTAAACCTCTGCCGCCAGCTCAGCGGTCTGCGCGGAGCTGGTCTTGCGCTCGAACTCATAGGTGTCCAGCAGGTCCGGGTGCCCCCATCCAGCTGAGGACGGCGGCCAGCTTCCAGGAGAGGTCGACCGCGTCGAGCACACCGGTGTTCATCCCGAAGCCACCGGTCGTGGGCATGTTGTGGGCCGCGTCACCGACGAGGAAGACGCGCCCGTCACGGAAGCGCTCGCGCACCCCGATCCTGTTCGTCCAGGGGAAGACGCCACTGAGGAACTCGAACCGCACCTCGCGATCGCCACCGAGCCTGCGGACAGCATCCGAGTCCTGCCGGACTCAAGCCGCCAGCAGGATTTCCGCGCTGCCGCTGCCGCTGCGGCTGACGGGCGCCAGTTCGTCCGTCAGCCGCCGCCGTGCGCGGTCAGCGTCGGCACTGGTCAGGGTCAGGCACCGGCGGCAGGTACGTCACCCACGAGGTTGCGGCCGTCGCCCTGGGCGGGCGCCGCACTTGCGGTCTTCTCTTCGGCCTTCACCTGCCATGCCGGCCTCTTGCGCAGCAGCATCAGACAGCCCAGAGCCACGACGTTCGCCGCCGCCATGTACGTCCCGATGAGCCACGACTTCCCGCTCTCGGTGAAGATGGCCGTGGCGATGATGGGTGCGAGCCCACCGCCCACGATGGAACCGAGCTGGTAAGCGAGCGAGATGCCGGTGTACCGGATCTTCGGCGGGAAGTTCTCCGTCAGCAGCGCCGGTATGCAGCTGAAGGAGAGGCAGCTGGAAGTGACCACCAGCACGCCCCCGAGCATGGCGAGCATGAGGTTGCCGGAGTCGAACAGCGGGAACAGGAGCAGTGCCGTGAGCCCCTGCATGACGGCCCCGGCCACGAGCACCGGCCGTAGACCGAAGCGGTCGGCGAGACGGGCGAAATAGATCACGGCCGGGATGGCGACCACCCCGCACGCCATGGCGATCCACAGCAGCGAGGAACGGCTGTAGCCGACGGCACTCGTCCCGTAAGTCAGCGAGTACGTCTGGACTATGTAGGTGGAGATCCCCGGCACACCGGCGACGATCAGGGTCTTGAGCAGCGTGCCGCCGTGCGAGCGCAGCACCTCCAGCACGGGCACCGCCTCCGGTTCCTGGGCGACCGACGCCTCGAACAGAGGACTTTCGCTCAGCTTCCGACGGGCCACCAGACCGATCACGATGAGGACCACACTGCTGACGAAAGCGATCCGCCAACCCCAGACGGTGAAGGCGTCCCCGGTGGCAGCCTCCAGTCCGATCAGGACGAGGTTGGACAGCACCAGTGCGAACGCGGGTCCGACGGCCGGCGCAGAGGCGTAGAGAGCTCTCCGGTTCGCCGGCGCGTGCTCGATGGCCATCGACACGGCACCGCCCCACTCGCCGCCCATGGCAAGACCCTGGACGATGCGCAGGGCCACCAGCAGAGCCGGAGCCCACACCCCGATCTGGGCGTAGGTCGGCACCAGCCCGACACAGACGGTCGAGATGCCCATGATCACAAGCGTCACGACGAGCATCCGCTTCCGGCCGATGCGGTCACCGAAGTGACCGGCGATGACGCCTCCGAGCGGCCGTGCCACGAACCCCACCGTGAACGTCGCCATGGCCCCGAGCTGACCCACCACCGGGTCCCCGGTGGGGAAGTACAGCGGACCGAACACCAGAACCGCGCAGAGCGCGTAGACGAAGAAGTCGTACCACTCGAGCGTGGTACCGATGAACGTTGCCAGGACAACTCGACGAGCATCCCGCGCTCGTGTGCGCGCGTCGTCATTGGCGTGCGACAGGGACATGGCTTGTTCCGCTTTCGTGAAGAGGGCGACCCGATGCCCGGGTCAAGAGGGAAGTGCTGCACGGTTGCCCCGACGGGGCAACCATGGACCTGCTGAAGATTTCGTTGTTCCGCGGGGCTGAAGATTGGCAGTTCAGCGCCCTTATCCGGCCGTTTCCAGTTGTCAGCCGGTCTTCTCGGATTCCTGGATGAGGGGGTAGTCGGGCATCCAGACCACATCGAAGCGCTTCTCTGTTTCGGCCAACTGTTCAGCGGTGGGGGCCCCATAAGGATCGAGATAGTGGAGGGTTCCCTCGAAGCCACCAGGTGCGTAGAACGCGATGAAGCGGGTCTTGGGGGCGGCGAACGCCCAGGAGTGGGCCCAGCCAGTCGGCAGCAACCCGAAGTCACCGGGGTGGAGATCGGTGACTATGCGGTTGCCTTTCCTGTCGTCCTGCCAGACGCGGAGAACGCCACTCAGGACGTAGACACCCTCGGTCGTGTCGTGGTGGTAATGAGGAGGCGTGGGCGGTGCCATGTCGCCTTCGCAGTACGTCAGGCCCATGTGGCCTTCGGTGTCTTCCTGGCGGGTGAGCAGAGTGCGGAGGCTGCTGCGGACAGCGATGTGCTCACCCTCCCCGGCCCTGAGCACATAGGGAGCTCCTTTACCGACTTTGTCGAGCGATATGTATCCGGGGATACGCATTCCTTCATCCGTCATTGATGACTCCTTGCGATGCTCTTACGGTTTCGTCGGCGCGTGGCTTTCCTGCACTGGGACTGCGCAGTAAGCAGAAGTGGTCCCGCCCGGGCAACTCAGGGGTGGCCTGGTGCGCCTGGGGGAGGCTGGCGTCGTCGCGCACGAGACGGCGGCCGGGTAGGCCCCATGGAAAGCCGCCGTGAGGAAGCTACCAATGCATGCGGCCGCATACAATAGTCGTGATAGCTACCACCTTGCATGCACTAGTGCTATCGTTCGCACGCCACCGAGGCGTCATGCGCGGTCACTGACCGGACACCTGCCGGACGTGCCGTAGTGATCTCCCTGAAACGGGCTTCCGGCACCCGATCGCCAGCAAGAGGGCAAGGAGGACCTGCATGTCAGCTGTCTCTACCCGACGGGGCACGCTCTGCCTGACCGTCGACAATCTCGGCATGGCACTCGCTGTCGGCCGACGTCATACGGCTCGCCCGGACGCAGACGAGCCCGGGCTCCGTCGCGGCGTGCCGGCCTTCCTCAAACTGTTCGCGGAGCTACGTCTGCGGGCGACCTTCTTCGTCGAGGGATGGAACGCGCTGCACCACCCCGAGGTGATCGAGCGGATCGCCTCGGCGGGACATGAGATCGGACTGCACGGTTGGGTGCACGAACGCTGGGCGGAAGACCTTGACGACCGGGCCCGTGAACAGCTGCTGTGGGACGGCACGGCAGCGCTGCGACTTGCGGGCTTCCCTCCCGTGGCGTTCCGTGCACCCGGCGGTTACCGCGGCGGCCGTACGCTCGAAGTGCTGAGCGAGCTCGGGTACCGGATCGACAGCAGCATCGACGCCGGCACCGGCATGCCGGGCACCACTCCCGAGATCATGCTGCTGCCGGGCGGACTCGTGGGCGTCCCGTGGACCTGGGACATGATCGACTTCTGGCAGTACGAGATGCGGCCCGACGGCGCCCAGAAGCCCGGTCAAGTGGCCGAAGACTGGATGGGGCTGCTTGAAGCTGCCGCAGAACGCGGCGGGTTGGTCACGCTGATCGTCCATCCGTTCGTGACCGGGGTCGACGTAGAGCGCATGGCAGCGCTCCGTCGGGTACTGGAGCACGCCATCGAGCACCCTCGCATCGACGTTCTGAGCGCGGGGCAGGTGGCAGCACTCCTCTGAGACGGCTGTCGGCAACACGGCGACAGGCGCCGAACGGCGAAACGATTTCATTGAGGAGAGCGAAACGTGGAAGAAGGAAACCCGGACATCACTCGAAGCGGTGCTGAGCCCCTGGGCGCACAGCGTTCCGGCGTCGGCTGCGGGACGGGGGATGGCGTCAGGGACGGGGCTCTCCAGCCGGTGATTCTCCGCGTGTACAGCGACGCCGCAGGTGAGAGCCATTTCGAGGACATCCGGATGCCGGGGGGTCACCGGCGTTCCGATGTGTCGACGTCTGTCGCCTGGTGGTCGGAGAGGATACCGGTGCGCAATGTGATCTGGCGGCGTGTGGAGGAGGAGGCTCCGCCCACGACACCGCACAACGCACCGCGACGCCAACTGATCGTGCCACTCTCCGGCGGAGTCGAGTTGGAAATCAGCACGGGAGAGCGGCGCACCGTACTGCCCGGACAGATCATTCTCGTGGAGGACACCACGGGGAAGGGGCACGTCACGCGCGCCCTTGATGACTCGACGCGCGTCACTCTGATACTCGAACTCGGTGACGAGGAACTTCTCGGAGATCAGTGACCTTGGCGGACGCGCTCGCTAGGAGTCGAGCGCGACTCGGTCGTCGGCGTACGCCATCGCCTCGTACAGCCGAGAGGGGGTGTGGTCATGGGCTCGCGCTGCCGCTTCAATCAGTTCGGGTTCTCCGCTCGCCACCGCGTCGACGATGCGGGCGTGGACGGCGAGACGCTCGTAGAGGTACTGCCGGAGGTTGTGCGTCGGTACGACGCGTTTCAAGTGCGATGCGATCGCGTCGAGCAGGTTGAGGTAGAGCGTCCGCAGGACGTCGTTCTGGCAGCAGGACGCGATCTGCCGATGCAGTTCCCAGCCGGCTCGGAAGAACTCCTCCGGCTCGTCGATCAGTCGCGACATGCTCAGGACGCGTGCGCGGAGGTCGTTCAGGACGGACGGCCTCGCGTGCCGGGCCGCGTCGAGAAGCAGGGGAAGCTCGAGGGCCTCCCGGGTGGCCGCGATGTCGCGCAGGGACGTCGATTCGGACGTTACGGCAAGCACGGTTTCCCCGAACGGCAGGAACTGCTCAAAGTTTTCGGTGGCCGTTTCCTCGGCTTCCTCGGCTCCCGGCTCGTCGAGCACCTTGCGCATCAAGGTGGTCAACGCGGCAGCCTCCTCGTCGGTGAGACGCATGCCGAAGTGCTTCTGGACGGAGGAGTGGTGTACCGACAGCACCCTGAAGTAGACGTCCTGTCCGTGCTCGGTCAGTACGACGTCCAAGTTCCGTCGATCGCGCTCCGAGGGACGGCGCTCGACCAGCCCTTCCTCCTCCATCCTCTTGGCCAGCCTGCTGACGCCGCTCTGACTGAACCGCGAGCGTCGCAGCAGTTCGTTCTGGGGAAGGGTGCCGCCGGCCTCTGTCAGCCTGGTGATCACGGAGTACCACTCCAGCGGGATCCCAGCGGTCTCTTCGAGATCACGGGACAGACTACGCACGACCTGGGCGCTGGCGTCCCGGACCACCTCCCACGCCCTCAGCCGTGCACTGTCCAGATCACGTCCTGGGCTGCCCTTCCCCGTAAACATATGCGGCAGCATACACCTCGGACCCGCAAGAGCATCGCCCCCTGAAATGGATGCTTGCAAACTCATACACTCCATGGTTCCGGTCAGCTTCGGGCAGCCGCTCAGGAGGCCGGCGCAGTCGGAACCGGCGATCACGGCGCCGGTGCCATGGCGCGCTCCAGCAGATGCCCGAGCCGTCGCCATACCGCTCGACGCTTCCCTTCGTGCCAGGGCTAGAGCGTGTCTCTTTGATGGGTTGGTCAGTTGATCGGAAGTGTCCGTCCGATTAGTGATCACCGATGCGATGTGGGACCGGATCGAGCCGCTGCTGCCGACCGATCCGGTCCGCGGGCGGCGATGGGCCGACCACCGCCGCACGCTCGACGCCATCGCGTGGAAGTACCGCACCAACTCGCCCTGGCGAGACCTTCCCCACGAGCTCGGCTCGTTCCCGACCGCTCACAAACGGCTGATCAGATGGGCCGTCGACGGCACCTGGGAGGTGATCCTCGCCGCCGTCCTGGCGGCAGCGGACGCCGATGACGACCTCGACTGGACGGTGTCGGTGGACTCCACGGTCGTCCGGGCCCACCAGCACGCCGACGGTGCCGATCGAGGCGTCGATGCCGGCCTCGATCAGGTGCGCGGTGAATGCGAAAGACGTGTACTGGCTGCCCGCGTCCGAATGATGAACCAGCCCCGGTCCAGCGGGAGTTCCGGCGCGGTCGCGTCGCCGCAAGGCCATGTCGAGGGCGTCGAGGACGAGCTTGGCCCGCTTGCTGGTAGCGGCGGACCAGCCCACGATCGCCCGGGAGAACACGTCCACGACGAATGCGACGTAGACGGTCCCGGACCAAGTGGCGACGTAGGTGAGGTCAGCCACCCACCGCTCATTCGGACGTGACGCGGTGAAGTCGCGCCTGAGCAGGTCACCAGCCCTGTCCTGGCCATCGTTCCGGACGGTGGTGCGGATCCGTCGCACGCCTTCGAGGCCGAGGTCGCGCATCAGCCGGGCGACGGTGCAGCGGGCCACTGGTATGCCTTCGCGGTGCAGTTGCCGCCAGACTTTCCGGACTCCGTAGACGCTGAAATTGTCCGCGTGAACGCGGCTGATCTGCGTCTTCAGCTCCTCGTCTCGGACCGACCGGTCACTGGGGGTGCGGTTCTTGGCGGCGTAGTAGGTGCTCGTTGCGATCTTCAGTTCGTGGCTGGTCAGGACACGGCAGATCGGCTCGACTCCGAACACCTGGCGGTGTGCGTCGATGAACGCTATGAGCGCTTCGACGGCCGGTCGAGCTCGGCCGCGAAGAAAGCCGAGGCCGCCTTGAGGATCTCGTTCGCCCGTCGCAGTTCGGCGTTCTCGGCTCGCAGCCGCTTGATCTCCGCGGCTTCTTCCGACGTGACTCCCGGCCGCTGGCCGGCGTCCACCTCGGTCTTGCGGACCGCTGTCCTCTGCCTCGGTGTCCGCACTGTTCACCAAGGAGCCCTCGCAGGTGAAGACGACCACCCTGGCCGCGTTGTGCACCGCGCTGGAGTGCACCCCCAACGACCTGATCGAGGTCGACACCACCCCGTCGAGCGGCCCGTCGCACCGCCTCGGCCCACCGCCGACCTGCCTCAGGCCGCCTCCGCCCGGGGCCGGTCAATGCCGCCTCTGTGACCGGCGGCGATCACCGTGGGCAAGAGGCAACGGGACTGCATCACCTGCGGCGGGCCGGTCGGCTATCGCGACCGCCAGCACTGCTGCCGATGCCGGCGCCGGATGCAGGAGCAGGCCACGAAGACAGTGTGTCCGTCCTGCGGCAAGGACCGCGTCCTCCAGGAGGACACGGGCCGGTGCATCACCTGCTCACGCGTATGCGACCAGTGCGGCCATCCGGTCCGCTCGGCCGGCAACCGACTCTGACGGGACTGCCGCCGCAAAGCCGAGCGACTCGCCCCGTCCAGCAGCCCTGCCCTCGCTGCGGCAAGCCGGGCTATCTGCGGGACGACACCAGCTGGTGTGGGTCGTGCTCCCGCCCAGGCCCGCCCAAGCAGCCGCCCCGGATCTGCCGCGAGTGCGGCCAGCTGCGTCGGCATGCCGGGCTGGGTCTGTACTCGGCCTGCTGGCAGCGCCACCCCGGACGCCCTTTCATCCGCGGTGAACACCTCCGCGACCAGATGGCCGACCCACCCGCCTGGCTCGAAGACTTCGTCGCGCATGTCGCGGCCCGCTTCTGCGTCGCTCGGGCCTGCGGCCTCGTCACCGGTGCTGACGGGGTGGGGATGGCCGTGGTTCCGGCGAGCTTCTGCTCCAGGGAGCAGGCGTTCGTCCCGCGGCCATACCCCCGCCTACGCCCCCGCGAGCGCGCGCAGTTCGCGGAGAGCCTTCGAAACCAGGACCGGGACCGCCGCGCCGGCGCCTTCGTAGCCTTCGCTCACCGTCTGGCCGCGGATGTAGCGGGCGTGGACGCCTTCGAAGATCACGGCGAGCTTCATCGAGCTGAAGGCCAGGTAGAAAGGCAGCAGGCTCAGGTCCCGGCCGGTCAACGCGGCGTATTTCTCCGCCACTTCACGGCTGGTGGGGAAGCCTCGCTGCGTGGTGACTCCCACGGCCACGGGGATCAGTTCCCGGTCCGTGTCGCCGTGGTCGTGCCAGTACGTCAGGGTCATGCCGAGATCGGCCAGGGGGTCTCCCAGCGTGGAGAGCTCCCAGTCGAGCACGCCCGCGATGCGTGGCGACTCGGTCATGTCGAAGATCGTGTTGTCGAGACGGTAGTCGCCGTGGACGATCGAGGCCTCGGAGTGCGTCGGCACATGGTCCGAGAGCCTGTTCAGGAGGACGCCCATGTCCGGGAGTTCGCGGGTGTGCGAGCGCTGCCATTGCTCGCCCCAGCGGACGATCTGCCGTGCGCAGTAGCCTTGGGGACGTCCGAAATCTGCCAGACCTGCGCTCGACGGGTTGACACCGTGCAGGTCCGCAAGGGTGCGCACCAGACCGGCGGCCAGCGCCGAGCGCGTCTCGGGGGTGAGCCCGGCGGTGTCGTCCGCCGTGCGCATGATCTGCCCGGGCACCTCGGCCATGACGTAGAAGGGGCAGCCGAGGACGTCGGGATCGGTGCAGAGCGCGAGGGTCCGGGGTACCGGGACGCCGGTCCCCGCCAGCGCGGTCTGGATGCGGTACTCGCGCTTCATGTCGTGTGCGCTCGGGAGAACCTGGCCGAGCGGGGGCCGCCGGAGGATTACGGTCCCGTGCGGGAGGTGCAGGCGGTACGTGATGTTCGACAGCCCGCCGGATATCAGCTCCGCGTGCCAGGGGCCGCCGTCCAGCAGATCCGGCAGCGTCGCTTGGAACCACTTCTCGATGCTCGCGGCCGGCAGGCCGGGCAGATCGGTGCTCACCACCGGACCCCGCTTCCCTGTCCGGCGGTACCGGCCCGGCGCGCGGCCCGCTTCGCGATCGACATCCGGTGCGCCTCCGAGGCTCCGTCGTAGATACGGAACGCCCGGATGTCGGCGTAGATACGGCCGATGACCAGGTCCTCGCTGGTGCCCAGGCCCCCGGCCAGCTGCACCGACCGGTCGACGATACGCCCGACGGCCTCGCTGATGAACACCTTCGCGCGCGAGGACGACTCCGTGTCCCTGCCGCCCTGGGCGACCTCCCAGCAGGCCTGCCACAGCAACGCCCGCGCCGCGACCAGGTCGATCTCGTTGTCGGCGATCATCTGCTGCGCCATCCCGAGGTCGGTCAGCCGCTGCCCGAAGAGCTCACGGTCGACCGCCCGGCCCAGGGCGATCTCGTGTGCGCGGCGGGCGGCGCCCAGCCATCGCATGCAGTGGGTCAGGCGCGCGGGCGCGAGCCGGACCTGTATGTACTGGAAGCCCCTGCCGGGCTCGCCGAGTACGGCGTCGTCGGGAACGAAGACGTCCTCGAAAAGCACGCGGCAGTGACCGCCGACCATGGTCGAGTCGATGGTACGGGCGTGCTCCGTCACCGCGAAGCCGGGCGTCCCGGTGTCGACCAGCAGCATGGTGGCCCCGTCACTCCCGCCGTCACGTGCCATGACGATCGTGAACGCGGCCCCCTCGGCCCCGGTGATCAGGTGCTTCTCGCCCGAGATCCTCCAGCCGTCAGCGACCTTGGTCGCCAGGGTGCGTACGGCCGACGGGTCGGAGCCCGCGCCGGGCGGCGGCTCGGTCATCGCGAAGCAGGAGCGAATGTCGCCGTTGACCAACGGAACGAGGTACTTGTCGCGCTGCGCCGGCGTGGCCACCACGTTCAGCAGGTGGATGTTGCCCTCGTCAGGGGCCGCGCAGTTGAGGGCGAGCGGGCCGAGCAGGCTGGTGCCGGCCTCCTCCAGGAGGACCGCCGCCTCGTCGAAGCGGAAGCCGCCCCCGCCCAGGTCCGCGGGTGCCTGGGGCGCCCAGAGCCCGGCCGCCCTGGCCGCCTGCTGGAGATCCCGGCGCAGAGCGTCGTCCACGCCGTTCGTGAACGCCTCCTGTTCACGCGGGACGACCACGTCCGCCACGAACTCGGCGATCCGGTCGCGCCACTCCACGACTCGGGGTGTGAGAGAGAAATCGAAGGACACTTACGGTGACTCCGTCCGGCTCGTCAGATCATTGCCCGGGCCGCCGCGTCCGGCCCTGTTTTCCCGGCGGTGGTCATGCGCGCCACAGCGTCTCTCCGGGCCTGGTGACCACGATGTTGGGCACTGCGGCATGCCGCGACAGCCGGCACAGTGCCACTGTGAGCTCCGCGATGTCCGAGGCGCGGATCATCGAGGAGGGGTCGACCCGGTCGTGCACCCAGGCCGCCATGTCGGTGTCGACGTACCCGGGGGACAGCGCCGTCGCGCTCACTCCCCGCCCGCCCTCGGCGACTGTGATCGACTCGCACAGGGAGATCAGGGCCGCCTTGCTGGCGCCATAGGCGGCCAGACCCGGCTCACTCACGACTCCGGTGATCGACGCGATGGCGATGATCTTCGCGCCTGGTCCCGACGGCGCCGATCCGGCCGTACGGAGCGCCGGCAGGAGTCGCTGGGTGAGCAGCAACGCGCTCCTGACGTTCACCGACATCATCGTGTCGAATTTGTTCAGGGGATACGTCGACAGTTCGCCACCCGCGCCCATGCCCGCGGCCAGCACCAGGACGTCGAGGCCTCCGTGAAGTTCGAGATGTGCGTCGGCGAGGGCCTCGACCTCCGCCGGGTCCGCCATGTCCGCAGGCGCGGTCTCCACGCGCTGCCCGTGGGCGCGCAGTGCGTCGGCGGCGTCCTTGAGCGGTCCGTCCGTACGAGCGGACAGAGTGAGGTCGAACCCTTCTGCCGCGAGTCGCTCCGCGATGGCCCTGCCGATTCCACGAGATGCGCCGGTGACGAGCGCGGTACGCCGGGCTGTCATGCCACTCCTCATGAGCTAATGGTCATTAGCTTGGAGTTTGATCGTTTGACCAGAGAACTGTCAAGAGGCATGCGTGATACGCCACAGTGAGCGGGCTAACAATCAGTAGCAGGTATCCCCCGGCCGCATGATTGAGGCGCTCCATGGCGAAGATGAGTCGCACTGGGCGGGACGGGATGCGGAGGTGCCGCCGAGGCGGCAGACCGTCGACGCGCAGGCGATCTCCGCGGCGGCGCTGAGCCTGTTCGCCGAACGCGGCTACCGCGCGACGACGATGTCCGACATCGGCGCCGCGTTCGGCATCCGCGGCCCGAGTCCGTACCGCCACGTGAGCTCGAAGCAGGCCCTGCTCGGCGAGATCATGATCGAGACGATGAGGGCGCTGATCGCCGACCGGCACGCGGCACTGGACGCCGGCGGCGACGTGATCCGGCAACTGCGGCAGATGGTCGATGCGCATGTGCGCTACCACGCGGCTACGCCGAGGGTGAGTTCACCGTTGCGTAGCACGGCTCGCCTCGTACGCGATCCTCGACATGGGCATCGGCGTCGCGGCGTGGTTCCGCGCAGACGGACCGCACAGTGCCGAACAGATCGCGTACACGTACGCGGCCGAGGCCGCCGTCCTCGTCACCCACCGCGCCCGCCGCTACGGCCACGGCGCCGTGCTGCTCACCCACGGCTTCCCGCTGCCGCTGCCCCGGACTACAACGCGAGCGCCCTGATCCACCTCGTCCGGGAGGCCTGACGGCGGCCGGACCAGTACAGGGCCCCGCAGTTGGCCGGAGCGACTCGAATCCGGCCGTTGACGACCACGCGGCCTCGCCGCACCTGCGGTGCTGCCTGGTCGGGGATCATTGCGCAGACGTGTCCCGGCTACGGGCTGAGCAGGTTGGCGCCGGTGGCTTTGCGGACCTCGTCGGCGCTGACCCCGGGTGCCGTCTCACGGAGCACAAGGCCCTCACCAGTGACGTCGATGACGGCGAGGTCCGTGATGATCTGCTGCACGCAGCCCTTGCCGGTCAGCGGCAGGGTGCACTCGGGAACAATCTTGGGGCTGCCGTCCTTCGCTGTGTGCTCCATCATCACGATGACCCTCTTCGCCCCGTGGACCAGGTCCATGGCACCGCCCATGCCCTTGATCATCTTTCCGGGGATGGTCCAGTTCGCCAGATCCCCGTTGGCGGCCACCTGCATCGCGCCCAGGACCGCGACATCGATGTGGCCCCCGCGGATCATGCCGAAGGAGGAGGCCGAGTCGAAGAAGGACGCTCCCGGCAGGACAGTCACCGTTTCCTTGCCAGCATTGATCAGGTCCTCATCCACCTCGTCCTCATATGGATAAGGGCCCACGCCCAGGATGCCGTTCTCGGACTGCAGCACCAGGTGCACCCCGTTCCGCACGTAGTTGGGGACGAGAGTCGGCAGACCGATGCCCAGATTCACGTACTGCCCGTCGGCCAATTCGTGCGCGACTCGCGCCGCCAGTTCAACTCGCGACAATGCCATTGCAGTTCAACCTTCCATCGGCTGGTGACCGGGGCCGGATACGGGGGAGGCGGCGGCTCGCTCCCGGACGGTGCGCTTTTCTATTCCCTTGCCTGCTGTGCCGACCTCGACGACGCGCTGTACGAACACGCCGGGTGTGTGCACCTGCTCCGGATCGAGTTCGCCCGGCTCGACCAACTCCTCGACCTCAGCGATCGTGATCCGGCCGGCCATGGCGCACAGCGGGTTGAAGTTCCTGGCCGAGGCGTCGAAGACCAGGTTGCCGTGCCGATCACCCTTGGCCGCGCGTACCAGCGCGAAATCGGTGACGATCCCCTCTTCCAGCACGTACTCCTGGCCGCGGAACCCCCGAGTCTCCTTCGCCGGCGACGCCACCGCCACCGAGCCGTCGGCGTTGTAGCGCCACGGGAGACCGCCATCAGCGACCAGAGTGCCTACTCCCGCCGGGGTGTAGAACGCCGGAATCCCTGAACCTCCCGCTCGTAGCCGCTCGGCCAACGTGCCCTGCGGTGTCAGCTCGACCTCCAGCTCACCGGCCAGATACTGACGTGCGAACTCCTTGTTCTCGCCGACATAGGACGACACGGTGCGGCGGATCCTGCCCGCTCGGAGCAGGACGCCCAGTCCAGCCCCGTCAACGCCACAGTTGTTGGACACCGTTTCGAGATCGGTCGCGCCGACCGCGAACAATGCGTCGATCAGTACCCGCGGTATGCCGCACAGCCCGAACCCGCCGACCGCCACCGAGGAACCTGACCGTATGTCGGCCACGGCCTCAGCTGCGGAACCGATCGTCTTGTCCATATCTACGCCTTTCTCTCGCCTTCGTGATCCGGCCTTTCAAGGGCTGACTCATCTCGCGCTCCAGCCGCCGTCGAGGGTGAAGCTGCTGCCGTTGGCCATTCCGGCTTTCTCACCGCAGAGCCAGAGGACCAGGTCGGCGACCTCTGTCGGCTCAGCGAGCCGTTTCACGGCACTCTCTCCGAGGAAGATGCTCTCCACGACCTCGTTCTCGCTGATGCCGTGCGCCTGCGCCTGGTCGGCGATCTGCTTGTCGACGAGAGGAGTCCGCACGTAGCCCGGGCTCACACAGGTGCTCGTCACGCCGCGACCGCCGCGCTCGAGGGCGATCACCTTGGACAGACCCTCCAGCCCGTGCTTGGCTGAAGGGCGCCTCCAGCATCAGCGTGAGCATCCGCCGGAACGTCTCGGGCGGGAAGTCCTCGATCGGGGGGACGTGCTGGAACCCGGCGTTGTTGACGAGGATGTCGTAGTCCAGGGAGAGGCTGTCGAGCGCTCCCGTGTCGGTGCGGTACAGGACCCACGGCTCTCCGCCGATCTCCTCGGCGATACCGGCAGCCGACCGCGAGTCCACATCGGCAACGGTCACCTTCGCGTCGGCACCTGCCAACGCTCGGGCTACGGCGGCACCGATACCGCTTCCCGCGCCGGTGACAAGCCCCCCGTCGGACGAGGAGTCCGCACCGTTCAGCCGGCCCCGTTGACCGACTGTCCGGCAGTGGCCCAGGCTCGGTCCCGCAGGACGAACTTCTGGATCTTGCCGGTTGACGTCTTGGGGAGCGTGCCGAACACGACGTACTTCGGCGCCTTGAAACGGGCGAGCCGGTTCTTGACGTGCTCGATGAGTTCGGCCTGCGTGGCCGCCTTGCCGGCGTGCAGGGTGACGTAGGCGGCGGGGACCTCGCCCCAGCGTTCGTCCGGGACAGCGATCACCGCGGCCTCCAGGACGGCCGGATGCTCACAGAGGGCCTGTTCCACCTCGACGCTGGCGATGTTCTCGCCGCCGGAGATGATGACGTCCTTGCTGCGGTCCCGCAGCTCGATGTATCCGTCGGGGTGGATCACCCCGAGGTCGCCGGTGCGGAACCAGCCGTCGGGGGAGGCCTTTTCGGTTGCGGCCGGGTCCTTGAAGTAGCCGAGCATGACGTTGTTGCCGCGCAGCGCGATCTCTCCCACCGACGCGCCGTCGCGCGGGACGTCGGCGCCGTTCGCCGCGACGACGCGGACCGCGCAGGAGATCATGTTCCCCACGCCCTGCCGGGCCTTCAGCCGGGCCTGCTGGTGGGTGTCGAGCCCGTTCCACTCGGGACGCCAGTCGCAGATCATCGCCGGACCAAACGTCTCCGTGAGCCCGTACAAGTGGGTGACGTCGAAGCCCAGCTCCGCCATCCGCCGCAGGATCGCCGGACTGGGCGGGGCCCCGCCGGTGGCTATCCGCACGGCCGGGGCGACGGGGGCTGCCTCCGGTGCGTACGCGATCATCGACAGCACGGTCGGGGCCCCGTTGAGATGGGTGACGCCCTCATCGCGGATGAGCCGCCAGATCTCGGCCGGGTCGACCTTCGGCAGGCACACGTGGGTGGCCGCCGCGGCGGTCACCGCCCAGGGGAAGCACCAGCCGTTGCAGTGGAACATCGGAAGTGTCCACAAGTGCACGGCCGTTGGCGACAGCCCTGTGTGACCCACCATGGCCAGCGCCTGCAGGTAGGCGCCGCGATGGTGGTACATGACGCCCTTGGGACTGCCGGTCGTGCCGGAGGTGTAGTTGACCGCCAGCAGGGCCCGCTCGTCCTGCGGAGTGATCGCGTGCGGGACGGCGTCGGCGAGCAGCGACTCGTACGTTCCGTTGTCGCCCTCGCCCGCTCTGATTCGTACCGGTGGCGCGGTGAGTAGCGCGAGGGCGGCGTCGACGAGGCCGTCGAAGGCCGGGTCGTGGATCAGCACCGCCGCCTCTGAGTGCTCCAGGATGTACGCGATCTCCCGGGCGGACAGCCGGGTGTTCACCGCGACGAGCGGCACCCCGGCCCAGGGCACGCCGAAGTGGGCCTCCAGCAGGACATGGGTGTTCGGCGCCAGCACGGCCACCGGGCGCCCGCCGGCCAGCGGGGTGAGCGCTCCGGCCAGGCGACGGCACCGGTCGTGCAGTTGCGCGTACGTCCACCGCTGGTCGACGTCCACCACCGCGAGTCGGTCGCCGTGTGCGGCGGCCGCACGGTCCAGGTAGGAAACGGGTGTGAGCGGTTCGAACGACAGGTCACCGGGCATCGGGTGAACCTCCTCTCGTATTCACGGTGCGGCGGATCCCGGTCCCGTCCGGGAGTGACCACAGATCGGGGATCGGCTTCTCAGCGGCGCCAGGCGCCCTTGCTGGCAAGGGCGGCGACGGGAAGGTCGGCCATGGTCCGCAAGCCCGGCGCGGCCCCGACGGCAGCGACCACGGCGTTGCTCGCCACGGCCACGGTGGACAGGAAGCTCTCGTATCCGCCCGGCACCCTGACCTCGACGGTCTGCTCGTCACCTTCGATGACGCAGGCGTCGCCGTCCTCCATGGGGTCGCCGGGCTGGAAGAGTCCGAAGTGGATGCCGAGTTCGATGACGGCCTCACCGCCGCTCAGCCCACGTGCGCCGTGCAGCACGGCGGCCACCGTCCCCGGCTCGATCCGGATGTGCTCGCCGCTTCGTGGCTCGGCGGCCAGCAGCGCGGGGCGGGGCGCATCGACGACGATCTCGTCCAGGTCCCAGCCGAGACCGGCCGCCAGCGCCGCCACCGACTGCTCGAAGCCGACATGCCCGATCACCCGGCCGGCGCCCTGCTCGGCTGCGAAGCGCTCCTCGGTCAGGCCCAGCCCGAATTTCGCCAGGATGGCGCCGTAGCGCGACATGTCGGCGGTGCGCCGGATCCGCACCCGCCGCACCCGCTGGGTCAGGCTGCTCAGCAGCAGCGGCAGGGTGTCCATGATCATGCCCGGGTTGCAGCCGGTGCCGAGCACCGCGACCCCGTGTTCCACCGCGAGCTTGTCGAGCCGGCCGGAGACCTCGGGATGGCTGAGGAACGGATGACCGAGTTCCTCGCAGATGCTCACCACGTTCACCCCCCGCCGCACCAGCGCCGACAGCACCGGCTCGACAGCGTCCAGCATCGAGGTGGTGGCAACCATCGCGACATCGGCCAAGGGCAGTACGTCGGGGGCCGCGACGACGGCGGTCCCGGACGGCGTGCCGCCCAGCAACTCTCCGAGATCGCGGCCGACCCGCTCCGGGGAGATGTCCGCCGCCCCGACCAGCGTGCAGTCCCTGCGGCCCGCCAGCGCCCGCCCGATCGCCAGGCCGGTGGCTCCCAGCCCTACCAGAGCAATGCGCGTGGTGTCCGTCATGTGTCCGCCTTTCATCATGTGAGAGCGATCCAGGTGGTCTTCAGGGCGGTGAACTTCTCCAGGCCGTGGACGCTCTTGTCGGAGCCGTGGCCGGAGAGTTTGCGCCCGCCGAAGGGCACGGACGAGTCGCCCTCCTCGAAGCAGTTGACCCACACCACGCCCGCCTCGATGGCACGGGACATGCGGTGGGCGCGGGCGAGGTCGGCGGTCCACACTGAGGAACCGAGGCCGTAGTCCGAGTTGTTCGCGATCCGGACGGCCGACTCCTCGTCGGAGAAGGTGAGTACGGACAGCACCGGCCCGAAGATCTCGTGCTGGGCGAGCCGGCTGTCGGGGTCGACGTCCACGAACACGGCCGGGTCCACGTACCAGCCGGGGCCGGTGCGCGGACTGTCGGAGCCGTGGACCAGCTTGGCCCCGCTTCTGATGCCCGAGGTGACTTCGGCGAGGACCTCGCGGCGGTGCCGTTCGCTGGAGAGCGGGCCGAACTGGGTCGCCGGGTCGAGCGGGTCGCCGATGCGAAGTGCTGCCAGGTGCTCGACCACGCCCGCGACGACGGTGTCCCGGACCGACTCGTGGACGATCAGCCGCGATCCGGCGGTGCACATCTGGCCGGAGTTGAAGTGGATCGCCCAGGCGGCCGTCTCGATGGCCTTCGCCATGTCCGGCGCGTCCGGAAAGATGATGTTCGGCGACTTCCCGCCGAGCTCCAGCCACACCGGCTTGGCGTTGGACTCGGCCGCGTACCCCAGCAGTTGCTTGCCGACGTCGGTGGAGCCGGTGAACGTCAGGGTCGCGACGTCGGGGTGCCGCCCCAGTGCGGCGCCGGTCACCGACCCGCTGCCGGTGACGACCTGGAACACCCCGGCCGGCACACCGGCCTGGTGCGCCAGTTCGGCTGCCCGCAGCATGGACAGCGGCGACTGGCTGGCAGGCTTGAGCACGACGCTGTTGCCCGCGACCAGCGCGGCGGGCACCTTGAAGGTCGACAGTGTCATGGGGAAGTTCCACGGGGTGATCGCGGCGATCACCCCGAGGGGTTCCCGGGTGACCAGGGCCACCGCCTCGCCGCGGCCCCGCGGTGACTCGTCCATCAGCTTGTCGGCGAGTTCGCCGTACCACCGGATGAGGTTGATCGTGGTGCGCAGTTCCACGGACCGGGCCGTGACGACCGGCTTGCCCATCTCCATGGCCACCAGGAGCGCGAGTTCGTCCCGGTGCCGGTCCAGCAGATCGGCCCAGCGGATCAGGATCTCGCCCCGCTCACGGGGCTCGAGCCCCGCCCAGCGGCGGTCCAGGAAGGCCTGCCGGGCACCCCGGACTGCTCGGTCGACATCGCCTTCGTCAGCGGCCGGAAGGTGTACGAGAACCGAGCCGTCACGTGGCGTGACCAGCGGCAGGGTGGCTCCGCCCCGGGCTTGCGCCCACTCACCGTCCACCCACATGGCCGCCGGAAGGCGGGTGGATTCCAGCAGGTCCAGCCAGTCCTGCCGCGTCGTCGGCGTCGGAGTCCGCGTCATGATCAACACCATTCTCTGGTCGGCGGGGGTTTCGTTTGCTGTCCCGGTCAGCGGGGCTGTCCGGTGGAGACCGACTGCCCGGCGCGCCGCTGGAGCGCCTGCCCGGCGGCGTCGACCAGCCAGCCGAAGACCGGGTCCGGCGTCTGCTGCCACTCGGGGTGCCATTGCACACCGAGTACGGGATAGCCGGGCATCTCGGTGCACTCGACGACGCCGTCGGCGGCGCGTCCGGACACCGCCAGCCCGTTTCCGCAGACCTCGACGGCCTGGTGGTGCCAGGAGTTGACCTGCGCGAGGGAGCCGTAGATCGACGCGGCCAGCGAGCCGGGAGAGAACCGCACGACGTGGTCGCCGGCCCCGTCGGTGAGGGCTGCCTGCCCCGAGTAGTGCTCGACGACGCTCGGGGTATGTCGGCGACGAGCCGCCCGCCGAAGGCGACGTTGAGCAGTTGGTGGCCCCGGCACACCCCGAGCACGGGCACACTCGCGGCGACCGCGCCGTGGATCAGCAGGGCCTCGTAGGCGTCCCGCTCGATGTCGTGGGCCATGCTGTTCAGCCGCGGGTCCGCGCCGGTCGCCTCCCCCGCGTCGCCGCCCCAGCGGTTGGGATGGATGTCCTGGCCGCCGGTGACGAGCAGGCCGTCCAGGCGGCGCATCGTCTCGATGGACCCTGCCTCGAAGGGCAGGTGCACCGGGATGCCGCCCGCTTCGGCGACACAGCGGGCGTAGTCGGAGAAGTACTGGTCGACATGACGGCCGGCGTATCTGGCGTCCATGCCGCTGAGCAGGCTCGCGCTCAGCCGGCGGCCGGTGATACCGATGAGGGGTCGCATCAGACCTCCCCGATGTCGGCGACCACGCGGGTCGCCCGTCCTTGGGCCAGCAGTTCGAAGCCCTCGTTGATCCCGGCGAGCGTGACGTGCTCGGACACCATGTCGTCAAGCAGCAGCCGGCCCTGGAGATAGAGGTCGACGTAGCGCGGGATATCCGTCTTGAACTGGTTCGAGCCCATGAAGGAGCCCTGCAGGCGCTTCTCCTGAAGGAACAGTTCCGGCCCGCTGACCCGGATCGGCGTGTGCTCCGGCACCATGCCGACGACCGTGGCGAGTCCGCCAGGGCGCAGCATCGCGAAGGCCTGCTCCACCGTCGTACTCCGCCCGACCGCCTCGAAGGCGAAGTCGGCGCCGCCGCCGGTGATTTCGCGTACGGCCTCGACCGGGTCGGACTCGCCCGCGTGCAGGGCGTGCGTGGCGCCGAACCGCTCGGCTGCCTTGAGCTTCTCCGGGATCAGGTCCACGGCGATGATCTGCGTCGCGCCCGCGATCCTGGCGCCCTGGATGGCGGCCGTGCCGATCCCGCCGGTGCCGATCACCACCACGCTGCTGCCCGGCTCCACGCGGGCGCCGCGGAAGACCGCGCCCAGACCCGTGGTCACCGCGCAGCCGAGGATGCTTGCCGGGGCCATCGGCATGTCGGAAGGGATCCGTACGAGGGCGTTTTGATGGACCACCATCGCCTGGGCGAAGGCGCCGATCCCCGCCGTCGGCCGCACCGGGCGCCCGGCGGCGTTCACCAGTCGGGGGCCGGGCCGCTGGTGGGAGAGCCGGGACCGGTTCTCGCACAGCGTGAGGCGGCCGCCGGTGCAGTAGCGGCATCGGCCGCAGAAGACCGACAGACAGGTGACGACGTGGTCGCCGACCCGCAGCCCCACCACATTGGCCCCCGTCGCCTCCACCACACCCGATGCCTCGTGACCGAGCACGATCGGCGGTTCTGACGCGAAGGTTCCGTCGATCTCGTGCAGGTCCGAGTGGCACAGGCCTGCGCTGACCACCCGTACCAGGACCTCGTCCGGTCCCGGCACATCGAGCCTCAGCTTCTCGATCTCCAGCCGGCCGGGCGCGGCGTTCAGTACCGCCGCGTCGACGAGCGCCGTCATCACGGCAGCTCGAAGTAGCGGTTGGACTCCCACGTGGTCAGGTCGGCGTCGGGGTCGCCGCCGGTGGTGTGGAACTGCAGCCACTCCCAGCGCCGGGTGCCCAGCCAGTAGTCGACGAGATCCTGCCCCAGCACGCCCGCCAGCAGCTCGTCGGCTTCCAGCGCGGCGGCGGCCTTGCTGATGCTGTCCGGGATCCTCGCCGTCCCCGGGGGCAGGCACCAGGCCATCTGCTCGAACGGTGCCGGCGGGTCGATCTTGCCCTCCAGGCCGGCCAGACCGCCGGCCAGCACCGCCGCGAGTACGAGGTAGATGTTCGCGTCCGCGCCCGGGGTCCGGTACTCCAGCCGGGAGTACTTCGGGTGACCGGTCACGGCGCGGACGGCCGCGCTCTTGTTGGCGATACCCCAGGTGACCGTGGTCGGGGGGCCGTCGAGGTCGACCAGGCGGCGGTAGGAGGTGATCTGCGGCAGCGCGAAGGATGTCGCTCCCGGCAGAGTGGCCATGACGCCACCGAGAAAGTGGGTCATGACCTTCGAGGGGCCGGACTCCTCGTAGAAGACGTTCTGTCCGTCCTGCTCCAGGGATACGTTGACGTGTGACGCCTGCCCGTAGCCGGCCGTCGGCTTGGCCATGAAGGTGACGCAGTGGTCCAGTCCGAACGCCACTTCGCGCATGACCTGCCGGGTGCGGGCCCAGGAGTCGGCGACGGTCACGGGGTCGGCCGGAGCGAGGTTGAGCTCGATCTGACCTGCGGCGGCCTCGTCGTTCCACGCCTCCCAGTCGATGCCGAGCTCGTCCAGCCGGCGGGCGACCGCCGACATGTAGTCGTCCCAGTCCTTGGACTTGGCGAGGTGGTACGCCGATCCCGCGGCCCCGCCCAGCGGAGTCAGGTCCTGGTAGTTCTTCCGGCGGGCCTCGTGGATGGACTCCTCGAAGACCGTGGCCTCGATCTCGATCGCCACCTTGGCCCGGTAGCCCAGGCCGTCCAGCCGGTCCGTCAGGCGGCGCAGGGTGTTGCGCGGACAGGCCGGGAGCGGCTGCCCCTCCTTGTCCCGGAAATCGCCGAGGACGGCCGCGCGCCCCGGAGCCCATTCGACGATGGTCGAGGGGTCCAGGTGCAGCAGGATGTCGGGCAGGTCGCCACGCCAGGACGGCATGGCGAAACCGAACTGCGGGACGTTGCCCAGGTCGAGGCCGAAGGCCACGTCGGCGAACGCGAAGCCGGACGTCAGGCCGGACTCCAGCTTGCGCGGCGAGATGTATTTCCCGATGAACGACCCTTCGAGGTTGGTGCCCTCGACCCTGACGGAGGTGATCTTCCGCTCGCGGAGCCAGTTACCGATGTTCTCAGGCGTGTCAAGCATGTCAGGCACGGAACCTCACCTTCAGGGACGCGCCGGCCATCACGGACAGCTGGGGAAGGGTGCCGCGGATGGACACGGCTCCGGTGAAGACCGCGTCGAGGAAGGTATCGGTCCCCGTGAACACCCGGGCGAGCGTGTGGGAAGGGCCGCTGATCACGTAACGCGGCAGACCGTCACCGAGTACGTACTCGCTCTGCTCGTCCTCGCAGGTGACCACGAGTTGCGCGGGCATCCCCGGATCCGAGCCGGTGAACTCCCAGAAGCCGGTGGCGGCGTCCCGCCACGGTGGCAGCGGCGGTTCCAGCACGCTGTGCACGGCGTCGGCCAGGAGCGCCGTCGGTTCGTATCCCTGTACCTCGACGATGGTGAAGCGGTCCGCGAGATCCACGATGAGCACGAGATCGCGATCGGCGGCGGCCCCGTGGTCGACCCTGGCCTCGCCGTCGGCGAAGCGGATCGTCACCGCCTGGGGGTCGTCCTTCGACCGCACGACGACGGTGCCGCTCAGGCCCCGCAGCACCGGCAGCAGCTCCGGGACACGGGCGCTGGCACGAAGCGTCCGTGCGACCGACAGCACCAGCGGAGTGGGATCGTCCTCGGTTACGACAGAGACAGCCGATCGGGTCATGGCCGGCACTTCCTGTTCATGGTCAACTGGTCAACTCACTCGTGGGGTTTCAGGCGGCCGGAATCGTCGTCGCGGACGCGGCAGCGGCGGTGCGGGAAAAGATCGGCGCCCGGGTGATGAGGTGATAGTTCTTCGGGTCGAAGCGCCGGGTGCGCCACCAGTACTCGGCGTTCGTGCCCGGCCACAGGGTGTCGATCCGGCCGCCCTCGCCCTGGTACCAGCCCTGGCAGCCGGAGCCGTAGACGCTCCCGGCCAGCCGGCTCTGCGTCTTCCAGTACGAGCGGCGCTGCACGTCGAGCCGTACGTCCAGCGCGGACAGCCCGCGCCGGCGCATCAGCTCCAGCGCGCCGGTGATGTACCGGACCTGGCACTCGATCATGAAGGCGTACGATCCCGCGCCGATCGCGGTGTTGGGCCCGGAGATCAAGAAGAGGTTCGGGTAGCCGGAGACGGTGATACCCAGGTGGGTCTGGGCGCCGTCCGACCACGCGTCGTGGAGTTCGGTCCCGCCGGTGCCGAAGACCTTCATCGGCATGAAGCCCTCGACCGCGAAGCCGGTATTGAAGACGATGGTGTCGACCGGCCGCTCCACGCCGTCCGGACCGACCACCGAGCGGGGCCGCACTTCGGTCAGCGCGCTGGGGATCAGCTCCACGTTCTCCCGCAGCAGCGCCGGGTACCAGTCGTCGGACATGATGCGCCGCTTGCACCCGACGCTGTAGTCAGGGGTGACCGCCCGGCGCAGCTCCGGGTCCGGGATCGAACGCTCGATGAAGTCCTCGGCGTACCGCTGCTGCTTGCCGACCGTCTCGTTCTGCTTCTCGAAGGCGTACGCCACCTTGTCGTTGCCCCAGAAGCGGCGCCAGCGCTGCGCCTTGAGCACGAACGGCACGTGCCGGTAGACCGCCGCCTCGATCCGGCCGATCGGCCGGTCGTCGCGCGGGAACACCCAAGGCGCGGAGCGCTGGTAGACGTACACCTGCTCCGCGTCCCGGGCGATGCACGGCACGAGCTGTGCGGCGCTCGCACCGCTGCCGATGGCGGCGATACGGCGCCCCGAGGCGTCGAAGGAGGCGTCCCACTCGGCCGAGTGCAGTACCTGGCCCTCGAACTGGTCCAGGCCGGAGATGCTGGGGATGGCCGGTGTGCTGAGGTGCCCAGTCGCGTTGACGACGACGTTCGCGGTGTACGTCGCGCCCGAGCGGGTGGAGATCTGCCACAGCTGCTCGTTCTCGGCGTACCGCATCTCCGTGACGTCGGTGCCGAACCTGATGTGGCGGCGGATGCCGTACTTCTCCGACAGGCCGATCAGGTACCGCTGAAGCTCGGCGCCGCCGGCGTACAGGCGGGACCAGCCGGGGTTCGGCTCGAAGGACAGCGAGTACTGGAGGATTGACGTGTCGACGGCGATCCCGGGGTAGGTGTTCGCCCGCCAGGTGCCGCCGACCTCCTCGGCACGCTCAAGGACAGCCAGGGAGTCGACCCCTATCCCCTTGAGCTTGATCGCGGCACAGATCCCGCCCATCCCGGAGCCGATGACGACGACCGCGTAGTGGCCGCCCGGCGCGGGGTCGGTGTGCCGGCTCCGGCTCTGGCCGGGTACCGAGTCCGGTCGGCCCAGTTGCGCCGTCGCGCGAGCGAGATCCATGTGTCTGTTCCTCTCAGTGTCCGGGCGGGGCAGGCTTTTGCCGTCGGGGGGCCGGTCAGAGCTTCAGGTACTCGGCCAGCTCGGCGTAGTCGACCTGCCACAGGCCCGGGCAGCCCTTGGGGTACTGGGACCGGAAGCCGAGCAGGCGCTGCACCCGCTCAGGCAGCGACCGGACGAGCTCGTGGTCGACGATGAAGGGGTACGCCTCCTCCGGGGTGAGGAAGCTGGGCTGGAAGGCCCAGGCCACACCGCGCCGGTAGAAGTCCGTCGTCCGGTTCTGGCCGCCGCCGTGGACGACCTTGCCGCTGATGAACAGCACGTCGCCGCTCTTCATCTCGGCGGGGATCGTCATCTCCGGGTTGCCGCGGTCCTCGTAGTCCGGCCAGTGGTTGCTGCCGGGGATGACGCGCGTGGCACCGTTCTCCTCGGTGAAGTCGGTCAGCGCGACCAGAAAGTTGATCATTGCCTCGGGGCCGGCCGGCCCCATGCCGATGAACGGGTGGTAGTTCTCCAGATCACGGTGGAGCGGCTGCGCCTTGTTCCCCGGCCCGATCTCGATCACCTGCGCGGTGTTCATCCAGTACGCCCCGGACTCTTCCAGGAATACCGCGTCCGCCAGGGCGGCGACGATCTCGTGGTTGAGGATCTCCTCGCGGAAGGTCTTGCTCAGCATGACGAGGTTGGTGAGCCGCTTGGTGTTCTTGCCGTGGAAGTCGGCGATGCCCTCGTCACCGGGGTTCTTGGCGCCTGGCTCCAGGGCGTGCATCGCCGGGTCGATCTCGGCGTTGAAGCGGCGGACCTGGTCCTGGGACAACAGCTGCTGGATGATCACCCCGCCGTCCTCGGACACGATGGCCAGAATGTCGGCGACCGGAGTCGCTGCCGGGACGGAGCGCAGTTTCACGTTCGTGCTGGTGGTCATCTCGTACCCCTTGTGCATACCGGGTGGGCGGTTGAAGGGACGTGCGGGGAGGCTCGGATACCGGCTGACGGGGTGCCGGCGTGGGACAAGGAGGTCGGGCGAGCCATTTTTGGTCGTAAGACCAAGTCCGATGACCACATCGTGGCGCTGGTATGAACTGATGTCAACGGTCGATGTGGCGGAAATTCGAGAGCGTCCCAGCCCCGTAACCTGGGGGTACCAGTGGATCCAGGAGGGGCTGGGCGAAGCGCCGGACCCGGGTGACACTCTTCGGTTGCGACGCTCCATTTCCGCTTCAACCGGCCAACTAGCGAAAAAAGTTGGTCACTTGATCTAGAGGGAATCGGACTCGATAGGGACTTCGCGGGAGGCGGCGGAGGTGCGCAGCCACGCACCTTCCCATGTCGATGTTTTCGGTCGTGGCGATACCCGACTCGATCTTCCTTCGCGCACAGCAGGAACGAGACCCCGTAGCCGGTTCAGAGGTGGCGACGGCGGGCTTCATGATCGGAATGGACGATGCGCTGGAGGCGAGCACCGCTCGCGGCGAGTGGGCGATCGCGTCCAGCCGCTGGAAGGGACAGACCGTCGCGGTCTCGTCCTCGGCGGTCGTCTCAACCAGCAGATCGCGATCGGCGGCTCCGTCCAAGCGCGTGACGCCCCTGATCCGTCCCCATCGGACAAGCGGCCCGGTCGCCGCCACCCACGCCGACGGCCCGCAACACCCCGGGAGGCCGGTGTCCCCTCGGTGGTGAACGCCGCGTATGTCCCCCCGGCGCCCGTGGATCATCGCACCCTTCGGTCACACGCGGGCGGTCCCCTCCAGGAAGGCCGACGGTGTCAACGGAGTGCATGAGGCTGGAGTCACGGTGACCTCGCGTCGCCGTGATGGGCAGGGGCTCAACGCAGGGAGTACCGAAACCTGGTCAACGGTCCGAGTCGGTCCGAACGGTTGGTGAAGCCGGGCCATGCGCCCCGGCAATGCACTGCTTCTGGCCAGTCGCGCGTCATGGGCATGCGACTTGGTCACGATACCCTGACAGGCGACAGTCACCTCCGTCCACGTAGATAGGGTTCTGCCATGGCGCGACTCCGAGCCACCCAGCGCCGCGAGGTCTTCATCCAGGCGGCCGTCGACGTGATCGCGGAATTCGGGGTGGACGGTGCCACCACCCGCCGGATCGCGGCGCAGGCCGGCGCGCCTCTCGCGAGCCTGCACTACTGCTTCAGCTCCAAGGAGGAGCTCTTCTTCGCGATCTACGAGCAGCAGATCGCCACGCTGGAGAACACCATCTGGCACGTACGCGAACGAGCCGGCCTGGGCCGCACCGCGGCCAGCCTGCTCCGGCAGCTCATGGGCTACTACCAGTCTGCCGAGAAGCAAGCGCACGCCCAGGCGGAGCTGTTCTTCTGGGTCCTGCGCCAAGAGGGGGAACTTGCCTCCAAGGCCTACCAGATCCATCTCGAAGTGATGATCAAGACCCTCAACAAGGGGATGCGCGAGGGTGACGAGGCGAAGCTCGTGGAGCCACTGGCCCGCATGATCGCCGCCGTGAGTGACGGGCTGGTCTACCAGTGGCTGGCCTTCCGGGACCCCGACCACCTGATGGTCGACATCGACCTGGCCACCGAGGCGATGGAGCGGCTGGCCGACGCACACCGGGCCGGGCGGCCCTGACCACTGCTCCCGCGCTCACGACCGCGGGGTCGCCCCGACCATACTGAGGGCGAACTCTCCGTACTGCCAGGCCACGGTGTCCTCGGTCAGTTCGCCGTCGTCCCGGAACCAGGTGGCCACGCCCATACCGAGATCCAGGATCGCGTACGAGGCCAGCCGGGCCGACGCGACACTGAAGCACCCCGCCGCAACACCCTCCGTCACCAGGTCGCGGAATCCCGCCTCGTACTCTGCGCGGCGGGTCAGGATCTTCGTACGGTGCGGCTCGGCCAGGCTGCGGACCTCGCGATTGCCGACGAACGCCTCCTGCCGATGGCGGGCGTGGTAGCGCACGTGTGCCTCGGTGGCGCGCCGCAGCCGCTCGGTAGGATCACTGCTGCTGTCGACGGCCACCCGGTGCAGCGCCAGCAGGTTGTCCATGGTGTCCGTCATGATCTGCACGAGCAGATCCTGCTTGGACGCGACGTGCTTGTACAGGCTCGGTCCGCGGATCCCCACCGCCGCGCCGATGTCGGCCATCGTGGTCGCCCCGTAGCCGAGCCTGGTGAACAGGTCCAGCGCCGCGGCGCGGATGCCCTCGGTGCGCGATCCCGACACGGTCATCCCCACTCACCCCTCGGTTTTGTACTCCCATGCCAGTGCAGACCGGCTAGCCAAAAGTAGCAGGAGCGTCATCGGATCGAATGCCTGGCTCTTGTCATCCCGTTTGTGCCGCCTTACAGTCGGCTAACCCTCATTAGCCGACAGGAGTACTCATGACTGTCGATCTCTTCCCCGGCCCGGTCGTGGCGGAGCTCGCCGACCTCGGCGCCCGCATCATCCGGGAGACCGTGCTCCCCGTCGAGGACCGGCACAGGGGAGTCGTCCACTCGGAGGCCGTACGAGTGGACCTCCAGTGTGCGGCGAAGGAGGCGGGGTTTTTCGCCCCCCATGTCGCGGCCGAGTACGGCGGTCACGGACTGGACATGCGGGGCCGCACCGTGGTGTTCGAGGAGGCGGGCTACTCGCTGCTCGGCCCGCTGGCGCTGAACATCGCCGCTCCCGACCGGGGCAACATGCACCTGCTGGAGGCCGTCGCGACCCCCGAGCAGAAGGAGCGCCATCTGCGCCCGCTCGCCACCGGCGAGATCCAGTCGTGCTTCGCGATGACCGAACCGGCCCCCGGTGCGGGATCGGACCCGGCCGCGCTGGCCACGCGCGCCGAACGGGTTCCGGGCGGCCGGCGCATCGACGGCCGCAAGTGGTTCATCACCGGTGCCGACGGAGCGGGCTTCACGATCGTCATGGCACGGACCTCGGGTGAACCCGGCGAACGCGGGGGCGCCACCATGTTCTTCGTCGACGCCGACAATCCGGGGACGAAGACCGTCCGGCATATCGGGACACTCGACGAAAACCTCTTCGGGGGCCGGCAGTCGTCTTCCTCGCCGGCCCGGCCTCGGCGTACATCACCGGCACCACCCTCGCCGTCGACGGCGGAATGTCCTGTCACTGTCCGGTGACCCCTGAGCCCTGCACGTCGCGCACCGTCCCGGAGGCACCGTGAAACTCGATCCCGACGCGCAGGCGTCGGCCGACCTGCTCAAGGAGCTGCTTCCGCGACCGCTGCACCGGCTGGGCGTTGCGGGTGCACGAGAGTGGGTCCGCGCACTCGCCTCCGACCTTCCGCCTCCGGTCATCCACGAGGTGTACGACCGGACCGTCCCAGGCGCGGAAGCCGAGATCCCGGTCAGGGTGTACCGGCCCGGCCCCGAGGCCGGACTGCCGGTCCTGGTATACCTCCACGGAGGCGGCTGGACGGTGGGCGGTCTGGACGGCGTGGACGCCCTGTGCCGCACGCTGTCGACGGCGGCGGGCTGTGTCGTCGTCTCGGTGGACTACCGTCTCGCGCCCGAGCACAAGTTCCCCGAGCCTCTCGACGACTGCTTCCGCGCCCTGACCTGGGTGTCCTCCCACGCCGCCGAACTGGGCGCAGACTCGTCCCGCATCGCGATCGGCGGCGACAGCGCCGGCGCCAACCTCTCCGTGGCCGTGTGCCTGCTCGCCCGCGACCGGGGCGGCCCACCCATCGTCTTCCAGTTGCTGGCCTACCCGCCCACCGAGTACGGCGTGCCACGCCCGTCCTGGACCGAGTACGCCGACGGTCCATTGATCACGAGCGACGACGTCCTGTGGTTCTGGGACCAGTACCTGCGCGACGAGGCCGATCGCGCCGACCCGCTCGCCGTGCCCGCGAACGCTCGCGACCTGCGAGGCCTCCCGCCGGCGTTCATCATCACCGCGGAGTGCGACCCGCTGCGCGACGACGGGGAGGACTTCGCCCGCCGGCTACGAGAGGACGGCGTACGAAGCGCCGCCAAGCGCTACCCGGGCGTCTTCCACGCTTTCTTCACCGAGGTCGGAACCATCGCACGGGCGAAGGAGGCGGTCGACGACGCCGCCGGGCACCTTGTCCACGCGTTCGGAGCGGACACCCAGGATGACAGTTCCTGATCGCATGACCAAGCTGATTGGCTCCGGCGGCAGCTTACCCAGGTGATCGAAGGCAGGCGGTGCCAGGCACCCGGTACGGGAAGGCCCTTCCCTGCGAGTGTAGAAGCACTCGGCATTCCTTGAATTGCGTTTCCCACACGTTTCGGCGGGCGGTGCACTTACCGCGTTCCCGCGTGCCCTCGATCGGCAAATCGCGCTGACGTGGATGAATGCAGCCCAGGCGAGGTCGCGATGAGCGCGGCCCGTCAATGCCGTTGACCTCACCGCAATACGGGCCGAGTTGGCACCGGACCTCGTTGCTTCCGGGGTGTCGTGCCGTGTCGGAGTTAATCGCAATCTTCGGAGAGGATTCCTTTCCTTGCCCCTACGCGAAACAAAGAATTTACCGTCCCTCCGTCTTGCCTGCCTGGGACATGCGACCTAGTCTTTCGACCAATTCGGTCGGCTGAACGCAACTCACCCAATCCGGACTGATCTCATCCTGGACCCGGCCGAGACACGAACTCCCAGGGCAGCCCGCTCAGATCTCAACCCTCACCGCCGAAGCCCCTGTCCAGGGGCAGGGGCCATCGTCAGGAGACAACCCATGAGTTCCGTGAGACCAGTGACCGAGACGGAGGTGCCGTCCGTGGGAGTCGCTTCAGGGCCCCAGTTGCGCGGCAACCTCAGCATGTTCCACCTACTGTTCACCGTGCTGGCCTTCAACGCACCCATGGCGGTCGTCGTCGGCTTCATCCCGCTCGTCGTCGGCTACGGCAACGGCATCGGCGCACCGATGGCCTTCGTGGCGGCAGGCGTGATCCTGGCCCTGTTCGCCGCCGGCTTCACCACGATGGCCCGGCATCTCCCCAATCCCGGTGGGTTCTACGCCTACATCACCGCAGGCCTGGGCCGGGTCGTCGGGCTGGGCTCCTCGTTCCTGGCACTCCTGTGCTACTACGCCATCACCCTGTCCTGCTACGCGTATTTCGGTCTGGTGCTCAAGTCGCTCATCCACGACAGGTACCACGGACCGGCGATCAGCTGGTGGCTCTGGGGCCTGGCGCTGGTGGCGGTCGTCGGCGTGCTGGGCTATTTCAAGCTCGACGTGTCAGCGCGGATCCTGTCCGTGGTGCTGGTGTGCGAGGTCGTCATCGTCCTGGTCTACGACGCCTGCGTGGTGTTCAAGGGCGGCGCCTCGGGTTTCAGCCTCTCCTCCTTCACCCCGCACGCGGCCCTCTCGGGATCGACGGGTATCGCGCTGCTGTTCGCCATCCTCTGTTTCGGCGGGTTCGAGGCGACCACCATCTTCCGCGACGAGGTGCGTGACCCGGACCGCACCGTGCCCCGGGCGACGTACCTGTTCATCGGCCTGGTGACGCTCCTGTACGCCGGCACCGCGTGGCTGCTGATCCAGGCGTACGGCACCGACAAGGTGGTGGCTGCCACGGCTGCCAACCCGACCCAGTCGTTCATGGACAGCGCCGCAGCGTACAGCGGGCGCGTCGTGGTTGACCTGGCCACCGTGCTGCTCACCACGAGCATCTTCGCCGCGGCGCTGTCCAGTCACAACATCACGGCTCGCTATCTCTACAACCTCGGCGCGGACGGAATCCTGCACAAGGGGCTCAGCAAGGTGCACCCCCGCCAGGGCGCCCCCTACCGCGCGTCCCTGGTCACCACCGTGACGACGGTCCTCGGCCTGGCGCCCTTCGTCATCTTCGCGGCCGACCCCACCCTTCTGTACGCGACCCTGAGCGGCGTCTTCGGCTACGCACTGATCGTCCTGCTGCTGGTCACCGGAGTCGCGATCCCCGTCTACCTCCGGCGGACCAGGCCGAGCGACACCAACGTCTGGAAGTCAGTGGTCGCGCCCGTCCTCGCTCTCGCCGGTCTCGCCGTGTCGCTGGTCCTGGCGACGCAGAACTTCAGCACCCTCATCAGTGGCTCCAAGAGCCTGACAAACGGGATGTTCGCCCTGGTCTATGGAACGTTCGTAGTGGGCGTCATCACGGCCTTGGTCTACCGCCGGTCCCGCCCGGACGTCTACGAGCGCATCGGCCGGCAGTAGGCACCGAGCAGCCGCCACTCCGACCCGCAGGGCCGGTACGAAAATGAACGAAAGAGGAAGGTGGACACCTTGTCCGACGTAAGTGTTCTCGGTCTCGGCCTGATGGGGACGGCGGTCGCGTCCGCGATCGTGGAAGGCGGTCGGGAGGTCACGGTGTGGAACCGCACCGCCACCAAAGCGGAGAAGCTCCGCGAGCGGGGTGCCGACGTGGCTGAGTCGGCGGTCGCCGCCGCCCAGGCGAGCCCGGTGGTCATCTCGGTCCTCACCGACAGCGCGGCGCTGCGCACAGCCCTGGGCGACGACGTCCGGCTCGACGGACGGACGATCGTCAACCTCGCGACGGGAACACCCAACCACGCGATCGAGACCGACGCGTGGGTCAGGGAGCGTGGTGGCCGCTATCTGCACGGGACCATCGCCGCGTACCCCAAGGACATCGGCCAGCCGGGTGGAGGTGTCGTCTTCTCCGGGCCCACGGAGATCTGGAACGAGCTGGAGCCGACCCTGCTGCTGCTCGGCGGCACCACCAACCACACGGGCGACAACGTGGGCGACGCCTGTGCCCTGGACCTCGGCATGCTCATCTTCTACATGGCTGCGGAAGGCGCCTTCCAGGAAGCACTGGCGTTCGCGTCGGCGTACGGCGTCTCGCCCCGGAGGCTGCTCAACCACACGCTGCCGACCGTGGCGATCCTGGAACGCGAACTCCGCGACTCGGTGGACCGCGTCGAGAAGGGCGACTACAGCACGGACGAGGCGACCATCGACACGTTCTTCGCCTGTATGGAACTGGCCACCACATCCTCCTACGACGTCGGCCTGCGTGGCCCGATGACGGAAGGTGCGCGCAAGCTCTACCAGCGCGCAGTGGAGGCCGGGCGCGGAGCCGACCTGCCCGCGGCGCTGTTCCCGCTTCTCCTGGAGAAGCCCGCGCCGCAGGCAGACTGACCGCGCCACCGTCGGCGGCGTCCCCGAGCCCCCGCTTCCTGCCCTGGCGCGGGGGCCCACCGTCATCCGAGAAGATGCGCGACGTGCAGCACGGCCAGGGCCTGTGTGATGTCGTGATCAATGTTGCCGGTCCGGGTCCGCCGGGAGAGCGGATCCGGTAGGAACGAGGACTGTGACGCGCAGGCAACTCGCCGATGATCAGTGGGAGTTGATTGAGCCGTATGTGCCGATCGGTGAGTACGGCGAAAGTCGTCCGCGATTTTGACTTTGGGCCACTCCCTGCCTTTTGCCTTGTGGGCGGTGGAGATCGTGATCTCGGCCGCCGCTTCGTCTGTTAGAGCATCGACAGCGGCAATGATGGCTTCGGCGCCGTGGGTGTCGACGAGTTCAACGAACGGCTGGAGGTCTCGGCCCGAGGGATCGTGTTCGGCATAGTCCTGCAACTCGCCCCAGGAGGCGAAGAGAACCAATTCGGGGTGAGAGGTGCGACGGCCGCCCTTGAGGTCCCGGGCGGCTAGAGACCTTCAAGTTTCGGGGTTATGTCGAGCGCGGGCTGGTGACGGCTGACGTGGCGTCGGCTATGCCGGTTCCATGAGGTATCCCGACGGTGGTGGTCTGACCGCTGCGGAACGGGCTCGGCGGGAGCGGGTGCGGTTCGCAGCAGCCGAGATGTTTGCCCAAGGGGCGAGCGAGCCGGAGGTCGCCCGGCAGTTCAGAGTCTCAAGGATGTCGGCGAACCGCTGGCATCGGGCCTTCACCGAAAGCGGCGTCGAGGCGCTGGCCTCGAAGGGGCCGGGCGGCGCGCGCTGCAAGCTCGACGAGGCCCGGTTACGGGCCCTGAAACAGGAACTGGAGGCCGGGCCTGTCGCGCACGGCTCGGATGAGGACCAGTGCTGGAACCTGGCGAGGATCACCGAGCTCATCGAGGCGAAGTTCGGTGTCGGCTACACCCTCGGCGGGGTGAACGCCCTGCTGCACCGTATCGGCTGGAGCGTGCAGGTCCCCGCCAGGCGGGCCGCCGAACGCGAAGAGGAGAAGACCGCCGCCTGGAGGGACGAACAGTGGCTCGTCATAAACGGACGGCGGCGGACCTTGGGGCCTGGCTGTGCTTCGAGGACGAGGCAGGCCAGGGCCTGAGGCCGCCCAAGGGTCGCACCTGGGGTCGGCGTGGCCGCACCCCGCTGGTGCGGGTTTCCGCCGCTGGCTCCGGCCGCATTTCGCTGGCCGGTCTGGTTGCCACTCGCCCCGGCCGGGCGCCGCGGCTCATCTACCGCACCCGCCTGCACCGCGGCCGCAAGGGCGAGAAGAAGGGTTTCACCGAGACCGACTACGCGCGATTACTCGACGCCGCCCATCAGCAGCTCGGCGGCCCGATCGTCCTGATCTGGGACAATCTGAACACTCACCGCAGCAAGGCCATGCAGCAGCTGATCGCTGCCCGGCCGTGGCTGGTCGTCTACCAACTGCCCTCCTGTGCGCCGGAACTCAATCCGGTGGAAGCTGTGTGGTCCCACCTGAAGCGATCCCTGGCCAAGCTCGCCAAGCGGACCATCGACCAGCTCGCCAGGATCGTGAAGACCCGCCTCAAACGGATGCAGTACCGTCCCGCCCTCATCGCCGGATTCATCACCAAGACCGGCCTCGAGCAGCCGCCGTAACGCCAGCTGAAGGTCGCTAGCCGATCTGGTCGTCGAGTTCGTAGCCGGCTTCCTCGACCGCAGCGCGCACGTCTGCGGTGTCGAGATCCCTGTCGCTGGTCACCGTGACCGTGCCGCTGTCGACGTTCACCGCCACGGCGGTGACGCCGGCGACGTGTTCGATCTCCTCGGTGACAAAGCCTGCGCAGTGGTCGCAGACCATTCCGCTCACGGTGTAGGTGCTCTCGGTCACGCCGGCCGCACCTGCCCCTCGGACACCTCTGGCGTCGGCTGTCCCGGGCCGGCGTCCGCTGGGAGGGTGCGGGTGAGAATGTGTGCCTGACGCATCCGCCCGTCATCCGTGAACTGAGCGAACATGTGCGTCTCGATGGCGAGGGCTCTCTTGCGGTTCTGTACATACAAGGTGGACCGGACGGCGATCCGATCCCCATCCACCAGTGCTTCGTGCACATCCCAGCGGCCACTGGGACGGTTCTTGCGCACCGGGCGAGTGTGCGCGATGAGCTTGTCCCGGTCCATCCGGTGTCCGTCGGCGATCTGGACGATGTCCGGTGTGTGATAGCGGTCGACGATCAGTCCCGGGTCCTCGTCGCTGTCCAGGAGGTCGTTGTGGAAGGACGCATAGAAATCGGCGATGAACTGCTTGGGGTCGGTGTCGCTGAACGGACTCATGGTGCTCCCGTCACGCTGCTGGTCGGCGTACTACCTCTTACAGTCTGTAAGATATGCACCCTCCCGTAATCTTTACAAGGTGTAAGAAATGACTCCACGCCAGGCGCCGCATCGCCGTGCCGACGCCCAGCGCAGCAGGGCCGCCATCCTGGACGCGGCGGTCCAGCTCCTGAACACCCATCCCGACACCAGCGTCGAAGCCATCGCCACCGCCGCAGGCGTGACTCGCCAGACCGTCTACGCCCACTTCCCCTCGCGGGAACAACTGCTGACAGCAGCCCTCGACCGGATCACCGAGGAAGCGGTCGCCGCGATGGACGCCGCCGGCCTTGACACGGGACCTGCTGCGGGCGCCCTGCTGCGACTGCTCGATGCCAGCAACCGGACAGCGGGGCGATACCCCGTCCTGCTCCAGAAGATCAGCCTGCTGTCCGTTGATCCGCACACCGACCACGAACGCCACGCGCCGGTCGCCGACCGGCTGAAGCGGGTGATCCAGCGCGGCCAGGAGACCGGGGAATTCGACGGCAGACTCTCACCGGACTGGCTCGTAGCTGTCACCATCAACCTCGGCCACGCTGCGAGCGGCGAGGTAGACGCCGGCCGGATGTCCAGCGAGGAGGCAGCGGAAGCACTCCACACCAGTCTGCTCCGCGCGTTGGGCGCAGTCGCGCCGACAGGAACCCCGACACCAGAGGAGGGCGCCCCTCCGGCTCGCAGCGGGGCCAAAGCCAGGGGCGCGAAGCTCCGCAATCCTCGGAAATGACAGAGGACCTTCAGCCGCCGTAACGTCGACCTTTGAAGGTCTCTAGCGCCAGTGCGACGAGTGCCTGTCCACCCCTGGTCAGAGCCACCCGACGGTCGGCTTCCAACTGCCTCATGACTTCGGTCATGGCTCCGACGTTAGTGCGGCACAGCACGGCGTCCGGGCAGGTGACCAGGCCGATGAGGACCAGGCCGCCGACCGTGGAGCCGAGGGTGCCGTCGTCCTTGAGCGAGTGCGAGTAGCGTACCGGCGTGAGCAGTAGGGCGACGCCGTTCAGCGTGCCGCATACCACGGCCCACAGCGGCCTGTAGTGCCGTACGGCGATGAAGAGCAGGGACAGCAGGATCGCGGTCTCGCCCGGGCCGAACAGGGCCTGCGGCCCGGCGAGCAGCGTGCCCACCGAGTAGCAGGGAACACAATGCCGGTACGGCGGTGCGCAGTTGAGGGGGTGAGCCAGGCGGGGTGCCGCTCAGCCGGCCACAGGACGGCGACGAGTCCGACCAGGAGCAGTGCGACCGTCGTCCGTACGTTCTCGTCGGCGTTGGTCACGTTCACGACGTCGGCCACCGCCGCCTGACACAGATGGGCGGCGAGGGCGCCCAGAGGATCGGCCTGGCGCCGTTCAACATCCGGGACGCCGGCGACCTCAGTATCGGCCGCCGCCTCAGCCCCGCACGGCCCAGTTGCGCTGGCCCTGGGCGGCTGAGGAATTAGCAGGTCAGCGGGCTCAGGACGCCAACAAGCCAAGCCCATCGCGCGTCAGGCCAAGCGCTCCGCTCAGTGCCAACTATCCCGCTTTTATGCCAACTAAAAAGCCTCGTCGCACACGGTGTCAGCGCCGTACCCGAGGCATCCCCAGCCCGATCCACGAGATGATCTCCCGCTGGATCTCGTTGTTGCCGCCGCCGAAGGTGAAGATGACCGCCGAGCGGTAGCCGCGTTCCAGTTCGCCGTGCAGGACCGCGCCCGCCGAGCCCTCCTTCAGCGCGCCCGGGGCAGCGACGATCTCCATGAGCCAGGCGTAGGCGTCGCGCCGGGCCTCGGAGCCGTAGACCTTGACGGCGGAGGCCTCCTGCGGGGTGAGCGTGCCGTCCTGGACGGCGCCGACCATCCGCCAGTTGAGGAGCTTCAGCGCGTCCAGCCGGGCATGGGTGCGGGCCAGCAGGCGGCGGACCCAGGCCAGGTCGGCGACGCGGCGGCCGTCGGCGAGCTTGGTCTCCCTCGCCCAGCGCTGCACGTCGTGCAGGGCGCGGATCGCCATGGTGCCGTGGGCGGCCAGGGTGACGCGCTCGTGGTTGAGCTGGTTGGTGATCAGCCGCCAGCCCTGGTTCTCGGCGCCGACCCGGTGCGAGACGGGGACGCGGACGTTCTCGTAGTAGCTCGCCGTGGTGTCGTGCGAGGCGAGGGTGTTGATGAGGGTGCAGGAGTAGCCGGGGGCCGAGGTCGGCACCAGGAGCATGGTGATGCCCTTGTGCGGCGGGGCGTCGGGGTCGGTGCGCACGGCCAGCCACACCCAGTCGGCGGTGTCGCCGTTGGTCGTCCAGATCTTCTGGCCGTCGACGACGTACTCGTCGCCCTCCCGTACCGCGCGGGTCCGCAGGGACGCGAGGTCCGTGCCCGCGCCGGGCTCGCTGTAGCCGATGGCGAAGTCGATCTCCCCGGAGAGGATCTTGGGCAGGAAGTACGCCTTCTGCTCGTCGGTGCCGTACTGCATGATCGTCGGGCCGACGGTGTTCAGGGCCATGAGCGGCAGGGGAACGCCGGCCTGGGCGGCCTCGTCGAAGAAGATGAACTGCTCCATCGCCGTCAGACCGCGCCCGCCGTACTCCCGCGGCCAGCCCACGCCCAGCCAGCCGTCGGCGCCCAGCCGCCTGATGGTCTCGCGGTAGAACCGCTTCTGGTCGGCCGGGTCGCCGTGCCGCGCGTAGGCCTGGTCCGGGACCAGTTCGGCGAAGTACGCGCGCAGTTCATTGCGCAGCCGCTGCTGCTCGGGCGTGTATTCGAGGTGCACGGCGCCTCCAGGCTCCCCAGGCCGGTCCTGTCGGCGCACACCGTAGAACGTGTTTCAGAAATTGGGAATGGCGATGCCTCCTCGGTGTCGTGTTCCCGCGTACGGCGCGGGTGCCGGTGTCGGGTGCGGGTACCGCTGTCGGGTGCGGGGGCGCGTGCGGGTCAGTTCAGGGTCGCGAGGAAGTCCGTGCACGCCCGCGCGCACGCGCGGCAGGCCTCCGCCGAGTCCTCCGCCCCCGGCTGCCGGTCGAAGGCGTGGGCGGCCTCCAGGCACACGGTCCGGCACCACTCCACCTGGACGCGGATGCTGCTCTCGTCCACCTGGTTCTGCTCGGACAGCACGCGGCAGGTCGCATCGCAGACCTCCGCGCACATGATGCCCTTGCGTCGTACGAGTTCCTGGTTCTCGGTGCCGTCGGGATCCACGAGGCTCGCGCGCAGCGCACAGGCCCGCGCGCACTCGGTGCACGCCTGCGCGCAGGCGAAGCGGTCCTCCAGGAACCGGAACAGCTCCTGCTGGGATGTCGTCGAAGTCACACCGCGCGGGTAGCCCCCGGACCTGCCGGTCAAACCCGGTGTTCCCAAGGGCCGCGCCCCGTTTTCCGGCCTCACGGCCGGGCACCCGCCGACCCCGGAACGACCACGCACGGAGGTGAGTCACATGCCCGGGCGAGAGGAGCTTCCGTCGACCCTGGAGCGGTCCTCCAAGGAGGCGCAGCGCACCTGGATCAAGGCGCACGACTCGGCCGTGGAGCAGTACGGCGAGGGCGAGCGCGCGCACCGCACGGCGTTCGGCGCGCTGAAGCACACCCACGAGAAGGTCGGCGACCACTGGGAACGCAAGGAGGGCGGCCGCAAGGGCCCCTCCGACCCACGGTCGGCCCGGCCCCGGCAGCAGGGCGGGCGCAGCGGCGAGGGCGTCGACGAGCAGGCCTCGAAGGAGCACCTCTACGACCTCGCCAGGCGGATGGGGGTCGAGGGGCGGTCGCGCATGTCGAAGGCGGAGCTGCTGGACGCCGTCCGCAAGGAGAACCGCGCGCGGACCAGGTCCTCGCAGCCGTCCTCGGGCTCGTCGTCCCGGTCGTCGTCGGGCTCGTCGTCCCGATCCTCCACGGGCTCGTCCTCGCGCTCCTCGTCCCGGTCGCCCTCGGGCTCGTCGTCGCGCACGTCCTCGCGATCGAGGTGAGCCGGTTCACGGGGCGGACCAGGGGTACCCGCGAGCCATGAATACCGCATGGATGGAGCTGGCCGCGGGACGTGGCGCCCTCGGCATCGGGCTGGTCGTGGCGGGCGTGGTGGTCGTGGGCCTGCTGCTGGGCGCCTTCGTCCTCGGCTTCCGCAGCAAGCGCAGGGAACTGCCCACACCCCGCCCGGAGGAACAGCCGCGGATGCCCGCCGGCGGCCCGGTCCGCGAGACACGTGAGCGCCGCGAGCCCGACGAGGTGCCGAGAAGCGAGGAGCGTCTGACGCCGCACGAGCTGAAGACGAACGGCCGCCAGAGCGACCGGACGAGCGCCTCGCAGGAGCGTCCGCGCTGGAGCGAGGGCAGCAGCGGCGGCTTCGGCAGCGGCGGACCGGGCGCCCGCTGAGGCATCCGCTGAGGCACCCGCCCTGACCCAGCCGCCCGAGCCACCCCGCCCCGGTCGCACATCACGTCGTACACAGGGAAGTGAGAACCATGGCCGATCCCGCCCGCAACACTCTGCCGCTGCCCGACTACGACCATCTGCCGATCGGCGGCTTGGAGAGCCGTGTGCGGTCGCTGTCGGCGGAGGAGGTCGAGGAACTGCTGGCGTACGAGCGGTCGCACGCCGACCGCCTGCCGGTGACGGAGCTGCTGGGGTCCCGGCTCGAGCAGTTGCGCGCGGGCGCGGAGCCGACGTCCGGCGACCCGGGCGCCCTGCGTCCCGAGACGGGCGAGGGGCACGGCGGCTCGCCGGTGTCGCCCGCCACGTCGCCCGAGCCGTTCAGCGCGCCGCCGCACGGTACGCCGGACCAGCCCGGCAAGCCGAAGGGCGACCGGACGTAGGCGTCACCCGCCTGAGCCCCCCGCTCGGCCGCGTGCTCCCAGCCGAGGGGTCTCGAAGGGCCCGTGCCTCGTGCGCGGGCCCTTCGTCATGTCCGCGACCCGTCGGCAGTGAGGTGGATCATAGAGCTGGGGTGCAGCGTGGAGGGGGGTCCAGCGTCTTTCGAGGGGTGTAGGAGGCCACTGAGACGCGGGACGGTGAGGAGGGAGCAGGTTCGGGCGGACGGCTTCGACGAGTTCGCGGCCGCCCGTTGGTCGGCGCTGCTCCATGTCGCGCGTCTGCTCACGGGCGGCGACCGGCAACGGGCCGAGGACCTGGCGCAGGAGGCCCTGGTCAAGTTCTGGTTCGCCTGGCCGAAGGTCGCCGAGCAGGCCCCGGAGGCGTACGTCCGCACGGTGCTCGTGCGGATGGCGGCGCGCTCGGCGCGGCGGCGCTGGAGGCGGCCCTGGCCCTGCGCGCTACGGTCCCGTGCTGCTGACGTACGGCGTCCTGAAGCTGGTCGGCTTCGCCGTCTTCCTGTACCTGCTGGACTCCGCGGGCGACTTCCGGAAGAAGAACCCACTGGCCTCCGGGTCGTACGCGGGGTACGTGCTGTTCGAACTGGGGGTGCCCTAGGGGGTGTCCGTGAGATGCCTCCGAAACATTCCCTTCACGCAGGAAGTATTTAGGGGTAACGACCGCTGCCTACCGTGCCTGCCTTGTCGGTCCCCAACCCGCAGCAAGGAGGCGTGGCATGAGTACGGAGCCACGACTGGCAGAAGTCGTCGAGCCGGACCCCGCGCAGAAGGCAGCGCGGGGCACGGACCAGGCCGTCAAGGAGACCCTGGAGGACTACGCCCTCCGCTTCGCGCCCCGGAGTTACCGGCGCTGGACTCCGATGGTGGTGGCGACGACCGCGCTCGGCGGCATCGCCTACATGGCCGACTTCTCCATCGGCGCCGGCATCGGCCTCGCGCACGGCACCGGCAACGCGCTGCTGGCGATCGCCGTCGCCGCGGTCGTCATCTTCGTGACCGGGTTCCCGCTCGCCTACTACGGGGCCCGGTACAACATCGACCTGGACCTGATCACCCGCGGTTCCGGCTTCGGCTACTTCGGGTCCGTCCTCACCAGCGTCATCTTCGCGAGCTTCACCTTCATCTTCTTCGCCCTCGAAGGCTCGATCATGGCGCAGGGCCTGAAGCTGGGCCTCGGGCTGCCGCTGTGGCTGGGCTACCTGGTCTCCACGCTGATGGTGATCCCGCTCGTCATCTACGGCATGACGGCGCTGAGCAAGCTCCAGGTGTGGACCACCCCGATCTGGCTGCTACTCATGGTCGGCCCGCTGGTCTACCTCGTCGCCACCGACCCTGGGAGCGTCGACCGCTTCCTCGCCTACGCGGGCACCGACGGCGACGGCGGCGTCAACACCGCCTCGGTGCTGCTGGGCGCCGGCGTCTGCCTGTCGCTGATCGCGCAGATCGGCGAGCAGATCGACTACCTGCGCTTCATGCCGCCCAGGACCGAGGCCAACAAGCGTGCCTGGTGGACGGCCGTGGTGATGGCCGGCCCGGGCTGGGTGGTGCTCGGCGCGCTGAAGCAGGCCATCGGCGTGTTCCTCGCGGTCTACATCATCGCCGAGGTCGGCGCGGCCGCCGCGCCCGAGCCGATCCAGCAGTTCAAGCACGCGTTCGACGCGATGCTGCCGTCCTGGATCGTCGTCCCGCTGGCCGTGGCGCTGGTCGTGATCAGCCAGATCAAGATCAACGTGACGAACGCGTACTCCGGCTCCCTCGCCTGGACGAACTCCTTCACCCGCGTCACGAAGCGCTACCCGGGCCGGATGGTCTTCGTCCTGGTCAACCTGGGCTTCGCGCTGGCCCTGATGGAGGCCGACATGTTCAGCTTCCTCAACAGCATCCTGGGCTTCTACTCGAACTGCGCGATCGCCTGGGTGGTCACCGTGGCCACGGACATCGGCATCAACAAGTACGTGCTGAAGCTGTCCCCGCACGCCCCCGAGTTCCGCCGCGGCATGCTGTACGCCGTCAACCCGGTCGGTGTCGTGGCCTTCGTCGCCGCGTCCGGGCTGTCCATCGCCATGTACTTCCACGCTCTGGGCGACACGCTCCAGCCGTACTCCCCCGTCGCCGCGGCCGTCATCGCCTTCGTCCTCACGCCGCTGATGGCCGTGGTCACCCAGGGCCGGTACTACCTGCGCCGCACCGACGACGGCATCGCCGAACCGCTCCTGGACGAGGACGGCAACCCGAGCGCCACCACCTACGACTGCCATGTGTGCCGGCAGCGGTTCGAGCGGCCGGACGTGACCGCGTGCCAGACGCACGACGCGGTCGTCTGCTCCCTCTGCCTGAGCACCGACAAGGTCGGCGACCACGTGCTGCCGGCGGCCGTCTGACCCCCGGGGCGGGACGGCGCGCGTCGCTCCCGCCCCACGGCACGGCAGGCGACCACCCCTCTCTCCTGGGCAGCGGCTTCCGAGGCCGGGCGGCATACTGATCTTCGCTGCCCGGTGACCAGGCCGACGGGCGGAGAGGGGATGACGGGACGTGACCACCGAAAGACCGGGCGGACGGGGAACGCCCGACGAGCCCGACGGCGCTCCCCCGGTCCCGGACGAGGTGTGGCTGCGGTTCCTGACGGACAGCGAGTCCGCCATACGCGCCTCGGCCCCCAGGGAACCCTCCGCGAAGGAGAGGGCGGCGGGACGGCGGCCGCAGCCCCCGCACACCGTCGGTGACCTGTGGCAGCCGGAGGAGCTGTGGGTCCGCGTCGCCTGGCGGGACCTGGACCGCGGCGCCAAGGTCCGGCGCGTGGGACGTGTCGTCGCGACCGCCGCCGCCGTGGCCCTGGCCCTCGGGGCCTGGTGCCAGTTGTCCACGGGCACGGGCTCCGGCCACCGGCCGGGGACGGACACCGTGCGGCAGGTCGAGGGGGCGACCGCGCGGCAGCCCACGACCACTCCCTTCCCGTCCGGATCCCCCGTCCCGGAGCCGTCCAGGTAGCACACGCAGGACGGGTACGGTCCGGCACGGCCGCCTAGGATGAGCGCACAGGCCGGATCTGGGCGTTCGTCCGGGCGAGGCCCCCCGCAGGCGAGTCACCGGAACGCGCACGCCGACCGAAGGGGGACGAGATGAGCGCGCCACGCCTCAGCAGCACACCGTTGCCGGGCATCGGGGTCCGCTACGACCTGACGACACGGGACAGCCGCCGCCTGTCCGTGGTCGCCCACCGCGACGGACACCGGACGATCAGCGCCTACCGCGAGGACGACCCCGACGCCTGCGACCTGTCGGTGCGTCTCACGGCGGAGGAGGCGGCGACCCTCATCGACGCGCTGATGCCCGCCCACCACACGCCGAACCTGCTGTCCACCACCGACCTGGGGCTCGTCGCCGAGCGGATCGAGCTGCCCGGCTCCTCGCACTGGAACGGCCGGCTGCTGGGCGAGTCCCGGCTCCGCACCGACACCGGCGCGTCCGTCGTGGCGGTGCTGCGCCGGGCCGAGGCGATCCCCTCCCCCGCCCCGGACTTCCGGCTCGCCGGGGGTGACATCCTCATCGTCATCGGCACCCGCGAGGGCGTGGAGGCGGCCGCCGCGATACTCGGGCGGGAGTGACCCGCCATGCACTCCTCCGCGGTCTTCCTGATCGAGTTCGGCTGCCTCATCCTCGGGCTCGGGCTGCTCGGCCGCCTCGCCGGGCGCTTCCGCTTCTCGCCGATCCCCCTCTACCTGCTGGCCGGGCTCGCCTTCGGCGAGGGCGGGCTGCTGCCGCTGGGCGCCAGCGAGGACTTCGTGGCGGTGGGTGCCGAGATCGGCGTCATCCTGCTGCTCCTCATGCTGGGCCTGGAGTACACGGCCGCCGACCTCGTCTCCAACCTCAGGACCCACTACACCGCCGGGATCGTCGACGCCGTCCTCAACGCGCTGCCCGGCGCGGCCCTCGCCCTGCTGCTCGGCTGGGGCCCGGTCGCGGCCGTCGTGCTGGCCGGCGTCACCTGGGTGTCGTCCTCCGGCGTCATCGCCAAGGTCCTCGGCGAGCTGGGGCGGCTCGGCAACCGCGAGACCCCGGCCATCCTGAGCATCCTGGTCCTCGAGGACCTCTCCATGGCGGTCTACCTCCCCATCGTCACCGCCCTGCTGGCCGGGGTGAGCTTCGCCGCGGGCGCGCTCACGCTGGCCATCGCCCTCGGGGTGGCGGCCCTCGTGCTCGTCCTCGCGGTGCGCTTCGGCCGACACGTCTCCCGCTTCGTCTCCAGCGACGACCCGGAGAAGCTGCTGCTGGTCGTGCTGGGAGTGACCCTCGTGGTAGCCGGGGTCGCCCAGCAGTTGCAGGTATCCGCGGCCGTGGGCGCGTTCCTGGTCGGCATCGCCCTGTCCGGTGAGGTCGCCGAGGGCGCGTCGAACCTGCTCGCGCCGCTGCGGGATTTGTTCGCCGCGGTGTTCTTCGTCTTCTTCGGCCTGCACACCGACCCGGCCAGCATCCCGCCCGTGCTGCTGCCCGCTCTCGCGCTGGCCGCCGTCACCACCGCGACGAAGATCGCCACCGGCTACTGGGCCGCGCGCCGTGCCGGGATCGGGCCCAAGGGCCGCTGGCGCGCGGGCGGGACGCTGGTGGCGCGCGGCGAGTTCTCCATCGTCATCGCCGGGCTCGCCGTCACGGCCGGCATCGAGCCGTCCCTCGGCCCGCTGGCCACGGCATACGTCCTCATCCTGGTCCTCCTCGGTCCGCTGACCGCCCGCTGGACCGAGCCCCTGGCCACCCGCCTGACCGGCCGCCGCGCACGTCGGCGGCGGGTCAAGGCGGCCGGGTCGGCGGCGCCGGTCCCTTCCGGCGACCACGAGACGATCGAGGGGCAGGACACGGTCGGCCGCGCGTGATCGAGAAGGCAGGACACGGTCGGCCGCCCGTGATCGAGGGAGGGCGGCGGGACGACCGCGCGTTCAGCCCGTCTTCCACCCCCGCCGCGTGTCGATCCGCTCCCACTCCGCGTCCCACTGCGCCATCCGCCGCCGGTCGAGACAGAGTCGGGCCACCCAGGCGGCTCCCAGTACCGCCCCGCCCGTCAGGGCTCCTGCCAGGACGCCGCCCACGGTGGTGTGCAGCCAGGCCTCTCCGGGGGAGACCGGTGGGGTCGTGAGGTCACCGCCGCGGTCCACCCACACGGGGATCGTGCTCCCGGCGGGAGCCCGGGGCGGCACCCGTGCCTCCTCCCGGTGGGCCGAGCCGTCCGGCGCGGTCCAGCGCACCTTGCCCCAGACCCGGTGGTCGCTCGCCGCGCGCGCCGGGGACGGACCGGGCGCGTCCTCGACGAGGACCGCCGTGACCTTGCGGCTCTCGGCCCGCTGCCGTTCCACGGCCCGCTCGACGGCGCCCGCCGCCATCGCGCCGGCGAGCAGCCCGCCGAGCAGGGCGAACGCCCAGCCGGCGAGCACGACCCACGCCTCGACGACGTCGATGCGCCGCTTGAGCGTGTTGTGCCGCCACCGCCAGCACCGCACGGTCGTACGCCCTGACGCTTTCATCGGCCGACACCCCCTCGTGAGCACCGGCAGCTCCCTTCCAGTGTGCTCCCTCCACGTCAGCCGGCCCACCGGTCCGTACCCGCGGGGCCGACCGCCTATCGCGTATCGGCAGGTGGCCGGTGTCCGGCGTCAGGGGGCGGCCACGCGTACCCGGTCGCCGGCGCCGTCGGACAGGAAGGACGCCAGCGCCCGGCCCTCTCCTTCGACGGCGGCGCGGTCGGCCCGGGAGAAGCGGCGCAGCGGCGTGACCAGGACGGTGCCGGTGCCGGCCTCGGCGGTCCAGGTCGCGGCGACGCGTCCGTCGACGAGGACGACCCGGGCACCGGCGACCGAGAGGCCGCGGTGGGCGTCGTCGATGATCCGGCCGCGGTCGTGGTAGCCGAGGATCGCGTTGTCGAACGCCGGGAGGAAGCGGACGGGGGCGGGGGTCTCGGGGTCGGGTCGGGGGGCGTCGGGGAGGTCGAGCTGTTCCCGGCCGCGTTCGTCGCGGAAGGCGACCAGTTCGCCGCGCAGGGCGGAGACCGCGGCCGGCAGTCCGGCCAGGCCGCACCAGGCGCGCAGGTCTGCCGAGGCGGCGGGTCCGAACGCGGCCAGGTAGCGCCGTACCAGCGCCTGTCCCACGGGGTCGGAGCCGTCCGGGGCGGGCGGGTCGATCTCGCGCCCCAGCCAGGAGGAGAGCAGCGCGTAGCGTGCTCCCGCCGTCGTGCGCCACAGCCCGCGCGGCGGCAGTTGCGCCGTCGGGAGGAGGGCGGCGGCCAGCATCTCGCCCAGGGGGCGGTTCCCCGGGGCGGGCCAGCGGTCGGAGACGGCCCGGGCGAGGTCGGACATCGAGCGAGGTTCGTCGTCGGCCATGACCTCGTGGCCGGCCGCCGCGAGTTCTCCGAGGTCGACGCCGTCGAGTTCTCGGCGGTAGGTCCCGAGCACCCGCGTGCGCAGCATGTCGTGGTGGCGGGCCCGCCAGGCCAGGACGTCGTCGGCGGTGACGAGGTGGACGGTGCGGCGCATGAGGTGGGTCCGCACCACGCGCCGCCCGGTCAGCAGGTCCGACAGCGCCGCCGGGTCGAACGTCCGCAGCCGGGACCAGAGACCGACGTACGGCTCCTGCGGTTCCTGCGCCTGGAGGCCGCACAGGTGGGCGACGGCGTCGAGCACCGGCAGGTCGGCGCGGTCGAGCAGCAGCTGCCGGGCGAGGGTGGCGCGGTTGAGCGCCCGGGTGTCGAGAACGGTCATGGCGGCATCTGGGCCTTCGCGTCGAGGGCCGGCCCGTGGTCGGGGGGTCCGGGCGGCATGCGCGACCACCGTCCCAGGGCATGCGGTCAGCTGCTGACCGCATGCCGGGGGTCGGCCGTCAGCTGCCCGACGGGGACGCGGCCGCGTCGGCGTCCAGCGGCTCGTAGTCGAACCAGTCGAAGTGGACGGTCCCGGTCGCGGCGTACATGCCGATGACCCGGCCCGTGAAGCCGCCCGCGACCTCGGTGGACAGGTACCGGCCGTCGAGCGTGGCGAGTTCGGTGAACGTGCCGTCCGCGTCCTCCAGGCCGAGGGTGACGGTGTCCGGGCCCTGGCGCGCGTCGCTGACCTGCCGGGTGGCGGCCGCCTCGATCCTCAGCACCACCGGACAGGCGGGGACCGCACGGGACGCGACCGACGAGCGCAGCGAGCCGACGCGGGCCCCGACCCGCACCTCGCCCGCCGTCGCCTCGATCTCGTAGTGGTGCTGCTCGTCGAGGCGGACGGCCAGTCCGCCGCGTCCTTCGGCCGGGTCGGCCAGCACCCGGGCGCGGAAGGACAGATGCTGCTGGCGGCGGCCGACGAAGGTGACCTCGGGGTCGTCGAGCGACTCGCCCCGGGCGCGGAGCGTGAGCGAGCCGGGCCGCTCCTTGGTGGTGCAGTGCTCCGCGGAGCGGGAGCGGGGGGAGATCCAGGCCGGGGCCAGTTCGCTGTCGTCGAAGTCCTCCCGGACCGGCGCGGGCGCGGGCTCCTGGAGCGGCCACGGGGGCCGGGGCAGGTCCGGCGTGAGCTCGCCGACGACCGGCCAGCCGTCGGACCAGGTCACCGGGGCCAGGAAGGTCTCGCGGCCGAGGACGTGCCAGCCGGGGGTGCCGCCCTGCGGCCGGACTCCGAGCAGGACCATCCACCAGGAGCCGTCCGGGCCCTGCACCAGGTCGGCGTGGCCGGTGTTCTGGATGGGGTGGTTGGTGCCGCGGTGGGTCAGGATCGGGTTGGCCGGGCAGGGTTCGAACGGGCCCTGCGGCCCGCTGCCGCGGGCGATCGAGACGCCGTGGCACCGCTCGGTGCCGCCCTCGGCGATGAGCAGGTACCAGTAGTCGCCGATGTGGTAGAGGTGCGGTGCTTCCGGCGCCTTGGCGCCGGGCGTGCCGGACCAGAGGCGCCGCGGCTCACCGAACGTCCGTCCCGTGTGCGGGTCGAGACGCACCTGGGTGACTCCGGCGGTGGTGCACCAGCAGTTCCCGTCGTCGTCCCAGGCGAGGTCGGGGTCGATGCCGTGCACCCCGGGCAGCCGGATCGGGTCGGACCAGGGCCCGGCCGGGTCGGTGGCCGTGACCAGCAGGTTCCCGTCGCCGCTCACGTTGGTGACGATCAGCCAGAAGCGGCCGTCGTGGTAGCGCAGGGTGGGGGCGTAGATCCCGCCGGAGGAGGGCGAACCGGGGGGCAGGCGCAGTTGGTCCGGCCGGTCGAGCACGTTGCCGATCTGGGTCCAGTGCACCAGGTCGCGGCTGTGGAAGATCGGCACGCCGGGGAAGTACTCGAAGCTGGAGCACGCGAGGTAGTAGTCCTCGCCGGCCCGGCAGACGCTCGGATCCGGGTGGAAGCCGGGGATCACGGGGTTGCTGAGGGTGGCGCCCGGGTCGGGTGTGCTCGGCACTCTCATCGGGTCCTCTCGCCGGAGAAACTTTCGCGGAAAGTTTCGCGCTCGATCCGTGGACAGTTTCCACGAGGCTAGCGATGGGCGCCCGGGAAAATCAATGGCCTCGAGCGTCGGTGGCGGGCGGCGGAGCGGTGCTGGACCGGACGGTGAGGGTGGTGGCGAGCTCCAGGCCGACCTGGGGGGCCTCCTCCCCGCGGCCGAGGGTGAGCGCCAGTTCCGTGGCGGCCACGGCCATCTCGGTGAGCGGCTGGTGGACGGTGGTCAGGGGCGGGTCCACCCAGGCGACGACGGGCAGGTCGTCGAAGCCGACGACGCTCAGGTCGTCGGGGATGCGCAGGCCGGCCTCGCGCGCCGCCTGGTAGACGCCGAGCGCCTGGAGGTCGTTGGCGGCGAAGATCGCCGTCGGCCGGTCGGGCCGGGCCAGCAGGGAACGCGCCGCGGCGCAGCCGTCCTCCCGGGTGAGCGGCGCGTGGACGACGAGGTCCGGATCGGCCGGCAGGCCGGCGGCCTGCATCGCGGAGCGGTATCCGTCCAGCCGGGCGGCGCAGCACAGGACGTCCTCGGGCCCGCTGATCATGGCGATGCGGCGGTGCCCGAGCTCGGTGAGGTGCCGGGTCGCGGCACGGCCGCCGGACCAGTTCGTGGCGCCGACGAAGGGGACGTCGTCCGGCAGCTCCATGGTCGGGTCGAAGACGACGAACGGGATGCCCTTCGCCTTCAGTTGCGCCCGCTCGGCCTCGGAGAGCTGGGCCACCGACAGCACGCAGCTCGGGCGCCGGGAGACGGTGTCGTCCCAGTGGGGTGCGGGAGTGTCGTGCAGTCCGAACTCGGAGACCATGACGCCGACGCGATGCCGGCGGGCCACCCGCTCGACGCCCCGGATGATCTCCACCGCCCACATGTCCTTCAGCTCGCGGAAGACGAGCTCCACCACGTTGTTGCGGTGGGACGCGCCGGGTTTGCGGTAGCCGTAGCGGTTGACCAGTTCCTCGACCCGGGCGCGCGTGTCCGCGGAGACCCCCGACTTGCCGTTGATCACCTTGGACACGGTCGGGACCGAGACCCCCGCCGACTCGGCGATGTACGCGATGGTGACCGGCCGGGACGCGTCACCCGCCCCGCCGCCGTCGTCCGCCGGCCCGTCAGCTGCGTGGTCCGCCAAGGTCGCCTTCCCGGTCGTCGAGCAGCCGCCGCACGACCGGAACCGGGCGCGAAAGCGGCTTTGACAGTGTGTCTGCGTGGGCGCGGGCCATTCTCGCATCTCCTTCCGTCACAGCTGTGGCCTGGCACACCCCTTCATGTTAATTTCTCCGCCGCGCACTGCGAAAGTTTTCCTCCGTCGCTCCCCAGGGAAGGTCCACGTGATGACGAGGAGACTGGCTCGACTGCTTCCGCGACGACGCCGATCGTCGCGCCCCCCACGGAGACTGGCAGCGCTCCTCCTGGCGATCGCACTGCTCCCCCTGCTGCCCGCGACCGCGCGGGCCGCCGATCCGCCGCCGCCCAGCGCCCCGGCCGCCCGCAGCGCGGTGGCGGCCATGCAGCCCGGCTGGAACATGGGCAACACCTACGACGCCATCCCCGACGAGACCTCGTGGGGCAACCCGCCCGTGACCCGGGAGCTCCTGAGGAAGGTGAAGTCACAGGGCTTCAAGAGCATCCGGCTGCCCGTCACCTGGGGCATCCACCAGGGCGGCGCGCCCGGCTACACGATCGACCCGGCCTGGATGGCGAAGGTGCGCCAGGTCGTCGACTGGGCGCTGGACGAGGACCTGTACGTGCTGCTCAACATGCACCACGACTCCTGGATGTGGGTCAACAACCTCGCCACCGACCACGACGCCGTCCTCGCCCGGTACGAGGCGACCTGGACGCAGATCGCCGCGGAGTTCCGCGACCGGCCGTCGAAGCTGGTGCTGGAGAGCATCAACGAGCCGACCTTCAGCGGCACGTCGGGGGACGAGGAGAACTACCGGCTGCTGGCGGAGCTCAACAGGGCGTTCCACCGGATCGTGCGGGAGTCCGGCGGCCGGAACGCGGACCGGCTGCTCGTCCTGCCCACCCTGTACACCAACTCCGAACAGGGCCGGCTCGACGCGCTGGCCGCGGAACTGACCGAGTTGCGCGACCCGATGGTGGCGACGACCATCCACTTCTACGGGTGGTGGCCGTTCAGCGTGAACATCGCCGGCTACACCCGGTTCGACGCCACGTCCGAGCAGGACCTCACCGCGCAGTTCGACCGCGTGTACAACACCTTCGTCGCGCGCGGCATCCCGGTCGTCGTCGGGGAGTACGCCCTGCTCGCCTACGACCACAACCGTCCCGGCATCATCGAGCGGGGCGAGCAGCGCAAGTACTTCGAGTTCCTCGGCAACTACGCCCGGGAGCGCCGGCTCACCACCATGCTGTGGGACGCCGGTCAGTTCCTGAACCGCACCACCCTGCAGTGGCGGGATCCGGAGTTGTTCGCCCAGATCAGGTCGAGCTGGACGACCCGTTCGGGAACGGCCTCCAGCGACCTGGTGTTCCTCCCCAAGTCGGAGGAGATCACGAGCCGGACGCTCACCCTGAACCCCAACGGCACCGACTTCCAGGGCCTTCGGCACGGCACCCGCACCCTCGTGAAGGGCCGGGACTACACCGTCTCCGGCAACCAGCTCACGCTGACGGCCGGCGCGCTCACCACCCTCGCCGGCGACCGCGCGTACGGCGTCAACGCGACCCTGGAGGCCAGGTTCTCCCGGGGCGTCCCCTGGCGCATCGACGTGATCACGTCCGACACGCCGGTGCTGTCGAACGCCACCGGGGACACCGGCGGCCTGACGATACCCACTCGGTTCCGGGGCGACATGCTGGCGACGATGGAGTCACGGTACGACGACGGGAGCAACGCCGGCCCCGCCGACTGGACCCCCTTCCAGCAGTGGGACACCTCCTTCACGGCGTACACCCCCGACTCCATCAAGCTGACCTCCGCGTTCCTCGACTCCCTCAAGGACGGCTCCCGGGTGACGCTCACCTTCCACTTCTGGAGCGGCGCCGAGGTGGCCTACCACGTCACCAGGACCGGCACCACGGTCACCGGCACCCCCGCCTGAGCCGGGCGCCGGTGACCAGGGCGGTGTGGCCGGACCGGACGGGTCAGCGCAGCAGGCTCGTCAGGCGGTACGAGCCGGACGGCAGCCGGAACGAGGCCACACCGCCGCTGTGCCCGAGGAACCGCACGCCGTCCGCACGCGCCAGTGGGGTGCGCCCCTCGCGTACGGCGTCGGCCGAGACCGCCGGAAGGTACAGCGTGGCCTCGCTGTTGGCGGGCACGACCGCCTCGTACGACAGCCGCCCGCCGCCGTCCGGCACGCTCCACTCGCTCCTGATCTCGCCGTACGGCGAGACGTGCGAGCCCGTGACGTGCGTGATCCTCCCGGTGGGGTCGAGGTACGGCCGCAGGACGAAGTGCTTGAAGCCGGGGCTCTCCGGATCCCGGGCGATGCCCGCCATGCAGGCGTACATCCACTCCATGACGGCGCCGTAGGCGTAGTGGTTGAAGGAGTTCATGCTGACCGGGCCGAAGCCGGCCTCCGCGGAGTAGGAGTTCCAGCGCTCCCAGACGGTGGTGGCGCCGTTCCGCACGGAGAACAGCCAGGACGGCATGGCGTCCTGGTGCAGCAGCTTGTACGCCAGGTCCGCGCGGCCCTCGTCGGTGAGGACGGGGGCGAGGACGTTGACGCCGAGGAAGCCGACGGACAGCGTGTTCTCGGCGTACTTGACCCGGCTGCTGTCGGGGTGGGCCGCCTTGTAGGCGGCGTCGTTGCCGATGTTGTCCGCCAAGGCCTCGACGAGGGCGCGGCGTTGGGCCTCGGTCTCGTAGAAGCCGAGCTTGAGCACCCACAGCAGGGCCGACTGGGAGTTGTCCTCGGTCTTCTCGTCGGGGTCCGCGCCCGGTTCGATCGGGGAGGCGTCACCGAGGCTGGACCTGACGGTGACCGTGCCGCCGTCGGTGGCGAGGTACTTCTTGATGAACGCCTTCCTGATGTCTCCGAAGAGCCGTTCGTACGCCGTGGCCTCCGCGGGACGGCCGACGGCTCGGGCCATGTGGGCCATGAGCCGGGCGGAGTAGCCGTAGTAGACGTCGCTCATGAGCTGGGCGCTGGTCTTCTGCGGTGCGAGCCAGTCGCCGGTGAGGGAGCCCTGCCCGGCGTAGGTGTCGCCGGTCTGCCGCCGGATCCAGTCGAGGTAGCGGGTCATGGCGGGCCAGCTGCTCTCGATGACGGCCGGGTCGCCGGTCATCTGCCACAGGGTCCACGGGAGGACGACGCCGCAGTCCGCCCAACCGCTGCCGCCGCCGGGGAAGTTGTAGCGGCCCCCGGGGGCGACTCCGGTGAACTGGTCCTTGTCCTCCCCGTAGATGGTCTGCGAGTCGATCACGGTGTTCTGGAAGTGGGCGAGGAAGGGTCCGGCGTCCGCGTTGTACAGGCCCGTCGCGGCGAAGACCTGGGTGTCGCCGGTCCAGCCGAGGCGTTCGTCGCGCTGCGGGCAGTCGGTCGGGACCCAGAGGTAGTTGCCGCGCTGGCCCCAGCGGATGTTGCTGACGAGCCGGTTGGTGTCGGGGTCGTTCGTGGTGAGGGTGCCGGTCTCCCGGATCGCGGAGGTGGCGACCTTGCCGGTCAGTCCGGTGATCGTGACCGTGGATGTCGCCGTGACGGAGACGTAGCGGAAGCCGTAGAAGGTCAGGGAGTCCTGGTGGGTCTCGCCGTCGCGGTCGCCCTTGAGGACGTAGGTGCTGGTGGCCTTGGCGCTGCGCAGGTTGGCCAGGTACACGGACCCTTCGGGCCCGTCGGCGCCGGCGCTGTCGTCGTTCAGCATCTCGCCGAAGCGGAAGGTGACCTGGGCGCCGGCCGGCCCGCGCAGGGTGTAGCGGAGTACGCCGACCATGTTCTGTCCGAGGTCGAAGACGGCGGTGTCGCCGGCTCCGATGGTGACCGGCGCGGAGGCCGCCCGGTGCGGGTCGGTCACGGTCCGGTCGGGGTCGACGACGATACGGCCCCGGCCCTCGCCGGTCACTCCCGTGTAGACGGTCACGGACCGGGGCCGGCGGTCCCAGCGGCTCATCAGCCGGGCGGTCTCGGCGGGGTAGGCGAGGAGTTGTGCCCGCGGGTACCTCGTCTCGAAGGGGACGCGTTCGGTGTCGGACCAGGCGGAGTCGTCGAAGCCCGAGGAGGTCCAGCCCGGCAGTTCCAGGCGGGCGTCGTAGGTCTCGCCGTCGTAGATGTCGTCGGCCCGCCAGGGGCCGGTGTCGGTGGCCTTCCAGGAGCCGTCCGGGCGGGTGACGACGGACTGGGTCGTGCCGTCGGCGTAGCGGATCAGCAGCCTGGCCTTGAGGGCGAGGGCGTTGCCGCTCTCGGAGTAGTAGGTGCTGCCCTCGGAGATGCGGCCGTTGTACCAGCCGTTGCCGAGGACGGCCGCGAGGGTGACGGTCGGTTCCCGGGCCACGAGGTGGGTGACGTCGTAGGTGAGGTAGGTGACGCGTGCGTCGTAGTTGGTCCACCCCGGGGGCAGCAGTTCGAGGGTGGTGCCGTCGTCCTGGGGGACGGTCACGCGGTGCCCGCTGACGTAGGCGTCGTAGACCCCGAGGGCGGAGACGTAGAGCCGTGCCTCGCGTACCCGGCCCGTCAATGGTGCCTCGGTGCGCAGCATCGGCGCGCCCGGGGAGTTGGGGGCCTTGCCCCGCATGCCGATCCACTGCGCGCCGTCCCAGCCGGTGACGCCGTCGGTGCTCATCAGGCCCGTCTCGAACCGGGCGACGGGCCCGCTGCCGACCTTTCGGTCATCGGTGTCCCAGACGGTGACGGTCCAGTGGTAGCGGGTCGAGGGCTTGAGGGGTTCGCCCGCGTACGGGACGGCCACCGACCGGTCGGAGCGGACGCGGCCGCTGGTCCAGACGTCCGCGCGGCCACTGGTCAGCTTGCCGGGCGAGGTCGCCACCAGGATCTCGTACGCGCCCTGGCTCCGCCCCCGTCCGTCGGCTCGCATGCGCCAGCCGAAGCGGGGGCGCGCGGCGTCCACGCCGAGCGGGTCGGTGCGGTGTTCCACGGTCAGTCCGTACACGGTGCCGCCTTCCGGGGGGCGAGTCGGTGTTGCCTGCGCGGTGGCGCCGGCGCTCATCACCTCGGCGAGCACCGGCACCGCGCCGGTGCTCGCCGCGAGCACGGTCCGGCGGCGAGGTCCCCGGTTCCCGGGTTCCGCGTCGTCGGGTTCGCGCACGTCCTTCGTCACTCCGTCGTCCCTTCGGTCGGGGCCGGCGTCGCGCTCACGAGCCGGCCTTGTAGTCGCTGTCCATCTCGGCGAGGAGCTCCGCGGATGTGGTCTGGCCGCTGAAGATCTCCTGGAGGCCGCTGAGCATGGTCTGCTGCACCTTGGGGTTGGGCCACAGCTGGTCCATGAAGGGCACCGTGCGGTCATCCTGGATGAACGTGGAGAGTTCGGTCAGGGACGGGTCGACCTTGTGGCCCGTGTCGGGCAGGGAGGGCAGACTCCCCTGCTTCTTGACGAAGAGGTTCATGCCCTCGGGAGACATCACGAAGTTCACGAACTTCAGGGCCAGTTCCGGGTTCTTCGCCTTGGCGTTGACGCCGTAGCCGGCACCCGCCGCGGCCGGGATGAGGGTCGCGGCCGGGTCGTCGGTGGCCGGAAGCGCCTTGAAGGTGAACGTGCCCTTGGGGTTCTTGCCCTTGAGCAGGGCGATCACCCAGTTGCCCTGGACGATGCCGAGCGTCTCGCCGGTGGCGGCGAGCTGCTGGCTGGCCTCGTAGTTGGTGCCCAGAGGATTCTTCTGGAAGCAGCCGGTCTTCTCCATCGTCAGGTACTTGTCGACGGCGGTGGTCCACGCCGACTTGGCGAAGGTGGCCTGTCCCGCCTGCATCTTCTGATCGAAGTCGCGGTCGTCGCCGTAGACCGTCGTGGCGACCATCGAATAGAGCACGAGTTGCGTGACCCAGTTGTCCTGGATGCCCAGCGCGAAGGCCGGGGTGCCCTTGGCCTTCGCGTCCCGGCAGAAGGCGAGCAGCTCCTTCCACGTGTCCGGCGGGGTCAGCCCGGCCTTCTCCATCGCCTGCTGGTTGTAGACGGCGCCGATGCCGTTCAGCCCGAAGACCGCGTTGTAGGTCTTCCCCTCGTACTGGGCCACGCTCTTGACCGCGTCCGGCAGCTTCGCGGCCCACGGCTGGTCCGAAAGGTCACGCAGATAGCCCGGCTTGGCCAGGACATAGGTGGCGCCGGGGTTGCCGTTGCCCGGCCAGACCGACATCACATCCGGTGCGGTACCCGAGGACAGCTGGGTACGGATCTGCTGCTGGTACTGGTCGGCGCCGCTGGTGGTGTAGCGGACCTTGACGCCGGGGTTGGCCTTTTCGAACGCCTTGACGACGTCCTCGACGGAGCCCTGATCGACCGAGGCCAGCGTCAGCGTCTTGGAACCGCCTCCGCCGGAGTCGCTCGCCTTCGTCCCGCCGCTGCACGCGGCCAGGAGGGCGGTGGCCGTCGTCGCGGCCACCAGGACGGTGAGGTTGCGTGTGTTCATGAGGTCTCCCTTACGGAGAAGAAAGGCGGGGATCATCCCCGCAGCCCTCCGGCGAAGCCGTTGATGATGCTGCGTTGCAGGAGGAAGTAGACGAGCAGGACGGGCAGGACGCTGATCATGAGGGCGGCGAAGATGAGGTTCCAGTCGGTGACGTACTGGCCGACGAAGCCCGCGATCGCGACCGGCATGGTCTGCTGGGCGCTGCCGCTCAGATACAGCAGCGGGGTGAAGAAGTCGTTCCACACGGCGACCGTGTTGAGCACCAGAGCCGTGACGGTGACGGGTTTGAGCATCGGCAGCACCACGCGCCGGAAGGCCTGCAGCGGTGTGCAGCCGTCGATGAGCGCCGCGTCCTCGAAGTCCCGGGGCAATGCGCGCAGGAACCCGACGTAGAGGAAGACGGTGAACGGCACCTGCAGCCCGGAGTAGAACAGCACCAGCGCCCAGGGGGTGCCCAGCAGACCGAGGTCGCGCAAGGTCTGGTAGAGCGGCAGGGACGCGAGCTGGAAGGGCAGCACCAGGCCCAGCAGGACGAGCAGGTAGGTGCCCCGTGACCAGCGGGCCGTGACGCGGGCCAGCGGGTAGGCGGCGAGGGAGGAGACGGCCAGCACGATCGCGACGCTGCACACCGTCACGAGCAGGCTGTTGGCCAGTGCCCCGCCGAGCGCGCCCTGCTGCCAGGCCTGGGTGAAGTTCTCCAGGGTCGGCGAGCCGGTCGGGCTGATGGGCGAGGAGGTGTCGGAGGACGGACGCACGGCCAGGTTGACCAGGACGTACAGCGGGAACGCCACGAACAGGGCAGCGGCGATCATCGCCAGTTCCAGGGCGAACGTGCGGGGACGGTAGCGGTTCATGACGCGGCCCTCTCGTTGCGGGAGAGCAGCAGGTACTGCCCCGTGGAGGCGACCGCCACGATGACCGTCAGGACCACCGCGAGGGCGATGCTGTAGCCGAACTCGCCGAGGGTGAAGGCGTCCTTGTAGATGAGGGTCGACAGCGTGTCGGTCGCGTGTCCGGGGCCGCCGCCGGTCAGCGCGTACACCTGGTCGAAGAGTTTGATTCCGCCGATGATCGACAGCATCAGGTTGATGGTGAGGGCGGGGGCGAGCAGCGGCCGGGTCACCGACCAGAAGCGCCGTACGGGACCGGCGCCGTCCATCGCGGCGGCTTCGTGGACCTCCTTGGGCACCGACTGGAGCCCGGCCAGGAAGATCACCATGGAGTAGCCGGCGAACTGCCACACGACGACTCCGACGACGGCCCAGAGGGCGAGGTCGGGATCGCCCAGCCAGTCCTGTTCCCAGCTGTCCAGTCCGACCGCGCCCAGCAGACTGTTCACGGCTCCGTCCGGGCCGAGCAGGTTGCGCCACAGGTAGGCGGTCACGATCGGGGTGACCACGGCCGGGGCGAACAGGAACACCCTGAGCAGGTTCCGGGACCGGATGGCCGTGTTGACGCCCAGCGCCAGTAGCAGCCCCACCCCGTTCTGGACGACCGTGATCGACACGGCGATCAGCAGGGTGTGCCAGATGGCCTGCATCGCGTCGGCGTCGCGGAGCATGTCGGCGAAGTTGCCGAGGCCCACGAAGGCGTAGTGGGGATCGAGTCCGTCCCAGTCGGTGAACGCGTAGTACACACCGCGGGCGCTCGGTACGAGGACGACGAACGCGAACAGCAGGAGCGCCGGCGCGGCGAACCACCAGGGCGGGGTGGTGCGCGCGTCGCGGCGGGCGGTCGTGACCGGGACCGGGTCCGGGGGACGGTCACGATCCGGTAGTTGCTCGTTCGGGGCGAGGGTCACGGGCGGACCTGCTTCCTTGAAACGTTTCAGCACTCGCTGCGGGCAAGCTGATGGGTAACGTTTCCCATGGGGTGGGCCAGACCCTAGAGAGCCCTCCACGGGGCGTCAAGATGTCGCGCACGCTGCACTGTCGTCACGCGTTGCGGCCGCCTCGCCCGGAGACGTAGTGGGGGAGGCCCCTTACCCGGTCCGGGCTGGATCCGTACACTTCTCGCCAACGTTGCCCACGGCACCCGGAGGAAGCCGCATGGAGCCGCCCGCAGCACCCCGTCGCGTCACCATCGTCGACGTGGCCCGGCACGCCAACGTGTCGACCACCGCCGTCTCCAAGGTGCTGCGCAACGCCTACGGGGCGAGCCCGGAGATGCGGGCCAAGGTGCGGCGGGCGATCGACGAGCTGGGCTACCGGCCGCTGGCGGCCGCCCGGGGGCTGCGCGGCCAGACGTACACGATCGGCGTGATGTTGCCCGACATCCGCAACCCGTTCTTCCCCGAGATCCTCGACGGCGTCACCGGCTGCCTGGAGGGCACCGACTACCAGGTCCTGCTCGGCCCCGGCGGCAACGGCGAGAAGGAGGAGGTCCGCGTCACCGACGCCATGATCGACCGTGGCATGGACGGCCTCGTCCTCGTCGCCCCCGTGTCACCGCGCGACCGTCTCGAACACGTCGCCTCCGCCGTGCCGACCGTCGTGGTCGGCCGCCACGGGCACTCCCCGGTGTACGACACCGTCGCCGACGACGACCGCGCGGGCGCGGCCCTGGTGGTCCGTCACCTCGCGGAGCTCGGCCACCGCCGGATCGCCCACATCGAGCACCACGAGACCGACCCGACGCGCGCCACCGAGATGCCGAACGCCCAGCGCGCCGACGGCTACCGGCGCGCCATGCGGGACCTCGGCCTGGACGGGGAGATCGACGTCGTCTCCACCAGCTACACCCAGCAGGGCGGTTACGAGGGCGCGAAGCAGCTGCTCGCGCGCCCCCACCGGCCCACGGCCGTCTTCGCGGGCGCGGACATCGTCGCCATGGGCGTGCTGGAGGCGGTCGCCGAGGCCGGCCTCTCGGTGCCCGGCGACCTCTCGGTGGCGGGCTACGACAACACCACCTTCGCCGCGCTCGGTCAGATCTCCCTGACCAGCGTCGACCAGGCGGGCCAGGAGATCGGCCGGAACGCCGCCCGGCTGCTCCTGGAGCGCATCGCGGACCGCGGCAGGCGCTCGGTCCAGGTCAGGCTCTCCCCCACGCTGGTGGCGCGCCGCACCACGGACCGGCCGCCCGCGTAGGGGCGTTCAGGTGCTGCCGGCGCGGGGTGTTCCCGCCCGGAACGCTCCGGGCGTCGTGCCCGTCCGCAGCCGGAAGAACTTGGTGAAGTCGCTGGGATCGGCGAATACCCCAGCTCCGCGGCCACGTCCTTCGCCGCGCGGTCGGTGTGCAGCAGCAGGCGCTTCGCCTCCAGCAGGACCCGCTCGTCGATGTACTTCTTCGCGCTCATCCCGGTGACCGCCAGGCTCGCGCGGGACAGGGTGCGGGGGCTGTAGCCCAGGGCGGCGGCGCAGTCCTCCACCCGCCGCGTCACCCGGTGGTCGCGCTCCACCGCGTCGGACAGGCGCCGGAACACCTCCGTCGCGGGGGCCGGTGCGGCGGACCCGCCCGTCACCTTGGCCAGGCGCAGGACCAGCACGGACACCAGGTGCCGGAGCACCTCGACGTGCGCGGCGAGCGGCAGCGAGGTCAGCGCGGCGTACCCGAACGCCAGGTGTTCCAGGCCCAGTCCCAGCGCCCGCGCGTCCTGCCCCAAGGGCAGCACCGGCGCCTGCCGGTACGGCGGGTCCATGCCGCCGGCGGCGAGGGTCGCGGGCGGCAGGAACCCCGGCCGGAACACCACGATCGTCCCCTCGGCGGCCGGCGGGTCCCGTCCGAACCGCTGCACCTGCCCGGGGCGGATCCACAGCCAGGCGCCGGGCGGCAGCTCGTGCTCGACGAAGTCCAGGACGTGGTCGTCGTCCCCAACCTCTCCGTCGTCGAACCCGCTTCCCCGATGCGCGGGGCACCTTCTCGACGCCCGTGCGGGACCTGCCGGAGGTCCGGGACTGGACGGCCAGGCTCCGGCAGCTGCGCGCCGCCTCTGCCCGGTGACCCGCCCCCCTGGCCCACTCGAGGAGCTCTCATGACCACCGACGCCGTGTGCCCCCGCTGTGCCTTCGACGCCGTTCGGACGCTCGCCGCCTCGCCGGTGGCGGACGTGTGGCTGGTCCGCCAGTGCGAGCGGTGCCTCTACACCTGGCGCACCACCGAGCCCGCCCGCCGCACCACGCGCCAGGCGTACCCGGAGGAGTTCAGGATGACCGCGACGGACATCGAGAACGCGATCGAGGTGCCCGCCGTCCCGCCGCGGCGCGCGCCGGGCGACCGCATCCGAGCCTCCCCGCCCCACTCCCTCCTCTCACCACTCCCCGCCGTCGTCGTCGCGCCGCGCGGACAGGACCGCCCGGCGCGTGGACCAGGCGTGGAACGCGACGCGGAGGGCGTGCAGGAGGTGGCGGCGGCGCGGCTCCGCCGCGAGGTCCCACAGCTCGCCGCGCCACTCCTCGGTGTACCGCGCCCGGTCCGCGGCCGGGAGGACGAGCGCCGCGGAGCCGATGAGCCACTGCGCCGCCGGACTGACCCGGCGCCGAGTGGTGAGGGGGGCGGCGGCCTCTCCCGGACTGTGCAGGGCGGTGGTGAACCGGTCGAGGAGCGTCGTCGCTTCGCCGCAGGCCTGGGCGACGCGGCGGGCCTGAGCACCCCCGCGCGGGTCGACGCGGTCGAGTTGCAGCGCGAGTTCGCCGGCGGCCGTGGAGGCGTAGGCCAGTCCCTTGACCAGGTAGGCGGTGCGGGCCGCGACGACCCGGGGCCTGTCGATCACGGACGGGAGCCGGACGGCGGCGATATGGAGGTTGCCGACGGCCTCGGCCAGGTCGAGCGCCAGGTCGATGTCGCTGCTGATGACCCTGGAGCGCCGAAGGGCGAGGCCGTGCGCCAGGTCCTTGGCGCGGATGTCGGCGCGGGCGAGCGTGCGGACGAGGTCGCCTGCCAGGCTGACCGCGTGACTGTAGGGGGACTCGGCGGCGAGGCTCGGACCGCCGGGAAGGGGCTCCGCGTTCATCAGCCGGCGCCTCCGGCCAGGCCGGGCCGGAGTACGCCGAGCGCGTTCCTGTCGGCCGTGGCGCGGGCCAGTGCGGCCCTGGCCGATACGCAGCCGTCCGGGCTGAGTCGGTAGTAGCGCCGCCGGGGGCGGCCCTGCTCGTGCGGATCCGCCTCCTCCCAGCGGGACACCAGCCAGCCGACGGACTCCAGGCGGGCCAGGATCGGGTGGATCGTGCCGCTGGCGAGCTGGGCTCTGGCGCAGACCTCCAGCCCGTACAACTCTTCGGTGGGCTCCTCCAGGAACGCACGCAGCACCAACTGGGTCGGCAGCGTCATCCGTGGACTCGACGGCTCGTGAGGCATGCTCCAACTCTACTTAGGGCTAGGTAGAGTTGGAGCATGCTGTGACGGCCGACGGTAATACGATGTCCGTTCGATCGCCGGTGGGCTGCGCCGGACGTCGGCGCGCTGAGGGGATCGGTTCGGACGTCAAGCGGTCGTGGTGCGCCGGAGTGCGTGGGCTTCGGCGAGGAGGAGGTAGCCGGCCGCGGTCCAGGTGTAGGCGCGGTCGCGCAGGCCCGTACCGGTGAGGGCGTCGAAGTTCTCCGCGAAGCCGTGGGTTTCGCACAGGGCCCGGAATCGGGCGCTGATGGCGTCGGCGAGGCGGTGGTGGCCGGCGCGGCGCAGCCCGTCCTCGACGAGGACGGTGGCGGGCGCCCAGATCGGGCCGCGCCAGTAGCCGTCGGAGAGGTAGTGCGGGGAGTCGGGCCGTTCGGTGGCCAGGCCGTACGCGGTCAGGTGGGTCTCGATCCGGGCGGCCAGGGCCTTGCCGATGTTCTCGGGCAGGTGCTCGCCCAGGGCCATCGGCATCAAATCCAGCAGACCGGAGCTGCCCCACGTCCGCCCGCTGGCGACACCGCGGGCCACGAACCGCTTCCCCGTCCACAGTTCGTCGACCATCGCCGCCTGGGTCGCCTCGGCGGTACGGGTCCAGCGGCGGGCGTCGTCGGGAAGGCCCAGCTCGGTGGCCAGACGGGCGAGTTCGCGGAGCTGGAGGACGAGGAAGGCGGCCAGGTCGGCGGTGACGACGACGCGCTCGGGGTCGAAGGTGGTGGCGTTGTCCCAGCCGCTGTCGTTGCCGTGGTGGTAGTGCGGCAGGGCGGCGCCCGGTGCCCGGCGGGCGGTGAGCCAGAAGTCCGTCCACCGCGCCAGCCTGCCGTAGATCTCGGCGAGTTCCGTCCGGCCGAGGGGCTCGGAGAGCCGGCTGCGCAGCCGGGAGAGGGTCCAGCCGTGGATGGGGGGTTTGACGAAGTTGTAGAGGACCTCGGAGTGGGTCACCGAGTCGGGCAGGGCGCCGGACTCGTCCTGGTGGTCGAACGGCAGCGAGAACTGGTCCCGGGCCAGCGCGGGTGCCCCGGGCGCCAGGGCGAGGGCGTTGAAGCAGTGGTCCCAGCTCCAGACCTTGTCCATCCAGTGCTTGGACATCAGCACCGCCGGGCGGGTGACGAGGGCCGCCGGGCGGACCGTCGCCGACCACAGGACGTACACGGCGAGTTCGGCGGCCGGGGTGTCCGGCGAGCGCCAGGGGGCGACCGCGTCGGCGAAGGCGGCGAACGCGGCCCGCGCGCCCGCCACGATCTGGTCGAACGTTCCCGTGGGGGTGTGGGGGGCGCGGGCGGTGTCCAGTTCCTCGACGGCCGCTTCCCAGGCCTCGTCGGCCTCCGCGGTGAGGGTGACGCCGCGTTCGCCGGCGCCGAGGGCCTGGGTGCCGGACTCCTCGGTCACGGTGCCCGACAGCACGGTGATCCGGTAGCGGCGCCCGGTCTCGTACGAGGTGAACACGTACGCCCCGGCCACCGGGTCACGGTAGAAGTAGGTGCCCGTGAAGGGGGTCAGGGTGTCCGCCGCGGCGGTGATGCGCAGGCCCAGTCCTTCGCCGCGCAGGCGGACGGTGTCCGGTGAGGCGTAGGCGAGGCCGACGCGCCCTGCCGCGCCGGTCCAGGTGAGCAGGCCCGGTGTCGCCTCGACGTGGGTCGCGGCCCGGTCGCCTGTCGTCGCGTCGAGCGGCGTGAAGCGCAGGACCGGGTGCATGCCGTTCTGGTGCGAGACGAGGTGGAGGTCCTCGGCCCGGGTCTTCTCCGCGAGGACGGGAGAGATACCGAACCAGGATCCGTACGTGCTGAACGGGATGTCGTGGAGGGAGAAGGCCGGGCCGGATCGGGCGGCGGTCATCAGGCGTGACTCATTTCTTCTGCGGTGGTCTGCTGCTCCGGGTGAGCGCCGACCCGGGTCTCAGTCCTTGACGGCTCCGGCCGTCACGCCCGCGGCGACGTAGCGCTGGGCGAGGACGAGGATCACCGTGGCGGGCAGGGAGGCCACGACGGCGGTGGCCATGATGGCGTTCCACTCCTGGTTGTTGTTGCCGATGTAGTGGTAGATGCCGAGGGTGATCGGCTCGTGGGCGCCGCCGTTGACCAGGGTGCCGGCGAACACGAAGTCGGACCAGGACCACAGGAACGCGAACAGCGACACCGTGACGACGGCGTTGCGGCTCATCGGCAGCACCACCGACCGGAAGGTGCGCAGGGGCCCGGCTCCGTCCATCTGCGCGGCCTGGAGCAGTTCTCCGGGGATGCCGGACATGAACGCGGTGAAGATCAGCACCGCGAAGGGGACGGCCAGGGTGGAGTCCGCGAGGATCAGGCCGGGCACGGACTGGAGCAGTCCGAGCTGGAGGTAGATGGCGTAGAAGCCCATCGCCATGATGATGCCGGGGATCATCTGGGCGACCAGGAGCAGGAAGCCGATCACGCCCCCGCCGCGCGGCCGGAGTTTCGCCAGCGCGTAACCGGCGGGCGCGGACAGCGCCACGGTCAGAACGACCGTGCCCAGGCCGACGACCAGGCTCGTGCCGAGGTAGGGCAACTGCTGGTCGAGGACGGCTCGGTAGCCGTCCAGCGTGGCGTGGACGGGGAACAGGTCCGGCGGGCTCTTGCGCATGTCCTGGTCGCGGGTGAAGGACACGTTGAGCATCCAGTAGACCGGGAAGAGCATGACGGCGGTCAGCGCCAGGCCGAGGGCGGTCTGCCACCCCGTGCGGCGACGGTGCGGGGAGTTCATGCCGGTGCCTGCTTTCGCTGGACCCTCAGGTAGACCAGGCCGAACATCAGGGCGGCGACGACGAGCAGGTTGCCGACGGCCGCGCCGGGGCCGAAGGCGGGGAGCAGGTTGCCGAAGCCGAGGCGGTAGGACCAGGTGGCGAAGGTGGTGGACGAGTCCGCCGGGCCGCCCTTGGTCATGATCCAGATGATGTCGAAGACCTTGAGCGTGTACACCAGGCCCAGCAGCAGGGTGATGGCGGAGACCGGGCGCAGCAGCGGGAAGGTGATGCTCCAGAACCGCCGCCAGGGGCCCGCACCGTCCAGCGCGGACGCCTCGTACAGGCTCGCCGGGATGGACTGCAGGCCGCTGTACAGCAGGACCAGGTTGAACGGCACGCCGATCCAGACGTTGGCGATGATCACCGACGTCAGCGACCAGTCCGGTGACGTCAGCCAGTTCACCGGACCGATGCCGACGGCACCGAGCAGGGCGTTGACGATCCCGGAGTCGCTGTTCAGCATCCACGACCAGGTCGAGGCCGACACGATCAGCGGCAGCAGCCACGGCACGAGGAACAGGGCCCGGAGCGTCGCGGAGAGCCGGAAGTGCTGGTTGAAGAAGACCGCGAGGGCCAGGCCGATGGCGTACTGGAAGACCAGGCACACGGCGGTGAACACGATGGTGTGCGTCAGGGCGGGTCCGAAGGCCGGGTCGTCGAAGACCTTCCGGTAGTTCTCCAGCCCGGTGAACGGCGCGTCGCCCTGGACGAAGGAACGGACGGTGTAGTCGCGCAGGCTCAGGTCGACGTTGCGGTAGAGCGGATAGGCGTAGAAGAGGGCGAGGTAGAGGGCGACCGGGGCGAGGAAGGCCCAGGCGGCGAGCTGCTGGGACGTGGGGCGGCGGCGCCGTGCGCGGGGCGGTTCCGCGGGGACCGCCCCGCTGGGGCCGGGCACGGGCCGGCGGTGCGGTACTTGTGTCGTGTGACTCATCGAGAGGTCCTGGAATACCGTCACTTGACGGCGGACTGGGCCTTGGCCAGCGCGTCCTCGGGCGACTCGGCCCCGCTGAGGGCGGACTGGACCGCCTTCCACATCTGCTCGGAGATCTTCGGGTACGTGGTGCCGAGGTCGTCGCTGGTCCGTCCCTTGGCCGCCTTGACCGCCTCGACCCAGGGCTTCAACCCGGCGTTCTCGGCGACCTGCTTGTCCTGGACCTCGGCGGTGGGCGCCACGTAGGACAGGGTGGTGTCCGTGGCGTACAGGTTCTCGGTGCTGGTCAGGCAGGACACCAGCTTCCGCGTGGTGGCGTAGCGTCCGGTGTCGCCCTGGACGGGGACGGTGACGAACTCGCCTCCGGTCGGGGCCGCGGCGTTGCCGCCGTCGGACGCGGGGATGGGCAGGACGCCGTAGTCGAAGCCGGCCTTCTCGGCGTTCGCGAGCTGCCAGGTGCCGTTCTCGGCGAAGGCGTAGTCGCCGCTCGCGAACTCCTGCCAGCTGGTGGTCTGCGTGTTGTTGATGACCGAGTTGGGGGCGTAGCCCTTCTTCAGCCAGTCGTTCCACAGGGACAGGGCCGAGACGCCCTGCGCGGAGTCGAGGTCGGTCAGCTGCGCGCCCGATCCCCAGAACCAGGGCAGGAACTGGAAGCTGCCCTCCTCCGTTCCGATCGCGGAGAAGGTGATGCCCTTCTTCCCGGCCTTCTTCACCTTCTCCAGCGCGGACGTCAGCGACGCCCAGTCCTTGATCGAGGCGACGTCGACGCCGGCGGCCTTCAGGACGTCCTTGTTGTAGTAGAGGGCGAGGGTGTTGGCGCCGATGGGCGTGCCGTAGGTCCTGCCGTCCGCCTGGCCGGCCGCCAGCAGGTTGGGGTCGGCCTTCGAGGTGTCGACCTTGTTCTCGTCGGTCGTGGTGAGCACTCCCGCCTCGGCGAGCGTCGACACCACCGGGTTGTCGAGGATGAGGACGTCCGGCGAGTTGTCCTGCTGCGCCGCCAGCAGCGCCTTGTTCGTCAGGTCGCTGGTGTCGAAGGCCGTCCGCTTGATCGTGACGCCGGCCTTGCCCCCGCAGTCGTCCAGCAGCTTCGCCCAGTCCGAGTCCTTGGCGAACTGCGGGTACGGGTCCCAGACGGTGTAGGTGCCGCTGTCCTCCGCCGTCGCGGTGGTGGTGCCGTCGCCGGAGGAGCATGCGGTGGCGCCGGCCGTCAGGGCGACGACGGTCAGGGCGGTGGCGGTGAGGCGGCGTCTTGCGGGTCTGGTCATGGGTGTTCCTTCGGGTAGTACGGCCTCGTGGTGGACGTGGGCATGCCAAGCAGACCGACCCGGGAACCAGGTCCGGGGCGGGGGCGCCCTCCGGGAGGCGGCCGGTCGGACGGTCGGTCAGGCGGTCGGCTCGGGAGCGGGGCTCGGGGGCGCGACCGCGCCGGCGGGCCCGGTGCTGGCGCGGAGGGAGATCGGCGGGGTGAGCAGGTGGTGGCGTGGCGGCCCATCGGGGTGGTCGAGCCGCTCGACGAGCAGGTCCACGGCCAGCCGTCCCATCTGCGCCGCGGGTACGTCGGCCGCCGTGAGCTGTGGGGTCACCGTCTCGGCCCAGCGCGAGGCCACGACACCGGTGACGGAGAAGTCGCGCGGCACATGGCGGCCCGCGTGGGCGAGGCCCCGGTAGAGGCCTCCGAGCGCGGCCTCGTTCAGCGTGACGAGGGCCGTGGTGGCGGGGTCGTCGTGCAGGATCCGCTCCAGGCAGGCCTGGCCGGAGGGTGCGTCGTCCCCACAGGTGTACGTGCGGACGGTGAGCCCGCGTTCCGCGGCGGCCTTGGTGAAGCCGTCCAGTCCCCGGTGGGCGGACTCGTACCCGGCGCGCAGGAGCCGCTCGGGCCGGTTGACGAACGCGATCCGGCGGTGGCCCAGGTCGGCGAGGTGGTGGACGCAGGCCGCCGCCAGTGCGGTGTGGTCGAGGCCGACCCACCAGTCGCCCTCCGGCCGCGCCGTGCGGCCGATGCAGACGGCGGGGAAGTCCTCGGCCAGGAGGTGGTCGACGCGGTCGTCCTGGAGCCTGATCTCCATGAGGATGGCGCCGTCGACGCGCCGCTCGCCCAGCAGCCGCTGGAACGAGCGGTCGCTGTCCACGCCGCTCGGCGAGAGCAGCACGTCGTAGTCGTAGGTGGCCGCGGCCTCCACCACGCTGCCGATGAAGTCGAGCTGCATTCCGGTGTAGTGGTCACCGGCCGGCGGGAAGACCAGGCCGATGGTGCTGGTCCGGCCGTTGGCCAGCGCGCGTGCGCTCGCGTTGGGCCGGTAGCCGAGGTCGTCGATGACCCGCTGGATCTTCTCCCGGGTCTCGTCCGACACCGGACGCTTGCCGCTCAGCGCGTACGACACGGTGCTCCGCGAGACACCGGCCCGCCGGGCGATCTCACCGATGTTCACGGGGACTCCTTCACAGGACTGATCCGGCGTCATCGAACCGGTTCGCGTGATGGGAAGGTAGGAGCTGTCCGCGCGACTGTCAATGGCCTGCGCACGCTTCCCGGCGCACCTGCGAGAACACGGCACCCCCGGCACAGACTTCGCGTACGGAGTATTGCTGGCCCGTATCGCCGGTGCTAGCTTCCGTCGAGCCGTCGAACCGGTTCGACTCCTCATGTCTCACCTCCCACCCCCTCCACGTTCCATCCCACCTCTCACGGACGACTCGGAGACCTCAGTGCCACGCAGAAGAAGAACCACCGGAGCAGGTGCCGCGGCGGTGGCCGTGGCGGTCCTCGCCACCGCACTCGCCGGCACCACCGGCACGGCCGGCGCGGCGGAGCCGGAGCGGCTCGTCGTGGATCTCGGCACCGACACCGGCCCCTTCCACGGAGGCGCGTCGGGTTCGCTGTACGGCGTCTACGGCGACGGGGTGCCCACCCGCAACCTCCTGGAGGGCATGCACGTCCGCACGGTCTCGACGAAGGCGCAGGACGGGCCCCAGCACCCGGGAGCGGACGCGCTGGAGATTCTGCCGCCGTTCGTGGACTCCGGTGGCAAGGACGTCTACATCTACATGACCGACATCTACCGCGGCTTCCCGTACCAGTGGCCGGGCGCGGACGGTCCGGCCCGGCTCGCCGACTTCAAGGAGAAGATCAGGAAGCAGGTCCGGCAGGTCCTGACCATGGGCGAGTACAAGGACCACGTCGTCTACGTGCCCTTCAACGAGCCCGAAGGGAACATGTTCGGCACCGGCGCGTGGAGCTACAACAAGATCTCCTGGCTGAACGACCCGAAGGACTACTTCGCGGCCTGGAAGGAGGTCTACCGGCTCATCAAGGAACTCGACCCGGACGCCCGCATCGCCGGCCCCAACACCAGCGTGCTCTACGACCAGGTCAAGGGCTTCCTCGAGTACGCCAAGGCCAACGACGTGGTGCCGGACGTGATGACCTGGCACGAGCTGTCCAGCCCCGCCGCCGTCCGCACGAACGTGGCCAGGTACCGGCAGATGGAGAAGGACGTCGGCGTCGGCCCGCTGCCGATCAACGTCAACGAGTACGGCCACAACTACCACCTGTCCGTGCCCGGCCAGGTCGTCCAGTGGGTCTCCGCCATCGAGGAGTCCAAGATCGACGCGGACCTGGCGTACTGGAACATCGACGGCAACCTCAACGACTCGGCCGTGGAGGCCAACAAGGGCAACGGACAGTGGTGGCTGTTCAACGCCTACGGCCGGATGACCGGCCACACCGTCGAGGTGACCGCACCGCACCCCAACCAGCAGTACACCCTCCAGGGCGTGGCCACGCTCGACGAGGACAAGAGGCAGTCGCGGGCGCTCTTCGGCGGCAAGAGCGGCGACGCGGACATCGTCTTCGAGAACGTCGACCCGAAGCTGTTCGGGAAGACCGTGCGCGCGATCGTCCAGGAGATCCCCTGGACCGGGCAGGTCGGCGACTCCGCACAGCCGCTGCGCCTGTCCGACCAGGAGCTGACGGTCGGCGCCGACGGCTCGGTCACGCTCCCCATGACCGGCATGAACGAGATGTCCGCGTACCAGGTCATCCTCTCCCCCGGCGGCAACGGCGGAACACCGGCCGAACCGTCCGTCGGCTGGCGCAGGACCTACGAGGCGGAGAACGCCACGTACACCGGCCGCGGCTACTCGAAGAACGGGCCCGAGGGATCGCCCTCTCAGGTGGGCAAGTTCGCCACCTCCGGCATGTACAACGTCGGCGGCCTGCGCACCGGCTCCGACGGAGTGCTCGCCTTCGACGTCGAGGTCCCTCAGGACGGCACCTACGATCTCAGCGTCTTCGCCAACTCCTACAACCTGTACGACCTGGTGAAGGAGCAGGGCCCCACCAACGTCTTCCTCCGCGTCGACGGCAGGGACCCGCAGGAGCTGCGCCTGCCGCTCGGCTACAAGTGGGTGGTCTGGGGCCACACGGACACCACGGTGAAGCTGACCGCGGGCAAGCACCGCATCACGCTCGCCGCGCAGGACCCCGACCTCGGTGTCACCAAGGGCGACGCCATCATCGACAAGATCGACCTGGCCCTGCGCGACGAGCGCGTGACCGCACCCGCGATCTACGAGGCCGAGTACGCCACCCTCTCCGGAGCCCGGCCCGACTACACCCACCCCGGCGCCTCGGGTCCCGGCACGGTACCGCTGCCCAAGGGCGCCTCCGCGACCTTCTGGGTCCACTCCCCCACCGACGGTGAATCGACCGTGTCCGTCGACCACTTGGGCGGCGGCCGGGCGGCCCTCTCCCTCAACGGGGAGCCGCTCGACCTGCCCAAGGCCGGTGGTGCCAGGAAGGGCACGGACGGATTCCGGCTGTTCCTGTCCGGCGGCATCAACAAGATCACCGTCACCGGTGCGTCGGGCGCGCTGCTGCTCGACCGCCTGCGCGTCACATCGTCCAGCGGCGTACTGGTGCCGACGGTGTACCAGGCGGAGTCCGGCACTCCCAGCGGCGCCGCCAAGGTGACCGAGGCCTACGGCTTCGCCTCCGGCGGCAAGGCCGTCACCGGCATCGGCGACGGGAAGGCCAACGCCCTCACCCTCGACGTCGTCGCCGAGCGCTCCGGACGCCACGCCCTGACGATCCGTTACTCCAACGCCGAACAGGCGCCGGCCACGCACTACAACCCCGACCCGATCGCCCGCCACACCGACCTCTCGGTCAACGGCGGACCGGCCCGGCGCATCCTGTTCCCGACGACCTTCCACTTCAACAACTTCTGGGACCTGACCGTCCCGGTCACCCTGAAGAAGGGCACCAACCGGCTCACCTTCACCGCGGAGGAACTGCCCGACTTCGACGGCGACACGTTCAACCAGTACGACCAGCGCTCCCCGTACGCACCGGTCATCGACCGGGTCGCCGTCACACCGCTCACCCGGAGGTAACCCGCGGATCACCGGGCCGTGCCCTGACGGAGGCCGCGGTGCCGCACGGCGGAGGTCGTCGCCGTGCGGCACCGCGGCGCACGGCGCGGGCGCTTGGTCACGGTGGGGTGATGCCGTCGAACAGGTTGGTGACCAGGGCGGCGACGAAGTCGTCGGTCACGGGCTCGTCCGGGATGAGCAGCCGGTGGTAGACGGCGCCCCAGAGCTGGTCGACGAGGACCTGGACGTCGACGTCGTCGCGGATCTGCCCCTGCTCCCGGGCGCGCAGCAACCGCTCCCCGGCCAGCCGTCGGCGTCCGGAGGAGTACAGGGAGCGGAAGGCCGTGGCGAGGTCCTCGTCGGTCTGGGACTGGCCGATCAGCTCGGTCAGCACCCGCCCGGCCGGCGTCCGGGTCATCAGGTGCGCGAACGACCGCAGTTGACGCGTGAGGTCGGCGCGGATGTCGCCGGTGTCCTCGAAGGCGAGGGTTTCCTCGACGGCGTGGAAGTAGCCGTCCAGGGCGAGGGCGCCCTTGGAGGGCCACCACTTGTACAGCGTCGTCTTGCTGACGCCGGACAGACGGGCCACCCGTTCGAAGGTCAGGTCGGCGATGCCCTCGGTCAGGAGCACCTCGCCGACCACGCGGAAGACGTCCGCGCGGACCTCGTCGGCCGGGCGGCGCCCGCGCCGGCGGGCCGGGCGCTCCTCGGCGCCCGCGTCCTGCTGCGTCACGGTGTCTCTCCTTCGCTCGTTCCAGGTCGGGCCGGCTCCCTGGCCCGGGGTCAGGCGAGCCCGCCGTTGGTGTAGAGGACCTGGCCGTTGACCCAGCGGGCGGGGCCGGCGAGGAAGGCGACGGACTCGGCGACGTCGCGCGGTTCGCCCAGCCGCTCCAGCGGGGTGGCCTGGGCGAAGCGGGCGACGGTGGCCTCGTCCTTGCCCTCCAGGAAGAGCGGGGTGGCGACGGGGCCGGGGGCGACGGTGTTGACGGTGATGTCCTTGCCGCGCAGTTCGCGGGCGAGGATCAGCGAGATGCTCTGCACGGCCGCCTTGCTGGCGACGTACGCCCCGTAGCCGGGCAGTTGGGTGCGGGTGACCGACGTGGACACGTTGATGATCGCGCCGCCGCGGCGCACCCGGCGGGCGGCCTGCTGGGCGACGACGAAGGTGCCGCGGATGTTGGTGCGGTGCATCCGGTCCAGGTCGTCCAGGTTCAGCTCTGCGATCGGCGCGAGCACCATGATCCCGGCGGTGTTGATCACCACGTCGATCCCGCCGAACGCCGTCTCGACGGCGTCGAAGGCGGCCTCCATCTCCTGCTCGTCGGCCACGTCGCCACCGACGGCGACGCCCTGCCCGCCGGATGCGGTGATCTCCTCGACGAGGGCCTCGGCCTTGGCCTTGTTGCCGGCGTAGTGCACGGCGAGGGCGAAGCCGTCCGCGGCGAGCCGCTCGACGACGGCCTTGCCGATGCCGCCGGAGCCGCCGGTGACGAGCGCGACGCGGGGGGTGGTGGCGCGGGGCGTGCTGGTCATGGTCTGTCTCCTCCACGAGAAATGGACGGTGGGTTCATATAAGCAGAATATGAACGCCCCGTCCATAACGGGCCATGATTCTTTCCGGTGAGGCGGGACGGAAAGGCCGGGCGGGCAGCGGCGCGGGCGGCCCTGCGGTTTACAGCCGGTTCTCGGCGCGCAGCACCAGGTCGAGCAGCCCCGGGAACCGCGCGTCGAACTCCTCGCGACGCAGTCGGTTGACCCGCTTCGGCCCCTCGTCCCGCTGCTCGACCAGGCCGGCGCCCCGCAGGACGGAGAAGTGATGACTGAGCGCGGCCTTGCCGACCGGCACGTCGAAACTGCCGCAGCTGCGCGTCCACACGGGGGAACCCGCCAGTTCGCGGACCAACTGGAGGCGCACCGGGTCGGCGAGCGCGGACAGCGCGGTCAGGACGGAGACGTCCTCGGGATCCGTGTGCACCGGTGCGGCGCGGTGACTGCCGCCCGCGGTCTGGTTCGCCATGCCCCTCTCCCTGCCCTGCGACCTCGCCGGCCCCCGTCGAGCACCCGGGCCACTTGCCGAGTGTTCGATGAACATCTTACAGTCCGGGTGTTCGCTTTCCATTGAACACTCAGTCGAGGGGTGCGTTCCGATGATGCGTGCGGTGGAGTTCGAGGAGTACGGCGGTCCCGAGGTGCTGAAGGTCGTCGAGACCGAGGTTCCCGAGCCCGGCCCGGGCCAGGTGGCCGTCGACGTCGCCTACGCGGGCGTGAATTTCGCGGACCTCAAGGCCCGCGCCGAGGGCTACCGCGTGCAGTCGCTGCCCTACCGCCCGGGTCTGGAGGTCTCCGGCCGGGTCCGGGCCGTGGGCGCCGGCGTCGAGGGACTGCGCCCCGGGCAGGAGGTCGCCGCCCTCGTCGACAGCGGCGCCTACGCGGAGGTGGTCGTCGCCGACACCGCGACCGTCTTCCCGCTCCCCGAGGCCCTGGACCTGCGGACGGCGGCCACGCTCCCCACCGTGGTGCCGACCGCGCACGCCCTGCTGCACGAGGTGGGCCGGCTGAGCGCCGGGGAGAGCGTGCTGGTGCACGGCGCCGCCGGGGGCATCGGCACGGTGGCCGGGCAGCTGGCCCGGGCGGCGGGAGCCGGCGCGGTCTACGGCGTGGTCTCCTCCGCGGCGAAGGCCGGGCACGCCCTGGAACACGGCTACGACGAGGTGTTCACCACCGGCACCTTCGCCGACGACGTCCGCCGTGCGACCGGCGGCAGGGGTGTCGACCTGGTCCTCGACCCGATCGGCGGCGACACCCTGCGCCAGGGCCTCGACGTCCTGGCCGTGTTCGGACGGCTGGTGTCCTTCGGCAACGCGAGCGGCGCGGAGCCGTGGCGCGTCGGGCAGCCCGAGCTGTATCCGCGGGGCCGTTCCGTCGCGGGCTTCTCCATCCTGGCCCTCGCGCAGTCCGCGCCCCAGGCGCTGCGCGCGCTGGCCGAGCGGTCGTTCCGCACGGTCACCGACGGCACGGTGCGCCTTCCGGTCACGGCCGAGTTCGCGCTGTCGGAGGCGGCCGAGGCCCATCGCCTGATGGGCGGGCGCACGTCGACGGGCAAGCTGCTGCTGCGGATCACCGACTGAGCGTGCTCCGATGACCTGGTCTGCGGGCACTCCCGAGGGTGAGGAGGCAGCCGGGTGACGTGGGCGGGGCGCGCTCGGAACAGTCGTCGCTCCGCCGCCTGTCCGCCGGACTGATGACCCTGACGGCCGGGACACCCCGCGACCTGTACAACTACAGAGAGATCACCACTTGTCCGGGAGTCCCCATGGCCCGTATCCGCCGCACCCGATCCGTCGACGCCCTGGACGCCATCGAGCCCCCGGACACCGTCCAGATGCTCGTCGGCGTGGTGTCGGTGACGGTGCTGGTGGAGTTCCTCGGCCTGGTCTCCGGATCCGAGGTGTGGCTCCTCGGGCTGCTGGTCTTCCTGCCGGGAACGGCGTCGGCGCTGTGCACGGTCCGGCAGACGACCTTCGTCGCCGTGTGGACCACGCTCGTCGTCACCTTCACCGTGCTGGTGCGGGACACCGACGTGGGCCGGTGGCTCGACCGGGCCCTGCTGGTGCTGCTCACCCTCGCCCTGGGCGCGACCTCCGTCTACGCCTGCCGCCGGCGCCTCGGACGCGAGCACGAGATGCTCCGCCTGCGCTCCACCGCCGCGGCCATGCAGCGGCACATCCTGCACCCCCTCCCCGTCCTGACCGACGAGGTCCTCGTCAACGGCGTCTACGAGCCCCTGCAGGAGGACCGTCTCGTCGGCGGTGACATCTACGACGTGGTCGACTCGCCCTGGGGCAGCCGTGTGCTGATCGGGGACGTGCAGGGCAAGGGCCTGGCGGCGGTCGGCGCCGCGTTCGCCGTCATCGGGGCCTTCCGTGAGGCGGCGTACCGCGAGCCCACGCTCACCGCGCTCGTCGACGCCCTCGACGCCGCCGTGGTGCGCCACAACTCGCACGCGGAACAGGCCGGTGACGACGAGCGCTTCGTGACCGCGCTCGTCGTCGGTGTCGATGCCGGCCCGGAGGCGCAGCTCGTCAACTGCGGGCACGTCCCGCCCCGGCTGGTGCGGGACGGCGTGGTCTCCACACCGCCGCTGGACTCCGGCGTCCCGCTCGGTCTCGCCGAGTTGGCGGACGCGCCCACGACGGTCAACTGGTGCGCGTTCCCGGAGGGTTCGACGCTGCTGCTGACCACCGACGGGCTCGACGAGACCCGGTCCGCAGACGGCACGTTCTACCCGGTCGAGGAACGACTGACCGGGCACCTCGGCCTCTCCCCCGCCGAACTGCCCCGGGCCCTGTACGAGGACGCCCGCGCCTTCGGCGACGACGACGGCGGGCACGACGACGTCGCCGTCCTGACGGTCCGCCGCTCTCCCCACCGCTGACCGCGCGCCCCGGGCCGACCGGTCAGCGATGGTCGCCCCGGCAGCCCTCAGGCGCCGTGAGTCTCGGGCTCCGTGGATCCCTCGGGCTCCGTGCCGATGAGGACGAAGGCCATGGTCACCGGACGGCCGCTGTCGTTGCGCCAGGCGTGCCGGGTGCCGTTCTGGATCACGATGTCCCCGGCCGAGAGCCGGGTGCGGTGGCCGTCGTCGAGTTCGAGGAGGATCTCGCCCCGGAGCACGATGCCGTAGTCCACGGTCGGTGTGGCGTGCATGCCGTCGGGTTCGATGAGCTCGGCGAGGCCGGGCGAGTCGGCGCGCTGCTCCTGGTCGAAGGCGACGGGGTCGAACGCCGGGTCGGCCAGCGCGCTGTCCGGCGGGAAGGTCAGGACGATGAAGCGCGTGCCGCCCGGCGCCGGGAGCAGGCTGGTGACCTTCGGCGTGGGATCCTCCCCGGCCCGGTTGGGAGGGTCGCCGGGGTCGGTGGCCCACGGCAGGCGGGAGACCCAGCCGGGCAGGCTGGTGAACTCCCGGCTGCGCGGGATCGGGCCGTCGCTGACGACGACCGACCGGCCGTTCCCGTCATGGCCGGTGACGACTCTGCGCATGGGTCCGTACTCTCCACCCATACGTCTGTCCTCTCCAGGCATGCGTTCGTCCCCTCTACGCATGCGTCTCTCCTCGCTCGGGACCACTGGCCCCGTCCGGCGGTCGGGACGGGACTGACTCGGCGGACTCGGCGGACTCGGCCGAGACCGTCAGGGCGGTCTGCCAGGCGTCGACGACGTCCGCCACCGTCGGGGCGGGCGCCCGCAGCAGCGCCGTCGCCACCGTGCGGACGAACGACCGCTGCCGTTCGTCCGTGAGGTACTCGACCGGGGACTTGCCGTCGACGCGCGCGAGCAGCAGGGCGGGCAGCAGCGACGCGGCTCGTGCTTCGAGGTCGGGCCGCGGCTCCCAGTCGACGTGCCGGACGTACTCCTCGGCGAGCACGCGGGCCGAGCGCAGGAGTTCGGCGCGGCGTCCCGCCACGACCAGGCTCTTGAGGAGCAGGTGGTTGGCGCAGAAGGCCAGGTCGAAGGCCGGGTCCCCGTACCAGGCGCACTCGGCGTCCAGCAGCACCGGCGCGACCGGGCCGACCAGGATGTTCTTGGGGCTGACGTCACCGTGCACCAGGGCCAGCCGGGTTCCGGCCGTGCGGTCGGCGAGGTCCTTAAGGACGGGGCCCAGGGCCGGGTGCGCGGCGGCCGTCGCCAGCAGGTAGGGCTCGATGCGCAGCGCGTGGAAGTTGTCGTCGGTGGCGAACCGGGCGGCGAGGTCGGCGTCGCCCGCACTGGCCGCGTGCAGGCTGCCGAGCAGTTCCCCGACGGCCGCCGCGGTCGCCACGTGCACCTCGCCGTACAGGAGCTGCGCCTTCCACACCGGGTACCGCTCGGGGGGCAGGTACGCCATGGCGAAGAGGCCGGCCTCGGGGTCGTGGGCCAGCAGTTCCGGCACGCTGTCCGGGCGGTACCGGGAGGCGAATCGCATCCAGGCCCACTCGTAGGCGTTGCGCGACACCGGCGCCTGCCAGTCGGCCGCGACCTTCAGCCGGGCCAGGGCGCGTTTGACGCAGAGGGAGCGGCCCGGGAGGTCCACCCGCCACAGGTCGGAGGAGACGCCGCCGGCCAGCGGCGTCCAGCGTGCGGCCTCACCGGGCTCGGCGAGCCGGTGGGCGGTCAGGAACGCGGTGAGCGCGGTGTCGGGTGCGGATCCCGGGGCCGTCCGCGCGGAAGCGGAGCTCATCGCGTCTCCTCCGGCCCGGCGGGCAGGCCGCGCGGGTTGTTGCGGGCGTGGACCGGCGCCTCGTCCGCGAGGACCCGTACGACTTCCTCGGCGGCGCGGCGGCGCAGTTCCGTGACCGACGCGTCGGAGGAGAAGGCGACGTGCGGGGTGAGCAGGGCCCCCGGCTGGTCCAGGAGTGCGGCGGGGACGTGCGGTTCGGTCTCCAGGACGTCGAGGGCGGCGCCGTCCAGATGCCCGCTGTCCAGCGCCTTGACGACCGCGTCGGTGTCGACCAGGCCGCCCCGGCTGACGTTGACGAGGAGGCCGCCGGGCTTCATCAGGGCCAGTTCTCCCGCCCCGACGAGGTGGTGCGTGGCGGGGGTGAGCGGCGCGTGGAGGATCACCGCGTCACTACGGCGCAGCAGTTCCTCCAGGCCCACCGCCTCCACTCCGGGAGCGTCCGCCGGCGGATGCGGGTCGTGGGCCAGGATCCGGCAGCCGAACGCGCCGAGCTTGGCCGCGGTGGCACGGCCGATCCGCCCCAAGCCGACGATGCCGCACGTCAGCGTCGACAGTCGGCGCAGCCGCGCGCTCGCGGGGTCCCAGCGGCCCGCCCGGACCTCCCGGTCGAAAACCGCCAGGCCGCGCGTCCACGCCAGCACCATGCCGACGGCGTGGTCGGAGACCTCCTCGACGCAGTAGTCCGGCACGTTGGTGACCCACACGCCCCGCTCCGTGGCGGCGTCCACGGCGATGTTGTCGAGCCCCACCCCCAGCCGGGCGACGATGCGCAGCTCCGGCGAAGCGCCGATCGCGGTGGCGGTGACGGGCGCCCAGCAGGTGAGGATCCCGGCGGGCCGGTGCTCGGCGACCAGGTCCTCGATCGCCGTGGCGGACGCGGGCTCGGCGGGGCCGGTCACCAGGGTGTGGCCCGCCCGCTCGATGACCGACCGCTCGACGGAGTCGTCGGGCCAGGCGTAGTCGGTGAGCAGCACGGTGCCGGGGCGGCTCGGTGGTGTCATGGCAGGTCGTCCTCGCAGATTTCGTGCGGCCGCGGCGGGCGGCGGGGGGCCGACGGCATGGCCGAAGGCCCGCACGCGCCAGGGGCGGGAGGGAGAGGGTCGTCGGGCTCGGGAGGGCTGCCGGCGCTCGTCGACTTGTGGTCGGTTCGGACGCCGCGGGGGCCCCTGGGACGGGTCGCGCGATGTCGGGGCATGTCGAATTCACTCTGTCACAGCCACTGGTGCTAACGATAGCACTGGGGGGCTTCAGGGCGTCAAGAGCACGATGTGCGGCCCTGCGCGCCCCGACAGCGATGGCGGAAAACCCGGCCACCACGGAAAAAAGGTCCCGCCGAAGAAAATCCGGCGTTCACATCTTGACGCGCCGGGGACTTCCCCTCATGGTTTCTGCCAACGCCGACCGTGTGGCCCGAGACGAGCCCACGGGGCCCGGCTGTCGAAGACGCCACAGCCACGGACGTCCCCGACGGGCGATATACGGCTGAATTCCGCGTGCGGTTTCCGATCGCGCGGCAGCCCCTCGCCCCCTTCCGCCAAGTCGGCGGCCGACTCGGCCGCGCCGACTCGATCGAGTCCGTGTTCTGTTCATCCTTTCTCACCGTCGCCCGTACGCCCCCGTACCGGCGCGGCATCCGCCGCGGCCCGCCGCGGCCATTCCTCCTCAGGAGCCGCCATGACTCACGCAGCGCACGTCGACACCGGCGCGGTGCCCGCCGACGGAACGCGGGAAAGCAGTCCCCCCGCCCTCTCCCGCACCATGGTGGTGACGGGATTCGTGCTGATCGTCCTCTCGTACATGGTCAACGCGATGGACCGCCAGGTCTTCCCTCCGCTGCTGCCCGACATCCGCGCCGAGTACGGGTTCTCGCTGGAGCAGGGCGGGCTGCTGGCGACGAACTTCACCCTCGGCATGGCCCTGGCCGGCCTGCCCGCGGGCTACCTCCTGGACCGCTTCCGCCGCAAGACGGTCCTCCTGGCCAGCATCGTGCTCTACTCCCTGGGCACCATGGCCACACCGCTGGCCGTCGGCTTCGCCGACATGACCCTGTACCGGGTCGTCTCCGGCTTCGGTGAGGGCATGCAGTCCGCGGCCATCTTCGCGGCGATGGGCGCCTACTTCGCCCACCGGCGCGGCCTCGCGTTCGGTGTCATCGGCCTCGGCTACTCCGTCGGCGTGTTCATCGCCCCGCTGATCGGCGTCCGGTTGATGACCATGCACGGCACCTGGCACTCGCCGTTCTACCTGTTCGGCACGGCCGGACTCCTGATCGCCGCGGCCTCCCTGTTCCTCGTCAGGACCGGTCTGACCGAGCGCTCCGTGGCGAAAGTCGTCGCCACCGGCACCCACGAGTCCATGCCCGCCTCCGCCTACAACCGCAACTCCCTCGCGCTGGCCGTCCACGCGGTGGTGAGCGGCGTGGCCATCTACGGGTTCCTCGGCCTCTACCCGACGTACCTCATCTCCTCGCTGCACTACTCCGCCGAGCAGGCGGCGCTGGCCATGAGCTTCCTGGGCTTCGGCGGCATGCTGGCGGTCCTCGGCGGCTGGCTCGGCGACCGTGTGAACCAGCGCTCCCTGCTGGTCGTCAGCCTGCTCGCCGTCTCCGCGATCAGCGTGTGCGTCTACGAGACGCAGGTGGGGGTCGGCGTGCAGTGCGTGTTCGCGTTCCTCATGGGCGCCTTCGGGCTGGGCTTCGTCTATCCGAACACCAACAGCGCGATGCAGCGGGCCGTCCGTCCCTCGCAGATCGGCCGCGCCTCGGGTCTCTTCGTCACCAGCTACTATGGGCCGGCGGCCTTCTCCGGCCTGCTCTTCGCCGCCCTGGTGGACTCCTTCGGATGGAGCGGGGCCGGGCTGCTGCAGGTCACGCTCCTGCCGCTGGTGGGGGTCGCCGCCCTGCTCTTCGTCCGGCCCGCCGAGTTCAACAACGCGGTCCGCTAGCGGGATGCACCGCCGACACACCGAAGGGCCTGCCCACCGCCGAGCGGTGGGCAGGCCCTCGTGCGTGGTCACCCGGCGGGCGTCCGGAGTCAACGGTTCTCGGCGACGACCGGGTTGCGCAGGACGCCGATGCCCTCGATCTCGACCTCCACCTCGTCCCCGGGGCGGATCGGACCGACCCCGGACGGGGTACCGGTCATGATCACGTCTCCGGGGAGCAGCGTCAGATAGCGGCTGAGATAGGCGATGATGCCGGGAACCGGGAGCAGCAGGTCGGCCGTGCTCGCCGCCTGCACGACGGTGCCGTTCACCCGGGTCGTCAGGGACAGGTCCGAGGAATCGAGCCCGGTCGCGATGACGGGTCCGAGGGGCGCGAAGGTGTCCTGGCCCTTGCCGATCAGCAGCGTCCCGAACGCGCTCTCCCTGCGCTGGACGACGCGATCGCTGACGTCGTTGCCGCAGGTGTATCCGAGAATGTACTCATGGGCCTCGGAGGGCTTCACATGGCGGGCTTCCTTTCCGATGACGACGACCAACTCGCCCTCGAAATGGACGATCTCACCGTCCGCCGGATAGACGATGGGGTCCCCCGGCCCCACCACCGCGGTGCTCGGTTTCATGAAGCACACGGGAACGTCCGGAATCTCACGGTCGGTCTCGTCGACATGTGAGGCGTAGTTGTAGGCGAATCCGAAGATCCGGGGTTTCTCGACCGGCGGCAGAAGGACGACGTCGCCGACTTCGTCGACATGTCCCGTGGGGGACAATCCGGTGAAGGGATCACCCTGGAATCTGACGATTCGCGCGTCCCCGGATTCGAGTTCCCCATAGTGACGCACGCCGCCGACGGCATACCTGACGATCTGCACGGAAACCTCCTGCGACTAGGCAGCCGTGGGCGGCTGCACGGCCCCTTCAGCAGTGCTAACGTTAGCACAGGCACGGAGATCAACCGCGCCTCCCTCCGTCGGCGACCACAGAGCGCAACGAGAGTGCTATCGTTGGCACACGGACAGTGACGGCATGGGACCAGGCAGCCGAGGGGGCCCCTTCACGTGATCACCACCAGGGACATCGCCGAGCGCATCGGAGTCTCCGTGTCGACGGTGGGACGGGCGCTCGCCGACGATCCCCGCATCAGCGAGGAGACCAAGGGCCGGGTGCGGCAGGCCGCGTCCGAGTTGGGCTACGTCGGCAACCGTGCGGCGCGGATGATGCGCGGGGCGTCCAGCAACGTGGTCGCGCTGGTGATCCCGGACATCCGCAACAGCTTCTACTCGACCATCGCGCACGAGCTGTCCAAGAACATGGAGGCCGAGGGCTTCCAGCTGATGCTCTCGGAGACCGACGACGACCGGATGGCGGAGCTGCGCCACCTGCGGGAACTGTCCGCGAACCGTGTGGCCGGCGTCATCATCGTGCCGACCGCGCGCCCGCACAGTGAGTCCGTCAAACTGCTGCGCGCCGTGCCGCACTTGCAGCTGCTGCGCAAGCACCCCTCGCTCGGCTCCCAGTGGTTCGGGGTGGACGACCACGAGGCGCTGCGCCGGGCGACGGCCCACCTGGTCGCCCAGGGCCACACCCGCATCGCCTACCTCGGCGGCCCCGAGGAACTGCCCACGGGCGCGGAGCGCCTGCGCGGCTTCCGCACCGCGCTGCGCGAAGGCGGCCTGCCGGACGATGCCGGGCGCACGGAACTGGGGCCGCCGTCGTCGGTTCAGCACGGCCGCGAGGCGGTGCGCAGGCTGCTGGAGACACCGGACGCGCCCTCCGCGCTCGTGTCGGGGTCGATCCAGCTCACCCTGGGCATCCTGGAGGAGCTGTCCCGGCAGGGTGTGAAGGTGCCCGGCGAACTGTCGGTGGTCGGCTTCGGGGACGAGCCCGGTTTCTCCTGGTGGGGCCCCGGCCTCACCACGGTCGGCCTGCCGATCCAGGAGATGGCGACCGGCTGCGCCCTGTGGCTGCTGCGCCGCCTGAAGACCAAGCCGAGCAACGACGGCCCGTACACGTCGGTGTCCCCCGGCTCACTGATCCTGCGCGGCAGCACGGCACCGCCCGGCGGCAGGGGTCCGTCCAAGTCCGTGTGAGGCACGGGCGGTTCCGCCGGGGCCGATGGCGGCGCGGCCGGCAGGGAACCAGGCGGCCGTGTCAGAGGTCCCCGCCGCGCAGCCGCCGCATGACGGTCGCGGTCCGCACGAGTTCGTCGAGCATGCGCTCGGCCGCCCGCTCGTGGATCTTGCCGGGGCGGAAAGCGCCGTCCTCGACGCGTTCGTCGACGAACGGGATGCTCACGGTCGGACCGATCGGCAGCATCCGCAGGTTCGCCACGACCGACTTGCCCATCTGCACCGCCCGCGTGCCCGCCGAGACACCCCCGTAGCCGACGAACCCGGCCGGCTTGTGCTGCCACTCCACGGCGAGGAAGTCCCACGCGTTCTTCAGGGACGCCGGGAAGCCGCCGTTGTACTCCGGGGTGACGAACACGAACGCGTCGGAGGCGTCGACGATTCGGCTCCAGGCGTGGGTGTGGCTCTGGGTGTACCGCCGCAGAGCCGGCGGATGCGGCTCGTCGAAGAACGGCAGGGCGAGTTCGCGCAGGTCGACCAGGCGGGATGCGAACCGGCCGTGCTCCGCGACCCGGGCGGTGAACCAGTCCGCGACGGACCTGCCCACCCGCCCGGGACGCGTGCTGCCGACGACGGTGGTGAGGGTCAGGGGCGCCGCGCTGGGGTCGGATGTCATGGGGTGCTCGCCTTCCTGCCGGCTGCGGTCGGCCCGGCGGACCCACGCCGCCTGTGCTGTCCGTCCGTCCAGGAGCGCGGGCCCGCCGGGGTCTCCACCGGAGCGCCACGGAGCGCACGACGGAGTGTGCGAACGATAGCACGAGACCGCAGGACGGCTCTGGAGGCCAGAAACAAACACCTTGTGCGGGAAGTCCAGCCGCCCGCCACCCCTTGACACAACCGTCAATCCTTCGCACGATTGCGCTATCGATAGCACAATGAGCCGCAGCGGATGCGCTTCCCCCCGTCCGCTCCCCTGTCCCGTACGCCCCCGGGTGCCGCCCCACCGGGCCCACACCCCACCGGGCCCGTGCCCGTCGCGTGGCGAGGACTCTCTTACGCCTCGGACTTCGAAAGGTTGCACCGCCATGACAGACGCGCGGATCACCGAGCTCCACGGCCGCAGGGTGTGGGACTCCCGCGGGCGACCGACCGTGGAGGTCGAGGCCCACCTCGCGGACGGCTCGGTCGGCCGGGCCATCGCACCGGCGGGGGCCTCGACCGGGCAGGGCGAGGCGCTCGATCTGCGCGACGGCGGCCGGCGCTTCGGCGGGCTGGACGTCCTGCGCGCCGTCGGTTCGGTCGACCGGGAGATCGCGCCCGCCCTGCTGGACCGCGACGCGACCGATCAGGAAGCCGTCGACCGGCTCCTGGTGGACCTCGACGGCACCCCCGACCGCGGCCGCCTCGGCGGCAACGCGATCGTGGCCACGTCCATGGCGGTGCTGCACGCCGCCGCGGCGTCGGCGGGCGTACCCCTGTGGCAGCACCTCGCGGCGGGGCGGCCGGTCCGCATCCCCCTGCCGGAGATCCAGATCTTCGGCGGCGGCGCCCACGCGGACCGCCGTGTCGACGTCCAGGACTTCATGGTGGTCTGCCCCGCGGCGCGGAGCTTCGCCGAGGCCCTGGACTGGACGGCGGAGATCTACCGGGCGGCCGGCAGCCTGATGCGCCGGGCGGGCAGGGCCCAGGGCGTCGCCGACGAGGGCGGCTTCTGGCCCGCGTTCGACTCCAACGAAGAGGCCCTGGAGACGCTGACCCTCGCCATCGAGACCGCCGGCTTCGCACCCTCGGCCCAGGTCGGCATCGCGCTGGACGTCGCCGCGTCCCAGTTCGGCAGCGGCGGCAGGTACACCCTCGCGCTCGACGACCGCACGCTGGACACCGCGGAGCTGCTCGACCTGCTCGGCGGCTGGATCGAGCAGTACCCGATCCTGTCCGTCGAGGATCCGGTGGGTGAGGACGACACCGACGGCATGGTGGAGTTCACCCGGCGCCACGGCCACCGCTGTCAGGTGATCGGCGACGACTACCTGGTCACGAACGCCAAGCGGGTGGAGGCCGCGGCCACCGCCGGCGCGGCGAACGCCGTCCTCGTCAAGCCGAACCAGGCCGGCACCGTCACCGAGGCGTACCAGGCCCTGCGCGCCGGGCGGGACGCCGGCTTCGGCACGATCGTCTCGGCCCGGTCCGGGGAGACGGAGGACGTCACCATCGCCCACCTGAGCGTGGGATGGGACGCGGGCCAGCTGAAGGTGGGCTCGTTCACGCGCTCCGAGCGCATGGCCAAGTGGAACGAGGTCCTGCGCATCGAGGAGTCCCTCGGAGATTCCGCGGAATTCAGCGGCTGGTCCGTCTTTCCATTCGCCGGTTCCGCGCCTTCCACCACCAGGTCGTAAAACATTCCAGCCGTATTAGAGTCAGCGAAATCCAGAGCCGATCGGAGCACGGAGACCAGCATGCTGCCCCCCGTAAATCTGCGCCCGAGTTTCAACATCACCCGAACCAGCCATGTGCGTCTCACCGTGGCCGATCTCGCCGAGAGCCGGAATTTCTACACGAACGCCCTCGGGCTCGTCGTCAGCGACGAGGACGAGCGCACCTGCTATCTGCGCGGTCTGGCCGAGGCCTGCCACCACAGCCTCGTCCTGGAGCTGGACGAGGAGGGGGCCGGCGCCTGCCGGAGGATCGGTTTCCGGGTCTTCCTCGACGAGGACCTGGACGTCGCCTACGCGTGGTTCCGCGACCGGGGGCTGCCCGCCGAGTGGGTCGACCTGCCGTACCAGGCCCGCACGCTGCACGTCACCGATCCCGCCGGCACGCCGCTGGAACTCTGCGCGCACATGGAGACGCGGCCGCGGCTGCACATCGCCTTCGAGCACTACAAGGGCGCCCACGCCCAGCGGCTGGACCACTTCCAGACCTTCGCGCCGAACGCCTACGAGCTCACCGCGTTCTACGGCGAACTCGGCTTCCGGAACTCCGAGTACCTGGCGCACGGCGACAAGCTGCTGAGTTCCTTCATGTACCGCAAGGGCACCACCCTGGACCTCGCCCTCGTGGAGAACACGGGTCCCGCTCTGCACCACTTCGCGTACACCGTCTCCGAGAGCCGGGACATCTTCACCGCCTGCGACTGGGCGGGCATCCTCGGCTACGGCGAGGGCGTCGAGCGGGGCCCCGGGCGGCACGGCCCGGGCGGCATGCTCTTCACCTACCTCCGCGACCCGGACGGGCACCGGGTGGAGGTCTTCAACGCCCACTACCAGACCATCGACACGGAGATCGAGCCCGTGCGGTGGGACGCCGGGTCGCTGAGCACCAACGTCCGCTGGGGCTTCCCGGCGCTGGAGAAGTGGTACGTCGAGGCGTCGCCGTTCGTGGGGACACCGCAGACGCCGCCCGCCGAGCCGCCGCAGCCGATGACGCTCGAGCGGTACCTGCTCGAGCGGTCCGCCCACTGACCCGTCCGTCCCCGAGGAGACACCATGGCACGCGTTCCCTACCTGCGCCGCGAGGACGCGGACGAGGCGCACAAGCCCCTGTACGACCGGCTCGAAGCCGAGCGCAAGGTCCCGACGGCGAACATCTTCCTCGCCCTGGCGGGCGCGCCGGAGCAGTTGGACGCCTTCCTGACCTACGCCAACGCGCTGCGGGCCGCCGACCTCAGCCCCAGGCTGCGCGAGCTGGCCATCCTGACCGTGGGGCACGCGACCCGCTCCGCGTACGAGGTCGCCCACCACCAGTCGCACGGCCTCAAGGCCGGGCTCACCCGGGAACAGCTCGCGGCGGTGGCCGACTTCGAGACGTCCGGCCTGTTCGACGAGACGGAGAAGGCGGTGATGCGCCTCGCGCGGGAGTCCACCCTCCACGTCGACGTCTCGGAGGAGACGTGGCGTGCCGCCGCCCGCCATCTCACGGACCGGCAGATGGTGGAACTCTCGTTGTCCATCGCCTGGTACAACTCCGGCGTCCGCATCATGGGGCTGCTGGACATCGACCTTGAGGACAATTACCCGCACCCGTTCCCGAATTCTTGAGTCCACGGCACCGTACGGCCCTCAATTCCGGAGTATTTCAATGGCGAAAATGCTCGCTGCACGACTGCACGCGCTCGGTGAGCCGATGTCCGTGGACACGATCGACGTGCCCACCCCACGGCCGACCGATGTGCTGGTTCGGGTCAAGGCATGCGGAATCGTCCCCAACATGGCCAACGTGATCAACAACTGGCCCACCTGGTACCCGCACCAGCCGCTGCCCAAGCTGCCCGCGATCTTCGGCCTGGACCCGGCGGGCGTGGTCGAGGCGGTCGGCGAGGCGGTGCTCAACACCAGGCCCGGCGACCGGGTCTACGTCAGCCCCCTGCGGTCCTGCGGCAGCTGCCAGGTGTGCCGCGGCGGCGAGCTGAGCCGGTGCCGCTACTTCACCCTCAACGGGTACTTCAGCACCTCCCGCGACGGCCAGCGCATCTTCGACCTCTACCCCTACGGCGGCTTCGCCGAGTACATGACGGCGCCGCAGTACGCGATCGTCAACATCCCCGACACCATGACGTTCGAGCAGGCCGGCAAGCTCGGCTACATCGGCACCTCCTACGGCGCCCTCAGGCACGCGGCGGCCGGCCCCGGCCAGGTCGCCCTGATCGACGGGATCACGGGCACGCTCGGCGTCGCCTCCACCCTCCTCGCCCTGGCCTCGGGTGTCTCCAGGGTCCTCGGCACGGGCCGCAACGAGGAACTCCTCAAACGCGTCAAGGAGTTGGCTCCCGACCGGATCGAGGTGATGCGGCTGGGCGACGGCTCCACCGGCGAGTGGGCCAAGTCCCGCACCGGCGGCGAGGGCGCGGACTTCGTCATCAGCGCGCTCGGCGCCAAGGCCCCGGTGGAGACGATGCTCGACTCCCTGCAGGGTGTCCGCCGCGGCGGCAGGGTCGTCAACGTCGGCGGCGTGGCCGACCGGCTGCCCGTGGACGTGAAGTGGCTCATGGACGAGCAGGTCCAGCTGATCGGGTCCAACTGGTTCACCACCGCGCAGGGCCAGGAGGTCGCCGACATGGTGGCGACCGGGGCCCTGGACCTGTCGTACCTGATCACCAAGCCCTTCCCGCTGTCCGAGGTCAACGAAGCGATCTCCGGACGGGCCACGGACCTCGACGGTGGATTCAGCAACTACGTCGTGATCCCCTGAACCGCGGATCCCCCCTGCTCACCCCGCGGCGGTCCTGTTCTGCCCTGACGCCGCCGCGGGGTGGTCCCAGCACGACGGAGTACGACGGAGGTACCGGTGGAACTGCGCTGGCTGGAATCGTTCGTGGTGGTCGCGGAGGAACTGCACTTCGCCCGGGCCTCGGACCGTCTGCATCTGGCTCCCTCGGCGCTCAGCGCCCAGATCAGAGCGCTGGAGTCCCATCTGGGCGCACGGCTCATCGACCGCGGACGGCGCACCCGCCCCGCGCTGACCAGTGCCGGGCGGCTGTTCCTCGAGGAGGCTCGGCTGACCCTAGCGCAGGCCGCCCGGGCCGAGGCGGTGGGCCGGCGGGCCGGCCGCGGCGAGGTGGGACACGCCCACATCGCGTACGTCGCCTCCGCCGCGTTCTCCGGGGTGCTGACCGACGTCCTGTCCCGCTGCGCGGCCCTCGGCACCGAACTGACCGTGCAGGTACGTGAGTTGGAGACGCCGGCCCAGTTGGAGGCGCTGGCCTGCGGGGACGTCGACGTCGGCTTCCTGCGCTGGCGGCCGGAGTACCCGCCCGAGGTGACGGCCACCTGTCTGCTCAGCGAGCAGGTCGTCCTGGCGCTGCCGGCGGCCGCTCCGCTCGCGGCGTACGAGACGGTACCGGCGGCGAAACTGCGCGACGAGTGCTTCGTGGCCCCCCACTTCGACGAGGAGTACGGCTGCCGCGACCAGATCCTCGAAGTGGCGGAGCAAGGCGGTTTCACGCCCCGGTGCGCTCCCCCGGTTCGGGACTTCATCGCGGCGCTGACCATGGTGGGCGGTGGTCTCGGGGTGGCTCTGGTCCCGGACTCGCTGCGCCGCGTGCGGATCCCGGGGGTGGCGTACCGGCCGCTGGCGGACGTGGCGCCGACCACCCGGCTGGTCGGCGCCTACCGCCGGGGGGAGACCTCGCCCGCGGTGCGCGGCGTGATCCGCCGACTGCGGGAGGCCGCTGCCGCCACGGCCTCGGCCTGACCCGTCGATCCAAGTCATGCGTCCGGCACGATCCGGACGCCCCCTCGGCATGCCCGGGGCTCCGGTCACCACCGAACCGACGCACGTTTGTACGCGGATGACGCACTGTCCGAGCAGGTCAGAGGGGGTCTGACCGCCCTACGCTCGGCACTGCTGCACACACCGTGGCGGCGGTCGGCCGCCGCCCGACGGAGACAGGCGGAGAGGCACATGACAGCGATCGAGAACGTGGGCGTCGTGGGCGCGGGCCAGATGGGCCGGGGCATCACCGAGGTGTGCGCCCGGGCCGGGTTGCGCGTCACGTTGTGTGACGTGACCGAGGACAGGGCCCGGGCCGGACTGGCGGGCGTGGCGGACTCCCTGCTGAGGGCGGAGAAGCGCGGTGCCCTCGCGCCCGAGGACCGCGCGCAGGCCCTGGCCGGCATCTCGGTCACCGGCGATCTCTCCCGCCTGGGCGGGACGGACCTGGTCATCGAGGCCGCCGTCGAGGACGAGCGGGCCAAGACGGCGCTGTTCCGGCAGCTGGGCGAGGTCACCGACCCGGCGACCGTACTGGCCAGCAATACCTCCTCGATCCCCATCGCCCGACTCGCGGCCGCGGCCGGACGCCCCGAGACGGTGATCGGGCTGCACTTCTTCAACCCGGTCCCCGTCATGCCGCTGGTCGAGGTCGTCCCCTCACTGCACACCTCGCAGGCCACCGAGCAGCGCGTGCGCGCCTTCGCGGGCGAGACCCTGGGCAAGCGGACGATCGTCGCGCAGGACCGCGCCGGCTTCGTGGTGAACTCCCTGCTGATCCCCTACCTGTTGGCCGCCGTGCGGATGGTCGGCTCCGGCACCGCGACGGCGGAGGACATCGACACCGGCATGACCGCCGGCTGCGCCCACCCCATGGGCCCGCTGCGCCTGGCGGACCTCATCGGACTGGACACCGTGGCGGCGATAGGCGAGGCGCTCTACGAGGAGTACCGGGAACCGCTGTACGCCCCTCCCCCGCTGCTGCGCCGCATGGTCGAGTCGGGTCTGCTGGGCCGCAAGTCGGGGCAGGGCTTCTTCGACTACCGGGCCGCCTGAGCTCATCGGCGCGCCGCGCGCGCCTCCCGGGGGCTCATGCCGTACGCCGCCTTGAAGGCGTGGCCGAAGTGGGCCGGGTCCGCGAACCCCAGCGCCCGCCGACGGCACCGACCGGGAGGTGGTCCAGAGCGGGTCGGTGAGGTCGCGCCGGCACATCTGCACTACGGGCGCCTCGCACGACGTCATCGGCACGGGGAGGCGTCCGCAGGCGGCGGCGTGTACATCCACGGTGCCGGCCTCTGGCTGGACTGCTCGGTCCACGCCGAGTTCCCCGGAGGCGACCACATCATCGTCCTGCTGGAGATCCACGGCCTGCGGGCCGAACCCGACCGGGAGCCACTGGTGTTCCACGGCAGCCGGTTCCGGCGCCTGGCCGTATGACGGGCTGACGGCTGACGGCTGACGGCTGACGGCAATGCTCCCGCCCCCTGTCCGGATGTGACGGGGGGCGGGAGCCTTCGTTCGTTCGGTCGGTCCCTCACCTGCCCGCGCGGCGGGCCGCCACCTCCCGGGCCAGCCCGGGCGCGACGGTGAACAGGTCGCCCACCACGGCGTAGTCGGCGAGGTCGAGGATCGGCGCCTCCGGGTCCTTGTTGACCGCGACGATCGTCCTGGAGGTCTGCATCCCGGCCAGGTGCTGGATGGCCCCCGAGATGCCCAGGGCGATGTACAGCTGCGGGGAGACGGACTTGCCCGTCTGCCCCACCTGGAACTGGTGCGGGTAGTAGCCGGCGTCGACCGCGGCGCGGGAGGCACCGACCGCGCCGCCCAGGGCGTCCGCCAGTTCCTCCACCACCTTGAAGCCGTCCGCTCCTCCGACACCGCGCCCGCCGGAGACCACGACGGCCGACTCGGTGAGCTCGGGACGGTCGCCGCCGGGCGCCGTGCGACGGGCGGTGACGCGGGCGGACCGTCCCGGGTCGATCGGGGGCAGGGCGAGCCCCCGATCCTCCGCCTCCACGGGGCACTCCTGCGGCTCGAAGGAGCCCGGCCGCAGGGCGATCACCGGCGGGCCGTGGGTGACCTGTGAGCGCACGGTGTACGACCCGCCGAAGACGACCTGGGTGGCCACCCCGGACGGGTCCACGTCGACCACGTCGGTCAGCAGTCCGGCGTCCAGCCGTGCGGCGAGACGTCCGGCCACCTCCTTGCCGTCGGTCGTCGCCGAGACCAGCACGGCGGCGGGGGAAACCTCCCCGGCCGCGCGTTCCAGGGCGTCGACGGCCGGCGTGGCGAGAAACTCGCCCGCCTCGGCGGATTCGGCCGCGTGGACGCTCGTGGCGCCATGACGGGCGAGGGACTCCCTGAGGCGCCCGGTGGTACCGGGGGTTCCCACGACGACGGCGGCCGGGTCGCCCAACCGCCGGGCGGCGGCCAGGAGTTCGTAGGTGGACTTGTGGACACGTTCCCCGTCGTGGTCGACGAGGACGAGGACTTCGGGCATGGCTGCCTGCTTCTCGGTCGGGCTTGCGGGGCGGTACAGACGAGCTTTCGGGGCGTTCCAACGAGCCTTCGGTGCGTTCAGACGAGCTTTTGGGCGATCAGGTAGTCGGCGATCTGCCGACCGGCCGAGCCGTCGTCCGTGATCCGGACCCCGGCGGCCCGAGCCGCACGCGGGACGGCCTCCAGCACCTGGGTGCGGGTGACGAGGAAGCCGGTGACGTCCGCGTCGGGGAACAGGTCGTCGAGACCGACCGTCTCCACGGGCTTCTTCTTGGCGGCCATGATCCCCTTGAAGGAGGGGTAGCGCGGCTCGTTGATCTTCTCGGTGACGCTGACCAGCGCGGGCAGCGGCGCGTCGAGCGTCGCCTCGCCGCGCTCGGTCTCGCGTTCCGCGCGCACCCGGTCCGCCGTCACGTGCAGTTGCCGCACCTGCGTCAGCTGGGGCAGGCCGAGCAGGTCCGCGACGACGGCGGGGACCGCGCTCGCCTGTCCGTCGGTCGTGGCGTTGCCGGCCAGGACGAGGTCGACGTCCTCGACCGTGCGCACGGCGGCAGCGAGCACCTTCGCGGTGGTCACCACGTCGGCGCCCCGGAGCCTGTCGTCGCAGATGTGGATCCCGCGGTCGGCCCCCATCGCCAGCACTTTACGGACGGCGTCGAGCGCGGAGTCGGGTCCCATGGACACGACGATGACCTCGGCACCGGCCGTCTCCTTGAGCGTGAGGGCCTCCTCCGCCGCGCGCTCGTTGATCTCGTCCAGGACGAGGTCGGCGCCCTCGCGATCGAGGGTGTGGTCGGTCTCCGACAGGGTGCGTCCGGCGCCGCTGTCGGGGACTTGTTTGACGAGTACGACGATGTTCACATGCGTCTTCCTTCGCCGGGCCGGTCAGCGGAACGCCGGGTGGCCGGTGATCGCCTGGCCGACGACCAGGGTGTGCATCTCGTTGGTGCCCTCGTAGGTGAGGACGGACTCCAGGTTGTTGGCGTGGCGCAGCGGCGAGTACTCCAGGGAGACGCCGTTGGCGCCGAGCACGCTGCGGCACTCCCGGGCGATGGCGATCGTCTCCCGGACGTTGTTGAGCTTGCCGACGCTGATCTGCTCGGGCCGGATGCGGTGTTGGTCCTTCAGGCGGCCCAGGTGCAGGGCGAGCAGGGCGGCACCGCCCAGGGACACGGTCATGTCGGCGAGCTTCTTCTGGGTGAGCTGGAAGGCGCTGATCGGCTTGTCGAACTGCACGCGGGAGTCGGCGTACTCGATGGCCGCCTGAAGGGCGTCACGGGCCGCGCCGACCACGCCGAACAGGATGCCGAAACGGGCCTCGTTCAGGCAGGACAGCGGTCCGCGCAGTCCCTCGGCGAGTGGCAGCCGCGCCGAGTCGGGCAGCCGGACGTCGTCGAAGTACAGCTCCGAGGTGATCGACGCGCGCAGCGACATCTTCTGCTTGATGTCCTGCGTCGTGAAGCCGGGCGTGCCACGCGGGACGAGGAAGCCCCGGACGCCGTCCTCGGTCTGCGCCCAGACGGTGGCCACGTCGGCGATGCCGCCGTTGGTGATCCACATCTTGGAGCCGTTGAGGATCCAGTCGCCGCCGTCCCGGACGGCCCGGGTGCGCATCCCCGCGGGGTTGCTGCCGAAGTCGGGTTCGGTCAGGCCGAAGCAGCCGATCGCCTCACCGGCGGCAAGCCGGGGCAGCCATTCCTGCTTCTGCTCCTCCGAACCCCACTTCCAGATGGAGTACATGGACAGCGAGCCCTGCACGGAGACGAAGCTGCGGAAGCCCGAGTCGGCGGCTTCCAGCTCCAGGCAGGCCAGACCGTAGGAGACGGCGTTGGTGCCGGCGCACCCGTAGCCCTCCAGGTGCATGCCGAGCACGCCCAGCTTGCCCAGCTCCGGGGCGAGTTCGCGGGCGAAGTGGGCGTTCTCGAACCACTCGCCGATGTGCGGGCGGACCCGCTCGGCGAGGAACCGGGCGACGGTGGCCTGGATCTCCCGCTCCTCGTCCGAAAGGACGGAGGCGATGTCGAGCAGGTCGAGGGGGTCCTTCAACGGCTTGCCGCTCATGGCGAGCTCCTTGGTGGCTGGGGGTGTCGGGTGGTGGTCCACACGGGTGTCGGGTGGTGGTGAACAGGGGTGTCGGGTGGTGGTGAGGGGTGTGGCGTGCGGTACGGCCGTCGGGCCGGCCGGCGTCCGCCCGCGGGTCACGCCGGGGCGTTGCCGTCGAGGTCGTCGAGGATCTCGACGGTGTGCTGTCCCAGCAGCGGCGGGGGCAGCAGGTACCGCGCGGGGGTCGCGCTCAGCGCGACGGGATGCGCGACCTGGCGGGCGGGCCTGCCGGTCGCTCCGTCGGTGCCCGGGTCGGGGATGTCGACGATGCCGGGCAGGCCGAGCCGCCGGGCGAAGGCGAACGCCTCGTCGAGGCCGTTGACCGCGCCGGCCGGTACCCCGGCGGCCAGTAGGACGGTCGACCAGTGGTCGGCGCCGCCGCCGCTCAGCAGCCGGGTCAGGGTCTCCCGCAGCTCGGTGCGGTGGGCGACCCGGTCGGTGTTGGTGCGGAACCGGTCGTCGTCGGCGAGGCCGGGCTCCCCGAGCGTCTCGGCGAGCACCGCGAACTGCTTGTCGTTGCCCACCGCGAGGGCGATGGGGCGGTCGGCGGTCGGGAACGTCTCGTACGGGGCGATGCTCGGGTGCGCGTTGCCCAGCCGCCCGGGGACGACACCGGCGACGGCGTACGCCGAGGCCTGGTTGACCATCGCGGACAGCAGCGAGCCGAGGAGGTTGACCTCGACGAGTTGCCCCTGCCCGGTGGCGTCCCGGTGCCTCAGGGCCGCGAGGATGCCGAGCGAGGCGTGCAGTCCGGTGATCACGTCGACCAGGGCCACTCCGGCTTTCACCGGCTCCCCGTCCGCGGTCCCGGTCACGCTCATCAGGCCGCCGACGGCCTGCACGAGCAGGTCGTAGCCGGGGATCGTCGCGCCCGCGCCGCTGCCGAAACCGCTGATGGAGCAGTAGACCAGCCGCGGGTGCCGCACGAGGAGGTCCTGGTGGCCGAGGCCCAGCCGCTCCATCGTGCCGGGGCGGAAGTTCTCCACCACCACGTCGCAGTCGGCGACCAGGGCGCGCGCCTGTGCGCGACCGGCCCGCGTGGCCAGGTCCAGCACGACCGACCTCTTGTTCCGGTTGACGCTCAGGAAGTAGGTGGAAGTGCCGTCGTGGTCCGTGGGAGGGTGCCAGGCCCGGGTGTCGTCCCCGCTGCCCGGCCGTTCGACCTTGATGACGTCGGCGCCGAGGTCGGCGAGGAGCATGGTGGCGTAGGGGCCCGCGAGGACCCGGGAGAAGTCGGCGATGCGCAGGCCCTCCAGGGCTCCCCGCCCGGTTCCGCCGAGCGCGTCGTCCGGTCCGTCCGGCGTCTGGTGCTGGGTGCTCACGCACCCTCCTCTCTGATCGTCCCGCCCGGTCGTGGCCCCTCCGGAGCCGGATCCCGTCACGTCCAGCGCTCCAGGAGCGCTGCCGGGTGGGCGAGTTCCACGACGGGCAGCCCCTGGTCGAGGGGGTCGACCGACCGTACGAGCGTCACCCGTGCGCCCACCGCGACGACGACCGGTGATGTGCCGGCGACCTGGCAGAGCAGGTTGAAGCCCTCGTCCATCGCAACGAACCACGTGTTGTGCTGGGCGTGGCCGTTGCGGCGCACGACGACTCCGGTGCCCGCGCTGCGCTCTTGGTGGAAGGCCATGGCGCCGCAGACACGGCAGAACGAGCGGCGGTAGGCCGGGGTGCCGCACCACAGGCAGCGCTGGAAGAAGAGTTCGCGGCGGGTGTCTGTCTGGAGCATCACGGCCTCCTGCTCGCGGTCGGTGACCGGACGGATCGGGATCCGATGTCTCCCTCACCCTGGCCCCGCCACGGAAAGCCGGTCAACGACGAGTTGACGCATCTTTGTGCGCGGAAAACGATCCGTTCGCCGAGGTCGGAGCGGGTTTCACGGCACTACCCTCGACGCCGGCGCACCGGGGCTCCTCCTCGGGGCTCGCCGCCCCTCGGCCACCGGACGGAGCGGGTTCAGCCCTGGGGTCGATCCTGGGAGGCCGACGTGACTGGGATCTTCATGCGGAAAGGGCCGAGCACCAGTCCGTCGAAACCGGGGACCGCCCATGCAGCCGCACCCGCACGCACCCGTCACCACCCGCACCGGACGCTTCCGCGCCGCGTGGCGGTCCGCCCACGAGCCCGTCGCCGGAGTGTCGCGGCGGATACGGCTCGTCGCCTACGCCGTTCCGCTGACGGTCCTTCCGTCCGGCGTCTGGCGGCTCCCGGCCGCGTTCGGCGACGGCCTCGGACCCGGCGAACGGGCGTACGTCATCTTCCTGTCGGTCGTCTCGGAACTCTTCGCTTTCACCGCGATCGGCCTGATCGCCCGCTGGGGTGAGGTGTTCCCGGGCTGGGTCCCGTTCCTGCGGGGCCACGAGGTGCCGAGGACGGCGGTGCTCCTCCCGGCCGCCTGCGGGGCCACGGTCCTCACCCTCCTGTTCACGTGCCTGTTCACCGTCTCCGAGCTGAGGGGCACCACGGTCCGGGGCGACGACCTGCCGCCCGACGCCCCGGGCCAGGCTTCCGGCTGGGAAGCCGCCTGGTTCTACGTCTGTTACGCGCCACTGCTCCTGTGGGGGCCGCTGCTGGCGGTGCTGACCGTCGCGTACGGGAAGCGGCGTTCGACGCGGCGCCGTGCGGGCACGGTCCGGCGGTCGGGTCAGGAACGGCCGGGTGAATGCGGCTCCGGATGCGCCGAGCCGGTCAGGCCGTCCCGGTGGGGCCGGGCGGCAGGTGGACCGTCATGATCAGGTGGCACGTCCCGGTGCCGGAGCCGCGGTAGGTGTGCGGGGTGTCCCCGTCGAACGTGGCGGTCTGGCCGGCTTCCACGGTGTGTTCGGTGCCGTCGACTACCAGGGTCATCCGGCCGGAGGTGACACTGACGGTCTCCACCACTCCGGCCTGGTGGGGATGGCTGGGGTATTCCTCGTCCGGCTCCAGGCGCCAGCGCCAGACCTCGACCGGGGCCGGGCCCGACGTCGTCAGCATGAGCCGGGCCTCGCCGCCGTGTTCTCCGGTCCACAGCGGTGCGACGGCGTCGGCGGCCACGACGCGGACGCGGCCTTCGGACGGTCCCTGCATCAGGGCGGACACCGAGATGCCGAGGGTGTCGGCCAGCCGGACCAGTGTGGCCAGGTTGGGGTTGCCCTGGGCTTTCTCCAAGGCCACCAGGGCCCCCTTGCTGACCTGGGCGCGGCGGCCGAGCTCCTCCAGGGACAGGCCCGCGCGGGTGCGAGCGGTCCGGACGTTGTGCGCGACCGTCCGCAGGGCTGCGCCTGTCTCGGCCATCTGTCTCTCCTCACCGATGGGTCATCGGAATGCACCGCGCGGTCGTTCGGTTGACATGGGCTGGTCGTTACGTTGTACGGTGCGGTCGTTCCAATGGTACTAGGGGATGTGCTGTGATCGCTCTGCTGCTGGGTCTGGGCAGCTCACCACCCGTCGCCGGCGCGGGCTGGGCTCGGAGCCGCTCGCGTACGCGATGTCGGCGGCCGCGGGTGTGCTGGACTCCTTGGCAAACCTGCTGTTCCTGCTCGCCGCGCGTGGCGGGGACCTCACCGTCGTGTCGTGATCACCGTCCTCTACCCGGCCGGCACGGTCAGCCTCCCGCCCTGACCTGAACAGGCCCGCACGACCAAGGAGAAAAGCAATGCTGGTCCACCCCTGGGACGCCGGTCTGGACGAAGCCGAGTGGCAGGCCTGCCACGCCACCATCGTCGACGACCCCGAGGCGAAGGCCGAGTTGCTGCGCCGCCAGCTCGCTCACTTCCAGCCCGACGGCGACCACGGCCCCGTGGCCGTCGACCAGCCGCCCTACGGCCGGATACTGTCCGGCATCCGCGGGCTGCGTCTGGAAGTCACCGACGTGCGGGCCAAGTTCAAGTACGACGACCACAAGCCCGTCGAACACCGCAGCACTGTCGCCGAGCGCCTCACCGAGCGGGGCCAGGGTCTGGACGTGCCCACCGCACGCCGGCAGTTGCGCCGTCTCGACCGCATCGGTCCCTGGAAGTCTTGACTCCCTCCGACAGGAAATGGAAACGCCACCCATGCCCGCCTTCCGCATCGCCCCCGCCGTCGCGGACGCCTTCCCCGACACCCTCATCGCCGTGGTCACCGCCACCGGTCTGCGCGGCCGGGAGTCCTGGCCGCACACCGCCGCGGCCGTGGAGGAACTGGAGCAGCAGCTCGCCGACGGCACCTGGCAGCCCGCCGACGAGAGCGACCCCCGCATCGAGGCCTGGCACACCGCCTACCGCTCCTTCGGCACCAACCCGCGCCGCATCCGCCCCAGCGTCGACGCGCTCGGCCGCCGCCTCGCCAAGAAGGGGACGCTGCCGCGCATCAACCCGGCCGTCGACTCCTACAACACCGTGTCCGCACGCCACGGCCTGCCCGCCGGCGCCTTCGACCTGGACCACGTCACCGGCGACGTCGACATCCGCCACGCCGACGGCACCGAGACCTTCACCCCGCTCGGCGAACCCGACACCGTCGAACACCCTAAGCCCGGCGAGATCATCTACGCGGACACCAGCGGCGTCCTGACGCGTCACTGGAACCACCGCGACGCCCACCGCACCCGCGTCACCGAGGACTCCACCCACGTCGCCTTCGTCCTCGAAACGCTGCACGCCACCCGCGACGGCGCCCTCCTCAAGAGTGCGGCGGAGGAACTGCGGGGCCTGCTCACCCCACACGCCGACCGGACCACCGTGCACTACCTCGACCCGGCACAACCCGACACCGAGCAGTAACCCCGCACAGCCCGGCCCCGATAACCACCATGGCACCGGCGGGACCTGATCCGATTTCAGCAATGAGCCGGTAAGGCCCAGCAAACAGGCTGTCCTCTTCACCCAGGAAATCGCAAAGCACATCGATTTCCGCCGGGACGCGGTAGTAGCTTCCGGACGGCTCGCGATCTTCACACGGAATTCTTGGAATCCCGCTGCCATGGGGGCACACCGCGAGTCCGGCGACCGGGGCTGCCCAGTCGCCTGATCAGGTCCGGCGCAGCCGCGGCACGCCGGCAATCGGGGAGGGGACACAGTGAAGTTCATCAAGCTGCGCGCGAGAACCGCGGCCGGGGCGTTCGCCGTCACGGCTGCGGCCGTACTCGCCACGGCGGCACCGGCCCAGGCGGCCACCTACAACGTCACCGACAACTGTGACGTGCCCTGGATCAACTGCACCGAGGGCGACCTGTGGCTGCTCTACAACTCCACGGCCTACGCCGTCCAGGACGGCCAGTACGTCACGAGCTGGGCGGAGTTCTACGGCAACGTCTCCGACTACTGGGGGACCAGCCAGTACCAGGGTTCGACCCTGACGACCTACCGCTACGTCTTCAACGGCAACGGCAACGGGGCCTGGCAGTACGTCAAGAACAACGCCGCCTCGGTGCAGAACTGCTCCGAAGTCGACAACTACCGCGTCTACTACAACTCCGGATACGAGGGCCACTCCCAGTACTTCGCGCACCGGGAACCGTACGGCGACTGCGTTCTCACCAATCTCGACTCGACGCTGAAGAACGAGAACGCCTCCGAGCACTTCGCCTGACCCTCACTCAAGGAGCCCCTCGATGAGCACGCGCCGTACCGCGGCCCGGCTGGCGGCCGCCGCCGCCACCGCCGCCCTGATCACCTCCTGCTCCGCCGGCCACGACACCGTGGAGAAGACCCCCGGGCGTCCCAGGACCGCACCGGTCGCCGACGCCGGTTCGAACATCGACAAGAGCGCCTGGCCCAAGGCCGTCCCCGACACCGGCCTGGCCAAGGGACTCTCCCTGCCCCTGCAGGCCTACATGCAGACCTACGAGGACACCGTCACCCTCGACAACGCCGAGCGCCACCTGGAAACCTCCTGCATGGCCGGCTACGGCTTCCACGTCACGTTCCCCCCGGCGGGCCAGACCCCGCCGCCCAGCGCCGACGACGCCAACATGCCCCGCCGCTACGGCATCACCGACCGTGCCCTCGCGGAGAAGTACGGCTACGGGCTGCCCGAGGAGAGCCAGAGGCAGCAGGGCACCAAGATGCCCGACCTCACCCAGGACCAGGTCGAGGTCCTCACCGGCCGCACCGGTATCCGGGGGAACCTCGCCGACCCGGCACCGAAGGCGGCGCCCGGCTCCTACCGGGGCAAGCAGATCCACAAGGACGGATGCGCGGGCTGGGCCGACGACCGGCTCGGCACCCGCGACCTCGACTTCTCGCTCCTCTCCGAGCTCGACGGCCGAAGCCTCACCCAGTCGCAGGCCGCGCCCGCCGTCCAGAACGCCATCACCGCCTGGTCGACGTGCATGGGCACCAAGGGATACACCGTCGCCACGCCGTACGACGCGGACAAGGTCGTCCCTCACGTTGACATGAACCCGTCCCAGGAGGAGATCAACGTCGCCCTCGCGGACATCGACTGCAAGAAGGCGACCGACCTCGTCCGGATCTGGTTCGACGCGGAATCGACGATCCAGAGACAGCAGATCGAGGACCACAGAAGCGAACTCGACGCCCTGCGCGCCCGCAACACCGACGCGCTCGCGGCGGCGAAGACGGCGCTGAACGGCTGACCGGTGCCAGCCGCGCGCCGCGTTCTGGCCGGAGCCGCCGTGGCCGCCGCACTCGCCGGTGCGGTCGTCTACGGCGGCCTCCGCTTCGCCGACAGCATGACCGTCCCAGTACGGCTACGGCACCCCCATCGCCCGCGCCGCCCACGGGGACGTGATCGCCTACGCCCCGCACCACGAGGCTCAGCGGATGCTCACGATCCCGCTCACCCTCACCAACCACGCGGCCGAACCAGCCTCCTACCGCGTGATCGTGACCGTCACGGTCACCGCGGGAGACGCGGCCGGAGTCACCGACAGCGCGGTCGTCTCCAGCGACGGGCCGCTTCCCCCCACGGCCACGATGAGCGCCGAGGCCGACTTCCAGAGTCTCGGCGCCGTCCCTTCCAGCGGACTCGACGTCCGTATCGCCCAGGTAGAGAAGGAATGAGGAAGCCAGGTGACCACCGGCTGCAGAAGAACCGCGGTGACGGTCCTCTCCGTCATCGCAGCCCTGACCGGACTCATACAGGCCCAGCCCGCCATGGCCCGGCCCGCCGCCCCCGCCCAGACGTCCACTCCTTCCCCCGGCGCCCTCGGCGGAGGTGTGAAGAACCCTGACAGTGTCCTCGGCCACGGGTGGAAGACCGCGACCGACCGGGCCGTGACCGCCGCCGCCGACAGCGACGGCCTCCACCTCCTCGTCGCCGACAGCGGGAACGCCTACGCCTGGCGGACGGCCGCCGTCCTGAGCGAACCCCGGCTCCCGGCCGACACCTGGATCGGCAACCAGTGCGTCATGGACGGCCACCACGCGGCCGTCGCCTACGCACCCCGCACCTTCACCAACCACCAGGACACGATGCTCGGCGGGGCGTTCACCGCGATCGTCGACCTCGACAACGGCAGCGTCACCAAACTGCCGTTCAACGCCTCCCTGGCCTACTTCGACCCCTCCTGCGACCCGGCCACGCGCACCGCCGTCTTCACCGCCTACCGTGGCGGCAAGACCCGCCTGGTCACGGTGAACACCCACGGCGAGACCCTCGCCGACACCACCGCGAAGGGCCAGATCACCTCGCCCGTACCCACCAGGGACGGTGTGGTCGCGGCCGCCGGCAACCGGCTCGTCCACGTCGACCGGCACGGGAAGACCGAGAAGCTCGCGGCCACCCGGCACGCCCCCTACGGCATCCACGTGAGGGCCGACGGCACGGTCAGCTACCTCGACCGCGCCGATGACACCAAGGCGAACGTCAAGACGTACGCCCATGGCAGGACGGCCACCGTCGCCGGCGGCAGGCTCACCGCGATGAACCTCCGCCAGGGCGCCGACGGCACCGTCTTCCTCACCGGCCACGCCACCCCCGGCAAGAACTTCAAGGCCAGTGGCATCAAAGCCCTGAGCGTCTCACCCGACGCGGATGTCTCCAGCCACGGGCGCCTCGCCGTCGACCCGGTCGTGTCCCCGGCCGTCCAGGCCGGCCTGGACCACATCGCCGACGCGGGCAGGAACTTCACCGCGCCGAAAACCAAGGAACCGGCGGCCAAGCGGGAACACGGCACCACCAGCCACGTCCTGACCATCACCGGCACGGCGGCGGCCACCGGCGAGCGCACCGAGCAGACCGCTCCGGCGCCCGCCACGACAGCGGGCGGCACGACCTCGCCGTCGCTGACCGGCTCCACCCAGCCGCAGCTGACGACGATGAGCATGATGACCACCGCCGACAGCACCAGCATCGAGCACAACCCCGTCGACACCGACCGCTGGTGCTCGGTACCCCGCAACGACGTCGACACCCAGGCCCTCCAGCCGACCCCCAACCAGGTCGAGTGGGCGGTGGACATGGCCGTCCGGGGCGACCTGCGCTCCGGCTACCTCGCCCAGGGCGGCTGGCGCTCCCAGACCGGGATCGGCACCATCGACCCGCAGGGCATGTTCCCCGTCCCGACGCTCAACACCGGCGGACGCATCCCCGCCCAGGTCGAACTGGGCATCCTCGCCCAGGAGTCCAACCTGTGGCAGGCCGAGTCCGGCGCCATCCCGGGCCAGATGGGCAGCCCGCTCGCCGCCGTGGACGGCTTCTACGGCCACCAGAGCGGCGGCTCCCTCGCCACCTACTGGACGATCAACTGGAACGAGTCCGACTGCGGCTACGGCGTCGGCCAGGTCACCGACGGCATGCGCATGGCCGGGCACGAGAAGACCGGCGAGACCGCTCTCGCCCCCGAGCAGCAGCGGGCCGTCGCCATCGACTACGCCAGCAACATCGCCGCCTCGCTGCACATCCTCGCCGACAAGTGGAACGAGGTCCACGAGAGCGGCCAGACGGTCACCGTCAACAACGACGACCCCGCCAAGCCCGAGAACTGGTTCACCGCCGTGTGGAACTACAACCTCGGCTTCAACAAGGCGGCCGACGCGGGAACCAACGGCAACTGGGGCCTGGGCTGGTACAACAACCCGGCCAACCCCGTCTACCCGCCCAGCCGGCTCGCCTTCATGGACACCGACCTCGACAGCGACGCCAACCAGGACGCGGCCCACCCGCAGTACTGGCCGTACGAGGAGAAGGTGATGGGCTGGGCCGCCTGGTCCATCGACACCGGCCACTCCTACGCCACCTCCGGCCGCCAGGACTGGCCCGGCGAGTCCGGTTTCTCCTCCGCGGGCTTCTACCCCGCCTGGTGGAACACCACCGCCGAGCGCTCCGCGATCAAGCCGCCGCTGGACACGTTCTGCAACACCCACAACGGCTGCGACGTGGCCAACCCGCCGGACTGTCCGGACGCCACCTGCTACACCCAGTACTGGTGGCACGAGTCGAACGCCACCTGGAAGGCCGACTGCGCCTCCACCTGCGGCAACGAACACATCAAGTACGTCACCCTGATCAGCGAGCCCGGACGCGGCTACCGCCTCCAGTACGGCACGCCCGTGTGCAGCGGGGCGCCCGCCAACTCGGTGGTGGTCGACGACGTCCCTTCGGGCACGAACACCTGGAGCAGTTGCGGAACGACCACGACCGGCGGCTCGTTCCAGTTCACCTTCTACCCCGACCCGAACGCCACCGGCCCGGGGCTCGGGCAGTACGACGCCAAGGCCGACCTGCACCAGATCGGCGGCGGCTACCAGGGCCACTTCTGGTACGCGCACACCCGTGACGCCGCCCATCTGGGCGGTCCCGGCGGGCGTATGACGGTGCTGGGCACGTGGAGGATGAACGGACCCGTGGCCGAGAAGCAGGCCATGATCTACGTCCACGTCCCCGACACCGGCGCCCAGACCCACGAGGCCGTCTACAAGATCAACACGGCCTGGGGTGAGGCCAAAGTCCGCCTCGACCAGAACGCCAACGAAGCCGACAAATGGGTGTCCCTGGGCGCGTACCGGTTCAACGACAACACCCCGCAGGTCACCCTGGCGAACTCCACCGGCACCGGATCCGGCGACGAGGACGTCGCCTGGGACGCCGTCGCCTTCGTGCCCGGCGACTACGGCATCAGCGAGGACCGTCCCGTCGACCTGACCCTGCCCACCCCGGTCGAGACCGCCGCCAACCCCGACCTGCTCGACCAGCCGGTCAGCGACGAGGCCACCGCCCCGCTCAAGGGGGAGGCCTCCAACCCCGCCGCGGACGGCAGCGTGGTGCCCCACGTCAGCAGCCACGGCGTGGCCACCTGGTGCGACGACGGCAGAATCGTCGCCCGCGCCACCCGCACCATCGAGTGCGAGAACCGCGTCGTGCCCTACTACCTGCGCGTGGACGGAGCGGTGAAGGCCACCGCCTACTTCCAGTTCCAGCGCACCATCGAACTGACCGGTACCAACTCCTTCACCGAGCACCTCAGCGTGGCCGGGCAGAGCATCCCGCCGGACTTCGCCATGATCCAGCTCGCCGTCAACCAGCACGTGTGCGAGTCCCCGTGCAACCCCGTCGAGGCAGGCATGAGCGCATGGCAGGGAAGCACCACCTGGACGGCCGGTGACACCCACGAGGCGTCGATCACCTCGTCCTACACCTGGCCCACCGCCACCAGCGGCAAGACCTACTTCTTCCATCCGGACGTCAAGATCGACGGCGATGTGTACCCGTCGGACGACACCGTCCCGTACCAGACCACCGGCTACCAGTGGAGCGCGAGCACGACGAGGGCGACCGACCTCGACACGGTCCGCTGCGACACCGTCGTCGACACCGCCGGAGGCTGCGTCTTCTCGAACTACGCCCCCACCTACACCTTCAACGCGGCCAAGAACCCCCAGGCCGCCGCGCACGCCTGGCTGATCCAGACCTTCTCGCCCAGGCACCCCGGGTCCGAGGCGACCGGACAGCCGCTGTACTACCTGGGCGACAGCAGCCAGGTCAGCAGGAACCGGGGCCGTATGTGCCCGACGGGGTGGGCCTCCGACAACGGCGACCCGAGCGCCCTGGACGGGCCGTCCGACGTGGCGCTCAACTGCGACGAGTTCGCCTTCGGCGCCAGCTACAACAGCGGCGGCATGAGTGCCGCCGAGGGCGGGATCAACCCGGCCGTCCCCGACGACAGCACCACCGGGACACCGAGCGGGTCGGCGTGTATCGAGACCTACGCCACCTCGGTCAACGGCACCATGCATCTGTACAACCTCAACGGGAGCGTCCCCACCTGGACCGAGGTCTGCGGGCGGTCGGCCATCTCCGACCGGGACAACCAGGACTCCATGTCACCCTTCGGAGGGGCCTACGGGTTCAGCAAGAAGATGCGTCTCATGGACAAGGACGCCTACTGGCTCGACACCGCCACGAGTGGGAACTGCGGTTCCCGCAACGTCAACTCGACGTCCGTCAGGTGCACCCTGACCGCCACGAACTGAGCTGCGCGGGGCCGTCCCTCCCGGGGCGGCCCCACGCCGGGGTCAGTCCTCACGCCACCTGAGAGAGCCGTTCTCCACCAGCGGGCGCTGAACGTCCCACATGCCGCGGTCCATTCCGTCGGCGAACGACGTCAGCAGTTCCCCGAGGGAGACCGTCGGGTCGGTCTCGTTCGGGCTCACTTCCGCGTACGTGAGCATCCGGGATTGCGAAGCCCCGGATGCGTCGAGGGCATAGCCGTGGTAGGCACCTTCGAAATCCCAGATGACCGGGATCAAGGAGGGCTTCCAGTAGCCCTCCGCTTCCTGCGCCGAGGCCAGCAGCTGGGCGCGCCGCGCGATGATCTCCTCGCACCCCAGGAACACCTTCCCGAACGGGAAGATCACCGAATCCAGGTGCCGGGCGGGCACCACACGCCCGTTGGGGAGGGTCCTCGTGGTGTCCTTCGCGGTGCTGCCGTTGTTCATCCGCAGCAACGCCTCGAGCACGTCGGGCACCTCGAACCCCAGGGCCTCGCGCAGACCCGCGATGTCCTCATGGGTCGCCGGGCCGCGCAGCGCCTGCGCGGTCGACGGCGCGTTCGCCGTGAGCCAGCGCACGATCCGCCCCCACGCCGACCGCACTTCTTCCGTCTCGGACACTCCGGCCACACCACCTCAGTGTTCACGCAGGGCTCGGGCCGACTATAGCCGCGGACCCTGTGCCCGCAGCCACAGCACCAGGTGCCAGTCCTGGTCGTTGGCGAGCGGGTCGGCCGTGTGCGCGGGGCGGCCGTCGACGGTCGAGGGCAGGACGAAGGCGCAGGTGGCGGAGCCGTCCTCGTGGTAGTTGGCCATGTTGGCGCGCAGGATCGCCTCGGCCAGCCGGTCGGTGCCGGCCGTGCGCAGGGTGGCCGGCAGACCCAGGAGGGTGGTGGCGGTCAGGGTGCTCCAGTAGTGGGGGAAGACGTCTCCCCACAGGCGGTGGGCGCCGAACCAGTAGCCGTCCCAGTGGCGGATCGCTATGCCGTGCAGGCGGACGTGCGGCTGGGGTCCGCCGAAGGCCAGCAGCCAGGGCAGCCGTTCGGCGACCGCGTCGTGGAAGGCGGGATCCCCGGTCAGGGTGTGGGCGTCGACGAGGAGATCCAGCAGGGGAGCGACGATGGACTGCTCGTAGGCCACCTCGTGGGCGGGCAGCCGCCTGCCCATGCGCACGAACTGCCGTGCGCTGTCGACCAGTCGGCCTCGCATCCTCTCGGCGCGGTCTTCCTGCCCGGCGGTGTCCAGGCTGTCGCAGACGGCCAGCGTCGTCGGGGACAGGCCGATCGACAGGTGCGTGGCACCGCCGAGTTCGAAGCTCCGCTCGATGACGCGGGCGGCGAAGTCGAGATCCTCCGGCCGGCCGTGGGCCCGGTGCCGGTCGTGGAAGAAGTGGGCCAGCCACGGGGTGTCGTACAGCCGGGGTCCGGTGTGCCAGTTCTGGGAGCCGCGGCGCGGGGCGGCGGTCTCGTCCAGCAGATGCCGGCGGGCGAAGCGGGACCAGCCGTCCAGCAGGGGGCCGATCTCCTCCGGGTCCGCCAGGCCGTGGGCGGCGGCGGCCTGGAGCAGCAGCGGCATGGCGATCCGCTCGGAGCCGTCCGTCCAGTCCGACCAGCCGTTGGTCGCCTGGGTGAGTCCGGTCCTGGTGTCCACCGGCACGAAGGCGTGGGCGAGCAGGCCGGGCCGTTCCCGGGCCCGCTGGTACCTGGTTATGTAGGCCACCCGGCGCCGTACGACCTCGTCCAGCGGGAGGTGGAACAGGACCTCGGTACGGGCACCGTCACCGACGTCGAGCGTGTAGGTGCCGTGCCGGGACGCCCTGACCCGGTGGCGGCCGTCCGCGTCGTGGTCCACCGTCACCCCGGCGTCCGGGCTGCTCACCGAGGACGCCTCGACGGTGATCGACTGTCCGATCTCGGCGGCGTAGGCGGAGAGGACGGCCGGCGGTCTGGTCGCGGCGGTGAAGTCCGCGACCGAGGAGTACCAGCCCAGCTCCCATGCCATGGTCACCGACTCTCCAGGAGCCAGGCGCAGCACCGGCTGGCCGCCGAACGCCTGTGGATTGCGGGCCTGGTCGGTGACCAGAAGCACCAGGTGACCACGGGCGTCGGACTGCGAGTACTGGTTGCGCGACTCCACGGAGTACGCCCGCAGCGCCCCCTCCCGCACGATCAGCCCCAGGCACCGCCCTTCCCCCGACATCGGCTGCGCCAGCACCCAGGCCCATGTCCCGCCGGTGAACACGTGCGCGTGCACCGCCCGGCCGAGGGAGTGCTCCGCGCCGTCGTACAGGTCGGCGAAGGGGGTCTGGACGCCCAGGCCGCTGATGGTGAGCGGCTCCTGACCGGTGTTGACGACCGAGTACCGCTCGTGCAGCAGGTCCCCGCGCACAGCGCGCCGCACCTCCACATCGACTCCCGGCAGAGGCCTGTGCACGGCCTCGACCACCCCGTCCGCCACCCGCAGCTCGACGGGTGTGTGCCAGCGGGCGCCGCCCCGGTCCGTCACCAGATGTCCCGAACCCCACTGGTGCTCGACCGAGTGCCACACGGTGGCGCCGGGTTCCAGCAGGAACCGGCGGTCCCGGTCCTGCTCGTCGACGAACTGCAGGGGGGCACCGGTGAGAGCGTCGAGGACAATGTGTCCGGAGCCGAAGGCGAGCGTCTCCGGCACGGCAACGCCCGCACTTGGCAGGGCAGTTGCCCCTTCCTCCTGTGTCAGCACCCGGTCCTCCCCCTGACGGCACGATCACGGACGCCGTCATTGAATCGGTTCAGCCAGCGGGCTGCCAAGCCCTGTCCACCTCACGGAATGCGCGGGGCCCAGACGCCGAAGAAGGCGTCCCGGCGGCGGCCGCGGCAAGGCCTCCGCCGCCCAGAACCTCCTTCCCCGATGCCTGTGGCAAAGAGGCCTGCGAAGATGAAGGTCAGAGGCCCAGATACCAGTCTCACCTGGAGGTTCCCGTGAAGATGCTGATCAACGTCCCGGAGACCGTGGTCGCGGACGCGCTGCGCGGCTTGGCGGCTGCCCACCCGGAGCTGACCGTGGACGTGGAGAACCGGGTGATCGTACGGCGGGACGCTCCCGTGGCCGGAAAGGTCGGGCTGGTCTCGGGCGGGGGCTCGGGGCACGAGCCGTTGCACGGTGGTTTCGTCGGTCCCGGCATGCTGTCGGCGGCCTGTCCGGGCGAGGTGTTCACCTCCCCGGTGCCCGACCAGATGCTGCGTGCGGCCGCCGCCGTGGACAGCGGGGCCGGAGTGCTGTTCATCGTGAAGAACTACACCGGTGACGTGCTCAACTTCGACATGGCCGCCGAGCTGGCCGAGGACGAGGGCATCCAGATCGCGAAAGTGCTGGTCAACGATGACGTGGCGGTGACCGACAGCCTCTACACGGCGGGGCGGCGCGGTACCGGTGCCACCCTGTTCGTGGAGAAGATCGCCGGCGCCGCCGCCGACGAGGGCATGCCGCTGGAGCGGGTGGAGGCCATCGCCCGGCAGGTCAACGAGAACTCCCGCAGTTTCGGCATCGCGCTGAGCGCCTGCAGCACGCCGGCCAAGGGCAGCCCCACCTTCGATCTGCCGCCCGGCGAACTGGAGTTGGGCATCGGCATCCACGGCGAGCCCGGCCGGGAGCGGCGGCCCATGATGACCTCGGGCGAGATCGCGGAGGTCGCCGTCGAGGCGGTGGTGGAGGACCTCCGCCCGCGCAATCCCGTCCTGGTCCTGGTCAACGGCATGGGTGCGACGCCGCTGCTGGAGTTGTACGGCTTCAACGCCGAGGTGCACCGGGTGCTCGCCGAGCGCGGTGTCCCGGTGGCCCGGGTCCTGGTGGGCAACTACGTCACCTCCCTGGACATGGCGGGCGCCTCGCTCACCCTCTGCCAGGTCGACGAGGAGCTGCTGCGGCTGTGGGACGCGCCGGTGAAGACGCCGGGGCTGCGCTGGGGCGTGTGAGACAGAAGGGGTAGAGGAGCACCACGTACCTACCAGGCAAGGAGATCCAGTGCTCGACGCCGACTTTTTCCGCCGTTGGATGACGGCGACCGCCGCGTCCGTCGACCGCGAGGCGGAACGGCTCACCGCCCTCGACTCCCCCATCGGGGACGCCGATCACGGCAGCAACCTCCAGCGCGGGTTCACGGCCGTGACGGCCGCCCTGGAGAAGGAGTCCCCCGGCACGCCCGGCGGGGTCCTGACCCTGGCCGGACGCCAGTTGATCTCGACGGTCGGCGGCGCCTCGGGGCCGCTGTACGGGACGCTGCTGCGCCGCACGGGCAAGGCGCTCGGGGACGCCGACGAGGTCAGCGCGGAGCAGCTGACCGAGGCGCTGCGGGCCGGGGTGGACGCGGTCATGACCCTCGGCGGTGCCGCGCCGGGCGACAAGACCATGATCGACGCGCTGGTGCCGGCGGTGGACGCGCTCGGCGAGTCGTTCGCGGCGGCCCGGGCCGCCGCGGAGGAGGGCGCCGTGGCGACGACACCGCTGCAGGCGCGCAAGGGCCGGGCGAGCTATGTGGGCGAGCGCAGCATCGGGCACCAGGACCCGGGTGCCACGTCGTCGGCGCTGCTGATCGCCGGACTCGCGGAGGCCGCCGGTGAGTGACGTGAGCGGTGAGCGGCTCGTGGGGATCGTGCTGGTGTCGCACAGCGCGGAGGTGGCCGCGTCGGTCGCCGCGCTGGCGAAGGGGCTCGCGGGCGGTGGCCCGGCGGTGCCCGTCGCCCCGGCGGGCGGCACCGAGGGCGGTGGGCTCGGCACGAGTGCCGAACTGATCGCCGCGGCGGCCGCGTCCGTCGACCGAGGTGCCGGAGTCGCCGTCCTGACCGACCTGGGCAGCGCGGTGCTCACCGTGAAGGCGTTGCTCGCCGAAGGCGACGAACTCCCGGAGGGGACACGGCTGGTGGACGCCCCGTTCGTGGAGGGCGCCGTGGCCGCGGTCGTCACGGCGGCCACCGGGGCGGATCTCGCGGCGGTGGAGTCGGCCGCCGCGGAGGCGTACACGTATCGGAAGGTGTGAGAGCCGGACACCGGGCGCGCCGCACGCGGCGGTGCGCCCGGCGCGGCACTGCCTCGGGCCGATCCGTGACGCCCCGTCACGCGCTCAGCGTGCGGCGATGAACCGTCTGGCCAGGCGCTCCCCTGTCGCCACGGCCGCGGCGTGGTCCTCGATGGGTGAGACGCGGGTGTTCTTGAACACGACGTAGGTGACGCCGGAGGGCGCGCCGCCGCCGTGCGGGTCGGGGCGGATGCCGAGTGCCTTGGCGGTCGCGTAGGACGCCTCTCCGATGATGCCCTGCGGGCCCGTGTCGCCGACGACCGCGTACTGCACGCGGTCGCGGTACACGACGGCGACGACCGAGCCGCCGGTCACGCCGTGCTTCCGGTAGTCCCAGATGCGGCTCGGTGCCGGTAGGACGACGAAGGGCAGGTTCTCGGCGCTCAACGGCCGCCCGTCGGACTGGGCGTAGGCCGTGCTCGCGGCGAAGTACGGGTCGGTGCGGCGGTTGCAGCGGGGTCCCGGACGGCCGTCGCAGTCGATGTCCATGTCGGCCTTCCAGAACACCGCCTCCCGTGTGCCGCAGACCGGGATGTCGGCGGGTGCGCCCTGATCGCTGCGGTACCGGCCGCGGAAGACGGGGGCGCAGTCCTTGACTCGGGCGAGCAGGTCGGCGGCGCGCACGGGGTTGTCGCGCCAGGCCGCCGACGGGGACGCGGTGGCGGGCGGTGTCGTCGGGGCGAGCAGGGCGGCGCTGGCAGCGGCGAGGGTGAGCGACCGGACACGCACGATACGGGAGCCTCTCCTAGGAACCTGACGGGCACTCAGCCCACTCTGGCCCCGGGGCCGTCACCCGGCCACCGCTGGAGGGCCGGACGGTGCACGGCCCCAACCTCCGACAGGGGCCGGGCGCCTGAGTCCGTGTGAGACCCGGGCTGCCCGGCCACCCGCGCCGGCGCGGGATCTGCGACGACAGCGGTCCGCGCGACAGGCCCGAACTCCCTGGTGTGCGCCAGGTGTTCGGCCGTGAGGACCTTCAGCATACGTAACTCTCCCGAGTGGTCATGCACGGCGGGGTGACGCAGGCGCGGCCGCTCGCCCGCCCCTCCCTCCCTCGTCGAACTCCTCCCGCACCGCCCCTTGATGTGGTCGCGTCAGTCACGTCATATTGGTCCGGACCATTCCCGAGTGCCGCTCCCGGGAGGCAGTGTCGTGCGAGGCCCTTCCACTCCGCTCTCTCTCCTTCGTCGCGTCGCGCTCTGCGGGTGTCTCGCGCTGGTGGCCTCCTGCGGCTGGGCCGGTGCGGACGAAGGGCACGGCGGTGCTCCACCCGGTGCGCCGGCGGGGGTGACGGCCACCGCGGGCAGTGCGACGAGCGTGCACGTCATGTGGAACGCCATCCCTGAGGCCGAGGTCTACGAGGTGTATCGCGGCACCACGATGGTCAGGGAAGTGCCCGGTTCGGAGCACATGGTGGATGTCACCAGGCTCCGCCCCTCCACGCTGTATGCCTTCACGGTGCGGGCGCGGGACGCCGACGGGCGGCTCGGGCCGCGCAGCCGGGAGGTCCGGGCGAGGACTCCCGCGGCCGTCGCGGACGACCGTTCCGCACCGGTGCGCCCCTCGGGGCTCAGCGGGCGGCCGGCCGGAAGCCGGGCGGTCCAGCTGTCCTGGTCCGCCCCGGCGGACGACCGGGACGTGGTGTCGTACGACATCCACCAGGGGGACACGAAGATCCACAGTGTGGGCGGCGGCCAGACGGCCACCGTTGTCACGGGGCTGCGCCCCGGCACGTCCTACGCGTTCACCGTCCGGGCCCGGGACGCGGCGGGCAACGTCTCCCCCGCCACTGCCGCCGTCCGCCTCGCCACCCCGGGCCGTGGCGACGGACGTGCCACGGCCCCCACCGACTTCCGGGCGGCGAGCCACCGTGCGGACGGGGCGTACTACATCGATCTGAGCTGGGTGCCGCCGCGGGTCGACGGCGAGGTCGCCGAGTACCAGATCCATCTGGACGGCCGTCCCGCCACGTCCCTCGTGTTCGGCGGGCGCGCCCCGCGCGACCGGGCGACGTACAGCTTCTACGTCGGGCGGGAGGCCGGGGTCGGCCATCGTGTCCGGATCCGGGCGATGCTGCCGGACGGCACCTGGGGCGCCTTCTCCGCGGAGCGGACGGTGACGACGCGCCCACGCTGACGGACGTGCCCGTGCGGCCTGGGCCGGCCGGTGGACGCCGTCACCTGCACGGGGGCACCCGGCGTGCGGTCCGGACCCGGGGCGCCTTGGCTGACCCTGAGGCAGCACGGGCGTTCCCGACCCTCGGCGGCGCTAGGGATGTACCGCCAACCGTGCCGCCGGAGGGCAGTCACATGCGCAACTCATCGCCAGTTCTCCGCTCCGGCCTGACCGTGGCCGCCGCCGCGCTGCCCCTCGCCCTGGCGGCGGTGCCCGCTGCCGCGGGCCCGGGCATCTCCGTGAGCACCACGGGCTCCACGGTCTCGGTCACCACCAGTACGTGCACCCAGATCAACGGCAGCTGGGGCACCGCCTCGCTCCTCACCAGCAGCCAGGGCAGCTTCGCCCAGGGGCGTCAGGTGCCCCTGTCGGGGACGTCCACCAGCCAGTCCGCCGCCTGGTCGAACGTCACTCCGGGCACGTACACGGTCATCGTCATCTGCTCCGACGGCACCACCGCGGGCACCCAGTCCGTCGTCGTCTCCCCCGCTCCCTCCCCCACGCGGTCCCCGTCCCCGACGGCCTCGCCGTCCCGCGGTGTCATGGGCGGGGTCGGCGGTTCGTCGACGGACTACGGCACCGTCACGCTGGTGGCGGGCGGCACGCTGGTCGGGGCGGGCGTCCTCGCGACGGCCTGGTACCTGCGCCGGCGCAACAAGCCGTACCGGCTCTGATCCGGTACGGACGGCGGTCCGCCCGGCCGAAGCGCTCCGGTCGGGCGGGCCGCTGTCACGTCGTGAGGCGGCAGGCGGGACGTGGGCATCCCGGTCAGGCCGGGCCGGCCGGCTCGCCGTCCGGGAGTTCGGCGACGTCCGCCAGGGCGTGCCTGAGCCACTGGGTCCAGAACGTCTCCAGGTCGATGCCGGCCCGCAGCACCAGATGCCGCAGCCGGTCCTCGGCGCTGTCCCGGCCGGGCGGGAAGTCGCGCCGCTCGATCTCCCGGTACTCCGCCAACTGCTTCTCGTGCAGCTCCAGATGGCGTCGCAGATCGTCCTCCAGACCCGCGGTGCCGACCACGGCCGCCGCCCTCAGCCGCAGCAGCAGCGGGTCGCGGTGGGGCTTGGGGTCCTGGGAGGCGGCGGTCCAGCGGGCCAGTTCGGCGCGGCCCGCGGCCAGGACCTCGTAGCTCTTCTTCTGCCCGCGCGCCGGCTGCTCGGACGGCAGGGCCCTGATGAGGCCGTCGGCCTCCAGTTTTCCCAGCTCGCGATAGATCTGCTGGTGCGTCGCCGACCAGAAGTAGCCGATCGACCGGTCGAACCGGCGGGTCAGCTCGAGCCCGGACGACGGCTTCTCCAGGAGGGCGGTGAGGATCGCGTGCGGGAGTGACATGGAGTCATCCTAGGGACGGGCCGCCCGCCCCCTACAGCGCCGCCGCCAGCTCGGTGCCCTGCTTGATGGCCCGCTTGGCGTCCAGTTCGGCGGCCACGTCCGCCCCGCCGATGAGGTGGGCGCTGCGCCCGGCGGCGAGCAGCTCCTCGTACAGGCCCCGGCGCGGTTCCTGGCCCGTGCACAGCACGATGGTGTCGACCTCCAGCACCGTGCTCTCCTCGCCGATCGTGACGTGGAGTCCGGCGTCGTCGATCCGGTCGTACCGCACGCCCGGGACCATGGTGACGCCGCGGTGCTTGAGCTCGGTGCGGTGGATCCAGCCGGTGGTCTTGCCGAGGCCGGCGCCGACCTTGGACGTCTTGCGCTGGAGCAGGTGGACGGTGCGCGGCGGGGCGGGCCGCTCGGGCGCGGCGAGGCCGCCCGGAGCGCGGTAGTCGAGGTCGACGCCCCACTGGCGGAAGTACGTCTGCGGGTTCTCGTGGGCCTTGTCGCCGCTGTCGGTGAGGTACTCGGCGACGTCGAAGCCGATACCGCCCGCGCCGAGGATCGCGACCCGGTCGCCGACGGGGGCGCCGTCGCGCAGGACGTCGAGGTAGCCGAGGACGCTCGGGTGGTCGACGCCGGGGATGTCGGGGGTGCGCGGGGTGACGCCGGTGGCGACGACGACCTCGTCGAAGCCGTCGACGTCGGCGACCGTGACCAGGGTGTTGAGGCGGATGTCGACGCCGTGCCAGTCGAGTTGCGTGCGGAAGTAGCGCAGCGTCTCGTCGAACTCCTGCTTGCCCGGCACCTTGCGGGCGACGTTGAGCTGTCCGCCGATCTCGCTCGCCGCGTCGAACAGCGTCACCTCGTGCCCGCGCTCGGCGGCGGAGACCGCGCAGGCCAGCCCGGCCGGTCCGGCGCCGACGACCGCGACGCGCTTGCGCAGCCGGGTCGGGGAGAGCACGAGTTCGGTCTCGTGGCAGGCGCGCGGGTTGACCAGGCAGGAGGTGATCCGGCCGCTGAAGGTGTGGTCGAGGCAGGCCTGGTTGCAGCCGATGCAGGTGTTGATCGCCTCCGGCTTGCCGGCGGCGGCCTTGGCGACGAAGTCCGGGTCGGCGAGCATCGGGCGGGCCATGGACACCATGTCGGCCGCGCCCTCGGCGAGCAGCTCCTCGGCGAGCTCGGGCGTGTTGATGCGGTTGGTGGTGACGAGCGGCACGGACACCTCGCCCATCAGCCGCTTGGTCACCCAGGTGTAGGCGCCGCGCGGCACGGAGGTCGCGATGGTGGGGATGCGGGCCTCGTGCCAGCCGATGCCGGTGTTGATGATCGTCGCCCCGGCCGCCTCGACGGCCTTGGCCAGGGTGATCACCTCGTCGAGCGTCGAGCCGCCCGGGACGAGGTCGAGCATGGACAGCCGGTAGACGATGATGAAGTCCTCGCCGACCGCCTCACGCACCCGGCGCACGATCTCCAGCGGGAACCGCATGCGGTTCTCGTACGAGCCGCCCCAGCGGTCGCCGCGCCGGTTGGTCTGCTGCGCGATGAACTCGTTGATGAGGTAGCCCTCGGAGCCCATGATCTCGACGCCGTCGTAGCCGGCCTGCCGGGCGAGGCGGGCGGCACGCACGTAGTCGTCGATCGTCCGCTCGATGTCGGCGTCGGTGAGCTCGCGGGGCGGGAACGGGCTGATCGGCGCCTGGAGCGGGCTGGGGGCGACGAGGTCCTTGTGGTACGCGTACCGGCCGAAGTGCAGGATCTGCATCGCGATCCGCCCGCCCTCGCGGTGCACGGCGTCGGTGATGACCCGGTGCTGCTCGGCCTCTTCCTCGGTGGTGAGCTTGGCGCCGCCCTCGTAGGGCCGGCCCTCCTCGTTGGGGGCGATGCCGCCGGTGACGATCAGGCCCACTCCGCCGCGGGCGCGGGCGGCGTAGAAGGCGGCCATGCGCGCGAAGCCGCCCTCGGCCTCCTCCAGGCCGACGTGCATGGACCCCATCAGGACGCGGTTGGGCAGTGTCGTGAAGCCCAGGTCGAGGGGGGTCAGCAGGTGCGGGTAACGGCTCATCGTGCCCTCCGTGCGCGGTGTCGTACCCGCAGTTGTAGAGGACTACCCGCAGTTTATGCAACTAGTTGCACAAGAGAGGAAGGGCACAGTGAGGACGCTCAACGGCTCTGCAGGCGCACGTGCAGTTCCTTCTCCTGGTCGCCGGAGACCGTGCTCAGGTCGTGCACGTCGAACAGCGCGTCCAGGGTCGTGCGGAACCGCTCGATCGCCCAGTACCCGCCGTGCAGGTCGGCCTCGACCGAGGACGACAGCCGGGCCGGCCGCGCGCCTTCGTGCTCGTCGGCGACGTCGAAGGTGCCGAGCCACACGGTCGGGCGCGTCTCGTGCAGCTCTTCGGGGACGTCGTCGGCGCACCGGTCGGACTCGAAGCAGGCGCACAGCGTGTCGAACACGATCCGGGCGTCGTGCTTGCTGCACCCGCTGATCTCCACCGAGACGGAGTGGGGGTGCGGTCGCTCGTGGTTCATCGCCATCGTGATCGCTCCTCTCGCGGCCACCACATGCCGTATCCGCCCCTACCCCAGCAAAGCACCACCTTCCGGCGAGCACTACCGGCAGTGCCCCTGTTCGTGGTGGCGGGTTTGCGGGGCGGCCCGCGCCGGGTTGGGAGATGGTGGTAGGTGACGGAAGGGGCCTCGGAGGAACGGCTCCGCGCGGTAGAACATGGGGTGTCGGCACCGTGACGGCGTGCCGCGAGGATCGGCGAATGCGGGGCGTGGGATGAGTGCAGCCGGGTCTCCCGAGTCCGAGGGCGACGAGCCGGTGCGCGGATCCGCGCGGCCGAGCGGCCTGCTCGACGTCCTGCGCGTGGCCTCGGTGGTCCTCGACGCCGACGGCCGGATCGTGCTGTGGAGCCCGCAGGCCGAGGAGCTGTTCGGGTACGAGGCGCGGGAGGCGCTCGGGCAGTACGCCGCCCGGATCATGGTCCACGAGCAGCACCTCGACCTGGTGGTCAAACTGTTCGCCGATGTCATGGGCACCGGGCAGAGCTGGGCGGGCGCCTTCCCCATCCGGCGCAAGGACGGCAGTACACGGCTCGTGGAGTTCCGCAACATGCGCCTGCTCGACGACCAGGGCGACGTGTACGCGCTGGGGCTGTGCGCCGACCAGTCGACCGTGCACCGGCTGGAGCGGGACGTGGCGCTGTCCACGCGGATGATCGCGCAGTCCCCGATCGGGCTGGCCGTCCTCGACACGGACCTGCGGTACGTCTCGGTCAACCCGGCGCTGGAGGAGATCAACGGCGTGCCGGCCGAGGAGCACCTGGGCCGCACGGCCCGCGAGGTGGTGCCGCGGATGGACGTCGACGCCCTGGAGAGCGCCGCGCGCCGGGTACTGGACACCGGCCGGCCCGTCGTCGACCAGTCCACGATCGGCCGCACCCCGGCCGACCCCCACCAGGACCACGCCTGGTCGATCTCGCTGTACCGGCTGGAGAACGCCTTCGGCACCGTGCTGGGCGTGGCCGTCTCGATCGTCGACGTCACCGAGCAGTATCGGGCGGGCATCGAGGCCGAGGCCGCCCGGCGGCGCCTGGCCCTGATCGCCGACGCCTCGGGGCGGATCGGCACGTCCCTGGACCTGGACCGCACGGCCCGCGAGCTGGCCGACGTGGCCGTGCCGGAACTCGCCGACATCGCGGCCGTCGATCTGCTGGACGCGGTGGTGCAGGGCCGGCGCACCAGCCTCGGCCCCACCGAGGCGGCCATGATCCGCGCGCTGGCGGTCCAGGGGTACGACTCCGCCGAGGCGCTGGAGGCCGCCGACCCTCCCGGTCAGGTGGCCCGGTACGCGCCCGACCGGCTGGTCACCGAGTGCGTGCGCACCGGCAGCCCGGTGATGCTGCCGGAGGTCAAGGACGAGGACCTGGCGCGCATCGCGCGCTCCCCGGAGTCGGCCGAGCTGCTGGGGCGGGCCGGGGTGCACTCCTATCTGGCGGTGCCGCTGATCGCGCGGGGCGAGGTGCTGGGCGCCCTGGACCTCAAGCGCACCCGCAATCCGCTGCCGTTCACCGAGGACGACCTGCTGCTGGCGCGGGAACTGGCCGCACGGGCCGCCGTGCAGATCGACAACGCCCGCTGGTACCAGAGCGCCCGCGAGACCGCGCTCACCCTCCAGCGCAGTCTGCTGCCGAGTCATCCGCCGGTGACGGGCGGGCTGGAGGTCGCCTCCCGCTACCAGCCGGCCGGGGCCACGAGCGAGGTGGGCGGCGACTGGTTCGACGTGATCCCGCTGGAGGGCGGCAAGACGGCGCTGGTGGTGGGCGATGTGATGGGCAGCGGGATCCCCGCGGCGGCGGCCATGGGCCGGCTGCGCACGGCCACCAACACCCTCGCCTCCCTCGGCCTCGATCCGGCCGTGCTTCTGGAGCACCTCGACCGGATCACCACGGGGCTGGAGCAGGCCATCGCCACCTGCGTGTACGCCGTCCACGACCCGCATCTGCGGCAGTGCCGGATCGCCAACGCCGGGCATCTGCCGCCGGTGCGCGTGCGGGCCGGCGGGGCGCCGGAGCTGCTCGACCTGCCGACCGGCGTGCCGCTCGGCGTGGGCGGCGTCGCCTTCTCCACGACCACCGTCGACCTCGGACCCGGCGACCGGCTGGTGTTCTACACCGACGGACTCGTGGAGACCCGCCGTGATCCGCTCGACGAACGGCTCGGCACCCTGCTGTCCCTCCTCGACGGCCCGGACCGGCCGCTGGAGGAGGTCTGCGACCTGCTGCTGCGCACGCTGCACGAGCCGGACAACTTCGACGACGTGGCACTGCTCATCGCGCGGGCGACGGCTCCGGACACTCCCTAGGGTCTGACGCCGATCACCACCTGGGCGTGCCGTTCCTCCGAGACGGCCAGGGAGGCCGTCAGGCCGTTGCGCTCGAAGGCGGTGACGGCGGCCGGGGCCTGGTGCCGGCTCGTCTCGACCAGGACGCAGCCGCCGGGCGCGAGCCAGTAGGGGGCCTCGGCGGCGACGCGGCGCAGGACGTCGAGGCCGTCCGTGCCGCCGTCCAGGGCGACCAGCGGCTCGTGGTCCCGGGCCTCCGGCGGCAGCAGGCCGATCTCTTCGCTGGGGACGTACGGCACGTTCGCCGCGAGGATGCCGACGCGCCCGCGCAGTCCGCCGGGCAGGGCCTCGAACAGGTCGCCCTGGTGGACGCGGCCGCCCACGGCGGCGACGTTGCCCCGGGCGCAGCGCACGGCGGCCGGGTCTATGTCGGCGGCGTGCAGTTCGACGCGGCCGAGTCCGGCGGCCAGCGCCGCGCCCACGGCGCCCGAGCCGCAGCACAGGTCCACGACGACGGTCGCTCCGGACGCCCGGTCCAGGGCCTGCTCGACCAGGAACTCGGTGCGGCGGCGCGGCACGAAGACGCCGGGGGCGACCGTGATGCGCAGGCCCGCGAACTCGGCCCAGCCGACGACGAGTTCGAGAGGCTCGCCCGCGACGCGGCGCTCGGTCATGGCGGCGGCCTCGGCGGGCGTGCGCGCGGTGGTGAGGATCAACTCGGCCTCGTCCTCGGCGAAGACGCAGCCCGCGGAGCGCAGGGCGTCGACGACACGGTCACGGGACGGCGGCGTGGACGGTGGTACGGGAGACACGGACGGCATGGAAGCCCAGAGCCTTTCGAGAACCGAAGGGCGCTCCGGCGGTCGCCTACGGCCGGCGATCCGCGCGACATCGAGAGGAGAGCACCCGAGCTGACACAGCGGTAATGGGTCTCACCTCCCCGGCTTCGCACGGCTGGGTCCGTCCGCAGCCGGCGGCCACACTACCCGACGGGCCGGTCGTCCGGCACGGCGCAGCGGTCCGCCGTCCCGCCGGGGCATTGGTTGGGTCATGCAACCATGGGAGGGGACGCAGCGAGGCCGTGAGGGAGGTCCCGTGCACACAACCGACGCCGTGGAGACCATCCAGCGGGAGATGACGGTCTTCGCCCGGCGGGCCCGTGCGGCGGCCGGGCGGATGCACCCCGAGCTGTCGCTGGTGTCGTACACGCTGCTCGGGCATCTGGAGGAGAGCGGTGGGTGCCGCGCCACCGACCTGGCCGCGCACCACGCCCTGGACAAGTCCACGGTCAGCCGCCAGGTGGCCGCGCTGGAGCGCGCCGGCCTCATCGAGCGCCGCCCCGACGCGCAGGACCAGCGGGTCCAGGTGCTGCACCTGACGCAGGCCGGGCGGCGCATCCTGGCCCAGGTCACCGAGCGCCGCCGGGAGGCCTTCCGGGAGCGGCTGGCGCACTGGCCGGCGGCGGATCTGGCGCGGTTCGCCGACTACCTCGTGCGGTACAACGCGTGGCCCGGCCCCGAGGGGCAGGGCTGAGCCCACGGCACGTACGGTTGAATGCGCAATTACTGAGCTCGCCGGCCGGCGGAGCACCGTCGGACCGGCCCCGGAGGCACCACCCCATGCACATCACCCGAGGCTTCACCGGGCGCCCGCGCGTCGACGACCCCGGTCTGCCGCCCGGCCAGTACGACGCCGGTGACGACTGGCCCGTGCTGTCCGCCGAGGTCACGCCCGATCTCGCGCCCGCCGACTGGACGTTCCGCGTCGACGGTCTGGTGGCGGAGCCCCGCACCTGGGACTGGGAGGAGGCGCACCGGCTGCCGCCGTCGGCGTACGAGGGCGCCATCCACTGCGTGACGAGCTGGTCGAAGTTCGGTGTGCGGTTCGGGGGCGTGTCCCTGGACGCCTTCCTCGATGTGGCCCGGCCCCATGGGTCGGCGACCCATGCCGTCGCCTACTCCCACACCGGCTACACGGCGAACCTTCCGCTCGCCGACCTGACCGGCGGGCGCGCCTGGATCGCGTGGGAGTACGACGGCCGGCCGCTCGCCCCCGAGCACGGCGGCCCGGCGCGGCTGCTGGTGCCGCACCTGTACTTCTGGAAGAGCGCCAAGTGGATCGCGGGCCTGCGGATCCTCGACCACGACGAGCCGGGGTTCTGGGAGCGGAACGGCTACCACGAGCGGGGCAACCCCTGGGAGGAGCAGAGGTACTCCGGTGACTGAGACCTTCGTTCCGCCCACGCGGTTCGCCGTGCCCGGGCGCATCGCCGTGAGCGAGCAGGCCGCCTCCGTGTGGCAGACCGCGACGCTGACCGAGATCCGCCGGGAGACCCCGCGGGCCTCCACGTTCCGGTTCGCCGTGCCCGGTTGGCCGGGGCATCTGCCCGGGCAGCACCTGATGGTGCGGCTGACCGCCGAGGACGGTTACACGGCCCAGCGCCACTACTCGATCGCCTCCGCGCCGGACGACTCCGGGCACGTGGAGCTGACCCTGGACCACGTCGAGGGCGGCGAGGTCTCGGGCTGGTTCCACACCGTGGCCCGGGTGGGCGACCGGGTCGAGGTACGGGGCCCGGTGAGCGGCTTCTTCGCCTGGCCGGGCGACCGGCCCGCGCTGCTGATCGGCGCCGGCTCCGGTGTCGTACCGCTGATGTCGATGGTCCGGCACCACCGGGCGCGGAACCTGACGGTGCCGCTGCGGATGCTGGTGTCCGCGCGCAGCCCCGAGGAACTCGTCTTCGCCCGGGAGTTGGGCGCGGAGACGACGCCCGTCTTCACACGCAGGGCACCGGAGGGTGTGCCGGTGGGACGTATGACGGCCACCCATGTGGCGTCGCTCCTGGCCGAGCAGCCTCCGGGTGGGTGGGAGGCCTATGTGTGCGGCTCCAACTCCTTCGCCGAGCACGCTTCTCGCCTGCTCGTGACGACCGGTCAGCCGGTGGACCGCATCCGGATCGAGCGCTTCGGCTGACCCGACGGGGGCTCCTCCTCCCGGTGGAGCGGCCGCCCGTGGCGTGTCGCCTGCCACAGGGGCGGAGCCCGGTGTTTCGCCCCCGCCGGTCCGGGCACCCCGGCCGCAGGGCTTCGGCACGCGACGCCGCGCGCCACCGCTCCTCCCCCGCGCACGCACCGGCGCACCCGGGGAGCGGACCGACGGCCCGGCACTCCCGTGCGGCGCTGCCCGTCCGTACGGCGTGGGCCGAGCCCGCACGTCAGGCGGCGCCGGGGCCGTGTGAGCGATCGATGTGCGTCGGAGGGGGTACCAGATCCGTGTGGGCACTCGCACGTGTGGCGTGACGCGGAGGGAGCGGCGGCGCCGCCACCGCACCGCCGGTCCGGCCCTCCGGCAGCGGTGACGGCGAGGAGGTCGACATGCGAACCCGGGTGCCCGGCTGGCGTTGGCGGCGGAGTCCGCTGCGGCGTCGGTCGGACGTCGTCGAGGCGTGGACGGTACTGGTGGTCGCCGTCCTGCTGTCGGTGGTCGTGCCGCTGGTGGGGGCGGCGGCCGCCGTGTGGGCCCACGGCGAGGCGCGGTCGGTCTCGGCGGAGCAGCGCGCCGAGCGGCACCGGGTCCGCGCCGAGGTGGTCGAGAGGAAGAGCGGCCCACTCCCGTCGGTGCAGGCCGGCGGGCAGCAGGCCTATCGGGCGACCGTGCGCTGGACGGAGCCCGGCGAGGGCACGCGCGCGGCGACGGCACGGGTCTCCGCGGGCACCCGGCCGGGCGAGGTCGTGGACGTCTGGTTCGACTCCCGGGGCCGGAACGTGCCCCCGCCGGTGGACGGCACCGGGGTCTGGCAGCACACCCTGTCGATCGGCACCTGCGCCACGGGGGGTGCGGTGCTCGTGGTGCTGCTCGGCCACTTCCTCGTCCGCCGGGTGGCCATGCGCCGCCGGCTGGCCGAGTGGGAGCGGGCCTGGGCCCGTACGGAGCCGGAGTGGACGCGTCGGGACGCGTGAGGCGATCGCGTCCGCGCCTGGTCCTCCGGGCGCCGGTGCTCCGTGCCCCATGAGCAGGGCCCGTGAACGGGCGCCGTGAACGAGCGCCGCGCCGTGAACGAGCGCAGAGCACCGGAAAGGGCCTGGCCGGTCCTCCGGCCGTCCCCGTAATGTGATCATCCGCACCGTCTTCGCAGCCGCTCCTCACTCAAGGTGGTCCTGCATGGCTCTGTTCGACCTTCCTCTCGACGAACTCCGCGACTACCGCAGCGCGTCCGCCGAGCCCGAGGACTTCGACGCGTTCTGGTCCAAGACCCTCCAGGAGGCGCGCGAGCACGATCTGGACGCCCGCTTCGAACCGGTCGACACCGGCCTGTCCACCGTGCAGGTCTTCGACGTGACGTTCGCCGGGTTCGGCGGTCATCCGGTCAAGGGCTGGCTGACCCTGCCGGCCGGGGCGGAGGGCCCGCTGCCGCTGGTCGTGGAGTTCATCGGGTACGGCGGAGGGCGCGGGCTGCCGCACGAGCACCTGCTGTGGGCGTCCTCGGGCCGGGCGCACTTCGTGATGGACACCCGCGGGCAGGGCAGCGCCTGGGGCGGGGGCGGCGGCACGGCGGACCCGGTGGGCGGCGCGCCCGCCTACCCCGGTTTCATGACGCGCGGTATCGACGCGCCGGAGCACTACTACTACCGCCGGGTGTTCACGGACGCGGTGCGGGCCGTGGAGGCCGCCCGTTCGCACCCCCTCACCGACCCGGCGCGCACAGTGGCCGTCGGTTCCAGCCAGGGCGGCGGCATCACGATCGCGGTCGGCGGCCTGGTGCCGGACCTCGCGGGCATCGCCCCCGACGTGCCGTTCCTGTGCGACTTCCCGCGCGCGGCGACACTCACGGACCGCCACCCGTACCGGGAGATCGGCCTCTACCTCAAGACGCACCGCGGCCACACCGACGACGCCCTGCGCACCCTGTCCTACTTCGACGGCGTCCACTTCGCCGCCCGCGGCCGGGCCCCCGCGCTCTTCTCGGCCGCCCTGGAGGACCAGACCTGCCCGCCCTCGACCGTCTTCGCGGCCTTCAACGCCTGGAGCCACGAGGACAAGGCGATCGAGGTGTACGACTTCAACGACCATGAGGGCGGCGGCCCCTACCAGGAGGCCGCCAAGCTGCGCTGGATGCGCACGCACATCTGATCCGGCCGTTCACCGCCGTCGGGCTTCCACCTTGGTCCGACCAGTCGGTACGTTCTTGGCGCCCGGGCCGCGAGGCGGCGGCCCGGGCCGGAGGCGACCGGCGGAGGGGTGGGGCCATGCCCGAGCACGAGGTGTCCGAGCACGAAGTTTCCGAACGCGAGGTGTCCGAGCACGAGGTGTCCGAACGCGAGACACCCGAACGCGAAGCGCCCGAACGCGAGATACCCGAGAGCGAGGCGGCCGAGCGCGCGGTGCGGGTGCACGGTCGCTGCGACGCGCGCTTCGCGGCGGTGCGCGGGGCGTTCGAGGAGAACTTCCGGGAGCGGGACGAGCTGGGCGCGGCGGTGACCGTCACCGTCGGCGGCCGGACGGTGGTCGATCTGTGGGGCGGCTGGGCCGACGCGGCCCGCACCCGGCCATGGGAGCGGGACACACTGGTCAACGTGTGGTCCACGACCAAGGGCCCGGTGGCGCTGTGCGCGCACGTCCTCGCCGACCGGGGACTGCTCGACCTCGACGCGCCGGTGGCCGTGTACTGGCCCGAGTTCGCCGCGGCGGGCAAGGAGAAGGTCCTCGTACGGCACCTGCTGTCCCACCGCGCCGGCCTGGCCGGACTGCGGGAGCCGCACTCCCTTGAGCAGTTGTGCGACTGGGAGTTGACCACGCAGCGGCTCGCGGCGACACCGCCCTGGTGGGAGCCGGGCACGCGCTCCGGCTACCACGCGCTGACCTACGGCCATCTGGTCGGCGAGGTCGTCAGGCGCGTGTCGGGACTGCGGCCGGGGGCCTTCCTCGAGCGGGAGGTGACCGGGCCGCTCGGCATCGACTTCACCATCGGCCTGCCGGAGAAGGACTACGGCAGGGCGGCCGAACTGGTCCAGCCGCCGGTCGCGACGACCAGTGAACAGGCCGCTGTCTTCGCGCAGTTGACCCCCGCGGCCATCGCTGCCGTGACCAACCCGGCGGTGTCCGCCGCCGGAGCCGGCACACCCGGCTGGCGGGCCGCCGAGATCCCCGCGGCGAACGGGCACGGCACCGCCCGCGCGGTCGCCGAGCTGTACGCCGTCTTCGCGGGGCGCGGCACGTACGGCGGTCACCGCGTCCTCTCCCCCGAGGCGGTCGAGCGGGTGCGCGAGGGGCAGGGCAGGTGCCTGGACCTGGTGCTCGGCGCCGGGCTCGCCGCCGAGACGGAGGCGGGGCTCGGGCTCTGGCTCAGCGGACCCAACGGCTCCTACGGACCCAACCCGCGCGCTTTCGGACACGACGGCTTCGGCGGCTCCTGCGGGCTCGCCGACCCGGAGGCCGAGGTGTCGCTGGGCTATGTGATGAACCGGATGGGGCCTCATATCGCGGACGACCCGCGGAAGATGGCGCTGGTGGACGCCCTCTACGGCGCGCTGTGACGGCGGGCGCGGGCGGTCCGGTTTCGGCCGAACCGCCCGGCCACCCTTCCCTGCTGGTTTAGACCAATGCTAGATCTGGTGGCGCACCGAGCCCGCATGACTACCGTACGTCACCAACAGGAGGCGCGGCATGGCCCGCACCACCCCGCCCGACCACCCGCCGACCGAAGAGGAGCCCCTGTACCGCCGGATCGCTTCGGAGCTGCTCGGCGAGCTACGCGACGGCACCGTCCCGCCGGGTGAACGCCTGCCGGGGGAACGGCGGTTGGCCGGACACTTCGGAGTCAGCCGGGAGACCGTGCGGCAGGCCCTGGAGCTGCTGCGCCGCGACGGCCTCGTCGCCACCGACCGGCGCGGCAGCCACGCGACCCTGCCCGGCCCGCCCGTCGAGACCCCTGCCACGCTCACCTTCCCCGTCGGCGCCCGGGCCGCGACACCGGGCACCGTCTCCCGCGCCACCGTCGCCTGGGAACCGCCCTCGCCGGACCACGCGGCGGCGCTGGGGCTCGCCCCGGGACGTCCGACGCTGGTCCACCGCTACCGGTACGCCACCGCCGACGGACGCGGCCTGCGGACCGCCGTGACGTCCTTCTCCGCCGTGGCGCTGGCGGAGGTCGAGGAGCTGGCGCGCTATCGCGACCGCGCCGACGGCACGGCGGCCGCGCACCTGCGGCGGGCCTACGACTGGATGCGCCGGGCCGGGCTCACCCTGCACCACCGCGACACCATCACCCGGCCCGCGAGCACGCCGTCGGTGCGGGTCACCCGCCGGGTGCACGACCAGTACGCGCGGCCGCTGGAGATCACCGACCTCGTCGTGGACACCCGGCAGGACGCGCTCGTCTACGAGTTCACTCTGCCGGGCCGGGCTGCGAGGCCCGCCACCGCCGGGGCGTCACGCCGTACGCCGCCTTGAAGCGGCGCGTGAAGTGGCTCGGGTCGGTGAACCCCCAGGCGCGGGCGACCGACGCGACGGTCCGGGTGCGCCCCACCGGGGAGACCAGGCCGGCGCGGGCCCCCTCCAGCCGCTGCTCGATGATCCACTGCTCCAGGCTCAGCCCGGCCTGCGCGCACAGGCGGTACAGGGCGCGCACGGAGATGCTGTGGGCGTGCGCGATGCGGGCGGGTGTGAGGTCCGGTTCCGTCAGGTGGGTGCGCGCGTAGGCGAGGACGCGCTGGAGCAACGACTCGGCCAGCGCGGGCCGGGCGTAGGCGTCCACGCCGGCGGCGGAGGTGAGCAGCGCGCGCACCAGCTCCAGGGTGGCCGAGCCGAGGGCGGCCGCGCCCGGGTCGCCGGCGAGGGTGTCGGCGTCGGCCTGGAGGCGGGCGATGTGCGCGCGGAGCAGGTCGTACAGCGGACTGGCCCGCAGCCGCTCGGCGCCCCGGCGGACGATGTGCGGCGGCAGGGCGAGGGCGTCGTACGGCACCTGGAGCGCCTGTGCGCCGCCGCTGCCCGACCAAGCGAAGTCGTAGGGGATGGTCAGGTCGTTGAGCATCAGCTCACCGGGCTCCACCCGTTCCTGCCGGCCCGACTGGCCGAACCGGCCCGTGGCGCGGACCTGGAGGGACAGGGAGACCATGGGCGCGCCTTCGAGGCGCAGGTAGCGGGGGCTCCGGGTGACGGCCCAGCCGGACGAGCTGCTGGTGAACAGCGTCAGCTCGCCGAAGTGCCACCGCTCCATGCGGGCGAACGCCCGCTCTCCGCCCTCCTCCATCCTGACCAGCGACGGCACGGACGCGGTGAGCAGAGCGCCCCGGAAGGCCTCCACCCGCTCGTCCACCGATAACTCCCTCGTGTCCAGCAGGATCATCCCCAGTCCTCTCCGCCCCGGCACGGTGAGTCGAGGACCGGGCACCCAGGGCCGATCCGCCGACCGCGTCCGCTGCCAGTATCGGCCAGAGGTGAACGCCCTGTGCACGTTTACAGGAGCGTCCGTGACCGACACCGACGTCCAGGGGGACGACCGTATGACCACGCATGACGAGGAGCTGATCGAGCGGGCCAACGCCGCCGACCGCACGCCCGTCGTCTTCGTCCACGGACTGTGGCTGCTGCCGAGCAGCTGGGACCGTTGGGCGGACCACTTCGAGCGGGCCGGGTACGCCCCGGTCTCGTTGTCCTGGCCCGACGACCCGGACACCGTCGAGGAGGCCAACCGGCACCCCGAGGTCCTCGCCGGCAAGACGGTCGGGCAGGTCGCCGACCACCTGGCGGCACTGATCGGCGGCCTCAAGCGCAAGCCGGCGATCATCGGTCACTCGTTCGGCGGACTGCTCACGCAGATTCTCGCCGGGCGGGGCCTGTCCGCCGCGTCGGTGGCGATCGACCCGGCGCCGTTCCGGGGCGTGCTGCCGCTGCCCGTGTCGTCGCTGCGCGCGGCGGCGCCGGTGCTCACCAACCCGGCGAACCGCAACCGTGCCGTGCCGCTCACGTTCGACCAGTTCCGATACTCCTTCGCCAACGCGGTGAGCGACGAGGAGGCCCGGGAGCTGTACGAGACGTTCGCCGTGCCGGCACCGGGCGCGCCGCTGTTCCAGGCGGCCACGGCCAACCTCAACCCGTGGACCGAGGCGAAGGTCGACACCGAGAACCCGGAGCGCGGTCCGCTGCTGATCATCTCGGGCGAGAAGGACCACACCGTGCCCTGGGCGCTGTCGAACGCCTCCTACAAGCGCCAGCGGCGCAATCCCGGAATCACGGAGATCATCGAGATCAAGGGCCGGGGCCACGCCCTGACCATCGACCACGGCTGGCAGGAGGTCGCGGACACGGCCCTGACGTTCGTACGGCGTTTCGTCTGATCGCCCGCCGGCATCCCGCCGACGACACCCCCGCCGAGAGGAAGCTCATGAGTACGTTCACCACGTCCGACGGGACCGAGATCTACTACAAGGACTGGGGTGAGGGACAGCCCGTGGTGTTCAGTCACGGCTGGCCCCTCAACGCGGACGCGTGGGACGGGCAGGCCCGTCTGGTCGCCGAGCACGGCTTCCGCGCGATCGCGCACGACCGCCGCGGGCACGGCCGCTCGGGCCAGCCGTGGCAGGGCAACCACATGGACCGGTACGCCGATGACCTGGCCGAGCTGATCGAGACGCTGAACCTCGACGACGCGGTCCTGGTGGGCCATTCGACCGGCGGCGGCGAGGTGGCCCGCTACATCGGGCGGCACGGGACCGCGCGGGTCGCCAAGGCCGTGCTGCTGGGCGCGGTGCCGCCGCTGATGCTGCGCACCGACGACAACCCCGAGGGCACGCCGAAGGAGGCCTTCGACGGGATCCGCGCGGCCGTGGCGGCGGACCGCTCGCAGTTCTACTGGGAGCTGAGCGAGAGCTTCTACGGCTTCGACCGGCCCGGGGCCGCGGTGTCGGAAGGCGTGCGGCGCGCGTTCTGGATGTGGAGCATGCAGGCCGGGCTGAAGGGCGCCTACGACTGCGTCGCCCAGTTCTCGGAGACCGACTTCACCGAGGACCTGGGGCGGATCGACGTGCCGACGCTGGTGGCGCACGGCGACGACGACCAGATCGTGCCGATCGGCGCCTCGGCCCACCGGACCGCCCAGCTGGTGAAGGACGCGACGCTGAAGGTGTATCCGGGCGCGCCGCACGGGCTGGTGGGCGACTTCGAGAAGGCGTTCAACGACGACCTGCTGAACTTCCTGCGCGGCTGACCGCCCCGGGAGCCCGGCGTTCCGCGCGGGACCAGCCGGGGAGCCTGACCTTGCGCGCGGGACTTCCCGGGGAGCCGGGCCTCCCGTGCAGGACTACCCGGGGAGCCTGGCGGCGACGAGACGCACCCGCGGGCTGCCGTCCCGTCGCCGCCCGAACTCCGGCAGCGGGTACAGCTCCACCCGGAAACCCGCCTCCGCGAGCGCGCGCAGCACGTCCCCGAAGCGGACGGCCCGGTAGTACATGACGAACGGCGGCCGCCACAGGGCGTTGCGCACCCGCATGGCCGTGTCGAAGCCGAGCAGCATCCAGGAGCCGAGGGAGCCCGGGCGGGGCGGGGCGACCAGCGGGAAGGCGAAGCAGCCGCCCGGCCGCAGGACGGAGCGGACCTGCGCGAACAGCCCGGGCACCTCGCGCGGCAGGAAGTGCCCGAAGGCCCCGAAGCTGACCACCAGGTCGAAGGCGGGTGCGAAGGGCAGGGCGCGGGCGTCGGCGCGGACGAAGGAGACCGGCGGCCCCGCCGGCCGGACCCGCTGCCGGGCGACGTCGAGCATCCCCGCGCTGAAGTCGACGCCGGTCACCCGCTCCCGGCACACCCGGCCCAGCACGCCGACGCCCGCACCGGTGCCGCAGCACAGGTCGAGCCCGGCGTCGAAGGGCCCCATCCGCCGCAGTGCCGACCCGACGGCGTCGAGCACGGCGTCGGGCGTCCGGAAGGGCGTGTGGTCGAACTTCGGCGCGAGGAGGTCGTAGCCGCGTTCGACGGACGACAGCGCCTGGACGGCGAGCTCGCGCAGACTGGGGCCTTCGGGGCTGAACATCGGCTCAGCCTAGGGGAAACGAGGTGGGTCGTTTCCCGCGTTCCCCCGCCGCGCCCGGCCCGTTCACGGTTGGATGTCCCCCATGACGTCCGCCGAGCACGACCGGCTGATGCGGGCCAACCAGGCCAACTGGGACGCCCGTACGCCCGTCCACCTCGCCAGCCGGTTCTACGGCCTCGAGCAGGGCCTCGATCCCGAGCGCTGGTTCGCGCCCTTCGAGTGGGAGGACCTCGGCGAGCTGGCCGGCCGTGACGTGCTGCACCTGCAGTGCCATCTCGGCACGGAGACGATCGCCTTCGCACGGCGCGGCGCCCGGGCCGTCGGCCTCGACTTCTCCGCGGCGTCCGTGGCGGCCGCGAAGGACGTCGCGGCGCGGGCCGGCGCCGACGTGACGTACGTCCGGGCGAACGTGTACGACGCCGTGGAGGCCCTGGACGGGCGGCTGTTCGACGTCGTGTACACCGGCAAGGGCGCGCTGTGCTACCTGCCCGACCTGGACCGGTGGGCGGAGACCGTCGGGCGGCTCCTGCGGCCGGGCGGCCGGCTGTACGTCGTCGAGTTCCACCCGCTGCTCAACTCCCTGGGCCCGAAACCCGCTCCGGGCGAGGGTCCCGAACTGCTGCTGCGGCACGACTACCTGGGCGGGGGCGGTCCCGTGCACCGGGACGCGACGCACACGTACACGGACGGCCCGGCCGTCGAGGGCGCCACGGACAGTTACGAGTGGATGCACGGAACAGGAGAGGTCGTCAACGCGTTGACCGGAGCGGGACTGACCGTGCGGCGACTGCGCGAGACCGACGAACTTCCCTGGCCGCGCTGGCCCCGGATGGTCCGCACGGAGTCCGGCTGGTGGCGGCTGCCCGAGCCGCGGATCCCCCTGCTGTACGGGCTCCTGGCCACGCGCTGAACCTCGTTCCCCTCGCCCGGCACCTCGTCGGGTGATAGCCTGCACACAGCACTCGTGCACGCCCCTGTCTGTGGGCGCCGGTGCGATTCTGCATTTCGTTCTCTCCTTTCCAGCACCCTGACGTGCCCTGTCGTGGCCGTGGTGCTGTTCCCCGCCGCCGGAGGCGTGCCCCAGGCCCCTCCCCTCGCGGCTCTCTCCCCTTCCCTTCGCATGTCTCACGCCTGCCGTCCGTGAAAGGACACACCACCATGACCACCACACTCGACACCCCACCCGTCCAGCGGCACATCGAGCCCCGGACCGCCCTCGGCGTCCTCGACATCGACCCGGGCGGGAAGGGGCACCTGCGCGCCGAGAACGGTCTGCCCTCGCCCGCCGACCCGGCCGTCTCCCCCTCCCTGATCCGCCGTCACGGCCTGCGCAAGGGCGACCTCGTCGAGGGCCTCCTCGGCGACCGGCGCGGCCTCACCGACGTCGCACGGGTCGACGGCCGTGCGCCCGCGGACCTGCGCGACCGCCGCCACTTCCGGGACCTGACACCGCTGCATCCGCACGAGCGGCTGCGCCTGGAACACCCGGCCGCCGGACTCGCCGGGCGGGTCGTCGACCTGATCGCGCCGGTCGGCAAGGGCCAGCGCGGGCTCCTCGTGGCCCCGCCCAAGACCGGCAAGACCGTCCTCCTCCAGCAGCTCGCGGCGGCCGTCACCGGCAACCACCCCGAGTGCCGGCTGCTGATGCTGCTGCTCGACGAGCGGCCCGAGGAGGTCACCGACATGCTGCGCTGCGTGCGGGGCGAGGTGTACGCCTCGACGTTCGACCGCAGCGCCAAGCAGCACGTCGCGCTCGCCGAGCTCGTGATCGAGCGGGCCAAACGGCTCGTCGAGGCCGGCGAGGACGTCGTCCTGCTCCTCGACTCGCTGACCCGGCTGTGCCGGGCGCACAACAACGCGGCCGCCTCCGGTGGCCGCATCCTCACCGGAGGCGTCGACGCGTCCGCGCTGACCGGCCCCAAGCGGTTCTTCGGCGCCGCCCGGTCGGCCGAGGAGGGCGGTTCCCTCACCATCCTCGCCACCGCCCTGGTCGAGACCGGCTCCCGGGCCGACGACTTCTACTTCGAGGAGCTGAAGAGCACCGGCAACATGGAACTCCGCCTGAGCCGCGAACCGGCCTCCCGCCGCCTGTTCCCCGCCGTCGACATCACCTCCTCCGGCACCCGCCGCGAGGAACTCCTGCTGACACGGCCCGAGTTGACCGCCGTGCACGGCCTGCGGCGCGTGCTGCAGAGCCGGGACGGGCAGGGCGGCCTGGAGACCCTCCTGGAACGGATGCGCGAGACACCGGACAACGCGACGTTCCTGCGGCGCATCCAGCCGACCCTGCCGTCGGACTGACGGACATCGCACGCGGGGCGGCGTGCGGGCCGTCGGGGCGCACACCGTGCGGCATCCGGGTGCTCGCGTGTCGTCTCCGGCCCGGTCGTCGCCGCACCGAGGACAACCGTTTCTACGTTGATCGTATGATCATCGGATTCTCTTCCCGGGCGGTCGTGTCAGCCGGTGCGCTCTGCGCGGCGGGGCTCCTGGCCCTGGTGCCCGCCGCCGCGGCCGGCCCCGGCGGGGCGGAGCCCAGTGCCCCGGCCGGGCCCAGGGCGGCGGCCCCGCACCCGTCGCTGCTGCACCGCCCCGGCGTCCAGGTCCGCCCGCGCGCCGGGGTGCCCCGCGTCCCGGCGGTCTCCGCCCTGTCCTGGCTGGTCGCCGACGCCCGCACCGGCGAGGTGCTCGCCGCCCGCAACGCACACCGCAGGCTGCCCCCGGCCAGCACCCTGAAGACCCTGTTCGCGCTCACGGTGCTGCCGTCGCTGCCGGCGGGCATCCGGCACACGGTCCGCGCGGAGGAACTGCGGGGCGTCGGCGCGGGCAGCAGCCTGGTCGGGGTCGCCGAGGGCCGTACGTACCGGGTCGCCGACCTGTGGCGCGGGGTCTTCCTCAACTCGGGCAACGACGCCGTGCGCGTCCTGGCCGGGCTCAACGGCGGCTGGCGGGTCACCGCCGAGCGGATGCAGGCCAGGGCCCGGTCGCTGGGCGCCCTCGACACCCGGGTCGTGTCCCCGGACGGGTACGACGCCCCGGGCCAGGTGTCGTCGGCCTTCGACCTGGCCGTCTTCGGCGCGGTGGGGCTGCGCAACCCCGACTTCGCCCGGTACTGCGCCACGGTCGAGGCGAGGTTCCCGGGCGGCGGCGGTTGGTCGTACCCGATCCGCAACACCAACCGGCTGCTGAGCGGCACCCGGGGCGTGAAGCCGTATCCAGGGCTGATCGGCATCAAGAACGGCTACACCAGCAAGGCGGGCAGCACGCTCGTCGCGGCGGCGCGCCGGGACGGGCGCACCCTCGTCGTGACGGTGATGAACCCTCAGGAGGGCGGCGGCTCGGCCGTGTACGAGGAGGCCCGCTCGCTGCTCGACTGGGGGTTCGGATCGGCCGGACGGGTCGACGCGGTGGGCTCGCTCGCGGCGGCGCGCGCTCCCGAGCGGCCGGAGACGACGACGCCGCCCGCGGTCGCCGCGGCCGTCCCCGAGGAGCCCGGGTCCGTCTGGACGGACGCGGGGCTGATCGCGGGTGCGGCCGGGCTGGGCGCGGCGGTCGTGGTGCTGGTGCTGCGGCTTCCGGTGCGCAGGCCCGGGCGGAGCTGACCGGCCGGCAGCCACAGCAGCAGGCCCAGGGTGATCCAGGCGTACGTGTTGCTGCCCAGGAACCCGTCGACGCCGGACGCGTCGTCGAACCACAGCCACACCACGCTGGTGCACAGCACGGCGTACAGGGCCCCCGCGATCCGGAGGTGGCCCGTGCGGATCAGGACGGCGAAGGACGGCAGCAGCCACACGAGATGGTGCACCCAGGTGATCGGGCTGACGAGGCAGGCGGCGAGCCCGGTCAGGGCGAACGCGGCCGTCCAGTCCCCCGCCAGGGCCGCCCGGCGGGTCCGCACGGCCCACACGCCGAGGATCAGCAGGACCGCCGCCGCCCACACCGCCCGGTCCGGTTCGCCCAGCCGGGCCAGGATGCCCTGGACCGACTGGTTCGAGACATAGCCGAGGCGTCCCACGCGGTCGGTGTCCCACAGCGCCTGGGTCCAGTAGTAGCGCGAGGCGTCCGGGTCCACCCAGGCGGCGAGGGTCGTGGCCCCGAGGGCGACGGCCGTGGCGACCGCCGCCGCGCGGCGGCGTCCGGCCACCAGCAGCAGTCCGATGAAGAGCGCCGGAGTGAGCTTGATCGCGGCAGCGAGCCCGATGCCGACGCCGGCCAGGCGTCCGCGTCCGGCGGCGAGCAGCGCCGCGTCGGTGAGGACGAGGGCCAGGAGCAGCAGGTTCACCTGGCCGAAGCTGAAGGTGTCGCGGAGCGGCTCGAACAGGGCGAGCAGGCAGGCGGTCAGGGCCCAGCCGTACCGGCCGAGGCGCCGCCGGTCCGGCCCGGCGAGCAGGCGCAGGATCACGGCCAGGGCCGCGAGGTTGAGCAGCAGGGCGGCGGCGATCGCGGTCCGCAGGTCCAGCAGGGCCATCGGCAGCATGGCGACCGCGGCGAACGGCGGGTAGGTGAAGCCGTACGTCGTGCCCGGCACGCGGTAGTCGTAGATCCGGCCGTCGTGGTGGACCCAGGTGTCGATGCTGCCGTGGTAGACGCGCAGGTCGAACCAGTCGCGCAGCAGCGGCACGGTCGCGGTGAAGACGGTCACCGCCGTGGCGAGGCCGAGCACCAGCAGCAGCCGCCCCCGGTCGGTGCGCGGCAGGGCCGGGGTCATGCGGCGCGTCCCAGGGCCGGGGCGAGTTCGGCCTGGTGGGCCTGCCACAGCACGACGACCGCGAGCGCCCCGCCGGAGACGGCCAGCACGAGTTGGCCGGTGTCCGCCGGCCCGCCGCTGGGCAGGACGCACAGCGCGAGCACGCCGGTCACGGCCGCCATGCGGTGCCGTACGGAGGTGCTGGGCGCGGCGGCGGCGATGAGGAACAGGCCCCACAGGGCGTACCAGGGGCGGATCGCCGGGCCGAGCGCGGCCACCGCGGCGAGGCTCAGGCCCAGGGCGTACACCGGCCGTGGGCGCAGCCGCAGCCAGATCAGCGCGATCGCGACGACGGCCGCGACGATGCCCAGCGCGTGCCAGGCGGGGACCGCGAGCGGCGCGAGGTCGCTGCCGAGGTGTTCCAGCAGGGCGCGGGTGGCGCGGCCGAGCAGGGTGGTCAGGGCCCAGTTCTGGGGTGACACGGGGGTGTTGAGGGCGCCTATCCAGCCGTATCCGGTGCCGGCCGCGGCCGTGGCGGCGACGGTCGTCCCGGCGGCCGCGACGGTGGTGGTCAGGAGGGCCTTCGCCGGGCTGCGGCCCACGCGGACCTGGAGGACGACGACGGCGGCCAGCCCGAGCACGGCGGGTGCCTTGACCAGGGCGGCCAGCGTGACGAGGACGGCACCGAGGACCGGCCACCGGCCGAGCGCCGCCACCAGGCCGGCGCCCAGCAGGCCCAGCATGACGGCGTCGTTGTGGGCGCCCGCGACCAGGTGCAGCAGGACGAGCGGGTTGAGGGCGCCCAGCCACAGCGCGGCGGACGGGTCGGCGCCACTGTGCCGGGCCAGGCGGGGCAGCGCGACCGCCATCAGGCCGACGCCGGCGAGCGCGACGAGCCGCATCCCGAGGAGCCCCGCGGGCAGTTCGCCGCGGGTCAGTCCGGACAGGGCCGCCGCGACGGCGAGGAACACCGGGCCGTAAGGGGCTCCGGTGTGCCGCCAGAGCGGGGCGACCTCGTCGGCGAGCGGGCCGCCGAGCCGGGACGGCCCGTGCGCGTACACGTCCATGTGTGCCTCGACCATCGCCCCTTGGGCGAGGTAGCTGTAGACGTCCCGGCTGAACAGCGGCGGGGCCAGCAGCAGCGGCGCGGCCCAGACGGCGAGGACGAGCAGCAGGGCGCGGGGAGCGGGTGGCCTGGGGCCGCGCACCAGCCGGCCGAGCAGCGCCCAGGCCGCGATCAGCAGGACGACGCCGAAGTAGACGCCGACCAGGCCGAGGGCGGCGCGTGCGGAGGCCGGGTGGAGGAGGTCCCGCACGGGGAGTGCTCCGGCCGTCTCACCGCCCAGGGCGAGGCAGGCGGTGCCGGCCAGACCGAGTATCTGGCAGCGGCGGAGATCGTCGGGGAAAGCCATGGCCAACACTCGGGCAGCGTGTCAACGTGGGGTGGCGGGGAGTTGACGCGGTGCCCTCCGGGGGGAGGCCGAGGTGTGACCGGCCGGTGATCAGGTACGGGGTGTCCGGTCGCCAGGGGTGTCCGGTCGCCAGGGGTGTCCGGTCGCCGGGGAGCGTCTGCCGTGTGCGGTGGTTCGCGGGGGGGGCGGGCGGGCGGGGGCTTGTCGCGCAGTTCCCCGCGCCCCTTCAGGGGCATTGCCCCCGGCCTCTGCCGGGACCTCTGTCAGAACACCGACAGGCCCGTCAGCGTCGTGAATCGGTCGAGCGCCGCCACTCCCGCCACCGAGTTGCCCCGCTCGTCCAGACCCGGGCTCCACACGCAGAGCGTGCAGCGGCCCGGGACGACCGCGATGATGCCGCCGCCCACTCCGCTCTTGCCGGGCAGGCCCACGCGGTAGGCGAAGTCGCCCGCGGCGTCGTACGTGCCGCAGGTCAGCATGATCGCGTTGATCTGCTTGGCCTGGCTGCGGGTGAGGAGGCGGGTGCCGTCGGCGCGGATGCCGTGCCGGGCCAGGAAGGTCGTGGCGAGGGCGAGGTCGGCGCAGGACGCCGTGACGGAGCACTGGCGGAAGTACTGGTCGAGCAGGACCGGTACCGGGTTGTCGATGTTGCCGTAGGACGCCATGAAGTGGCCGAGCGCGGCGTTCCTGTCGCCGTGGGCGGTCTCCGAGGCGGCGACCTCCTTGTCGAAGGTCAGTTCCGGATTGCCGCTCTCCGCGCGCAGGAAGCCCAGCAGTTCCCCCGACGCGTCGCCGGTACGGGTGTGCAGCCGGTCGGTGACGACGAGCGCGCCCGCGTTGATGAACGGGTTGCGCGGGATGCCGTTCTCGTACTCCAGCTGGACGAGGGAGTTGAAGGGGTTGCCGGAGGGCTCGCGGCCCACGTGTTCCCACAGGGCGTCGCCCTCGCGGGCGAGGTCGAGGGCGAGGGTGAAGACCTTGGTGATGGACTGGGTGGAGAAGGGCTGCCGCCAGTCCCCCACGCCGTACACGGTGCCGTCGAGTTCGGCGACGGCCATGCCGAAGCTGCGCGGGTCGCAGGCCGCGAGCGCCGGGATGTAGTCGGCGGGCCGGCCGCGGCCGGGCGTCCGCTCGATCTCCTCCGCGATGCGCTCCAGGACCGGCTGGAAGGTCGTCGACGACGTCATGATCCCGATTGTCCCTCCGTGCCGGTCCCGGGCGCGCGTACGTCAGGCCGCCGGAGCCGGGCCGCTGCCCGCCAGGGCCTCGGGGCGCAGGAGCCCGGCGAGGGTCTCGGCGGGGAGCAGGCCCTTCTCCAGGACGAGTTCGGCCACGCCCCGGCCCGTGGCCAGGGCCTCCTTGGCGATGTCGGTGGCGGCCGTGTAGCCGATGTGCGGGTTGAGGGCGGTGACCAGGCCGATGGAGTTCTCGACCGTCGCCCGCAGCGCCTCGGTGTTGGCGGTGATGCCGTCCACGCAGCGCTCGGCGAGCGTGAGGCAGGCGGCGCGCAGGTGCGTGATCGACTCCGACAGGGAGTGCAGGATGATCGGCTCGAACGCGTTGAGCTGGAGCTGTCCGGCCTCGGCGGCCATGGTGATGGTGACGTCGTTGCCGATCACCTCGAAGGCGACCTGGTTGACGACCTCCGGGATCACCGGGTTGACCTTGCCCGGCATGATCGACGAACCGGCCTGTACGGGCGGCAGGTTGATCTCGCCGAGGCCGGCGCGCGGACCGGAGGACAGCAGCCGCAAGTCGTTGCAGCTCTTGGACAGCTTGACCGCGATGCGCTTGAGCACCCCCGACATCTGCACGAACGCGCCGCAGTCCTGGGTCGCCTCGACCAGGTTCGCCGCCGTCACCAGCGGCAGGCCGGTGATCTCCGACAGGTGGCGGCGAGCCGCCTCGGCGTAGCCGACGGGTGCGTTGAGGCCCGTGCCGATGGCCGTGGCGCCCAGGTTGATCTCATGGATCAACTCGACGGCCTCGGCAAGACGGGACCGGTCCTCCTCCATCATGACCGCGTACGCGGAGAACTCCTGACCCAGCGTCATCGGTACCGCGTCCTGCAACTGTGTACGGCCCATCTTGAGCACGTCACGGAACTCGACGGCCTTCCGGGCGAACGCGTCCTGGAGCACGGACATCGCGGTGAGCAACCCGCGGACCGCGAACACCGTCGCGATCTTGACGGCGGTCGGGTAGACGTCGTTGGTGGACTGGCCGAGGTTGACGTCCTCGTTGGGATGCAGGTACCGGTACTCGCCCTTGGCGTGGCCCAGCAGCTCCAGCGCCCGGTTCGCCACGACCTCGTTGGCGTTCATGTTGGTGGACGTGCCCGCCCCGCCCTGGACGACGTCGACGACGAACTGGTCGTGCAGCTCGCCGTCGCGGATCTCCCGGCAGGCGGCGACGATGGCGGCGGCCTTCTTCGGGTCCAGCAGCCCGAGTTCCTCGTTGGCGAGGGCGGCGGCCTCCTTGACGGCCGCCAGGGCGTCGATCAGGTGCGGATAGGCGGAGATGGGCATGCCCGTGATCGGGAAGTTCTCCGTGGCCCGCAGGGTGTGCACACCCCAGTAGGCGTCGGCGGGAACGTCACGGTCACCGAGGAGATCGTGTTCGGAGCGGGTGACGGCGGTCATGAGGGTGAGGGATCCCTTTTCTGAGAAATGAGGGTTGGATAGGTGACCTGAAGGGGCGCGGGGAACTGCGGGACCCGCCACAGACTGCCCGCAGTCGCCGACGGAGAGGTCCGCCACGTCGGTCAGGCGCGGGCCGCACCGGCAAGCGGCTCCAGCGAGCGAACGGGCCGCACCCGCCCTACCTCCCGGCCACCGCCCAGCAGCGGCTCGCCCTGGAACTCGGTGAGCAACTCGGGGTCGACGCCCGCCCGGGCCAACGCCGCAGCGGTCACCGGCACACGGGCCCGGTTGGCACCATCCGCGATCTTCACCGCAACGGCCCGCCCATCGGCCAGCGCAGCGACCTGCACGCCCTCGAAGCCGTCCTTGGCCAACAGCCCCGGCACGGCCCGCATCAGCGCGGCCACGTCCCGGCCGGAGCCGGAGGCCATCTCGGCGTGCTCCCGCATCGCGTCGGCGACCCGGGCCTCGGGCGTGCCCGGCGCGGCGGTGGTGATCCGGGCGGCGGCGCGAGCGAGGCCGTGCAGGGAGACGGAGAACAGGGGCGCGCCGCAGCCGTCGACGGTGACCCTGGCGATGCGCTGCCCGGTCAGGTCCTCGACGATCTCGGCGATGGCCTGCTGGAGCGGGTGGTCCGGGTCCAGGTAGTTCTCCAGCGGCCAGCCGTTGAGGGTGCAGGTGTAGAGCATGGCCGCGTGCTTGCCGGAGCAGTTCTGGGCGAGCCGGGAGGGCAGCCGGCCCTCGCGCACCCAGGCGTCCCGGACGACCGGGTCGAACGGCAGGTCCGGGACGTTGCGCAGGTGGTCCTCGGTGAGCCCGGCGAGTTCGAGGATGCGCCGGGTGCCGGCGAGGTGGCGTTCCTCGCCGGAGTGGCTGGCCGCGGTCAGCGACAGCAGCTCGCCGTGGAGCGGGAGCCCGGCCCGGGCCATGGCCACGGCCTGGACGGGCTTCAGGGCGGAGCGGGGGTAGAAGGCGGCCTCGATGTCTCCGATCTGGAGCTGGACCTCTCCGTCGGCGCCGAGGACGACGACGGAGCCGTAGTGGATGCCTTCGACCATTCCGCCGCGTATGAGGTGGGCGACGGGGGCGTGGACGGGTTCACGGACCAGGGGTGCGTCCGCGAGGGAACTGCTGTACATCACTGCCTGCTTCTGGAGCGGCGCGTCGGTCACGCGTCGGCTCCGGTCGTGGACTTGCGCGCGATACGGCCGCGGATGCCGAACCATCCGGCGACCAGGGCCCCGACGATCAGCGGCAGGCAGAGCACGGTGGTGCGTCCCGCGCCGCCGTCGGCGTACATGAGGACCAGGACGGAGGCGAGGAACGCCAGCGTCACGATCTCGGTCCAGGGAGAGCCCGGCAGCCGGTAGCCGGGCCGGGTGAGTTCGCCCTTCTGGGTCTTCTGCCAGAAGAGCAGGTGACAGATCATGATCATGCCCCAGGTGGCGAGGATGCCGATCGCGGCGAAGTTCAGCACGATCTCGAACGCCTCGGCGGGCACGACGAAGTTGAGGCCGACGCCCAGGACACAGATGCCGCTGGTGAGCAGGATGCCGCCGTAGGGGACCTGGCTGCGGCTCATGACGGAGGTGAACTTGGGCGCGGATCCGGCCATGGCCATGGAGCGCAGGATGCGGCCGGTGGAGTAGAGGCCGGAGTTGAGGGAGGACATCGCGGCGGTGAGGACGACGAGGTTCATCACGCCGCCGGCGGCCGGGACGCCGATGTTGGACAGCACCGTGACGAAGGGGCTCTCCCCCGCCGTGTACTTGTTCCAGGGCAGCAGCATCGACAGCAGGAGCACGGAGCCGACGTAGAACAGGCCGACGCGCCACATGATCGAGTTGATCGCCTTCGGCATGATCTTCTCGGGGTTCTCGGTCTCGCCGGCGGCGACGCCGACCAGTTCGACGGAGGCGTAGGCGAAGACGACGCCCTGGATGATCAGCAGCATGGGCAGCAGGCCGTGCGGGAAGACGCCGCCGTTGTCGCCGATCAGGGACGGGCCGGGGCTGTGCCCGTCTACGGGATGCTGGGTGACCAGCAGGAAGATGCCGATGCACATGAAGACGACCAGCGCGCCGACCTTGATGATCGCGAACCAGAACTCCAGCTCGCCGAAGATCTTCACCGAGATGAGGTTGACGGTGAGGACGACCGCCAGCGCGATCAGCGCGATGACCCACTGCGGGATGTCGGAGAACATGCCCCAGTAGTGGGTGTAGGTGGCGACGGCGGTGATGTCGGCGATGCCGGTGGTCGCCCAGTTGAGGAAGTACATCCAGCCGGCGGTGTAGGCGCCCTTCTCCCCCATGAACTCGCGGGCGTACGACACGAAGGCGCCGGAGGAGGGCCGGTACAGCACGAGTTCGCCGAGGGCGCGCACGACGAGGAAGGCGAAGAGGCCGCAGACCGCGTAGGCGATGAAGAGGGAGGGGCCGGCGTCGGCGAGGCGGCCGCCGGCGCCGAGGAAGAGGCCGGTGCCGATGGCGCCGCCGATGGCGATCATGTTGACGTGCCGGGACTTCAGGGACTTGCTGTAGCCCGCGTCTCCGGCGTCGACATGGGTGGAACGTTTCTGCACATCGTCGTGCAGGGACTGCTCGCTCACGCCTCGGTTCCGCCTTCCATGGGGGTTTCCGTGGGGTTTTCCGTGGGGGTCTCCGTGCGCGGGGAGCGCACGATGTCGGTGAGGGTCGTCTCGACGCGGTCCAGGTGGTGGGCCATGGCCTCCACCGCGTCGTTCTCGGAACCGTCGATCAGCGCCTCGACGATCGCCCGGTGCTCGCGGTTGGACTGCTCGCGGCGGCCGCCCAGCTCGTTCAGGAAGGCCGACTGACGCGCCAGCGCGTCCCGGATCTCCTCGATGACGCGGCGGAAGACCGGGTTCTGGGCGGCCTCGGCCACGGCGAGGTGGAACAGCGTGTCCATCGCGACCCACGCGGTGGTGTCCGTCTCCCGTTCCATCCGGTCCAGCAGGTGGGCCAGGTGGTCGAGGTTCTCCGGGGTGCGGCGCCGGGCCGCGTACCCGGCCACCGGGATCTCGACGTGGCGGCGCACCTCCAGTAGGTCGCTGGCCGCGTAGTCGCCGAAGGTGGGGTCCTCGACGGTGCTGGCGACGACGAAGGTGCCCTTGCCGGTCCGGGACACGGTCAGCCCCATGGTCTGCAGCGCGCGCAGCGCCTCGCGCAGCACGGGCCGGGAGACCTCCAGGGTGCGGCAGAGCTCCGCCTCGGAGGGAAGCTTGTCGCCGATGGCGTACTCGCCGCGCTCGATGGCACCGCGGAGGTACGCCAGTACGGCCTCCATGGCACTGACGCGTCGCACGGGCTGTCCGGCTGTCCGGCTGTCTGACAGGTTCACGGGAGAGATACTCCGGCCGACGGCTCAAGCTGTCAAGGGGCGCCCCGGAGGGGCGCGGGGAAACTGCGCGACGAGCCACGACGGCGCCGCAGACAGACGACGGCACTTCCCCCGCAGGACACTCAGCTGTGCAGCACACCCGCCCCGAGCAGCCCGAACAGCAGCACACCCACCACGACCCGGTAGATGACGAACGCGTTGAACGAGTGCTTGGCGACGAACTTCAACAGCCACGCGATGGAGGCGTACGCCACGACGAAGGAGACGACCGTGCCGACGGCGAGTGGCGCCGCGCCCACCCCGGCACCCAGGGCGTCCTTGAGCTCGTACAAGCCGGCACCGGTGAGCGCGGGGATGCCGAGGAAGAAGGAGAGCCGGGTCGCTGCGACGCGGTCCAGGTCGAGGATGAGCGCCGTGGACATGGTGGCGCCGGAGCGGGAGAAGCCGGGGAAGAGCAGGGCGAGGATCTGGGAGCTGCCGACGAGCATCGCGTCCTTGAAGGAGGTGTCGTCCTCGCCGCGCTTGTGCCGGCCCATCTGGTCCGCCGCCCACATCACGCCGCTGCCGACGATCAGCGAGCCGGCCACCACCCACAGCGAGGCGAGCGGGCCCTCGATGAGCGGCTTCGCGGCGAGTCCCACGGCGACGATCGGGATGGTCGCGCAGATGACCCACCAGGCGAACCTGTAGTCGTGGTGGTACCGCTCCTCGCGGCGGCGCAGGCCGCGCCCCCAGGCCGAGACGATCCGCACGATGTCCTTGAGGAAGTACACGAGCACCGCGGCGATCGCGCCGACCTGGATGACGGCCGAGAACCCGACCACGGCCTTGTCGTCGACCGGGATGCCCATGAGCCCCTCGGCGATCTTCAGATGGCCGGTGGAGGAGACGGGCAGGAACTCGGTCACCCCCTCGACGGCTCCGAGGACGACGGCCTGACCGACGCTGATGACGCTCATGGGATCCAGTTCTGCTCAAGGGGGGTGGGCGCGGAGGCGTCAGTCTTACTACACCCGGGCGAGGACGGCTCTCACGTACACGCCCCGCGGCGCCGCTCACAGACGCGCGAGCGCGGCCCCCGCGAACGCCGCCGCCAGACCGGCGGCCACACTCGCCGCCACGTTGACGACGGCGTGGAGGCGGGCCCCCGTCTCCGTCAGCCGCAGCGTCTCGTAGGAGAACGTCGAGTACGTCGTCAGGGCCCCGCACAGGCCGGTGCCGAGCAGTAGCTGGATCTGGGTGGCGGCGCCGGTGAGCAGGCCGAGGGCCAGACAGCCGGTGACGTTCACCGTGAAGGTGCCCCAGGGGAAGACCGAGTCGTGCCGGGACTGGACCGCCCGGTCGGTGAGGTAGCGGAGCGGGGCGCCGACCATCGCGCCGCCGATGACCAGCAGCCAGTTCACAACGACTTCTTACCCTTCCTGCCCGTTTCGCCGGGATTGCCCTCCCGGCCGGTGTACCGGATGACCTCGCACTCGTCGAGGGTCACCAGCCCTTCGGTGACCAGCTCGTCGAGCTGCGGGAGGAACGCCCGGACACGCGCCTCGGTGTCGACGATCACGACGGCGACCGGCAGGTCCTCGCTCAGCGACAGCAGCCGCGAGGTGTGGATCAGGGAGGAGGCGCCGAAGCCCTCGACGCCCCGGAAGACGCTGGCGCCCGCGAGGCCCGCCGCGTGGGCCCGGTGGACGATCTCCGAGGAGAGCGGCTTGTGGTGCCAGGTGTCGTTCTCGCCGACGAAGACGGTCAGGCGCAGGGCCCTGCCGGTCAGCCGGGTCATGGCTGCCTCCACTTCAGGACACGGCGGGTCGACCAGACCGCGAGCCACACCGCCGCGAGCGCCGCGACCGGAGTCGCGGCGAGGTAGGTCAGGCCGGTGCGGACGTGGCCGTGGTCGGCCAGCTTCTGGATGTCGACGGCGTAGGTCGAGAAGGTCGTGAACCCCCCGAGGACGCCGGTGCCGAAGAACGGGCGGACCAGGCGGTGCGCGGCCCTGAACTCGGTGATGACCACCATGAGGACGCCGATCACGGCGCAGCCGGCGACGTTGACCCAGAAGGTCGTCCAGGGGAAGCCGCCCGCGTGCGAGGGCCACCACAGGGACGCCGCGTAGCGGGCCGCGGCCCCCACTCCCCCGCCGAGCGCCACGACCGTGACGACGGGCCCCTGGGCGTGCCAGAAGGGGGGACGCGGAGGGATGTCCGGGACGCGGAGACTCTCGGGGGTGGTCATGGTGGTGCGTCTCCTACTCGCCGGCGCCCGGGATCGTGCGGGCGCGTGCCGTCGCAAGTAGGGACCGTTGGCGGCGTCGTTGCCGCGGTTCGGGTACGGCGGGCCCCACCGCCGCGCCGCGAGCAGGGTCGCGGCCAGGATTCAGGTTAACCCCCGGGGCGGACCGGGGTCATGTCGGGGAGGGCGGCTCGCAGACCGCCACGCCGGGCTCCCACAGACTGCCCAGGACGAGGTGGCCGCCGGCCTCACAGACGCTGGTCACCATGCGGTAGCCGGAGTGGCGGCGGGCGAGGTGGTGGACGACGCGGCCGTCGTCGTCGAAGGCCATGACGGCGATCGTGCCGGTGGGGCGGAACGGGGCGCGTACGGCCACGCGGGCGGCGGCGCGGCGGACCGCCGGCGTGCCGCGGTGGAGCAGGTCGAGGGGCGGGACGCGGGGCCCGGCCAGCGCGACCCAGACCGGTCCGTCGGGGCCGCCGCGCCAGAGGTTGTCGGGCATGCCGGGCAGGTTCTCGGCGAAGGGCTCGCTGCGCCCGGCCCCGGGTCCGGTGAGCCGGTGGCGGATGAGCCGTCGGGCGCCGGTCTCGGCGACGACGAGGAAGGACTCGTCGGCGCCGGCGGCGAGGCCGTTGGCGAACTGCAGGCCGTCCAGCACCACCTCGGGGGTGTCGGCGCCGGGGGCCAGGCGCAGCAGCCGTCCCGTCCCGGTGTGTTCGACGATGTCGCCGATCCAGTGCTCCAGGGGATGGTGGCGACTGGAGACGGTGAAGTAGACGCTGCCGTCGGAGAGGGAGACCGCGTTGCTGCAGAACCGCAGCCGCTCCCCCGCCACCGAGTCGGCGAGGAGGCGGACGGTGCCGTCGCCGGTGTCGACGCGCAGCAGTCCGCGTTCTGCGTCGCAGACCAGCAGGTCGCCGTCCGGGAGGAGTTCGAGGCCGAGCGGCCTGCCGCCGGTCTCGGCGATCGGCTCGGCACGGACGCTGACCGGATCCGCCAGGCCGTCCAGACGCAGGATGCGGCCGTCAGCGAGGCCGGTCAGCACGCGTCCATGCGCATCGGCGACCACGTCCTCGGGGCCGTGGCCCACCGCGACGTAATGGCGTGGGACGAGTGCCGTGGGACGGTCCATCGCGCGCGTGTCCTTCACCATCGGGGGAGATTCCGCCGTACCGGGTCGCCTACCAGCCCTTCTCAAACATCCGGGCGACCTCGGCGATCCGCATCTCGTCGCGGTGGTAGCGCACGCGGCCCGCGGACCGGCTGGTGCGCACCATGCCGGTGGCCTCGAGGAGGCGGAGGTGGGTGACGGCGACGGGGCGCGGCAGCGAGAACCGCTCGGCGACGGCGTCCGCGGTGACCCCGTCGGCGGCGGGTCCTGGTTCCTTCAGCCAGGCCAGGATGCGCAGGCGCGTCTCGTCCGTGGGAGTCCTCAGCATGTCGTGCCCCTGCCTCGCGGCTGCGTCCTCTCACCGCGTCTTCCCACTGTCTCGCAGTCGAAGCCACCGTGTCCGGCACTCGGTGTCGTTGACCGATACCAAACTGCCGTGCCGCGTTGGAGAGTTCGAGCCAGGTGGCAGGCGGCGGGAGGGGGCGCGGCGAGCCGTGCCCCCTCCCCCGTGAGCTCAGCGGTGGCGGAACCAGGACATCGACGACAGGGCCCGGTCGTCGTAGCCGAACAGCGCCTGGTTCTCCCAGGCGTTGCCGGAGGACGCGTCGGTCGGGTCCCAGCCGTTGCCGTTCACCGCGGTCCAGGTCGCTTCCCAGTAGAAGGCGCCGAGGCCGCGGCCGTTCGGGACGGCCTCCACGATGCTCATCATGTCGTTCATCCACCGGGTCTGGCCGGACACGCTGGCCGGGTAGCCGGGGACCAGCTCGTCACCGGTGTTGATGATGTTCTCGTGGGAGTCCTCGCTGTCGAGGCGGAACGGATAGGCGGTCTCGGCGACGAAGACCGGCTTGCCGTAGCGGGACGCCGCGTCGTCGAGGGTCGTCTGGAAGTCGGCCAGGGTGCCGTGCCAGTAGCCGTAGAAGGACAGGCCGATCGCGTCGAACTTCACGCCGTTGGAGCGGGCGCTGTCGAACCACCAGCGGGTGCCGTCGAGGTCACCGCCCTCGGCGAGGTGCAGGGCGACGGTGGTGGACGAGTTGACCGCCTTGACCGCGTCGTAGCCGGAGTTGAGCAGGCCGGCCAGCTGCGTCCAGTTGGAGGTGGATCCCTCGTTCCACAGCATGCCGCCGTTGATCTCGTTGCCGACCTGGACCATGTCGGCGGTGGTGCCCTGCGCCTTCAAGGCGTTCAACACGTCGTACGTGTGGTTGTACACGTCCGTCTTGAGCTGGCTGTACGAGTGTCCGGCCCAGGCGGCGGGCTTGTCCTGGCGGCCGGGGTCGGCCCAGAAGTCCGAGTAGTGGAAGTCGACCAGGAGCTTCATGCCCTGTGCCTTGACGCGCTTGGCGGTGGCCAGGACGCGGGCCTTGTTGTTGTAGCCGTCGACCGGGTTCACCCACACCTTGAGGCGGGCGTAGTTCATGCCGGACGACTTGAGGACGGCCAGGGCGTCGCCGGCCGTTCCGGAGCTGTTCCGGTAGACGCCGCCCTTGGCCTCGCTCTTGGCCAGGGACGAGACGTCGGCGCCCTTGATCGACGTACCGGACGTGCCGGAGGCGAAGGTCAGGTCGTCGACGTTGATCCAGTTGCCCGCGTTCGCGTCACTGTTGATGCTGATCGTGCACTGGTTGTTGGTCACATTGACCGGCACGACGATCCGGATCCACCCACTGGCCGAGACCGGCAGGTCGGTGCGCTGCTCGGCGCCGCCGCAGTTCTTCAGCGCTATGTAGGCGGACTTCTGCCCCCCGCCGGAGCGCACCCAGGCGGTGAGCCTGTAGTTCCCGTTGGTGAGGCCGGAGAGGTACTGGTACGTCTCGACCTTGTAGGCGGTGGAGGCCCAGTGGCTCAGGCGGTAGCTGCCGCCGTGGCCGCCGGCTTCGGCGTACGAGGCGCCGGTGTCGCCGTACTCGGACCAGCCGCCCGGCACGGCCGCGCCGGTGCCGTCGGCCTCGAAGCCGCCGTTGGTCAGCGTGCTCGCGGCGTGGGCGGTGGTGGCGGGCAGGGCGGTGAGGGCGAGCCCCGCGGCGAGCGGCAGCAGCAGGGCCCTGAGGGTGCGTCTGGGATGGAACATCGTCGTCCGTCGTCCCTTCGACGTGGGGTTGGGGATGCCCCTCACCGGAAGGCGGGTGAGAGGGGGAACCCCTCCGCCCGCGGCTCGTGGCTCGCGCGGGCGGAGGGAGTCGGTTCAGCCGTCGAGCCGGACGACCCGGACGGCTCCGGCCGGGACCGCCAGGTGGCCGGCGGCGCGTTCGCCGGTCAGCAGCTCCGTGCCGGGGACCTCCAGCGGCACCTTGGCGTCCGAGCCGGTGTGGTTGACGGCGAAGAGGTAGCTGCCCGACTCGCCGGTGCGGCGCACCACTTCGACATCCCTGGGCAGGTCGGCGCGCGGGGCGAGCCGGGCGTCCTCGCCCGCCATGCCGAGCAGCGCGTCGAGGCCGTCGGCGCCGAGCCGGGTGGAGACGTACCAGGCGGTGCCCTCGCCGAGGCGGTGCCGGGTGACGGCGGGCCGTCCGGCGGTCATGCCGTCGGCGTACGTCAGGATGGTGTCGGCGCCGCGGGGCACGACGAACTCGGTCCACACGTCGGCGTCCAGCTCGGAGCCCTCGGGGCCGGTGACCCGCACCCGCTCGCCGGGCAACAGCGGGGAGAACTCCTCGACGGTGAGGCCGAGGACGTCCCGCAGGGGGCCCGGGTAGGCGCCCTCGTGGACGGCGTCGTGCTCGTCGACGATGCCGGAGAAGTACGAGACGACCAGCGTGCCGCCGTTCTCGACGTACGCCTTCAGATTGCGCCCGGCCGCTTCGGTCATGAGGTACAGCGCCGGTACGACGACAAGGGGATACCTCGACAAGTCGGCTTCCGGGTGGGCGAAGTCGACGGTGAGGTGACGGTCGTAGAGGGCCTCGTAGAAGGCGTCGGCGCGCTCGCGGGCGTCGTGGTCCTCGCTGGGCCGCCACTCGAGGTTCTGCGCCCACCAGGACTGCCAGTCCCAGAGCACGGCCACGTCGGCCTCGGTGCGGGTGCCGCGGATCTCGCCCAAGGCGTCGAGGGACGCGCCGAGTTCGACGACCTCGCGCCACACGCGGGTGTCGGTGCCGCCGTGCGGGAGCATCGCCGAGTGGAACTTCTCGGCACCGCGCCGGGACTGGCGCCACTGGAAGAACAGGGCGCCCTCGGAGCCGCGGGCCACGTGCGTGAGGGAGTTGCGGGCCATCTGGCCGGGGGCCTTGGCGGGGTTGCGGGGCTGCCAGTTGACGCCGGAGGTGGAGTGCTCCAGCAGCAGCCAGGGGGCGCCGCCCGCGACGGAGCGGGTGAGGTCGGCGGCCATGGCGAGGTTGACGTGGGTGCGGCGGCCGTCGGTGATCAGGTAGTGGTCGTTGGTGACGAGGTCGACCTCGCGACCCCAGGCCCAGTAGTCGACGGAGTCGCACTGGCTCAGCGCCGTCATGAAGTTGGTGGTGACGGGGACGCCCGGCGCGAGGCGGTGCAGGATGTCCCGCTCCATGCGGAAGTTCTCGCGCATGGTGGCGTCGGCGAACCGCTTGTAGTCCAGGGCCTGGCTCGGGTTGACGGCCGTCGGGGTGCGGCGCGGCGGGTTGATCTGGTCGAGGTCCGTGTAGCGCTGACCCCAGAAGGCGGTGCCCCAGGCCTCGTTGACGGCGTCGACCGTGCCGTACGTGGTCGCCAGCCAGCGGCGGAAGTGCCCGGCGCACGTGTCGCAGTAGCAGGCCGAGACGGGGACGCCGTACTCGTTGTGCACGTGCCACAGAGCCAGGGCCGGGTGGTCGCCGTAGCGTTCGGCGAGCTTCGTGGTGATGCCGGCCGCGGCCGTGCGGTAGTCGGCGTTGCTGTGGCAGATCGCCGCGCGGGAGCCGAACTCGAGGCGCACGCCGTCGGCCGTCACGGGCAGCGCCTCGGGGTGGGCGCGGTAGAACCACACCGGCGGGCACACCGTGGGCGTGCCGAGGTCGACGCGCACGCCGTTCTCGTGCAGCAGGTCGAGCAGCCGGTCGAGCCAGCCGAAGTCGTACACCCCGGGTGAGGGCTCCAGCAGCGCCCAGGAGAAGATTCCGACACTCACCAGGGTGACGCCGGCCTCCCGCATCAGCCGGACGTCCTCCTGCCAGACGCTTTCCGGCCACTGCTCGGGGTTGTAGTCCCCACCGAAGGCGAGCCTGGTGAGGCCCGTGGGGGTGGTCTCCGGCATGGATGGTCTCCCGGTCGATCGATCAATTGGGAACGTGCACACACAGCGACGCAGTGCGGAGCCCAACATAACCGCACAGCAACAACCATTGACAAGTGTCCGGGATGTTTCTCTACTGTGAACGCTCACAGAAGCATGGCAGGTCCTCGCAGCAGGCGGGGACCTCAGGTCAGGGGAGAGATCCATGCCGTACGCGAAGCGCCGCCGCCTCGTGACATCCGCCGTCGCCCTCACGCTCGGCGCCACCACCCTCGCCGCCTGCGGGTCGGACTCCGGGGACAGCGAGACCGAGTCGGGCCCGGTCTCGCTGACGTACTGGACCTGGACGCCCGGCATGGACAAGGTCGTGGACCTGTGGAACAAGGGGCCGGGCAAGAAGGACCAGATCACCGTCACGGTGAAGAAGCAGGCCTCCGGTGACACCCTGGTCACCAAGATCCTCACCGCGCACAAGGCGGGCAAGGCCCCCGACCTGGTGCAGGCCGAGTACCAGGCGCTGCCCACGCTGGTCAGCAACGACGCCCTGGCGGACATAGCGAAGAACGTGGGCGAGGCGAAGGACAGCTTCGCCGACGGGGTCTGGCAGCAGACGACGCTGGGCACCGACGCGGTCTACGCGGTCCCGCAGGACATCGGGCCGCTGATGTTCTACTACCGCGAGGACCTGTTCAAGGAGTACGGCCTGACGGTGCCGACGACCTGGGACGAGTTCGCCGAGACCGCCCGCGAGCTCAAGAAGGCGGCCCCCGACAAGGACCTCACCACCTTCTCCGCCAACGACTCCGGCCTCTTCGCGGGCCTGGCCCAGCAGGCCGGCGCGAAGTGGTGGACGACCTCCGGCGACCAGTGGAAGGTCGCCATCGACGACGCGGCCACGCAGAAGGTCGCCGACTTCTGGGGCGGCCTGGTCGAGGAGGGCGCCATCGACAACCAGCCGATGTACACCCCGGCCTGGAACAAGGCGCTCAACACCGGCAAGCAGATCGCCTGGGTCAGCGCCGTGTGGGCCCCGGGCACCCTGACCACGGCGGCTCCCGCCACCAAGGGCAAGTGGGCCATGGCCCCGCTCCCCCAGTGGTCCGCGAGCGAGAACCGCACCGGCAGCTGGGGCGGCTCCTCCACCGCCGTCACCACGGACTCCAAGCACCAGGAGGCCGCGGCGAAGTTCGCCGCCTGGCTGAACACCGACAGCAAGGCCCTCAACGCGCTGGCGAAGGAGAGCGGCATCTACCCGGCCGCCACGAACGCCCAGACCAGCGGCGCCTTCCTCAAGCCGCCGGCGTACTTCGCCAACCAGGCCGACTTCTACAGCAAGGCCGCCGACATCGCGGAGACCACCGCCCCGTCCGCCTGGGGCCCGAACGTGAACGTCGCCTACACCACCTTCAAGGACGCCTTCGGCGCCGCCGCGAAGAACAAGTCGGACTTCGGCGCCGCGCTGAAGAAGATGCAGGCCGACACGGTCGCCGACATGAAGAAGCAGGGCTTCGAGGTCGCGGAGTGAAAAGCACGGCACGCCGGCGGTCGTACGGGGTCAAGGGCGCCCCGTACGCCTTCCTCCTCCCAGCGGGAATCCTCTTCGCACTGTTCTTCGCGCTGCCCATCGGCTACGCGGTCTGGCTGAGCCTCCGCAAGGTGAAGGTCTCGGGCCTCGGCCTGGGCTCCGGCGCCCGCAAGGAGGTCTGGGCCGGCCTGGAGAACTACACGGACGCCCTCACCGACAGCGAGTTGGTCTCCGGGACCCTGCGCGTCCTCGGCTACGGCTGCATCGTCGTCCCCGTGATGCTGGGCCTGGCCCTGCTGTTCGCGCTGATGCTCGACTCGGAGAAGGTGCGGCTCGCGCCCTTCACCCGGCTCGCGATCTTCCTGCCGTACGCCATCCCCGGCGTCGTGGCGGCCCTGCTGTGGGGCTTCCTGTACCTGCCGGACGTCAGCCCCTTCTACTTCGTGCTCGACAAGCTCGGTCTGCCGCAGCCGGACCTGCTGGACGGCGGGCCGCTGTACCTGGCCCTGTCGAACATCGCCGTGTGGGGCGGCACCGGCTTCAACATGATCGTCATCTACACCTCGCTCCAGGCGATCCCCGCGGAGGTGTACGAGGCGGCGAAGCTGGACGGAGCCACCCCGCTGAAGATCGCCCTGCGGATCAAGATCCCGATGGTGGCCTCGTCGCTGGTGCTGACGTTCTTCTTCTCGATCATCGCCACGATCCAGGTGTTCAACGAGCCCACCACCCTCAAACCGCTCACCAACTCCGTGTCCACCACCTGGAGTCCCCTGATGAAGGTGTACCGGGACGCCTTCGGCGAGGGTGACATCCACGGGGCCGCGGCGCAGGCCGTGATCATCGCCTTCGCCACGCTCCTGCTGTCCTTCGGCTTCCTGCGAGCCGCGAACCGTCGTCAGAAGCAGGAGGCAGCCCGATGAGTTCCCTCGCCGTCCCCCAGGCCGAGCCGGTGGCGGGCAGCACCCCCGGCACCGCCCAGGACCGCCCGCCGCTGCGCCGCCGGATCTCCCTGATCCCGACCGTCACGCTGCTGCTGGGCGCCGCCTACTGCCTGCTGCCGGTGGCCTGGGTCGTCATCGCGGCCACCAAGTCCGGCAGTGAGCTGTTCTCCACCTTCACCTTCCTGCCCGGCACGGGCTTCGTCGACAACGTCCAGGACCTGAGCGCCTACCGCGACGGCGTCTACTGGGAGTGGATGGCCAACTCCGCCCTGTACGCCGGGCTGGGCGCGCTGCTGTCGACGTGCGTCTCGGCGATCAGCGGGTACGCGCTGGCGACCTACCGCTTCCGCGGCCGCGAGACGATCTTCAACGTGCTGCTCGCGGGTGTGCTGATGCCGCCGGTGATCCTGGCCATCCCGCAGTACCTGCTGCTGGCGAAGGCCGACCTCACCGACTCCTACCTGTCGGTGCTGCTGCCGCAGATCCTCTTCCCGTACGGGGTCTACCTCGCGCGGATCTACGCCGCCGCCGCGGTGCCCGCCGACGTGATCGAGGCCGGGCGCATGGACGGGGCCAACGAGTGGCGGATCTTCACGCGGATCGCGCTGCCGATGATGATCCCCGGCTTGGTGACGGTGTTCCTCTTCCAGTTCGTGGCGATCTGGAACAACTTCCTGCTGCCGTACATCATGCTCAGCGACGACGAGAAGTTCCCGATCACCCTCGGGCTGTTCACGTTGCTGGAGCAGGGCGCCAACACCCCGGCGCTGTACACCCTGGTGATCACGGGCGCGTTCCTCGCGGTGTTCCCGCTGATCGCCCTGTTCCTGGTCATCCAGCGGTTCTGGAGTCTGGATCTGCTCTCCGGAGCCGTAAAGTCATGACCATGAACGCTGCGGGGGGCAGGCGCAGGCCGCCCACGATCCACGACGTGGCGCGCGAGGCGGGTGTCTCGCGCGGCACCGTCTCGCGCGTGCTCAACGGCGGCCACTACGTCAGCCCGGCCGCCCAGGAGGCGGTCAACGCGGCGATCCGCAGGACGGGCTATGTCGTCAACCGGCACGCCCGCTCCCTGATCACCGGGCGGTCCGACTCGATCGGCTTCCTGCTCACCGAGCCGCAGGAGCGGTTCTTCGAGGACCCCAACTTCAACGTCCTGCTGCGCGGCTGCACCCAGGCGCTGGCCGCGCACGACATCCCGCTGCTGCTGATGCTGGCGGGCACGGAGGACGAACGGCGGCGCATCACGCGGTACATCACCGCCGGGCACGTCGACGGGGTGCTGCTGGTCTCCAGCCACTCGGGCGACCCCGTCGCCGAGCAACTGCGCGGGGCGGGCGTGCCGTTGGTGGCCTGCGGCAAGCCGATCGGGCTGGGCTCCAAGGTGAGTTACGTGGCCGCCGACGACCGCGACGGCGCCCGGGACATGGTGCGCCACCTGCTGTCGCTCGGGCGGCGCCGGGTGGGCATGGTGACCGGTCCGCTGGACACACCCGGCGGTGTCGAGCGGCTCGCCGGCTACAAGGAGGTGCTCGCGGAGGCGGGCCTGGACTTCGACGAGCGGCTCGTGGTCTCCGGCGACTACAGCCGGACCAGCGGCGAGGCGGGCGCCGAGCGCCTGCTGGCGCAGGCCGCGGACGTGGACGCGGTGTTCGTGGCCTCGGACCTGATGGCGCAGGGGGTGCTGGCGGCGCTCCAGCGGGCGGGGCGGCGCGTGCCGGAGGACGTCGCGGTCGGCGGCTTCGACGACTCTCCGGCCGCACTCGCCTCCCGCCCCGAGCTGACGACCATCCGGCAGCCCTGGGACCGCATCAGTGCCGAGATGGTGCGGGTGCTGCTGGCGCAGATCGGGGGCGAGGACCCGGCGGCGGTGATCCTGCCGACGGAGTTGGTGAAGCGGGAGTCGACGTAGGGCAGGCGGGTCCTGCCACGATGGCGGGACCACCGCGGTCGCGGACCCGCCGCCCGGTCCCGGTGCACTCCCGGTCCCGGTGCACTCCCGGTCCCGGTGCACTCCCGGTCCCGGTGCACTCCCGGTTCGGACGTCAGCGCCGCGCCAGCGCCAGCACGCTCAGCCCGAACATCAGGACGCCGAGCGGGAGATGGACCGACGGGACGTGCGCGATGCCGACCACGACCTGGACCGAGGCGAGGACCAGAAAGCCGGACGCGTGCCAGACGGGCCGGAGCGAGCCGCCGCCCGGCTTCCACGCCAGCACCGCCGCGAGCAGGTACAGCATCGACGCGCCGTACATCACGCGGGCTCCGACGCTGTGCAGCAGCTCCCCGTAGGACGAGGTCAGCAGCAGTCCGGCGGAGACCGCTTGGAGGAAGATGGTCAAGGTCTGCAGCGTGATCGCGGTCTGCAGGAACGAGATTCTGCGCGGTGCCGTCGCCTGCGTGGCCATGTCACGGTCCCCCTGTTCCGCCCGCCCGGGGCAGTAGATCGATAAGGTCTCACCTGCCCGACGACGCGGGCCTGCGAAAGGTAAGGCGACGAGGCGATCGGGAGCGGGGATGGCCGGGACGAGCACTGATGAGACAGCCGGTGAGCGGCGCCAACTGATCAATGTCGCCTACCGGTTGCTCGGTTCACTGGCCGAGGCCGAGGACGCCGTGCAGGAGGCGTACGCACGCTGGTACGCGCTGCCGCGCGGCCGACGGGAGCAGATCGTGTCCCCGGGCGCCTGGCTGACGACGGTGACCGGCCGCATCTGCCTCGACGTGCTCGGCTCGGCACGGGCCCGGCGGGAACGCTATGTCGGCGCCTGGCTGCCGGAGCCGCTGCCGGACCGCGCCGAGTGGGACCACGGCCAGGGGGCCGACCCCGCCGACCAGATGATCCTGGACGAGTCGGTGACCATGGCCTTCCTCGTCGTCCTGGAGTCGATGACGCCGGCCGAGCGGGTGGCGTTCGTCCTGCACGACGTCTTCCGTTACCCCTTCGCCGAGATCGCCGGCGTCCTCGGCCGCACCCCCGCGGCCTGCAAGCAGCTGGCGGCATCGGCCCGACGGCGGGTGGGTGCCGGGCGCGCCCCGGTGACGGCGGACGGGCAGGCGGACGCGGTGCGGCGGGTCAGACAGGCGTGGGAGACGAAGGACATCGCGGCCCTCGTCGACGTCCTCGACCCGGCCGCCGTGATGACCGCCGACGGCGGCGGCATGGCCGGTGCCGTCCTGCACCCGGTCGAAGGCGGCGCGCGCATCGCCCAGTACATGGTCGCGATCGCCGACAAGGCGCCCGGGCTCGAACTCCTGGAACGATCGGTCAACGGTGCGCCGGGGCTGGTGGCCCGGAGGGGCGGCGTCGTCCTGACGGTGGCCTCGTTCGACGTCGTGGACGGACGCGTCACCCGGATCTGGGTGGTCCGCAATCCGGAGAAGCTGCGGCCGTGGGGGCGGGACGGCTGAGCACGGCGGATCCGGGCGGGCCTGCCTCCACGGGCGCTTCATGCACACTCATGGAATCCCCCAACCGGTGTTACCGTGCACATATGGCAGCGAAAACGGCCGGTGCGCGGCTCGAGGAACGGTGGCGGGACATCCTGTCGGCGCACGCGCGCACGATGTGCGAGATCGACCGGGTGCTGCATCCGCACGGCCTCGGCGCGTCCGATTTCGAGGTCCTGGACATGCTCGCGACCGCGGCGCCCGAGGAGGGCGAGCAGTGCCGGGTGCAGAACCTGGTGGGGCGGGTGCATCTCAGCCAGAGCGCGCTGTCGCGGTTGATCGCCCGGCTGGAGAAGGACGGGCTGGTGACGCGCTCGGTGTGCATGGAGGACCGGCGCGGGGTGTGGGTGACCCTGACGCCCAAGGGCCGTGACCTGCACGCCGAGGTGCTGCCGCTGCAGCGGGCCGCACTGGCCCGGACCCTGGGCGAGTAGACCGCCCGGGCCCGGACGGGGCAGGTCGCCCTACGGGCGTGCCAGCAGGGTGCGTACTCCCTCCGAGGTGAGCGTCAGACGGTGCTCCGAGCTGCCGTCGATGGTGAGCGACAGGTCGTCGGCCGGCCACTGCGCGGCGAGGGCGCCGAGCGGGACCAGACGGTAGCGGGACACGAACGGCAGCAGCCCGGCCATCTCCACCTCGGAGGTGAACACGGGCACCACCGGGTCGCCGCCCGGCTGCTCCAGCACCGGCAGGGCGACCGCCGAGGGGTTGGCGGCGTCGGCGTCGTTCGCGTCGTCGGGCACGGGGATGAGCACGTCGCTGTTGGCGAGCGCGTCCAGAGCCGCCGCGTCCTCCGTGTTCTCGGCGAGGACGTCCAGAGCCCGCTGGGCGGGCGTGGGCGTGGGGTCGTTTGCGGGTGTCTCCATGGCAGATTCCCTGGTAGCGGCGGTCGTGCGGCCTGCCCGGGGCAAGATCCGCCCCGGACGCGGTCCTGCTCGCGTACCCGATCGAGCCCGGCGCAATCCTGGTGGATGCCCTGGTTTCGTGAGTCCATGGCCAAGGCCTCGGGAGGGTGCCGGGGCGCCCTGGCAGCGCCTACCCGGGCAGGGCCGGGGCATCCCCGAGGAAGCGGCAGGGCAGGGCGTCCTCCGTCACTCCCCCGGCCCCGTCCGGTGCCACGCGGTACACGCCGGCTCCTCTCACACGGGTGACGGCTTCCGTCGGCGCACCGTCGGTGAAGAGCGCTCCGGACCCGTCCTCCACGGCCCAGCCGGCCGGCAACTGCCCCGTCGCCACGGCGGCACGGTAGGAGGGCCGGCGGCCCGGTTCGCCGTCCCAGTGCGGGCAGACGGAGCCCGGGAGCAGCCCGAGGCCGTCGGACAGGTACGTCAGCGGCCCGAAGGAGTCGGTGTGCGAGCCCTCGGCCCAGCAGTTGGCGCCGGCACTGATCCCGCACAGCAGCGTGCCGCAGCCGTAGGCCTCACGCAGCAGCCGGTCCACGCCGTGGGCGCGCCACACGGCGAGGAGGTTGGCCGTGTTGCCGCCGCCCACGTAGACGACGTCCTGGGCGAGCAGGAAGGAGCGCAGGGCGTCGTCGTCCAGCTCGCGGCGGAACAGGTGCAGGACGGACGGGTCGCAGTCGGGGCGCGCCGCGAACACCGTGCGAAAGCGGTCGACGTACGCCGCGCGTCTCCACTCGCCGTCGGCACGAAGCAGACCGCGGGCCGCGGCACGCGCGCCCGGGACAGCACCCAGTCGTCCAGCAGTCCGTCGTCGTCGGTGGAGAAGCCGCCCCCGAGGAGGGCGAGACGCTTGGGGTGTGCGACGGCCACGGCGTTGCCTCCCCGGACGGCGGATGCTGTGCGGAGTACGGTGCCAGGCCCGCGCGTTCGACCGCAATCGATTAAGCGCGGCCCGACCGTTCCCAGCGTCGCCCCCGCCGCCCGGCAGGAGCGGCCGCAGCCTCTCGTCCGGCCCGTCACAAACATGTTGACGACCCGTATGTTACCGGTAACATCACTGGTGCTCCAGCCGTTCGCGCCTGTCCCCCGCCCGCCCCCGGCGGGCCGTCCCCCGGAGTCCGTGTGACCGAAGAGCAGACCGCGCGGCGTGCTGCCCCGCCCTCCCCGGACGCCGCAGCCCCGGTCTTCAGCGGGGCGGCCGTGGTCGCCTCCTGCGTGGGCTTCGTGCTCATCGGTGTGCTGCAGGCCCTGTACGGGCCCGCCGTGCCCGCCTTCCGGGCGGAGTTCGGGCTCTCCCCCTCCGCCGCGGGGCTCGCGCTCAGTGCCCACTTCGTGGGCGGCGTGGCCGGGGTGCTGCTGTTCGACCGGCTCTACGGCCGGGTCGGCAACCGGACCGTCCTGGGCTGCTCCTACCTGCTGATGGCCCTGGGCGCCGCGGGCTTCGCGCTCGCGCCGCACTGGCCCGCCGCGCTGGCGGCGGCCCTGCTCGCCGGGATCGGCTTCGGCGGCATCGACTACGGGCTCAACCAGCTGTTCGCCGTGGGCTTCGGCCATCGTTCGACCGCGATGCTGAACATCCTCCACGCCCACTTCGGCATCGGCGCCGTCCTCGCGCCCGCCCTGATCGGCGTGGTCGGTTCCGAGCACTACCCGGCCGTCTTCCTCGGTTTCGCCCTCGCCAACCTGCCGTTGCTGCTGTGCCTGCGGGGCGTGCGGAACGACCCGCCGCTCCCGGACGGCACGGAGACCGGCGGCGGCTCGGTCCTCGGCCGGAGCCTCGGCTCGGTGCTCGCCGTCTTCGTCGCGCTCTACGTGCTGCACGTCGGCATCGAGGCCGGTGTCGGCGGCTGGGAGCCCACGCACCTGGAGACCGTCGGCTACGGCGCGGGCGTCGCGGCCACCGCCACCTCGGTGTACTGGCTGATGCTGACCGTCGGCCGCTTCCTGGTCGCCCCGCTCGCGCTGCGCTTCTCCGCCCAGGCCATCATCACCGTCTCGTGCGCCGGCATGACGGTGTGTCTGCTGGCCGCGACCGTGCCTGCGCTGGCGCCGTACGCGTACGCCGGTGTCGGCCTGTTCATCGCGCCGATCTTCCCCACCGGACTGCCCTGGCTGCACCGGGCCGCCCCACGGGCCCGCCGGGCCGGTGCCCTGGTCATCGCGGCCTCCATGATCGGCGGTGTCGCGGCCGGGCCGGCGCTCGGCAAGGCCATCGAGTGGTCCGGGATCCGCGCGGTGCCGCTGCTGCTGTGCGGGGTCTCGGCGCTCTGCCTGGCCGCCACGCTCTGGCTGATCCGCGGCACCCGTTCCCGCTGACCCCCTCCCCCGTCTCCCGAAGGGAAGCCTCCGCATGCCCGCTCTGACGACGACGTCCGACGGATTCCTGCTGCACGGCGAGCCGTTCCGGATCATCTCCGGCGCGCTGCACTACTTCCGTGTCCACCCCGGCCTGTGGTCCGACCGGTTGCGCAAGGCGCGGCTGATGGGCCTCAACACGGTGGAGACGTACATCCCGTGGAACCACCACCAGCCGGACCCGGACGGCCCCCTCGACCTCGACGGCTTCCTCGACCTGCCGCGGTTCCTCCGGCTCGCCCGGGACGAGGGACTGCACGTGCTGCTGCGCCCCGGGCCGTTCATCTGCGCCGAGTGGGACGGCGGCGGCCTGCCCGACTGGCTGACCGGCGACCCGGACATCCGGCTGCGCAGCAGCGACCCCCGCTTCACCGGGGCCGTCGACCGCTACCTCGACCTGCTGCTGCCCGCGCTGCGACCGCATCTGGCGGCGGCGGGCGGCCCGGTCATCGCGGTGCAGGTCGAGAACGAGTACGGGGCCTACGGCGACGACCCGGCCTACCTGAAGCACCTGGCCGACGCGTTCCGCTCCCGGGGCGTCGAGGAACTGCTGTTCACCTGCGACCAGGCCGACCCCGAACACCTGGCCGCGGGCAGCCTGCCCGGCGTGCTCACCGCCAGTACCTTCGGCAGCCGGGTCGAGCGGAGCCTCGGGCGCCTGCGCGAGCACCAGAAGGAAGGGCCCCTGTTCTGCGCCGAGTTCTGGATCGGCTGGTTCGACCACTGGGGCGGGCCGCACCACGTCCGGGACGCGGCCGACGCCGCCGCCGACCTGGACCGGCTGCTGTCGGCCGGGGCGTCCGTCAACCTCTACATGTTCCACGGCGGCACCAACTTCGGCTTCACCAACGGCGCCAACCACAAGCACGCCTACACGCCCACGATCACGTCGTACGACTACGACGCCGCGCTCACCGAGTGCGGCGACCCCGGCCCGAAGTACCACGCCTTCCGCGAGGTCATCGCCCGCCATGCCGCCGTTCCGGACGAACCCGTCCCGCCGCCCGGGCCCAAACTCCCGCCCATGGAGGTCGAGTTGAGCGGCCGGGCAGCTCTACTGCCGCTCGCCGGGGCGCCCGTGCGCGCCGACGTCCCGCTCACCATGGACGCCCTGGGACAGCGCACCGGGTACGCCCGCTACCGCACCACCGTCCCGGTCGAGGGCGACGGCCTGCTGCACTTCGCCGGTGGTGTCGGCGACCGCGCCCTGGTCCTCCTCGACGGCGCCCCCGCCGGTGTGCTGGAGCGCGAACGGCACGACGAGACGCTGCCCGTGCGCGTGCCGCGCCCCGGCGCGACGCTGGAGGTCCTGGTCGAGAACATGGGCGGCGTCAACTACGGGCCTCGCATCGGCGCACCCAAGGGCCTGCTCGGCCCCGTCTCCTTCAACGGCACCGCCCTGCCGGGCTGGGACTGCCACCCCATGCCGCTGGACGACCTGGACGGGGTGCCGTTCGCCCCGGCCGGAGAGACGGCCGTGACCGTGCCGGCCCTCCACCGCGGCACCTTCGAGGTCGGCGCCCCCGCCGACGCCTTCCTCTCCCTGCCCGGCTGGACGAAGGGCCAGGCCTGGGTCAACGGCTTCCACCTCGGCCGCTACTGGAACCGGGGCCCGCAGCGCACGCTGTACCTCCCGGGCCCCGTGCTGCGCCCGGGCACCAACGAGCTGGTCCTGCTGGAGCTGCACGGCACCACCACCGCCCGCGCCCAGCTCACCGACACCCCCGACCTCGGCCCGGAGAACACCTGGTGATGCACGTCCTGCGCGTTCCCGCGCCCGCCGAACCCCCGCTGACCGGCCACCTGCCCTCCGCGGACGCTCCCGGCGTCCCCGACCCGATCGGGATCACCAGCCGCTGGTTCACCCGCGGCGGCCGCCCCTGGTTCCCGGTCTCCGGCGAGTTCCACTACTCCCGCTACCCGGCCCGGGAGTGGGAGGAGGAGCTGCTGAAGATGAAGGCGGGCGGGGTGACCGCCGTCGCCTCGTACGTCATCTGGATCCACCACGAGGAGATCGAGGGCCGGGTCCGCTTCGACGGTGACCGGGACCTCAGGTGCTTCGCCGAGCTGTGCGCCCGCCACGGCCTGGACTTCATTCCGCGCATCGGCCCCTGGTCCCACGCGGAGGTGCGCAACGGCGGACTGCCCGACTGGGTGTTGGCCCGCTCCCGCACACCCCGGACCGACGACCCGGCCTACCTGGAGCCCGTCCGCGCCTGGTTCACGGCGATCGCGGGACAGCTGCGCGGACTCGACCGGGCGAGCGGCGGCCCGATCGTCGCGATCCAGATCGAGAACGAGCTGTACGACCAGCCGGGCCATCTGCGCACGCTGAAACGTCTGGCACAGGAGGCGGGGCTGAGCGCACCCCTGTGGACGTCGACCGCCTGGGGCGGGGTCCAGCTCCCGGGCGACGAGCTGCTTCCGCTCTACGGCGGCTATCCCGAGGCGTTCTGGACCGAGGCGGACGGCGGCTGGCCCGACACCTGCCGCAAGCACTTCTTCTTCACCCACGAGCGCGACGACGAGGGCATCGGCGCCGACCTGCGGCCCACGACCGTGCGCGGCGCCGATCCGGCGCCGACGGACCGCTTCCCGTGGGCCACCTGCGAGCTGGGCGGCGGGATGGCCGTGGCGTACCACCGGCGGCCCCGGGTGGAGGCCGCCGACATCGCCGCGCTCGGGCTCACGAAGATCGGCTGCGGTTCGGTGTGGCAGGGCTACTACATGTTCCACGGGGGTACGAACCCGACGGGCGAGTCGACGACCCTCCAGGAGTCGCACGCCACCGGCTACCCCAACGACCTGCCGGTCCTGACGTACGACTTCCAGGCCCCGCTCGGCGAGTACGGCCAGGTGCGGCCCTCCTACCACGAACTGCGCCTGCAGCACCTGCTGCTGGCCGAGTTCGGGCAGCTGATCGCCCCCATGGAGTCCGTGCTGCCGGAGCGGCGGCCCACGGGGCAGCACGACCGGGACACCCTGCGCTGGGCGGTCCGCAGCGACGGCACCGCGGGCTTCCTCTTCGTGACCAACCACCAGCCGCACGAGCCGCTGCCGGACCACCCGGACACGGCGTTCACCGTGGACTTCCCGGCGGCGCCCTCGCTGACGCTGCCGAGCACTCCGGTCACCGTGCCCGCCGGTGCCTCCTTCTGCCGGCCGCTACGGCTGGACGTGGCCGGTGTGCGGCTGGAGTGGGCCACCGCGCAGCCGGTGTGCACCGTCGAGGTGGGCGGGCTCACGGTCCTGGTGCTGGCCGCGACCGACGGCATCACACCCGAACTCGCCCTGGACGCCGACACGGTGGCGTCCGTCGCCACACCGTCCGGGGAGGTCACTCCGGTCGACGGCCGGGTCCTGGTCAGCGGAGTGCGGCCGGGCACCGACGCGCTGGTCGAGGTGGACGCGGCCGACGGTTCACGCGTCGGCCTGCTCGTCCTGGACGCGGCGACGGCCCGGACCGTCTACGGGGGACCGGCCTGGGGAGCCGAGCGGCTGGTGCTGTGCGGGGACGGCGTCGTCTTCGACCGGGACGAGGTACGGCTGCACAGCCCGGCCGCCGAGCCCTCGTTCGCGGTGCTGCCCGCACCGGACTCGCCCCTGGTGGTGGAGGGGGCACGGATACGGGAGGCACCGGACGGCGTGTTCCGCCGCTACGGGGTCGAGGCCGGGCCCGTCGCGCACACCGCCGCGACCGTCACGCCCGTCAGGCCGGCCGGTCCGGCGCCCGAGCCCGTGACGGGCGTGCAGGGCCGGGCGAGCGTGCCCGCGGAGAAACAGGTGGAGGCTCTGGCCGCCGAGTACCGCGTCGACGTGCCGGAGGAGCTGCTGCGGGCCCCCGCCGGTGTGCTGCTGCGGCTGCGCTGGACGGGTGACCTGGCCCGGGCCCACGTGGGGGACGTCCTGGTCGCCGACCAGTTCTACTCGGGCCGGGTCTGGGACATCGGCCTGGACCGGCTGCCGGCCGGGGAGCTGCGGGCGCGGGGGCTGCGGCTGACGGTGCTGCCGCTGGCCGCGGACGCGCCGGTGCATGTGCCGGGGCAGGTGGGGGACGCCTGGCGGGCGGCGGGGGTGCAGGGCGCCGAGTGGGTGGTCACGCGCTCCTGGCCGGTGCGGGCGGACTGAGGCCCGGCGGCTTTCGAGGGCCTCCACGCACCCCGCGCCTATGCTGTGCTCCTGCCGGGCGGGTCAGCACCGCCGTACCGACACCGAGGACTCACCCGCCATGACACCGAGCGTCACCGACGGCCCCGTCCCCAAGGGCCGCAGCAGGCGCAACTTCGCGGGGACGCGGCCGGTGATGGCCGACGTGGCCCGGCTGGCCGGCGTCTCCAAGCAGACCGTCTCCCGGGTGCTCAACGACCACCCGGCCGTCCGCCCCGAGACCCGCGAGGCGGTCCTGGACGCCATGCGCACCCTCGGCTACCGGCCCAGCCGCAGCGCGCGGTCCCTGGCCAGCGGCCGGACCCGGATGCTCGGGGTGATCTCCTTCGACGCCGCCCGGTACGGACCCGCATCCATCCTGACCGCGATCAACACCGCGGCCCAGGAAGCCGGTTACCTGGTGAGCTCCATCGCGCTCGACACGGCCGACCACGACACCGTCGTCGAGGCCGTGAACCGGCTGTCCGCCGAGGGCGCCGACGGCGTCATCGCGATCGCCCCGCAACTGTGGGTGGGCCGGGCCCTGGCGGAGACGACCGATCTGGGCACTCCCCTGGTGGTGCTGGAGAACTCCCTCGACGACAGCACGCCCCTGGTCACCGGCGACTCCCGCACCGGCGCCCGGAAGGCCACCGAGCACCTCCTCGGTCTCGGGCACCCCACCGTCTGGCACATCGCGGGCCCGACCGGCTGGACCTCCGCCGACCACCGGCTGGGGGCCTGGCAGGCGACGCTCCGGGCGGCCGGTGCCGACGTCCCGGCGCCTCTCGTCGGGGACTGGAGCGCCGACTCCGGCTACGAGCTGGGCCGCCGGCTGGCCCGGCGCCCGGAGGTGACGGCGGTCTTCGCCTCCAACGACCAGATGGCCCTGGGCCTGCTGCACGCCCTCCACGAGTCCGGGCGGTCCGTCCCCGGGGACGTCAGCGTCGTCGGCTACGACGACATCCCCGAGGCCGCGCACTTCCTGCCCCCGCTGACCACCGTCCGTACCGACTTCGCGGAGATCGGCACGCGTTCCCTGCGTCTGCTCCTGGACCGCATCGACGGTCCCGGTGAGCGGCCCCGCGTCGACACGCTCGTCCCCGTGGACCTCGTGGTGCGCGCCAGCAGCGGTCCCGCGCCGGCGCGCTGACAGGACTCAGCCGGTCCCCTCGGCGGCGGCGTGCCGCCAGGCCGACTCCCTCAGCAGCCGCAGGCCGTTGAGGCCGACGAGGACCGTGGAGCCCTCGTGACCCGCGACGCCCAGCGGCAGCGGCAGGTGCCCGGCCAGGTCCCAGACGACGAGGCCGGTGATGAACACCCCGGCGATGACGAGGTTCTGGACGACCAGCCTGCGGGCACGGCGGGACAGGGCCACGGTGGTGGGGACCGCCGCGAGTTCGTCGCGCACGATCACGGCGTCGGCGGTCTCCAGGGCGAGGTCGGAGCCCGCGCGGCCCATGGCGACCCCGGTGTGGGCGGCGGCCAGGGCGGGGGCGTCGTTGACGCCGTCCCCGACGACCAGCACCCTGCGGCCCGCGCTCTCCAGCTCCTGCACGGCGGCCATCTTGTCCTGCGGCAGCAGCCCGGCGCGGACGTCGGTGATGCCGGCCTCGGCGGCGAGGTGCGCGGCGGCCCGCGGGTTGTCGCCGGTGAGGAGCACCGGTGCCTCGCCGGTGAGCGTGGTGAGCGCGGCAACGGTGGCGGCGGCGTCCGGGCGCAGCCGGTCGGCGATGCCGAGCAGTCCGGCGGGGGCGCCGTCGACGACGACCAGGACGGCGGTACGGCCGGACTCCTCCAGATCGGCCGCCGACCGCGCGACCGCGCCGTCCGCGTCGGCGTCGGCCGACAGCCGGGCCGGTGCGCCGACCGCGACCTCACGACCGCTCACCACGGCGGTGACCCCCACTCCGGGCGCGGAGGCGAAGTCCCGCGCGTCCGGCAGGTCGAGGCCGCGTGTGCGGGCGGCGTCCACGACCGCCCGGGCCAGCGGGTGCTCGCTGGGCCGCTCCGCCGCCGCCGCCAGAGCCAGCAACTCCCGCTCCGACAGGGGGGATCCGGGCAGTGGCCGTACGTCGCTGACGCGCGGGCTGCCCTCGGTCAGCGTGCCGGTCTTGTCCAGCGCGACCGCGTCCACCTGGCCGAGCCGCTCCATCACCACGGCGGACTTCACCAGCACGCCGTGCCGGCCGGCGTTGGCGATGGCCGACAGCAGCGGCGGCATGGTGGCCAGGACGACCGCGCACGGGGAGGCCACGATCATGAACGTCATGGCGCGCAGCAGCGCGTCGGTGAGCTGTTCGCCGAAGGCGAGCGGCACCAGGAAGACGGCCAGAGTCGCGGCCACCATGCCCAGCGAGTAGCGCTGTTCGACCTTCTCGATGAACAGCTGCGTGGGCGCCTTGGTCTCGGACGCCTCCTCCACCATGCGGACGATGCGGGCGATCACCGAGTCGGAGGCGTCGCGCTCGACCCGGATCCGCAGGGCGCCGGTGCCGTTGAGGGTGCCCGCGAAGACCTCGTCGCCCCGCTCCTTGGCCACGGGGAGCGGCTCGCCTGTGATGGTCGCCTGGTCCACCTCGCTCGACCCGTCCAGCACCCGGCCGTCGGCGCCGACGCGTTCACCGGGGCGGACGAGGACGGTGTCGCCGACGGCCAGTTCCTCGACCGGCACGGTCTGTTCGCCGCCGTCCGGGGCCAGCCGGGTGGCGGTGGCGGGGGCCAGGTCGAGCAGGCCGCGGACGGAATCGGCGGTGCGGGCCGTGGCCAGTGCCTCCAGCGCACCGGAGGTGGCGAAGATGACGATGAGCAGGGCACCGTCCATCACCTGCCCGATGGAGGCGGCGCCCAGGGCGGCGACGACCATCAGCAGGTCGACGTCGAGGGTGCGTTCCTTCAGCGCCTTCAGGCCTTCCCAGCCCGGCTCCCAGCCGCCCGTGGCGTAGGACAGCGCGTACAGCGGGCCCCACGTCCAGGCGGGGGCGCCGGTCAGCTGGAGGGGCAGCGCGAGCAGGAAGAAGGCGGTGGCCGCCGCGGCCCAGCGCGCCTCGGGGAGCGCGAGCACACGGGTACGCCGCCGGGGAGCGGTTCCGGTGCGGGCCGGTGTCGCCCGGCCGACCGGCTGCGGCGTGAGGGTGGAGGTCATCAGGGGTCCTTCGGACGGGGATGCACGGGCTCCCCACCATACAGGAACACATGAAGACTGATTCATATCTTCATTCCGACCCCGTGCGGTACCGTCCGGGCCTGCCGTGGACAGCTCTTGCGCAGGTCAGTGCCACTTGTCAGAGTGACCGGGCACCCCCCATGGAGACACCGTGAACGAACACGCCTCAACGGCCGCCCCGGCGGGTCGCGCGCCCACCGTCGCCGACGTCCTGGCGCTGCCCGTCCTCGCCGCCGGGCAGCCCCAGGTCGTCACCGGACTGACGCGGCTGGACCGGCCGGTGCGGTGGGTGCACATCACCGAGCTGACCGACCCGGCCTCCTTCCTCAAGGGCGGCGAGCTGGTCCTGACCACGGGCATGCCCCTGCCCGACGACGCCGCGGGGGTGCGCCGGTACGTCGACGAGCTGACCGAGGTGGGGGCGGCCGCCCTGGTCATCGAGCTGGTGCGGCGCTACCACCGCCCGCCCGACGCCCTCGTCCGGGCGTGCCGCGCCCGGGGCCTCCCCCTGGTGACCCTCGCCCGGGACGTCAACTTCCTGGAGGTCACCCAGGTCGTCCACGCACTCATCCTCGGCAACCAGGCCGACGCGATGCGCCGGACCCAGCGCATCCACGAGGCGTTCACCGCCCTGACCCTGCGCGGCGCGGGACCGGAGGACGTGGTGCGCGCGGCGGCGGAGATGAGCGGCCGTACGGTCGTCCTGGAGAACCTGGTGCACCAGGCGCTGATCTGCGAGCCGTCGGGCAGCACCGTGCGGGAGGCGCTCACCGGCTGGGAACGGCGCTCCCGGGCCACCGAGCCCGGCGACCGCACCGAGGTGGGCGGACCGGAGGGCTGGCTCACCGCACCCGTGTCCTACCAGGGCGAACGCTGGGGCCGGCTGGCGATGCTGCCCGCCGACGGGACGGCCTTCGAACCGGAGCACCGCACCGTCCTGGAGAGAACGGCGATGGCGCTGACCGTCGCCCGCCTCATCCACGCCACGCCGTGGGAACGCACGGCCCACCGCAACGCCCTGCGGGACCTCGTGGAACAGCGCCACCACTCCCCCGAGGACGCCCGGGCCCGCTGCGCCGCCCTGGGCCTGCCGACGGAGGGCGGTGTGTTCCTGGCGGTCCTGGTGGATCTGGGCCCCGGCGGGGACGGCGCCGAGCCGGAGACGCGTCTGCACCGGGAGCTGGGATCGGCGGGGGTCCCGGCGCTCGTCGGCGTGCTCTCCCCCGGCCGCCTCGGCGTCCTGCTGGCCCTGCGGCCCGACCGGCCCTGGCGTCCCGTGGCCGAGCGCCTCGGCCGCACCGTGCTGGGCCTGGTCCCGGCGGCGACCGTCGGCGCCGGCTCCGAGGTGGCCGACCTCGCCGACACCGCCCGCTCCTTCCGCGAGGCGGCGCGGGTCCTGGAGGCCACGCCGCCCGGCCAGCCTCTCCCCGCGGACCGCTCCTTCCACGAGCCGCCGGACATCGACCTGCGCCGCCTGCTGTACGCCCTGCGCGAGGACACCCGTGTCCAGGACTACACCGAGCGCCGGCTGGGCCGACTCATCGACCACGACACCCGGCACGGCACCGACCTGCTGACGACCCTGGGCCACTACCTCGACGCCGCCGGCAACAAGACCACCGCCGCCCGCCGCGGCGGCCTGTCCAGGGAGACCATGTACCAGCGCCTGCGCGCCATCGAGCGCCTCCTCGACACCGACCTGGAATCCGGCGAGCGCCGCACCGAACTCCACGTGGCTCTGACGGCGTTGCGCGTCCTGCGGGCCGACTGACAGGCGGCTCCTGCCCCGCGGAACTCAGGTGTCGAAGTCCACCGTCAGCGCCTCCGACACCGGGAACGACTGGCAGGTGAGGACGTAGCCCGCGTCGACCTCGGCCGGTTCGAGGGCGAAGTTGCGGCGCATGTCGGCCTTGCCGTCGGTGACCAGGGCGCGGCAGGTGCCGCAGACCCCGCCCTTGCAGGCGAACGGCAGGTCCGGGCGGGTCTGCTGGGCGCCTTCGAGGATGGTCCGCTCCCGGGGCAGGGCGGAGGTGGTGGAGCGGCCGTCGAGGGTGACGGTGACCTGGCTGACCGGGCCGGTGGGGCCGGTCTCGGCGTGCCGGAGCTCACGGACGGGCTCGTCGTCCGCGTAGAACAGCTCCTGGTGGACGCGGTCGGCGGGAACGCCGAGGCCGGCCAGAACCTGCTGGGCGGCGCGGACCATGCCGTGCGGGCCGCACAGCCACCAGTGGTCGGCGGACTCCACGTCGACCAGCGCGTCGACGAGTGCGGACAGCCGCTCGGCGTCGAGGCGGCCGGAGAGCACCTCGGCCTCGCGGGGCTCGCGGGAGAGGACGTGGGCGAGCTGGAAGCGCGTCGGGTACAGGTCCTTCAGGTCGGCGAGCTCGTCGGCGAACATCACCGTGCCGGTGCGGCGGTTGCCGTAGAGGAGGGTGACCGTCGAGCGGGGGTCGGCGGCGAGGACCGACTCGGCGATGGAGACCATGGGCGTGATGCCGGAGCCGGCCGCGATGAGGACGTGGCGGCCGGGGGTGGTGAGGTCGGGGGTGAAGGCGCCGGTGGGGGCCATCACCTCGACGGTGTCGCCGGGGCGTACGTCGTGCACCAGCCAGGAGGAGAAGAGGCCACCGGGCACCACGCGCACGCCGATGCGCGGTGCCGTGCCGACGGGCGAGCAGATCGAGTAGGAACGGCGCTCGTCGCGGCCGTCGACCTCGCGCCGCAGGGTGAGCGACTGGCCGGGCGCGAAGGCGAACTCCTCGGCGAGTTCGGTGGGGATGTCGAAGCTGACGGCGGCCGCGTCCTCGCACAGCGGCTGCACGGCGGCGACCCGCAGGGGGTGGAAGACCGGACGGCGGCGGGCACGCGCGCGTGCCGCCGGGGCGGGGGCCGGCTCCATCAGGTCCTCCATCAGATCTCCTTGACGTACTCGAAGGGCTCGCGGCAGGCGAGGCAGCGCCACAGGGCCTTGCAGGAGGTGGCGGCGAAGCGGGAGGTCTCCTCGGTGTCCGCGCTGCCGCAGCGGGGGCAGGGCACCGAGCGGCGGGTCGGCGACAGCACGAGCGGCACCGGTCCGGCGGCGCGCGCGGGCGCGGCACCGGGCGGGGCGATGCCGTGCTCGGCGAGCTTGCGGCGGCCCTCCGCGGTGATCCAGTCGCTGGTCCAGGGCGGGTCGAGGACGGTGCGGATCTCCACGCGCGCGTACCCGGCCTCGCGCAGCCGGGCGGCCACGCCGGCACGCATCTCCGCCATGGCCGGGCAGCCCGAGTAGGTCGGTGTCAGGCTCGCGACGACCGTGCCGTCCTCGCGCGTCTCGACGTCCCGCAGGACGCCCAGGTCGGCCAGCGTGAGCATGGGCAGCTCGGGGTCCGGTACCTGCTCGGCGATCCGCCGGGCCCGCCGCGCGTCCAGGAGTGTCGTCACCATGCCGCCTCCGGGTGGGCGCGGGCCACGCCCTGCAACTCGGCCAGCAGCGGGGCGAGATGCTCGGTGTGCTCCCCGGTGCGGCCCGAGCCGGGCAGCGGGCGGAAGACGGGCATGGGCAGTCCGGCGGCCTCGGTGACCTGCCGCAGGACGGCGACGACCTCGTCCCGTACGTCGTACGCCGTGAACAGCTCGCCCAGGTAGGGCGCCACCTGCTCCTGCGCCCTGCGCATCCGGCGGTGGGACTCGTCGGTGCCGTCGCCCAGGCGCACGGCCCACTCGGCCGCGTACTGGCGGTGGTAGGCCAGCTCCTTCACGCCCTTGGCGGCGATCGCCGCGAGGACCGGATCGCGGTGCACGGTGAGCCGCTCGAAGTGCGCGAGGCGCCAGGTGGAGAGCACCAGCAGCCGGACGATCGAGAACGCGAAGTCCCCGTTGGGCAGTTCGGCCAGGCGTACGTTGCGAAAGTCGCCCGCGTCGCGGAAGTAGGCGAAGGCGTCCTCGCCGCGGCCGGTGCCGTCGACCTGGCCCGCACGGGAGTACAGCAGGCGGGCCTGGCCGAGCAGGTCGAGTCCGATGTTGGCCAGCGCCACCTCCTCCTCCAGCTCGGGGGCACGGGTGGTCCACTCGGCGAGCCGCTGGGCCGAGACGAGGGCGTCGTCGGCCAACGAGACGCAGAGGTCGGCCAGTTCACAGGCGTCGACCCCGTCCGGCACGGTGGTGTCGACGCCGTGCAGGGGGTCCTCGAAGCCGGTGCCGTAGGCCCAGCGGGTGTCGTCCTCGTGCCCCTCGGCGAGGGTCAGGTAGACGTGGTCGTCGCTCATGCCCTCTCCTTCAGATGTGCGGGACGTCGTCGGGGATGTCGTAGAAGGTCGGGTGGCGGTAGACCTTGTCGGCGCTGGGCGCGAAGAAGGGGTCCTTCTCGTCGCGGGTGGAGGCGGCGATGTGCTCGGAGCGGACCACCCAGATGCTCACGCCCTCATTGCGTCGCGTGTACAGGTCGCGGGCGTGGGTGAGCGCCATGCGGTCGTCGGCGGCGTGCAGCGAGCCCACGTGGACGTGGTTCAGGCCGCGCTTGCCGCGTACGAACACCTCGTACAGCGGCCAGTTCTGCTGGTCGGCGGTCATGCCACCGCTCCCTTCCGCTCGCGGGCCGCCTGCTTGGCGGCGTGGGCGGTGGCCGCCTCGCGCACCCAGGCGCCCTCCTCGTGGGCGCTGCGGCGCCGCTCCATCCGCTGGGCGTTGCACGGGCCGTCGCCCTTGATGACCCGCATCAGCTCGTCCCAGTCGGGCGTGCCGAAGTCGTGGTGGCCCCGCTCCTCGTTCCAGCGCAGCTCCGGGTCGGGAAGCGTCACGCCGAGCTTCTCGGCCTGCGGGACGGTCATGTCGACGAAACGCTGCCGCAGTTCGTCGTTGCTGTGCCGCTTGATCTTCCAGGCCATGGACTGCGCGGAGTTGGGCGAGGAGTCGTCGGGCGGGCCGAACATCATCAGCGAGGGCCACCACCAGCGGTTCACGGCGTCCTGGACCATCTCGCGCTGCGCCGGGGTGCCGCGCATCATCGTCATCAGCAGCTCGTAGCCCTGCCGCTGGTGGAACGACTCCTCCTTGCAGATCCGCACCATGGCGCGCGCGTACGGCCCGTAGGAGGACCGGCACAGCGGCACCTGGTTGCAGATCGCGGCCCCGTCGACGAACCAGCCGATCACCCCGACGTCGGCGAAGCTCAGCGTCGGGTAGTTGAAGATCGAGGAGTATTTCTGGCGGCCCTCGATCAGCCGCTCGGTGAGGTCGGCGCGGTCGGCGCCGAGCGTCTCCGCCGCCGAGTACAGGTACAGCCCGTGCCCCGCCTCGTCCTGGACCTTCGCGAACAGAATGGCCTTGCGGCGCAGCGACGGCGCGCGGGTGATCCACTCGCCTTCCGGCTGCATGCCGATGATCTCCGAGTGCGCGTGCTGCGCGATCTGACGGATCAGTGTCTTCCGGTAGCCCTCCGGCATCCAGTCGCGCGGCTCTATCCGCTGGTCCCGCGCGATCGTCGCGTCGAAGTGCTGCTGGAGAACCGGCTCGGTGCCGTCCGCCCCCGGGGGGCTGGAGTGTGTCGTGTCCATCCGTCCCACTTCCCAACCGACCATTCGTTCGGTCCATGGTATGACAACCCGGCGCGCCTTGGTAAGTCCCCGGCCCTTGACAGGCAGCCTGGCGACTTGGTTACTTGGCGACGCCGAAGCTAACCGAATGTTCGGTCGGGTTACAAGGTGGTGCGAGAAGTGAGCCATGCCGCCGGCGCGACGGCCGCCCGGGCGATGTTCGCCGCGGGCCAGGCCTCCCGCGGGCTCGGGATCGCCCACGGCGGCTACGTCTTCCTGCTCGCCGACAGCGCCTTCGCGTGTGCCTGCGACAGCCACGGCCCGGTGACCGTCGGGGAGGTCCGGAGCCGCAGCCGCAGCATCAGGAGCACGAGGTCGGAGGAGTCGGGATGACGAGCGAGACGACGGCCCCCGGGGCCACGGGCGCGACCGGGCGGCGGGGCGAGCCCCTCCCGCAGGAGCTGCTGGACGACGGCGAGCGCCTGACGCGCGAGCGGCTGCGCGAGCTCCAGCTCGACCGCCTCCGCGCGAGCCTGCGCCACGCGTACCGGAACGTGGAGGCGTACCGGAAGAAGTTCGACGAGGCCGGGGTGACGCCCGAGGACTGCCGCTCGCTGGAGGACCTGGCCCGCTTCCCCTTCACGACGAAGGCCGACCTCAGGGACACCTACCCCTTCGGCATGTTCGCCGTCCCCATGGACCAGGTGCGCCGGGTCCACGCCTCCAGCGGAACCACCGGTCGGCCCACGGTCGTCGGCTACACGGAGAACGACCTGTCGATGTGGGCCGACCTGGTCGCCCGCTCGATCCGGGCCGCCGGCGGCCGCCCGGGGCACAAGGTGCACATCTCCTACGGGTACGGGCTGTTCACCGGCGGCCTCGGCGCGCACTACGGCGCCGAGCGGGCCGGGTGCACCGTGATCCCCGCCTCGGGCGGCATGACGGCCCGGCAGGTGCAGATCATCCAGGACTTCCGGCCCGAGATCATCATGGTCACCCCGACCTACATGCTCACCCTGCTCGACGAGTTCGAGCGCCAGGGCGTCGACCCGCGGACGAGCAGCCTGCGGGTGGGCATCTTCGGGGCCGAGCCGTGGACGGAGGAGATGCGCCGCGAGATCGAGGAGCGGATGGACCTCCACGCCGTCGACATATACGGACTGTCCGAGGTGATCGGCCCGGGCGTCGCGCAGGAGTGCGTGGAGACCAAGGACGGGCTGCACGTGTGGGAGGACCACTTCTACCCCGAGGTCGTCGACCCGGTCACGGGTGAGGTGCTGCCCGAGGGCGAGGAGGGCGAGCTGGTCTTCACGTCCCTGACCAAGGAGGCCCTGCCGGTCGTCCGCTACCGCACCCGCGACCTGACCCGGCTGCTGCCCGGCACGGCCCGGCCCGCGTTCCGTCGCATCCAGAAGATCACCGGCCGCTGCGACGACATGATCATTCTGCGCGGGGTGAACGTCTTCCCGAGCCAGATCGAGGAGATCGTGCTGCGCGCCCCGGACGTCGCCCCGCACTTCCAGATCGAGCTGTCCCGGCGCGGCCGTCTGGACCACATGACGGTCCGCGTCGAGACCCGCCCCGGCACGGACCCCGGCCGGCGCGCGGCCGCTGCCGCGGCGATCGCCCAGGCCGTCAAGGACGGCATCGGCATCACCGCCGACGTATCGATCGTCGAACCGGAGACCCTGGAGCGCTCACTGGGCAAGCTCCGCCGGGTCAAGGACCTGCGCGAGTGACCGCTCGCGCACGGCCGCGGTGAACGCGCCGGGCGCTTCTCGTCGTAGCCGGTGCACGCCACCCGGCTCTCACGAGCAGCACCTCGCCTCCGACGCGGCGGCGAGGGGGCCGGGAGCGGCCGCTCGGGGACGGTCCGCTTCGTCGGCGGCCGGCTTGCGGATCAGGAGCAGGGCCGCGTCGTCGTGCAGCCGGCCGCCGACGTGGGCCAGCAGTTCGTCGTGCAGGGCGTCGAGGGTGCGGCCCGGCTCGTGGGAGACGTGCCGCTCCAGCCCTTCGGCGAGCGGGTAGAAGGCCCGGCCGCCGTCGCGGGCCTCGGTGACCCCGTCGGTGTAGAGCAGCAGCTGGTCGCCGTCGGCGAAGGGCAGCGCCTGGAGGCGCGGTGTGTGCCCGGTGAGGGCGCGCAGTCCGAGGGGCGGGCCGGGGTGCGCGGGCTCCACCGCCGTCACGCGCCCGGAGGCGTCCACGAGCAGCGGGGGCGTGTGCCCGCAGTTCACCACCTCCAGCTGTCCCGCCCCCGGGTATCCGGCGACGACGGCGGTGACGAAGTCGTCGTGGCCGAGGTTCCGGGCCAGGCTCCGCTCGATCCGGTCGACCACGGCCAGCAGATCCGGCTCGTCGTGGGCCGCCTCGCGGAAGACGCCCAGCACCAGCGCGGCGGTCCCCACGGCGGGCAGCCCCTTGCCGCGCACGTCGCCGACGATCAGCCGCACTCCGTGCGGGGTGGGTATCAGGGCGTAGAGGTCGCCGCCGATCCGGGCCTCGGCCGCCGCGGCGCTGTAGCGGACGGCCGCCTGGAACGGTCCGACGGTCGACGGCACGGGCCTGAGCAGTGCGTGCTGGGCGGTCTCGGCGACCGAGCGGACGGCGGCGAGCACCCGTTCGCGGCGCCCGCGCAGGACGCCGGCCAGCCCGCTGGCGAGGGTGACGGCCACGAACGCCGACAGCAGGGCGGCCAGTTCACGGCCCGGCACACCGTCGCGGACGCCGAGGGTCGCGCCGAGCGCCACGGCGAGACAGCCGATCCAGAGGACTCCGCGCGGCCCGTTGGTCGTGGCCGCCAGGGCGGGACCGGCCGCGAGCAGGGGCAGCCAGATCATCCCCGCTCCGTCCGCGAGATCGGCGAGCACCACGACGGAGACGACCAGGACGGGCAGGCCGGGTGCGCCCACCGCCAGCTGCGCGGCGGCCCGCCTGCGGGCCGAAGCCCTCGTACCGGACACTCGATTGCCGAACGGCCCTCCAGGCCGGGGGTCGCCACCACGGTCTCGGGCTTGGCTCATGTTCGCTTCCGCAGTCCTCACCTGTGCGCCGGGCACATTACTGAAATGCCTGTTTCATCCAGAAAACGGGGTGAGGTCGGACACGGGCAAGGAGAGGTTTTTCAGATAGTGAGCGAGAGGCTCCGGGTCACGCGGCTCGCGGTCGGGAGCAGCCGCTCCCGGATCTCCGGCAGCCGGGAGAGCCGGTTCGCCGGGAGGGAGACACCGAGGGAGCCGAGCGTGTCACCGCTGTAGACCGGGACGGCGACGCAGACCGTGCCCAGGGTGTACTCCTCCAGGTCGGTGACGGCCGGGGCGAGGGGCGGGGTCTCCAGCCGTCGGAGCAGTTCGGGCAGGCTGGTGATCGTCCGCGGGGTGAGGTCGGCGAGGTGATGGCGGGAGAGGTAGTCCTTGCGGGCCTCCTCGTCCAGCTCGCGCAGCACGGACTTGCCCAGTGCGGTGGCGTGCCCCGCGTCCTCGAAACCGACCCAGAGGTCGACGCGGGGCGTTCCGGGGCCGTCGACGATCTCGGCGACCCGGATCTCGCCGTCCTCGTAGAAGGTGAGGTAGGCGGCCGTCGCGAGTTCGTCCCGCAGGGCGGCGAGCGTGGGCCGGACGCGGCTGAGCAGTGCCTGCGCGCGGCCCGTGGTCTGCAGCGTCTGCAGCTTGTCGCCGAGGATGAACCCGCCGTCGTCCAGCTTCCGCACGTACCCGTCGTGGGTCAGGGTCCGCAGCAGGTGGTAGGCGGTGGCCAGGGGCAGGCCCGTCTCCCGCGCCAGCTGTTTCGCCGGCGCGCCGTTCTCGTGCGCGCTCACCGCCTCCAGCAGCCGCATGGCCCGCTGGACGGAGGTGATGAGCGTAGGGCCGTCTCGCGCACCCATACGACCAGCGTGCGGCAGGCGCACGGCGCGGGCAAGGGGGACCGGTGAGCGATGTCGGTGACTTCCCCGACGGCCCGCCGACGGCCCAGAGCTGGTTGTCACATCAACCGCCCGGGCCGTCACGTTGATCTCCCGCAGCCGGTTCGGGTCACGGGCCCGCGTACTGGGCTCCGGTCAGCTGGTCACCGGCCAGGCTGACGGTGCCGCCGAGGAACCGCTCGCCGCCCTTGAGGCCGCGCCTGGGCGCCATCATCGCACTCCGGTGGCCACGGGCGTCCCGCTGACCGCGCCGTCGGGAGAGTACGCCGGAAGCGGACGAGGGCCGCGAAACGCCGCGGTGGTCCTTCGCGGCCCTCCTGTCACGGGCGACCATGCCATGTCATGGACATCTTGCTCGTCGCCAGCGCGTTCAACAGCCTGTCCCAGCGCGTGTACGCGGAACTGTCGGACCAGGGGCACCGGGTGGACGTCGTCCTCGCCTCGCACGGCGCCGACGCGGTCCGGGCCGCCGTGCGCGAGGTGCGCCCGGAGCTGGTCGTCGCCCCGATGCTGAAGTCGGCCCTGCCGGAGGACGTGTGGCAGGAGCACACCTGCCTGATCGTGCACCCGGGGCCGCCCGGCGACCGCGGCCCGTCCGCCCTGGACTGGGCGATCGCCGAGGAGGCGTCCGAGTGGGGCGTGACGGTGCTCCAGGCCGAGGCGGCGATGGACGCGGGCGACATCTGGGCGGACGGGACGTTCCCGGTGCCGCCGGCCGGCAAGAGCGACCTGTACCGCAATGAGGTGTCCGACGCCGCCACGGCCGCCGTCCTGCTCGCCGTGCGGCGGTTCGCGGACGGGTCCTTCAAGCCGCGCCCGCAGAGCGACCCCGAGGTCCGCGTGGTGTGGCGGGACTACTTCCGCCAGGAGCAGCGGCGGATCGACTGGGAGCAGGACGACACCGCGACGGTGCTGCGCAAGCTGCGCGGGGCCGATTCGCAGCCGGGCGTCCTGGACGAGCTGTGCGGCCGGGAGGTGTTCCTGCACGGCGGGCACCCCGAGGACCGGCTGCGCGGGCGGCCCGGGGAGCTGCTCGCGACCCGGGCGGGCGCGGTCTGCCGGGCCACCCGGGACGGGGCGGTGTGGATTCCGGAGCTGCGCCCCCGCAAGAGCTCCGGCGACCCCGCGCCGTTCCGCCGCCCGGCCGCCTCGGTGCTCGCCGGCTTCCCGGCGCCGCCCGGCAGCGGCCCGGGCATGCCGGGTGCGTACGACCGTCCGTACTGGCTGCCCGAGATCGCCGTCCCGCTGGAACTACCCCCGGAGCGCACCACCTGGACCGACATCCGCTACCGGCAGCGGGGGGACGTCGGCTTCCTCTCCTTCTCGTTCCCGGGCGGGGCGATGAGCACCGTCCACTGCCGCAGGCTGCTCGCCGCCTACCGGTACGCGCTCACCCGCCGCACCTCGGTGCTGGTGCTCGGCGGTGCCCGCGACTTCTTCTCCAACGGCATCCACCTCAACGTCATCGAGGCGTCGAGCGACCCGGCGGGCGAGTCCTGGTCCAACCTCGTCGCCATGAACGACCTGGTCGAGGCCGTGCTGCGCACCACCGACAGGGTGGTGGTGGCGGCCCTCGGGGGCAACGCGGCGGCCGGCGGCGTGATGCTCGCCCTGGCCGCCGACGAGGTGTGGTGCCGCACGGGCAGCGTCCTCAACCCGCACTACCGGACCATGGGCCTGTACGGCTCGGAGTACTGGACGTACTCGCTGCCGCGCCGCGTGGGCGCGGAGGCGGCGGAGCGGCTGACGAGCGAGGCGCTGCCGGTGAGCGCGGCGACCGCCGAGCGGATCGGGCTGGTGGACCGTCTGGTGCCGGTTCCGGGCGCGGAGTTCGCCGCGGAGGTCGAGCGCCTGGCCGCCGACGTGGCCGGCGACCCGGACCTCGCCCGTCGGATCACCACCAAGGCCACGGCACGGCACGCGGACGAGCTCCAGCGGCCCCTCGCGGAGTACCGGCGGACCGAACTCGCCCGCATGCGCGCCGACTTCTTCGACCCCGAGGCTCCGTACCACGCGCTGCGTTCCGCGTTCGTCCGCAAGCTCCCGCACGGCTCCGCCCGTCCGCCGGCCCGGGACGGCGCGAGGTGAGCGCCCGGCTGCTGGTGGCGGGGGTCGGCAACATCTTCCTCGCGGACGACGCCTTCGGCCCCGAGGTGATCCGCGCCCTGGACCACCGTCCGCTGCCGCCGGGGGTGCGGGTGCGGGACTTCGGCATCCGCGGCATGGACCTGGCGTACGAACTGCTCGACGGCTACGACACGGCCGTCCTGGTCGACGCGGCCGTCCGGGGCCACGCGCCGGGCACGCTGTCGCTGATCGAGCCGGAGCCGCCCGGCGGTTCCGCGGCAGCCGCTCCTCCGGAGGCGCACGGCATGGACACGGCCAAGGTCCTCGCCCACCGTCGCCTCCTCCGGCGGAGTGGGACTGGGCCTTTCGGGTGTCAGGGCGCGGCGGGGGGCACAGGACGACGGCCCGTCGGCGGCGGGGCGCGACGGGCCGGTGTCCGGGTCCGGAGAGGCGGGGGCGTCACCGCTGCCCGTGGGAGAGCCGGCGGGCCAGCACGGGGATGATCACCGCGGCGGCCACTGCGTGCGACACGGCCAGGACGACCTGCGTGGAGGTGGCGGTGTGTGGGGCGACGGCCGGCCCGGCGAGGGACAGCGCGGTGAGGGCGACGGTGGTCACCGTGAAGGTGCGGGCGGGCCGCCGGGCCCAGCGGGCGAGCGCCACGGCGAGGACGACGCCGGCGACCGACCAGAAGACCACCCCGCCGAAGAAGCCGCCGACCGGGATCTCCGCGGCCTGAGTGGCCCCCGGGCTCGCCGCCTCCATGGGGACGCCCGCCGCCCGTGCGGCGAGCGCGAACACCTCCGTCACGACGGCACCGGCGAGGGTCGCCAGGACACCGACCAGCCAGACGGGGCGGGCGGAGAGAAGGCCTTCGGCGCGTGCGGCCCGGGTCTGAGGCGTCGTCACACTCATGTCACTGTCTCCTGCGGGATGTTGGGGCTCGGTATGCCTTACGGAGGGGTAGACCGGGCGGCGCGGTGGAACTCATCGGTGGCGGAGGACGTTCTCGAGGGGACACGGTTCGTCCGGATGGCACAGCTCACCCGCACGTTCCGGCGCGTCTCGGGAACACGTCACCCCATGGACCAGCCGATGAACCTCCCCCGCCCCACCACGAGCCCCGCCGTCACGACCCTGGCCGACCCGCTGGTCAACAAGGGCACCGCCTTCAGCCGCGGCGAACGCGAGGCACTCGGTCTCGACGGCCTCCTGCCACCCGCCGTCGAGACCCTGGACGAGCAGGTCGCCCGGGCTTATGAGGCGTTCCGCAGCTACGACAAGCCCCTGAACCGGCACATCTATTTGCGGCAGCTCCAGGACACCAACGAGGTGCTCTTCCATCGTCTGGTCACCGAGCACCTGGAGGAGCTGCTGCCCGTCGTCTACACCCCGACGGTGGGTGAGGCATGTCAGCGGTTCAGCGAGATCTACCGACGGCCCCGGGGGCTGTTCCTGACCTGGGAGGACCGGCACCGCTTCCGGGACATCCTGCGCAACCGCCCGCACCCGGACCAGGACGTGGACGTCATCGTCGTCACCGACGGGCAGCGCATCCTCGGCCTGGGCGACCAGGGCGTCGGCGGCATGGGCATCCCCATCGGCAAGCTCAGCCTCTACACGGCGATCGGCGGCATCCACCCCGCCCGCACCCTGCCGATCCTGCTGGACGTCGGCACGGACAACGAGGACCTGCTCGACAACCCGCGCTACCTGGGCCGCCGCGCCCGCAGGCTGACCGGCGCCGAGTACGACGAGATGATCGAGGCGTTCGTCTCGGCCGTCGAGGCGGAGCTTCCCGGGACACTGCTGCAGTGGGAGGACTTCGCGACCGCCCACGCCCATCCGATCCTCGCCCGCTACCGCGACCGGCTGCTCACCTTCAACGACGACATCCAGGGCACGGCGGCCGTCACGCTCGGCGCCCTGTCGACCGCGGCGGACGTGGCGGGCACCCCGCTGCCCGACCAGCGCCTGGTGATCCTGGGCGCGGGGTCGGCCGCCATCGGCGTCGCCGACATGATCCGTACGGCGATGATCGACGAGGGACTGTCGGAGGACGAGGCCACGCGGCGGTTCTGGATCCTCGACGTGGACGGCCTGCTGGTGTCCTCGCGCTCCGAACTGACACCGCAGCAGCGGAGGTTCGCGCGCGACGACGGCGAGGTGTCCGGCTGGGAAGGGACCGGTCTGGCCGAGGTGGTGCGTCGCGTGGAGCCGACGGCGCTCATCGGCCTGTCGACGGCTCATGGCGCGTTCACCGAGGAGATCGTCCGGCAGATGGCCTCGACCTGCGAACGGCCCGTCGTCTTCCCGCTCTCCAACCCCACCTCCCACTCCGAGGCGGAGCCCGCCGACCTCACCCGCTGGACCGACGGACGGGCGCTGATCGCCACCGGTTCGCCCTTCCCTCCGCTGACGGTGGACGGGCGCGAGGTGCCGGTGGCGCAGTCCAACAACGTGTACGTCTTCCCGGCCATGGGCCTCGCGGTGACCGCGAGCCGCGCCACGCGCGTCACCGACCGCATGCTGGTGGCCGCCGCCCGGGCCGTCGCGCGGTGCGCGGTGCGGGCGGCGGACGGCGACGACGGGCCCGTTCCGCTGCTGCCGCCGCTGGCCGGCATGCGGGAGTCCGCACGCGAGATCGCCCTCGCGGCGGCCCTGGCCGCCGTGGAGGACGGCGTGGCCCCGCAGGCCACCGAGGAGGAGCTGCGCGAGGCGGTCGCACAGGCGCAGTGGACGCCCCGCTACGCGGACTGAGCGCCGCCGGTGCCCGCGGGGTCGTACTGTCTGGGGGGCAGGACGGTCGACCCGCGGAGGCATCGGCAGCATGGACCAGCACCAGCCCCTCACCGACGACGCGCTGGACGCGGCCGCGGACACCTTCGAGCGGCTGCGGCCGCGGCTGTTCGGGATCGCCTACCGCGTCCTGGGCAGCGTGTCCGAGGCCGAGGACGTGGTGCAGGAGGTGTGGGTGCGCTGGCAGGGCGCCGACCGGGAGGCGATCCTCGACCCGGGGGCGTTCCTGGCGAAGACCACCACCCGGCTGGCGATCAACGTGGCCCGGTCGGCGCGGGTCCGCCGCGAGGCCTACGTGGGGCCCTGGCTGCCGGAGCCCGTGGACACCGGCGTCGATCCGCAGGTCGGCGCGGAGCGCGGCGAGGCGCTGGAGCTGGCCGTGCTGCTGGTCCTGGAGCGGCTGAACCCCGTGGAGCGGGCGGCGTACGTGCTGCGGGAGGCCTTCGACTACGCCTACGACGAGATCGCGGACATGCTCCGGCTGAGCCAGGCCAACACACGGCAGATCGTCTCCCGGGCCCGCAAACGCCTGGCCTCCGAGCGCCGTGAACCGGTCGACACGGCACAGCACCGGCGCCTGCTGGAGGCCTTCGTCGCCGCCGCTCGGCGCGGCGACGTCGCCGCGCTGGAGAGCGTGCTGTCGGCCGACGTGGTCGCCTACGCGGACGGCAACGGCCTGCGCGGCGTGGCCCGGCTGGAGATCGTGGGGGCCGAGCGCGTGGCCAGGGTCACCGCCTTCGCGCAGAAGTTCTTCCCCGGCGCCGAGTACGGCATCGTCGAGGCCAACGGGCAGCCCTGCCTGCTGCTCGTCCGGGACGGGGCCGCCGTCGCCCTGGTGAGCGCCACGGCGGGGCCGGACGGCATCGACGGGCTCTACTGGGTGCTGGCGCCGGACAAGCTGCGGGCGTACGAGCGGTCGGCGCGCAGGGGCGCCGACCGTCCGTAGCCGGGGGTCAGTTCTGCTTCAGCCACTCCTCATAGCGGGTGGCGGCGAGGTGCGCGATCCCGTCGCCGGTGAGCACGTCGGGCATGCCCGCGAACAGGCCGGCGGTCTCGTCGGTGACGACGGTGCGGCCGTCCGGCTGGACCGCCAGGGTGATCTCGCCGAGCCGGTCCAGCCCGTACACCTCCGGCCCCGCGATGTCGCGGATGCCGTTCGACGGCTCGCCCTGCGCCGCCTCGGCGACGGCCGCGGCCACGTCGGCGGAGGCGATGGGACGCAGCCGCGTGGACGGCAGCCGCACCTCGGTGCCCTCCGTGGACATGTTCATCACCGGCGCTATGAACTCGAAGAACTGGGTGGCGCGGACGATGCTGTACGGCATCCCGCTGCCGCGCGCGGCGTCCTCCTGGGCGACCTTCGCCTCGTAGTAGCCGTAGCCGGGCACCCGGTCGACGCCGACGATGGACAGCACGACGTGGTGGTGGACGCCGGCCTCCTTCTCCGCGGCGAACAGGTTGCGGGCCGAGCGGGTGAAGAAGTCCAGGGCCGGCTCGGTGTCGAAGGACGGCGAGTTCGAGACGTCCACGACCACCTCCGCGCCCTTGAGGGCCGCGTCCAGGCCCTCGCCGGTGAGTGTGTCGACGCCCGTGGAGGGGGCGGCGGCCACGGCCGTGTGACCACGGTCGCGCAGGCGCGCGACCACCTGTGAGCCGATGAGCCCCGTTCCGCCGACGACCACGATCTTCATCACTGTCTCCCGTCGCTGGTTGCTGATTCACCGGAAAGACAAGGCGGAGCCCGGATCTGTGACAGCCTGCCTGCCGACCCGTACCGCAGTCGTCCCGAGGAGTCCTTGCATGTTCCGCCGTCTCAGCGCCTTCCGCCTCACACCCACGACCGAGGACGGCATCGACGAGCGGGCGTGACGGCGCTCGCGGTGGAGGCCGCCGACGGGGTGCCGGTCATGGCCGGCATCGGGGCGCTGCGGACCGCGCAGGTCCTGGCCCATGCCGAGGAGGCGCAGAAGGCCGGCGCGTCCGCGGTGCTGCTCGCCCCGATGACGTACCAGCCGCTCACCGAGGACGAGGTGTTCGGCCTGTACGAGGACGTCACCCGGGAGCTGTCGGTGCCGCTGTGCGTGTACGACAACCCCCGCACCACGCACGTCGACTTCACTGACGAACTGCACGGCCGCATCGCCGGGTTGCCGAACGTCGCCGCCGTGAAGATCCCGCCGGTGCCCGGCGACCGGGCGGCTGCCCGGCAGCGCGTCGCGGCGTTGCGGGCGCTGCTCCCGGAGACCGTCGCCGTCGGCGTGAGCGGCGACTGGTCGGCGGCCCCCGGGCTGAACGCCGGCTGCGACACGTGGTATTCGGTCATCGGGGGCCTGTTCCCCCGCACGGCGCTCGCCCTCACCCGTGCCGCCCGGAGCGGGGACGCCGAAGGGGCCCTGGCCCGCTCGACGCGGCTGGAGCCCCTGTGGGAGCTCTTCCGCGCGCACGGGGGCCTGCGGGTGGTGTCGGCGGCCGCCGCGCAGCTGGGCCTCGCCGCCGAACCGAACCTGCCGCTGCCCCTGCGCGGCCTGCCCGCCGACGCCCGGCGCCGGCTGGTGACGGTCCTGGAGGACCTGGAGCTGGACGCGACCGCGTGACCAGCCGATGGGTCGTCGGGCGGTAATCAGCCCATGGGCCGTCCGGCACACCAGCCCATGGGCCGTCCGGCACACCAGCCCATGGATCGTCCGGTGCGATCGGCGGACGGTCTCCCGCGGTGATGGCCGTACGGCCGGTGGCCGTGGTGTGGTCCGTGCGCAAGGCGCTGCGGGGACCGTGCCGACGGCCCTGGAGGAGGCCGTCGGCGCAGGGCATCACTGTCGGCCGCCGCGCCCCGGAGGCGGCGAGGCTATGCGCGGGGCCCGGGTTGCAGGACGGCGAACAATCCCCGGGCACGCGTGCCGTCCGGCAGCTGCCAGGGACCGGTGACATGGCCGATCGCTCCCTGCGGCGGGAGAGGCCGGTCGTCCGGCGCCGGCCGCAGGACCCGCTGCAGGCGGAGGATCGGACCGTGAGACGTGGTCAGTTCGGTGCCTTCCCGGTCGTCGGTGCCGGACAGGGCCGAGTCCGCGCCGGAGAAGACGGGGCCGTCACCGGTGAAGGAGACGATGACCTCCCGGTTGAGGGCATCGCTTGTGTTCTGGTCCTGGGCCTGCGTCCGCCCCTCGAACAGCGCCGCCAACTGGGCCGCCAGCACGGGGTCGTGGCAGCCGTCGTAGGCCCAGCGCTGCCCCAGCACGCCGTGCTCCATGGTGCCGACGAGGGCGTGTTCCGCGCCGTCGAGCGGGGCACCGCGGTAGGTCAGCGGCACCAGGTAGGCGGCCGGGTGGGAGCCGGAGCAGTCCATGGACGCGGAGGTGTCGGTGACCACCATGAACTCGATCCCGACCTCGCCCTGCGGATCGTCCAGCCGGAAACCGCCGGCCTTGGCCAGCACCGGTTCGGCCGCGCCACCGCGGTACCAGGGGCGGGAGGGCAGCCAGGGGGTGAGCAGTTCCAGCTTGGTCGGCTTGAGGGTGGTGTGGTGGATGACGGCCATGCCGAGAAGTCCCTTCCGAGGGGGCGTGCGGGCAGCTACACCCTTTCAGGCGCGCCGTTTTGAGGGCGCGGCCGGTGGGCGGCTGCGAGGTCGGCGAGGACCTCGACGGCGCGGTCGATCTCGGCCTCGGTGTTGTAGTAGTGCGGCGAGAGCCGCAGCAGCGGGTGGACGCCCCGGGCCTCGGTGTCGAACTGCGTCTGCGCGGGGTCGGTGGTGCTGACGTTGATGCCGTGCGCGGCGAGGGCGGCCGCGGTGTCGGCCGTCGCCATGGTGTCGACCTTGCAGGTCACGATGGCGCACCGCTGACGGCCGAGGTCGTAGGTGGTGATGCCGGGCACGGCGTCCAACTGCTCGCGCAGGCGGGCGCCGAGGGCGAGGGTGCGTCGGCCGATCTCGTCCATGCCGAGGTGCAGGGCCTGCCGGACGGCGGTGCTCAGGCCCAGGACGCCGGCGTAGCCGGCCTCCCACGTCCCGAAGCGCCGCGCGCCGTCGTTCCAGGTGAATCCGCGCCTGCCGTCCCAGGTGGCCGCGGCGATCTCGATCACGTGCGGCTCCAGGAAGGCGAGTGCCTCGGTGCGCACCCAGAGGAAGCCGGTGCCACGCGGGCCGCGCAGGAACTTGCGGCCGGTGGCGGTGAGCATGTCGCAGCCGATCTCCGCCACGTCCACGGGGAACTGACCGACGGACTGGGTGGCGTCGAGGAGGAAGGGGACGCCGGCTGCGCGGGTGATACGTCCGACCTCGGCTGCCGGGTTGACCAGGCCGCCGCTGGTGGGGACATGGGTGAGGCCCACCAGCCTGGTGCGGTCGTCGATCAGGTTCGCCAGGGCGGTGGTGTCGAGCCGGCCGGACTCGTCGTCCGGGACGACGACGATCTCGGCTCCGGTCCGCCGGGCGGTCTGCAGGTAGGCGAGGACGCCGCTGCCGTACTCGGCCCGGCCGGTGAGGATGCGGTCGCCCGGCTTGAACGTCATGGCGTAGAACGCGGCGTTCCAAGCGTGGGTGGAGTTGTCGAACAGCGCGATCTCGTCCGCCGTGCCGCCCACCAGCCGCGCGAGGTGCCCGTAGGTGGCGTCGATGCGGTCCCGTTCCTGGTCCGCGGCCTCGTACCCGCCGATCGTGGCCTCCACCTCAGTCGGCGCTCCGCTGCTGGAGCGGGAAGGCCGGGGGGTCCGGCTGACGCCGCAGGCGGAGATCCTCGTCGCGCGTACGGAGAAGGCGCTGCGGGAGCTGGAGCGCGCCGAGGCGGAGATCGCGGAGTCGCTGCGGGAGACCTCCGGGGTGATCAGGGTCGCGGCCTTCCAGACGGCGATGCTCGCGCTGATGCCCGTCGCGTTGACCTGGCTGCGGGAGAACCACCCCCGGATCAGGGTGAAGGCCACGCAGGCGGAGCCCGACACCTCGCTGCCCGGTCTGCTCACCCGGGACTTCGACCTGGTGATCGACGAGACCTTTCCCGGACATGCGCGGCCGGCCCGCCACGTGGAGTTCGAGCACCATCTGCTGGGCGAGGACGCCATGCGGCTGGCGGCGCCCGCCCCCGTGGGGTCGCTCGCCGAACTGGCCGACCACCCCTGGGTGATGGAACCCGCCGGCACACCCGCCCGGGCATGGGCGACCGGCGTCTGCCATGCCGCGGGGTTCGAGCCGGACGTCGTCCACGTGTCCGCGGACATGCTGGTGCACGCACGGCTGGTCGAGGAGGGCCACGCGGTGGCGTTCCTGCCCGACATGCTGTGGTTCGACCGCACGCCCGGCCTCTTCCTCGACGGCTCCGCGGGCCATGTCCGCACGGTGCTCGCGACCGTGCGCGCCGGGGCCGGGGAGCATCCGCTGATCCGGGCCTTCCTCACTGCGATCCGCCACGCGATCGACGCGCGGGCCGCGCGCACCGGGTGACGGGGAGCAGCGGATGACGGCGCTCAGCGGCCGGGTGCTCCCGCCGAGTTGTTGCCGCACCGTATGGCGACGGCCGGGATCGGCCGGAAGACGGGGTTGCCCGTCCAGGCCGGAAGCACCAGGGGCGTTGCGGGCGTTCGTGAAGCAGTGTCAACGGACGTCTGTAGCCTGACCGCCGTGAGGGTGGGAACCCAAGAAATCCGGCTGGTCGTGCTGCGCGGCAACAGCGCCTCGGGGAAGTCGTCCGTCGCGGCCGGTCTCCGCGAGAAGTTCGGCCGCGGACTGGCCCTCGTGGGCCAGGACAACCTCCGCCGCGTCGTGCTACGCGAGCGGGACCGGCCCGGCGCCGCGAACATCGGCCTGATCGATCTGACCGCCCGCTACGCCCTGGACGCCGGGTACCACGTCGTGGTCGAGGGCCTCCTCTACGCCGACCGCTACGGCGACATGCTCGCCCGGCTGCGCGCCGACCACCGCGGCCCGACCCACGGCTACTACCTGGACGTGCCGTTCGACGAAACCCTCGCCCGGCATGCCACCAAGCCCATCGCCGACGAGGTCACCGAGGCGCAACTGCGCGACTGGTACCGCCCAGGCGACCTGCTGCCCGACGGCCACGAGACCGTCATCGGCGCCGACAGCGCCCTGCACGAGACCGTCGCCCGCATCATGTCCGACACGGGCCTGGCCCAGCTGCCCCCACTGGACCGCTGACCGGGGACGGCTCGGCGTTTCCGCGAGGGGCGTGTGTTCCCGGGTCGGGCGGCGAGCGCGTCCGGCGGACGATCATGCACCGGCTCGGACGTGGGACAGCACTTGGTCGGCCGGCTCCCGCGGAGACAACTCGCCGTCCAGGAACGTCGTGTCGGCGGGCAGCGCGTCGGCCGCGGCCAGACACGGTTCGATCCTGTCCTTGCACCAGCGCCGGACACGTTCGTCCCGCGCGGGATCGTCCGGTGTGAAGCTCCGCCCGTCGATCCGTTCTTCCAGGACCTGCCGGGAGACCTTGAGGAAGAAGTGGTGAACCTCGATGCCCGCGCCCTTCAACGCGCCGAAGATCTCACCGGCGTAACCGGGGTCGACCAAGGTCATCGGGACCAGCACCGGGCGGTCGTACTCCTCGACCAGTCCCACCGCCAGGTCGGCGACCTGCCTGCGCCACAGCCGAAGGTCCTGGAAGTCGCCGGTCGGCACCTCCACGATCTGCCGCAGCACGTAGCCGACCAGCTCCGGGTCGTGGACCAGCGCCTCGGGCCAACGGGTACGCAACTCGTCCACGAGCGTGGTCTTCCCGCTGCCGAACGCACCATTCACCCAGACGATCAACGCTTCCCTCCCTGCCCGGGCGCCGAGCAACCGGCCTCGGCCCAACCGTTTTCGCACCCCGTGCTCCTGACGGGTGGTTAGCGTAACTACATGCCGTTACTGAACCTGCGTCATGCGGTACGCCCGGCGCCCCGGGGAGCCCCCGTCCGCCTGACCGAGGCCGTGTCGGACGCATGAACCTTCACGGGCCCCGGCTCGTTCACCCGACGACGACCCCACCGTGCTGTCCGGGGCTCCCCCCCCCGGCACGGCCGCCAACCCCAGGACCGGGAGAGACGGATCATGAGCCTGCACGAGTCATGCCCCTACCAGGACGGCAGGGTGGTCATCGATGCCGCCTTCAAGGCGGACGCCCCGGCGCGTTACGCCCGGCTGCGGGAGCTGGGCCCCATCCACCCGGCCGAGTTCCACCTGGGTCTGAGGGGCTGGGTGGTCGTCGGCTACGACCTGGCGCGGGAGGCGCTGACCCACCCCGCCTTACGCAAGGACGCCACGCCCGCCGCCGAGGCCCTGGCCGCCGCCGGCTACGTCCTCCACCAGCCCAAGGTGGGCCTCGGGGCGCAGATGTTGGAGGCCGACCCGCCCGAGCACACCCGGCTGCGCCGGCTGGCGTCGGCCGCCTTCACGCCCCGGCGCACCGCCGATCTGGCACCGCGCATCGAGCAGATCGCCCACGACCTGATCGACGCGCTGCCACCGTCGGGCGAGGTCGACCTCGTCGAGGCCTTCAACGCCCCACTGCCCGCCACGGTCATCGCCGAACTCCTCGGCATCCCGCGGGAGCACCACCTCGACTTCCGCCGTTGGTCGGGACTGGCGCTCCGGGTGGCCTCACCCGAGCACCGTCCGGCGCTGGCCGGCCTGCACGGGCTGCTGGCCGACCTGATCGCCGCCAAGCGCCGGCACCCCCAGGACGACCTGCTGTCCGCCCTGGTCGCCGTGCGCGACGAGGAGGACGGCCGGCTCTCCGAGGAGGAACTCGTGGGGACGGCCATGATGCTGGTCGTCGCCGGCCACGAAAGCACGGTGAACCTGCTGGGCAACGCCCTGCTGGCCCTGCTGCGGCACCCGGACCAGCTGGAGCTGCTGCGTGAGCGGCCCGGGCTGATGCCCGGCGCGGTGGAGGAGTTCCTGCGCCACGACACCTCGGTCGAACGCTCCACCAGCCGCTACGCGTCGCAGGACCTGGAGTTGGGCGGCGTGCCGATCCCCCGGGGGAGCATGATCGTCGTCGCTCTCGGCTCGGCCGGGCACGACGCCCCGCAGGCCACGGGGGACGACCCCGCCGGTCTTGACGTGACGCGGCCGGGCGCCCGTCATCTCGCCTTCGGGCACGGCATCCACTACTGCCTGGGCGCGCCTCTCGCCCGGCTGGAGACGGACATCGCCCTGCGCACCCTGCTGTCCCGTGTCCCGGAACTCGCACTCGCCGCCCCGGTCGACTCTCTCGGCTGGATCGGTTCCGGGATCATCCGCGGCGTGCTGTCCCTCCCGGTGCGCTACCGCGTCGGCTGACGGCCCGGGTACGAATGTCCTGAACCCTTCGGCCATACGCCGAGGCCCGTTGCTAAGCTGTTGGCGGCATTGACCATGCACCGAGGAATCACAGACGTGGTGGGTGAAGACGACATCTCCGGGTGAGATCCGGATCTGACGGCCACCGGACGCGCTGAGGAGCGCCGCCGACGTGGCCGGTTCGTCGTACCCCTTTTTCACCCGTCTGCCGGGGCAGAGCTCTGTCTGCCCTCAGTTCCTTCGAGGTCGCCTCCATGTCCGATGCCGCCATCGTCTGCTCGAACCTCTCCTTCGTCTGGCCGGACGACACCCCGGTCTTCGACGACCTGTCCTTCACCGTCACCGCCGGCCGTACCGGCCTGGTCGCCCCCAACGGCTCCGGCAAGAGCACACTGCTCGGACTGATCGCCGGTGAACTCAAGCCCGCCAGCGGCTCGTTGGCCGTCAACGGCACCCTGGGCCACCTCCCGCAGAGCCTGCCGTTCACCGGCGAGCTCACCGTCGCCGAGGTGCTCGGCGTCGCGGAAGTGATCCGCGCGCTGGACGCCGTCGAGTCCGGGGACGTCGACGAGGAGCACTTCACCGTCATCGGCGACGACTGGGACATCGAGGAGCGCACCCGCGCCCAGCTCGACCGTCTCGGTCTCACCGGCCTCGCTCTGGACCGCCGTCTGGACACCCTCAGCGGCGGCCAGGTCGTCTCCCTCGGACTCGCCGCCCAACTGCTGAAGCGCCCCGACGTGTTGCTGCTCGACGAGCCCACCAACAACCTCGACCTGGAGGCCCGGCACCGGCTCTACGACGTGCTGTCGGACTTCAACGGCTGTCTGCTCCTGGTCAGCCACGACCGCGCGCTGCTCGACCGCATGGACCGCATCGCCGAACTCGGGCGTGGTGAACTGCGCTTCCACGGCGGGAACTTCACCGCGTACGAGGAGGCCGTGCGCGCCGAGCAGGAGGTCGCCGAGAAGAACGTCCGCAACGCCGAGCAGGAGCTGAAGCGGGAGAAGCGGGAGATGCAGCAGGCCCGCGAGCGTGCCGAGCGCCGCGCGAGCAACGCCGCCCGCAACCTCAAGAACGCCGGACTGCCCCGGATCTTCGCGGGCACCATGAAGCGGGGCGCGCAGGAGTCCGCGGGCCGCGCCGGGCAGTTGCACGCGGGCCGGGTCGGTGAGGCCAAGGCCCGGCTCGACGAGGCCGGACGCGCGCTGCGCGAGGAGCAGCGGCTCACCCTGGACCTGCCCGACACCCGGGTGCCCGCCGGCCGCACCCTCTTCCTCGGCCAGGGCATGCAGGTCAGCCTCGGCGGCAGGCCGGTGTTCGCGGAGGACGGCGTGGACCTGACCGTCCGGGGTCCGGAGCGCATCGCCCTGACCGGGCCCAACGGCGCCGGCAAGACCACCCTCATGCGGCTGCTCACCGGCGAACTCACCCCGGACAGCGGGGAGATCAGGCGCCATGACGGCCGTATCGCCTATCTTTCACAGCGCCTGGACCTGCTGGACCTGGACCGGACCATGGCGGAGAACTTCGCCGCGTACGCCCCGGAGCGGTCCGAGGCGGAGCGGATGAACCTGCTCGCCCGCTTCCTCTTCCGGGGCGCCCGCGCACACCTCCCGGCCGAGGTGCTGTCCGGTGGCGAGCGGCTGCGGGCCACCCTGGCCTGTGTGCTGTGCGCCGAACCGGCTCCCCACCTGCTCCTGCTCGACGAGCCCACCAACAACCTCGACCTGGTCGGCGTGAGCCAGTTGGAGAGCGCCCTCGACTCCTACCAGGGCGCCTTCATGGTGGTCAGCCATGACGAGCGGTTCCTCGCCGAGATCGGGATCAACCGCCGGCTGCGGCTGGCCGACGGGACGCTCCAGGAGACGGGGGCCCCGGCGGTGTGAGCCGCCGACGTGCCACGTGGCCCGCGTCCGAGGCCGTACGCCCGGCGGGCCGACCCCCGACCACGGAGGAAGGACACCCATGCCCCGGCCCGCTCTGCTCGCCCACGACCTCGTCCGCCACCTGGGCGGCCGACGCGTCCTCGACGGCGTCTGCCTGACCGCCTCCCCCGGCCACCGCATCGGCCTGATCGGGGAGAACGGCGCCGGCAAGTCCACCCTGCTGCGGGTGCTCGCCGGTGTGGACGCACCCGACGCGGGAAGCGTCACCCGCCCCGACGGCCTCGGCTTCCTCCACCAGGAGCTGCCGTACGACGCCGACGCGACCATCGCCGCCGTACTGGACGAGGCGCTCCGCGAGACCCGCGAGGACCTCGCGGAGCTGGACCGGCTCGGCGAGGAGCTCGCCCGCGCCCCCGAGGGCGATCCCCGCCACCGGGAACTCCTCGGCGCCTACGGCAGGCGGCTGGAGCAGGCCCAGGACCGGCAATCCTGGGACGCCGACCGCCGCGCGGCCCTGGTCCTGGACGGCCTGGGCCTCGGCGCGCTCGGACACGACCGCACCCTCGGTTCGCTCTCCGGCGGGCAGCGCGGCCGCCTGGCCCTGGCCGCGCTGCTCGTCCGCCGGCCCCCTGCCCTGCTGCTGGACGAGCCGACCAACCACCTCGACGACGAGGCCGCCGCCTTCCTGGAGGAGCAGCTCCGCGGCCTGCCCGGGGCCGTGGTGCTCGCCAGCCACGACCGGGCCTTCCTCGACGCCGTCTGCACCGATGTGATCGACCTGGATCCGGCGGTGGACGGCCCGGTCCGCTACGGCGGCGACTACAGCGCCTACCTGTCCGAAAAGCGCACCGAGCGGGAGCGCTGGGAGCGGCGGTACGCCGAGGAGCAGCAGGAGCTTGAGCACCTGCGCCGCTCGGCGGGGGTGACCGCGCGCCGGGTCGCCCCGGACCGCGGGCCGCGCGACAACGAGAAGATGGGCTACGGCCACCGAGGGGGCCGGGTGCAGAGCCAGATCTCCCGCCGCGTCCGCAACGCCAGCCGGCGCCTGGAGGAACTGGAGCGCGCCCAGGTTCCCGAGCCGCCGCGCCCGCTGCGCTTCGCGGCCGGGGATCTGGCGGCGCGGGCGGAGGAGGCACCGCAGCCGCTGGTGGCCCTGCGGGACGTACGGGTCCCCGGCCGGCTCGCACTGGACGCCCTGGAGATCGCGGCGACCGACCGGCTGCTGGTCACGGGCGGCAACGGGGCGGGCAAGTCCACCCTGCTCGCCGTGCTCGCCGGGCGCCTCCCCGCCGAGGGCGAGGTGCGCCGGCGCCGCCGGCTGACGGTGGGGCTGCTCACCCAGGACACCGAGTTCGAACGGCCCGACCGTACGGTCAGCGACACCTACGAGCTGTCGCTCGGCCCGGAGCGGGCGGAGAAGGTGCCGCTCGGCTCACTGGGCCTGATGCACGAGGCGGACCTGGGCAAACCGGTCGAGCACCTGTCCGTGGGGCAGCGCCGGCGGCTGGCCCTGGCACTCCTGGTGGCCCGCCCGCCGCACCTGCTGCTGCTCGACGAGCCCACCAACCACCTCTCGCCGCGCCTGTGCGACGAGCTGGAGGCGGCACTGGGCACCGGCCCGGGCGCGATCGTGGTCGCGAGCCACGACCGCTGGCTGCGGCGGCGGTGGCGGGGCCGCGAACTGCGCCTGGAGCACCGCTGGGGTGACCGCAGCCGCACGCGCCGGCGGTCCGGCACGCGAGCGACGGCAGACGGGGGCGCGGGCGCGGCCGTGACGCTCCTTGCGGCACACCGCGGTCACTAGTCAGGATGGTGATGTGCATCGTGACCATGTCTTCGTGTGCGGACACCCGGCCCTCGACTTCGCGGCCACGCTCGGTGCCCGTCGCTCGACGCGGTCCGAGCTGTTCGTGACGCCGGAGCGGCTGAACGCCTGGTACCTGGAGTCCGGACTCGTGGACGCGATCACCCCCGGCGGGGAGGACGACGTCCGGGAGGCGATCACCGTGCGCGAGGCCGTCTACCGCCTCGTCACGAACCGCCGCCTCGGTGAGGAGTACGACCGGGAGGCGCTCGCCGTGGTCAACGCCGCCGCACGCAGGACACCGGTGACCCCGCAGCTCACCAGGACGGGCCGGCACACCGACGCGACCCCGGAGCAGGCCCTGGCCACCGTCGCCCGGCAGGCGGTGGAGCTGCTCGGCGGCCCGGACGTCCCGCTGATGAAGGAGTGCGGCAACCCCGAGTGCACGCGGGTCTACCTCGACCGGTCCCGGGGCATGCGGCGGCAGTGGTGCGGCATGGCGTCCTGCGGCAACAGGTTCAAGGCGGCCGCCTACCGCGCACGCAAGAAGTCGGCGCCCGCCGCGGCGAAGCGCTGAACGGGCAGGGCGTCATCGGGCGAGGGCGGTGTCGGCGACACCGCCCTCGCCCGATGATCAGGACTCCTCGCGCTTGGGCAGTCGCCAGTTCGGGCGCGGGAAGTGGCAGGTGTAGCCGTCCGGGTAGCGCTGGAGGTAGTCCTGGTGCTCCGGTTCGGCCTCCCAGAACGGGCCGGCCGGTACGACCTCGGTGACCACCGACCCCGGCCACAGCCCGGACGCCTCGACATCGGCGATGGTCTCCTGGGCGACGCGGCGCTGTTCCTCGTCGAGGTAGAAGATGGCGGAGCGGTAGCTGAGGCCTATGTCGTTGCCCTGCCGGTTCTTCGTGGTCGGGTCGTGGATCTGGAAGAAGTACTCCAGGATCGTGCGGTAGTCGGTGGCCGTGGGATCGAAGACGATCTCGATCGACTCCGCGTGCTTGCCGTGGTCACGGTAGGTGGGGCGGGGCTTGTCGTCGTCGCCGCTGTAGCCCACCCGGGTGCGCAGTACCCCGGGGAGCGACCGGATCAGCTCCTGCATGCCCCAGAAGCAGCCACCCGCCAGCAGCGCCCTCTCCTCGACGTCGCTCATGGCGCGCCACCTTTCTCTCGGCGTATGTCGGCGTATGTCCAAGCGGAACCAGCCTCGCACACGGAGCCGGCCACGCCCTTTGTCACCATCCTGACAGGTGATGGGCCTCCGGCCGTCGGCACGGTGCGTGCGGCTCGGCCCCTCAGCCGACCAGTGAGTAGAAGCGCATCGGGGTGTTCGGCTCGAAGCCGATCCGCGGATAGACGGGTGCCCCGGCGGCGGTCGCGTGCAGGGTGGCGCGGGTCAGTCCGGTGGCGCGGGCGCCCTCGTACAGCGCCTTGCGGGTCACGGCCTCGCCGTATCCCCGGCGCTGCGCGTCCGGCTCGGTGGCGACGAGCACGACGAACAGGCGGCCCTCCGCCTCGACCGTCGCCGCGCAGGCGACCGGCGCGCCGTCCCGCAGGGCCAGGTAGGCGTACACCTCCTTCTTCCACAGCGTGGAGCCCGCGATGCCGTCGCGGGCCTCCTCCAGGGGGAAGCCGTAGGCGCGCGCATTGATGTCCGCGTAGGCCCGCAGCTGTTCGTCGGTGGCGACCCGCTCGAACGTCAGGTCGGGATGGTGTGGCTCCGGGATCGGCAGCAGGTCGCCGGCCATGCCCGTGCCGGGGAAGGCGTAGGCCAGGCCCGCGCGCTCCGTCGCCTCGGCCAGCGCCGCGCGTGCGTCGTCCGCGAGCAGATCCTCGAAGAGCCACAGGAAACCGGGCTGTTCCTTGGAGTGCATGATGTCCGCCACTTGGCCGAGGCGCTGTTCGAGTAATGCCCTGTCCGCGCCGACGTCGGTCAGTGTCACCGCGTTCCAGAACGCGAAGCGGCAGTCGGCCCAGCGGACGGCGATGCCCGGGAGGTCCCGCACGTCCGCGTTCTCGTCCCGGTCGAGCACCATGGCGCGCCAGCCCGTGCAGAGCTGCTCCACCGATTCGACCGCGGCCGTCATGTCCGTCACGGCAAACCCCCTGGCTGTGTCGTGTGTGCGATCTCCCGCGTTCGGTACAACGCTCCATGCCGGCCGGAAGTTCGGACTCGGCCCGTCGGTCTTCAGAGGCTGCAGAGCAGGTCGCCGAGTGGGGCGGGAACGCGGTCGGGGTCGAGCGCCTCGACGAGGACACGGCCGTAGTGGATCTTGCGTCCCTTCTTCGTTCCGAGGAAGCGCCTGAACTGCTGCTCCGCGGCGCGGCCCTGCTGGGCCGGCTGGCGCAGGAAGGTGCGCAGAGGACGCAGGTCGCCCTGCTCCCGGACGAGTTCCGCCACCCGTGGCACGCCGAGCGCGCGGATGAGCTCGTCCTCCAGGTCGGCCGCGCAGACGAAGAAGCCTTGGGGCGCCGCACCGGCCCGTTCGAAGCCGCGGGCGTAGTAGGGACGCTCCGCCTCGTCGCACAGCCCCGTGAGGCGGAGACCCAGACCGGGTGAACCGAGAAGCCGGGCGTAGCGACCGACGCTCATCGCACCGCCGATCGACAGGACGCAGACGCCTTCCGCCGCCAGGTCGCGGCCGCGCCTCTCCGCGAGCGCGTCGACCGCCGCGACGTCGCTCAGTCCTTCGAGCAGCACGACCGTCCGGACGGGCAGCCGCGCGGCCAGTTCGTACGCGGGGGCCTCCGGGCCACCCGCCGCCCACGCGGTGACCGCGTCCCGGAACGCCCCCATGTCAGCCATGGGGCGAGTCTCAGTCAGTTCGCCTCACAGCGCGAGGGAATTTCCGCGCGTTGCCTCGACTTGGGCCCGGGTTCAGGCGTCCCCGCGCAGGGCGTCCGAGATCGGTTTGGCGCCGCCGTGCGCGGTCAGGCCGCCGTCGACCGGGATCTCCGCGCCGGTGATGAAGGACGCGTCGTCGGAGAGGAGGAAGGCGACGAGCGGGGTGACGTCGTCGACCGTTCCGGTGCGGCCGAGGGGCGTCCCCCGGAGGTTCGCCTCGCGGAACGCGGGCGCGGCGGAGGCGGTCATCTCCGTCTCGATGAAGCCGGGGTGGATGGTGTTCACGCGGATGCCGCGCGGCCCGAGTTCCATGGCGGCGGTCTTCGACAGTCCGCGCAGCGCCCATTTGCTGGCGGTGTAGGCGACCGGGTAGTGGGCGGTCAGCGCCGCGGACGAACCGACGTTCACGATCGACGCGCCCGCGCGCATCAGCGGAAGCAGGTGCTGGATGCCCAGGAGGGGACCGGTGACGTTGACGGCGTGGACGCGGGCCATGTCTTCGGGGCGTACGTCGTCGATGCGGGCGCGCCAGGTGACGCCCGCGTTGTTGACCAGGCCGTGCACCTGTCCGTAGGCCTCCCGTAGTTCGGCGGCGAGCCGCGCCCAGTCCTTCTCGCTGGTGACATCGAGGCGGCGGCAACCGAGCGCCTCGGTCGCGTCGGTGGCGATGACGCGGGCGCCCTCACGGGTCAGCGTCTCGACCTCGGCGGCACCCTGGCCACGGGCCGCGCCAGTGACGACCACGAGCTTGCCGAGGAGTCTCCGGGACCGAAGGTCGCTCACGGCCGCTCCCGGGGGCGGCGCCGGGCGACCGGGACCGGCACCGGGGCTGGCCCTGTCACCACGGTGTTGGAGACGGCGCCGATGCCCTCGACGGTGAGTGTGACCGTGTCGCCGGGCTTGAGCGGCGGCGGGTCCTGCCGGCCCCGTACGCCCCACAGCTCGGCGAGGCAGCCGCCGTTGCCGCAGGTGCCCGAGCCGAGCACGTCGCCGGGGCGCACCCATGTTCCCCGCGAGGCGTAGGCGACCATCTCCTCGAAGGTCCAGCTCATGTTGGACAGCAGGTCTTCGCCGACCACCTCGCCGTTGATCTCTGCGGTCAGTGCCAGGCGCAGGAAGCCGTCCGCGTCGCGGTGCTCCTCCAGTTCGTCGGCGGTGACCAGGTACGGGCCCAGGGTGGTGGCGGTGTCCGACCACTCCCAGCAATTCGGTGAGCGAGACGACCACCGGCTCGGATGGCGGACCGTAGCGGCCAGGTTGAGCACGAGCAGGCGGACCCTGAGCCGCCCCGAGGTCCTTCGCAGGTGCTCCAGAGCAAGGTGGTCAGTGGCTGCTTCCGGTGTTCTGGAACCGGACGGACGGTCTTGGATGTACATGATGACGCGCGGCTCTCTGGAAGGAGGAGGGGGAACTGTCGGGCTGTCCGGGCCTCGGCGCGCAGCGTTCGGCGCGCCGAGGGAGGCGTGGCACTCGATCACGTCGGGCTCGTACAAGAGCCCGGGTTGACCAGCCGGTGCGGCGCGGGAGAGCACCCCGGTGATGCCCGTGCCCCGTGGCTTCCTTACGTCGCGACGCTCATCTGCCGCCGTCACGGTGACGGCGGCAAAGACGTGGCGGCCAAGGCCCGTAGCGCGGCGACCGGTTTGCGCATTCCGTAGGCGACCGCCGTCGACGTTCCGTCGGCATGGGTCCAGGTCAGCAGTGCGCGTCCGTCGGCCACGCTGCCCTGCACCGTGGTGGGTTCGCCGAGGAGCGGCAGACGGTCGACGATCTTGACGGTGAGACCGGCGACCTCGGTCCAGAAGTAGTCGTCCTGCGGTGGCCCCGGCGCGGCGAGACCGAGGGCGGAGGCCGCCGCGGTCCTGCCCTGGGCGACGGCGTTGGACCAGAAGGGCGCACGCCGGTCGGGCCGTGTGCCGTCGCCGCGGAGGTAGGTGACGTCGCCGGCGGCGAACACGCCGGGGACGGTGGTGGCGCAGGCATGGTCGATGCCGACGCCGAGGCGGTCGGCGAGGCCCGTCCCTGTCAGCCAGCCGGTGCAGGGCACTTCTCCGGCGCAGGTGACCACCAGGTCCGCGGTGAGCTCGGTGCCGTCCGGCAGCGCCACGCCGCTCACGGGGTCGCCGGTCAGGGTGGCGAAGCCGGTGGCCTGTATGAAGCGGATGCCGTGTGCTGCGGCGCGTGCGGTGATCTCGGCGGACAGGTGGTCGCCGAGGATGCGTTCCAGCGGGCGGTCGGCGTCCACGACGGTGACCGGGATGCCGCGGGCGGCGCAGGCGCTGGCCACCTCCATGCCCAGGAAGCCGGCGCCGACCACGATCGCCGAGCCGGCGCGGGCCAGGCGGGCGCGGAGTTGGCGGGCGTCGTCGAGGGTGCGCAGGACGAGTTCGCCCCGCTGCCCGGGGGCGGCGAGGCGCCGGGCGCCCGCGCCGGTGGCGATGATCAGCGCGTCGTAGCCGACCTGGCGGCCGTCGGCGGTTGTGACGGTGCGGTGCCGGGTGTCGGCGGTGACGGCGGGCGAGCGGATGACGTCGGCGTGGAGACCGTCGAGGGCCAGGCCGAGGGTGTCGTCGGCGGCCGGGTCTTTCAAGACGGCTTTGGACAGGGGCGGGCGCGAGTAGGCGCCGTGTTCTTCTGCACCGATGATCGTGAGGGGTCCGGTGTGGCCGAGGGTGCGCAGGTGGCGGGCGGCGGTGGTGCCGGCGAGTGACTCGCCGACGACGAGCACCGAGCGCGGTGCGGTCACGACAGGACTCGCAGGGCGGCGACCGGGCAGGCATTGACGGCCGCGCGGGCGGCGGGCTGATGCTCCTCGGGGACGTCGGTGCCCTCGAAGTGGTAGGTGAGTTCGGCGTCGTCGTCCAGGCTGAAGATGTCGGGGGCCTGGTCGGCGCACAGGCCGTGGCCTTCGCAGCGTGGATGGTCGACGGAGATCTTCATGGTGCTGTCCTCAGCTGTCCTCGAACGGGCGAGCGGCGGGGTTCAGGCGGGGATGAGTTCGAGCGGCAGACGCTCGAGGCGATGGATGACGTTGTTCAGGGCCCACTCGGGTGTCCCGGCCACCTCGATGCGGTCGACGCGTTCGACCAGGGCGCGGAGCATCGCCGAGGTCTCCATGCGGGCCAGGCCCTGGCCAGCGCAGCCGTGGGTGCCCTGCCCGAAGCCGAGTTGGCGGGCGGCGTCGCGGCGGATGTCGAAGGTGTCCGGGTCGTCCCACTCCAGCGGGTCGCGATTGGCGGAGCCGTAGAGGACGAGTATCCGGGAGCCCTTGGGGAGGGCGATGCCCGCGAGTTCCGTGTCGCAGGCGGCGGTGCGGGAGAAGGCGCGGATCGGGGATTCGTAGCGGACGATCTCGTTGACCGCTTTCGGGACCAGCTCCGGGTCCGCCTTCAGCAGCCGCCACTGTTCGGGGTGGGTGGCGAACAGGTACAGGGCACTGGAGATGGCGCTGATGGTGGTGTCCAGGGAGGGGGCCAGATAGTCCATCATCATGGTGGCGCACTCGGCGGGCATGATCCGGCCCTCGTCGGCGGCGCGCAGCAGGTCGTGGCCCATGCTGCCGTCCAAGACGGACCGGTCGCGCACGACAGCGCGCGCGTAGCGCAGCATGCCGAGGGACGAGGGGAGGGTGCGCACCGCCTGGCGATTGAACGGACCCAGCGCGTCGAAGGTGGCGCCGGCCCAGCGCAGCAGGTGCTCGCGGCCCTGCCGGGGCCAGCCGACCAGGTCGGGGACGACCGACATCGGCAGCGCCGTGGCGACCTCCACCGCATCCACCGTTCGGCGGGCTACGGCTGCCGCGACCACGGCGGCCGCCTGCTCGTCGACCGTGTCCTTCATGGTGCGCAGAGCCCTGGGCGTGAGGCGATGCGCGAGGAGGGAGCGGCGGCGGGCGTGCTCCTCACCGTCACTGCACAGCGTGGTGCCCTGACCCACACGGTTGGCAACGGGGTTCAGACCGACGCCGTCCGAGGAGACGAAGGTGTCGTCGTCCAGCAGCACCTGCTTGCACTCGGCGTAGCGCGGCAGGGCGTAGACCTTGTGCCTGCTCAGCCAGACCACGGGACCGAGCTCACGCAGCGCGGCGTAGTGCGGATGAGTGTCGCGGATGGCCGACGCCGAGTACAGATCGGGGCGGTAGACGGGAATTCCCGCAAGCATGGGCATGAACAGCCCTCCTGAAGGGGCGGTGAGAGAGCGGGGGCATGTCGGGTGTGCGTGTGGGGCGGGCGGTCGGCGGACAGCTGACGAGAGCGCAGCCTCGGCGAGTTCCCGCTCCATCCCGTGCACGGGCGGGTGCCGTCAGCGCAACAACGCCGTAATGACGAAATAATCAAGCTTGATGGAATGCTGCGTCAAGAGTTACGGCACAGAAAACGATGAACTCATCAGAACTGCGAGTGTTCTCTCTTCATGCGCCGGCGCAAGCTATAGGACGGAGGCCGGCTCCCAGAGCCCGGCGTGCTTCTCCTTGCCCAGCTCGGCCCAGACCGTCTTGCCCTGCCGGGCGTGGCGCGTTCCCCAGCGCTCGGCCAGCTGGGCGACAAGGAGCAGGCCCCGTCCGCCCTCGTCGGAGGCGCGGGCCCGGCGCAGGTGGGGGGTGGTGCTGCCAGCGTCGGACACCTCGCACAGGAGCGACTGGTCACGGATGAGGCGCAGGCGGATGGGGGGCCGGCCGTAGCGGATGGCGTTGGTGACCAGTTCGCTGACCACCAGTTCGGTGATGAAGTCGAGGTCGCCCAGTCCCCAGGACGACAGCTGCCGGACGGCGCTCGCACGAGCCCGGGCGACGGCTGCCGGGTCGGCGTCCACGTCCCAGGCGGCGACTTGGTGGTCCCCGAGGGCACGGGTGCGGGCGAGCAGCAGGGCGGCGTCGTCGTGCGGTCGGCCTGCGGGCAGCAAGGCCTGGAGCACGGTGTCGCAGGTGTCCTCCAGGGAGGCGGAGGGCTGTGCGAGGGCTTGGCGCAGGAGGGCGAGGCCCGCCTCGATATCGCGGTCGCGGGCTTCGACCAGGCCGTCGGTGTACAGGGCGAGGAGGCTGCCTTCGGGCAGGTCGACCTCCGCCGCTTCGAACGGCAGTCCGCCCAGGCCCAGCGGCGGACCGGGCGGCAGATCCAGGAGGTCGACGGTTCCGTCGCCGCTCACCACGGCGGGCAGCACGTGCCCGGCGCGGGCCAGGGAGCAGCGGCCGTCGACGGGGTCGTAGACGGCGTACAGGCATGTGGCGCCGACGTCCCCGGCCGTTTCCGGGTCCGGGTCGGCCGAGGCTTCGGCGGACAGCCGGATGACGACATCGTCCAGGTGCGTCAGCAGCTCCTCCGGAGGCAGGTCGATGTCGGCGAGGGTACGCACCGCGGTGCGCAGGCGCCCCATCGTGGCGGCGGCGTGAATGCCGTGGCCGACCACATCGCCCACGACCAGGGCGACCCTGGCTCCGGACAGCGGGATGACGTCGTACCAGTCGCCACCCACACCGGCCTGGGCTCCGGCGGGCAGGTAGCGGCAGGCGACATCGACGGCGGTCTGCTCCGCCGTACGCCGTGGCAGCAGACTGCGCTGGAGAGTGAGGGCCGTGGCACGGGCGTATGTGTAGCGGCGGGCGTTGTCGATGGCCACGGCCGCCCTGGCCGCGATCTCCTGGGCGAGGAACAGGTCCTCGTCGTCGAAGGGAACCGGGTCGCGGTGACGGCAGAACCGCGCGACGCCAAGAGTGGCGCCGCGGGCGCTCAGCGGCACCACCAGCGTCGAGCGGGCAGGATGGGTGCCGAAGCCGTCGGCCGGATCCGTCGGCGTCGTGTGCCGGGACGGCCGGCCGGTGGCCAGGGCGCGAGCGGTGACCGATCCGTCCGCGCAGGTGTGAACCGCCCCCAACCCGACCGTCGGCTTCGGGCCGCCTTGCGCCGACGACGCCTGGGCGACCCGGCGCAGTTCGAGCGGGCCCGGCGCCGGACCGTCGGCCCCGTGGACCACGGCGTCGAGCAGGTCGACGGTGACCAGGTCGGCGAAGTGGTCGAGAGCGAGGTCCGCCAGTTCCTGGGTGGTACGAGCGATGTCCAGGGTGGTCCCGATGCGCAGACCGGCCTCGTTCACCAAGGACAGCCGCCATTGCAGTCGCCGGTCCCGCTCCTCCTGGAACGCCGTGACACCTTGCTCGGACGCATCGTCGACGTATCCGTTCGCCATCGCGATCAGGAGGCGCGATGCCGCGCTGATCAACTCCGCGTCCTTCGTCAGCCGAGGCATTTCGGCGAGCAGTCTGTCCAGGACGATGCCCTGACCGAACCGGAAGGCCCGCAACAGCACTGTGACCGGCGGGCCGTGCCGGGCCAGCCGACGCGCGCGTTCCAGCTCGGCGGCCGGCGGATCCATCTCGCTCGGCTCGATGCCGTATTCCAGGCCGGCCAGCACGCCGACGACGTGCTCGGTGATGTTCTCGGACGTCATGCGGACGAGATCCGGGTTGCTCCACAGTTCGGGAACCTCACGCCGCAGGCACCGCACCACGTCGGCGATCACCTCGTCCGCCTTCGGCCCGAGGTCGCCGGCGACACGGGACACAAGGCTGGCGGCGGTGTACTCCACACTGTCGACGGTACGCCGCATGGGAGGCCCGTGAGCGGTCGGGCATCGACAGTGTCCTGCCCGGTGCGGCGCGCAACCCGGTGCGTCAGCCGGTGGCGATCGCCGCCCCGGCGTACGCCACCGCCGTCAGGGCCAGTACGGCGGCGGGCAGGGCCCGCACGGGCGGGTCGCCGTGGCGCAGGTGGACCACCGCGGCAGCCACCATGAGCACAGCCAGCCCGGCAGCGGCGGCCACCCCGAGCGGGGTCGACGCCAGGCCGAACAGCAGCCCGGCGGCTCCCGCCACTTCCAGGGCGCCGATGACGCGGTAGAGCCCCGGCGACATGCCGAGGTGCGCAGCTGCCTGCCGCATGAACGGCACCGCGGTGATCTTCGCCAGCCCCAGAGGGAAGAAGACCAGGGACAGCGCGACGGCGATCGTGGTGTGTACGGTTGTCATGCCGATCGTTCCCTGCGTTCAGCGCCCAGGCGGACGTAGTAGTCGATGAGTCCGGGGACATCCACGGTGGCCAGGTTGACGACCTGTTCGACCGGGGCGCCCTGGAGGAGGCGTTTGACGGGGACTTCGAGTTTCTTGCCGGTGCGGGTGTGCGGGATGCCCGGTACTTCGATGATCTCGCCGGGGACGTGGCGGGGCGAGGCCCCGGTCCGGATGGCTTCCTTGATCTTCTGGCGGAGCGGGTCGTCCAGGGTCACCCCGGCGGCGAGCACCACGAACAGCGGCATCCAGTAGCCGCCGTCGGGTTCCTCCACGCCGATGACCAGGGCTTCCGCGATCTCGGGAAGGCGTTCGACGACGCCATGGATGTCGGCGCTGCCGAGCCGGACGCCGTTGCGGTTGAGTGTGGAGTCGGAGCGGCCGTGGACGATCACTGAGCCGTGGCCGGTAACTGTGATCCAGTCGCCGTGCCGCCAGACACCGGGGTAGAAGGAGAAGTACGCGTCGCGGTAGCGGGTGCCGTCGGGGTCGTTCCAGAAGTACAGCGGCATCGACGGCATGGGACGGGTGACGACCAGCTCGCCCACCCGGTCCACAACCGGGAAGCCCTCGGCGTCATAGGCGGCCAGCGCCACGCCCAGATGGGGTGCGGACAACTCCCCTGCCCAGACCGGCGTGTTGGGCGCGCTGCCCGCGAAGCCGGAGACGACGTCGGTGCCGCCGCTGATCGACGCGAGCAGTACGCGGTCGCCGACGTGGTCGCGGACCCAGGGGTAGGCGGAGGCCGGCAGGGCGGAGCCGGTGCAGCCGACCACGCGGATCGACGACGGGTCGTGTACGGACGGGTCGATGCCGAACTTGGCCATGCCCAGCAGGTATTGGGGGCTGGTGCCGAAGACGGTGACCTGGTGGCGCGCGGCCAGCTTCCACAGGATGTCGGGCTGGGTGAGGGGTGCCGGGCTGCCGTCGTACGTGCAGGTCGTAGCGCCCGTCAGCAGCGTCGAGGCGACGAGGTTCCACATCATCCAGTGGGTCGTGGTGTACCACAGGAAGCAGTCGTCGGGACCCAGGTCGCAGTGCAGGCCCAGGGTTTTGAGGTGTTCGAGCAGGACGCCGCCGTGGCCGTGGACGATTCCCTTGGGCAGACCGGTGGTGCCGGAGGAGAAGACGACCCACAGGGGGTGGTCGAACGGCACCGGGGTGCAGGTGAGTTCCTCGGTGCGGGTGGCTGCCTCCTCCCACGGGAGCACCAGCGAGGGGTACGCCCTCGACGGCCAGGGCAGGCCCACATGGTCCACCAGCAGAGTGGCCTTCAAGGTGGGCAGCGCATGGGCGAGTTCAAGGGTGGCGTCGCGGCGGTCGTGGGTGGTGCCGTTGAAGAGGTAGCCGTCGGCGGCGATCAGGACGGTGGGTTCGAGCTGGGCGAAGCGGTCGGCGGCGGCCTCGGGGGCGTAGTCCTGGCCGCACACCGACCACACGGCGCCCAGGCTCGCGGCGGCCAGGAACGCCACGATCGCGTGCGGGGTGTTGGGCAGATAGCCCACCACCCGGTCGCCTGACCCCACGCCCAGCTCGCGCAGGGTGGCCGCGACCGAGGCGACCTGGGCGCGCAGGCGGCTCGCGGTCACCTCGTAGCAGGAGCCGGTTTCGTCCAGGGCGATGACCGCCACGGCATCGTCGGCGAGGTTCCGCAGGGCGTGGTGGGCGTAGTTGAGGGTGGCACCAGGGAACCAGCGGGCGCCCGGCATCCTCTCCTCCGCCAGCACCCGCTCGTACGGCGTGTCCGCGTCGATGTCGAAGTACTCCCACACCGCCCCCCAGAAGCCCTCCAGGTCCGTGACCGACCAGCGGTACAGGTCGGCGTAGTCGGCGCCGGACAGCCCGACATGGCGGGCGAAGTCCATGAGGTTGCTGTCCGCGACGGCCTGCGGATCCGGCGTCATGAAAGGCTCGGGCACACTCATCAGGTGACGCTCCTCAGCAGGCTGTTGTCGACGGTTCGTCGCGGCGGGTGGGGACTGCGGGCGCTGTGCAGAAGGGGCGCCCAGGCGGCGGTGCCGGTGAAATCCCGGCCCCCGGCGGGGACGACGTCCATGACGACGCGGTCGGGGCGCAACAGCACGGCGTCCGCACGGCCGGCGCGCAGCCAGGCGGCGAGCGTGCCGTCGTCGCCGAGGCCGGTGACGGGGATCGCCCGGACACCGAGCGCGTGGGCGAGGGCGTTCAGCGAGGGCCAGGGATCGGCGATGGTCAGGATGGTGAGGGAGTCGCCGAGCACCTCGTCGAGGCGGCTGCGCCGTCCGTCGGCGGTGATCCATGGTTGGGGGCAGTGCGTTCCCGCAAGGCCCTTGCGGAGGCGGCGGCGTACGAGGAGTCCCCTGGTCAGGGGCGGGCTGAGGTCGCGGCCGGCCAGTTCGGTCAGGCCGGGTATGCGGCAGGCCGCGGCCAGGGCCCCGCGGCGGATCGCGGCGGCACTGTCCTGGCCGCCGGTCATGGCCCAGCCCACGGCGACCGCGAGCCGGATCATATGCCGGGCGTGCGGCTTGCGTTCACTCTCGTAGGTGTCCAACAGCCGCTCGTCACCGCCCTGTCGGAGCACGCGGGCGAGCTTCCAGGTGAGGTTGTAGGCGTCCCGCAGGCCCGCGCACAGCCCCTGTCCGATGAACGGCGGGGTGAGGTGGGCGGCATCGCCGAGCAGGAAGACCCGTCCGCTGCGCCAGCGGTCGGCGAGGCGTGCCCGGAAGGTGTACTGCGCCTCGCGGATGATCTCGAAGTCCGCCTCGTGCGAGGCCGGCAGCCACGGAGCGACCAACTCGCGGACCGGCTGCTCCGCCCCCTCGCGCAGCCGGAACTCCCAGCGGTAACGGTCTTCTCCGATGCGCGCGAAGGTCGCCGGCCGGTCGGGGTCGCAGACCTGGTCGACCCCCTCCCAGCAGCGCACGCCGGCCGTCGTGCGGACGTCGATGACGGTCCAGCGTTCCTCGAAGCGCAGGTCCTCCCATACGGCGCCGATCGCCTCGCGGGTGAGGCTGTTCGCGCCGTCGCAGCCGAGCACCGCGTCGGCCCACAGGTGATGCTCACCGTCGTCGTCCCGGTAGGTCACGCGCACGGGGCCCTCGGTGTCCGGGCCGATGCCGGTGACCTGCACTCCGCCCCGCAGTTCGCATTCCGGGTGCCGGGCCAGGGCGTCGCGCAGTACGCGTTCCAGCTCGGGCTGGTCGAACATGCTGGTCTGCGGGTAGCCGTGCAGGCCGTGCTCGGTGCGCCGGAACTCGGTCATCACGCGGTGCCGGGCGTCCAGCAGCCGCAGCCCGTTCGCCGGGCGGGCCATCGCGTCGAACTCCTCTCCCACGCCCGCGGCCTGGAGGATCCGGCGTACCTCGTCGTCGGTGGCGGCGGCGCGCGGGAGCGGGTAGATGTCCCGGTGGCGTTCGAGGACGACGCTGCGGACTCCGCGCCGGGCCAGGAGGAGGGCGGCGGTCACGCCCACGGGCCCGGCGCCGACGATCACCACGGGTACGTCTGCCCCGTTACGTTCGAAGATCATGTGCTTCGGGTCTCATTTCGCGTCCGTGACGGGGGTGCGCTGTTCGCCGAGGTCGATCCGGCCGTCCGGAGTCGCGATCGTCGCCGTGATCACGTCTCCCGGGCTGAGGTAGTGCGGGTTCTTCGCCTGGCTCTTGAAGAACGCCTTCCACTTCACGGCGGGCGGCAGCAGCGCGCCGATCTTCTCCACCGGCTTCGGCGGGGCCTTCAGCGCCGTACCGCCGGGCGTGCCGGTCAGCAGCAGGTCGCCGGGGTCGAGGGTCTGGAACCGGGCCAGCAGGGTCAGGGCCTGCGCCGGGCGGACGATCATGTCGGCGAGGGTGCGGTCCTGACGCAGCTCGCCGTTGACGGACAGCTTCAGCCGCAGGTCCAGGAGATGGGCGAAGTCCTCCGGCTCCAGCAGAGCCAGGTACGGCCCGGTCGGGGTGAAGGTCGGGTACGACTTGCTCTCGTAGAACTGCGTCTTGGTCAGCTGCACCTCGCGGGCGCTGATGTCGTCGGTGATCACGAGCCCGGCGATGTACGCGGGCAGGTCCCGTTCCTCGACCACCGTGCCGACGGGCAGGGACGCGCCCATGACCAGGCCCAACTCGATCTCGTAGTCGAGGAACTTCACGTGTGCGGGGCGGACGACGGCCTCGCCGGGGCCGCTGACCGAGCCGGACGCCTTGCGGAAGAAGGCGGGCGGGATGTCTCCGGTGAAGCCTGAATCGCGGGCGTGACTGCGGTAGTTGACCATCTGGGCGACCACGCGGCAGGGCGTGGTGACCGGCGAGAGCGCGACCAGGTCGGCAACCGGAGTGCCCGACTCGTCGGAGCCGGCGGCCTCGTGGACCGCGGCGCGGTCGGCCAGCAGCTCAGCGGTGGTCGCGGCCTTGGTCTCGAGCGGGACGGCTCGGTCACCTCGGACGACCCACCAGCCGTCGGCGGTGCGCAGGACATTGGTGCTCATGTCAGTGCCTTTGTGAGGGGATTGCGGGCAAGGGTTCAGGAGTTGGCTGCCTTGAGCAGGCCGAACAGTCGTGCCGGGTCCACTTCGTTGCCGCCGCGCAGGGCCTGGATGACGTCGCGGACCCGCTGGGGGGAGGGGCTCGCGCCGAGGAAGTCCCGGGTGGCGGGCGGGCCCCACTGGGCCAGCCCGCTGGTCGACATGGGCGCCCAGCCGGGCTCGACGTCGCAGGAGAACAGGTCGCCGTCGGCGAAGTGCTCCAGCATGAAGCGGTCGGGATCGCGCCAGTAGTCGAACAGCTGGCTGCCCTGGATGTGCCGGCCGATGCCCCAACTGCGCTTGTAGCCACGCTCCTTGAGGTACTCGCCGCCGGCGGCGATGGAGTCCAGGTCGGTGACCTGGTAGGCGGAGTGGACGTAGCCCGTGCCCGGGCCCAGATGCATGGCCAGCGTGTGGTGGTCGGCCGGCACGCTGCCCAGGTCGCAGCGGATGAACGCCATCGTCGGGCCGCGGTCGCGCTGGCCGTCCAGGAACAGGAAGTCGGACACGATCATGCCGAGGGTGTCCAGGTACCAGTCCAGGGCCTGCGCGAACACCCTTGTCTCCAGCACCAGATGTCCCAGCCGCTGGATCCGGGACGGCTCGCGCGGCGGGCGCTGCGTGGTGTTCGTACGGCGGTGATCCGTGCCGAAGTTGAGGAGCAGCGGCCGCTGCTCCGGCAACGCGGGAAGCTGCTCGCCGCAGTGCACCACCCGCACCGGGAAGCCGGACGGGTCGAGCAGGCCGACCACCTTGCCACCACCGGGCACGTCCGCGTCCCGCACATCGGAGCCGGTGGCCCGCGCCAGCCGGTCCAGGTCGGCCCGCTCCGCCGCGCGGAACGCCGGGCCGATGAAACGAGACGTACGACCGCGCCGGATCACCATGCAGGGCGAGCCCGCGAAGCTGCCCCGCAGCCACAGCTCACTCTCCGTGCGGGCGGCGATGCCGAAGCCGAAGTCACGGGCGAAGACCTCCGCCCGCTCCAAGTCCGGCTTCTCGAACTCCAGCCAGGCCAGGTCCGCGACCTTGATCACGGGATTGCGGGAGCGACCGGGATGCTCACCGCGCAGGGCGCCCTGTTCGCTGTGCAGGTCCTGGTGGGCCGTCTTGACGTCGGGCCCGTGGACGCGGGTTTCAGACATGGTGCCCTCCGAGCAACATTGCTTAATGAGGGAATCATCAGGTTTGACAGTTCCGTCGTCAAGATGTTCGCGGCAGGAATGATGAACTCATCAGAGCTGCTATCGTCATCGCCCGGGCGGGTAGACTCTGCGTATGTCTACGTCAGCCCCGCCCAGCAACCGCTTCGAGCGGCGCCGCGCCGAGACCCGTCGGGCGCTCGTCCGCGCGGCCCGGCAGATACTCGCCGAGACCGGGGACACCAGCGCCAGCATCCAGGCGATCGCCGAGCGCGCGGACGTCGGTTTCGGCTCCTTCTACAACCACTTCGAGTCCAAGACGGAGCTGTTCGAGGCAGCCGTGGTGGACGCGCTGGAGGAGTTCGGCCAGAACTTCGATGAGCGCCTGACGGGGATCGACGACCCCGCGGAACTCGTCGCGGCGGGCTTCCGGCTCAGCGCCCGCATGGCCGACTCCCACCCCGAGCTGATGCAGGTCCTGCGCCGCCGCGGCATGGGCCACATCCACTCGGACAACGGCCTGGCCCGGCGGGCACTGCGAGACCTTGAGGCCGGCCTGACGTCCGGCCGCTTCACCCCCGCCGACCCGGCGGTCGCCCTGACCGCACTGGGCGGAACCCTGTTGTCCCTGGTGGAGATGCGATTCGCCCGCCCCGACCTGGACGGCGACGAGGCCGCCGTGAACCTCGCCGAGATGGTCCTGCGCATGCTGGGCGTACCACAGGACGACGCCCACGAGGTCGCCCGACGCCCCCTGCCCGACTCCGCCTCACCGGCCACTCCTGCGCGATGAGCGACGAGCTCGGCCGGAAGGTGGCCGAGCGGCCGGCGAAGTCGGCGCCGATCGCATCGCGCCGGGGGTGACGGCGCGCAGGTGGGGCACTTCTCGCAATGGGGTGGGGCGCACCCCGGCGACTCCGGGCACAGCAACCTCACCGAGTGTGGGCGCCGCAGCCCTCTACGTGGTGATCATCGGAGGTGCGCTGTGTCCCGCCGTGTCACCGCCGGCCCGGCTCGCACCTCGTGCGCCCCTCCCGCGTCAGGGGCGTGCGGCGAAGTGCCGGGCGATGCCCGCGATCCCCTCGCTCACGGCTCCCTCGACGATGGCTGCCAGGGCCTCGGGAAGGATCTCCTGGCTGTAGACCACCCGTGAACCGTCCCCGTCGGGAAGCACGTCGATGGTGCCCAGGTGGAAGTCGATGGGCTGGGGCATGCCCTCGACGAACCGGTACTGGAAGCGGCGCAGTGCGTCGTCCTTCGTCACCACGAGGGACTTCAGCGTGCCCTCGGCCGTGGTCAGGTGGCGGTGCGTGCCGTCGAAGTGGGCCTCCTGCACGGCCGGGAACCACTGCGGGATCATGCTCACGTCGGTGAGGACGGCCCAGACGCGGTCAGGGTCCTGTGCGACTCGGGTGTCGAAACGGAACGTTGCCATGGGGGCTCCCTGGTTGTGGTGATGACGGCTCCGGGCAGGCGCCGTACGCGGCAGGATCAGAAGGGGTAGCGGGAGTGCTCCGTGGAGAGGGTGACCCAGCGAGTGTTCGAGAAGGACTCGATGCCCCAGCGTCCGCCGAAGCGGCCGTAACCCGAGGCCGCGAACCCGCCGAAGGGTGCCTGCGGTTCGTCCGCCACCGACTGGTCGTTCACGTGCACGATGCCGGTGCGGATGCGGCGTGCCACCTTCAGGCCGTGGGTGCCGTTCTCGGTGAGGATGCCGCAACTGAGGCCGTGCTCGGTGTCGTTGGCCAGGGCCACCGCCTCGTCGTCGTCCGCGAAGGCCCTGATGGCGACGACCGGTCCGAAGGCCTCGGCGTGGTGCAGTTCCGCGTCCTCGGGCAGGTCGGTGAGCACGGTCGCCTGATACACGGCCCCCTCCGGCTCGCCACCGCCGGTCAGGACGCGCGCGCCCTTGCTGACCGCGTCCGTGACCAGGGCGGCGACCCGCCGCGCGGCCGCTTCGTCCACCAGCGGGCCGATGACGGTGCCGGGCAGGCCCGGATCGCCGCTCGGCAGACCGGCGACCTTCGCGGCGAACCGCCGGGTGAACTCGCCGACGAGTGAGGTGTGCACCAGCACACGGTCGGCGCACATGCAGATCTGGCCGGAGTTCATGAACGCGGCGAACGCGGCGGCGTTCACGGCATGGTCGAGGTCGGCGTCCTCCAGCACGATCACGGAGTTCTTGCCGCCGAGTTCGAGCACGGCCAGCTTGAGGTGCTCGGCGGCCAGGGCACCGATGATCCGCCCGACGCCGGTCGAGCCGGTGAAGTTGACGGCACCAACCCGCGGATCCGCGATCAGTGTCCGCGCGATGCCCGCGGCGTCCGCCTTGTCGTTGGTGATGACGTTGAGGACGCCGTCGGGTAGTCCCGCGTCGCGCAGCACGTCGGCGACGAACAGGCCGCACGCGATCGGGGCGTCCTCGCTCGCCTTGACCACGATGGTGTTGCCCGCCGCGAGCGGAGCGGCGACCGCCCGGGTGCCGAGGATGACCGGCGCGTTCCACGGTGCGAACGCGGCCACGACACCGAGGGGTTCGCGGACGGCAAGGCTCAGCCCGCCCGGCTCCTGGGTGGTGAGCACATCCCCGCGCGGGGCGGTGATCGCGGCGGCGGCCTCGCGCAGCATGTTGGCGGCCACCGCGACGTTGAACAGCGCCCACCCCCGGGTTCCGCCCGTCTCGGCGGCCATCACCTCAACGGCTTGTTCACGGCGCTCTTCCATGAGGTCCGCCGCGCGCAGGAAGATCTTGCGCCGGGCGAAGGGTGCGAGCGCCGCCCACTCGGCGAAGGCGGCATCCGCCGCGTCCACCGCGGCTCGCACGTCCTCGGGGCCGGCGGCAGCGACCCACGCACAGGGCTCACCGGTCCAAGGGCTGATGTCGGCGGTGGTCCGGCCGGAGACGGCCGGGGTCTCCTTGCCGCCGATCAGAAGATTACGGTCAACTGGCACGGGGTCGTCCTTCTTGGTTGCTCGGGCCGGTGCGCGTCCTGCAGGTCAGGCGCCGATCATGTTGAAGCCGCCGTCGGCGTTGAGGTAGGCGCCGGTCATGTGGGCGGCGTCGTCGGTGGCGAGGAAGAGGGCTGTGCCCGCGAGTTCGGCGGGGCCCGGGATGCGGCCCATCGGGGTTTTGGCGATCATGTCCGCGCGGCGGCCGGACTTCCAGTCCGCACGGTTGAGGAGCATCTCGGTCTCCATGAATCCGGGGGCGAAGGTGTTGACCCGCACAGCGGGGGCGAACGCCTGGGCGTAGGACTTGGTGATGCCGAGGAGGCCGTACTTCGCGGCCGCGTACTGCGGAGCGCGGGCGCTGCCGCGCACGATCACGGTGGAGCCGATGTTGACGATCGCACCGTGCCCCTGCTCCAGCATCCGGGAGCCGAACTCGTGGACGCACAGCATCGTTCCCTTGACGTCCACCGCGAGGACGTGGTCGATGGACTCCTCGGTGAGCTCCCGCCAGGACATCTGGTCGCCCGCCGTGTCACCGACGTTGTTCACCAGCACGTCCAGGCCGCCGAAGCGGCCGAAGACCTCCTCGGCCATGCGGATGACGTCGGCGTGGACGGCGATGTCGGCCTGCACCGTGAACGCCTCGCCGCCGACCTCCTTGATCCGGGCGACCGTCTTCTCGGCTCCCGCCGCGGAGCTGCGGTAGTGGACGGCGACCCGGGCGCCCTCCTGGGCGGCACGTACGGCGATCTCGGCGCCGTAGCCGGTGCCGGCACCGGTGACCAGGACGGTACGGCCTTCGAAGCGGCGGGGGATGCTCTGCTCTGTCATGAGACGTCCCTTCAGGGGTGTACGGCCGTGAAGCGCTGGCGGATCTCTCCGATGCCCTCGATACGGCTGACGAGTTCGTCGCCCTCGGTGAGATAGCGGGGCGGGTCCATGCGGTTGCCGACCCCGGCCGGGGTGCCGGTGAAGACCAGGTCGCCCGGGAACAGCGGCACTACGGCCGACAGGCGGGCGACGAGCTCCGGCACCGGGAAGATCAGCGACTTGGTGCGGTCGTGCTGGACGGCCGCACCGTTGAGCAGTCCGGTGATCTCCAGGTCGTCGGGGTCGGCGAACTCGTCCGGGGTGACCAGGACCGGGCCGGTGGGGCCGAAGCCCGGAAACGACTTGCCGAGGCTGAACTGTGCGGGCGCGCCCCGCAGTTGGGTCACACGTTCGGAGAGGTCCTGGCCGACCGTCAGACCGGCGACGGCCTCCCAGGCCCGGTCCTCGCTCACCCGGTACGTCTCCCGTCCGATGACGGCGACGAGTTCGACCTCCCAGTCCACCTTGCCCGGCGGAAGGGCGACGGTGGTGTGCGGGCCGGTGACGCAGGCCGGGAACTTGGTGAAGACGAGGGGTTCGTCAGGCGGGGTGAAGCCGGCTTCGGCGGCGTGCGGCGGGTAGTTGAGGGCGATGGCGAACACCTGCCGAGGGCGGGGCACCGGTGCGCCGAGTGCGGTGGGGTCGACGGGGATGTCGTAGGCCCGGTCGGGCAGTCCGGCCGCCCACTCGCGCAGTCGTGGCCACTCCCCCAGCAGGATCATCGGATCGGTGGGCAGCCGCCCCTTCGAGGCCCGGCGGACGTCCGCGGCCAGGTCGCCGCGGACCACGACGGCCCGTCCGTCCAGTACGCCGAACCTCACCAGTCCACCTTCTTCGGTACGGGCGTGCCGTGGCCCTGCCGCCAGCTGACGATGGGGTTGCGCAGGACGCCGAGCCGTTCGACCTCCGCCTCGACGACGTCACCGGGCTTGAGGTACATGTCCGGGTTGCCGCTGAAGCCGGCGACGCCCTGCACGGTGCCGGTGGTGATCAGATCCCCCGCGCTGTAGCCCTGCGGGGAGTGATAGGCGACCAGGTGCGGAATGGAGACGGACATGCGGTTGGTGTTCGACTTCTGCCGGACCACGCCGTTCACCCGCAGTTCCATGTCGAGGTTCTGCGCGTCGGGGATCTCGTCGGCCGTGACGATGTACGGGCCGACGGGGCAGAAGGTGTCGATGGCCTTGCAGAAGGAGAAGACGCCGGACTCCATCTCGCGGCGCTGGATGTCGCGGGCGGTGATGTCGTTGAAGACCACGTATCCCGCGATGTGGTCGGGCGCGTCGTCCACGCCGAAGAACTTCCCGGGTTTGCCGATGACGACGGCGATCTCCAGCTCGTAGTCGAGTTCGCTCGTCAGGTGCTCGGGGTGGATCACCGGCTCGTCGGGGCCGACGATCGCGTCGACGTTCTGGAAGAAGACGATGCCCTTGTGCATGGGGTGCGACCAGTCGACGTTCTTCGACTCGTCCTCGTGCTCACGGAAGTTGCCGGAGGTGTGGAAGAACTTCTTCGGCACGATCGGTGCGCGCAGCGTCACGTCGTCCAGGGCGAGGCGTTCCCCGCTCTCCGCGACGCGGCCGTCACACTCGAAGTACTCGCGTGTGCTCGCCACCTCCAGCGGAAGCACCAACCGCTCTTCGAGTTCCAGCCTTCCCACGCGTCCGTCGTCGAACGTGACCAGCTTCATGGTGTCCCGCTTTCGGTCTGTGGTGTGTCGCAGGGATCCTTCGGGCCTTCTCCCGCGAAGACCCGCAACTGCAGGGCGAGCAGGGCGTAGTAGCCGACCAGGGTGGTGAGTTCGAACAGGCCTCGCTCCCCCCACTCGGCCACCGTGTCGTCATACTCCTGGTCGTTCAGAGCGCCGACTCCCACCAGTGCGGCTGTCGCGCACAGCGCGGCGCGCTCGGCCGGGTCGACAAGGTCCGGCAGTCCGCCGGCGCGCAGTGTGCTCAGCTCGGAGTCGGTGAGGCCACAGGCGCGGCCGACCGCCTCGTGGGCCTCGCGCTCGAAGGTGCTGTTCCAGTGGGCGGCGACGGCCAGGACGGCCATCTCGCGCACCCGGTCGGTCAGGACCGACTCGTAGCGCACCGCCGCGCCCACCGCCTGCACGGCCATCCCGACAGGCGGGCTGAGCAGCATGGCGTTGAACGGGCCGCGCAGTCGGCCGGTCTCGTCGGTGAGGGCGAACGCCTGCGGTCCGGTGGCCCGGGCACCGCCGGTGATGGCTCGGTAGACCTCGGCCTGCGGCTCGTCCAGTTCGCCGGGCAGCTGGCCGGCGAGGCGTGCGTTCATCAGCACTCCCTTCTGGGGCAGAGGGACGAGGCGTCATACGAGCGTGCGGCCGCCGTCCACGTAGAGCACCTGACCGGTGACGTACGCGGCGCGGGCGGAGGCGAGGAACAGCACGGCTCCGACCACGTCCTCCGGCTGTCCCAGGCGCCCGGCGGGGACCAGGCTGGTCAGCTCCTCACGTATTCCGGGCTTTGCCAGGTACGCGCGGGTCAGCTCGGTCTCCGAGTAGCCCGGGGCGACGGCGTTGACGGTGACGCCGTCGGTGGCCCATTCACGGGCCATGACCTTCACCAACTGGTCCAAGCCGCCCTTCGAGGCGGCGTACGGGCCGTGGTGACGGTGGGCGAGCAGGGAGGAGACGGAGGAGAAGAACACCATGCTGCCGTGGCCCGCCTCGCGCATCAGCCGGCCTGCGGCGCGTCCGGTCCAGAACGCGGTCGACAGGTTCAGGGTGATGATCCGGTCCCACAGCTCGTCGGGTGTGTCCACCACGGGACGGCGGTCGTTCATGCCCACGGCGTGCACCAGCACATCCAGGCCACCGAGCTCGCGGGCCGCCGTGGCGACCGCCCGCTCGCACGCCTCGGACGACGTCAGGTCCGCGGTGAGGGTCCGTACGACGGCGGCCGCACAGGCCGGATCGTCGCGCAGGGCCTTGAGGCGGGCCTCGTCCGCGTCGACGACCGTCAGCCGTGCTCCCGCTGCCGCCAGGCCCCGGACGCAGGCGGTGCCCAGTCCTCCGGCCCCGATGACGAGCGCGCCGCGCCCCTCGAGGCTCAGCCACCCGACCGGCGGCCTCTGTATCTGTCTCGACGCAGCCATCACGCGAGCTCGATTCCGGCCTCGGCCGCCACCCGCTGGTAATCGGTCCCGACGTCCTTCAGGCACATTTCCAGCATGTGGTCCGCCAGCGCGTTCCCGCTCTCGCTGAGACCGCCGTCGTGAATCGACAGAGCGCTGCGGGCTTTGATCTCGCGGGCGTAGTCGATGACTTCGCCCGTCTTGGACCACGGGCCGTGGACGGGCAGCAGGAGGGTGTCCACCGGGCGCGCCGGCACGGTGAACGCGTCGCCCGGGTGGAAGACGGTGGCTGCGTCGGTGTCTCCCACGAGGAAGCCGACGTTGGTGACCCGCGGCAGGTCCGGATGGACCACGGCATGCAGTTCTCCGTGCACCTCGACGCCGATGCCCTCGATGTCGATGGCGTCCCCGTCGCCGACCACGGTGACCCGGCCGCCGCCGAGCCCGGCGAGCTGGTCCGCCACGGATCGGTTGGCCCAGATCCGCAGGGCAGGATCGGCTTCGGCCGCCGCGCGCAGTACGGGCTCTGCGAAGTGGTCCACGTGCTCGTGGGTCACGAGCACGGCGTGGGCACCCTCGAGCGCGTGCGGGTCGGAGTAATTGCCGGGGTCGATGACGATGACGACGCCGTCCTGCTCCAGCCGGACGCAGGCGTGGCCGCACCTGGTAAGCCTCATGAGTGTGCTCACCTTCCCAGTTCGCTGGCGGGCACCCAGGTGCCGTGGAAGCCGTACCGGAGCCGGAAGGGGATCTTCACGGTGGCGATCGGGCCGGCGGCGATGTCGAGGGCGTCCAGGATGGCCAGGTCGTGCCGCATCTGGTCGCGCCGGCCGACCAGCGCCAGCAGATAGCCCTCGCCCTCGTCGGCGTCCGCGGACTTGGGAATGAACACCGGTTCCTCCGGCGCGGCGTGCTCGCCGGCGGCCCAGATGGCCGTCGCACCGGTGCTTTCGTCGCGGTGGATGAGGGAGTTGAAGGGCGGGCCCATGGGACCGAACTCGGGCATGGGCAGATCGGGGTGCATGCCGCCGACCCAGGAGTGCCGGTTCTTCTCCATCAGCACACGGGGGTCGACCCGGGGCATGTCACCGGGCGAGGCGAGGAGCTGCTCGCTGCGGTAGGTGTCGGTGGCGTCGTCCCAGTGGGAGGCACCCTGGGTGAGGTCGAAAGTCCAGCGGTGCAGGAACGGCGGCTGTTCGGGCAGGAAGCCGACGGTCGTCTTCGGGAACTGGGAGAACCAGCCGGACTTGGTGGTGAAGTGGTCGCCGATCAGGGCGTCGCCGTCCGTCCAGGCGTTCAGAGTGTGGGTCTCCATGAGCTGCTCGCTGCGGAACCACTTGATGCCGCTCACCCCCTGGTCGCGCGGGATGATCGCGACGTAGGTCCCCTGGTTCGGGTCCCAGACGAAGTACTGCTCCTCCGTCTTCATCTGCTCCGGGTCGGCGACCATGGGCGAAATCGTGAAGACGAAGTGGTCCCGGGTGACCAGCCAGTCGTGCACCATCGAGGAGTACGGCACCTCGAAGGTCTGGGAACGGGTGACCTTGCCGTCCGCGGAGATCTCGTGGATGTGGATCTGCTTGTCCGGCAGACCGCTGGCGTTGTACGCGAAGGCGATCAGCTCGCCGGTGCGCGGGTCGTGCTTGGGGTGCGCGGTGAAGGTACGGCCCGGGATCTGGCCGGAGAAGTCGTAGACACCCTTGGTCTCCAACGTCGCCGGATCCAGCTCGTACGGAAGCGCCGCCTCCTTGAGCGCGAGCAGCTTGCCCGCGTGCCAGATGATCGAGGTGTTGGCGTTGCCGTCGTCGATGCCGGCGACGGAAGGATCGTCGGTGTAGGGGTTGCGGTAGGCGCCGAACAGGGCCTGGCGAGCGGCGCGTTCGAGCTGGAAGCGCTGGGTGCGGACATAGCGCGTCTTCAGATCCGCGTGGCCGTTGTCGAACCGCACCATGTGGATCATGCCGTCGCCGTTGATGTACACGTCGTTCGGGAACCGCGGCGGGTACTGGGTGTCCGCGGCGGCACGGTAGAACGCACCGTTCAGCTCGGGAGGTATACAGCCCTCGACCTCGAGGTCGTAGACGTCCGCCTCGATCCGCGACGGGGCGAAGAACCCCCGGAACTTCGGCGTGTCCGGGAACTGCATGGTTTCCGGGGGCGGCTGGGTGCCCACGGGCTGCTGCCCGGGTGTCCCGTCGGGCTGCGTCGTTGCAGTGGCCATGGCTCTCTCCCCTGTGGCAAGGTCGGATCAAGCGAAGAATGTGATTGATTCCGTTTGGCTGGCAGCGCTCTGGTACGAGAAGGGGCGCAGTGGAATCTTGGTGAAACCGAGCCGATCGGCTGGTGCTGACCATCATGTCCTCGGGACGTCTTCGGCGTCCAACACTGAAACACGCATGAAATGATCGGAGAATGCGATGGATCTGCGGCAGATGGAGTACGCGGTGGCCATCGCCGACGAGCTCAACTTCACCCGGGCCGCGGCGCGCTGCCGCATCGGGCAGTCCGGACTCAGCCACCAGATCACCCAGCTCGAGCGGGAGGTCGGTGCCCGGCTTTTCGAGCGGACGAGCCGCAGCGTCCGCGTGACCCAGGCCGGCCAGACCTTCGTCGCCTGCGCGCGGCGGGTGCTCCACGCGGTCCAGGAGATGCAGGCCGAGATCGCCTCGCTCGACGGGCCTGTGCGAGGACGGTTGCGCATCGGTTCGCTGACGCTCACGGCCGGGAAGATCGACCATCTCGGCCTGCTGAGGGAGTATCAGGAGGCATACCCCGCGGTTGAGGTGATCGTCTCCGACGCGGACGGTGTGGAAGCCACCACGCAGCTCCTGACCGGCAAGCTCGAAGTCGCCGTGACCGCCCTGCACGAACACCAGTTGCCCCAGGGCATCGCGTACCACCTGCTGAGTCTGGCGCCGCTCGTGGCCGTCGTGGGCCGCAGGCACCGGCTGCGCGGAACCGGCGTCATGGATCTGGGCGAACTGTCCGACGAGCGCTTCCTCGAATGCAGTCCGGACACCGGACTACGCATGCAGGTGGACGCCGCGTTCGACCGGGCGCGCGCCCGCCGCCGCAGTGTCTGCGCGTTGCGCAGCGCGGGAGACCTCGCCTCACTGGCGTTGGAGGGCATCGGGGTGACCATCGTGCCCCGACCGGTGGCCGACGCCATCATCCCGGGCGACCACGCCGACTGCGTCCTGCGCCTCGACGACCCGCAGGCGCTCCAGCCGCTGGCCCTCGCTCATCGCGACCCTGCTCCGGCCTCACCCGCCGCGCAGGCGTTCCTGCGTCTCGCGCTCACGCGCCTGCCCGGGCCGGGAGCACCCGGGTTGGAGGAGGTGCCGGGTTCGGCCCTGTCCGGCGAGCGGTGACGGGCTGCTGTCCGGGCCGTCCGACGGGGCCTCGACGGCAGTGTGCCGTAGGCGGCGGTGACCGCTCGTCCGCACGACGACGGCAGTCCTCGACAGCCGTTGCCTGGCCGGCACCGGGACACCTCCGGACCAGGGCCCGGCCCCGTCGCCGGAGTATTGCCGGAAGGCGGGTCCCCCCACGTGCCCGGCATCCAGGAACTGGATGATCCGCATCAACGATCTCGATCGGACGAGGGCTAGGCAGGCCCTGCCCGTTGCCCGATAGTCGTCTCAACCCGACGTCGGAGCCGCACCGTCAGCCGCTGCCGGGAGCACGCCGGACGTCGCGGCGGGACGGCCCGCCGCGACGTCCGGCGGTCATCGGCACCGCTGTCGCGAGCCTGCCACGGGTGCCGGGCGGCCCGGCCACCGCGGCCGAACCATCCCGTCCCCTCCCGACACGCCACGTGGAGATCCCTCATGCCTGCACCCGTGCCCCCGCTCCCGCCTCCGCCGTCCACGGCGGAGGCGGACATCCCGTCCGAGCAGGTCGTGTCCGGTCCCGGACACCGGCTTCGCCTCACGCTGCTGATGGCCGGTGCCTGTCTGCCCATCCTGGGGGCCGTGCTCATCGCCCCGGTCCTGCCGAAAATGCACGATCACTTCGCCCACGTGGCGGGGGTCGACGCACTCGTCCCCATGGCCCTGACGATCCCCGCTCTGTCGCTGGCCCTGCTGGCCCCGTTCGCCGGCGTCGTCGTCGACCGGCTCGGCCGCAAGCGGCTGCTCATCGTCTCGACGGTGGTATACGCGTTGTTCGGCACCGCGCCCCTGTGGCTGGACTCCCTCGGCGCCATCGTCGCCAGTCGCGCTCTCGTGGGCGTCACCGAAGCCGCGATCATGACGTGCTGCACGACACTGATCGGCGACTACTACACCGGCCGGCAACGCGACCGCTACCTTGCGATGCAGACGATGTGCGCCGCGATCTCCGCGACGGCCTTCCTCATCGTGGGCGGCACGGCCGGGTCGGCCGGCTGGCGCGCACCGTTCTGGGCCTACGCCGTGAGCCTGCTGCTCGCCCCCGCCATGGCCGCCTTCCTGCCCCAGCCTCGACCCGACGACCGCGCCAAGGCACTCTCCCCCACTGTCTCCGGCCCCATGGGCAGGCGGCCCTTCCCTTGGCGTCCGCTGGTCGGCACCTGCGCGCTGACGGTCTTCGGCGCCGTCCTGTTCTACACCCTCCAGGTGGAAATGGCGTTCCTTCTGGACGACATGGGCGTGACCGGGACCAGCATGATTGGACTGGCCGCCGCCATCACCAGTGCCGCGATCGTGGTCGGCTCCGTCGTTTTCACCAAGACCGGCCGCACCCCGCAAGCCTGGCTTCCCACCGCCTTCGGCCTGTGCGCCGCCGGCTTCGCCGTCGTCTGGCTCGCTCCCAACCCCGTCTTGCTGACCATCGGCGCCGTGATCAACTGCTTCGGTGGCGGCATCATGCTGCCGAGCCTGCTCACCCTCGCCATGTCCAAGCTGGAGTTCGCCGACCGCGGTCGTGGCATCGGCCTGTGGACGGGGTCCTTCTTCCTCGGTCAGTTCTTGTGCCCGCTGGTTGTGCTCGCGCTGACCTCCGTCGTCGGCTCCACCGCGAAATCCATGGGCGTACTGGCTCTCTCCGGGGTCGTCGCGAGCGCCGCACTCGGCCTCGCCGCACGGCGCCACCGTGCGGGGACCGCCCCCGCGCCGGTCCAGCAGATCGCGGGCTGATCCAGCGCCGCACCCCGACCCCACGGAGCCACAGGATGCTGACCCTGATCGCCGCCGTCCGCCGCAAGCCGGGCATGACGCACCAGGCGTTCGTGCGCTACCTCCACCATGTGCACGGCCCTCTGGCCGCCGCGAAGCCTCTCGGGGTTCGGCGATACGTCCAGAACCACGTCTTCGACGCGTCCTTCGGTACCGAGGGCGACGCGGCGCACCTGACCGAGTTCGGCCGGGACGCCGTCACCGAACTGCAGTTCCACGACAAGGACGCGTTGGCCGCCACGATGTCCGACCCGTACACGCGCGAGGTAATCGGCCCAGACGGCGCACACTTCAACGACATGCCCTCGGCCCTGGCCCTGTTGGCCCGGCCCGTGGCAGTCACCCCGCCACCGCCGTCCGAGGCCGACGGACGGGTCAAGGTGCTGCACTTCCTGAGCAGGGCGGACGGCGTGAGCCTGGACGGCTTCACCGGACGGTCGCTTGGCGCCCACGAGGTCGCCCTCTCCCGGGACGAGCCACACACCAAGGCGGTACGCGCGCACGTCCACCACGTGCAGGTACCGGGAGCCGAGCAGGGTCTGCGCCACTTCGGCGGTCAGGATCAGCATGGGTACGAGGCGGTCACCGCCCTGTACTACAACTCCGCGGACGAGGCCCTGACCCACTTCCCGGCGTACGAGCGGTCGCTGCGCGAGCCATCGGCGGAAAGGGGTCGCTTCTACGACCCGTCCCACTCGTTCGTTCTGTATTGCCGCGAGGTGACGATCTTCGAGCAGCCATGACCGGAAGCGTGTCCCTCCAGGAGCAACAGCCGTGGCTTGACCCCTGCGATCGGACCGGAAGGAGCCTTTGCAGCGGGCGAGTCCAGCGGTGCGGTCAGCTCGGCCCACCGGACGCTCCAACTGCGGTGGACGCGGCTGCCGCACCGCGTGGAAAGAGCGTTGACGATTTCCAGGCCGCGCCCGTGTTCCTCGGGGTCCTTGTGGCCCAAGGACCGGCGAGGACGATCGGCCAGACCCGAGTCGGTGACCTCGATCCGCACCGTTCGGCACCCATCGGCGACCGGCACGGACAAGCGGAGGTAGGCGGGCGGCAGCGCGTGGCGGAGGGCGTTCGTGGTGAGTTCGGAAATCACCAGGAGCGCGTCGTGGGCGGTGTCCTCCGGCAGGTCCTCCGCTTCGAGGAACGTGCGCGCGCGGTGGCGCATGGATCGAAAGGCCTCGGGCGTGTGCAGCAGCATGAAGACGTGTTCGACGGTAATGGGGGGCCTTCGCTGTTCGGCCGAAGCATTCATGATGGGCCACCTCCTGGCGTGGTGTGCCGGTTTGTTACAACCGGCGGAACATAGCGGCAAGGGCTTGCCCGCCACCGATGCACAGGGTGACGACGCCGAGCTCGAGGTCGCGGCGAACCAGATCCTGCGTGATCCGCAAGGTCAAGATCGCACCGGTGGCGCCGACCGGATGGCCGAGCGCGATCGCACCGCCGTGGGGGTTGACTCGTCCGGGGTCGAGCTTCGCGTCGCGGATGCAGGCGACAGCTTGCGCTGCGAAGGCCTCGTTGACCTCGAATACGTCGATGTCGGAGGGTGCTGTGCCGGTTTTCTCGAACAGCTTGCGCAGCGCCAGTACAGGCGCGTAGCCCATCATTTCGGGTTCCAGTGCCGCAGTCGCGACGGCTTCCAGTGCGACCAAGGGGCGTAGGCCGCGGGTGATCGCCGCGGATTCGCGGGCGACGACCAGCGCGGCGGCACCGTCGTTGATGCCTGAAGAATTGCCCGCAGTGACGGTGCCGCCGACGCGGAAGGCCGGACGGAGCGTTTGCAGGGTCTCGAGAGACGTTCCGGGCCTGGGGTGCTCGTCCTGGTCGACGACCCGTGTCCTCCGGCCCGCGATCTCGACCGGAACGATCTCGTCGGCGAAGATGCCGCTCGCCGAGGCGGAGGCGCATCGACGCTGCGACTCGACGGCGAACTCGTCCTGCTCCTGCCGGGACACGTGGTACTTCTCGGCGACGTTCTCGGCGGTGATTCCCATGGGGATGTCGTGAAAGGGGTCAGTGAGCATCATGAGCGTGCCGTCGGTGAGCTCGCGGTGGCTCAGCCTGTAGCCGCTGCGGGCGCCGAAGTCGTAGAACGGCATGCGCGACATCGACTCGTCCCCGCCCGCGAGCGCGATCTCGGCGTCGCCGCAGCGCAACTGCATCGCGGCCGACCACACTGCCTGCAAGCCCGAGCCGCACAGTCGATTGACCGTGTACGCCGGCACGTGGGTGGGCAGGCCGGCGGCCATGGCGACGCGGCGGGCGTTGAAGGTGTCGGCGCCGACCTGGCCGACGCAGCCCATGACGACCTCGTCGATCTCGGCGGGATCGACGCCGCTGCGACGCAGCGCCTCGCGAGCGGCCGTTGCTCCGAGTTCGTGGGCGGGGACTGGGCTCAGGGCGCCGCCGAAACTTCCGATGGGTGTGCGTGCGCCGTTGAGGATGACGATCCGCTCGTCCTGCATGGCGCCTCCTTTCCGGTGACGGATCCGGCTCATGTGATGCGGGTCGAGGCTCGAAGGGCCGTCTTCGACAGCTTGCCTGTGCCGGTTTTCGGCAGGGTGGTCATGAAGACGAACTCGTCGGGCAGCCACCACTTCGCCACCATGGGAGAGATGTGCTGCAGCAGGTCCTCAGCGCTGGTGGTGCTGCCCTCGGACAGGGAGACGTAGGCGACAGGTCTCTCGGTCCAGCGCGGGTCCGGTCGGGCGATCACAGCGACTTCGACGACGTCCGGGTGGGAGGCGATGGCAGTCTCGAGTTCGACCGAGGAGATCCATTCGCCTCCGGACTTGATCAGATCCTTCATCCGGTCCACGAGCCGGAGGTAGCCGTCGGCATCGATGGTGGCCAGGTCGCCTGTGCGCAGCCACCCGTCTTCGGTGAAGCTGTCGTCTGCCTCGACACGGAAGTAGCCATCTGCCACCCAGGGCCCGGCGACCTGCAGCTCACCGACGGCGTGGCCGTCACGGGGCAGCTTCCTGCCCGTCTCGACGTCCAGGAGCCGCATGCTCACCAGCGGGAGCGGCTGGCCCTGGGCGGCACGCACAGCGGTCTGTTCCTCGGCGCCGAGCTGTCGGTGCTGGCTGCGAGTGCCGCCGACGGCGCCGACGGGGCTGACCTCGGTCATCCCCCATGAGTGTGTGATGGGCACGCCGACGGCAGTGCGATACGCCTCCGACAGCGAGTCCGGGACCGCCGAGCCGCCGCCCAGGAGGAACCGCACGGCGCTCAGGTCGTGAGCCGAGAGCTCAGGAGTCAGGCTGGTCCATACGGTGGGCACCGCCGCGGCGACGCTGACGCGTTCGGTCTCCATGAGCTGGAGCAGATGCCCGGGTTCCGCTGACGGTCCCGGCAGCACGAGCGAGGCTCCGGCCATCATCGCGCCGTAGGGCAGACCCCAGGCGTTGGCGTGGAACATCGGCACGATCGGCATGACGACATCGTTCTCACTCAGGCCGATGAAGCCCGCCGCGAGGGTGCCCAGGCAGTGCAGGACCGTCGAACGGTGGCTGTAGAGAACGCCCTTGGGCGGTCCGGTGGTACCGGAGGTGTAGCACAGGCCTGAGGCAAGGTGCTCGTCAGCGAGCGTGAAGGCCTGCTCGAACGAGCCCGAGAAGGCAGCAGCACCGGAGATCAGCTCGTCATAGTCACAGACGCGCGGGTCTGAGGGAATCGCGACATCGCTGCCGTCCGGGAGCACGACCCAGTGCCGCACTCTCGGCATCCGTTCGGCGCTGGGCCAGATCCGTGGCAGGAGCGCCCGGTCGACGAAGATCACGTCGTCCTCGGCATGGTTGACGATGAACTCGACGTGCTCGGGGCTGAGCCGGATGTTGATGGTGTGCAGGACCCGCTTGGTGGCCGGCACGCCGAGATAGAGCTCGAGATGGCGCCGGTTGTTGCTGGCGAAGGTCCCGACCCGGGCGCCGCGGGGCACTTCAAGCTGTTCCAGCACGGTGGCGAGGCGCCGAGCATGGTCGGTGACATCGGCGTAGGTCAGCTGCTCGGTGCCGGCACTGGCGACGAGCTTGTGGGAGTAGAGGAGCTCGGCGCGCTCCAGGATGTGTGCGATGGTCAGTGGGCGCGGCTGCATGAGTCCCGTCATCACGTCGCTGAGGCCGATGATGTCGTCCGGGGTCAGCATCGGGGACCACCCGCGACATAGAGAATCTGACCGGTGGTGAAGGATGCCTCGTCCCTCACGAAGAAGGACACTGCTGCGGCGATGTCCTCGACCGTGCCCGTGCGGCCGACCGGGATGTCGGCGGCGAACTCGGCTAGCAGTTCGTCGTAGGACTTGCCCATGCGTGCTGCGGTGGCCTCGAGCATGTCGGTGGCGATGAATCCGGGGGCGACCGCGTTGACGGTGATCCCGAAGGGCCCTAGCTCAATGGCGAGGGTCTTGGTGAAGCCCTGCAGACCGGCCTTCGCCGCCGCGTAGTTGGCCTGACCGCGATTGCCGAGGGCCGAGGTGCTCGACATGGAAACGATCCGTCCCCACCGCTCCTGGACCATCCAGCGCTGTACCGCCCGGCTCATCAGGAAGCTTCCACGGAGGTGGACACTCATCACGCTGTCCCAGTCCGCGGTGGTCATCTTGAACAAGAGGTTGTCGCGAGTGATGCCGGCGTTGTTGATCAGGATCGTGGGTGCACCGAGCCGCTCCGCACACTCCTCGACCGCCGAGTTGACAGCCGCCTCCTCGCTGACGTCGGCTCCCAGCCCGATGGCGGAACCGCCGGCGGCGACGATGGCGTCGACAACCGGTGCGCAGGAGGCGGCATCGAGGTCGACCACAGCTACGCGGTGGCCGTCTCCGGCGAGGCGTCGGGCAACGGCTGCACCGATGCCGCGGGCGGCTCCGGTCACGATCGCGACGCGGGACTGGTCAGGCATGGGTATCTCTTTCGGTCAACGGGGTTACTCCCGAAACACGGCACGGATGGATGGACATCTGGACGGTGATCAGGGATACGAGGGCTACTGCCGGCCGGGGACGTCGACGCGGACGGTCTCGATCCGGCCCTGCCGCTCCTCGGTGTCCGCGGGCTGCCAGCTGTTGGAGGTGAGCAGATAGAGGCTGCGCCCGTCGTGGCCACCGAGTACGCAGTCAGCCGCACAACGGCCTGGCACGTCGACGACATCGGTGACCTCGCCGCCGGCCAGGACGCGGAGGAAGCGGCCGTTCACGATGCACGAGACCCACACGCCGCCCTCGACATCGACGCACAGGCCGTCGGGCGTGGAGCCCGCGGGCAGCGGTGCCCACAGACGTTTCCCGCTCAGATTGCCGTCTTCGTCGATGTCGAAGGCGGTCAGGCGTGCTGCCCAGGTCTCGGCCACCACGAGGGTCCTGGTGCCGGGGAGGATCACTGAGCCGTTGGGGAAGACCATGTCGGATTCCGCCACGCGCGCCTCCCCCGTGGGTGGGATCGCGAAGATGGGGCCGGTTGTCTGCGGCGCACCGGCGTACAGGTCGTAGCCGAAACCTCCGAGGTAGGCGGTGCCGGACTCGTCGACGACCATGTCGTTGATGGGTGCGTCCGTCATGGCGGACAGATCGGCGTACACACGCTGACTGCCGTTCAGGTCGTCCTTGAGCACGACCCGGCGCAGCATCGAGCTGATCAGCAGTGCTCCGTCGGCCAGCCAGCCGAGGCCGGAGGGCTGGTCGTCGATGCGGGTGACGACTTCCGGTGGCTGGTCGCCGTCCGGGTCGGCACGGAAGATCTCTCCGGTGTGCATGTCGGAGAACCAGAGCCGGCCGTCATGCCAGCGGCCTCCTTCGGGGAAGCGGAAGCCCGTATAGAGCCGGGTGAGTGTGGTCATGATGCGACCTTTCTCGACTCGGTCGCCCTGGCGAGGTCCGCTGGGTGGCGTGAAAGCAGCCTGACGGAGGATCGGGTCCAGGCCCGGCGTAGACCCGGCGCTTCGACGGCGACGATGAGGAGCAGCAATGCGGCGTAGAAGAGCTGCGCCAGGTAGTCCGGCAGGCCGGCCGCGGTGACGATCTGGGCGAGCAGGGACACCGTCAGTGCCCCGGCCAGGAGGCCGGCGACGCTGCCGCGTCCGCCGGCCAGTGAGACACCGCCGAGCAGCGCGCCGACAACGGCAAGGATCAGCGGTTGTGTTCCAGGATCGGGGTTGGCCGCGCCCAGGCTGAAGTTGAGCAGGGCGCCGGAGGCCGCGGCAAGCACACCCGAGGTGGCGAACAGTCCGATGAGCAGGCGGTCGGCGCGTACCCCGGAGACCCGGCTGGCGCGGCGGTCCGATCCGATGGCGCGGATTTCCCGTCCCCAGCGTGAGCAGCCGAGGATCAGGCCGACGACCGCGAAGGCAGCGAGCACGAGCAGGCTTCGGGGCGAAAGGATCACGGCGATCTGCCTGTCGACCCACAGGGTCACCGAGATGTTGTCGTAGGTCTTGCTCAGCCCGCCGGAGATCGCCTTGGTCAGGCCCAGGAGTGCGATGTAGGTCCCCAGGGTGACCGGCATCGAGGGGATGTTGAACCGGGCGACGACAGTGCCTTGGACAGCGCCGATCACCGCGCCGGCCGTGAGGGCGACAGCTATGCCGGTGACCCAGTGGGCGCCGCCGTACTGCACCGCGAGCATGCCACCCAGGGCGTAGGTACCGACGATCGAGAGGTCGAACTCTCCGGCGAACATCGTGAGCCCCAGGCCCAGCACCAGTGGGGCGAGGCGGGCGAAGAACTGCAGTGCGTTGAAGGTGTCGAAGGCCACCAGCGGCTCGCCCGAGTAGAGGGGCAGTGCCAGGTAGGCCAGCAGGGCGATGCCCAGTGCGCTGGTCGGCAGCAGGCGCTGAGGTCTGCTCAGGAAGGCCCGGACGAAACGGGTTTGGGACATCATCGGGCTCCTTTGCGGGACCGGAGGTGGACCACGACCACGATGGCGAGCACGATCAGTCCCTTGACCAGGACCTGTGCCCCGGTGCTGTAGCCGCGCAGCAGGAGGAGGTCGGAGAGGGCGGCGATCAGCACGGCTCCGCACAGTGTGCGAGCTGCTGAGCCGCTTCCTCCGGCGATCGGGGTCCCACCGACGAGGACAGCGGCGATCGCGTCGAACGTCAGGGTGCCTCCGAGGTTGATGTTCGCGGTGGTGTTGAAAGCGCCGCTGAAGGAGGCCGCTACCGCGAACAGGGCGCCGGCCAGAAGCCAGGCGATGGTGATGGTGCGTCCGACGGCAAGGCCGGCCGCAGTGGCCGCGCGCCGGTTCTCACCCGTGAGATAGAGGGTCCTGCCGAAGCCTGACCGGCGGAGCAGGAGCTCGAGCAGGATGGTGAAGGCCACGAGTACGTAGACACTCAGCGCGATGCCGCCCGGCGTCGCATTGAGGTGGATGTAACCGGCGCCCTGAGGAGCGACCGAGGTTCCTCCGGTGACCCAGGTCGCCACGCCGACCAGAGCGAAGCCGGCAGCGATGCTCAGGACGATGGGGTTGGCCTCGCCGTATCCGACTGCCAGGCCTTGCAGCGCGGTGATCGCCGCGCCGGCGGCGAGCGTGGCCAGCAGTGCGGCAACCAGACCCCACGACTGGGTCGCGAGGAACACCATGGCGCACACCGAGGCGGTCTCGGAGATCGCGAGGGAGACCGACGTCCCGGCGATCACGATGAGGGTCAGCCCGAGAGCGGCGATGCCGACGAGGCTGGCGGAGGTGAGGACCGCGCGTAGGTTGTCGAAGGTGTAGAAGCGGTCCGTCGCCGCGCCGAGTACCAGCAGGGCGACGAGAGCGAGGGCGGCGACCGCATCGCTCCAGGCGACCGCGCGCCGGGTGCCACCGCCGGCCGTGGCCGCGGTGTCCAGGGGTGTCTGCACAGTGTTCACCGGGCGCCTCCCGCCTCGTGCACGGCGGTACCGTGAGTCATCTCGAAGAGCAGCGCGTCCCCGGAGGTCACACTGTCGTGCCGGGCGACGACCTCGCCCTTGTGGAACGTGACGACGACGTCGGCGAGCTCGACGAGCTCGTCGAGCTCGGTGGACGCGAACAGGACCGTCATCCCATCGGCCGCGGCTTGGCGGACGAGCCGGTGGATGGCCGCCCGCCCGCCCACGTCCACGCCGCGGGTGGGTTCGTCCAGGAGCAGCACCTTCACGTCCGGGCGTCCCAGCGCCCGTGCGACGAAGACCTTCTGCTGGTTGCCACCGCTGAGGTCACCGACCGCGACCCCCAGGCGCTCCCGCAGTCCGCAGGACGCCGCAAGGCGGCGCTCGCATGTCCGCCACGCACGGCTACGGACCACGCCGGCTCGGGTGAAGGCCGGGATCCTCGTGGCCATGAGGTTCGTGCCGACCGGGCGTCGCAGGAACAGGCCCTCGGACTTGCGGTCGTTGGAGGCGAACGCGATGCCGCCACTCGATGCGGCAACGGGATCGCCGACGGTCAGATACCGTCCTTTGACGCTGACGCGCCCGCGCATCGCCGGCTCAAGACCGGCTATGCCGCGCAACACCTCGGAAGCCCCTGAGCCCACTTGGCCTGCCAGGGCGTAGACAGTCCCGGCATGAGCGTCGAGGGACAGACTCTCGAACCGTCCGGGCACGGAGATCGCGTGGAGCTGCAGAGCCACCTCGCCGACGTTCGCCGGCCGCTTGAGACTGCTCTCCGGCGTCTCGCCGAGGATGTGCCTGATCAGGCTCTGGACGGTGAGCTCCGCTGTGTCGGCCACGGTCACGACGCGGCCGTCGCGCATGACCGTCACCCGGTCGCACAGCTGGAGCACCTCGCCGAGCCGGTGGGAGACGAAGAGCACGGAGCAGCCGGTGGCGGCTACGCGGCGTACGGCGGCATAGACCCGCTCACTCTCGACATCGCTCAGCGTCGCGGTCGGCTCGTCGAGGATGACCACGCGGGCACGCTGGCCCATGGCCCTGGCGATTTCGACCAGTTGTCGCTCGCCGAGCCCCAGCGAACCGAGTGGCTGGTCGGGGTGCACGTGCGCGAGCCCCATCTCGTCGAGCATGTCGCGAGCGCGAGCTCGCTCCTGCCGGGGCCGGTGAACCCACCCGGCGCTGCGATCGCCGAGAAAGAGGTTCTCGGCCACTGTCAGGGCCGGAACGACGCTGAGCTCCTGGTCAACCAGCGCAATGCCCGCCAGCTGGGCGCTGCCCCGGTTGCGCAGCGCGACGACCTCGCCTGCGATGCTGATGGTGCCGGCGTCAGGGCTCTCCTGTCCCGAGAGCATCTTGACGACCGTGCTCTTGCCTGCGCCGTTGTGCCCGCACAGGGCGTGGACCTCACCTGCCCGAAGCATGAGGTCGGCGCCGTGCACGGCCACCGTGTCGCCGTAGGTCTTGCGCAGGCCGGTGAGGCTCACCAGGGGAGGGCCGGCCGGGGAGTGGTAAGGCCGGGTGCTCATGCGTGGCTGCACTGTGCGGCGTACTGGTCGACGTTGGCTGCGGTGATCCGCTCCTCCTTGACGGTCTGCTTCCGCGGAGGGTTCTGGCCGCTGAGGTACTCCAGGACGTAGGCCGCCGTCTGGTTCGCGATCGTGCCGGGGTCCTCGGTCGCCGTGCCGTAGAGGGTGCCCTGCTTGATCGCGTCGATGCCGGCCTTGAAGCAGTTGCTGCTGGTGACGATCAGGCCGTTCTTCCCACCGACCTTGCAGCCCGCCTGCTGGGCCGAGGCGATGATCGGGAGTGCCATGTAGTCCGCCATGCCGTAGGCAGCCTGGATCTTGTCGCAGCTGTGCTTCGCCAGCAGCTGGGTCGCGATCTGGCCCGAGAGCTTGGGGTCCCAGTTGCCGTCCTGGGTCTCGATCACCTTGTAGCCGGGAGCGGTCGCCATCTCGGCGTTGAAGCCCTTCATACGGTCCTGGGTCACCAGCGAGGAAGCGGTGCCGGTGATGACGACCACGTTGCCGGACTCGCGCCCTTGTGCCTTGAGGCCCTCGATGATGTTCTCGGCAGCGGCCTTGCCGAGTGCGACGTTGTCGCTCACGACCTGAAGCACGTCACCGTCGACCTTCGGATCGGGGCGGCCGTCGAAGACCAGCACCGGCACACCGGCCTGCTTCGCCTTGGCGATCGGAACCGCCATCGACTTCGTGTCGAGCAGTGCGGTCACGATGAGGTCGGGCTTGTCCGCGATCGCCTGGTTGAAGTTCTGGACCGCTGTACCCGCGTCCATGGTGGTCAGGTCCTTGAGCTTGACGTCGGCGGCCTTGAGTCTCTTCTCGAAGACGCTGTTGAAGTACGCACCCCACTGGTTGGTGTTGCCGTAGCCGATGAAGTGGACGGTCTTCCCCGCGGCGCTGCCGCCGTTCCCCGTGGTGCTGCCCGACGATCCGGCGGCTGTCGGCGATGAGCCGGCGCAACCGGCGGCCAGTGTCGCCATGGCAACCAGAGATCCGGCCAGAGCGATCTTGTTCGTCCGCCGGCGGCCGGTCTTTCCGAGGGTGGTCTTTCCGCCTGTGGCCAGGCGCGTTGCACGCTTCACTGTGTCTCCTGGTGGGCACCTCGATGTGTTCAGCCGTGTGTCACATTAGGTACAGTTCCTTCGGTAGAAGAGGTATGAAAAATCCACTCCTATGCGCCACGCGGTGCATGTTTCCCACACCACTCGGTGACGGTGGTGTGACGGGAGGATGTGAGGGAGATGACGTCGACGGCGTCGCCCTTTCCCGCCGACGAGAGCTCGCAGGCCTATCACCTCCGGCGCAAGCGTGAGCTCTCGTCGCTCTATGCGACTGCCAGGTCGCTCACTGCGCTGGGGGAGCTCGATGACGTGCTGCGGTCGATCGTGCGCCACGCTCACGGACTCATCGGCACGGATTTCACGTACCTGTCCCTGCTCGGCCCTGACAACGCACTGTCGGTGCGCGCCTCGGAAGGCACCATCTCCGCTGACTTCCTTGCCGCCGGCATTCCTCCGGGCACCGGACTCGGCGGGCAGGTGATCGAGCGGCGCAAGCCGATCTGGGTCAGCAACTACCTCGTCGCCGACGAACTCAATCACGTCCACGAATTCGACGAACTCGTCGCACGAGAAGGCCTGGTCGCGCTGCTCGGGGTGCCCTTGCTCGTCCGCGGCCGGGCGGTCGGTGCCCTGTTCGCCGCCGACCGCTCGGAGAGGTCGTTCAGCTCGGAGGAGATTGCGCTCTTCAGCGCATTCGCAGATCACGCCGCGATCGCACTCGACAATGCTCGTCTGTACGACGAAAGCCGCACCGCCCTCGAGAAACTGCAGGCGGCCTACCGCGTCATCGAAGAGCACGTTGCCACAATCGAACGCTCGCAAGCCGTTCACGAGGCGCTCACCGATGTCGTCCTCACCGGCGGCGGACCGAAGGACGTCGCACGCCACCTGGCCGATCAGATGGGTGGATCGGTGATCTTTCTCGGTCGCGACAACGCGCTGTTGGCGAGCGCGGGCGTCGACCAGACGCTCCATGACAGCGACAGTCCGGCGTGGCCCGGCATCGAGCAAGCCCTTGAGGGCGCGCGTCGCACGGGACGCTGCATGACCCGGCAGGACGCATCCGCCACCACGCACAGTGTCGCCGTCGTCCAGGCCGGAGACAGCTACCTCGGGGCCCTCGTGTGGAGTCAGCCTGCCAGCCCGAGCCCGGCTGACCTGCGCATGCTCGAGAGAGCCACACACATCGTCGCTCTGATGATCCTCAAGGAGAACGCGGTCGCCGACGCGGCCGAGCGGCTCAGCGGTGAGCTGATGACAGAGCTGCTGGTCAACAGCCCCCATGTCAGCGCAGCGCAGCGGGCACGTACCCGCGCCCGCGGCATCGATGTCGACGCGCTCAATCTCCTCGTGGTCGCCGACTCCACGACGGTGGCCACTGTTGAGCTGTCACGCCAGCTCCACGCATACGCGCAGAACCACGCGGGCCTGGCCGGTGAATACCTCGGCCGGGCCACGATGCTCCTGCATGCCGAGAACGCCGATGAGGCTGTCGCCGACGGACACCGTGCCATACGCCGGCAGCTCGACCGCGACGTCAATCTCATAGGCGAACACGTTCAGGACCGCGACTGGGCCCGCGCATTCGCGACGGCGAGCCGGTGCCTCGACCTCGCACTCGCTCTGGGCAAGACCGACCACGGCGCGACGACAAGTGACTATGCGCTCTACTCGCTCCTCTTCGCCCCCGACCGCATCAACGAACTGGACCGCTTCATCTCAGCCACGCTAGGTCCCCTCCTCACCTACGACGCTCAGCGCTCAACCGACCTCGTCACCACTGCTGTGACCTACTTCGCGAACCGTGGAAGCCTGGCTCAGACCGCACGGGCCCTCCGAGTCCATCTCAACACGCTGCTCAAGCGGCTGGACCGCATCGACTCCGTACTCGGCGACGGTTGGCGGGGGCCTGAGGCCCTTGACGTCCAACTCGCGCTCCGTATGCACCAACTGCGCGTCTCAGTGGGCGTTTAGATTCAACGCCGTGTCTCTGTTGGTGATGTTGTCCGCAGTGCGGATACAGCGCGGGCGGCCGCCCCTCGCGACCTGTCACGGGGCGGAGGCGAGCTGACGGAGTTTGCGGACCGGCATCGTGTGGTTCACGGTCGCTGCCGCGCCGCCCGACCAGCGCAGAAGCATCGAGCTGCCGTCGGCATCGACCTGATCCGGTTCACCGAGTCCGGCCGGTTCGCCGGCGACCTTCACGTCGACGCCGAACTGGTTGGTCCAGAAGTACGAGGGAAGCGCCGCCCCGGCCACGTCCTCCCCCAGCAGGGCGGCCGCCGCCACCCGCGCCTGTTCCACCGCGTTGGTCCAGTGCGGACGGCGGCAAGCCCCTCGGACCACCGCCGCATCCCCGGCCGCGACGATGCCGTCCGCGACGCGGCCGCGGGAGTCGGTGACCACACCGCCGTCGAGCGTCGGGCCGGAACCGGTGAGCCAGTCGACAGCGGGTACGTCCCCGACCGCCGACACGATCCCGTCGGCTGTGAGAACGTCACCGTCGGCGTCGACGCCCTCCAGCGTGTGGGATCCGACCAGCCGGACGCCGCCGGGCACCGTCCTGAGCACCACTCCGTACGCACACGCGGCAGCCGCGATCACCTCGGCGAGCACCGGCCCGAGCACCCGGTGCAGGGGCGGCTCCCGGTCGACCACCGTGACCCGCAGGCCGAGGGTGCGGCCTGCGGCGAGGTCAGCGGTGACGTAATCGAGGTCGCGTCAACGATCAGACACCCTCACCACCCAGCCTGCCGAAACCCCGATGGGGCTGACCCGCATGGTGCGACCCCGAGCTACTGCCGGGCCCTGGTGAACGACGACTTGTTCGTGCCCGACTGGTCCAGCTCGCCAAGGGCCCGGCCCGGGTTCTCTGCGCCATCGCCATAGGAACCCGAAGACGGCATCGACCGCCCGGCGCAGCCGGGCGACAGCTGCCGCCCGGCTGCGGCCTCAAGCCGCCGAACACGCTGGTTGACCGCCGGCCGAGGCAGCCCGAGGCCACCCCCGGATCAAACTCCCATGCGACTCCGGCCGCGCGCCCGGGGCGAGGCGCGCGCTACCGCAGCACGTGCTCGACACCTCAGGCCGCCAGGCCGTGACTTCCGGGGGGGGCCTGCACTTGACACGCCCGCCTTATCGGTAACAGTGTATCCATTATGAGCACCTGGTCTGAGCCGCAGCCCGATTCCCGGTTCGTCGCGGTGGGTGGATCGCGGATCCACTACAAACGCGCCGGGCACGGCCCGGCACTCGTTCTGCTGCACGGCAGCGCTTCGTCGCTTCAGCACTTCGACCGTGCGGCGGCCCTGCTGTCGGAGTCGTTCGACGTCATCCGCCCCGACCTGCCGGGGTTCGGCCTGACCGGCCCTCGCAAGGACCGCGACTACCGCATCCCGACCTACACGGCGACGGTGGCGGCCTTCCTGGAGGCGCTGGAGGTGCCTCGCTATGCGGTGGCCGGCAACTCGCTGGGCGGCAACATCGCCTGGAACCTCGCCCTGGACCATCCGGAGCGGCTGACCGGCCTGGTGCTGGTCAACGCCACGGGGTACCCGGAGAAGGAGATCCCGGCGGGCATGCGCCTGACCCGCAACCCGCTGCTACGGCCCGTGTTGCGGCGCGTGATGCCGCGCGGCGCCATCGAGCGCAACCTGCGTTCGAGCGTCGGCCCGCACTCGACGATCGTGGACGACGCCATGGTGGACCGTGCCCACCAGCTCATGAACCGGCCCGGGAACCGCTCGGCCTTCGTCGACTTCTGCAACACCGACCAGCCCGACCGCAGCGCGCGGATCCCCCGCATCACGACGCCCACGCTCGTCCTGCGCAGCGCGAGCATCGACGGCCAGCACTTCAGCCGCGACATCCCCGGAGCCAGGGAGATGGTGCACCCCCATGGCGGTCACCTGCTGCCCGAAGAGGAACCGCAGTGGGTCGCGGACGCGATCGCGAAGTTCCTCCTCTCCTCCACCGACACCCCCACGCACTGAGGTCAAGGAGACCCGATTCATGAAGTACTTCGTCGCCTCCGGCGAGGACCGACGGCTCACCACCGAATCGCGGCAAGCCCTGCGCGGCAGTTTCATCGAACTCTCCGACGGCCTCACGCACTACGAACTGAAAGGCCCCGAGGACGGGGAGCTGGTCGTGATGGCGGGCGGCCTGACCATCCCGCTCTTCTACTGGGACGGCCTGGTCACCGAGCTGCACGCCCGCGGGCTGCGCACCCTGACCTGCAGCGCGTACGGCCGCGGCTACTCGGACCGGGTGCGGGCGCGATACGACGAGACCCTCCTCGCGCGGCAACTGGCCGAACTGGCCGAACGCCTGGGTCTGACGACGAAGCCACTGCACATCGTCGGCACCTCCATGGGAGCCCTCGTCGCCATGACCTACGCCGCCCAGCACCCAGCACGGGTGTCCACCCTCACGATCGTCGGGCCCGCCGGTCTCGCAGAACCGCGACCGACTGACCCCCACCGGCTACTGCGCAACGATCTGTTGGCCGGTGTCGTGGCCCGGATGCGCGGCCGCCAGATACTCCAGGGACACCTCGGGCACAACGTCCGCGACCCCGAACTCGGGGCGAAACTGACGGACATGGTCCTCGAAGCCTTCCGCTTCGAGGGGTCACTGTATGCGGTCTTCGACACACTGCAGCACCTGCCGCTCTCCGGCCGTGACGACCTCTTCCGGCAGACGGGCGCACTGGGCATTCCCACACTGCTCCTGTGGGGCGACGAGGACAACGTCACGCCCCTGACCCACCTCTCCGCGGCTCGTGCCCTCCTGAAGCCCCAGGAGCATCACGTGATTCCACAATGCGGTCACATGGCCCCGTTCGAACGTCCGCGCCACGTCGCCGATCAGATCGTCCCGTTCGTGGCCGCACGCGCCGAAAGGCTCGACTCATGAACGACCCGCAGGTCATCGACGTACTGGTCGTCGGTGCGGGGCCTTCGGGATCTGCCCTGGCGATCGACCTCGTACGCCGGGGACTCGACGTACGGATCGTCGACAGGTCTCCCCATGCCTTCGACGGCTCCCGCGCCAAGGGCGTCCAGCCCCGCAGCCTCGAAGTCCTCGAAGACCTCGGTGCCCTGCCCGACGTGCTGGCAGGCGGCAGCACGTACCCCAAGCTCGGGATCCATGCCGGCCCCCTGGCCGTGCCGTGGAAGATGTTCACCCACAGGGAGGCGACTCCGGACGTTCCCTACCCGAACACCTGGCTGATCCCGCAGTTCCGCACGGACCGCGCACTGCACGCCCGGCTCAGCGAGCTCGGCCATGAGATCGAGTTCGGCAGGGAACTGACCGAGCTGACGCAGGACGAGGACACGGCGGTCGCGAAGGTGGCGGGCCCGGACGGCACGGAGGAGATCGTCGCCCGGTACGTCGTGGGCGCCGACGGTGGTTCCAGTGTGGTGCGCAAGCAGCTCGGCATCGGTTTCGTCGGCACCACGGACGAGAGCGACCGGATGCTCATCGTCGACGCCTCGGTGACCGGTCTGGCCCGCAACCGGTGGCACATGTGGCCCGGCCGGGGCGGCAGGTTCATCGGCGCCTGCCCGCTCCCCCACAGCGACATGTTCCAGTGGATGATCCGTCTCACGCCGGACGAGGAACCGCCTGCCAAGAAGGACGACATCGTCCAGCGGATCCACCAGCACACCCGCAACCGGGGCATCCGGTTGCACGACATCCACTGGACGTCGGTGTTCCGGCCCAACATCCGCCTGGCGGAGAATTACGGCCGAGGGCGGGTCTTCCTCGCCGGTGACGCCGCGCATGTCCACACCCCGGCCGGCGCCCAGGGCCTGAACACCGGCATGCAGGACGGCTACAACCTCGGCTGGAAGCTCGGCCAGGTCCTCGCCGGGGCGGACCCGGCGCTGCTGGACACCTACGAGGCCGAGCGGCAGCCGATCGCCGCCGGGGTCCTGGGTCTGTCCACGGACAAGTGGGGCGGCATCGCCAAGCTCGACCCGTCGAGCATGAAGCGGGGCAAGGACGAGCAGCAGCTCACCCTGACCTACTACGGTGGCCCGCTCGCCCCCGCCGACGGCATGCGCACCGGGACACTGCGCGTGGGTGACCGCGCCCCGGACGCCCGACTGCTCGGTGCCGACGGCGCCGAGACCCGGCTGTTCGAGGTCCTCCGCGGGCCGGACTTCACCGCCCTCGCCTACGGCCCCGGTGCCGCCCGAACCCTCGAACAGCTTGCCTGGCCGACCGCGGGCGCCCAGCTGAAACGGCTCACCGTCGGCCCGCCCGCCACCCACGGCCTCACCTTCTCCGACCCCGGGAACACACTGCGGCGTGCCTACGGCCTGACCGGCGACACGCTGCTGCTGATCCGTCCCGACGGCTACATCGGGCACATCGCCACCCGGGACTTCCTCAGCACCACACAAACCGCCGTCCGGGCGATGACCCCGCAGGCAAGGAGCCGCACCATGCCCCAGCAGAGCCACCCCTCCTCCGGTTCGGGGGCCACCGCATGAGCCGCACACTGCTGCGCGGAGCGCGAGTCATCACGATGACGCCGGGCCGGCCGGACGCCGAGCACCTCGACATCCTCGTCGACGGCGACCGCATCGCCGCCGTGGACGAGAACATCGAGGCGCCCGACGCCGAAGTCGTCGACTTCTCCGGCCGCATCCTCATCCCCGGCCTGGTCAACGCCCACCTGCACACCTGGCAGACCGCGCTGCGCTCCGTGGGCGCCGACTGGACGCTGATGGAGTACCTGACCCACCTCCACGGCGAGTGCGTCGGGCACTACACCCCGGCCGACATGCACATCAGCAACCTCGCCGGCGCACTGAACCAGCTCAACTGCGGAACGACGACCCTCGGCGACTGGTGCCACAACGCCCTCTCGCCCGAACATGCCGACGCCGCCGTCGAGGGCTTGGCCCACGCCGGGATCCGCGCCGTCTTCCTGCACGGCACGGCCTACCGGTCGCCGGACACTCCCCACCCCCTCACCGAGATCGACCGGCTGCTCGACGGCTCCGTCCGCGACCGCGCCCTCCTCACCCTGGGCATGGCACTGCAGGGGCCGCAGTACTCCTCGCCCGACACCGCGGTGGCCGATTTCCGAGCCGGCGCGGAACGCGGCCTCGTCGTCTCGATGCACCAAAGCGGCGGAGAACCCTCCCCCGGCTGGGAAGCCGTGCGCGCCGCCGGGCTGTTCAGCCCCCTGACCAACATCGTGCACGGGGTCGACCTGCCCGACGACTGGATCAAGACGCTCGTCGAAGCAGGCGTCACCTTCACCAGCACCCCGGAGAACGAACTGGGCCAAGGACACGGCACACCCATCACCGGGTCCCTGCTGCGCCTGGACGCGGCGCCTTCCCTGGGTACCGACATCGACACCGCCGTACCCGGCAAGCTCCTCACGGCCGCCCGCATCGCCCTGGCCCACCAGCGCAGCCTGGACCACGCCCAGCACCGACAGACGACCGGCATGCACGCCAACACTGCTTCGGTCAGCGCCAAGCAGGCACTGGCCTGGGCCACGGTGGAAGGAGCGAAGGCCCTGGGCCTCGCCGACCGGGTGGGCCGGATCGAGGTGGGCATGCAGGCCGACCTGGTCGCCGTCGACGCCCGGGCCCTCAACCTGTGGCCGGCACACGACCCGGTCGCCACGGCCCTGCACGCCGACATCGCCAACATCGAAGCCGTGATGGTCGCCGGCACCTGGCGCAAACGAGATCACGCCCTGCTCGTGTCGCGACTCGACGAGGTCAAGGACCAGCTCCGCGAGTCCGGAGAGCGGCTGTTGCGCAGCATCGGGCCCACAGGCAACCAGGGCTGATACCCGCAGCAGCCTTCGAGCAGGAACCGCGCGCCGACGGGCACAGCACCACGACGCCCACGGCGCGCACGTCCCGTGACGAGGGAGGCATCGAGAACCTGAGCATGCCCGAGGTACGGCTTCTTGCCGTTCAGCACGAACGTTGCTGACTGGACCGGTTCGGGAAAACCTCGAAGAAGCCGCGCTGCCGGTACAGAACGCGATCCGCCGAGGCCTGCCTCTCAGGGAGGGCCGACCGACCCCGGCGGACGATCACCGCGTCAAGGGGTTACGGAAGCGGCGGGTAGGCGTTCTGCATCAGCTGCCGGAACTGGGCGGAGAACCAGTGCCCGGCCACCGGCGCGTTCGGCAGTGACCCCGTGGGGTTGTTGCCGTTGCGGGGGTTGCCGCCGTAGGTCGGGTCGCACATGCGGTCGAAGCCCTTGCCCTCGTCGTTGGGGATGGCGGCGCTGGAGCCGTCGGACTCCCCCGGCGGCTTCACCCACACGTAGGCGTCGATCCCGGCGGCCGGTGCCGCGGTGGGTCGTTCGCCGAGGCCGGCTCCACTCTGGTTGCACCAGTTGCCGGCATGGATGCGCCGGTCGATACGGCTGCCGTTGACGTAGTCGTCCACGGAGGTCATCGGTCCCGGGCCGGCGGGCCGGGCGGTGCCGCCCCAGCCGTTGCGGGAGGTGTCGATGAGCATGCCGATGCCGGAGTCGAAGCCGGCCGCGACGAGCTTGTCCCGCATCGCCTGGGCGAACGACTGCTCGTCCGCGTACTGGTTCCAGTCCAGCCACTTCGACTGACGCACGGTCTGCCCGTTGACCGTGTCGGTGATCTTCAGGTACGGCTCCTTGGTCGGACTGTAGTTGGCGGTGTTGACGATGAACCCGGCCACGTCGTTCACGCTCGCGCCGTTGGTGGTGGCGACCTTGTGGAACTGCTGCACAGCGGGGCCGAGGTTGGTGTCCCAGCCGAGCCAGCCGTGGTGTGCGGCGTCGATGTAGTTGTAGACGTTCGGGATGGCGCCGAGCTTGTCCAGGGCGTAGGAGACGCCCTTCTCGTAGTTGCCGTTGTTCTTCATGGTCACGCAGGCGTCGGTGGTGGTGTTGGTGCCGCCGGCGTTGGTGACCAGGTTGGGCAGGGAGTCGGGTTCGATGATGGTGGCGATCCTGAGGGACGCGTACTTCGAGTCGGAGAGGATCGAGGCGATGGGGTCGATGTACTGGGTCCTGTACTTGTCGATCTCGTCGGGCTTGAGCTCGCCGTTGGAGGCGAGGGCGGCGCAGTCACGGCCCGGGAGGTCGTAGATGACCACCTGGATGACGAGCTCGCCGGAGCCCTTCTGCTTCAGGGCCTCATCGAGGTGGGCGCGCAGGCCCATGCCGCCGTTGACGCCGTTGATCGCGGCGATCCGGTCGAGCCAGACGGCCGTGGGCTGGTTGGAGATGCGGCTGCCGCCCGGCTCGGCGGCGGCCTTGGCCGACCACTCGGGGTTCACATAGGCCTTGGCCCCGACGTAGGGGTTGGCGACACGACTGCCGTTGCCACCGCCGCCCCCGCCGTTGTCGCCTCCGCCGCCCGAGCCGCCTCCGTCGTCGACGTTGCAGGTCACACCGTCGAGGGTGAACGTGGCCGGAACGGCGTTGGTGCCGCTGTAGGTGCCCTGGAAGCCGAAGCTGACCGAGCCGCCGGTGGCGAGCGTGCCGTTGTAGGCCTCGTTGGTGGCGGTGACGGCGGTCCCGCTCTGACTGAGCTTCGCGTTCCAGCCGCTGGTGATCTTCTGGTTTCCGGCGTACGACCACTTCACCGACCAACCCGACTTGGCAGCCGCGCTGTTGGTGATGGTGACAGCGGCGGTGAAACCGGTGTCCCACTGGTTCTGCACCTTGTAGTCCACGGTGCAGGGTACGGAGGCGGTGGCGGCACCGGCCGGTGCCGTGAGAAGCGCAGCCCCTGAGCTTCCGGTGAGCAGCGCGAGGGCGGCGAGCAGTGAGGTCCTGGTGCGACTCATGAGTGTGGGTTCCTTCTCCTTCGAGATGCTTCTACTGATCGCGGCCACGCAGGCGTCCGCCGGCTTTCGTCGGTGCGGGTGCTGAAGCCGTGGACGCACTGGGAGTGACCGGATTGCCCGCCGGGTCGGTGGGCTCGTGCGCCAGTCGATGACCGAGGTCGCCGGAGCATGCCGGTCCACTCGCAAGGATCACGTCAGCTGCTCTTGTGGAGCGCACCGTGCGCACCGGCGACAGGCCGAATCGACGGTCCTTCACACGGTGTTCCGGTCCCGGGTGGGTTTCTGACTGTCGGTGAGGGCCGGACGGCGTGTCCGATGGTGCGACGCCGCGGACTTCTCGGTGCTTCTCGCTGATCCGTGGAAGCCGGTGTCCCGCTGGTCGCCGACGGTGTGCTCCCTCGGCCGGGGACGCAGCGCTCCCTGGGCCAAGACCATCGGGACGACCGCGGTGGCGACGAGCGCGTCGGCGCCCGCAGCGGCTGAAAGTAACGAAGGTGGGGGGTGTCGCATGAGCGACTCCTTGCAGTTGAGCGCGCCGTGACCGGCGCGTCGCCTGGTTGGAACCGCTCCCACTGGTGCGAAGGAAGGTAGCGCCGAGTGGCGCGGTTGCCCAGAGGTGCCGCTGAACTTTCTTTGAACTAAACCGCTTTGAGCCTTCGACTCTTCAAGCGTCTTGACCGCCACCACCCGCGTCCCCATGATGGGAGCGCTCCCACTGGCCAAGACTTGTCCTTCCCCGAGCCGCAAGCCGCTAGGAGGAACCAGTTCATGGACGCAAACGCAGAGCCGTTCGGCGGGTATGGACCGCCGTGGCGACCGCTTTAGCCCTGCCCCTGTCGTTGCTGGCCACGGGTTCGGCTCCCGCCCAGGCAGCGGCGCTTCAGTGCAGCGTCGACTACAAGACGAACGACTGGGGTTCCGGCTTCACCGCGGACCTGACGATCACCAACCGCGGTACGGACGTCATCGACGGCTGGACCCTGACGTACAGCTACTCGGGCAACCAGAAGCTGAGCAACGGCTGGAACGGCACCTGGTCGCAGTCCGGCCAGAACATCACCGTGAAGGACGCCGGCTACAACGGGCGGATCGCCGCCGGCGCCGCCGTCAGCACCGGTGCGCAGTTCAGCTACAGCGGCTCCAACGCCGCCCCCACGAACTTCGCGGTCAACGGCACCAGCTGCACCGGCGCCCACCAGCCTCCCATCACCGTGCTGACCAGTCCGACAGCCGGCGCCGTCTACTCGCAGGGCAACGCCGTCCCGCTCGCGGCCACCGCCGCGGCCGCTGACAACGCCACCATCAGCAAGGTGGAGTTCTACGACGACACCACGCTGCTGGGCACGGACACGTCGGCGCCGTACTCGCTCTCGGTCTCAAGTTTGACCGTGGGCAGTCATTCGCTCGTCGCGAAGGCCTACGACAGCATGGGCGCGTCGGCATCGTCCACGCCCGTCGGCATCACCGTCGCTTCCGGGCCCACAGTGGTCGCCACGCCCACCCAACTGGGGATCCAGCAGGGCAAGACGGGCACGTACGAGGTGAAGCTGTCGAAGCAGCCGAGCACGAACGTGACGGTTGCGACCGCTCGCGCCGGCGGTAACTCGGGCCTCTCGGTGACGGGTGGCGCCTCACTGACCTTCACGCCGACGAACTGGAACACCGCCCAGAAGGTGACCATCACCGCCGACAGCTCCGGTACGGGCGCGGCGACCTTCGAATCGACGGCCCCCGGCCACGCGAAGGCCTCGGTCACCGTGACACAGCTGGGAGCGACGAAGGACTACGACGCCCGCTTCCTGGAGCTGTACGGGAAGATCACCAACCCGGCGAACGGCTACTTCTCCCCCGAGGGCATCCCGTACCACTCGGTCGAGACGCTGATCGTCGAGGCGCCGGACCACGGCCATGAGACCACGTCGGAGGCCTACAGCTACCTCCTGTGGCTGCAGGCGATGTACGGCAAGGTCACCGGTGACTGGTCGAAGTTCAACGGCGCCTGGGAGATCATGGAGAAGTACATGATCCCCACCAAGGCCGACCAGCCGACCAACTCCTTCTACAACCCCTCCAAGCCGGCGACGTACGCACCCGAGCTGGACACCCCGAACGAGTACCCGGCCAAACTCGACCCGTCCGTCGCGGCCGGTCGGGATCCGATCGCGGGCGAGCTGAAGTCGGCGTACGGCACGGACGACGTCTACGGCATGCACTGGCTGCAGGACGTCGACAACGTCTACGGATTCGGAAACTCGCCGGGCAAGTGCGAGGCGGGTCCGTCGGACACCGGTCCGTCGTACATCAACACCTTCCAGCGCGGCGCGCAGGAGTCGGTGTGGGAGACGGTGCCGCAGCCGACCTGCGATGCCTTCAAGTACGGCGGCAAGAACGGCTACCTGGACCTGTTCACGGGTGACGCCTCCTACGCCAAGCAGTGGAAGTTCACCAACGCCCCGGACGCCGACGCACGTGCCGTGCAGGCCGCTTACTGGGCCGACATCTGGGCCAAGCAGCAGGGCAAGGGGTCGGACATCTCCGCGACCGTGGCGAAGGCCGCGAAGATGGGCGACTACCTGCGCTACGCGATGTTCGACAAGTACTTCAAGAAGGTCGGCAACTGCGTCGGCCCGTCGACCTGCCCGGCGGGCACTGGCAAGGACTCCTCGATGTACCTGCTCTCTTGGTACTACGCCTGGGGCGGTGCCACCGACACCTCGGCGGGCTGGTCCTGGCGCATCGGCTCCAGCCACGCCCACGGCGGCTACCAGAACCCCCTCGCAGCCCACGCACTCGCCAACTACGCGCCACTGAAGCCCAAGTCGGCGACGGGGCAGGCGGACTGGGCCAAGTCGATGGACCGGCAGCTGGAGTTCTACCGCTGGCTGCAGTCGAACGAGGGCGCCATCGCCGGTGGTGCGACCAACAGCTGGGCGGGCCGGTACGCCACCCCGCCGGCCGGCAAGTCGACCTTCTACGGCATGTACTACGACGAGAAGCCCGTCTACCACGACCCGCCGTCCAACCAGTGGTTCGGCTTCCAGGCGTGGTCCATGGAGCGCGTCGCCGAGCTGTACCAGCAGACGGGGAACGCGACCGCCAAGGCCGTCCTGGACAAGTGGGTCGACTGGGCGCTGTCCAAGACCACCTTCAACCCCGACGGCACCTTCCGGATCCCCTCGACGCTCCAGTGGTCGGGGCAGCCCGACACCTGGAACCCGTCGAGTCCGAGCGCGAACAACGGCCTGCACGTCACGGTCACCGACTACACCAACGACGTCGGTGTGGCGGCCGCGTACGCCAAGACCCTGACGTACTACGCCGACCGCTCCGGTGACACCGAGGCCGCGTCCGCGGCGAAGAAACTGCTGGACGGCATGTGGGACAACCACCAGACCGATCTCGGCATCGCCGTCCCGGAGACCCGCGCCGACTACAACCGCTTCGACGACCCGGTCTACGTCCCGAGCGGCTGGACGGGCACGATGCCGAACGGTGACGCGATCAACTCGTCGTCGACGTTCGACTCGATCCGCTCCTTCTACGAGGACGACCCCGCCTGGTCGAAGATCGAGAGCTATCTCGCCGGCGGAGCGGCGCCGTCCTTCACGTACCACCGGTTCTGGGCCCAGGCGGACATCGCACTGGCCATGGGCTCGTACGCGGAACTCCTCGAATAGCCCCCCGCTGAGGCTCCGCGTGCGCGACCCCGTCACCAGGAGACGGGGTCACCCGCCGGGCGGCCCCCACCCATACGGGGGCCGCCCGGTGACCACCCATTTCTTCGCCTTCGCAACAGCAGACAGCATCGGACGGCAGCGGCATGGATGAGACCCGGCCAGAACGACGCGTCGCAGCGCGAGGCCGAGCGCCGGAAGGCCATCGAGTTGCCCTCCGCCCGAACGACCTGCAGTTCCGGGACCGCTTGAGAGGCCCACACCCATCGTCTTGTCAGGTACATGATCCGCCCCTTACGGTCCCCTTCCAAGAAAGAATTGGGAGCGCTCCCATTCGTGGGTGCTCTTCTCCCCCACATCCATTGCGGAGGAGCCGCATGCAACCATCACGTCAGCAAGCCCACAGGGTGCGCGCCCTGTCCGGTGCGCTGCTCACCTCACTCGTCGCGCTGGCAGCGCTTCTCACCGGCGCTTCGACGTCGCACGCCGACACGACGATCTGCGAGCCATTCGGCTCCACGACCATCCAGGGCCGTTACGTCGTGCAGAACAACCGCTGGGGGACCAGCCAGCCCCAGTGCATCACCGTCACGGACTCGGGCTTCAGGGTTGCCCAGGCCGACGGTTCGGTCCCGACGAACGGCGCCCCGAAGTCCTACCCGTCCGTGTACAACGGCTGCCACTACACCAACTGCTCCCCCGGCACGAAGCTCCCGGCGCGGCTGAGCTCCATCACCGACGCTCCCACGAGCATCTCCTACGGCTACGTGGGCGGCGACGTCGCGTACAACGCCTCGTACGACATCTGGCTGGACCCGACGCCCCGCACCGACGGCGTGAACCGGACCGAGATCATGATCTGGTTCAACAAGGTGGGCCCGATCCAGCCCATCGGCTCCCAGGTCGGCACGGCGAGCGTGGGCGGACGCAGCTGGCAGGTGTGGTCGGGCAGCAACGGCTCCAACGACGTGCTGTCCTTCGTCGCCCCGTCGGCGATCGACAGCTGGAGCTTCGACGCGATGGACTTCGTCCGGCAGGCCGTCTCCCGCGGACTCGCGCAGAACGACTGGTACCTGACGAGCGTCCAGGCAGGCTTCGAGCCGTGGCGGAACGGCGCGGGACTGGCGGTGAACTCGTTCTCCTCAACCGTCAACCTCGGTGGCGGCACCCCTGGCACCCCCGGCGGCCCCGGCACTCCCAGCGGACCAGCGGCCTGCAAGGTGGCCTACAGCACCAACGTGTGGCAGGGCGGCTACACCGCCGATGTCACCTTGACCAACACGGGTTCCTCGCCGGTCAACGGCTGGAATCTCGCGTTCACGCTGCCCGCGGGGCAGACGATCACGAGCGCGTGGAACGCCGGAATCTCTCCGTCGTCAGGAGCGGTCACGGCCGGCAACCTGGCACACAACGCGTCTCTTGCGCCCGGCGGCCAGGTCTCCTTCGGCTTCCAGGCCTCCTACAGCGGCAGCTTCGCCAAGCCGGCCGCCTTCAGCCTGAACGGCACTTCCTGCACCACCGCGTGACGTATTCAGGACGCATCCGCCCACCCGGAACCCGCCCACCAGGCCCTTGTGCCGGAGGGGCGGGTCCCGCCTTTCTCACGAGGCGTCCGTATCCGGCTGGTCGAGTGCATCCCACCCACGCACACAGTGGACGCGAGCGGTCTTCGGGTAGACGGTCTCGGAGTCCGAGCGAGGACCGATCTCGAAAAGGTCGATCATCAAGAAGAGCGGGTAGGCGGGAGACTGGCGCATCCGCTTCACCATGACGCCCTCGCAACCGATGATCGTGCCCCACGGCCCCCACACAGCCGTCCAGGTGTGGGGTTTCGAGGCGTCCAGGGGAAGGACGACTTCCGTCATGTCAGTTGTCAACCGCCCGTCTGAATGCGCTTTCACCCCGCACCGGGCATGGCTCTTTTCCTCGCCGACGGCGTCGGCGTCGATCTCGAAGACACAGATCTCACCGCTCTCCCCCTCCGACAGATGCTCCGTCCCCACGAGCCACGCCGCGAGCATGCACCCCTCATCCACGCTCGCGCTCACCGTCACCTCCACACGCCCGGCGGTGGGCGCCCACAGCAGCCGCTCGGGGGTCTCCGTGCGGACGACGAGTCCGTCGGAACGGTGTCGGTGTGTACCCCGGTGAGAACCCACCGGACCGGAGAAGACCCCGGTCTGCACGTTGGACACACGAAGCGGAGCGTCTTCCTCGCGCCAGTCCGGCTGGTCGGCGTCGATACGCAGCCGCAGCCCCGAATCGTCGATGTCGTAGCGTGCCCGAGACCGCTCGGGTGACGTCCAGTGGGGCAGATAGTGATCGACCCAGCGGTCTTTCCTGAGCTGCGGAACGCTGAAGTCGTCCTCGAAATCAGGCTCATGAGCCGGAGGATCAGGGAAACGCAGGCCATCGGCACCCATGACGCCATCGTCTCAGACCGCGGCTCCTTGCCGAGTCGGCACCTCGACCGCCTCTTGGCCGAGAAAGCACAGGTCACGCCTGGAAGCCGTGTGCCCCCCTTCCTTCGCCCCGTAAGATCGGATGATCTCGTGGGGAAGGTGGTCATGGGCAGGCGACGCCCCGATACGCCAACGCTGGAAGAGGTGGCCGCTCGCGCCGGGGTGGGGCGGGGCACGGTCTCCCGCGTCATCAACAACGCGGCCGGTGTGAAGGAGTCGACGCGCGAAGCCGTGCAGCGAGCCATCGAGGAACTGGGGTACGTTCCCAATCTCGCGGCCCGCTCCCTGGCCGGGCGGCGCACCGATGCCGTCGCTCTCGTTCTGACGGAGCCCGACTGGAGGGTGTTCTCCGAGCCGTTCTTCTCGGAGATCGTCCGCTCACTCGGGGACGCGCTGACGGACACCGGGATGCAACTGATGCTGACCCTGGTCCGCTCGGACACCGAGCGCAAGCGCTTCCTGGAGTACGCCCGCGGCGGCCGGGTCGACGGAGTCCTGCTGTTGTCCGTGCGCGCGGGAGACCGGCTGCCGGACATGCTCGCCGAGGCACGGTTGCCGACCGTGATGCTGGGGCGCCGCTCGGGCGACGAGTACGTCAGTTACGTGGACGCGGACAACGTGGGCGGTGCCCGCAGCGCCGTCTCCCACCTGCTGGCGCGGGGCCGCAGAGCGATCGCCACCATCACGGGGCCGCTGGACATGCACGTCTCCCAGTGCCGGCTGCGTGGCTACCAGGATGTTCTGACGCTGGCCGGCTTGAGGTACGAGGAGTCCTTGGTCGCCGAAAGCGACTTCACGGAGGACAGCGGGCGCCGCGCCATGACCGAACTCCTCGAACGGCACCCCGACATCGACGCCGTACTCGCCGCGTCGGACACCACGGCAGCGGGGGCACTGCAAGCACTGCGTGCGGTGGGACGGCGCGTGCCGGGGGATGTCGCCGTGATCGGTTTCGACGACTTTCCGCTGGCTCAGCGCACCGATCCGCCCCTGACCACCGTGCGTCAGCCGCTGGAGGAGATGGGCCGGGCCATGATCCGACTGCTCCTGGAGGACATGGACGAGCCGTCGGTGGCCTACCGCCACGTCATCCTCCGTACGGAGTTGCAGGTCCGTGATTCGGCCTGAAGAGCGTCGGTGTCCGCCGGGTGACCCGAGTTGCAGGCAGTTTCGGGAGCGCTCCCAATCGCCGCTCTGCCGAGTAACGGATCCCGGGCCGTCCTGCGTGAACGAAGGTGTTCGCGGGCTGATGGAGCGCGGCGGCACGAGGGGCGTACGGCGCTCCGCGAGCACGCCTCACTCGTGTGCGATGTGTGCCCGGTGTTCGGCCAGCACGTCCAGTCCGAAGTCGGAGGCCAGGTCACGCCACACCGAGTGAGCGTGGTTCGCGTGGCGTTGCGTGTTGTCGTACTCGATCAGGATGCGGGAGTCCTGCACCCGGTAGTAGTGCGGCTCCCCGACCTCCGTGCTGCCCGCCCAGCCGAAGTGGACCAGGTCGAGGACCGTGTCAGAGGCGTAGTGGGTGTCGTAGGCGTCGGCGAGGAACTCGGGTGCCCGTCCGGTGTAGAGGGCCACGAGACGGCGCAGCAGGTGCCGCTGTTCTTCGTTGAGATCGCGGCCGCTGATGCCTTTGGGGGGAATCGTGATGGCCACGCGCGCATGGTCGCTCTCGGTGTACCCGCTGCCCGCCTCCGCCCGACGGTCGATGTCGTTGACGAGCCGGTCCAGGTCAGGATCTTCGAACTGCCCCCGCCACAGGTCCTGCATGTGCATCATCGTGTCGCCGTGTCGGACGTGTGGCCGGTTGCCGGAGACTATGTCGGACACGGCGGAAGGATGGAGCAGAGCTTGTTGGAACTGGTCCGCGTCGAGGCTGCGGGCAAGTTGGCGCGCGGTGTCCTCGGGGCCCTGGAGGGGGCGCAGGGTGCCTCCGATCAGCTCGGTCGTGGCCGGGTCGGCGCCGATGAAGCAGGGGGTTGTGGAGACGAGCCGGCCGGCGACGACGAGGTTGTTCAGGGAGATGTGGTGGCCGCCGAGTCGCCATGCCCATATGCGTCCGCCAGGGCGGCCGAAGACCCTGAGCCAGTACAGGCCGGGGTCCCGCCCGCGCGGGCGGCCCCAGTGAGCGGTCCATCCTTCCAGCCGGTCCAGTACGTTCTCCAGACCCATCACGGTGGTGACCGTGGCGTAGCCCGCGATGGACAGTCCGGTGGCCACCAGTCGCATGGCCAGGCTCTGTTGGCGGGCACTCTGGTCCCGGATGGCGAGCCCGCCGTGTTCCGTGGGGGTGTAGAACCAGCGCAACCGCTCGGCCTCCGCATCAGGGTGGAGCGGAGAGTCGTAGGCGGCGAGCGGCCATTGGTCCTCGCTCAGGCTGCCCAGCCAGGCTGCGGCGGCCTCGGCCATCGCGGTCGCAGCCTTCTCCCGCCCGGCTGCCGGGACGTCGGGCGCCGGGCCTGCTCCGTCACCGGGCACGGACGGGCTCCGGGTCCTCGGAGATGTCCAGCATGACCTTGATGGCGTTGCCCCGGCGCTCGGCGTAGGTGTCGAACGCCTCTGAGACGTCGCCCAACGCGAAGTGGTGGGTGACCAGTTCCGCAGTGCGGAGCCGACCGCGGGCCGCGAGGGCCACGGCGCGGGCCAGCGAGCCAGTGCCCTCCCCTCGGACCGTCTGGATCGAGATGCCGTTCATCACGGCGTGGTTCAGGTCGGCCTGCACGGGCTGCTCGAAGAACCCGACCAGGACGACCTTCCCCGACCGTTTGGCCATGCGCAGGGCGTCGTCCACCGCACTCGGGGCGCCCGAGCATTCCAGGACGATGTCGGCACCGATCCCGTCGGTCGCCTCCCGGACGGCGGCAACGGCGTCCTCTTCCCGGGAGTTGACGACCAGGTCCGCGCCGAAGGACTTGCCGATGGCCAGTCTCGCTTCCCGGGTGCCGACCAGGGCGACGGTCCTCGCGCCGAGTTCACGCGCGACCTGTGTCGCGAGGAGACCTATGGGCCCGGGACCGAGCACGGCGACGGTGGATCCGACGAGAAGGCTGTCCAGCACGTCGAATGCGTGCATCACGGTACCCACGGTGCTGAGGACGACCGCCTCGTCGAAGTCGACTGTGTCCGGCAGCCGGTGGAGGGTGGCCACGTGATTGAGCGCGTACTGTGCGAAGCCGCCGTTGACGGTCATCCCCTGCGCTCGGTGCCCGGTGTGCCGCAGGCCGTAGTTGAGGCAGTCCGTGTAGGCCCCGGCCAGGCAGTTGGCGCAGCGCATGCAGCCGCGGTGAGCCTCCGTCACGACGCGGTCCCCGACGCGGAGTTCGTTCACGGCGCTGCCCACCGCGGCCACGACGCCCGCGTATTCGTGGCCCGGGACGAACTCGCCCGCAGCGGGGCCGCCGTCCTTGAAGAAGTGCCGGCTTCGGATCTTCAGGTCCGTTCCGCACAGGGACGCCCTGCGGACCCGCACCAGGACATCCTCCGGCCCCACCTGCGGCACAGGCAGCGTCGTGACCGCGAGGGTGCCGGGTGCACCCAGCACCGCGGCCCGCATGGTTTTCGGCAAGGACATAGGGGCCTCCAGTCACGGCCATGGGCATGCGTCGGGAATCGGCGAATCGAGACCATTCTTTCCCCACACCATCGTGCACGTCGGCAACGCCGATTTCCCATCCCCGACGCATAGGCATCCCTTATACGCATCGCGATGAATTCCTATTGGAGGCTCACCGCAGGCCCATGGCAGAGTCGTCCGGAAACGGAGCACATCGCCGTCGGCCGTACGGCCGAGGAACGGGGCCCCGCCCGAGGAGTGAAGCTGTGGATCTGGGAATCTCAGGCAAGACCGCACTGGTGCTGGGCGGAGGTGGGGGTCTCGGCGGCGCCATCGCGCAGGCCCTCGCCGCGGAGGGCGCCGGTGTCGCCGTGGCGGACATCAGTCCGCAGGCTGCCGAGCGCACCGTCGAAGCGGTGGCCGGCCCGGGTGGAAAGGCCGTGTCCCTGGAATGGGACCTCGGGGATCTGGACGCGATCGACCGGCACATCACGACGGTCGAGGGGGTTCTCGGCCCTGTGGACATCCTGGTCAACAACACGGGAGGACCGCCGCCCTCGCCGGTGGGCGGGCAGGACCCGGAGATCTGGCTGCAGCACTTCCGGTCCATGGTGATGTCGGTGATCGCGATCACCGACCGGGTCGCGCCGCTGATGAGGAGCCGCGGCTGGGGCAGGATCATCACCAGCGCCAGTTCCGGCGTGATCGCCCCCATACCCAACCTCGGACTGTCGAACGCCCTGCGTGGCAGCCTGCTCGGCTGGTCCAAGACGCTGGCCCGGGAAGTAGCGGCCGACGGCGTCACCTGCAATATGGTCGTTCCCGGCCGGATCGGCACCCAGCGGACGAAGTTCCTGGACCAGGCCAAGGCCGAGCGGGAGTGGAGGTCCGTCGAGGAGATCTCCGCCGAGAGTGTCGCTTCGATCCCCGTGGGCCGCTACGGTGAACCGCGCGAATACGCCGCTGCCGTTGCTTTTCTCGCAAGCAGTCAGGCCTCTTACATCACGGGCTCGGTCATTCGTGTCGACGGCGGTCTCATCGCGAGCCTCTGAAAGCAGGCATCGGAATTCAAGGAGGCAGAAATGGCAGCGCTGTCCCGCGACACCACCGGCGTCTACGCCATCGCACCGACGCCTTTCGATGAATCGGGTGCGATCGACTTCGATTCACTCAGCCGGCTGATCGACTTCTACGCATCCACCGGTGTCACCGGATTGACCCTGCTGGGCCAGATGGGTGAAGCCCCCAAGCTCTCCCACGAAGAGAGCGTGCGCATCGTCCAGTACGTCATCAAGCGCACCGACCTGCCCGTCGTCGTGGGCGTCTCCGCACCCGGCTACGCCGCCATGCGGGCCCTGACGGCTGACGTCATGTCAGCCGGTGCCGACGGTGTCATGATCGCCCCGCCGAACACGCTGCGGACCGACGACCAGATCGTGAGCTACTACGAGGGAGCCTCGGCCGCCATCGGCGAGGACGTGCCGTTCGTGATCCAGGACTATCCGCTCTCGTTCTCCGTCGTCATGTCCCCCGTCGTCATCGCCCGCATCGCCGGTGCCGCGCCCGGATGCGTGATGCTGAAGCACGAGGACTGGCCGGGCCTGGAGAAGATCAGTACGCTCCGGCAGCTGCAGGCCGACGGAGCGATGCCCCGGCTGTCGATTCTGTGCGGAAACGGCGGACTCTTCCTGGACTTCGAGACGGAGCGCGGAGCCGACGGTGCCATGACGGGCTACTGCGTGCCCGAACTCCTCGTCGACGTGGTACGCCACACCGCCGCCGGAGACCGGGACGCCGCCCATGACGTCTTCGACGCCCACCTGCCCCTGCTGCGCTATGAACAGCAACCGGGCGTCGGCCTGGCCGTACGCAAGTACGTGATGAACCGCCGCGGGATTCTGGCCTCCGACACCCAGCGCAAGCCCGGGGCGGCACTGTCTGCGCGTGCCCGCGGCGAAGTCGACTACCTGCTGACCCGACTGGCCCGCAAGGACAGCAGGGTCGTGGTCACGGCATGACCCCCGTCAGCAGCGCGGCCGCACGGCTCCGCGTCACCTCGCCGGGCGCTGTCGGCTCGCCGCATGCGGGGCGGGCGGCGCCCGCTCCAGTAGCTTGATCAGATGCAGCTACGTCAGCTGGAGTACTTCCTCGCGGTGTGGGAGGCGGGCTCCTTCAGCGGAGCGGCCGCGCGGCTCTATGTCACTCAGCCCTCGCTCTCCCAGCAGATCGGTGCTCTGGAGAAAGAGCTGGGTGCGGTTCTGCTGGAACGTGGCCGGCAGGGGGTGACGCTGACACCCGCCGGCCGGGTCTTCCTGCCGCGGGCGCAGGACGTCCTCCGTGTCGTCCAGGACGCCCGGGACTCGGTACGCGAGGTGGTCGAGGGCCGGAAAGGCGACGTCCACGTCCTGACCGTACGGTCAGTCGCCTCGGGCATCCTGCCGCCCTCCGCGGCCCGCTGGCACTCGACGTATCCCTCGACAGTGCTGCGGCTGCACGACTACTCACACCGCCGGGACCTCGAAGAGGCCATGCGCAGCGGACAGGGCGACATCGCGGTCGGTCCGCGACCCCACCTGTGGGAAGGGCCCGTCCATTCCCTCGGGTACGAGGAGATGGTGCTGATCGGCTCCGCCGAGTACCCGTCGGACGCATCGGCGAGCCCTGCCGAACTGGCTGCTGCCGACTGGGTGCTCTACGAGCAGGAACAGGGCATGAGCGAAGTGGTGGACCGACTGGTGGGCCACTTCGGCTTCACTCCGCGCGCCGTGGCGCGCACCGGTCAGGTGTCGGCGGCGCTCCTGTTCGCGGTCGAGGGGATCGGCGTGACGGTGGCACCGGAGAACGCGGTGCCTCTGCGCTGGTCGCGCCATGCACGGCGGATCGGGACCGGCTACTTCCGGGAGCTGGTGGTCTTCAGCAGAAAGCAGCCTTCCCAACTGGCGGAACGCTACCGGGACATGCTCACTTCTGTGGAGCTGCCGCTGACCACGGAGCGGGATCTGCCGGAGGGAGCGGTCCGTTTCCAGAACCTGTCCTAGTGATCACGTCGCTCGGTCAGGCGTCGTCGCGCAGGTGGGCAAGCCCGCTGAGAAGAAGTTCGAGGCCGAAGGAGAACTCGTCCTCGATCGGAACCGGCATCACCCCGGCCACGGTCACGGTGGCCGGGAACAGGTCGGGATCCACGCTCTGAAAGACGGCCGCCGACTCTGCGTCGTCGGCTTGTCCTGCGCCGCCATGCCCGTTGACCTGCACGGCGAACCCGAGGACGTAGCGGGCCAGAGTCGCATACGCGTACGCGGCCACTCGCGGCGGGAAACCACTGTCGAGCAGCACCGCGACACAGCGCTCCCGCAATGCCATGGCATTCGGTCCCATGGGAATCTGCTCGACCAGCAGGCGTGCCGCGTTACTGTGCCGGGCCAAGGCGTCGAACATGGTGTGCGCGACCGTCCGCAGCGCCCGCTCCCAGCCCAGCGCGAGGAGTTCGTCACCGTTCAGCTCCACGCTGCCGAACATGCGGTCCACGACATGAGCGACCAGAGCTGCCCGGTTGTCGAAGTGCCGGTACAGCGTCGCCGTGCCCGAGCCCAGACGCTGGGCCAGTGTCCGCATCGAGAGAGCGTCGGAGCCCTCCTCCTCCACGATCCGCAGTGCGGTGGCGACGATGCGCTCCAACGGCACGGGCGGCCGCCCCGGCGAACGCCGAGCCGATGCGCTCGTGCCTGCTCGCGCAGGACCGGTTTCTGCCATGGAACGTCCGACCTCCTCCGCCAGCACCATAACAGCAACGCCGTAGCCGATACGAGATCGCCCGTCGGACGAGGCGCTTGATCATTCCCCCGGCACCCTGCGCAGATACGGATCGGTGAAGCGCCGGTCGGGGTCGAGCCGGTCGCGCGGTGCAGGGAACTCGTGGAAGCGAGGATGGGCAGCGGCGAGGTGTTCGGCGTCGCGGGTGTGGAGTTTGCCCCGGTGGGGACGCCCCTCATGGGCGACGAAGATGCGCTCCGCCTGCGTGAAGTAGCGCTGGTACGACGTGCCCCTGTACATGTGCACCGCCATGTAGGCGCTGTCGCGTTCCGATGCCGTGGACAGAGTGATGTCGTCCGCGGGGGTGGTGCGGACGGGGATGTCCGTGTAGGTGCGGGTCGAGAGGCCGCGGGTGGCGACCCGCGCCATCGCCGGGATGGTCGCGGGCACGGTTCGTCCCACTGAGTTCATCGCCTGGAAGACGCCTTTGGAGAGGAACTCGTCGTCGAACCACTTCCTGAGTCGGCCCAACGGGGCGTGCGGGCCGGCCGTGCGGTTGTGTGATCGAGACGCGTATTCACCCATACCGTAGCGCAGTGTCTTGGACGGACGACCAACATGCGACTGAGGGTGAACGGCGGTCGCGTCAGGTCGGCGACCGCGACGGGTGTTCGGTCCGTCCGATGGGTGCACGCACACTGTCCCGCAGACACCGGTTCAGCTGTTGAACGGGCGCGTTTCTCCGGGAGTGCGGCCGAAGCGGCTCCGGAAGACCCGGGTGAAGTGGGCCTGGCTGGCGAATCCCCAGCAGTGGGCGACTTCGGCGATCGTCAGATGGCGGGAGCTCGGATCGGCGAGGACCTGCCGGGCCTTGCCGAGCCGCTGTTCGAGGATGTATCGGGAGGGGCTCACCCCGGTCGGCTGGAAGATACGGCTCAGGTGCCGCGCGGACACTCCGATCGCCTCCGCGACCATCCCCGAGCTCAGCCCGGGGTCGGTAAGGTGCCGGGCTATGTAGTCCTTGGCCACCGCCAGTTGGGAGAGCATGGCGGGCGACGCGGAACCGCCCAGCCGCGGTGCGGCCAGCGTACGGACGAGGTCCAGCACGGTGGCCTGGGTGCTGACCGAGTCCTCGCCGCCCTGCCCCGTGACCCAGTCGGCCAGTACCGCCTCCAGTGCGGAAGCCTGGGCACCTTCGGCGGCCGACCCCCTGCCGAGCAGTATCGGTGCGGTCACCTCGCCGGGGGCACACTGCGCGGCGAACACCTCAGGCGGGATGTCCACCAGCAACTGACGCATGGGAGAGGGGAACCCGAACAGATAGGGCCGCCTCGTGTCGTAGAGAATCAGGTCGCCCGTCTGCAGGGTGACGCAGCCGCCCTCGTGGAAGAACACCCCACTGCCTGCCGTCAACAGCGTGACGAAGATCGAGTCCTTCGGCAGGGTCCGACAGGTCCGTGGGGTCCGTTCGATGACGTGCTCGTTGCCGGCGATCTCGGCCAGCCGCAAGTCTCCCAGCTCGACGTTCGTCTCCGTGGCCAGCAGGCCCTCCCGCGAGTACGACGAGCATGTCAAGCCCACCAGAGCCTGGCGGTTGTGTTCTTCCCAGAAGTCGATGCGGTCCGCCGGATCGACCGACTGCGTGGACACGCGGGAGACGATAGGCAGGTTCACCTGAATCTCCTTTCCGGCCCGTGCCTCCCTGATGGCTGTGGTGCAGGACTGTATTGCCGTGACGAAAGGGAGTCGATGCGGCCGCTGGGCTGGGCCTCGTGCTCTGACGTGCGGGGCCGTCGGAGGTGCCTGGTGCTGTCTCCGGGCGAGAGTACCCCCAGTGCGCTGCCGCGTCACGGGTCGCGCAGGCGGGGGCACGGCGTCCCGAGCCACGCCTGCACGATCGCGGAGGCCAGGCTCAGCACCTCCTCCCGCGGTCCGAGGTCGTGTGCGTCGCGGTCTCGGCTGATGCCGCGCAGGGGACGAGGTGGTCGAGGCGGTCACGGTGTGCGGCGGGGTCGACCAGGATCTTGACCTGGTTTCCCGGACCGTCCAGCAGCGCCTCGAAGCCATGGGGGACCAGAGCGTCGAGGGCGATGGTCGAGGTGACGACCGGTGTCAGGTCCAGCCCCCGCTCGGCGACGAGCCGGATGAGTTCCGGATAGGTGTCGCGGTAGCCGACGCTGGCGACGATCGACTGCTCGTTGTTGACCAGGGCGAAGGTGTCCAGGGACACCTGAGGGGCCAGACCGACGAGGACGACCCGGCCGCCGCGCCGAGTCGCGGCCAGGCAGGTGCGCAGGGCGCTCTCAGAGCCGACCGCTTCGAACGCGACATCGACGCCCTCTCCGCCGGTCAGCTCACGGATACGCTCCCCGGCGCCTTCCCCCACGCCGGCGTCGACCAGATCGGTGGCGCCCAGCCCGGCGGCGCGGTGCAGGCGAGCCGGGGAAACGTCGACGGCGACGATGCGCCGCACGTTGCGTTCCGCGGCGAGCCGGACGGTGAGCAGCCCGACCGGGCCCAGGCCGACCACCGCCACTGTCTCGGGCAGGGCCCCGGCGCGCCGTAGGGCGTGCAGGGCGACCGAGGCCGGTTCGAAGAGCGCGGCCTGCTCCAGCGACACGGTCTCGGGGAGGCGGTGCGCCATGTAGGCGGGGATGGCCGCGTACTCGGCCATGCCGCCGTTCCCCATCAGCCCGGCGAACCCGAAGTGCCGGCAGATGTTGTACTCGCCTGCCCGGCAGCGTGGGCATGTCCCGCACCGATAGTTCGGTTCGACCGCCACCCGGTCGCCGATCGTCAGGTCGGTCACCGACGGCCCGAGGGCCACTACGGTCCCGCAGAACTCGTGGCCGAGGACGAGCGGAGCTGTGACGCCGGAAGCCGGATGCGGCTTCGTGACGGGGATCGCGTGTGGTCCGTCGACGTACTCGTGCAGGTCGCTGCCACAGATGCCGCAGTAGGCGACCTCGATGAGCACCTCGCCGCGCCCGGGTGTGGGCACGTCCACCTCGGCCATCCGGACGTCCCTGGCTCCGTACCAGACAGCGGCCCGCATACGCCGCGTGTCGGCCCTCATTCGGCCGCTCCCGCCACCATTGCGCCCGGGCCGACCGCAGCCTCGGCCCGCTCGGCCCGCCGGCGCAGCACGCCCGGCGCGGTCTCCCGCAGGCCGAGGGAGAGCAGGACGACGGCGACGGCGCCGCCGGCGGAGATGAACATGGCCGTCTGCAGGCCCCAGACGTCCGACGCGCGCCCGGCGATCACCGGAGCGAGGAAGCCACCGGCCAGCTCGCCGACTCCCATGACCAGCCCGAGCGCGGTGGCCAGCGCGCCACGGGGCACCGTCTCGGCGGGGATGGTGGCCATGAACAGGGTGAAGCAGCCGAGCCCGGTGTAGGTGAGCACGATGACCAGGCCCAGCACCACCGGATCGCTGACGTACACAATCGCGAGCGGACACAGGGCCGCTGTCGCGGAAAAGGCGATCATGGTCGGCTTGCGGCCTACGCGATCGGAGACGGCCGGGGTGAGGAACCCCCACAGTACCCACCCCACTCCCAGGCAGGTCATGACGCCGCTCATGGTGCTCGGGGAGAAGCCCTTGACGGTCAGCAGGTACGTAGGGGTGAAGGTGACGATGACGATGAACCAGGTCAGGTAGCAGCACGCGACCGCCATGCACAGGACGATGTTGCGGTGTCGCAGAACCTCCCGCACCGACGGCTTGGGGCCGGCCGTCGTCTCGGGGATGACCTCTGCATCGGCGGCGGCGACCTGGACCCGGCCGCCGGGAGGCACCTCCCTGACCGACTTCGCGATCCAGGCCGCGATGAGCAGACCGGGCACGATCGTCACGAGCAAGGCGGTGCGCCAGCCATGGAGCTCGGCCAGCCACACCACCGCCAGCGGGGCGAGGATCCCGCCCATCAGTCCTGCCGACGAGCCCTGGAGCAGCCCCATGTTGAGACCGCGACGGCTCTCCCGGGAGGCCTCCACCATCAGTGACTGGGCCAGCGGCAGCACGGCTCCCTCCGCCAAGCCCATCAGGGCCCGGGCGACGAGGAGACCGAGGAAGCCGGTCATCAGCCCGCCCGCCGCGGAGAAGCAGGAGAAGAGGACCACCGCGGCGATCAGAATGCGTTTGCGTCTGCCGAGCTTGTCCGACAGATGGCCGGCCACCAGCCCGGACAGTGCCCACGTGAGTGCCAGCACTCCTGACAGTGTGCCCAGCTCGGTGTTGGACAGATGGATTTCCTTGCTGATGAACGGGGCAAGGAACGGCAACGCCTGGCGGTCGAAGAAGACGAATCCGAAGGCCAGGAAAAGGATCAGCAGCAGCCGGTTCTCATAGCGGCGGGCAGTGGTGCCGGTGGCCGCGGACGCTTCTGCCTCGGGCCGCATGCGGGGACGGATACGTGGCATCGAAACCTCGTTCGAGCGGTAGGACCGGGGTCACCGGAAGAGTGAGTTGACGTAGTCGGCACCGATGCCGACCTTCTCGTAGTGGTTCCTGCACAGCTCGATGTAGTCGTGGACATCGAAGTAGCCGGTGGTGTTGCCGTCCTCGTCCAGCCAGATCAACGGACCCTTGACGATGAAGAACGCCTTCATCGGCTCGTCGCTCTCGTAGGCCACCAGCGTGTGTCCCTCGCCGGGGGCCTCGTAGACGAAGTCACCGGCCCGCGCGGTCCAGGGCCGCTCCAGGTAGCCCCACTTGCCGGAGATCGTGTACGCGAAGACCTCGTGCGGGTGGTAGTGCCGGTTGACGAGTCCGGCCTGCTTGGCGCAGAGGATGTCGGCCCAGGAGTTGTCCTTGACGTTGATCCACAGCGGGCGCGAGCCGACGGTCTCGCTGAGCGGTGCGTAGTACCGGTCGTCGTCGGTGGCCACCTGGGACAGATAGACCTCCGGTTGCGCGTCGGGCTTCACCGAGTCGGTGATCGGCTTGAGGCCCTTCCAGAATTCCGACCTGGCTTCCTCGGGCATGTTTCGGCTCCTTTTCGTCGAGGTGGCCGACAGTGAACCCTCAGAGCCGTGGCCAGGTCTTTCCCGTGGGAGACATGGCGAATTGCCTGTTTGGGACATGCGCCGTCTCCACGCCGTCGAGTGCGCGGCGGTGGGCCGACTCCCCCGCCTACCGTCGGCGTGTCATACCTGAGGCGTACCGGTGATCAGCGCCGAGTGGCACCGCCGTACCACTCGGGCGGTCAAGTGTCCCCCGTGGTCCCAGGGCTCGGGCCGGCCGCGCTTCTAACGTCGAGTGCACAGGCCGCGGCGCTCGCCCGGCCGAGTCCGAGGGAAAGGCCCACACCCGTGATCGAAGCGCGTGAGCTGACCAAACGGTACGGCGACAAGACCGTCGTCGACGAGTTGAGTTTCACCGTCAAGCCCGGTGAGGTCACCGGCTTCCTCGGCCCCAACGGTGCCGGCAAGTCCACCACCATGCGCATGATCGTCGGCCTGGACTCCCCCACCAAGGGCTCGGTGACGGTCAACGGCAAGTCGTACGCGAAGCACATGGCACCGCTGCACGAGATCGGCACCCTGCTGGAGGCCAGGTCCGTCCACCCCGGCCGCAGCGCGTTCAGCCATCTGATGGCGCTCGCGTACACGCACGGCATTCCGCGGCGCCGGGTGGACGAGGTCATCGACCTGGCCGGGCTGACCAGCGTGGCCGGTAAGCGGGTCGGGGCTTTCTCGCTCGGCATGGGCCAGCGGCTCGGTATCGCGGCGGCCCTGCTCGGCGACCCCGCGATCGTCATGCTCGACGAGCCGGTCAACGGCCTCGACCCCGAGGGCGTGCTGTGGGTGCGCAATCTGCTGCGTTCGCTGGCCGACGAGGGCCGGGCGGTGATGCTCTCCTCGCACCTGATGAGCGAGACGGCGATGATCGCGGACCATCTGGTGATCATCGGCCGTGGGCGGCTGCTCGCGGACACCACCGTCGACGACTTCACCCGGGAGGCGAGCGGCGGCGGCGTGAAGGTCGCCTCCGCCGAGGCCGACAGGCTGCGCTCGCTGCTGGCGGGGCCGGACATGACGATCTCCTCCTCGTCCGCCGAGGAACTCCTGGTCTTTGGACGCGACGCCCGGGAGATCGGGCGGATCGCGGCCGAGCACGGGGTGGCGTTGTACGAACTCACCCCGCAGGCCGTCTCGTTGGAGGCGGCGTTCATGGACCTGACCAGGGACGTCGTCGAGTACCAGAGCCATCCCGTCGAGACCGAGCGAAAGGCAGCCTGATGACCGTCACCGAACTCTCCCCCGCCCGGGCAGGCACCCGGGCCTACAAGGTCACCGGTCCGCGGGTGCTGCGCGCGGAGTGGGCCAAGTTCTGGTCGCTGCGCTCCAGTTGGATCACCCTCGCCGTCGCCGTGGTCCTGCTGATCGCCCTCGGCTCGATCGCCTCCGCCACCTACAGCCCCGACGCGGCCACCCAGGACGGACCGCCGGGACCCGGCTCCGGCGAGCAGGACGCGGTCAGCCTCGCCCTGCTCGGGGTGACCTTCGCGTCGCTGGCCGTCGGTGTGCTCGGCGTCCTGTTGTCGGCCGGCGAGTACACCACCGGCATGATCCGCTCCACCCTCACCGCCGTTCCCCGCCGCCTGCCGGTCCTGTGGTCCAAGGCAGCCGTGATCGGCCCCGTCATCCTGGTCCTGACCACGCTCGGCGCCCTGACCGCGTTCCAGCTGGGCACCCTGGGCCTGGACGGCGAGAAGATCGCCCTGTCCCTGGGCGACGACGGTGTGCTGCGCAGCCTGGCCGGTGCCGGCCTCTACCTGGCCCTGGTCGCCGTCGCGGGTGTCGCCCTGGGCATCCTGCTGCGCTCCAGCGCCGGAGCGATCGCGGTCCTGGTCGGCGTCCTGCTCATCCTCCCGGGCCTGGCCTCCCTCCTGCCCGACTCCCTCTACGACAACATCAACCCCTACTTCCCCAGCAACGCTGGCTCGGCGATGTACGCCCTGCACGAGTCCTCCGACGCCCTCTCCCCCGGAGCAGGACTCGCCGTCTTCGCCGGATGGGTGGCCCTCACCCTCGCCGGAGCCGCCTGGCGGCTCCTCAAGAGCGACGCCTGAAAGGCGGTGCGAGACAGTGGGATCATGAGACAGGCCCCCGCGACCACCGCCCGGGGGACGGCCACCGCGCCGTCCCCCGGTCTCGCCGATGTCTGGGCGCACCCGCTGCTGCGCTGCATGGTGCGCGGTCAGAGCGCCCGACGCCGACTCGACCAGCGGCATCCGTGGGTGCTCGACACCGCGGTCGTCCTCGTCGTCGCCCTGCTCAGCCTTCCCGACCTGCTGTCCCCCAGCCGGCACGGCCCTTTCGGGGACACGACGGACCGCAGCCACCTGCCCATGCCGGTGCTGGTCGCTTTCGCCGTCGCACTCGTCGTGCCGCTGTGGTGGCGCCGCAGGGCCCCGGCCGTCACGTACTTCGTGATCTCCGCGGTGTCAGTGGCCCAGTGGTCGCTGGGGGTATGGCAACAACCCGGCATGGCCGCGCTCATCGCCCTCTACAGCCTTGCCCTGCACGGATCACTGCGCGCACTCGGCTGGGCCGCCGCTCTCACCGCGGCCGAACTGACCCTGGCGGTCGGGCTGCTGGCCCCCGTCGAGCACCCCTTCCTCGGTCTCTTCTTCCTGATGGGCACGGCGACGGCGGCCATCGCCATCGGCCTGACGCTGCGGATCCGCCGCCTCTACCTCGCGGCACTGGAGGACCGGGCCACACGCCTGGAGATCGAGCAGGACCAGCGCATCCGGCTCACCACCGCCGCCGAACGCACCCGCATCGCCCGCGAGATGCACGACATCGTCGGCCACAACCTCTCCGTCATGGTCAGCGTTGCCGACGGCGCCGCCACCCTCGCCACCAACCGCGGCGAGACGTCCGCCGACGCCCTGCGCATCCTCGCCGACACCGGCCGCCAGGCGATGAGCGAACTCCGGCGCGTCCTCGGCGTGCTGCGCGAGGAGCGGGGACATGAACAGGACGAACGGCCGCTCGGCCCGCAGCCCGGCATCCGGGACCTGGACGCGTTGCTGACGCGCGTGCGCGCGGCGGGGCTGCCCGTGACCTACCGGACGACGGGCGACCTCGACGCCCTCGGCAGCGGCGTTCAGCTCACCGTGTACCGCATCGTGCAGGAAGCCCTCACCAACACCCTCAAGCACGCCGGTCCGGGCGCCACGGCCGACATTGCCGTCGCCAAGGACACCGACACCGTGCACATCAAGGTCGCCGACACCGGCGCAGCCGCCGCCGGCGCGCGGTCCGGCGACGCCGGGCACGGGCTCGTCGGCATCCGCCAGCGGGCCGCCATGTACGGCGGTACCGTCATCCTCGGCCCGCGTGCCGCCGGCCACGGCTGGCTCGTCGACGTCGTCCTCGACGTACCCCCAGGAGATCATCAGCCATGACCACCGTCCTCATCGCCGACGACCAGCCACTGCAACGCATGGGCGTGCGCATGCTTTTGGAGGGCACCCCCGGCCTGACCCCGGTCGGCGAGGCGGAACACGGCGCAGAGGCCGTGCGATTGGCTGCCGAACTGCGCCCCGACGTCGTCCTCATGGACATCCGCATGCCCGGTATGGACGGCATCGAGGCCACCCGTCGCATCATCGCCGCCGGCGGCCGCACCCGCGTCCTCATCGTCACCACTTTCGACCTCGACGAGTACGCCTACGAAGGCCTGCGCGCCGGCGCCGGCGGCTTCCTGCTCAAGGACGCCCGCCCCGAGGAACTCGTCGCCGGCATCCACGCGGTCGCCACCGGCGACGCCGTCGTCTCCCCCCGCCTCACCCGTCGCCTCTTGGACGCCTACACCCACCGGGTCCTGGCCCCCGCGGACAGGCCACCCGCCGAGGATCCCCGCCTGAAGACCCTCACCGACCGCGAACGCGAAGTCCTTGTCGCCATCGGCCAGGGCTGGACCAACACCGAGATCGCCGAGCGCCTCGTCCTGACCGAATCCACCGTCAAGAAGCACGTGGGCCGCGTCCTCGCCAAGATCGGCGCCCGCGACCGCATCCAGGCCGTCATCACGGCGTACGACACCGGTCTGGTCAGAGCCAAGTCGTAGTCGGCCGAGCCTGCCACGGGCCGGAGCGGAGGTCGACATCCTTACATGACGGCGGTGCCCGACGTGTTGGAGGTCGCGAGGATCAGCACGCCGGTCCGGCCGTCGACGGCCGGACGGGCCCCCGGCCGAGCTCACCGGTCCCTTTGCGTACCCGTCGCGAGGAGTCCGTTGACCACGAGCGTCGCCAGCGCCTCCGCCGTGTCCGTGAGCTGCTGTGACGAGGCGGATTCCGGTCGGCCGAGGCGCCGCGCCAGAGGGCCCTCCACCATTCCCGCGACGGGCGGGATGACAGCGAAGAACAGCACGTCCTGCGGAATGGGCGCCATGCGTCCGGAGGCGACGAGCCGCTCGATGCTGGGCGTCATGAGCTGAAGGGTCGGAGCGACGAAGCGCTCGTACAGGTAGTCCAACCGTTCGGTGTCCCGGGACGACTCGTCGACGAAGACGCGTCCGATCAACGGCGTGTCCGCCGCGGCGCGGTAGAAGCCGGTGACGATCCGGCGCAGCCGCTCGGCGTCGTCGATCCCGGGATCCGCCTGTAGCAGGCGCTCCAGTTGCGGCCCCAGCGCATGGTCCATGACCGCACGCCAGAAGGCCGCCTTCGACCCGTACCGGTCGTTGATGAAGTTGTGGCTGACGCCCAGGCGGCGGGCCAGTTCACGTGCGGAGGCACGGTCGTAGCCCAGCTCCGCGAAGGCCTCGAGGCCCCGCTGGAGGATGCTCTCCTCCCCGGGCACCGCCGGAGTGCCGGCCCCTGGGCGCCCCGGCCGCCTGACGGACTCGCTTCGTACTTCCATCACTGCCTCCATGACTGCTGGTTCGTGCGTGGGTCACCCGCAGCCGACCCTGGGCTCACGAGAACCAAGCTTACTTGACAGCTGTCAGATTACCTCTAATCTGACAGCTGTCAGACGTTATTCGTGACGGACATCCCCACCTCCCCGATCGGCTCGGGAACTGAGTGCGTCCGACGCCCTGGTCGCACCTTCTCGGAAGTGAGAGAGCCACATGACCGCGAACCACACCCCCCACTCACCCTCCGAACCAGTGATCGCCCTGGAAGCGGTGGGACGCCGGCCCTCCAAGAAGGCCGACCGCATGGCGTCGCTGCTCACCGCCGGAGATCCGCTCGCCGACGCCGTCATCGCCGAACTGGACCTCTACGGCCCCAAGGCGCGGCAGGCTCTCGACGCCGGCCTGAGGAAAGGGCTGGCAGGTCTCGACGAGCGGCCCCCGGAAGCCGTCGCCGCGCTGCTGAAGCAGGTGGAGACGCCCCCTTCCTGGGTCGACCCTCTGCTGCTCCACCGCGGCGACACCGTGAGCCTGTCCGTCCCGCCCCTGTGGTTCGGCCTTTGCGTGATCACCGGTGCGCTCGCCCACACCTACGCCTCCCCGGCCACCGCACGGCTGCTGATCCGAACCGACAGGCCGACGCCGACCTTTTCGCGCCGGCTCGCGGACACCGGGGTGTGGGCGCGGCGGATCATCCGGCCGGGCGGGCTGCTGCGCGGAGGGCCCGGGTACGTGGCCACCGTCGAGGCCCGGCTGCGCCACGCCCGCATGCGGGCCACCTCCCTCACGGACTGGGACATGGGCGTCCCGGGTCTGCCGATCGGTCAGCTCGACACGGCACGCACCTGGCTCGGCTTCACCCTCACCGCCTGCCAGGCCCTGGCGGCCGTCGGCATCGACATCACTGCCGAGGAGGAGAGCCACCTCTACCGGTACTGGTCCTACGTGGCCCATCTCCTCGGGCTCGACGAGCGCCTGTACAAGGACGTCGCCGACCACGCCGGTGCCCGCCGCCTGCAGGACCTGCTGAACACCATGACGGCCGCACCCGATGCCACCTCACGCGCTGCGACAGCCGCCATGATCGACGCACAGGCCCGTGCGACGGCTCACGCGCCGGGCGCGGTCCTGTCCGAGAAGCAGCTGGAAGACCTCATCCACTGCGTGCTGCGGCGGTCCCTCGGGAACACGGCAGCAGACCGGCTGGGCATCCCCGACGTCCCGGCCGCGAGCGACCTGATGCCGCTGATCAGCACCTTGAACCGGCAGGCCCGCTACTGGCAGACCTTCTCCCCCGCCTCGGCGCAGGCAGCCCGCCGACAGGCCGCCGAAGAGCCCGGGCCCGCATCGCAACCGATCGCGGCTGTTCTTCCCCCTCGGTGTCGCTCTTCAGCGCCGTGCAGGAGTCCGTCGCCCAGGTACGCCGGCGGCCTGACGGCTACGCGATCACCGACCGCATCACGTGACGAGCTCCAACGAAGCAGCCGTCCGCATCACATCACCGCACCTTCTGCTCCTTGACCACTTCTCTGGAGACTTCGTCATGTCGCAAACGTCCCTCGACACACCGGCCACGGCCACCGTGTCCCCGCTCCCGTCCTCCGGCGCGCCGCCTCGCCATCGCTGGTGGATTCTCACCGTCATCGGCGTAGCTCAGCTCATGGTGGTGCTCGACTCGACGATCGTGAACATCGCCCTGCCCTCGGCCCAGAAGGACCTGGGCTTCTCCGACGGCGACCGGCAGTGGGTCGTCACCGCCTACGCCCTCGCCTTCGGCAGCCTGCTGCTGCTCGGCGGACGCATAGCCGACCTGTTCGGCCGTAAGATCACCTTCCTGGTCGGACTGGTCGGCTTCGCCGGGGCCTCCGCCTTGGGCGGCGCCGCGAACAGCTTCGAGATGCTGGTCGCCGCGCGCGTCGGTCAGGGCCTGTTCGGGGCGTTGCTCGCACCGGCCGCGATGTCACTGCTGACCACGACGTTCACCGACCCCAAGGAGCGCGCCAGGGCCTTCGGGGTCTACGGCGCCATCGCCGGCGCCGGCGGTGCCATCGGCCTGCTGCTCGGCGGTGTGCTCACCGAGCACCTCGACTGGCGCTGGACCCTCTACGTCAACCTCGTCTTCGCCGGTGTGGCGTTCCTCGGAGGTGCCCTCCTTCTGCGCCGTTCCCACCGCGACAAGACCACCAGCCTGGACATCCCCGGCGCCATCCTCGTCGGCGGCGGCCTGTTCGGCCTGGTCTACGGCTTTGCCAACGCCGAGAGCCATGACTGGAGTTCGCCGCAAACATGGGGCTGGCTGGTCGCCGGAGTCGTCCTGCTCGCCGCGTTCACCGTGTGGCAGACCAGGTCCTCCCACGCCCTGCTGCCCCTGCGCGTGCTGCTCGACCGCAACCGCGGCGCCTCCTTCATCGCCGTGCTGATCAGCGGCGCCGGCATGTTCGGGGTGTTCCTCTTCCTCACCTACTACCTGCAGCAGAGCCTCGGCTACACGCCCATCGAGACCGGGCTGGCCTTCCTGCCCATGACCGGCGCGCTGGTGATCAGCTCCACCCTCGCCACCAGCGTACTGATCCCCCGCATCGGCCCCAAGCCGGTGGTCCCCCTCGGCATGGGCCTGGCCGCCGCCGGCATGGTCTGGATGACCGCCCTCGACCTGCACAGCTCCTACGTCACGGGCATCCTGCCGACTCTGGTCGTGGTGGGTCTCGGCCTCGGCCTGGTGATGCCCCCTGGCATGAGCCTGGCCGTCACAGGCGTGGACGCCGAGCACTCCGGGGTCGCCTCCGCCACCGTCAACGCCATGCTGCAGGTCGGCGGCTCGATCGGCACCGCCCTGCTCAACACCCTCGCCACCAGCGCCGCCACCGACTATCTGACCGGCAAGGACCCCAGGGACCCCGCCGTGCAGGCCCATGCGGGCCTGGAGGCCTACTCCACCGCCTACTGGTGGTCGGCCGTATTCTTCGCCGTCGGCCTGGTCATCAGCGTCATCCTCTACCGACGCGGCGTACCGGAGCAGGACCCTGACGCCGCCCCCGTCGTACACATGTGACGTCCGAGCAGGGGCCGAACCGACCCGTTGCACCGGGTCGGTTCGGCCCTTTCGGCACCCTGGCGTCGCCGGTCCTCCGCGGCCGTGCAGCAGATCTGTCGGCGAGTCCTCACTCCCGTCGCGCCGACGATCGCCGACGATCGGGGTCCGGTGCCCGTCGCGGCCCGAATGCACTCCCGAGGGGCTGGGCCGACTGGAGATGAAGGCGGCCGCGACTGCTGCGGCCGCCTTCACACCTCTGCTTACGCTCGGGTCCAGCGTTGGTTGACACCGGTGTGGCAGCTCCACACGATCACCGCAGCGCCGTTGGCGGTGCTACCGCCGTTGACGTCCAGGCAGAGTCCGGTCTGGACGTGCCTGACGGTTCCGTCGGTGTTCACATTCCATTGCTGGTTCGCGCCGCCGGTGCAGTCCCAGATCCGTGCTCGGGTGCCGGAGGCGGCGTTGCTCGGGACGTCCAGGCATCTGCCCATCACGCGCAGGGTCTGTCCGGACTGAGTGAACTGCTGGTTGGTGCCGGTGTGACAGTCCCAGATGATCATCTGGGCGCCGTTGGACGAGTTGGCACCGCTGACGTCCAGGCATCGGTCGGCGGACTGGCTCCGCAGCCGGAATGCGGTCGGGTCCGGAGGAGTCGGGTTCGGGCCGGCGCCCGTGAAGAAGCTCCAGATCTCTCCCTTGACCCAGCTCCTGGCGCCGCTCTCGCAGCCGGCGCACCCGTCCACGGGGCCTTGCTGGTGACCCCCGTCGAACGCGGCCCAGACGACCGGATACCCCTCTCGGCAGCCCGAGTAGGCGGTGGTGATGTGGGTGCGGCTGCCCTGCGCGGGCTCCGGCGGGTTCTGGGGAGTACAGCCGTTGTTCCTGACGAACCTGTCCCGCATCCCGCGACCGGCGCCGATGTTGTCGTTGATGCCGTGGATTCCCATGTACGCGAAGGGCTGGGTGCCCCCGCTGCAGCCGCTGATCCCCCCGGGGGCGGCTATCGCGGCGACCGCACGGAAGACGTTCGGCCTGGCACATGCGAGTGCGTAGCTCATGGCTCCGCCGTAGCTGAACCCGAGGGCGAAGCGCTGCGTGGTGTCGACACAGAGGTCGTTGTCGATACGCCTGATCATGTCGTCGACGAAGGTCACGTCCTCGCCGCCGGAGTTGCCCCAGCCGTTGTTGAGGCCCTGCGGAGCAACGAAGATCGCGCTGTTGTTCGCCAGTCGGCGGAGTCCGTAGTGGGCATAGACATCGCCATCGCTTCCGCCGCCGGCGACCTGCCCGGCGGTGCCACCCAACCAGTGGAATCCGAAGACCAGTCGATGTTGGCGGGTGTTGTCGTAGTTCTCAGGGATGCTCAGGATGAAGGAGCGGCTCTTACCGTTGCTTTGAATCGTGTGCGTACCGCTCGTCAGTGTGGGGGCACGTCCGCATCCGGCGGTCCCCGCGAGGGTGGCCCCGGCGGTGGGCGACGTGCCGGCCGCAACGCTGACTCCTGCCACGCCGGCCATGGCCAGAACGAGCAATGCCGCCAACACGGCTCGCCCGAACAACCATCTGTGGATCGACATCATGCGACTCCCTCGCTGCTCGGTGACATGGCTCTGACTGGTCGGTCGGGCCGCAGTTCGCCCTGGGGCTGGACGCGGTGGAGTTGGAATCGTTGGTTGGCGCTGCCGGTGGCCGCCCACTGGGAGATGCGGGCTCCGTCGGCGGTGGAGGCCTCCCACACGTCCAGTGCGAGGCCGCTCTGCCGGTTGACCAGACTGATCACGCCACCGCCGTGGTCGACTGTCCGCCACTGCTGGGCGGTGGTGTCGGTGTCCGGCTGCTGGGTGATGTCGGCGCCGCTGCCGCTACCGGCGGCTTGCAGGAACAGACCGCTGTGCCCGAGCCGGATCTTGTAGTGCCCGCCGTCGGAGGGCAGGAACTCGAAGTGCTGGTTGGGACCGGCGGTGATCTGCCACTGGATCAGCCGCGCGCCGGCGGCCGTGGACGCACCGTTGATGTCGGCGGCCTTGCCGCTGTGCTGGGCCACCAGCCGATAGGCCACGCCGGTCTCCACCGGCCCGGACATGAGTGCGGACGCGCGGTAGGTGCGGCCGGCCTGGCCGGAGAACTCGATGAGATCCGCCTCGAGCCGCTTCGGCTGGACCGGATCGCCGCTCGATTCGTCCTTCAGCGTGAAGTCGCCGGCGAAGATCCGGCTGCGCACCCGGACGGCACCGGTTCGGTCGGGTGTGACGACGCACTCGATCCGGCCGCTGCTCCACTCGGCGCCGACGGTGTATCCGCCGCGGCCGCGCAGCCCGCTCACGCGCCCGGTGGGCCAGGCGGCCGGCAGCGCCGGCAGCACGTGCAGTTCGCCGTTGTGGCTCTGCAGCAGCATCTCCGCGATGCCCGAGGTGGCGCCGAAGTTGCCGTCGATCTGGAACGGCGGGTGCAGGTCGAACATGTTGGGCGCGAGCCGGTCCGTCCGCACCAGGTCCCGGATCAGCTTGTGGGCCCGGGCGCCGTCCTCCAACCGTGCCCAGAAGTTGATCTTCCACGCGAGCGACCATCCCGTCCCGTCGTCACCGCGCAGCTCCAGCGTCCGCCGCGCGGCCTCGTGCAACTGGGGTGTCCCGCGCTTGGTGATCTGGTTGCTCGGATGCAGACCGTACAGGTGGGAGACGTGCCGGTGAGTCCGCTCGGTCTCCACCCAGTCGGCCAGCCACTCCTGGATGTTGCCCCTGGAGCCGACCCGCGTCGGCGCCAGGCGGTCCCGGGCCGCCAGTGCCTGAGCGCGGAAGGCGGCGTCCACGCCGAGGACTTCGCCGGCGCGGGCGACGCCGTTGAAGAGGTCGCGCAGGATCTGGTTGTCCATGGTGGGCCCCGCGCAGACGGTGGCGTTCGCGTGGTGAGCGAGCTCCGGAGAGTTCGACGGGTTGGTGACCAGGTGTCCGAGCGTCGGGTGGGCGACCAGGGTGTCGAGGAAGAACTGGGCGGCGCCCTTCAGGGCCGGGTAGTTCGAGCGGAGGAAGTCGATGTCACCGGTGAACAGGTAGTGGTCCCAGATCAGGGTGGCCAGCCAGGCGCCACCGGTCTGCCACATCCCCCACTGCGCTCCGTCGACGACCGAGGCGCCCCGCCACGCGTCGGTGTTGTGGTGCGTCACCCAGCCGCCGGCGCCGTACTGCGCCTGGGCCACCCGGGCGCCGGTCACGGTCAGGTCGTTGATCATGTCGAAGACCGGGCGGAAGCACTCGGACAGGTTCGTCGTGTCGGCGGGCCAGTAGTTCATCGGCAGGTTGGCGTTGATGGTGAACTTCGAGTCCCAGGACGGAGCCATCTGGTCGTTCCAGATGCCCTGCAGGTTCGCCGGTTGGGTGCCCGGCCGCGAGGACGAGATGAGCAGATACCGGCCGAACTGGAACAACAGGGCGGAGAACTGCGGGTCGTTCACCTGCGCGTGCTGCGCGATCCGTACGTCGGTCGGCTGGTCGGCCGCCGCCGTACGTCCCAGGTCGACCGACACCCGGTTGAACAGCGCCTGATAGTCGGCGAGATGCCGGCTGCGCAGTTCGTCGATGCCGACGTTGCGGGCGGAGTCGAGGTGGCGCCGCGCGATCCCCTGGTAGTCGCCGCCGACGTTCCGGAAGTCGACGTAGCTGGAGCCGATCGACACCAGCACCGTCACGCTGGTGGCGCCGGAGACCCGCAGCGTGCCGCCCGAGCTGCTGACCGTGCCGCCGGTCACGGCGGCGTGGGCCAGGGCGAGGAACCGGACCCGCCCGGCGATGCCCTCCATGGTGCCGGAGGTGCCGTCGAGGGCGATCGTGGTCCCGTCCGGGCTGGACACCGTGGTGCGTTGTGGGCTGTCGAAGGTGGCGGTGAAGGTCAGGGAGTTGGCGCGGTCGGCCGTCAGCCGGGTCACGATCACCTGGTCGGGTGCGCTGGCGAACACCTCACGCTGGTACCGCACGCCGTTCAGCACGTAGGTCGTGACGGCCGTGGCGGTGGTGAGGTCCAGCGTCCGGTTGTACTGCGACGCACCGGTGGCGCTGCCGAAGGCGAGCCGAAGGTTTCCGACCGGCTGGTAGGCCAATTGTCCGGCTGGGCTGCCCAGCATCGTCTGATTGATCAGATCCTGCGCCGGCCCCCACTGATCCGCGAAGACCCGCCGTCGGATCTCCGCGAGGTTGGCCGCGCCGCGGGGGTTGGCGGAGTCGTACGGACCGCCGGCCCAGACGGTGTCCTCGTTGAGCTGCAGCCGTTCGGTGTCGACGTTGCCGAACACCATCGCGCCCAGACGTCCGTTGCCGATCGGCAGTGCCCGCAGCCAGTCCGCGCCGGCCGGCTCGTCGTACCACAGGGCGAGGTCGTTGGCGGCCAGAACCCTCCGCGGCGCGGCCGAGCCCTCCCTGGCAGCGGCCGTCCACCCACCCTGCACGATCCCTGCACCAGCCGCCGCCCCGGCGGCGAGAAACCGTCTGCGTGTCACCTCGGACATGTCGTACTCCCTTCACGGACTGGAGCAGGTCACTGACTTGGGTGATGACAAACCGCCGGTGAGAGAGGCGACGGCCGCACGCCGGCTGCTCCGACGAGCCGCAGGCGTTGCCATCGGCTCGGCCGTGGAGGCGGTCACCGTCGACCGTGTCCGCCGAGTCGGGCGTCGCGTCACGCGTCAGAGTGCTGGATCTGCCATTTCTGGTTGTCGCCGCCCCAGCACGCCCACAGCTGCGCCTTGAAGGTGGCGGTGTTCACGTCGAGGCAGAGGCCGGAGTGAACGCTGCGGATGGTGCCGTCAGCGCCCACCGTCCACCTCTGGTTGTCGCCGCCGTTGCACGCCCACGTGCCGACCACGGTGCCGTTCGTCGTCCCGCTGCTGTACGCGTCCAGGCACTTCTGGCCGCCGAGTGCTGTGATCTGTCCGCCGGCCGTCGAGGTCCACTGCCGGCCGGCCGAGTCGGCGCAGGTGGCCACCTGGACCTGGAGGTTCGCCGTGCTCCCGCCCGGGATGTCCAGACAGCGCCCGGTGCCGACGTTGCGCAGCAGGCTGGTCGGGGCCGGGGCGTCGCCGTCCAGGCCCCAGCCGTACCGGAGGCGCTCGCGGCCGCTGGCGCTGGGGGTGCTGAGCGTGAGGTCGGTACCGGTGCCGTGCAGTTTCTGCATGGCATACCAGTCGTCATCCTGACCGGCGCGTATCTTCCCGCCCAGCCCGGGCCAGTAGATGGAGCCGATCCGCAGTTCCCGGAGCACCGTGGTGGTGGCCCGGAAGTAGCGCACGAAGTTGTCGGTGCTGCCGGCGTCGTGGTAGTTGAGCCCGGTGTCCATCGGCGCGCCGAACTCGTCGACGACCGTGCGGTCGGCGCAGGAGCCGATCGCGTTCCGCAGGTACGCCACCCACTGGTCGTAGGTCTTCGCGCCGCTGAAGAACGTGTAGTGGTGCAGCGACAGGAACGTCCCGTCGAGGCGGCGGTCGGCGCACATGGACTTGATGTCGGTGTTCAGGCCGGCGCCACTGACGAAGATGCGGTTCCGCGGAATCGACGGGTGGCTGCTGATCCAGTTGCTCACCACGTTCGCCCACTCGCCGGCACTGTGCCCGGCAGGTTCGTTCATCGGCTCGAAGTAGACGAGGCTGTTGGTGCCGTACCGGGCAAGCACGGTGTTCCACATGGTGTCGAAGGCGCCCGGGTTGACGATGCGACCGTCGCGGGCGGCCACCCCGTCCTCCCAATAGGAGAGGACGACCTTGAATCCCTTCGCGGTGGCCGCGTCTATCGCGCCCGTGTACGCGCTCCACCAGCTCGTCCCCACTGTGTAGGTGTTGATCGGGAGCCGGACGGTGTTGGCGCCGAGGTTGGTCTCGAAGCCGGTGTATACGGCGTTGGCTTTCGCCACGACCGTCTGGTAGCTGTCGGAGCCGCTCAACCCGTGCAGGACCAGCGGTCCACCGTGGAAGTTGTCACCGAGCCGGGCCCAGTTGACGCCGCGGAACTGGGCGGTGTCGGCGGCGGCGGCCGGCGAGGCGCTCCGGGGCTCGACGACCGCGAGCGCGCCGAGGGCGGTCAGGATGCAGGCGAGCGCCCGGGCGAGGTGGCGCCGGCGATGGGTGTGGGGCATGGTCGTGCCTTCCCGGTCGGCGGTGTTGTCACGTCTGCGCTGTGCGGGATCTGTCGACGTCGGCCGCCGCCTGCCGGCAGCCGGGCGAGCCGGCGCGGAGTTTGCCCTCTCCACGCCGGCCCCCTCCCAGATCGCTCGCGCAGCGAGCATGTCAGCGTCATGTCGCTGCCGTGGCGCCCGGAAAACCTCGTTCGACCTTTCGCAGTCGGAGCCACATCACTGTGTTGGCGCCTGCAATCCGTGAAAAAGATTGACAGATTGACATGGTCCATTCAAGAGGGAACCGTCGATAATTGCGGGCTTGAGCCGTCGTGCAACCAACCGGAGAAGCGGGACTATTGACGGCCACCCCGCATAACGTTTTCAGACGGCGAATTGGAGTGACAGACGTGTGTGAATCGCGGCGGTTTTCGTTATCGGCGACCGGCTTGAACAGTCGCATTCGCATTCGCCGTAGTGCCGAAACACCATGGCCGACCGCGCCGACGGGACGGGAGCAACGCCAAGGCGACGATCAGCCGCTCAAGGGGTACCACTTCGCCGGCGGCCCGGCCGCAGTCCGCGCAGGATCGGGTGTGCCGGGTGATGCGCTTACGCCACAGCGTGCTCGGTACGCCGTCCCAGCCCCCCAGCGCAGCGGTCAGCTGTGGGCACCGGGGGCTGGCTTCCAGCGCGGCGACGAGTGACCGGCTCAGCTCCAGCTGATTGCGCATCCGCTGGACGCGCACACCCGCGTGAGCCACGCTCGTTCCCAGCGCCGCCGCGAGCTCCGCCCTCGTCAGCCGGCCCGCGGTCTCCAGCGACCACAGCGACAGCAGCGCCCGGGCGTCCGGGTCGAGCCATCGACTGGCGCGTACGGCCTTTCGGCGATGACCGGACAGCTCGATGTGGATCAGGGCCAGGTTCTCGGCGTCGGCGTCCGGCGGGTCGGTCATCTCGTCGAGGGGGGCCGTCCGTTCGGCGTCCGTCTGCCGCCGGTGCAGATGGGTGCTGATCTGTCGTGTCGCGATCGTGGCCAGCCAGGGCCGGAAGCACTCCGGGGCGCGCAACGTGCGCAGCTCGGGAAGGACTCGCAGCATCGTCTCCTGCACCACGTCGTCGACGTCCGCGAGTTCGCCCAGTGCCCTGCGCACGATCGCGTACACCTGCGGCAGGTACGTCGCGGCCAGGTCGTCGAGCGCTCGTGGATCGCCGGCCTGTGCGGCGAGGACCAGGTTCGGCTCGTCGGCTCGGCCGGCTCGCTTCCCGAGCCCGTACACGTTGCCTCGGGCAGGGCCGCCCCAGGTGCCGCGCACGTCGCCCCCCTCGGGATCGCAGGCACGATCGACTCGGGTGCGGCCGACTGGTAATGCCTGGCGGCCCATCATCGCCCCAGCCATCCGCCGTCAACGGGCAGAACGGTGGCGTTGACGTAGTCCGACGCCGGGGAGGCGAAAAACACCGTGGCCCGGGCGAGATCGCCGGCGCGTCTGCAACGACCGGCCGGGATCCGGCCGAGGATCGTCTGGTCGCGCTGGGGGTCCGCGCGTAACGCCTCGGTGTCGTCGGTGGCGATGCGGCCCGGTGCGTCGACGTTGACGTCGCGCCCGCGCCACTCCCTCCCGAGGGCCGGCGCCTCGGCGGCCCGGCTCTCGATCTCGCGGGTGCGGGCCCCGCGGTGGACAACTGCCTTCATCGGTCCTCCATCCTCATGGTGTCGAACGTCCCTTCCGCGGTGGATGGGCATGGTCCAGGGGTGGCCGCGAGCAGCCGCCGGCCGGCCTGCTCCGGCCGAATGTGCGGTCCTGCGGATGCGTGTGCCGTTCGCTGACGGGCCGCGGTCATCACCGTTTCGTCGATCCGGATGCCCAGGCCCGGCGTGTCGCCGAGCACGAAGGCGCCGTCCTCGACGTGCAGGTCCATCGCGACGCCGATCGGCGGCTGCAGGCCCTGCAGTTCGCTGACGAGGTGGTTGGGCACCGACGTCGCGGCGTGCAGCAGCGCGACGGGCGTGTTGCCGATCGGGCTGACCGGCAGGTCGTAGGCGTGCGCCAGCGCGGCGACACGCAGGAAGTGGGTGACTCCCCAGACCGCGGCCGTCTGGACGATGTCGACGCCTCCCGCTGCGATCAGCGGGCGGAACTGCTCGAGGCCGGTGAGGTTCTCCCCGGTGGCGACCGCCGTCCGTACGCCACGGCTGACCGCGGCCAGGCCGTCGGCGTCCCAGCGCCGGACCGGCTCCTCGATCCAGGTCAGGTCGAGTGTGCGTTCCAGTTCACCGACGTGGCGTACCGCCTGCTTGCGGCTCCAGGACTCGTTCGCATCCAGCATGAGCCCTGGCCGCCTCCCGTGCGCGGCCTCGGTCAGCACCTCGCGTACGAGAGACAGCCGGTGACGGTCACGCTCGATGTCCAGGCCGCCCTTGAGCTTCGCCGCCCTCAGCCCGCGTTCGGCGTAGACCTGGTAGGTGGCGACGAGCTCGTCGTCGGTAAGGCCGATGTCCAGGCCGGACGCGTAGGCGTGGACCATGCGGTCGTTGCCGCCGAGCAACCGCCACAGCGGCTCGCCCACGGCCTGTGCCTTGATGTCCCACAACGCCGTGTCGAACGCGCCGATCGTGCCGAACACCACGCCGGCATGCCCGGCTTTGAAGGTGTGCCGCAGCATGCGGTCGTAGAGGGCGGTCACCGCGCGCGGGTCCTGGCCGTCGATGGCGGCGAAGATCGCCTCGGCTTCCACGTGCGGTCCCAGGCCGACTCCGGTGATCCCCTCATCGGTCTCGACGATGACGACCGGCACGGGCACGACGCCGTCGGAGTAGACGCCGTTGGCGTCACCTACGGATCGACCCCATCGCTGTGCCGTCGTCAGGGTTCTGTACCCGGTGATGCGCATGCGTCAGCCCTTCGTCGCGCCGGCCGTCACGCCGTCGGCGATCTGGCGCTGCAGGAACAGGTAGGTCACCAACACGGGTAGCCCGGCGATCAGGACACCGGCTGCGAAGGTGGGGATGTCGGCGGAGTACTGGCCGCGCAGTGAGGTGATGCCCACCATCAGGGTGCGATGGTCGGCCGACGGCATCATCAGCAGCGAGATGAGCACGTCGTTCCAGCAGAACAGCGCGTCGAGGATGCCCACCGACAGCAGTGCCGGAGCACCCATCGGCAGCATGATGCGCCGGTAGACGCCGTACAGGGTGTTGCCGTCGATCCGTGCGGCGTCGACGAGCTCGGTGGGCACCGCTCGGTAGTAGCTCGTCAGCAAGAAGACGGTGAACGGCAGGAACTGCGCGACGTAGGCGAGGACCAGCCCCGGATAGGTGTCGATGAGACCGCCGTCGGCCATGATCCTGGCCAGCGGCACCATGATCACCTGGAAGGGGATGAACAGTGCCGCGAGGCAGACCAGAGTCAGCGTGGACGAGCCACGGAACCGCACCTGGGCCAGCGCGAACCCGGCCATGGACCCGATGAGCAGCAACAGCGCCACGGCGCAGGCCACCACGATCACGGAGTTGAGGAAGTACCGCCCCATGCCGTCGCTGTTCCACGCGGTGCTGAGGTTGTCCCACCTCAGAGTGCTTGCCAGGGAGAACCGGTCGAGGATGTACTCCCGGCGGGTCTTCATCGCGACGTTGGCGGTGAACAGCAGCGGGTAGATCGTCGCCAGGGCGAGGAGCGTCATCGGCACGGCGACCAGCCATCTGCTCGGTCCCAGGCGGGACATCAGTCCTCCCTCCCCGCCCGGCGCAGCAGGCCGACCTGCAGCACGCCCACGACCAGCATGACGAGGAAGAGGACTGTGGACGCGGCCGACGCGAGCGCCGGGCGGCTCATCTGCCCCTGCTGGACCCAGATGTAGTACTCCGGCAGGTAGGTCGACCCTTCCGGGCCACCACTGGTCATGACGTAGAGCAGCCCGAACATCGAGGTCAGCATCCCGATCATCGTGGTGACGACGACGAACTGGATGGTGCGGGACAGACCCGGGATGATGACGTGCCAGATCATCCGCGCGAGCGAGGCGCCGTCGACCCGGGCGGCGTCCAGCAGTGCGGAGTCCAGGGTCGCGAACCCGGCCAGGAACACCACCAGCGCCATCCCTGACGTCGCCCAGATGTGCACGCCGACGACGGTGAACATGGCTACGTCGGGATCGCCGAGCCAGTCCACCGGGCCGAGCCCCGAGCCGCCGAGCACGGCGTTCAGCGGGCCGTCGAAGGCCAGGAGCAGGTTGAAGATCGCGCCGACGATCACCGGTGAGAGCACAGCCGGGAAGAAGTAGACGCTCCGGAAGATCTGGTGTCCTGGCACCCGCAGGTAGATGAAGGTGGCGAGCAGTCCCGGGATCGCGACCGCGACCGGCAGCAGCAGCACCAGCCATCCGACGTTGCGCAGCGCGGTGCGGAACAGCGGGTCGTCGATGAGCTCCGCGTAGTTGTCGAACCCCACCGTGGCGCCGTTGCGTTCGCCGTCACCGGTGAAGGAGAAGTTGACACCCAGTCCCAGTGGCCAGAGCCGGAGCACCACGATGATCAGGACGGCGGGAGCGACCAGGACGTAGGGGGCGAGGCGTTCGGCGCGCCGGCCGTTCCGGACTCGCGGAGATTTCGACGCAGGGCCGCGGCCATCTACCGCCGCCTCACCTGCTAACGCCCCGTCGGGCCGCCCTGCTTGAGCAACGCGGCCCGATGAACCAATGGGTGACATGGCCTCAGCCCGCCCGGTCGGATGCCGCCAGCTGCTCGACCGCCGAATCGACCGTGACCGATCCGCTCAGCAGTTGCTGAGACAGCCGTCCCATCAGGTCCACGGTCTTGGACGAAAGCGCCACGTGCAGGGCGGGCTTGCCACGGTCGATCTCGGACACGATGGTGGCGACGGCCGGGCCGGCGCTCGAGACGTCCACGGTGCGGTCGGCCGCGATGGCGCCCGCGTCGGCGTGGAACGACTTCAGTGCGTCGGTCGAGGTCAGGGAGCGCACCAGGTCGGCGGCGACCTCGGGGTCCTTGGTCCACTTCGCGACGGCGTAGCCGATGCCGCCGTCGTAGGGAAGGCGCGGCGTGGCGCCGGCCGTGACGACCGGCGCCTTCATGACGCCGACATCGTCGGCGTCGAGGAATTCGGCGAAGTCCTTCCAGTGCCCGACGTCCGACATCAACCCGATGACGTGGGCGGCCTTGTTGGACTGGAACACCGCGAACGCGTCGTTGAACATCGCCGTCGAGTTCGCCCCGTCGTTGTTCAGCCCTTTGTCGTTGGCCTCTTTCCAGAGCGAGAAGACCCGCTTGACCGTCGGCGAAGACCAGTCTCTTCTGCCGGCGATCCAGTCGTCGTACTCCGTGGGCGACAGGACGCCCGAGCCGAGCCCGGACAGGAAGAACTGGATACCGATGCCCTCCTTGTTGCCCTGCGCGAAGCACCTGGCACCGGTCGCCTTGGTGATGGTCCGGCAGTTGGCGACGAACTCGTCCCAGCTGGTGGCCGGCTGCTCCGGGTCCAGCCCTGCCTTCCGGTAGAGCGACTTGTTGTAGTAGATCGGGTGACCTTGCAAGGTCACCGGAGCGGCGTAGGTCTTGTTGTCCTTGGTGAAGGCCTCCCACCCGGCCAGCCGCTTCTTGTCATCACGGACATACTCGTCCAACGGCAGAAGGGAGTCCGCGCGGTCACGGATCTGCCCGCCGCCGTTGAAGAGCATGACGTCCGGCCCCTTGCCGGCTTGGATGGCGGCCCCGAGCAGGGTGTAGTACTGCTCGAACGGCTGCGCGACGAACTCGACCGTCACGCCCGGATGCTGCTGAGCGAAGTCGGCCTTGGCCTTCTTGACGTACGAGGACGCTGTGGCGTCACCGGACTTCCAGTCCCAGACGACGAGCTTGCCCTTCGAACCACCGGGCGCCGAATCCGGGTCGGAGGCGCTTCCGCAGCCGGCTAAGGCAACGAGCCCGGCGACCAGGATCGCCGACCACAGTGTTCGCTGCTTCATTGCTGCCCCACACTCCTGAGGTGGCCGGCTGTCCGGCGATTGAGGTTGAGGAGGAACGCAACTCGTATGACGTATGTAACTCGTATGACGTATGACGTCAACCGTGTGCCGTATAGTAGGCCGGTATCCGTGGTACGGCACGGGTCCCGGGGGGTGTCATGACGGCAGTACCGCAGTCATCCGCAGGGGCCTCCGGGGCTCCCGCTTGGAGCCGGCGCCCGGCGAACCTTGCCGCCGCGGTCACGGCTGAGCTGGTGGAGCGGATCGTCCGTGGAGTCCATCCGTCCGGTTCGCCGCTGCCCCCCGAGCCCGTGCTCTGCGAGACCTTCTCGGTCAGCCGCACCGTGGTGCGCGAGGCGGTGAAGATTCTTCAGGAGAAGGGGCTGGTGCAGGTCCGTCAGGGCGCCGGCACGATGGTCACCCCGCCGGCGATGTGGAACATGCTTGACGAGCTGGTCCTCGGCGCGACCATCGCCGAGGACGAGAGCCTGGCCATCCTCGATCACCTCGTCGCGACCCGCCGCGCGTTGGAGTCCGACATGGCCAACGTCGCCGCCCGCCTGGCGAACGCCGAGGTGATCGACCAGCTGCGCGGTCTGGTGGAGCGGATGGACGAGCTCGTCGACGACCCCGCGTCATACCACGAAGAGGACCGGGCGTTCCACGACACCGTCATGCAGGCGTCGGGGAACCGCATCGGCCGTGCCGTGGTCCGTTCGCTGGAGCGCCAGGTCATCAACTCTGCCCGTTACATGGGCCGAACCGGCCGCGCCTTCTGCGTCGCGTCCAACCACGGCCATCGGCGCATCTACGAGCGGATCGCCGCGCACGACCCCAAGGGTGCGGCCGAAGCGATGTTCACCCACATCACCGAGGCGTGGGTGGTGCGCCGCAGGGGGCCGGGCGAGCCGACCCCGCTGCGGCGTTAGAGGCGAGCCTCGCTCAGGGCCTACGGGTCCTGCCGCGAGCGAGGCCGACGCATTCCGCTAGCGCAGTGCCCACTGCTGGTTGGTGCCGCCGTTGCAGGACCAGAGGGTGATCCTGGTGCCGTTGGCGGTGCCGCCGGCGTTGGCGTCGAGGCACAGTCCGGAGTGGACGCCGGTGATGGTGCCGTTGGGGTTGACGTTCCATTGCTGGTTGTTCTGGCCGTTGCAGTCCCAGATGATGACCGGGGTGCCGTTGGTGGTGCCGCGTCCGCTGGCGTCGAGGCACTTGTCGCCTTGGACGGTCAATTGTTTGCCGGCGGTGTAGGTCCAGGTCTGGCCGACCGCGCCGGTGCAGTCCTGGAGTTGGGTCTGGGTGCCGTTGGTGGTGCCGGCGCCGGGGACGGTCAGGCAGCGGCCGGACTGCCCACCCACGATCTGCTGACCCGTGGGCGGCGGGGTGGTGCCCTGCGGTCCGGCGGACGCCATCACGTCCTGGGCACCGGAAGGCCAGTTGCCATTGGTGACCGTGACATTGCCGGAGACCACGTTGCCTCGATCCCCGTTGGTGATGTTCGTGCTGCCGTTGGTCGACCAGTTGTTGGTGACGGTCCAGTTCCCCATGTTCTCGCCACCCCAGTAGTTGGCCGTCGCCCACGTACCGGTGTTCGAGAAGACATTGTTGGTGGCCGTGTAGTACTTCGAGCCCTCGTCGAAGTACAGCCCGAAGTGTCCGTTGGTCCGCTGGCAGTGGTTCCGGCTGATCTGCGCGCTCGGGTTCCATCCGAGGGTGTAGATGCAGCCGCCGTCGTTCATCTGCTGCATGACATCGTGGATGTAGTTGCCGATGAGCCGGTTGTTGGACGCGGTGGTCGGCGTCGTGTAGCGCGGCTGGTAGTTGTACAGGCCGCGGTTGGCATAGTGGGTGCTGCCGCCCGCGTCGTTGGCGCCCCAGCCGTACCCGATCGACATGCCGGAGTACGGCATGTTGTAGACCTCGTTCTGGGCGACGGTGCTGTTGGTGACGTACGTGGTCAGGACGGAGACGATGCCCCGGTAGTCCGCCCCGAGGTCGTGGATGCGGTTGTTGCTGATCGTGATGTCCCTGTTGACCATGCGCTGGTCGCCGGGGTGGTGGGCGTCGGCGCGCACGCCGCCCACGAGGATGCCGCCGGCTGAGCTCCGGGCGATCTCCGACCGGGTCACCGTGATGTCGCGGGCGCCCAGACCGACGCCGCTGGCGTGCGCGTTGGCGTCGTTGCCGATACCGATCGCCGTCTGGCCCAGGTTGACGAACCGGGAGTCGCTGAAGGTGATGGTGTTGGCGGCGGAGACCTGCACGGCGGCCGGCATCTGCTGCCAGTGCGGCCGGGCGGCCTCGAACTGCGTGCAGCCGTTGTGGCAGGAGTCGAAGCCCGGCCAGTTCCAGTTGCCGGAGATGTACGCGCCGGTCTGCTGGTCCACGTAACCCTGGTTGCTGCTGGGGCCCAGCCAGCTCGTACCGGTGAAGGTGATCCCGCTGAACGTGATGTGGTGCGCCGGCTCGCTGTATGTGCCCCCGACGCTCACCAGCGACTGCAGCCTCGGCAGTTCCACGCCGACGGTGCTCATGTTCTGCCCGGCCAGGGGGATGTAGTACAGGGATCCAGCCGTGGGGTTGAGGTACCACTCGCCGGGCGAGTCCAGGAACTCGTACGCGTTGGACAGGTAGAACGGACCGGCACGGTGGGGCCGCATGAGGGTGTCGTAGCCGAAGTTGTTGTTGTTCCACGCCGGCTGCTGCATCGTGATGAAGTTCGAACTGATGCTCTGCACCGGCGAGTACCGGTCGGTGAAGGAGTTGACGCTCTCCACCTCGATCCGGCTCTGGTTGGCCAGGTTGTTCAGATAGCTCAGCGCACCGTTCGAGAACCTCATTCCGGCGCTGGTGGCCGTGAAATCGGCCCTGTTCACCTGTGTGCGTGCCCGGGTGGCGACGGCGCCGTCGACGTAGAGCTGCCGGGCGTCGAGACCGGCGGGCACGTCGGCCTTCCAGATGTTCTTGGCCGCGTCGGCCAGCGTCCAGCCGGTGACCGCCCGGGCACCGGTGATCACCGGGCGCGCCGACGGGGCGGCCTGCCACACGACCCTGTGGCCGCTTGAGCCGGAGTCCTCCGCCGTCAGCCGTAAGGGTTGGGCCAGCCGGTACACACCGTCGGCCAACTGCACCACGATGTCGTCCGACATGGCGTCGTTGAGCGAGCGCACCGCCGTCTGTGCGGCTGTCAGTGAGCACGGTTGCGCGCTGGAACAGTCGGTGCCAGTGCCGGACGGCGAGACGTACAGGGTGCGGGGAGCCGCGGATGCGGGCGCGGGAAGCGCCATCACGGCGGTCGCGGTCAGACCGACTGTGGCGGCTCCGGCCAGCAGCCGCCTTGGTATCGCGAGAGTTCTGAACACGTTTTCTCCTTGTGGGGGTTCCCGGGCCGAAGGGGATGACGGCAAGAGCGACCCCATCCGCTGTCACCCGGTGGAGGGAGCGTTTTCCAGTCCGCGCAGGACAGTCCGGAGGTAGGACAGCCCGTCACGGGCGAGGGCGTCCTGCGACGGGGCGAGCGGCCGCCAGATCGAGGCCGCGGTGGCGATGGCCTCGTTCTGCGCGGTGAACGACTCGATGCACACCGCGCCGCCGTAGCCGGTGGTGGCCAGGCCGGCGAGGAAGCGTGACCAGTCGAAGTGGTCGGCGCCCGGGGTGCCGCGGTCGGTGCCGCTGACCTGGACGTGCTTGATGTGCGCACCGGCCGTGACGAGCGCCCCGTAGGGGTCGGCCTCCTCGATGTTCATGTGATAGGTGTCGATCATGAGACCGACGTTCGCGGGCAGGCCGTCGATCAGCTCCACCGCCTGCTCGACCGTGTTGACGACGCTCGTCTCATAGCGGTTGAGGGCCTCCACACCGATGCTCACGCCCCGCTCCCCCGCGTGGTCGGCCACTGGCCGCAGGGCGCGGCGGACGTCCGCGTAGCAGGCCGCGCGCTCAACCGGTGACATGCGCCAGGTCCGCCCCACCGCGGCGTAGACCGGGCCGCCGACGCAGGGCGCGCCGACGGCCACCGCACTGTCCACACACGTCTTCAGGTACGCCACGGTGGAGGCGACGGCCTCCGGCGGGGCGTTCACGAGATCACGTCCGGGTGAGGTGACCGCACAGACGCCGACCGCGCGCAGGCCGTACGCAGCCAGCAGGTCCCGGGTGCGGGCCGGGTCCCAGTCGCCGGGTTGCTCGATCGGCAGCTCGACCGCGTCGAACCCGAACGTGGCGATCCGCGGCACCAGCTCGGCCAAGGCCTCGTCGTCGACCGGCGAGGCCCAGACCCACGGGTTGACACCGATGGTGTACACCGGGCTACTTCCAGCGCTTCGGGTAGCCGGGCAGGTCGGTGCAGCCGCACATCGCGTAGTGCAGTGGCGGCATGCTGGGGTCGACGTACTCGTCCAGGTTGTCCTGGGTGATGGTCGGCTGTGGCAGCTTCCACGGGTTCGGCACCCGCTCGCCGTCGAGGATCTTCAGCGCGGCGATGATCGGGGTGCGCCACTGGTAGGTCGGGTAGGTCGGGGCGATCGCCGTGAGCTTCTTCTCCTTCCACAGCTTCAGGAAGTCGAGCTGGTCCTCGCCGTTGATCGGCGGCACGGGCTTGCCGGCGTCCTCGAACGCCTCGACCGCCGCGCCCGCGACCGCCCCGGCGTCCATCCAGACGCCGTCGATCGTGCCGTACCGCTGGATGTAGTCGTTGACGATCTTCTTCGTCCTGGCCGGGTCGCCGTCGGTGAACTCGACGCCGACGACGTCGACGCCCGCCTTGTCGAAGGCGACCTTCGCCGCGGACCAACGGGTCTCCAGCACGTCGACGCCGGGCAGGATGCGCAGCGCGAGCACCTTGCCGCCCCGCTTCATCTTCTGGGTGACGAACTCCGCCGCGACGTGGCCGAATCCGTAGCCGCCGATCGGGTTGATGAACGTCACCGGGCAGGTCGTGTCGACGCCGCGGTCGAAGACGATGACCGGCAGGCCCTTCCGGCAGGCGGCCTCCACGGCCGGGGTGAGCGTCGCGGTGGTGTTCGGCGAGACGATGAGCGCGTGGCAGCCCTTGCCGAGCAGGTCGTTGATGTCGGCGATCTGCTTCTGGTCCTTGCCTTCGGCATCGACGTGGACGAACTCGGAGATCCGGCCGCGGTGCGTGTCGACCTCGGCCCGCATGGTCTTGAAACCGACCTGGCGCCAGGGGTTGTTCAGCCCCGCGTTGGAGAAGCAGATCTTGTACGGGCCGGGCTTCTTGAACTTCGCGGTCTCCACCATCTCCGGGTTGAGCGCCTGCTCCCAGGGCTTGTCGGCCGGGCCGGTGGGCGCGGCGTCCAGGAGCGCGAGCTGCTGGTCGTAGTCGGCCTGCACGAAGAACTTCGACTGCTCCCCGGTGCCCGACCCGGTGGCCGGTCCGGTGCCCGACCCGGTGCTCCCGGAGGGTGAACCCGATGCGCCGGTGGTGGGCTCGTCGGTGGAGCAGGCGGCCAGCACCAGTAAGGCGCTCACGGCCAGCACCGTCATGGAATGCCTCACTGAATCCCCTTTATCTGGACGGGACGCGGAAGGACGCCGCCGCCACGGCGAGCAGGATGATCGCGCCCTGGACGGTCGGTTCGAGGGCGCCGGAGACGCCGTAGAAGTTCATGAGCGTGAAGAGCGTCTCGAGGGTCAGCGCGCCCAGCATCGCGCCGACGACCGAACCGCGGCCCCCGCCCAGAGCGACACCGCCGAGGACCGCCGCGGTGATCGCACCGAACTCGAGGCCGGCACCGGCCTGGAACGACACTCCGCTGTACCCGCCGATGAGGACCGCCGCGAGCGTGGCGGCGAGTCCGCTGAGGACGAACGCCATGGTCTTGGCGCGCCACACGCGCACGCCGCTCAGCTCGGCGGTCCGCGGGTTGCCGCCGACGGCGACCAGGGTGCGGCCGAAGTCCGAACGCGTCAGCACCAGCGCCGCGGCGGCCACCGCCAGCAGGACGACCAGGGCGTACGGCATCCGGCCCAGCGCGGGCACGTCCTCGAACGCCGACCGGCCGAGCCGGCGGAACTCCTCGGAGAGGCTGCCCTTCGGGGCACCGTCGGACCACAGGTACACGGCACCGACGAGGATCAGGAACATCCCGAGGGTCGTGATGAACGACGGCACCCGCAGCAGCGTGGTGACGAGGCCGTTGACGAGGCCGACGGCGATGCCGAACGCGAGCAGCAGCACGACGACGGGCCAGCCGGCCGACGGATCGCCGTCGATCAGCCGGGCGGCGATGACCACCTGCGCGGTGACCAGAGAGCCGACGGACAGGTCCAGCTCGCCGGAGACGATCACGAAGTACTGGCCTGCGGCGAGCAGGACGACCGGCGCGGAGCGGCCGAGGAACGACATCAGCGACGGCGGCGAGAGGAAGTCCGGCTGGCGGGCGGTCAGCAGAACCAGCAACACCGCCAGGATCACGATGATCGGCGTGAGACCGCCGGAACGGACCTTGAGGAGCCGTGGTGGGCGTGCGATCCGCATGCTATGACGCCTTTCGCATCGCCCGGCGGGCGTAGACGGCGACCGCCGCGATGATGATCACGCCACGGATCACCTGCTTGAAGAACACGTCGACCTCGAGCTGGTTGAAGATGGCGTCGATGCTCGCGAGCAGCAGCACGCCGCCGACCGTGCCGACGACGCCGCCGCGCCCGCCGGCCAGGGCGGTGCCGCCGAGCACCACCGCGGCGATCGACTCCAGGTCGTACAGTCCCTCGGTGCCCACCCTCGGTGCGCCGGCGCCGAGCCGACTGGCGAGGTAGACCCCGGCGAGGCCGGCGCAGAGGGCGCACAGCACATGGGCGGTGACGAGGACCCGGCTGCCCCGCACGCCGGAGAGCCGGGCGACCTCCGGGTCACCGCCCACGGCGAACAGGTGGTGGCCGAAGCGGGTGCGCGCCAGCACGAACCAGGCCGCGGCGGCGACGGCGAGCAGCAGCAGGAACGACAGCGGCACCGGGCCGACGCGCTGGTACCCCAGGCTCTGCACCAGGGCGGGTGCGGTCTTGCCGGCCGGGCCGTCGTATCCGTTGTCGAGGTATCCCTTCAGCAGCAGTCCGACGCCGACGGTCGCGATGAAGGGGTTGATCCGCGCTGTGGTGACGAGCAGGCCGTTGACGAGGCCGATCGCGGCGCTGACGGCGAGCGTCAGGCCGATCGCCGGCAACAGCGCGCCGTCGTCACCGGCCATGGTCTCGGCGGCGACGAGGGTGCTCAGGCTGACCACGTACGCCACGGACAGGTCCAGCGAGCCCCCGATGACGACCAGCGTCTGGCCGACCGCGACGAGGCCCAGACCGGCGGCGACGTGCAGCAGGCTCACCGTCGTCGGCACGCTGAACAGCCGGCCGCCGTCGACCGTGACGACGATCCAGCCGATCGCCAGGGTGAGGACCAGGGCGACGAACACACCGGGCGGGGTCCGCCGGGCGGGCAGGGACAGCGCGCCGCTCATCCGGCCGCCTCCCGCGCGGTGCCGACCGCCAGGGCGACGACATCCTCCTCACTCGCGCCGGCGGGTAGCTCTCCGGCGATCCGGCCGTCGCGCATGACGATGATGCGGTCGCTCATGCCGAGCAACTCGGGCAGTTCGGACGAGACCATCAGCACGGCGGCGCCGTCGCGGGCCAGCCGGCGGACGAGATCGTGGATCGCCGACTTGGCGCCCACGTCGATGCCGCGGGTCGGCTCGTCGAAGAGGAGGATCCTCGGGGCGAGCGCGAGCCACCTGGCCAGCACGACCTTCTGCTGGTTGCCCCCGGACAGGAAACGGATCTCCTGGTCCTCCCCTGCGGCGCGAAGCTCAACGGCCGCGAGCAGCTCCCGGACCCGCGCGGTCCGGGCACCGCGGCCGGCCCGGCCCGGGCCGACGGCGCGGACGGCGCGGACGGCCAAGAGCGCGTTGTCGAGCACTGACTGCTCGGCGACGATCCCCTCGCCCTTGCGGTCCTCGGAGACGTAGGCGATACCGGCCCGTATCGCGGCGCGGGGCGAGCGCAGCCGGACCGGCGCTCGGTCGACGGTCACCTCGCCGGTGCTGAACGGTGCGGCGCCGAACAGTGCGCGGGCCAGCGCCGACCGGCCGGAGCCCTGCAGGCCGCCGACGCCGAGCACCTCGCCGGCGCGCAGCCGCAGGTCGATGCCGCGCAGCTTCCGGTTGCCTGCGCCCCGGACGGTCAGCCGCACCGGGCCCAGCTCCTGCGGCTTCGCCCGGCCGGGGTAGTAGCTCGACAGCTCGCGGCCGACCATGTGGCGCACCAGCTGATCGGCGCTGGTGTCCGCGGTGTCCAAGGTGGCCACCGCCCGGCCGTCCTTGAGCACGGTGATCCGGCTGGACAGGTCGAAGACCTCCTTGAGGCGGTGCGAGACGTACAGCACGCCTATCCCCTGCTCCTGCAGGCGCCGCACGAGCGCGTAGAGCTGGTCGACTTCGTGGTCGGCGAGAGCCGCGGTGGGCTCGTCCATGATGAGCAGCCGCGCGTCGAGGGCGAGCGCCTTGACGATCTCGACAACCTGTTGTTGCGCCACGCCGAGTCGTCCCACGCGTGTGTCGGGCGGTATCGAGCCCTCCCCGATCGAGGCGAGGAGCTCCGCGGTGTGGCTGAGCATCGCCCTGCGGTCGACGAGCCCGCGGCGCAGGGGCTCGCGGCCCAGACAGACGTTCTCCGCGACGGTGCGCTCGGGCAGCAGGGTCAGTTCCTGGTAGACGATGCCGATTCCGGCCTGTCGGGCCTCACGCGGGCTGCGGAACGTCCGAGGTGCGCCGGCGAACTCGACCGTTCCCTCGTCGGGCTGGTGGACGCCGGCGACCACCTTCATGAGCGTGGACTTGCCGGCGCCGTTCTCGCCGACGACCGCGTGCACCTCGCCCGGCCGGACCTGGAGGTCGACGCCGTCGAGCACCCGCACGCCGAGGAACGACTTGCCGATGCCTCGCAGAGCGAGCAGCGGCGACGGCAGCAGGCCAGACATCGTGGAAACCTCTGCATTCGCGTCGTCAGGTCGAATAGCTGCGAACTTTCGCCGGACGCGATGGCAACATCGCGGCCCCGAGGGTAAATGCCTGGATGAGTTCCTGGCAATACCAGCGGACATCAGCGATTGATACGCCAAAATCTGTTATCGAATCGCCCCGTCCACAGTCGCACGTCAAACCACGACGACTGTTGCGCAAAATGTGTTATCGAATCGGCCCGACCACAGTCGCGCGCCGAACCACAACGATTGATGCGCAAAATGTGTTATGGAATCGGCCGCACCCCGATTCATATTGACTGTTGCGATACGCCGCTGCATGCTGGCCGGCAGACCACGGGAGACGGTCGCATCTGGTGTGACTCCCCTTGCTTCCGTAGGGACTTGACTGCCCGTCACGGCGGACGGGACGACGAACTGACGGCACACGCGTGCCTACGACGCGCTCGGGTACTCCGGCGCATCTTCAGGTGCGGCCGGCGCGTGCCCGTGGTCATGCCATCGTTGCTCCGCCGAAATAGGAGACGGCATTGCGTCGCATCATCTTCATCTTCGGGGCGATCGCGAGCGTGCTCCTGTCGCTCGTCGTCGCCCAACCGGCGTCAGCGGCGCCGGCCTTCCGAGCCCTGGTCTTCACGAAGACGGCCGGTTACCGGCACGATTCGATCCCGGCCGGCCTGGCGATGTTCCGGGAGCAGGCGGCGGCCAACAACTTCGAGTTGGTCCACAGCGAGGACTCGAGCGTTTTCACCCCGGCGAACCTCGCCACCTTCGACGTGCTCATCATGTTCCAGACCTCGGGAATGGTGTGGACCACGGCGGCCCAACGTCAGGCGGTGGAGGGCTACCTCGCCAGTGGCAAGGGCATCGTCGCGATCCACAACGCCACGGACATGGGCATCGAGAACGAGTACCCGTGGTGGGACCAGACCATCAACGGCGGGGCGCACATGCCGGAGCACTCCCCCGGTGTGCTGTCCGGCACCGCCGTCGTCGCGGACAAGAAGCACCCGTCGACGGCCGGCCTGCCGGACCGTTGGAACCGCAGCGAGGAGTGGTACAACTTCGACCGCAACCCCCGCGGCGACGTCCATGTCCTGGTCACCGCGGACGAGCGCACGTACAACCCGGGCCCCCGCGCCATGGGGCCGGACCACCCCATCTCCTGGTGCCGCAACACCGGCGGCGGCCGCGTGTGGGCCACCGCCATGGGGCACACCAGCGCGGCCTACAGCGAGACCCATTTCCGCAACCACGTCCTCGGGGGCGTCAAGTGGGCGGCCGGCAACGAGCCCGGCGACTGCGGCGGCACCGTGTGGAGCAACTTCGAGAAGCGCACCCTCGACGACAACACCGCGGATCCGATGGCCCTCGCGGTCGCCCCGGACGGAAGGGTGCTCTACGTCCAGCGGGGCGGGCAGCTGAAGATCTTCAAACCGACCACGAACAGGACCGTGACAGCCGGCACGCTCAACGTCTACACCGGCGGCGAGGACGGCCTCACCGGACTGGCCCTCGACCCCGACTTCGCCGACAACGGCTACGTGTACCTGTACCACTCCCCGGCCGGAGTCCCGAACGACATCAACCGCGTCTCCCGGTTCACGCTCACCGGCGACACCCTGAACATGTCGAGCCAGGTGACGATCATCGACATCCCCGCGACCCGGGACCGCACGTTCGCCGAGCCCGGGCACACCGGCGGGTACATCGAGTTCGGCCCCGACAAGAACCTCTACATCGGCACCGGGGACGACGTCCCACCGAACCTCGACTCCAACTGGCAGGGCTACGCCCCGCTGGACTGGCGGCCGGGCAAGGCCAACCTCGACGCCGCCCGCACCGCCGGCAACACCAACGACCTGCGGGGCAAGCTCCTGCGCATCCGGCCGTCGGCGGACGGCGGCTACACCATCCCGTCCGGCAACCTCTATCCGCAGGGCACAGCGCAGACGCGGCCGGAGATCTACGCGATGGGCTTCCGCAACCCGTTCCGCTTCTCGATCGACCCGGCCAACGGCTGGGTCTACCTCGCCGACTACGGCCCGGACCGGAACCCTCCCGCGACGAACCGCGGCCCGGAAGGGCTCGTCGAGCTCAATGTCATCAAGGCCCCGGGCAACTACGGCTGGCCGTTCTGCCACGGCGACAACCAGGCGTACGCGCCCTACAACCCGGACACCCGCGTCGTCGGCCCCAAGTTCAACTGCAACGCGCCGGTCAACAACTCGCCGAACAACACCGGCCTGACCAGCCTCAAGCCGATCGTCGCGCCGAACATGTGGTACGGCTACGGCGTCTCGCCGAACTTCCCCGAACTCGGCTCCGGCGGCTCGGGACCGATGGGCGGGCCGGTCTACCGCTACGACGCCGCGAACCCGTCCGGGACGAAGTTCCCGCCCTACTACGACGGGGTCCACTTCTTCTACGAGTGGTCGCGCCACACCGTCAAGGAGGTCCACTTCGACTCCGCGACCGCGGTCACCCGGACCAACCCCTTCATGCCCGCCGCCAAGTTCCTCAAGCCGATGGACATGGAGTTCGGGCCCGACGGCTCGCTGTACCTGCTCGAATGGGGCACCAACTTCGGCGGTGGCAACAACGACTCGGGGCTTTACCGCATCGACTACAACCAGGGCGGGCGGGCGCCGATCGCCAAGGCCTCCGGAACGCCCACCAACGGGAACGCGCCGTTGACCGTGCGGTTCAGCAGCGCGGGGTCCACGGACCCGGATCCCGGTAACACGCTCAGCTACCACTGGACATTCGGCGACGGCGCCACGTCCACGGCGGCCAACCCGTCGCACACCTACACCGCCAACGGCAACTACACCGCCCAGCTCAAGGTCACCGACAACACCGGCAAGACAGCCTTCGCCAACGTGCCGATCACCGTGGGCAACACCGCACCGGTCGTCACCATCACGATCCCGCCCAACGGCGGCATGCTGGACTTCGGCGACCGCGTCTCCTACAAGGTGTCCGTCTCGGACCCCGGCGGCGGGCCCATCGACTGCACCAAGGTCTTCGTCAACCCCGCTCTCGGCCACGACGACCACCAGCATGAGACCACGGACTACCCGGGGTGCTCGGGCACCATCGACACGGAGCTGCTCGGCGGGCACCCCGAGGGCGCCAACCTGTACTACGTCCTCAACGCCCGCTACACCGACGACGGCGGCCCCGGCGGTGTGGCCCCGCTCACCGGCTACGCCCACACGATCCTCCAGCCCAAGCACAAGCAGGCCGAGTTCTACACGGACCAGTCGGGTGTGCAGGTCGTCGAGCAGGCCGGCGCGGAGAGCGGCAAGCGGGTCGGCAACATCTCCGACGGCGACTGGATCGCGTTCAACCCGATGAGCCTGTCGGGCATCACGAGCGTGAAGTACCGCCTGTCGTCGCCGAGCGGCGGCGGATCGATCGAACTGCGCGCCGACTCCCCGACCGGCACACTCCTGGCCACGACACCGGTGCCGAGCACCGGCGGCTGGAACAACTACCAGTCCACGTCGGCGGTGAACACCGCCGATCTCTCCGGCTCGCACCAGCTCTACCTGGTGTTCAAGGGCACCTCGAACAACTGGTTCGACCTCGACTCGCTCACCTTCGGCGGCAACGGGGTCGGCGAACCGGGCAGCGGCGGCGGTGGCGGCGTGGCCGGTCGCACCTGGACGGTCGCGGCGCAGCACAGCGGCAAATTCATGGACGTCAACGAAGCCTCGACCGCTGACGGCGCCCAGATCGTCCAGTGGCCGGCCACCGGCGGCAACAACCAGAAGTGGCAGGCCGTCGACGCCGGTGGCGGCGCCGTCCACCTGAAGGCGGTGCACAGCGGCAAGTGCCTCGCCGTCACGGGCGGGTCCACCGCCCAGGGCGCGTTCCTGCAGCAGTCGACCTGCGACAACGGCAACGCACAGAAGTTCCTCGTCACACCGACCACCACGGTGGGCGTGTACACGGTGAAGAGCCTTCCCAGTGGGCTGTGCGTCGACGTCAACGGCGGCTCGGCGGCCGACGGCGCACGACTCCTGCAGTGGAGCTGCCACGGCGGCACCAACCAACAGTGGCGGTTCACCGCCGTATAGCCCGTCCGGACGGGGTGCCCGGCGCGGTTACGCGCCGGGCACCCCACCCTACGAACAGGTGAGGAACCGCCATGGTGTTTCGCATACCCCGGCCCCGCCGCTACGGACGGCTGTCCGCGCTGGGCACCGTCCTGGCGCTGGTCGCCGTCGGTGCCACCGCGGTGGCGGCACCGATCGAGCCCGGACGCAGCGCCTCCATCGTGGGCGCGCAGTCCGGCCGCTGCCTGACCGTCCCCGGCGCCGGCACCACCAACGGCACCCAGACCCAACTCCAGGACTGCACCGGCGCGGTCGGCCAGACCTGGACCTACACCGCCGGCAAACAACTGACCGTCCAAGGCAACAAGTGCCTCGACGCCAGCGGACGCGGCACCACCAACGGCACCCCGGTCATCATCTGGGACTGCAACGGCCAGAACAACCAGCAATGGAACGTCAACCCCAACGGCACCATCACCGGCGTCCACTCCGGACTGTGCCTCGACGCCAACGCCGGCGGCACCGCCAACGGCACCAGGATCACCCTCTGGTCCTGCAACGGCGGCACCAACCAGCAGTGGGACTCGCCGACCCCGCCGCCGGACCCGCCGGTTCCGGGCGGCGCGGGCACGTGCGACATCTACGCCTCGGGCGGCACCCCCTGCATCGCCGCCCACAGCACCGTACGAGCGCTCTACGGCACCTACAGCGGCAACCTCTACCAGGTACGGCGCTCGTCCGACAGCACGACCCGGAACATCGGCGTCCTGAGCGCGGGTGGAACCGCCGACGCGACGACGCAGGACTCGTTCTGCGCGGGGACCACCTGTGTCATCACCGTCATCTACGACCAGTCCGGCCGCGGGAACGACCTGTGGTACCAGGGATCGAGTGTGGTTCCCGGCTCCAGCCAGAGCCGCCCGGCGATCGCGACGTCGGAGTCGCTGGCGGTCGGCGGCAGCAAGGCCTACTCGCTCTACATCAACCCCGGCAACAGCTACTGGCGGGACGGCCACCTGACCGGCGTGCCGACCGGCAGCGCCCCCGAAGGCATGTACATGGTGACGAGCGGCACCCATGTCAACGGCGGCTGCTGCTTCGACTACGGCAACAGTGAGACGACCCGAGCGGCCGACGCGGCCGGGGCGATGGACGCGATCAATTTCAGCACCCAGTGCTGGTTCGGCGGGTGCGTCGGCACCGGCCCATGGGTCCAGGCCGACCTCGAATGGGGGCTCTACTCCGGTGGCAGTCAGACCTGGAACGCGAACCAGCGGGCCTTCACCAGCAAGTTCGTGACGGCGATGCTGAAGAACAACGGGACGAGTCGTTTCGCGCTCAAGGGTGGCAACGCCCAGACCGGAAGCCTGACCACACTCTGGGACGGCGCGCTTCCGCCCGGCTACAGCCCCATGAAGAAGCAGGGGGCCATCATCCTCGGCAGCGGTGGCGACTGCTGCAAGCCCGGCGGCGGCGCGAACCTCAGCGCCGGCACCTTCTACGAGGGCGCGATGGTGTCCGGATACCCGTCCGACGCGACCGAGAACGCGGTGCACGCCAACATCGTCGCCGCGGGCTACCGCTGAGTCGCTACATCCGTCTGGGAACTCGGAAGGGCCACCGCACAGTCGCAGGTGGCCCTTCCGGCGTGCCGCGTCAGCTCAGGGCAGGGTCCATTTCTGGTTGGCTCCGCCGTGGCAGGTCCACAGGTGCACCAGGGTGCCGTCGGAGGAGTTGGCGCCCGACACGTCCAGGCACTTGTCCGACCGCGGGTTCCGCAACGACCCGTCCGAGGACGCCTGCCAGTTCTGGTTGGCGCCACCGTTGCAGGACCACAACTGGACCTTCGCCCCGTCCGCCGTGCTGTTGCCGCTGACATCCAGGCACTTGCCCAACGCCTTGACCGTCGACCCCGGCGTCACCGTCCACCGCTGCCCCGCCGAGCCCGTACACGACGAGATCTGCACCGCCGTCCCATCCGCCGAACCGCCACCACGGACATCCAGACACTTGCCCGCCAGCCCCACGACCGGACCCACGCCGGGCGTGGGTGGCGGGGTGCCGCCCAGCTCCTTGATCCGGACGTTGCGGAACGACACGTCGTCCCCCGTGCCGTGGTTCTGGATGCCGACGTGGCCGGCGAGCGAGCGGGCGGGGTCGGTGTTGGTGAAGTCATTGATCTTCACACCGTTGAGCCAGACCTGGAGCCGCTCGCCCTCCACCAGCAACTCGAAGGTGTTCCACTCGCCCGGTGGGTTGAGCGCCGCGTCCCGGGCAGCCGTGTCCGGGGCCTTGACGGCGTAGATCGAGCCGGTCGTGCGGTCAGGCGCGTCGGTGGCGTCGATCTGGACCTCGTAGCCGTTGTTCAGTGCCGACTGCGGGTCGCTGGACGGTGGGAAGCCCACGATCACGCCGGAGTTGTCGTCGCCGGGCATCTTCCAGTCCAGTTTCAGCGAGTAGTTGGTGAACTGCCGGGCGCTGTACCAGAGCATGCCCATGCCGCCGTGCGAGGCGAGGGTGGCGTCCAAGTTGGTGAAGCCGCCCGGGCCGGCCTGCGACCAGCCGGTGGTCGAGCCGTTGTAGAGGCTCGTATAGCCGGTCTCGGGCCGGCAGTCGGCCTTGGTCCGGCCTGCCGCGTACCGGATGCCGCCGAGCAGGTGCGCCCGGAACGCCGGCTCCGCGTACGACGCCTGGCTGTGCCCGCCGCCGGTGTAGAAGGACCGGCCCCCCGAGTAGGTCTTGCACCAGGTGTGCGGGTGGTCGGCGCCCATCGAGCCGCCCGAGTACGACGACTCGTCCAGCGTGGTGAGCACACGCGCGGTGGTACGGGGATTGGTCCGGAAGTTGTACCACTCGTCGGTGCGGGTCCAGGTCTGCGGCAGGTGCGCGGTTGCCGCGTGCGCCCGCCCCTCCACCTTGACGTTGGCCTGCTGGATGGCGGGGTGCGAGGCGAAATAGGCGCCGACCAGCTCGCCGTAGAACGGCCAGTTGTACTCCGTGTCCGCGGCCGCGTGGACGCCGACGAAGCCACCGCCCGAGCCGATGTACGACTGGAACGCCGACTGCTGGGCGTCGTTCAGGACGTCGCCGGTGGTGTTGAGGAAGATCACCGCCTCGTAACGGCTCAGGTTGCCGGCGGTGAAGTGGTTGCCGTCCTCCGTGGCCGTCACCGTGAAATTGTTCGCCGCTCCGAGGTCGCGGACGGCCTGGATCCCTGCCGGGATCGAGTCGTGCCGGAAACCGGCCGTCTTGGAGAACACGAGGACGTCGTAGGCCGTGTCCGCGGCATTGACGGGGCTGGGCTGCCCGAGGAGGGCCAGGGCGGTGAGTGTCGCGGCCGCCCCACCAAGCAGGATTCGGGGTTTTCTGCGCATGTCCGTCGCTCTCTTCTCGGTGACAGAAATCAGGGCAGGGTCCATTTCTGGTTGGCTCCGCCGTGGCAGGTCCACAGGTGAACGAGGGTGCCGTCGGAGGAGCTGGCGCCCGACACGTCCAGGCACTTGCCCGCCTGCGGGTTCCGCAGCGACCCGTCCGAGGACGCCTGCCAGTTCTGGTTGGCGCCACCGTTGCAGGACCACAACTGGACCTTCGCCCCGTCCGCCGTGCTGTTGCCGCTGACGTCCAGGCACTTGCCCAACGCCTTGACCGTCGACCCCGGCGTCACCGTCCATCGCTGCCCCGCCGAGCCCGTACACGACGAGATCTGCACCGCCGTCCCATCCGCCGAACCGCCGTCACGGACATCCAGACACTTCCCCGCCAGCCCCACGACCGGACCCACGCCGGGTGTCGGACCGCCGCCGGGGTTGAAGGTGAACGCGTCGACGTCGAAGAGGAATCCGGAGCCGCCGGCGAAGGTGAGGTAGAGCGTGGTGGTGCCGGCCGGCGCACCGGAGATCGAGCCGGTGACGGTGGTGAAGTTCGTCCACGAGCCGGTGACCGGGACGGTGGCGGAGCCGAGGACGGTGCCGGTCGGCGAACCGGCCCGAACCTGCAACGTACCCCCCGCGCCGGCTGACGCCACCCGGGCACTGAACGACGTGGCGTTGCTCAGCTTGTACGGCTCGAAGGCGATCCAGTCGCCGTTCTCGATGTCACCGACGGACTTGCCGCCCTCGGCGGTCGACTTGTCGAAGGTGGTGATGCCGGACGATGTCTTGTAGTGCTCGGCCTGCCGGTGCTTCGGTTGCAGGATGTGCTGGGTGTGCGTGGTGAGCCCGGCGCTGTCGGTGTACTCGGCGTCGAAGACACCGAAGATGTTCGCCGCATCGTCGTGCTCGCCGTCGACCGGGATGGCGATCGTGCCGGAGCACCCGGTCTTCGAGGTGATCGGGTGGCCGTGGCTGTCGTGGCCGACGATGTACGTCAGCTTGACCTTGGCGCAGTCGACCGTGCCGTCCTCCGGGTCCGTCACGGTGATGCTGTACGGCACGGTGTCGCCGAAGGCGAAGATCTCCCCGGCGGCGGGGCTGTTGATGGTCACGGTCGGAGCGGTGTTGCCGACGGTGATCCGCACGTCGGCGGTGCCGGTGGCGCCCTGCGGGTCGCGCACGGTCAGCCTGGCCGTGTACTCGCCGTTCGTGCTGTACGTCTTGGTCGGGTTGGCGGCGGTGGAGCTGGTGCCGTCACCGAAGCTCCACGCGTAGGTCAGTGCCCCGCCCTCGGGGTCGGACGAGCCGGCCGAGGAGAAGGTCACGGTCAACGGTGCCGCGCCGGAGGTCCGGTTGGCGCCGGCCACCGCCGTGGGCGCCCGGTTGCCGGCGCCGACGTAGTCGAAGCGGTACAGGGCGGAGTACTGGTCGCCCTGGTAGTACCCGGAGCCGTAGTCCAGCACGTAGTAGGAGCCGTCCGGGCCGAATGCCGAGTCGATCACCTGCTTGCCGGTCCAGGGGAAGCTGTCGATGGTCCCCGGGGAGCCGTCGGCGTTGAGGTGGATCGGCTTGATCCAGCCGCGGCCGAACTCCGTGGCGAAGAACTGCCCGTCGAAGGACTGCGGGAACTTCGTGGGCGAGCTGAGGTTGGCGTCGTACCGGTACACCGGGCCCGCCATCGGCGACTCCGAGCCGCCGCCGAACGCCGGCGGGCTGCCGGCCTCGCCGCCGTAGCGGATCCAGGCGGCCTTGGCGGGGGGCAGCGTGCTCAAGCCGGTGTTGCGGAACGAGTTGTTCGTCGGCCCGCCCGAGCAGTTGTACTTCGCGCCTGCCGTGTTGGTGGCGAAGTCCCACTCGGCGTACGTCTCGGAGCTCGTGTTCGTGCCGGTGCAGTACGGCCAGCCGTAGAAGCCCGGGCCCGTGACGCGGTTGAACTCGACCTGGCCCTGCGGACCGCGGGCCGAGGTGGCGCCGGCATCGGGGCCGTAGTCGCCGACGTAGACGATGCCGGTGGCCTTGTCCACGCTCATCCGGAACGGGTTGCGCAGGCCCATCGCGTAGATCTCCGGCCGGGTCCTGGCCGTGCCGGGCGGGAACAGGTTGCCTGACGGGATCGAGTACGACCCGTTCCCGTTCACCTTGATCCGTAAGATCTTGCCGCGCAGGTCGTTGGTGTTGGCGGCGGTGCGCTGGGCGTCGAACGCCGGGTTGCGGTTGGTCCGTTCGTCGAGTGGGGCATATCCGGCGGACTCGAACGGGTTGGTGTCGTCGCCTGTGGACAGGTACAGGTTGCCTGCCGCGTCGAAGTCGATGTCTCCGCCGGCGTGGCAGCAGATGCCTCGGTCGGCCGGCACGTCGAGGATGTCCACTCTGCTGGACTGGTTGAGCGTGAAGTCGGCGTTGAGCGTGAACCGGGAGAGCCGGTTGACCCCTTGCCACGCCGACCAGTTGCTGCCGGTGGTCGGTGCGTCGCCACCCGGTGTGGACAGCGGCGGGGCGTAGTAGAGGTAGATGTGCCGGTTGGTGGCGAAGCCCGGGTCGATGCCGATGCCCTGGAGGCCGTCCTCGTCGTGCGTGTACACGGGGACGGTGCCGATCACCGTGGTGGTGCCGCCGGCGTCCGTGCGGCGCACGGTCCCGTTGCGAGCGGTGTGCAGCACCGACCGGTCGGGGAGTACGGCCAGCGACATCGGCTCACCGACTTCCGCGACCCCGCGGGCCAGTTGGACCTGCTGGAAGTCGGCGGGGTTGATCGGGTGTGCCGAGGCCGGGGTCGCACTGGACAAGGCCGCGACGAGAGCGGCCGCGACCAGGAGCAGAGCCGAACCGATGGCCGGCCAACGCGCGGGAGCCCGCATGAATTTCATGAACATGACAATGCAATTCCCCTTCCCGAACAGGTGGCTGCCAGACTTGGGGCGCGCGCTGCCGCGCCGATGCCGTAGCGGGATGTCGCCACTTCGGCCCGCCAGGTGTGCTTCAGCAGGCCACTACGCCGAGCGGGGGCAACAGCTCGGAAACAGGAGAAGTCGATGGTTACCGCGCTGTCGGGTCACATCGACGATCGTGACGGTACGCCGACAAGGCTAGAGGGCTTCGGCTCGATACGTCCATACTTCCCTCCAGACCAGGCGTGATCGCCGCCGCCCGCGCGGCAACCCGGCCGGGTCCGGCCACGCCTTCGCTACGCCGGCCCGGCCGAAGCCAGTGATGCGGCCAACCCGCCCGCGACCACCCCCGGCCCTCCAAGCCTCTCAGCCGCCCCTCCACGAGCGGGCATGGTGTTCCCACGCATAGCCACGCCCCAGACTATGTTGCCCCACCACATGTGCCCCTGACCTGCACGTTCCTACGGTGTGCCAACACGTACCCGTCCCCACCGCACACGAGGAAGTGGCGCACATGGCCTCCGCAACCACCGCTCCCCCGCCCCCGGGCAACCTCAAGCGCATAGTCGCCGCCAGCCTCATCGGCACCACCATCGAGTGGTACGACTTCTTCCTCTACGGCTCCGCCGCCGCGCTCGTGTTCAACAAGCTGTTCTTCCCGGACTCCGACCCGCTCGTCGGCACACTGCTGTCCTTCCTCACGTACGCGGTCGGGTTCGCGGCCCGGCCGCTGGGCGCGCTGGTGTTCGGGCACTACGGCGACCGTCTCGGGCGCAAGAAGCTGCTGGTGCTGAGTCTGCTGCTGATGGGCGGAGCCACCTTCGCGATCGGGCTGCTGCCCACGCACGCCACCATCGGGACGGCCGCGCCGGTCCTGCTCACCGTGCTCCGGCTGGTGCAGGGCTTCGCGCTCGGCGGCGAGTGGGGCGGCGCCGTCCTGCTCGTGTCGGAGCACGGAGACGCGCGGCGGCGCGGGTTCTGGGCGTCGTGGCCGCAGACCGGCGCGCCGGCGGGGCAGCTCCTCGCCACCGGTGTGCTGTCGCTGCTCACCGCCCTGCTGTCGGACGCCGCGTTCGGCAGCTGGGGCTGGCGGATTCCGTTCCTGCTCTCCGGTGTGCTGGTGATCGTCGGTTTGTGGATTCGTCTGTCTGTCGATGAATCCCCCGTCTTCAAGCAGGCGTTGGCGCAGGCCGAGGCCCGCAAGGCGACCCGGTCCGCGGACGCGGAGAAGCTGCCGCTCGTCGCCGTGCTGCGGCACCACTGGCGTGACGTCCTGGTCGCGATGGGCGCCCGGATGGCGGAGAACATCAGCTACTACGTCATCACCGCGTTCATCCTCGTCTACGCCACGACCTCGGCCGGCGTCTCCAAGCAGGTCGCGCTCAACGCCGTACTGATCGCCTCGGCCGTGCACTTCGCGGTGATCCCGGCGTGGGGCGCGCTGTCGGACCGAATCGGCCGCCGTCCCGTGTACCTGGTGGGCGCGGTCGGTGTCGGGCTGTGGATGTTCCCGTTCTTCTCGCTGATCGACACCGGCGGCTTCGGCAACCTGATCATCGCGGTCACCGTGGGGCTGGTGCTGCACGGGGCGATGTACGCGCCCCAGGCGGCGTTCTTCTCCGAGATGTTCGCGACCCGGATGCGCTACTCCGGCGCGTCCATCGGCGCCCAGTTCGCATCCGTCGCGGCGGGCGCGCCCGCTCCGCTGATCGCCACCGCGCTGCTCTCCGACTACGGCAGCTCCACACCGATCGCCCTGTATGTCGTCGCCGCCTCCCTCCTCACGGTCGTCGCCGTGGCGGCGGCGCAGGAGACCCGCCACCGGGACCTGTCCGACGTCGCCCCCGCCGCCGCCCCGGACCGGGCCACGGCCCCGGCGGCGGACGCCCGGACTCCCTGAGCATCCGCCGGTCCGGCAGGCCCCCGTGCGTTTCCGCGCACGGGGGTCAGTGCCGTGCGGGTGCCGACAACCGGTGCAGCCGCAGGGCGAGTTGGATCTCCAGGACGCGTGCCGGGCTCTGCCAGTCGTCGCCCAGGAGGCGGCCGACGCGCTCCAGGCGCTGGGCGACGGTGTTCACGTGGACGTGCAGTTCTTCCTTGGTGCGGGCGGGACTCATGCCGCAGGCGAAGTACGCGTCGAGGGTGCGCAGCAGCTCCGTGCCGCGCCGCCGGTCGTAGGCGACGACGTCGCCGATGGTGCGGTCGACGAAGCCGGGGATGTCCCGGTCGCCGGCCAGGAGCAGCCCGAGGAAGCCGAAGTCCTCCGCGGCGGCCCCGTCCCCGGAGCGGCCGAGCAGGCCCAGGGCGTCGAGGCAGCGCCGGGCCTCCGCGTAGGCCGTGGCCACCGCGTCCGGGCGGGTGGACAGGTCCTCGGCGGGTGCGGAGGCGCCGACGGTGACCGACGCGTGGACCGCCGTGCCCAGCTGCCGGGCGGCCGTGCGCGCCAGGTCGGTGGCGGTGTCGCCGGGGCTGAGGGGCAGCAGCAGGACGGTGCCGCCGTCGCGTGCGGCGGCGAGGCCGTGCCGGGTCGCGGCCAGGTGGGACGCCGCGGCCGCCAGGCGTCTGCGGGCGTCCGCCTCCTGGTCGGCGTCGGCCGCGCCGCCCTCCAACCGCGTGGCCAGCACCACATGGACGGCGTCGAGGTCGGCGTCGAGACGGGCCGCGCGCTCCCGCAGCAGGCGCGGATCGCGGTCGCGGGCGTCCAGGAGGTCGTCCAGCAGCTCGCCGCGCACGCGCTGTTCGGCCTCGGCGGCGGACCGGCGGGCCAGGAGCAGCAGGGACGTCACCATGGCGGCCCGCTCCAGGGTGCGTTGGTCGACCGGGTCGAGCCCAGGGTGCCCGCGCAGCACCAGTGCGCCGAGCAGTTCGCCGCCGGCGGCCACGGCGGCGATCCAGTCGTCCCCGTGCCGCACCGCGTGCCCGTCCGCGCGGGAGGCCTCCAGTGCCTCGGCCGGTGCCGCGGCGGCCTCGGCGAACTCGACCGTGCCGTCGAGGACCTCGGAGACGGCGGCGGCCACGTCGTGCACCCCGCCGCCGCGCAGCACCAGCTCGGCGAGCCGGTCATGCACGTCGGAGGCGCGCTCGATGACACCGCTGCGGTCCCGGATGATCTCGTTGGCCCGCTCCAGGCCGGCGAGCGCCGAGCGCGTCTCGGCGAGCAGGTTGGCGGCGTCGATGGCCGCCGCGGCGAGGGCGGCGAAGGAACCGAGCAGGGCGATCTGCTCCCGCTCGAAGACCCGGGCCCGGCGGTCCGCGGCGAACAGCACCCCGATGACGTGGTGCCCGAGGGTCAGCGGCACGCCGAGGATGGCCACGAGCCCCTCGTCCCGCACGCCCGCGTCGATGGTGAGGGTGTGCTGGAAGCGGTCGTCCTTGAAGTAGTCGTCGGTGACGTAGGGACGCGCGGTCTGCGCGACCAGGCCGCCGAGTCCCTCGCCCATGCCGAGCCGCAGCTGCTGGAAGCGGGCCGCGACCGAGCCCTCGGTGACCCGCATGTAGGTGTCACCGCGCTCCGGGTCGTTCAGGCTGAGGTACGCGACGTCCGTGCCCAGCAGCGACCGGGCGCGTTGCACGATCGCCTGGAGCACGGCGTCCAGGTCGCGCAGCCCGGCCAGGTCGTGGGCGGTCTCGAACAGGGCGGACAGCTCGGCCTCGCGGCGGCGGCGTCCCTCCAGCTCCGCGCGCACGCGCAGGGCGAGCGGCTTGGCCCGCTGGAGCGCGGCGATCCATTCCGCCGACCGCCCTTCGGCGCGTGCCAGCAGCACCGGCTGCTCGTAGGCGTCGGCGGACGCGCCCCGGGCCAGGAGCTCGAGATACGGCGTCTCGGCACTCGCCGACGGAGCCTCCGCGCGCACCGACGGAGCCTCCGCGCGCATCGAAGACGCTTCCGCTCGAGCCGATGGCGCCTCCGCTCGAGCCGACGGCCCTTCGGCGCGCACCGACGGCGCTTCGGCGGCACCGGCGAAACGCCCGGCTGACTGAACGTGATCGCTGGACATGCCCACAGGATTCACCATGACCCGGCCGTCCCGTCAGCCCTGTGGATAACTCCCCGGCCGACGGGCCCCGCTGTTCAGTGGGCGGTCCAGCCGCCGTCGAGCACGAGCGAGGTGCCGGTCACGAAAGACGCCTGCGGAGCGCACAGATACGCCACGGCCTCGGCGACCTCCTCCGGTTCGATGAGCCGCTTGACGGCACTGTCCTGAAGGAGCACCTCGGACAGGACCCGCTCCTCGGGGATGCCGTGCGCCTGGGCCTGGTCGGCGAGCTGCTTCTCGACCAGTGGGGTGCGCACATAGGCGGGGTTCACACAGTTCGAGGTGACGCCATGGGGCGCGCCTTCGAGGGCGGTGGTCTTGGACAGCCCCTCCAGACCGTGTTTGGCGGCCACATAGGCCGACTTGTAGGCCGAGGCGCGCAGCCCGTGGACGGACGACACGTTCACGATGCGGCCCCACCCCTGCCCGTACATGTGGGGCAGGGCACCGCGGATGAGGCGGAACGGTGCCTCCAGCATCACGGTGAGCACCATGTGGAAGACGTCGGGCGGGAACTCCTCGATGGGGCGCACGAGCTGGAGCCCGGCGTTGTTGACGAGGACGTCCGTACCCGCCGCGGCGAGCTCGGCGGCGTCCAGGTCGGTGAGGTCGAGGACGTGCGGTTCCACGGTGCCCGCGAGGTCACGGCCCTGCTCGGCGAGCGTCTCCAGGCCGGCGGCGTCCCGGTCGACCGCTCTCACCTTGGCCCCGGCGGCCGCGAGCCGCAGCGCGCAGGCGCGGCCGATGCCGCCGGCGGCGCCGGTGACGAGCGCGGTGCGGCCGCCGAGGTCGAGCGGGGAGCCGTGGGGAGCCGGAAGGACACGGGGCGCGGTCATGCCTCGACCCTAGGCAGCGCCCCTCCCCCACCCCATATGGTCTGCCCCCATAGTTCAGCCGGAGGCAGTGGGGTCGAACCATGTGGGACCGTCCGACATGGCCTGCTTGATCCGGAACAGGCAGTGCTCGTTCAGCTCGGGCAGGGCGTCGACGTCGAACCAGCCCACCTCCAGTGACTCGTCGTCGTTGACCCGGGCCTCGCCGCCGGTGGCCCGGCAGCGGACGGTGATGTCCAGGAACTGGCAGGTGTCGCCGTTGTCGTACGTGACGGGGTCCCCCGCCTGGACGAGGACGATCCGCTCGGCGACACAGCGCACGGCCGTCTCCTCGTAGACCTCCCGCACGGCGCAGGCCGCGGGCTGCTCCCCCGGGTCCGGGATGCCGCCGATCACCGACCACTTGCGGGTGTCGGACCGGCGGTTCAGCAGGACTCTGCCCTCGTCGTCGAAGACCAGGGCGGTGACTCCGGGGAGCCACAGCAGCTGATGCCCGGCGGAGGCACGGAGGGCACGGATGAAGTCGGGAGTAGCCATGACGTCGACCCTAAGGGGCCGGTCAGGACACCCCGGCTCGTTTCAGGCAGCGTGCGACCGGAGTACGACTAGACGTCACCGGCGCGTCGCCCGCGCAGTCCGGCGCCGACGGCCCAGCCCAGTCCGCCCGCCGCGACCAGCACGAGGGCGATCTCCGGCAGCACGCCGAGCCGCGTGGCGGGGGTCAGCGAGGACCGCAGCGGCACCTTCTGCACCAGCGAGTCGGCCACGAACATGCCGGTCCGCTGGGTGATCCTCCCGTCCGGCATGATGAAGGCGCTGACACCGCTGGTCACCGGCACGGCCACAGTACGGCTGTGCTCGACGGCGCGGACGCGGGACATGGCGAGCTGCTGGTAGGTCATCTCACTGCGGTCGAAGGTCGCGTTGTTGCTCGGCACGGAGATCATCTGGGCGCCGTCGGTGACCTCGGAGCGCACGGCCCAGTCGAAGGCGGCCTCGTAGCAGGTGACCAGGCCGACCTTGGCGCCGTCCATGGAGAACACGCCCGGCTGGGTGCCCCGGCTGAAGTCCTGGCGGACCATCGCCGTCCAGTTCTCGTTGATCGCGCCGATGAGCGAGCGCAGCGGGAGGTACTCGCCGAACGGCTGGATCTGGCGCTTGTCGTAGGTGTCGACGGGGCCCTTCGCCGGGTCCCACAGGATCTGCTCGTTGTACAGCTTGCCGTCGCGTTCGACGACGCCACCGACCGAGATGGGCACGCCGATGGCCTTGGCCGCCGTGTCGATCACGGTCCGGGCGTCGGGGTTGGCGAAGGGGTCGATGTCGGAGGAGTTCTCCGGCCAGAGCACGAAGTCGGGCCGCGCGGCCTTGCCGGCCTTGACCTGGGCGGCCAGGCGTTCCGTCTCGCGCGCGTGGTAGTCGAGCACGGCCCGCCGCTGGGCGTTGAACTCCAGGCCCGCGCGGGGCACGTTGCCCTGGATCACCGCGACGGTGACGCTGCCGTCCTCGGCCTGGTCGCTCACCAGCGGCCGGGCCGCCACCGCACCCACGACCGGCACGGCCACGCTGAGCAGACCCACGGCCGCCGCGGCGCGCCGTACCGTCCCGGTCCGCCGCCACGACACGGCCAGCCGCACGACCTCGTAGAGCCCGAAGCCGCACAGCACCACCGCGAAGCCGAGCACGGGAGTGCCGCCGACCGCCGCGAGCGGCAGGAACACGCCGTCCGCCTGCCCGAACGCGATCTTCCCCCAGGGGAAGCCGTGGAACGGCACGCGCGCGCGTGCCGCCTCGCCGGCGATCCACACGGCCGCCGCCCACACCGGCCACCCGGGCAGCTTCGACACGACCGCCACACCGGCGCCGACCAGCGCGATGAAGAGCGCCTCGATCGCGACCAGGGCGAGCCAGGGGCCCGGCCCGACCTCCACACCGGTCCACACCAGCAGCGGCAGCAGGAAGCCCAGGCCGAAGAGGTAGCCGAGGCCGAGCCCCGCCTTCCAGCCGCGGCCGCGCAGCACCCAGCCGAAGGCGGCGAAGGCCGGCGGGGCGAGCCACCACAGGGTGCGGGGCGGGAAGCTGACGTAGAGGAGCAGGCCGGAGAGCGCGGCAGCGGCGGCCGGGAGGAGGCGCACGAGCCGCCGGGCCCACGCCGCCCGTGTCCCGGACGCGATCCGCGGCTTCAGCTGGTCCGACTCGTCGACGGAGGTTGCGGTGACGGTCACTCCCGGAGTGTAAGTCGAGCGCCCTGGGCGCCGACAGCGCGGTCCACGGGGGCGGCGACAGGGCTCCGGCCGCCCGGCGCGGGACGACGGCCGCTTCGCCCCCCGCCCCGCAGCAACGTTCCTGCTCATTTCGTCACGACACATCCCCAAACCGCCCACCAGCCGTTACGGTGTGCCGAAGTCTCCGTCGTGCGGCCGTCGGCGGTCCGTGCGGCGGGGTCTTCGGAGGTCGGGGGCGACGGGGTGCGGGGGGGGGCGGGGTGGGTGCCAGTGGGATGACGTCTGCGTCCGGGCCGGACGCGGACGGCGAGAGACGGATCGTTCCGGACGCGGCGGGCGTCGTGGTGCTGGGCGCCTGCGCCGGCTGGTCCCTGATCACGGCGGCCGTGCGTGACGGCAGGCCCGAGGGTGTGCTCCTCGCGGTGCTGGCCGTGGCGGCCGGGTACGCCGCCGGGCGGATCGGCGGGGCGCTGCTGCCGGTCGCCGCGCCCTGCGCCAGCGCGCTGGCCGGCATCGGGCTGACGGTGGCCGTTCCGCATCTCGCTCCGGGCCCGCAGATCACGGCGCCCTTGGGGCATGCCGGGGCCACGGCTGCCGTGCTGACGCTGTCGGCGGGCGCCGCGTGCTGTGCCGCCTGGGCCGCTCCCGCGCCGGCGTTGCGGTTCGCGCTGCGCCTGGTGGCCGCCGGGACCGCGGTGCTGGCGGCCGTGCTCGGTTCGGCCACCGGCTGCGTCTCGTGCGTGGCGGTGCTGCTGTGTTCACTGGCCGCCGGTCGCGTCCGGCGCCGCGGCGCCGCTCTCGCCGCGATGGCCACGGTCGCCGTTGTGGTGACGGGCCTGACCTGGGCGATCGCCGCGCGGGCGGTGCCCACCGGGTTCAGCACCGCCCTCGAAGGACGTCTGACGCCGCACCGCGTCCAGCTGTGGCAGGACGCGGGGGACCTGCTGCGCGGGGACACCGCCCTGGGGGTGGGACCGGGCCGGTTCGGGGAGCTGAGCGCGACGTCCGCCCAGTCGCTGCTGTCCGACGGCAAACCGCACTCGGCACCGCTCCAGCAGGCGGCCGAGCAGGGCCTCGTGGGCTTGGCCCTGCTGGCGGCGGCCTTCGGCTGGGTGCTGTACGCGCTGTGGCGCGGCCCGCGCCCGACGCCAGTGGTGCTGACCGCGGGCGCGGCCCTGACGGTGCTCGCCGCCATCGCCGCGATCGGCAACGCGTTGAGCTTCACGGCGGTGTCGGTGGGCGCCGGGCTGCTGGCGGGCATGGCCACGGCCCGCCCGCTCGCCGACGAGCCGTCGAGCCGCGCACCGGACCCGCACCCGCGGGACGCCGGCCGCACTCCCGCATGGTGAAAAGGGGGCACGGGGGGCGCGTACGAGCGGAGCCGCAGCACGTCGGGCCGGTCCGGTCAGGTCGGTGGCGCCGGCCCGGTTCAGTGCGCGGGAGCGCCCGGCTTCCCGGGCCGCAGCCGGGCCTTGATCACCTGCACGGCCGCCTCCGCGTCGTCCACCGTGATGGTGAAGGTGTGTCCGTCCCACAGCTCCAGCACGACGCCCTCCCCCTGGCGCACGACCACCGCGGTGCCCTTCTCGGGCCGCCACCGGTAGCCCCAGCCACCCCAGTGGCGGGGCGTGACGTGGGAGGTGTACGTGGCGCCCGCCACATGGGAGAGCGGGATACGACGGCGGGGCAGGCCGATGTGGCCGCAGCGCACCTCGAGGTGATCCTCGTCGACCCGCAGGGCGACGTGCACGAAGGCGAGGGTTCCGAAGAGGACCAGCAGCCCGGCGGCGATGCACCCGACGACGGCCATGATGAGCGGAGCCGTGCCGGAGGTCCACGCCGAGTCGACCGCGAGCTCGATGCCGAGCGCCATGCAGGCCGCGCCGACGAGCGCCAGCAGCCACTGGACCCGGTTGGTCGCACGGCCGGTCCAGACGTCCGGATGCGAGACGTCGGGATGCGCGGCAGAGGCGTTCTCGCCGTGGCGGTGGTCCCTCATGCATATGAGAGTACTCAGGTTTCGCTCCGCTGGTAGCCGGTGGCGGAGCGTGACTGGGCCGGCCGGGCGTCGGTCCGTCCCGCCGCGCCGGCGGCCGTCAGGACGGTGCGGTCAGCCGGCCGGGGTGACCGCCTGCAGCAGCCGGCCTTCCTCGTACGCCAGGGCCGGCGCGGGCAGCGACCCCTCGCGGCCGCTCAGCAGCACGGTCAGGGTTCCGTGCGGCGTGGCTCCCGGCGCGGGCTGCTCGCCGAGCCGGCGCAGGGCCTGGGCGGCCACGGCGCCAGCGGATCCGTGCAGGACGAGGGGCGGGCGGCCGGGGCGCTGGACGGCGGTGCGGATGCGCTCGGCGACCAGTTCGTAGTGCGTGCAGCCGAGGACGACGGTGGTCACGTCCTCGGGGGTCAGGGCGGCGGCCGCGCTCACGGCGGCGTCGATCGCCGCCTCGTCCGCGCGCTCCACGGCCTCGGCGAGTCCCCAGCAGGGCACTTCGGTGACGGGCACGCCACCGGCGAAGTCCCGGATCAGGGTCCGCTGGTACGTGCTGCCGGTGGTGGCCGGGGTGGCCCAGATGGCGAGGTGGCCGCCGCCGGCCGCGGCCGGCTTGATCGCCGGGACCGTGCCGATGACCGGGAGCTCCGGTTCGAGGCGGGCGCGCAGGGCGGTGAGCGCGTGCACGGTCGCGGTGTTGCAGCCGACGATCAGGGCGTCGGGGCGGCGCCTGGCTGCCGCCTCGGCGACGGCCAGGGCGCGCTCGGTCAGGTCCTGCGGGGTGCGCGGTCCCCATGGCATGCCGTCGGGGTCCAGGGAGAGCACGAGATCGGCGTCGGGGCGCAGCCGCCGTACCGCGGCGGTGGCCGCCAGCAGACCGATTCCGGAGTCCATGAGCGCGATCTTCACCCGATCACGATAGACGATGAGCGGTCCCGGGCCGGTCCCGTGGGGCAGACTGCGCGCGTGAGCGCCGTTGTGTGGACTGCCGCTGGATCACTTCTCTCCTGGCTGTGGCTGCTGCTCTGCCAGGGCTTCTTCTGGCGCACGGATGTGCGACTGCCCCCGCGCCGGGAGCCGGACGCGTGGCCGTCCGTGTGCGTCGTCGTCCCGGCCCGCGACGAGGCGGCGGTGCTGCCCGCCGCGCTGCCGTCGCTGCTCCGGCAGGACTATCCGGGGCGGGCGGAGGTCTTCCTCGTCGACGACGGCAGTGCGGACGGCACCGGTGATCTCGCGCGTGACCTGGCCGGCCGGCACGGCGGGCTGCCGCTGACCGTGTCCTCGCCGGGCGAGCCGCCCGCGGGGTGGACCGGCAAGCTGTGGGCCGTGCGCCACGGCATCGGCCTGGCACGCGCGCGTGGTCCCGAGTACCTGCTCCTGACCGACGCCGACATCGCGCACGCGCCGGACAGTCTGCGGGAGTTGGTGGCGGCGGCCCGGTCCGGTGGCTTCGACGTCGTGTCGCAGATGGCGCGGCTGCGGGTGGAGAGCACGTGGGAGAGGCTCGTCGTACCGGCCTTCGTCTACTTCTTCGCGCAGCTGTACCCCTTCCGCCGGATCGGCGGGGAGGGGACGCGGACCGCGGCGGCCGCCGGTGGCTGCGTCCTGCTGCGGGCGGAGACGGCCGAGCGGGCGCGGATCCCGGACGCGATCCGGCACGCGGTGATCGACGACGTGGCGCTCGCCCGGGCCGTCAAGCGGGGTGGCGGGCGCGTCTGGCTGGGGCTGGCCGACCGGGTGGACAGCGTGCGGCCGTATCCGCGGCTGGGCGACCTGTGGCGGATGGTGTCCCGCAGCGCGTACGCCCAACTGCGGCACAACCCGCTGCTGCTGGCCGGCACGGTCGCGGGGCTGGCGCTGGTGTATCTGGTGCCGCCCGTGGCGCTCGCGGCGGGCCTGGCGGCGGGCAGCGCGGCCGCGGCGGTCGCCGGGGGCCTCGCGTGGCTCGTGATGGCGGGGACGTACGTCCCGATGCTCCGCTACTACCGGCAGCCGCCGTGGCTCGCTCCGCTGCTGCCGTTCACCGCCTTCCTCTACCTCCTCATGACGGTCGACTCGGCCGTGCAGCACTACCGGGGACGCGGTGCGGCCTGGAAGGGCCGCACCTACGCGCGCCCGGAGGCCGTGCCCGACGAGGGCTGACCCCGGCCGGAGGACGTCATTTCCTGCCGGGTGTCCAGTTCATGCCCCATCCGTAGGCCTGGTCGACGGTCCGCTGCGGGCTCACCCCGCGCTCGGGCACCAGGTAACGGGCCTCCCGCTGCACGACCAGGTCGCCGCCGGTGTTGGTGATCAGGGCGAGCGCGCACACGGGTGAGGGGACCGTGCACTCGTCGAGGGAGAACTCGATCGGGGCGCCGTGCTGCGGCTGGAGGGTGACGGTGGCGTGCAGGTCGGCGAAGGAGCGGGCGCCTTCGTAGATGGTGACGAAGACGAGGATGCGCCGGAAGGCGTTCTTGTGGTCGAGATTGACGGTGAGGTTCTCACCGGCCGCGACGGCGCCGGTGCGGTCGTCGCCGTCGAGGTGGATGTACGGCGGCTGGTGCAGCGCCCCGAAGGTGTTGCCGAGGGCCTGCACGACGCCTTTGCTGCCGTCGGTGAGTTCGAACAGCGCGCACAGGTCGAGGTCGAGATCGGAGTGCAGCGCGGCCGGGCGGCCGAACTTGCTGCTCCACCCCGAGAACTGCTTGCGCACTTCCCAGTTGAGGTTCACGTGCAGGGCACCGGAGGTGCCGCCCTGCTTGGCGAGCGAGACGGAGGGGGCCGCCTTGGTGAGCGTGACCTTGGTGAGGCGGACGGGTGCGGGAGGTGCCGCAGGGGGCGCGGCAGGGGGCGGCGGGACGGCCGCCCGGGTCGTCGGCGGGGGCGTGTACGCCGGCGGCGTGGGCGCCGCGGTGGGGGCCGTCCGCTGCGGCTCGTCCACCGTGATGCCGTAGTCCGTCGCCAGGCCTTCGAGTCCGCTGCTGTAGCCCTGGCCGACGGCGCGAAACTTCCAGGCGCCCTGGCGGCGGTAGAACTCGCCGAGCACGAAAGCGGTTTCGGTGCCGGCGCCCGGGTTGTCGAAGCGGGCCACCGGGGTGCCCTGGGCGGCGTCCTGGACCTCGATGTACAGGTCCGGGACCTGCCCGAAGGCGCCCCCGTCGGCGGAGGCGGCGAGGACGATCGTCTCGATGGCGGGCTCCACGCGCGCGAGGTCGACGAGGAGCGTGTCGGTGACGCGGCCGTCGGCGTTCCGCTTGCCCTCATGGCGGATCGCTCCGGAGGAGTGCGCGGGCTGGTTGTAGAAGACGAAGTCCGCGTCCGAACGCACCTTTCCACTCACCAGCAGCAAAGCGGAGGCGTCGGCGTCGGGCACGCCCGGTCCGGTACGCCAGCCCAATTCCACACGCAGCGCCGCGGCGGGCACAGAAGTGTTTGAACCTTTCAGCATGTTCATGTCCGCCCCCATTGCGTGTCACCGCGCCAGGCACATCCCGGCCGTCCGGACGAGTTCCGTTCGCCCAACCTATTCCTCCGCGCGGCGAACTCCCATGCACGACGACCCGAAGACCGGCGGCCAACCCCTGGTAACCCGCCCGGAACTCGGCCTTTACGCGATCAGGCCCCGGTTCGCCGCCCTTTTTGCCGAGTTCGCTCGCATTGGGGATACCGGGTCACTGCGGACACGGAAAACAACCCTCTTATCGGTCTCCCCAACCAGCACATCGTGGGCTTAACTTATGTGCCATGACCTCCCCCCGCTCCACCTATGGCGGCGGCTACTACTCCGCCTCCTTCCCGGACACCCCGATCTACGACAAGCTCGTCGCCGAGCGGGGCACCCCGCAGATCGCCCCGATCCGGGTCCCCGCGCAGTACGACATGCCGGTCGGCAACCTGCCCGCCCTCCCGTCGGCGCTGCCCGCGCTGCCGGCGGCCCCGTCCCAGCCCGCCTACGGATATCCGCAGGCGCCGCAACCCGCCCCGCTCCAGCAGGCGCCCGCGGCGTACATCCCGCAGCAGGCCACCGCACCGCGCGGCTATCCGGGCCCCCAGCCCCAGCAGCCGCGCCCGGCGGCGCCCGGCGCGGGGTACGAGGCGATGCGCCCCGCGGCTCCCCGACCCGCCCAGGCCCCTTACCAGGACCCGTACAACAACCAGCAGTACCGCGGTTACTGAGCCGCCGCCCCCCGGGGCTGTCGGTGCCGACTGGCACGATGGCCCCATGGGGAACGCACACCTGCACGCGATTCATGTCCATCCGGTGAAGGCGGTCCGGGGCCAGGCGCCCCGGGAAGCCGTCGTGGAGCCCTGGGGACTGGCCGGCGACCGGCGCTGGATGCTGATCGACGACGGGGGAAAGGTCGTCACGCAACGCCAGCTGCCGCGCCTCGCGCGGGCCGCCGCCGAGCTGCTGCCCGACGGCGGTGTCCGGCTGTCCGCGCCCGGCATGGAACCGCTGACGGTGCCCGTCCCCGGATCGGCCGGTACGGTGCCGGTGCAGATCTTCCGCGACAAGGTCGAGGCGGTCCCGGCCGAGGGCGACTCCGCGCACGTCTGGTGCAGCACGTACCTCGGCATCGGCGCGCGACTTGTGTTCCTGGACGATCCGGCCACGCGCCGGCCCGTCGACCCGGAGTACGCGCGGGCCGGTGACACCGTCTCCTTCGCCGACGGCTTTCCGCTGCTGCTCACCACGACGGCCTCCCTCGACGCCCTCAACGCCCTGATCGCGCAGGGCGATCACGCGGACGAGGGCCCGCTCCCCATGAACCGCTTCCGGCCGAACGTGGTCGTGACGGGCACCGACGCCTGGGCCGAGGACGACTGGTCGCGCCTCGCCGTCGGGGAGGTGACCTTCCGCGTCGCGAAGCCCTGCGGCCGGTGCGTGGTGACCACCACCGACCAGGACAGCAGTGCGCGCGGCCGTGAGCCCCTGTACAGCCTGGGGCGACACCGGCGGCTCGGCGGCAAGCTGGTCTTCGGGCAGAACCTGGTGCCCCTGTCCCGCGGCACGATCCGGGTCGGGGACCCGGTCAGGATCCTCGAGTAGCGCACGCACCGGGTCTCCCGCGGAGGCGGGAACCGCGTCGGCGGCCCGGGCGTTGGCCTATGTGAGAAGTTCATGAGAGGCCCCGGAGAGTGGTGATTTCGCTCTCTCTTCGCCGGGTCCCCGCGTGGACGGCTCCGCCGGGGGTTATCACGGAGCGGGAAGGGGGTGCAGGCGGTGCGAGCGATCAGCGGACTCTGGCGCTGGCGGCGCAACCCACTGTGCCGCGCGACCGACCTGGCCGAGGCCTGGGTGGCCCTCGCGGCCCTGTTGCTGATCCTCCTCATCGCGCCGGTGGCCGGGTTCCTCGTCGGGGGCGCCGCCCAGGACGCCCTGCAGCGCTCCGTCCGGGAGCAGCACGAGACGCGGCATTCGGTGACGGCCACCGTGGTCCGCAAGCTCGACCCCTCCCCGCTGGACGCCGACCCGGAGACCTCCACCGGCCGGGATCTGCGCAACCGCGTCCTCGCCGACTGGACGGCGCCGGACGGCACGCACCACCAGGGCCCGGTCCTGGCGAGCCTCAAGGACCCGCAGCGGGGCGACGAGTTCCGGATATGGACCGACCGGCAGGGCAGGATGGTGGCCCGCCCCCTGGACTCCGCGACGGCGTCGACGCACGCGGTCCTCGCCGGCTTCGGCGCGGCCCTGGCGGTGGGCGGGCTCGTCGAGGGCGGCAGACGGCTGATCGTCTGGCGCATGGTCCGCGTCCGGTACGCCCGTTGGGACCAGGCATGGGACAAGGCGGGCCCGGACTGGGGCAGGACGGGCACCGGCAGCTGACAGCCTTCCGGCTCTGGTCAACCCACCACCCGCGCGCACGCTACGGTGGTCCGGCCGAACCGTTCGGCACAACCCGCGCGCGAGCGAGCAGGAGGGACGCGCCGGGTGTCGATGCCGCGTGCGCGCGCAGGCCCCGGGGGCCGGGCACGGCAGCGGCCCCGGCACCGGCCGCAGCGTCCCGAGGGCGAACGAGCCATCAGTACGACCGAGGTGGGGGCACAGCTACACCATGGCACAGGGCACGGTCCAGGTGACGCACACCGGCACGTCGCGGTGGCGGCGCCGCACGGGTGAGTACGCATCGCTCGCCGCCGCCCTGGAGGCCGCGGCCGACGGAGACGTCCTCACCGTCGCCCCCGGCACCTACCGGGAGAACCTCGTGGTGCAGCGCGCGGTGACCCTGCGCGGCCCCGACGGCTCCCCCGGCTCGGTGCGGATCGCGCCCGTGGACGGGGTGCCGCTGACCGTGCGCGCCTCGGCGGTGGTCCAGGACCTGCACGTGGAGGGCCAGGACGCGGCCGCCCCGGCCGTGCTGGTGGAGGAGGGCACCCCGGAGCTGCGGGACGTGCGCGTCGTGACGCGGTCGGCGGCCGGGATCGAGGTGCGCGGCAGTGCCCGGCCCACGGTCCGGCGCTGCGCGGTCGACAACCCGGCGGGCATCGGCATCGCCGTACTGGACGGCGCGGGCGGGGTGTTCGAGGAGTGCGAGGTCGTCGCGGCCGGCCAGGCGGGCGTGGCGGTGCGCGGCGGCGCGCACCCGCGGCTGGAGCGCTGCCGGGTGCACCACACCTCGGGATCGGGCCTGTCGGCGACCGGGGAGAACTCCGCGCTGGAGGCGGTGGGCTGCGAGGTCTACGAGGTGCGGGGCAGCGGGGTGCAGATCACCGGTCGGGCCACGGCGCACCTCACCGACTGCGATGTGCACCGCACGACCGCCGACGGGGTCACGCTCGACACGGACGCCGTGCTGACGCTGGCCGACTGCCGCATCCACGACATCCCGGAGAACGCGGTCGACCTGCGCTCCCGCTCCGTCCTCACGCTGACCCGCACCACGGTGCGGCAGTTCGGCCGCAACGGCCTGTCGGTGTGGGACCCGGGCACGCGCGTGGACGCCAACCAGTGCGAGATCTTCGACAGCACGGGCGACTACCCCGCGGTGTGGGTCAGCGACGGCGCCACCGCCGTCCTGGACTCCTGCCGGGTGCACGACGTGCCGGACGCCCTGTTCGTCCTCGACCGGGGCTCGCGCGCGGACGTCGTGGACAGCGACCTGTCGCAGGTGCGCAACACGGCCGTGTCGGTGAGCGACGGCGCGACGGCGCAGCTCGACGACTGCCGCATCCGGGACGCGGCGACGGGCGCCTGGTTCCGCGACCACGGCAGCGGAGGCACCCTCAGCAACTGCACGCTGGACGGCACCCAGACCGGCGTGATCGTCACCAAGGGCGCCGACCCCACGGTGGAGCGCTGCACGGTCGACTCCCCGGCGGAAGCGGGCGTCTACGTCTCGGCCGGGGGCCGTGGCAGCTTCCTGAACTGCCGGGTGACGGGCAGCGGCGGCTACGGCTTCCACGTGATCGACGGCAGCCGTACGACGCTCAGGAAGTGCCGCACGGAGCGGTGCGCGCGCGGGGGTTACGAGTTCGCGGACAGCGGCGCGGACGCGGCGTCCGGGGCAGGCCCCCTCGTCGAGGACTGCACGAGCGACGAGAGCGCGGGGCTGCGGGCGCCCGCGGCGCGGGAGACGGCCGTGCAGACGGTGGGCCACTCCCCCGGTCTGCTGGGCGCGGTACCGGAGCAGCGCACCGAACCACCGGCCCCGGCCCCGGTCGCGGAGCCCGCGCAGCCGGTCCGCACCTCCAAGGACGTCCTCGGTGAGCTGGACGCGCTGGTGGGCCTGGAGAGCGTCAAACGCGAGGTGCGCGCCCTCACGGACATGATCGAGGTCGGCCGGCGCCGGCAGCAGGCCGGTCTGAAGGCGGCGTCGGTGAAGCGGCACCTGGTCTTCACCGGCTCCCCGGGCACGGGCAAGACGACGGTCGCGCGCCTGTACGGCGAGATCCTCGCCTCCCTCGGCGTGCTGGAGAAGGGCCACCTGGTCGAGGTGTCCCGGGTGGATCTGGTCGGTGAGCACATCGGCTCGACGGCGATCCGTACGCAGGAGGCGTTCGAGAAGGCGCGCGGCGGCGTGCTGTTCATCGACGAGGCGTATGCGCTGTCCCCGGAGGACGCGGGCCGGGACTTCGGCAAGGAGGCCATCGACACGCTGGTGAAGCTGATGGAGGACCACCGGGACGCGGTCGTGGTGATCGTCGCGGGCTACACGGCCGAGATGGAGCGCTTCCTGTCGGTCAACCCGGGCGTGGCCTCCCGGTTCTCACGGACCATCACCTTCAGCGACTACGGCCCCGAGGACCTGCTGCGGATCGTGGAGCAGCAGGCCGAGGAGCACGAGTACCGGCTGGCACCGGGCGCGCCGGAGGCCCTGCGGACGTACTTCACGGAGCTCCCCAAGGGCCCGGCGTTCGGCAACGGCCGTACCGCGCGGCAGACCTTCGAGGCCATGGTCGAGCGGCACGCGAGCCGGGTCGCCCAGCTCGCCGAGCCGAGCACCGACGATCTGACACTGCTCTACGCCGAGGACCTCCCCGAGTTGCTCTGAGGATCCGCCTACGCCGCGGGCGGTTCGGGTGTGTCCCGGGGTGAGGGCACCCCGGGCCGGAGCCGGGCCAGCAGCATGCGGCGTTCCTCGGCGAAGACCGGGTCGGCCTGGTAGTCGGAGTGGCCGAGGATCGGCGCGGGCAGCGGCAGCAGGTCGGTGCGGCCGTAGGCGAGGGGGTCCTTCAGGGGCGGGTGGTCGACCTGGTCGCCGGGCAGCCGCATCGGGCCGCCGATGGGGTCGGTCAGCCGGTACAGGTTGCGCCAGCAGTCGACGTCCCGGTGCAGGGAGCTGAGCGCGGCGGGCCCGAAGTGCGCCGGGAACCAACGGCCGTAGAGGCGCTCCAGCGGGGAGCCGTAGGTCAGCAGTGCGACGCGCTTGCGGGCGGAGGGGGCGAGTTGCCAGGCCGCCGCGGCGGCGAGCACGCTGCCCTGCGAGTGGCCGGAGATGACGAGGCGTCCGCCGGTGACGCGGGTCCAGGTCGCCATCCGCCAGGTCAGGTCGGGCACGGCACGCTCGGCGTAGCAGGGCGGGGCGAAGGGGTGGGCGGCGCGCGGCCAGAAGGTGCCGACGTCCCACAGGATGCCGATGGTGCGGCGCGCGGCGGCGTCCTTGTAGGCGCGCCGGCCCCAGGTGACGAAGAGGAGGAAGCCGAGGCCGATCAGCCAGGAGCCGAGGGCCTGGGCGGTCTCCGCGGCGCCGTGCAGGACGGGGTAGGTGCCGTGCGCCGCCTCGCCGGGTGTCTCGTCGGTGGTCAGAGCGCCGACGAGGGCTCCGGCGCCGAGCAGCAGGGTGACGCCGGAGGTGACGGCGACGATGCGGGGTCCTCGGTCGGTGAGGGCGGCCATGGCGCGGGCGTAGGCGATGCGGCGGGTGCGGGCGGGGTCCATGGCCTCGTCCGGGTAGTCGCGTGCCACGGCGTCGCGTTCGGCGCGGGCGAGTTGCCAGGCGCGGTGGGCCAGCCAGCCGAAGAGCCCCAGCAGCACGACGAGCAGCGGCGGGATCACGGACGCCTGCCAGGTCAGCAGGACCGGCGGGCCCGCGATCGACGCGCCGGTGCCGTCCAGCCAGTCGGACACGCGCTGGGACACGCCGCCGGACATCACCCCGCCCAGGGCGCAGCCCAGCATGGCCACGGCCGGACCGCCCAGGCCGCGCAGCACGGCCCGCCGGTCGGGGTCGGTGCGGTGCAGGGCGTGGGCGACGACGGCCAGGACGATCACGAGCAGGCCCTGGGCCAGGGCGAGGCCGCCGAAGGTCGCGTCGCCCGGCAGGCGCCCGGACGACTGCCAGCCGGGCCGCTCCCAGCCGGCGTAGAGCAGGGCGAGGGCGAGCAGGACGAGGGCGACGAGCGGCAGGCGCCGTACGAAGCGCTCGTCGAGTTCCCGGTCCAGGCGCTTCTCGCTGCGGCCCCGGCGGCACACCACCCAGACCACGGCGACGGCGCAGGCGGCGAGGGCCGCTTCCAGGAGCAGGCCGAGGGTGTCCAGTACGGCGGGGCCGCCGGGCTCGCGGTCGTGGCGGGCGGCGGCGCTGCCGACCGCGGCGGCGACCGTCAGCAGTCCGGCGGCGGTGTGCGCGGCGCGCAGCCGGGCCACCAGCCGGCGTCCGTACCAGAAGCCGGGCCGGCCGAGGGCGGTCGGTCCGGGGACCTCGTCGGGCTCGGGGTCGCGGACGATCGGCTGCTGGGACTCGTAGTCGCTCCACGTGCGCCGGGACAGGTACCACAGCAGGACCGTCAGGGCGGTGGGGACGAGGGAGGCGAGGGCGAGCCTGCGGCCGGGGCTGCTCCACCAGCCGCCGTTGGAGACGGTGGGTGAGAGGAAGCCGAGCCAGGAGTGGCGGTCGGCGCAGGTGGGTGTGCCCGCGCACTGCCAGGCGGCCAGGTCGAGGGCGACCTCGCAGGCCGCGGCGACGAGCAGGACCGTCAGGGTGAGCCCCGCGAGCCGCACCAGAAGGCCGTACAGGCGCACGGTGCGGCGGCGGCCGTGGGCGCTGGGGCGCATCCAGTGGGCGAGGTTGACGACCATGAACGGCAGGAGCAGCAGCCACAGGGCGCGGGTGCCGTTGCCGGAGGTGAGGTTGCACCACACGTAGGCCTCGGGCACCGGCCCGCCCCGGTGGCGGGCGTCGGTGCTGTTCTCCGCGTCGACGTCGTCGGCGCGCCGGAAGACGGCCGCGATGTCGTCGCCGGTGATCCGCTCGGTCCGCGGGTCGTTGAGCATCTCCTGCGGCGTGGTGCCCCCCACGCCGTGGACCAGGAGTTCCAGGGCGGTCCCGGTCTCGCCGGGCCGCGTGGCGGGACCGTCCGGTCCGCCGGTCGACGCATGTTCCTGCGCACGTTCCACTGATTCGCACTTCCCCCGTGACACGCCGTCGGCTCTGTCCGTGCGGGCACAAGGATCTCCACTTCCGCGGCGCCGCACACCTCCTGTCACGGAATCTCCCCGATCCGTGATGCGAGGAGGCGACGGATGAGCCCTGGGTGACATGTGCGCGACGAGCGGTCGATGGCGCCGTCCGCCCCGCGACATGCGAGGATGGGACGTCCGCGCACCGGAGCCGGGAGAAATGTCCCGGTTGGGGCGGGTGCGCAGGGCGTGTCGGACGGCATTGAGGCGAAAGGACCGGAGCGTACGTGAGCGAGAATCAGAACCTCCTCGCGGAGCAGCGGCGATCCCTGATCCTCGACGAGGTCCGCCGCCGGGGCGGAGTGCGGGTCAACGAGCTGACCCGCAAGCTCGGCGTGTCGGACATGACGGTCCGCCGCGACCTCGACGCGCTCGCCCGCCAGGGCGTGCTGGAGAAGGTGCACGGCGGCGCGGTCCCCGTGGTCGAGGCGAGTACGCACGAACCGGGCTTCGAGGCCAAGTCGGGCCTGGAGCTCACCGCCAAGGAGGACATCGCGCGGGCCGCGGCCAAGCTGGTCGCGCCGGGCGCGGCGATCGCCCTGTCGGGCGGTACGACGACGTACGCGCTGGCGCACCAGCTGCTGGACGTCCCGGACCTCACGGTGGTCACCAACTCGGTGCGGGTGGCCGACGTCTTCCACGCGGCGCAGCGCACCTCGGGCCCGCGGCAGGGCGCGGCCACGGTCGTGCTGACCGGCGGGGTGCGCACGCCCTCCGACTCGCTGGTGGGGCCGGTGGCCGACCAGGCGATCGCGGCGCTCCACTTCGACCTGCTGTTCCTCGGGGTGCACGGCATATCGGTCGAGGCCGGCCTGTCGACGCCGAATCTCGCGGAGGCCGAGACGAACCGGCGGCTCGTGCAGTCGGCGCGGCGCGTGGTGGTGGTCGCCGACCACACCAAGTGGGGCAAGGTGGGGCTGAGTTCGTTCGCCTCGCTGGAGCGGATCGACACGCTCGTGACGGACGCCGGTCTGCCCGAGGAGGCGCGTGGGGTGATCGCCGAGCATCTGCGGCGGCTGGTCGTGGCCGGGGAGCCCGAGCCCGAGGAGGGTGCAGACATCTGACGGGCCGCCAGCTAGGGTGACGCTTCCGTCATCGCCCGCTTCCGTCAGGGAGGGCCACGTCCATGGCTCACCGTCTGCGCCCGGTGGGGCTCGACTTCGCCGGGACCGCGCCCGTGCGGCACGTCTTCACCCGAGAGATGTCGGTTCCGCCGGAGGCGGTCTACCGCGCGCTGGCGGACGTGCCCGGCTGGGCCGACTGGTTTCCCCAGGTGAAGGCCGCGCGGGCGGTCGACGCCGGCGCGGGGCGCGACATCACCCTCAGCGCGGGCGTGCGGTTCCGCGAGACGGTCCTCGCCGCGGAGGAGCCCGGGGTGTACGCCTACCGCGTCGACGTCACCAACGCGCCCGGGGTGCGGGCGATCGTCGAGGAGTGGCGGCTCACGCCGGCCGGCGGCGGCACCCGGGTGCGGTGGACCTTCGCGACGGACGGGACGGCGGCGTACCGGCTGTTCATGAAGGCGTTCCGGGCGGGTCAGGCGCGCGCGTTCCGGGACGCCGTGACGGCGCTGGAGCGGCGGCTCACGGCCTGAGGCCGGGGCTGCGGCGTCCGCACGCGCGAGTCCACGAGTCCCGGTCGTCCTGCGGCGGCCGAAGGCCGGGCCCGGGCCTCAGCCGGGCCAGGCGCCCGTCTCCAGGAACGTGTCGATCGCGGCGGTGTAGGGCGCGACGTCCAGTCCCTGGGCGGCCAGCCAGGCGTCCGAGTAGTACTTGTCGAGGTACCGGTCCCCCGGGTCGCACAGCAGGGTCACGACGCTCCCCCGCCGCCCCTCGGCCACCATCTCCGCGACGATCTTCAGCGCACTCCACAGGCCCGTTCCGGTCGAGCCGCCCGCCTTGCGGCCGATGGCGCGCTCCAGGGCCCGTACGGCGGCGACGCTGGCCGCGTCGGGCACCTTCATCATCCGGTCGATCGCACCCGGTACGAAGCTGGGTTCCATGCGGGGGCGGCCGATGCCCTCGATGCGGGAGCCGCAGTCGCACGTGACGTCCGGATCGCCGGTGGTCCAGCCGTCGAAGAAGCACGAGTTCTCGGGGTCGGCCACGCAGACGCGGGTGTCGTACTGCATGTAGTGGACGTAGCGCGCGAGGGTCGCGGAGGTGCCGCCGGTGCCCGCCGTGGCGACGATCCACGCGGGCTCGGGGAACCGCTCCAGGCGCAGCTGGCGGAAGATGGACTCGGCGATGTTGTTGTTCCCGCGCCAGTCCGTGGCCCGTTCGGCGTAGGTGAACTGGTCCATGTAGTGGCCGCCGGTCTCCGCCGCGAGCCGGGCGGACTCCTCGTACATCGTGCGCGGGTCGTCCACGAAGTGGCAGCGGCCGGAGTGGAACTCGATGAGGCGGATCTTCTCGGCGCTCGTGGTGCGTGGCATGACGGCGATGAAGGGCACGCCGATCAGCTTCGCGAAGTAGGCCTCGGAGACGGCCGTCGAGCCGCTGGAGGCCTCGATCACCGGTCTGCCCGGCCGGATCCAGCCATTGCACAGGCCGTACAGGAACAGGGAGCGGGCGAGCCGGTGCTTGAGGCTGCCGGTGGGGTGGGTCGACTCGTCCTTCAGGTACAGGTCGATGCCCCAGCGCTCCGGCAGGGGGAACTGGAGCAGGTGCGTGTCGGCCGAGCGGTTGGCGTCGGCCTGGACCCTGCGGACGGCCTCTTTCAGCCACGCGCGGTATCCGGTGTCACTGTGGTCGACGTCGAGGGTCACGCCGGTCCGGGTCTGCTGGGGAGTGCTCACGAGGGGGCTCCTAACGCTGCGCGCCGACGACGGGGCGCGCGGCCGGCACCCCCGATCATAAACACCCGGCGCACGCTTCTCACCTGCATAAACGCGCCTTTGAGCCCCCCAAAGCGCCCCCTGGGGCAGAGGCCGGGGCAAGGGGGCGCGCGGTCCCGGGGGCGCATTCGTGTGTGTGCTGCGGGCGCCCCCCGGCGAGGGGGTCGCATGGACTGGTGCTCGACGCCGGGCGGGGGCAGACTGCACCGCGGGACCGAGGCTCCGGGCGGGGCGGCGGCGGGGTGGGACGCACCGCCGGGACAACGCTTCCGGCCGAGGCGGGACCGTGGTTCCGGCAGGGCACGGCGCGCCGTCCGCGAGCACGGGTACGCCGCCCGGCGGGACCGGGCCTCGGGACGGGGCAGACTGGATCAGGACAAGCGCCCGAACCGGCATCGGCGGGGCGGGCGGGTACACCGACGCGCACAAGGGGGGCGGGTGGCATGGCGGAGCCGGAGTTCAGGGCCACGGGCGTGCGGATCGGGAAGCGGCTGCGTTCGCTCACCCGGGCCGGCCAGGTCCGGATCAGCGACGGCCGGCTCGAATTGCTGACCAGTTACGGCAGTGAGATCGACAGCGCGCCGGTGCAGGCCGTGCGCGCCTCCAGGCCCTGGTTCGGCCCCGATGACCGGGCCACGGCGGATCTCAACGGCAATCGGTACCTGCTCACCCTGGGCGACCACGACCCCGCCCCGGGCGAGCCGGGCCCGCCGGCCGCGCGGCGCTTCATCGAGGCCGTGCGCCGGGCGGCGGGGCGCGGCGACTGAGATGTCCGCGAGTTGCGGTACCCCACCCCCTGCGTCACTCTGGTCTCACGTCACTCTGGGTTTACCGGCGATAACGCTGCGAACCAGCCCGCCGGCCACGACAGCGGGCGGCAGTGTCACGAAGGCGCCCTGCTGGATCCGAACTCCGTGTTCTTCCGGACCTCACGTCGGGGAGTCGCAGCCGTGATCAGCTACCCAAGCAGGCACTGCACGGTGGAGCTCCAAGCCCTGCCGTCGCGGATCGGCCAGGTCCGCAGAATCGTCTCTGCACAATTGCGCTACTGGCATCTTGACGCCCTGATCGACCGGGCCTCGCTCGGTGTGACGGAACTGCTGTCCAACGTCCACCGGCACGCCCAGCCCGACAAGACCTGCACCGTGGAGATAGAGCTGCTGCTCGACCGGCTCACGGTGTCGGTGCGTGACCACGACCCGCGGATGCCCGTGGTGGACGACGCCGAGCCACTGGCGACCTGCGGTCGCGGGCTCGCGATGGTGGCCGCCATGAGCGAGAGCTGGGGCGTCCGGCCGGACGGCGAGTCCGGCAAGGTCGTGTGGTTCACGCTGCCGACGTCCTCCCCCGCGGTGGCGGCGCCGTCGCACCGGTCGCGGCGCGCGGTCCAGGAGAAGGCCGCGCGCCGGTTCGCCGAGGTGGGGCACTCCGCCGACGGGCTCCGGCCCGACCATGCTCCCGCCCGGTCCGCCGTTGCCGGTTGACCGGGCGGTGACCACCCTTCGCACGGATGTCGCCTCCGGGGTATGCCCGGAGGCGACCACGGCTCGGCAGGGACGGCTCAGCGGCCGGCCGCCGCCTTCTCCGCACGGCGGATCCGGGCCGGGGCGAACGCGTCGATGCTGCCCGCGCCCTGGCCGGGTGCGGCGTCCCAGCCCCGGATGCGCCGGGCCAGGCGGCCGAGACGGCTGTCGCCCGGGGCGACGGCGATGTGGAAGTGGGACTCCTTCACCGGATCGAGCTCACCGCCCCAGACGACGACGCCCTCGCAGTCGGCGAGGATGTCCCGCACGATCGTGCGCTCCTGTCCGGTCATGCCGGTGGAGGCGTCCGCGCCGAGCGGGTAGAAGAGCGGGCGCACGGCGATCGCGGTGCCGGACAGGTGGTTGGACTCGAAGGGCGCCCCGATGTGCCGGTCGGCCGTGTGTCCCTGGATCTCGCGCGGACGCAGCATGTCGATCTCGTACGCGTAGCGTCGCGCGACGTGCAGCAGGACGGTGGCCACGTCGCCCTGCGCGAGGGGCACGTCGACGCCGGTGCCCTCGACGCGGTGGGTGACCGCCCGGTCGATGACCAGCCAGCCGTTCTGCGTGGTGGCGCCCCGCCAGACGCCTTCGGCGGGCGCGGCCGCGGCCGTGCCGGCGGCGGGGACGAGGAGGGCTCCGGCGGTCAGGCCGGCGGTGATGCCGAGCGCCTGGCGGCGGGTGAGCCCGGGAGCGGTGTCGCTCAACGCTTGTGTTCCTTCCGGTGGCGGGCGACGGCCAGCGTGACCAGGCACGCGACAGCCAGCCCGAAGCTGATGGACAGGGCGGGAACGACCCAGGGCGAGACGAGATCCTGCGTCCGCCCGTCGTCCCAGTGGCAGGCCGCGCGCGGCGGCAGGAACCGTTCCTCGAACCGGTCCCAGTCGGCCCGCGGCCACGAAGGCGTGTCGCACATGCGGGCCGGGTCGGCGAACACCACCTGCGCGGCGCCCCACAGGTAGGACAGCGCGCCGACGACCACGCTCCCGACGCATGCGTTGCGGCCGCGCCGTCCCCCGGGGAGCCTCAGGCACAGCAGGCCGAGGCCCGCGATGATCAGGGGGACGACCCAGCTCATGGACGGCTCCTAACGGAACAGGCTCTTGTGGTTGGCGAGGTACCGGGCCTGGCTGCGTCGCTCCAGGCCGGCGCGGGCGACCAGGACGTCCGCGAACCCCCGGCAGTATTCCTTGAGCCGGTCCGTCGGGAGGATGTTGGGCAGGATCACGCCTTCCTCGGCCGTGGTGAGCACGAGGTAGGTGCGGCCCGCGGCGATGAGGTTGTGCGGGGTGGTGAGGATGTCGAACGCGGCGTCCGTGGCGGTGGCGGCCTTGCTCCCGAACCGTTTGGCGAAGAAGTCCCGGAAGCGGGTGACCCCGCCGGTCTGCTCGTAGTGGGCGCGGACCGCGGCGGCGATGGACTTGCCGCTCCGCATCTGGGCGGCCAGCAGGTATCCGTCGGCGTCCTCGACGAGGTCGTTGTGCCCGAAGGAGGAGACCACGCCGTTCTGGCCGAGGCGCTGCACGCAGTAGGTGTGGCCGGAGGCGATGCTGTCGCTGTCGCGGCGCCACTCGCCGTAGAAGGTCATGAGGTCGCCGGCCCAGCCGGCCACGTCGCCCTCGTTGGCCGAACCCGCGGCGGCCGGGCTGGGCTTGATGAGGTGGCCGGCCGCGGTGGCCAGGAGGTGCTGCGGGTCCAGGGAGTCGCCGGTGAACGGGTCGGTGAAGGCGTCGAGCAGTTCCGCGCCGTTGTCGTCCGCGTACTCGACGAAGGACCGGTCGATGTCGCTGATGAGCAGCTTCCACTGCGTGCCGGCGTACCGCTTCTGCCGGTAGTAGTCCGTGACGAGCCGGTTCGGGTCGCCCTTGCCGTAGTTCTTGGCGAGGGTGTGGAGCCGTTCGATGTTCGCGATGAAGCCCGCGGCCGGGGACACCACGCGGTTGACGCTCTTCTGGCCCTCGTCGGAGCGCGGCCGGTGCGCGTCGCGGTCCAGGTAGAAGACGTCGGAGCCGTTGGTGACCTTGTACTCCTTGATCTGGTTGAACGACCAGTTCTGCGGGAGCGGCATGCCGAGGTTGCCGGAGAAGCCCCAGGACATGCCGGACACGAACGAGTAGGCGGCGTCGGTGGCCTGCGTGACCTGGGCGCACACGTTGCGGGATCCGTAGACGCCGTGCAGGTAGCGCTTGCCCTTGGAGGACAGGCCGGAGGTGACGCCGCGGAAGTACTCCAGGATGCGCGGCATGTCCTCGACGGTGGCGTCGTAGTCGACCGCGAAGTAGATGACGGTGCCGCGGTTGAAGCCGAAGTGCACGGCCTGGTCGTGGGCCCACTGGCCGTGTTTGCGGCCGTTGGCCCAGTTGTACTCGGCGAGGCTGCGGCCGTGGTCCTGGAAGATCGGGAACACGCGCATCCCGGCGGCGAAGATGGTGGCGAGTTCGCCTTCCTCGATCATCTTCGAACCGCCGCCGGCGGACGCCTCGTTGAGGTACCGGCCGACATACCGGTACCCGTCCGCGTACATGCGTGACGCCCTGGACGGGGTGATCGTGTACGCCGTGTCGGATCCGTTGACGGGCCGGTCCGGGTCGCCCATGGACACCAGGAGCTGGGCCCACGTCCGGTAGTCGCCGACGCCCGTCACTTCCAGGGCGGAGAATTTCTGGAATCCCTTCAGCCACCCCGATATGTCGCCGTCCCAGACATCGGTGAAGTGGGTCCGCTGGTCGTCTTCGGGAGAACTCGCGATGGGTTCGTTGAAGACGCACGCCGCGGAGAACAACTGCATGATGATGCCCGACGAACCGGGACCGACGGTATTGGCTTTCAGACCGGCCTGCGTGCCGGGCCCGAAGTTGCCGGTCGCGTCCGCCTCGGATATTCCGATCTGCAGCTGGATCGCCTTCATCAAGGCCTGCTGGACATCACGCGAGTAGTGACCGTCCGTGGGGCCGATGGAGAAATTGCTGCGCTTCCAATAACGCCCGTTGAGCCATTGCTGGATGGACCGGACCTTGTCCGTGCCCCCCGCGAGGACGGCGTAGGCGTCCATGTTGAGCATCGCCTTGAGCACCTTGGGCTGGACGACGCCGCCGTCCTGCTCGATGCCCATGTTCTCCTTCATCTTGTCGACCGACGCGGCGGCGACGGAGTCGAAGGAGGCGACGCCGGTGTCCCCGCCCCAGTACCCCTTGCAGAACAGGGCGTGGCGCAGGATCTTGACGATGTTCTTGTTCTTCTGCCAGCCGATGCCGATGGTGCCGAGGGCCTGGACCTTGGCGAGCGTGCCGGCACCGAAGTTGGCGACGACGGGGCTGATGCCGAGTTCGTGCTGCAACCCCATCGTCAGCGAGTACATGACCGGCCAGCCGGTCTTTCCGTCTTCCGGGCATCTCGCATAGCCCGACACACCGCCGTAGGTGGCGTTGACCCATTTCTGCGCGGCGAGAACCTTCTCATCTGCCATGCGGCAGCCCCTCCTGAGAAAAAGACCTGTGCGGAGCAGGGGGCGCTGAAGAAGGCAGAGCGGATAAGCACAAACAGTTCGGATCCCCCCACAGAACGACTTCCCCGGTCGTTGTCCGTCTGTGCGGCGATCACCATAGACGCCGACCGAAGTGGCATGTCAAGCGGGGAAATCCCTAGGGCGGTCGGCCTCCGGGAACAGAGAGGGAGTTGTGCCGTTTTCACCCCCGGAAGCTTTAATTCCGAGGGTGAAAACGCGCCAGGCGGCCTTTATTCGGCCGGATCGTTCATACGCCGCCCCCCTTGGCGGTGTGCCCGAACTCCTCGTTCAGCACGGACAGGCGGCGCCAGTACTCGTCCTCGTCGATCTCGCCGGAGGCGAAGCGGTGGCCGAGCACGGCGATGGGCGAGTCCTCCCCGACGGGGGGCTGCCGCCAGGGACCGCCGCGGCGTCCGCGCCACACCGTGCGGCGCAGCAGCGCGATGCCGCCCCCGATGAGCAGCGCCCAGATCACCGGAAGGAACAGGATCCAGGGTCCGGGGCCGCCGTCGCCGTAGTTCGCCAGGGTCTGCATGTCGTCCAACTCCTCGGTCGCCGTGCGGGAATTCCTGTGCTTTCGAGGGTCGTCGCGCGAGGCACCGCCGTCGTCGTACGGCCGGCGGCAGCGTGCCTACCTCACGGGGAGTAGGCGGCCGGGTGACGGGCGCTCCCCGGGGGCTCGACTTTTGTAACTACTGGTATGTACAGTGCGGACATGAGCACCTCGGAACGGCTGATCGAATCCACCCGCGAGCTGCTGTGGGAGCGCGGCTACGTGGGCACCAGCCCCAAGGCGATCCTGGAGCGCGCGGGCGCCGGGCAGGGCAGCATGTACCACCACTTCAAGGGCAAGCCCGACCTCGCGCTGGCCGCGATCCGGCGGACCGCCGAGGAGATGCGGGCCACGGCCTCGGCAGTGCTCGACGGCCCCGGAACGCCGTACGAGCGCATCGCCGCGTATCTGCGGCGCGAGCGGGACGTGCTGCGGGGCTGCCCGGTCGGCCGGCTGACCATGGACCCGGACGTGATCGCGAGCGCCGAGCTGCGCGCCCCGGTCGACGAGACGCTCGACTGGCTCCGCGAGCGGATCGCCGCGATCGTCGAAGAGGGCAAGGAACAGGGCCAGTTCGCGCCCGGTCTGGACGGCCGGGAGATCGCGACCGCGGTCGTCGCGACCGTCCAGGGCGGTTACGTCCTCGCCCGGGCCTCCGGTTCTCCCGCCGCGTTCGACGCGGGGGTGCGGGGGCTGCTCTCGCTGCTGGCACCCCGGACCCCTTGAGGAGACCTTCATGCACGCCATGCAGTACGAGCTCACCCTGCCCGCGGACTACGACATGGGCGTCATCCGCGACCGCGTCGACCGGGTGGGGAAGCTGCTCGACGACTGGGACGGGCTCGGTCTCAAGGCCTATCTGATCCGCGAGCGCGGACGGTACGGCTCGCCCGTCCACCAGTACGCGCCCTTCTACCTGTGGAACACCGTGGAAGGCATGAACTCCTTCCTGTGGGGCGGCGGTTTCCAGGGCCTCAGCGACGACTTCGGGCGGCCGTCCGCACGGCAGTGGACGGGGCTCGCGTACGAGGAGGGGCAGGGATCGCGGGCGCGGTGCGCGGTGCGGCGGCGTCAACCGGTGCCGGAAGGCGTGCTGTTGGCCGACGCCGTCGAGGACGCGGTGGGCGAGGTCCGGCGGCTGGCGGCCCGGGACGGGGCCCTGCTCGCCGCCGCCGCCGTCGACACCAGCCGCTGGGAGCTCGTCCACTTCTCCCTCTGGGAGCATGACGCGCCCCGGGCCGACGGTGAGGTGTACGAGGTGCTGCACCTGTCGGCGCCGGGCCGGGACCGGCTGCCCCGGGGGCGGCAGTGGTGAGCGCCATCCGTACGGTGCTGGGGGACGTGCCGCCCGGGGACCTGGGGGTGTGCGACGCCCACGACCACGTGTTCTTCGGCAGTCCCCGGCTGCCGGGCCAGGAGCTGCGCAGCGTGGCGGCGGCGCGGGCGGAGCTGGCCGCGTTCCGGGAGCAGGGCGGCGGGGCCGTGGTGCAGTGGACGCCGTACGGGCTCGGGCGGCGGGCCGCCGATCTGCCGCCGCTGTCCCGCGAGAGCGGCGTGCACGTGGTGGCGGCGACCGGTCTGCACCAGGCCGTGCACTACGACGAGGACACCCTCGCCGGGCTGCGGGGACGGCTCGCCGACGTGTTCGTCTCCGAACTCACCGACGGCATCGGGACGTCGGGGGTGCGGGCGGGGCTCGTCAAGGTCGCCGGAGGGTTCCACGCCCTGGACGCGCACGCCCGCTGGACCATGCGGGCGGCGGCCGAGGCGCACCGCGCGACGGGCGCGCCGATCGCCGTGCACCTGGAACTGGGCACCGGTGCGCTGGACGTCCTGGACCTGCTGTGCGGGGAGGGGGAGGTGCCGCCGCACCGGGTCGTGCTCGGGCATCTGAACCGGTCCCCCGACCTCGTGGTGCACCGGCAGGCCGCGGAGTCCGGCTGCTATCTGGCCTTCGACGGGCCGTCGCGCGCCCACCACGCCACGGACTGGCGGATGCCGGACGCCGTGCGGGCCCTGGCCGACGCCGGGTTCGGCGACCGGCTGCTGCTGGGCGCGGACACCACGACGGCCGCCGCCCGCTCGGTGGACGGCGGCCCCGGGATGCCGTATCTGCTGCGCCGCGTGCGGCCCCGGCTCGCCCAGGCCGTGGGCGAGGAGCTGGTCGGGCGCATCCTCAGGGACAACCCGGGCCGGGCCTTCGCGGTGGAGTGGCGGAGCTGACTCAGGTCGAGGCCTGGTCGCTGTCCTTCATCGCGCCCCAGCCGTGCCAGCGGTCGATCTCGACCCAGGCGCTGACCCGGGGGCGGGCGCGCTCCGGGTAGGGCTTGCCGGTGTAGTGCCGGGCGAGGAGGTCGATGTCGGCCAGGCCCTCGTCGTCGTACATCTCGGTGACGCGGCCGATCAGGGTGACGTGGGTGTACCAGTCGTCGCCGGCGAGGACGGTGAGGGTGACGCGCGGGTCGCGGCGCAGGTGCTTCAGGCGGACGCGGCCCGCGTCGAGGTTGATCAGCACCCGGCCGTCCTTCCACGCGTACCAGGTGGCGGTGGAGACCGGTGCGCCGTCGGAACGCACCGTGGCCATGACGCACGGGTTGGGCCGGCTCAGCAGGGCTTCGGCCTCGGGCGGCAGCGGGGGCTTGGACATGAGGGAACCTCCTGGAGGTCAGGCGGACGGGGTGTCGTCGAAGCTGGCGAAGTAGGCGGCGGCCATGTCCTCGTCGCCGTGGCCCTGGGCGGCGGCGCGCTCCAGGCGGGCGGCGGCGGCCTCGGCCACGTCCAGGCGGACGCCGTGGTCCGCGCCGGCCTGGACGATCAGGCGGGCGTCCTTGGCGGCGGTGCTCACGGCGAACTGGGGCGGCGTGAGCCGGCCGTCGAGGACCAGGTCGGACTTGGCGCGCAGATAGCCCATGTCGAGCGGGCCGCCCGCGATCAGGTCGAAGAAGCCGTGCGGGTCGACGTCCAGGGCCTTGGCGAGGGCGAGGGCCTCACCGGCGGCCGCCGTGGCGGCGAGGACCCAGCTGTTGGCGACCAGCTTCAGTCGGGTGGCGGCGCCCGCCGCCCCGTCCTCGCCGGCCCACACGGTGCGGGCTCCGACGGCGTCGAAGACCGGCGTCACCCGGTCCCGGACCTCGGCGGGGCCGGCGGCGAGCACGGTCAGCTGCCCGGCCTCGGCGGGCTGGCGGGTGCCCAGGACGGGGGCGTCGTAGAAGACCAGGCCGTGCTCGCGGGCGAAGGCGGCCAGGGTGCCGAGGGACTCGATGCCGGCGGTGGTGGACTGCACCCACGCGGTGCCGGGGCGCAGGGCCGGGGCGGCCTCGCGCATGGTGTCCAGGGCGGCCGGGCCGTCGTGGAGCATGGTCAGGACGACGTCGGCGTCCTGGACCGCCTGCGCGGGGGTCTCGGCGATCTGGGCGCCCTCGGCAGCCAACGGCTCCGCCTTGGCCCGGGTGCGGTTCCAGGCGCGGACGGTGTGTCCGGCGCGGGCGAGGTTGCGGGCCATCGCGGCGCCCATGATGCCGGTGCCCAGGACGCTCACGGTGAGCTTGTCGGTCATTGCGTCAACTTCCTCGGTGGTGCGGTGCGGACGTGCTGTCTGCCGACCAGCCTGCCCGCTCAGCGGCTCGCCTGCCCGGAAGCGGCGCACGCAAGCCTGATACCCGTGGGGTCAGGCTCAGGTCACCGAGATGTCCACGGACGGCCGCAGCTTCGCCGCCGCGGCCAGCGCCTCGTGCACCGGGTGGGTGCCGAAGGCCGCCACCAGGTCCGGGTCCGCGGGGTTCGCGGCCGCCGGGTAGGCGATCTGCTCGTACGCCGCCTGGAAGCGCGGGCCCCAGCGGCGGGCGCCGAGACGGGCCGTGCGGGAGCAGTTGTCGACCATGTGGGCCACGTCCCGGGCGTGCATGTACGGCAGCAGGGAGTCGACGGCCTCGATGACGGACTCGTTGACGATCTCCGACCAGGGGTGGCCGCGCTCGGCGAACTCGTCGACCTGGGCCATCATGGTGGCGACGAACACGCCGGCGGTGAACGGGTCGACCGCCAGGTCACGGCTGCCGCGCCGGGCCCGCACCCGGTCGCTCACCGACCACATGGGCGAGCCGCCGATCCCGCTCATCGGCCGGGCGCCGAGCCGCTGTTCGGCGAGGATCACACTGCGCAGTTCGGTGCCGTCGGCGACCTCGTCGTAGATCTCCGCGACGATCTCGCGCGCGGGGGCGTACGTCGCCGTGTACGCCCGGTCGAAGACGTCCCGCCCGGTGGCGTCGAGGTGTTCGCGCACGGCCCGCAGCCCGGACCGCGAGATGGTGCGGGCGATCGGGCCGGTGACGTTCTCGCAGGACCGTTCGTACGCCGTGACCTCGTCGTCGCCGGCCAGGCGGTACCGGGTGTACAGGCTCTCGACGATGCCGTGGACGGCGCCGAGCAGGACGGCGCGTTCGCCGACGATGTCCGAGCGGTACTCGCTGTCGAGCGTGGTGCGGAAGGTGTACGGCGAGCCGAGCGCCACGGACCAGCCGAGCGCCAGGTCGACGGCCCGCCCGTCCGGGTCGGCGTGCACGGCGAAACTCGCGTTGATCCCGGCGCCGTTGACGTGCGCGCCCTGCCGGTAGAGCCGCCGCACGGAGTCGCCCATGCCCTTGGGGCACACGGCGATCACCCCGTGCCCGGGCGGGAACTCACCGCCCGTCTCCCGGAGATGGCCGAGCAGGAAGCCGTGCGAGAGACCGATGACGGCGCCCGGCTTCAGGGCAGCGAAGATCTCCCGGTGGTGGGCCGCGAGCGCGGCGTCGGCGATCAGCAGGATCACCAGGTCGCTGTCGGCGGCGACCGTGAGCCAGTCGCCGAGCGTGCCGTCGTCCTCGGTGAAGCCGTGGGCGCGGGCGTCGGCCAGGGAACCGGAGCCGGGGCGCAGTCCGACCGCCACCCGGACGTCCGTGCCGGCGAGGGAGTCGCGGAGGTTGAGGGCCTGCGCCCGCCCCTGGGGTCCCCAGCCGAGGACGCCGACCCGCCGGACGCCGCCGAAGGCCCGCGGGAGGAGCGGGAAGAGGTGCCGCCCGCCGGGCAGGACGGTCTCGGTGCCGCCCGGCACCTCCAGGGTGTCGAGCGGGAAGACGCGGGAGGTGTACGTGGTCGTCGAGGTCATGGTCGAGTTGTAGGCTCGCCCGGAGCGTTGCGGCAAGCGCAACTTGTGCAGCGCCCTGTTGCAGTAGATGAAAGGGCCAGGCCATGCGGGACGATCACCGGGAGCTGCGGCTGTTCCTGCATCTGGCGCAGACGCTCAACTTCGGCCGGACGAGCCTGGACTGCCACGTCAGCCCGGCCACGCTGACCCGGTCCGTGCAGCGGCTGGAGGCGGACCTCGGGCACCGGCTGTTCGACCGGGGGCCGCGCGGGGTGTCCCTCACGGCGGAGGGGCACCGGTTCCGCGCGTACGCCGTGCGGGCCCTTGAGTTGTGGCGCGCCTACCGCGAGGAGGATCCGGATCCGGCGCTGCTCACCGGCCGGCTGGCCGTCTTCGCCACGGTGACGGCGTGTCAGGCGCTGCTGCCGGACCTGCTGGCGCCGTTCCGTGCCGCGCATCCGCAGGTGCGGCTCGATCTGCGCACGGGTGACGCGGCGGCGGCGCTGGCCCGGCTGGACGAGGGCGAGGTCGACGCGGCCGTGGCGGGCATCCCGCCGAGGTTGCCGGAGCCGTTGGTGAGCCGCACGGTCGCGGTCACCGAGCTGGTCCTGGTGACGGCCCGGGACCGCCCCGATCCCGGCCTGGACGGTCCGTTCGTGCTCCCCCAGCGCGGCCTGGTCCGCGATGCCGCCGACCGCTGGTTCCGCGGCCGGGGCGCGGTACCCGACGTGGCGTGTGAACCGGACGGCCACGAAGGGCTGCTGACCCTGGTCGCGCTGGGTTGCGGCACGGGGGTGGTGCCTCGCCCGGTGCTGGAGCACAGCGCCGTGCGGGACCGGCTCGCGGTGCTCCCGGCCGACCCGGCGCCGGAGCCGTTCCCGATCGGGCTGTGCGTCCGGCGGGCCGATCTGCGGCGGCCGGTGGTGGCGGCGCTGTGGAGCCTGACGACGCGGGAACGACGAAAAAACGGGGGTGACGACCCGGAGGTCACGACCCGGGAGTGACGTCGCTGCGGGCGGCTACGTGAGCGCTCCCAGCGGATCGTCCAGGACCGGCTGCCAGGCCAGTTCGGCGGCGCCGACCAGACTGTTGTGGTCGAGGGTGCACGGCAGGATGGGCACGCCGCCGCTCTGGCCCCACAGGCTGCGGTCGGCGACGACCGCGCGGAGCCGGTCGGGGTCGGCGTCCAGCAGGGTGCGGTGCAGGCCGCCGAGGATGATCCGGTCCGGGTTGAGGATGTTGACCAGGCCGGCGAGTCCGAGGCCGAGCCGGTCGATGAGGGTCTCGGCGGCGGCGCGGACGCCCGGGTCGTCATAGTGGTGGCGGACCAGGTCGATGGACTGCTGGAGCAGGGACACCTCGGGGCCGGGTTCGCGTCCCGCCTCGGTCAGGAAGGCCAGCGGGTCGGTCTCCACGTCGAGGCAGCCGCGGCTGCCGCAGTGGCAGGGGCGGCCCTCGGGGTGCACGGTGAGGTGGCCGACCTCCAGCGCGAGACCCGAACTGCCGCGGTGCAGACGGCCGTCGAGGACGAGCGCGCCGCCGACGCCCCGGTGGCCGGTGGCCACGCAGAGCAGGTCACGGGAGCCGCGTCCGGCGCCGTGCCGGTGCTCGGCGAGCGCGGCGAGGTTGACGTCGTTCGCGGCGAACGCGGGTCCGTCGAGACCGGCCGCGCGCACCTGCTCGGCGAAGATGTCCCGCACGGGTGCGCCCGCGGGCCAGGCCAGGTGCAGGGGGTTGAGGGCGAGGCCCTCCGGTTCGGCGACGGCGGACGGGACGGCCAGCCCCGCGCCGACGCATCTGCGTCCGGTCTCGCGGAGCAGCTCGGCGCCCGCCGTGACGACGGAGGCGAGCACCTTCGCCGGGTCGGCGTCGACGACCTCGCAGCCGGGCGCCGTGGCGACGATCCGACCCCCCAGACCGACCAGCGCCGCCCGGAACCCGTCGGCGTGCACCTGCGCGGCGAGGGCGACGGGACCGTCCTCGGCGACGGCCAGCCTGTGCGAGGGCCGGCCCTGCGAGCCCGCCGCCGCGCCGGGCCGGGCGTCGACCCGGATCAGGCCGAGCGCCTCCAGTTCGGCGGCGACCGCGCCGGCCGTCGCCCGGGTGACACCGAGCTCGGCGGTGAGCACGGCCCGGGTCGGCGCGCGTCCGGTGTGCACGAGTTCCAGCGCGGGTCCGAGGGCTCCGCGCCCCCGGTCCAGCCGTGTCCTCGACGTGCTCCCATCCCCCGGCCGGGGGTCCGCCTTCCCGCTCATGAGGGCGAGTCTCCCATGATCCGCCGGAGCGGCGGCCTACCGGCCGCTGACCCGGAGCGTGATGTTGAGCCGTCCGCTCAGGCCCAGCCCGGGCGGTGCCGTGCCCGCGTGCACCCGGGGCATCCCGTGGTAGGCGAGCCGGGACGGCCCCCCGAAGACGAACAGGTCGCCGCTGCGCAGCTCGACGTCGGTCCAGGGCCGGGTGCGGGTCTCGGTGTTGCCGAAGCGGAAGACGCAGGTGTCGCCGAGGCTCAGCGACACCACCGGCGCGTCCGACGTCTCGTCGCTGTCGCGGTGCATGCCCATGCGGGCGTCGGCGTCGTAGAAGTTGATCAGTGCGATGTCGTAGGCGGGCGCCGGGCCCCCGAGGGTGTCCCGGACCGCCCGGCGGCCCAGGTCGCCCAGCCAGTCCGGGAAGGGCTTGACCGGGGCGCCGTCCCCGTCGGTGACCGTGCGGGCGTAGCCGTAGGGGTACCAGTGCCAGCCGAGGCACACCTGCCGGGCGGTCATGGTGCCGCCGCCGGGGGTGCGGACCGTGCGCAGTCCGGCGGGCGGACGGGCCCAGGCGCGGCAGGCGTCGAGCAGGGAGCGCTGCTCCTCGGGGCCCAGCCAGTCCGGCACGTGCACCGCGCCGGGCGCGACCTCGGTGCGGGCCCTGGGGAACAGCTCGCCGTCCATGCTTCCCATCCTGCCCGACGCTTCCCGTCCTGCCCGACCGGGGCTGAGCTGCGGCTCGGCTAGCCTGGACGCACGATGAACGACCGTATGACGACGCCGTGGGGCGCGCTCGCGCTGACCCGTTTCCCCGAGGACCCGCGCGACCGGCTGCGCGCCTGGGACGCCTCCGACGAGTACCTGCTGCGGCACCTGGCCGCGGAAGAGGTCCCGCTGTCGGGCACGGTCGTGGTGGTCGGGGACCGCTGGGGCGCGCTCGTCACGGCGCTCGCGGAGCACCGGCCGGTGCAGATCACCGACTCGTACCTGGCGCAGGAGGCGACGCGCGCGAACCTGGCGCGGGCCGGGGCCGAGCCGGGCGCCGTACGGTTGCTCACCACGCAGGACCCGCCGCCGGAGCGGATCGACGTGCTGCTGGTGCGGGTGCCGAAGAGCCTTGCGCTGCTGGAGGACCAGTTGCTGCGGCTGGCGCCCGCGGTGCACACCGGGACGGTCGTCGTCGGCACGGGCATGGTGAAGGAGATCCACACCTCGACGCTGAAGCTGTTCGAGCGGATCCTCGGCCCGACGCGCACCTCGCTCGCCGAGAAGAAGGCCCGGCTGATCTTCTGCACGCCGGACCCCGCGCTGGAGCGGCCCGCCAGCCCGTGGCCGTACGTCTACACGCTCCCGGACGGCATCGGCCCGGCCTCGGGACGCACCGTCGTCAACCACGCGGGGGTCTTCTGCGCCGACCGGCTCGACATCGGCACGCGGTTCTTCCTGCGGCACCTGCCGGGCGGGCGGGGCGGCCGGGTGGTGGACCTGGGGTGCGGCAACGGCGTGGTCGGTACGGCGGTGGCGCTGGCCGATCCGTCGGCCGAGGTGCTGTTCGTGGACGAGTCGTTCCAGGCCGTGGCCTCGGCGGAGGCGACGTACCAGGCGAACGTCGTGCCGGGGCAGGCCGAGTTCCGGGTCGGTGACGGGCTGGCGGGCGTGCCGTCGGGCAGTGTCGACCTGGTCCTCAACAACCCGCCGTTCCACGCCCACCAGGCGACGACGGACGCCACGGCCTGGCGGATGTTCACCGGGGCGCGGCGCGCGCTGCGGCCGGGCGGTGAGCTGTGGGTGATCGGCAACCGCCACCTGGGCTACCACGTGAAGCTGCGCAAGGTGTTCGGCAACAGCCGGCTGGTCGCGAGCGACCCGAAGTTCGTGGTGCTGAAGGCCGTCAAGCGGTAGCCGGGCCGAGGGTCTTCAGGGTCCTGGCGACCGCCCGGGTCATGGCCTCCCGCGCGGCCGTCAGATAGCCGCGGGGGTCGACGGCCTCGGGGCGGTCGGCGAGGAACTCCCGGATCGCCCCCGTCAGTGCGATGTTCAGGGCCGTGCCGATGTTGACCTTGGCGATGCCGCCGGCGATCGCCGCGGTGAGTTCGTGGTCCGGGACGCCCGAGGAGCCGTGCAGGACGAGGGGGACGTCCAGGGCGGCGGACAGGCGGGTGAGCAGGGTGTGGTCGAGGGTGGCGGTGCGGGTGGTCATGGCGTGGGCGCTGCCGATGGCGACGGCCAGGGCGTCCACGCCCGAGTCGGCGACGAAGGCCCGGGCCTCGTCGGGGTCGGTGCGGGCGCCCGGGGCGTGCGCGTCCAGCGGGGGTCTGCCGTTCTTGCCCCCGATCTGCCCCAACTCGGCCTCGATCCAGAGCCCTTGGGCGTGGGCCCAGTCGACCGCCGCGCGGGTCACCGCGAGGTTCTGCTCGTAGGGCAGCCGGGCCGCGTCGTACATCACGGAACTGAAGCCGGCCTCCGCGGCCTGGTGCAGCAGGGTGTCGCTCTGCACGTGGTCGAGGTGCAACGCGACCGGGACGGCGGCGTGTTCTGCGGCGGCGACGGCCGCGCGGGCGAGGGGCAGCAGGCGGCCGCCGCGGAATCGGACCGCGTTCTCGCTGACCTGGAGCACGACGGGGGCGTCCACGGACTCGGCGCCCGCGATGACGGCCTCGACGTGCTCCAGCGTGATGACGTTGAACGAGGCGACGGCCGAACGGGCGGACGGCACGGGTGATCAGCTCGCCGGTGGTGGTGAGGGGCACGGTGTCTCCAAGGTCGGGTCGGGGGGGCGGGGCGGCGGGCGGCCGGGGCACCTGCGGCGAGGGCCGACGATCACCGGCGGTGGGGAGGGGCCGGGCGGCAGCGGACGGCGGCGGGCGGCTGCGGCATGGGCGGGCCGAACGGCGCGGGCGGCACGGGCGGCAGCGGCAGGGCTGGCCGGGCGGCGGCGGGCGGCCGGGACGCGCGCTCGGCCTCGGCGCGGCCCGCTGAGACCCTCGACGGCACGCGACGGCAGCGCGCTCCCCGACGGCTCAGGGCGCGAGGATCACCGAGCGGGTGAGGTGGCGCGGCTGGTCCGGGTCGAGGCCGCGGGCGGCGGCGACGGCGATCGCGAGGCGCTGGGCGCGGACGAGTTCGGCGAGCGGGTCCAGGTCTCCGGCGATCCACAACGCGCCCGTGCCGCGCACCTGTTCGGCGAGTCCGTCCGGCGCGTCCCCGAACATCCAGGTCGCGGTGCCGCTCGTGGTGACGCTGATGGGCCCGTGCCGGTACTCCATCGCCGGGTAGGCCTCCGCCCAGGCCAGCGCGGCCTCCCGCATCTTCAGCCCGGCCTCGTCTGCCAGGCCCACGGTCCAGCCCCGCCCCAGGAAGGTGAACTGCGCGCACTCCACGAGCCCTTCGGGCAGCGGCTCGGCGAGTGCGGTGCGGGCGTCGTCGACGGCCGAGGCGGGGTGGCGGCCGAAGTGGGCGCGGAGCAGGGTGAGCGCCGTGGTGGCGAACCGGGTCTGGACGACGGAACGTTCGTCCGCGAAGTCGAGGACGGCGACCCGGTCGGCGACCGTCGGCACGGGCGTGTCCGGGTCGGCCGTGATCGCGGTCGTGCGCGTGCGGCCCTTCAACCGGCCGAGCAGGTCCAGGACTTCGGTGGTGGTGCCGGAGCGGGTGAGGGCGACGACCCGGTCGTAGGCGCGGCCGTACGGGAACTCCGAGGCGGCGAACGCGTCGGTCTCGCCGTGGCCCGCGCCCTCGCGCAGGGCCGCGGCCGCCCTGGCCATGAAGTACGAGGTGCCGCAGCCGACGATCGCGACCCGCTCCCCCGGCGCCGGCAGCGCCTCCGTATGACCCGCCGCCTCCGCCGCCGCGCGTGCCCAGCACTCGGGCTGGCTGCTCAGCTCGTCCTCGACATGCGTCATACCGCACCCTCCGCTCTGATTGTTCCTGCAAGATATCGCCACCTTTCGAGCATCATCAAGCACTGCGGGGAGAAGCCGGTGCGCTAGGGTCGCCCGGGATCGAGACAGGGAGGTGCGGATGTCGCGTGACGCCCGCTGGAAGGCGCTGCTGGAACTGCTCGTCGAGCGCGGCCGGCTGGACGTCGAGGAGGCGGCCGGGGAGCTCGGGGTGTCGGCGGCGACGATCCGCCGGGACTTCGACCGGCTCGCCGAGCAGCAGATGCTGGTGCGCACCCGGGGCGGCGCGGTCGTGCATGGCGTGTCGTACGAGCTGCCGCTGCGCTACAAGACCGCCCGCAACGCCTCGGAGAAGCAGCGCATCGCGAAGGCCGTGGCGGACCTGGTCGCGCCCGGTGAGGCGGTCGGGCTGACGGGCGGCACGACCACCACGGAGGTGGCGCGGGCCCTGGCCGTGCGCGGGGACCTGGCATCCGGGTCGCCCGCGCTGACCGTGGTGACGAACGCGCTGAACATCGCCAACGAGCTGGCCGTACGGCCCCAGTTCAAGATCGTGCTGACCGGCGGCGTCGCGCGGGCCCAGTCGTACGAGCTGGTCGGGCCGCTCGCGGACGCGGTGCTGGGTCAGATCACCGTGGACGTGGCGGTCCTCGGCGTGGTCGCCTTCGACGTGACGCACGGCGCCGCGGCGCACGACGAGGCGGAGGCCGCGATCAACCGGCTGCTGTGCGAGCGGGCGGAGCGGGTGGTCGTGGCCGCCGACTCCAGCAAGCTGGGACAGCGGGCCTTCGCCCGGATCTGCGCGGCCGAGGCGGTGGACACGCTGGTCACGGACGCGGCGGCCGACGCGGCGACGGTACGGCGGTTCGAGGAGGCCGGGCTGCGGGTCGTCACGGTGTGATCCACGGTCCCGGTCCCTTCCGGCCGCCTCCCGCCTAAGCTGGGGCTGAGAGCCCGCCGGGTCAGGGAGGCTGCCATGCAGGGAACAGCGGACGGCCGGCGGTATCTGCCGATCGCCGAGCACGGGCTCATCGGCGATCTGCGCAGTGTGGCCCTGGTGGGGACCGACGGCACGATCGACTGGTACTGCTGCGCGGCCTTCGACGCGCCGAGCGTCTTCGCCTCGATCCTGGACGCGGAGCGCGGCGGCTGCTTCGAACTGGCGGCGGCCGTGCCGGCGCGGACCAAGCAGTTCTACTTCCCCGACACCAACGTCCTGATCACCCGGTTCTTCACCGAGGACGGCGTCGGCGAGGTGCAGGACTTCATGCCGGTGGACAGCGACTCGGTGGAGGCCGAGCGGCACCGGCTGATCCGGCGGGTGGTGTGCGTCCGCGGCTCGATCCCGTTCCGTACCCGCGTGGCCCCCCGCTTCGACTACGGCACGCGGCCGCACACCGTCCGCCTGGCCGGTGACACGGCCGTCTTCGAGGCCGAGGGCATGGCGCTCGCGCTGACCGCGACCGTGCCGCTGGAGGCCGACGGGCCGGACGTCCGCGGGGACTTCAAGCTCGCCGAGGGCGAGTCGGCGGTGTTCGCGCTGGACAAGGTCGGCGGCGACGTCACGCCCCGCCGGTGCGCGCGCACGGAGGCGGAGGAGCAGTTCACGGCGACGGTGGCGTACTGGCGGCGCTGGCTGGCGGCGTCCCGCTACAAGGGCCGCTGGCGGGAGATGGTGCACCGCTCGGCCCTGACGCTGAAGCTGCTCACCTACGCGCCGACCGGGGCGATCGTGGCCGCGCCGACGACGAGCCTGCCCGAGCGGCTCGGCGGCGAGCGCAACTGGGACTACCGGTACGTGTGGGTGCGCGACGCGGCGTTCTGCGTCTACGCCCTGCTGCGGCTGGGCTTCACCGGCGAGGCCGAGGCGTTCATGGACTTCGTGACCCGGCACATCAGCCCGGGCGACGGCAAGCCCTCGGGGCCGCTGCAGATCATGTACGGCATCGACGGTCGCACCGAACTGCCCGAACGGGAGCTGGACCATCTGGAGGGCCACCAGGGCTCGGCGCCCGTCCGGGTCGGCAACGCGGCGGCCGACCAGCTCCAGCTCGACATCTACGGCGCGCTGATCGACTCCATCTACCTCTACGACAAGTGGGCCAAGCCCGTCTCCAGCGACCAGTGGGACGACGTGTGCGCCCTGGTGGACTGGGTGTGCGACCACTGGGACCAGCCCGACGAGGGGATCTGGGAGACCCGGGGCGGGCGCAAGAACTTCCTGTACTCGCGGCTGATGTGCTGGGTGGCGATCGAGCGGGCCATCCGGATGGCGAACCGGCGCGGCCTGCCCGCCGATCTGCCGCGCTGGCGGGAGTGCCGCGACACGATCTACCGGCGGATCATGAGCCGCGGCTGGTCCGCGCAGCGGCGGGCCTTCGTCCAGCACGAGGACGGCGACGTGCTGGACGCGGCCGTGCTGATGATGCCGCTGACGAAGTTCATCGCCCCGACCGACCCGAAGTGGCTGTCGACGCTGGACGCCCTGACCGAGGAGCTGGTGTCGGACTCGCTGGTGTACCGCTACGACCCGCAGGCGAGCCCGGACGGACTGCGCGGCGACGAGGGCACGTTCTCCATCTGCTCGTTCTGGTACGTCGAGGCCATGGTGCACGCGGGCCGGATCGACGAGGCGCGTCTCGCCTTCGAGAAGATGCTGACGTACGCCAACCACCTCGGCCTGTACGCCGAGGAGATCAGCCACACCGGGGAGCAGCAGGGCAACTTCCCGCAGGCGTTCACGCACCTGGCGCTGATCAGCGCGGCCTTCAACCTGGACCGGGCCCTCGGCTGACGCTCAGTGCCCGTGGCCGTTCAGTGCCCGTGGCCGTCGTCCGCATGCCCCTCGGGGGTACCGGACCCGGCTGCCGCTCCCCCGGCCCGGACGGTGAACGCCGCCGTGTGGACCTTGCCGTCGTGCTGGAAGTCGAGGAACAGGCGGTAGGAGCCGGCGCTGGGTGCCGTGGCCGTGAAGGAGATGTCGGGGCCGGGCTTGGTGGTGCCGTCGCCGGGTTCACCGTTCGGGTGGACGTGCAGGTAGGCGAGGTCGCCGGAGCGCAGGGCGACCAGGTGGCCGTAGGCGCCGAGATAGGGCTGGAGGTCGGTGACGGGCTTGCCGTCGCGGGAGACCTTCAGCCTCAGTTCGCTCGCCTTGCCGGGGCTCAGGGCGCCGGCCAGTTCGACGTCGTAGCCGTTGGTCTCGGCCGTGGTGCTCGGTGCGGGCAGTTCCTTCGGCCGGTAGGGGCCGGAGGCGGCGAGGTCCGCGCCGAGGGTGAGGTTCTTCGTGTTCTTCCCGGCCGGGGTGAAGTCGGCGAAGACGCGGTAGCCGCCCGCGCGGGGCAGGTCGACGGGGGTGCTCCAGGTGCCGTCGGCGGCGCGGGTGGGGTGCAGGTGGCGGTAGGTGACGAGGTCGCGTGAGGCCACGATGAGGTGGAGTTCCTTGTCGTGCTCGCGCTGGTAGGCGGTGACCGCGCGACCGCTGCCGTCCCGGACGGTGAAGCGCAGGTCGGCGCGCTGGCCGGCGGTGACGGTCGGGGTCTTCAGGTCGAGGGTGTAGCCGCCTTCGGAGATCTGCAGGCCACCTGCCGGGGGTGTGTCGTGTCCCGCGTGCCCGTCGCCCTCCGTCGGCGCGGAGGAGGGCCGGGTGTGGTCCTTCCCGTGCTTCGGCGGGTCGTCGGCGACGACGGGGCCGATGCCCTGGCCGACCCCGTAGGCCGTGCCGAACGTGGCGGCCAGGGCGGCGGCGAAGGTGGTGATCTTCAGTCCGGTCTTCATGGCCTTCGGCTCCTTCTGGTAGCGGGCCTGCCGCTCGGATGCGGGGCCTCCATGCAGCTCACCATACCCCCAGGGGGTACCAAGTCAAGTTGTTCCCGCGCTTGCATCTCATACCCCCCGGGGGTATACATGAACTCGGCGCGGGGATACCCCCGCCCTGTATACCCACACGAATCCTCAGGGAGGCTCCGATGCCCGCCACCACCTACGCCGTCTCCGGAATGTCCTGCGGCCACTGCAAGGCCACGCTGACCAAGGTCATCGGCGAGCTGGACGGCGTCAGCGGCGTGGAGGTCGACCTCGACACCGGCCGCGTGACCGTCACCAGTGCCGCCGAGCCCGACGACGCCGCGATCGCGGAGGTCGTCGACGAGGCCGGCTACGAGCTCACCGGGAGGGTCTGAGCATGAGTACGGGCACCACGACCGGCACCGGCGCCGAGGTGGAACTCGCCATCGGCGGCATGACCTGCGCCTCCTGCGCGGCGCGCATCGAGAAGAAGCTCAACCGCATGGACGGGGTCACCGCCACCGTCAACTACGCCACCGAGAAGGCGAAGGTCAGCTACTCGGGCGAGGTCTCCGTCCGGGACCTGATCGCCACCGTCGAGGCGACCGGGTACACCGCGCAGGAGCCCGCCCCGCCCGAGGGGCCCGGTGAGCCGGCCGCCGAGGCCGACGAACTGCGGCCGCTGCGCGAGCGGCTGGTCACGGCCGTGGTGCTGGCGGTCCCCGTCGTGGCCATGGCCATGATCCCGGCGCTCCAGTTCGAGTACTGGCAGTGGCTGTCGCTCACCCTGGCCGCCCCCGTCGTGACGTACGCAGCGTGGCCCTTCCACAAGGCGGCCTTCGTCAACGCCCGGCACGGCGCGGCCACCATGGACACGCTGATCTCGGTCGGCACCTCGGCCGCGTTCCTGTGGTCGCTGTGGGCGCTGTTCTTCGGCACCGCGGGCACCCCGGGCATGACGCACCCCTTCGAGCTGACCATCGAGCGCACGGACGGTGCCGGGAACATCTACCTGGAGGCCGCGGCGGGCGTCACGGCCTTCATCCTGGCCGGGCGGTACTTCGAGGCCCGCGCCAAGCGCAAGGCCGGTGCGGCGCTGCGGGCGCTGCTGGAACTGGGCGCCAAGGACGTCACCGTGCTGCGGGACGACGGCCGGGAACAGACCGTGCCGGTGGGCGAGTTGCGGGTCGGGGACCGTTTCCTGGTCCGGCCCGGGGAGAAGATCGCCACCGACGGGACGGTCGTCGAGGGTTCCTCGGCGGTGGACGCCTCGATGCTCACCGGTGAGTCGGTACCGGTGGAGGTCGGCGCGGGGGACCCGGTCACCGGCGCCACGATCAACGTCGGCGGGCGGCTCGTCGTGCGCGCCACGCGGGTCGGCGCCGACACGCAGTTGGCCCGGATGGCGAAGCTGGTGGAGGACGCGCAGAACGGCAAGGCCGCCGCGCAGCGCCTCGCGGACCGCATCTCGGCGGTGTTCGTGCCGGTCGTGATCGCCCTGGCGCTGGGCACGCTGGGCTTCTGGCTCGGCAACGGCGTCGGTCTGACGGCCGCCTTCACCGCCGCGGTCGCCGTCCTCGTCATCGCCTGCCCGTGCGCCCTGGGCCTCGCCACCCCGACCGCGCTGATGGTCGGCACCGGGCGGGGTGCCCAGCTGGGCATCCTCATCAAGGGGCCGGAGGTGCTGGAGTCCACCCGCCGCGTCGACACCGTCGTCCTCGACAAGACCGGCACCGTCACCACCGGCCGGATGACGCTGCTGGCCGTGCACACCGCCGACGGCACCGACGAGGCCGAGGTGCTGCGGCTGGCCGGGGCGCTGGAGCACTCCTCCGAGCACCCGATCGCCCGGGCCGTCGCCGACGGAGCCCTGGCGAAGCTGGGCGGGCTGCCCACGCCCGAGGACTTCGCCAACGTGCCCGGGCTCGGCGTCCAGGGCGTCGTCGAGGGCCACGCCGTGCTCGTCGGGCGGGAGCGGCTGCTGGCCGAATGGGCGATGGAGCTGCCGGAGGGCCTGGCCCGGGCGCGGGCGGCGGCCGAGGACGCCGGTCGCACCGCCATCACGGTCGCCTGGGACGGCGAGGCGCGGGCGGTGCTGGAGGTCGCCGACGCGGTGAAGGACACGAGCGCGGAGGCGGTCGGGCGGCTGCGTGCGCTGGGGCTCACGCCGATCCTGCTGACCGGCGACAACAGGGCCGTCGCCGAGTCCGTCGCCCGCGAGGTGGGCATCGAGGAGGTCATCGCCGAGGTGCTCCCGCAGGACAAGGTCGAGGTCGTCAAGCGGCTGCAGGCCGAGGGCCGTTCGGTCGCCATGGTCGGCGACGGGGTCAACGACGCGGCGGCCCTCGCCCAGGCCGACCTCGGTCTGGCGATGGGCACGGGCACGGACGCCGCGATCGAGGCCGGCGACCTGACCCTCGTCCGGGGCGACCTGCGGGCCGCGGCGGACGCCATCCGGCTCGCCCGCCGCACCCTCGGCACCATCCGCTCCAATCTGTTCTGGGCCTTCGCCTACAACGTGGCGGCCCTGCCGCTGGCCGCGGCCGGCCTGCTCACCCCGATGATCGCCGGGGCGGCGATGGCCTTCTCCTCGGTCTTCGTGGTCGGCAACTCCCTGCGGCTGCGCACCTTCCGGGCCGCGAGCTGACGCGGAGGCCGGTCAACGGCGGCGCCACACCAGCGTGTAGCGCCAGAACAGACGTCGGCGCAGGCGCGCACCGGGCAGGACGGTGCGCGCCTCGCTGGCGATCTCGGCGAAGGTCAGGTCCGCCGGCCGGGTGGGGGCGGACAGCGAGACGGGGCGCGGTGCCCGGCGGCCCCGGTTCCTCAGCAGCGCCATGACGATGTTGAGCGGGACCGACGCGAGGCCCAGCAGGTGGTCGACCGGCGTCCGCGCCCGGTGCAGACCGACGACCACCAGGGTGCCGCCGGGGGCCAGCCGGTCGCGGAAGGCCTCCAGGGCCTCGGTGAGCGGCAGGTGGTGCAGGGTGGCGACGCAGGTGATGACGTCGTGGGACCGGTCGGGCAGCCCGGCCGGCGCGTCGGCCACCGTGTACGTCACCGGGGCCGTCGTGGGGGTCAGTTCGCGGGCCCGGGCCGTGATCGCGGGGTCCGCGTCGATCCCGTGCACCCGCCCGGCCCGGCCGGCCAGCAGCCGGGCGAGGTCGCCGCTGCCGCACCCCACGTCCAGGGCGCTCCCCACCCGCGCGGGGAGCTGCCGCAGGATCCAGGGGTGGAAGAGGGCGTTGTGGTCCCATGGGCGGGCGGCGTGGAAGCGGTCCAGGGCGCGCAGGATGCGGTGGGGCGGGGGCGTCATGCCCTCAGTTCAGCAGACGGGTCGGACACCCTCCGCTCTGCGGTCCAGGAGGGAGCGGTGGATCTCGCCCGCGCGGATCGCCGTCGTCGACAGCAGCGTCGAGGTGAGGCCGTGCGTGTGTTCCGTGCCGCCCTGGAGGTAGATGCCGGCCGTCACGTCCGGGGCGGTCTCGGCGCGGTGGTCGCGGCCGACGCGGATCGCGTCCTCGTCGTCGCGCAGGCAGACCTTGGCCGCCTCGCCGAGCAGGGTGGTGAGGTCCCGGGGCCGGTAGCCGGTCGCGTGGACGAGCAGGTCGGCCTCCAGGGCCCGTTGCTCCCCGGTGGGGAGGAACTCCACGACGACGTCCAGCGAGCCGTCGGCGCGCGAGCGGACGTCCCGTATCCGGGAGACGTTGAGGAAGCGCAGCCGCTCCCGGCCGGTGACCTTCTCCTGGTAGGAGGTCGCGTACAGGGCCTCGATGAGGTCCATGTCGACGACGGAGTAGTTGGTGGAACGGTGGTAGTCGAAGAGGGACTGCTTGACCTCGGAGGGCGCGGTGAAGTACACGTCCACCGCCTCCGGGTCGAAGATGCGGTTGGCGAACGGGCTGTCGTCGGCCGGGGTGTAGCCGTACTTGGCGAAGACCGAGCAGACCTCGGCCTCGGGGAAGGAGCGGTGCAGGTAGTCGACCGTCTCGGCGGCGCTCTGCCCCGCCCCCAGGACGACGGCCCGGCGCACCGGCGTGCGCCGGTCGAGCAGTTCGGTGACGCGGGGCAGTAACTGGCTGTTGTGCCAGACGCGTTCGGAGAGTTCGACGCCGGGCGGCACATGCGGTTCCAGGCCGACGGCGACGCTCAGGTCCCGGGCGCGGTACGTCTCCCCGGAGGTGCCGCAGACCACGTCGAATCCCGTCACGGTGCCCGACTCGTCGCGCACCGGGTCGACGGCGGTCACCTCCCGGTCGTAGGCCACCAGGTGCCCTACGCGTGCGGCGGCCCACTCGAAGTACTCGTGGAACTCCACCCGTAGCGGGAAGAGCGTCTTCTGGTTCAGGAAGTCGACGAGCCGGCCGCGTTCGCGCAGGAAGCACAGGAAGCTGTAGTCGCTGGCCGGGTCGCGCAGGGTGACGAGGTCCTTGAGGAAGGACACCTGCATCGTGGCGTCGTCGATGAGCATGCCCCGGTGCCAGCCGAAGCGCGGTTGGCGTTCCAGGAAGAGAGCGTTGAGCCGGTGCTCCGGCGCAGCACCCGCGTTGTGTTCCTCGATCGCTATGGCCAGGGCCAGATTTGACGGCCCGAAGCCGATTCCGAGGACGTCGTAGGTGGTGTCCGTGGTGTCCGATCCCGTGAGCGGTGAGTTCACCGTGGCATCGCCTCCCTCAGGCAGCCACATGTTAGATAAGGTTAGCCTTACCTTGCAATGGAGCCGCCGGAGAGGGAGAACCGCATGCGCGTCGCCATGTTCGGCTACCAGACCTGGGGCCACCGCACGCTCCAGGCCCTGCTGGACTCCGACCACGAGGTCACCCTCGTCGTCACCCACCCCAAGAGCGACCACGCCTACGAGAAGATCTGGGACGACTCCGTCGCCGAACTCGCCGAGAAACACGACGTCCCCGTCCTCCTGCGCAACCGTCCCGACGACCCCGAACTCCTCGACGCCCTGCGGGCGGCGCGGCCGGACCTCATCGTCGCCAACAACTGGCGCACCTGGCTGCCCCGGAGGTGTTCGACCTCCCGCCGCACGGCACCCTCAACATCCACGACTCGCTGCTGCCGTCGTACGCCGGTTTCTCGCCGATCATCTGGGCACTCATCAACGGCGAGGAGCGCGTCGGCGTCACCGCGCACCGCATGAACGGCGAACTCGACGCCGGCGACGTCCTCGTGCAGCGCGCGGTGCCGGTCGGGCCGGCCGACACCGCGACCGACCTGTTCCACCGGACCGTCGACCTCATCACCCCGATCGTGCGCGAGTCCCTCGACCTCATCGCCACGGGCCGGGACGCCGGGCAGTGGCAGCCGCAGGACCGCTCCCGGGCGAGCTTCTTCCACAAGCGCTCCGCGGAGGACAGCCGGATCGACTGGACCTGGCCGGCGGAGCGCCTGGAACGGCTCGTGCGCGCGCAGTCGGATCCCTATCCGAACGCGTACACCTTCCACCGCGGGGAGCGACTCAGGATCATCTCGGCCGCCGTGTCCGAGGGGCACTACGGCGGCACACCCGGGCGGATCTTCATCCGCGAGGGCGACGGCGTGGTCATCGTGGCCGGCCCCGAGGCGCACACCGGCCGCTGCCCGGGGCTCGTCATCCGGCGGCTGCGCACGGACGACGACACGGAGTACGCCGCGACCGACTACTTCCGCACGATGGGCGGCTACCTGACGGCGCGTCCGTGACTGACGCTCCGTCAAGTCATCATGAGCGGGCGGAGATTGTCCGGAAACCGTTGCTGAGGTAAGCCTTACCTTGCTTTACTGACGGCCGTACGAATCCTGCCTGAACCCCGGCGACAAGGGACGCGCATGCCGAGAAAGCTCCTCACCACCCTTCTCACCGTCACCCTGGCCGCCGGGTTGGCAGCCTGCGGCTCCGTCAAGGACGACTCCGACGCCCCCTCCGACGACACGAAGGCGGACGCCTCGTCCGCCTTCCCCGTCACCATCAAGCACAAGTTCGGCAGCACGAAGATCACCGAGGAACCGAAGCGGGTCGTGGTGATCGGCGACGGCGGCACGGACGACGTCGACGCGCTGTACGCCCTCGGGGTCACGCCGGTCGCCGTCTCCAAGGACGCCTTCGCGGCCGACGGCGTCCACCCCTGGCTGAAGGACCGGGTCGACACCAAGAAGACCAAGCTCCTCGACACCATGAACGGGGTCGACTTCGAGGAGGTCGCCGCCCTCCGGCCCGACCTGATCCTGGCCACCTCCGACTTCACCCTGGAGAAGAACTACCAGAAGCTCTCGGCGGTGGCGCCGACCATCGGCTACGAGACGGCGTGGGGCAAGCAGACCTGGCAGGAGCACGTCCAGGTGGTGGCGAAGGCCGTCGGCCGACAGGAGCAGGCCGCGAAGGCCATCGAGGACACCGAGGACAGCATCGCCGAGGTGAGGACCAAGCACCCGGGGCTGAAGGGCAAGACCTACAGCCTGTCCATCGGCAACACCCCGGCCAAGATCTTCACCATCGCCTCGGAGGACGACTTCGCGGCGAAGCTGATGAGCGAGGTCGGGCTGGGCCTGACCCCGTCGGTGAAGAACATCAAGACGGTCAGCGGCAGCCCCACCGGCGAGCTGTCCTTCGAGCAGCTCGACAAGCTCGACGCGGACCTGGTCGTGATCGCGTTCACCACGCCGCAGCTGAAGAAGGCCTTCGAGTCCAGCGCGCTGGTGAAGAACATGTCCGCGGTGAAGGAGGACCGCTACGTCGTGACCGACGTGGCGACCATCAGCCAGCTCCGCAGCCCGTCCGTGCTGGGCATCCCGTGGGCGCTGGACAACCTGGAGGCCGGGTTCGCCAAGCTGGACAAGTAGTCCCGGCCTGGACCTTCGAGGTGGAACGGAGAGGCGGGGCGCGTGACGCGCCCCGCCTCTCCGGCGTCCGTCAGCTGTCGCGCAGGGCCGAGTCGACCTCCTCCGCCGACATGTCCTCGATCTCCAGGTGGAGCGCGGCGACCTGCTCCAGCCGTCCCGGGGTGTGCTCCTCGGCGGCCAGCCGCTTGGCCATGCCGCCCGCCGTGAGAGTGGCGAACAGGGCCCGCACCGACACCTCGGAGGTGTCGAGGGCCTCCCGCAGCCGGCTCACGATCACGGTGGCGAGCACCGAGTCGCCGCCGAGCGCGAAGAACGCGTCGTCCAGGCCGACCCGTTCGACGCCGAGGACGTCGGCCCACACGCGGGAGACGACCGTCTCGAGGGCACTGCCGGGCGTCCGCTGCTCCCCCTCCCCCGGCTCCCGCGTCTCCCACAGCGCGCCGACGGCGCGGCGGTCGAGTTTGCCGTTGGCGGTGAGCGGCAGCTCCGCGGCGACGGCGACGCGGGCCGGGACCATGTGGGGCGGCAGCACCGAACGCGTCCACTGCCGCAGTTCCTCCTCCGTCGTCCCTGGCTCGGCGGCCACCGCGGCCGCCAGCTGCACGCCGGGGCCGCCGGTCAGACCGGCGACGGCGCGCCGCACCGCCGGATGCCCGGCGAGCCCCGCCTCGACCTCGCCGAGTTCGATGCGGAAACCGCGCACCTTCACCTGGTGGTCGCGCCGGCCGAGGAACTCCAGCGTGCCGTCGGGCCAGTAGCGGGCGAGGTCGCCGGTGCGGTACCAGCGCACGCCGCCGGCCTCGGTGAACCTCTCGGCCGTGCGCTCCGGATCGGCCCGGTAGCCGAGGGCCACACCGTCCCCGCCGATCCACAGCTCGCCCGGCACCCAGTCCGGGCAGTCCCGGCCGCGCGGGTCGACGACCCGGCAGCGGACGTTGCGCAGCGGGGTGCCGTACGGCACGGCCCGCCAGTGCGCGGGCACCCGGGCGTCCGGCACCTCGCACACGGTGGAGTGGATCGCGGTCTCGGTGGTGCCGCCGAGGCCGGCGAACCGGCAGCCCGGTGCCCGTTCGGCGAGCCGTCCGGGCAGGTCGGTGCCGACCCAGTCCCCGCCGAGCAGCACCGCGCGCAGACCGGCCAGTTCGCCGGGCCCGGTGGCGAGCAGCAGCATGTCCAGCAGCGGCGGGACGCAGTTGACGAGCGTCACCCGGTGCCTGCGCACCAGCTCCGCCCACGGCCGGGCCTCGCGCCGGTCCGCCTCGTCGACCAGCACCACCGCGCCGCCCGCGCTCAGCAGTCCGAACACGTCGTAGACGGAGAGGTCGAAGTCCAGTGCGGACAGGGCGAGGCAGCGGTCCGACGGGCCCACGGCGAAGCGGTCGTCGAGGTCGTCGACGGTGTTCATGGCGGCCCGGTGCGGCACCTCCACGCCCTTGGGCTCCCCGGTGGAGCCGGAGGTGAACAGGACGTAGGCGACCTGTTCCTCGTCGACCGGCCGGGGCGCGGGCAGCGGGGCGTGCCGGATCGCCTCCTGGACCGGGAGGCCGCCCTCGACGGTACGGCCGTCGGTGAGGGTGACGCGGAAGCCGGCGGTGGCGCGGATGCGGTCGCGGCGGGCGGGCGGCTGCTCGACGCCGACCGGGACGTACGCGGCGCCCGCGGCCAGCACGCCGAGGACGGCGGTGATCTGGTCGGGTCCCTTGGGGAGGCTGACCGCGACGGTGTCCCCAGGCTTCACGCCCCGGTCCGCCAGCGCCCCGGCGCACCGCAGGGCCCGGTCGGCCAGCTCACCGTAGGTGAGGGCGCCTTCGGTGCCCCACAGCAGGGCCGGAGCTTCGGGCCATTCGGCCGCGTGGGCGAAGAAGCCGTCGTGGAGGAGCCGGTGGCTGCGCGGCCCGTCGGTGGTGTTCACCGCCTCGCGGACCGCCGACTGTTCCGCGGACAGCAGGGCGGGCACCGGCCGGTCCCAGACCTCGTCCTCGGTGCCGAGCCGGGTGACCAGGCCGTGGAACGCGGCGAACATCGCGTCGACCAGTCCGGCGGGGAAGGCGTCCTCGCGCACGTCCCAGTTGACGAGCAGCCCTCCGTCGACCTCGGTGACCTGGGCGTCGAGCAGAACCTGCGGGCCCTGCGAGATGATCCACACCGGCTGCCCGAAGGAGTCCCGCACTCCTTGGTCGAACAGCTCGCCGAGGTTGAGGGCGCTGGTGAACACCACGGGGGCGAGGACCTGTTCGCCGTGGTGCCGGGTGAGGTCGCGCAGTACCTCCACGCCGGAGTAGTCGGCGTGGGCGGCGTCGGTGTGCATGCGGTCCTGGAGCCGCCGGGCGTGCTCGGTGAACGTCGCCGGCTCGGCCAGGTCGACGTCGAGCAGCACCGAGCTGGTGAAGTCGCCGACGAGCAGGTCGGTGTCGGGGTGGGAGCCGCGGCGGTCGAACATGGGGACGTTCAGCAGGAAGCGGGGCTGACCGCTGTGGGCGGCCAGCACCTCGGAGAAGGCGGTCGCGACGGCCATCGCGGGGGTCAGCCCGTGCTGGTGGGCCCGGGCGGCCAGGCGCCGCTTCTCCTCCGGCGGCAGCCAGTGGTGCCGCCGCGTGACGCGGGTGGGGTCGGCCCGCTCCGCCTCGGGGACCAGGGGCAGGTCGGGCGCGCTGGGCAGCTCGGGGACCCGGCGCTGCCACCAGGCCCGCGCCTGCTCGCGGCTCAGCCGTCGCACCTCCTTGCGTTCCGCCAGGTAGGCCGGGTAGCTGGTGCGGATCGGGGGCAGCGCGGCGTCGGGGTCGCGGTAGAGCCGGGCGAGGTCGGAGAGCAGGACGCGGTAGCTGAGGGCGTCCGCGGCGAGCATGTCGACGTCCACGTGGAGCCGGCTGCGGTCGTCGGGCAGCAGGGAGAGCTGCACGGAGAACACCTCGCCGGCCCCCACGTCGAGCCGGGCGTGCGAGGAGGAGTGCCGGACGTCCTCCAGTTTGGCCGCGGCCGTCTCGGGATCGAGGGCGCGCAGGTCGTTGACGGCCGTGGCCGGGCGGGTGAGTTCGGGCAGGATCCGCTGGCGGCCGTCGTCGCCGAAGCGGGCCCGGAGCATGCCGTGCCTCCGGACGAGGGCCCGTACGGCCGTGTCGAGCCGGTCCGGGTCGACGCCCGAGCCGTCGAACTCGACGTACAGGTGCGCGGCGACGGAGCCGAGGGTGGTGTCGTCGCCGCGGCCGATCCAGTAGGCGTGCTGCATCACGGCGAGCGGGAAGGGCTCGCCGGTCTCGGGGACCGGGGCCTCGACGGCCGGCTCGGCGGGAGCGGGGGCGGGGGCCTGGGCCGGGGCCCGGGACGCGAGCAGGGCGCGCCACGCGCGCAGGGTGGGTTCCTGGGCCAGTTCGGCGAAGCCGACCTTGACGCCCTGCTTGCGCCAGGAGCCGGCGATCCTCATCAGCGTGATCGAGTCCAGGCCCCAGGCGATGAGGCTGTCGTCCTCGCCCGGCGGGGTGTCCGGGCCGAATGTGTCGGTGACCGTACGGAGCAGCTCGTCCGCGGTCGGGGGGTGCTGCGTCACCGGTTCCTCCGCTGTCGCTCAGAAGCCATCGTTGTCGTCGAAGTCGTCGAAGTCGTCGCTGTCGTGGTCGAAGTCGAAGGCGCTCTCGAAGTCCTCGATGTCGTCCTGGGTCAGGGACACCAAGGGCAGGTCGACGGGGTGAGTCCGCCCGCACGAGCGTCCTCGGCGTGCCGCACCAGGCCGCGCAGGGCCCGCTCCCACAGCGCGAGCAGGGCTGCGGTCTCGGAGGGTGCGAGGAAGGCCCGCGGGGCGGACGCGGAGACGTGCAGCCGGACGCCGCCGCTCTCCTCGACGGCGACGGTGTTGATCTCCAGCCCGGCGGCGGGCCGCGCGCCGTCCGGCGGCACGCGGAGCATCGGAGCCTCGGGGGCGAGTTCCCAGGGCTCGTCGCCGGAGGCGGACGCGGTGAAACGGCCGAGGTAGTTGAAGACGATCTGCGGATGCGGGCGCTTGTCCAGTTCGGCGGCGGTGTCGGGGTTGAGGTGCCGAAGCAGGCCGTAGCCGAGGCCGTGGTCCGGTACGGCGCGCAACTGTTCCTTGACGCGTTTCAGGGCCGTGCCCGCGGCCGGGCCGCCGGACAGGGCCTCGTCGAGGTCGACCGGGCCGGGGTCGAGGGCTACGGGGTGGAACGTGGTGAACCAGCCCACCGTGGCGGAGAGATCGACGTTCTCGGCGATGCCCTCCTCGCGTCCGTGGCCCTCCAGTCCCACGAGGAGCGAGCGGCCGGCGAGGTCCCCGCGCTCCTCCCGCCGGACGGCCACGGCGATCGTGAGGGCGCTCAGCAGGACGTCGGGGACGGCGGCCCGGTACGCGGCGGGCACCGTCGTCAGCAGCGGGACGGTGACGTCCTCGGGGAGCACGAGCGTCTCCTCCCGCACGGTCGCCGCGGTGTCGCGGACGGGGTCCGGGGCCCGGTCCAGCAGGGGCCGCGCCCGCTCCAGCGTCTCGGTCCAATAGGGCAGTTCGCGCAGGCGTTCCGTCGAGCGGGCCTCCTCGGCCAGGAGGTGGCTCCAGCGGCGGAACGAGGGGCCGGTGCGGCGCGGGCGCGGGGTCTGTCCGGACCGCAGGGCCTGCCACGCGTCGGCCAGCCCGGAGAGGACGATCCGCCACGACACGCCGTCGACGACGAGGTGGTGGGCGACCAGGAGCAGCCGGTCGGTACCGCACAGGACCGCCCGGAGCATGCGCCCGGCGCGGGGGTCGAGGCGGGCCGCCGCGTCCTTCACGTGCCGGTCGAGGTCCGGCCCTTGGGCGCGGGTCAGCAGGTCGCGCGCCCGTACGGTGCCCTCGGCGGGGACCACCAGGTGGCTGCCGTCGTCGGTCAGGCGGGCGCGCAGCATGTCGTGCCGGTCCAGGAGCACCTGCAGCGCGGCGGCGGCGTCGTCCTCGCTCAGGTCCGGGGGCGTCACCAGCAGGACCGCCTGGGCGAGGCCGCCGTAGGAGCCGTCGGGGCCGGCCGTCCACCGCATGACGGGGGTGAGCGGCACCTCGCCCACGGGATCGTCGGCCTGATGCTCCGTCCCGGCGGAGCCGGTCGCGGCGGCGGCCGCCGCCAGCCCGGCCGGGGTGGGGGACTGGAAGACCTGCCGGGGGCTGAGGGCCAGGCCCGCCTTGCGGGCCAGGGTGACGAGCCGGATGGAGACGATGCTGTCGCCGCCCAGCTCGAAGAAGTTGTCGTCGACACCGACCCGCGCGAGCCCGAGGACGGTGGCGAACAGCGCGCAGAGCCGCCGCTCGCGTTCGTCGGCGGGCTCCCGGGCGGGGCCGGAGCCGGTGGCGGTTTCGGGGGCGGGCAGGCCGGCCCGGTTCACCTTGCCGGAGGGCAGCAGCGGGAAGGCGTCCAGGACGGTCAGGGTGCGCGGCACCATGTGCTCGGGCAACCGCTCCTGGAGCCAGTCCCGCAGCGCGGGCAGGGTCCGGGGGTCCGCCAGGCAGTATCCGGCGAGTTGCCTGACGCCCGGGGCGTCCTCGCGGACGACGACCACGCCGCGCCGGACGCCCGGGTGCTGCTCGAGGATCGCCTCGATCTCCTCCAGCTCGACGCGCATGCCGCGGATCTTCACCTGGTTGTCGGCGCGGCCGAGGAACTCCAGGGTGCCGTCGCGCTGCCAGCGGACCAGGTCGCCGGTGCGGTAGAGGCGTTCACCGGGCGGGCCGAACGGGTCGGCGACGAAGTGGTCGGCGGTGCGGCGCGGGTCGTTGACGTAGCCGCGGCCGAGGTAGACCCCGCCCGCGTACAGCTCGCCCGGCACGCCGACCGGGACGGGCTGGAGCCGGTCGTCCAGGACGTAGAGCCGGGTGTTGGAGTTGGGCCGGCCGATGGAGACGGCGCTGCGGATCGCCCCCGTGCGGTAGACGACGTGGCTGACGCCGATGGTGGCCTCGGCCGGTCCGTAGCCGTGGTACATCACGGCCTCGCTCGCGGCGCGGAAGCGGGCGAACAGTTCCGGGGTGAGCACCTCGCCGCCGCACCACACGTGCCGCAGCGAGGCCGCGCGGCGGGCGAAGCCGTCCAGTTCGAGGAGCAGGTCGAGCATCGAGGAGACCAGGTAGGTGAAGGTCACCCGGTGCCGTTCGACAGTGTCGAGGAGGTAGTCGACGTCCCGTTCGCCGCCGGGTTCGGCGATCACCACGCGGCCGCCGTTGACCAGCGGCAGGAAGATCTCGTTGATGGAGATGTCGAAGCCGAGCGGCGCCTTGAACAGGGCCGCGTCGTCGGTGCCGAAGCCGAGCAGGCCGCGCTGCCACAACAGCCGGTGCGCGATGGCCCGGTGGCGGATCATCGCGCCCTTGGGGACGCCGGTCGAGCCGGAGGTGTAGATGACGTAGGCGAGGCCTTCCGGGTCGACGTCCACCGGCGGCCTCTCGGCGGTGGGGCCGTCCAGGGCGACCTCGACGACGTGCGGCGCGTCCTCCCCCAGGAGGCCGTCGTCACCGGGCCGGCCGAGTACGGCGGTCAGGGCCGCGCCGCGGCACACCTCGGCGATGCGCCGGGCCGGCCAGGACGGCTCCAGCGGGACGAAGGCCCCGCCCGCCTTCAGCACGGCGAGCAGCCCGACGACCATCTCCGCGGACCTCTCCAGGTGGATGCCGACGCGGTGCTCCGGGCCCACCCCGAGGGACATGAGCCGCCGTGCGAGGCCGTTGGCGCGGGCGTCGAGCTCGCCGTAGGTGAGGGCCGGGCCGCCGGGGACGCCGTACTCGACGGCCACCAGGTGCGGGGTCTTCGCGGCCTGTTCCTCCACCAGGGCGGTGAGCGTGGTGGCCGGCACGGTGCGCGCGGTGTCGTTCCACTCCCCCAGCAGCAGGTCCCGCTCGCGCGGCGTGAGGACGTCGGCGGCCGTCACCGGGCGGTCGGGGTGCCGGGCCAGCTCGCCGGCCAGGCGGACGAGGCGCTCGGTCATCTCCCGCGCGGTGTCCCGGTCGTACAGGTCGCGGCTGTACACCAGGGTGCCGTCGATGCCGCCGGCGTCGGACCGCTCGAACACGTGGAAGGCCAGGTCGGTCTTGGCGGTGTAGAAGGGGACGCGTCGCTCGGTCAGGGTGAGACCGGCGAAGTCCCGGCGGTCGGCCGGGGCCTGCTGGTGGGCCAGCATCACCTGGAACAGCGGGTGCCGGCCCATCGAGCGGGTGGGCGCGAGCGCGTCCACCAGCCGTTCGAAGGGCAGGTCCTGGTGGGCGAAGGCGTCCACGTCGGCCTCGCGCACCCGGGCGAGCAGCGTGCGGAACGTCGGGGCGCCCGAGACGTCGGTGCGCAGCACGAGGGTGTTGACGAACAGGCCCACGAGGTCGTCCAGGACGGGGTCGCCGCGCCCGGCCACCGGGGTGCCCAGGGGGATGTCGTCGCCGGCGCCGAGCCGGCCGAGGAGGACGGCGAGGGTGGCCTGGAGGGCCATGAAGACGGTGCCGCCTGCCTCGGCGGACAGGTCCCGCAGCGCCCGGTGAGTCTCCGGATCGAGGGTGAAGTCCACGGCCCCGGCCCGGTAACCGGGCACGGGTGGGCGGGGCCGGTCGACGGGCAGCTGGAGTTCCTCGGGCAGCCCGTCCAGGCGCCGCGCCCAGTGGCGCACCTCCTCGGCGGTGTACTCCTCGTCGAGGAGGTCCCGCTGCCACAGGGTGTGGTCGGCGTACTGCACGGCGAGCGGCGGCCACGCGGGGGGTGTGCCGCGCAGTCGGGCGGTGTAGGCGGTCTCCAGGTCGCGCAGCAGCGGTTCGGCCGACCAGCCGTCGGTGGCGATGTGGTGGACGAGCAGGAGCAGGACGTGGTCGTCGGGGGCGAGGGCGTACAGGGTGGCGCGGACGGGGATCTCGCGGTCCAGGGCGAAGGAGTGGGCGGCGGCCTCGCTCAGCAGCGCGTCGAGGTCGTCGGCGGACGCGGTGACGGTCTCGAAGGGGACGGCGGTGTCCGTGCGGATCTCCTGCCGGGGGACGCCGTCGTCGTCGGGGAAGACGGTGCGCAGTGCCTCGTGCCGGTCCACGACGTCCTGGAGCGCCGCGCCCAGGGCCTCGGGATCGAGCGGTCCGCCGAGGCGGACGGCGGTGGGGATGTTGTAGGTGGGGGTCGGCCCCTCCAGCCGGTACAGGAACCACAACCGGGCCTGCGCGAAGGACAGCGGCACGGGGTCGGGGCGCCGGGCCGGGACCAGCGGGGGCCGCCGCTGGGCGGGCGTCTCCAGCAGGGGTGCGAGGGCGGCCGCGGTGGGCGTGTCGAAGACGGCCCGCAGCGGCAGGGCGACGCCCAGTTCCGCGCGGACGCGGGCGACGAGCCGGGTGGCGAGGAGGGAGTGGCCGCCGAGCGCGAAGAACGCGTCGTGGACGCCCACGGACGGCAGTCCGAGCAGGTCCGCGAAGAGGCGGCACAGGGTCGCCTCGGCCTCGGTGCGGGGCGCGTCGGCGGTGGTGAGCGCGGACAGGTCGGGGTCGGGCAGGGCGGCGCGGTCGAGTTTGCCGTTGGGGGTGAGCGGCAGGGCGTCCAGCACGACGACGGCGGAGGGCACCTGGTGGCCGGGCAGGGTGCCGGCCAGGTTCCGCCGGAGCTGCTGCGGCTCCGGGCGGGCGCCGGGGTGCGGGACGACGTAGGCGACCAGCCGCGGATCGCCGTGGGTGTCCTGACGTACCGTCACCGCGGCCTGGGACACCCCGGGCAGGGCGGCCGCCGCGGCCTCCGTCTCGCCCGGCTCGACCCGGAAGCCGCGGATCTTCACCTGGTCGTCGGCCCGGCCCAGGAACTCCAGCGCCCCGTGGGCGGTCCAGCGCACGATGTCGCCGGTGCGGTAGAGGCGGGCGCCCGGCGGGCCGTAGGGGTCGGCGACGAAGCGTCCGGCGGTCAGGGCGGGCCGGCCGAGGTAGCCCCGGGCGAGCTGGCTCCCGCCGAGGTACAGCTCCCCCGGGACGCCCGGCGGCACCGGGCGCAGGGACGCGTCCAGCACGAGGGTGCGGGTGTTCCACACCGGGCGTCCGATCGGCACGGAGCCCGACGCGGAGCGGGTGCCGTCGGCGCACGGCCACGCGGTCACGTCCACGGCCGCCTCGGTCGGGCCGTAGAGGTTGTGCAGTGCGGTGCCGTCCAGCAGGCGGGTGCAGCGTTCGGCGAGGTCCGCCGGCAGGGCCTCGCCGCTGCACACGATCCGGCGCAGAACGCCCCGGGCCCGCTCGGCGGCCGGGTCGTCGAGGAAGACCCGCAGCATCGACGGGACGAAGTGGGCGGTGGTGACGCGCTGTTCGCGGATCAGCTCGGCGAGGTGGGCGGGGTCGCGATGCCCGCCGGGGCGGGCGAGGACCAGTGCCGCTCCGGTGATCAGCGGCAGGAAGAACTCCCAGACGGAGACGTCGAAGCTCGCCGGGGTCTTCTGGAGCACCCGGTCCCCGGGCCCGACGCGGTAGGTGTCCGCCATCCACAGCAGCCGGTTGACGATCGCCGCGTGCGGGACGACGACGCCCTTGGGGCGGCCCGTGGAGCCGGAGGTGAAGATGACGTACGCGGGGTGCTCGGGGCGCAGCGGCGCGAGGCGTTCCCCGTCGGAGAGGGCGGCGGGGTCCAGGGCCGCCAGGCGCTCGCGCAGGGCGGGGTCGTCGAGCAGGAGCGTCGGTGCCGCCGAGGCGGGGACCTTGTCCGCGGCGGCACCGGAGGTCAGGACGAGCGCCGGGGCGGCGTCCTCGATCATCACGGCGAGCCGTTCGGCGGGGTAGCCGGTGTCCAGCGGGACGTAGGCGGCGCCCGCCTGGAGTATCGCGAGCAGCGCCACGACCAGGTCGGGTCCCCGGTCGAGGGCCACGGCCACGCGTTGCTCCGGGCCGACGCCGTGACGGACCAGCAGGCGGGCCAGGCGGGCCGCGCGGGCGTGCAGTCCGGCGTAGCCGAGGGTGAGGTCCTCGAAGGTGAGCGCCGGCGCGTCGGGGGTGCGGGCCGCCTGCTCGGCGAGCAGGTCGGCCAGGGTGGTGCCGGGGACCGGGTGGGCGGTGGTGTTCCACTCGCCCAGGACCTGGTGTTCCTCGGACGCGGACATCAACGGCAGCCGTGACACGGGCTGTTCGGGGTCGGCCAGTCCGGCGGCGAGCAGCGTCTCCAGCCGGGCCAGCAGCCGGTCGACGGTCTCCGGGGTGAACAGGCCGCTGCGGTAGGTGGCCTCGATGCGCAGCCGCCCGTCGGTGAGGAAGGCCTCCAGGGACAGGTCGAACTGGGTGGTGTCGTTGTGGACGGTCTCCCATTCGGCGCTCACCCCCGGCAGCCGGGGTCCTTGGAGCCCCTGGGTGAGGAAGAGCAGCATGACGTCGAACCAGACGGCCCGGCCCGGGTGCCGCTCCGGCCGCAGCCGCTCCACGAGCAGGTCGAACGGCATGTCCTGGTGGGCGTAGGCGTCGGTGCACAGCCGGCGTACGCGTTCGACGAGTTCGGCGGTGCCGGGGTCGCCGTCGAGGTCGGCGCGCAGGGCCAGGGTGTTGCCGAAGTTGCCGATGAGCCGGTCGAGTCCGGGCAGGTCGCGGTTCATCACGGCCGAGCCGATGGGGACGTCGGTGGCTCCGGTGATGCGGTGGAGCAGCGCGGCCAGGCCCGCGAACAGCACCATGAACGGGGTGGCGCCCGCGGTGCGGGCGAAGGCGGTGAGCCGGTCGGTGACCTCGGGCGCGAAGGTACGGAAGCGGCGGTCGCCGTGCGCGGTGGGCTGGGGCGTGCGGGGTGCGTCGGTGGGCAGGTCCAGGGGGCGGGGTGGCGGGACCAGGGCGGTGCGCCAGTGGTCGAGGTGGCCGGCCAGCCGTTCGTCGGTGAAGGTGGTGCGCTGCCAGAGGGCGAAGTCGGCGTACTGCGCGGGCAGGGGTTCGAGCCCGGCGTCCGCTCCGGTGGCGGCGGCCCGGTAGAGGGCGCTCAGATCGCGGGACAGGGCGTTGAAGGTGCCGCCGTCCCAGGCGATGTGGTGCACCGTCAGCACGAGGGTGTGGTCCTGGTCGGCGCGCCGGACGAGCAGGGCCCGCAGGGGGTGGTCGGCGGCCAGGTCGAAGGGGGTCGCGGACGCGGCTCGGGCGAGTTCGGCGGCGCACCGGTCCTGTTCGTCCGCCGGGTGCCCGCGCAGGTCGGTCTTCTCGAAGGCCAACTCGGCTCGCTCGTCGACCACTTGGTGAGGGGTTCCGTCGTCGGCCGTGGGGTAGCGGGTGCGCAGCACCTCGTGCCGGGTGAGCAGCCCGGCCAGGGCGGTGCGCAGCGCGTCCGCGTCGAGGGGGCCGCGCAGCCGGATGGCCAGGCACACGTTGTAGGCGGGGCTGGCCGGGTCGAGCTGCTGGAGCAGCCACATGCGGGACTGGGCGTACGACAGCGGCAGCGTGGCCGTGTCCGCGGCCCGGGGCGGGATCCGTTCGGCCCGGGCGGGGGTGTGGGCGAGGCCCGCGCTCTCCAGCCTGCGGCGCAGCAGTTCCCGCTTGCGTGCCGCGAGGTCGCCGGGCCGGTCCGCCTGGGTCTCGGTCACTGGTGTCCGCCTTTCAGCAGCCGTTCGAGGGAAGCGGTCCACAGCTCGCCCAGCCGCTCGATCCGCGCCTGGGTGAAGAGCCGTTGTGGCCAGTGCCAGCACGCCGTGAGGACCGGGCCGCCGGGGTCCTTCCCCTCGTCGATCACCGCGTCGACGACCAAGGGGTAGAGGGCCGGTGCCCCGGGGTCGGCCCACGCGCCCAGGGCCCCGGTCTCGGGGGCGCTGGTGAACGCGGCGTCCTCCGCCTGCTCCCCGAGGGTCATGCGGCCCAGGTAGTTGACCGCGATCTGGGGCTCCGGGAGCCGGGCGAGGACGGCGGCCGTGTCCGGGTTGAGGTGCCGCAGCAGGCCGTGCCCGATGCCCCTGTCCGGCAGGGCGGCGAGCTGCTCCCGGACGCGCCGCAGCTGCTCCGCGGGGGCCGCGCCGCCGGGGTCGAGGCGGACCGGGAAGACACTGGTGAACAGGCCGAGGGTGCCCGACAGGTCGGCGCCCGGCAGGAGGTTCTCCTCGCGGCCGTGGCCCTCCAGGGCGATCAGCACGGAGTCGTCCGGGCCGGGCCGGCCGAGTTCGCGTCGCCACACCGGCACGGCGAGCGCCAGCGCGGTCAGCAGGACGTCCCGCACGGAGTGGGCGGTGAGGAGTGCGGTGAGGTCCGGGCCGAGCGCCGTCCAGTGGTGGCGCACGGTGGCGTGGGTGTCCCGGGCGGGGTCCAGCGCTCCGGCTCCCAGGGCCGGCTCCGGCCGGTCCGCCACCGCCGTCCAGTGGGCGAGTTCGGCCGTGCGGCGTTCCGACACGGCCTCGGAGCGCAGCGCCCGGGCCCACTCGCGGAAGGTGGTGCCCGGCGGCGGGAGCGGTGTGCCGTGCCAGGCCGCGGCGAGGTCGGCGGTGAGGACGCCCCAGGAGGCCGCATCGGTGACCAGGTGGTGCAGGACGGCCAGCAGCCGGCCCTCGCGGTCCGGTCCGGTGTCGAACCACAGGAACCGCGCCACCGTCCCGGCGGCGGGGTCGAGTTCGGCGGCCAGGTCCTCGAAGGCGCCGGGTACGAGGGTGGCGATCGTCGCGTGGTCCAGCGATGCGGCGTCGGTGCGGCGTACGCGGTCGGCGGCGCGGGCGGTGCCCGCCGGAGCCACCCGCAGGCGCAGGGTGCCGTCCTCGTCGCGGGTGAGCGTGGAGCGCAGCAGGTCGTGCCGGTCGAGGACCGTCTGGACCGTGCGGTGCAGCCCGTCGAGCTCCATGCCGGGCGGGGTGCGCAGGAAGCGGGCCTGGCTGAGTGTGCGGAAGGTGCCGCCCTGGGCGACGAGCCGGGTGAGCATGGGCGTGAGCGGGATGTCACCGACGCCCGCGTCCGGATCCGGGTCCGTGGCCCGGCTCCGGGCGGTACCGGCGGCCTCCGCGAGCGCGGCGACGGTCGGCCGCTCGAACACGTCGCGCGGTGAGAGGGCCAGACCGGCCGCGCGGGCCCGGCCGACCAGCCGCATGGAGACGATGCTGTCACCGCCGAGCGCGAAGAAACTGTCGTGCACGCCGACCGAGTCCAGCCCGAGGACCTGCGCGAACAGCGCGGCGAGCCGCTCCTCGGCCGCGTTGCGCGGCGGCTGGGCGGCGGGCCCGGCGGTGCGGGACGGGGCGGGGAGCGCGGCGGTGTCCAGCTTCCCGTTGAGGGTGAGGGGGAACGCGTCGACCGGGACGAACGCCGACGGCACCATGTAGTCGGGCAGGGCGGCCGCCGCCGCCCGGCGCAGCAGCTCCGCCGTCTCCTCGGCGGGCGGAGCGGCCGGGGCCGTCACGACGTAGGCGACCAGGCGGCGCACGCCCGGGGTGTCCTCGCGGACGACGACCGCGGCGCGTTCGACGAGTTCGTGGCCGAGCAGGACCGCCTCGATCTCGCCGGGCTCGATGCGGTAGCCGCGGATCTTGACCTGGTCGTCGATCCGTCCCAGGCATTCCACCAGGCCGTCGTCGGTCCACCGGGCGATGTCGCCGGTGCGGTACATGCGGGCGCCGGGGCGGGTGGTGAACGGGTCGGCGACGAAGCGGCTCGCGGTGGTCGCCGGCCGGCCCAGGTAGCCGCGGGCCAGTCCCTCGCCGGCGATGTACAGCTCGCCGTCGACGCCGGTCGGTACGGGGTTGAGGTGCCCGTCGAGGATGTACAGGGTGGCGCCGGCCACGGGGCGGCCGATCGCGGGCCGGTCGCTGAGGGCGAGGTCGCAGTCCGCGGAGTCGACGGTGCACTCGGTGGGCCCGTACAGGTTGTGCGCGGCCAGTCCGTCGGTCTCGCGCAGGGTGCGCCACAGGTCGGGCGGTACGGCCTCGCCGCCGACGCCCAGCACCTTCAGCCCGGCCCGCCAGTCGCCGCCGCGCGCGACGACCTCGGCGAGCAGGGACGGGGACAGCTCGATGAACTCGATGCGGTGCTCGGCGAGGAAGCCGCGCAGCGCGTCCGGGTCGCGGCGGATCTCCTCGGGCACCAGGTGCAGTTCGTGTCCGGCGAACATCCACAGCATGGGCTGCCAGGACGCGTCGAAGGCCGTCGGCCAGGCGTGGCCCACGCGCAGGGGCCGGCCGCCGGCCGCCGCCGAGGCCGGGGTGTGCAGGGCGGCGTGGTGGGCGGCGAACAGGTTGACGATGGCCCGCTGCGGCACGACGACGGCCTTGGGGCGGCGGTGGAGCCGGAGGTGTAGATGATGTAAGCGGGGTGTTCGGGGAGCAGCGCGCCGCCGCGGTCGGCGTCCGTCAGATCGGTGCCGTCCGCGTCCGCGAGGCGCTGCCGGGTGCCGGGGTCGTCGAGCAGCAGGACGGGGACCTCGCCGAGGGTGTCCGGCGCCGGCGCGGTGCCGGTGGTGGCGACCAGGGCGACGGGCCGGGCGTCGGCGAGCATCCCGGCGATCCGCTCCTCGGGCCAGGCGGGGTCGAGGGGCAGATAGGCGGCGCCCGCCTTCTGGACGGCGAGCAGCGCGGTGATGGTGTCGGGTGTGGGCGGCAGGGCGAGCGCGACGATCCGCTCCGGCCCGGCACCGGACTCGGTGAGCACCCGGGCCAGCCGGTTGGCGCCCGCGTTCAACTCGGCGAAGGTGAGGCGCTGTTCGCCGCCGACGACGGCCACCGCGTCCGGTGTGCGGGCGGCCTGCGCCTGGAGCACCTCGGGCAGCGTGGCGTACGGGGTGGGCAGCGGTTCCGCCGCCCCGCGCGCCGACAGTGCGGCCCGTTCCTCGGGCGCGAGGACGTCGAGCGCCGCGAGCGGGGTGCCGGGCTCCGCGACCACCGCGCGGACGAGCCGTTCGAAACGCCCGGCGAGCCGCTCCACGGTGGCCCGGTCGTAGCAGTCGGGCCGGAACTCGAAGACGACGCCGAGCCGCTGTTCGGCGAGCACGGCGAGGGTCAGCGGGTAGTGGGTGGCGCCGGACCCCTTGACGTCGAGGATCCGCAGTCCGGACTCCACCTCCGCGCGGGCCACCGCGTCCCGGTCGATCGGGTAGTTCTCGAAGACCAGCAAGGTGTCGAAGAGGTCGCCGGTCCCGGCGAGGCGCTGGATCTCGGTGAGGCCGAGGTACTGGTGGTCCATCAGCCGGGACTGCTCGTCCTGCACACGGCGCAGGAAGGCGGCGGCCGGCTCCCCCGGGGGTACCGACACCCGCACGGGCACGGTGTTGATGAACAGGCCGATCATCGACTCCGCGCCGGCGAGTGCGGCGGGGCGCCCGGCCACGGTCGCGCCGAACACCACGTCGTCCCGGCCGGTCAGGCGCGCCAGCAGCAGGGCCCACAGGCCCTGGACGACGGTGTTGACGGTGACGCCCAGGCCGCGGGCCGTCCGCTGCACGTCGGCGGTGAGTTCCTCGGACAGCCGCAGCGTGTGCAGTTCGGGCGGTACGGGGACCAGGCCGGCGGCCGAGGGGGCCAGCAGGGTCGGCGTCGCCCCGGCCAGTGCCTGGCGCCAGGCCCGGCCGGAGGCCTCCCGGTCCCGGCTCGCCAGCCAGGCGAGGAAGTCGCGGTACGGCCGTACGGCGGGCAGCGGGGCCGAGCGGCCGGGGGCGAGCTGCGCGGCGTACAGCTGGAGCAGTTCGCGCACCAGCAGGGGCACGGACCAGCCGTCGAGCAGGAGGTGGTGGTTGGTGAGGACGAGCAGCCGGCGGTCGTCGCCCCGGTCGATCAGGGTCAGGCGCAGCAGCGGGGGGTCGGTCAGGTCGAAGCGGGCGGCGGCGTCGGCGGCGACGAGCCGCTCGATCTCCGCCTCGTCGGCGGCGTCGGCCTCCCGCCAGTCGACGGGGACCTGCTTGAGGACGACCTGCACCGGCTCGTCCATGTCGTCCTCGTGGAGGAAGGCGCTGCGCAGGTTGGCGTGCCGGGCGAAGAGCTCCTCGGCGGCGGTGCGCAGCAACTCGGGGCGGAGCGGGCCCTCGATCTCCACGAGGGACTGCATGGTGTAGACGTCCTGGGCGCCCTCGTCGAACAGGGCGTGGAACAGCAGGCCCTGTTGCAGCGGGGACAGCGGCAGGACGTCCTCGACCAGGGACCCGTCGTCCGCCGCGCCGGCGGGCTCTGTGCTCATCGGCTCCTCCACCTCGCCTTGACGTTGTCGAGCTGCGACCGGCTGAGCGACACCAGCGGCTCCGCGGTCGCCGAGAACTCCTCCTCCGGGGCGGCGCCGTCCGGCAGGCAGCGGGCGAGACCGGCCGGGGTGCGGTGGGTGAACACGTCCCGGGGGGAGAGTGCGAGTCCCGCCCTGCGGGCCCGGTCGGCCAGCCGGACCGAGACGATGCTGTCGCCGCCGAGGGCGAAGAAGTCGTCGTGGACGCCGACCCGTTCGACGCCGAGGACTTCGGCGAACAGGCCGCACAGCGCCTTCTCCGGTTCGGTGCGCGGCGGGTCGAAGGTGCTCGCCCGCGTGAAGTCGGGGGCGGGCAGCGCGCGGCGGTCGAGCTTGCCGCTGGGGGTGAGCGGCAACGCCTCCAGGACCACCACGGCGGCCGGTACGAGGTGGGCGGGGAGCCGCTCGGCGAGGGCGTGGCGCAGGCCGGCCGGATCCGGGCCGCCGCCCGCACCGGGGTCCGGTTCGACGTACGCCACGAGCCGCCGGGGCGCCGTCCCGTCCTCCCGGGCCACGACCCCGGCCGCGCGCACGCCGGGCAGGGCTCGGGCCGCCGCCTCGATCTCGCCGGGTTCGACCCGGAAGCCGCGGATCTTGACCTGCTGGTCGGCCCGGCCCAGGAACTCCACCGTGCCGTCGGGGCGCAGCCGGGCCAGGTCGCCGGTGCGGTAGAGGCGGCTGCCCGGCGGGCCGAAGGGGTCGGCGACGAACCGTTCGGCGGTGCGGCCGGGTTGGCCCAGGTACCCGCGGGCCAGTCCGTCGCCCGCGAGATACAGCTCACCGGCCGCCCCGGTGGGGGCAGGGCGCAGGAAGGGGTCGAGGACATGCACCCGGGTACCGGCGATGGGCCGCCCGAGCGGGACGGTGCCGGCGGTCTGCTTCTGCCCCGCCGCGGGGGCGGTGTCCCGGCCGCCCACCCCGTTCTCGTCGTCGGCGTACACGTGGACGAGGCTGTCGCCGGCCGCCTCCGAGCAGCCGTAGAGGTTGACGAGGCGGGCGGTCGGCCAGCGTGCGGTGATCCGGTGGGCCAGGTCGGTGGTGAGGGGTTCGCCGCTGGAGATCCAGGTGCGGACCGAGCCGAAGCCGCCGGGCGGGGCGGACTCGACGAGGGTGGTGTAGAGGCTGGGGACGGCTGTGAGCAGGGTGGCCCGGTGCCGGGAGGCCAGCGCGGCGAGGGCGGTGGGGTCGCCGGCCGTGTCGTCGTCGGCGAGGGCCACGGCCTCCCCCGCGACCAGCGCGCCGAGCAGTTCGGTCAGGCCGTCGATGAAGCTGATCGGGCTCTTGGCGACGCGGACGCCGGGCGGGCCCTCCGTCAAGGTCCGGCCCCAGGCGAGCCGGTTGGCCAGGGCCCGCTGCGTGCCGAGCACGCCCTTGGGGCGGCCGGTGGAACCGGAGGTGAACACGACGTACGCGGGGTGGTCGGGGGACAGCGGCGGGCGCGGTACGGCGGGGGCCGTCTCGCCGGGGTCGCAGACCGACTCCGGGTCGAGGGCGAGTCGCCGGGCGGTCTCCTGGTCGCTCACCACGAGCCGCGGGTGCGCGTCCCCGAGCATGAGGGCGATGCGCTCGGGCGGGTAGGACGGGTCGACGGGCATGCAGGCGGCCCCGGCCTTGAGGGTGGCCAGCAGCGCGGTGACGAGGTCGGTACCGCGTGGCAGGGCGACGGCCACGACGGACTCGGGCCCGGCACCGCGGGCGAGCAGGGCGGCGGCCAACCCGTCGGCGGCGGCGTCGAGTCGGGCGAAGGTCAGGGTCGTGTCGCCGTGATGGACGGCGGGGGCCCGCGGTGTGTGGGCGGCCTGTTCCTCGAAGAGGTCGCGGACGGTGGTGTGCCGCTCGCCCGCAGCGACAGCACGACGCCCATCGTCCGAGGCGGTATGCCGCTCGCCCGTAGCGGCAGCACGGCGCTCGTCGTGCGGGGCGGTGTCCAGCCGTCCCACCGGTTGGTCGGGCTCCTCCGTGAACGCCCGTATCAGCCGGTGCAACCCGGCCGCGATGCCGGTCACCGCCGCGTGGTCCAGGGCCGCCTGCTGGTGGCTGAAGGTGAGGGTCAGCCGGTCGCCGGGGAGGGCGGTGAGGGTGAGCGGGTAGTGGGTGGCGTCGCGGACCGACACCTCGGTCATGCGGGGGCCGTCGGGCCCGAGGGCGCGGGCGATGCCCTCGTCGTCGATGGGATAGCTCTCGAAGACCAGCAGGGTGTCGAAGAGGAGGCCCTGCCCGGTGGCCCGCTGGATGCCGGCGAGCCCGAGGTGCTGGTGGCCGAGGAGTGCCGCCTGCTCGGACTGGACGCGCCGGAGGAGGTCGGCGAGCGGCTCGTCGGGGCGTAACCGCACGCGGACCGGCAGGGTGTTGATGAACAGTCCGACCATCGACTCGATGCCGGGGACGTCGGCGTCGCGGCCGGAGACCGTGGCGCCGAGGACCACGTCCAGCCGGCCGGTGTACCGGGCGAGGAGCACCGCCCACAGTCCCTGGAGCACCGTGCTGACGGTCACTCCGTTGGCGCGGGCGGTGGCGGTGAGGGCCGTGGTCTCCCGCTCGGAGAGTTCCACGACGTGCCGCCCGGGCTGCCCGGCGGGGAGGTCCCGTGCCTCGGGGGCGATGAGGGACGGTTCGTCGAGGCCGTGCAGCGCCGCCTGCCAGGCCTGTTCGGCGGCGGCGCGGTCCTGCCGGGACAGCCAGGCGAGATAGTCGCGGTAGGGCCGGACCGGGGGCAGGGCGGCCGGGTCGCCGCCCGAGGTGTAGAGCCGGAACAGCTCGCGGACCAGCACGGGCGCGGACCAGCCGTCCCACAGGAGGTGGTGCGAGGAGATCAGCAGCCGGTGGTCCCGGTCCCCGAACACCACCAGCCGGACGCGCAGCAGCGGCGGGCGGGCGAGGTCGAAGCGGGCCTCGCGGTCCCGGTCGAGCAGGTCCTCGAACGCGGTCTGCCGCTCGGCCGGCGGCAGGCCGGACAGGTCGGTGGCGCGCCAGGGCGTCCGGATCCCGCCGGCGATCACCTGCACCCGCCGGCCGGACCGCTGGGTGCGGAACGCGGCCCGGAGGTTGGCGTGCCGGGCCAGGAGGGCGTCGGCGGCGGTGCGCAACCGGCCCTGGTCCAGCGGTCCTTCGAGCCGGATGACCAGCTGTCCGGTGTAGACGTCCCGGGCGTGTTCGTCGTACAGGGCGTGGAAGACCATGCCCTCCTGCGTCGGCGACAGGGGGAGGACGTCCTCCACGACCGGCCGGGGCGCCATCAGTCGCCGGCTCCGCGCATGGCCTCGGCCAGGCTGCGCGGGCGCATGTCGGTCCAGTTCCGCTCGATGTGCTCCAGGCAGGCGGTCCTGGTGTCCGGGCCGTGCACGCTCTCCCAGCCGGCCGGGACGGGGGCGAAGTCGGGCCACAGGGAGTACTGGCCCTCGTCGTTCACCAGGACACGGAAGACGCCGCTGTCGTCGTCGAACGGGTTGGCCATGGCTCAGTTCCTCTCCTGCTGGGTGAAGGCTCCCGCGTACTGGTCGGGCGCCCCGGGCACCGGCTCGGCCGGGTCCGCGCCGAGCGCGACGATCCGGTTGGCCTTGTCGACGTGGACGACCCGGGGCCGGTGGGCGGCCCGTTCGGACTCGTCGAGCACGGCGAACGACATGACGATCACGAGGTGGCCGGGGTGGACGAGATGGGCGGCGGCGCCGTTGACACCGATGACGCCGGTGCCGCGAGCGCCGGTGATGGCGTAGGTGGTGAGCCGGGCGCCGTTGTCGATGTCGACCACGTGGACCTGCTCGCCCTCGGTGATGTCGGCGGCTTCCATGAGGTCCTGATCGATCGTCAGGGACCCCACGTAGTGCAGATCGGCCTGGGTGACGGTGGCTCGGTGGATCTTGCCGTTGAGCAAGGTGCGCTGCACCATGACCCCCTGAGGAGTAGCACTTAGGTTAGGCTAACCTAAATCAACATCGTCGTGTCCGGAAGAACGGCTACACGGAACAGTTGCGGAAGAACTCCAGAAGCACGCGGTTCACCTCGTCCGGACGCTCCAGATAGCCGTAGTGGCCGCAGCCCTTGATCTCCTGGTAGAGCGCGCCGGGGACGGCCTCGGCGACCTCGCGGCTCAGGCGGGGCGGCAGGACGAGGTCGTCCGCGAAGCCGATCACCAGGCAGGGCACGTCGATCGCCCGGTAGGCGTCGAGCCGCCCCTCGGGGACCTCCAGGTCGAGCTGGGCCCTGACACCCGGTCCGGTGGGCTCCGGCGACAGCTCGAAGAGCTCCAGCCAGTCCTGGACCCGCCGTTCGTCGTCGAGGGTGGCGGGCGAGAGGTTCCGCAGGGCCCGAGTGCAGGCCGCGTAGGCGGGCGGCAGCTCCACCCCGCTGTCGTACAGGGCGCGTTCGGCCGCGGCCGTCGCCGAGCGCAGGGCGTCGGTCCGCCCCCGGGTGGCCATCAGCACGCCCTGCCGCACGAGCCGGGGCCGGCGCAGCATCAGCTCCTGGGCGACGTACGCGCCCAGGGAGACGCCGACGACGCGGCAGGGCGCGAGGCCGAGGTGCTCGACGAGGCCCGCGGTGTCGGCCACGAGGTCGTCGATGGTGAAGCCCTCGGGGCACTCGTCGCTCGGCGGGACGCCCCGGTTGTCGAAGGTGACGACGCGGTGTCCGGCCTCGACCAGGGCGGGCACCTGGTGGAGGTGCCAGGCGCGCCCTCGGGCGCCCCGGCCCATGACCAGGAGCACGGGCTCGCCGTGGCCGGTGTCGTCGTAGTGGATCCGGACTCCGTCGATGGTCGTGCTCGGCATGGCCCCTCCTCTCGGGCGCGGGGTCAGTCGGTGGCCGGTGACGTCTCGGCGGGCGCCGCCCGCCCCTCACCGGCGGGCGGCCCCTGGAGGGTGGCCTTGCGCAACCCCGGCAGGGCGAGGGCGACCGCCGCCACGCCGGCCAGGCACACGACTCCGCCGACGACGGCGGCACCGGCGGACGAGCCGAGCGCCCGGGCCACCAGGCCCGCCTCCACGTTGCCCACGGAGGGACCGGCGGTGGCCTGGGCGAGCCAGAGGCTGCCGACCCGGCCCTGGAGGCGGTCCGGCGTGTAGTGCTGGAGCAGGGCCCGGCGCAGGATCTCGGAGACGGTGTCGCCGAGGCCCGCGAGGGCCAGGAAGACCAGTGCGGTCCACAGGGTGGGGCTGAGGCCGAAGCAGGTGATCGCCAGGCCCCACAGCGCGACCGCGCCGATCAGGGCTCGTCCGGTGTGGTGGATCCGGCCGGTCCAGCCGCTGGCCAGGGCCCCGCAGAACGAGCCGACCGCGGGGGCGGTGTAGAGCAGGCCGACGGTGGAGGGTCCGCCGCCGAAGTGCTCGGTGCCGAGTTCCGGGAACAGCGCGTACGGCATGGCGAAGACCACGGCGCACACGTCGATCAGCAGCAGCCCGGCCACGACCTGGTTGCCGCGCAGGAACCGCAGCCCCTCCCCCATGGCCTTCAGCGGGTGCTGCGGCTCCCCGGCCCCCTCGGGCGCGAGGCGGGGCAGCGGGGCGAGCAGGGCCAGACCGACGACGTAGATGACGGCGTCGGCCGCGAAGCACAGCGCGACGCCCGGCCCGGCCGCGATGACGCCCGCGAGGGAGGGCCCGGCCATGGCGCCGAGCTGAGCGGTGAGGGTCATCAGCGCCCCGGCGGCGGTGAGTTGGCCCGGGGCCACCAGGGCGGGGGCGGCGGCCATGAGGGCGGGTCCGCCGAGTCCACTGGCGCCGCCCGCGAGGACGGCCGCCACGAACACGAACCACAACTGCGGGTCGGGCAGGGCCGCGTTCACCGCGAGACCCGTGATCACCACGGCGGTCGCGGCCCGGGTGACGAGCACGATCCGGCGCCGGTCGACCCGGTCGGCGAGCACACCGCCCGCGACCAGCCCGACCAGCAGCGACAGCCCCAACGACAGGCTCATCAGGCCTACCTGGACCGAGGACCCGGTCAGTTCGTAGACCTGGATGCTGGCCGCGACCGAGGTGAGGTGCGTGCCCAGCATGGAGATCGCCTGGGTGGCGAACAGCAGCCGGAAGTCCCTGCTCGCTCTCAGGGGCGTGACGTCGACGACGACTTCTCCCAGTCGCACCTTCGCACCTAGCCCCTCAGGGACGGCGCGGCGAGCGGCGCCGGTTGCGCGGGCACGACGTACGGGGCGACGCTGCGGAGCTTCTCGCAGGTCTCCTCCAGCTCCCGGGCGGGCGTCGACCCGGCGAGGATGCCGGCGCCGGCCCGCAGCCAGGTGCGGCCGTCCTCCTCGAAGAGGCTGCGCAGGACCAGGGCCGCGTCGAGCGAGCCGTCGCTGCCCGCCATGAGGACGGCGCCGCTGTAGATGCCGCGCGGCTCCTTCTCCAGCCGGGCGATGCAGTCGTACGCCGGTGCCTTGGGGATGCCGGAGGCGGTCACGGCCGGGAAGACGGCGCGCAGCACGTCCCAGGCGGTCGCGCCCTCGGCGAGCAGTCCGTGCACGCTGGAGCCGAGGTGCTGGACGCTGCCGCGCCGGCGCACGCTCAGCAGGTCGCGTACGGAGACGGTGCCCGGGCGGCAGACGGTGGCCATCTCCTCCTCCGCCAGTTTCACGGAGAGCACGTGCTCGGAGATCTCCTTGGGGTCGGCGAGGAGTTCGGCGCGCAGCCGCTCGTCCTCCTGCTCGCCGAAGCCCCGGGCGCGGGTCCCGGCGAGCGGCTGGGTGAGGGCCCGGCCGTCCGCGCCGACCTCGGCGACGGTCTCGGGACTGAAGCCGACGACCCGGCGTCCGCCGAGGTTCATCAGGTAGGAGCGGGCGGGGGTGTTGTGGGACCGGCCGTGCACGTAGGTCGCGGTGAAGTCGACCGGGAACGGCACCGGGACGGTCCGGGAGAGGATGACCTTCTGCAGGTCGCCGGCCCGGATCTCGTCGATGGCGCGGGCCACCAGCTCGGGGTAGGTGCCGTCGGCGTCGGCGACGTCGATCGGCCGGGCCTCGACGGGGGCCCGGGTGACGGGTTCGGCCAGCACCCGGAGTAACGCCTCCAGGGTCTCCGGGTCGGTGCTGCGCACCTCGGCCTCGCCCTGACGGAGCCTCACCTCGCTGTGCGGGACGACGAGGTGGAGGAGCCGCCCGTCCCCGGCCCGGTCGGGGCGGCCGGCGTTCAGGTGCGAGAACTCGTAGGCCATCCAGCCGTAGGCGTGCCAGCCCTCGACGGCCATCCGGTCGAGCTGTTCCTGGACTTGGCGCAGGGGGTGCGGGCCGAGCGGGACCGCGGCGTCCTCGGTGAGCCTGCGGCCGCGTACCTCGGAGCGGTCGACCACGACCTCACCGAGCGCTCCTCCGGCGAACCACCACTCGCCTTCCCTCTCGTAGACCACGTACTGGTCGAACAGTCCCGACTCGGCCAGCCTGGCGGCCAGCAGGACGGGGTCTCCCGGCAGTTCCGTCCGCGCGCTCCGGTACCGCAGCAACGACTACCTCCCGAGCTTAGGTTAACCTAACCTAAGGCAAGACCCTAGCCTCCGCGCCGAAGTCTCGTCCAGGCTTGACCCCGATCTTCCATTAGGGAAGCCTTTCCTAAACAGCAGGCGGGAGTTGAGGATGCTCGACGGTTGGGTGCCCTGGCCGGAAGAGGTCGCCGAGAGGTATCGGGCCGAGGGGTTCTGGGAGGGCCGGCCGCTGGACCGGCTGCTGCGGGACCGGGCCGAACGCGACCCGGAGCGCATCGCGCTCGTGGACGCGGCGGGCGACCGGTGGTCGTACGCCGAACTCGACGCCCGCGCCGACCGTCAGGCCGCGGGACTGCGCCGGCTCGGCATCGGCGCCGGGGACCGCGTGGTGGTCCAACTCCCCAACACCGACGCCTTCGTGGTGCTGTTCTTCGCGCTGCTGCGGGCCGGGGCGGTACCGGTGCTCACGCTGCCCGCGCACCGGGAGAGCGAGATCGTCCACGTCGCCGAGACGTCCGGCGCGAAGGCGTACGCGATCCCCGACACGCACGACCACTTCGACCACCGTGCCCTCGCCCGGGCCGTCCGCAAGGCCGTGCCCTGCGTGGAGCACGTCCTGGTGGCCGGTGATCCCGCGGAGTTCACCGCGCTCGGCGACGTCGACGCCGACCCGGTCCCCCTGGCCGTGCCCGACCCCTCGGACGTGGCCGTGCTGCTGCTGTCCGGCGGCACCACGGGCAAGCCGAAGCTCATCCCGCGCACCCACGACGACTACGCCTACAACGTCCGCGCCAGCGCCGAGGTCTGCGGCTTCGACAGCTCCACCGTCTACCTCGTGGTCCTGCCGACCGCGCACAACTTCGCGCTCGCCTGCCCCGGGCTGCTCGGCACGCTGTACGTCGGCGGCACCGTCGTCCTCTCCCCCACCCCGAGCCCCGAGGACGCCTTCGCGCTGATCGAGCGGGAGAGGGTCACCGTCACCGCCGTGGTCCCGCCGATCGCCCTGCTCTGGCTGGACGCCGTGGAGTGGGAGGAGGCCGACCTGTCGTCCCTGCGGCTGCTCCAGGTCGGCGGCTCCAAGCTGGGCGCCGAACCCGCGGCCCGGGTCGGACCCGCCCTCGGCTGCGCCCTCCAGCAGGTCTTCGGCATGGCCGAGGGCCTGCTCAACTACACACGCCTGGACGACCCGCCGGAACTCGTCGCCGAGACCCAGGGCCGCCCGATGTCCCCGGCCGACGAGATCCGGGTGGTGGACGAGGACGGCCACGACGTGCCGCCCGGCGGCACCGGCGAGCTGCTCACCCGCGGCCCCTACACCCTGCGCGGCTACTACCGCGCGCCCGAGCACAACGCCCGCTCCTTCACCGACGACGGCTACTACCGCACCGGCGACCTGGTGCGCGTCCTGCCCTCCGGGCACCTCGTCGTCGAGGGCCGGGCCAAGGACCAGATCAACCGGGGCGGCGACAAGGTCTCCGCCGAGGAGCTGGAGAACCACCTCCTCGCCCACCCCGCGGTGCACGACGCGGCCGTGGTCGGCATGCCCGACGCGACCATGGGCGAACGCACCTGCGCCTACCTCGTGCTGCGCGGCGGCCGGGCGGCTCCCACCCAGCGGGACCTGGCCGCGTTCCTCACCGAACGGGGCGTCGCCGCCTACAAGCTGCCCGACCGGGTGGAGGTGGCCGACGTCTTCCCCAGGACCTCCGTCGGCAAGATCGACAAGAAGGAGCTGGGCCGCAGGATCGCCGCACGACTGCGCGCGGAGGGCAGCGGTGCCGGCTGAGACCACCGCTCCGGCCCGCCCGGAGAAGCACTCCCCGGCGCCCCCCGCCCGCCGCCGGACCTCCACCCGCACCCTCGCCGTCCTGGGCGCCCTGCTGCTGCTCCTCGTGGCCGTCCTGCTCAGCCTGGCCATCGGGTCGCGGTCGCTGCCGGTGTCCGTCGTCGTGGACGCGCTGCGGCACGACGACGGCTCGACCGCCGCCTCCGTCGTCTGGGACGTGCGGGTGCCGCGCACCCTGGCCGGCATCGCCGCGGGTGCCGCCCTCGGGGTCGCGGGCGCGCTCATCCAGGCGCTCACCCGCAACCCGCTGGCCGATCCCGGCCTGCTCGGCGTCAACGCAGGGGCGGCCACCGGCGTCGTCCTGTCCCTCACCGTGCTGGGCCTGACCAGCCTGTGGGCGTCGGTGTGGTTCGCCCTGGCGGGCGCGGTGGTGGCGGGCCTGCTCGTGTACACGCTGGCCTCGGGGGGACGCGGCGGCGCCACGCCCGAACGGCTCGCGCTCGGCGGCGCGGTGATCGCCGCGGTGTTCACCGGGATCAGCCAGACCCTGATGCTGCTCGACGCGCAGGCCCTGGACCAGCTGCGGTTCTGGAGCGTGGGCTCGCTCGCTCGCGCCGACAGCGCCACGCTGACGACCATTACGCCGTTCGTCGCCGTGGGCCTGGTGCTGGCGCTCGGCCTGGTCCGGCCGCTCAACGCGATGGCCCTCGGCGACGACGCCGCCCGCTCGCTCGGCGCCCATCTGCACCGCACCCGCTTCCTCGGGCTGCTCGCCGTCACGCTGCTGTGCGGCGCGGCGACCTCGGCCGTCGGCCCGCTGGTGTTCGTCGGCCTCGCCGTCCCGCACATGGCCCGCATGCTCGTCGGCGCCGACCAGCGCTGGACGCTCCCGCTGTCCCTGCTGCTGGCCCCGGCCCTGTTGCTGTGCGCGGACGTCCTCGGCCGGGTCGCCGTCCGCCCCGACGAACTCGACGCGGGCGTGGTCACGGCGGTCGTCGGGGCGCCGGTGTTCATCGCGCTCGTACGGCACCGCAGGGTGGTGGCCGCATGACGACGCAGACCCCGGCGCCCGCCGGGCTCCCCGCCCGGACCCACGTCGTACGGAGCCGCTCCCACCGCCTGTCCCTGCGGCTGGACGTGCGCGCCCTGACGGTCTGCCTGCTCGTACTGGCCGCCACGGCCGGGGTGGGCGTCCTCGCCCTCGGCACCGGCGAGTACGCGATCTCCCCGGCGGACGTGGTCCGGACCCTGCTGGGCAACGGCAGCCGCCGGACCGACTTCGTCGTGGGCGAACTGCGACTGCCGCGGCTGCTGACCGGCATCCTCGTCGGGGCCGCCCTCGGGGTGAGCGGCGCGCTCTTCCAGAGCCTGTCCCGCAACCCGCTCGGCAGCCCCGACATCGTCGGCTTCACCTACGGCTCGGCCACCGGCGGCCTGCTGGTCGTGCTGGTCGCGGGCGGCACCGGCGGCCAGGTGGCGCTCGGGGCGGTCGCCGGGGGCCTGGCGACGGCCGTTCTGGTCTACGTCCTCGCCTGGCGGCACGGCATCCACGGGTTTCGGCTCGTCCTCGTCGGCATCGGCGTCAGCGCCCTGCTCCAGGGGGTCAACGCCTATCTGCTGGCCAAGGCACGGTTCACCGAGGCCGCGCAGGCCATGGTGTGGTTGAACGGCAGCCTCAACGGCCGGGGTTGGCAGGACGTGCGGCCCGCCGCGCTCGGGCTGCTGGTGGTCCTGCCGCTGATCGCGTGCGTGGCGGGCCGGCTGAAGATCCTGGAGATGGGCGACGACGTCGCGGGCGGGCTCGGCGTGTCGGTGCAGCGCACCCGGCTGGTGATGCTGGTCCTCGCCACGGCGGCCTGCGCGGTCGCCACCGCCGCGGCCGGACCGATCCCGTTCGTCGCCCTCATCGCGCCCCAGCTGGCCCGGCGCCTCACCCGGCAACCGGGCCCCAACCTCCTCGCCGCCACCTGCACCGGCGCGCTCCTCGTGGTCACCGCGGACTTCGCCTCCCAGCACCTCCACGAGTCGGCCCAGCTCCCGGTCGGCGTGGTGACCGCGGTGGTCGGCGGTCTGTACCTGGGCCTCCTCCTGCGCCGGCAACGACGCGCCGGGCGCATCTGAGGGCGTCGTGGCCCGGCTCACCGGATGGCCCGCCGCCGCCTGGGCACTCGGGAGGTACCGGCTCGCGGGGGCGCCGAGCGTGCGCCCGGCGTGAGCCGGTACCTTGCTGGGAAGGCCACTGCGGGGAGAAGCACATGACCGATCCGACGACCACAGACGCGGACGCCCTCCGTCCGCTCCCGAAGGACGGGAAGCCCTCGGGCGGGCCCGGTCGGCTCCTGAGTGCCGTCATGGGCGATCTCCGGGCCGTGGACGGCGCCCTGTACGCGGCGGTCGCCGCCACCCCCACGCCCACCCTCGACCGGACGCTGCGCCACCTGTCGCACGCGGCGGACCACTCGAAGATCTCGTTCACCATCGCCGCCGCCCTGGCACTGGCCGGCAAGCGACCGCGCAGGGCCGCCCTCGCCGGCGTCGGCGCGATCGCCGTGGCCTCGGCCTCCGCCAACCTGCTCGGCAAGCGCCTGGTGCGCCGGGCCCGGCCGGACCGGGAGGCCGCCCGGGTGACGGTGGACCGGCACGTCCCGATGCCGACGTCGGCCTCGTTCCCCTCCGGGCACACCGCGTCGGCGGTCGCCTTCGCCACCGCCGTCGGCGTGGTCCTGCCCCCGGCGGCGGTGCCCCTCGGGGCGCTGGCGAGCGCCGTCGGCTACTCCCGCATCCACACCGGCGTGCACTACCCGGGCGACGTGGCCGCGGGCGCCGTCCTCGGCATCGCGAGCGCCGCGGCGGCGCTGGCGGCGGCAGCGGCCACTCCCTCCGCGAGGACACAGGCGCTTCTCACGGCGGCCCGCTCGTGGCCGCGCATCAGCATCACCGACTCCCTGCGCCGGTGAGCCGCGGGTCGGCCGGGCGCGGGGAGGCATCGCCCCGCGCCCGGCACCCCCTCGCGCTGACGGGCCGTCAGCCGAAGGCCTTCACGGCCTGGTAGTACGTCCACGCCGTGCCGTCGCAGGAGGTCCTGGTGCCGCCGGCGTAGGCGGCGCAGACCCTCTTGAGGTCCTCGTAGAAGGCGCTGTCGAGCCGGGACTTGTTGGCGTCGAACGTGCCCGCGGCCTTGTAGTTGCGGTAGCCGAAGTCGTGACGGGCGCAGGACATCGAGAAGGGGAAGCCGAACGGGTTGTCCGGCGAGGAGGAGCAGTAGTCGGTCGACCAGTCGAAGGCGTACGCGGACCAGGCGGCCCGGTTCGCCCGGGCGGCGGCCCAGGCGCTGTAGCTCGACGCGCTGGTCTGCGTCCAGCTCGCGAGCACCTGGGGCTTGTCGGCGGGAGCGGCGCTCGCGGTCGTCGCGGTGCCGACGACGGTGACGAGGGCCAGGGTCGAGGCGGCAAGACCGGTGGAGAGTCTTCGGTGCATCCCACACCTCCATGAGGCCGCGGCCCGTCCATCGAGCCGCAGGTTCATGACAAGAGGATGACCACCTCCTCGGGGCGCTCACACCCGACCTGCCCCAAGAGCCCCTGAATTCTTGACGGTTGAAGGGAAACGGCGGGCGAAGGAAGGGAACGGCGGGCCAGGGATGAGGAACGGTGGGCCAGGGAAGGGAACGGTGACTAGGGAAGGGGAACGGCGGCGGACCGCCGGATGTCGACGGCTGTGAGCGCCAGGGCCAGCGGCCCGGGGACCAGGAAGGCCAGCGGCAGCAGCATCCAGGCGCACAGCGCGGCCGTCGCCACCGCGAGCAGGACCAGGCCGCTGCCGCCGATGTCCGCCACGGCGTCCCGGGCGGCCCCGCGCAGCGCCGCCCGCCAGTCGGTGACCGACTCCGGGCGCCCGCAGGCGCGCAGGCCGACGACCGCCGCGCACGCGCCGATGCCGGCGGCGGCCACCGCGAACAGCGGCGCCCCGGGCAGCCCCGCCCCGGCCAGCGCCAGGTCCGCGGCGAGCAGCAGCAGGCCCGCCAGCGCGACGGCTCCCGCCAGCAGGTCACCGGCCCGCAGGCGCTCGCGCAGCAGGGCGACGTACCGTCCGGCCGTGACCGGCCGGTCCTGCCCGGCCCCGCGCAGCACGGCACACGCCATCGACAGCGCGGCCGGGGCCGTCACCAGCGGCAGGCACGCCACCGAGGTGACGAGGCCGACGCTCAGCACGTCCGCGAACAGCGTCATGCGCGGCCCGAACACCTCGCCGGCCTCACGTGTCGGCATCCCGCTCACCCCTTCAGTCCGGAGCTGGCCATGCCCTCCACCAGGAACCGCTGGAAGGCGAGGAAGAACAGCACGATCGGCAGCAGCGCGATCACCGACAGGGCGAACATCGGGCCGAAGGCGGAGGTGCTGGAGGCGTCCACGAAGGAGCGCAGGGCGAGCGTCAGCGTGAACTTGTCCGGGTCGAAGAGGTAGATGAGCTGGGTGAAGAAGTCGTTCCAGGTCCAGATGAACGTGAAGATGGCGGTGGTGATCAGGGCCGGCCGGGTGAGCGGCAGCACGACCTGGAAGAAGCTGCGGAACGGGCCGCAGCCGTCGATCCGGGCCGCCTCCTCCAGCTCGCGCGGCAGGCCGCGCATGAACTGCACGATGAGGAAGACGAAGAACGCCTCGGTGGCGAGGAACTTCGGCAGGATCAGCGGCCAGTAGGTGTTCACCAGGCCCAGCTGGTTGAAGATGATGTACTGCGGGATCAGCACCGCGTGGTGCGGCAGCATGATCGTGGCGATCATGAAGGCGAACAGCGGCCCGCGCAGCCGGAATCGCAGCCGGGCGAAGGCGTAGGCGGCCAGCGAGCAGCTGATGACGTTGCCGAGGACCGCGCCGCCCGCGATGAGCAGCGAGTTGCCGAGCAGCCGCCAGATGGAGACGTCGTTCACGCCCTCCAGGGCGGTCTGGTAGTTCGCCCACTCCAGGTGGCTGGGCAGCAGGTTCAGGCTGGCGATGACCTCGTCGGCGGGCTTGAGCGAGGTGGCCAGCAGCCAGGCCAGCGGGTAGAGCATCACCAGCAGGGCGGCCAGGCAGCCGAGGTGCAGGGCGATCCGGCCCCAGCGGACGGGCTTGCGGGGCGCGGTGGTCGGGACGGCGGTCATCGGTCCCCCTCGGAGGCGTAGAAGACCCAGGAGCGCGAGGTGCGGAACAGCACCGCCGTGACGACGCCGATCACGACGAGCAGCACCCAGGCCATGGCGGAGGCGTATCCCATGTGGGAGGCGACGAAGCCGCGGTCGTAGAGGTACATGGTGTAGACGAGGGTCGAGTCGGCGGGTCCGCCCTTGCCGGCGCTGACCGCGAAGGCGGGCGTGAAGACCTGGAAGGCCTGGATGGTCTGCAGGACGAGGTTGAAGAAGATCACCGGGGAGAGCATCGGCACGGTGACCGACAGGAACTGCCGCCACTTCGAGGCCCCGTCGCACGCCGCCGCCTCGTACAGCTCGGCGGGGATCTGCTGGAGCCCGGCGAGGAAGATCACCATCGGCGCGCCGAACTGCCACACCGTCAGCAGGGCGACGGCGAGCAGCGCCCAGCCGGGCTTGTTGACCCAGCCGCCGGTGCCGAACAGGTGGTCCACGGTGCCGCCGTCGTTGAAGATCGCCCGCCAGACCAGTGCGATCGACATCGACGCGCCGAGCAGGGAGGGCGCGTAGAACGCGGAGCGGTAGAAGGCCTTGCCGCGTTTCATGCCCTTCAGGGCGAGCGCCACGACGAGGGCGAGGGCCAGTTGCAGGGGTACGGCGACGACGACGTACGTCAGGGTCGTCACGACCGAGCGCCAGTAGCGGGGGTCCTCGGTGAACATCTGCGTGTAGTTGCGCAGGCCCACCCACTTCGGCGGGGTGAACAGGTCGTAGTCGGTGAACGACAGGTACAGCGACACGGCCATCGGCAGCAGCGTCAGGACGATCGCGCCGAGGACCCACGGAGAAAGGAACACCCAGGCGGCGCCCTCGCGTTCGCGCTGGGGACGGCGCTTCGGGGCGGGGGCGGGGGCGCGCTCCGCCTCCGCGGGGATCGCGGTGGTGGTCATGACCTCAGCTCCGCCTTCGCCTCGGTGACGTAGTTCTCGGCCGCCTCGCGGGGCGACATGCGCGCGTAGGAGACCTGGTCGTAGTCGCGCTGGAAGGTGCTCTGCAGGGCGTTGTCGCCCGAGGGCGGGGCCTGGGGCGGGTCCTTGAGCTTGCCCTCCAGGGACGCCTGGAAGTCGGCGATGGTCCTGTCGAAGTCCTTGAGCTGCGGGCCGATCTCGTCGCGGATGGTCTCGTTGACGGGGATCCCGCGGCTCGCGCCGAGGATCTTCGCGGCCCGCCGGTCGTTGATCAGGAAGTCGACGAGCCGGGCCGCCTCCTCCGGGTGGGCGGTGTCGGCGGAGACGCCGAGGAACATGGACGGCTTGAAGTACTGGCCGGGTGTGCCGTCCTCGCCCGTCGGCATGGGGGCGAGGGCGACGCCGGTCGGGACGAGGGCGAGGAAACCGCTCGCCGGGGCGTCCCAGTTGGCGTCGGTGACGGACTTGCCGCGCCCGAGCGGAGTGTTCTCGACGGAGCCGTCGAGCTGGGTGGTCTGCTCGGCGGGCGAGACGGCGCCCTCGCGGCGCAGCCCGTCGGTGAAGGTCCACCAGTGGGTGAGGTCGTCGGCGGTGAAGCCGAGTCCGCCGTCCTTCGTGTAGAGGGCCTTGCCCTGGCCGCGCAGCCAGACCTCGAAGGCGTCCTCGCTCTGGCCGGGGTCGGTCGCCCCGGGCTTGCCGGTCTTCTCGGCCAGGGCGCGCATGGTGTCGGCCCACTCGCTCCATGTCCAGCTGTCGCCGGGGAGGGGCACGCCCGACTTCTTCCAGGTCTGCACGTCGTAGGCGACGGTCTCGGTGCCGCGGCCCTGCGGGATCGCGTACTGGACGTCGTCCACGCGGCCGGTGGCGAGCAGGCCCTGATCGATCTCGGAGGTGCGCAGGACGGACTTCTGCTTCCCCAGGTCGAGCAGGACGCCGCCGGAGGCGTACTGGTCGATCTGGCGGTAGTCCAGCTGCATCACGTCCGGGGCGTCGCCGCCGGCGGCCTGGGTGGCGAGCTTCTGCTTGTAGGCGTCGTAGCCGGAGAACGACGTCGTCACGTCGATGTCCGGGTGCTGTTTCTCGAACAGCGCGACGGCCTGCTCGGTGCGTTCCGCGCGGTCGGGGTTGCCCCACCACGTGTAGCGCAGCACGACCTTGCCGCCGCCGGCGGACTCGCCGGGTCCTCCGCAGCCCGCCAGCACGGCGCACAGTGCCAGTGCGGCGGCCGACGCGCAGAACCCCTTTGTCCTGTGTCCGGGCATGCCGAGGTCACTCCTCTCCTCGGAGTTGTGGTTGAGCCCCCCTCAGTCCCCCCCCGGATCCCCGTGCGGCTACTCCGCCTGGTACGGCAGTGTCGTGCCGGGCAGCGCGTACTCGTCGCGGCGGCCGCACATCCCGAAGCCGCCGAGCCGGGTGGGCGCGGCCTCGTGGGCGGTGGCCTCGCCGAGGTAGGCGGGCTCGCCGGCGGCCAGCGCGTCGAGCTGGGCGCCGGTGCGTTCGGCGGTGGCCAGGGCGCCGGCCTGCCACAGGGCGCGCCAGGTGGGCACCTTGTCGCGCACCAGGCGGGCGGCGGCGCGCTGGAACTCCCGGTAGGGGCCGTCGTCCCCGGCGACGAGCGACTCGCGCAGGGCGAGGTAGCCCTTGACGGCGAGGTCCCTGCGGCGGCGGGCGGCCGCCGCCGTCTCCGGTCCGGTGCCGGGCGGCAGGGCGGCCGCGGCGGCGTACCTCTCCGGGTCGGCGAGCACCTCGGGCGGGAAGGTGAACACGGCGTCCCCCGCCTCGGGCAGGCCGCTGTTCTGCATCAGCACGGTGATGCGCAGGTCGCCGCCCTGCACCATGCGGTGCACGGTGCCCGGCGTGAACCAGGCGACGGAGCCGGCCGCCAGGGGGATGTCCCGGTAGCCGTCGGGGCTCAGCGTCTGCACCGCGCCCCGGCCGCCGGTGACGACGTACGCCTCGGTGCACACCAGGTGCAGATGGGGGCTGCCGCCGCAGACGCCGTCGGCGGCCTCCCAGTCGTAGGCGCTCAGATGGGACAGGCCGACCGCTCCGGGCAGCGGGTGCGGGAGCGCCGGCTTCGGTTCGCTCACCACGGCAGGCCCCCCAGGTAGGTGCCGACCCGGTCGCGGTCCCAGGCGCCGTCGGCGACGACGATGCGGTAGCGGTACGCGAAGGACTCGCCCGGCGGCAGCTCGAACTCCTCGAAGAACGCCCAGGAGAAGGCGACCGTCGGGAACGGCTCGGAGCGGACGAACCAGTGGGACTCGTGGATCGCGGACGTCTCGTCGAGGTTCTCGGGCGCGTGCGCGAAGACCAGGGTGGAGTGGCCGTCGACGTCGTCGTGCTCGGTGGTGAACGCGAGCCACGGGCCCTGGGTGCCCATCAGCTTGCCCGCGTCGGCGTCGGTGTCCGGGGCGAAGACCGTGCCGCCGGTGAAGTCGCGCGGGCCGCGCCACTGGAGTCCCGTGTAGCCGGCCATCTCGCGGCCCGCCGTGGTCGGGGAGCCGAAGGCCAGGGGCTCGGAACGGGTGTTGGTGAGGCGGATCGACCAGTCGAGGGCCCAGGCGCCGGTCTCCTCGTCCACCCCGTGCACGGTCAGCCCCCGCACTTCGCGCGCCCACTCCTGGCCGCCGTTCTCGATCCAGGTGAGGTCCTCGGTGAAGGAGAGGCGGTCGTCCTCGACGGTGAAGGCGGAGAAGCCGTCGTGCCGCATCGAGCCGACCCGCTCCGGCAGGCGGAGGTAGCCCTGGCCGTGGACGTAGCAGTTGCCGCCCCAGAAGTTCTGGCCGGACAGATGGCTCGCCGTCATCTGCAGGCCCTTGTGCCAGCGGTGGTCGTTCGGGCGGTAGCCGGTGACCGTGCGGCCGGACAGGGTGCGGACGGGATGGGCGTAGGGCTTGCGGGACTCGAAGGGATCCGGGTCGGGGCGGTAGACGTAACGGAGGATCTCCGTGCCGTTCGCCGCCGTGACGGCGATGTCCTCGCCGTGCGTGTGGGTGACGCGGATGCTCATACGCGCTCCTTGGGGGCCCAGTCGGGGTACTCGCCGTGCATGGCCTCGTAGAACGGGTCGCCGGGGCCGATCTCCCCCGTGTGCACGGATCGGCCGGTGAACGCCGCCTTGTACAGGGCGGCGGCGAACTCGAGGGTGGCGCGGGCGTCCCGGCCGCTGCCCGGTGGTCGGGTGCCGCTGTCGTAGGCGTCGAGGAGCGCGCCGAGCTGGGCCGTGTGCGAACTCGGCACGTCGTGCGCGGGGGTGCGCCAGGCGATGGCGCGGTCGGAGGCGACGTGCGGGGCCGGGGTGTAGACCCAGCTGTCGTTGCTGTGGCCGTACAGGTGGGTGAGTTCGACGGTGGCGTCCGCGCAGTCGATGCGGATGCGGCTCACCTCGTCCGGGGAGAGCACGCTGTTGACGACGGTGGCGAGGGCGCCGCTCCGGAAGCGGACCAGGGCGGTGGAGACGTCCTCGCTCTCGGTGTCGTGGACGAGCCGGGCCGCCATCGCCCGGATCTCCTCCCACTCGCCCAGGAGGTGCAGCAGCAGGTCGTACTGGTGGATGCCGTGGCCCATGGTCGGTCCGCCGCCCTCGCTGGCCCACTTCCCGCGCCACGGCACCGCGTAGTAGGCGGCGTCCCGGTGCCACGTGGTCTGGCAGTGGGCGACCAGCGGGGCGCCCAGCTCGCCGCTCGTGATCAGCTCGCGGGCGTGCACGGCGCCGGAGCCGTAGCGGTGCTGGAAGACGACCGCCGCGTAGGCGCCCGTGGCCTCCTCGGCGGCGGCGATCTCGTCGTACTCGGCGAGCGACAGGGTGAGCGGCTTCTCGCACAGCACCCAGGCACCGGCCTTGAGCGCGGCCACCGTCTGGTCCCGGTGCAGGGAGGGCGGCGTGCCGATGAGGACCAGGTCGGGGCGTACGGCGTCCAGCATCGCGTCCATCGAGGTGTACCCGGCGACCTGCTCGCCGGCCAGCTCGCGGAAGGCGTCGAGCCGCTCCTGGTCCACGTCGACGGCGGCGACCAGTTCCACCCGGTCGGAGTGGGCCCGCAGCGCGGGCAGGTGGCTGCCGCCGACGATGGCTCCGGTGCCGACGACGGCCACGCGGCGGCGGGTGGGAGACCCTGGGGACACGGACATGCGGCGCTCCTCGGACGGCCGGCGGACTCACGCTTGGAAAGCGCTTGCACTCGGAAGGTGACCCTAGGCGGGAGAGAATGTCTGGACAACCCCCCTGCACGGACCTGCACAAGGTCTGCCCGTGCGTTCTCCCAGCTTGGGGCGGATATTCCGGTGGGCGCCGCGGCCGGGGAAACAGCGTTCCCCCGCCTTCCTGCGGGGGTATACCCCACAAGGGAAGTGGCTGCCAGCCGGAGTGATCAGGCGGTGGGCCCCTCCCTACCCTTCTGTCGCACACACCCCCTTCATCGACATGTCCCTGCCATGCCGTCGGGGGTATCCGCGACAGGAAGGACACCCACGTGTTGTCCCGCCTCCCGGGAATCGCGAGGAGAGCCGCCCTCGCCCTCACAGCCAGGGCTCTCGCGTCCACGGCGCCGCCCGCCACGGCCGCCGAGCGAGCCCCCGGCTCCGACCCCCTCGCCCGCTACCATCAGCAGCGCCTGGCCACGGGACGCCTGCCGGCCCGGGACGTGGACTGCGCGGCGCGCGCCCGCGGGTGACCCGGGCCGCGCGCACGCGGCACGGCGCGTGACGCGGAGCCGCACACCGGCACGGCGCGTGACGCAGAGCCGCACACCGGCACGGCACCCGACGGGGAGCCGTACACCGGCACGGCGCTCTCCCGGCACGTCGTGGGGTCCGCCGCCCGGCACACCGTGAGGTCTGGCGCCCGGCACGCCGTGGGGTCTGTCGCCGGGCAGGCCCTACGCGCGTGCCTCGCCCCGTCCTGGAGCGGTGGGCCGGTCGCGGAAGCGGTAGCGGCGTTCGGGCCGGCCCGCGACGCCGTAGCGCAGGGACACCTCCACCCGGCCGACGGTGTGGAAGTGCTCCAGGTAGCGGCGGGCGCTCACGCGGGAGACGCCGGTCAGGGCCGCGCACTCGGTCGCGGACAGGGTGTCGTCCGCCGCGCGCAGGGCCCGCTCGACCAGCTCGGCGGTCTCCACGCTCATGCCCTTGGGCAGGGCCGGGGCCGCCGAGGGCGGTCCGGCCGCTCCGGCCAGCACCCGGTCGACGTCCGCCTGGTTGCGCACGACCGTGCCCAGCAGCCGGCCGCGCCGCTCGGCGTAGCGCTCCAGACGGGCGCGCAGCTCCTCGGAGTCGAAGGGCTTGAGGAGGTAGTCGACGACGCCGTGCCGGACGGCGCCGCGGACGGTCTCGGCCTCCCGGGCGGCGCTGACCACCATGACGTCGCAGTCGTGGCCGGCGGCCCGCAGCCGGGGGATGACGTCGAGGCCGAAGATGTCCGGCAGATGGAGATCGAGCAGGACCAGGTCGGGGCGCAGCTCGTCGACGGCGGTGACGGCCTGCTCCCCGCTGCCGGCGACGCCGACGACGCGGAACGGCTCCACGCGCTCGACGAAGGCGCGATGGACCTTGGCCACCATGAAGTCGTCGTCGACCACGAGGACGTCGATCATCCCGGACGTCCCGGGCTCGCTGGTCATCGGGGTCCGCTCCTTCCGCGCCGGGGCCGCCCATCATGGCGTCCACCTGCGGTGAAGGAAAGAGACGTGCACGGCGGGGCCCGCCGGCCGGGCAGGACACCCCCGCTGCCGGCGACCGCAAAGACCAAAACCTCCGTTGGTTCCGCAAGAGAGACAGCCCGTCGGCGTCCGGTGCAGCATGTGGCCCACCTCACCCTCCCCCACAGGGCCTTTACCTACCCGCATCGACGTACCGACAGGTGGTGGCACTCGTGCGCCTGCGCACTCCCCTCGCCCTGCTCGGGGCCGCCGTGCTCGTGCTCGTCGGTCCGCCGCTGGTGACCACCGGCAGCGGCACCGAGACCGGCACTCAGATCCCGGGCCTGCGTTTCATGGTCCCCAACACGCCCGGCGGCGGCTACGACATCACGGCCCGGACGGCCGCGAAGAACGCCGAGGACGCCGGACTGACCCACAACATCGAGGTGTTCAACCTGCCCGGCGCGGGCGGCACGGTGGGCTTGAGCCGGCTGGTGAGCGAGCACGGCAACGGCAAGCTCGCCATGTCCATGGGCCTCGGGGTCGTGGGCGCCGTCCGGTCCAACGACGCGCCGAAGACACTCGGCAACACCACGCCGATCGCCCGGCTCACCGAGGAGCAGGACGTCGTCGTGGTCGCGAAGGACTCCCCGTACAAGACGATCGACGACCTGATCGGCGCCTGGAAGGAGAACCCGGGCAAGCTGCCGGTCGGCGGCGGCTCCTCGCCCGGCGGGCCCGACCACCTCGCGCCGATGCTGATGGCCCGGGCCGCCGGGATCCCGCCGAAGCAGGTCAACTACATCCCCTTCGACGGCGGCGGCGAGCTGCTCGCCTCCATCCTCGGCAACAAGGTCGCCTTCGGTGTCTCCGGCGTCGGCGAGTACCTGGACCAGATCAAGGCGGGCGAGCTGCGCCTCCTCGCGGTCACCGGCCCGGAGCGCGTCGAGGGGCTGGACGCGCCCACGCTGAAGGAGGCGGGCTACGACGTGAACTTCACCAACTGGCGCGGCATCGTCGCCCCGCCCGGCCTGACCGACGGCGAGCGGGACAAGCTCGTGCGGCTGATCGAGGAACTGCACGACTCGGACGAGTGGCGGAAGTCCCTGGAGCAGAACGGCTGGGACGACGCCTTCCTCACGGGCGAGGAGTTCGGCGCGTTCCTCGACGCCGAGGACAAGCGCGTGGTTTCGGTGCTGAAGGAGCTGGGACTGTGACGACGCAGACCACCGACATTCCGCCCGCGCAGGGCAGCGAGAAGCGCTCGTGGCTGCGGGAGCACTCCGAGCTCGGCGTGTGCGCGCTGCTGCTGGCGCTGGGCGTGCTCGTCCTCACCGACGCGCTCACCATGGACGTCGACATCGCCCAGCGCGGCCCCGTCGGCCCCAAGACGGTGCCGGTCGTGGTCGGCGCGGGACTGCTGCTGATCGCCGCTCTGCTCGCCGTGGACGTGCTGCGCGGCGGCCGGGGCCAGGCCGAGACCGGCGAGGACGTCGACCTGTCGGAGCCCGCCGACTGGCGCACCGTGTTGCTGCTCGCCGGGGTGTTCCTCGGCGCGGCCGTCCTGATCGAGCCGCTCGGTTTCCCCGTCGCGGGCGCCCTGCTGTTCTGGGGCGCGGCGTTCGCGCTCGGCAGCCGCAGGATCGACCGCGACCCGCTCATCGCGGCCGGGCTCTCCCTGGTCACCTACACCGTCTTCAACAACCTGCTCGGAGTGCCCCTGCCCGGCGGTCCGCTGATGGGAGTGCTGTGACATGAACGCCCTCAACTCCCTCATCGACGGGTTCGGTACGGCCCTCACCCCCGTCAATCTGCTCTGGGCCGCGATCGGGGTGCTGCTCGGCACGGCGATCGGCGTACTGCCGGGTATCGGCCCGGCGATGGCGGTCGCGCTGCTGCTGCCGGTGACGTACGGGCTCGACCCGATCGGCGCGTTCATCATGTTCGCCGGCATCTACTACGGCGCGATGTTCGGCGGCTCCACCACCTCCATCCTGCTCAACACCCCGGGTGAGAGCGCGGCGGTGGTGGCGGCCATGGAGGGCAACCCCATGGCCAAGTCCGGGCGCGGCGCCCAGGCCCTCGCGGCCGCGGCGATCGGGCACTTCGCGGGCGGCATGGTCGGCACGATCCTGCTGGTCGCGCTGGCGCCGACGGTCGCCGAACTGGCCGTGGACATCGGCGCGCCGGACTACTTCGCCATCATGGTGCTGGCGTTCATCGCGGTGACGTCGGTGCTGGGTTCGTCCCGGGTCCGGGGCATGGCGTCCCTGCTGATCGGCCTGACGCTCGGCCTGGTGGGCCTGGACCAGATGACCGGGCAGCAGCGCCTCACCTTCGGCTCGCTGCAACTGGCCGACGGCATCGACGTCGTCATCGTCGCGGTCGGTCTCTTCGCGATCGGCGAGGCCCTGTGGGTCGCCGCGCACCTGCGGCGCAGGCCGCCGGAGCCGATTCCGGTGGGCCGGCCGTGGCTGGGGCGCGGGGATGTGAACCGGACCTGGAAGTCGTGGCTGCGCGGCCCGTTCATCGGGTTCCCGTTCGGCGCGATCCCGGCGGGCGGCGCGGAGATCCCGACCTTCCTGTCGTACGTGACGGAGAAGCGCCTGTCGAAGCACAAGGACGAGTGGGGCAAGGGCGCCATCGAGGGCGTCGCCGGGCCGGAGTCGGCGGCGTCGGCCTCGGCGGCGGGCACGCTGGTGTCGATGCTGACCCTGGGCCTGCCGACCACGGCGGTCGCGGCCGTGATGCTGGCCGCGTTCCAGCAGTACGGCATCCAGCCCGGCCCGCTCCTCTTCGAGCGCGAACCGGACCTGGTGTGGGGCCTGATCGCCTCCCTGTTCGTCGGCATGGTGCTGCTGCTGGCGCTCAACCTGCCGCTGGCGCCGGTCTGGGCGAAGCTGCTGCGCATCCCGCGGCCGTACCTGTACGCGGGCATCCTGTTCTTCGCGGCGGTCGGCGCGTACGCGGTCGGCGGTGAGGTGATCGACCTGGTGATCCTGCTGATCATCGGCCTGATCGGCTTCGGCATGCGCCGCTACGGGCTGCCGGTGCTGCCCGCAGTCATCGGCGTGATCCTCGGCCCGAACGCCGAGCAGCAGCTGCGGCGGGCCCTGCAGATCAGCGACGGGAGCGTCACCGGGCTGGTCAACACGCCGTTCGCGGTGATCGTGTACGCGGTGATCGTGCTGCTGCTGGCCTGGCCGCTGCTGAAGAAGGCGGTGATCCGGAGCCGCGCCGCGGCCTGACCCGGTCAACGCGGCACCCGCTCCCGGGTGCCGTCCGGGAAGCGGATCTCCACCTCTCCGGCCCCGGTGACCCGTACGCGCGTTCCTGAACCGCGCGCGTGCGGGTCGCCGTCGTTCACCTCCGGGTCGGCGCTCAGCACGACGAGGGTCACCAGCAGGTGGGTGCCGCCCGGGTGGGCGGGCAGGGTGAGGTGCGGGGTCGCCGAGTGGTGGCCGTGGGCGTTGGTGCCGACCGCGTGCGCCACGGCCGTCCCGGCGTCCCGCCACCCGTGCAGTCCGACGATCGTGCTGGTCAGTCCGTCCGCGCGCCGGGCCAGCGCCCAGCCGGGGCCGGTGCGCGCGGCGGGCGGCCCGGTGTCGTCGGCGACGGCCCAGCCGCCCTCGCGCACGGGCGTGCCGGGCGGCGCGTCGACCCGGTGCACCCGCACCTCCCACGGGCCGCGCACGACGCTGACCGTCTCGACGCGGTGGCCTTCGGCGCCGCCCGGGAGCACGGCCAGGTGCCAGGACGCGGCCCGGTCGCCCTCGACGCCCAGGGGGTGGATGCGGCCGCGCGGGCTGGGTGTGCCGTCGGGGGCGAGCAGGGCGATGTGGTTGTCGGGGGCCCGGTCCCCCGGCGTCTCGGGCGCCGTCGCGCTGGAGTAGGCGAGCCGGGCGTAGTGCGGGCTGTCCTGCGCTGTGGCGGGCGGGGGCGGCAGCCGGTCGCTGCCGTGGTTGACGAGCCGTACGATCCCGTCGGCCGCGGTGGAGTGCAGCAGCCAGCCCGGGGCCGGTAACGCGCGGCGCACGTCGCCCGAGTCGACCGGGCCGGGTTCCTCGGGAGCGGTCCACACCGGGTGATCGGCGGGCAGGAGCAGGCCGAGGAAGGCCTTGCTCGCCCAGTACGGGGAGGCCGGGCCCGAGTACCGCTGGGTGACCGGGAGGAAGGGCCCGTACCAGCCGAGGGTGAGCAGTCCCTCGGCGTCCGGCACGCCGCGCTCGGCGAAGTGCTTCAGCGCGCCGGAGGCGAGGCGGCGGGTGCGCCCGGGCGGGAGGGGGGTGGCGTCGGCGAGGGCGCCCGCCCACAGGGGCGCCGTCGTGGCGAACCGGTAGGTGAGGGAGCGGCCCTGGTGGACCGGTGCGCCGTCGGCGCCGAAGAAGTGCTGGTGGTCGTGGAGGAACGACCGCAGGCGCGCCCGGTGTTCCGCCACCAGCCCCGGATCGGCACGCGGCCCGGCGATGCGGGCCCACAGGACCGGGTACAGGTGCAGGGCCCAGGCGTTGTAGTAGTCGAACTTGCGGCCGTCGCCGTCGGTGTACCAGCCGTCCCCCCGGTACCAGTCCTCCAGGCGGGCCAGGCCCGCGTCGATCTCGGAGCGGCTGTGCGGGGCGCCGACGGAGGCGAGGAACTCCTCGGTGATGACCTGGAACAGCCGCCAGTTGGAGTCGTTGACGACCGCTCCGACGAAGCCGCCCAGCCAGTCGGCGATCCGCTGCCGTACGCGGTCGTCGAGCCGGTCCCAGATCCAGGGGCGCGTCTCGTGCAGGGCGATCGCGACGGACGCGGCCTCGACCATGGGCTGGCCGCGGTCGGTGATGGGCGGCCAGCGGTCGGGGCCGTGCGGGTCGGTGCCGGCCGCGAGTCCGACGGCGTACCGCTCGACCAGGTCGGGCCGCCGTCCGCCCGACCCGGCGATGCGGAAGGCGGCCAGCAGGAAGGAGCGGGCGAAGCCCTCCAGTCCGTCGGACCAGGGCCCGGAGTGGCTGGGCGGTCCGGGGAGGCGGTACTGGGCGAGGCCCCGGGTGGCGTAGGGGGTCAGGGCGTCGAGGAGGCGGTCGGCGATCGCCTCCCAGTGGGCCCGGGTCCAGCCGGTGACCGGCGAGGTCAGCGGGTCGGACGGCGGCAGTTGGGGGAGGTGGGCCGGGTCGGGGAGCGACACGTGCGGCGCGCTCATGCGGGTGTGGTTCCTCCGTGGGTCACAGGGCGCGCCCGGTCGGGGGCGGGCCGACGCTGTCGCGGACGACGATGTGGGTGCCGAGCAGGTGGTGCGCCCCGGCGGCGTGCTCGGGATCGCGCAGCGCGATGCGCACGGCGGCGCGGCCGAGTTCCTCGGCAGGGGTGCGGACGGTGGTGAGCGGCGGGTTGAAGTCCTCGGCGAGCGGGATGTCGTTGTAGCCGACGACGGAGACGTCCCCGGGCACGCTCAGCCCGGTGTCGGCGAGGGCGCGCAGGGCGCCGGCGGCGACCATGTCGTCCCCGGCGAAGACGGCCGTGAACTCCCTTGTTTGCTTCAGCAGTTCGGTCATGGCGCGGTGGCCCGCGGCGCGGCCGAGGCCGCAGTCGACGACGTGCGCGGCCTCGGGCGGCAGCCCGTGCTCGGCGAGAGCGGCGCGGTAGCCGGCCACGCGGGCGTCGAGGGCGGTGTTGCCGGGCAGACCCCCGAGGAAGACGATCCGGCGGTGCCCGGCGGAGAGCAGATGGCCGGTGACGGCGTGTGCGCCGGCCTCGTTGTCGAACTCCACGACCAGCGCGGGGATGCCGGGGTCGGGCGCGGGCCGGCCGCAGAGCACGAGCCGGGCGCCGGAGGAGTCCAGGGCGTGGGCGTAGTGGGCGACGCGCTCGCGGTAGGCGTCGTCCTCGACGACCCCGCCGACGAGGATCACCAGCCGGGCCCCCTCCTCGCGCATGAGCTGCACGAACTCCATCTCGCGCTGCGCGTCGCCGCCGGTGGCGCCGACCACGCAGAGCCAGCCGCGGTCGGCGGCCTCGGCCTCCACGCCCTCGGCGACCTGCGCGTAGAAGGGGCTGGTGACCTGGCGGACGACGACGGCGGCCATCTTGCGGCCGCCGCCGACCAGGGCGCGGGCGTGCGCGTTGGCCACGTAGTCCAGGTCGCGGGCCGCGCGCAGGACCCGGGCCCGGGTCGCGGCGGGCACCGGGTGGTTGCCACTGAGCGCGCGGGAGGCGGTGGCCGTGGACACGCCCGCCCGCTCGGCGACCTCGCGGATCGTGACCCGTCCCTTGGACACCATGTCGTTCCCCATCCCCCGCATCCCCTCTTCCGGCCACCGCCGCTCAGGTGTTGGCCGCGTAGTCCTTCGCGTACTCCTCGGCCATTCTGTCGCCGCCGCGGCTCCGCCACTTCTTCACCGTCGCGTCCCACTCCGACAGGGGCAGGCGTCCGGCGATGATGCCGGTGACGGTGTCGTCGAGGAGGGTCTTGAGGGTGGCGCCCTGGGCGTTGTTCGTCGCGGACTGGAGCCCGAAGGAGGCATCGCGGACGGCGTGCGGGACGACCTTCCGCTGCCAGGCGTGCAGGGCGCGCACGGCGTCGGGCATGCCGGGCACGAACAGCACCTGGGGGCCTTCGGCGAGGTACTTCAGCGGCAGGTTGGTGTTGTTCTCGACCTCGCCGAGCCTCGTGGGTACGGGTGAGCCGTCCTCGGCGCGGGTGAAGTGGACGCCCTCGACGCCGTAGTGGACGAGTTCCCACTCCTCGCTGCCGAAGGGCGCGGCCAGGTAGTCGAGGATGCGCAGCAGCAGTTCGACGCGCTCCTTCTTCGCCTGCTTCAGGACGGTGTAGCCGAAGGAGCGGCGGGCGGCGACGATGCCTCCGGGCTCGCCGCCCACGCTGTACGGCAGGGCCGCCGCCGGGGTCATCTTGCCCTGCGACTCCCGGTACTTGGGCAGGTAGGCGCCGAAACCGTCCTGCATGGAGCCGACGGTGCCGTTGTAGTAGAGGGTCGTGAGGTCGATCTGCGAGATGGACGTGGCGTCGGGGTGGTAGGAGCCGTTCTTGCGCAGCTGCGCCCGGAAGGCGATCGACGCCTTGTAGCGTTCGTCGGCCGCCGCCGGGAGGAAGGTGCCGTTCTCGGTGACGGCCCAGCTCTGGGGCGCGTTGTGGGCGGCGGAGTGGTAGCCGTTGCCGAACAGGGACCCGGTCGCGGCGCCGAGCATGTACGTCTTCCCGCGGGTGCCGCGTCGGGCCACGGCGGTGAAGTCCTCGCCGGTCCAGTCCTCCGTCATGCCCGCGTCGGCGAACATGTCCTGGTTGATCCACAGTGTCGAGCCGGGCAGTGGGCGTTCCAGCGGGATGCCGTAGATGCGGCCGCCGATGCGGCCCATGTCTCGCCAGGCGTGGGTGGGGATGTTGGCGAGGTTGGGGTATTCGGTGATGGCGTCACCGGAGAGGTAGGGCGTGAGGTCCTGGGCGCGGCGCTGCACGAACTGGGCCTCGCGGGGCAGGGTGAAGCCGGAGAACATGTTGATGATGTCCGGCAGGGCGTCGGCGTCGCCGGCCATGACGGTCGCCATCTTCTTCTGGTAGTCGGCCTGGGAGATGATCGTGTACTCGATCTTGACGCCGAGGGCCTTCTCGACGGCGGCCCAGAACCGGTTCTGCGAGGCGGGCTTGGGCGGGGTGCCGAAGGAGACGGTCATGACGCGGACGGTGGAGCCGTCGCCCGGGGTGCGGGAGACCGACTTGACCAGGTCGGAGGGGTAGGAGGTGTATCCGGCCTGGACACCGGCGTCGGTGGGGGCGAGGTCGGGCTCGGGGCCGGTCGTGGGCCGGTGGGCCGGCCAGGGGGCGAGCTTCTTCCCGGCGTTGGAGACGTCACCGTCACCGGATTCCGACGAGCAGGCGGTCAGCAGACCGGGGGCGGTGACGGCGGCACCGCCCGCCGCCATGGAGCGCAGGAGGGTGCGTCGGGACATGCGGGGCATGGGTGAACCACCTCGTGTCAGCTCTTGATGGCGCCGGTGAGCACGCCCTTGGTGAAGTACCTCTGCAGGAAGGGGTAGACGAGCAGGATCGGCACGGTTGCGATCACGAGCACCGCCATCTGCACGGTCTGCGGAGCGGTGACGGTCGCTTCGCCGGTGGTCGCGTCGGTGAGTCCGGCGCCCGCCACCACATAGGTGCGCAGCACCTGCTGGAGCGGCCAGTGGTCGCTCTCCAGATACAGCGAGGCGTAGAACCAGGAGTTCCAGTAGGCGACGGCGTAGAACAGGCCGACGACGGCGAGCGCCGCCTTGGACAGCGGCAGCACCACCGACACCAGCACCCGCCAGTCCCCCGCGCCGTCCAGCCGGGCCGCCTCGTACAGCTCCTCGGGGATCGACTGGAAGAAGCCGCGCAGGACGACGAGGTTGAAGACGTTGACCAGGACGGGCAGGACGAGCGAGGCGTAGGAGTCGAGCAGGCCGAGTTCCTTGACGAGCAGGAAGCTCGGGATCATGCCGGGCGGGAAGAGGAACGTGAACAGCACCAGCAGGAGCACGGGCCTGCCGCCGAAGACGCCGGGGCGGGACAGCGCGTAGGCCAGGGTCACGGTGCAGGCGAGGCTCAGCAGGGTGCCCACGATCGTCACCCCGGCGCTCACGCCGAGGGCGTGGGTGACGATGCCGCCGTCGAAGATGTCGCGGTAGGCGTCGAGGGTGGGCTCGCCGGGCCACAGCACCCAGCCGCCGTTGTCCACGACCTCCTGGGTGGACGCCAGGGACGTCGACACGATCACCAGGAACGGCACGCACACCAGCAGCACGACGGCGGCCAGGGCGAGGGCCTTCGCGGCCTGGGTGAGCGGCCGGGGCCGCTCCATCCAGCCGGGACGGGCGGACGCGCTCACCGGTAGACCCCCTGTTCGCCGAGGCGGTGGGCGACCTTGTTGGCCGCGTAGACGAGGAGGGCACCGACGAGCCCCTTGAACAGGCCCGCCGCGGCGGCGAAGCCGTAGTCGCCGCCGACGATGCCCTGGTGGTAGACGAAGGTGTCGATGACCTCGGCGGCCTGGGGTCCGACCGCGTCGCGTTGCAGCAGCATCTGCTCGAAGCCGACGGAGAGGATGTCGCCGAGCCGCATGATGAGCAGCAGCACGATCACCGGGCGGATGGCGGGCAGGGTGACGTGCCAGAAGCGGCGCCAGGGTCCGGCGCCGTCGATGGCGGCCGCCTCGTACTGCTGCTCGTCGACCTGGGCGAGCGCGGCGAGGAAGATGATCGTGCCCCAGCCGGCGTCCTTCCAGATGACCTGGGCGACGACGAGCGGCTCGAAGGCGTCGGGGTTGCCGATGATGTCGACGGTGTGCAGACCGGCCCCGCTCAGACCGCTGTTGAGCAGGCCGGTGTCCCCGAGCACCTGCTGGAAGAGCGCGACGACGATCACCCACGAGATGAAGTGCGGGAGATACGCCACCGACTGCACGAACCGGCGCACCGAGGACCAGGTGAGCGTGTGCAGCAGCAGGGCGAGGCCCAGCGGCACCGGGAAGTAGAAGACCAGCTGGAGGACCGCGATCCAGAGGGTGTTGAGGACCGCGTCCCAGAAGGCGCCGTCCTCGACCATGCGCTGGAAGTTGCCGAGCCCCACCCAGGGGCTGCCCCACAGGCCGTCGAACGGCACGTACTCCTTGAACGCGATGACGTTGCCGACGAGGGCGCCGTAGTGGAAGAGCAGGAAGTAGGCGAGTCCGGGCACCATGAGCAGGAACAGGGTCCGGCTCTGAAAACCTTTACGCGAGCGCTTCGTCCGTGCGGGGCGACGGCGATCCGGGTCCACCCCCTTCACACCTGCTGGTTTCCGTAAGGCAGTTGCCACGGCTCCCCCTCACCTCGGCGTGTCCGGTGAGGGGAAGTTAAAACGCTTTCACTGTGTGGTCAACACTTCTGACACACACGGGGATTCGCCGCGGGTGACGTGGGGTCAGGCCGAGAACAGCCCTCTGCCCAGCCAGTCGGAGGAGTCCCGGACGCCGGGCAGGGCGAAGAAGTAGCCGCCGCCGGTCGGGGAGATGTAGTCGACGAGGGGTTCGTCGATCAGCCGGGTCTGGGTCGCTTCGAACTGGCGCCGTACGTCCTGCTGGTAGCAGCAGAAGACCAGGCCCATGTCGAGGTTGCCGACGTTGTCGACGCCCCGGTCGTAGTTGTAGCCGCGGCGCAGGATGCGGGAGTCGTCGGTCGCCGCGGTGCGCGGGTTGGCGAGGCGGATGTGCGCGTCGAGCGGGATGGCGGTGCCGTGCGGGTCCTTGGCGTAGTCGGGGGTGTCGGTCTCCTGGGCGCCGTCCAGCGGGGCGCCGGTGTCCTTGCGCCGGCCGAACATCAGCTCCTGCTCGTTCAGCGAGACCCGGTCCCAGAACTCGACGAGCATCCGGATGATCCGGACGACCTGGTAGCTTCCGCCGGTCGCCCAGCCGGGTTCGCCCTGCCCCTCGCCGACCCACACGAGGTGGTCCATCTCCCGGGCCGAGGCGACGTCCGGATTGGCTATGCCGTCCTTGAAGCCCAGCAGGTTGCGCTGGGTTCCGCTGGGCCGGGGCGCGTTCTGGAAGCCGTCGACCCGCCACCGGATCTGCATCGCGCCGCGGGTGTGCTTGGCGATGTCGCGCAGCGCGTGCAGGACGGTGTCCTGCCGGGCCGCGCAGATCTGCAGCGACAGGTCGCCGTGGCACTCGGCGGGGTTCAGGTTGTCGTTGGGGAAGGTCCGCATGGGCGTGAGCCGGCGGGGTCTGGCCTTGGCGAGTCCGTAGCGGTCGTCGAACAGGGAGGCGCCGACGCCGACCGTGACCGTGAGCGCGTCGGCGGGGACGACCGGGCCGAGGATGCCGTTGTCCGACGGCGGGGAGCCGACGCCGAGGTCGACGGGGGTGCCGCCGGAGGTGAGGAAACGGGCCCGTTGCGTCACCGTCCGCAGCAGCTCGGCGAGTTCCTCGCGGTCGTCGGAGATGACGTCGAAGGAGACGAAGGCTGCGGCCGCCTGTGGAGGGGTGAGGATCCCCGCCTGGTGGGACCCGTGGAAGGCCACGGGACCGGCGTCCGCCCCGTCGGCGGCCCGGGCCGTACCGCCGCCGCTCCCGGCGAGCGCGAACCCGCCCCCGGCCAGCACGGCCCCGGCGGCCCCGGCGCCGAGGGCCGTCCTCACGAAGGAACGGCGGCCGGTGTGGGCGGGGCAGCCCGGCGGAGGCGTGTCGGCGGACGGCATGGGGACGTTCCCTTCGGGGTGTTCAGGGCGTTGGCAGTGTTCGGGATGTTCGTGGTGTGCGGGGTGTGCGGGGCGGTGAGGACGGCGGTCGGTGCTCACGCGGACTTCCTGATCTCGAGCAGGTCCGGTACCGGGGAGAGGTCTTCGAGGAGCTGACCGGTGGCCCCGTCGATCCGGGCCTTCGCGGTCCGGTCGAGCCGTGCGACGGGGGTCCAGCGGCCCGCGCGGTGCTCGGCGTCGAGCAGGGCCTGCAGGCGCGCGATGTCCGCGTCGGCGGTGGGGAGCAGGTGCGGGGCGCGGGTGGTGAGCAACGGCCTGAGGACGGTGAGCAGTTCACGCGTGCCGGCGAGGTTGGCGTCGGCGGTCGCCAGTCCGGTACCGCTGCCCTGGTCGGTGTCGCCGGTCAGCTCGAACTGGAGGGTGTTCTCCAGGATCTCGTGGGCGCGCAGGGGCAGGTCGGAGGGGTCGAAGTCCTGGTGCGGGAAGGCCTTCCGGAGCCCCTCGGCGCTGTCGGCGAGCTGCTGGGCCGGGCCCTTGAGCCAGGCCGCCGACCGGCCGTGCCACAGCCCGTACTCGACCCGGTGGAAACCGGTGAAGTCCTTGTCGCGCACCCCGCCCGGCAGGCCGTCGGGCCGGCCGTCGATCCTCTGGTCGAACTCCTCGAAGGTGCCGTAGGCGGCGCCCAGGGAGGCGTAGGTGCGGTGGGCGGTGAGCCAGTCGGTGCGGGCGGAGTCCAGGTGGCCGGAGCGGATGTCGTCGTCGAGCCTGCGCGTCTGCCGCACGAGGGTGGCCAACCCCCGGTCCACGTAGGCCCGGTAGGCCGTGAGCGGCGCGGCGAGGTCCCGCTCGGAGACGGGGACGACGGCCGTGTCGCCGGCGGCACCGCCGACCCGCACCGCCTTGGAGGTGACGGCGTGGCCGTCCGTGGGCACGCAGCGCCAGGCGTAGCTGCCGCCCGCCACGGTGGCGACGAGCTCCCGGGTGGTGCCCGGGGCGAGGCCCTCGACCTCGCCGTAGACCGCGTGGGTGGCGGGGTCGATGAGGTACACCTCGGCCGTTTCGGCCCCCGTGTTGTGCATCCGGAAGGTCTGCCGCCCCGGCCGGGGAGCGGTGAACCCCTGACCGCAGTCGCTCTCGGAGACGGCGACGGTCTCGCCGCCACCGGGCTTCGGCCGCGCCAGGGCGACGACGGCCCCGGCCAGCACGGCGGGCACGACGACGACGGCGACGGGCAGGAGCCAGGCGGGGCGACGGCGGGCGGGGGTTCGGCGCGGGAGCGGCTCGCCGACTCCGTCTCCCGCCGACACAGCGGACCGTGACTCGGGCGACTCGGCGGCCTCGCTCTCCCCCGACTCGGCGCCCCGGGCCGCGAGCGGCTCGCCACCTCCGCTCCCCACGGACGCGACAGCCTGCGGCCGAACCGGCGCCGCCCGGGCGTCGGTCCGAGGAACAGCGCCCCGAGACCGGAGCCGGGCGGCCTCGGCAGCAGCCGGCGCGGCGCCCTCGGCAGGGCCTGGCGCGGCGGACCCGGCAGGCCCCAGCGCGACGGACCCGGCCCCGGCCCGCGCCCCGCCATCGGCCCCAGCCGGTGTCGCGACCCCCGCCCGCCCTCCGGGCACATCCCCCGCACCCGCCGCTTCCCCCGCGCCGCGGGCCGCCCGCACCCCCGCCACTCCCCGCACGAACAGCGTCATCACCACGGCGAGATACCCGCCGTACCCGGCCACCTGAAGCCACGTCATCGTCGGCGTCAGGTTGAGCACGCCCTGGAGCAGGGTGCTGTACCAGGACCCCGCGTCCACACTGCCGCTCAGGTCGAAGGCGTAGGCCGTCCCGCCGGGCAGGACGCCACCCTCCTGGAGGTCACGGAGCCCGTAGCCGAGCACGCCGGCGGCGATGACGACGAGCACGGCGCCGGTGACGGTGAAGAAGCGGGTGAGGTTGATGCGCAGCACCCGCCGGTACAACGCCCAGCACAGGCCGCCCGCCAGGACGAGGCCGACGCCCGCGCCGGTCATCGGCCCGGCCGACTCGTTCGCCGCACGGGCCGTGGTCCACAGGAACAGCGCGGTTTCCAGGCCTTCGCGCCCCACCGCCAGGAAGGAGGTGAGCACCAGGACACCCGCGCCCATGGCCAGCGCCTCGGTGACCTTCTCCTTGATCTCGCCGGCGAGGTTGCGCGCCGAGCGGCGCATCCAGAACACCATCGCGGTGACGAAGGCGACGGCCACGACGCTCAGCGTGCCGCCGAAGGCCTCCTGGGCGGTGGTGGAGAGGGACGCGGCGGTGAAGGTGAGGACCGCGCCGAAGCTCAGGGAGAACGCGATCGCGGCCAGCACCCCGGTCCACACCTGCGGCAGCCGGGACTTGGCGCCCGCCCGCACGAGGGTGGCGACCAGCACCGAGACGACGAGGCCGGCTTCCAGTCCTTCCCGGAGCCCGATCAGGAAACTCGGAAACGCGTCGTCCCACATGAACCGCGACCCTCCAGGCCCCGAGCCCCGACCCACCCTCAGATGACTTAGCCAAGGCATGCCTTACTGACGCGGACCATCATGACCTCGGAACTCTGGGCATCCGGTCATGAATGCCTCATGGCCCGGCAAAAGTCCGCGACGCCGCCTGACATCGGTTCCACCCCCATCCCTCTTGACGCGTCAATGACAACAATGGCTTGATGTGATGGGAGCGCTCCCACCTCACCCAGGGAAGGGACCACCATGCACAGAACCCGCCGCTCGTCCTCGCGCTTACGGCTCGTCCCGCTCCTCGGCCTCCTGGCCGCCCTGCTCCTCCCCCTCGGCCTGACGCTCGCCCCGCACGCCACGGCCGCCCCCGCCGCGGACCCCGTCCGGGTCATGCCGCTCGGCGACTCGATCACCGGCTCGCCGGGCTGCTGGCGGGCGGTGTTGTGGAACCGGCTCGTCGACAGCGGTTACAAGAACCTCGACTTCGTCGGCACGCTCCCGCCGCAGGGCTGCGGACAGGCGCACGACGGTGACAACGAGGGGCACGGCGGCGAGCTGGTGACCAACGTCGCCGACCAGAACCTGCTGCCCGGCCGGCTGGCGGCCACCCGCTCGGACATCGTTGTCATGCACTTCGGCACGAACGACGTGTGGAGCAGCATCGCCCCCGACCGCATTCTCACCGCCTACACCAAGCTCGTCGCGCAGATGAGGGCGTCCAACCCGGACATGCGGATCCTCGTCGCCCAGCTCATCCCGATGAACCCGAGCAGTTGCGCGGCCTGCGCGCAGCGGGTCGTCGACTTCAACGCGCGGATTCCCGACTGGGCCCGGGCGACGGCCACCGACCGCTCCCCCGTCACCGTCGTCGACCAGTGGACGGGCTTCAGCACGGCCACCGACACCTACGACGGCGTGCACCCCAACGCCTCGGGCGACGCGAAGATCGCCGCCCGCTGGTTCCCGGCCCTGGCGGCCGTCCTCGACGCGGGCGTCCCGCAGGACCCGGGCGGCCCCGGCGAGAACCCCGCCGCCTGCACCGCGCGGTTCCGGGCCGTCTCCTCCTGGCAGGGCGGTTACCAGGGCGAGGTGACGGTGACGAACACGTCCGCCACCGCCGTCTCGGGCTGGACGGTGACCGTCGTACCGGCGGGCGGCGCGCGCCTCGGCCAGGCCTGGAACGGCAGCCTCACGACGGCCGCCGACGGCACGGCCACCGTCACGAACGCGGCGTGGAACGGAGCGCTGGCCCCCGGCGCGAGCGCCACGTTCGGTTTCGTCGCCACCGCCCCGGCAACGGCCGGGACCCCGGCGGCGACCGTCACGTGCACGGCGAAGACCCCGGCCGCCTGACACCGGCCCGGACCGATCGCACCCGGCAAGCCGGCAAACAACCCGGCCGGCCATCACAACTCAGGCCCCACCGACCCCACACCCGGAGCCGCCATGAGACGCCAGACCGCACCCTCCGCCCGGCGAACGGCCGCCGTCGCCGTCTCGCTCCTCGCCCTGCTCCTCTCCTTCCTCTCCCTCGGCACCCCGGCGCAGGCGGCCCGCACCGGCTTCCGCGTCGAGAACGGCCGGTTGCTGGAGGCCTCCGGGAACGACTTCGTGATGCGCGGCGTCAACCACGCGCACACCTGGTACGCGGACCGGATCAGCTCCCTCGCCCACATCAAGGCCAAGGGCGCCAACACGGTCCGCGTGGTCCTCTCCAGCGGTGACCGCTGGACCCGCAACGACACCGCCGACGTGGCGAACGTGGTCTCCCAGTGCAAGCAGAACCGGCTGATCTGCGTGCTGGAGGTGCACGACACCACCGGATACGGAGAGCAGAGCGGAGCCGTCACGCTCTCCCGGGCCGCCGACTACTGGATCAGCGTGCGGAGCGCGCTGACCGGTCAGGAGGACTACGTCATCGTCAACATCGGCAACGAGCCCTACGGCAACACCAACTACGCGGCGTGGACGGCCGACACCAAGGCGGCGATCCAGAAGCTGCGGGGCGCCGGCTTCGACCACACGATCATGGTCGACGCGCCCAACTGGGGTCAGGACTGGGCTTTCACCATGCGTGACAACGCCGCCTCGGTCTTCGCCGCCGACCCGGACGCGAACACCGTGTTCTCGATCCACATGTACGGCGTCTTCGACACCGCCGCCGAGATCACCGACTACCTGAACCGCTTCGTCACCGCGAAACTCCCCATCGTCGTGGGCGAGTTCGGGCACGACCACTCGGACGGCAACCCGGACGAGGACACCATCCTGGCCGTCGCCCAGCAGCTCCGCCTCGGCTATCTCGGCTGGTCGTGGAGCGGCAACGGCGGCGGGGTCGAGTACCTGGACATGGTCACGAACTTCGACCCGAACCAGCTCACGCCCTGGGGTCAGCGGCTCTTCAACGGCGCGAACGGCATCGCCGCCACCGCCAAGGAGGCCGCGATCTACTCCTCCGGCGGAGGCGACACCACTCCCCCGACGGCCCCCGGCACCCCGAGGGCCTCCGGCGTGACGTCCTCGTCCGTCACCCTGACCTGGGCGGCCGCCACCGACGCGACGGGCGTCACCGGCTACGACGTCGTCCGGATCAGCGGCGGCACGGAGACGGCCGCCACCACCACGGCGACGACCACGGCGACCGTCACCGGCCTGTCCCCCGCCACCGCGCACACCTTCGCCGTCTACGCCCGCGACGCCGCCGGCAACCGCTCGCCCCGCTCGGGCACGGTGACGGTCACGACCTCGCCCGGCGGCTCCCCGTCGGCCTGCGGCGTCGGTTATCGGGTGACGAGCAGTTGGCCCGGTGGTTTCCAGGGCGAGATCACCCTGCGCAACACCGGCACGTCGGCGATCAACGGCTGGACGCTGCGCTGGACCTTCCCCGACAGCCAGCGCATCACCAACCTCTGGGGCGGCATGGCCACGCAGAGCGGCTCCGAGGTGAGCGTCGCGGCCGCCTCGTACACGGCGACGATCCCCGCGGGGGGCTCGGTCACCCTCGGCTTCACGGCCACCCGGGCGACCGCGAACCCCAGCCCGACGGCCTTCACCCTGAACGGCGCCGACTGCTCCGTGAGCTGACACCGCACCTGCGACGGTGCCGCCGGGCCCTGCCCGCTCCCCACCCGGCGGCACCCCCGCCATCCGTGTGATCCGCGCTACACCCACCCCGGTGAGCGGTTTACACCGCCCCGCAGTGGTCAGGCGGCGGGGATGTCGCACCGGCACCCCGCAGCCGTATCTCCGGCAAGACGCGTGTCCACCCGCCCGGGTTCCCCGCACACCGCTCAGGGGGCCCGATGAGCGAGGACACCCTGCGCATGCGCCCCGCCACCGCTTCCGCTTCCGGCTCCGCCTCCGCGGCGGAACGGACGGAGCAGCCCGCGAGGGAGCCGTCCGGGCAGCGGGACGCCTTCTTCGACAACGCCAAGTACCTGGCGATCGTGCTGGTGGCCGTCGGGCACGCCTGGGAGCCGTTGCGGGACGGCAGCCGCGCGGTCAGCGCGCTCTACATGGTCGTGTACGCCTTCCACATGCCGGCGTTCATCATCGTCTCCGGCTACTTCTCACGCTCCTTCGACGCCGGCCCGGGGCGGATCAGGCGTCTGGTCACCGGGCTCGCCGTTCCGTACGTCGTGTTCGAGACGGCGTACACCCTGTTCACCCGGTGGACGGACCAGGAGCCCGACCGCCCGGTCAGCCTGCTGGACCCGCTGTACCTGACCTGGTTCCTGGCCGCACTGTTCATCTGGCGCCTGACCACGCCGGTGTGGCGGCAGGTGCGGTGGCCGCTGCCGCTCGCCCTCGTCATCGCGATGCTGGCGACGCTCTCCCCGTCCATCGGCAACGACCTCGACCTGCAGCGCACGCTGCAGTTCCTGCCGTACTTCGTGCTCGGCCTGCTGCTGAGGCCGGAGCACTTCCAGCTGGTGCGCCGCCGCGCGGTGCGGGTCCTCGCCGTGCCGGTGTTCGCCTGCGCGGTCGCCGTGGCCTACTGGGCGGTGCCGCGGATGACCGGCGCCTGGTTCTACCACCGCGACAGCGCCGAGGAACTCGCCGCGCCGTCCTGGTACGGGCCCGTCATGACACTGGTGACCTTCGGCTGCTCGCTGGTCCTGGTGGCCTGCTTCCTGGCCTGGGTGCCGGGGCGCCGGGCCTGGTTCACCGTGCTGGGCGCGGGCACGCTGTACGGCTACCTGCTGCACGGTTTCGTCGCCCAGGGGTCCAAGTACGGGGGCTGGTACGACCCGGCGTGGGTGCACCGGCCGGTGGGCGTCATCGTCGTGACGGTCGTCGCCGCCGTGCTCGTGACGGCACTGTGCACCCCGCCGGTGCGGCGGCCGCTGCGCTGGGTGGTGGAGCCCGAGGCGGCGTGGGCGTTCCGCCGGGACGCGCGCGAGCGGGCCCGGGAGCAGGCCCGGGAGCGGAGTGCCGGCCGGAGGTCCCCCGGCGTCACAGCCGGATGACGATCAGGGCGATGTCGTCCGGCGCTCCGCTGGTGACACCCAGCCGCTCCAGCACGGCGTCGGCCAGGGGGTCCGGGGCGAGGCCGCCGTGCTGGGAGAGGGCCGCGGTCAGGCGTTCCAGGCCGACGTCGATGTCCTCGTCGCGGCGCTCGACGAGTCCGTCGGTGTAGAGCACGAGGATGTCGCCGGGCGTGTAGGGCAGGCCGGCCTGGGGTCGGGGGACGTGGTACGGGCGGGCGCCGAGCGGCGGGTCGGTGGCCTGGTCCAGCAGCTCGCAGGACCCGTCGGCGTGGAGCAGGACCGGGGGCAGGTGGCCGGCGTTGCTGTAGATGATCAGCCGGCTGCGGGTGTCGATGAGCACCTTGACCGCGGTCGCCGCCATCGCACCGTCGACGGACCGGGCGTAGAGGCCGAGGACCTCCAGGGCCTGGGCGGGGCTGGGGATGGCCCGGATGGCCGCGCTCAGGGCACTGCGGAGCATGCCCATCACGGCCGCGGCCTGCAGGCCGTGGCCGACGACGTCGCCGACCGCCGCGGCGTAGCGGTCGGGTGGCAGGTCGACGACGTCGTACCAGTCGCCGCACACGTTGAGCGAGCGCGTCGCGGGCAGGTAGCGCACGGCGATGTTGTCGTCGTGCCGGGTCAGGTCGCGGTCCTGGAGCATGGCTTCCTGCAGGGCGACCGCGACCTGGCGTTCGCGGTCGTGGGCCTCGCGCAGTTCCTGGTTCAGCCGGTGCAGCTCGCGGGCGCGCACGTAGAGCTCGGCCGCCATGCCCTTCTCCCGTTCGGTGAACTCCTCCGTGAGCCGGCGGGCCCGGCCCGACCGGATGAAGGCGGTGACGTCCTCGGAGCGCTGGACGATCCAGGCCACCGTGCCGTCCGGGGCCGGGATCGGGGTGTGGATGTTGGACCACCACCGCTCCTCGAACCCGCTAGGCAGGCCGGGGGCGGCGATGTCGTACCGCTGCAGGACCAGGGTGTCCGGGGCCCCGGTGTCCAGTACCCGGCGCAGGGACGCCTTGAGGTTGCGTTCCGCGTCGGCGGCGATGCCGGGGTTCGCGGGCAGGGCGTCGAAGAAGTACTTCCCGATCAGTTCCGGCCTGGTCCGGTTCGTGGCCTCCAGGTAGGCCTGGTTGGCGTAGCGGATCACCAGGTCCGGGTCCAGCACCAGGTACGGGCTCGGGGTGGCGTCGAAGAAGGCCGTGAAGTCGATGTCCGCTGCCATGGCGCGCTCTCTTCGGTCCGCGAGCGCGGCTGCCCGCCCCTACCAATCTACGAGCGATCCGCCGTCCGGGCCCGTCGTCGACCGCTCCGGCCGGACGCCGGGGCCGCTCCCCGCGTCGGACGCGGTCAGCGCGGGCCGTCGGGGCGGTGGGCCCAGCACAGGGCGTGACCGCCCACGCCCTCCGGGAGGAACTCCTCACGCTCGATCACGAGACCGGCCCGGGTGATCAACCGGGGGGCCGGCGCAACAGGCGCCGCCACGCCTCACGGCCCGTCGGCCGTCCTGCACCCGCATGTCCGACGCGCTGACACGAAGGGACGTGTGCTCCATTCCGCCAGGTCCTCAGACCCGGGCCGGCGGTCCTTCCCGCTGATCCCGTCGACAGCCTCCGCGACTGCGGCGGCGAGAGGGGCCACACCCCGGATGCGTTCGCCGCCATCGCTCCGAGGGCCCAGGGGGCACGACGACGGCCGGCGGCCGGCCGTCGTCAGCAGGCCGACGTCTTCTCCCCGAGACCGGGGCCACCTCGTCTGCCGTGGTCAGACGGGCAGATGCCAGCCCGGCCCGGTCGGCTCCCCGAGCCGCGGCGGGCGGCTTGAAGTGGCCCTGCCCCCCTCCAAGTACCGCGAGAGCCTCCCGGAGTGGCACCACCCCGTCTACGACGGGCTGTACAGCAGCGCCGCCGATGTCCACGAAACCGGCATGACCGAGTCCACCTCCGAGGCACACCAGGCCGGCAGTGAGATCCTCGTGGGCCGACAGCGGACGTGGTCGCATACGCCGAGCAGAAGGGTGTACCAGTCGGGTTGCTCGCCCAGCACGAGACGGTCTCAGGCGTTGCAGCCCTTCTGCCGCACGCCCGGCCCCCGCTCTGCGGCGACCGCAGCGAAGCAGTTCCGGCACAGCGGGTTGGCCTTGGAGCCGTACTTCTTGCACGGCTCCGAGCAGCGAGCGCACTTGCCCCCTCGTCGCTCGACCAGTTCGAGGCCGGATATTCCTTGCTGCTTCATGGTGCCGGTACCGCACCGATCTGTTGCATGACTCCAAGGAGGTCGGGTTGACCTCGTTCGCCGACAATCCGGCCGTCGGCCAGGTAGTAGAAGTTCATGGCCTGCACCGAGACCTTGTTGCCGCTTGCCGGGATGCCGAAGAACTCACCGTCGTGCGTGCCGCGCATGGTGAACCGTGCAGCCACCGTGTCGCCTTCCCCGATCATCTCCTCCAGGCTCCACTGCACGTCCGGGAATCCACTGCGCATCATGCCGATGACCTCCATGTAGCCCTCGGGACCTCGAAGCGGCTCCGGATGACTCGGTGCGTGGAACACCGCGTCGGGAGAGATGACCTCGCGGCCAAGATCCTCATCGGCTGTGTTGATGAACTCGACGAAGCGGTTCATCAGCGACTTCACGGCTTCGGGCGGCATGTTCCTCTCCTCATAGCGATGGTGTTCCGCCTCAAGGTAACATCGATTCGATGTGTACATCGTTTCGATGTGATTGTGGGATGCTGAGGGCATGCTGGAACTAGCGATACTGGGCTTCCTGGCCGGGGGTGCTCTGCCCGGGCACGAGCTGCGCCGGCGGGTTTCGCAGCTGACCGGGTACACGCGGCCGGTCAGCGACGGCAGTCTGTATCCGGCGATCAACCGGCTCACCAGGGCGGGCCTGCTGGAGCGGCGCGCCGACCCGGCTGCGGGCCCAGCGCGGTACGTACTGAGCCTGACCGGCGCCGGGCGCACCGAACTGTTGAAGCGGCTGCGCAAGCCGGCCGACCACGAGATCACCGACTTCACCCGCTTCTTCACTATCCTGGCGTTCCTCTCGCACCTGCCCGAGGTGTCCGAACAGCACGCGGTGCTGCGCAGACGGCTTGAGTTCCTGGAGGAGCCGGCGAGCTTCTTCTACGACGGTGACAGGCCGCTGCGGGCCGAGGAGGTGGCCGACCCCTACCGGCGCGGCATGCTGCTCACCGCCCGTGCCATCAGCAGCGCCGAACGCGCCTGGCTACACGCTGTTCTGGACGGTGACGAGCCCACCAAGAGCACTCCCTTCCCGCTCGACGAACCCGCGAGCTGACCGGCCCTGGAGGTACATCCATGCTTGCGTCCTGGTACGACGAACAGGGCCCTGCCGCCGATGTCCTGCACGTCGGCGAACTACCCGACCCCACCGCCGGCCCCGGCGAGGTCCGCGTCCGCGTCACCGTGTCGGGCGTCAACCCCGGCGACACCAAGAAGCGGCGCGGCTGGCTCGGCTCCTCGATGCCCTACCCGCGGGTGATCCCGCACAGTGATGCCGCCGGAGTCATCGACGCGGTGGGCGACGGAGTCGACGCCCACCGCGTGGGACAACGGGTATGGGTGTACGGCGCCCAGTCCTACCGCCCCTTCGGCACCGCAGCCCAGTACACCGTCGTGCCTGCGGATCTGGCCGTCCCGCTACCCGACCACCTCAGCGACGAACTCGGTGCAGGCCTGGGCATCCCTGGGGTCACCGCCCACCGCACCGTGTTCAGCGACGGCCCCGTCGACGGACAGCTCGTGCTCGTGCATGGAGTGCTCGGCGGCGTCGGCTCCCTGGCCGCGCAGCTCGCCCGGTGGGGCGGCGCGACCGTGATCGGGACCGTGCGCCATGGCAGCGACCTGAACCGCCTCGACCCCGCCGTGGTCTCCCACGCCGTGGCGCTCGACGGGGACGACCCCGCCGCCGCGATCCGCGCGCACGCTCCCGACGGCGTGCACCGAATCATCGAGGTGGCCCTGTCCGACAATGCGGACCTGGACAACGCCGTCGCCGCGAACGGCGCGGTGATCGCCGCCTACGCCACCCGGGACGACCGGCCCCTACTTCCCTTTTGGCCCATGCTGTTCAACAACGTCACGCTGCGCATGCTCGGCAGCGACGACTTCGCCGAAACGGCGAAACGGCAGGCGGCCCGCGACCTCACCGCCGCAGCCGCGGTCGGCATGCTGACCGTCGCCATCGGCGACCTGTATCCGCTGGAGAAGATCGCTCAAGCGCAAGACCGTGTCGATACCGGCGGCCGAGGTCGCGTCCTGGTGACCATTCCCAACTGAACTGTGCCGGCACGAGGGCTGATCACTCGGGCCGCGGGGCATCCAGCTGAGCGAGCTCGTCCCGGGCTCCGGCACACGAGGTACCGAACGCGCGAGCGCAGATGCCGATGGAGAGCTTGCGGCGCTCGAAGTGGCTGAGGAAGGCATCCCATCCCTCTGCGGCGGGGGTGCGGTGTTCCTCGCTGGGCCGCAGGGAGCGGCGGCGGGCGATGAACGCGCGATGGGCTGCGATGGCTTCGACCGGGTAGACCGCGTTGTAGCCCATGGTGGTGTCGATGTCGGCGTGTCCGGCGATGACCTGGGCGATGCGGGGTGCGCAGGCCGCTGCGGTCGTACTGGAACAGCAGCGGCACCGGCGGGTTCCACACGCGCTCGTTGTAGTCGTAAGCGACGACGCGGGGGACGGCTCCGAATACGTGGGTCGCGGATGCGGGTGACGATGGCGCTCAGGACGTCGGCGAGTTCGGGGCTGACCAGCAGGACACGTTCCACCTCGTCGTAGCGCCGGGAGACCGCGTCGTACCCGCCGGACCAGGTCCTTGGGATCGGTGGTGCCCACGCGCGGGAAGCCGGCCAAGGCCCCGAGCGCCGGCGAACGAATTCCCGGCACGCCCGCCGGTCGAGCCGACCGCGCGACCGGAGACCGGAGGACCGGGAGCCGTAACCGAAGGCCGGACACCCCAGGGCCGGAGAACCGGTCGAGGCACCCGGCCTACGCCTCCGACGTGAGCCGGACGAGCAGCACGCCGGGTGTGCCCGGCACGTTCACCGTCAGGGCCTCGCCGTCCCACACGGCCTGGTCGGCCAGGGCGGCGCAGGGGTGCAGGACGTCCGCGCGGGCGGCCCCGCCCGCGAGGTGCCGGACCGGCAGGCGCAGCCCGGACGGCCCGCCGCGCCGCCACACCGACAGGTACGTCACCCCGTCACCGGGGACCCGCAGGCCAAGAGCCAGCCACTCGTCCGTCCAGCCGGGCAGGCCGAGCGGCCAGAACGGCAGGGCCCGCGCGAGGTCCCCGCGGATCGACTTGTAGACCTCCACCGCGTCCCGTACGAGTGCCAGTTGGTGGTCCGCCATGCGGTTGAGGTGGCCGGAGAGGTGGATGCGGCCGAGCAGTGCCCCGCCGAGGGTCCACGAGATGAGGTCGTCGTCGAACCCGGGCTGCGGGTAGGCCCAGACGGCGCCCTGTTCCGGCGGGACCGCGGTCGGCGCGGCGGCCGCGATGGGCGGGTAGCGCAGCGGGTCCTGCTGGTCGCTGGTGGACTGGAGCTGGGCGACGGCGAGCGTGGCGCCGTCCATGCGCATGCCGCCCGAGGCGCAGTTCTCGACGACCAGCCCGGGGTGGCGGTCCAGGACGCCGGAGAGCCAGTCGAGGTAGGCGTGGGCGTGGCCGAGGAGGCCCGCTCCCGGCGCGAGGTCGCCGGGGGCCTGGGTGCCGGGGTCGACGACGATGTTGTAGTCCAGTTTGAGGTAGCCCACGCCCCAGTCGCCGACGATCCGGTCGACCGTCTTGTCGAGGTGGGCGCGGGCGGCCGGGTGCCGCAGGTCGAGCTGGTGGCGGCCCTGCTCGGTGAGGCGCACTCCGTCGCGCTGGAAGAACGCCTCGGCGGGCAGCTCGGCCGCGACGGGGCTGCGCACCCCGACGACCTCGGGCTCCAGCCACAGCCCGGGCACCATCCCGCGCTCCCGGATCCGGTCCAGGACCGCCTGGATGCCGCCGTCGGGGAAGCGGCGCGGCGAGGGCTGCCAGGTGCCGACGCTGTCCCACCAGCCCCGGGTGTCGTCGTCGTACCAGCCCGAGTCGATGCAGAAGTACTCGGCTCCGGCGTCGGCGGCGGCGTCGATCAGCGGCAGCAGCTTGGCCGTGGTCGGGTCGCCCATCAGGGTGTTCATGTAGTCGTTGAAGACGACGGGGAGGGCGGTGTGGTCCGGGTGCGGGCGGCGGATCGCCCGGCGGTAGGAGGTCAGGGCGCCCATCGCGGCGTCGAGGTCCGGGCCGAGGGCCAGGGCGCCGGGCACGGTTGTGAACTCCTCGCCGGGGTCGAGCCGGACCCGCCACTGGTGTTCCGCGTCCGTCGGTCCGTTCAGCGCCAGGTAGCTGCCGTGGGCGCGTTCGCCGAGGTCCCAGCGCCAGCCGGCCGGGGACTCCACCTGCCAGACCCAGGCCCGGCCGCCCTGCCGCTCCGTCAGGGCGCCCATGGCCAGATGGCCGTCGGTGGGCCAGCTGCCGCGCCCGGTGAGGACGAGGGCGGCCCGGCTGTCGTGCTCGTGGACGGCGGTGTTGATGTCGGCGACGGACGCGCGCAGCGGCTCGGTGGACCAACGGCACTCGGCGAGCCAGTCGTTGCGGGCCCGGTGGACGTCGAGGGCATCGGCAGCGGGCAGTCCGCCGAGCAGGAGACTGCTGACGGACTGGACGACCAGGGGCTCGGGGCCGTCGTTGCGCAGCCGGACGCGGGAGCGGAGGACGGGCAGCCCGGCCGGTGACGTGAGCTCGGTGAACGCCGTCAACCCGCTGTCCGGGTCGTGGAGTTCGACGGTCAGCCACTCCCAGCCGTCCCGTCTGCCTCTGCTGTGGGTCCGGTGGGCGAGCCGCGACCCGAAGGCCGTGCCGGTGAAGCGGGGGCCGGACCAGCCGCTGCCGTGGCCGAGGGCGGTGAGTTCCACGAGCGGGAGGGCGGCGGCCGGGTCGGCGGGCCGCTCGTCGCCGGGGCGGGCGAGCCGGACCAGCCGGAGGGTCCCGTCGGCGGCCACGGCGAACCGGGCGCCGAGCGCCTCGTGTCCCCAAGTGAACTCGTCCTGCCGCTGGTCGGAGTCCCTGTGTGCCGCATCCGCCGTGCCGGTCAAGGTGCTCCCCCTCCTGACCCCGCCCCGTTCCCGGGAGCGGCGGTCCGCGTGAATCCCTCGTTACGGTCTCTTGACGACCCAAGTGTGACCGGTCACAATCCTCGCATGAATGTGACCGGTCACACAAGGCGCCCGGCAAGCATCAGGGACGTCGCGACCGCCGCGGGCGTCTCGTACCAGACCGTCTCGCGGGTGATCAACGGCCATCCCAGCGTCCGGCCGTCCACCCGGGAGCGAGTGCTCGCCGCCATCGACGAACTGGGCTTCCGCCGCAACGCGACCGCCCTCGCCCTGGCCAGCGGCCGCAGCCGGGCCGTGACCGTGCTCACCGCGAACACCACCCACTACGGCTACGCCTCGATCTTGCAAGGCATCGAGGAGGCGGCCCGCGCCGCGTCGTACGCGGTGGGGATCGGGGTCCTGGAGTCCGCCGAGGACGCGGCCGTCGCCGCGGAGGTGCAGCGTGCGGCGGACGCGGGCGGCGGACTGATCGTGATCGCCTACGATCCGGCCGGTGTGCGGGCGCTGGGCGCCGTGCCCGCGGGGCTGCCGGTCGTCGGCGTGGTCGAGACCCCGGCGAGCCCGCCCGCCGGCGGGAGCCCCTGGGTCTGGGCCGACGACCGCGAGGCCGCCTACCAGGCGACCCGCCATCTGCTCGCCCTCGGCCACGAGACCGTGCACTACGTCGCCATCCCGTCCAGCACCCGCCGCACCAGCGCCCGCACCAGCGGCTGGCGGCAGGCACTGAAGGAGGCCGGCGCACCCGAGCCCCGGCCCGTGCAGGGCAGTTGGGGCCCGGCGGGCGGGCACGCCGCGGGCCTGAAGCTCGCGCGGGACCCGTCCGTCAGCGCGATCCTGTGCGGCAACGACGATCTCGCGCTCGGTGTGCTCCGGGCCCTGCACGAGGTTGGCCGTCCGGTGCCGGGCGAGGTGAGCGTGGCCGGTTTCGACGACGCCCCGCACGCCGCGTTCCTCACCCCGTCCCTGACGACCGTACGCCTGGACTTCACCGGCCTCGGGCGGGCCGCGTTCGGCCTGCTGCACGGGGTGCTGGAGGAGTCGGCGCCGGTCGCCCCGCACCCGGTGTCCGTCCCGGAACTGGTGGTGCGGGAGAGCTCGGGCCCGCCGCCCGCCGGTCGCTGAACGCCCTTGGTCAGCCCAGCAGTTGTGAGTCCCGCTCCCTGATCGAACCGCCTGCTTTCGGAAAGGCACGTGATGAAGAGAAGAGCTCTCCCCGCCCTGGCGCTGATATGCGCCGCCGGCCTGGCCGCCACCGCGTGCAGTGACCCGACCGCCGGGGACTCCGGTTCGGACGACGCCAAGCAGACGGCGGTGGACCCGACCGCCCGCCTCGACGGCGTGAAGCTGACCATGTGGACCGCGCAGAACACGGTCAACGCGCCGCGGCAGGTCATCGACGCCTTCGAGAAGGCCACCGGCGCCACGGTCGACACCCAGGCGATCCCGGACCTCTACGAGCAGAACGTGCCGACGAAGCTGGCCTCCGGCGACCGCCCCGATCTGATGTTCTGGCAGCCGTCCATCTCCACGCTGCCGTTCGTCCAGCCGAAGCAGAACCTGCTCACCCTGGACGGCGAGCCGTGGGTGTCCGAGCTCGGCGACACCGAGAAGTCCCTCGGCGTCATCGACGGCAAGCGGTACGCGGCGATCGTCACCAGCCCCGCCATGCTCGGCGTCTACTACAACAAGGACGTCTTCAGGCAGGCCGGGCTGACCGAGAAGGACTTCCCGAAGTCCTACGACGACCTGCTCGCCCTCGGCCACAAGGTGGTCGACAAGACCGACGCGGCCGCCTTCTACGAGGCCGGCGGCGACAAGTGGCCCCTGCAGTGGCAGATGCAGGTCCAGCTCACCGACCTCGACCGGCAGTGGTGGGCCGACCTGAACCAGAACAAGAAGAGGTGGACCGATCCGGTCGTCGTCGGCGCCATCAAGAAGTACAAGGAGAAGCTGCTCGACGCCGGGCTCGCCCAGAAGAACTACCGGACGGGCACGTTCACCGGGCAGGCCGACGCGCTGTGGAAGGGCGAGGCCGGGATGGTCCTCAACGTCACCTCCTTCCAGAGCCAGTTGCAGGCCAAGTACTCCACCGCCGAGATCGACGAGAAGATCGGCTGGTTCCCCGTCGCCAACTCCTCGGCCACCGGCCTGTACTCCCCCGACCAGACCAACGGGGTCGTCGCCTTCAAAACCGGTGACGAGAAGCGGCAGAACGCGGCCCGGCAGTTCCTCGCCTTCTGGCTCGGGCCGGACTACCCGGACTACATCAAGACGATGAAGATCCCGTCGGTGCAGCCGTCCGTGCCCACCCCCGAGGGCCTGCCGGAGACGTCCAAGGCCCAGGTCTCGGCCCTGCCGAAGGCCATCGGCGTCTTCCAGGCCAAGGCGATCGTCGCCCCCGACACGCACCTGTACCTGGCCGACATGATCTTCGGCAAGAAGACCCCGCAGCAGGTCGCGCAGGCGATCCAGGACCAGTTCGCGCAGGTGGCCAAGGCCCAGGGCGCACCCGGGTTCTGACGATGGCGGACACGGCCGTACGTACCGAGCCCGCGCCGGTGAGGGGCGCGCCGAAGAAGGTGGGGCGGCTGCCACGCGCGGCCGTGCACCACCCCTGGTGGTTCGCGCTGCCCGCGATCGTCGTCTTCGCGGGCTTCTTCCTGGTGCCGAACCTGCTGAACTTCTACTACCCGTTCACCGACTGGTCCTCGTACCACGCGGACATCGCCTTCACGGGCCTGGACAACTTCCGGACCATCGCCGACGACGGCTCGCTGCTGCGGGCGATCCGGACGACCCTGGTGTACGCGCTGCTGGCGGCGCTGTTCCAGAACGGCTTCGGGCTGGCGCTGGCGCTGCTGCTGGAGGACGACAGCCGCTTCAACCGGTTCTTCCGAGCCGTCTTCTTCCTGCCGGTGCTGATATCGGCGCTGGCCACCGGCTATGTCTTCCAGGCGCTGCTGGACCAGGACGGGGCCCTCAACGCCGTGCTCGGCACGGACGTCCCGTGGCTGGGGTCGACGACCTGGACGCTGGTGATCGTCACGCTCATCCACGGCTGGAAGTGGATGGGCCTGTCGATGCTGATCTATCTGGCGGGGCTCAAGGGCATCCCCGGCGACATGCTGGAGGCCGCCCGGATGGACGGCGCCGGGCCGTGGCGGACCTTCTGGTCGGTGCGCTGGCCGATGCTCGCGCCCGCCGTCACCTTCAACGTCACCACGGCGCTGATCGGTTCGATGAACACCTTCGACATCGTGCAGGCCACGACGGGCGGCGGCCCCGCCGCCTCCACCGAGGTCTTCAACATCTACATGTTCCGCATCTTCGGGCAGGGCCTGTACGCCCAGGCCTCCGCGATGAGCCTCGTGCTGTTCCTGGTCGTGGTCGCGGTGGCGATCCCGCTGGTCGTGGGGCTGCGACGAAGGGAGCAGCTGCTGTGACCGCGGTGTGGCGGTACGGCCGCCCCTCCCTCGTCGTCCTGCTTGCCGCGCTGGCCGTGGGCGTGCCGCTGTGGCTGGTGGCCGTCACCTCGGCCAAACCGCAGGCGGAGGCGATCAAGCCGAACCTGGACCTGCCCCGGCACTGGCAGCCCGCGACGAACTACGCGGACGCCGTCGGCGAGGGCGAGATGCTGCGCGGCTTCCTCAACTCGCTGCTGGTCGTGGTGCCGTCGGTGGTCCTGGTGCTGCTCCTGGGCGCGGGCGCCGCCTGGGTGTTCGCGCGCCGCACGTCGAAGCTGGTATCGGCGGCGTACGCGCTCTGCATCAGCGGGCTGCTGCTGCCGCCCGCCGTCATCACCATCGTGATGGAGCTGCGGCAGCTGGGCCTGGCGAACACGCGCCCCGGCATGATCGCCGTGTACACCGGCATGTACCTGTCCACGTCGATCTTCTTCATGACGGGGTTCATCCGGGCCATCCCCATGGAACTGGAGGAGGCCGCCCGGATGGACGGGGCGTCACCGTCACGGATCTTCTGGCGGATCGTGCTGCCCCTGCTCCGGCCGGTGATCGCCACCGCGACGATCATGGTGATGCTCTACGCCTGGAGCGACGTCTTCTACGCGTTCTTCGTCCTCGGCGGCGGAGACCGGGCGACCCTGCCGCTCAACCTCTACCAGGTCGCCAGCGCCCAGCTCTACCTGAACAACTGGCACCTCGTCTTCGCGTACGTCGTGGTGATGAGCCTGCCCATGGTCGCCGTGTTCCTCGTCGGCCAGCGAAAGATCGTGTCCGGAATCACCAGTGGAGCCGTCAAGTGACTGGAGGTCCAGCAGCGTGATCACCCCCGCCCGCACGAGAGTCCGCACGAGATCCCGAACCAGAACCGCCCTGATCACAGCACTCCTTGGAGCAGCCGCCATGGCAGGCACCCTTCCCGCGGCCGGTCCCGCCGCCGCGGCCGGTCCCCAGCGCCTCACCGTCGACCTCGACGCCTCCGAGGGCCCGGTGATGCTGGGCGCCAACGGCTCGCTGTACGGCCTCAGCGACGACGGCGTGCCCAGCGACGCCGCGATGGAGCCCCTGAAGATCACCAGCGTCTCGCAGAAGCCCGAGGGCGGCGCCCAGCACCCCAACGGGGACGCGCTCACGGTCTCGAAGTCGTTCTTCCGCAACGGCGGCGGCGAGATCAACGTGATGATGCAGGACATCTACGCCAAGTGGCCCTACGAGGACCTCGGCATCGACGACTACCTCCCCAAGGTCGAGAAGATCGTCAAGGAGATATCGGCCGACCCGCACAGCGACCGGTTCGTCTACATCCCGTTCAACGAGCCCGACCAGATCTGGTACAAGCTCGACGTGGCGGACCAGGCCCAGTACGAGAAGAACCGCGACCGGTTCTTCAAGGACTGGAAGACGGTGTACCACCGCATCCGCGCCATCGACCCGGACGCGCGGATCGCCGGCCCCAACGAAGCCGCCTACCACACCCGCCTGCTGAAGGACTTCCTCGCCTTCGCCAAGCGGGAGAACGTGCTGCCCCAGATCATGACCTGGCACGAACTGGGCTCCGGTTCGCTGCGCGACTTCCAGGCCCACTACGACGACTACCGCAGGCTGGAGCGCGAGGCGGGCATCGCCCCGCTGAAGATCAACATCGACGAGTACGCCAACCGCCGCGACCTGTCCGTGCCCGGGCAACTCGTGCAGTGGGTGTCCATGTTCGAGCGCAACAAGGTGTACGCGAACATGGCCTACTGGGACGCCGCCGGCAACCTCAGCGGCCATGTGGTGCGCTCCAACATCCCCAACGGCGGCTGGTGGCTGTTCCGCTGGTACGCGGGCCTGACCGGGAACACCGTGAAGGTGACACCGCCGCAGCCGAACACCATCGACACGCTCCAGGGGCTCGCCTCCCTCGACACCTCCCGCCGCCAGGCACAGGTGCTGCTCGGCGGCTCCGCCGGTGACTCGGAGGTGGTCGTGCGCAACGTCCCCCGGTCGGTGTTCGGCGGCACGGTGACCGCGACCGTCGCCGAGGCCGCCTGGTCCGGCTACGAGGGGCAACACGCGGCGCCGCGGGTCCTCGCGCGCACCAAGGTGAAGGTGGCGGACGACGGTTCGGTGACGGTCCCGCTGCGCGGGATGCACAAGATGTCGGCCTACCGGATCGTCCTCACCCCCGGCGGCTCCGGCACCCCGTCCGCGGCCTCCGTCCCGTGGTCAGCGTCGTACGAGGCCGAGGACGCGGCCATCACCGACGGCAAGGTCTACACGCAGGGCACCGTGCAGAACGCCAACGGCTACGCGGCCTCCGGCACCAAGGACGTCGGCTCCCTCAACCAGCCCGGCAGCAAGGTGACCTTCTCGGTGACGGTGCCCAAGGACGGCACGTACGACCTGGCGATCCTGTACGGCAACCAGTCGGGCGGCCCGGCCACCCAGAAGCTGTCGGTCGACGGAGGCGACCCGGTGACGGTCGCCTACCCCTCCACCGAGAACTGGACCTACCGCGCCAAGAAGGACGTCACCCTGCAACTGAAGGCCGGGACACACCAGTTGACGCTGTCCAAGGGCGACGCCGAGGTCACCCTCGACCGGATCGACCTGACCTCCCGCACCGGCGTCCCGTCCGCGTCGTACGAGGCGACCCTGGCCGACATCAGCGGCCGGCCGTCGTACGACTACGCGTCGTCCGCCGGGGTGGGCACGGGTGCCCTGGTCCTGCGCTCGGGCGACAAGGCGGTGTTCGACGTCTACGCCCCGCGCGACGGCTACTACACGGTGACGTCCCGGTCGACGGCGGCGGTGAAGCTCGCTCTGCACGGCGAGACGGTCACAGCGGCTCCCGGCCGTCCGCTGCGGCTCTACCTGGTCGCGGGCAACAACCGGATCGCGATGACGTCGGGCCACGCCGCCGTCCGCTCCCTCGACGTCTCCGGCGAGGGTTCGACCGCCGGCACCCTCTCCTACGAGGGCGCCGCGGCGACGCTCGCCGGCGGGGCCAAGCTCGTCGACTCCCCGCACGCGTCCGCCGGCTCGTACATCGGCCGGCTCGGCAACAGCCCTTCCAGCACCGCCGGGTTCACGGTCGACGCGCCCCGCGCCGGCCGCTACCTCCTGGTCGTCCACTACGCGCACAACGACCGGCGGGACAACGGCCACGCCTACAACACGGACATCATGTCCCGTACCGCCGACGTCACGGTCGGGTCCGGCGCGCCGGTGCCGGTCACCTTCAAGAACACCTGGAGCTGGGACGACTACTGGACCGTCGGCGTCCCGGTCGACCTGAAGGAGGGCACCAACACGGTGACGTTCGGCAACGCGAGCGCCTGGGCGCCGAACATCGACCGGATCGAGCTGGGCCGGGTGGTGGGCTGATCCCCGTGTTGGACGGATCTCCGCGGTGACGGTTGCGGAGGATCGAATGCCATCCTCCGCAACCGGGACCCCACCACGCACCGTCTGTTGTCATGGCCGCCGCACGACCAGGCGGCCCTGACCACGGCCCGGTCCGGGCCACGACAACGGGGAGTTCCATGCGTACGAAGCTCGGCTCGGTCCTGGCGGCCACGGTCCTGGCGACCGGCCTGGGCGTCGCGATGGCGCCCGGCGCCTCCGCCGCCGACAACTGCTGGGCGGACGGGGACGGCATCCGCTCCTGGTGCCACAACGTGTCCGGCGCACCGGTGTACGGGTACATCGGCAACAACCACATCTACCCCGACCCCACCAAGGTGGTCGGATACATGTACTCCAACCCCAGCTGGTTCTACTGCAAGCTGGACGGCCAGGCCTGGGTCGGCGGGCCGCACCCGACCCGCTGGCTGCTGACCGTGGCCGACAACGGGAAACTCGGCTACATGAAGGACACCGCGATCTACAGCGAGACCGACCCGGTCCGCAACTGCTGACCGCAGGCTCGGCGCGTGACAGTGCCGCAGTCCGCCGAGGAGGCGGGCTGCGGCACTGTCGTGTTCCGGCCGATCCCGCCACACCAGGGCCCCGCATGACGTCCCGTCACTCACACCCCCTATGCTTCTACATGCTTGTAGAAGCCAGTACACGCACGTGAAGGAGTGGACGCCACCATGGTGTTCAAACGACTGCTCGGCGCGCTCGGTGTGGGCGGCCCCACGGTCGACACGGTTCTCGACCCGGCCCCCGTCCGCCCCGGCGGCACGCTCACCGGCCAGGTCCACCTGGTCGGCGGCAAGGCCGACTTCGACATCGAGCACATCACCCTGGAGCTGGTGGCCCGGGTCGAGGCCGAGCACGAGGGCGGTGAGAGCGAGGGCGTCGTGGCCTTCGACCGCTTCACCGTCGGCGGCGGCTTCCGGCTCGCGGAGGGCGAGCGGCGCAGCGTGCCGTTCAGCGTGACCCTGCCGTGGGAGACGCCGGTCACCGAGTTGCACGGCCAGAGCCTGGGTGTGGTCCTCGGGGTGCGCACCGAGCTGTCGGTGGCGGGCGCGAAGGACAAGGGCGACCTGGATCAGCTGACCGTCGCGCCCCTGCCCGCGCAGGAGGCCGTGCTCGAAGCCCTCGGCGGGCTCGGTTTCGGTTTCAGGTCGGCCGACCTGGAGTACGGGCGCATCGGCGGCACGGGCCAGCGGCTGCCCTTCTACCAGGAGATCGAGCTCGTCCCCTCGCCCGCTTACGCGCAGCAGCTCAACGAGGTCGAGTTGACGTTCCTGGCCGGTCCGGGGGGCATGGAGGTGGTGCTGGAGGCGGACAAGCGGGGCGGCTTCCTGTCGCCCGGCCATGACGCGCTCACCCGCTTCACCGTCTCCCACGAGGGGGTCGGGCAGCAGGACTGGCCGTCGATCGTCGACGGCTGGCTGCGGCAACTGGTTGAGCACCGGGCGTCGTACGGCTCCCCCACGGGCTACGGCGCCCCCTCGGGCCACGGCTCCCCCGCCGCCTTCGCCCCGGGCGGCCACGGGCCCGACGGGCACCACCACGACGGCCACCGCTCCGGCCCCGGCATGGGCACGGCCGTCGCGGCGGGCGCGGCCGGCCTCGCGGTCGGGGTCGTCGGCGGCATGGTCGCCGGCGAAGTCGTCGACGAGGTCGGGGACTTCTTCGAGGGGGACGAGGAAGAGGAGGGCTGACGCCGTCGGGGCGTGGCCCTCACAGGGGCGTGGCCGCGTGCAGGATGAGGACCATCGTCACGGCCGAGTTCGCGGAGGACATCGCCGACACGGCCGTGCCCGCGGCCGCGCCCCAGGCCGCCAGGCCGACCGAGGTGAACGCCGGGGGCCAGGTGCGCACGGCGGGTGCCGGACCGAGGAGCGCCGCCACGCGGCGGGGCACCGGACCCGGTGCGGCGAGTCCCGCGAGCGTGGGCACCGGGGTGCCCCGGGAGACGAGGGCGGCCGTGCCGATGGCGCGCGCCACCGTGCGGCGGCTGCCGATCGCCCGGGCCGCCTCCTCGTCGGCCCACCGCTCGGCCGTGTACGCCACGGCGGTGCGCAGCGGCCGCAGGAACGGGTTGGCGCGGGCGGCGAGTTGCACGGCGAGCAGGAAGCGGTCGTGCCGGGCCGCGAGGTGCGCCCGCTCGTGGGCGAACAGGGCCCGCCGCTCGGCGGCCCCGAGGCGGTCCAGCAGGGCCGTGGTCACCACGACACGGCCCCCACGCGAGCCCCGGGCACGTCGGCCGGCACTGCCGCGCCGAGCACCACCGCCCTGCCCACCGCCGGGCCGCCGATGCGCGTGCGGGCCCGTCCGGTGACCGCCGGGGCGCCCAAACCCGCCCGCGCCGGTCCGTCCACCCCCAGAGCGCGCAGCCACATCCGGGCCGCCCCGCTCATCACCGCGTCGCACAGACCCGCCCGCGTCGGCCCGTCCGTCACCGGGGCGCGGAGACGCGTACCGGCCGATCCCATCACCACCGCGTCCCACAGACCCGCCCGCGCCGACCCCGCCACCACCAGAGCGCGCACCCGCATCCAAGCCGCTCCGATCACTGCCGCGTCCCACAGACCCGCCCGCGCCGACCCGTCCGCCCCCGGGGCGCGCACCCGCGCGGGGGCCGCCCCGTCGGCCGCCGGGCAGGGCGTACGCGTAGGGGACGGCGTCGGGCAGGACGGCGACCTCGGTGTCCGGCAGGCCGGCCAGTGCGCGGTGGGCCTGGCGGCGTACCCGGGCGTGCCGCCACAGCGTCCGGGCGCAGGCGGCTACCACCGCGCACAGCGCGGGAATCGCGGCCTTGCCGACGACCTCGTCGTAGGGCACCGCCGCCCGTACCTCGGGGTCCGACCAGCCGTCCGGCAGCGGGTTGCCGGGCAGTTGGGCGGTGCCCACCACCATCACCAGCGCCAGGCACACGGTGCTGCACAGCGCCAGCACCGCGGCCAGCGCGGTGAGCAGCCGGGTCGCGGTGCGCGGATGCAGATGCTGCTCGGCCAGGCGCGCGACCGGCCACGCCGTGAGCGGCAGGACCAGCGGAAGAAAGACGAACACCCCCATGAGGCTTCAGTCTTCCCCCTCGCCGTGGGCCTGATCCAGCAGGTCACGCAGCAGCCGCTCGTCGTCCGGGTCGAGGCCGGTGACGAAGCTGGCCAGCACGGCCCCGCGGTCGTTCTCGGCGTCCAGCACCTTGCGCATCTTCCGGGCGGCCAGGCCCGCCTGGTCCGAGGCGGGCGTCCAGGCGAAGGACCGGCCGACCCGTTCCCGGGTGACCGCGCCCTTGCCCAGCAGCCGGGTCAGGATCGTGATCACCGTCGTGTAGGCGAGGTCGCCGCCAAGACGTTCCTGCACCCAGCCGGCCGTCGCCGGACCGTCCGCCTCCCGCAGTGCCGACAGCACCAGCGCCTCCAGCTCGCCCTGTCCCCGCCGGGGACGCTGCCGGGGATCCGTCACCGCCCTGCCTCCCTTCCGCCGCCCTTCGTTGCCCGTGCGGACATCGTATAGATCCGCGGGACCACCCCCCGTTCTTCTACAGTGCTGTAGATTTTACGGGACCGCACACGTCAAGAAGGAGTACCTCGTGGGAGTTTCCCTGTCCAAGGGCGGCAACGTCTCGCTCAGCAAGGAGGCGCCGGGCCTCACCGCCGTCCTGGTCGGCCTGGGCTGGGACGTGCGCACCACCACCGGCACCGACTACGACCTCGATGCCTCCGCCCTCCTCCTCGACGCCTCCGGCAAGGTCCCCTCGGACGAGCACTTCGTCTTCTACAACAACCTGAGGAGCCCGGACGGCTCGGTGGAGCACACCGGCGACAACCTCACCGGCGAGGGCGAGGGCGACGACGAGAGCGTCAAGGTGGACCTCGCCGCCGTCCCCGCCGGGATCGACAGGATCGTGTTCCCGGTCTCCATCCACGACGCCGACAACCGCGGCCAGAGCTTCGGGCAGGTCCGCAACGCCTTCATCCGGGTCGTCAACCAGGCGGGCGGCCAGGAGATCGCCCGCTACGACCTGTCGGAGGACGCTTCCACGGAGACCGCGATGGTCTTCGGCGAGCTGTACCGGCACGGCGCCGAGTGGAAGTTCCGGGCCGTCGGCCAGGGATACGCCTCCGGGCTGGCCGGGATCGCGTCCGACTTCGGCGTGAACGTCTGACACGGACCGACCGCGCCGCCGGGCCCGCCAGCACGTGGCCGGGCCCGGCGGCGGCATCAGCAACCGACCCGGGAGACCATGTGGCCCTACCGTCCCGCCTCCGCCCGGAGGACCGCGCCGACTTCGAGGCCGTGCTGCACCTCGCGATGGGCAGCGCGGAGATCCGCGACGCCCTGCGCCCCGACCCGACCGGCCGGGCCGCCGCGCACCTGCGTGCCCACGCGCTCGCCCACGCCGACGCCATCACGGCGGCGGCCGACGAGCCGTACCGGACCTATCTCGCCGTACGGCGGGCGGCCCGGCGGGAGACGCCGCCTCCGCTCGGCACGGGCAGCCTGCTGCCGGCCCTCGCGGTGCTCACCCCGCTCGTGGCGGCCGTCTCCGCCGGGGCGCTTCTCCTGCTCGGCGGCCTGCTCCAGGTGGCCGGCGCGCCGGGCCCGTTGCCCGGCTCGCTCGTCGCGGCCGGCTGGACCCTGGCGCTCGTGGCGGCCGTGACCGGCCTCGTCGCCCTCGCCGCGGTGCTGCGTACGGCCCTGGGCAGACCCGCCGTCCCACCGGCCGCCGACCAGGTGGAGCACGCCCGGCAGGCCTGGCGGCAGGCGCTGCTCGACCACGGCGTGCTGCCCCACCTGCGCCGGCACCTGGCCCCGCGCCCCGAGGCGGCGCTCACGCCGTGCTCCCCGCCCGATACGCTCGCGCCGTGCCCGGCCCGGGCGGGAAAGGACAGGACACCATGTTCGGACTGAGCGAACTCGCGATCATCCTCATCGTCGTCATAGCCGTCCTCGCGGCCAAGAAGCTGCCCGAGCTGGCCCGCTCGGCCGGCAAGTCGGCGCGCATCCTCAAGGCCGAGGCCCGCGCCGCGCGGGAGGAGGAGGCGGGTACGGCCCCCGCGCCGCGGGTGGTCCAGGGCGAGATCGTCCCGCCGGGCTCCGGCACGACCCCGCCCGCCGCCCGGGCGTCGGACGCCCCGGACCCCCGCTGATCCGTCCCCCGGTTACAGCGTGCGCTCCAGGCGGTCCGCCACCAGCTTGACGAACTTCGCCGGGTCCTTCGGCTGGCCGCCCTCGGCGAGCACCGCCAGCGTGTGGAGCAGTTCCGCGGACTCCTCGAGTTCCGTGCGGTCCTCGCGCTCCTGGAAGGCCTGGTTCAGGCCCTTCACCAGCGGGTGGCCGGGATTGAGCTCCAGGATCCGCTTGGTGCGCGGCACCTCCTGGCCCATGGCCCGGTACATGTTCTCCAGGGCCGGGGTCAGGTCGTGCGCGTCGGAGACGACACAGGCCGGGGAGACGGTGAGGCGCGTGGAGAGGCGCACCTCCTTGATGTCCTCGTCCAGCCGCTCCCGCATCCAGCCGAGCAGGCCGGCGAACTCCTCGGCCTGCTTCTCCCGCTCCTCGTCGGCCTTCTCCTCCCCCTTGGCGTCCAGGTCGATCTCGCCCTTGGCGACGGACCGCAGCTTCCTGCCCTCGTACTCGCCGACTGCGTCGACCCACACCTCGTCGACCGCGTCGGTGAGCAGCAGGACCTCGATGCCCTTGGCGCGGAACGCCTCCATGTGCGGGGAGTTCTCGATGCTCTGCCGGGACTCGCCGGTGAGGTAGTAGATGTCCTCCTGGCCGTCCTTCATCCGCTCCACGTACCGCGCGAGCGTGGTCGGCTCGTCGTCGGAGCGGGTGGTCGCGAACGAGGCGACGGCGAGGATGGCGTCACGGTTCTCCGAGTCGGTGACCAGGCCCTCCTTCAGGACCGTGCCGAACTCCCGCCAGAACGTGGTGTAGCGGTCGGCGTCCTTGGTCATGAACTCCTTGACCGTGGACAGCACCTTCTTCGTCAGGCGGCGCTGCATCATCCGGATGTGCCGGTCCTGCTGCAGGATCTCGCGGGAGACGTTGAGCGAGAGGTCCTGCGCGTCGACGACGCCCTTGACGAAGCGGAGGTACGGCGGCAGCAGCGCCTCGCAGTCGTCCATGATGAAGACCCGCTTCACGTACAGCTGCACGCCGCGCCGGAAGTCCCGCGTGAACAGGTCGTGCGGTGCGTGCGAGGGGACGAAGAGCAGCGCCTGGTACTCGAAGGTGCCCTCCGCCTGCAGCCGGATCGTCTCCAGCGGCTCGCGCCAGTCGTGGCTGATGTGCTTGTACAGCTCGTGGTACTCGTCGTCGGACACCTCCTCGCGCGAGCGCGCCCACAGGGCCTTCATCGAGTTCAGCGTCTCGGGCTCGGGTGCGCTGTCGCCCTCGGCGGCCTCCGGGACCATCCGGATCGGCCAGGTGATGAAGTCCGAGTACCGCTTGACGATCTCCCGGATCGTCCACGGCGAGGTGTAGTCGTGGAGCTGGTTCTCCGGGTCGGCGGGCTTGAGGTGGAGCGTCACCGAGGTGCCCTGCGGGGCGTCGTCGACGGTCTCCAGGGTGTACGTGGCCTCGCCGCGGGAGCTCCAGCGGGTGCCCTGGCTCTCGCCGGCGCGCCGGGTGACCAGCGTGACCTCGTCCGCCACCATGAACGCGGAGTAGAAGCCGACGCCGAACTGGCCGATGAGCCCCTCGGCCCCGGCCGCGTCCTGGGCCTCCTTCAGCTCCTTCAGGAGGGTGGCCGTACCCGACTTGGCGATGGTGCCGATGAGCTGCCCGACCTCGTCGTACGACATCCCGATGCCGTTGTCCCGCACCGTGAGGGTACGGGCCTCCTTGTCGACGTCGATCTCGATGTGCAGGTCCGAGACGTCGGCGTCGAGCGAGTCATCCCGCAGCTTCTCCAGACGCAGCTTGTCGAGCGCGTCGGAGGCGTTGGAGACGAGCTCGCGCAGGAAGACATCCTTGTTCGAGTAGACCGAGTGGATCATCAGCTGGAGCAGCTGACGGGCCTCTACCTGGAACTCAAACGTTTCGGTCGTCATGGTTCGCGAATACCTCACAGGTCCCACAGTCGCCTGAACTGGTGGCCGTCACTTGAACGGTGGCAGTCACTGTAAAACACCAAGTCAGGCCACAGACCGGGAATCAGGCGAGGTGGGCGAAGACCACCAGGTTCTCGGTGTAGTCCCGGGCCTGGCGGTCGTAGGCTCCCGAGCACGTGATGAGGCGGACCTGGGCGTCGGGGGTGTCGCCGTAGACGCGCTCGCTGGGGAAGTGGTCCTTGTCGAAGGACTCGGAGTCGTCGACCACGAAGGTCGCCCTGCTTCCGTCGGCGCGCGCCACGTGGAACCGGTCGCCCTTCCTCAGCTCGCTGAGCCGGGCGAACACGGCCGGGGAGGTCTTGGTGTCGACGTGTCCGGCGATGATCGCGGTTCCGGCCTCGCCGGGCGAGTGGCCCTCGGCATACCAGCCGACGAGGTTGATGTCGTCGTCGGGAGGGGGGTCGAGCTGACCCGAACGGCCGATGGCGAGATCCGTGAAGGGCGCGTCGACCGCGATCTTGGGGATGAGCAGGCGGACCGGCCGGGACCGCGGCAGGCCGCCGGCCTCGGTCCCGGCGGATCTCTGGGGAGCCGCGGACGTGGGCGGCGCCTCGGGGACGGCGGGCGCGGCCGAGGCGGCGGGCGCGACGGCGGGCGGGGCGTGCGGCGGGCCGCCGGAGTCGGACGACCCACCGCGGCCGGTGAACAGGCCCACGGTCAGGGCCAGGGCGGCCACGGCCCACACCACCCACACGGCGGTGCGCAGCCGCCGCCTCGGCGGGGCGGGATCTGGTGCGTCGGGGGAAGGAGGGCTGACTGCCATCGAAGACCACCTCACTCGGGCACGGCAGCGGGAACGGACACGAGCACGGATACGGACGCGGACACGGCACGCGGGCGGACGAGCCGGACCGCCGCGACGCGGGAGACACGTGCGGCGGCCACAGCGGTCATGAGGTCAGGCACCCGTCATGCGGTGCCCCGCGAGGCCTTCTGGCGCCGCAGCGCGTACAGGCCGGTGCCGGCCACCGCCAGCATCGCCAGGCCGCCGGCGGTCACGCCCGGCGACGCGGCCAGCCCGCCACCGCCGGTGTGCATCCCGCCGCGCGGCTTGTGGTGCTTGTCGTGCTTGCCGTGCCAGGAGCCCTTGTCGTGCTCGTCGTGCTTGCCGTGGTCCTCGTGCTTGCCGTTCTCGTCGTGCTTGTCGCTGAAGCCGTCCTCGTCGTGCTTGTCGTTCCAGGGGTCGTCGCCGCGCTCGCCGTCCTTGAGGACGTCCTGGTCGTGCTTCGGGTTGTCCCAGTCGTCGTCCGCGTTCACCACGGCCAGGGCTCCGCCACCGGTGTGTACTCCGCCGTGCGGCTTGTGGTGCTTGCCGTGGTCGAAGTCCTTGCCGTGGTCTTCGTGCTTGCCGTGGTCTTCGTGCTTGCCGTGGTCTTCGTGCTTGCCGTGTTCGTCACCCTTGCCGTGTTCGTCACCCTTGCCGTGCTTGTCGCCGAACGCGTCCTTGTCGTGCTTGGAACCGTCCGAGTCGTGGTCCGCGGTCACGGCGGCCAGGGCTCCGCCACCGGTGTGTACTCCGCCGTGCGGCTTGTGGTGTTTGCCGTCCTTGTGGTGCTCCTTGCTGTAGGAAGTGGTGTCGTGGTCCCGGTCACCCATCGCCTCGGCGTAGGCGGCGGGTGCGGTGATCGCGAGGGCGGCCGTGGCCGTGGCCGTCGCGAGCAGCATGCGGGCAGAGCGCATCGGTGAATCCTTCCGTCGCGAGCCGGGCAGCTGACGCCTCGCCAGCTCACGAGACCCGGCCTCGACGTGAACACCGTCAGTCATGCCGGTCCGTCCCACCATCCAGGACGTTCACTCGGGTTACGGCCACACCCTGACGGCGGCACCCCGCTCCCCCTGTCGGGCCGCACGGTCCGCAACCTCCTGCCCGTCGGTGCCGTCTCCTACGACGACACTCGGGTCGGAACCGCTCCAACCCGGACCATCGCGGGGAGGCGCTCATGGCCATGGTCGGCCTGTTCTGGATCGGCGAGGACTCGGTGTACGTGGGGGCCGAGCCGGTGGGAGCCGCCTCCGGGGTACGGCTGACCGAGGCCGGTGTGGAGACGCTGGGAGCAGGTCGGGGCAGGTTCTGGGCCTGGGACGAGGTGGTCCGGATCCGGACCGACGGCGTACCCGTGCGGTCGGGTGCGCGCCGGATGGCGTCGATGGCGTTCGACGCCGTGCTCGTCGCGGTCACCGGGTACGGCGAGCTGCCGCCCGCCTTCCTCCTGGAGGTGGTGACGGCCGAGGAGACCGTCGAGGTCACCGTGCAGGCGGCGGTGGCCGGAGGGTTCTATCAGCCGTCCGAGTACGAGCTGTCCACCGCCCTCCTGGAACGGCTCGCGGACGGGGCTGCCGAGGTCGGGGACCTCCTGGCGTGGGGCCGCGACCACGCGGCCGAGGGCACTCCGCCGCGCGAGGAGCGCGAGGCGCTGCTGCGGAAGTGGGCCGGCGGGTAGTGGGCCGGTGTGTAGCGGCCCGGCGCCCGCGGGCGTCACCGCGGCCCGGGCCCCCGGTGCCCCGCGCGGGTCGGGTCCGGGTCCACGAGCTGTGCCGCCATGCCGACGAGGACCAGCCCGCCCGCGATGAGCAGCCCCTGGGCCAGGACGATGCCGCAGCCCAGGACGGTCACGCCGAGGGCCAGCCCCCACCAGGCGCCGGTACGCCGGTACTCCCGGGGCCGGGCGGGGCGGCCGGTCCGCAGGGCTCGGGCGAATCTGGGGTCCTCCCGCTCGAGTCGCGCGGCGAGGTCGACCAGGCGTTCGTCTTCGGACCGGGGCACGGCTTCTCCTTCCCGAACCCTGCGGCGCTCGCGGGCAGGGCACGGCCGAGGACAGGGCAAGTCGTGGGGTGGAGGGCCCAGTGAGGGTGCGGAGGTGGACAGCCCGCCGAGACGCGGCGCTGCCGGTCTCACCAGGGCTTCAGCTTCTCCCTCCTCCAGCGGCTTCCGCCATCGGGCCCGGCCCTCATCCTTCCCGGTCAGCGCACCCCACGAACGCGGGATCGCGAGACGGGTGTTCGGTCCAAGGGTGGGTGGCGTCACGGAGGACGGCGCCGCCGGGCCCCGCCCCACGCTGGACGAGGGCGGGGCCGAGGGTGCGGTGGGCGGTGCCGTCCTGTCACCGGCCGCGCTCACGCCCGGCACGCCGAGGGCGCTCCGCGGACTGACGTGACGGGCGTGGGGCCGGGCGTCCGCGGCGACGACCGCGGCATCGGTGACGCGCCGGAGGGAGCCGGTGCCCGGGGTATGCGGTGGGTGCGCCGCGCGTCGGCGCCGGTTCCGGCCCCGGGTCGTGCCCCGGACCCGGCCGCGCCCCGGCCCGCGCGAGGGCGCCGAGGTGTGGTGCCTCGGGCGGTCTGCCACCGGTGTTCGGCGGCCGGAAGCCCGTCAGCGCTCGGCCGGCTCGGTGGGACGCGGGGCGGACGTCGTGCTGTCGGACGGGGGTTCCACCGCGTACGTCGGGGCCGTGCGGCCCGGCAGGAGTCCCTGTCCGGCCCGGAGCGCGCGGGCGAGCAGATGTGCGCGTCCGGCGGCGATGGGGCCGAGGACCGCGAGGACGAGGACGTACCCGGCGATGAACGGGGCGAGGCGGTCGTCGAGTCCGGCGGTGGCGGCCATGGCGGCCAGGATCAGCGCGAACTCCCCGCGGGCGACGAGCGTGGTGGCGATGTCGGCGGCGGGCTCGGTGCCGTAGCGGTACACGCGGGCGACGAGGAGCCCCGCGACGACGTTCATGACGAGGGTCAGCGCGGCCGCCGCCGCGACCGGTCCGACGACGGAGACGATGTCGCCGGGGTCGATGGAGAGGCCGAAGGCGAAGAAGAAGATCGCCGCGAAGGCGTCGCGCAGCGGATGCACCAGGTCCCGGATGCGAGGCCCGGAGGGGGTACCGGCGAGGATCAGGCCGACCATGAACGCGCCGATGGCGTCGGCGACTCCGAGGACCTCGGCGACGCCGGCCACGAGGACGGCCGCGCCGAGGAAGCTGATGACGAGCAGTTCGTTGTCGCGGGTCGCGATCAGCCGCCCGACCAGCCTGGTGCCGTAGCGGGCGGCGGCGGCCAGCAGCAGGAGGAAGCCGAAGGCCTTGGCGGCCTGCAGGGCCGTGTCCCCGACGCCCTGGGCGCCGCTGATGACCGGCTGGAGCGCGGCGAGGTACAGCGCGAGGAAGATGTCCTCCACGACGATGACGCCCAGGATGAGGCGCGTCTCGGGGCGGCCGATGCGTCCGAGGTCGATGAGGATCTTGGTGACGATGGCGGACGAGGAGATGCCGAGGACACCGGCGAGCACCAGCGCCTCCCGGACGCCCCACCCCAGGGCGAAGCCGAATGCCAGCCCGGCGCCGACGTTGAGCAGCAGATAGATCCCGCCCGCGGTCAGCAGGCGCCGGCCGCCGCTCCTGAGGTCGTCGAGGTGGAACTCCAGGCCCAGGTAGAACAGCAGCAGCACGAGCCCGAGCGCGGAGAGCATCTCGAAGTCGTGGGCGTCCTGGACGATGACCAGGCCCGGGGTGTGCGGGCCGAGCAGGATGCCCGCGAGCATGAACAGCGGGATCGTCGGGAGTCCGATCCTGCCGCCGAGGCGGGCGAGGAACGCGGCGGCCAGGAAGGCGCCGCCCATGGCGAGAAGGCTGTCAGCGTGTCCCACGGGTCACCGCCTTCCGCTCTCCATGGGAGGCGGATCGTTTCTGCGTGCGAGGGTGGATGGGCTCCTCCTTCTGGGGATGTACCGGACATCGTGGTTCTTGTCGGCGTCAGCCCGGAGTCGCGGTGATCACGACACGCGAAGCTCCGGCCGTTGTCACTCTCACACGCGGCCCGGCTGCCGCACCATCGGTGCCCGCACCCATTTCCGGGGGTGCGGACGGGACACCTGTCCCCACCCCCGATTCCCCGTCACACGTGCCGGTGGTCGATGCCCAGCAGGCTCGCCGCCGCCCGGAAGTCGGCCGCGTGGTGGCCCACCGCGAGGGACCAGTGGTGGCCGACGCCCGTGGCGCTCCACGCGTCGACCCATTCGCCGGGGTCGCGGCCGAAGTCGACCCGGCTGGTGGTGTTGCCGATCTCCAGCAGCGGTCCGGGGACGACGGTGCCCTCGGAGGTGACGAACGACAGGCTGCCGTCGGCGTCCTGGCCGAGGCCGAGCAGGGTGACGGGCCCGTGCTGGACGTCGAACTCGACGCTCACGCCCCAGCCGCGTTTGCCGTGGTAGACGCCGAGGCCGCGCAGGAGCGGGTCGCGTGCGCCGACCGCGAGGTGGGCGGGTCCGTCGTGGCCCATCTCCACGACCCCGTCCTCGAAGTTCAGGGCCTGGATCTCGGTGAAGGAGCCTCCCGCGCCGACGCTCTGCGAGGCCAACTGCGCGACTGATGTGCGCAGTTCGTATTCGCCGGCCGCGGGCACGCCCCGGGCGGTGAGCAGGGAGGCGCCGAGGATCATGCCGGCGCCGAGGCGCTCGTGGAGTTCGCCGTCGAGACCGCGGTGGTAGTAGGCGAGGCTGTCCAGCGCGAAGTCCTCCACCAGCCGGTCGAGGGCGACCGACACCGTCGCGCCCCAGGCGAAGTCCTCCTCCACCACGCTGTCGTCGAGGGTGAAGACCTGCCGGGCGAGCGCCATCCGCTCGCGGGTCTCCGCCTCGGTCACGCGCTCCACGCGGTGCCGCAGGTCGTCGAACTCCAGCACCTCGACGTGCGAGCCGAACGTCGTGGCCAGCAGGGTGGGATCGGTCTGCACGTCGAGCATGCCGGGGTAGACGTGTCCCATGAGTCCGTGCCGGGCGTGCCGGAGGGCGGCGCGGATGTGCGCGGCCCGGATCCACTGCTCGATGCGCCGCCAGGCGGACTCCTGCCGCAGCCAGCCCGACACCGAGCGGAAGGGGATGCCGGCGCGCCGGAAGACGTTGCCGACCTCGGGGACGGGGCACTGCCCGCAGTAGGCCAGCCACGCCCCGGTGTCGAAGGAGGCGTGGTCCATCCGCTCGGTCGGCTGGAGGTCGATGACCAGGACCGGCGTGTGCGAGCGCCGGGCGATCGGCAGCACCATGGACGAGGTGAGGTACGTCGTCAGGAACAGCACGATCAGGTCGCAGTCGGCGCGGCGCAGTTCCTCGGCGGCGCGGGCTCCTTCCTGGGCGTCGGAGACGAAGCCGGCGTCGGTGACCTCCGCGTCCATCCCCCGGAAGCGCTCGGCGACATAGGCGGCGGACTCCTTGAGCTGCGGGAGGAGGCCGGGGAACTGCGGCCAGTAGGTGCCGAGTCCGCCCGCGACCAGTCCGATCCGGGTGCGGCGCCGGGTGACCGGCGGGAGCAGGTCGTGCAGGGCGGCGGCCCGTACGGCCGTGCGGTCCGCGGTCGTTGCCATGGTCGGTGCTCCTTGTCGGGGTGGGTCCGGCGGCTCAGGTGCTGGAAACGCGCAGGTCCGCTCTGTCCGTCACGGCGCCGGCGGAGCGGGGGACCAGGACGCGGATGATGAACACGCCCGCGAAGGCCGCCGCCGTCATGCAGGCGGTGATGGTCCAGAGCAGGACGGACGGGCTGTGGTCGGCGAGGGCGGGGGTGAAGAACGCGGCGACCGCGAAGACGCCCCGCGACAGGGCGTAGGTGAGGCCCTGGGTGGTGCCGCGGGTGTCGGCGGGCAGCGTCAGCTGCGACCACACCTTGTAGTTCGCCTCGCCCGCGAAGGGGTTGGAGAGCTGGTAGAGCACGAAGAAGACGAGCATCCCGACGAGGGCGCCCGCGGTCAGGGACGCGATGACGAAGGCGAGGATCTGCACCACCGCGGCCACGTGGAACAGCCGGTCGCGCCACGGGGTGTCGGCGACGCGCACGAAGGCGAGGGTGAGCAGCACGCCGATGGGGATGAACGCCAGGTTGATGCCGGTGGCCAGGCTCTGGGAGGCATCGCTGACGGTGACGAGCAGATAGGTGCCGAACTGGCCGAAGGTGTTGGCGCCGAGTCCCCAGGTGACGTAGAAGACGAACGTCGCGGTCATCGGCAGCAGGGCGGCGCGGGTCCAGATGTTCTTCAGCGGGGTGCTGTGGGGGGCGGCGTCCGCCTCCTGCTGTGCGGTGTCCCGCTCGCCGTCTCCCGTGTTCCGCTCGTGCTCGCCCGTGTCCCACTCGTCGGTCAGCTTCAGCCTGGACCTCAGGGCCCAGGTGACGAGCGCGGCGACGGCCAGTTGCCCGGTGATGAGCCGGGCGCCGGTCATGCCGGTGGTGGAGAGCACGAAGCCGAGGAAGATGGCGACGGCGATGCCCAGCATCCACATGACCTGCGTGAAGGCCACGAGCCTGCCCCGGGCCCAGGAGGGCGCGGCGTCCGAGACCACGGCCAGGGACGTCGGCAGGTCGGCGCCGGCCGCGAGGCCCGCGACGAGGACGCCGATGAGCAGCGTGATGTCGTCCGGGGCCAGCGTGATGACGATCGCGCCGAGCGCGAAGCAGAAGATGTCCCAGTTGTAGACGCGGCGGCGGCCGAAGAGGTCGGCGAGCCGGCCGCCGACGAGGGACCCGACGGCGATGCAGCCGGTGACGATCGCGCTGATCGCCCCGGCCATCCATACGCCCATGTCGTAACTGTCGCGGTAGATGGCCAGGTTGACGGAGATGGCGACGATCAGCCCGGCGTCGAGGTAGGAGGCCATGCCCGACAGGGCGGCGGCCTTCCAGAGCGGTGTGGGGATGGGGCGGGTACCGGCCATGATGCGACTCCGTCGTCTGGTGACATCGCGGTTCCGGGGGCCTGGTCGCAGCGAATATAGGGCGAGAAAAACGTTGCAACAAGGTGTCGCGCACGCATGCGTCGGAAGACGCCGTCTCCCCTCGCCCCGTTCGGGGATATGGCGTGACCGGTCCAGCTCCCCTACGGTGAAGGTGGCCTAAAAACGTTTTAGGGGAAGGACCGTGTCCGTGCTCTCCCCCGCGCTCCGGCAGCTGTTCGAGGATCCGCCCCGCGATTTCGGCCCCACTCCCCTGTGGTGGTGGTCGGGTGCGAAGGTCACCCGTGAGCGACTCGCCTGGCAGCTGCGGGCGTTCGCGGAGGGCGGCGTCCACAACCTCGTCGTGATCAACCTGGCTCCGGCCGGGCCCACGTTCGGCGCCCGGGCCGACGATCCCGCGTGGTTCGGTGAGGAGTGGTGGGACCGCTTCACCGACGCCTGCGAGATCGCCGCGGGGCTCGGCACACGCCTGTGGTTCTACGACCAGATCGGGTTCTCCGGGGCCAACGTGCAGGGGACGGTGACACGGCGTCATCCCGACGCGGCCGGGCTGGCGCTGCGCTGCCGAGACGCGCGCGTCTCCCGGGGCACGGTCGCCCTCGGGGACGCCGAGACGCCGATCGCCGCGTACGCCCCCCAGGGGCGGCGGCTCGCGCTCGGCGGGGACGGGGCCGTCGAGGCCGCCGACGGGACGCGGGTGCGGCTCGTCACCGCCGTCCCCACGGCGTTCGACTACCTGGATGCGCGCGCTGTGGGCCTGTTGATGGACGCCGTCCACCACGAGTACGACCGCCGCGTGCCCGAGTACCTCGGCACCGTCATCGCGGGCAGCTTCCAGGACGAACTGCCCGCCACCAACGCCTGGAGCCACCGCCTCGCCGCCGAGTTCCGCGCCCGTCGCGGCTACGACCTGCTCGACCACCTGCCGGCCCTGTTCGGCACGGACGCCGGCCCGGCGGAGCGGAGGGTCCGCGCCGACTACTACGCGGTCCGCGCGGAGTTGACCGAGGATGCCCTGTTCCGGCCGCTCGCCGACTGGCACCGGAGCCGCGGGCTGCTGCTGGGCAGCGACCAGAGCCACCCCGCCCGCGCGGGATACCCGTCCCAGTCGACGCAGATCTACACCGACTACTTCCGGACCCACCGCTGGTACAGCGCCGCCGGCAGCGACCACCACGGCGACGCCAAGGTGCACTCCTCCATGGCCCACCTCTACGGCCACGAGCGCGTCTGGATCGAGGCGTTCCACTCCTCCGGCTGGGGCGGCACCCTGGAGGACACCTACCACTGGCTGCTGCCGTTCCTGCGCAGCGGCGCCAACCTGTACAACCCGCACGCCAGTTACTTCGGCACCGCGGGCGGCTGGTTCGAGTGGGCGCCGCCGTCCACCGACTGGCGCCAGCCCTACTGGAAGCAGTACCCGGCGTTCTCGCGAGCCGTGGCACGGATCTGCTCGATCATGTCCTGGGGCGGTTACGCGGCCGACGTGGCGGTCCTGTACCCCACCGCCACGATGCAGGCGCTGATCCCGCTGGACGCGCCCGTCCGGCACTTCGGCGACGGCCGGCTGGGCGAGGAGCACGCCGACGCCGACGAGACGCAGCGCCACTACCTGGACCTGTGCGGCACGAACAACTGGCTCGCCCCGCACGTCGGTTCGCTGGACCGGCACGGCATCTCCTTCGACGTCGTCGACGACGACTCGGTCCAGCGGGCCAAGGCCACGGACGGCGCCCTGCGGATCCGGGACCTGGCGTACACCGCGGTGCTGCTGCCGTCGACGAGCGTGCTGGAGGAGGAGACGGCGCGCCGGCTGGCCGAACTCCTCGACGCGGGAGGGCGGGTCGTGGTGGTGGGGCGGCCACCCGCGACGGTCGCGGGCCGGGCCGGTGACGACTCCGTGGTGGCGGCCCTGCTGGCCCATCCCCGGCTGGAGCGGGTGCGCGACCCGGAGGCCGGTGCGCTGGCGGTGGCCGACGCGGCCGGGTACGCGACGGGTGACGTTCCCCTGCTCGTCCGGCGCAGGGGGAACGAGGCGGTGGCGCTGGTGACGGCGGCCTTCCCGGAGATCGGCGCGCATCCGCTCCGGCCCGGTGCGGCCGTCACCGCCGACACCGTGTCCGTCACCGTGCGGGCGGAGGTCGCCGAGGCCGAGGTGTGGAACCCGGCGAGCGGATCCCGCGGTCCCGTGCGCGTCACCGTCGCCGACGACGGCACGGTCTCGATCGTCGAGGTGCCGCTGGACGGCGCCCCCGCGGTCCTGGTCGTCTGGCGGGAGGGCCGGCCGGCGCCGTCGCCCTCTCCGGTGGGTGAGGCGGCCGTCCGGGTGCTCGACGTGTCGACCGGGTGGCAGGGCCGTCTGGTCCCCACCCTGGACAACACCTGGGGCGATCTGGCGCTGCCCGAGGGGGCGTCGGTGGACGAGCCGCAGATCTGGACCATGGAGTGGACCGAGGGCGAGGCGTGGGAGCGGATCCGGGTGACGTACGGCAACCGCGTGCGGGTCCTGCCCCCGGTGCCCGTCGATCAGGCCCCCGAGCCGCTGGACGGCCCGCGCGTGGAACGGATCCTGGCCGGGGAGCTGCCGCTCGTGCCGCCGGACGCGGGCTGGGAGGTCGCGGTGTACTCGGCGAGCCGCGGCATCCCGGACCAGGGCGGACTGCTGGGCACCAAGGGGCTGGTGAACGAGGAGTTCGTCCGTGTCCCCGTGCCGGTCGGCGCGACGGCGGCCCGGGTCCGCGCCCTCGTGGAGACCGACCACCGCGGGCCCGCCGAGCTGCACGTCGGCGCCGAGGCCGTCAAGCGGGTCTGGTGGAACGGTGAGTTGCTGGTCCCGGAGAGCAGCGGGTACGTGGCCTCGGCCCGGGTCACGGTGAGCCGGGGGCGCAACGTCCTGGAGTACGAGCTGTCCGGCGCCCAGGACCGGCCCTCGACGATCTCGGCGACCGCCGGCACGCCCCTGGGCAGCTTCCACTGCCTGTCCGAGCCGGGCGGGCTCGGACCCCGGCCGCGGTTCATGCGCCCGCCCGAGGACGTACGGCCGGACGGCCGGGTCACCTATCGCGCCCGGCTCCGGGTGCCGGGCGGCGAGGCGCGGGCGGTGCTCGTCGTGGGTGCCGCCTCGGCGGTCACCGTGCTCATCGACGGGGCGGTCGTGGCACGGCAGGAGCAGGTGGAGTACTACGCGGCGGACTGGGGCGCCGTGCCGATGTTCTTCCGCCACGAACCGGTGCTCGGGGCGGGCGAGCACACGCTGGAGGTCGTCGCCGACGGTGCCGGCGCCCGGGACGCGGTCTTCGTCGACCTCGCGGTGTGTTCGGGATCCGAGGTGACGGCCCTGGTCAGCGGCGCCGGCTGGGAGGTCGAGTCGGGCGGACGGCGGGGGCGGACGGTCGAGGACGACCGCAGGCGGGGCGAGCTGCGGCACTGCCACGCCGCGGTGCGGCCGCATCCGCTGCCGGACACCGCCTGGCTCACGGGTCGGCCGGTGCTCGGCGGCGCCGTGTGGCCGTCGCGCTCCACCGACGACGTGCACGCCTCGCGGCAGCGCTTCCGGTTCACCGTCCCCGCGGGCACGGTCGCGCTCGACCTGCCGTTGGCGCTGCACGCGCGCGTGCGGGTCGGGGACGGCGCGGAACCGCCGTGGGAGGGCGGGATTCTGACTCTGGATCAGCCACTGTCGGCGCCGGCGTCCGTCGAGGTGGTCACCGAGCCGACGGCGGTCCTGCGGGGCGGCTCCGCGTGGCAGGGGCCGGTGCGCGTGCGGACCGTGCCGGCGCCGCTGCCCCTGGGTGACTGGCGGGACCTGGGGCTGGGGAGCTGGAGCGGGGGCGTGACGTACACGCGGGTGCTCCAGGTGCCGCCGGGGCCCGATCCCGTGCTGGATCTGGGGCGGGTGCGGGGCAGCGTGGAGGTGTCGGTCGACGGGGAACCGGCCGGGGAGGCGTTCTGCGCGCCGTACCGCTTCCCGCTGCGCGGGGCCGGCGGGCGTGCCGTCCGGCTGGAGGTGACGGTCCGGGGCACGCTGGCGCCGTATCTCGCGGAGGCCACGCCGACCGCCTGGGCCTTCGAATCCCAGCTGATCTCGGGGCTGTTGGGGCCCGTGACGCTACGGATTCCGGAGGGCGTGTCGTTGTGATCAGGCCGAAGACGCGGGAGCTCCCGTGCGGGTGGAGTCGCGCAGGACGAGGCCGGGGGCGAAGACGCGGGTTTCGTGGAGGTGGTCCGCGCGGGCCTCGATCTCGTCGAGCAGCATCTCCACGGCCGCCCGTCCGAGGTCCTCGACCGGCTGCCGGACGGTCGTCAGGGTGGTCGCGCCGAAGCTCGCGATGTCGAGGTCGCCGTAGCCGACGACCTGCACGTCCTCGGGGATGCGCACGCCGCGCTCGGTGAGGCCCCGGCACAGGCCGGCCGCGAGGAAGTCGTTGGTGCAGAACACCCCGTCGGGCAGGTCCTCCAGCCCGCGGGCGATCTCCGCGCCGTACGCGACGGTCATCTCCTCGGCGACGACCTGGTCCAACCGGGCCTCGCGTCGGCTGCGCACGGCCTGCCGGGCGCCCTGGTACCGGTCGGCGCACTGGCGTATGCCGCGCTCGCCGTTGACGACGAGGATGTCGCGCGCCCCGCTGTCGAGGAGGTGCTGGACGGCGATGCGGCCGCCGGCGATGTCGTCGACGGAGGCCGAGCAGCCGTCACGGTCGGGCATCGCACGGTCGGCGAGGACGAGCGGGATGCCCCGCTCGCGCAGCCGGGCGAGCCGGCCCGGGTCGGCGCTGAGCGGCACGACGACCACGCCGACGGCCCGTTGCTCGACGAGCATGCTGAAGTAGCCCTGCTCCCGCTCCGGGGCGTCCCCGCTGTGGCAGAGGACGAGGGAGTAGCCGTGGTCGTAGGCGGCGTCCGCCGCGCCCCGTGCGATGCGCGCGTAGAAGGAGTTGGTCACGTCGGGCAGCACCAGCCCGATGGCGGAGGCACGCCCGGTGCGCAGGCCGGCGGCTCCGGGGTGGGGGACGTAGTCGAGCGCGGCGACCGCGACGCGGACGCGTTCGGCGGTCCGGGCGTTGACGCGCTCGGGCCGGTTGAGCACGTTCGACACCGTGGACACCGAGACGCCCGCGGCGGCGGCGACGTCCTGGATGCGGGCGGGGCGTGCCGGAACGGCGTCCACCCCCTCGCTGTTGCAGCCGTGCGACCAGGCACGACCGTGGCCTTCATGGGCGCCGCAAGTATAACGTGGCCGGGCATGGAACGTTTTTCCCGCCCGGTCCCCGTGGTCTCCCGGTCAGGCGGAGGGCGCGCCGGTGAGGACTTCCACCTGGCCGGTGTCGAGCGAGTAGTAGGCGCTGACGACGGCGAGGTCGCCCTTCTTCACGAGCGGGGCGAGGTCCTTGTTGGTCCGCAGGCCGGCGGCGGTCTGATCGATGTGGATCCGGACCATCGCGTCGACCGGGTCGGCGTGCTTCTTCCTGACGGTCTCCCGGTAGGCGGGCCGCAGGGCGTCGGAGATCGACTGGAGGTTGCCGGGCAGGGTCGTGCCGTCCCGCATCGCCTCGTAGGCCGCCTTGATCGCCCCGCAGCGCTGGTGCCCGAGGACCACGATCAGCGGGGTGCCGGACGTCATCGGCCCGTACTCCACGGAGCCGACGACCACCGGGCCCACCACCTGCCCGCCGGTGCGCATCACGAACAGGTCGCCGAGGCCCGTGTCGAAGACGAGCTCCGGCGGGACGCGGGAGTCGATGCAGGACAGGATCACGCCGTACGGGTCCTGCTCCTCGGCGACGAACTCGCGCCGCTTCGGGTCCCGGTCGGGGTGCTGGAGCCTGCCGTCCACCCAGCGCTTGTTGCCGTCCATCAGCCGGGCGAACGCTGCCCAGGGCGAGTCCGGGCGCGCGGCCGCCGCGGGTGAGGGCGCGGGGGTGCTCGGCGCGGCCGCGGCCTGCCCGGTGGGTGTGCTGTCCGACGTCGACGAGCAGGCGGTGAGCAGAGCCGCGCCGGCGGCCAGTCCACCGGTGAGTATGGCCCTGCGCTGCGGTGTTCCGGCGGTACCCATGGCGCCGTTCCCCTTTCGGTCTCCCCGCTCACCCTGGTGGAGCGGGTGATGCCACTGTCGTGGGAGGCCGGTTAACGCCCGTACAGCGCTGGTGCAGGGCAGGAGAAGGGCTCGTCCAAAACGCGGGAGGTGGCCGGGGCCGGACGTTCGGTGATCAGGCGGGGAACCTCTCCTTCAGCCAACTGCCGTCCAGGCGGACGTGCTTGATGGTGCGGCGGTGGTGGGTGTAGGCGACGTGGAGGGTGCCGTCCGGGGTCTGGGCGAGGGAGGGGTAGGACAGCTCGCGGTTGAGGCCGTCGCGGGAGTTGTTGGTGAGGCAGTGGCCGTCGCCCGTCTCCAGGTCGTGCCTCTGGAGCCAGGTGCGGCCGTCGTCCGGGGAGAGGGCCAGGGAGAGCGGGGCGCGGGGAGCGCCCCAGAAGGCGTCGCCCGTGGGGGCGGCGGCCGGGGAGGACGTCCCGGCCACGCCGTCGTCGTCGATCTCGTCGTACAGGGAGACCCTGCGGGCGACGGCGTCCGCCGCGCTGCTGTGGTTGTAGACCAGGGCGAGCCGGCCGTCGGCCAGGACGGTGTACTGGATCGAGGAGTTGTTGTTCGGCAGGTCCAGGGGGCGGGGCTCGGTCCACGTCTCGCCGTCGTCGTGCGACACGCAGCTGTGCACGGCGTCGGCGCGGCGGCTGCGGAAGAGGGCCAGGAGACGACCGCCGGGCAGGGGGCGGATGTTCATGTGGACGAGGCCGGTGCTGCCCGGGACGGGGCGTTCGCGCCAGCTGTGGCCGCCGTCGTCGCTGACCATGACGGAGCTGGTGTCCCGGTCGCCCGACCAGGCCGTGCCGGGGGTGGCGACGCACCGGAAGACGGGCAGCAGCAGGCGTTCGCCTCCCGCCACTTGGACGATCGGCTGGCGGACGAACACGCCGCCCTGCTCGCCGGCCGGGAACAGCACGCGGGACGGGCCCCAGGTGGCGCCCTCGTCATGGCTGACGCGCAGCCGGACCTCGGCGGTGTCCTGGTGTCCGGCGCGCTGGGCGGTGTGCAGGAGCCACAGCTCGCCCGAGGGGGCGGGGAAGAGCAGCGGGTTCTGTTCGGAGCGGGTGTCGTCGGCGGAGAGGCGGACGGGCTCGGACCAGGTGTCGGAGCCTGGGGCGAGCCGGGAGAACCACACGGAGATGTCGGCGACGCCTTCCTGGGTGCCGCCGAACCAGACGCAGCCCAGGTCGCCGCCGGGCAGGACGGTGAGGTTGGCGGCGTGGTTCTGCGCGGCGGGCGCGGCCAGGTGGGTCTCGGCCCGGCCGGGCTGGCCGGGGTGGGGGCGCAGCGCGCCGTCGGCGGTGGTCATCGGGGAAGCTCCTGCTCGGCGGGTGGAGGTCAACTGGCTGGTCCTGCCGGACGGTTGGCGGTCATGTGGCTCGTCATGCCTCGCACACCGCGGTCGACGGGCGGGTGGTCATGGGGCTCGTCCTGCCCGGGGGTGGGATGGCGGCCCCGGTGGTCACCGGGTTCTCCCGCCCCGCGTGTCGCCGTCATCGGCCTCCTCCCCCGGCCTGTCCCGTCTCCCGCGCCGCGGTCAGGTGCCCTGCGGCGGCCTGTTCCAGGTGGACGAGGTCGCAGGCGACGGTGGCGAAGGTGAAGCCCTCGGCGAGGCGCTTGGCGGCGCTCGCGCCGTCCCCGGTGTGGATGCCGGCGGCGATCCCGGCCCTGGCGGCAGCCGTCCGCACGGTCGCGAGGGCGGCCTCGAACTCGTCGGCGAGCGCCGGGTCGGTGGAGGTGGCTCCGCCGAGCGCCAGGCGCAGGTCGGAGGGGCCGACGTAGACGCCGTCGAGGCCGTCGGTGGCGCAGATGGCCTCGACGTCGGCCAGGCCCTCGGCGGTCTCGATCATCGCGAGGACGACGGTCTGGGCGTGCGCGTCGGCCGGGTGGGGGCCGATGCGCAGCCCGGAGCGCATCGGGCCGTAGCTGCGGCGGCCGAGCGGCGGGTAGCGTACGGCCGCCACCGCGTCGGCGGCGTCCCGCGCGGTGTCGATCAGCGGGACGATCACGCCGGCGGCGCCCGCGTCCAGTGCCTTGCCGATCGGTGACGGGTCGTTGGCCTCGACGCGGACCAGGCCGACCGCCGTCGAGCCCTTGGTGTCGATGGCAGTGAGGGAGCGCAGGACGCCCGCGTACTCCAGGAGGCCGTGCTGGGCGTCGAGGGCAACATAGTCGTAGCCGAGGCGGGCGATGCGTTCGGTGGAGACCGGGGAGTCCAGGACGGACCAGTAGCCGACGAGCTGTTCGCGGGCGCGCAGGGCGGCGGCGAAGGCGGCGGGGGTGCCGGGTGCGGCGGGCATGGGGCGGGGCTCCTTGGGGTGGGGGCGTGGTCAGCGGTTGTAGGCGGGCATCGGGCCGCGCAGCCGGGCGCCGACCTCGTCGCAGGCCGCGGTGACGTCGGCGGGGAGCGGTCCGGCCGCGGCGGCGGCGATGTTGGCGCGCAGGTGCTCCGGCCGGGAGCCGCCGAGGAGCAGCGCGTCGGTGGAGGGGCGGTCCAGCAGCCAGCGCAGGGCGAGGTCGGTGAGCGCGAGGCCCGCCCGCGCGGCCACGGCGGCCAGTTCCTCGACGGCGGTGAAGAGCCGTTCGTCCCAGTACCGCTGCCGGTACATGGGGGCGAGCCGCGAGTCGCCGAAGCGTCCGGAGCCGGGCTCCTGCCCGAAGTGGTGACGGCCGGTCAGGAGGCCGCCGCCGAGTGGGTTGTAGACCATGGTGCGCAGTCCGGTGACGGCCGCGTATTCGACGTACTCCTCCTCGACGCGGCGGGCGAGGAGGTTGTGCAGCTGCTGGGCGATCACCGGGCGCGGGGCGCCCACCTCGTCGGCGGTGCGGACGAGTTCGGAGATCTGCCAGGCGGCGTAGTTGGACACGCCGAGGGCGCCGATCTTTCCCTCGGTGGCGAACTCGGAGACGGTGGCGAGGGTTTCGGCGAGGGGCGTCGCGCGGTCGGGCTGGTGGAGGTAGAAGAGGTCGACGTGGTCGGTGCCGAGTCGTTTGAGGCTGCCCTCCAGGGCGGCGCGCAGTCCGGCGGGCGACAGGGGCGCGTGCTCGCCCTGGTCGGGGTGCGGGATGCCGGCCTTGGTGGCCAGCACGATCCGGTCACGGCGGCCCGGCAGCAGCTCTCCGAGCAGCCGCTCGCTCTCGCCGCCCGCGTAGCCGTTGGCGGTGTCGACGCCGGTGAGGCCGGCGTCGAGCGCGGCGTCCAGCATGGCGGCCGCTCCCGCGCGGTCGACGGTGTCGCCGAAGGTCATGGTGCCGAGCACGAGCCGCGAGAGCGGGACGGGGCTGTTCGGCAGGGTGATGCCGGTGGTCACGAGGGGCTTCCTTCCGGTACGCGGCGGGGTTTCACGCCGTGGATGGCGGTCGGGTCGAGGGCGGCCCGGCGCAGGGCGCGGGTGTAGGGGTCGGCCGGGGCGGCGAGGACGGTCTCGGTCGGCCCGGCCTCGACCACCCGGCCGGCCCGCATCACCACGACGTCCGTGCTCATCTCGCGCACCACGCCCAGGTTGTGCGCGATGACGAGGTAGGCGATGCCGGTCTCCTCCTGCAACTCCCGGAGCAGGGCGAGCACTTGCGCCTGTACGGACATGTCGAGCGCGGAGGTCGCCTCGTCGCAGACCAGCACGTCGGGGCGGGAGGCGAGCGCGCGGGCGATGCCGATGCGCTGCCGCTGGCCGCCGGAGAAGTCGGCCGGGCGGCGCTGCAGCGCGGACGGGGGCAGGCCGACCTGGTCGAGCAGTTCGGCGGCGCGGCGGGCTCGTTCGGCGCGGTCGGAGACGCCGCCGAGGCGCAGGGGTTCGGCGACGATCTGCTGGGCGGTCAGGTGGGGGTCGAGGGAGCCGTAGGGGTCCTGGAAGACCATCTGTACGCGGCGCCGCAGGGGGCGGAGTTTCCGCTCGGGCAGGGTGGCGATGTCCGTGCCGTCCAGGACGATCCGGCCGGACTTGGGGGTGAGCAGCCGGACCAGGGCGCGGGCGAGGGTTGACTTGCCGCAGCCGGACTCGCCGACGACGGCGAGCGAGCCGCCCTTGCGGAGCCGGAAGCCGACCCGGTCGACGGCGCGGAAGGGGCCGCTCCGGGTGGGGTATTCGACGACGAGGTCCTCGACGGCCAGCAGCGTCATGGGATGGCTCCCTCGATGGCGGTTCCGTCCTCGTCCCAGGCGCCCAGGCGGGGGACGGCGGCGAGCAGGTCACGGGTGTACGGCTCGGCCGGCCGTTCGACGATCTGCCCGGCCGGGCCCGACTCGACGAAGCGGCCGTCCTTCATGACGTGGATGCGGTCGGAGACCAGCCGGGCCACCCCGAGGTCGTGGGTGATCATCAGCATGCCGATGCCGGTGCGTTCCTGAAGCTCCATCAGCAGGTCGAGGACGTCGGCCTGCACGGTCGCGTCCAGGGCGGAGGTGGGTTCGTCGGCGACGAGGAGTTCGGGGTCGCCGGCCAGCGCGATGGCGATGAGGATGCGTTGCAGCATGCCGCCGGAGAACTGGTGGGGGTAGGAGGTCCAGCGGGTCTCGGGTCGGCTGATGCGCACCTGTCCGAGCAGGTCGACGCCCCGTTCGCGGGCCTGTGCGCGGGAGAGTTCGGGGTGGCGCAGGCGGATGGCGTCGCCGAGTTGCCGGCCGATGGTGTGGACGGGGCTGAGGGCGGTCATCGGGTCCTGCGGGATGAGGGACACGGTCCGTCCGCGCACCGCGCGGGCCGCGCCGGGGTCGGTGAGGACGTCCCGGCCGCCGATGCGGACGCTGCCCGACAGGACGGCGAGTCCCTCCGGCAGCAGGCGCAGCACGCCCATCGCGGTGGTGGACTTGCCGGAGCCGGACTCGCCGATGAGGGTCACGGTCTCGCCGCGGCCGACGGTGAAGCTGACGCCGTCGACGGCCCGCACGACGCCGTGCGCGGTGACGAGTTCGATCTGGAGGTCGCGGACGTCCAGCAGGGGTGTCATGCGCGTGCTCCCTTCCGGCGGCGGGTGCGGTCGCGCAGCCCGTCGCCCAGCAGGTTGACCCCGACCACGAGGAGGGCGATGACCAGGCCGGGCAGGGTGACCAGCCACCACGAGGTGGTGAGGTAGGCCTGGCCGTCGGAGATGATCCGGCCCCAGGTGGCGAAGGGCCGCTGCGGCCCGGCGCCGAGGAAGCTCAGCGCGCTCTCCAGCAGCACGGCCTGGGCGAGCAGGAGCAGCACGACGAGGCTCACCGGGCGCACGACGTTGGGGATGACGTGCCGGGTGAGGACCGACCAGCCGCGCAGACCGAGGACGCGTGCGGCGGCGACGTACGGTTTCTCGCGTTCGACCAGGACGAGGGAGCGGGTCAGCCGTGCCACCTCCGGCCACTGCGCGACGGCGATCACGCAGGTGATGACGGTGACCGACGGCCCGAAGAGGGCGACCACGAGCAGCAGCATCATCAGCAGGGGCAGGGCGAGCTGGGCCTCCAGGAAGCGGGAGACGAGCGCGTCGACCCAGCCGCCGAAGAACCCGGCGGCCGATCCGGCGACGATGCCGATCAGCCCGGACACCAGGACCGCGAGGACGCCGACCGAGAGGGACACCTGGCCGCCGTGCAGGATCCGGGACAGCAGGTCGCGGCCCAGTTGGTCGGTGCCGAGCAGGTGCCCGTCGGTGAGCGGCGGCAGCCTGCGTTCGGACAGGTCCTGGGCGTTGGCGTCCGGCAGCGGCAGCAGACCCGCCAGGGCGACGGGCAGGACCACGAGGGCCGTGCACACGGATCCGGCCCAGATCTTGAAGCGGGCGCCGCGCCGCTGCCGGGTCGCGGTGGCCCGGGCGAGGTCGCGGGCGGTGACGGCGCTGGGCCGCTCGGTGGGGGCGGCCGGGGTGGAGGTGACACTGGCCATGGGTCAGGCCGCCTTTCCGAGTCGTACGCGCGGATCGAACAGCGGGTAGGCGAGGTCGACGAGGAGCTGGACGAGGATCGCGAGGGTGGCCGTGACGAGGACGGTGGCCTGGATGAGCGGGTAGTCGCGGGTCTCCAGGGCACGCACGACGAGCGAGCCGACGCCCGGCCAGCCGAAGACGACCTCGACGACCACGACACCGTTGAGCAGGGCCGCGAACCGGGTGCCGAGGGCGGTGACGAGGGGCACGGCGGAGTTGCGGAGGCCGTACCGCCAGGTCAGGGCGCGTTCGGAGACGCCGCGGGAGCGGGCGACGGTGGTGTAGGGCGCGGCGAGCGCGGTGGTCATCTCGCGCCGCACCAGCCGTGAGACGAGGGCGAGTTGCAGGACCGCCACGGTCACGGTGGGCAGGACGAGGCCGCTCCAGGAGGTGAATCCGGAGGCGGGCAGCACCGGGAGGAGCACGGCGAAGACGGTCAGCAGCATCATGCCGGTCCAGAAGTCGGGCATCGACTGCCCCGTGATCGTCAGGACGTTCGTGCCCAGCTCCCGCTTGGTGTCGGCGCGCCGGGCCATCCACACGCCGAGCGGCACGGCGACGACGGTGGTGACCGCGATGGCGGCGACCGCGAGGGTGATGGTGTACGGGAGCCGGTCCATGACGACCTGGAACGCGGAGGCGTGGAAGGAGTAGCTGGTGCCGAGGTTCCCGGTGCACAGGTCGCGCAGGAAGATCCCGTACTGGGTGATCAGGGGTTCGTCGAGGCCGAACTCGGCGCGGATGCGGGCCAGGTCGGCGGCCGTGGCGCTGGGGGCGGCGTAGGCGGCGGCCGGGTCGCCGGGGGCGAGGCGCAGCAGCAGGAAGACCGTGGTGAGGGTGAGGAAGACGGCCAGCAGGCTCTGGCCGATGCGGCGTGCGAGGTAGGTGGCCACGGCTCAGGCCTCCAGCCGTACGGCGGACAGGTCGTAGGAGTTGAGCTTGAGCAGGCCCAGGTCGTGCACGCGGTCGCGGCGGGCGAGCATCGTCTTGGGGGCGAACGCCCACAGGCTGGGCCAGGTGTTCCAGATGGTGTGCTGGACGTCGGCCAGCTTGCGGGCGCGTGCGGTGGCGTCGGTCTCGGTGGCGGCGTCCTCCAGGCGGCGCTGGACGTCGGGGACGACGTAGCCCATGTAGGTGTCGCGGGTGCGTTCCCGTTCGGGGGTGCCGCCGTACATGCCCTGGAGGGAGGTGAGGGCCTGGCCGGTGGTGCCGGGGAAGCCGTTGCCGATGACGTCCCAGTCGCCGGCGCGGCCCTGCCGCCACTTCAGGATGTCGCCGCCCGGTTCGAACTGGAGCAGGGAGGTGCGTACGCCGATGTCGCGGAACATGTCGGCGACGGCTTCCATGACGGAGCTGTCGGCGGCGAACTCGCCCGACTCCCAGATGACGCGGATCCGCAGACCTTCCGCGCCCAGCGCTTTGAGCTGGGCCTTCGCCCTGCCTGGGTCGTAGGTGTAGCCGCCGGTGGGGATCGCGCCCTCCAGGGCGAGCGGGACGACGCCCTGCGCCTCCTCCGCGGAGTCGGTGAGGACGTCGCGGATCAGCGCGTCGCCGTCGACGGCGTAGGTGAGGGCGCGGCGGACCCGGGGGTCGGCGAGGGGATGCCCGCGCGGTTTGCGGAAGTTGTAGAAGAGCTGGTTGATGCGGGCGCCCGAGGTCTCCTGGACGATGACGCCCGGCAGGCCCGTGAGCTGCTCGGCCGAGTCGGGGGTGAGGGTGTCGACGACGTCCAGCTCGCCGCTGCGCAGGGCGATGACCCGGCCGGCCTCCTCGGGCACGAAGCGCACCCGGACGGTGTCGACGTGGGCCGGGCGGCCCCAGTAGCGGGGGTTGCGGGCGAGGGTGTACTCGCCGGCGCCGCTGTTCGCCTCGATCACCTTGTACGGGCCGGAGCCGACGCCGCTCTGGAGTTCCTCGGGTCGGTTGTCGGTGGCCGGGGTGATGTGGATGTTGGCCATCAGCCGGTCGAGGACGGTCACGGGGCGCCGGGTGTGGAGCCTGAAAGTGCGCTCGCCGGTCTTCTCGACGGTGGGCAGCTCCGGGAAGAGGCCGAGCAGGAAGGAGCCGTTGACCTTGCCGTACATCTCCACGGCGGTGGCGACGTCCTCGACGGTGACGGGGCTGCCGTCGGAGTAGCGCACGCCCGCGCGCAGCCGCACGCTCCAGACGGTCGGCTCGGTCATCGCGAACCGGTCGGCGAGGACGAGCTGGACCCGCATGCCGGGGCCGATGCGGGTGAGGGCCTGGCGGACCGCGCGCTGCACGGTGACGGCCGCGTCGAACTGGTTGAGCTTGTTGTCCAGGCTCACCAGGGAGCGGTTCAGGCCGAGGGTGAGGGTGCCGGGGCCGGGGGCTCCGGTGGGTCCGGCGCAGGCGGACAGGGGACCGAGGGCGAGGCCCGTGCCGCCGAGCGCGCCGAGGCGGAGCAGGGTGCGGCGGCGGAGGGGCTCTCGCGGGGAAAGGCGGTCCGGGGGTGCGTGGTGAGGGCTTGGGGTCATCGTCGACCTTCTCGCGTTCCGGGGGCGACCGGCTCGTGGTGTTCGCGCGGCTCTCGCCTCGGCCCGGTCGGGGGCCCGGGCGGCGGGAAACGAACAGGTGTCGCGCCGGAAAAGGTGGCACGCTTGCGCGAAGCGCGCAAGGGGTATCGCGCATTTCGCGCAGCCCGTGTCATCATCGGTTCCCGAGGCAGCCCGACCGGGCCGCCCGAGGAGGTACCCGTGTCCCTCGCCGCAGCCGGCCCCGGCGGCCCCGCCCGGCCCGTGCTCGCCCTGGCCGACGACCTGTCCGGTGCCGCCGAGACCGCGGTCGCCCTGCGCTCGCCCGGCCGGATCCTGCTGGGGCCGGTCCCGGCACCGGCGCCGCCCGCGCCCGGTGAGTCGCTCGTCCTCGACCTCGACTCGCGGCAACGGCCCGCCGCCGAGGCGGCCCGCGCCGTCCGGGACGCCACGCTCTCCGCCCCGCCCGACGCGCTGCTGTTCAAGAAGGTCGACTCGCTGCTGCGCGGGAACCTCGCCGCCGAGGCGGCCGCGTACGCGCGGGACTGCCGGGGCGTGGTGATCGCGACGGCGCTGCCGCCGGCGGGGCGGACCGTGCGCGACGGTGTCGTGCGCCTGCGCGGCGTCCCGCTGCACGAGACGGACGCGTGGCGCGCCGAGACCCGGCCGGCCCCGCGCTCGGTGGCCGCCGCCCTCGGGGACCTGCCGTCCGCGCCGGTTCCGCTCACGGCCGTGCGCGGCGCACCCGGCGCACTGCGGGAAGCCCTGCATGCGCGTTTCGCGCAGGGACGGCACCCGGTGTGCGACGCGGAGACCGAGGCCGACCTCGACGCGATCGCCCGGGCGGCGCTCGAACTGGGTCCCGGGATACGCCTGTTGGGCACCGGCGGACTCGCGGGCGCCCTGGGACGCCTCCTCGGCCCGCCCGACACCCGCTCCCCCGCACCCGGTGACGTCGTACGGCCGCTGCTGATCGTCGTGGGCACGGCGGAGCCCGCCGCCCGCGGACAGGTCGCGCACCTCCTCGCGGACGGGGCCCGCCACGTCTCCCTCACCACCCGCGAGCTCCTGCACGCCCCGCGGCGACTCGCACCCCCGCTCGCCGCCGTCACCGTCGTCCGCATCACCGGAGCGGCCAGCCCCGCCCTGGCGCGCCGGCTCGTCGCCGCGCTCGCCGACACCGTCGCCGACGCGGCGCGGGGCTGCGACCTGGTCCTCACCGGCGGCGAGACCGCCCGCCGCGTCCTGGACGCCGTGCGCGTCACCGACCTGCGTCCGGTGGGCCAGATCCACCACGGCGCCGTGCTCTCCCGCACGCCCGACGGCCGCTGTGTCGTCACCCGGCCCGGCAGCTACGGCGAGGCCGACTCCCTGCGGCGCATCGTCCGGGCCCTGCGCCCCGCGCCCGTACGTCACGTTCCGACCGACCCCACAGGAGTAGCCCCGTGAACGCAGTCCCCTCCGCCGCCACCGCCGACCAGACCTCCGAGGCCGGCCGGCCGCTCCCGGTCATCGCGGTGACCATGGGCGACGGCGCAGGCATCGGGCCGGAGGTCATCGTGCCGGCGCTGCTGCACCCCGACACCCTGCGCCACTGCCGCCCCGTCGTCGTGGGCGACGCCGAGCGGCTCCGCCAGGCGGCCGGCATCCTCGGCACCGCCTGCGAGATCGTGCCCGTGGAGCACCCCGGGCAGGCGGAGCCCGCGCCCGGCCACGTGCACGTGATCGACCTCGGGCTGCTCCCCGCCGACCTGCCCTGGGGCGAGCTGTCCGCCGTCGCGGGCGACGCCGCCTACCACTACGTGCGCGTCGCCGCGGAACTCGCCCTGCGCGGCGAGGTCGACGGCATCTGCACCGCGCCCCTCAACAAGGAGGCCCTGCACGCCGCCGGGCACCTCTACCCCGGGCACACCGAACTCCTCGCCCACCTCACGGGCGTCGAGGAGGTGTCGATGATGCTGTCCACGCCGAGGGTGAAGGTCATCCACGTCACCACCCACATCGGCCTGATCGACGCGGTGAACCGCATCGAGCCCGGCCTCGTGGAGCGCACGGTGCGCCGTGGCCACGAGGCGATGGTGCGCGCCGGGACCGCCCGCCCGGTGATCGGCGTCTGCGGCATCAACCCGCACGCGGGCGAGAACGGCCTGTTCGGCCACGGCGAGGAGGAGACGAAGATCGTGCCGGCGCTGGAGGCCGTCCGCGCCGACGGCATCGACGCGCGCGGCCCGCTGCCCGCCGACACGGCGTTCTACCTCGCCTCGCGCGGCGACTACGACCTGATCGTGGCGATGTACCACGACCAGGGGCACGGCCCCGTCAAGGTCCTCGGCATCGAGGCCGGGGTCAACCTCACCGTCGGACTGCCGGTGATCCGCACCTCGGTGGACCACGGCACGGCCTTCGACATCGCCGGAACCGGCCGCGCCGAGCCCGGTAGCATGGTCGAGGCCCTGCGCCAGGCCGCCGAGATGTCGACCGCTCCGGCCGCCCGCTGACCGTCTGCCGACGGCAGGTTCGTTTGCAGCCCAGGACCTCTGGCTCAGGACACCTAAGGACACCAAGACCGATGTCTGCGATCGGCTCCCAGGCCCGGCGCGACCGCATCGTCCACCTCGCCACCACCACCGGCCTGGCGAGCGTGGAGGAGCTCTCGCAGCTGTTCGGCGTGACGGCCTCCACCATCCGCCGCGATCTCGCGAAGCTCACCACCGACGGCCGCCTGGCCCGCACCTACGGCGGGGCCATGGCCCTCGCCGCGCACCCCGAGGCCTCGCTGCGGCAGCGGATCGGGGAGGCCTTCGAGGCCAAGCAGGCCATCGCCCGCTGGGCGGCGGCCCGGGTGCGGCCCGGCGAGACGCTGCTGCTGGACGCCGGCTCCACGGTCGGCGCGCTCGCCCACGAGCTGCGCACGGCCGAGGACCTCACCGTGGCGACCACCGGACTCACCGCCCTGCAGGCGCTGTCCGACGTCGAGACGGTCCACGTCGAGTGCCTCGGCGGCACCCTGCGCCCGCTCAGCCAGGGCTTCGTCGGCCCGCTCACCGAAGCCGCCCTGGAACGCATGACGTTCGACCGGGTCTTCCTCGGCACGGACGGCATCTCCCCCGAACTCGGCATCTGCGAGGCCGACCTGCGCCAGACCCGCCTCAAGGAACTGATGGCCCGCCGCGCCGACCACGTCTACGTCCTCGCCCACGCCGCCAAGCTGGGCCGCCGCCCCTTCCACGCCTGGACGGCGCTGTGCGAGGGCTGGACGCTGGTGACGGACGACGCGGCCGACGAGAGCGTCCTCGCGGAGCTGCGGGCGCGCGGGGTGAGGACCGTGACGACGACACCGGAGCCGTCACCGGCCGGCAACGGCGAACGGTAGGAACGCCGCCGCACCGAGGCCCGGACCGCCGACCAGCCACGGCAACCAGTCGGCACACCGCCGCGCCCAAGCCCGGAACGCCGACCGACCACGGCAACCAGTCGGCACACCGCCGCGCCCAAGCCCGGACCGCCGGCCAGCCACGGCAGCCGGCCGGAACGCCACTGCGCCCAGGATCAGTCCGCCGGCCGGCCACGGCGAACGGTACGGACACCCCTGCGGTCGGAACCGGTCGTACCCCGGCCGGTCAGGACCGCGCGGTGGCCGTCCCGCTCGGCGCCCCGGCCCCGCCGCTCCCGAAGCGGACCCCCTTGGCCTCCTTGCCCAGCGCGCTCAGCAGGATCACCACGGCCAGGGTGGGCACGATGGTCCACGCCATCGCCGACGGATAGCCGTGCCGCTCGGCGAGGGCCTCCTGGATCGGCAGGTTGAGCGCGGCGATCAGATTGCCGAGCTGGTAGGTGACGCCCGGGTAGAAGCCCCGGACGGCGTCCGGGCTCATCTCCGTCAGGTGCGCCGGGATGACACCCCAGGCGCCCTGCACGCACACCTGCATCAGGAAGGACGACAGCATCAGCCAGCCGACCGTGGTGGACAGGACGAAGAACGGCACCACGACCAGACCCCCGGCCGCCGCGATCATGATCGTCCTGCGACGCCCCAGCCGCTCGGAGTACGCCCCCAGCAGCACCCCGCCGATGATGGCGCCGATGTTGTAGACCACGGCGATCGCGATCGAGGTGTTCGCCGACAGGTCCAGGCCCTTCTTCACGAAGGTCGGGTAGATGTCCTGGGTGCCGTGCGACATCCAGTTGAAGGCGGTCATCAGCGCGACCAGGTAGACGAAGCGCCGCAGCACGGCCGGGTTCCTGAACACCTGGTGCGCGGGCGTGCGGTTGAGCCGGACGCTCTGCTCCCACACCTCGCTCTCCTCCACCCGGCTGCGCACCCACAGGGCGACCAGGGCGGGCAGCAGACTGAAGGCGAACAGGCCGCGCCAGCCGAAGACGGGCTCGATGACGAAGAACGCCACGGCGGCCAGCAGGTACCCCAGCGAATAGCCGCTCTGCAGCAGGCCGGACCAGAAGCCGCGCCTCTCGGTGGGGATCTTCTCCATGGCCAGGGCCGCGCCCAAACCCCACTCGCCGCCCATGCCGATGCCGTACAGCAGGCGCAGCACCAGCAGCACCGTGTAGTTGGGCGCGAAGGCGCAGGCGAAACCGACGATCGAGTAGAAGACGACGTCGACCATGAGCGGTACGCGGCGGCCCTTGCGGTCCGCCCACATCCCGAAGAGCAGGGCGCCGACGGGCCGCATCACCAGGGTCGCCGTGGTGAGGAAGGCCATGTCGGTCAGGGAGACATGGAAGTCGTCGGCTATCTCGCTGTAGACGAGCACGACCAGGAAATAGTCGAAGGCGTCCATCGCCCAGCCGAGATAGGCGGCCACGAAGGCATTGCGCTGGTCTCTCGTCAGACCCGCCGCCTGCCCCTTCACGGTGTTCAGCACTGCGGCCTCCCGAAGTTCGCAGCCGAGGCTAGGCACCGGGCCACGGGAATCGGGCAAAGCCAGGACCAGGATTGGACCAAAGATCGCCGAGGGTGCGACCGGGGCCCTGGGGGGTGCCCGCAAAGTCCCGCCTGCCCCGTGCCGCCCGGCACGCCCTAACGACCGGGGGCCCGCCTGCCCGGCGCTGTCGCCTCGTCCAGCAGGCGGCGGAAGGTGGGGCATTCCAGATGGCTCGGCGCCGGGCAGGCGGCGGCGTGCCGCAGCGAGTCGCGCAGCACACCCAGTTCCCGAATCCTGCGGTCCAGTTCGTCGGCCTTGTCCGACAGCATCCGCCGGTCGATCCGCGGCTGTCCGTCCGGCGCGAACATCCGCGCGATCTCGTCGAGCGAGAACCCGGCCGTCCGCCCCAGCGCGATCAGCGCCAGCCGCTCCAGCACACCGGGGTCGTACTGACGGCGCAGGCCCCTCCGGCCGGTGGCGGCGATCAGGCCCTTCTCCTCGTAGAACCGCAGCGTCGAGGCGCGCACCCCGGCGCGCCGCGCCACTTCCGCGATGTCCAGGTCTGTCATTCCCTTGACCTCAAGTCGACTTGAAGTAGAACGCTGTCATCCCGACCTGACGAAGGCAAGCAGAAGGAGAGACGACATGGACGCCTCGCGCGGAACCGACGACGCACAGGCCGCTCGGTGGAACGGGCCGGCCGGGCACGCCTGGGTGGATCTCCAGGACGTGCTGGACGAGATGTTCCGGCCCTTCGAGGAGCTGCTCGTGGACGCCGTGTCCGCCGAGCGGGCGGGCCGGGTGCTCGATGTCGGCTGCGGTACGGGCGGCATCACCCGGGCCGTCGCCCGCAGGGTCGGTCACTGCGTCGGTGTCGACCTGTCCGGCCCGATGGTCGACACGGCCCGGGCGCTCGCCGAGCGGGCGGGGGCACCGGCGTCCTTCGTCCGCGCCGACGCGCAGGAGCACACGTTCGAGCCCGGTGCCTTCGACGCCGTCATCTCGCGGTTCGGCGTCATGTTCTTCAGCGATCCGGTGCGAGCCTTCGGGAATCTGCGGAGCGCCGTCCGCGACGAGGGCGGGCTGTTCTTCGTCGCGTGGCGCGGCCCCGCGGAGAACCCGTTCATGACGACGGCCGAACGCGCCGCCGCGCCGTTCCTGCCGGACCTTCCGGCCCGCCGGCCGGACGAGCCCGGGCAGTTCGCGTTCGCCGACCCGGACCGGGTGCGCCGCATCCTGGCGGAGAGCGGCTGGGCCGGGATCGACATCCGGCCGATCGACGTGGTCTGCACCCTGCCCGAGCGGGAGCTGGTGCGCTACTTCACCCGGCTGGGTCCCGTCGGCATGATCCTGCCCGAGGCCGACGAGGAGACCCGGAAGCGGATCGTGGAGACGGTCCGCCCCGCCTTCGACCCGTTCGTGCGGGGCGCCGACGTCCGTTTCACCGCGGCCTGCTGGATGGTCTCCGCGCGGGCCGCGTCCGCGAAACTTTCGTGAGGCCCGGCCCTCTTTTCGAAACGCGGGCGCCCTGCGCATAGTGAGATCACGATGACGCAGAAGAGAGCCCTGGTTGTCCGGGGAGGGTGGGAAGGCCACGAGCCGGTCAAGGCCACGGAGCTGTTCCTGCCCTTCCTCCGGGACAACGGATACGTCGTCCGGGTCGAGGAGTCGACCGACGTCTACGCCGACAGCACCGAGATGGCCGACACCGATCTCGTCGTGCAGTGCGTCACGATGTCGGAGATCACCCGCGAGCAACTGGCGGGCCTGAGCTCCGCGGTCGTGGCCGGCACCGGCTTCACCGGCTGGCACGGGGGCATCGCCGACTCCTTCCGTGCCAGTGCCGACTATCTCCACCTGGTGGGCGGCCAGTTCGCCACCCACCCCGGAAAGGATCCCTGCGAGCGGCGGGGCGAGGCGGCGGACAACTTCCTGCCACACACCATCACCTTCACCGAGGCCGGACGCGAACACCCCGTCACCGCCGGCCTGGAGGACTTCGAGCTGGACACCGAGCAGTACTGGGTGCTGCACGACGACCTCATCGACGTCCTGGCCACCACCACGCATCCCACCCGGCCCTGGCAGCCCTGGCACCGGCCGGTGACCTCACCGGCGGTCTGGACCCGCCGTTGGGGTGCCGGGCGGATCGTGGTGACGACGCCGGGGCACAGCGTCGACGTGCTGGAACACCCCACCGTCCGCACCGTCATCGAGAGGGGCATGCTGTGGGCGACGCGCACCGCATCGGCGTCGTAGGGCTCGGGGTCATCTCCCGCGCGTACCTGGACACGCTGGCCGACCATCCCGCCGTGCGCGTCACCGCCGTCGCGGACCTCGACGCCTCCCGGTCGGCGGCGGTCGCCGCCGAGCTGCCCGGCGTCGAGGCGCTGCCCGTCGAGGAGTTGCTGCGCAGCCCGGACGTGGACACGGTCCTGAACCTCACCACCCCGGCGGCGCACGCCCGGATCGCCCTCGGGGCGATCCGGCACGGCAAGCACGTCTACGGGGAGAAGCCGCTGGCGGCGGGCCTGGAGGAGGCCCGGGAGGTCATGGCGGCCGCCGCGCGGGCGGGTGTCCGGGTGGGATGCGCGCCGGACACCGTGCTGGGCACGGGGGTGCAGACGGCGCGGGCGGCCGTGGCGGCGGGGAGCGTCGGACGCCCGCTGTTCGCCTCGGCCGTGATGGTGACCCCGGGCCACGAACGCTGGCACCCGCACCCGGACTTCTACTACACGGCCGGCGGTGGCCCGCTGCTCGACATGGGCCCGTACTACCTGTCGTCCCTGATCCATCTGTTGGGCCCGGTGCGGGCCGTGGTCGGGGCGGCCGGGCGGCTGCGCACGGAACGGGTCATCGGGTCCGGCCCGCGCGCGGGCGAGCGCATACCGGTGGAGGTGGACAGCCACGTCTCGGGCGTGCTGGAGCACGCCGACGGGACGTTGACGACCCTCACGACGAGCTTCGACGGAGTGGCGACCACGGCCGCCCCCATCGAGGTGCACGGCGAGCGGGGAACCCTCGCGGTCCCCGATCCGAACCGCTTCGACGGCGAGGTCCGCCTGCACGCGCTCGGCGACACGCGGTGGCGCCCCCTCCCCGCGTCGGCGGGCTACGAGGACGGCGCCCGCGGCGTCGGCCTGCTGGACTTCCTCGCCGCCGACGGGCGACGCGCGAACGGCGAGGTCGCCCTCCACGTGCTGGACGCGATGACGGCGCTCCTGCGCTCCTCGGCCGAGGGGCGTCGGATCGAGCTGACGACAACGGCACAGGTGCCCGCGCCCGTGCCGCTGACGCCGGTGACGGACTGGAGGGGCCAGGCCACGCCCAGCCCCGCGTGAGCGGCTCACGCCGGCCCCGCGTGAGCGCGTCAGTCCACCGGCCAGGTGTGCGCGGGGGCGTTCATGTGCATGTAGTCCATGTACGACCTGGTCATCTGCCGCAACGCCTCCCGCCGGTCGGAGACGCCCGCCTTCTCCAGGTGGTGCACCGTCTCGGCCTGCCACACGGCGCCGTTGCGGGCGGTGACGCAGCGCTGCTCGATGATGCCCAGCAGCGGTTCGCGCCACGGGTCGTCCATGCCGGCCAGCTCGAGGCCCCGGTGGGCCAGGGGCAGCAGACGCCGCAACACCAGTTCCGTCACCGGCACTTCGCCCACGCCGGGCCAGTACAGCCGGGCGTCGATGCCGTCGCGGGCCGCGGTGTGCAGGTTCTCCTCGGCGACCGAGAAGGACATCCGGGTCCACACCGGTCGGTCCTCGTCGACCAGGGCGCGGGTGAGGCCGTAGTAGAAGGCGCCGTTGGCGATGATGTCGGCCACGGTGGGGCCGGCGGGCAGGACCCGGTTCTCGATCCGCAGGTGCGGGCCGCTGTCGGTGACCGCGTAGATGGGGCGGTTCCAGCGGTAGATCGTGCCGTTGTGCAGGGTCAGTTCGCCCAGCTGCGGCACTCCGCCGCCGTCGAGTGTCCGCTGCGGGTCCTCGTCCTCGCACAGCGGCAGCAGGGCCGGGAAGTAGCGGACGTTCTCCTCGAAGAGGTCGAAGACGCTGGTGATCCAGCGCTCCCCGAACCACACCCGGGGGCGCACCCCCTGGGCCTTGATCTCCTCGGGACGGGTGTCCGTGGCCTGCTCGAACAGGGGGATGCGGGTCTCGCGCCACAGCTCCTTGCCGAACAGGAAGGGCGAGTTGGCGGCCAGCGCGATCTGCACGCCCGCGATGGCCTGGGCCGCGTTCCAGTAGTGCGGGAAGTCCTTCGGGGCGACCTGGAGGTGGAACTGGGTGCTGGTGCAGGCGGCCTCGGGGGTGATGGTGTCGGCGTAGGTCGACAGGCGCTCGACGCCGTCGACCGTGATCCGCAGGTCCTCGCCGCGGGCCGCGAAGATCTGCTCGTTGAGCAGCCGGTAGCGCGGGTCGCCGGAGAGGGCGGCCTCGCTGACGTCCGGTTCCCCCAGGGTCGGCAGGATGCCAACCATGATCAGGTGCGCGCCGACGGCCGCGGCGCGGTCCTCGGCGTGGTTGAGCGCGTCGCGGATGGCCTGCTCCCAGGAGCCGGGGCCGCCGGCCGTGAGCTGCCGGGGCGGGATGTTGATCTCCAGGTTGAAGCGGCCGAGTTCGCTCGACCAGGCGGGGTCGGCGATCGCCTGGAGCACGTCGGTGTTGCGCATCGCGGGGAGCCCCTCGTCGTCCACGAGGTTGAGCTCGATCTCCAGCCCGACCTGGGGGCGCTCGCTCTCGAAGCTCGACTCGCGCAGCATCCGGGCCAGCACCTCGAGGTCGGTGTGCATCTTCTCCCGGTAGCGACGGCGGTCCTCCCGTGTGAACACCAGGGCCGGCACGTCCCGTCCCATGCGCCCTCCCGCGTTCCCTCGGCGGATTGCTCTCGTCCCAGCGTCGCACCTTGTCCTCACCCCCGCACCCACCTAGCCTGACTTTGTGCCGCGAATAAACAAAACCCGAACGCACAGTGCCGTGCCGGGCAACGGCAACTCCCTCACCCGACTCCGTGTCGCGCTCACCGTCTTCTTCGCCCTCGACGGTTTCGTCTTCGCCGGCTGGGTCGTCCGGATCCCCGCCATCAAGGAACAGACGAACGCCTCGGCCAGCGCCCTCGGCCTCGCCCTGCTGGGCGTCTCCGCCGGAGCCGTCATCACCATGACCCTCACGGGACGCCTGTGCCGCCGCTACGGCAACCACCGGATCACCGTCGTCTGCGCCGTCCTGCTCTCCCTCAGCGTCGCCCTCCCTCCGCTCACCCGTTCGGTCCTGGCGCTCGGCCTGGTCCTGCTGCTCTTCGGTGCCGCGTACGGCGGGATCAACGTCGCTTTCAACAGCGCGGCCGTCGAACTGGTGGCCGCACTCCGGCGGCCGGTCATGCCGAGCTTCCACGCCGCGTTCAGCCTGGGCGGCATGATCGGCGCGGGCCTGGGCGGGCTGGTCGCGGGGGCCCTGTCCCCCACCCGCCACCTGATGCTGCTGACCGTCGTCGGGCTGCTGGTGACGGCCGCGGCCGGACCCACGCTGCTGCGGCACGAGCCCCCGGCTCCGCCCGAGCGGGAGCGGACCGAGCGGCGCGTCCCTCGCCGGCTCGACGGCCGTACCCGGTGGCTGGTGATCGTCTTCGGCGTGATCGCCGGGTGCACCGCGTACGGGGAGGGGGCGCTGGCCGACTGGGGCGCCCTGCACCTCGAACAGGACCTGGACGCCTCGCCGGGTGCCGCGGCCGCGGGCTACTCCTGCTTCGCGCTCGCCATGACGGTGGGGCGGCTGACCGGCACGACGCTCCTGGAGCGCCTCGGGCGGACCCGGACCGTCGTCGTCGGCGGCACCACCGCGGCGGCCGGGATGCTGCTCGGCTCGCTCGCCCCCTCGCTGTGGGCGGCCCTGCTGGGGTACGCGGTGACGGGCCTGGGGCTCGCCAACCTCTTCCCCGTCGCCGTGGAACGCGCGGGCGCGCTCGCCGGCCCCGGGGGTGTGGCCACGGCCTCCACGCTGGGCTACGGCGGCATGCTCCTCGGCCCGCCCGCGATCGGTTTCATGGCGGACTGGTTCACCCTGCCGGCCGCACTGACCAGCGTGGCGGTCCTCGCGGCGGTGGCGGCGGCCGTGGGGGCGCTCGTCGGGGCGGCGCCCCGGCGGGCGGCCGGGGACCGGGAGAAGCGGCCCCAGGGCTCCGCCGCGGACACGCCGGCGCCCCCGGGCTGAGGGTGCCGTCGCGGACAGGCCGGCCTCCCCGGGCCTAGGGGGGCGGCGGCGGACAAGCCCGCCTTGCCGGGCCTAGGTTCTGTCTCTTTGGTCAGCGTCGGGTCCAGATGAGGATGCCCGCGAGGTGGAGTGCGGCCTGGTAGGCGATCGCGAGCTTGTCGGTTCGTGTGGCCAGGCCGCGCCACTGCTTTAGGCGGTTGATGCACCGCTCGACGGTGTTGCGCTGTTTGTATGCCTCGCTGTCGAAGCCGGGCGGACGGCCACCCAGTCGCCCTCGCCGCAGGCGGTGGCCAACCTGGTCGGACGGCTGTGGGATGACCGCACGGATGCCCCGGCGCCGCAGGTGGCTGCGGATGGCACGTGAGGAATACGCGCGGTCGGCCAGAACGGTCAGGGGCCGGGTCCTGGGCCTGCCCGGGCCGGTGCGGGGCACGCGGATGCGAGACAACACCGTCTCGAAAGCGGGTGCGTCACCGGCCTGGCCTGCGGTGGCGGTGAATGCGAGGGGCCGTGCGCGGCCGTCTGCGGCCAGGTGGACCTTGGTGCTCAGCCCGCCGCGGGAGCGTCCGAGCGCGTGATCGGCTGGCTCTCCCGGGCGGGCCGCCCCTTTTTGCGTGCTCAGGCAGCGTGCTGGTGGGCCCGGACGACCGTGGAGTCCACCGACACCGTCCAGTCGAGGTCGTCATCGGCGTCCGCTGCCGCCAGGACGGCGGCGAGGATCATCTCCCAGGTGCCGTCGACGGCCCATCTGATCAGCCGTTTGTGAGCGGTCGGGAACGAGCCGAGCTCGTGGGGAAGGTCTCGCCAGGGTGAGTTGGTGCGGTACTTCCACGCGATGGCCTCGAGCGTGCGGCGGTGGTCGGCCCATCGCCGCACGCGGACCGGATCGGTCGGCATCAGCGGCTCGATCCGGTCCCACATCGCATCGGTGATCACTAATCGGACACTGCAAGGCCAGGGCGCTCGGTCAAGGCCATCCCTGGCAGCGCATGGGCTTGCCCAGGCAGTCCTGGGCAAGCCCATATTGCAGGTGGTCGCTGCGAGGCTGGACGACACGGACAGCGACGACGAGCAGCTGATGCGCGGCTCTATGGCACCGGCCTCGGCCACCCGGGCCCCAAGCCGGGACGCAGCTATGCTGAGCTGGCGGCTGGGCGGCTTCGGACCGCCGAACGGCGTTGCTAGGAAGAGCCGGTGAGCTGCGGTGCACGGCCGGATGCCCCACTGAGGTTCCCTGCGGTGGCTTGCCACAGCATTGTTGGTGCTTCGGGCTCATCGAGAGTCACGGGTGATGGGATCACAGTTGAACACCGGCAATGCACCGAACGTGAAGGAGGGTATGGAAGCCCCCCATCGTGTCGATCCTGCGCTGGCACCTTCACCCTCTGTATCGGCGCGATCACCTTCTCCCGTGCCGTCTGCCCGTTTATCGAGGCTGGGCTGGTTGGACGCGCTGCGCGGCATCGCGGCACTCGTCGTGGTGTTTGACCACTCGTCCTATGCCTTCATGGCCGAGTTCCGGCGCGAGTTGATGCCTGAGTTCAACACCAGCCGGTACGGCATCATGGTGTTTTTTCTCGTGAGTGGCTACATCATTCCCGCCTCGCTTGAGCGGCGGGGTTGCGTGCGGACATTCTGGATTGGACGGATTTTCCGTATCTATCCACTATGGGCTGCTGTCGTCATAGCGGTGCTTGCTGCCAACGTGTTGGGGTTCGCCGAGATCCGTGACTTCGATGGGCAAAGCTTCGCCACGGTGGCCGCCGCCCATGCCACCTTGCTCCAGGAGTTGCTAGGAACGCCCAACCTCCTGCTTGTCTTATGGACGCTCTCGTACGAGATGGCCTTCTACCTGCTAGTGGTGGCGCTCTTCTCGCTGAGGCGTCATCAGCGGTCGGCATCGGTCGCCGGGACCCTGGCGGTGCTGGCGGCTGTGAGCGTGGCCGTGGCGAGTGCGCTGCCTGTGTCCGCTCTCAGCGACGAGGTCGGAACCGGCCCGTTGGTGGCCGTCGCCGCGACCGCCATGGCGGTGGCTATCTGCTGTGCGAGCGGCACATCAGCCGCGCTTCGGGTGTCGGGTGGCGTGCTGGGTGGGGTGCTGGGGCTCGTGCTGGTCGCCTTCAACAGCACGGTTCCCATGTGGGAGGGGCTGGTGATTCTTGCCGTCATGTTCCTGGGCACCGCTGTGTATCGAGCCGAGAGCGGTCAGAGCACTTGGAGGCATGCAGCCTGCACCGCGATCTTCGTGGTCGCCTGCGCGGTAGGGGCGGCATACAGTTACGGCGACGGGTCCCACTTCACACGGCGCGCCTGGATCGCGTCGTTTCTCCTGGCCGTGCTCACGTTCGGCGTCGGGCTGGCGTGTCGTCGGCGCCAGATACCGCGCTGGCTGACGTGGCTCGGGACGATCAGTTACTCAGTCTACTTGGTGCATCCGGTCCTGCTGGCGGTCACCGACGGAACGATCGGCCGCTGGCAGGAGAACAAGCCCTGGCTTGAGTTGGCCTTCTACGCTGTGCTGCTGCCCTTGTGTTTACTGACCTACCGGTACATCGAAGCGCCGGCGCAGGCGTTGGGGCGAAAGGTGGCACGGCGCGTTCGGCGGCCGTGACGCGAGTCCGTTCCCTGGGGCGAGACGTGCTCGGATAGGCGCTCCCCCGACGCCCGGCGTTCCGCCTGGAATACGGGAGGTCGCGGAGTGAAACGGTCTGGGACTTCTTCACATGAAGGAATGGTCGCTACGAAACGGTTGCCCGGCCCTGGTTGCCGGATCTGTCGCAGGCGACCTGGGCGGCCTGCGCGCCGTTGGGATGCCGGCGTCCGACTGCCCAGGCACACGCCGCTCTTGCGGTTTGCGAAGGAAGTAGTTCAACCGGATCTGCCATGTGTAGCTCAATGACGTGGGAAGCGGTGTCCAAGTTTGGGAGGTCCCGGATCCAAAGGACCCGGGACCGCCTGATTGCACGTTACCTGTCGTACAACTTACTCAGGGGCAGACCGCATGCGCTCAGGTGACGCGGCGATACTCCACCGTGATCGTCAGAAGTTGAAGTCGTCTATCCAGCCCTGGTTGGCGGATCCGTCGCAGGGGAACTGGGCTACCTGCGCGCCGTCGGCGGTGCTGGCGCCTGAGACGCCCAGGCACAGGCCGCTCTTGCGGTTCTTTATCTGGTAGCCGTTACCGTCGGCGTAGATCCAACTGAGCTTCCAGTCCTGGTTGAGGTCGCCGGACGGAGTCGCCGTGATGGCCGCCGCGCCGGCTGCGGTACTGGCGCGGTCGATGCCGAGGTTCAACTTCGACTGCCAGTTCTCCCAGCCGTAGACGGTGCCGCCCTCGGTCAGGACCGTTTCCCACAGCTGCAGATAGCTGCTGGTGCTGGACTTCTGGACGACCTTGGCACCGTTGGCGGAGCTCACCGCCGTCAGGTACTTCCCCGACTTGATGTTTTTGATCTTATGGGTAGCGGTCACTCGTTTCGGCGCCGGGTCACTGTTCTGCGGTGACGGCGTGTCAGCGATCGCGGGGCTTGCAGCAGCCAGAAGCGCTCCCGCCACCATGGCCGCGACGGCGGCGCTGACTCGTGTTGCGCGCATGACATATCTCCTCGTGTTGGGTTTCAGTGCAGTCGGGCCGTTAGGCCGAGGGGGTCGGACCACGCCTGGCCAGGTGCGCAAGCCGATCGGTCACAGCACGTAGAGGTGTCAGCGCTGGTTGGCCGACCCATCACAGACGAACTGGGCGGCCTGCGCGCCGTTGGCGGTACTCGCGCCTGAAATCCCCAGGCACAGATGACTCTTGCGGTTCCGCAGTACAGCCACGTCCGAAGCACCAGAGACCGGGACGATCAGCCAGTCCTGGTTGACGTCCCCGGAGGACTTCCCGATGATGGCTGCCGCGCCGGCCGAGGCGCTGGCGCCGTCGATACCCAGGTTCTTGCGCGAGCGACCGTTCTCGAAGCTGAAGAAGTAACCGTCCGGGATCATGCTCCAGTACTGCGAGAATTTCTGGTCGTCGCCCGGCTGCTGGACGACTCTGGCTACGTTCGCCGTGCTGTTGCCCGTGGGCTGCAAGAACTTCCCGGACTTCGCGTTCCTGAGTCCAACGGTCGTGGCGGCCGCTCCCTGTTCAGCGAGGGCCGACAGCGGCAGAGGGTTGCTGGGATGACCGGGAGGTACTCAAATCGATCTAGCTTGCTGAGCAGCTTCAGCACTTGAGGGAGGGAGTAAGTCTCCTGCCATGTGCGGCGGCTGTCCCTCGATAGACCGGCCGACGTGAGGAGCGAGCACTCTGGGGGCTAAACCAGCAGGGGCAGTGGGGCAGCAGCCAGCCCTGGTTGGTCGAGCCGTCGCACGGGAACTGGGTGGCCGCTGCGCCGTTGGCGGTGACGGCGCCTGCGATGTCCAGGCTGCCTGCTCACCGCCAACGGCTTACGTCACGACTGGAGGGCCAGTGCCCCTCACCTACGGTCGGGTGGGTGCATCTATCTCTACGAGAGCCGTTCGGTCATGCCCCGACGAGGGTCCAGCCCTGGTTGGCGCTGCCGTCGCAGGGGAACTGGGCTGCCTGTGCGCCGTTGGCGGTGCTGGCGCCGGAAATGCCCAGGCACAGGCCGCTCTTGCGGTTTTTCATGGAGAAGGTGCCGGGGGGGTAGGGGCCCGTGGCGAGGTACCAGTCCTGGTTGAGGTCGCCGGACCCATTCGCCTGGATGGCCACCGCACCGGCCGAGGTGCTGGCGCCGTCGATGCCGAGGTTCTTGCCCGAACCGGAGTTCTCGAAGCTGTAGTAATCGCCGTCCGGGACCGGGGTCCAGTACTGGGCGCTGCTGGCACCCCAGGGCTGCTGGACGATCTTCGCCCCGTTGGCCGTACTGCTTCCCGACGGCTGCAGTACCTTCTTGGACTTGTAGTTCTGAATCCCCGCAGAGGCGGAGGCCTTGAGGATCGACATCGGCAGGGGCGTCGGGTCGCTCTGCTGCGACGACTGGGCGTGAGCGATCGCAGGGCTGGCTGCCGCCATCAGCGCCCCGGCCATAACCGCTGCGACGATGTTCCTGGTGCGTCTCTTACGCACGTTGCAGTCCTTCACTTTGGGTTGCTTCGTCGTTGCCGCGAGTACTCAACCAGAGAGTGAGGGAGAATCGCTAGATCGTTCGAGCAGTTAGGCTGAAAGCGCTTTCTTGACAGGGGCATGTTCGCTTGGCAGCAGGAAAGCGAGTGCTGGCCAAGCTGTCAGCCCGCGTCGACCAGGCCGTCCCGTCCGACGACCCGCTCGTGACGCGGGGAACCCAACCCGCCCGCAGGGTGCTCGGCATCGATACGTCCAGTCACGAGCGACCTGACGGGGCAGGACGGCTGCGGCTGGTATGACCACTCCACTCACACGGGCGGCGCATTCAGCTAAGCCCTGATAGCGCCCCTTGTTGTGCCGCTATCACTGGCGCATGGCCAAAGCTGTGCTGCGCGGCCTTGCCGCGGCCTTCGTGGTCTTTTCCGCCGCCGTCTCCTCACCCGCCCATGCTGCAGAGACACTGCCCCTGCCGGATGCGGTCGACCGGCTGCCCTCAGGTACGGAGTCCCGTGAGGGCAGGCGTGTCCCTTTGATGGGCTGAGCAGTTGATCGGATGTGTCTGTCCGGTTGGTGATCAGTGATGCGATGTGGGACCGGATCGAGCCGTTGATGCCGGCCGATCCGATCCGTGGGCGCCGGTGGGCCGACCACCGCCGCACGATCGAGGCCATCGCGTGGAAGTACCGCACCTGCTCGCCCTGGCGCGACCTGCCCGAAGAGCTCGGCTCGTTCAAGACCGCGCACAAGCGCCTGCTGCGGTGGGCCGTCGACGGAACGTGGGAGAAGATCTTCGCCGCCGTCCTGGCCGCAGCGGACGCCGACGACGACATCGCCTGGACCGCCTCGGTGGATTCCACCGTCTGCCGGGCTCACCAGCACGCCGCCGGAGCCCGCAAAGGATGAGTCCATCCCCGGCGAGCCTGCCGACCACGCCCTCGGACGCTCCCGGGGCGGCCTGAGCACCAAGGTCCACCTGGCCAGCGACCTCCACGCCCGGCCTCTGGCCATCACGGTCACCGCCGGACAGGCAGGCGATGCACCGGCGTTCACTGCCGTGATGGCCGCGCTGCGAGTGCCTCGCACCGGGCGCGGACGTCCCCGCACCAGACCGGACATGGTGATCGCGGACCGGGCCTACTCCTCCCGCGCGATCCGCTCCACCTGCGCGAACGGCACATCCGTGCGGTCATCCCGCAGCCGGTGGACCAAGCCCGCAACCGGCTACGACGGGGCCCATACGGCGGTCGCCCGCCGGCCTTCGACGCCGATGCCTACAAGCAGCGCAACGCGGTCGAGCGGTGCATCAACCGCCTGAAGCAGTGGCGCGGCCTGGCCATGCGCACCGACAAGCTCGCCATCGCCTACCAGGCGGCACTCCACCTCGCCGCCATCCTCATCTGGGCCCGCAGATGACCAAAGAGACAGAACCTAGGGGCGGCGGCCGACAGGCCCGCCTCCCCAAGCCGAAGGAGCGGCGGCGGACAGCCTCGCTTCTCCCCGCCGCGGGGCCCGCCCGGCACGGTCCGGCGATCCACCTCGGCGGGCCGGGTCGGCACTGCCGTGTTCCTGGGTACCCGGGGCCACGCCCGTTGTGATCACCGGGCCGTAGCCATGGACAAGGAGGCAGACCCGTGACCGAACAACAGCACCCCGGCGAGCAGCACCCGACACCGGAGTTTCCCTCCCAGGACCAGCCGCACCCGGGCTGGACGGGGCCCATGGACCCGCCCCCGGACCACGGTGAGGAGTCCTACCGGGGCAGCGGCCGGCTGGACGGCCGCAAGGCCGTGGTGACCGGCGGGGACTCCGGGATCGGCCGCGCGGTGGCCCTGGCGTTCGCCCGCGAGGGAGCCGACGTGCTCTTCACCCATCTGGACGACGAGAAGGACGACGCCGCCGAGACCGCCCGGCTGGTCGAGGAGTCCGGCCGCCGTGCCGTGCCCGTCTCCTGCGACGTGCGGGAGGAGGAGAACTGCCGGGCGCTCATCGACCGCGCCGTGGACGAGTTCGGCCGGATCGACGTCCTGGTGAACAACGCGGCGTACCAGATGTCGCAGCCCGACGGCATCGAGTCGATCTCCACCGAGCAGTTCGACCGGGTGATGCGCACCAACCTGTACGGCATGTTCTGGCTGTGCAAGATGGCCCTGCCGCACATCCCGGAGGGCGGCAGCATCATCAACTCCACGTCGGTGCAGGCGTACAAGCCCAGTCCGCACCTGCTGGACTACGCGACGACGAAGGGCGCGATCGTCACCTTCACGCAGGGGCTGGCCCAGATGGTGATCGACCGCGGCGTCCGCGTCAACGCGGTGGCACCGGGCCCGGTGTGGACGCCGCTGATCCCGGCAACCATGCCGGACACGCAGGAGTTCGGCAAGCAGGCGCCGATCGGACGGCCCGCGCAGCCGGCCGAGATGGCCCCGGCGTACGTCTTCCTCGCGTCGCAGGAGGCGTCGTACATCACCGCCGAGATCGTCAACGCGACGGGCGGGACGCCGCTGCCCTAGCGTGCCGCGAAAATCCGGCGCTTGGAGCGCCCTCCATACGGCAGACTCGGCGCCATGGAGACCGCCGAGTTGCTTCAAGCGCTGGAGACGGAGGGCCGGTTGCTCGCCGCGGCCGCCGAGGAGGCCGGGACGGACGCCAAGGTGCCGACGTGCCCGGGGTGGCAGGTGCGCGACCTGCTGCGGCACACGGGCGCGGTGCACCGCTGGGCCGCCTCGTACGTGACCGAGGGGTACAGCGAGCGGCGCCCCCTGGGTGAAGCCCCGGACGTCGACGGCGCGGAGCTCGTGGCCTGGTACCGCGACAGCCACCGCCGCCTCGTCCGCGCGCTGGCCGACGCCGCGCCCGACGTGGAGTGCTGGTCCTTCCTGCCGGCGCCGTCCCCGCTGGCCTTCTGGACCCGGCGGCAGGCACACGAGACGGCGGTGCACCGGGTCGACGCGGAGTCCGCTCGCGGCGCCGGCACCACGGCCGTCACCCCCGACTTCGCGACCGACGGCATCGACGAACTGCTGCGCGGCTTCCACGCCCGCCCCAAGAGCCGGGTCCGCACGGACGAACCGCGCGTGCTGCGGGTCCGCACGGACGACACCGACGCGGTGTGGACCGTACGGCTGTCCCCGGAGCCGCCCGTCACCACGCGCGACGCGTCCGCGGCGGCCGAGTGCGAACTCTCCGGCCCGGCGGAGCGGGTGTACCTGGCGCTGTGGAACCGGGGGCCCATGCCGTCGGTCACGGGCGACCGGGCGCTGGCCGAGCTGTGGCGGGAGACGTCGGGAGTCTGACCGCCCGGGCTCAGTCGTCCGCCAGCATCCGCGCCAGCACCGCGCGCTGCACGGGCAGTACCTCGCCGTGCAGCGCGCGCCCCTTCGCCGTGAGGGAGACCCGCACGCCCCGCCGGTCCTCGGGGCACATGCAGCGCTCGACGAGGCCCTCCTTCTCCAGCCGGGCGATCAGCCGCGACAGCGCGCTCTGGCTCAGGTGGACCCGCTCGGAGATCTCCTGCACCCGGTAGGCCGGGGTGCCCTTCGGGGTCCGGCACCCGGCCAGGACGTCGAGCACCTCGAAGTCGCTGGCGCACAGGCCGTGATCATGCAGGACCCGGTCGAGTTCGCACTGCGTGCGCGCGTGCAGCGCCAGAATGTCCCGCCACTGTTCCACGAGCGCCTGCTCGGCCTGCTTCGCCGCCATGAGGACGCGCCGTAACAGAGAACCGGGATTGTTGCATCTGAATTAAATGCGCTTGCATCTCATGCATGCGCATGTAGTGTCTCGGGCATGACCTCTCCGCTCACCACCCCGACGTCCGAAGGGCGTTGGACTCCCCGACTCTGGGGCACCCTCCTGGTGCTCTGCGCCGCGATGTTCCTGGACGCCCTCGACGTCTCCATGGTCGGCGTCGCGCTGCCGTCCATCGGCGCCGACCTCGGCCTGTCGACCTCCGCGCTGCAGTGGATCGTCAGCGGCTACATCCTGGGCTACGGCGGCCTGCTCCTCCTCGGCGGACGCACCGCCGACCTGCTGGGCCGGCGCCAGGTCTTCCTGGTGGCCCTGGGCGTCTTCGCGCTGGCCTCGCTGCTCGGTGGCCTCGTCGACTCCGGGCCGCTGCTCATCGCCAGCCGCTTCGTCAAGGGCCTGAGCGCGGCCTTCACCGCCCCCGCCGGCCTGTCGATCATCACCACGACGTTCCCCGAGGGCCCGCTGCGCAACCGCGCCCTCGCCATCTACACCACCTGCGGCGCCACCGGCTACTCGATGGGCCTGGTCTTCTCCGGCCTGCTGACGGAGGCCAGTTGGCGCCTGACCATGCTGCTGCCCGCCCCGATCGCCCTGATCGCCCTGATCGCGGGTCTGAAGCTGCTGCCGCGCAGCGAGCGCGAGCGCGCCGAGGGCGGTTACGACATCCCCGGCGCCGTGCTCGGCACCGCCTCGATGCTGCTGCTCGTCTTCACCGTCGTCGAGGCGCCCGAGGTGGGCTGGGGCTCAGCCCGGACGATCCTGTCCTTCGCGGCCGTGGCCGTCCTGCTGGCGGCCTTCGTGGCCGTGGAGCGGCGCAGCCCGAGCCCGCTGGTCCGGCTCGGCGTGCTGCGTTCGGGGCCGCAAGTGCGGGCCCAGCTGGGCGCGTTGACGTTCGTCGGCAGCTACATCGGCTTCCAGTTCCTGGTCACGCTGTACATGCAGCAACTGCTCGGCTGGTCCGCGCTGCACACGGCCCTGGCCTTCCTGCCGGCCGGCGCGCTGGTGGCGCTGTCCGCGACGAAGGTGGGTGCCGTCATCGACCGGTTCGGCACGGCCCGGCTGATCGTGCTGGGCTTCGCGCTGATGGTGGCCGGCTACGTGCTGTTCCTGCGCATCGACCTCGACCCGGTCTACGCGGCGGTGATCCTGCCGACGATGCTGCTGGTCGGCTCGGGCTTCGCGCTGACCTTCCCCTCCCTCAACGTCCAGGCCACCAACGGCGTCGACGAGCACGAGCAGGGCATGGTCTCCGGACTGCTCAACACCTCGGTCCAGGTGGGCGGCGCGATCTTCCTCGCGGTGGTGACGGCGGTGGTGACCGCGCATTCCCCCGAGGGCGGCAATCCCTCCCCGCAGGCCGTGCTCGACAGCTACCGGCCCGGCCTGGTGGTCGTGACGCTCATCGCCCTCGCCGGCCTGCTGATCACCCTCACCGGCCTGCGATCCCGCCGGAACCGGCCGTCCGTCGTGGTCGCCGCGTCCGCTCCCAAGGAGGCGGAACGCGAGGAGGCGGAACGCGTCGCCGTACGCGACTAGGGAACGCCTCCCGTCGTGATCACGACACCCTGCGCGACCTGTGAAGGGAGCGCAGGGCGTTGTGATCACAACGGGAAACACAAAAGCCGAGAAAGCGTACGTTTCATACTTTTCCGGGCTCTCGATGAGTTCTAGGCTCGTGTACGGATGGCGGGCGGAGGGCCGGCCAGTCGACCACCGCCGCCTGTGAACGAGCGGAGGCGGAGATGAAAGCGTCGATAAGGCGGTCCGCGATCTTCGCAAGCGCGGCCGCTCTCGTGATGGCCGTCTGCGGTACGACGGGCACGGCCCGGGCCGAGCCGGGCGACGGCGAGCTCCAGTTCGGCTACGTCCTGCCGGAGACGGGACAGCTGGCCTACCTGGGCCCGCCCCAGATCGAGTCCTTGAAGTTCGCGATCCAGGAGATCAACGACGCCGGCGGAGTCCTGGGCAAGCCCGTGCCGGCCGTGGTCTCCAGTGACGAGGCGGGCCAGGAGGCCGTCGCCGCGCAGTCGGCGGACCGGGTCCTCGCGGCAGGCGTGGACGCGATCGTCGGCGCCGCGGCTTCCGGCATGTCGCTGGCGTTCATCGACCGGGTGACCGGAGCGGGCGTCGTGCAGTGTTCGGGGTCGAACACCGCTCCCACGTTCACCGACTACGAGGACGACGGCTTCTACTTCCGTACCGTCCCGAGCGACGCGTTGCAGGGGCCCGTTCTGGCGGACGTCGTCCGCGACGACGGCCACGACCGGGTGGCCCTGGTCGCACGGGCGGACGACTACGGGCGCGGCCTGATGGAGGCCACCCAGAAGGCACTGGAGGAGCGCGGGGCGACGGTGACGCTCGCGGAGACCTACGACCCGAAGGCGACCAACTTCGACCAGGTCGTCCAGCAGATGGAGAACTCCAGGCCGGACGCCGCCGTGGTGATCGCCTTCGAGGAGGGCACCCAGATCCTTCAGGGCATGATCGAGTCCGGGCTCGGGCCCGACCGGATCGGCGTCTACGGCGCCGACGGACTGCGCAGCGAGGAACTGCCCTCGCTGGTCGCCCCGGGCCAGCCGGAGAGGCTCTCCGGGATGAAGGGGACCGCGCCGGCGTCGGCGACGAACGAGCAGTACGTGAAGGACCTCAAGGAATTCGCGCCGGACCTGAAGGAGCTGCAGTTCGCACCGCAGGTGTTCGACTGCGCGACGACGATCGCGCTCGCCGCCGAGAAGGCGGAGTCCGACGACCCGGGCGAGTACGTGAAGGAGATGAACGGGATCACCAGGGACGGCGAGAAGTGCAACTCGTTCGCCGCCTGCAAGGAGCTGCTCGCCGACGGCAGGGACATCGACTACGACGGTGTGAGCGGTCCGCTCGACTTCACCGACAAGGGCGAACCCGGTCAGGCCTCGATCGAGGTGTACGGCTACAACGACGAGGGACAGCTGGAGACCCTGCGGACCGAGACCAGCAAGGCCGAGGAGTGACCGGGGGGAGGACCGGAGGGCCGACGACGGGAGTCAGCGGACGCGGGCGAGCGTGCCGAGGTAGAGCTCGATCACCTTCTCGTCGTGGAGCAGGGCCGTGCCCGTGCCGGTGTACGCGTTGCGGCCCTGGTCGAGGACGTAGCCGCGGTCGCAGAACTGCAGGCACCTGCGGGCGTTCTGCTCGACCATGAGCACGGCGACGCCCGCGCTGTTGATCACGCGGCAGCGGTCGAAGACGTGGTCCTGGTGGAGCGGTGACAGGCCGGCCGACGGCTCGTCGAGCAGCAGCAGTCGCGGCTCCATCATCAGGGCGCGGGCCATCGCGAGCATCTGGCGCTCGCCGCCGGACATCGCGCCGGCCTTCTGCCTGCGGCGTTGGGCCAGTACGGGGAAGAGTTCCTCGACCGCCGCGACCCGCCGCGCGTGGTCCTTGGGCCGCAGGTACATCCCCATCCGCAGGTTCTCCTCGACCGTGAGGGTGGGGAACACGTTCTGGAGCTGCGGCACGTAGCCCACGCCCCGCCGGACCAGTTCGTGCGCGGGCCGGCCGGTGACGTCCTCGCCGCGCAGCCGCACGGTCCCGCGGCGCACCCGCAGCAGCCCGAAGACGGCCTTCACCAACGTCGACTTGCCGGCGCCGTTGGGGCCGATCACGCCGACCACCTCGCCCGGCCGCACCTCGACGCTGCATCCGCGCAGCACGTCGACACCGGGGACGTAGCCGGCCACGATGTCGTCGGCCGCCAGCACCGGTACCTGTTCCTCGGCGGACATCGCTAGTCCTCCTTCCCGTTCTGCTCCCCCTGGCCCGTCTCCTCGGTGGCCTGGGGCTCGTCGTGCCGCTTGCCCAGGTAGGCGTCCACGACGGCGGGGTTCCGGCCGATCGTGTGCGGTGGGCCCTCGGCCACCAGGCGTCCGTCGGCCATCACGGCCACCCAGTCGCTGATCCCCATCACCACGTCCATGTCGTGTTCGACGAAGCACACCGTCAGCCCCTCGTCGCGCAGCCGCGTGATGTGTCCGAGCAGCGACTGGGTCAGCGCGGGGTTCACCCCGGCCATCGGCTCGTCGAGCAGGAGCATGACCGGGCGGGCCATCAGCGCACGGGCCAGTTCCAGCAGTTTGCGCTGGCCCCCGGAGAGCGTGCCGGCGTGGTCGTCGCGCAGGGGCCCGAGCCGGAACCGGTCCAGCAGTTCGTCGGCCCTGCGCTCCATCTCCCGCTCCTGACCGCGCCACAGCGGCCGCAGCAGCGCGGGCAGCGCCCGCTCGCCGCGTTGCCCGGGCGCGGCGAGCAGCAGGTTCTCCAGCACGGTGAGCCGGGCGAGCGCCCGGGAGAGCTGGAACGTACGGACCAGTCCGCGCCGCGCCACCCGGTGCGCCGGGGAGCCGGTGAGCGGCTGTCCGTCGAACGACCACCGTCCGCCGTCGGCCCGGTCGAAGCCGCTCACCACGTTGAACAGCGTGGTCTTGCCCGCACCGTTGGGGCCGATGAGCGCCGTGATGACGCCGCGCTGCACCTCCAGGTGCTCGACCCGCACGGCGACCAGGCCGCCGAACTTGCGGGTCACCTGGTCCAGGACCAGCAGGGGATCGGGCTTGCGCACCCCCGGCCGGGGGTCGATCGCGGAGAGCCGGCCCGGTGCGGGCACGACGGGGTCAGCGGCCACTGAGCAGCATCTCCTTCCGGCTGCCGAGGATGCCCTGCGGCCGGAACGCGACCAGCAGGATCAGGGCGACCCCGACGAGGGCGAAGCGCACCGCGCCGACCTCCGAGGTGCTGATGAGGTCCGGCGAGACGTACTCGGCGTCGATGGCCTGGCGGAGCGCGCTGTCGAGGAAGCTCAGGACGAACCAGAACAGGATCGCGCCGACGACCGGCCCGAGGATCCGCCCGGCGCCTCCGAGGACGAGCAGTGTGTACAGGAAGAACGTGACGCCCGGGTCGTAGTTGTCCGGGTTCACGGACTGCACCTGGATCGCCTGCAGCATGCCCGCGACCGCCCCGATGACGCCGCCGAGCACGAGGCTCTGCATCTTGTACGCGTAGACGTTCTTGCCGAGGCTGCGGGCGGCGACCTCGTCCTCACGGATCGACCGGATGACACGGCCCCACGGGCTGTGGATCAGCAGGGCCAGCAGAGATCCGACCACGACGACCAGCGCCCATCCGACGATCATCACCCAGATGTCGCGAGAGCTGAACCGCACGAGCCACACGCCGTAGGTGCCGGGGTCGATGGGGTTGAGCGCGTAGAAGTCGTTCGCGAACCTCTGCAGGCCGAACACCCCGCCGGTGACCGGCTCGGCCCAGCTGGAGCGGTAGAACAGGCGAAGCGTCTCCCCCGCCGCGATCGTGGTGATGGCCAGGTAGTCGGCGCGCAGCCGCAGGGTGGGCAGGCCGAGGAGCAGGGCCAGCACGATCGCGCAGGCGATCCCGCCCAGGACGCCGAGCCACATCGGGCCGTCGTACCTCGCCACCGTGATGGCGAGCCCGTAGCCGCCGACCAGCATGAAACCGACCTGGCCGAAGTTCAGCAGCCCCGTGTAGCCGAAGTGCAGGTTCAGGCCCATCGCGGCGAGCGCGTAGACGGCGGCGATGGGACCGATGCCCGAGCGCAGGGCGTCGGAGACGATGGCCGAGAAGTCCATGGCACACCCCTCACCCGACGCGTTCGGCCCGGCCGAGGATGCCCTGCGGCCGGACGAGGAGGACCAGGATCAGGACGAGCAGCGCCCAGGCGTACTGCAGGTCGACCGGGAACCACAGGGTGGACATCTGGGCGACGACGCCGATGACGAGACTGCCGACCATCGCACCGTAGGCGGAGCCGAGGCCGCCCAGGATGATCCCCGCGAACATGAGCAGCAGGAGCTTGAAGCCCATGTCCCAGGTGACGATCTCCACCAGGCCGAAGAAGACCCCGCCGAGGGCGGCCAGGGCGCCGGCGAGCATCCACACGAACAGCACCACCCGCTGCACATCGATGCCCGACGCCTCCGCGAGGTCACGGTTGGCGGCGACGGCCCGCACGGCCGTGCCGATCCGCGTCTTCTGCAGGAGCACGGCGATGCCGAGCAGCACCAGCACGGAGAGCAGGGTGACGGTGAGGTCCCGGGGGGTGATGCCGGCCGGGCCGAGGCCGATCGTGCTCTGGATGTCGTACTGGGCGTAGGAGGCGGGCCGGGTGCCGTAGAGCACGAGGACGACGTGGCGCAGCAGGAGCGAGAGCCCGATGGTGACGATGAACATGTTGATCAGCCCGGTGCCCCGGGCGCGCAGCGGGCGCCAGATGCCGCGTTCGACGGCGCCGCCCAGCAGGGCGCCGAAGACCACCGCGGCGAGGGCGGCGGGAATCAGGTGCCAGCCCGGGCCGGCCGCTGAGACGTTGAGGAAGAACGCGAAGGTGGCGCCGATCGTGACGAACTCTCCGTGCGCGAAGTTGATCAGGTGGATCGTGCCGAAGATCAGCGAGAGTCCGACCGAGGTGATCGCGATGATCACTCCGAACTGGACACCGTCGATCAGAGCCTGCAGAGCGCGCGCGGCGAACGTGGGGCCGCGCGGCACTTCCTCGCCCTGGGCCCGCGTGGAGATCGCGGGCAGCATCACGAGGACCAGGGCGAGGGCCGACACGAAGATCCGCTGATAGCGCACGGTGGTTCCGGTACGTCACGAACATCCCTTATGGGGTCAGTGTAGGCGCGGGTCGGGGCGGTGACAGGGGTAAGGGGACGGGTGGAGGCTCGTGCGGAACGGAGGACGCGGGATGAGTGACGGCCGGGACCTCGCGCGTGCGTACAACGACGACAGCGTGCTCTTCCGGGTGCTGCGGCACCTCGGCTGGGACAGCCTGGCCGACATCGGCTACTACACCCTGCCCACCCTGCCGCTCGTGGCCCTGACCGGGCCGGTGCCCTTCCAGCGCCGACTGGCGCGCCGGTCGCTGGCGTTGCTGGACGCCCGGCCCGGACAGCTCGTCCTGGACGCCGGCTGCGGGCGTGGCGAGACCACGGCGCGGCTGGGCGCCGCGGGATGCCGGGCGCTGGGGGTGGACGTCCAGCCCGCGCAGATCGACCAGGCGCGCCGCCGCTTCGGCGACAGGGCGCGTTTCGCCGTCGCCGACGCCACGGCTCTGCCGCGGCAGGCCGACCGGATCCCGCTGGCGGATGGTTCCTTCGACCGTGTGCACTGCCTGGAGGCCGCCTTCCACTTCGGCCATGAGGGCCGTCGGTCGTTCCTGGACGAGAGCTTCCGGCTGCTCCGCCCCGGAGGCCGGCTCGTCCTCGTGGACGTCACCTCCCGTACGGACCGGCCGATCGGGTCCCTCGACCCGACGGGCCTCGTCCGCGCGACCTGGCGCTTCGACGACCTGGAACCGTGCGAGCGGTACCCGCGGATGGCGTCCGCCGCCGGCTTCACCACGCGCCGGATCCTCGACTGGACCACCCCCGTCCTCCACCGGGCAGCCCTGCTCTGCGCCCTGTTCGTCGGCACCGCGTCCACCCGGGCCGGCCGGCGGGCCCTGTGCGTGCGATGGCCCGGCCTGCGCACGCTCGACGCGCGGGACTGGGACGAGGTCATCGCCGTCGTCCGGGCCCACCGGGCCATCGGGCGCGTCACGCGCTACACGGCCTACGTCCTCGACAAGCCCGCGGGCGGCGTCACCGCAGGTGCCCGCTGACCGCCGGGCGTCGGCGTGCCGGGCGCTTGCCCACCGCGCGACCTCCTGTTTGACTCACCGTATGACTCACCACGGGGGACGGCGCACGCAGGCCGAACGCGATGCGATCACCGTCGAGATCGGCTACGCGCTGTGCAGTGCGGCCTTCGCCGCGGCGGTCGTCTTCGGGGCCGTGGCCGGGCCCGCGCTGCTCTTCGACCTGCCGGACACACCCGAGAGCCTGCTGCTGCGTGCCGGACTGGTGCTCGCGCCCGTCCTCTTCGCCGCCCGGGTCATCAGTGTGCTGCTCCGGTTCCGGTCGGCGGCTCAGCCCAGCCAGCCCGGCCGTACCAACCCCGACTCGTAGGCGAGCACGACCAGTTGGGCCCGGTCGCGGGCGCCGAGCTTCACCATGGTGCGGCTGACGTGGGTCTTCGCGGTGAGCGGGCTGACGACCAGTCGGCGGGCGATCTCCTCGTTGGACAGGCCGATGCCGACCAGGGCCATCACCTCCCGCTCCCGCTCGGTGAGCCGGGCCAGCGCGTCGGCCGCCGCGGGCTCCTTGGAGCGGGCCGCGAACTCGGCGATCAGCCGGCGCGTCACCCCGGGCGAGAGCAGCGCGTCCCCCGCGACCACCGCCCGTACCGCACGCAGGAGTTCCTCCGGCTCGGTGTCCTTGACCAGGAAGCCGGAGGCGCCGGAGCGGATGGCCTCGAAGACGTACTCGTCGAGCTCGAAGGTGGTGAGCATGACCACCTTCACGTCCCGCAGGGCGGGGTCCTCGGTGATCCGCCGGGTCGCGGCCAGGCCGTCGAGCGCGGGCATGCGGATGTCCATCAGGACGACGTGCGGCCGCAGTTCACGGACCCGGGCCACGGCCTCCTCCCCGTCGGCGGCCTCCGCGGCCACCTCGATGTCCGGCTGCGCGTCGAGCAGCGCGCGGAACCCCGCCCGGACCAGTGACTGGTCGTCGGCGAGCAGTACGCGGATCACCGGTCCTCCTCCAGTGGTTCCCTGACGCGGCTCATGTGTCGGCGGACGGCGTCAGCGGTAGTACGGCGAGCACCCGGAAGCCGCCGTCCGGGCGGGGCCCCGCCTCGATCGTGCCACCCAGCGCGGCGGCCCGTTCGCGCATCCCGGCCAGTCCGTTGCCGCTGCCGCCGGCGTCCTTTCCGGTCGCGGGCCCGTCGTCGTCGACGCGCAGCCGCAGGGCGCCCGTGTCGTGGGCGAGGTGCACGCGGGCGTGCCGCGACCCGGAGTGCCGCACGACGTTGGTCAGGGCCTCCTGGACGATCCGGAAGGCGGCGAGGTCCGTGCCGGGCGCGAGGCGCGGCGGCTCTCCCTCGACGTCGACGGTCAGACCGGCGCTCGCCGCCTGCTCCACCAGCTCCGGCAGCCGGTCGAGCCCGGGCGCGGGGGCCCGGGGGGCGGCACCGGGCGCGCGCAGTGTGTCCAGCACCTGGCGGACCTCGCCGAGCGCCTCCTTGCTCTTGTCCTTGATGGTGGTGAGCGCCGTACGGGCCTGCTCGGGGTCGGTGTCCAGGAGCGCGAGGCCGACACCCGCCTGCACGTTGATCACGGAGATGCTGTGCGCGAGGACGTCGTGCAGCTCGCGCGCGATCCGCAGCCGCTCCTCGTCGGCCCGCCGCCGCGCGGCCTCGGCCCGCTCGGCCCGCTCACGGGCCCACTGCTCGCGCCGGACCCGGAACAGCTCCGACACCGCCGCGACCGCCACGACCCAGGTCGCGACGACGATCTCCTCGCCCCAGGGCGCGGCGGAGTCCCCCGAGGGCGGCAGCCACGCGTACAGCCAGTGCCCCACCAGCACGTGCCCGGCCCAGAGCGCCGCCATCGCGCCCCACGCCGCCCACCGGTGCCCGGCGACGATCGCGCTGAAGCACGCCAGGGCGACGGTGAACAGCACCGGCCCATACGGATACCCGGCCCCCAGGTAGACCAGGACGGCACCAGCGGTACCGAACACCACCGCCACCGGATACCGCTTCCGCCACAGCAGCAGCACCCCGGCCACGAGCAGCAGCACGCGCGCGAACGGGTCCAGATCCGCCCGCTCGCCCTGCTGACCGTGCGCGGCGAAGTGGGAGCCGGCCAGGACGAACGCCGTCACGACGGCGGTGGACCGCCAGGGCCACCGGGGCGCACGCTCCCCCTCCTCCCACCGGTCCCACCACGGCGGCCCGTGCCGCCACCACTGCGGCGGCCCGCCCCGCACCCGCTGCTCGTCCATACCGGCCACGCTAGACGCCGCCCGACGGCGCGGGCGTCACCCCGGCGGGGTGGTGGGGCGTACTCCGCGGGAAGTACGGTTCCCGGCGAGGCCGTCGGGGCTAGGAGGCAGGCCCCCGCTGCGGATACACCAGCCCCACCCCCTGCGCGAGTTGCCCCACCGCGTGCCGGAAGAACGTCTCCCGGTCCTCCACCACCCGGTTGAACTGCCCGAACAGCTCGAACCCGACCAGTCCGTACAGCTGGGCCCAGGCCGCGACGAGGGCCGTCACCGTCTCGGGCGGGAGGTCCGGCGCCAGGTCGGCGGCCATCCGCTCGGCCTCGGGGCGCAGTGCGGCGGGCAGCGGGGGCCGGGCCAGACCGAGGCCGCGGTAGGCGTCGCGCAGGATGCCGAGGAGGAGGTTGCCGACCCGGGCGGCCGCGGGGACGGTGGTGTCGGGCGCGGTGTAGCCGGGGACGGGCGAGCCGTAGATGAGGGCGTACTCGTGCGGATGGGCGAGCGCCCAGCCGCGTACGGCCTCGCACACGGCGATCCAGCGCTGGAGGGGGCCGGAGGCGGCGGCCGCGCCGTGGGCCGCCTCGGCGCTCTCGCCGAGGGAGTCGTAGGCGTCGATGATGAGCGCGGTCAGCAGGTCGTCTCGGCTGGGGAAGTACCGGTACAGCGCGGAGGAGGCCATGCCGAGCTCGCGGGCCACGGCGCGCAGGGAGAGCTTGGCGGCGCCCTCGGCCGCGAGCTGTCTGCGAGCCTCGTCCTTGATGGCCGCGGTGACTTCGATCCTGGCCCGGGCTCGGGCGCCGTGTGCGGTGCTCATGCGGGGCAGTGTCCCATGGAAGCAGAGCGGTGCACACAAACGAGAGCACTGAACTGAAGCGAGAGCGCCAAACAAAAACGAGAGCAGTGCTCTTGCTTTGGAGCGGCAGTCTCCTGCAGACTGGCATCAGCCAAGCGAGAGCGGTGCTCACAAAAGAGAGCACCGCTCCGATCACAACCTGGGGGGACCCCATGTCCGCACACGTCCAGAAGCCCGGCTGGCTCACCGTCAACGTCTTCAACCGCTTCGTGACCTGGCTGACCCGCCGCGGCATCAGCGTCTGGGGCTCCCGCGTCCTCGCCGTCCGCGGCCGCAAGAGCGGCCAGTGGCGCACCACGCCGGTCAACGTGCTCACCCTCGACGGCCGGCAGTACCTGGTCGCACCCCGCGGCCACGTCCAGTGGACGCACAACATGCGCGCCGCGGGCGGCGGCGAACTGCACCTGGGCAAGCGCGTGGACATCTTCACCGCGACCGAGGTGGCCGACGACGACAAGGCCCCGATCCTGCGCGCCTACCTCAAGCGCTGGAAGGCGGAGGTCGGGGTCTTCTTCGACGGCGTGGGCCCGGACTCCCCGGACGCCGAGCTGCGCCGCGTCGCCCCCGACCACCCGGTCTTCGAGATCACTCCGACGGGCTGACGTCGTCGACGGTCACCGGACGGCGGTCCAGTGCGGTCAGGGCCTTCTGGGCCATCGGATGCGTGCGGACGATCTCGCCCAGCGACGTCGAGCCCTGGGTGATCTCCTTGAACGCCTTCCACGCCGGGCGGAAGCCCGTCAGCGCCGCGTGGAACAGGCCGGGGCGGCGCTCGAACACGGTGAGCAGCCGCTTGCCGACGCTCATCTCCACGCCCAGCCCGGCCTTGACCGCGAACGCGTAGTTGAGGGCCTGTCGGCGCGTGTCCACGGCGTCGTGCGCCTCGGCGATCCGCACCGCCCACTCCCCCGCGAGCCGGCCGGAGCGCAGCGCGAAGGAGATGCCCTCGCGGGTCCACGGCTCCAGCAGCCCCGCCGCGTCGCCGCACACCAGCACCCGGCCGCGCGAGAGCGGCGAGTCGTCGGCACGGCAGCGGGTCAGGTGCCCGGAGGAGATGCTCGGTTCGAAGCCGGCGAGGCCGAGCCGTCCGATGAACTCCTCCAAGTACCGCTTGGTGGCGGCTCCTTCGCCGCGCGCCGAGATCACCCCGACCGTCAGGGTGTCGCCCTTGGGGAAGACCCAGCCGTAACTGCCGGGCATCGGGCCCCAGTCGATGAGCACCCGGCCCTTCCAGTCCTCGGCGACCGTGTCCGGCACCGGGATCTCCGCCTCCAGGCCCAGATCCACCTGGTCCACCTTGACCCCGACGTGCGCCCCTATGCGGCTGGCGCTGCCGTCCGCCCCGACCACGGACCGCGCGAGCAGGACCTCGCCGCCCTGCAGGACGACCGCGACCGTGCGCCGGTCCGGCACCGCCGAGCCGTGCTGCTCGACGCGCTGGACCGTGACGCCCGTGCGCAGCTCGGCGCCCGCCTTCTGCGCGTGCTCGACGAGCTGCTGGTCGAACTCGGGCCGGTTGATCAGCCCGAACAGCATCTGCCGGGACCGGCGCGTGCGCGTGAAGCGGCCGTTGTTGGAGAAGGTCACCGCGTGCACGCGGTCCTTGAGCGGCAGCTCGAAGCCCGGCGGCAGGGAGTCGCGCGAGGGGCCGATGATGCCGCCGCCGCACGTCTTGTACCGCGGCAGCTCCGCCTTCTCCAGCAACAGCACGCGTCTCCCGGCGACCGCCGCCGCGTACGCGGCCGAAGCGCCCGCCGGTCCCGCGCCCACCACGACGACGTCCCACACCTGCCGCACGTCGTCCGCCGAAGAGTTCTCGCTGCTCACGATGGTCTACTGCTCCGATCAAGCCGCCTGCCGCTGCTACCTCCCGCATCCTACGGCCGACCCGGTCACCGGCCGCTGTGGGAGGATCTACGGCACTCACCGCTACAACGTCGCACCCACAAGGAGCGTGCCCATGTCGCCGAATCCGGTCGCCGAGACCGTCGCCTCGCTGATGCCCAGGGCGAAGCAGGAGCTCACCGAACTGGTGGCCTTCCGGTCGGTGGCCGACTTCGAGCAGTTCCCGAGGAGCGAGAGCGAGGGCGCCGCCCGCTGGGTCGCGGACGCGCTGGCCGCCGAGGGGTTCCAGGACGTGGCGCTGCTCGACACCCCCGACGGCACGCAGTCGGTCTACGGCCACCTGCCCGGCCCGGCGGGCGCGAAGACCGTCCTGCTCTACGCCCACTACGACGTGCAGCCGCCGCTGGACGAGGCCGGCTGGACGACCCCGCCGTTCGAGCTGACCGAGCGGGACGGGCGCTGGTACGGGCGCGGGACCGCCGACTGCAAGGGCGGTCTGATCATGCACCTGCTGGCGCTGCGCGCGCTGAAGGCGAACGGCGGCGTGCCGGTCCACGTGAAGGTGATCGCCGAGGGCTCGGAGGAGATGGGCACGGGCGGCCTGGAGCGGTACGCCGAGGAGCACCCGCACCTGCTGGAGGCGGACACGATCGTCATCGGCGACGCGGGGAACTTCCGGGTCGGCCTGCCGACGGTCACCTCGACCCTGCGGGGCATGACGATGCTGCGGGTGAGCGTCGACACGCTCGCGGGCAATCTGCACTCGGGCCAGTTCGGCGGTGCCGCGCCGGACGCGCTGGCGGCCCTCATCCGCGTCCTGGACTCGCTGCGCGCCGAGGACGGTTCGACGACCGTCGACGGACTGACCGCCGACGCGTCCTGGGAGGGGCTGCAGTACGACGAGGAGCAGTTCCGGCAGGACGCCAAGGTGCTGGACGGCGTCGAGCTGATCGGGTCGGGAACGGTCGCCGACCGCATCTGGGCACGCCCGGCCGTGACCGTGCTCGGCATCGACTGCCCGCCCGTCGTCGGCGCCACCCCGTCCGTGCAGGCGAGCGCCCGCGCGCTGGTCAGCCTGCGGGTGCCGCCGGGCGTGGACGCGGCCGAGGCCACCAAGCTGCTCCAGGCGCACCTGGAGGCGCACACGCCGTGGGGCGCGCGGGTGAGCACCGAGCAGATCGGCCAGGGCCAGGCCTTCCGCGCGGACACCTCCAGCCCGGCGTACCAGGCCATGGCGGAGGCGATGGCGGTGGCGTACCCGGGGCAGGAGATGCAGTACGCCGGCCAGGGCGGCTCCATCCCGCTGTGCAACACCCTCGCCGCCCTGTACCCGCGGGCGGAGATCCTGCTCATCGGGCTGAGTGAGCCGGAGGCCCAGATCCACGCGGTGAACGAGAGCGTGTCGCCCGAGGAGCTGGAGCGGCTGTCGGTGGCGGAGGCGCTGTTCCTGCGGAACTACGCGGCGAGCTGACCGCTCTGCTCTCGGCAGAAGGCCCTCGTCCTCGGGCGGGGGCCTTCTCTACGGTCGTCCCATGGACGTCGTCGCGCTTCTCCCCCGCCTGCTTCTGCTGCGCTTCCCGGTCGGCCAGGCCTATCTGTGGCGCGACGGCGACGAGTGGACGCTGATCGACGCCGGCCCGGCGGGCTCCGGGGCAGCGATCGCCGAGGCGGTGACCGCACTGGGCTCGGATCCCCGGGCCGTGCGGCGGATCGTGCTCACGCACTTCCACGAGGACCACGTGGGCGGGGCGGGAGAGTTCGCCGCGCTCAGCGGAGCGGAGGTGCTGGCGCACCGGCTGGACGCGCCGTTCGTGCGGGGTGAACTCCCGGGGCCGGAGCCGTTGTTCGAGGACTGGGAGCGGCCGCTGCACGAGCAGGCGGCGAAGCTCCTGCCCACGGGTGACTTCGCCCGGCCCGGCGAGGTCACGGAGCTGGCCGGCGGCGAGGTGCTGGACGTCGGCGGCGGGGCGCACGTGGTGCACGTGCCCGGGCACACGCACGGCAGCACCGCGCTCCATCTCCCGGAGCACGGCGTGCTGTTCACGGGGGACACGGTCGCGGCGTCCCCCGTGGTCGGCTCGGTGATCCCCGGCGTGTTCAACCTCGACCGCGACGGGGTCCTCGCCGCCTGCGGACGGCTGGCGGAGCTGGGCCCGGACATGGCCTGCTTCGGCCACGGGGACCCGGTGACGGCACAGGCCTCGCGCGCGCTGCGGAAGGCGGCCCGGGGGTAGCCGCCGCTACCCGAGCGCCGGGTCCAGGACGATGTCCTCCTCGCGGGCCGCGACCGTCGGCTCCTCGGGGAAGTGGCAGGCGGTCAGATGGCCCGCAGGGCTGCCCTCGACGCGCACCAGCGGGGGTTCCTCGGCGGCGCACCGGTCCTGGGCCTTCCAGCAGCGGGTGCGGAAGCGGCAGCCGGAGGGCGGGTCGATGGGCGAGGGCACGTCCCCGGCCAGCCGGATGCGCTCGCGCCGCTCCACGGCGTCCGGGTCGGCCTCGGGGACGGCGGACAGCAGCGCGTGCGTGTAGGGGTGCCGCGGCCGGGTGTAGAGGGACTCCCGGTCGGCGACCTCGACGATCTTGCCGAGGTACATCACGGCGACGCGTTCGGAGAAGTGCCGTACGACGGCGAGGTCGTGCGCGATGAAGAGGAAGGCGATGCCGAACTCCCGCTGGAGGTCCTGGAGCAGGTTGACGACCTGCGCCTGGATGGAGACGTCCAGCGCGGAGACGGGTTCGTCGGCGACGATCAGCTTCGGCCGCAGGGCGAGGGCGCGGGCGATGCCGATGCGCTGGCGCTGACCGCCGGAGAACTCGTTCGGGTACCGGTTGTAGTGCTCGGGGTTGAGGCCGACCGTCTCCAGGAGTTCCTGGGCGCGCTTCTTGTGGCCCTGGGGCGAGTTGATGCCGTTGAGCCGCATCGGCGTCTCGATGATGGTGCCGACGGTGTGCCGGGGGTTCAGCGAGGAGTACGGGTCCTGGAAGATCATCTGGAGGCTGCGGCGGGCCTCCCGCATCCGCCCCGGCGGCTGGTGCGTGATGTCCTGGCCGTCGAACACCACGGAACCGCCGGTGGGTTCGAGCAGCCGGGTGATCAGGCGGCCCGTGGTGGACTTGCCGCAGCCCGACTCGCCGACCAGGCCCAGTGACTCGCCGGGCCCGACCGAGAAGTCGATGCCGTCGACCGCGCGGACGGCGCCGATCTGCCGCTGGAAGATGATGCCCTGCCGGATGGGGAAGTGCTTGTGCAGACCGCGTACGTCGAGGAGGTTCTCGCCGGCCGGGCGGTCGGTGCCGGTGCCGGTCCCGGTGAGGGGCTGGGTGGTGCTCACGGCATGTTCCCTTTCGTCCGCCGCCGTCACTGCGCGGCCCGGTCGGTTCCGGCGCCGTGTTCGTCCGGGCCCGTCCCGCCGCGGATCTCCTGTTTGGCCTCGTCGGTGAGGTGACAGGCGGCGAGGTGCCGATCGCTGCCGGAGACGAGGCGCAACTCGGGCCGTTCCGCCGTGCAACGGCCCTCCGTCGCCCAGCCCTTGTAGGCGCAGCGGGGGTGGAAGGAGCAGCCGTCCGGCAGGTTGATCAGGCTCGGCGGCGTGCCGGGGATCGGGTTGAGCCGTTCGCCGACGTCGCCGCCGAGGTGCGGCATCGACTGCAACAGGCCCCAGGTGTAGGGGTGCTGGGGCTGCTTGAGCACCTCGCGGGTGGTGCCGTACTCGATGCGGCGGCCGCCGTACATCACCAGGATGTCGTCGGCGATGTCGGCGACCACGCCGAGGTCGTGGGTGATGATGACGACGGCGGAGCCGAACTCCTCCTGGAGGTCGCGGATCAGGTCCAGGATCTGCGCCTGGACGGTGACGTCCAGGGCGGTGGTGGGCTCGTCGGCGATGAGCAGCTCGGGGTCGCACACGAGGGACATGGCGATCATGGCGCGCTGGCGCATGCCGCCGGAGAACTGGTGCGGGTAGTCCCGGACCCGGCGTTCGGGCTGCGGGATGCCGACCCGCTTCAGCATCTCGACCGCGCGGTCCCTGGCCTCCTGCTTGGAGACCTTGTGGTGCACGCGGTAGGCCTCGGCGATCTGGGAGCCGACGGTGAAGAAGGGGTGCAACGCGGAGAGCGGGTCCTGGAAGATCATGGAGACCGTGCGGCCGCGCAGTTCGCGCATCTCGGCCTCGGGCAGGCCGACGAGTTCCCTGCCCTCCAACCGGATCTCGCCGCCGACCCGGGCGCTGGTGCCCTTGTGCAGTCCGAGCAGGGCCAGTGAGGTCACCGACTTGCCGGAGCCGGACTCGCCGACGATGCCGAGGGTGCGGCCCTTCTCCAGGGTGAAGGAGACGCCGTCGACGGACTTGACGAGGCCGTCCTCGGTCGGGAAGTGCACCCTGAGGTCGCGCACGTCGAGGAAGGGGGCGGGCGCGGGCGCGAGGTCCGCGGGCTGCGGTGAGATCTGAACGGACACGGGTGTTCCTAAGGACGAAAGGGGCTCAGGCGAGGCGCACGCGCGGGTCGACGAGGCTGTACACCAGGTCGACGACGACGTTGGCGAGGACGACGAACGTCGCGGCGAACAGCGTGGTGCCGAGGATGACCGGCAGGTCGGAGTTCTGGACGGAGTCGACGGCGAGCTTGCCGATGCCGTTGATGCCGAACACCGACTCGGTGATGACGGCGGAGCCGCCGATCAGGGAGCCGACGTCCATGCCGAAGATGGTGATGATCGGGGTGATGGCGGCCCGCAGGCCGTGCTTGAGGACGACCTTGGAGGCGGGCAGGCCCTTGGCGCGGGCGGTGCGCATGTAGTCCTCGGCGAAGACCTCCAGCATGGAGGAGCGGGTGAGCCGGGTGTACATCGCGAGGTAGACGATGACGAGGGTGGTCCACGGCAGGATCAGCCCCTGGAACCAGCCGGCCGGGTCCTCGGTGATGGAGGTGTAGCCGGAGGTCGGCAGGATCTGGAACTTGTCGACGAACAGGTACAGCAGGAGCAGACCGATGAAGTAGATCTGCACCGACACGCCGAACAGGGCGAGTCCGACCGCCGCCTTGTCGGCGGCCCTGCCCCTGCGCACCGCGGCGACGGTGCCGAGGCCGACGCCCAGGACCAGGAAGGCCACCGCGGCGCCGAGACCGAGGGAGAGGTCCGCCGGGAAGTCCGACAGCAAGGTGGTCAGGACGGGGGTGTCCGTCTGGAAGGAGACGCCCAGGCAGGGCGCGCCGCAGTGGATGCGTACGCTCTGGTCGCCGAAGTCGCGGCCGACGAACAGGCCCTTGAAGAACTCCCAGTACTGCGTCAGGTAGCTCTGGTCCAGGCCCAGCGAGTGCTTGATCTCCGCCAGGCGGGAGGGGGAGCAGGTCTTTCCGCAGGCCAGGAGGGCGGGGTCGGACGGCAGCGCGAAGAAGATGAAGAAGGTGATCGTGGTGATCACCAGCATGATCAGGGCCGCTGCCAGCAGGCGTCTGATGAGGTAACGAAACATGGGGTGCCGGGACCTGACGTGAGTGGGATGCCCGCCGGCGGCCGGGGCCGCCGGCGGGGTGGAGAGAGGGGGCGTCCGTCAGTGCTTGACGTAGACGTGGACCAGGCTCGGCTCGGCCAGGATCGTGTCGGGGATGACTCCGCCGACCTTGGAGCCGGACATGTCGCTGAAGTTCATGTACATCAGCGGGACCACGGCGGCGTCCTTGAGGATCTGCTCGTCCAGCTGCCCGTAGGTGGCGTTGCGCTGCTTGACGTCGGTCATCTTGGCGGCCTTGTCGATCAGCGCGTTGACCTTCGGGTCGTTCAGGTACGACAGGTCCTGGTTGGCCTGCGGGTTCTTCTTGATCAGCCGGCCGTCGAAGAGGGTGGGCAGCACCGTGGAGGCGTTCGGCCAGTCGGCGATCCAGTCGCCCCAGGTCAGGTCGTACTGGTTCTTCGTGTTGCTGACGGTGCTGAAGTAGTTCGCGGCGTCGATCGGGGAGATGTTGACGTGGATGCCGATGCGCTCCAGCGCGGTCTTCACGGCGTCGGCGAAGTGCTCCTCGGTGGCGGTGTTCTCCACGGCGATCGACATGGTCGGCTTCGGGTTGCCCGCCTGCTTCATCAGCGCCTTGGCCTTGGCGAGGTTGCCCGAGGGGTTGGCGCCGTACAGGTTGAACTTCTTGTAGCCGCCGATGCCGGGGCTCAGCATGGTGGTGGCGTAGTCGCCGTACGCCGAGCCGCCGAAGGCGCCGCGGACCGTCGTCTTGTCGATGGCGTACTCGATGGCCTGGCGCACCCGGAGGTCCTTGACGCGGGTGGTGTTGATCGCGAGGTAGTTGATGCCGGGTGCCGGGATCTTGTAGTAACGGCTCTTCAGGGACGGGTCGTTGGCGAGTTGCGCCAGGTCGGATCCGGCGATGGGCCACTGCTGGATCGACGTCTGCGCGGTGCCGGCGTCGGCCTTGATCTGCTGGTCGATGGCCGCCTCGTCCTGGCCGAACTTCACGTCCATCTCGTCGACGTTCTGCTGCCGGATCGGGTCGGTCGACTGCGACCAGTACTTGTTCCGGGTGAGGACGAGTTCCTTGTTCTTGGTGTACGACTTGATCATGTACGGGCCGTCGGCCCAGACCTTGGTGTCGTACGTCGAGCCGGTGTCATGGGCCTTGGGCACGGCCGCCCAGCCGGTCATCGCGGTGGTCTCGTTGAAGTCGGCCACCGGCTGGTTCAGGTGGAAGACGATCGTGTACTTGTCCGGCGTCTGGATGGAGGCGAGCTCCTTGCCCTGGTAGGGGCCCTTGTAGTCGGCGCCGCCGACGAGCCACTGTGCGGCGTAGGGCGGGCCGCCGTTGATGTCGGACGAGAAGAACCGCTCGACGCCGTACTTGACGTCGGGTGCGGTGACCTCGGTGCCGTCCTGGTACTTGATGCCGTGCCGGAGGTGGAAGGTCCAGACGGTGGCGCCCTTGCTCGGTGTTCCGGTGTCGGTGGCGAGGTCGCCGACCAGCTTGGGCTGCGAGCCCGTCTCGTCCCAGCCGGTGAGGGTCCGGACGATCTCCTCGTCCATGCTCGATCCCTCGGTCGTGTAGACGCGCTGGGGGTCGAGGTGGTCGAAGTCCGCCTTGTCCAGGACGGTCAGGGTGCCGCCCTTGCCGGGTGCGCCGCTGCCGCTGCTGCCGGAGGACCCTCCGCATGCGGTGGCCCCCAGGGCGATCATCACGGCGGAGGCCGTGAGAGCGACCGTGCGCGATCTGCGCGTGTTGCGCGTCATTGAGGAAACTCCGTTCTTGCTACGGGCCCGACGGCCGTTCGTGGAGCCGCCGGACCGATACTCGGGGGGTGGCTTGTCAGCCGCGCCGGGCGCGGGGGTCCAGCGCGTCCCGGACGCCGTCCCCGAGGAGGTTGAGCGCCAGGACCAGGACGAGGAGCAGGACGCCGGGCACGAAGAGGTACATCGGGTCCTGCAGGAAGAACTGGGAGGCGTCCGACAGCAGGGCTCCCCAGTCGGGGTTGGGCGGGATGACGCCGACACCCAGGTACGACAGCGCCGCCTCGGTGGTGATGTTCTGCGGGACGGCGAGCGCGAAGGAGATCAGGATCGGCGCCCAGAGGTTGGGCAGCAGCTGCCGGAACAGGATGTGCCGCCGGCCCGCGCTCATCAGCCGCGCGGCGTCGACGAACTCCCGCTCGCGCAGGGACAGCACCTGTCCGCGCACCAGCCGGGCGGTGTACGCCCAGGCGAAGACGGCGATGTTGAGGACCAGCACGAGCAGGCGGAGGTTCTCGTCGGTGCCGCCGTGGCTGTTGGTCTGCAGGGCGTTCTGGATCACCGGGGTGAGCGCGATGATGAACAGCAACTGCGGGAACGCCAGCATCACGTCCATGACCCGGGACAGCAGGGAGTCGACCCAGCCGCCGAAGTACCCGGCCGCGAGGCCCGCCACGACCCCGACGACGGTGGAGAGCACGGCGGAGGCGAATCCCACGTAGAGGGAGGTACGCAGGCCGTAGACGATGCGGGCGAACAGGTCGTAGCCCGTGCCCGGTTCGACGCCCAGCAGGTGCTGGGCGCTGATGCCGCCCAGCGAGCCGTAGGGGAAGTTGCCCGTGTCCGGGTCGATCGCCTTGTTGTCGGGGGTGATCGGTCCCCAGCCGGTCACCGCGGTGAGCACCGGCGCGAGCAGCGCGATCACGACGAACAGGACGGTGACCACCAGGGCGGTCATGGTGACCTTGTCCCGCCTGATCCGCCGCCAGGCCATCCGGGCCGGTGAGCGGCCGGCGACGGCCGTGCCGCCGGGTCTGGGGTCCTGCGTCGACGGCTCGGTCAGCAGCGCGGTGCCGCCGCCGGTGTCGACCGGCTGGTGTTGCGTGGTCATCGTACGGACATCCCGGATCTGCCCCTGGGGCAAGGAAATTGGGTGGCGGTCGTAACTTCCGCCGTGAGACTCTGCGGACTTTCGCAATGCCGTGCGAGTCCGGTCAAGCCGAGCAGGGGCCAGAAAAGGGATTGTTTGCGGTCATGGAAAAGTGTTGACGCAAGCGGGGAATGTGATTACCCGCCGCGTGAAGGAGTGCGGGAGATTCCTTGGGGATCGATTGGCCGTGGCTCCGGCGACGTTTCCTTTTGCTTTTCCCTCGGAATCCCCCGGGCCGGGTAAAGGGCACGGACGGGGGCTCGCCGTCAGCCCAGCGGAACCCCGGCTTCCAGGTAGAACGCGGCTCCGCGTTCCCGCGCCCGCAACGCCCACCGCAGTCGCTCGTAGCGCACGGGCGGCAGCAGTCCGGCGGCCTCCTCCTCGGTGACGAACCGCCAGTCGCGCAGTTCGGGGCCGGGCAGCAGCAGCCGTTCGGCCTCCGCGGCGGCGAGGAGACCGCCGTCGAAGAGGAGCCGCAGTCCGCCGAAGCCGGGGGGTGCGGGGCGTTCCCAGTCGACGACGAGCAGGCCGGGCACCTCCTCCAGGCGGATGCCGGTCTCCTCGGCGACCTCCCGCATCCCGGCGCGCGCGGGCGCCTCTCCGGGCTCGACGACCCCGCCGGGGAACTCCCAGCCGGGCTTGTAGGTGGGGTCGACCAGCAGCACCCGGTCCCGCTCGTCGAAGAGGAGCACCCCGGCGGCGAGCGTCTCGGCGGTGGGCTCGGGCGTCTGCACGATGTCGCAGACGGGCACGGCACCGCTGTTGACGGCCTCGGCGATCCGGGCGGCGGTCTGGTACGGGGTGAGGTCGCTGGTGTCCACGGGGTGGGCGTCGGCGGTGAGCCAGGAGGCGAGGGCGGCCCGGTAGGGCTCGATGTGGTCGAAGGACCACTGGCGTATTCGCATCTCGCCGTCGGGGAGGTCGGGGGGAACCTCGCGGCCCGCTATGCGCTCCCGCAGTATCGTTTCGGCCGGAGCGAGCAGGATGTGGCTGACCGGAATCCTGCGCGCGGCCAGTCCGCCGAAGATCTCGTCGCGGTACTCCTGGCGCAGCAGGGTCATGGGGACCACCAGGGTCCCGCCGAGCTCGGCGAGCATCGCCGCCGCCGTGTCGATCACGAGGCGTCGCCAGATCGGCAGGTCCTGGAAGTCGCCGACCTCGGCGAGGTGTTTGGGCGGCAGCAGGTGGGCTAGCGCGCCGCCGATGACCTCCGGGTCGAAGAGCGTGCTGTTCGGGATCAGTTCGATCAGCTCCCGTGCGGTGGTGGTCTTCCCCGCACCGAACGCGCCGTTGATCCAGACGACGGTCACAGGTCCCCCTCTTCTGTTGGCCCCCTGAGGCTTGCCCGCTTCACCCTGCCACGAAAACCAGCCGCAGTTGAGGGCGCATGACGACGGCGCCGGCGCCCCCCCCCTCACACGGGGAGCGCCGGCGCCGTGGGCCGGGGCCGGGCGGCTCGTCAGCCCTTCTCCTTCTCCTGGCTGCCGTCCTCCCTGTCCAGGGACAGGCTGTCCTTGGCGACGGTCTCGTCGAGCGTCTTGAGGGTGTCGTCCACGCTGGAGGTGCCCAGGTTCTCCGTGAGGGCGTGGGACGGGGTGACCGCCGCGACGACGAATCCGGTGGCGAGGGAGGCGATGGCGAGCATGCTGCGCTTCTTCATGCCCGGCACAACGCCGCGAGGCGCCGCGGAGTCACGCAGCGGCGTACGACCGGGCGAGGGAACGCCTCATGCCGAGTCGCCGTCCGGCTCGGTGCCCCAGGCGCCGGGGCCCCCGCCCCGCCACTCGATCAGCCCCGACGCCACCACGTACGCCTCGTCCGCGTCCTCGATCCCCGCCCGCCGCAGGAATTCGGCGACGTCCAGCAGCCCGTAGGCGATGCCGAGGAACCGGTCGTCCACACGGACCCGCCTGCCGCCGTCCGCGGCAGGCGGGTAGACCACGACGGGTTTCACGGACGCCATGGCATCAGGGTCCGCGAAGACGGCGCCGAGCGCTCGTCGGGAGGGGCCGTTCAGCCGGCTTTCTTCGTCTGCCGGAATTCGTGGACATCGGCCGTGAGGGTGCCGTCGTGCTGTTCGTAGTGGGACAGTGCGAGGCCGAGGCCGAAGAAGGTGGGTGCCCATTCACCGACGAAGATGCCCCAGCGGTCGGCACGGGCGAGGCCGGTGCCGGGTTCCATCTTCAAAGAGCCCATCCAGGTGACGACGCTGAAGCCGATGGACGCCATGGCGGCCATGTAGGCGTGCTCGCTGCGGACGCCCATCTCGTGCATCTTCTTGATGATCATCAGCGGCTCCGTTCCGAGGGGGGTGGTTCAGGGGACGGAGTGCCCCCGGAACGTGCCGCTATTCATCCTTTTCGCACGTTATGTCCGGTAATCGGGCACCTCAGGCGCCCACGTAGGCGGCGAGGTGCTCCCCGGTCAGCGTGGAGCGGGCCGCGACGAGGTCGGCCGGGGTGCCCTCGAAGACGATCCGGCCGCCGTCGTGACCGGCGCCGGGGCCGAGGTCGATGATCCAGTCGGCGTGCGCCATGACCGCCTGGTGGTGCTCGATGACGACGACCGACTTGCCGGAGTCGACGAGCCGGTCCAGCAGGCCCAGCAGCTGCTCGACGTCCGCGAGGTGGAGGCCGGTGGTCGGCTCGTCGAGGAGGTAGATCCCGCCCTTGTCGGCCATGTGCGTGGCCAGCTTCAGCCGCTGCCGCTCACCGCCGGACAGCGTCGTGAGCGGCTGGCCGAGGGTGAGGTAGCCGAGGCCGACGTCGGCGAGCCGCTCCAGGATCCGGTGCGCGGCCGGGGTGCTCGCCTCGCCGGCGCCGAAGAACTCCTCGGCCTCGGTCACCGACATCGCGAGCACCTCGCTGATGTCGCGGCCACCGAGGTGGTACTCCAGCACCGAGGCCTGGAACCGCTTGCCCTCGCAGTCCTCGCAGGGAGTGTCGACGCCGGCCATCATGCCCAGGTCGACGTAGACGACGCCGGCGCCGTTGCAGGTGGGGCAGGCGCCCTCGGAGTTGGCGCTGAACAGGGCCGGCTTCACGCCGTTGGCCTTGGCGAAGGCCTTGCGGATCGGTTCCAGCAGCCCGGTGTAGGTGGCGGGGTTGCTCCGCCGCGAGCCCTTGATCGGGCTCTGGTCCACCGAGACCACGCCCGCGTCGGCGGGGATGGATCCGTGCAGCAGGGAGCTCTTGCCGGAGCCGGCGACGCCGGTGACGACGGTGAGCACGCCGAGCGGGACGTCCACGTCGACGTCGCGCAGGTTGTTGGCGGACGCGCCCCGGATCTCCAGTGCGCCGGTGGGCTTGCGGACCGTCTCCTTGAGGACGGCCCGGTCGTCCAGGTGGCGGCCGGTGACGGTGTCGCTCTTGCGCAGCCCCTCGACCGTGCCCTCATAGCAGACGGTGCCGCCCGCCGTGCCGGCGCCGGGGCCGAGGTCGACGACATGGTCGGCGACCGCGATCGTCTCCGGCTTGTGCTCCACGACGAGCACCGTGTTGCCCTTGTCCCGCAGCCGCAGCAGGAGGTCGTTCATGCGCTGGATGTCGTGCGGGTGCAGGCCGATGGTGGGCTCGTCGAAGACGTACGTGACGTCGGTGAGGGACGAGCCGAGGTGGCGGATCATCTTCACGCGCTGCGCCTCACCGCCCGAGAGCGTGCCCGCGGGCCGGTCGAGCGAGAGGTAGCCGAGGCCGATCTCCACGAACGAGTCGAGCGTCCCCTGCAGCGCGGTGAGCAGCGGCGCCACCGACGGCTCCGTCAGGCCCCTGACCCACTCGGCCAGGTCCCGGATCTCCATGGCGCAGGCGTCGGCGATGCTGACCTCGCCGATCTTCGACGACCGGGCCGCCTCCGTCAGCCGGGTGCCGTCGCACTCGGGGCAGGTGGTGAAGGTGACCGCCCGCTCCACGAACGCCCGGATGTGCGGCTGCATCGCCTCCTTGTCCTTGGACAGGAACGACTTCTGGATCTTGGGGATGAGGCCCTCGTAGGTGAGGTTGGCGCCGTTGACCTTGACCTTGGTCGGCTCGCCGTAGAGGAATTCCTGCATCTCCTTCTTGGTGAACCGGCGGATCGGCTTGTGCGGGTCCAGGAAGCCGGACTGGGCGTAGACGCCCACCGTCCAGACGTTGTCCGTCTTCCAGCCGGGGATGGTGAAGGCGCCCTCGGCGATCGACTTGGAGTCGTCGTAGAGCTGGGTGAGGTCGATGTCGGAGACCTTCCCGCGGCCCTCGCAGCGGGTGCACATGCCGCCGGTGCGGGAGAAGGTCGCCTTGACCGTCTTGGTCTTGTCGGCACCGCGCTCGACCCTGATCCCGCCGCTCGCGGTGACCGAGGCGGTGTTGAAGGAGTACGCGCTGGGCGGGCCGATGTGCGGCGTGCCGAGTCGGCTGAAGAGGATGCGCAGCATCGCGTTGGCGTCGGTGGCGGTGCCGACCGTGGAGCGCGGGTCGCCGCCCATCCGCTGCTGGTCGACGGCGATGGCGGTGGTGAGCCCGTCGAGCACGTCGACCTCGGGGCGGGCCCGGTTCGGCATGAACCCCTGCAGGAAGGCGCTGTAGGTCTCGTTGATCAGCCGCTGCGACTCCGCCGCGATCGTGTCGAACACCAGGGAGCTCTTGCCCGAGCCGGAGACTCCGGTGAACACCGTCAGCCGGCGCTTCGGGATCTCGATGCTGACGTCCTTGAGGTTGTTCTCGCGCGCGCCGTGCACGCGGATCACGTCATGGCTGTCGGCGACGTGCGGCCCGGGCGACTGTCTGTCCGTCGTCGTGGCCTGGCTCATGGTGTCTCCATCTTTCGGGCGGGGCTGCCGCGCTCGGACGATCTCGTCGCCCCGCGCCGGCCCGGAGGTGCGGCGCGGGGATGCGGGAGCCGGCGGTGCTGGGCGCCGTACCGGGATCCCGCGGAGTGAGGGTCGATCGGTGGGACCGCTACTGCGTCTTCAGCTGCTGGATGCGGACCATGTTGCCCGCGGGGTCGCGGAAGGCGCAGTCGCGAACGCCGTACGGCTGGTCCATGGGCTCCTGGACGACCTCGGCGTCGCCCGCCTGCAGCCGCTCGAAGGTGCCGTCGACATCGGGGGTGGCGAGGACGATGCTCGCGTAGGTGCCCTTGGCCATCATCTCGGCGATGGTGCGCCGCTCGTCCTCGGTGATGCCGGGGTCGGCGGCCGGCGGGTGCAGGACGATGTTCGTCCCGGGCTGGCCGGCGGGCCCGACCGTGATCCAGCGCATGCCCTCGTAGCCGACGTCGTTGCGGACCTCGAAGCCGAGGGTGTCGCGGTAGAACGCCAGGGCGGCGTCCGGGTCGTCGTGCGGCAGGAAACTCGCGTGAATGGTGATGTCCATGGCCCCCACGCTAGTTTCGGCTCCCGGCGGGCGCTTCTCGATTCCTGACCGGTCTGGTGACCTGCTTCGCCACGCACGACGGGATCCCCGCGGTCGCGCGCGCCGCCTCCCGCCGGTAGGTGCTCGGCGGCATGCCGACCAGCTCGGTGAAGCGGGTGCTGAAAGTGCCCAGCGACTGGCAGCCGACCTCGAAGCACACCTCCGTGACGCTGAGGTCGCCACGGCGCAGCAGCGCCATCGCGCGCTCGATGCGCCGCGTCATGAGGTAGCTGTACGGCGACTCCCCGTACGCCTGCCGGAACGCGCGGCTGAGGTGCCCGGCCGACATGTGCACTCCCCGGGCCAGCGCCTCGACGTCCAGCGGCTGCGCGTACTCCCGGTCGATCCGGTCCTTGACCCGGCGCAGTCGGGCGAGGTCGCTCAGGCGCTGCACCGAGGCGGGTCTGCTGCTCACACGCGCGATCGTGCCACATCGCACGGACGTGCGGTCGGTTTCCGCGAACAGAGCCCGGCAGAGGAGGGTCCGGTCTCCGTCAGGTGTAGTAGGTGTCGAACGAGCCGATCCACCAGGCCGCGGGCGACAGCACGCACAGCTGCACGGCGGCGGTGGTCCAGCACCGGGCGAGGAGCGCGGTCCCCGCGGTCCGCCACGCGGTCGTGCGCAGCAGGCTCTCCGCGCCGGCCTGGTATCCCTGACCGGTGGGGTCGACCATGCCGGGGTAGCCCATCCACTCCTCGGTGAAGACGCCGTCGGCGCCGAACACGATGACCGCCGACACGAGCCAGAGGTCGGCCAGGAGGGCCGCCACGGCGAGCCTCATGTCGAAGCGCCGGTACGCGGGGGCCGGGACCAGCAGCCCTACCGCGGGGCGCCCCTGGCGCCGCACCCGGTCCCGTGAGCGGTCGCGGACCAGCGTGACGACGGCGTACGCCAGCGCGGCGAGGGCCGCCGCCCACCCGCCCATGAAACCCAGCCCGAAGAACACCATCACGACGCCCACGCCGGGCCAGATGCCACCCCGCTCGGAGCGGTTCCCTCCGGATCAGCCGCAGGCGGGGCCCGTGAGACGCCCGGTCCTCACCGCCTGAACGTTCCTGCGCGGTCTCACACGCCCGCCGCGGCGGCGTCCGTGCGCTTCGCCAGCGCTGCCGCCGCCGCACCCACCAGGCCCGCGTCGGTGCCCATCTGGGCCGGTGCCACGGTCAGGTGCTGGACGAAGGAAAGGGTCGCGTAGCCGCGCAGGGCCTTGCGCAGGGGAGCGAAGAGGATGTCGCCCGCCTTGCCCACTCCCCCGCCGATCACCACGATGTCGATCTCGACCAGGGTCGCGGTGGCGGCGATCCCGGCGGCCAGGGCCTGGGCGGCCCGGTCGAACGAGGCGACCGCGACCGGGTCCCCGGACCGGGCCGCCTCGGCCACCGCCGCGGCGGACGTGTCACCGTCGGGGCCGGGGCGCCAGCCGTTCTCCAGAGCCCGGCGGGCGATGTTGGGGCCGCTCGCGATGCGCTCCACGCAGCCGCGCGAGCCGCACGGGCAGAGATCGCCGTCGAGGTCCACGCTGATGTGGCCGATGTGACCCGCGTTGCCCGTGGGCCCCGGGTGCAGCCGCCCGCCGAGCACCAGACCGCCGCCGACACCCGTGGAGACGACCATGCACAGCGCGTTGTCGTGACCGCGGGCGGCGCCCTGCCAGTGCTCGGCCGCCGTGATCGCCACACCGTCACCGATCAGCTCCACGGGCAGGTTCCCGGCCGCGGCCCGGACCCGGGCGACGAGCGGGTAGTCGCGCCAGCCGGGCACGTTCACCGGGCTCACCGTGCCCGCGGAGGCGTCCACGGGCCCGGCGCTGCCGATCCCCACGGCAGCGGCGCGCTCCCACAGCGGAGAGACCGTGAGTTCGCCGAGCACCTCCTCCACGGCCCGCATCACGGTGTCGCCGTCCTCCCGGGCGGGCGTCGGCCGCTGGACGCGGGCCAGGATCCGGCCGTGGCCGTCCACCAGAGCGCCGGCGATCTTGGTGCCGCCGATGTCGAGCGCGGCCACGAGGTCGGTGTGCATCAGTGTCGGATCTCCCCGTCAACCATGAGAAAAACGCCGAGAAAGCCATCGGGCAGGGCACACCGCGGCCCCGGCCCCGCGGCGGAGCCCGGGCCGGAGGGTGCGGTGGACAGTCTCCCCCGAGGCTGACAACGTTGTCCAGGCTCTATGCTCGACGCCACATCCTCATACAAACCCAGGACCGACGCACCCCCGTGGACGACAGGACAGGACACCGCACCGTGCCCCAGACCCATCTCCGCTCCGCCACGCGCTACGGCAACCGTCCGACCATGAAGGACGTGGCCGCCCGTGCCGGGGTGGGCCTCAAGACGGTCTCGCGGGTCGTGAACGGGGAGCCCGGGGTCACCCCGGAGACCGAGCGCCGGGTCCAGGAGGCGATCGACGCCCTCGGCTTCCGCCGCAACGACAGCGCGCGGGTGCTGCGCAAGGGCCGCACGGCGAGCATCGGACTGGTCCTGGAGGACCTCGCGGACCCCTTCTACGGGCCGCTGAGCCGGTCGGTCGAGGAGGTGGCCCGGGCGCACGGCGCCCTGCTGATCAACGGCTCCAGCGCGGAGAACCCGGAGCGCGAGCAGGAACTGGTGCTGGCCCTGTGCGCGCGGCGGGTGGACGGTCTTGTGGTGATCCCGGCCGGGGACGACCACCGGTATCTGGAACCGGAGCTCAAAGCCGGTGTGGCCACGGTGTTCGTGGACCGGCCGGCCGGGCGCATCGACGCCGACGTGGTGCTGTCGGACAACTTCGGCGGCGCCCGTGACGGCGTCGCCCACCTGATCGCGCACGGGCACCGCCGGATCGGCTTCATCGGCGACATGCCCCGCATCCACACCGCCGCCGAGCGGCTGCGCGGCTACCGGGCCGCGATGGAGGACGCGGGCATACCGGTGGCGGACTCCTGGATGTCCCCCGGCGTCACCGACCCCGAGCGGGTGCGCAGGGCCGCCGAGGAAATGCTGTCCGGGCCGGATCCGGTCACCGCGGTCTTCGCGGGCAACAACCGCGTGACGGTCACGGTGATCCGGGTGCTCGCCGAGCAGACCCGCCGCGTCGCCCTGGTCGGCTTCGACGACATCGAACTCGCCGACCTGCTCCAACCGGGCGTCACGGTCGTCGCCCAGGACGCGGCGGAGATCGGCCGCACCGCCGCGGAGCGCCTCTTCCGGCAGCTGGACGGCACCCTGGCCACCCCCGAACGCATCGAGCTGCCGACCCGGCTGATCACCCGCGGGTCGGGCGAGCTCCCCCCGGCGGACTGAGCGGCCCATGGACCATAGGGAGCACCTCACCGATCGCACGCTGCGGGCACTGGGCCTCGCCGAGGCGCCGCGCGAGCATCCCCTGCTGTATCCGGGGGCCTGGCCGGCGGATTCCGGGCTTCTCGACGGGGACCGCTTCCTGCCGCTGGAGCGGCTGGTGCATGAGGACCGCACGCCGGTCCTGGCCATCGGCTCCAACGCCTGCCCGGGGCAACTGCGGCACAAGATGCTGGAGTTCGGGATCATGGCGCCGCTCCCGATGGTGAAGGCCCGGGTGACGGGCGTCGACGCCGGCGTCTCGGCACACGTGAGCCGCATGGGGTACGTGTCGGCCTCGCCGGTCAGCGCCCCGGACACCGTGCGGGAGCTGTTCGTCCTCTGGTTCGACGCCGAGCAGCTCGCCGTGATCGACGCGAGCGAGGGCGCGCCGGTGCCGGGCGGCAACTTCGACCGGGCCTGGCTGCCGGCTCCGGACGTACGGATCGACCTGGCCGACGGCACCCGGCTGCCCGGCGCGTACGCCTACGTCAACCGGCACGGCGTCCTGCACGACGGCACGGGCACGCCGCGCACCCACCCGGGCCAGCGGGAGCTGCTCACCGAGTTGCTGGTCGGTCTGCCGCGCTTCCGGGAGCTGTTCGGCGTCGTGCCCGAGGAGTTCTGCGCGCGGGCCCGCGCCGACCGGCGGCTGTGCGACCGGGGCACCCGGCTGTTCGTCGAGGAGAAACTGGTGACGGCCTCCGGGCTGGAGCGGTACGCGGCGGTCTCGGCGCGTGCTCAGCAGACCGGGAGTCCGGGGACCGGCGCGTCGTTGTCGCCGCCCTTGATGTAGACGTCGCTGACCCACACGTCGGTGTTGCCGCTGTCGTCGTCGGTCTTCGCCCACCAGACGTTGGTCCACTGCCCGGACGTCTCGCGGCGGCCCAGGTTCTGCTGGCAGTAGAAGTAGTTGGTGCCCGCGTTGAGGATGCCCACCTTGGCGCCGGAGGCGGTGTAGGAGTCGGCTGTCTTCCAGACCTGGCAGTTGTACTTGCCGCCGCCGATGGCGTGGCAGGCCGGGGCCGGAGCCGGAGTGGTCGGGCCGCCTGTCGCGCCGCCGTCGCCGGAGGTGCCGCCGCCCGACGCTCCGCCGGTCGTGTCGCCCGTGGTGCCACCGGAGGACTTCGCGGGAGCCGAGGTGGAGGGCCGGCCGGTCGGCTCGGACTCCTTCTCCTCCTCGGGCTTCTTGGACGGGGTCTTGTCCTTCTCGTCGCCTTGCTGCGTGGGTCTCGGGGCGTTGGAGCCGTCGTCGGTGCGGCCGGGTTCGGACGAGGCCGCCGTGTCGGCACCGGCGGCGTCGGTGCGGGTGCCCGGGTCCGCGCCGCCCGAGTCCCTGAGCAGGGCGACCGTGGTGCCGGCGGCCGCGAGGACGACGGTGACGGCCGCGGCGGCGAGCAGCGCGCGGGTCTTCCTGCGGCGGGCGGCGGGCTGGGGGGGCATCGGGCCGGTGGGGGCGGTGCCGTCCGGCCCCGTCTGCTCCGGCCGGTCAGGCCCCGCCGCTCCGGGCGCCCCTGCGGCACCGAGGGCCGCGGCCGGGCCGAAGCCGGGCGTGCCCTGGCTCTCGTGCGACCCGCCAGCGCTCGGTGGCACCTGCTGCGGCGGTCCGAACCCCGGCGGTACCGACGGCACGCTGCGCTCCGTCTCCGGGCGCGGGGGCGGGGCCGCCGGGCCGCGCAGTGTCGACGTGGGCGTGTCGGTGCCGCCCGCTTCCGCCACCGCCTGGAGCAGTGTGCGGGCCCGGTCGGCGTCGGGGCGGGACTCGGGGCGCTTCTCCATCAGCTGCCGCAGGACGGGACCGAGCGGGCCGGCGCGGCGGGGCTCCGGGAGCGGCTCGGTGACGATGGCGGTGAGCGTGGAGAACGTGGAGGTGCGGCGGAAGGGCGAGGTGCCCTCGACGGCCGCGTACAGCGTGGCGCCCAGGGCCCAGATGTCGGAGGAGGGGCCCGGGTCGGCGCCCTGGGCGCGCTCGGGGGCCAAGTAGTCGAGGGAGCCGACGAGTTCGCCGCTGCGGGTGAGGTGGGTGGCCGAACCGTCGCCCGGGTCGTCCATGGTGGCGATGCCGAAGTCGGTGAGGACGACCCGGCCCGAGCGGTCGAGCAGGATGTTGCCGGGCTTCACGTCCCGGTGCAGGACGCCCACGCGGTGCGCGGCGGCCAGCGCGTCCATGACCTCAGCGCCGATCCCGGCCGCCTCGCGCGGGTCCAGTGGGCCGCGGTCGCGCAGGACGTCGTCCAGGCTGGGCCCGTCGACCAGTTCCATGACGATGAGCGGGCGGCCGTCGACCTGGGCGATGTCGTGCACGGCGATGACGCCGGTGTGGCGCACCCGGGCCGCCGCGCGCGCCTCGCGCTGCATCCGCAGTTGCAGGTCGGCCAGTTCGGGCCCGGCCGCGTCGGTGTAGGTGCGCAGTTCCTTGACGGCGACCTCGCGGCCCAGGACCTCGTCGACGGCCTTCCAGACGACGCCCATGCCGCCGCGCCCCAGCTGGGCCGTGACGCGGTAACGCCCCGCCAGCAGCCGGCCGGCCCCGTCCGCCTGCCCGTACTCCCCCGTTGACACCGCTGCCCCGTTCCTGTGACCCCACCGGACGCACCGGCACGTCCGTATGTGGCGTACAGACTACGGGGCGGCGGTGACGGCGACAGCCGCCGATGACGGCTGTGACCGTGCCGGTACGTACGCGCCCGGCGGCCCCTCAGGCGGACGCCGTCAGGTCCCCTCGCCGGGGCGCCGCGAAGCTCTCCAGGTCGGCCCGGGTCAGGCCGGTCAGGCGGGCGACCTCCCCGATGTCGAGGGCGCCGCAGTCCAGGCCGCGCAGCAGGTAGCCGCTGAGGGCCTTGGCGGTGGCGGGCTCGTCCATGACGTCCCCGCCGGTGCGGTTGGCGTAGCGGGCGAGGCGGGCGGCGGCCTGCTCGAAGCCCTCGCGGTAGAAGGCGAAGACGGCCGCGTAGCGGGTGGGGATGTGGCCGGGGTGCATGTCCCAGCCCTGGTAGTAGGCGCGGGCCAGGGCGCGGCGGGTGAGGCCGTAGTGCAGGCGCCAGGCGGCGTGCACCTTCTCGGTGGGGCCGACGGGCAGGACGTTGGTGGAGCCGTCCGAGACGCGGACGCCGGTGCCGGCCGCGGCGACCTGCATGACGGCCTTGGCGTGGTCGGCGGCGGGGTGGTCGCTGGCCTGGTGGGCGGCGGAGACGCCGAGGCAGGCGCTGTAGTCGAAGGTGCCGTAGTGCAGGCCGGTGGCGCGGCCCTCGGCGGCCTGGATCATGCGGGCGACGGTGGCGGTGCCGTCGGCGGCGAGGATGGACTGGCTGGTCTCGATCTGGATCTCGAAGCCGATCCGGCCGGGCTCCAGGCCGTGCGTCTTCTCGAAGGCGTCCAGCAGCCGCGCCATGGCGGTGACCTGCTCCGCGTACGTCACCTTGGGCAGGGTGAGGACCAGCCCGGCGGGCAGGCCTCCGGCCTCCATGAGGCCGGTGAGGAAGATGTCGAGGGTGCGGATGCCCCGGGCGCGTACGGGCGCCTCCATGCACTTCATGCGGATGCCCATGTAGGGGGCCGCGGTTCCTCCCCCAGCCTCCGGCCGGGAGGTGCCCCCAGCGCAGGCCTGGGCGATGAGGCGGGCGGCGCGGGCGGCGGCCTCGTCCTCCTCGGCGTCGGGACGGTTGCCGTAGCCGTCCTCGAAGTCGACGCGCAGGTCCTCGATCGGCTCGCGCTCCAGCTTGGCGCGCACGCGCGCGTGGACGGGCTCGGCGAGGTCGTCGGAGAGGCCGAGGACGGCGGCGAAGGACGCGGCGTCCGGGGCGTGCTCGTCGAGGGCGGCGAGGGCCCGGTCGCCCCAGGAGCGGACGGTGTCGGCGGCGAAGACGTCGCCGGGTACGTAGACGGTGTGGACGGGCTGGCGGGTGCCGGGGTCCCCGGGGTAGCGGCGCTCCAATTCGGCGTCGACCGGCGCGAGGGAGGCGCTGATCTCCTCGCTGACGGCGCCCGCGAGGCTGGTCGTCACCTTCTCCTGCTGGCCCTGACCCATTCCGAGACCCTCCTGTTTTCCGCTGTACGGAATCAACAATCCGTAGAGCGAAGTTATCGGCCGGCCTTCGGCCTGGTCAACACCGTGGTGAGGTGGGATTGCCCATCCTTCACCCTTGATCACTGCCGACCCGCCCTCTTCTTCCGTATTCAGAAGGCAAGCTTCATCCTGACGTGCAAGGGGAGGGAGACCACGTGCCGAACGAGGTCGGAGTGACGCGCCGCCACGGGCTCAAGGCGGCGGCCGCCGCCGCGATCACAGGACCGCTGCTCACCACCGCGGGCCCCACACAGCCCGCTTCCGCCGGCGAGCACCCGGGTGCCCTGAACGTCATGACGTTCAACGTGCGCTTCGCGACCGTCGTCGACGCGACGCCGCGCTGGGCCGTGCGCCGGCCGGTGATGCGAGAACTGCTGCGCCGCGAGCGACCACACCTCATCGGCATCCAGGAAGGGCTCTACCAGCAGGTGCGCATGATCGAGAAGGATCTCGGCGGACACCACGACTGGATCGGCACCGGGCGTGGGGGCGGCAGCAAGGACGAGTTCATGGCGGTCTTCTACGACACGCGCAGACTCGAACCGATCGAGTTCGATCACTTCTGGCTGTCCGACACCCCGTACACGATCGCCTCGAACACCTGGGGCGCGGACTGGCTGCGCATGGTGACCTGGGTCCGTTTCGCCGATCTCGCCGAGGGGCGACGGGAGTTCTACGTCCTCAACACCCACCTGGACAGCGTCAGCCAGTACGCCCGCGAACGCTCGGCGGGGCTCATCGGCGAGACGATCGCCGGGTGGGACCGGTCGTTACCGGTCATCGTCACCGGCGACTTCAACGCGGACGCCCATGACAACCGCGTGTACGACCTCATGCTCGACATCGGGCTGGTGGACGCCTGGGACGCGGCGGCCTCACGGGGTCCGGCGTACGGGACGCACCACGGCTACCGGGGGCTCAGGCCCGGCGGGCGGCGCATCGACTGGATCCTCACCACGCCCGGGGTGACCACGCACTGGGCCGGGATGAACACCTTCAGCGTGGACGGGACGTATCCGAGCGACCATCTGCCGGTGCAGGCCTCGATGACCCTGGGATGAGAGAGGCCCCCGTGACCGTTCGGACGGTCACGGGGGCCTTCCACGGCCGGGGTCGATCAGCCCTTGCGGGCCTTGATCTCCTCGGTCAGGGCCGGGACGACGTCGAACAGGTCGCCGACGACGCCGTAGTCGACCAGGTCGAAGATCGGGGCCTCGGCGTCCTTGTTGATCGCCACGATCGTCTTCGAGGTCTGCATACCGGCGCGGTGCTGGATCGCACCGGAGATGCCGGAGGCGATGTACAGCTGCGGCGAGACCGACTTGCCGGTCTGGCCGACCTGGTTGGTGTGCGGGTACCAGCCCGCGTCCACCGCGGCACGCGAGGCACCGACGGCGGCACCGAGGGAGTCGGCGAGCGCCTCGATGATCGCGAAGTTCTCCGCGCCGTTGACGCCACGGCCACCGGAGACCACGATCGCGGCCTCGGTCAGCTCGGGACGGCCGGTCGACTCACGCGGCGTGCGGCCGGTGACCTTGGTGCCGGTGGCCTGCGCGGAGAAGCTCACGGACAGGGCCTCGACCGCACCGGCGGCCGGGGCGGCCTCCACGGCGGCGCTGTTCGGCTTGACCGTGATGACCGGGGTGCCCTTGGAGACGCGGGACTTGGTGGTGAAGGACGCGGCGAACACCGACTGCGTGGCCACCGGGCCCTCGTCGCCGGCCTCCAGGTCGACGGCGTCGGTGATGATGCCGGAGCCCAGGCGCAGCGCCAGACGGGCGGCGATCTCCTTGCCCTCGGCGGAGGACGGGACCAGCACGGCAGCCGGGGAGACGGCCTCGTGCGCGGCCTGGAGGGCGTCGACCTTCGGCACGACCAGGTAGTCGGCGTACTCCGCGGCCTCGTGCGTGAGAACCTTGACCGCGCCGTGCTCGGCGAGCGTGGCGGCGGTGTCGGCGGCGCCGTTGCCCAGCGCGACGGCGACGGGCTCGCCGATGCGGCGGGCGAGGGTCAGCAGCTCCAGGGTGGGCTTGCGGACGGCACCGTCCACGTGGTCGACGTAGACGAGAACTTCAGCCATGGGACTTCTTCTCTCCTGCTTGCGAAAGATGAGGGGCGGTCAGCGAATGCCGGGCTCAGATGAACTTCTGGCCCGCGAGGAACTCAGCGAGCTGCTTGCCGCCCTCGCCCTCGTCCTTGACGATCGTGCCCGCGGTACGGGCCGGGCGCTCGGCCGCGCCGTCGACGACCGTGTAGGCGCCCTCCAGGCCGACCTCCTCCGCCTCGATGTCGAGGTCGGACAGGTCCCAGGACTCCACCGGCTTCTTCTTGGCCGCCATGATGCCCTTGAAGGACGGGTAGCGCGCCTCGCCCGACTGGTCGGTCACGGAGACGACCGCCGGCAGGGAGGCCTCCAGGTTCTCGGAGGCGGCGTCGCCGTCGCGGCGGCCCTTGACCGTGCCGTCCTCGACCGAGACCTCGGAGAGCAGGGTGACCTGCGGGACGCCCAGGCGCTCGGCAAGCAGGGCCGGGACGACGCCCATGGTGCCGTCGGTGGAGGCCATGCCGGAGATGACCAGGTCGTAGCCGGCCTTCTCGATCGCCTTGGCCAGGATCAGGGAGGTGCCGATGGCGTCGGTGCCGTGGATGTCGTCGTCCTCGACGTGGATCGCCTTGTCGGCGCCCATGGACAGCGCCTTGCGCAGGGCGTCCTTGGCGTCCTCGGGGCCCACCGTCAGGACGGTGATCTCCACGTCGTCGTCGGAGTTCTCGGAGATCTGCAGCGCCTGCTCGACCGCGTACTCGTCGAGCTCGGAGAGCAGACCGTCCACGTCGTCCCGGTCGACGGTCAGGTCATCGGCGAAGTGCCGGTCGCCAGTGGCGTCGGGCACGTACTTCACAGTGACAACGATCCTCAAGCTCACGCCGGCTCTCCTACTGCATCGTCATTTCTCGGCTGCCTCTTGCAGGCAGCATAGGCGCCTCAAGCGGCCGATCCCGGTCGGGGCGACCCACGCTCCGAGCGAAATATTACTCGTCAGTACATCCAGTTCATGCCCGCTAAGCAAGCGCTTTGAACTGTGACCTTCGCAACGCAGCGTAACCGGAACTCGACGGTCACGCAGCCCGGGGGGACACCCGGCTCAGTCGCCCAGGCGCCCGAAACGTCCCTGGTGATAGAGGAGCGGGCGGCCGGTGCCCGTGGGGTCGCCGTGCACGACCTCGGCGATCACGATCCGGTGGTCGCCGGCCGGTACGCGGGTGACGACCCGGCCGACCAGCCAGGCGAGGACGCCGTCCAGCACGGGGACCCCCTCGGGCCCCTCCCGCCAGGCGGTGTCCGGGCCGAAGCGGTCGGCTCCGCTGCGAGCGAAGGTGGCGGCCAGCTCCTGCTGGTGCTCGCCGAGGACGTGGACGCCGACGTGGCCGGTCTCGGCTATCGCGGGCCAGCTGGAGGCGCCGGTGCCGATACCGAAGGAGAGCAGGGGCGGCTCGGCGGAGACGGAGGTGAGGGAGGTCGCGGTGAAGCCCACCGGACCGGCCTCGCCACGGGCGGTGATGACGGCCACTCCCGCCGCGTGCCGCCGGAAGACCGAGCGCAGGAGGTCGGTCGTGGTGAGGAGGTCCGCAGGCATGGGGTCAGGCTGACGATAAATGGTAGACACAGTCAAGTTGGTTCCGTGATGTGGGAGATGGCTCACTGGCGGCGTGGCACCTCTCGCGCCGCCTCGCTCCGGACCTCTCACACCGCCTCCCCCAGCGCGGCGATCACATCGGCCTTGCGCGGCTGGCCGGTGGCCCGTCGCACCACCCGGCCGTCGGCGTCGAGGACCAGCACGGTCGGGGTCTTGAGGATGTCCAGCCGGCGTACGAGGTCCAGCTGGGCCTCGGCGTCGATCTCGACGTGGGTCACGCCCGGGACCAGGCCGGCGACCTCGCCGAGGACCCGCCGGGTCGCCCGGCAGGGCGCGCAGAACGCGCTGGAGAACTGTACGAGCGTGGCCCGTTCGCCGAGTTCCGCGCCCAGCTGAGCCGCATCGAGCCGTTTGCCGTCGTCCCGCCCGCGCACCCGCACTCTCCCGCTCCGCCGCCGTTGCAGCACTCCGTAGGCGCTCGCCGCCGCGAGCACCGAAACGCACACCACCAGTCCGGTCATCACCCGCTACAAGCGTTCACGAGGCTGAAAAGATTCCCGCCCTCCCCACGGACCGCCGTTGCGGAATGCTTGGTTCCCATGGACATCGACGCACGAGGGCCGCGCTTCGGCGCGGCCGTGACGACCGCCGTCCTGGCGGCCGTTCTGGTCACGGGGAGCGCGTGGCTGCTGGCCTGGCAGACGCTGGCGTTCCTGCTGGGCGCGGCGGGCGGGGTGGGCCGCTCGCCGTACGGCCTGCTGTTCCGCCGGGTCGTCCGGCCCCGGCTCGGGCCGCCGACCGGGTTCGAGGCGCCCGAACCGCCGCGCTTCGCCCAGGCGGTGGGGCTGCTCTTCGCCGGCTTCGGGCTCGTCGGGTACACCCTGGGCCCTGACTGGCTGGGACTCGCGGCGACCGGCGCCGCGCTCGCCGCCGCCTTCCTGAACGCCGCGTTCGGGTACTGCCTGGGCTGCGAGTTGTACCTGCTCATCCGCCGGGTGACGGTACGCGCGGAGTAATGCGGGCGTAAAAGCACGAGGTCGGATCCGGCGGCGACGTGACGAGAATCTCCTCCACCACGGGCACGAGGGCTGGCTACCCGGCCGTTCTTCGGGCACGATCTGCGACAAGCCGTAAACCTACGGCTGCGTAACTTGTCCGCTGGGAATCCCTTCCCAGGCAGAGCAGGAAGGGTCCGACCCGCCCATGGCAGAGCTCGTCTACCGTCCCGTCGTCGGTTTCGCCCGCACGCTGTTCAAGGTGTGGGACCTCAAGATCGACTGTCAGGGTTCGGAGAACATCCCGCGCTCGGGCGGCGCCGTGCTGGTCAGCAACCACATCAGCTACCTGGACTTCGTCTTCAACGGCCTGGCGGCGCTGCCGCAGAAACGTCTCGTGCGTTTCATGGCGAAGGAGTCCGTCTTCCGCCACCGCGTCTCGGGCCCCCTGATGCGGGGCATGAAGCACATCCCCGTGGACCGCAAGCAGGGCGAGGCGGCGTACGCGCACGCCCTGGACTCGCTGCGGTCGGGCGAGATCGTCGGGGTCTTCCCGGAGGCGACGATCTCGCAGTCGTTCACGCTGAAGAGCTTCAAGTCGGGCGCCGCGCGCCTGGCCCAGGAGGCCGGGGTCCCGCTGATCCCGATGGCGGTGTGGGGCACCCAGCGGCTGTGGACCAAGGGCCACCCGCGCAACTTCAAGCGCAGCCACATCCCCATCACCATCCGGGTCGGCGAGGCGATCGAGGCCTCCCGCGACAAGTACGCGGGCGCGATCACGCGCCAGCTGCGCGAGCGCGTCCAGGAGCTCCTGGAGGCCGCCCAGCGCGCCTACCCGGTGCGCCCGAAGGGCCCGGAGGACACCTGGTGGATGCCGGCCCACCTCGGCGGCACGGCGCCGACGCCGGAGCAGGTACGGGAGGCCGAGGCGCACTGACGCCCGGTCCGCTCCATGCGACCGGCGTCCTCGCCCCGGCAGGGAGCCGGTGGGCGATGCCTCAGAGTGCGGCGGGAAGCGTCCGCCACAGATGGGGCCGGTCGCGAGCCGCTTTGAGGGTGTCGAGCACGAGCGGGTGCGGTGCCGCGTACAGAACCGGGTAGTCCCGTTCGCCGGACGCGGGGTCGGGCGTGAAGGCGAGCCGCTCCCCGTCGAGGGAGAACCGCGCGTCCACGCCCGGCTTGTTGCCCCGGGGGTCCTGCCGGTGCCAGGCGCCGTGGAAGCGCACGGCGACCAGCCCGTGCACCTCGTCGAACTTCTGGTAGCAGAGCGCGGTGGGGATATCCTCGGCCCGCAGCAGTGCGGCCAGCGCGTGGGCCTTGGCGTAGCAGATGCCGGTGCGCTGTTCCAGGACATCGGAGGCGCGCCAGGTGACGCGGAGGTCGCCGGAGTCCTGCGAGTGGGGGATGGTGTCGCGCACGAACTCGAACGCCGCTCGCGCATACTCATACGAGTTCGCCACGCCGTCGGCAAGCTTGGCAGCCGTCTCGCGGACCAGTGGGTGCTGGTGATCAATCGCCTCATCGGCGGCCAAGTAAGCGGACAGGTCAGGGGTTTCCTGGATCAGCTGCATGCGGCCAGAGCATAGGGAGAGCCCTACTTCCAGGTCAATGAAATTTCCATTGAGCGTATATCTATGCACCAGTCGGAAGAACGGCCGAACACCGCCGCAACCCCTCGCCCCGGCACAACCCTTCCCGTCCCCCGCCGGTCTCGGCTCCGCGGATCAGCGACAAGGAGACGGCATGAAGGACCTACAGCGCCTGCTGGGCGTGGCGCTCGCCGGTTGCGCCCTCGCGGCGGCCGGGACGGCGGCGGGGCCCGCGTACGCCCTGGATAACGAGTTGTGGATCAGCGCACCGTACGAGACGGTGCTGCCCGGCGCGGACGCGGACGGCAGTGCGCGCGAGCGCAGCCTGGACGTCCGCGTGAGCCGGGACGTCGCCGACGGCAGGGTGCCGGCCGGGCGGCTGACGGTCGACGTGAGCGAGGTCGCCGCCTTCGCGCGGGTGTCGTGGCCCGCGAACTGCGTGCCCGAGGCGGAGGCCAGGGCGGTCTGCGCGTTCCCGGAGATGCCCGACGGGACGGAGAGCGTGCCGGCCGCCACCTTCCGGCTGAGCGCGCTGCCGGGGGCGGACGCCAGCGCCTCGGGGTACGTGCGCTACTCGGCCGTCGCCGGTGAACTGACGTCCCACGCCGGTGAGACCCGGGTCGGCGTCGGCGACGGGCCGGACCTCGGCCTCGGCCCGGTCGACGACCAACGGGGGCTCCGGCCGGGCACGGAGACGACCGTGCGGGCGACGCTGTCCAACAACGGCAACCGCACCGCCGAGCGCACGCTGCTGTGGCTCGACGCCTCCTACGGCCTGCGTTTCCAGGAGCGGCACGCCAACTGCGAGTACCGGCAGGACGACCGGGGCACCTCCGCCCTGTGCGTGCTGGACGAGGCGGTGGCGCCGGGGCAGCGGTACGCGCTGGGCACGCGCCTCGGCGTCGGGCGGAACGCGCTGTACGAGCGGTTCGACCACTCCGTCCAGCCCTACTCGGACGAGGCGTACCGGGAGGCCCGCGGCGAGTGGACGTGGACCAGGGGCACGGGTCCGGAACTGAACCTGCGTCCCCTGGCCGCCCGGTCCGTGGCCTCGGAGCCCGACATCGACCCGCAGGACAACTACGGGAGCGTCATCCTCGAGGCCCGGAACACCGCCGACCTGAAGCTCACCGGCAGCAGGGTGCGCGGGGCCGCGGGCGACACCGTGACGGCCCGGGTCACCGTCCTCAACCGGGGTCCGGCCTGGGTGGCGTCACTGGGCGCGGGAGCGGCCGTGGCCACCGTGCGGTTCCAGGCGCCGGAGGGCACCACGGTCGTGCTCCCGCCGGAGGAGGAGAACTGCTGGCCCTCGGGCGACGGCGCGTCCCCCGCGACCTATTCCTGCAAGACGCCGATCTACCTGCACGACAAGGCGTCGCACACCTTCGACGTCCCGCTGCGGATCGACCGCGTGGTGCGCGGGGCACAGGCCACCGTGGCCACCGTCAACGACGATCCCGAGCTGAGCATCCGGAAGTTCGACCCGAACCTGCGCAACAACAGCGCGCGGATCGTCGTCAACTGACGCCCTCGGGCGAGGGGATGGCCCTAGGGGGTGACATTAGGGACACCCCTAGCGGGCCATCTCCTCCTTCAGTGCCGCCACGAACGCGTCCACGTCCTCCTCGGTCGTGTCGAAGGCGCACATCCAGCGGACGTCGCCCGCGGCCTCGTCCCAGAAGTAGAAGCGGAACCGCTTCTGCAGACGCTCGCTCACCTCGTGCGGAAGACGCGCGAACACGGCGTTGGCCTGCACCGGGTAGAGGATCTCCACCCCGTGCACGGCCCGCACGCCCTCGGCGAGGCGCTGGGCCATCTCATTGGCGTGGCGGGCGTTGCGCAGCCACAGGTCCCGGGCGAGCAGGGCCTCCAGCTGCACGGACACGAAGCGCATCTTGGAGGCGAGCTGCATGGACAGCTTGCGCAGGTGCTTCATGTGGCTGACGGCGTCCTGGTCGATCACCACGACGGCCTCGCCGAAGAGGGCGCCGTTCTTCGTGCCGCCCAGGGAGAGGATGTCGACGCCGGCGGCGTTGGTGAGGGTCCGCATCGGGACGTCCAGGGTGGCGGCGGCGTTGGCCAGGCGGGAGCCGTCCAGGTGCACCTTCATGCCGTGCGCGTGGGCGTGGTCGCACAGGGCGCGTATCTCGTCCGGCGTGTAGACCGTGCCCAGTTCGGTGGCCTGGGCGATCGAGACGACCTGGGGCATCGCGCGGTGCTCGTCGTCCCAGCCGTAGGCCTGCCGGTCGATCAGCTCGGGCGTGAGCTTGCCGTCCGGCGTCGGGACGGTGAGCAGCTTCAGGCCGCCGACCCGCTCGGGCGCCCCGCACTCGTCGACGTTGATGTGCGCGCTCTCGGCGCAGATCACCGCGCCCCAGCGGTCGGTGACCGCCTGGAGGGCGACGACGTTCGCGCCGGTGCCGTTGAAGACCGGGAACGCCTCGGCCGTGGGCCCGAAGTGGCTGCGGACGACGCTCTGCAGGTTCTCGGTGTAGGCGTCCTCGCCGTAGGCGATCTGGTGCCCGCCGTTGGCCAGGGCGAGGGCGGCGAGCACCTCCGGGTGGGCACCGGCGTAGTTGTCGCTGGCGAATCCGCGGACGTCGGGGTCGTGGTGGCGGCGGGCGTCGGTCTTCGGCGGGTTCACGGCTTCTCGGTGAGCCACAGACGGTTTCCGTTCACTTCGGCGGCGGGCTTCTCCCAGACCCCGGTGATGGCCTCGGCCAGCTCCTTGACGTCGGTGAAGCCGGCGAACTTCGCGTTGGGGCGCTCGGCGCGCATCGCGTCGTGTACCAGGGCCTTCACCACCAGGATCGCAGCCGCCGACGTCGGGCCCTCGGGGCCCCCGGCCTTGCGGAAGTAGTCGGCCATGGCCAGCGTCCAGGCCTCGGCGGCGGCCTTGGCGGAGGCGTACGCGGCGTTGCCCGCGGTGGGCTTGCTGGCGCCGGCGGCGCTGATCAGCACGTACCGTCCGCGGTCGCTGCGCTGGAGTGCCTCGTGGAAGGCGAGGGAGGTGTGCTGCACGGTGCGCACGAGCAGCATCTCCAGGAAGTCCCAGTCGTCGAGGCTGGTCCGGGTGAAGGTCTCGCTGCCGCGCCAGCCGCCGACGAGGTGGACGAGGCCGTCGACGCGGCCGAAGTCCTTCTCGATGCGGTTGGCCCAGTCGCGGGTGGCCTGCAGGTCGAGCAGGTCGACCGTGTCGCCCGTGACGGTGGCGCCGCCGGTCGCGTAGCTCGCCGCGTCCACCGCCTCCGCCAGCCGCTCCGGGTCGTTGTCCGAGCCGATGACGGTCGCTCCCGCCTCGGCCAGCCTGAGCAGCGCCGCCCGGCCCGCGGGCCCGCCCGCACCGGCCACCGCGATCACCGCACCGCTGAGCGCCCCGTTCCCCGCCATGTTCTTCGCCTCCTGAGCAGTGTTCCCGGTCTGCCGATCGCTCACGCGGCGATCCGCTCGGCGCCGTCCGCCGTGATGCCCTTGGTGGAGGCGATCACGTTCTTCAGCTTCTTGGACAGTGCCTCATAGAACATGCTCAGCGGAAACTCGTCCGGAAGCACGTCATCGACGAGTTTCCGCGGCGGCTGCGTCAGGTCCAGGGCGTCCGGGCCCTTGGCCCACTTCGAACCCGGGTGCGGGGAGAGGTACGTGGAGACCAGCTCGTACCCGGCGAACCAGTGGACGAGCTTGGGGCGGTCGATGCCGTCGCGGTAGAGCTGCTCGATCTCGCCGCAGAGCTGGTTGGTGACCTGCGGGGCGCGCTCCCAGTCGATGGAGAGCTTGTTGTCGGTCCAGCGGACGACGTCGTGCCTGTGCAGGTACGCGAAGAGGAGCTGGCCGCCGAGGCCGTCGTAGTTGCGCACGCGCTCGCCGGTGACCGGGAAGCGGAACATGCGGTCGAAGAGGACGGCGACCTGGACGTCGCGGGCCTGCGGGACGCCCTCGGCCGCCAGCTTCACGGCCTCCTTGAAGGCGGTGAGGTCGCAGCGCAGCTCCTCCAGCCCGTACATCCAGAACGGCTGGCGCTGCTTGATCATGAACGGGTCGAAGGGCAGGTCGCCGTGGCTGTGGGTGCGGTCGTGGACCATGTCCCACAGGACGAACGCCTCCTCGCAGCGCTTCTGGTCGTGGACCATCGCGGCGACGTCCTCGGGCAGCTCCAGGCCCAGGATGTCGACGGCGGCGTCGGTCACGCGGCGGAAGCGGGCGGCCTCGCGGTCGCAGAAGATGCCGCCCCAGGTGAACCGCTCCGGCGCCTCGCGCACGGCGATGGTCTCCGGGAACAGCACGGCGGAGTTGGTGTCGTAGCCGGACGTGAAGTCCTCGAACTTGATGCCGCAGAACAGCGGGTTGTCGTAGCGGGTGCGCTCCAGTTCGGCCAGCCAGTCGGGCCAGACCATGCGCAGCACGACCGCTTCGAGGTTGCGGTCGGGGTTGCCGTTCTGCGTGTACATCGGGAAGACGACCAGGTGCTGGAGGCCGTCCGCGCGGTTCGCGGCGGGCTGGAAGGCCAGCAGCGAGTCGAGGAAGTCGGGCACCCGGAAGCCGCCGTCGGCCCACCGGCCGAGGTCCTTGACCAGGGCCTCGTGGTACGCGCCGTCGTGCGGGAGCAGCGGGGAGAGGTCCAGCACCGCGTCGGCGATCCGGCGGACGGCGAGTTCCGCGTCGGCGGGGTCGGGCGCGCCCTCGGCGTCGAAGTCGATCGACCCGTCCTTGGACTGCCATGGCCGGATCCGCTCCACGGCATCCTTGAGCACGGGCCATGCCGGGTGCTCCACCACCCTGGCCACGGGAGGAACCCGCTCCTCCGAACCCACCTGCACAAGAATTTCCGTCATGTCCCATCCTCCACGGGAGAATCTCGCGTACCCCGACCGTATACACACGAGGTTCCTCCCAGCAAGAGCCACCTCAGGAAATTATCCTGCCCCACCCCGGCCTTCACCGCACTTTTTCCTGTCGGTCATGCTTGTGCCCGTACGCGCGCCGACCATGCGCTCACTCTCTGCACGGGGCGGGTCCAGGCGATACGGTCAGGTGGGCCGTCAGGCCCCCACTGCCGCCTGTCGACGGAAGAGAGTCGCGTCTTGAACTTCCTCACCATCGGTCACCGCGGAGTCATGGGTGTGGAACCCGAGAACACCCTCCGGTCCTTCGTCGCCGCCCAGGAGGCCGGCCTCGACGCCATCGAACTCGACCTGCACCTGAGCAAGGACGGCGCGCTCGTCGTCATGCACGACACGGATGTGGACCGGACGACCGACGGCACCGGGCCGATCGCCGAGAAGACCCTCGCCGAGCTGCGGGCGCTGGACGCCGGCCGGGGCGAGCGGGTGCCGGTCTTCGAGGAGGTCCTGGAGGCCGTCCAGGCGCCGCTCCAGGCCGAGATCAAGGACGCGCAGGCGGCGCGGGCCCTGGCCCAGGTGATGAACGAGCGCGGGCTGGCTGGCCGGGTGGAGGTGTCCTCGTTCCACGACGAGGCGATCGCCGAGATCAAGCCACTGGTGCCGGGGGTGCGCACCGCGCTGATCGCGAGCCGCTACGGCACCGACATCGTGGACCGCGCGGTCGCGGTCGGCGCCGAGACCGTCTGCCTGAACATCCGCCGGCTCACCCTGGAGATCGTGGAGCGCGCCCGCAAGGCCGACCTGAGGATCATCGGCTGGGTGGTGAACACGCAGGACCACCTGCGGCTCGTGCGGGCGTTCGGCCTGGACGGCGCGACCACCGACCACCCCGACATCAAGCGCACGGGCCGCTTCACGGCCTGACCGCTAGCCGAGCTCCTTGACCAGCAGCTCGAACTGGAGGTCGTCGCGCCGGGGGATGCCGAAGCGCTCGTCGCCGTACGGGAACGGGGTCATCCGGCCCGTGCGGCGGTAGCCGCGCCGCTCGTACCAGGCGATGAGGTCGTCGCGTACGGAGATCACGGTCATGTGCATCTCCTTGACGCCCCAGCTCTCCTGGGCCTGCCGCTCCGCCTCCGCGATGATCACCTTGCCGAGGCCGGCGCCCTGGAGGCCCGGGCTGACGGCGAACATGCCGAAGTAGGCGTGGTCACCCCGGTGCTCCAGCTGGCAGCAGGCGACGATCCGGTCCTCCCGCTCCACGGTCATCAGCCGGCTGTCGGGCGACTTGACGACGGCCAGCACGCCCTCGGGGTCGGTCCGCTGCCCTTCCAGGATGTCCGCCTCGGTGGTCCAGCCGGCCCGACTGGAGTCGCCCCGGTACGCCGACTCGATGAGCCCGACCAGCTCGTCGACGTCGGCGTCGGTGGCGTCGCGGAAGGTCAGTCCGGTGGCGAGGGTGTCCATGGGCGTACGTCTCCCTGTCCTGGGCGGGGCTCGGGCCGGGATGAGCGTAACCGTCTCGGCGGAATCGGCGGGGACGGACTCCGGACGGAGCCGGCACCGGGACCGCAGCCGGCACCGGGTGCGGAGCCGCCGACGGCCGCCGGCCCGCCTGGCCCGGGTCAGCCCCGGGAGTTCCACACCAGTGGTGCCCGGCGGATCCAGGCGTCCCTCTCCACGGCGTCGATCAGGAACCCGGCGAAGTCGGCGCGGCTGATCCGCGGGGCCGGCCTGCCGGTGCCGCGTTCGGCGGCCTTCACCCGGCCACCGGCCGGTCTGTCGCTGAGGGCGACGGCACGGGCCAGCGTCCAGTCGGCGTGCGAGGCGCGGACGGTCCGGTCGACTCCGTCGTGGTCGGCGAATCCGGCCTTGATGTTGGACGCCTTGATGAACGCCTTCGCCACCGGGTTGAGATGAGCCCAGTCGTCACCGGCACCCTGCGTGGAGGCCAGGACGATCCGGTGGATGTCCTGCTCGTCCATCACGGCCAGGGTGTCGCGGGCCGCAGTGGTCATGAAGCCGGGCGGGCTGACGGGCCTGGCCCAGGGGTTGTCCGAGGCGCGGGCATTGCTCAGCACGCTGATCACGGCCTCGGTGCCCCGGGCGGCCTCGCGGATGTCGTCGATGTTCGCGGGTGTGCCCCGGACGAGTTCGACACCGGCCGGGGCCCGGACCGTGTCGGGGTTCCGGACCAGCGCACGGACGCGGTGGCCGCGGGCGGCGGCCTCCCGGAGCACGTGGATTCCGGTGCGGCCGCTGCCGCCGAGAACAAGCAGATCAGTCATGGGGATCACCGGGGAGGAGTCAGGCGGCACGCGGTGCGCCGATGGTCCGGGCGAGGCCGCGTACCTGGTCGTGGGCGGCGGCCCTGGATGCCTCGTGCAGGGGAAGGAACGGGGCGAGGGCCGGGGCGACGGGGGCCATGGTCAGCTCGGGTGTCACGGTGGTGACGTCCAGGCCGAGGAGGTCGTCGCGACCGAGGACGGAGGGGGACACGAAACAGGGGATGGTGACGGGTCAGGGACGAGCCGGGACGGCGCACGCGTCGGGGCCGCAGCCGGGGGCGTCGCCCGCGGGGGCGAGGGTGACGGAGCGGGTTTCCTTCCAGGCTGTGCGCAGCAGGCCGAGCAGGGTGTCGCTGTCCTGCGCGCCGGGGACTCCGTAGCGGCCGTCGACGACGATGAACGGGGCTCCGGTGGCGCCCAGGCGCTGAGCGCGGCGGGCGTCGTCCTGGACTCGGGTGCGGTAGCGGCGGTCGGTGAGCACCTGGCGCGTCAGGTCGCGGTCGAGGCCCAGCTCGTCGGAGAGGCGGAGCAGGTCGTCCAGGGCGAAGACGGGCTCGGCCCTGCCGAAGTAGGTGCGGAAGATCGTGTCCCAGGCTTCGCGGTTCTTGCCCTGCGCGGAAGCGTGGGCCAGGAACTCGTGGGCCTGCTCGGTGTTGCCGACGACGTTGTCCCACACCCGGTAGGGGCTCAGGCCCTCGGCGCCGGCGAGCGTCTCGATCCGCCGGGTCGCGGCCTCTGCCTGCGTGCCGCTGATGCCGTGCCTGCTCAGCAGGGCCTCGCGGACGCTGATCGTGCGGTCGGCGGGGAAGCCGCCGCCCAGCGGGAAGGAGCGGTGGACCACCTCCACCTGGTCGCTGTGCTCGAACCGCTCCACGGCTCGGTCCACACGGTGGCTGCCGAGCCCGCACCAGGGGCAGGTGACCTCGGCCCAGATCTCTACCTTCATAGCCCTGACCTCTGATTCCTCTCATTTGTTCGTAACGCCATAATGAGCCAGTATGGAAGGCGGTACAAAAGGCACATCGGTGTGCGCGACGGAGAGGAAGGGGCGCCATGCAGGACAGCGCGGGCAGGGAGATGGCGGCCGCGGCGGGGCCGTGCGCGAACATCCCGGCCGACCACATGGCCTTCATCCGGCAGGTCCTGGACCGGGTCGGCGACAAGTGGAGCATGCTGATCATCGCCGTCCTGCGGGACGGCCCACTGCGCTACACCGACCTGCAGCGCCAGATCCCCGGCATCTCCCAGCGCATGCTCACCCACACGCTGCGCCAGCTCCAGGACGACGGCCTGATCACGCGCACCGCCTACGCCGAGGTGCCGCCACGCGTGGAGTACGCCCTCGCCCCGCTCGGTCGCGGCCTGCACGAGATCGTCCTGCAACTGATCGGCTGGGCCGCCGACCACCACGACGAGATCCGCACCCACCGCGCGCGGGCCGGCACCGCACCCTCCTCCCGTTCCTGAGACGCAAGCAGGTCGAAAGGTGCGTCGGAGTCATGTGCGGGACAGCCACTAGGCTCCGGCGCATGGTGCATGTACTCAGCAGCCGGATCCTGCTCCACCCTGCCGACCCCGAGAAGTCCCGGGCCTTCTACGGCGAGCAGTTGGGCCTCGCCGTGTACCGGGAGTTCGGCACGGGTCCCGAGCGCGGCACGGTCTACTTCCTGGGCGGTGGCTTCCTGGAGGTCTCGGGCCGGGCCGGGACTGCCTCGGCACCCGCCGTGCGTCTGTGGCTCCAGGTCGACGACGTCACGGCGGCGCGGGACGAGTTGCGGGCGAAGGGCGTGGAGATCGTGCGGCCGCCGGTGAAGGAGCCGTGGGGGCTGGTCGAGATGTGGATCGCGGATCCGGACGGGACGCCGATCGTGCTGGTGGAGGTCCCGGCCGACCACCCGATGCGCTACCGGCCGGGTATCTGAGGTCACCCGGGGCGGTGCTCCCAGCCCCGGTCGGTCCGGGTCAGCTCACGAAAGCCCGCCCCGGTCAGAAGTCCGAGCATGTCCGTCGCGGCGGCCTCCTCGTAGGCGACGAGCCGGTCGATGCCGCACAGGCGGAGCCAGTCGGCGGCGTGGGCGAGGAGCCGGTGCTCCAGGCCGGTGCCGTACTGCTCGGGGTCGATGTGCAGATTGCCGATGTCGGCGAGACCGGCCGCGCGGGCGTGGCGTTCCGGGCGGGCCAGGGCCGTGCCGACCTCGATGAAGCCGAGGGCGTGTCCGTCGGCGCGGGCCGTGAAGCGGGTGCCGCACTCCCCCAGCGTGCGCTCGACCGTGACGCCCGGCCGGGGTTCGTGGACCGGTAGGTCGGCCACGCGGGCGATCAGGATGACTTCGGTGTCCCCGACGTGGCGGAACCCGGCGCGTTCGTAGACGGCCCGGACGTGCGGCCAGGGGCGGGGCACACCGTAGACCAGCGGGGCGGGGAGCGAGCCGTCGGCGTATCGGACGCGGACGTTCCAGCGGGCGAACTGCGCCAGGCAGGCCCGCATCAACCGGTCCGCGGCCCGGTCGGCGTCCGGCCAGAGGGACGCCGCCGGGCGGTGGACGAACCAGTCGATCTCGGCGGCGTCCCGGTAGGCCTCGCCGACCCCGGCGTCGGCGCGGTAGCGCAGCAGGTGGGCCGCGGCGACGATGTGCGCGCGCTGCTCGGCGACGAGTGTCGTCCGCTCGGCCACCCACGGGTCGGTGATGAACTCGCCGGGCTGCCGCTCCAGGTCGCTGAGGACGGTGTTCACGGAGACGGAGACGCCGGGGGCGACCGCCGCCACGTGCAGGTTGACCAGGTCGGTGAGCTGGTCGCGGTCGGCTCGGCGGAAGGGGCGCACCTCGGGCGCGGGCATGACGTACCTCCGGGCAGGGTGAAGGAGCGGGAGGCCGCCACGCGGTGCGGTACGGGGCGAGCGTATGCCGGGGCGGCGCCGCACACCAGTGGGTTTTCCGGATGGCAGGCACGCCCGGCGGCGGCTTAGCGTGCTGGAGGGGGTGTCGTGCCGGCGGGGGTTTTCTGCGGAAGGAACGCCATGAAGCTCGACGCACCGGTGACCGGCGGGCCCTGCTGGACGGAGTTGGGGACCAGCGACCTGGAGGCGGCCCAGCGGTTCTACACACGGCTGTTCCGCTGGCGGCCCGAGACGGACCCCCGGCAGGAGGCGGGCGGCTACACCGTCGCGCACCTCGGGGACGCGGCCGTCGCCGCGCTCACCCCGCTCTACCAGCCGTCGCAGCCGGTCGCGTGGAACGTGTCGTTCGCGGTGGCCGACGCGGACGCCGGCGCCCGTGCGGTGACGGAGGCGGGCGGTGCGGTGCTGCTCGGCCCGACGGACGTGTTCGACGTGGGCCGTTTCGCGGTGGCCGCCGATCCGGGCGGTGCCGTGTTCCAGCTGTGGCAGGCGGGGACGTTCCCGGGCGCCGGGCTCTTCAACGCGCCCGGCGCGCTGGGCTGGGTGGAGCTGTTCACCCGGGACCCGGAACAGGCCGTGGCCTTCTACACGCAGGTGTTCGACTGGACCGTGAACGCCGGGGAGCGCTACACCCAGTGGGGTGTCGGCGGCGCCGACTTCGGCGGCATGGTGACGATGGACGACAAGTTCCCGCCCGAGGTGCCGCCGCACTGGCTGCCGTACTTCGCCGTGGCGGACGTGGACGCGACGACCGCCGTCGTCCAGCGGCACGGCACCGTTCTGATGGTGCCGACGTCCGTGCCCGACGGGCCGCGCATCGCGGTGCTGCGGGACCCGCAGGGGGCGATGTTCGGCGTGTACCGGGCCGGTGACGGATTCTGAGGCGAGGGCGGTGAGGCCGGCTCTCCGCTGACGTCGCCCCGCCGTGCGGACGCTGCGGCTCAGGCCCGGAGCGCGCCCAGACGGCCCTCCAGTTGGGCGAGCAACTCGCCGAGCAGCGCGGCGAGTTCGCCCTGCTCCGGGCCGTCGAGTCCGGACAGGACGGCGGTCTCGTAGGCGAGCTGGGCGGGCAGGATGCCGTCGACGAGGTCGCGTCCGGTGTCGGTGAGGCGGAGGTGGACGACGCGGCGGTCGCGGGTGTCGCCGCGGCGTTCGACCAGGCCGCGCTCGGTCAGCTGCTTCAGGCGCTTGGTGACGGCGGCGCCCGAGGAGAACGTCTCCCGCGCCAGTTCCCCGGGGGTCAGCTCGTGCCCGGTGCGGCGCAGCGCGCCGAGCAGGTCGAACTCGGGGCGGCTCAGTCCCGCCCGGCGCAGCGGGGCGTCCTCGGCCTGCTGGAGGAGGGCGGCGCAGCGGTTGATGCGGCCGATGACCTCCATGGGCCCGGTGTCGAGGCCGGGGTGCACGGCCCGCCACTGCCGGACGACGGCGGCGACGGTGTCCTCCCGCCGCCCACCGGCCAGCTCTCCTCCGCCCGCGGGCGTCCCGCCCACCGGGCCCTCCCCGACCGAGGGCGTACGCCCGGCCGAGCCCTCCACAGCCGAGGGCGACCCGCCGGTCGAGCCTCCTCCGGCCGACGGCGCACCACCAGCCGAGTGCTCCCCGACCGAGGGCGACCTGTCGGCCGAGCCCCCTCCGGCCGACGGCGCACCACCGGCGGAATCGTCGCCGACTGCGAGCGCACCACCGGTGTGTCCCCCGTCCGCCCTCCGCCCGCCCCGCGCCCGCTCTCCTGCGGCGCCCTGGTGCGGGCCGGGCCCCGATCCGGCCCCCGTGGGCGTTGGTCCTTCCGTCGGCGTCATGGCCGTGCGTCCTCCGTCTCTGTGGCCGTGCCCTGGTCCGGGAGCAGCCCCTGGCGTCGTGCCGTCGCGGCGAGCGTACGGTGTCCGGACTGCTCGGTGAGCACGACCCGCTCCTGGGGCAGGGCGCGCTGCCACCACTCGCCGGCCGCCGCGTCGGCGGTCGCCCGCAGATCCGCCAGGGCGACGGCGAGGCCGCGGCGGGCCGCTTCCAGCGCGGCGGGGTCGGGGCCCGGCTCGGCCAGGAGGCGGGCGGCGTGTTCGCGGGCCCGGTCGGCGGCCGTCAGCGCGCGTTCCACGCGGTCGCCCGCGCGCCGGTTGGTGACCGCCACGGCGGCGGCGAAGCCGACCAGGGCACCCACGACGGTGTCCGCGACCCGCTCGGTCACCAGCTCGCCGGTCGCCCGGTACCCGGCGAACTCGGTGATGAGCAGGGCCATGGGGGTCACGCAGACGCTGCCGAGCCAGTAGTTGCGGCTGATCAGCAGCTCGGCCCCGAAACTGAACGCGAGGCAGCACAGCACCAGTGCCGCCTGCCCGAGGTGGGCGAGTGGTGCGACGGCCGCGAAGACGAGCACCCCGACGACGTTGCCGACGACGCGCTGCACGGCCCGGCTCCAGGTCAGGGCGATGTTGGCCTGGTAGAGCGAGGCGGCGGTGACCAGGGCCCAGTAGGGGCGGCCGATACCGAGGGCGAGGGAGGCGTAGCCGGCGAGCGCGCAGCCGAGCGCGGTACGCGCCGCGAGCGGGGTCAGCGGGCCCAGCCGCGCCCAGAGGGACCGGGCCGCGTCGACACCGAGCAGTTCGTCGGCGGCCGCCGACGGGAGGCAGGCCTGCGGGACGGGTCCGGTGCCGCGCAGTGCGCGTGCCCACGCGCGCAGCCGCTCGGCCTCGGCCTGTGCCGGTGCGGCGAGGGCGACCTCGGCCCGGACGACGAGCCGTTCGAGTGCGCGCCGGGTCCGGGAGCGGGCGCGCGTGGCCAGGAGCGACTGCCAGGCGGCGTGCACCGCTGCGTACCCGGCGGCCCGCGCCGGGGCGTGCCCCTCCCCCGTGCCGCCCGTGTCGGCGTACGCGGCGGCGGCCGTCAGGGCGGTGGCGGTGGCACGGCGCTCCGGGCCGTGCGGGCGGACCAGTGCGGGCGCCATGCAGACCAGCCAGGCCCAGGCCCCGGTGGCGGCCGCCAGCGCCAGATGGCCGGGGACCTGGTCGAGGGTCTGCGGTGCGAACAGGGAGGCGGAGCTGACGAAGGTGAGGACGACGTTGCCCGGCGGGCCGACACGCGTGGCGTCGCACAGCACCTTCTGGGCGGCGGCCAGCAGGGCACCGACCGTGACCAGTACGGCGGCGCTGTCGGTGAGCGAGGCCGTGACCAGGGCGACGGCGAGCCCGCCGAGCATGCCGAGCACCACCCACACCAGGACCCCGGCCCGGGCGGCGTACGGGCGGTTGTGGGCGTACAGGGCGCACAGGGACCCGGCCATCGCGTACATCGCCAGGTCGAGCCGGCCGAGCGCCAGGAGCGTGAGGGTGGGCGGGGTGATCGCCGCGACGACGCTCAGCGCGGGCTTGAACCAGATGTCCGAGGGCCGGCCGACGCGCAGCACGCCCGCCAGCGGGAGACGCGGGGCGGGCGGGGAGGTGGAGGCGGAGGGCGTGCTGCTCATACGCGCAAGATTAACAGGTGTTTTATTCGTAAAACATCTTCCGACCTGCCGTGCTCCGCCGAATGCTCCCCGTGTACCTCCGCGCGCTCGCGTGCGCGCCGCATGGCCCGGGCATCGAAAGACCGACTGTCGAGCGGGGAGGTGCGCGTGCACGGACCGGCTTCGTCCGGCTGGCTGCTGGTGGCGCTCTGCGCGATGACCGGCACCTACTGCCTGACGCGGATGCGCGGCGGCGGCGCCGCGGAGCAGCGGCGCGCCGCGGGCGGCGAGGCGCTGATGGGTTTCGGGATGGCCGCGATGGCGGTACCGGCGGCGGTGTTCACCCCGCCCTCGTGGGCCTGGTCCGTCTACGCGGCCCTGTTCGCGGCGGCGGCGCTGCCCGCGCTGTGGGCGGCGCGGGCCGGTGCCCACCACCTGCACCACCTGGTGGGGGCCGCCGCGATGGTCTACATGTCCGTCGTCATGGCCGGCTCCCCGGCGCGCGCGCACGGTGGGGGCGGGTCGGGGGTCCCGCTCCTGACCGGGGCGCTGCTGCTCTACTTCGCCGGGTACGTGCTGCTGACCGGGGTCCGCCTGGTGCCGGTGGCAGCCGTGGCCGGGAGGAACGGGGGCGGCGGTTCCCCCGGGTGGGGGGACCGGCCGGAGCTGACGCGGGCGTGCCGGCTGTCGATGGGGATCGCGATGGTGGCGATGCTGCTCACGTTGTGAGCGGGCGTGGTGCGCGGCGTACGGATCCGTTGCCTGCGTCACTTCGGCGGCACAAGTCGTACCCGTGAGCGGCCCCGCGCTCATAGGCTGCGCTGCATGATGCTCCCCGCGGCGCTGTTGCTGCTCGGCGCCCTGACCGCCGTGGTCGGTCCCCGGCTGCTCGCCCGGGCGGACTGGCCGGACCGTGAACCGGTGGTGGCGCTGTGGATGTGGCAGTGCGTGGTGGCGGCCGTACTCGTGTGCTGCGCGCTGTCGATGACACTCAGCGCGGCGGCGGCCTGGCACGCGGTCGGCGGGCACGTCTTCGCGACGGCGCCCGGTGCGGTCGTCGAGGCCTACGCCCTCGGCACGGCGGGCCCGTGGGCGGCGACCACCGCGGTCGCACTGGCCTGCGGCGGGCTGTGGAGCGCGGCGATGCTGGTCCGCGAGGTCGCCCGGGCGCGCGCCCGGCGCCGCCGCCGGCGCGCCGACCTCCTGGTCCGGGCCCCGCTGCTGCCCGGCGAGGTCGCCGTGTCCGGCCGGCTCGTCGTGCTGGAGAGCGAGCAGCCGGACGCCTGGTGGCAGCCCGGCACCCCGCCGCAACTGGTCGTCACCACGGCCGCGTTGCGCCGGCTGAAGGGCCGGCAGCTGGACGCCGTGCTGGCCCACGAGCAGGGGCACGCGCGGGCCCGCCACGACTGGCTGCTGAACTGCTCCTCCGCGCTGGCGGGCGGCTTTCCGCAGGTGCCGGTATTCGCCGCGTTCCGCGACGAGATGCACCGGCTGGTCGAACTCGCCGCCGACGACACGGCCTCCCGCCGCTTCGGCCGCCTCACCACGGCCCTGGCCCTGGTCGAACTGAACGAGCACCGCGGCGTGTTCGGCCCCTGTCCGACGCCCCAGGCCCATGTCCCGGCGCGGGTGCACCGGTTGCTCACGCCCCCGGACCGGCTGACCGCCGCACGGCGCCTGCGGCTGACGGCGGCGGCCGCACTGGTGCCGGTGGTGCCGGTGCTGGTGGCGTTCGTACCGGGGCTGCGGGCGCTGGGGTAGCCGGGGCGTCCGGGCCGGTTCCGGTGGACGCCGCATGGCCGAAGCATGTCGTCCCGGTAGCGGAAGATCGCCCCCTTACTGGATCCGGAGCCCCCGGTTCGGCGAGGATCGCTGTATGCACACCTCGTCCGTCGACTCCCCGCCCCGCCCGGAGCACCGCACCACCGCCGGTCTCGCCGGTCTCACCGGTGCCCTGGCCCTCTGCTCGACTCTGCTGCTGGCCCTCGTCGCGGCGAGATGGAGCCCGCTGATCGACGCGGACGGGGAGATCGCCGCCACCACCCACCGCTGGGCCGTGGACGAGGGCGGCATCACCCAGGCGTGCCGCATCCTGACGGACTGGGTGTGGGATCCGTGGACGATGCGTCTGCTGTGCGCGGGCGTCGTCGTATGGCTGGTGGTACGGCTCGCAGCGCGCTGGACGGCGCTGTGGCTGGCGGCGGCCGTCGCTCTGGGCACGCTGCTGCAACAGGGGCTCAAGGCAGCGGTGGACCGCCCCCGCCCGGTGTGGCCCGACCCCGTCGACTCGGCCCACTACGCGGCGTTCCCGTCGGGCCACGCGATGACCGCCACGGTCGTCTGCGGCCTGCTCCTGTGGCTCCTGCACCGGCACGGCGTCGGCCCCGCCGTGTGGCGTGCGGCCGTGGCCGTGGCGGTGGTCTCCGTGGTCGGCGTCGGGCTGACCCGCGTCTGGCTGGGCGTGCACTGGCCGTCGGACGTGGTGGGCGGCTGGCTGCTGGGCGCGACGGTGGTGGCGGTGGCGGTGTGGGTGCACCGGCTCCGACGGCCGTGAACCCCGCCCCCGCGCCGACCGCGGCCTCGTAGGATCACCCCATGACCGCCGTGCTGTTCGACTTCTCCGGGACCCTCTTCCGCGTCGAGTCCACCGAATCCTGGCTGCGCGGCGTTCTCGCCACCGCCGCAATCCGGCTCGACGAGACGGAGTTGACCGCCGCGGCCCGGGCACTGGAGGCGGCCGGGGCACTGCCGGGCGGCGGCGCCCCCGAGCGGATTCCGGACGAACTGGCCGACACCTGGCTGATCCGGGACCGCAGCGCCGCACTGCACCGGGCCGCCTACACCGGCCTGTCCCGCCAGGTCCGGCTGCCCGACCCGGCGTTGCACGACGCGCTGTACGACCGCCATATGACGCCGGACGCCTGGGCCCCGTACCCGGACGCCGTCGAGGTGCTCCGCACGCTGCGGGAACGGGGCGTCCCCGTGGGTGTGGTCAGCAACATCGGCTGGGATCTGCGGCCGGTCTTCCGGGCGCACGGCCTGGACCCGTACATCGACGTGTACGTCCTGTCGTACGAGCACGGCATCCAGAAGCCGGACCCGAGGCTGTTCGCCACCGCCTGCGAGGCGCTCGGCGCCGATCCGCGCCGGACGCTCATGGTCGGCGACGACCGCAGGGCCGACGGCGGCGCCGGCGCCCTGGGGTGCGGGGTGCACTTCGTGGACCACCTGCCGGTGACCGACCGGCCGGACGGGCTGCGGCCCGTTCTGGACCTGGTGGGCTGAGAAGGGCGGCGCGCCCGTCGCTCCGGGCCGCCGGGCGGGGAGCAGCCGGTGATCGGCGGGCAGCCGGTGGCGTGCCGTCTGCGCGCCCGCCTCGGACGATCCCCCGCGTCGCCCGAGGCAGACGGCATCACCGGCCCGGACCACGCGGGCCGGGGCCGGACGCTCTGAGTATAGTTGGCTGGCAGCCAGTCAACGCAGGAGTTACAGCATGTCCCCGCGCAGCGCCTCGGTCAATGAAGAGTTGCGGAGACGTTCGAAGGAGCGGCTTCTGCAGGCGGCGGTCGAGCTGGTGGGCGAGCGTGGGTTCGAGGCGACGACGCTCGGCGACATCGCGGACCGGGCGGGCTCGGCGCGCGGTCTGGTCTCGTACTACTTCCCGGGCAAGCGCCAGCTCGTGCAGTCCGCCGTGCACCGGCTGATGCACCGCACGCTGGAGGAGGCGCTGGAGCGGGAGCCGCGCACCGAGGACGGCCGGGAGCGGATGGCGCGGGCCATCGACGCGATCCTGGGCCTGGCCAGGGACCGGCCCGTGCTGATGCGCCAGCACATGGCGGGACTGCTGCAGGCCGAGGGTTTCGTGCCCTGCCCGGAGCAGCGGCGCCTGGCCGAGCTGCTGCGGGACACCGTCGCCCGGCACGGGTCGCGGGACGTGGACGGCGACTACCCGATGCTGCGCGCCCTGCTGATGGGCGCCGTGTACGCGGCCCTGGTGCCGGGCGTGCCGATGCCGGTTCCGGTGCTGCGGGCCGAGTTGTTCAAGCGGTACCGGCTCGACTGGGAGCTGGGCGTCCCGCCGGACACCGAGGCGCGGGACGGGAAGGGCGACGCGGACCTGTCGCGGTTCTTCGCGACCGGCGGCCCGACCGGCGATCCGACCGGCCTCGGGGACGGCGGCGCGCCGGGGCGTGAGCCCGAGGTCCAGCGGTGACACCGCCCCCGGGAGCTCACCGCCGGGCGCGGCGCGGTGTCAGCAGGCCCGCGTCCCGGGCCTGACCGATCAACCTGAGCGAGGTGCGGCGGCTGTGTCCGGTCGCGCACATCACGGCCAGGACCGGGTCGGCGCCCTCCCGCTGGGCCGCCCGGTACTCCCGGGCCACCAGCCACCGTCCCTCCGCGCCGTTCGGCCAGGCCGGCCGGGCGCGGCGTCCCCCGCCCCCGCGGCCCTCCGGCACCTGTCCCCCATGGCCTTGCGGCGCCTGACCCGCACAGCGCTCCGGGACCGGTCCGGCAGCGGCCGCGCACGCCTCGGCCACGGAGTCCTCGATCCAGTCGGCGAGCACGGCCAGGTCGTCGAGGGACAGCGCGGGCTGGGCCCGCACCTCCTCGATATGGACGCATCCCCCGGCCACGACGGCCAGCGCGTCGACGCGGGCGCCGTCCGTGAAGGCCAGCCGGACGTCGAACCACCGCGTGGCGTCGTCGTTCTCCCGCACTTCCCAGGCCGGCCGCACGGTCACCACACCGTCCGCCGGAGAGCGATCAGAAAGATTCAGAAAGGAGGCTGCCAGCACACACGGAACGAAACCGCATGATCACATTCCCTATAGATCGGACACGCTCCCCGGGCGGAGCACAGCACCCTGTCAGCGGAGCCCGGCCGGTGCGATGCTGGAGGCGTCAGCACTCTCCTGAGATCCCTCGGGATCCCCCGGGTAAGGAGTTCCGCCGTGCTGCGAGTCGCCGTCGTAGGCTCCGGGCCGAGCGGGTGCTATACCGCCCAGAGCCTCGTCCAGCAGGACTCCGAGGTGTGCGTCGACGTCCTGGACCGGCTGCCGTGCCCGTACGGACTGGTCCGCTACGGCGTGGCACCGGACCACGAGAAGATCAAGTCGCTGCAGAACAACCTGCGCGCGGTCCTGGAGCACGACCGGATCCGGTTCCTCGGAGGCGTCCAGGTCGGCCCCGACGGGGTGCCCGTCGCGCGGCTGCGGGAGCTGTACCACGCGGTGGTGTACTGCGTGGGCGCCGCCACGGACCGGCATCTCGGCGTTCCCGGAGAGGACCTGCCGGGAAGCTGGTCGGCGACGCAGTTCGTGGCCTGGTACAGCGCCCATCCGGACGCCGTGGACGACGGGTTCCTGCGGGACGCCCGGTCGGCGGTGGTCATCGGCGTGGGGAACGTGGCCGTGGACGTCACCCGCATGCTGGCGCGGGGACTGGCCGAGCTGACCCCGACCGACATGCCGCAGGCGGCACTGACCGCGCTGGCGGCGAGCCGGGTGACCGAGATCCACATGGTGGGCCGGCGCGGCCCCTCCCAGGCCCGCTTCACCACCAAGGAGCTGCGCGAGCTGGGCACCCTGCCCGAGACCGACGTGGCCGTGGACCCGGCGGAGCTGGCGCTGGATCCCGGGTACACGGACCCGTCCGCGCTGCCCGCCCCGCAGCGGCGCAACGTGGAGGTGCTGCGCGGCTGGGCGGAGGCGCCCCCGAAAGGCGCCCCGCGCCGCATCCGGCTCCGGTTCTTCCTGCGCCCCGTCGAACTGCTCGCCGACCGGGGCCACGTGGGCGCGGTGCGCTTCGAGCGGACGGCGCCGGACGGGCGCGGCGGCGTGACGGGCACGGGCCGGTACGAGGACCTCGAGGCCCAGCTGGTGCTGCGCTCGGTGGGCTACCGCGGGGTGCCCCTGGAAGGCCTCCCGTTCGACACCGCCACCGGCACGGTCCCGAACCTGTCCGGCCGCGTCCTGCGCGAGGGAGTCGTCACCCCCGGCGAGTACGTGGCGGGCTGGATCAAGCGGGGCCCCACCGGCGTCATCGGCACGAATCGCCCCTGCGCGAAGGAGACGGCGACCTCCCTCCTGGAGGACGCCCCCGCGCTCGCCCTGCGCACGGTCCCCGACGACCCTCTCCCGGCCCTGCGCGCGGAGGGCACCGACCCGGTCGAGTGGGCGGGCTGGCAGTCGATCGAGCGCGCGGAGGCGGAACTGGGCGCGTCACTGGGACGCGGTGTGGTCAAACTCCCCGACTGGGAGTCCCTGTTGCACGCCGCCCGCTCCTGATCCGGCCGTCCTGCCGGGCCGCGGCGTCGAGGAGCGCGCCCAGGAGACCGGGGAAGAGATCGTCCAGGTCGTCCCGCCGCAGCCCGTTCATCTTCGCCGTCCCCCGGTACACCTGCCGGATCACCCCGCTCTCGCGCAGCACCCGGAAGTGGTGCGTGGTGGTCGACTTGGTGACCGGCAGCTCGAAGTGCGAGCAGGACAACTCACCGCTCGCCGCGGCGAGTTCCCGCACGATCCGCAGCCGCATCGGGTCGGACAGCGCGTGCAGCACCTCCTCCAGCCGGATCTCCTCGCGCTCGGGATGCGGCAGGGCGCGACTGCTGACGGCGGGCGAGGTCACGGCGGCTTCACTTCCTTCGGGGATTCCATAGTACGAGAACCGTCGTAGTTTGACATCCGCCGTACTACGATGCCTATCGTACGAGTCGACCTCGGCCCCGTGACGAATGGAGTCCGCCGTGACCGCGCTCTTCGAGCCCCTCACCCTGCGCGATGTGACGATCCCGAACCGCGTGTGGATGCCCCCGATGTGCCAGTACTCGGCGGCCCCGGAAGGCCCGGAGACGGGCGCCCCGAACGACTGGCACTTCGCGCACTACGCCGCCCGCTCGACCGGCGGCACGGGCCTGATCATCGTCGAGGCCACCGCGGTCTCCCCGGAGGGCCGCATCTCTCCGTACGACCTCGGCATCTGGAACGACACGCAGGTCGAGGCCTTCCGTCGCATCACGCGCTTCCTCGCCGCGCAGGGCACGGTTCCGGCGATCCAGCTCGCCCACGCCGGCCGCAAGGCGTCGACGGACCGCCCCTGGAAGGGCGGCGCCCCGGTCGGCCCGGACGCGTACGGATGGGACTCCGTGGCGCCGAGCCCGATCGCGTTCGACGACCGGCACCCGGCCCCGACCGAGCTGACCGTCGATCAGATAGCAGAGGTGGTCGAGCAGTTCGCGGCGGCGGCCCGCCGCGCGCTCGCCGCCGGCTTCGAGATCGCCGAGATCCACGGCGCCCACGGCTACCTGATCAACGAGTTCCTCTCCCCGCACTCCAACCACCGCACCGACGCCTACGGCGGCTCGTACGAGAACCGCACCCGGTTCGCGCTCGAAGTCGTGGACGCCGTGCGGGAGGTGTGGCCGGACGACAAGCCGCTGTTCTTCCGCGTTTCGGCCACCGACTGGCTCGACGAGGGCGGCTGGACCCCGGACGACACCGTCCGCTTCGCCGCCGACCTGCGGGCCCACGGCGTCGACCTGCTCGACGTCTCCACCGGCGGCAACGCCTCCGGCGTCCGCATCCCCACCGGCCCCGGCTACCAGGTGCCCTTCGCCGCCCGGGTGCGAAGCGAGACGGGCCTGCCGGTCGCCGCGGTCGGCCTGATCACCGAGGCCGAGCAGGCCGGGAAGATCCTGGCCAACGGCGAGGCGGACGCCGTCCTGCTGGGCCGTGAGCTGCTGCGCAACCCCTCGTGGGCCCGGCACGCGGCGCGGGAGCTCGGGGGTGAGGTGCGGGTGCCGGACCAGTACCACCGTTCGGTCTGATCCGGCACCCGGAGCCGTCCGTCAACCGGCCGCGCACGCCGTTCCGTTGAGCGTGAACGCGGCCGGAGCGGCGCTGTTGCCGCTGTGGCTCGCCTGGTAGCCGATGCTGACGCTCGCACCCGGCGCGACGCTGCCGTTGTACGACACGTTCGCGGCGGTCACCGCCCCGGTCGTCGGCGCGTACGTGGCGCCCCAGCCGCCCGTGATGGTCTGGCCGGCGGGGAGGGTGAAGCCGAGCTTCCAGCCGTTGACCGTCGTCGTGCCGCTGTTGGTGATGGTCACGGAGGCGGTCAGGCCGGTGTTCCAGGCGTTCACCGTGGCCTTCACCCGGCAGGCGCCCGGCTGCGGCTGGGGTGCCGGGCCCGAGCGGTCAAGGCCGAAGAAGGTGAGCACGCGGGACGCCATGCCCTGGGCGTACAGGTTGTGGCCGACGCCCTGGAGGCTGATCGCCTCGACGGGGGCCCGGTCACCCGTGCCGCCGTAGCGGGTGCGGTTCCAGCCGGGCTGGGGGGTGTCGGTGGCGGCCGGGGTCTGGCTGACTCCGTGCACGTTCGTCCACTGCTTGATCTGCTCGCCGAAGTTCGGGTAGCGCAGGACGTCGTCCTGGGTGCCGTGCCAGATCTGCATCCGGGGGCGGGGGCCGGTGTAGCCCGGGTACGCGCCCCGGACCAGGTCGCCCCACTCCCCCGGGGTGTGCGTCACCGTGCCGCCCGAGCAGGCGCTGTTCCACTCGGAGCCGTCGGTGGTGGCGAAGCAGCCGAAGGGGACTCCGGAGAAGGCGGCGCCCGCGGCGAACACGTCGGGGTAGTCGCCGAGGAGGACGTTCGTCATCATCGCGCCGGAGGAGATGCCCGTCGCGAAGATCCGGCCGGTGTCGGCGTCGTAGGTGCGGGTCACCCAGTCGATCATCGACTTGATGCCGACGGGGTCGCTGCCGCCGCCACGGCGCAGGGCCTGGGGCGAGGAGACGTCGAAGCACTTGCTGCTGCGCGTGACGGACGGGTAGAGCACGATGAACCCGTACTGGTCGGCCAGCGTGTCGTACTCGGTGCCGTTGTACATGTCGGGGCCCGAGCCGGTGCACCAGTGCACGGCGACCACGACCGCCGGGTTCGCGGTGACGCTCTCCGGGACGTACAGGTACATCCGCAGGTTGCTGGGGTTGGCGCCGAAGTCCGTGACCTCGGTGAGCGCGGCGGTGGGTACGGCCCTCTCCCGGGCGGAGGCGGCGGGCGCGGTGAGCACCGAGGCCGCGAGCAGGGGCAGCAGCGCGGCGAGGAGCGCGAGGAGCATCGACCGCAGGGGTCTCCTCGCCGTGGGGCGGGGGGTGGCAGGCACGTCCGGGTCCCTTCCGTTGTGAGGTGCGGCTCGCAGGACGTCGTGCGGCGGTTCAGCGGGTGGGGCTCGTGCGGGTCAGCGGGGCCGGCTCCCCTCCAACCGAGCAGGTGCGAGGGGTCCTTGCCGGTGGGGAGCCGGGAACGCCCGGGCAGAAGGCCCGCGGCCGTGCCGCGACGCGCCCGCGGCGGTCGGCCCCCGGTGTCAGGGGCAGGACATAGACGGCCGTCGGCCTGAACACCGGCCGGCCGACTCCCGTACGGATATCCGGAGTCCTCATCGACCCGCCCTCTCGTGAAGGGAAGCGCCCGCCCGGCATGGTGACATGGACATGGCCCACATGGAAGCGCTCCCACAGCGCCCGCCCCCTGACCAGGACCGGCCGAATGTGTTCTGCGCGAGGCGTTGACTAGAAAGCGCTTGCCCCCTACGTTCCGTTCAGCAGTGTGACCCAGAAGCGTCATCGCGCCGCCACGCGAAGACGCCCGACGAAGGCTGCCGACGCAGGGGAAGTGCACCCCCAGGGCCCGGCTCGACCTCCGGATCGGTCACAGGCAGCGCGCGAGATGAACACCATGGCGAACAAAGTTCATATACATGATCTGCCGGGCACCATCACGCACCACGAAGGGACGCACCCCACATGCGTACTCGCCCCCCACGCACACGCACCCAGAGATCCGCCCTGGCGGTCGCCGCCGCATCCACCCTGGCGACCGTGGCGGTCCTGGCCGTTCCCCAGCCGGCCGGGGCCGCCGAGAGCTCACCCATCGGGTTCGGCGCCGGGACGACCGGCGGCGGCAGCGCCCCGGCGGTCACCGTCTCGTCGCTGAGCGCCTTCAAGTCCGCGGTGACCGGCAACACGGCCAAGGTCGTGCGCGTCAACGGCCTGATCTCGCTGAGCGGTCAGGTCGACATCGGCTCCAACACCACGGTGCTGGGCGTCGGTTCGGCCTCCGGCTTCACGGGCGGCGGGCTGCGGCTGAAGAGGGTCTCGAACGTCGTCGTCCGCAACCTGAACATCAGCAAGCCGGTCGCGCCCGCCGACGGCATCACCGTCGAGGCGTCCACCAAGGTCTGGATCGACCACAACTCCTTCTCGGCCGACCGCGATCACGACAAGGACTACTACGACGGCCTGCTGGACATCAACCACGGCGCGGACAACGTCACGGTGTCCTGGAACACCTTCAAGAACCACTTCAAGGGCTCGCTCGTCGGCCACAGCGACAACAACGCGAGCGAGGACACGGGCCGCCTGAAGGTGACGTACCACCACAACCACTTCGCCAACGTGTACTCGCGCATCCCCAGCCTGCGCTTCGGCACCGGGCACTTCTACAACAACTACGTCGAGGGCGCAGACACCGCCTGCCACTCGCGCATGGGCGCCCAGATGCTGGTCGAGAACAACGTCTTCCGCTCGACGAAGGTCGCGGTCACCACGAACCGCAGCAGCGACGTCGACGGATACGCCAACCTGCGCGGCAACGATCTCGGTGGAGCCGCGACCGAGATCTCGCGGGTCGGCAGCTTCACCAACCCGCCCTACGGCTACTCGGCGGAACCCGCCTCCTCCGTCGCCGCCTCGGTGACGTCGGGTGCGGGCGCCGGGAAGCTCTGACACCCCCATCGCTCGAACGGACAGAAGGAATCGGGACATGACTTCTGCGACACGTCCGCGCGCCCGCAGGCGCGCGCTGACCGGCGCGCTGGCCACCCTCGGCCTGTCGGTTGGCATGATCATGACCACCAACGCGCCCACGGCGAGCGCCGCCACCTGGCCGACGCCGAACGGCAGCCAGGGGACCTCCTCCACCATCTCGGTGTCCGGCACCAAGGACTACGGGATGAAGCGGTACTTCGGCACCGGTGACCTGGACGGTGGCGGCCAGGAGGAGGGCCAGGACCCGATCTTCAGGCTCACCGACGGCGCGGTGCTGAAGAACGTCATCCTCGGCGCCCCGGCGGCCGACGGCATCCACTGCGAGGGCAGCTGCACGCTGCAGAACGTCTGGTGGGAGGACGTCGGCGAGGACGCCGCCACCTTCCGCGGCGGCACCGGCGCGACGTACCACGTGATCGGCGGCGGCGCGAAGAAGGCGGCGGACAAGGTCTTCCAGCACAACGGCGGCGGCACGCTCAACATCTCCAACTTCGCGGTGCAGGAGTTCAAGACGCTCTACCGATCCTGCGGCGACTGCTCCACGCAGTACACGCGCAAGGTCAACCTGAACACCATCGACGTGACCGGGACGGGCAGCACGGCGCGGCTCGTCGGCATCAACGTCAACCGCAACGACGTGGCGACGCTGCGCGGCATCACCATCCGCAACGACGCCTCGCGCAAGGTCATCCCCTGCCAGAAGTACAACAACAACACGGCGGTGGGCACCGGCCCCGACAGCACGAACTGCAAGTACAGCACCTCGGACATCACCTACAGGTAGTCCCCCCACGGTGAACGCGGCCGTACGGAGTGCCCGCCCGGCACTCCGTACGGCCGCCGCGTCACGTCCGGTGCGCCCGCACCCCGTCGGCCATCTCCCGCTGGTAGCGGGTGTACGCGGCGCGCAGCTCGGCGCCCGGCCAGTCGGCGGGCAGCAGTTCCGGCGGCAGGACGGGGTCCGCGAGCAGGTGGCGTACGACGGCCGCGAACGCGGTGAGGCGGTCGGCGGGGCGGTCCGCGCGGGCGACGTGGGCGAGCAGCGCCCGCGCGGTGGCGGACCAGGCGTCCAGCGGCCACAGGCTCGCCGCCAGCTCGCGCGCCGGCCGGGCGGGGCGGGCCGCGCAGCACTCGGCCACCCGGCCGAGGTCGTCGGGCAGGGTCCGGCGCAGGTTGGCGGGGCGGAGCCAGACGCCCTCGCGGAGTTCGGCGAGCCGGAGGGCGGTGAGCCGGGCGCGCAGATCGGCGCGTTCGGCGGGGCCGCGGCCGCTCGCGGTGATCACGACCATCTCCCAGTCGCCGTCCCACGCGCGCGTGTGCGGGTGCACGGACTCGTCCTGGCGGCGCTGGCGCTCCAGCAGCCGGTCGCTGAGGCGATAGCCGGTGCCGGTGCGCCGCAGGTCGCCCGCGGCCACCATCCGGCTGAGCGCCGCCCGCACCGTGGACCCGCCGACACCGAAGGCCTCCACCCTGGCCACCAGGTCCTTCACCGGCAGCTCAGGGGGATGCGTGCCCAGCAGCAGGCTCAGGACGACCGACCGCGCGGAGAGCGGACGCAGTTCGATCTCGCCGGGCGGCGCCGGGTCGTTCATCGGCATGGTCCCGACTGTACGGGGCGGAATTACGTGTTGCATGATTGCTGCGACCGCAAGAAGAGTGCAACACTCGGGGTATGGTCTCGACATCGGACGGACAGCGGGCGCAGGGCGGGTCGGCGCCTGGCGGTCCCGCCACGCACGACGTCACCAACCAGGCCCCACCCCTCACCCCGTACGACGCCTCCGCGGACACGGCCCTGCTCCAGGGGCTGCGGCGGGAGGGTGCCGGCTGGGCCGAGGAGGACCTGCGGCGCCTCGGCAGGCAGGCGGGCAGCGTCCAGGCGCAGGAGTGGGCCGACCTGGCCAACCGGCACGAGCCGGAGCTGCGCACCCACGACCGGTACGGCAACCGCGTCGACGAGGTCGAGTTCCATCCGAGCTGGCACCACCTGATGCGCACGGCGATCGCCGAGGGGCTGGCCGGGTCGCCCTGGGCGGACGACCGGCCCGGCGCCCATGTCGCCCGGACCGCCGGCGGACTGGTGTGGGGCCACACGGAGGCGGGGCACGGCTGTCCGACGTCGATGACGTACGCGGCCGTCCCCGCGCTGCGCCGGCAGCCGGAGCTGGCGAAGGTCTACGAGCCGCTGCTGACGAGCCGGGAGTACGACCCGCAGCTGGGGGTGCCCACCGAGAAGCCGGGCCTGCTGGCGGGCATGGGGATGACCGAGAAGCAGGGCGGCTCCGATGTCCGGACGAACACCACGGCGGCCACGCCCACGGCCGAGCCCGGCGTGTACACCCTGCGCGGGCACAAGTGGTTCACCTCGGCGCCGATGTGCGACGTGTTCCTGGTGCTGGCGCAGGCTCCGGGCGGGCTGTCGTGCTTCCTCGTGCCGCGCGTCCTGCCCGACGGCACCCGCAACACCTTCCGCATCCAGCGGCTGAAGGACAAGCTCGGCAACCGGTCCAACGCCTCCTCCGAGCCCGAGTTCGACGGGACCGTCGCCTGGCTGGTCGGCCCCGAGGGACAGGGCGTCAAGACCATCATCGAAATGGTCAACTGCACGCGTCTTGACTGCGTGATGATGTCGGCCGCGCTGATGCGCAAGTCGCTCGTGGAGGCGGGGCACCACGCGCGGTACCGCAGCGCGTTCGGCGCCCGGCTGGTGGACCAGCCGCTGATGCGCAACGTCCTGGCCGACCTGGCGCTGGAGTCCGAGGCCGCCACGACGCTCACGCTGCGGCTGGCCGGGGCGGCCGACCGGGCGGTCCGCGGCGACGAGGGCGAGGCCGCCTTCCGCCGGATCGCCACGGCCGTCGGCAAGTACTGGGTGACCAAGCGGGGCCCGGCCTTCACGGCGGAGGCCCTGGAGTGCCTCGGCGGCAACGGCTACGTCGAGGACTCGGGCATGCCCCGGCACTACCGCGAGGCTCCCCTGCTGTCGATCTGGGAGGGCTCGGGGAACGTCAACGCCCTCGATGTGCTGCGGGCGCTGAGCCGGGAACCGGGCACCGTCGAGGCGCTGTTCGGCGAGCTCGACCGCGCGCGGGGGGCGGATTCCCGGCTGGACACGGCCGTGACCCGGCTGAAGCGGCAGCTGGCCGAGGCGTCGCAGGTGACCGCCCGCCGGCTCGTGGAGCGGATGGCCCTGACGCTCCAGGCCTCGCTCCTCGTCCGGCACGCCCCGCCGGCGGTCGCCGACGCGTTCTGTGCGACGCGGCTCGGCGGCGACTGGGGGCACGCGTTCGGGACGCTGCCCGAGGGGTCGGGGCTCGACACGGTCCTGGAACGCGCGCTGCCCGACGTGGGCTGAACGACAGTCAGCCAACGAGCACTCAGTTCGCGCACAGTCATCTCCCGATTCCGCTTCGTTGTCAGTGCCGTGGTGCAGACTCCCCGTCAGTCGGCACTTCGCTGGGGAGGACAACGTGTTCAGGGGGATCGACGAGGTCGACTGGGCCTCACTGCGCCATGCCCACGGCAGTGCGGAGGACGTGCCCGGATTGCTGCGGGGACTGGCCTCCGCCGACCCGGCCGAGCGGGAGACCGCGCTCGACGGGATGTACGGCGCCGTGCACCACCAGGGGGACGTGTACGACTCGACGCTCGCCTGTGTTCCGTTTCTCCTCGCGCTCGCCGTCCGCGAGGAGGTGCGGGACCGGGCGGGGGTGGTGGAACTCCTCGTCAGCATCGGCGGCATCGAGGGCGGCTCCGGTGCCGGTGAACTCGCCGCGAGGGCCCGTGCCGCGGTGCGCGCGGGTGCCGAGGTCTTCGTCCGGCTGTCCGGCGACGCGGACGCCGGGGTGCGCCGGGCCGCCGCCGGGGCGCTCGTCCGGTTCCTCGACCGGCCGGCGCGGGTGCTCGCCCTGTTGCGGGAGCGGATCGGCGTGGAGCGGGACGACGGGGTGCTGATCGCCCTGGCCGAAGCCCTCGGCGTGTTCGCGCAGCGGTACCGCACGGCCGGTGACGCACACGCCGACGAGGCGGTGCGGCTGCTCGCCGAGCTGAGCGGGCCCCCGTACGGCCCCGGACTGCGGCTCGCCGCACTCGGCCGGCTCGCGGCGTGCGCCCCGGAGCGGCTGCCCGCCGACCTCGTCCCGGTCGTCGTCCGGCTGCTCAGGGACAGATCCGGGCAGCGCGCCCGGTCGGGACCCGCGTCGGACTGTCCCGGCACGGACACGCTCGCGCGGCGGCTGCGGCGGCTGCGCCCCTCGGACGAGGAGGGTTCCCAGCTGCTGCGGACCCTGCACTCCGCGCTCGGCGGCCGGGTGGCCGACCGGGTCGCCCTGCTGTGCGGGCAGTTGACCAGCCCGGACCCCCTCGACCGGTGCAACGCCGTGTGGATGTCGGCGGGACTGTTCCGCGAGTGGCGTGCCGGGCACGAGGAGCCCGTCACGCTCATAGGGAACCAACTGGGCGAGGAGGAGGACCGCTTGCACGACGCGGCGGTCGCCGTCCTGGTGGAGCTCTTCGAGCTGGCGAGACCCGCCGCCGACCCCCTGCACACGCTGGTGGCGTACCGCCCCGAACTGCGCATACGACACCGGGAGCGAGGTGCGCCGACCCTGGGCGGCCCGCTCAAGGCACTGGCCAGGACCGGGGACGCGCGGGCCACACCCGTGCTGGCCGAGGTGCTGGCGGGCCCGGTCGTACCGCACGACCTGGGGCTGGTCGTCCCCCTCCTGGGCCGGGCCGCCGCGCCGCTCGCTCCGGCGTTACGGCGACGGCTCGCGCAGGTGCCGCCGGACGAGCCCGGCATACGGGACCGGGCCGTGCCCCTGCTGTCGGCCCTGACGGCCCTGGATGACGCCGAGTCCCTGCCGGCGGTGTTGCGCCTGCTGCGGGGCATGCCGGAGGAGCTGCCGGGGCGCGACGCCGTCACGGGGGCGGCGGTGCGTGCCCTCGGCGCCTTCGGCGGCGCCGCGCGCGAGGCGATACCGGACCTGCGCGGGCTGCTGGAGACGGGCTGTGCCGTCGCGGCGGCGGACGCGCTCTGGTCGGTCACGGGGGACGCGGATGCCGTACTGCCCGTTCTGCTCCGGGAGTCGGGCGACCCCGCGAGCGGCCCGCACCGGCGTGCGGCGGCCGCGGACGTCCTCGGGCGACTGGGACCGGCGGCGCGTCCCGGCCTGCCCGGGCTGCGCCGGATGACCGGCTCCGGCGACGCGTCGGAACGGGTCGCGGCCGCGTGTGCGCTGTGGCGGACGGCCGACGAGTCGGACGAGGTCCTGCCCGTGCTGCGCTCCGCGTGGGCGGAGCACCCGCGCACCCGGACGACCATCGCCGGGTGCGTCGCTGATCTGGGGCCCGCGGGAGCACCGCTGCACGACCTGCTGCGCGCGGAGCTCGCCTCCCCGCGTCGGCACGTGGTCGCCCCCGGAGGCCACGGCCTCCACGCGGATCTGCGGTTGCTCCGGGTCTGCCGGGAGGCATTGACCGGGCCGGGACGCCGAACGACCAGGTAGGCGTTACGCGGTGACGTGATACCGGCGTGAGGGTTACGCCGTGGTGCGTCCCCACCCAGGTAGGCGTCAAGTGGGGACGAGGTACCGGCGTGGGGGTCACCCCGTGGTGCGTCCCCACATCGGGCCGAAGCGGGACCACTCGGCGTCCCACTGGTCGATGCGGCGGCGCTCCAGACGGCCGCGCACCGCGCGGCCGGCCAGCAACGGCACGGCGGCGGCGCTGATGGCCGCCACCCCGCCGATCAGCCAGGCCCGTACGCGGGCCTGGCTCTCGGTGACGGGCCGGGTCACCTGGCGGCCCTCGGAGTCCGTCCAGACGGTGACCGGGCTGCCGGCGGCGCTCCCCGCCGGGACCCGCACCTGGCCGGAGTGCGGGGAGCCGTCCGCGGCCGTCCACACGACTTCCGCCCACACCTGCTCGGCGCGGGACACGTCGTGGTTCCCGGACGCGGTCCCGGGAGCCCGCTCGGCGAGCCGTGCCACGAGAGGGCGCCACTCGACGCGCTCCCGGGCCAGCCCGTCCTCGACGGACCGGCTCACCGCCGTACCCGCCAGCATCCCGGCGCACACGGTGAGCAGCCCCACGCCCAGCACGACCCAGGCCTCCACCCTGTCGGCGCGGCGCTTGAGCGGATTGCGCCGCCAGCGCCACAGCCACACCTTCGGACCACGTAACGCCATCGAAGGCACCCTCCTCACGAGCGCATGACCATCCCGCCGCCCTCCCCATACGGAAGAGGACCCCTGGATGCTCACTGCACCTACCGCCGCGGTGGGCCCCGCGCGCGGCCCCGGTCCGTTGCGACGGTCGCCGACACTCTCCTGACCTGCGCCGCAGCCGCTCCAGGGGTGACTGTCAGTGGTGGGGTGCAGACTGGCCGGTGTCCGTGACAAGGGCGTCGACGACGACGCCGCGGAGGTGATCGGCATGACCGAGGTACTGCTCGCCGTGGGCACGCGCAAAGGCCTGTTCATCGGGCGCCGGCGGGGCGGTGGCGCCTGGGAGTTCGACGAGAGTCCCTACTTCAACGCCCAGGCCGTGTACTCGGTCGCCCTCGACACCCGCACCGCGACGCCGCGGCTGCTGGTCGGCGGCGACAGCGCGCACTGGGGCCCGTCCGTGTTCCACTCCGACGACCTCGGCCGGACGTGGACCGAACCGGCCCGGCCGGCCGTCAAGTTCCCCAAGGACACGGGGGCGTCCCTGGAGCGGGTGTGGCAACTGCACCCGGCCGCCGCCGAGCCGGACGTGGTGTACGCGGGCACGGAACCGGCCGCGCTGTACCGCTCGGAGGACCGCGGCGAGACCTTCGAGCTCGTCCGGCCCCTGTGGGAGCACCCGACGCGCTCCCAGTGGGTGCCGGGCGGCGGCGGTGAGGGCCTGCACACCGTGCTCACCGACGCGCGCGACGCCCGGGCGGTGACGGTCGCCGTCTCGACGGCCGGTGTGTTCCGCACCCAGGACGGCGGCGCGAGCTGGACGCCGTCGAACTCCGGGGTCTCCGCGGTGTTCCTGCCCGACCCGAACCCGGAGTTCGGCCAGTGCGTGCACAAGATCGCGCGGGACGCGGCGACCCCGGACCGGCTCTACCTGCAGAACCACTGGGGCGTGTACCGCAGCGACGACGCGGGCGCGCACTGGACGGACATCGGCGAGGGCCTGCCGTCCACGTTCGGCTTCGCGGTGGCGGCGCACCCGCGCAGAGGGGACACGGCGTACGTGTTCCCGATCAACGCCGACGCCGACCGCGTCCCGGCCGGCCACCGGTGCCGCGTCTACCGCACGGCGGACGCGGGCAAGACGTGGGAGCCGCTCTCGGCGGGGCTGCCCCGGGAGGACCACTACGGCACGGTGCTGCGTGACGCGATGTGCACGGACGACGCGGATCCGGCGGGTGTCTACTTCGGCAACCGCAACGGCGAGGTGTTCGCGTCGGCGGACGACGGCGACAGCTGGCAGCAGCTCGCCGCGCATCTGCCGGACGTGCTGTGCGTGCGGGCCGCGGTCGTCGGCTGAAGGCGCGGACGGATGCGAGGGCTGCGAGGGATGCGGGGGATGCGGGGAATCCTTGGCGACCGGGCGCAGTGCTGGGGGACGTGGGGGACGCGCTGACGCGCGGGCCTTGGCCACCGGTTGATGGCCGCTGCCGGTACGGCAGTAGGGTGACGCCCGTGGCACCACGACCCTTGCATGAAATCGTCGAAGCGGGCTGGGCGAAAGCCCTGGAGCCGGTGGCCGAACGCGTCGCCGCGATGGGGGACTTCCTCCGCGCGGAGATCGCCGCGGGACGCACGTACCTCCCGGCCGGGCCGAACGTCCTGCGGGCCTTCCAGCAACCCTTCGACGACGTACGGGTCCTGATCGTCGGTCAGGACCCGTACCCCACCCCGGGGCACGCGGTGGGGCTGTCGTTCTCGGTGGCGCCCGAGGTGCGGCCGCTGCCCGGCAGCCTCATCAACATCTTCCGGGAGCTGAACGCCGACCTGGGGCTGCCGCAGCCGTCGAGCGGTGACCTCACGCCCTGGACGCAGCAGGGCGTGCTGCTGCTCAACAGGGCGCTCACGACGGCTCCGCGCAAGCCCGGCGCCCACCGGGGCAAGGGCTGGGAGGAAGTAACGGAGCAGGCCATCCGGGCGCTGGCGGCGCGTGGCAAGCCGCTGGTGTCCATCCTGTGGGGCCGTGACGCCCGCAACCTGCGCCCGCTGCTGGGCGACCTGCCCTCCGTCGAATCCGCCCACCCCTCCCCCATGTCGGCGGACCGGGGCTTCTTCGGCTCGCGCCCGTTCAGCCGGGCCAACGACCTGCTGATCCGCCAGGGCGGCCAACCGGTGGACTGGCGCCTGCCGTGACCGGGGCGTCGGCCGGTTCCGGCTTCCTCGCCGTGGACTCCGGCGGGTCCGGGCTCCGGGCTGTCGTGGGGACCGCCGAGCGCGGCCCGCTGGCCCGGGCGGCGTCCGGGGAGCCGGTCCGCACGAGTGAGCGGGGCATCGACGCCGGGCACTTCATGGCGCGACTGCTGCCGCTGGTCCGTGCGGCGGCCGCCGAGGCCGGGCCGGTGCCGTTGACCGCCGCCGTCGTCGGCGCCGCCGGGCTCGCCTCCCTGGGGGACGCGCTGCGCGCCGAACTGCCGGGTGCCCTGGCCCGGGAGCTGGGGGTGCGCAGGGTCGCGCTGGCCGCCGACGCGGTGACCGCGTACGTGGGCGCCCTCGGGCCCCGGCCGGGAGCGGTGGTCGCCGGCGGTACGGGCCTGATCGCGATCGGCACGGACCTGACCGGCTGGCGCCGCGCGGACGGCTGGGGGCATCTGCTCGGCGACTGCGGGGGCGGGGCCTGGATCGGGCGGGCGGGTCTCGAGGCCGCGCTGCGGGCCCATGACGGGCGCGAGGGCGGCTCGGCCCGGTTGCTGGCATCCGCCGAGGAGGTGTTCGGGCCCGTGGCGGGGCTGCCCGGCGCGCTGTATCCGCGGCCTGACCGGCCCGCCGTGCTCGCCTCGTTCGCGCCCCGGGTGGCCGCCTGCGCGGACGATGACCCCGTCGCGGCGGGGATCCTGCGCGCCGCCGCGCGGCACCTGGCCGACTCCGCGGCGGCCGTGTGCCCCACCGCCGGTGAGCCCCGCGTCGCCGTCACCGGCGGGCTGTTCAAGCTGGGCGCCCCGCTCCTCGAGCCGCTGGACGAGGAACTGGCGAAGCGGCTGCCGGGGGTGCGGCGGGTGCCGGCCGAGGGCGATCCGCTGGACGGCGCGGTGCGGATGGCGGCGGAGCTGAGCACCGGTGCGCTCACCCTGCCGGGTGACGCTGCGATGCTCTCCGTTACCACCCTGTCGGGTGATTGATCCGATCGCGCCCGATCCGTACGTAACTCATCAGACAAAACCGGACGGATACCGCTCACCTGCCCCCTCCCCGAACAGGGGAGCCCAGGAAGCCAGTAACATGCGGCGCCATGAGTTCCCCCACTGGGCCCGCGGATGGCCTGCCAGTACGAATGCCGCGCCCCCGCCAGCCCGGACGGCACCGCCGTCCCGAGCCGCTGGTTGCTCCCGAGGGCGCGCCCGCGCTCGTCCTCGCCGTGCCGGGGACGCCCAGTAGCGCCACGCGCAGCCTCGCCGAGGAGGTCGTGAGCATCGCCCGCTCCGAGCTGCCCGGCCTCGACGCCCGCATCGGGTACCTGGACGGGGACAACGCGGAGTTCCCCTCGCTGCAGGCCGTGCTCGTGCACGCCGCCGAGGAGCGCACGGCCCGTTTCGAGCAGGCCCGCGCCGCCGGCCTGGACGTCAAGGCGCCGGACGGCCCCGTCGCCGTCGTGGTGCCGCTGCTCGCCGGCCCGGACAGCGCTCTGCTGCGCCAGGTCCGCCAGGCCCTCATGGAGAGCCGGGTCGCCGCCGAGCTGACCGACGTCCTCGGCCCGCACCCGCTGCTCGCCGAGGCGCTGCACGTGCGGCTCTCCGAGGCCGGTCTGGCCCGCGCGGACCGCGCGCGGCTGTTCACCGTGGCGACCGCCGCCGACGGCATCATCCTGGCCTCCGTGGGCGGTGACGAGGCCGTGCAGGCGGCCGGGATCACCGGCATGCTGCTCGCCGCGCGCCTCGCGGTGCCGGTGATGGCGGCGGCCCTGGACCGGGAGGGCTCCATCGCGTCCGTCGCCGAGCAGCTGCGGTCCTCGGGCTCGCAGCAGCTGGCCCTCGCCCCGTACCTGATCGGCCCGGAGATCGAGCCGGGGCTGGTCGAGGAGGCCGCGAAGGAGGCGGAGTGCTCCGCCGCCGAGTCGCTCGGCCCCTACCCGGCGATCGGGAAGCTCGCCCTGGCCAAGTACACGACGGCGCTGGGCATCACGCCGCAGCAGCCGCAGGGCGCGCCGGTTCGCTGACGCCCCGGCACGAACGAGCCCACGGCACGAACGGCGAAGGCCCGCTCCGGTTCCGGAGCGGGCCTTCGCCGTTCGTGGTCCGGTCCCCGCGCGCTGACCGGCGGCCCCGTCAGTCCAGGATCACGCAGGATGCCGCCGGCACCCTGATCGAGCCGCCGCGTCGCGGGATGCCCGTGTGCGGGTCCGCGGCGAACCAGGTCACGTCGCCCGACCGTTCGTTCGCGACGTAGAGGAAGCCGCCGGACGCCGTGAGCGCGCGCGGCCAGTGGCCGCCGCAGGGCACCGTGGCGACCAGCCGCAGGTCCTCGCCCTCGACGGCGAGCACGGACAGGACGTCCTCGCCGCGGGTGGCGGTCCACACGTGGCGGCCGTCGGGCGAGACGGCGATCCCCGACGGCCAGGCGTCGCCCGCCGGCGCGCCGGGCAGGACCGGGGTCTCGGTCAGCGGGGTCAGCACGCCGTCGGCCGCGTCCCAGCGGCAGACGGTGACGGACGGGCTGAGCTCGTTGACGACGTACGCGTGCCTGCCGTCCGGGTGGAAGGCCAGGTGACGCGGCCCCGAGCCGGGCCGCAGGGCGCTCTCGCGGTGCAGGGCGAGGGCACCGTCCGTCAGCGTGCACACCCGCACGGAGTCGGTGCCGAGGTCGACGCTGACGGCCCAGCGGCCGCTCGGGTCGGGCTGTACCTGATGGGCGTGCGGCCCCTGCTGGCGCTGGGTGTGCGGGCCCGCGCCGGTGTGCCGGAGCACCCCGGACACGGACCGTGCGAGGGTGCCGTCGGGACGGACGGGGACCGCGGTGACGCTGCCGGAGCCGTAGTTGGCGGTGAGGAGATGCCCGTCGAAGAGGGCGAGGTGCGTCGGGCCGTTGCCGCCGACCGGCACGGGCGGCCCGGCCGGCTCGGGCCTGTCCCCGCCCACCCGGTACGCGGCGACGGCGCCCTCGGCCGTCTCACTGACCGCGTACAGCGTCCCTCCGTCCGGCGAGAGGGCCAGGTAGGACGGGTCGGGCACGGAGTCCACGCTGCCGAGGACGGTCAGCGCGCCGCTGTCGGGGTCGGCTCGCGCCGTCACGATGCCGGGGCCGCCGGCCGCCGTGAACGACCCGATGAACGCCCGCCGCCTGCCGTGGTCCGCCACCGCTGTCCCCTCTCGTGCCCGGGCCGCCCGGAACGACCGCGGAGCCGATCATGCGCGGTCTAGACCAAAGGGTCAAGAAGTCGGGTGGGCGTGGCTCGCCCCGGCACCGGCGGTCGCGCGCGGCGACCGCCGGGGGGTCGACGGCGTCAGGCCCCGGCCAGCGGGGAGCCCGAGGGGGCCCGCAGCGGCCGGGCGAGCTCGGCCAGGGCCCGCTCCAGCCCGTGCAGGTGGGCCAGGACCGGCTCCGTCGCGGACGGCCCGTCCGTCGCCTGGACCAGGACGTCCCCGCCCTCGGTGAGCGCCTCGACCGCGGCCTCCACACGCCGGCAGGCCGTGGCCAGGCGGGCGTCGTGGGAGGCCTCGGGGTCGGCGGCGACGGCGACCAGGCCGCGGACCTCCCGGGCGCAGTCGTCGAGGAGGGCGAGCACGTGCCGGGCCCGCCGCTTGCGGCCCCGCATCGGGTTCAGCGGGTGCACCAGCGGGGCGACCGAGAGCCGCACCCGGGCGAGCAGCTGCTCCAGCTCGGCCACGCGCGGGGCCGGGTCGGCGTCCGCCGCTCCCGCCAGCCGCCGGGCGGTCTCGACGGCGCAGGCGTGGACGCAGCGCAGGGCCCGCTGGATCCAGGCGTCGGTGACGCTGTGGGTGGTGACGGGCAGGACGAACAGCACGGCCAGCGCGGCGCCGAGCGCCCCGACGCCGGTCTCGGCGAGCCGCAGGACGAGCAGGCCGGGGCCGAGCACGCCGAGGAGGCCGTAGAGCAGTCCGGCGAGCAGGGTGACCCAGAGCATCATCCAGGTGTAGGAGACGGCGGCCGTGTAGAAGATGCCGAAGACGCAGGCGGCCGCGAGTACGGCGGTGACCGTCGGGTCCCCGTGGACCGGCAGGGCGACGAGGAGGCCGAGGGCGATGCCGATGACCGTGCCGAGCAGCCGCCGGAAGCCGCGGACCAGGGTCTCGCCGCGGGAGGTGGTATTGACGAAGATCCACCAGGTGGCGCCGACGGCCCAGTACCAGCGCTGCCCGGAGACCAACTGCCCCACGACGAGGGCGAATCCGGCGCCGGCGGTCGCCTGGATGGCCTGGCGGGTGGTCACGCGGGCCAGGCCGGTGCCACCCGGCGGGGCGGGCGCGGCGGGCGGGGGCAGGCGGCGCTCGTAGCACCACAGCCCGAAGCGCACCGTGGCGGCGGCCGCCACGGACAGCAGGACGGCGGCGTACAGCTCGGGCAGCTGACCGGTGGCGGCGTGCAGGAACTGCGCCACGAAGAAGGTCATGAACGCGAACACGCCGAGGCTGTGGCCGCGCGGGCCCCAGCGGCGCGCGTACACGCCCGCGCCGACCACGGCGAGGAAGGTGAGGTCCCGGGCCACCGGGTGGTCGTGGAGTTCCGCCGCGGCGGTGAGCACGGGCAGTCCGACGGCGGGCAGCAGCGCGGTGGTGACGGCCTGGCCGCGGACCGTGGCGTCGGTGACGGTGAACAGGGCGAGCAGGGCGGCGAGACCGCCGGTGACGGCGCCCGCGAGGGAGTGCCCGGCGAGAGCGCACACGGCGACCGCGAGCGTGATGCCGAGCACGGCCCGCGTGGCGAACCGCAGCCGCGTCCGCCCCGGATCCGGAGCCGTGAACACCCTCTTCAGCACCGCTTACCGCCCCCTTCGCACGTCGGATATGAGCACGCATGAAAAAGGCGCCGCGGGGTCCGCAGCGCCATCGACGCATCCATATCAGCATCCCGGACGCCACTGGCTCAACCAGCTCCTTCTAGACTGGGCCATTGGTACAGCGCGAGCGGCCGAGGCCCGGCCGCGGCAGAGCCAACGGACGAGGAGGCCGGACGTCATGGCCGTGGACGCGCTCGACACCCGCATCCTGCGGCTGCTGCTGGAGCAGCCCCGCACGAGCGTGCGCGAGTACGCCCGGATCCTCGGTGTCGCCCGGGGCACGCTCCAGGCCCGGCTGGACCGCCTGGAACGCGACGGGGTGATCACCGGCACGGGGCCGGCCCTCTCCCCCGCCGCGCTCGGGCATCCGGTGCTCGCGTTCGTGCACATCGAGGTCACCCAGGGCCATCTCGACGAGGTGGGCGACGCGCTGGCGGCGGTCCCGGAGATCGTCGAGGCGTTCTCCATCACGGGCGGCGGGGACCTGCTGGCCCGGGTCGTGGCGCGGGACAACGCGCACCTGGAGGACGTCGTCCAGAAGCTGATCAGCATGCCCGGCGTGGTGCGCACGCGCACCGAGGTCGCCCTGCGCGAGCGGGTCCCGCACCGGCTGCTGCCGCTGGTGGAGTCGATCGGCCGGTCGGCCCGCAGATGATCTTTGAGAGCATGGGCGCCATGAGCAATCTCCATGGAATATCGGTCATCTTCGATCTCGACGGGACGCTCGTGGACAGCGAGCCGAACTACTACGAGGCGGGTCGGCAGACCCTCGCCGAGCACGGCGTCCCCGACTTCAGCTGGGCGGACCACGAGCGGTACGTCGGCATCAGCACGCAGGAGACCGTCGCCGACTGGAAGGAGCGGTACGGCCTGCGGGCCTCCGTGGAGGAGCTGTTCACCGCCAAGAACCGCCGCTATCTCGAACTGGCCCGCACCGCCACGCGCGCGTACCCCGAAATGCGCGCGTTCGTCGAGCTGCTGGCGGCCGAGGACGTCCCCATGGCCGTGGCCTCCGGGTCCTCCCCCGAGGCCATCGAGGCGGTCCTGTCCGGCACGGGCCTGGCCGACCACCTGCGGACCGTCGTCTCGGCCGACGAGGTCGCGCACGGCAAGCCCGCTCCCGACGTCTTCCTGGAGGCGGCTCGCCGGCTCGGGTCGGACCCGGCCGACTGCGTGGTGCTGGAGGACGCCGCCCCGGGCGCCGCCGCCGCGCACGCGGCGGGGATGCGCTGCATCGCGATCCCGTACGTCCCGGCACAGGCGGACGCACCGGAGTTCACCACCGCCGGCCTGCTCCTGCGGGGCGGCCAGGAGGAGTTCACGGCACGGACGGCATATGACTGGCTGGCGCGCTCGGGCGGCCTTTCCTGAACTCGCCACTCCCGACCCGTTGACGCCCCCTCGTCCCCTCCCTAGGGTCTGGTCGACCTCTCGCACAAGGTTCGATATTCCGAACGCTCGTTGCACTGTGGACCCGTGGAGGAGCACCCATGGCACGGCCCCTCTCCAGACGATCCCTTCTCCAGGCCGCGACCCTCGCCGCGGCCGTACCCGCTCTCTCCCGCACGGTGACGGGCCGGGCCGCGGCGGTACCCGCGGCGGCGGCCCTCGCCGCGGCCGCCGCCCCGTCGGCCTGGACCGTACGGCCCTTCGGTCTGGAGGAAGTGGCGCTCGGCCGGGGCGTCTTCGCGGACAAACGGCAGCTGATGCTGGATCACGCGCGGGGCTACGACGTGAACCGGCTGCTGCAGGTGTTCCGCGCCAACGCCGGTCTGGCCACGGGCGGCGCGGTCGCGCCGGGCGGCTGGGAGGGGCTGGACGGCGAGGCCAACGGCAATCTGCGCGGCCACTACACCGGCCACTTCCTGACCATGCTGGCGCAGGCGTACCGCAGCACGCAGGAAAAGGTGTTCGCCGACCGGATCGGCACCATGGTGGGCGCGCTGACCGAGGTGCGCGCGGCGCTGCGGCGCGATCCGGCGGCGCTCAGCGTCGCCGGGAGGTTCGGGACGGCCGTGGAGAACGTGCGGGGCTCCTACCAGTACGTCGAACTGCCGGCCGCCGTGCTCGGCGGTGCCCCGGCCGTCACCCTGTCGGTGTGGGTGAAGCCCACGCACGACGCCGGCTGGACCCGGGTCTTCGACTTCGGCGACGACACGAACCGGTACCTGTACCTGGCCGCCCGCAACCAGGCCGGAGTGCCGCGCTTCGCCGTCACGACCTCGGGCGCCGGCGGCGAGCAGGGCCTGAACGGCACGGCCACGCTGCCGCTGAACCAGTGGAGCCACCTGGCGGTCACCCTCGCGGGCGGCACCGGCACCCTCTACGTCAACGGCACCGCCGTCGCCCGCAACACCGCGATGACCCTCACCCCGTCGGCGCTCGGCACGCTGAGGAACAACTGGCTCGGCCGCTCCAACTACTCAGCCGACCCCGTCTTCGCGGGCGCCTTCGAGGAGTTCAACGTCTTCTCACGGGCCCTGACCGCCGCCGAGATCACCGAGTTGCAGAGCCGTCCGGCCGCCGACGCCTCGACAGGCAAGGGCGACCTGGCGTCGTACGCCTTCGACGAGACGGCCGGCGGGACCTTCGCGGACGCCTCCGGCCGGGGCCTGACCGCCACCCTGCGCCGCACCTGGGGCGGGCCCAGCCACCCGGGGTTCCTCGCGGCGTACCCGGAGACGCAGTTCATCGACCTGGAGTCGCGCACCACCTCCGACTACACCAAGGTGTGGGCGCCGTACTACACCGCGCACAAGATCCTCAGGGGGCTGCTCGACGCCTGCACCGCCACGGACGACGACCGGGCCCTGGACCTGGCGTCCGGCATGTGCGACTGGATGTACTCCCGGCTGTCCAAGCTGCCGGAGTCCACGCTCCAGCGGATGTGGGGGATCTTCTCCAGCGGCGAGTTCGGGGGCATCGTCGAGGCGATCTGCGACCTGCACACGATCACCGGGAAGGCCGAACACCTCGCGCTGGCCAAGCTGTTCGACCTGGACCGGCTGATCGACGCGTGCGCGGCGAACACCGACATCCTCGACGGGCTGCACGCCAACCAGCACATCCCGATCTTCACCGGCTACGTGCGGCTGTACGACGAGACGGGCGAGGAGCGCTACCTCACGTCGGCGAAGCACTTCTGGGACATGGTCGTCCCGCACCGCATGTACGGCATCGGCGGCACCAGCACCCAGGAGTTCTGGAAGGCGCGGGACGTGATCGCGGGCACGATCGGCGCGACCACGGCCGAGACCTGCTGCGCGTACAACATGCTCAAGCTGAGCCGGACCCTGTTCTTCCACGAGCAGGACCCGAAGTACATGGACTACTACGAGCGGGCCCTGTACAACCAGGTCCTCGGCTCCAAGCAGGACAAGCCCGACGCGGAGAAGCCGCTCGTCACGTACTTCATCGGGCTGACGCCCGGTCATGTCCGTGACTACACGCCCAAGCAGGGCACCACCTGCTGCGAGGGCACCGGCATGGAGAGCGCCACCAAGTACCAGGACTCGGTGTACTTCACGCGGTCCGACGGCAGCGCCCTGTACGTCAACCTGTACAGCCCGTCCACGCTGACCTGGGCCGAGAAGGGCGTCACGGTCACCCAGACCACGCGTTTCCCCCAGGAGCAGGGCAGCACGCTGGCCTTCGGGGGCGGGCCGGCCTCGTTCACGCTGCGGCTGCGCGTGCCGTCGTGGGCGACCGCCGGGTTCCGGGTGACCGTCAACGGGCGTGCGGTGTCCGGGACCCCGAAGCCGGGGAGCTACTTCGACGTGTCCCGGACCTGGCGCGCCGGCGACACCGTCCGCATCGCCATGCCGTTCCGGACGCGGGTGGAGAAGGCCCTCGACGACCCGTCGCTGCAGACCCTGTTCCACGGCCCGGTCAACCTGGTGGCCCGCGACGCCGCCACGGAGTGGCTGAAGGTCGGGCTGTACGGCAACGCCGGTCTCTCCGGCGACCTGGCGCACTCCCTCACGCCGGTGCCGGGCAAGCCGCTCCACTTCACCCTCGACGGACGGGAATGGGCGCCGTTCTCCGAGGGGACGGAGGACCCGACCCACGCCTACTTCCGCCGCTTTGAGCCGAAGGCCGTGTTCGGCGGCGAGGACTCGGGCGTCGCCAACCCGGCGCGGGCCGACGGCACCACGCTCCTGGACGAGATCTGGGCCGGGGCGCCGTTCCGGAGCAAGGGTGCGCTGGTGGCGCGGGTACGGTCCACGGTGGACGCGTGGGTCACGGCCGGGATGCTGAGCAGGGCCGACGGCGACCAGGTGGTGCGGACGGCGGCCGGGGCCTCGTACCGGCCCTGAGCATCCGCGTCCGGGTCCGGTGCCGTGCGTCCCACGGTGCCGGGCCCGGGCGGCGCCCGAACTTTTTTGCGGCAGCGGTGATTGTTTCGCCTCCGGCGTCCGTACTTCTTGGTGTTGGGCCGTTCACATCCCAGGAGGCACGATGCGCATCTCGCGCAGCACGGCAGGAACCGCGTTCGTCGGCGGTGCGATGATCCTGACGCTCACCGCACTCGCCTACCCGAGCATGCTGGGCGTGCAGAACACGGCTTCCGGCCAGGACCGCATCATCGCCAACACCCAGTGGGGTCCGCTGACCGAGGCGGACCGCGACTTCGTGGTCCGTGTGCGCGCGGCCGGGCTGTGGGAGTACCCGATGGCGCAACTGATCAGGCAGCGGAGCAAGTCGCCGGAGATGCAGGAGGTCGCCGAGCACCTGCTCGTGGGCCACGGCCGGCTCGACGCGGGCTGCCGCAAGGTGGCCACGGACATGGGCATCACCCTGCCGAACGAGGCGTCGCCGCAGCAGCAGCAGTTCGTGGCGACGGCGGAAGGCAGCTCCGGCAAGGAGTTCGAGTCCACGGCCGTGACGGTCATGCGCGTCGCGCACGGGGGCATCTTCCCGACGATCGCCAAGATCCGGGCGACCACCCGGAACAGCCTCGTGCGGGAGCTCGCCGACACGACCAACGACACCGTTCTCGACCACATCACGGTCCTGGAGAAGACCGGTCTGATCAACCACGAGCAGGTCGCCTTCCAGATCACCGCTCCGGCCAAGCTGCCCCAGGACCAGACGACGCCGCCGCCTCCGCAGGCGGGCGCGCCGGTCCGTGTGCTGCCGATCCCCGACGACCTGAAGGACCTCCAGACGGTCGCCCCCAACCCGTCCTACGGGGCGCCGCAGCCGACGCCGTCGGCGGGATGAGCGAGGGCGGCGGGACCGAGCCGGCCTGAAGGAAGAGTTCAGGCTCCGCGCGGTGACTCCCTGGCCCGGCGCGGTGCACCCCGGGCCCTTCGAGTGCTACGACCGCCGGCGGGGTTTGCCCCGCCTGCCGCTCTTGGGGGTGCCCTTGGGGGTGCCGCCGGAGCCGCTTCCGCGGCGATGGTTCGTGCCCGGCTGCCCGGCGGACGCCGCCGGCTTCCGCCGGGCTCCGTCCTTCTCCGTGCGCCCGGGCTTGTCCTGCGCCGCGGGCCGCGTGCGGCCCCGGGTGCTGTTGACCGTGCGGCCGCGGACGATGCCGATGAAGTCCTCGACCTGGTCCGTCGTCGCGTCCTCGGGCCAGGCCAGGACCACGCGTGACTCGGGGGCGTCCTTGAGGGGACGGTGGGTGAGGTCCTTGCGGTGGTGGAGGCGGGCGAGCGACAGGGGGACGATCAGGACGCCGATGCCGGCCGCGACGAGTTCGACGGCGTCGGCTGTGGTGGCGGGGCGTTCGAAGGCGGGCCGCCCGGGCAGGGTCTCCCAGTCGAGGACGTCGTCGAGGGGGTGCAGCACGATGTCGTCGGCGAGGTCCTCGGGGGACACCTCGTCGACCGCCGTGACCAGGTGGTCCTTGGGCACCACGACGACGGTCTGCTCGGTGTAGAGGGGGATCGCGCTGAAGACCGTGCGGTCCACGGGCAGCCGCACCAGCCCCGCGTCGGCGTCCCCGCCCCGCAGCCGCTCGGCCGCAGCGGCGGCGGGCACCTGCGTGAGGGCCAGCGGGACGTCGGGACACCGCTCGTTCCAGATGCGCACCCACTTGTCGGGCATCACCCCGGGGACGTACACGAGCCGGAACGGGGGAGTTTCATCCGAGCCTGTCACCTGGCCAGGTTACCGGCCGTGGTCGGGGGTCGCGCACACGCTCGATAGGCTGGACGGCATGACGTCGCACCAGAGCACCCAGACGATGAAGCCCGCTACCGCGGCGAAGAAACTGGGTGTGTACCTCGAGGCCACCCCCGCCGAGTTCCGGGAGGGTGTCGTCTCGCGCGCCGAGCTGAACGAGCTCCAGGCGAACCCGCCGCAGTGGCTTCAGGACCTGCGGCGCAACGGCCCGCACCCCCGCCCGGTGGTCGCGGCGAAGCTCGGCGTCTCCATCGCGGGGCTCGCCCGCGGGGGCGTCACCGAGCCCCTCACCACCGATCAGATCGAGACGCTGAAACAGGAGAACCCCGAGTGGCTGGTGCGGGAGCGAGCCACTCAGGCGGAGGTCCGCAAGGAGGCGGTCCGCATCAGGAAGAAGAACGCCCAGCGCAACGACTGACCTGCCGGTCTCCTCGCAGACGGCCCCCACCGGTCCTTCCGGTGGGGGCCGCCGTCGTTTCCGGGCCCTCCCGGGCCCCGTGGGGCATCGGTGAAATCTTTCAGCCATGTCTTGACGTGGTGATGAAACGATCCGTAGCTTGGCCGATCATTTAGATTCGTGAAGGACGTTCACGAATATGAACGGAGAATCATCCATGCGGGATCGCCGACGCCGCATCGACATGCGGCTCCGCCACGCGCGCCGCCTGGCTGCCGCGCTCGCCGTCTCAGGGCTCCTGTTCGGAACGGCCGCCTGCGGCTCCGGTTCCGGCAGCGCCCGGGCCGGCGATCCGAACACGCTGGAGGTGTGGACCCGGAGCGACCCGGAGTCCGCCCAGACCTACGACCGGGTGTTCGCCGCCTTCACCAAGAAGACCGGCATCAGGATCGACTACCAGCCGGTCATGAACTTCGACCAGCAGCTCCAGAGCCGCGCGTCCACCAAGGACCTGCCGGACGTCATGATCAACGACACCGCTCTGATGGGCAGTTACCAGGCGCAGGGCCTGCTCAAGCCCATCACCCCGGCCTCGATAGCGGGCCACGACGACATCACTGCCACGTCCTGGTCGTCCACCGTGGGCCGCGACGGCAGGCACTACGGCATCCCGTACTCCCGGCAGGCCATGACGCTGTTCGTCCGCAAGGACTGGCGCGAGAAGCTCGGCCTGCCGCGGCCGAGGACCTGGCAGGACACGCTCGCCCTCGCCAAGGCCTTCGCCACCCGCGATCCGGACGGCGACGGCAGGAGGAACACGTACGGCATGGTCGTGCCCGGCAGCGCGCAGAACGGCTATGTCGCCTGGTGGGGAGCCAGCTGGCTGTGGCAGGGCGGTGTGCGGATCATCGAGAAGGACGGCTCGGGCTACCGGCCCGCGATGGACTCCCCGGCCGCCCTGCGCACCGTCACCTGGATGAAGGACAACCTCTTCTGCGGTGACAACGGTGTCATCCAGCCCAGCGCCCTGACCTCCGTCACCGCGAACACCACCAACTTCCAGGACGGCAACGCCGGGATGTACCTCACGGGCCCGTACAACATCTCCACGTTCGACAAGGCGTTGGGCAAGGACAAGTACGAGGTGCTGCCCGCGCCTTCCGGCCCGGCCGGCAACAACGACGTGCTGGCCGACGGCGAGAACATCTACTTCGGCGCGAAGACGGGGAAGGCGAAGCTGGAACAGGCGCTCGCCGCGTTCCTGATCTCGCCCGAGGGCCAGACGCTCGCCATGACCGGCGACCACCAGCCCGTGGTGCGTATCCCCGTCAACTCCACGCTGGACGCGGCCAAGGTGCGCGACGACCCGCGCTGGAGCGTGGTGCAGAAGGCGTACGAGACGGCCTCCGTGCAGTTCCCCAACGCCCCCGACTTCGCCCCGATCAAGCAGGACACCGCCGACGCGCTGAACGCGCTCTTCACGTACTGCGGCAGCGACGTCCGCTCCGGCCTGAAGGAACTCAACGACACCCTCGCCGGTGACCTCAAGGACCAGGAGCTGCTGAAATGACCGCGACCGTGACGACGCCCGGGCCCCGCAGAGCCCGGCTGTTGAGCAAGAAGGCCGTACTGCCCTGGCTGTTCCTGGCCCCGGGCCTGCTGCTCGCCCTCGTCTTCAAGTTCCTGCCCATGGGCAAGGGCGTCTGGCTCAGCTTCTTCGACGTACGGCCCTTCCTCGGTGACAAGTGGGTCGGCCTCGACAACTACACCCGGGTCCTGACCGACCACCGCTTCCAGGACGCCATCGGCCACACGCTGGTCCTCGGCATCGGCATGTCCATAGGCGGCATCCTGGTCGGCTTCCTGCTGGCCCTGCTTCTGGAGGGCCAGGCCCGTTCCCTGAAGCTCGTCCGCACCGCCGTGTTCCTGCCCGTCGTCACCGCCACCGCGGTGGTCGGCGAGATGTGGCGGCTGATGTACTACCCGACCTCCGACGGCCTCATCAACAGCGGTCTCGGGCTGCTGGGTCTGGGCCCCGTGCCCTACCTCGACAACCCCGACACGGCGCTGTGGGCGACGATGGCCATGGGCATCTGGATGCTCGCCCCGTACAACATGGTGATCATCCTCGCCGGACTGGCCGGCGTGGACCGCTCGCTGTACGAGGCCGCCGCGATGGACGGCGTCTCGCTGTGGCAGCGGCTGCGGCACATCACGCTGCCCGCGATCCGCCCCGCCCTCGGCATCGTCCTCACCCTCGCCGCCATCCGCGGACTGCGCGTCTTCACCGAGGTGTACGTCCTCACCGGCGGCGGCCCGGCCGGCTCCACCGACGTGTGGATGACCCGCGCCTACACCCTCGGCTTCACCCGTAACGACATCGGCGGCGCCTCGGCCGCCTCCGTGGTCCTGCTCTGCGTGACGCTGCTGCTCACCGTCACGGTCAACTACCTCCGCAAGAGGGGAGACGTGCGATGAGCGCCCCCGCCATCGACCCCGTCCGCACCCCGGTGACCGCATCCCCCGCGCGGAAGTCCGCCGGGAAGCAGCGCACCACCCCCGCCCGTTTCGACACGGCCCTCGGCTGGAGCGACCGGCCCGGCCCCGCCTGGCTCCTGCGCGTCCTGCTCTGCCTGCTGGCCCTCGGCGTCTTCGCGGCCCCGTTCCTGACGATCTTCTCGGGTTCCTTCAGCGAGAAGGCCAGCGGTTCGACCCTGTCGTTCCTCCCCCACCACCCGACCCTGCTCAACTTCGAGGTGGCGGGAGAGCGGGGCATCTGGGACTACTTCGGCAACTCCCTGCTCATCGCGGGCGGCGGACTGCTGCTCCAGCTCGTCGTCTGCACACTGGCCGCGTACGCCCTGGCCCGGCACAGGTTCCGCGGGCAGGCGCTGATCCTGACCCTGTTCATGCTGACGATGATGCTCCCGGAGGAGGTCATCGCCATCCCGCTGTCCCTGGTCCTCGGTCATGTGCCCGTGGTCGGTCTCGATCTGAAGGGCACCGTCTGGGGCGTGATCCTGCCGCTCGGCGCCTGGGGGTTCTCGGTGATGGTGCTCACCGAGTTCATGAAGGACATCCCCGCCGAGATCGAGGAGGCCGCCCGGATCGACGGCGTGGGCGAGCTGCGGATGCTGTGGCAGGTGGTCCTGCCGCTGTGCAGGCCCGCGCTCGGCGTGGCCGGTGTGCTCGGCTTCATCATGATCTGGGACCAGTACCTGCTGCCCCTGATCGCCGCCAAGGACCCCACCGACTACACGGTCACCGTCGCCCTGTCCATCCTGCGCACCGACCCCGAGGTCGGCTCGGGGGTGGTGCTGGCCGGTGCGGTCATCGCCCTGCTGCCCAGCCTGATCGTCTATCTGCTCCTCCAGCGCTCGCTGGTCACCGGCATCGCCGCCGGGGCCACCAAGGGCTGACCACCCAACCCCCACGTATGAGGGAGACATGAAGTTCCACGGAGTGCTGTTCTTCCCGGTCACGCCGTTCGCGGTGGACGGCTCACTGGACGAGGAACGGCTGGCCCAGCACATCGAGTCGGGTGTCGCCGCGGGCGCGGGAGGTGTGTTCGTCGCCTGCGGCACCGGCGAGTTCCACGCGCTGACGGCCGAGGAGATCGAGCGGGCCACACGGGTCGCCGTCGCGACCACGGCCGGCCGGGTGCCGGTCCTCGCGGCGGCCGGCGGTCCCGTGCCGGTCGCCCGGGACCAGGCCGCCCGCGTCGAACGCGCCGGCGCCGACGGCATCCTGCTGCTGCCGCCCTACCTGGTGAGCGCCCCGCAGCAGGGCCTCGTGCGGTACGTCGAGGAGGTCACCGCCGCCACCGGGCTGCCCGTGGTCTTCTACCAGCGGGGCACCGCCCGGCTCACCGCGGAAACGGCGGCCCGGATCGCCGCGCTGCCCGGGGTCGTCGGCCTCAAGGACGGCATCGGGGACATCGAGCGGATGCACCGCATCGTCCGCGCGGTGCGCGCCGTGCCGGGCGGGGAGGACTTCCAGTTCTTCAACGGCCTGCCCACCGCCGAGATGACCGCGCCCGCCTACCAGGGGGTCGGCGTCGAGCTGTACTCCTCGGCGGTGTTCGCCTTCGCCCCGGAGATCGCCCTGGCCTTCCACCGGGCCCTCGCGGAGGACGACGACGCCCGGGTGTCGCTGCTGCTCGACGAGTTCTACGGCCCGCTGGTCGCCCTGCGCGACGAGGTGCCCGGGTACGCCGTGTCGCTCGTGAAGGCCGGGGTGACGCTGCGCGGCCTGGACGTGGGCGGCGTCCGGGCGCCCCTGCTCGATCCGGCGCCGGAGCACGTGGCGCGGCTCGCGAAACTCCTCGACCGCGGGCTGGAGGTGGCCGGCGCATGAGCGCGACGCGCATCCGCGAGCTGATCGTCACGCCGATCGCGTTCGGCGACCCACCCCTGCTCAACTCCAACGGCGTGCACGAGCCGCTCGCCCTGCGGATCGTGCTCCAGCTGGTCCTGGAGGACGGCACGGTCGGGCTCGGCGAGTCCCCGGGCGGCACGGCCCGGCTGGAGCGGCTGCACGCCGCCGCGCAGGTGGTGGCCGGCATGGACGTCTTCGACGCCACCGCCGTCTGCGCCGCGATCGACACGGCCCTGCTGCCGACCGTGCCCAGTTCCCACGAGCGCGGCTGGACCACGTCGGCCGTGGAGGTCGCCTGCCTGGACGCGCAGGGCAAGCTGCTCGGGCGTCCCGTGAGCGACCTGCTGGGCGGCAGGGTCCGCGACTCGGTGCCGTTCGCCGCGTACCTCTTCTACAAGTGGGCCGAGCACCCCGCGCTCGACGGCCGTGCCGCCATCGCCGACGACTGGGGCGAGGCGCTCGACCCGGCCGGGATCGTCGAGCAGGCCCGGCTGATGCAACAGCGGTACGGCTTCCGCTCGTTCAAGCTCAAGGGCGGTGTCTTCCCGCCCGACGAGGAGATCGCCGCGATGCGGGCGCTGGCGGAGGCCTTCCCAGGGCAGCCGCTGCGCCTGGACCCGAACGTGGCGTGGACGGTGGAGACGTCGAAGTACGTCGCCCGTGAACTGGACGGCGTGCTGGAGTACCTGGAGGACCCGACCAAGGGCATCCCCGGCATGGCCGAGGTCGCCCAGGACTCTCCCCTGCCGCTCGCGACCAACATGTGCGTCATCGCCTGGGAACACCTGAAGCCGGCCGTCGAGCAGAACGCGATCCAGGTCCTGCTCACCGACCACCACTACTGGGGCGGACTGCGCCGGACCCGTGAACTGGCCGCCGTGTGCGAGGCGTTCGGGCTCGCCCTGTCGATGCACTCCAACTCGCACCTGGGCATCAGCCTCGCCGCGATGACCCATGTCGCGGCGGCGATCCCCCACCTCGACCACTCCTGCGACACGCACTACCCGTGGAACTCGGCCGACGACGTGATCGTGCCGGGCGTGCTGGAGCTGCGCGACGGGGAGGTCGAGGTGCCCACCGGGCCGGGGCTGGGCGTCGAGCTCGACCACGACCGGCTGGAGCGACTGCACCGACGGTACCTCGACTCCGGGATGCGCAGCAGGGACGACACCGGCTACATGCGGCGGTTCCGGCCGGACTACGAACTGCGGCTCCCCCGCTGGTGACACCCGTGCGCCCCTCCCCGGGGAGGGGCGCACGCGTCCCCTACGACTTGGGCACCTTCAGCCGGTCCCAGGTGAGCTTGCCCGGGATGCCGTCGGCGTCCTTTCCGGAGAAGCCCTGCTTCTGCTGCCACAGCGCGTAGGACCGGCGGTCGGCCTCGCTCCAGTCGGGGCTCGGCCCCTCCTCGTAGCGGCTGCACCCCTCGGCGACCAGGCGGCGCCCCATCGCCGTGATGATCGGGGAGCGCTGCCCGACGTGGAAGAACGCGGCGCCCGGGAACGGCTCGTAGGACGGCTTGGGCGCCGGCTTCGGGTCCGGGGCCGGCTTGCCGCCTCCCCCGGCGCCCTTGAGCCGGTCGCGTATGCGGGAGCGCATGCCGTCCATGGTGAAGCCGCGCGGGTCGACCTTGCCCGGCTGCCACTCCTTGTGGCCGATGACGGACCGCTCGGACCAGCCGTGGTGGCGGCAGATCGCCGCGGCGACCTTCTCGATGGCCTCCTTCTGCGCCTCGGGCCAGGGGTCCTTGCCGTTGCCGAGGTTGATGCACTCGAAGCCGTAGAAGTGCCGGTTGCCGTCGGTGTCGGCCTCGTTGTCGGCCGGCAGCCTCGACTCGTTGATCACGGCGCGCAGGACGTCGCCGTCGCCGAGGCCGGCGTGGTTGGCCCGGCCGTTGCCGACCAGGTGGACGTGGCCCTTCTTGTCGATGACGCCGTGGCAGAGCGGGCCGGGGAGGCTGGAGTAGCCGTCGTAGCAGATGTCGACGGAGGCGGCGGTGCCGGAGGTGACGGTGTGGTGGATCATCACGCCGTTCACCGGGCCCCAGGGGCCCTTGCTGTTGCGGTTGTGGGTGCGCCAGCTGCGGACCTCGTGGACGGTCAGGCCCTCGGCCCGGAGGATCTCCACCAGCTTGGACGCGCTCAGCGGCTTGGCCATCAGTTGTCTCCTTCCACGGCGGCTTCCGCCTCCGCGGTGGTCTGGGACCTCCCGTGGGAGGGGTCGGCCTCGGCGGCCTGCTCCTCGCGGCGGGCCTGCTCCTCGGCGGCGAGGGCCGCCTCGTCGGCGGCGGGCACGCTGCTCGCCATCGGGCCGAAGGCCAGGCGCAGGTCGACCGCGCTGCCCTCGCCCTTGATGAGGGCCAGCGGGGCGAAGTGCCGGGCGATGCCGGCCGGTCCCTGGAGCAGGGGGCGGCGGGCCCGGTCCAGCGGCCACTCGACGCCGCCGGTGGCGGTGCGGGCCGGGACGATCCAGTGGTCGCCGGTGCGGTAGGTGCCGCCCTGGGCGAAGTACACCTCGACACCGTCCTCCAGGGGCAGCCACTCCCCCTCGGTGACGGGGATCGCGCCGCCGCGCAGGGCGGTGGTGCGGCCCTTGCGCCGGGGGCCGCCGGTGTGGTCCCAGCGGCGCAGGTACGGGTTGAGGTGCGCCAGGCGTCCGACGCCCGGGGCGGGTTCGGCGGACAGGCGGACGCGGCGGCCGGGCAGGTCCAGTTCCTCGACGCGCAGCAGCGGCAGGGGCTCCAGACGGGAGGCGTAGGCGGTGTCGACGAACTCGACGTGGTCGCCGACGTCCAGGTCCAGCTTGTCGTCGTGGCCGAGGGACGCCAACTGCACCCAGGTGCCGTCGAGTTCGTCGACGGGGAAGACGACGGAGCCGTTCTCGCGGGACCACTTGAAGGTGGCGTCCTTCGCCTCGCCGCCCGCGTGCACCTCCACCCGGTACAGCTGGTTCTCGGGGCCGCGGTAGCGGGCGTCCGGCTTGACGAGGCAGGGGTCCTCGTCGGCGTGGTCGGGCCGCTCGCTGCGGGCGGCGAGCCGTGCCGCGGGGGCCGACTGCCGCTGGGCCCAGCGGGTGAAGGCGGCCCGGACGACCTCCTTGGACGGGTCGGTCTCCTCGATCTCCAGCGCGGTGAGGGACAGCGGCAGCACCTGCCAGACGACCTTCACCCGGGCGGCGGTGTCGGGCAGGGCCGCGCCGAGGGCGACCTCGCGCAGCGTCGGGTCCTCGGCCGCGGTGACCGAGCGCTCCCACACGGCGAGGTAGACGAGGAACGGCGTCTGGGCGGGCGAGGGCAGTCGGTCGCCGGGCTTCTCCGGGTCGCGGAAGCCGTCGGGCTGGTCCCAGTAGGTCCAGTGCGCGGGCGGCTCCGGCGCGGACTCCGCGCTCTCCTCGTCGGGGACGGGCACGCCGGGCGCGGGGCGGTCGGCGTCGCAGAGGATGCCGTCGACGTAGTAGCGGCCGCCGTGGATGAGGAGGGTGTCGATCTCGTGCTTGCCGCCGACGTACTCGATGCGGAAGCCGGCGGCGTCGCGCGGGCCGCCGTGCGGGCCGATCAGGTCGGCGGCGAGGGTGCGGGCCTGGTGGAGCTGGATCGCGGTCTGCTCGTTGAGGTCGGCGTCGAGCTGGACGCGGCCCTGCTGGGCGACGACCGCGGAGTAGTGCCGCTCCGGGCGGAAGGTGGAGCGGGAGAGGTCTGCGTGCATGAAGGGTGTCCCCCTGGTTCAGAAATGCGGGTTCACAAGGTCGGTGGCGGCGCGCGCCTCACGTCACGAAGAAGATCCCGGCGTCGGTGCCCGCGGGCGTGTACTCGGCGAGCCGGGCCCGGAGACCGTCCTCGCGCTGCGGCCGGTACAGGTCGTGGAAGGCGCCGAGTTCGGCTCCGTCGTCCGCGCCGCGCCGGATCTGTTCGGGGGCGCGGTCGGCGAGCAGGCCGTACCAGGGTGTGCCGTAGCGCTGGGAGGCGAACAGCGGCTTGGTGTCCGGGCAGCGGTGGCGGCGCGGGGTGCGCGATCCGGTGGGGACGTAGGAGTGGCGCAGGCAGCCGATGCCGCGCCGGGCCACGTGGAGCCGGCCCGTGAGGACGCTGTTCTCGGCGATCTCGACGGCGTGCGTGTGGATCTCGCCGAAGACGGTCGTGCGGTGCAGGTGCAGCACGGCGTGGGCGTGGCGGCAGTCGGGGGCGGAGAGGGCCTCGCGGTCGTCGGCGGTGGCGTCGAGGACGCTGTCGCGGATGTGGATGTCGAGGGGGTCCTCGCTCACCTCGTCGCCGATGACCTCGATGGTGCCGAGGACGCTGTGCTCGATCTGGAGGCACGCGGTGGTGCGGTCCAGGACGATGCTCGGCTCCTCCGGCGAGTGCGGTGCGCACTCGGGCTCCAGCGACCAGCCGGGCACGAGGGTGCTGTGCCGTACGACGACGGCGCCCATCGCGCCGGTGACGTTGATGCCGCGTCCGGCGACGAGCAGCCCGTCGAGCACGACCCGGGGCCGCTCGTGCGGGGCGCAGTCCTCGGACACCGCGCGGATGTTGAGGGCGTCGGGGCGGTTGCTGTACCAGTCGAGGAGGCGGATGACCGGGCGGGTGCCCTCCGCCGCGCGCAGTTCGAGCCGGTCGCCGGGGTCGAGGTCGAAGTCCAGCTGCTCCTGGTAGGCGCCGCTGTGCGTGATCTCGATGATGCCGGCGGGCCCGGTCCGGTCGGCCCGGCGGTCGTGCTGCCAGGCCCGGTAGGCGTCCATGATCTGCCGGTACGGCTGCCCGGGTCCGACCCGGTACACCTCGGCGTCCGGCCGCGGCTCCCGGTTCCGCTCGTACTCGCCGCCGCCCAGGTCGGCCGGGGAGGCGTAGTGGTAGTCGACCCACACGCCCTGCCGGGGCGCGGAGCGCGAACCGAACGCGATCCGGCCCAGCTCCGGGTCGACGGCCACCTGGCCGCGCCGGGGCCGGTAGCGCCAGTCGGACAGGTCGGCGACGACGATGTCCGAGGGCGGGACGGGCTTGTCCTCGCCGTCGCGGCGGATGACGAAGCTCTTGCCGGGGCCGTAGTAGTCGAGCAGCCGGTCGTGCAGGAGGCGGCGGGTGACGAACGCCGGGACGTTGTCGACGGTGGCGATGTGCGTCGGCGAGGGTTCCGGGAACGGCTTGGTGACCAGCGGGGTGTCGTTGCCGAGGATCGAGAAGGTGTAGAGGTTGCGGGCCCGGTCGATGCAGTAGGCCGGGGTGCGGGTCAGCGGGTACGCCTTCAGCCGCCACACGAACAGGGCGACGCCCGCCGGGCTCCAGCCGCCCTGCCGTCGGGCGGAGTCGGCCCTGCGGACGTCGACCGTGCGGGCCGTGCCCGCGAACGGCCCGCCGCCGAGCGCGAGTTCCGCCCCGTCCCGCAGGTCGACGAGACGGCCCCGCTCACCGCGCCGGCTGCCGGTGCCGTACAGCTTCACCGGCTGGGTGTGCGCCACCTGCCGCGACAGTTCGACGGCCCGGGCGGGCCAGTCGGCGACCTGCTCGGAGAGTTCCTCCAGCAGGTGCAGGGTGCCCTTGCGGCGGCGGTGGGCGACGGTGGCGGCCACGTCCCGGCGCGGGGCGACGGCCTCGGCGAGCGCGGCCCGGCCGCCGTCGTGCAGGCCGGTGGTGAGGACGCGCTCGTAGCCAGGCAGGGTGCGGTAGCCGACCAGATCGCCGAGGTACGGCAGCACCCAGGGGGCGGCCGTTTCCACGAACAGGTCCTCGTAGCCCTGCTCGACGCCGTCGCGGACGCGGTCGAGCTGCTCGGCGATCACGGCGAGCAGGGCGCGCAGCGGCTCGCCCTCCTCGGCGTCGCGCAGCCGGTGCCAGCGGGGCAGCAGCGCGGCGAGCCCGTCCGGGTCCGTGGGCACCACCGGGGCCGGCGTCTCCAACTGGGTGTCCGGGGACATCACTTGACCTCCGTCAGAATCAGGGTGTCCGCGGCCCGGGGCGACAGCAGGGCGAGCTGGGCCGGGCGGATGCCGCGGAAGACGTACACCGAACGGCCCGCGGGCAGGCGCCGGGTGTCGGTGATGTCGGGGTTGAGGCGCAGGAGTTCGGCGAGCGGGATGGCGTACCGGGCGCAGATCTCCGACAGCGTCTCGCCGTTCTCGGCGCGGACCGTGTGGGTCCTCTCGTCGTACGTCGCCGGGTGCGCGGGGACGGACGCCCGGGGCGGGCCGGGCCGGGTGAGCAGCTCGGTGAGCTCCTCCGGGGTGGCGGAGGCGGGCACGCCGGTGAAGACGTCGACGTCCACGTAGTCGACGCCGGGCACGGTGTGGGCGGTGGCCAGGACCTCGGAGAGGCGGGCGGGCCGGCCCAGTTCGCGGCCCTCGAAGCCGAGTCGGCGCAGCAGGGCGCGGCGCAGGCGCGGCTCGACGTTCTGCCAGGCGTGGTCGGGGGCGACCTTGACCCGGGCCGCGAGCAGCAGCAGGACCAGCTCGCGGCCGTCCACGCGGACCGGGAGGTTCGCGTCGCCGTACTCGGTGAGGGCTCCGCGCAGGGCGCGCAGGGTGTCGGAGTCGGGGGCGATCGGCACGTCGTCCGTGCCGGCGACCGTCACGTGCAGGACGCGCCTGCGTCCGTCGAAGAGTTCGCGGGCGGCGGCCCGGCCGATACCGGCGCGGGAGCGGGCGAAGTCCTCGTAGTCGGAGGCGGAGACCAGCCGGTCCAGGGCCGACACGGCCAGGGGGATCGTGCGGCGGGTCAGGCCCGGGCCGTCGGCGTCCGCGCCGCCGGTCGCGGGGCGCGGGTTGGTGACGGCGGTGACGCCGAGCGGCCGGGTGAGGGGCTGGGTGACCCGGTCGGCGGGCACGTTGGCGGCCTTGCCGGTGCCGAAGCGGTAGCGGGCGCGGATGTTCTCGTGCCCGGAGGGCAGGCGGGCGCCGTGCACCCCGTCGCCGAAGGTCACCGTCGTACGGCCGTCGGCGGTGGCGCCGGTGATGTAGACGCGCTCGCTGGGGCCGCGTCCCGCGAGGCTGTCGACCTCGTGCCACAGCACGCCGTCGACCCGGATCTCCAGCACGGGCGTGGCGCCGAGGGGGTTGTCGTCGGCGAGCCAGGTCAGCGGGGACTGCCAGAGCGCGAAGGTCTGGTTGACGCGGTCCGAGTCGCCGCTGCCGATGGCCTCCTCGCGGCTCTCGCCGTGGGTGGCCTCGACGACGTTGCCGAGGATCCGCACCGTCTCGCGGCGGTAGCGGTAGGCCAGGTCCGCGGTGAGGACGAGCCGGGTGTGCACGGGGTCGCCGGGCAGCCGCGGGTCGGCGGCCGGCTCCGCGGAGGCGATCGTGACGACCTCGGTGGCCCGGACGCCGGCCGTGCCCGGGAGGTCGCTGCGCTCGCCGGTCACGATGAGCGTGCGGCCGGGCCGCAGTCCCTCGTACAGCTCGCCGAGTTCGATCTCGTTGCCGTGCACGTCCTCGCCGAGCGGCTCGTCGGCCGGGCTCAGCGGTTCGCCCGCCGCGTGCACGGTGGTGTCGCGGATGTGCGACAGCAGGACGTCGAACTCGTCCAGCCAGGGGTCGGCGAGGGTGAGTTCGGTGCCGCGTCCGGTGATGCCGTAGTTGGTGTACGCGGCCGTGCGCGCGGCCACCACCTGGGTGGTGACGAAGGCCAGCTTCGGATCGCCGGGGATGCCCTGGTCGGCGCCCTTGGCGGGCCGCTGGATCGCCACCCAGCTGCCGACGGTGATGCCCTCGTGCACGGTGTCCAGCTGGAGCGTGCGGCGGTTGACGGGCTCCGGCTTGGTGGCGATGACGACCTCGACGTTGGGCTCGGCGCTGCCCAGGGTGTACTTGAGGCCGACTTCGTACTCGCCGTGCGTGAACTGCTCGCTCGCCCCGGGCCGGAGCGTGAGCTGCTCGGAGGTGCCGTTGTGGACGCCGACGTGGACCAGGCCCTCGTCGTCGGGGCGCGACACGAACAGGGTGCGCTCGGGCAGGCCGGAGTGGAGGCGGGCGGTGACGCCGGGCTCCTGGGAGTCGGCGGGCCGCCGGTTGAGCCAGCTCAGGTCGCGGTCCTGGCCGGAGCGCGCGGACAGTTCGACCTGGCCGGGGCCGAGGGTGAAGGTGACCGGCTGGGCGACGGGCAGGTTCTCGGCGCGCTGGTCGGAGCTGCTGCCCTCCACGTACTGGAGTTCGGCCCGGACCGGCACCTTGCCCGCCGTGTCGTACACGACCCGCAGGGTGGCCAGCACCGCGCCGGTCAGCGGCCAGTCGGCGGTGCGGACGACCCGGCCGCGGTCGTCCTGGACCGGCTTCAGCGGGGCCGTGGCGCCGAAGGGGGCCGCGGTGACGCGCAGGGCAAGCAGCTCGCGCAGCAGCCGTGGGCTGCCGGGGGCGGCGGCTGTGCGCCAGGCCGGGTAGAGGCTGCCCAGGGTGGGGTCGAGGGCGGAGAGGAGGCGGGCGGTGTCGGTGCCGGGGAGTGGGTGGCCGGTCGCGTTTTTCTGCGTGTGGGCGGTGGCGCGCAGGGCGGGGAGTATGGCGCCCAGGGCATCCCAAGCGGCGGTGCGTGTTTCGTCCCTGAGGGGCGCGGGGAACTGCGCGGCCAGCCCCGACGGCGCCGCAGACGGCCGACGAACCATCGAGACACCCTCCGGATCCGTCTGCGCCGGAGCCAATTCCAGTGCCCGCTCGGCGAGTTCCGCGAGGACGGCCTCCAACTGCTCGAACCACTCCGCCACGTCCTGATACGGCTCGGCCAGCACCTGAGCCTCACCGAGCCGGGCGAGAGGTTCCGCGAGGCGCGCCGCGAGCCGCTCGGGCGTCTTCACACCGTCCAAGTCGTGACGCAAGGGCTCCAGGACCTGGCCCTCGAAGTCCTCGATCAGCCGGCTGACCGGGCGCGGGTTCGGAACCTCCGGCGTGGGAGGCTCCTCACCGGGCTCCCCCGGCTGCGCCGGCGGAGCCGTCCAGCGCCGCACCTCGTCGACCAGTTCCTTCAGCGTCGGCGGCGCCGACTTCGGCACGGAGATCGCCGTGACGTCGTCGTCCCGGTCGACACGCACCTTCGCCACCGGCAGCAACTTGCGCTCGCCGCCCGCCTCTTCACCGAAGACGAAGAGCAACTGGTCACCCGTCTGCAACGAGTGCGCCGTGCCCTCGACGAACAACTCCGAGCGCTTCGAAAGGTCCTGCGGCGTGAGCAGCGAGGGACGGCGACGGCGCACCTTCAGTTCGTTGAAGTCCCAGCGGGCGACCAGGTCCCGGCTGGTCTCGAAGGTCAGCGACTCCTCGTCGGCGGAGGCGGGCACGCTGTGGCTGCGCGCGCCGCGCGGGATCAGCACGTTCTGGGCCTCGGCGCGCGGGTCGCGTTCGAGGGTGTACGCCAGGTGCGTGGTGGCCGCGACGCCGGGCCGCGGGCGGTGTCCGACGAGCCGGCCGAGCAGCACCAGGGAGCGGTGTTCGTCGGCGGTGCGGAGGTAGGCCTCGTCGGCGATCCGCTCCGAGTGGAAGGTGAGCAGGTCGCCGAGGACGGCGGTGGCGTCGAGCAGGCCGATCGCCGGGTCGTCCGGGGTGCGGACGGTGAGGCCGTTCAGGGCCGGATAGGCGGGCGAGGCGAGCCGGTCGAGCAGCGCGGCCAGGAAGGAGCCGTACGTGCCGACGCGGTAGTCCAGGGCGGTGCGGCCGGGCGGGTTGTGCGTCGGGGTGGGCGCGAGGCGCTCGTCGTGGCCGCCGCGGCAGGCGCCGCCGCAGCCGCAGTCGTCGGTCGCGGTGACCGGGTGCGGGTCCGTCATCGGGCACCTCCCAGGGATATCGCCAGCAGGCCGTTCTCCGGCCGGTCGGGGTCGTTGTCGCAGGTGGCGATCTCCAGCGGGCCGAGCCGCAGCACGCCGTCCTCCCTCTCTCCTCGGTCCTGTCCGGACAGCCTCCGCAGCCGGGTGACCTCGACGCCCGCCACCCCGGGCACGGCCGCGGCGACGGCCACCAGGCGGCTGAGCCTGACGGGTTCGCCGAAGGTCAGCGCGTCGGGGTGGAAGAAGCCGAGCCGTCCGCCCGGCAGCCGTCCGGTGCCCAGCACCCGGTACAGCTCGGCCAGGATCTGGCCGTGCTGGTGGCCGGGCTCGGCGCACACGGTCAGCGCGATGTCGAGCGGCACCAGCCGGGCGGGTCCCACGACCAGGTCGTGTCCGATGCGTCGGTAGGCCTCCAGTGCCTGGGTGACCGAGTCGAGCAGGTCCGGCGACGGGGCGGCGGTGCCGTACGCGTCGATCGCGATGTGGGCCTCCTGGACGCTGCCGGTCCAGCGGATCTCGGCCGCCGCCCGCTGCACGCCCGGCAGTTCGCTCGCGAGGGCCGCGTAGTCCTCGGCGGTCACGGCCCGCAGCCGGGTGCGGCGCAGGTCGAGCGGGGCCAGCTGGCGGACCTGTTCGACGGGTTCGGGCCGGGTGCCGCCGGTGGCGGGCAGCGGGTTGCGCACGACGGCGGCCGGCACGTCGCGGTCGCCCTGTACCACCAGGTGGTTGATGGCCTCGGCGCCCACGTTGCCGGTGGTGCCGCCGCCGAGCCGGTAGCGCAGTTCCAGGCGGCTGCCGGGGGCGGGCTTCGCGCCGTGCCGGCCGTCCCCGAAGCGCACGGCCAGTCGGCCGTCGTCCTCCAGTTCGCCCACGAAGTGCCTCTCGCGCGGCCCGCTGCCGAGCAGGTCGCGGCGCGGCACCCAGGTCCCGTCCGCGCCGTGCAGGCGTACGGCGGGCAGGGCCCGGCGCGGGTCCTGGGCGAGGGCGGCGGTCGCCGAGCCGCGCAGCACCGTCTCCTCGGGGTGGAGTCCGGCCGCGTGGGCCGGGCCCCAGGCGTGCGCGATCTCCCAGGCGATGTGCCCGTCGAGGACCGTGCCCGCACGGGCCCGGGCGGCGAGGACCTGGACGCGGCGCAGCTTGGTGTCGAGCAACTCGTCGCTGCGGTAGAGCAGTTCGCGCAGGGCGCGGACCGGGTGGCGGCGCAGTTCGAGGCGTTCCAGCACGTGCAGGCCGTAGATCACGGCGAGTTCGGCGATCTCCTTCTCCGCGAGCCCGTCGCGGTCGCGGGCGCTGCGCCACAGCTCGACGAGCCGCTGCCGCACCCGGCCGGGGATGGCCGCGATGCGCTCGGCCTGCCCGGCCGCGACGGTGCCGGCGTCGGGGAAGGGCACCGCCTGGGTGACGGGTGCCCGGCCGAGGACGGGGCGGAAGCGGGGTGTGATGCCGGGATGGACCGACTGGGCGAGCAGCGTGCGCAGCGCGGTGGCCTGGGCGTAGGCCGTGCCGGGCACGACCTGCTCGTGCCGCTGCCCGGCGCTCTCCAGGCCGATGCCGGCCCGGTTGACCGCGGACTCGCCGACGACGTCGAAGAGTTCGCGGACGTCCTCGGGCAGGAGGGCCCGGCCCGAGTCGGCCCTGTCCGTCAGGGCGTTGATCAGCCGGGCGGGCGCGTTGCCCTCCTCGGTGTCGCGGCAGCCGAAGGCGGGGAGGTCGCAGGGGGCGACCACGGCGGGCACGGGCGGCACGGTGACCGTCTCGGGGAGGCCGGTCAGGGTCCTGCCGTGGTCGACGAGGACGACGTTGCCGCGGGCGAGGGTGACGTCCTCGACGGGCAGGCAGTCGCGGCCGCCTCGGGTGGTGAGGCAGAGGGGGAAGCGCAGGGCGTCCTCGGCGGCCCAGGTGACCTCCAGGACCGGCTGGTCCTCGATCCGGTCCAGGCCGGGCGTGACGGAGGTGAGGCGGACCGCCTGGCGGTGCGCGGGGTCGGCGTCGCCGGGGGTGCCGGTGCGCGGGCCCTTCACCTCCTCCAGGACGATGACGTCCCCGGGCTTGAGGTCGAGGCGGCGTTCGCGGCAGGTCTCCGGGTCCACCCAGGAGTCGCGCAGGGTGGCGGCGGTGGCGCCCTGCGGCAGGGTGCACACCTCGCCGCCCCAGGTCCACAGCCGGATCGTGTTGTGCGCGACCCTCAGTTCCAGCGGGTCGGTGGCGACGACCGGTTCGAAGACCTCCACCGAGCCGCGTTCGTCGAGGTCGCCGAGGTCGGCCTCGTCGATGACCGTGCCGGGCTCGGGCCGGTCGTGCGGGTCGAGGCTGCGCACGTCGACGGAGGCGAAGCGGAACGTGCCCGGGGCGAGCGTCCGGTCGTCCGCCGTGCGGACGGTGACGTAGGCGCGGGCGTTGCAGCCGTCGTGCATCGCGTAGTCGATGAGCCGTACGTGGCGGCGTACGGAGACCCGGCGGCGGGCGGTGTCGAGGTAGGCCTCGGTGGCGACCGCGTCCTGCTGGTAGCTGATCTGGTCGCCGGTGTGGGCGAGGAGTTCGACGAGGGTGATGCCCAGGTCGGCGGGGTTGCGCTCGGTCCAGTCGGGGGTGGTGAGCGCGAGCCGGTCCAGGAGCAGCTTGCGGATGGTGTCGTAGTCGCGGGCCGTGTAGTCGACGACGGGCGCGGCGGGGAAGTCCGGTTCGGGCCGGTCGTCGTCGGTGCAGTCGAAGGGGGTGGGGCAGTCGGGCCGGAAGTGGAAGGTGGCGCTGTGGTAGCGCTGGTCGAAGCCGCGGTAGGGCTCGGTGCCGGGCCGGCCGTAGGGGTCGGTCTCGACGAGGGAGAGCCGGTAGCGGGAGGTGTCGCCGGTCTTGTCGAGGGTGACGTAGAGCCGGTCGTCGAGCTCGGGGTCTTCCTCGCGTTCGACGCTGACGTCGACGGCGGTGATGCCGGTGACCCGGCGGCCGCCGTCGACGCGGACGTTCTCGGGGCCGAGGCCGTGCGGGGCCTTGCCGAGGAAGGTGACGGTGAGCAGCAGGCCGTCGTCGCTCACTTCGACGTGGTCGATCCCGCCCAGTTGCGCGGCCCGCACCTTGCTGCGGCGGGACGCGGTGGTGCCGGCCGTCATGCGGCGGCCCTCCCTTCGAAGACGTCGTCACGCTGTGCGCCGGTGGCACGTACGGCGTACGAGAGATGGACGCGGACGACGCCGTCCTCACCGCCCTCGCTGACGATGTCGAGGGCCTGTACGTCGATGAGGTCGCCGAGCCAGCGCTGCAGAGCGGCCTGTACGGAGAGTTCGAGCGTGCTGATCAGTTCGGGGCTGTCGGGCGCGAACACCAGGTCCAGGAGTCCGCAGCCGAAGTCGGGGCGCATCACGCGCTCGCCGGGGCTCGTGAAGAGCAGTTGCTCGATCAGGTCGTGGACGTGCTCGCCGTGGCCGGCGTGCGCGGTGCGTCCCCGGCGGTCGGCGCGGAAGGGGAACGCGATGTCGGAACGGGGCCGGGCGGCCCGGCTGTCGGGGCTCATCGGACGGTGACCTTTCGCTGCGCGGCCTGGACGACGGGCGGTCCCTGCGGGACGAGGGCCGCGCTGAAGCACTGGGCGGCGGAGGTGTCGAGCAGCACGGGCGCGCCGTCGACGGTGATGCCGGTGCCGTCGGCGGTCCAGCGGACCGTGGTGCACGGCGAGGGCACCCGGTCGACGGTGTGCGGGCAGCCGGTGACCACGTAGCGGTGCGCGGTCGTGGCGACGGCGGCGCCCGCGACGCGGATGCCACCGGCGGGCGGTGTGGCGGCGGTGACCCGGCCGCCGTGCGGGCAGCCGATCACGGTGCCCGTGTCGAGGAGATTCCCGGTCATGGTCTGTTCCCCCGTCTATCGCTTGGAGAGCACGGTCAACTGGCCCTCGTTGATCGTCACTTCGCGTCCGCGCAGCACGACCTCGGCACCCGCGCCGGTCGCGATGACCACGGCCCCCTGGGTGATGCGGATGTACGCGCCGCCCTGGGCCTGGAGGAGGATCCCCTGTTCGGCGCCGGGCGTGTCGTTCATGACGAGCTTGTGCGCCCCCGGTGTCTGCACGACGACCGGCTTGCTCGGGGCGTTCGCCTGCAGTTCCCGGCGCGCGTCGGGCGGCAGTTCCTCGGCGGCGCCGTACCAGCAGCCCGTCCACACCGGGAAGCTGGGGTCCCCCTGCTCGAACTCCACCCAGACGCCCGTGCCGGGCGGCGGCACCACGAACTGCCCGGACTCCGGTCCGGTGAACGGCAGGCAGGGCAGCGCCCAGGTCGACGGCTCGTCGCCGAGCACGTCCGGGACCTCGACGGTGACGCGGCCGATGCGCAGCGGGTCGTTGTCGTCGACGACCCGGCCGCGGAACTTGCCGAGGTAGCGATTGCTGGGTGCCGCCATGGTGGAGGTGCTCCTGGGTGATGGTCGTGGGTGCCTGCGGGTTACGGCCGGACGTGGTCGCTGCGGGCTTCGAGGCCCTCGCGGGAGAGGGTGAAGTTCTGCTGGTACGAGCCCGGCCGCAGGTTGTGGGTGACGGACTTGACGTAGTAGTCGCCGTCGTAGGCGCGTCCGGCGCCGCGGACGCCGACGAGCTGGCGGGGCTGGAGGATGTAGCCGTGCCGGTTGACGTCGAGGGAGCCGGAGCCGGAGACGACGTCGGCGGAGACGGCCGCGCGGGCGAGCAGTTCCGCCTCGGCCTGTTCGCGCTGCTGCTTGGCGGTGCCGGACAGCGTCCTGCGCTTCAGGGCCGGGGTGGGGCGGCGGCCGAGGGGCGGGCGCAGCGGGCTGATCGGCGGTTGCGGCAGCAGCGTGGACTGCCTGGTCCCCGGGTCCTGCCAGCGGGCCTGCGGCTCCTCACGGGCCGTGCCGTCGTAGGCGAAGGTCAGCTGGTCGACGGTGGAGTGGGCGTCCATGTTGACGTTGAGGGCGTGCTGGCGGATGCCGAGCCGGACTTCCGGCCCCCAGCGGGCGGCGGACTGCCCGGGGTTCGGCCCCGGCTCCAGGTAGAAGGTGTAGCCGTTGGCGCGGGCCAGCTCGGTGACGTACTGGAGGTCGGTGCCGGTCTGGTAGTGGACGCGCAGGTCCTGGTGCGGGGGCTGGGCGACCTTCTCGGTGTAGACGTCGGGGCGGATGCCGTAGTCGGAGTAGCGGCGCAGGATGCCGAGGACCCGCTGGGAGGGCGGCAGGTTGGGGTAGCGGGCGGTGCGTTCCTCCAGGTCCATCAGGAGGGTGAGGTCCTCGCCGGTGACGGTGAGGGTGGAGTGGCCGGGGAGGTTGCTGGCGCCGACCTCGTGGCGGACGATCAGTCCGTCGAAGAGCACGTCGGAGGTGCCCTTGACGCTGACGGTGACGATGATCCGGGTCTTGGGGTCGAAGAAGCCCTCGGGCAGCAGTCGCCGGCTGATCAGCCCGTTCTTGGTGAGGTCGAAGGCGATCTGGAAGCCGCTGCGTTCGCCGGCGGTGGCGGTGATCTGAGCGGTGAGCAGGGCCTCGGTGACTTCCGCCGGGACCGGCCGGGTGAGCTTGGGTCCCATGAGGAGGGTGATGTGGACGGGGCCCTGCCCCACGGGCAGGTCAAACACGCCGGTCTCCTCGGGGGAAGCCGCCGGCGGACGGGATGCCGATGACGCGTCCGGCCTCGTCGGTCAACTCCCGCGGGTCGAGTACGGGGTTGGCGTCGGCGATCTGCCACCACTGGCCGGGGTCGCCGAAGTAGCGCTGGGCGAGCAGGTCGGGGCGCTCGCCGGCGCCGACGGTGTGGCCCTGCGTCTCCTGCTCGTCCAGGGGCGGCAGCAGCCGGCGCTTGGTGTAACGGACCTCGGTCCCGTCGGGCCGCCGGTGGATGCCGATCTCGGCGTCGTGGTAGCGGCTGGTGCGGGGGTAGGGGTGGGCGCCGGGTATCGCGTCCAGGGCGTTCTCGTACGGTTCGATGTCGGCCATGTGCGGCTCATCCCCTCCCGATCACGGCGTTGGTTCCGGACAGCCCCAGGGCGCCCGGGCCGGTGCCCCGCGCGGCGCCCGCCAGCCGTTCCTTCTGTGCCAGGTGCGCCATGTACAGGTCGGCGCCGCGGTGCCCGGCGGGCAGGTCGCTGACGGTGAGGATCTTCATCCCGATGCTGAGCGAGGCCCGGATCGGGTTGAGGTTCACGTCGAACGCCGACTCGTTGATGGACAGTTCGGTGAGCCGCACGGGCATGACGCGCTTGCTGCCCCAGGTGAAGAGGGTGAGCGGCATCTCGATCGGGCTGATCTCGATGGCGCCCTTCTGCGACAGGCGCATCGCCTCGCGCAGCTTGGCGGTGGTCGGCTGGACGAGCATCTCGAGCGTGGCGAGCTGGGGGTGGATGCCGTCGGGCGCGGCGATGTCCAACTGGTCGGTGGCGTCGATCTCGGCGGTGAACTTCCAGGTCTCCTGGGCGGGCCCCTTCAGCCGCAGGGCCTCGTTGCGGTCCCCGCTGCCGGTGCCGCCGCCCGCGGCGTCCCCGCTGTCGCCGGCCGACTGCGGGCTGACGCTGCGCTCCAGGGTGTCCGGGTTGAACTGCAGCACGATGACGCGCTGGGGCGTGCCGGTGTCGGGGTCGACGACGACGATGCCGGAGCGGATGGGTTTGGGGATGTCGGCGTAGCGGGTCATGTGCGCTCCCGGAGGCGGGCCTTCAAGTCCGAGTAGTCGTACTCGGGGAAGAGGCGGGGGAAGACGTCCAGCATTTCCTTGAGTCCGTCCGCGAGGGGGGTGAAACCCGGGTCGCCGAACCCGGCCGAGCAGTAGAGGTACTGCCAGCCGATGGTTCCCTTGGTGATGAGCAGGGTGTCGAGATAGTCCGCATAGCCGAGGTCCATGAGCATGGCGCCCTCGTGCATGTCGAAGTACCAGATCTCGGGGTCGGTGGTGCCGCGCCGCGCGCGCAGCATCGCCATGCGTCCGCTGCCCGTGCGGGGCGTGTCGTCGAAAACCTTCAACTCCCGGTGCAGTGCACGCTCTTCGTCGTCGGTCCCTTCCCACGTGTGGTGCAGTCCGTTCTCCATCACACTGCGGTAGACGTGGGTGAGGTGGAATTCTCCGACGAGCTCCGAGTCGGGACGGTTCAACCGCCAGTATGTTTCGACTTCGTCGAAGCGGAAGAAATGATCCCGGGCTTCCTGGCCGAATGACAGTCCATGGCGGTTCGCAAGCTTGTCGAAGATGCGCGGGGCCTCGTCCAGCGGGGGTGAAATATCGCCGAGCCGGGCGTCGTACACCTCGAACTCGGGGCAGCTCTCGATCTCCCGCAACGTCGCGGCACAGCGCTCCTCGTACGGGAATTCGTTCCTTGCTTCGTTGGTCATGGCCCTCAGTTCCAGTCCACTTTGCCGTTCTGGTCCAGCTCTTTGAGGTTCTCGAACATGTCGTCCAGTCCCGGCAGGGCTCTGCTGTTCTTCGCGCCCTTGATGTCTTCCAACAGCTCATAGACGTGGGTCGGGTTGTTGAACTTCAGCCCGATGCCCTTGAGCCTGTTGCGTTCGGCGACGATGTAGTCGGCCAGTGTCCGTCCGATGTCGAGCATCTCGGTGAGGGTCGTCCGCCCTGCCGAGTTGATGAACAGGGTGTTCTCCTCGTCCTCCCGGGGCGGGGCCGTCGGCTGGTCGTGCTCGTCCTTCTTGCCCTTCGGTGTCCAGTCGCTCTTCTTCTTGCCGGTGCCGCCGACCTTCTCGTAGCCGCCGTACTCCGCGTAGATGTGACTCGGGAAGTCCGGCCAGTCGGGACCGTGGTTGAACTCGACCCTGGTCCGGTACCAGATGATCTTTTCCCGCCTCGGGATGTCCTGATAGGCGGCGTCCTCGATGTTGTTGAGGAAGTCGATGTTGGTCTGCGGTCCGCGTGCGGGGACCAGATTGTTGCCCGTCGCCTTTCCGCCGAGCCGCTCGGGAAGAAGATGCATCCGCACCCAGGCGGCATTCTTCGACATGCCTTTGCTCTGGATGTAACCCCAGCCCGGCGGCTGCCCCTTCCTGGCGCGGCTGGCGTCCTGACCCGGTCCGCCGAACACCGTCTTGGCCGACGTTCCGAGGTAACCGGCCTCGTGTCCGGCCTTCTTGCGTCCGGTGCCGACGTCGAAGAAGGGCGGGTAATCCGGCGGCGTGGGGACGTCGTTGTACTCCCGCAGTCGTGCCACGTGGGCGAAGTCCGCCATCTTCCTCCGCAGCGCCCGCTCTCGGGGCCGGTACTTGTCCCGGTCCTCCTTCCTCACCTGTGACGGAATGCCCTTCTGGATTCTCCGGGCCTTGTTGTACCTGCCTGCGGCGGCCTTGACGAGCGTCTGCTGCTCTTCCTTCTCGGGAGAGGGTTCCTGTTTCTCGATGTCGGCCCGCCAGTCGTCCAGGAACCGGGGGACCTCTTCCGGGATGCTGTGCACGAAGAGGCCCGCGTCCGCGCCGCGGCCATGGAACATCAGCGTGTGGTGCTCGCCGTCGTCGGCGTCGGCGTACCGCACCTTCGGCAGATCGATGGACTGCGTGCCGCCGTTGCGCCGGTCCCTGCCCGGGCGCCGGGACCGGTCGTCCCGCATCCGGTCCCGGCGCCGCCGCCACAGGTCCCGCAGCCGGCGCAGCCGGTCGTTCAGGCGGCTGCCGAGCCTGCGGCGCGCCTTGCCGAAGAGGCGGCGGGCAGCCCGGCGGGCCCGGTTGGCGGCCGACTTGAGGGTCTGGCGGGCGCGCCGGAGCCTGCGCCGCCGCGAGCGGTCGTCCGGGCGGCGGTCGTCGTCGCGCTTCCTGTCCGTGTCGCGACGCCGGTCGTCCCCACGGTCGCGGTCGGGGCGGCGCTCGTCGGGGCGGCGCCCGTCGTCCGGGCGCTTGCCCAGGGGGTCGCGTTCGCGGTCGTCCGTACGGTCCCTGCCGGGGCGGCGCCGGTCCGTGCGGAGGGTGTCCCGGGCGGGGCCACGGCGTGCGGGCCCGGCGGTGCGGCCGTCCCTGTCCTCGTCACGCACTCTGCGCTCGGCGTCCCGCGCCCGGCGCCTGGCCGCGTTCACCTCGCGGCCGTCATCGCGGCGTTCGTCGTCGTCGCGGCGCTTCTTCGGGCGGGTGGTCGGGGCGGGGCGGTTGGTCTTCTGGGGGGTGGAGCGCTTGCCCGGGCGTGGCCTCGACGGGGGGCGGGAGGTCTTGTCCGGGGACGGCTTGCGCGGGGCCGGGCGGTCGGTGGGCCTGTCGTCCGCGGGATCGGTCCGGCGGTCGGGGGCCGGTGTGCGGTCGTCGGAGGCGGCGGGCTGCTGGTCCCTCGGCTTGTCGGGGGCGGGCGGCTGGTCGGATCCGTCGGACGGGCCCGGCTGTTTCTTCTTCGTGCGGAGGTTCTTGAGCATGTCGCCGAGGCGTTCGGCCACCTTGCCCATGAAGCGGCTGACGCCCTCGATGAGGAACTCATAGATCAGTTCGAGCAGCGCGACGACTCCCGCGGCGACCGCCTTGGCGAAGGGCAGGGCGCCGTTGCCGCTCTTGACCGACTTCAGGAAGTCCATGAACAGGCCGAACGCGGCGAGGATCTCGCTCAGGGCGCCCCACGCGGTCTGGAGGGCGTCGATGATGGCCATCACCCAGCCGGCGCCGGGGATGAGCTTGGCGACCACCTTCTCGACGACCATCACGCCGATGATGACGGGGAGTTGGGGCAGGGCCTCGTCCCAGGCCATCTGCGCCATCTGCTCGACGGAGACGCCGCCGGAGACCAGCTCCTGGAAGTCCTCCATCGGGATGCCGATGATCTCCTGGACCTTCTGCTCGAACCAGGCCTTGACGGCGGTCTTGACCTCCTCGAAGAGGTACTCCTTGGCGCCTGTCTCCGCGGCCGCCCCGGCCTTGCTGATCCAGTCGCCCGGGTCGGAGACGATGTCGTTGAAGATGGCCGCCCACTCGCCGAGCGCGGCGACGGCGGCGGCACCGAACTCCAGCGCGCCCACGGTGACCGTCTCGGCGATGTCGACCGCTGCCAGGAGGCCGCCCTCCAGGACGTCGAGCCCTGCCAGCAGCGCTCCGCACAGGCCGTCGAGGAGCTTCCCGGCGACCTCCTTCAGCGCGTCCGCCGCCTCGTTGACCTTCTGCACCGCCCAGTCGCGGGCGCCGTCGATGGTGTTGCGCCATTTGTCGCGCATCGCCGGGTAGTCGGCGAGGAGTTCGTCGCCGAGGGCGATCAGCGCGTCGGCGAAGGTGTTGATCTGGTCGATGACCCAGTTGCGGGCGTCGTCGATCAGCTTGAAGACCTGCTGCTTGAACCGGTCGATGAGGTCGGTGACGACCTGCCGGGCCTTCTCGAAGATGCCCTTGATGGCGTTCTTCAGGCCCTCGAAGAACTCCTTGAGCTTCTCGATGGCCTCCTCGAGCCAGTTGTCGGCGTCGTCCTTGCCCTCCTCCTGCTTCTTCTCGGCGTCCCGCTCGGCGTTGGTCTGCTCGGTCTCGATCCTCTTGTTGTCGTCCTCGGTGCGCTTGTCGACGTCCTTGTCGGTGTCCTCTTCCTTCTTCTGGATGTCCTTGCGGACCTGGTCGTACTTCTTGCCCTTCTTGCCGTCGATCTCGGCGACCTTGTCGTCCTGCTCCTTGCGCCACCGGTCGCGCGAGTCGGCGATGTCGGAACGGCCCTTGTCACGGGCGTCGGACTGCTTCTTGCCGTTGGCCGTGACTTCCCTCTGGAGGTCCTGGTCGTGCTGCCTGCGGTCGTCCGCCGCCTTCTTGTCCTTGGCCTGGCGCTCCTGCCCCATCCTCTGCCGGCCCTGGGCGAAGCCCGCCTGGATCTGCGGGCCCCGGTCGTGCTCGGCCACGGCGGACGCGGACTCGATCGGCACACCGCCGCCCGACACCGACCGCGTGCCGCCGGCCTTCGCGCCCTTCTTCCCGCCGGCCACCTTGCCGGTCAGGGTCTCCTTCGGCACGTCGGGATAGATCTGGTCCTCGCCCATGGGGCGGGCCGCATCCTCACGCCCCGACTGGTGGAGCTCGTCCCGCCGCTGGTCGAGGTTCCGGCTCTGCTCGTCCGTGCGCTGCGGATCGGAGTCGTTCTCGAGCGGCAGCCGGGGGGCGTCTCCCACACGGGCGTTCTGCAGGCCCTCGTCCTTGGTCGGCAGCCCCAGGGTGGAGTCGATCAGGTCGTCGAGCGGCAGGATCTCCTTCAGCAGCTTGCCGAACAGCTGGGCGCCGATGGTGAGGGCGATGTCCCACCAGCTCGGCTCCGGCACGTTCGCGCCCGGGACCTCGCCCTGCGGCTTCTGCTCGCCGGTGATCTCGGGCGTCTTGCCCGGGGCGGCCTCCGTACGGGCGACCTTGGCGTTCGTGTACGTGCCCGGGGCCGCCGGCTTCGGGCCGCCGGGGACCGTGCGCGGGGAGCCGGAGGGCCGCTGCATCGTCGGCGGGGCCTTGTGCAGGGCCGTGCGCTCCTTGTCGACCGAGCGGCCGACCGCGCTGTCGACGCCCTTGAGGGTCTCCAGGGCCTGGTGCGGCTTGAGCCCCGCGGCGGTGGAAAGGCCGGACTCGGGGGTGGCGTTGGAGACGTCCGGGGGCGGGGCCTCCTTCTTGGCCTTGGCGCCGCCGGTCGCGGCGGGGCGGCCGGTGGCGCCGCGACCGCCGGATCGCACGGGTGCGGCCGGCCGGGCCCCGCGGCTGCCGCCTCCCCCGCGTCGGGACGCGGTCTTCGCGGCCTGCCGTGCCGCCTGCCGCTTGCCGCCCGACGGCCGGGAACGCGAGCCTGTGGGCCCGGCCGGCGCCCCACCCGCTCCCCCGGCCTCCGCGGCCTTGGGGGTGTTGGTCTTCGGTTCCGGCCCGGAGGCCAGGGGGGAAGGGCCCTTGCCCGGTGCCAGTGCCGGGGCCCCGGCCGGCCCCGGTGTGGCGACCTTGTCCGGGCCGGTCGCAGGGCCGGGCACGGTGGCAGGGCCCTTGCCCTCGGTGACGTCCTGGTTGCCGGTGGCGTCTTCGAGCGCCGGGGGTGTGGTGCCCTGGTCCCCGGTGGTGCCGTCCCTGCCGCCCGTGGCATCCGCGGCCTTGCCGGTCTGCCTGTCCGGGGCCTTTCCGGCCGCGCTGCTCGTCCCCGGCCCACCGCTCCGATCGGAGGCGCCGGCTTCCGGCTCCGCGGAACCCTGCGTCCGACTCGCACCGTCCGCCGCGGCTCCGGGACCTGAGCCCGAGCCCGAGCCTGACGCCGAACCGCCGCTCTGCGTCCGCGCGTCCTCGCCTGCCTTGGCCAACTCCCCGGGTTGTGCGGTCTCCCCCGGGGCGGGGGGCGGGGCAGGCGCGGCGGCGTCGTCGGCACGGACGGCCTGGTCGTGCCGCGCGGCCTCGTCGTCCTCCCGCTGCTCCTCGGTCCGCTGCTGCTCCCAGTTCTTCTCCGCGGCCGGATCGGACGTCCTCGCCGTGTCGGAGCCCGCCGCGTCCGGAACGTGGGACGCGCCGCCCGCCTCCGCGCCCGCGTCGTGGTCCGCGGTCGTGGCGTCGCCGAGCTCGGGGAGGGTCCGGTCTTCGGATGCGTCGTCAGCGGTACGTCCGGAGGTGTCGCGAGACGCCTCCGGTTCCGCCGTATCGGTGGTCTCATCCGGGAACGACTCGTCTTGCGACGGTGCGAGGTCCGGCGGCCGCGGCGCACCCCTTCTGCGTCGCACGAACAGTTGCGGGACGTCAGCCGCCTCGGGCCCCGACGGCTCCGTGTCGGAGTCGCCGGCGCGTCCGCTCCCCGCCTCCTCGTCGGCGGTCCGCTCGTCCTCGGCTCCGTCCTGCGTGGATTCCGCGTCGAGCCCCAAGGGCTCGTCGTCGACGTCCTGTTCGTTCTCCGGGTCGCCCGCCGTACGGGTCATGCCGGGGTCAGCGGCGGTGCGGGACTTCTCCCCGGGCTCGGCCCCGCTGCGGTCCACCGCGCCGGGAGACGCGGCAGGCCGGCGGGCGACGTCCCCGACTGCGGTGTCCTGGCGCTGCTCCTGCTCGACGCCCTGCCGGTCCGGCTCCTGGGCGGCCTCGTCCTCGCCTCCGTCCGCGTCCTCCTCGGCACCCCGCTCGTCCTGCTGGTCCTGTTCCTGCTGCGCGCGCTCGGTGTCGGAGGCCTCCTGGCGTTCGTCCGCGGAGTCCTGCCGCGTGTCCCGGGCGGAGGCGTCCTTCTCCTCCTGCTGGTCCTGGGAGCGCTGCTGCTCGTCCTTCGACGCGTCCCGCTGAGGCGTGCCCGCGCCGCCCGGGGCCTTCTCCTGGTCCGCCTCACCGGACGGGGCTTCCTCCCGGTCGTCCCCCGGCGTGCCCTCCTGCCGTCCGGCCCCGGGCTCGTCCGGGCGTGCGTCCCGCTCCGGAGGGTTCCCGGCCTGGGAGTCCGCCCGCTCGCGCTCCTCCTCGACCTCCTCCGCCGCACCGGGCACGGCGTGCGGAGCCGTCGCGGCATCCAGCGGCGGCGGGCCCGACTGCTCGGTCTCCTGCACGGCCTCCAGCAGCCGGTCGACGACGGGCTCCGGCAGACGTAGTTCCAGCCGGTCGAGGACGCTGTCCTGCACTTCGGGCGCCATCCGGGCCAGCTGGATCCGCACGCGGCCGGAGCGGTCCTCCGGGTCGCCGCGCAGGGACCGCAGGAGCGTGTTGGCCAGGCGGTCGACGAGGGTCGCCGGATCCAGTTGCTCCATACGGCGGCGGTCGGCGTCCACGGTGGCGTACCGCAGCCAGCCGGGCGTGCCCCGCCCTTCCTCGATCTCCGGGGCCGCGGCCTGCGGGTCCCGCACCAGGTCCTGTGCCGCCGACTCCGCCTCCCGCTCGATCGCCTCCTGCGGCAGACTCACCGCGCCCAACTCCCGCCCGGCCCGCAGCGCACCGAGCCCGTGCGGGTTCTGGACGGTGTGCAGGAGCTCGTGGGCGAGCAGGCGCAGGCCCTCGTCGGTGCCGGGCATGAAGGTGCCCTCGCGGAAGAACACGTCCTGGCCGACGGCGACCGCGTCCGCGCCCAGCAGCTCCGTCAGCCGTCCCGCGTCGCGGCCCGTGTGCAGGCGTACGCGGCTCAGGTCGTGGCCGAGGCGCTCCTCCAGTTCCCGTCGTACGCCCGGGTCGAGCGGCTGGCCGGCGCCGCTGACGATGTCCTTGGGCTCGGGGGCGCGGGACTTGGCGGCCCGCTCCTTGCGCTTGCGTCGGCGCTGCTCGGCGGACTGCTCGGAACGGCCGTCCTGAGTACGGGAGTTCGTCACGACGTCACCTCCCCGCCGCCGCACAGGCCCTCGTGCACCGCGCGTGCCAGTTCCTGGCCCAGCCGGCGCGCGGACAGCCCGGCGGGCAGCGGCGGCAGGCCGGACAGGACGTCGGCCGTCCACGGGCGGTCGGCGGGCACGCCGCGCTCGCGGACCAGCCGGGTCAGCTCGTGCTCGAACGCGGCCGCCACCCGGTCGGGGTCCGCGCGGAAGCCGTCGAGGACGAGTTCGCCTATCTCCACGCGGATCTCGCGCGGCGCCGGTGTCCCGCCCGGCGGAGTGACACCGGCCTGCGTCGCACCCGTACGTGTCACACCCATCCGCGGACCTCCGTCGGCGTCAAGGAGCGTTCCAGCTTGAGGTATTCGGTGCGGGCCGCCGCGAGCATGTGCCGCATCTGGAGCGCCTCGCCCTCCTCCGCGGCGAGGAACGCCCCGGACAGGGCGATGTTGCGGATCGAGCCGCCCGCGACGGTCAGCCGCGCGAGCAGCTGCGGGTCGATGTCCTTCACCGGGGCCTGCGGCGGCAGCACACGGCGCCAGATCTCGGCGCGTTCGTGCTCGGCCGGGAAGGGGAAGTCGACGACGAAGCGGATGCGCCGCAGGAAGGCGTTGTCCAGGGCCTTCTTCATGTTGGTGGTGAGGATGGCGAGGCCGCGGTAGGCCTCCATCCGCATCAGCAGGTAGCTGACCTCGAGGTTGGCGTACCGGTCGTGGCTGTCCTTGACCTCGCTGCGCTTGCCGAACAGGGCGTCGGCCTCGTCGAAGAGGAGGAGCGCGCCGCCGCGCTCGGCGGCGTCGAAGACGCGGCGGAGGTTCTTCTCCGTCTCGCCGATGTACTTGCTGACCACCTGCGAGAGGTCGATGACCAACAGGTCGAGGCCGAGCTCCCTGGCCATCACCTCGGCGGCCAGGGTCTTGCCGGTGCCGGAGCCGCCCGCGAAGAGGGCGGTGACGCCGAGGCCGCGGCGCAGGGTCGCCGCGAAGCCCCACTCCTGGTGGACCAGGCCGCGCTGTCGTACGTGCGCGACGATCTCCCGCAGCACGCCGGTCTGCCGCTCGTGCAGGACGAGGTCGTCCCAGCCGGCCTGCGGTTCGATCCGGCGGCCGAGTCCGTCCATGCCGACCCGGGCCTCGTCCAGACCGGCCCGCCAGGCCAGGGCCGCGGCGTCGAGCTCGTCCTCGTGGGGCAGTTCCCGGCGGACCGTGGCGGCGGCGGACCGGACGACGTGCGGTGGCAGCTGGAACTGGGCGACCAGGGCCCGCAGTTCGCCCTCCTCCAGGTCGGCGACGTCGCTGAACGCGTCCGACCACAGGGCCAGTTGCTCGTCGTCGTCCAGCGGCGGCACGCTCACCCGGGTGCCGTGCGGGCGGTCGGTGCGGCGCGGGTCGTCGCTCGACACGACGACCGGTACGGCGGCTCCGGCCAGGAACGCCTCCAGGGCGGCCCGCTGGTCCCGGTCCGGCTCGCCGGACTCCACGAGCAGCGCGGCGGGCAGCAGGATCGCCTCGCGCTGCCACAGCCGGGCGAACCGGTCGCGCTCGGCGGGGTCGGCGGGGATGTCCTCGGCGCTCACCGCGTACAGCGCGAGCCCGGCGCGCGCGGCGGCCGCGGCGGCGATGTCGGCACGGCTGCGCAGATCGCCGCCGACCAGTTCGACCAGCAGCGGCGCGTCGGGGCGGGCGCCGTCCGTCCAGCCCGCCGCGACCTGGCTCGCGGCCCTGTCGTACGACGGCGGCAGCCGGTCCGGCACGGCCGTGCGGCGCAGCTGCCCGTGCAGCCGGGCGTCGAGGTACGGCGAGCCGAGCACGAAGTGCAGGATGCGCTCGTCGAGCCGCAGCCGGCAGGTCGTCAGCCGTGACGCGTCGTCCAGCTCCAGGATCCGCCAGCGGCGCAACGGCGACACCGGCAGCAGCGCGCTCCAGTGCGGTTCGTCCAGGGCGGCCAGGGCGAGCGAGAACGTCGGGTACGCCCGCTCCGGATCACCACCGGCTGCGGCACAGCGGGCGGCGGTCGTGGGCTCCAGCTCCTGCGCCGCCGTCAGCAGCACGACGTCCCGCTCGAACGCGGTGAGCCCGAGGCAGGTGACCAGGGCGTCGAGGGGGGCGGTGCCGGGGCCGTCGACGGACTCGGGCAAGGGGGCGTGGGCGTCCCCTCCGCCGACCCTGCCCTCCGTGGCGCCGAGCGCGTGCGCGTCGACGCGGGCCAGGACACGCCGGATCTCCGCCGTCAGCGTCGTACCGCCGCCCGGTGCGGCGGCGCCCCCGGCCGTCGGCTGTGCTCCCATGTCCTCACCCGCCCCCGTCGCTCCCATGCGCCTCAGTTCTCCGTGTCCTCACCGCTGTCCGCCGTCCCGGCCGTCTGCTGGGGCCGTGCGGGCTTCGCGTTCGCGGACTTGGCGGCCGCCTTCTTCCCGGCCCTGGCCGGCTGCCCGGTCCTGGCCGGCTGCGCGGACTTGCGGCTCCGGGTGGTCTTCGCGGGCGCCTTCGCCTCGACCCCGGCCGCGGCTTTCGCGGGCGCCTTCGCCTCGGCCCCGGCCGCGGCTTTCGCAGGTGTGCCGGCGGGCTCCGCAGGCTCCCGCGAGGGCACGACCGGCTCCTCACCGACAGGACCGGGCGACGGCGCCCCCGGCGCCCCGAACGGCAGCACCCGCACCTCCGGCCGTTCCACCGGCTTCGCCGGCACCGGCGTCCCGCGGCCGTCGATGAGGACGAGCACGGCCTGGTACACGACCGACAGCGTGTAGGGCGTCTGGTGCAGCATCCCCCACAGCTTGGACGTCTCGTCGACGTCCATCACGGTCGGCGTGAACCGCACCCGCTGCACCGCCTCGGCCAGGTCGCTCCCGCTCAAGTGGGGCCGCTGACCGGCGAGTTCGATGATGTCCCTGGGCAGCACGGGTATCTCGTGCAGGGTCCGCACCACCGAGCCGATCAGCCGCTGCCCGACCAGTTCGGCCTCCTCGCCGTACGCGCTGATCAGGTAGTGCAGGTCGAGCGCGGCGGCCGGCCGCCGTACCAGCGTGCCGTCGGGCGCCCGGGTCGGCAGGTCGTTGTTGCGCTGCGAGGTGTTGGGCGTGACCTGGTACAGGAAGACGGTGATGGTCGGCTCGGCCGGCGGGTCCGCCGGCGGCTTGCGCGGCTCGACCTTCACCGCGATGTCGATGTCCGGCGGCAGGTTGTCCTCGATCAGCAGCACGAGGGCCTGGGTGACGTGGGCGAGGGCAAGTGCGTTGCTCATGGCGTCAGTTCCTCGGTCCCTCTCCTCGTCCTGATCCTGCTGCTTCTCGTCGTACGCCTGCTGTCCGGTCGCGGCTCACTCGCGCCCCCTGGCCAGGTAGTCCGCCAGGCTGACGGTGGCCCGGGGGCGCTCCGCCGCGCGCGGCCGGGGGCCACCGCCGCCCGGGGGCGCTCCGCCCGCGGTGACCTCCAGTCGCCCGATCTGCACCTGCACCACCTGCTCGGCCTGGCGCCCGGGGCGCCGGGCCGCCGCCTGCCGTGCGGCGTCCCGTGCGGCCGCCGTGTCCGCCGCGCTGGGGAGCAGCGGGGCGGACACGGCGGCGGGGGGAACGGCGCCCGCGCCTGGGGGGCCGGGCACGGACGCCGCGTGGGTGGGGGCCGCCCGCTCGGTGCGGCCCCGGCCCGCCGCGCGGCGCCCGGTGTCGGGCACCGGCCGCAGTACGGGGCCGGTCGCCGCGACGGGACGCAGCAGCGGCGCCTCGGGCTCGGCCGGGCGGACCGGGCGAGCGGCGGGGTCGGCGGGCGCCGGCGCCTGCTCGGTCCGGACGACCGTCCGCTCCCGTTCCGTCACGACGACCTCGCGGGCCGCCGGGCGTGCCGGGCCGGGCCGGGCCGCGGCGGCCGGGGCGGTGACGGGCCACAGCGGCTCGCTGCCGTCCGGGTCGGCCGGGGTGGCCCGCACCGCCTCGATCCGTTCGAACGGCCCGGCCAGCCGCGGCCGTACCCGCACCACGCCGGGGCGTTGGGCGGCGGGTGCCGCGTGCCGGGCGAGCAGCCGGTCGAGGAAGTCGGGCTCCGGCCGCCCGTCCGCGCTGGACTCAGACATCCGCACACAGCTCCAGGTAGTAGCGGCGCCGCAGCGGGCTGAGCGCCAGGATCTCCGGCTCGCTCCAGCCGTAGGCGGTGGCGAGCAGATGGACGTCGAGCAGTAGGTCGCGGGCCCAGGCGTCCAGTTCGGTCCACAGGTAGGAGGCGATGTCCAGCTCGGCCCGGGTGGCCTGCCCGCATTCGGGGCAGGCCACGTTGAGCGTGACGTCACCGCCGGGGTCGGCGGCCTGGGCCGCCTCGGCGATCCGCCGCTGCACGGCGGCGGGCAGCGCGTCCGCGGACACGGACCGCCCGTCCCGTACGGCGGTGACCAGGCACCGCTCCAGCAGTGCCCGGCGGGGTTCGGCCGTCCGGGCCGCCGCCGTCAGGTCGGCGAGCCCGGGCACCCGGAACTCGACCTCCCAGCCGTCCTCGGCCACCCGCACCGACGGTTCGCCGCGGTCGGCCAGGGTGCGGGCGAACTCCCCGGCGTCCAGCTCGAATTCCATGTCCGCGCCGCACGCCGCGCACTCCAGACGCACCTGCATCCGCTCGCCGAACAGCGCCCGGCGCAGGGCGAACAGGTCCGCCTCACGCTCCCCCACGGGCAGTGCCAGCAGGGCCTGCGGGTCACCGCCCAGGTCCGGACGGGCCGCCCCGTGCAGCAGCAGGGCACGCCCGGCCGGGGCCTGTGCCAGCCCGGCCTCCCAGGTGGTCAGGAACTCGGCCGCCTGTGTGATGCCCATGCTTCCCCCAACACGTGCCCCGTAGGGGCGCGGGGAACTGCGCGACCAGCCCCCACGAACCCGCGGACGAACAACGACCCCACCCGGCGCTTCCCAGCGGAGCGCCTACGCCGGGTTCAGGAACGACGGCTCCTCCGGCTCCGGCACCTCGTAGTCCCGCTCCCAGCCCTCGCACTCGAGCTTCAGCGACTGGATGGCCACTGCGTTGGCGTTGGCGTCGAGTTCGCCGAGGACCTGGTACTCGCTGGGCCAGGTCCGGTACAGCTTGTGCGAGACGGCGACCTGGCCGGCCTCGTTGAGGACCTGGATCACGATGTCCTTGCGGAAGTCCGCGAGGGACACCTCCGAGCCGAGGCCCGCTCCGACCTGCCAGACCTTGTTGGCCCAGCGGTCGAACTCGGGGTCGTGCGTGACACCGCGCTCCAGGGTGATGCCCTCGAACTCGGAGCGGCCCGGCGACTTGCGCGGGGAGGACGGGTCGCCGCCGTGACGGTGCTTGACGACCTCCGTCGTCCGCTTCAGCGGACTGATCTTGCTGATGCCCGCGACCGTCCGACCGTCCCACAGGACCAGGAACTTGAAGTTCTTGTACGGGTCGAAGCGATGGGCGTTGACCGTGAACTCTGCCATCGAAATGTCCTCAGGGATTCCTTGGAGCGCTCAGAGCGCGAACTGCCCGGACGTCTGCTGGATCTTGACGACCACGAACTCGGCCGGGCGGACCGGCGCGATGCCGACGAGGACGTTGACGATGCCGTTCTCGATGTCCTCGGCGGTGGTGGTGTCGCTGTCGCACTTGACGAAGTAGGCCTCGCGCGGCGTGCCGCCCTTGAAGGCGCCCTGGCGGAAGAGCGTGTGCAGGTAGGAGGAGGCGGCGAGGCGGATCTGCTGCCACAGGTTCTCGTCGTTGGGCTCGAACACCACCCACTGCAGACCGCGCTGGAGGCTCTCCTCGACGTGCAGCGCGAGCCGCCGTACGGGGACGTACTTCCACTCGCTGTCGAGGGCGTCGGAGCCCTCCAGGGTGCGGGCGCCCCAGACGACCGGGCCGGTCACCGGGAAGGTGCGCAGGCAGTTGACGCCGAGCGGGTTGAGCAGGCCGGTCTCGCGGTCGGTCAGGTCGACGGTGAGCGAGCGCACACCCGCGAGCCGCGCCTCGGTGCCGGCCGGGGCCTTCCACACGCCGCGCTCGGAGTCGGTCCGGGCGATGACGCCCGCGACCGCCCCGGACGGCGGGAAGGAGCGCAGCCGGCCGGTGAGCGGGTCGGTGAGCTGGAGGTGCGGGAAGTACAGGCCCGCGTGGTTGCCGCGGACGGCGTCGAACGCGGCGAGGCCCGCGCGGGCCGTGTCCACGCTGACCCAGGTGCCGGGCGCGTCGACGAGCAGGAAGATCCGTCGTTCCTGGCACAGCCGCTGGGCGGCCGAGACGACGGTGACGGCGTCCTCGGTCTTCTCGTACGCCGCGAGTTCGGGCAGCACGAGCAGGTTGACGTCGGCAACGCCGCGCAGCGCCTGGATGCCGGACTTGTCGGCCTCGGAGCCGATGAGGTCGCGGGGGCCGGGCGCCGCGCCGTCCTCGCCGCCCTCGAGCGGGAAGACGGGCGGGTTGACGGAGGCCTCCAGGCCGAGGTCGTTGGCGCACTCGCCGAGGAAGCGGACGATGTCCTCGGGGTCGGTGGAGCCCGCGACGACCTGGATGCGCCGGCCGAAGGCGGTGACCTCGGCGCCGGCGAAGGCGTGCTTGCCGGGTGCGTCGGGCAGGGCGCGCAGCTTGCGCTCCAGCAGCAGCGCCAGCTCGGCGACGGAGGACGGCGCCTCGCCGTCGCAGTCGGGGTCGTAGAGCGTGAACTCCCGCTCGACGTCGCCGATCTTGACGGTGAGGTCGACGGCGAGGTCGGGCAGGTCGTGCCCGAAGGGCTTGGAGACGGTGCCGGAGGGGTCGGGGCGGCCCTCGCCGACGACCTCGACGCGGATCAGCCGGGAGCCGGCGTTGACGACGGTCTGCACGTACCGCCCGTTGGCGGGGTCGGCGGACAGGCCGGTGAAGCTCTCGCGGGCCTCGCCCTTGGCGTCGTGGACGCGCAGGTTGAAGGTCTCGTCGGGGCAGGGCGTGTCGTGGTCGACGGCGATGCGCAGACCGTTGCCCCAGACGCCGGGTTCCTTGGCGTGCACGGTGAGGACGCGGCTCTCGCTGTGGCCCTCGGTTGACTCCAGCGTGACGCAGGCGGCCTTGCCGCTGCCGGCCTTGGCGACCCGGACGATCACGGCGACGGTGCCGCCGTTGCCGAAGAACTGGTGAACGGCGTAGCCGACGGCGCTCTGGGCGCTCAGGCCTCCGAAGCGGCGCTCGAACTCGGTGAAGCTGGTGACGCGGACCGGCTCGTTCAGCGGACCGCGCCGGGTGTGCCCCACGAACGCGGTCACCGACGTGGTCAGGGTCGAGATGGTGCGGGTGCTGCTGGGAAGCTCTTCGACGTAGACACCGGGATACGTCGGCTTGGCGGCGCTCACTGCACTCATCGGCATTCCCCCTCCTATCCCTGTCTCGGGCACCGGATGAAGGCACCAAGAGACGGTGAGGGAGAGAGACGTCGCGGACCGTGCGCGCGGGGCACCGTCGCCTCGTCGGGCGTGGTCGCGCGCACTTCATCAGTTCCCCCGTCAGTACCCGTGCTGTCGGTCGCACGGGTCAAGCAGCTCGCTTGTGACTCCTGATGCTCAAGTGCTCAACCCACCTTCGTGCGTTCGGAGTTGGCCGAACAAGGCGGGTTCTGGCCAGCAGGGAGGAAGGTTTTGTGAAGGCAAACTTCCCGGATTCGCACATCGTGCCCGCGCGCCCCCGTGGACTGGTCCACACCTCCTGCACAGAGGGCGCGCGGGCGGGCGCGAGAGCATGCCTGGGAGACCCGCGTGTCCGGCCGCGGCGCCCTCTTCGCCCGGCGCGCTCCCCGGGTTCTCCCCGAGTCGTCCACCCGCCGGTGGCCGGTTTCGTCGGGGCACCATGGACGCGCGCGAAGTTGACCGATGCCTTACGGGTCGCACCTTCGACTGCCCCCTTTCGACCGGGACATGCACGACGTAAACGCCAGACCGCGCCACCCCTTCCAGCGCGTAGAAATATCTACGAGCATGGCCAGGGCCGGGCGGCACGCGGAAACCCCGCGGGTCACCGGTCCGTGTCCCGCGCGCGCCCTCGCGGCGCCGCCGACTGCGCCTGGGGTGGCCATGCAGAGCGTCATGTGGAAGCAAGCCGTCGAGTGGCTGGCCGCGGCGGCCACGGATCCCCAGGTGTGCAAGCGGGAGTGGGACCACGGCACGGGGACGGCGGTCGTGGAGGCCGGACGCTACTGGGACGTGCTCAGCGTCCCCGACCGACTCGGCCTGCTCGCCCTGGACATCCTGTGGCGCGACCCCCTGAAGGTGCCCGGCCCCACCCTGGTGGACTCCGCCGCGCGCAGAGTGGGGTTCTTCCTGCCACCCGATCCGGTCAGCGAGTGGATCGGCTTCGGTGTCCGGCACGTCGGCCGGGGTTCCTGGGTCGCCGTGCCGCCGCCGTACCGGCCCGCGGGACGCCTGGAGTGGCTCGTCCCGCCGGACGGCACGGGCACGCTGCACCGGCCCGGCGCCCTCGAGTCGGCCCTGCGCGAGGCCACCGGCACCCTCGCCGTGCTGGCACCGGTCAGCGCGGACCCTGTGGTGCCGGACGGCTGGTGAGTCGGGGGCCGGGCGGGGCGACCGGGCCCAGGTGCCGACCGGCGGTCCACGAGGTGACGGCGGTCCAGGTCTCGCTCTCGGCCGGGGCGGCGAAGGAGACCCACTGCCCGTCGCGGTGCTCCGGCACCGCGTGACCGCGGGCCTCCCACTCGGCCACCAGGGCCGCGTAGATCGGCGGATGACCCGCGTAAGCGCTGGTGAGTTCGGCGTACGGCCGGGGCGCGGCACCGGCCACGAGAAGGCGCCGCGCCGTCTCAGAACTGTCCATGCCAGGGCAACGCGGCACCGCACGCCAGTGGTACGCGGCCGGGACCCCGTCCGTCGGGTCGAGTGAACCCGTCACCCGGACGGCGGCATGCGGGCACCGGACAAACATCCAGTCAGGCGGTCGCCCGTTCAGCGCACGCCCCGGTCCCCTCGCGCGGGCGTCCACCGCTCGAACAGGGATCTCGCCCCGGCGGCGAGAATCCGGTAACACTGTCGTCACGCCGACGACCGGCCCCGGGACCCGATCCCGGCGCCGGCCGTCCCGGGACGACGGCGGGGAGAGGCCATGTCACAGCGCCCTGACCTCCGGCAGCGCAGGGCCGTGCTGGAGCACGAGTGGTCCCGCTGGGTGCCGAGGCTGAGCGTCCCGGGCACCCGGCCGGGCGGCAGCACCGCGCTGCGCCACGAGGTGACCGAGTCCTGGGCGCGTTCCCTGAGCAGCGTCGACCCGGCCCGGGACAGCGCCCCGGTCACCGACGGCGGCCGGGTGCACCAGCGCTGGACGTCCTCACCGCTGTACGGGCCGGTCTCCGCTCTCGCCGGGGAGCTGCACAGCATCGCCGAGGACGCCGGGTTCGTCACGGCGGTCACCGACGAGTCCGGCACCATCCTGTGGACCTGCGGCGGCCCGACCATGCGCCGCCGGGCCGAGCGGGTCAACTTCGCGCCGGGGGGCCGGTGGGACGAGCCGGCCATGGGCACCAACGCCTTGTCCCTCGCCCTGCGCACCGGCCGGCCCAGCTCCGTCTTCTCGGCCGAGCACCTGGTGTCCGCGCTGCACGGCTGGGTCTGCTACTGCGCCCCGGTGCACGGCCCGGACGGTCGTGTCCTCGGCGTGCTGGACCTGTCCACCACCTGGGACCGCTCGCACCCCCTGGCCATGTCGACCGTACGCACCCTGGTGTCCACGATCGAGGCCCGCCTCGGCCCCGAGACGGTGTCCGGCCCGGGCCAGGTCCGGCTCACCTGCCTGGGCGCCGAACGGGCCGTACGGGAGGGACGACGACTCGCCCTGCGCCCCCGCCAACTGGAGATCCTCACCCTGCTCGCGCTCGAACCCGAGGGCTTCTCCCCGGAACGGCTGCGCGCCGCCCTGTACGGCGACCGGCCGGTCACCGCGTCCACCTTCAAGGCGGAGATCTCCCACTTGCGCCGCGCCCTCGGCGGCGGCATCTCGCCCCGCCGCTACGCCCTCACCACCCCCGTGTCCTGCGACGCCGCCGACGTCCTGCGCGCCCTGGGGCAGGGCGACACGGACACCGCCCTGCGCCTGTACGGGGGCCCGCTGCTCCCCCGCTCCGAGGCACCGGGCATCGAGGAGTGGCGCACCCGCCTGGACGTGGCCGTACGCGAGGCCGTACTGGCGAGCACCCGCCCGGAACACGCCCTGCGCTACGGCGAACGCGCCCCGTACGACGCGCAGATCCACGAGCACGCTCTGCGGCTGCTCGGGCCGGAGGACACCCGCCGGGCGATCGCGGCGGGCAGACTGACGACGGCCCTGCGCGACTGAGCACCGTCACGGCGCCAACCTTGCGCCAACCTCCCGGTCGCACAGTGAGGGGCGTCACGACGGCGTGGGCCGTCACCGCCCTTCACCGAGGAGAGCCGCCATGGTGTACGCGCAGCCAGGAACGGACGGCAGCATCGTCACCTTCGCCCGCCGCTACGACAACTTCATCGACGGCGACTTCAAACCTCCCGTGGAGGGCCGCTACTTCGAGAACCCGACCCCCGTCACCGGCAAGGTCTTCTGCGAGGTCGCCCGCTCCTCCGCGGCCGACGTCGACCTCGCCCTGGACGCCGCGCACCGGGCGGCCGACACGTGGGGCCGCACGTCCACCACGGAACGCGCCAACATCCTCAACCGGATCGCCGACCGCATCGAGCAGCACCTGGAGGAGATCGCGGTCGCCGAGACCTGGGAGAACGGCAAGCCGGTCCGCGAGACACTCGCCGCGGACATCCCGCTGGCCGTGGACCACTTCCGGTACTTCGCCGGCGTCGTCCGCGCGCAGGAGGGCAGCATCGCGGAGATCGACGCCGACACCGTCGCGTACCACTTCCACGAGCCGCTGGGCGTGGTCGGCCAGATCATCCCCTGGAACTTCCCGATCCTCATGGCCGCCTGGAAGCTGGCCCCCGCGCTGGCGGCCGGCAACTGCGTCGTCATCAAACCGGCCGAGCAGACCCCGGTCAGCCTGCTCTACGTCGTCGACCTCATCGCCGACCTGCTCCCGCCCGGCGTGCTCAACGTCGTCAACGGCTTCGGCGTCGAGGCGGGCAAGCCGCTGGCGTCCAGCCCGCGCGTGGCGAAGGTGGCGTTCACCGGCGAGACCACGACCGGCCGCCTGATCATGCAGTACGCGAGCGAGAACATCATCCCCGTCACGCTGGAACTGGGCGGCAAGAGCCCGAACATCTTCCTGCCCGACGTGATGGCCGCCGACGACGACTTCCTGGACAAGGCCGTCGAGGGCTTCGTGATGTTCGCCCTCAACCAGGGCGAGGTCTGCACGTGCCCGTCCCGCGCCCTGATCCCGTCGTCCATCTACGACGACTTCATGGCCCGCTGCGTCGAGCGCACGAAGGCCATCGTCGGCGGCGACCCGCTGGACCCGGCCACGATGATCGGCGCGCAGGCCAGCAACGACCAGTACGAGAAGATCCTCTCCTACCTCGACATCGGCAGGAAGGAGGGCGCCGAGGTCGTCACGGGCGGCAACCCCCGCGCGGTCCCCGGCCTGGAGGGCGGCTACTACATCGAGCCGACGATCTTCCGCGGCACCAACGACATGCGGATCTTCCAGGAGGAGATCTTCGGCCCGGTCGTCTCGGTCACCACGTACGACTCGGTCGACGAGGCCCTGAAGATCGCCAACGACACGCTGTACGGCCTCGGCGCGGGCGTCTGGACCCGCGACGGCAACACGGCCTACCGCCTGGGCCGCGAGATCAAGGCGGGCCGCGTCTGGACCAACTGCTACCACGCGTACCCGGCGCACGCGGCGTTCGGCGGGTACAAGAAGTCGGGCATCGGGCGCGAGACGCACAAGATGATGCTCGACCACTACCAGCAGACGAAGAACCTGCTGGTGAGCTACTCGCCGAAGAAGCTGGGCTTCTTCTAGACGCCCGAAGACAGGCGCCTGCCGTGGTCTCAGCACCCGTCAGGCGCCTGTCGCCCAGCCGATTCACGACTCCGCTACGGGGATTCGAAGAACACGGCTTGGTTCTTGCCTGCGGTTTTGGCTCGGTACAGGGCGATGTCAGCGTCCCTCAGCGCTTCTGCCGGCGTGGTCGGCCTGGTGATGCTCCGTGCTCCGATGCTTGTCGTCATGTGAAGCGAACCGCCATGGGCGAGGATGAAGGAGTCATTGAAGGAGTCGAGGATCCGCATGGTGTAGTCGTACAGTGCGCTCGCGCCCACGCCTTCCACGAGCAGTGCGAATTCGTCCCCGCCGAGCCTGGCCACGATGTCCTGCTCGCGGACCCTTCCTGTCAGCCGCCGTGCGACGTCAATGAGCAGTTCGTCGCCGGACGGGTGCCCCAGCGTGTCGTTGACTTCCTTGAAGCCGTCGAGATCGAGCATCAGCAATCCGGCGGGGGAAGTGGCGGAGCACCGGCCGAGAGCGGATTCCAGGCGCTCATTCAGCAGCATTCGATTGGCCAGACCCGTCAACGGGTCGTGGGTCGCCCGATGACTCAGCTGCTTTTGTAGCTCTTCCTGCTGTCGCAGTGATGCTGCGAGGTCGTGGGCCCGCGTCCGTGCTTCGGCGGCCCTGCTCTGGGCGTACTGGGCCAGGAACGCGATGCGCAGCACCAACAGCAGCGAAAGGGTCGCCAGCATGCCGACGATCACCGTGACGTTCACGGGCTGGTACCGGATACCCCCGACATTGGCCACCACGATCAACGGCCCCACCAGGATGAGCGCGATCAGGATCGACAGTCGCTTCCGGGGGATGCTCTCCTTGTCGTCCGACAGTTGTGTCGGACGGCCGACCGACGGGTGCAACGCCGCAGCCCCCAGCAGGAGGGACGAGACCATCCACCCCACTTCGGACACGTCTTCAGCGATCGCGGTTCCGGTCGTCGCCGTCGTTCCGTAGTAGAGGCCGTCGGCGGCGAGGAGGGCCAGCAGCCATCCGGTGCACAGAAGAAACGACGGAGTACGCTTGCCGGTGGTGAGCGTCAGCCGCGCGGCCATGCACAACAGCACCAGGTCGGCGACGGGATAGGCGATGGACACCGCGAGTGGCCACGCGGACAGATCGCTGCGCAGGTAGGGGGCGATGATGAACGCCCACGCCAGAATGCAGAACCCCAGCGTGACGATTCCCGCGTCCAGCAGCCCCGCCCAGTGCAGACGGCCTGACTGCTGCCGGGCCAACGTCACCAGGCCCGCAGCGAACAACAGGTAACTGCCCAGGTACAGCATGTCGGCCACACCCGGGAACGGAACGTCTGCGTCGCGGACCTGGTACATGCCCCAGATCGCGTCCGCCACCGTGTACGGTGCCATTGCCGCCGCGAAGAGACACCACGGAGCGAACGATGGGGGCCTGTTCCTGGTGAGTCCCATTGCTATCGCGAAGACGACCGAGGCGGCCACCAGCACGGGCAGCATGTAACGCGCTGGGGAGGACGTGACCAGATAGAAGACGATGATCGTGGTCCCTGCTGCCGCATACGCCCAGACCGCCGCATTACGGCGGGCGGGCGGCAGGACTTGAGCCTTGCCCACAGGTTCTCCTTCCCTCCTCCGGCCCGTACGCGCCCGGGCGGCGGTGTGCGGGCGGCACCTCAACCAGGTTCATGGCCGGGAGTTTGGGAGCGGAGCGTCTCGAGAATGCGACAGGTGCGGTCGAGTTCGTCCTGGAGGCGGGGAGCGGTCTCGGCCAGTGAGGCCGGGTGTCCGGCACGTGCCTGCTCTTCCAGCTCCTGGCAGCGGGCGGCGAGGCCCTCGGCGCCCATGTTGCCGGCGGCACCTCTGAGGCTGTGTGCCTGATCTGCGATCTCCTGCGTGTCGTGGCGGTCGAGCGCGTGGAAGAGTGCGCTGGTCATCTCGGGGGCCTGGACCAGGAAGTGGTCCACCAGCCTGTTCACCAGTTCGTGCTCGGCCGGGGTGCCGGCGCCGCGTAGTTCGTTCAGCCGCTGCTCGATGGATGCGCGCAGGTCATCGTTGACCGCCTGTGGGTCGGCCGGGCGGACCCAGTGCGCGAGGGCTTGTTCCAGGTCGTCGGCACTGACGGGTTTGGAGACGTAGTCGTCCATGCCCGCGGCCAGGCACCGTTCCCGATCCTCGGCGAGAGCGCTGGCAGTCATGGCGATCACCGGCAGGTGACGGCCGTAGTCCCGTTCCCGGCGGCGCAGTTCCCTGGTGGCGCTGTAACCGTCCATCCGGGGCATGTGACAGTCCATGAGCACGGCCTGATAATCGTGTTCCGCGGTCATGCGCAGAGCCTCGGCGCCGTCGGCGGCGGTGTCCGCGCTGTAGCCGAGTCGGGTGAGCATGCCCTGGGCGACCATCTGATTGATCTCGTTGTCCTCGACCAGCAGGAGACGGCCCCGGTGGGCGGGCCGGGGCGGGCCGGGGGCCTGCGCTTTCGGAGCCGCTCCGGCCACCGGCGTTGTCCGGGAGGCCACTTCGACCAGGGCGTCCAGGAGCTGCGACTGGTGAACGGGCTTGGACAGGCTCCGGGCGATCCCGGCCGCCTGCAACTCGGCGGCGGGCGGCGGGGGGCCGGAGGTGAGCAGCAGCAGCCGCACGCGGGCGAAGTTCTGATCGGTGGTGATCCGGCGGGCGAGTTCCAGGCCGTCCATGTCAGGCATGTGCATGTCGACAAGGGCGAGGTGGAAGGGACGACCGGCGGCCTCTGCCTCGTGCAGGGCCACCAGTGCCTGGGGGCCGCCGGCGACCACGGCCGGCTGGATGTGCCATCTGCGCAGCTGCGTGTCGAGGATCAGCCTGTTGGTGTCGTTGTCGTCGACGACCAGGACCCGCAGCCCGCGAAGGATGTCGGGGTGCGGTGGGGCCGGGGATTGTTCGGGGGCGTCGGGTGCGCGAACCGGTACCTCGAAGGAGAAGGTGCTGCCCTGGCCGGGCTGGCTGTTGACGCCGATGGAGCCGCCCATGGCCTCGGTGAGCCTTCGGCAGATGGCCAGGCCCAGACCGGTGCCTCCGTAGCGGCGGGTGGTGGAGGCATCGGCCTGGGAGAAGGCATCGAACATCCGTGCCTGATCGGCCTCGGCGATACCGATGCCTGTGTCGGCCACCTCGAATCGCAGCCACGGCGCCTGCTCTGCGGGTGGCCGGGACGGGGCCGGGCGGGCACGGAGCACGACCTCGCCGGTTTTGGTGAACTTCACCGCGTTGGACGCCAGGTTGAGCAGGATCTGCCGCAATCGGCCGGCGTCGCCGAGCACCATCGCGGGCAGGTGGGGATGGCAGTCGCTGAGCAGTTCCAGGCCCTGGGCCTGCTCGGTCTGCGCCACCAGCGAGACGACCTCCTCCACCAGCACCTGCGGGCTGAAGGCGACTGCGTCCAGTTCCAGCTTGCCCGCCTCCAGCTTGGAGAAGTCCAGGATGTCGTTGATCAGCGACAGCAGTGACGTGCCGGCGGCCTGAATGCCCTCGGCGTAACGTCGCTGCTCGGCATCCAGTTCGGTGCCCAGCAGCAGGTCGCTCAGCCCGATGACGCCGTTCATGGGGGTGCGGATCTCGTGACTCATGGAGGCGACGAACTGCGACTTCGCCTGGGACGCGGCGATCGCCTGGTCGCGGGCCTCCGCCACAGCGGCTTCGGCCTGTTTGCGCTCGCTGATGTCCCGGATGAAGGCGTTGAAGCAGCGCGCCTTCGCCGACTTCAGCCGCCACACCGCCAGTTCGACCGGGATCTCGTGGCCGTCGTGATGACGGGCGGTGACTTCGACCTGACCGCCCAGTACATGAGCCTCCCCGCCGGCCAGCACCCGTTGCAGACCGGCCCTGTGCGCGGCGTGGTACCGCTCAGGAATGATCGTCTCCGTCAGCGGGCGGCCCATCGCCTCGTGGTGGCTGAACCCGAACAGCCTCTCGGCGCTCAGGTTCCAGTCGATGACCAGACCGTCCTCGTCGATGGAGACGAAGGCGTCCCTGGCGGTCTCGATGACCGAACGTGCCTGATCCTGCAACAGCCGCAGCGCTTCCTCCCTGCGCCGCTGGCCCTCCGCCCCACGGATGAACCCGCGTACTTCGATCGGCTCGCCTGCGGGGTCCCGCACCACCCAGGACGTCAACTCCGTCCACATCGAGTGCCTGTCGGCATGCCGCAGACGCAGACACACCGACACCCGGCCGTCGCGGAGCAGATCCCGCTCCGCCCACTCGAATTCCTCCACATCGGCCGGATGGACCCAGGACTCCAGCGACGTCCCCACGATCTCCTCGACCGGACGGCCCAGCAATGCCTGCCCCGCGGCGGACACCTCCCGGTAGACGCCCTCCATCGTCCGGCGGAAGACCATGTCCGGAGAGTTCTTGAGCAGTAGCCGAAAACGCTCTTCATCGTCGGCCGCATACTGCCTTGGCGTGGCTTTCGATTCCGGTTCCATCGTCCGCCTCCACATGTCAGGGCACGGCCACAAGGCGCGGCCGGGACCACCGAACAGACCGGTCTCGACGGTTTCGGTGCGGCGTGCGATGACGGAGAGCAAGCGATCCGCTCGTCGGACATTTCCAGCAAAGAATGAACCACTGATGATCGCAAATCGAGAAAGCGGACGCCGAGCCGGGGTTACGGTCGGGCTACGGCCCGGGTAGCCCGGTTCCCAGGCACCCTCATGCCCATGACTTCCCGTTCCTTCTGACGGCCCTTCAGCTCGACGCGCGAGGACTGGTCTGCTCCCCACCGTCAGTACCGGTGAGCGGCAGCCAGGCGGTGATCGTGGTACCCCGGCCCTCTTCGGAGCTCACCTCCGTCCGGCCGCCATGGTTCGCCACGATCGTGTGCACGATGGTCAGGCCCAGACCGGTACCCGGGACGGCCTGCTCGGTGGCGTTCGAGGCGCGTGTCGCTCACGCTCAGCGCCGCCTCCCCGTCCCGCGCGCCGGCTCGTACACCGACTTTCCCGCCGCCGGGGGTGAACTTCACCGCGTTGGCCAGCAGGTTCGGGGCGCCGGGCAGCGCGACGGACACGGTCAACGCGATGCCGCCGGCTGGGCGAGGCGGCGGGCGGGCAAGGTGCCGGTGGGCATCGGGCGGGTGTCACGCGCGGTGCGGCGGAGGTATCCCACGTACTGCTCTCGCGGGAGGAGAATGCAGCCCAGGTCGCGGACGTGCGGGCTGTCCCGCTGCGCGTCGAGCAGTTCGCCGCCGGCCTGGGCGAAACGCGCAGCGAGGTCGCTCACCGCGACCTTCGAGGCGCCGGGACGCCGGAAGAACATCGAGTCCATGCTGAAGACCGATCCGACCCTGAGGCCGAAGACGCCGCCGATCAGATCGCCGTCCTCCCACACCTCGACGCTGTGAGCGTGACCCAGTTCGTGAAGGCGGATCAAGCTCGCGATCAGCTCTTCGGTGAGCCACAGCGGGGCACGGTCGCCGCGGCATTCGCGGAGGACCCGCTCGAAGCCCCGGTCCAGGCTGGTCGACCACAGCAGCCGGTTGCGCAGTCGCCGGGCGAGGCTCCGGCTCAGATGGGCGGCCGAGACGGGCAGCACCGGCCTGGGGTCGGGTGACCACCAGGAGACGGCGAAGGGATCGGCCGGTTCCTCCCCCACGAGCCGGATGCCGCCCTCCTGGACCTGATCGGCGAAGACCACTTCGTTGAGGGCGCGGGTGTACTCGTCGGATGCCGGGAACGGGTAGACCCCGGCACGGTACGCCGCCAAAAGGCCGGCGGGACTGAGGTCGGCACAGAAGGCCACCGGACCGTCGGGCGCCGCTTCCAGCACGTCCAGTGCCTCCCAGCCGGGGCATCGGCTCACCACCGTGCCGCTCCCTGCCCTCGGCTGTTCACCGGCCGGACGTGCTCCGGCTGTTCGAGGAAGTCGATGTAGCGGTCCAGCATCTCCGCGTCCACGGGCGGAATGTCGATCCCGGCGTCCACCAGTGCCCGTTCCGCGTTGGTGCGGCTGAACTCCGGGAAAACACCCTGGAAGTACATCTCGCTCACGGTGATGTCGGCGTGATGGCACAGGTCGACGAAGAGCGGGACGAACGGTGTTATCGCGTCGGTGGGGTGCCCGGCCGCGTACTTCACCAGAGCGGCGATCCACTCGGCGTACGGGATCTCCTGAACCGGGTATCCCCGCCGGCGCATGCGCTCGGCCAGCGAATCCAGCAGGGCGGGACGGGGGTTGGTGAGGTGGTAGACCTCGCCGCGCGCGGGATGGCGGGTGGAGATGTGTCCGATTGCGCGGACGAGGCGGTCGGCCGGCAGGAAGTCCAGCGGCAGCGGGACATCAGGGCACAGACCGGTCCGCGCGATGAAGCTGATGAGGGCGGCCATCTCGCTGCTGGTGTTCATCACGCCGGTTCCGCTGCTGCCCGTGATGTCCATCAGGCGGTAGACGGAGACCGGCAGGCCCGCGTCGGACGCCTTCTTCAGCAGCGTCTCGGCGACCCATTTGGTCTCCACGTATCCCACCGACAGATACTCCGGGAAGTCCAGCGGCGTGCTCTCGGTCACCTCACGCACCCCGGCCGGCCCGAACCCGGCGACTACCGCCATGCTGGAGGCGAAGTGGACGGGGACGGCCCTGCCGGCGGCGACGCGGATGATCTCGTATGTTCCGTCGACGTTGACCGCGCGCAACTCGTGGTACGGGTAGATGAAGTTGACCTGGGCGCCGAAGTGATAGACGGCGTCGATGGTCGATCCCAGCTCCTCGAACCGGCCGGGAGGCAGCCCCAGTCCGGGCTTGCCCAGGTCGCCGACGACCGGCTGGATGCGCGCGCTGGACAGATCGCTGAGGACGTAGCGCTGGTGGCTCGCGCGGATCATCTCTATGCCGTGCTGCTCGTCCGAGGCCCTGACCAGGCAGAGGATCCGGCCCGTCGTGCGGCGCAGCAGCTCGTCGATCATGTGCGCGCCGCAGAATCCCGTCGCCCCGGTGAGAAGGACGTCGCCGGGGCTCCGGTAATCCGGAGCCGGCGCGTCACGGCCCACCGCCGGAACGCGCCGATCGGTCTCCGAAGCGAAGTCGACGCTCCCGCCGTCCGGGGGGGTCAGAGTGCCGGCACGTGCCTGGCGAACGGACTCGGCGAACGCGGCGAGCATCGGCTGCCACAGCAGTGAACGGGTCAGGTCGCGGATCTGTGTGACGCCGATGCCGAAGATGACGCGGGTCCGGGCGAGCATCTCCATGGCCAGCAGCGAGTTGCCGCCCAGCTCGAAGAAGTCGTCATGCGGACGGACGTAGTCCACACCCAGGATCTGGCACCACAGCTGGGCCAGCCCCTGCGGCACAGGACGGTCGTCGGCGCCGGCCGTCGTCGTCGCGGTCCCCGACTCAGGCACGGCCCTGCGGTCGAGCTTTCCGCTGGGCGCGACGGGCAGCCGTTCCACCGCGTGGAAGGCTGCCGGGATCATGTAGCCCGGCAGGACCTCGGCGAGCGCCGACCGCAGCCGTGGGTGCAGTGCCGCCTCGCCGTCGGCCGCCGGCGGCGAGGCCGGCGTGTAGTACGCGATCAGGTCCCGGTCGCCGGTCTCGCGCACCCGAGCCACCACCATCGCCTGGCCGATCTCCGGGCGGGAGACGAGTGCGGCCTCGATCTCGGCCGGGTCGACCCGGAACCCGCGGATCTTCACCTGGTCGTCGACCCGGCCCAGGACTTCCAGGTTGCCGTCCGGGCGCCACCGGCCCAGATCCCCGGTGCGATACATCCGGTCCCCCGGCGCGGAGCCGTACGGATCGGGCAGGAACTGCCGTGCGGTCAGGGCGGGTTGCCGCCAGACACCACGCGCCGGACCCTGACCGCCGATGTAGATCTCGCCGCGCTCGCCCGGTGGCACCGGGCGTAGTTCGGCGTCGAGCACGTGGACGTGACTCCCCTCCAGGGGCCTGCCGACCGGGGCGACGGCGGTGTCCGGCGCGGCGAGCACTTCCTGGTTCAGGTCGCAGAGCGTGGAGGTGATGGTGGTCTCGGTGAGCCCGTAGGCGTTGACGAGCCGTGCACCGGGGATCCGGCGCATAACGGCGCGGCAGTCCTTCGCGGTGACGATCTCGCCGCCGACGATGACGAGCCTCAGCGACGCCAGGCTCTCGCCACGGTCCGGGGCGGAGACGACCCGGTGCCAGTAGGCGGGGGGCAGGTCGGCGACGGTGATCCCGTGCTCGGGCAGGCGGTGCAGCAGGTCGGTGGGCGCCCATGTCGGTGTTCCCGCGAGGATGAGCGTCGCGCCACTGATCAGCGTGGCGAAGATCTGCTCCAGTGAGGTGTCGAAGCCGAGCGCCGCGGCGTGCAGCACCCGGTCGCTGGGCGTCAGTTCGTATGCCTGAGCCACCGTTGTGAGGGAGTGGGCAAGCGACCGTTGGCTGATCATCACCCCTTTGGGGGGTCCGGTGGATCCGGAGGTGTAGATCACGTAGGCGAGGTCGTCCGGCCGGGGGCCGCGGGCCGGCCGCGGCGCCTCCAGGGGCGCCTGCGTGGCCGATTCCCCGACGGCCCCGGCGTGGACGATCCGCGCCTCGCACCCGGCGAACATCGGGGCGTGCTCGCGGCTCGTGACGATGAGGCGAGAACCGGTCTCCCCGACCAGTGCGACCATCCGCTGCCGCGGAGTCGCCGGGTCGAGGGGCAGAAACGCGCCTCCGGAGCCCAGCACCGCCAGTAGCGCGACGACCAGCTCGGGCACGCGGTCGAGGCACACGGTGACGACGGACTCCGCGCCGACGCCCGACTCCCGCAGCTGGTCGGCGAGCCGGTCGGCGCGGTCGCTCAGCTCGGCGTAGCTGAGCCGGGCGTCGTCCGAGAGCACCGCGAGAGCGGACGGCTCACGCCGCGCCCGCTCCCGGACCAGCTCGGACACGGGGCCCGGCCAGGATTCAGGGGGCCGTCCCCCGGCGCGGGCGCTCGCGGGCCGCATGTCGGTCCACAGGCGGTCGACCAGACTCCCGCACCACGCGGCGGAGTCCGGTCCGCCGATCCGACGCCACCCGGCCGGAATCCGGCGATCGGCGGGCCAGATCGCGTACTGCTCCTCGTCGTTGCGCAGCACGACGCACGGTGCGGCCGACTCTGCCGGCAAGTGCTCACGTTCCGTCACTCGGGCCTCCTGCCTTCGCGCGGCGTCCTGCGGAACACGATCCGCGCCCCTAGCGGGAAAGGGCCACCGCCATCACCGCTCCCCTTCCACGGGCCTCACCGGCAGTTCGGCCAGGCGGCCGAGCGGCGGCGCGAGGATGAGTTGTTCCGCCTCCTCGGCGCTGACCGGTTCGGCGAAGAGGTATCCCTGAGCCAACCGGCAGCCCATGGAGATCAGCAATTCCTGCTGCCTCACGTTCTCCACCCCTTCGGCGATAACCGTGAGGCCGAGGGTGTCCGCGAGATGCGTGATGCCCTCGACAAGGGCGTACTGTTCCGGCGAGCGCCCGAGTTCGTCGACGAACGACTTGTCGATCTTGAGTATCGAGATGGGGAACTCCCGCAGATAGCTCAGCGACGAGTAGCCCGTTCCGAAATCGTCGATCGCGATACGGATACCGAGGTCTGTGAGCGAATTCATCTCGGCCAGGATACGTTCGTCGTTGTACATCAGCACGCTCTCGGTCAGTTCCAGTACGAGAGACGACGGTTCGATGCCGGAGAGATCCAGGGCACGGCGGACAACGGTGTAGAACTCGTCGTCCCGGAACTGACGCGGCGACACGTTCACGCTGATGTAAGGCACGATGCGGTCGGCCGTCCCGCCGCGCAGCACGGAGGACTCCCACCGGACCGCCTCAGCCGCGGCCTGGTCGAGCACCCAGGCGCCGAGCGGGACGATCTGCCCGCTCTCCTCGGCCAGCGTGATGAACTGCTCCGGCAGCACCATGCCGCGCGTGGAGTGCGGCCAGCGAACGAGCGCCTCGAAGCCGGCGATCCGACCGCTGGTCAGCTCCACGATGGGCTGGTAAAGCACCAGGAAAGAAGTCTCGATCGTCGAACTGTCCAGAGCCTCCTGCAAATTGGCGCGCTCGGCCATGCCGCTCTGCAGTTCCGGGTGGTAGCGGCGCCACTGACGCTTGCCCGCCATCTTCGCCGAGTACAGCGCGAGATCGGCGTGTGCCAGCAGTTCGACCGAGTCGATGCTGTCTTCCGTCGTCGCGACGCCGATGCTGGCGTACGTACTCACCGGTCCCACACTGAGCCGGAACGGCTCGGCGAACACGGTCATCACGTGTTCGGTGAACCGCTCCACGCCCTCCCTCGTGACGGAGCCCTCCACCAGCAGTGCGAACTCGTCGCCGCCGATGCGCGCGGCGGTGTCGGAGGCACGGACGGTGGTCTGCAGCCGGAGTGACAGCGCGACCAGGAGTTCGTCGCCCACACCGTGGCCGTGTATGTCGTTGATGACCTTGAAGTCGTCCACGTCGACGAAGAGCACACCGACCACCGTGCCGTCGCGCTGAGCCTGCGCCAGGGCGTGGTTGACCCGGTCCTGGAAGAGCACGCGGTTGGCCAGGTTGGTGAGCGAGTCATGGAACGCCTGGTGGGTGAGTTCGCGTTCGAGTTTGCGCTGTTCGGTCACGTCCCGCAAGGTGAGGACAACTCCACCGACGGTCGCCTCCTCCCGGAGGTCGCTCCACCTCACCTCGACCTCGATGGACGACCGGTCGGCGCGAACCATACGCCAGTGCTCGCGCTTGCTCTGGTACTCGCCGCTCCGTATCCGGCCGAGTGTCTCGACCACCGCGCGGCTGTCCTGCGGTGGCACCAGATTGACGAGGAGGGTCCCCTCCAGGTCCGGAACGCCGAGCACCTGGGCGGCTGAGGGGCTGGCGTAACGGACCCGGTCGTCGTCGTCGAGGATCAGGATGACGTCGGAGGCGTTCTGCACCAGCGTGCGGAAGTACATCTCGCTGTTGCGCTGGTTGACCTCCTGGGCGAGGGTGACCCGCGCCGCGGCAAGTGCTGCCTGCGCGGCGAGAGTCGCCAGCGTGTCGCGGAGCACGAGCAGGTCCTGCTCGTCCCCGGCCACGATCAGCACCCCGATCAATGGATCGCCCGAGGGGTGATCCTGCGCGGCGAGCGGGCAGACCAGCGCGTGGCCGGTGCGGGCCGGCTCCTCGTCCGAGCCCGCGAGGTGGGCGGCAAGATCGGGCCCCACACTGTCGAGGGTCACCAGGCGGTTCTCGCCGGACGCGATCAGTTCCCGTACGGCTGCGGTCGCCCGTGCGGCCAGGGGCCCGCGCAGGGCGCTGTGCGCCCCGTTCACCCAGAACATGCTGTCCGGCAGGGTGAGCAGCGCGGAACGCGGCGGCCCGTGCGACAGAAGCTGCGTCACCGCGGAGTGGACGGCAGCGGCCACATCCCGCAGCTCCCCCGCTCCGCCCAGCGACGACACCGCGTTGCGCAGCACCTTCTCCCGGCCGACCGCCCGCCGGTGGGTCGACACCATCCCCCACAGGCGGTAGAGGACGAGGAGGAAGAGCACCGCGGAGAAGACTCCGATGACGCCGACGTTGGACCTCACGCCGCGCACCGCCTCCGTCAGGAGGATGGCCGGGGCTATCAGCGACGCCAGGGTGAGCAGGCTCAGTCGGCCCGTGCCGGTCTCGGCTCGCCATGGCACCGGCTGCGTCAGCCGACGCATGGACGGATGGAGCGCGGCGGCCGCCCAGGCGCCGTACAGGACGGCCCAGCCGAGTTCCACCGCGCTACCCGTACGCCACGTTCCATTCAGCTGGATCAGGCCGTACAGCACGTCGGCGGTGAGGAGGCCGAGGGTGCCCGCGGTGAGCAGCATGAGCGAGAGGCTCTTGCCGCCACGGCCGACGAGCAGCCGCAGCAGCATCGCCAGGACGAGGATGTCGCCGAGCGGATAGGCGATGGCGAACGCCTTCTGCCACCAGGTCAGATCCGCGGCGCGGGCGTACGGATCAATGAGGAAGAGCCACGACAGCAGCGCCAGGCCTACGGTCAGCGTCAGCGCGTCGACGAGGCTCGCCCGGTCGCGCCAACCTGTGCGCCAGTGCACGAAGCCCAGCAGCCCGGCCGCATAGAGCGGATATGCGGCGAGATAGAAGCCGTCGGCGATCGACGGGAAAGGGATCTCCTCGTTGAGCAACTGGATGAGGATGATCTGGGTGGCTTGGCCTGAGACGAAGGCGAAGTTCCCCGCGGCGAGCAACAGCCAGGGGAGTCGATGCGCCGGGCGGTTGAGAAAGACACCCAGGACAATACCGATGACGCCGGTCGCTCCAATGGCGACGAAGAGCAGCCGTTTTTCCGGAAATTGATAGTAGAACGCGATCAGCACGACGATGCATGAACTGACGGCGGTCACCGCAGCATGGCTTCGCAGTCGCGCGTTCATCCCAACTAACCTCCTGAGAAAGCCACTTGTCGGACGGGGTGAGCTGGGCGAACGGGCACCGGGCGGCGGAAAATCCCGTGGGCCGGGCTGACATCAGGGGAACTCTCCGACCCCCGGGCCGGGACTCAGCCCTGGTCGCCTGTGAAGGCGATTTCCGGTATACACGGTCTGCGGTATACACGGCCGCCGTGATGCGGGCTCCTTCTGCACCGAGACATCGACGTGTCCTCCATCCAGCTTACCGAAATTGCCATTTCCCGCACGCGCACGGAGAGATGCCGCGTCACCTCGCGAGATACCGCGACATGCGCGACAATGGCAGATCCGGGAACCGGACCGGGTCCTGCCAGCGACGATCGGCCAGTCACGGAGCGTGCAGTCCACGCTCTCCGTTACCGCCGGACCTTCCGCGGCGGGCGATTGCAGCCCTCCCCGGAGCCGGGCGATTCGCCGCGTGCCGACAAGTTCGAATTGCAACGACGCGTAGTTCGAAGTGCAACGACGCGTAGGCGGATCGACTCCCGCGGTCCCGTTTTCGCAGGTCATCGAGGACGCGACGCGTGTACCACCAGCAGACGAAGAACTTGCTGGTGAGCTACTCGCCGAAGAAGCTGGGCTTCTTCCAGGCGGCTGTGATCAGGGATCCGAAGTTGCTGAAGCGGACGACGACGGAGCCGCTGCTCTCCGTGGCAACAGCTGGGATGACGATGTCTCCGTGGAAACCGGCGTCTTTCACTCCCCGAGCAACGGAGCATGTGCAGCCGAATACCCGGTCCAGGGATGCGGCGAGCCCATCGAATCGGGCTCGGGTGGCGACGTGGTCGTCAGAACTCGCTGGTCATCGATAGTCATGTACTCATCCTCAACGGCTCGCATCGGCCGGGACGGGAGACCGGCCGGCGGTTTCAGGCCGTCGGGTCCCAGAGTCCGCCGGCCTCGCCGCGGCCGAGGTGCTCGGTGTACACGCTGACCTTCCAGGCGATGACCGAGCGACACTCCTCCAGCGCCTGAATCTGTGCCTCGACGCGCCGTTGATGGGCGTCGAGGAGCCGCAACCGTTCAGCCTCGTTGCCCGGACCGCGCCGCACCAGCTCGGCGAACCGTCTGAGGTCGGCGAGCGGCATGCCGGATTCGCGCAGTCTGACGCAGATCAGCAGCCAGTCGACATCGACGGCGGTGTATCGCCGTCGGCCGCCCGCGGTGCGTCGGACCGGTCCGACCAGCAGGCCCTCGCGCTCGTAGAAGCGCAGCGCGTGCACGCTGAGTCCGGTCCGCTCGGCCACCTCGCCGATACTCAGTGGCTCCCCACGGGTTTCGACTGTCGCCATGCCCCCACTCTAGGACTTGATCTAGACCTCGCTCCAGTTCCTACCGTCGTTGGCATGACCATCACCGATCAGCAGCCGCTCGACTCGCCCTTCTCAGCCGCCAGCACCGCCGAGGACGTCATGGCCGGCCTCGACCTCTCCGGCTCGACCGCCGTCGTGACGGGGGGTTATTCCGGACTCGGTCTGGAAACCACCCGGGGCCTTTCGGCCGCCGGGGTCCGGGTCATCGTCCCGGCGCGCCGCCCCGAAATCGCCCGCGCCGCTTTGGCGGACGTGGCCGGCTGCGAGGTCGTCCCCATGGACCTGGCGGACCTCGACAGCGTGCGCGCCGCCGCCGTACGGATCCACAACACCATCGGCAGGCTCGACCTCCTCATGGCCGTCGCCGGCATCATGGCCATCCCCGAGCGACGCGTGGGGCCCGGCTGGGAAGGCCAGCTCGCCGTCAACCACTTCGGGCACTTCGCCCTCACGTGCGAGCTCTACCCGCTCCTGGCCGCCGCCGACGGTGCGCGCGTCGTCGTCAACAGCTCCGCCGGGCACACCCTCACCGACATCCGCTGGCACGACCCGCACTTTCGCACCGGCTACGACAAGTGGCTGGCCTACGGCCAGGCCAAGACTGCCAACGCCCTCTTCGCTGTGCGTCTCGACGCTCTCGGGCAAGGCGACGGCGTCCGGGCGTTCTCCCTCCATCCGGGGAAGATCATCACCGGCCTCCAACGAGAGATGACGCTTCACGAGCAGATCGAACGGGGATGGGTGGACGAGCAGGGCACCGTGATCGGCGCCGACTTCAAGACACCCTCCCAGGGCGCCGCCACCGGCCTGTGGGCCGCCACCTCTCCACAGCTCGACGGCCGCGGGGGTCTCTACCTCGAGGCCTGCGATGTCGCGCGGGTCTCCGCCCCCACGGCCCCCATGGACGACGGCGGGGTCCGCGCCTACGCCATCGACCCCGACGCGGCCGCACGGCTCTGGGAACTGTCCGTCGCGGCGACGGGTGCACCCCCGCTCATGCGATGAACCCACGCTCCGCATGCGCCGACCTACGCGCCGCTGCCGCACTTGGCTTGTCACTTGTCCAGTGCGCCGGGTCCGTGCCCCTCCTGTGGTGGGCGGGACGGCTGAACGTCTCGCCGCCGGCGAGGGCTTCGCCCACGTCGTGTCGTACTGATCGCCGAGCTGCTCCGCCCCGAAGACCGGCATCGACAAGATCGCCGGCCTGCCCGGGGCGCGGACCGACCGCCGGTGGACGATCAAGCCGGCCCGTGCTGCTTCGCGTACGCGGTAAGCGAGAGTCGACAAGGCAACTGACCTGCACACCGTCAGTTTCGCGAGCGTTGGTGGGAGCAAAGGTGTGACGTCCTCGGGAGTTGACGAGACGGCTGGGTTCGTAACAGCCGAATCGACCTGGCGGCAAGAGTTCGATTGGGCCTTTGCTCCGACTGCTGTCTCGTGGGTCTTGGCTTCACGTCCCCCCGTGCGCGGTCCGTCCGTCGATTTCCTCAGCGGTACCCAGGCGCGCTGCGTGCTTGCACCGATCCATGTCACCTGGCGAAGGAATGAATCCGGTCGCTCGTTCAGAGATCAATACATCCGTTCGCGTGCGCGCGGATCAAGCCGCCTGAAATGCATCTGTCAAGTCTCGATGCGTCATACATAGAGTCTTGGCTCGTGTACATGAGGGATCAAGGAGCTGTGGATCCGGGGGAGCAGGTCCCGGAGTCCCGTCGAGTGCCGGAAACCCCAGACTGGAGTTGCCTTGCGGCTCGTGCGCAGAGCTTGATCGATTCGGGGCTCGCTCAAGGGATTTATCCCGGAGCGGTCTGGATGGCCGGCGATGCCGACGGGCCGCAGGCCGGCGGTGCCGTGGGGGTTCTTGATCCCCTCGAAGATCCCACGCCGATGACTACCGATACCGTGTTCGACATTGCCAGCCTTACCAAAGTGACCACCCTGTGGCCGTTGATCGGGCTGTTGTGGGAGGAGGGGAAATGTGAGCTCGACAGTCATGTAGATGAATTGTTACCTGAAACCAAGGGGCGCCCACTCGCGCAGGTCACGGTGCGTCACTTGCTGACACACACGGCCGGATTACCCAAGCGGGCCAATCTGCGCGCGCTGTACGGTGCCGACCCGACCGCCATCTGGCGGGGCATCCTGAACGAACCACTGCACGACGTGCCGGGGCGGCGGGTGGCCTACTGCGACCGGGCGGCGCTTGTCCTGGGGTTGATTGCCCAACGGCTCCTTGGGGACCAACTGGCCGATGCCGCAAGGAAGTTGGTCTGGGCTCCACTGGGTATGGATGACACCCGTTACGGGCCGCTGCCTTCCGAATCGAGGAAGCGATGCGCGCCCACCGAATACGATGAGACTGCTCGGCAGCGTGTTCGGGGCACCGTGCACGACTACTCCGCCCGCCTTCTCGGTGAGACGGCTGGAAACTCCGGTGTGTTCTCCACCGCCGCCGATCTGGCCCGATTTCTTCATCACCTCCTCGTCGCCGGTCGAGGTGCGCACTCCGTGGTTCCGCCGACCTGGATCTCCTTGTCTCTGCAGGTGCATACGCGTGATCTCGAGCCTGCCTGGGGGCTGGGCTGGATGCTGGACCGGCGTCCGGACCCGGCAGCGCAGGCATTCGTGCACTACGGCTTCACCGGAACCGGAATATGGGTTTCCCGCAAACGATCACGCTGGGCGGTCCTGCTCACGAACAAGATCTATTACAGTCGGTCCTTGCTCCACTTGACGAGATCCGCAGCGTCTTCTCCACATTCGTCTTCCCCTGACCGTGGCCTTCTCCTGAATCGCCGTTGACGAACACGGCGCACCCCCTGATCGGTCGCGCTCCATGCGTGGCCTCGATAACCATCCGACTGGAGCAGAGAGGTGGTGATCAAAGGTGACTGCCGAGGACTTCCTGGCGTCCCGCGAGGCGGGCGAGTCGGCGACGAAGTGGTAATCGTCGCGACTGGAAAGTAACGGTGCCGGGAGATCGGACACGCTCTCCCGGCACTTCATCGGGAATCGGGGAAGAGGTTGGTAGGGGAATGCTGCATGAACTGTTCGAGGAAGAATCGATAACAGCTCTCCAAGGGCGGGAATACCGCAATCGGATTCAGCAGATCGAGAAGTGGCTGGCCGATGCGACGTCGGACGATCTCTCCCTGGAGCAACTGTCCGCGTGGGCGGTAGGACATGCGGACTGGAACGTTCGGCGCCTTGCCGTGGAGGCCCTGGCCGCCCGCTTCGTCGCCGCTCCTGAGGCGCGGGCGGCGATCTGCGAAGCGATCCACGACGATGTGGACTGGGTCGCCTTCACCGCCATCAAGGTCGCCGGTGAGCACCGGATCCCGGAGTCGGTGGCGCATATGATCCGGATCTCGGGGTGGCCCAGCAATTTCACCAAGCCCGCTTACGCGCGCAAACCGGTGGGTTGCGGTGCGGCCTTCACCAAGCGTGCCCTTCTCGACTTCTTCGGCTCCGTGGACCCCGAAGAGCTCCGCGAACTCGAGAACCGCCACTTCGCCGAGTTGAGGGCGCAAGTGGCCACCGCCAGGCGTGAACCGGATCTGCGGGACGTCGTCCTGGTTCCCGCGGGCCCCTTCATCGCCGGAGCAAGGGTGACCGACATCGGCCCGTTCCAGATGGACGACTCCGACAACCCCCTGCGCGTCGAGGAGCTCCCCGCCTACTACATCGACCGCACCGCGGTGACGAACGCCCGGTACGCGGAGTTCCTCGAAGCGGTCGGCAGTTCGAAGGAATTCGCCCACCCCGATGAGCCGGAGGGCAAGGACTACACACCAGCCCACTGGCACGACCCGCGCTTCAACCCACCAGAGCTCCCGGTCGTCGGTGTCGACTGGTATGACGCGTACGCCTTCGCCCGCTGGGCCGGCGGCAGACTCCCCTCCGAGAACGAGTGGGAGAAGGCCGCTCGCGGAACCGACGGCAGGGTCTACCCCTGGGGCGACACCTGGAGTGACGACAAGGCTCGATGCGTGTTCACGGCGTACGGTCGGAACGACATCCACAACCTGGCTGACCTGGAGGAACTCCTGGTCACCACTACGGTCGCCTGGCCGGAGAAGCCTGTGGCGGCCGCCGATTCCCATCCTGACGGTGCCAGCCCGTACGGTGCCCTGAACATGGCGGGGAACGTCTGGGAGATCACCCGCACCAACTTCTTCACCCGCGCCGACATGGCCCCCTTCTTCAAGGGGCGCACAGGCCAGGAGTTCATGAACCGTCCCGAGGCGTTCCACGTCCTGCGCGGAGGTACCTGGACGTCTCCCCCCGTGTGCCTGTCGACCTTCTACCGCGGCAAGGACCTGCTGACCGACCGGCACAACGAGGTCGGATTCCGCTGCGTGTATGACGCGGCACCCGTGACCGAGAGGTGAGGAAGCACGATGCCGGATCGAGATGAACGCCAGGCGCTGCGGCAGACTCTGGTGGAGGGCATACATCTACTCGCCGAGCTGGGCTACAGCGAGGGAATCGCCGGCCATGTGAGCGTGCGGGACCCGGAGCGCCCGGACGCCTACTGGGTCAACCCGTTCGGGCTGGACTTCCACCAGGTCACGGTCGACGACCTCCTGCTGGTGGGGGGCGAGGGGACCGTCCTGGAGGGCTCCGGCGAACTCAACCCCTCGGTGGATCCGCTCCATGGCGAACTGCACCGCAATCGGCCGGACCTGGTGGCCTTCGCCCATACACACTCGATGTACGGCAAGACCTGGTCGTCCCTGGGGCGGCTACTCGACCCGATCACCCAGGACGCCTGCGTCATCTACCGGCGGCACGGCCTCTACGACCGGTTCACCGGCCTCGTCAACGCCCGACAGGAGGGCAAGGAGGTCATCGAGGCCATGGGCGACGGAACAGCGGTGATCATGCAGAATCACGGCTTCTTGACGGGTGGTCGCACCATCGGTGAGGCGGTATGGCTGTTCATCGTGATGGAACGGTGCGCCCAGTCACAGCTCATGGCCGAGGCCGTCGGCACACCGCGGCTCATCCCGCACGAGGTGGCCCTGGACACCGCACGTGCCCTGGCGAAGCTGGAGTTCACCGACAAGCAGTACCGGAACCTGTACGAGACGACGTGCGTCCGTGGGAAGCGGTGACATGAAGGTCGGGCTCAACTTCCTGCCCACCGTGGGGCCCACCGAGATGCCCGGTGCGCGGTTCTACGACGAGATGATCGAGTTGAGCGAGCTGGCCGACCGCCTCTCCTTCAGTCATGTGAAGCTGGTCGAGCACCACTTCCACGAATGGGGCGGATACAGCCCGGACCCGGTGTCCTTGCTGTCGGCCATCGCCCGGCGAACCTCACAGGTCCGGCTGGTCACCGGAGCGGTCACGCCCGCGTTCACCCACCCCATCAAACTGGCGGCCTCGCTGTCCGTGCTCGACAATCTCTCTCACGGCCGTCTCGACGCGGGGTTCGGACGGGCCTTTCTTCCCTCGGAGTTCGACGCGTTCGGCGTACGCATGGCAGACAGCCGTGCCCGGCTGGAGGAGGGCGTCGAGGCCGTCGAACGGCTCTGGTCGACGGAGAACTTCCGCTGGGAAGGCCGGTTCCACCGGTTCGGCCCGCTGCCGGCCATGTTGCCCCGGCCCCTGCAGCGACCCCACCCACCGATCTTCATTGCCGCCACCACCTCGCCTGAGACCTTCACCTGGGCAGCGGAGCGGGGCTACCACCTCATGATCATCCCCGTGGTGGCCAGCCATGAGAAGCTCAGCGGATTGCTCGACCTGCACCGCAAGACCCGCCTCGCGCACGGCCACTCGCCGGACTTCCGGCTACACGTCAGTTATCACTGCTACGTGGCCGAGACCCAGAGGGAAGCCGTCACGCGTGCCGAAGAGCACTATGCGGCCTACCGGGACAAACAACTGGAGGCATACAGCAGTTGGCGCGGTGTCACTTCGGACGAGTACCAGGGGTACGAACGCATGGAGGAAGCCGCTCGCAAGACCACCGTCGCCGACCTCATGGCTGCTGACAACATCATTGTGGGTGGGGTGCCGGAAGCCACCGCGACCCTGCGCCGGATCGCGAAGCTCTATCCCGGCGCGGAGTTGAGCCTGCATCTGCGGTTCGGGTCGGTCTCGCACGCCGAGGCCATGCGTGCGGTACGGCTTCTCGGTGAGCGGGTGCTCCCGGAACTTGCGGGGACCGCATGACCCTGCTCGGCGATCCGGTCCCGCTCAGCCCGCAGCAGGAGTGGCTGTGGGAGAGCCTGCGGTTCATGCACCCCGACGAACCGGGCAGGACCAAGAGCAACGTCTGTCTGGCGTACACGCTGCAAGGGCCCGTCGACGCCGACCGGCTTGAACGCGCACTGGACACCGTCCGGCGGCGGCACGACACTCTGCGCACCACCTTCGACGAGATCGGCGATACACCACGCCAGGAGATCCAGGATCCGCGGGACGCTCACTCCCTGCCGTTCGCTCTGGTGGACCTCTCCGGCGTGCCGTACCAGGAGCAGCACCGGCTGTGCGAACTGATCGCCAACGGCGAATGCGACCGTGTATTCGACTACGTCCAGGGACCGCTGTGGCACGCCACGCTGGTGCGCCGCACTCCCCGCGAACATGTGCTGGTCTTCTCCGCGAGTCATCTCATGCTGGACGCGCCCTCCGTGCAGGTCGTCATCCGGCATCTGGCCGAGGCGTACGAGGAACTGCCGCCTCCCGAGCGGCAGGACCAGTACCGGGACTTCGTGTGGCGTGCTCGCGAGTTGCCGAAGGACGCGGACAAACGCCTGGACTACTGGCGACGGGCCCTCACTCCCCTGCCCGCTCCCCTCGCCGTTCCCACCGACTACCCCGCAGCCCCGCCACCGGTGTTCCTCCGGGAGACGGAACCCTTCACTGTCCAGGCACGGACAGCGGAACTGGCCGACCTGCGCGGGAAGGCGGGTGTAACGCCATACCTCATACACGTCGCGGCCTACACTGCCGCCCTTGCCGCCCTCTGCAGGGCACGGCGCATCGTGGTCGGCTCTTCGCTGACCCGGCTGGAACTCAAGGCGGATCTCAATGCCGTAGGGCACTTCGCCGATCTGGTGCTGCTGCCGGTCGCCGTGCATCCCGAGCACACCTTCGGAGAGCACCTGGAGCACGTCCGGGACACCGTGCTTGACGTCTACGACAATCTGTTGCCCTATCCGATGATCGCTGAGGCCATCGACCCCGGCTTCGAGGCCCGGCGGCCCTGGCCCGCCCGCGCCCTGTACCACGTGTGGGTACGCGGCAGCGTGCTCTCCACGGACCTGGGGCCACCGGAACGGCTCGGCGAAGCCGGGGTCCGCCCCTTCTCCTTCGCGCAAGAGACCTGTTACAGCATCGACCTCGACGCCGACCGGTACGCCCACGTCTACGGCCAGAACGCGGTGCCCACCCTGTACGTCGGTCCGTCCGGCCTCGAGGGCGAGATGACGTACAACCGAGCGGTCTTCACCCCGTCGAGCGCGCGGCGCTTCATCGAGGTGCACCGCCGCAACCTGGAGCGATTGCTGCGAGAGCCGCGGACCCTGATCGGGGAGGTGCGGGCATGACCACCGCCCAGGGCACCCATGACCTCGTCCGCCTGACAGCCCGGCGCGTGCCGGACCGGCCTGCTCTCGTCGACGGTGACACCGTCATCAGCTATCGCGAGGTCGACCGGCGGGCGCGGTCTCTCGCCCAGCGCCTCGCCGCACATGGCGTGCGCCGCGGCACCCGGGTCGCCGTCACCGTGCCCCGTTCCGCGGAGCACGTCATCGCCACGCTCGCCGTGTGGCAGGCGGGCGGGATCTGTGTGCCCGTGGCAACGGATCTGCCTCAGGCCCGGGTCGCGGACATGCTCAGCATCGCGGGTGTCCGCCTGATCGTGGGGCCCGTGGAGACCGTCGAGGAGATCACCGGGTCGTCGGGGGCCGATCCCCTCGACGACCTCCCGGACCCGCCGTCCGGGGAGGACGGCACTGTCGCGTACATCTACTTCACCTCCGGCTCCACAGGGCGTCCCAAGGCGGTCGCCGTGCCGCACACCGGGATCATCAATGAGGCCCGGTGGTCCCACGACGCCTTCGCCATCCGCCCCGAGGACCGCGCCAGTTGGCTGGCGTCCCCGGGGTTTGCCATCTCACGGTGGGAATTGTGGACTCCGCTCACCGCGGGCGCCGCGGTGGTGATCTCACCCGAGGGAACCGTGTGGGAGGGCTCGGCGCTCCGCGACTGGTTGGTACGGTCCGGCGTCAACTGGAGCATCGTCGTGACCGGGCTCGCGGAGCGGCTGCTCAGCGTCGACTGGCCCGATCCCTGCCCGCTGCGGCTGCTGGTGGCGGGCGGCGAGCAACTGCGTGTCTGGCCTGAGGGCATGCCCTTCGACGTTGTCAACTCGTACGGCGTGACCGAGGCGTCCAGTGTGCGCCTCGCCGCATGGCTCGACCCTGCCGCGGCCGCCCCCGGACGCCTCCCCCCGGTCGGACACCCGATCCAGGACACCCGCGTCTATGTCCTTGATGACGAACTCGTCCCTGTGGCTCGGGGACAGGTCGGGGAACTCTTCATCGGTGGCAGGGGACTGGCCCGCGGTTACCTCGGCGACCCTGAGCAGACCGCAGAGCGCTTCCTGCCCGATCCGTTCCTCGGCGCCGGCCACCGTATGTACCGCACCGGTGATCTGGCCCGCGTGGCGGCGGACGGCGAAGTGGAGTTCGCCGGCCGACGCGACGACGATCCGAAGGTCGCCGGAGTCCGTGTCGATCTGGCGGCAGTGGAGGCTGCGCTGCTCGCCCACCCTGGTGTCACAGCCGCGGCCGCCACGATCCGCACCGGAGAGGCGGACCGTCCCCGACTCGTGGGCTATCTGGTCACCGACCACGATGACATGGCTCCCGACGGCGTGATCGATGCCCTGGCGGAGCTTCTGCCGGCCCCGATGGTGCCGCATACGCTGGTACGACTCGCCGCCCTGCCCCTGCTGCCCAGTGGCAAGACCGACCGCAAGCGACTGCCGGAGCCCGCACCGGGCAATGTGCTCCGCAGCCGACGGGCCGAGGCCCGCGACGACACCGAGCGTCGGGTCATCGACGTCTTCCAGGAGATCCTCGGGATCGCGGACATCGGAGCGCACGACGACTTCTTCGGGCTGGGCGGAGACTCGCTGGGCGTCGCCAGGGTGCGGCAGGCCTTGCTCGACCGACATGGCATGGACGTCCCCTACACGGTCATCTTCCGACAGCGCACCCCACGCCGGATCTGCGCGGCCGCGCGAGAGAACGGAGACAGAACCCAGTGACGTTCGTCGACACACCCGCACGGCTTCCCACTCTGGCGGAGCGCACCGGACACCTGGCGGATTCCGCCATCGGCGCCGTACTCAGGCTCACCGGGACCAGCAACGTGATCCCTCTGGCGGCCGGCAGTCCAGCCCCGGAGACCTTCTGCTCACAAGAGTTCACCGAGGTCACCACCCGACTGCTGAAACGAGACGCAGCCGCCCTCCAGTACGGCGACGCGAGCGGCCTGCCCGCACTGCGATCCTGGATCGCGGCCCAGGTCTCCGTACCCGGCCGTGCCTACGAGGCCGACCGCGTCCTGCTCACCCATGGCTCGCAGCAGGGGCTCGACCTCCTGTGCAAGGCGCTGCTCGACCCCGGGGACGTGGTCGTCGTGGACAGGCCCAGCTACCTCGGCGCGCTGCAGGTCTTCCGCCTCTTCCAAGCCCGTGTGATGGATGTCCCGATCAGTTCGGACCACGGCCTCGAACAACTCGAGGCGGTACTCGCCTCAGAGCCGCGAGCCAAGATGATCTACGTTGTCCCCGCCTTCGCCAACCCCACGGGCGCGAGCCTCACCGCCCCGCAACGCGACCGGCTGGCCGGACTCGCCGAGCGGTACGAGTGCGTGCTCGTGGAGGACGACCCCTACCGGGAACTCGGCTACGATCCGGCCGCCGTGCCGGCCTCCGCAGCACCCCCGTCGGAAAACACCGTGCGCCTGGGCAGCTTCTCCAAGGTGCTCTTTCCCGCGGCACGCCTCGGCTACCTGATCACCCCGCCGTCGCTCATCGACGTCCTGATGAAGTTCAAGCAGGCGGCCGACCTGGGCAACTCACACCTGATACAGCAGGTGGTACACGAACTCGTTCAAGACTCCGCGTTCCTGGCAGCCCAGCTGGACCGGGCGCGCGACATCTACCGCGAGCGCAGAGACGCGCTGGTGTCCGCCCTGACCGGAGCTTTCGGCTCGGTCCTCGACTTCGACGTCCCCCACGGCGGCTTCTTCGTCTGGGCCAGATTTCCCCAGGGCACCGACACCACCCGACTGTTGACGGCCTCGCTCGAGGAGGGGGTGTCCTACGTACCGGGGACCGACTTCTACGCGACGGATCCCGATCCCACCACGCTGCGGTTGTCGTTCTCCTGTGCGAGGGCCGAGGACATGTCGGAAGCCGTGGAGCGGTTGGCACGTGCCTGGCACAACAGCATCGAGGACCGTCGAGAGTGAAACTGACCAGAAGAGACGGGGCGTTCCCCGACCTGGACAAAGCCCCTTTCGACGTCGAGGCGTTCCTGGCTCGTCCACTGGTCGCCCGCCTCGCCACGGAGGGGCCATGCGTCCGGCCTGTGTGGTTCCTCTGGGAGGACAACTCGTTCTGGGTGCTCACCGGCCCCTGGGCCAAACTCGAGCAACGGCTGAGCCTCAACCCCGTCTTCGAACTCGTCGTGGACTCCTGCGAGCTCACCACCGGGCGTGTGCTCCAGGTCGTCGCACGCGGTCACGGTAGTGTGGTCGACTTCGACACCGACCGTGGTCGACGCAAGCTCACCCGATACCTGGGCGAGAGGGAGGAACTGTGGGACCCGCGCTTCAGCCTCGACGGCTCCTCCTCTTCCCGCTGGGCGCGGTTGACGCCCCACACCCTCTGGGTCGCTGATCTGTCCTTTCGGCCACCGTCCGCAGTGGAGGTGACACGACGGTGACCGCCAGGAGCACCGACGAGGCCGCAGACGCGCCGCCCGACAGCCCGTCGTACCCGCAACTGCTCAGGCGGAACCCGCGCCTCGCGGCTCTGCTGGCCAGTTATGTGGTCTCGAGCGTGGGTGACGGCATCGTGCTGATCGCGCTGCCGTTGCTGGCGATCCGCCACCACGGAGACCTTTCCGCACCCGTGGCGGTCAGCCTGGCCATGACCGCACCGTACGTGCTGACCACCGTGATCGCCCTTGGCGTGGGCCTCGGTCGGTTACGACTGCCGATTCGCGGTGTGGTCATCACTGACAGCGCCCTGCGCACTGCGCTGTTCGCGGTGGTGGGTCTGGCCGCCATCGCCGAGTGGATCGACATCTGGGTGATGGTGGCTGCCCTGACGCTGGGGTCGGTGTTGCATTTGCCGGCGTCCAGTGGCCGGCGTCTGATCGCCACCGGAATGGCGAAAAAGGAGGAGCTCTTCGCCGTCAACGGACTGCTGGGCTTCGCCAACAGCGTTGCCCTTTACGTGATCGGCCCGGCCGTCGGTGGGGCGGTCACCGTCGTCTTCGGCGCGGGTGTCGCCTGCCTGTTCCAGGCGGCGAGCTTCCTGGTTCTGCTGGGGGCGGTTTCGCTCGTCGTTCCGCCGCAGCCAGGAGCAGTCCGTAAGGAACGAGCTTCGCAGTCCGGCTGGCGCATCCTGCGGCTGCATCCCATGGCGGCTCGGCTGTTCGCCGTGGTCTTCCTGTTCAACCTCTCCTACATGCCCGTGGAAGTAGCGCTGCCGCTGCTGGCCAAGGAGGACCTGCACGGCGACGGAAACACCCTGGGCTTCATCTGGACTGCCTTCGGGGTCGGCGCACTGATCGGTGGCGCCCTCACCAACCGGCTGCGCAAACTGCCCCAGCAGGCCGTCCTGGTCTCCGTGATCGCTCTGTGGGGCGCATCGGTCGTGCTTCTGGGTCTGGCCCCCTCTCTACCGGTCGCGGCCTGTGCCTTCGCTCTGGGGGGACTGGTCTATGCCCCGTTCACGCCGATCGCCTACACGCTCGTCCAATCGGCGCTCCGGCCGGAGGAACAGCAACCGGTCATCACGCTGTGGACGACCGGATCGACCCTGGCGGCCCCGGTCGGACTCCCGCTCAGTGGACCGGTGGTCGGCGCACTGGACGCACGCGGCGGACTGCTGCTGTCCGCGGGGCTCACTCTCGCACTGGTCCCGCTGGCGGGCCGGGGCCTGCTGAGCTCGCGCCGAGACGTCTCCGAAGACTGACGCAGACAACAGAAGGAGCGCACACGTGCAGGGATACGAAGCGTCGACCTACGGAGACCGCATGGTCGACCATGACGCCATCGGCTGGCCGGCCGCCAAGGATGAAAAAGCCGCCGTGGCATTCCTCGCGGAGGTGGCCAAGCCCGGCCGGGCACTGGAACTCGGCGTCGGAACCGGTCGGGTCGCCATCCCGCTGGCGCGTGCCGGCATGCGCGTCACCGGTATCGACGCGTCCGACGCCATGCTCCGGCAGTTGGTCGACAAGCCCGATGGCGCCCAGGTGCAGGCGGTACGAGGAGACTTCGCCGATGTCGCCGTCGACGGGCCCTTCGACCTGGTCTACGCAGTGCAGCACACGTTCTTTCTGCTGCGCACGCAGGACGAACAAGTTCGCTGCTTCCAGAACGCGGCGGCCCGGTTGGCTCCCGGCGGAGCCCTTGTCCTGCAGCTCTTCGTGCCCGACCCGCACAGGCTCATCCAGCCCCAGTCGACTGATCCCCTGCAGGTGGCACTCGACCAGGTTGTCCTGCGGGTCTCCCAGTTCGACAGGGTGGAGCAGACGGTCACCCGCCAGTACATCGCCATCACGGAGACCGGCACCAAGTTGTATCCCATGGTCTTCCGCTACTCCTGGCCGACCGAGCTGGACTTGATGGCCCGCATGGCCGGCCTCCGACTGGAAGGTCGCTGGAACGGCTGGTCGCGCTCGCCCTTCACGGCGGAGGGAAGTTACGTGGTGGTCTACCGGAAACCATGATCGGCGAACCTACGGCCGGTGTACGGAGACGACCTCGTACGGTACGAGGTCGAGCGTCGCGATCTCCAGGACTTGCTCCATGCATGCCCGCACATCGGCGTCTTCGCGCGCGGCCGCCAGATCCGCTTGCGAGCGCCACTGGTTGTAGTTGGCCACTCGAGTGCCCTCAAGGCCCCGGTGAATATTGGCCTGTACATAGCCAGGCTGCTTCGGCATGACCTCCCGCGCCATGTACTGGAGCAGTTCGATGAGACGTTGCTGATTCTCAGGAGCGACGGTGAAGACATTGATATAGGTGACCAGGTCGCCGCCCGTACTGATCTCGGTCATGCTCAGTATCTCCTCGCAGGCCCTGTGAGACATGGTGTCTGTCACAGGAAGCAACACGGATCGGCAGCGCGTTTCTTCCGGGCCATGGCACCGCCCGACGGGCCTGCCTGACTACTGGGAGCGGACCAGCACACGTCCACGGGGTGGAGCCGGGTCGGTCCTGGCTCCACCCCGTGGTGCGTGCGTGCCTGTCACTGGAACTGGGCGAAGAACCTCCAGATCTCTGCCTTGGTCCAGGTCGTGACGCCGCTCTCGCCGGAGGAGCCGTCGACCGGGCCGGGTATGTGGCCGCCGTCGAACGCGGCCCACTGGACCGGGTATCCGGCACGGCAGCCCGCGTAGGTGGTGGTGATGTGCGTGCGGCTGCCCGGTGCCGGCTCGCGCGGGTTCTGGGCGGTGCAGCCGTTGTTGGCGACGAACCTGTCGCGCAGGGAGCGTCCTTGTGCGATGCCGAGGACGGAGTCGCTGATGCCGTGGATCCCGAAGTAGGCGATCGGCTGGGTGCCGCCGCTGCATCCGCTGATCTGGGCGCCGGCGATGACCGCGACGGCCCGGAAGGCGTTCGCCCGGCTGCAGGCGAGCGCGTAGCTCATGCCGCCGCCCCAGCTGAAGCCCGTGGCGAACCGCTGTGCCGGGTTGACACAGAGGCCGCTCTCGATGCGCCGGATCATGTCGTCGACGAAGGTGACGTCCTCACCGCCCGTATTGGCCCAGCCGTTGCCGAGGCCCTGGGGAGCGACGAGGATCGCGCTGTTGTTGGACTGTTCCTGCTGGCCGTAGTAGGACCACGCGGTCCCGCTCGTGCCGCCCGAGGCGACGTCGCCGGCGGTTCCGCCCCGCCAGTGGAAGGCGAAGATCAGCCGGTAGGGGCGGCTGTTGTCGTAGTTGGCGGGAACCCTGAGGATGAAGCTGCGGCTCTTGCCGCCGCTCTGGATGGTGTGCGTACCGCTCGTCAGGGTCGGGGCGCTGCCGCACCCGCTTCCGCCACCGGACGACAGCTTGACCATCTGCCATTGCTGGTTGGCGCCGCCGTGATCGGCGTACTGGACGACGTTGCCGCCGTCGGCGGTGGAGGCGCCCTGCACCTCCACCGCCTTGCCGCTGGTGCGGTTGATCAGCCGGACGTGGCCCGTGTCGGAGTCGGCCAGGCGGAACTGCTGGTTGCCCCCGTTGTGGTCGGCCCACTGCTGGATCGCGGCACCGTCCGAGGTCGAGGCGCCGGCCACGTCGAGAACCTTGCCCGAATGCCGGGCCTTGAGGCGGTAGAAGCCGCCGCCGGAGTCCACGAACTGCCACTGCTGGTTGGCTCCGTCGTGGCGCGTCCACTGGCTGACCCGCGCGCCGTCGGCGGTCGAGGTGCCGGAGACGTCCAGCGCCTTGCCGCTGTTGCGGTTGACCAGGACGTACCAGGCGTTGGTGTCCACCGTCGCCGCCTCGGCGGGCGCGGGGTTCACCGCGGTGAGCACGCCGATCGCGAGGGCCGCCGCCACCACGGCGGCGACCCGGGACCACCAGGTCATCGATGCCCCCTTTCGTTGGTGGGCCGGCCTCGTCACGTGCGGGTCCAGCGTTGGTTGCCGCCGTTCGAGCAGGAGTAGAGCTGGATCAGGGTGCCGTTGGCGGTGCCGCTCGCGGCGGCGTCGAGGCAGAGGCCGGACTGGACGCCGACGATCGTTCCGTCGGAGTTGAGCCGCCATTTCTGGTTGTCGCCGCCCCAGCAGCTGTAGATCTGGACTCTGGCGCCGTTGCCGGTGCCGCCGGCGTCCAGGCACTTGTTGCCGTAGACCCTGAGCTCACCCGCGGCGGTGTGCGTCCACTGCTGGTTGGTGCCGTTGTGGCAGTCCCACAAGTGGACCTGGGTGCCGTCGGTGGTACTGGCACCGGGCACGTCCAGGCAGCGGCCAGACCCGACGCCCTTGATCTGCCCGGACCCCGGAGGGGGCGTGGTGGAGCCGCCGTTGAGTGCGTTGAGGACGGCGGTGTAGGCGGGCTTCTTGCTGCCGTCGCCGTTGAACAGCAGCGGCGTGTGCTGCGGGCGCCAGGAGTCGGAGTCGCGCACGCCCCAGACGGTGATGCCGAGGCAGCGCGGGACGGCCAGGCAGTCGTTGGTCACGGCGGCGTAGGTCGAGGCCGGGGCGCCCTGGATGTCGAGCTCGGTGATCGCCACGTCGACACCGAGGGCGGCGAAGTTCTGCAGGGTGGTGCGGAAGTTGCTGTTGTAGGGGCTGTCGTTGTTGAAGTGCGCCTGGAAGCCGACACAGTCGATCGGTACGCCGCGCTGCTTGAAGTCGCGGACCATGTTGTACATGGCCTGCGTCTTGGCCCAGGTCCAGTTCTCGACGTTGTAGTCGTTGTAGCAGAGCTTGGCGGCCGGGTCGGCGGCGCGCGCGGTGCGGAAGGCGACCTCGATCCAGTCGTTGCCGGTGCGCTGCAGGTTGGAGTCGCGGCGGGCTCCCGAACTGCCGTCGGCGAAGGCCTCGTTCACGACGTCCCACTGGACGATCTTGCCCTTGTAGTGGGCCATCACGCCCTTGATGTGGTCGATCATCGCCTGGCGCAGCGCGCTGCCGCTGAGGGCCTGCATCCAGCCGGGCTGCTGGGAGTGCCAGGCCAGGGTGTGGCCGCGCACCTGCTTGCCGTTCTGGACCGCCCAGTTGTAGACGCGGTCACCGGCGGTGAAGTTGAACTGGCCCCGCTGCGGTTCGGTGGCGTCGATCTTCATCTCGTTCTCGGCCGTCACCGAGTTGAACTCGCGGTTCGCGATCGACGTGTACGTCGAGTCGCCCAGCCGACCCGAGGCGATGGCGGTGCCGAAGTAGCGGCCGCTCTGCGCTGCCGCAGCGCCGAGCGTGCTCTCGGCGGCGTGTGCGGGGGGCGGTGGCGCGACCAGTGCGCCGGCCGCGCCGAGGGCGCCGACGACCAGCGCCGGCAGCAGGGCGCGGAGCTTGTGGCGGACATGGAGTCTGGGAAGGGCGTGCAAGCCCATGACTGTGCCTCCAAGGTAGACAGCACGGAGTGACTGGAGCGCAGGGAAAGCCTCGTCCGCTACCACCGGGACGGATGCGTTGGTGCGAGCCTCACCGGAACGGCAATTCGCTCAGGATCGACGTGGTTCGAAATTTCGAACTATGGTCGGTCGCTCAGAGAGGGATGATTGAGGGTTTGACAGTGACTCGTCAATAGCCTCTACCGGAGAAACTTTCCACTCATCCTTCGAAACATTCGAGCACCCGCTGTTTGCAGCCAGAACAGCCACAGGCCTTGACCGGAGCGCCCCGCCTTCCTAGCTTGTGGCGTCGAAGATTCGGGAACTCCCCGAAACTTTCGAGCTCCGCTACCACCGGCTCGGCTGCTCCGCGGTTCATCGGCGGCACCCCACCCGCCCCGAAGGAGGCCCTGTGATGTGGCTCAGCCACCCGTCCCCGGTCCGTCTCAAACGGTTACTCGCCGTCCTGTCGCCCCTGCTGCTCGTGGCGACCTTCCTCGGCGCCCAGCCCGCCGAGGCGGCGACCGTGGACCCCAACGCGTCGTACGTGCTGGTCAACCGCAACAGCGGCAAGGCCCTGGACGTCTACAACATGGCGACCGGCGACGGCGCCCGCATCACCCAGTGGTCCAGGAACGATCAGGCCCAGCAGCAGTGGCAGTTCGTCGATTCCGGCGGCGGCTACTACCGCATCAAATCCCGCCACTCCGGCAAGGTCCTGGACGTCCACAACTGGTCCACCGCGAACGGCGGCTCGATCGTCCAGTGGACCGACCTGAACGCCACCAACCAGCAGTGGCGGCTGGCCGACAGCTCGGACGGGTACGTGCGGCTCATCTCGCGCCACAGCAACAAGGCCCTCGAAGTGCAGGGCGCCTCCACCGCCGACAACGCGAACGTCGTCCAGTACGACGACTGGGGCGGTACCAACCAGCAGTGGCAGCTCGTCAAGGTCGGTGCGGGCACCCCCGGCCCGTGTGATCTCCCGTCGACGTACCGCTGGACCTCGACGGGCGCGCTGGCGCAGCCCAAGCCGGGATGGGCCTCGCTCAAGGACTTCACCGTCGCCCCCTACAACGGCAAGCACCTCGTCTATGCGACGACCCACGGCGCCGCGGGAACGGGAGTGGCCTGGCGCTCGATGAACTTCACCCCGTTCACCAACTGGTCGGAGATGGCCTCGGCCGGCCAGAACACGATGTCGACGTCCACGGTCGCGCCCACGCTCTTCTACTTCGCCCCGAAGAACATCTGGGTGCTCGCCTACCAGTGGGGCAGGACCGCCTTCTCCTACCGGACGTCGAGCGACCCCACCAACCCGAACGGCTGGTCATCCGAGCAGCCGCTCTTCTCCGGAAGCATTGCCGACTCCGGAACCGGACCCATCGACCAGACGCTCATCGGTGACGGGACGAACATGTACCTGTTCTTCGCCGGTGACAACGGCAAGATCTACCGGGCCAGCATGCCGATCGGGAACTTCCCGGGCAGCTTCGGCTCGACCTCGACGGTGATCATGAGCGATACGAGGGACAACCTGTTCGAAGCCCCACAGGTCTACAAGCTGCAGGGCCAGAACCGCTACCTCATGATCGTCGAGGCGATCGGCTCGCAGGGCCGCTACTTCCGCTCGTTCACGGCCACCAGTCTGAACGGCTCCTGGACACCCCAGGCGGCGACCGAGAGCAATCCCTTCGCCGGCAAGGCCAACAGCGGCGCCACCTGGACCAACGACATCAGCCATGGCGAGCTGCTCCGCACCAGCGCCGATCAGACCATGACCGTCGATCCCTGCAATCTGCAGTTGCTCTACCAGGGGCGCAGCCCCAACTCCGGCGGTGACTACGGCCTCTGGCCCTACCGTCCGGGTCTGCTGACACTGCGGCGCTGACGGCGTGAGACGAGTCCGGCTCCGGTGTGGGGCCGGCAGGGCGGGCTCGGCGGAAGGCCGAGCCCGCCCGGTCACGCGACAACGTCACTGCTCATACGGCGACGGAGCGCGGGGTCGGGCAACGCTCACCAGCCCGAGAGCCATCCCGTGACGCGGTGTGGTCCCGCGTCCCGGACGATCCGCTCATCTGGTGAGCCCACCCATGTCACGGTTCCGCGCCCGGTTGCGTCGGTCCTGGGGAAGCACCCCAACGACTACCGACGAAAGGCGACGGGATGGGCACGGACGCACCGGAAGCGCGGCAGCGAAACCCCTGGCTGGTGCTGGGGGTACTCTGCGCGAGCTTCTTCATGACGCTGCTGGACACGACGATCGTCACGATCGCCGTCCCCGAGATGGCCGCGGGGCTCGGCGCGTCGCTGGACGACATCCTCTGGTTCGCCAACGCCTACATGCTGGTCTTCGCGACGCTGCTGCTGCTCTCCGGACGGCTCGGCGACCGGTTCGGCGCACAGCGCACCTTCACCACCGGGCTCGCGGTCTTCACCGTGGCCTCGGCGGTCTGCGGGTTCGTGGACACCCCGGGGCAGATGATCACGGCCCGGGCGGTCCAGGGACTCGGCGCAGCGGTGATGATGCCGCAGACCCTGGCCCTGATCAGCGCCGTCTTCCCGGCGGAGCGCCGCGGGGCGGCCTTCGGCGTGTGGTCCGCGGTCGCGGGCCTCGCCACCGTCGCGGGACCCACCGTCGGCGGCGCCCTGGTCTCCGGCCTGGACTGGCGCTGGATCTTCTTCATCAACGTCCCGATCGGCGTGGCGGCGCTGGTGGGCGCGCTCGTCGTGGTGCCCGACGTCCGGACGGGACGGCAGACCTCGCTGGACCTGCCGGGCGCCGTACTGTCCACGGCCGGCCTCAGCCTGATCGTGTACGGGCTGATCGAGGGCGAGCGCTACGACTGGGGCACCATCGAGTCCTTCCTCGGCATCCCGTTGGTCCTAGCGCTCGGCGTGGCCCTCCTCGCGCTCTTCGCGCTGCACCAGCGGGCGCGCCAGGACCGCCGTCCGCTGGTCCCGTTCGAGCTGTTCCGCAGCCGCGCCTTCACCGTCTCCGCGACGCTCGGGGCGATGCTGCTCTTCGGTTCCATCGGCGTGCTGCTGCCGCTCACCCTCTACCTCCAGTCCGTCCTCGGCCTCTCCGCGGGCGAGGCCGGCCTCGCCCTCGTACCGGGACCGCTGGTCACGCTGTTCGTGGCGCCCGTGGCGGGCAACGCGGTCGGCAAGCTCGGCGGCCGGAAGATCCTCGTCCCCGGGCTGCTGGTCTTCGGCTCGGGAATCGCCCTCACAGCGGTCATGGCGCAGGCGGACTCCAGCGTGTGGGCGATCATCCCCGGCCAGATCGTGTTCGGCATCGGCATGGGCCTGGTCTTCGCGCCCACCAGCACCCTCGCGATGCAGGAGATCCCACCGCGGCTGACCGGCGTCGCCTCCGGCATGTTCACCACGTTCCGGCAAATCGGTGCCGTCGTCGGCGCGGCGGCGGTCGGCGCGCTGCTCCAGAACCGGCTCGCCGCCGAGGGCGTGCCGCAGGAGGTGCGAGAGCAGGCCGGCCGGCTCACGGACGCGGCTTACGCCGACGGTCTCACCGACGCCGTGCGCTACGGCCTGTTCCTGACGGTCGCCGTGGCGGTCATTGCCGCCGCCCTCGCACTACTCCTGCCGCCCCCGGCCCCACGACCGGAGCCGGAAGCGCCCGCGGCGCCGCACGCCGGAGCGGACCTGGCCCGGGCCGTGGACTAGTGGAATTCCCCCCTCGCCGCCTTTCCCTGACCTCAGCATTCCTGTTTTTCGCACTGTTGCCTAGGAGGAAACCCATGCCGGAAAAGACTGTTATCCAGCGTTACATCACGGCGCTCGGTGATCAGGACTGGGCCGCCCTGGAGAAGTTGTACGCCCCGGACGTCACCATGTACGCGCCCACCGCCTGGGGGGTGAAGGGCGTGGAATTCCTGCTGAAATTCTGCCAGGAGATCCACCACGCCCACCCCGGTATCCGTACCGTCCTGCACGACGAGTTCTACAGCGCCGACGGCACCCGGGCGGCTTTCCGGTTCGCGTTGCACTGGCACAACACCGGCTCGTACTTCGGCAACGCGCCCACCGGCGAGCGCGGTTCGAGCATCGAGCAGCACACCGTACGCATCGAGGACGGGCGGATCGTCGAGCAGGTCGTCGGGGTCAGCACCCTGGGGCTTCACTTCCTGCAGAAGGAGGCGTGGGGGGTGGCGTACGTGACGGACGCCGTCGATCCGGCTCCCGAGGTCGACTCCGCACCGCAGGCGCAGCAGGCTTCTCACGCGAAGAACCGTCCGTGACCGAGCCGCTCGTCGGGGCCGGCGCGCAGGACGGCCGCACCGCCAGCAGGCGAGAGCCGAACCGGCGTTCCACGTCCGGAGGTTCGCGGCCTCGGTGGGAAGTGGCGGCCCTCACCCTCACCTGCTGCCCTCGCTCCGCGCCCTTGGAGAGCGGTTGAAGGCCACGATTGTAGACTCGCAGGTCAGTTGGCGAGCAAACGCGACGAGCGCCGATCCTGAGGTAACGGGGAGTCATGGCCGAGACGACAGCCGTCTCCGAGCGGTCCGGGATCTCAGATCCGTTCGAACGGTACCGGCAGATGATGTTCGGCATCTCGTACCGCATGCTCGGTACCGTCGTCGACGCCGAGGATGTCGTCCAGGAGACCTGGCTGCGCTGGCAGCGCGTCGACCGGGACGCCATCGCCGATCCGCGCGGATACCTGGTGCGGGCCGTCACCCGCACCGCCATCGACCAGATGCGCCGCAGTCGGGCCCGGCGCGAGGAGTACGTGGGGCCCTGGCTGCCCGAGCCGCTGCTGGTCTCGCCCGATGTCGCGATGGAGTCCTCGCTGCTCGGCGAGTCGCTGAGCATGGCGGTCCTGGTGATGATGGAGACGCTGTCGCCGCTGGAGCGCGCGGTGTTCGTGCTGCACGAGGTGTTCGGCTTCAGCTTCCCCGAGGTCGCCGCGGCGGTCGACCGCACGGAGACGGCGGTACGGCAGCTCGGCAGCCGGGCCCGGCGCCATGTGCGGCTGCGCAACCGGCGCTTCGAGCCGGATCACCGGCAGGCCCGCGAGATCACCGAGCGCTTCCTCACCGCCTGCCTCGACGGCGACGTGAAAGCGCTCATGGCTGTGCTGGCCCCCGACGTGACGATGTGGGCGGACGGCAACGGCCACGCGGAGACCCCACGCGTCCCGCTGCGCGGCGCCGCCGCCATCGCCGAGTACTTCGCGTCCACGGCGGGCCGCTACCCGGCCGGGCTGGTGGTCCGCATGCACGAGCAGTACGACGGCACGCCTGCCGCCGTACTGGCCACGCCGGCCGGCGTGTTCGCCGTGGTCACCGCAGACGTCGACGTGGCCGACGGACTCCCCCGCATCACGGCCGTGCGCGCCGTGCGCAATCCGGAGAAACTGGGGCGGGTGCCGGCGGGGCGCTGAGCGGCGCGGCTGTCCCGGAGAGGCCGGGCCGGGTCCGCGGCTGTGCGTAGCTCTCCGCGGGCGCCGAGTTCGTCGAGGATGACACGGTGGAGCCGGGCCCAGGCTCGCTCCCGGCTCCACTGGGCGAGCACCGGTAGGCCGTCTGCCAGCACGGGCCGAAGATCGGCGGGAGTTGCCGCCAGGGAGCACGCTTCGCCCCAAGGGGCCGCGCCCATGAACGCCGGTCCGGTCGGCCCGAGGGCGACCGGATACAGTGCGCGAGACGGCAGCGTGGCAGGGAGACGGAAGCGTGACCGACACCAGCAACACCCGACCCGCCGAGGGTGAAGCGCAGGTTCCGCGGCAGAGCCGACTGCACCGCCTGATGCGCTACATCCCCTTGATCGCCCCCGTCCTGCTCTGGGCCGTGCCCTGCTGGGTGCTCCTGTACACCGGCCAGCACTGGCCGCTGCCCGTCACGCTGGTCGGCACCGCCCTGTTCGTCCTCGGTCTCGTCGGTATGCCGCTCGCGATGGCGCGCGGTCACGGCCGGCGCCGGCAGGACCGGGCGGCGATCATCGGTGACACCCTGCTGGGCACGAGCTGGGTTCTGTTCACCTGGTCCGTTCTGCTCGGCGTCCTCCTGCGGCTCACCCTGATCGTGGTCGGCGTCGGCGAGAGCCAGGACCGGGCCCGCATCGTCACCTGGGCCGTCCTCGGCACCACCGCCGTCCTCCTCGCCTGGGGGTACGCCGAAGCCCGCCGCGTGCCGCGCGTGCGCCGGCTCGACGTGCGACTCCCCCGGCTGGGCGCCGGGCTGGACGGCCTCCGCGTCGCCCTCATCACCGACACCCACTACGGCCCGCTCGACCGCGCCCGCTGGTCGGCACGGGTGTGCGAGACGGTGAACACCCTGGAAGCCGACCTGGTCTGCCACACCGGCGACATCGCGGACGGCACGGCCGAACGCCGCCGCGCCCAGGCCCTCCCCCTCGGTACCGTGCGAGCCACCCGGGCCCGCGTCTACGTCACCGGCAACCACGAGTACTACAGCGAGGCCCAGGGCTGGGTCGACCTGATGGACGAGCTGGGCTGGGAGCCGCTGCGCAACCGCCATCTGCTGCTCGAACGCGGAGGCGACACCCTCGTGGTCGCCGGCGTGGACGACGTCACCGCCGAGTCCTCCGGCCTGGCAGGCCACCGCGCCCACCTCGCCGGAGCCCTGAACGGCGCCGACCCCGACCTGCCCGTCCTGCTCCTGGCGCACCAGCCCAAGTTCGTCGACCGGGCGGCGGCGGCCGGCATCGACCTCCAGCTCTCCGGCCACACCCACGGCGGCCAGATCTGGCCCTTCCACCACCTGGTCCGCCTCGACCAGCCCGCCCTCGCCGGCCTCACCCACCACGGCACCCGGACCCTCCTCTACACCAGCCGCGGCACCGGCTTCTGGGGCCCGCCCTTCCGCGTCTTCGCCCCCAGCGAGATCACCCTGCTCGTGCTCCGCTCCCCCCACCAGCCCACCACGCCGTAGCACCGGGCGGGCCGGCACATCCGCTTCAGCACTCGGGGGTCGCCTGGCGAGCCGTGTAGGCGGCGGGGGTGAGGCCGGTGTGGTGGCGGAAGAAGCGGCCGAAGTTGGCCGCGTCGGTGAAGCCGAGGTGGGCGGCGCCCGCCTGGGCGGTCCACCCGGCGTGGCCGAGGAGGCGGCGCGCTTCGAGCAGCCGCCGCTCATTGATGATCTCCCGTGCTCCCCTGCCGGTGGCGGCCTGGGCGGCGCGGCTGAGGGTGCGCACCGAGCAGCCGAGCAGCCGGGCGTAGTCGTCGACGCGGTGCCGCTCACGGAAGTGCAACTCCAGGGCGTCCAGGAATCGTTCGTAGGTGTGACGGCGTCCGGTGCTGCCGCCCGGGGGCGCGTGGCGGGGGCCGCTGCCCGGGGAGGCGGCTGCGGCGTCGGCCGGAGGGGCCGGGACACCCGGGGAGTGGGCGAGGCGCAGGAGGAGCGCTTCGAGGAGGCTGCGCCGCAGGGCGTGGTGGGCCGCGAGCGGGCGGCGTCCCAGGGAGCGGTGCTCGTCGAGGAGTTGGAGCGCGGTCTGTTCCAGCCAGGAGCCGTCGGCGGAGTGCGGGGTCAGGACGGCGGGAGCGTCGTGCGAGGTGAGGGGAGCGAGCTCGCGGGCGGTGTCGGGCCGGAGCACGTCCGGCTCGAACAGGACGAACGGGCCGCGGGCGGTGCTGGGGTCGTGCCAGCACTGCACGTGCCCGGGGCGCACCCACAGCCACTGGCCGGGGGCGACGGTGCGCGTGACGTGGTCGACGTCGTGCCGCAGTACGCCCTCGGTGACCAGGATCAGGTAGTGGAAGGTGGCCCGGCCCGGACGGGGCGGGTTCCACGGCCAGTCGTCGTGGTGGGCGTGGAAGTCCTCGACGGTGGTCACTTCCAGGCCGTACGGCGTACCGACCGGGGGTTGGAAGCCGTACAGCGGGACGGAAGCGGGCTCGGCCCCTGCGGTGAGGAGCGGCCGCGAGGAGGAGGCGCTGGAGGAGGGCGGTCCGGATCGCGGCGGGTGTCGCCTGTCGACCATCATGTGTCCGCAGCTTACCGGCGAATCGGAGACACAGACGGTGGCCCCGGCCGCGCGGGTGACGCGTGGCGTCTCACCTCGTGGCCCCGGGCCTGCGGGCCATGAGGGTCACCATGTCGAACAGCACGGTCGCGGCGGCGATCGAGGTGATCTCCGCGTGGGTCGTAGGCGGGAGCCACCTCCACCACATCGCCGCCCACGATGTCCAGCCCGGTCGACCCGCGCAGCACCCGCAGGAGTTCCCGGCTGGTCAGCCCGTCGGCCTCCGGGGTTCCCGTGCCCGGTGCGAAGGCCGGGTCGAGGACGTCGATGTCGACATGGAGGGAGTGGTCCTCGATGAGCAGGCCTTCCTCGAAGGCCCGGCGGAACACCGTGCCGTGGGTCGTCGGTGCGTGGAAGTAGGTGTCCCAGGTGTCCAGGTGCGCGTCCTCAGTTCTCCAGGACGAAGATCGGCTTGTGGCCGGCCCGGCCGGAGGTCAGCACCTCGGGGATCTCGTCCCAGCCGTAGACGCCGCTGGTGACCAGCTCGGGGTGGAGCGTGCCGGCGGCCACCGCCGCCAGGGTCGGCGTCATGTTCGGCCGCGCGTGCCCCTTGCCGTTGTGGAAGTGGACTCCGCGCTGGTACAGCGCGAGCAGCGGGAGCCGGATGTCGTCGAAGTAGATGCCGACGCTGTTGACGTATCCCTCGGGCACGACCGACAGCAGTGCCTTGCGGAGCCGCTCGGGGTTGCAGGCGGCGTCCACGGCGAGGTGGAAGTCCTTCTCGCGCTTGCCGTGGATGTCGTGGACCTCGGCGCCGAGTTGCTCGGCGACCTTCATCCTGACGGGGTCGTCGTCGTAGTAGACGGTGCGGGCGCCGGCGCAGTGGACCGCGACGTCGACGCAGTAGAGGCCGATGGATCCGGTGCCGCCGAAGACCGCGATCTTCGGGTCGGTGATCTGGGCGACGGTCGGCATCACCGTCTCCCAGCCGAGGGCGAGATTGTCGCCGATCGAGGCCAGGTGCACGGGGTCGACCCCGGCGGGCAGCTTGGCGAGGTTGAAGTCCGCGTAGGGGACGCGGATGAGTTCGTCGAAGGTCCCGCCCCAGGCCCCGTTCACCGGCAGGCCGTACTGGGCGTCGCCGTGGAGGAGACAGCGGGCGGGGTGTCCGAGTTCGCACTGCGCGCAGGTGCCGCACGCGATGTGCCAGGCGACGCCGACGACGTCGCCGACCGCGACCTCCGTGCAGTCGGGGCCGACCTCGACCACCGTGCCCACGCACTCGTGGCCGAGCGGGAACGGGCCGAATCCGGAGAACGGTGTCTTGTCGGCGATGACGTGGTGGTCGAGATCGCAGGTCGTGGCCGCGAGCGGACGCACGAGCGCGTCCGTGCCCTCGACGACGGTGGGGGCGTCGACCTCGTCGAAGCGCAGCCGGCCGGGCGCGACGAACATCAGGCTCTTCATGGGAAAGCTCCTCGGTGTGGTGGGATCCCGGGCCGGGCGGACCGGTGTCGGCCGTCGCCCCGGCCCGCACGGTCGGTCAGACGGCGCCGGCGTCCGGGTCGCCGGCGGGGATCGCGTCCAGGAAGACCATGTCCGGCGGTGCGGCCAGTGCCCGCGCCAGGGCGGTGCCGACCTCCCGCATGGCGGCGCCCTTCATGTGCGCGCCCAGCGCCTCCTGCGAGGCCCACTTCTCGATCACGACGAACTCGCCGGTGGTGCCCGCCTTGCGGTGCAGCGCGTAGCGCAGGCATCCGGGTTCGGCGTGCACCGCGGCCAGCGCCGCCGTCAGCGTCTTCTCGACCAGCTCTTCCTGACCCGGCTCGGCGACCATCGTCGCCATCAGCACCACCGGCTCGGCCATGGGTTACCCCTCTCGTTCATGACAGTCGTTATAGCCATGGCAGACGTCGTAGGACGCTGCCTTCAGTCCAGAGCCGCGAAGGTCGGCAGTGACGGGTCACGCTTCTTCCCGCAGGCCGGGGAACAGGGCGCGGGCACGGTCGGGGTCGGGCGCGATGAAGACGCCGTCCGCCGAGACCAGACGCGTGGACGGGTCCGCCTCAGTGGTGATCGTCCCGGTCACGAAGACCTTGCGGTTGTCCGTGCCGGTGACGCGGCCGAGGATGCGCAGCGGTGTCTCCAGCGGGATGGGCTGGTGATAGCGCGTCTGGAGGGAGACGGTCATGCCGGGGGTTCCGGCGGCCGTGCAGGCCTGGCCCATGAGTTCGTCGAGGAGCATGGCGCTCATGCCGCCGTGGCCGTAGCCGGGCGGGCCCTCGTGGGCGAGACCCAGCGTGCAGTGCCCGATCAGGCCGTCGTCGGTGGGCGTGATGCTCACGGGCGGGGCCAGCGGGCTGCCCGCCCCGACGACGGGGCTGTACATCCGCGGACCCCCGGGGAACCCGTCCACTTCGGGGATCTCCGCTCGGGCGCGCCGTCGCCCGGTCAGCTGGGCGGTGACCTGACGGACGCCGTCCGCCACGCGGTGGAGCGTGTCGGGCGAGGCGGCGGTACGGACCGTGGTTTCCACCAGGGTGCGCAGTTCGTGTCCCAGGCGGGTGATGGCCGCCTTCTGGTCTTCCAGCGAGTCGGCTCCCGCTTCTGCGGGCGGCTCGGTGAGGGGGGTGTGCATCGGCGTGGCTCCCGGAGAGGACGACGGTAGACTATGACAATTGTTATAGAGCAGAGATCAGGAGAGGTTCGCAGGTGACCAAGGACAGCCCGTCAGCGCGCGAGCGGATCGTGGCCGGTGCGGCCGACATGATCAGTCGGCGCGGCCTGAACGCGACGAGCATCCGCGAGACGGCCAAGCACGCCAGTGCACCGCTCGGATCGACGTACCACTACTTCCCCGAGGGCAAGCAGCAGTTGGTCACCGAGGCCGTGCGCCACACGGGCGAGTGGACCGCGCGCAGTCTGCGCAAGGAGTTGCAGGCCGGCCCGGTCGCCGGCCTGCAGGCCTTCCTCGCGCTGTGGCGCAAGATCGTCGTCGACAGTGACTTCCGGGCCGGCTGCCCCGTCCTCGCGGTCTCCATCGAGGAGCCGGCCCCCGGCGAGACGTCCGCCGTCCTGACGGCGGCAGCCGACGTCTTCGCCACCTGGGAGGGCCTGCTCGCCGACTCCCTGCGGGAGCACGGCGCCGAGCCGGAGCGGGCGGCGAACCTCGCGACGCTCATCGTCGCCGCCGTCGAGGGAACCGTGGCCATGTGCCGCGCCAAGCGCAGCGCCGAGCCCCTCGATCGCACCGCCGAGGAGCTGCGGGCGCTCATCCTCGCCGCGGTCGGGGACTGAGCCCGGCCCGCGCTGGACAGCTCGCACTTCAGGCGCCCAGCGCGGCGCGGACCGCCTTGACGCGCTCCTCCGTGAACACTCCGCTCTCCAGCAGCGGCAGGATCGACAGCACGCCGCCGGACGACCCCCAGCTGCCCTCGTCGATCACCCGGAAGTTGACCCACCAGGCCGGCGCCGGCTTCTCCAGCCCGCAGGCCGCCGCCAGTGCGGCCAGCACGCGTTCGACGACCTCGGCCCGGACCTCCGGCTGCCAGGCCGCGTCCATCACGGCGATGTCGATCATCATCACGTCGAGGTCCGGGTCCGCGTCCGCCAGCAGCCGGCCGCCGATGGCCATCATGTCCCGCTCACGCTCCACGAAGTGCACCTGGAAGCCGGGCCGGGCGGCCGGAGCGAGCCGGCCCACCTCGGGCACCAGCACCGCGTCCGTCAGCGTCTCGGCCAGCTCACGACGCTGCTCCAGGCTCAGGCGCCCCCTGGGTGCGTTCACGGTGATGATGGTCACGACATCCTCCTATGACAGTCGTTATAGAGGCAGGCTACACACCTCCATAACGACTGTCATACCGGTGGGTCCGTGACGGCGAAGCGTCAGTCGGTGATCACGGGGCTGCGGTGGATCCACTCGCTGCCGCGCACCGCCTGGCACATGAAGGCGGCCACGTCCGCACGGCTGATCGTCGGGTTGCCCTTCATCGGCAGCCGGTCCCCCGCGCTGTACGCGCCCTTGGCGGGGCCGTGAGTGAGCCGGGTCGGGTAGACGACGGTCCAGTCCAGACCGCTGGAGCGGACGCGGTCGTCCGCGATCTCCTTGTCGGCGTAGATCGACCGCAGCAGCGTGCGGTAGATCGCCTTCTGGGCGACGCTCGCCTCGTCGAAGGTGCGGCCGACGCCGAACGACGACAGCCACACCAGCCGGGAGACACCCGCCTCCTTGGCCGCGCCGATCACGGCCGCCGAGGACCGCGTGAAGAGTCCGTCGGCGCGCACCGAATTGCCCCTGCCCAGGGCGGAGACGATCGCGTCGTGCCCGGCCGCGCCGGTGAGGACGTCGTGGTGCGATGTGGCGTCCCCCGTGGCCACCGTGACCTTGTCGGCCACGTCACCGAGGGCCGCGGGGTTGCGTACGAGGGTGGTGACCGAGTCGCCGGAACGCAGGGCCAGGTCCACGACATGGCGACCGGTGGGGCCGGTCGCCCCGAGAACGAGCAGTTTCATGGCGAGGGATCTTCCGTGAGGGCGTGGGGCGGGGAGGAGCGTACGTCTGCGGCGCAGGGCGGCCGCATGCCTGCCGCCCGCGGCAGAGAAACCGAAGCGGACAGCTGTCCGCTCCCGCGAAGGTAGCGGACAGCTATCCGCTTAGCAAGGCCAGAGATCCTGGCGCGACTCGGACGCCGGACCCGCACCTCCCGCCACCGCCGGTCCGGCCGCTCTCACCGCGGCCCCGGCGCCCCCGCGCGCAGGCCGTCCATGACGATGTCCAGCAGCCGGGTGGTCTGGGCGTGCCAGTCACCGCTGATGTCGATCTGCCAGATGCCGGCGATGGCCCGGAGGAAGTCGTCGGCGGTCACCCCCGGACGGATGGTGCCGGCCTCGTGATTGGCGTCCAGCAGGGACTCGATCGATCCGTACACCAGGGCGTATCCGGACGACTCCGGCCCTCCCGTCCCACCGACGACCTGACGCAGGGCGTCGGCCAGTCCGGTCTTGGCCATGATGAAGCGGGCGAGGCGGTCCATCCACACGCGCAGGGCCTCGTCGGGCTCCTTCGTCTTCAGCAACTCGGCCGCGCCGTCGGTGAGTTGCTGCACTTCGTGGCGGTACGCCTCCAGGACGAGCGCCTCACGGTTGGGGAAGTTGCGGTAGAGGGTGCCCTGCCCCACACCCGCCTTCTTGGCGATCACGCTCATCGGGACGTCCGGGGAACGCGACAGTTCGACCAGCGCCACCTCCAGGATGCGCTCCCGGTTGCGTTGCGCGTCCGACCGCTGAGGTCCGCCGGCCTTGGACTGCACACGCCCTCCTCCCGGGCTTACCCGAAGCCCTCTTTTCAACCGGACAGCCGTCCGGTACTTCCTCGTGCCGGACTGCTGTCCGCTTTCGCTTCACCATAGCGGGCGAAACCGTTCGGCGTCGTGGGCCGGTGGCGCCGGTCGTCGCCGACACCTCCGAGCAGGCCAGGGTGGCCGTCGAGGCAGTGGATGCAGGCGAACACTCCTGCGGACCGCGGCATGACGGTGCCCGGCGCCGGCCTGCTGCTCGGGCTGGCACTCAAGAGGGGGAACCGGGGGCATGAGCGAAATCGGCGAGCCTCTGGGCATATCCGCCCAGAACATCGCGCGCACGCAGGACGGCAGTCCACGGGCGCGCAGGGCAGCGCCGAAACGGACGGCGGACAGGGAGTTGCCGCCGGGTTCGAAGAAGTCGTCGTCCGGGTGCACGGCCACGCCCAGGTGATCGACGGCCTCACGTCACCGGATCAGTGGGAGTGCCGGCTGAACGCCCCGCCGCGGCGAGAGGCCGGTGAACTGGCCGTCGTCCGCCTCCGGTTCAGGCCGTCCCGGTAGGGCCGTCGCCCGCCGGCGGGATGTTGTAGTTCAGCCGGAAGAGGTTGCCCGGGTCGTGGACGGCCTTGAGGCCGGCCAGCCGATCGAGGTCCGCCGGTGCGTACGCCCTACGGATCGTCTCCTCACCGGCGTTCGCGCCGTGTCCCAGGAAGTTCAGCCCGGCGCCGCACGAGACCGGCCGCAGGGCCTCGCGGAGCTGCTCGTACATCGGCCGGGTGTCCTCTTCGGTGATCCCGGACAGCAGGGTGACGACGGACAACAGGTATCCGGCGTCCCGGTGGGCCACGGAGTTGGGCCGCTCAGGCGGTGTCGCCAGGGCCCCGCCGAGGTGCCGCAGCTCCACGACGACCGGCAACGGCGCCTGGGGGCCCGCGTGTTCCAGGAGCACGCGCAGGACGTCGTCGCCCGCTTCGCGCAGCATCCAGGTCTCGCGCTGGAAAGGAACCGGGACCGGTGGTTCGTCGTGGATGCAGCCGCTCTCCGTGTACGGCATGTCCCGCAGGTCCTCGATCAGGACCGGGCCCGCGTCCCGCAGCGGGGCCACCAGCCGCGCGCCCTCCTCCGCGCTGCCGGTGTGGGCGATCCGCACGTGGTGGACGTGCCGGCCCCGCAGCGGCTCGGGCACCCCCGGATCGTCCGGCATCGGCACGAGCGCCACCGAGGAGTTCATCTCCCGGGGCAGGCCGGAGGTCCACCGCACATAAGCACTGAGGACGTCGGGCGCCGCCTCGGCGTCGAAGAAGAAGCCGCCGCCGTACACCCGGGACACCGGAACGAGGTCCATTTCCAGCCGGGTCACGATCCCGAAGTTGTCCCGGCCACCCACCAGCGCCCAGTACAAATCGGGGTCACTGTCCGCGGTGACCTCACGCAGCGTGCCGTCCGCGGTCACCACCTCCAGGGAACGCACTCGGTCCGCGGCGTAACCGTAGGTGCGCACCAGCAGGCCCACACCACCGCCGAGGACGTAGGAGACGACGCCGACGTGCGGGGCCGATCCGTTGAGCGGTGCCAGACCGTGCGGGGCCGTCGCCGGGATCACCTGCTCGAAGCGTGCGCCGGCCTCGACGGTTACCGTGCGACGGTCCGCGTCGACCTCCACACCGGTCATCCGGCCCGTCGTGACCAGCAGCCCTCCGTCGGCGGCGACGGCATATCCGTGCCCCGTGGCCTGTACGGCGACGGGCAGTCCGCGTCCCGCGGCGAACCGGACCGCCTCCTGGACGTCCTCGGCCCGCGTGGCACCGACGATCAGGTCGGGCCGGTGCCGCAGGGCGAGGTTCGCTCCGGTGCGCTCCTCGTCGAAGCCCTGGTCGCCCGGGAGGAGGACAGGGCCCGCGACCCGGGAGGCGAGTGCCTTGATGTCGTCGTGCTGCACAGTTTTCTCCGTTCGGTTCGTACCGGCACGCGGCATCCTCGGTCCGAAACCTGACAGCGGCCGTCAGGTATGCCCGACACTCGCAGGGTGAAGTCCGAACGGCTGCTGTCCATCCTGTTGTTGCTCCAGCACCGGGACCTGGTTCCGGCCGGCGAACTCGCCGAGCGCCTGGAGGTCTCGGTGCGCACGGTGTACCGCGACGTCGAGGCGCTGTCGGCGGCCGGTGTCCCGGTGTACGCCGAGCGCGGCCGGTACGGGGGCATCCGGCTGCTGCCCGGCTTCCGCACCGACATGACCGGGCTGACCCGCGACGAGGCCCGGGCCTTGTTCGTCCTCGTCGGTCAGAGCGCGCACTCGGCGCTGGGGCTGGACCGGGCGATGGCCTCCGCGCTGCGCAAGATGATGGCCGCGCTGCCCGCGCCGCACCGGCCGGCGGCCGAACTGACCAGTCGTCGGCTGCTGATCGACCCGGACGGATGGCTGTCGGGGCCGCGGCAGGACGCGTCCGGGATGGACGAGCTGTACGACGCCGTCCTCGCCGACCGCCGGCTGCGCATCTCCTACCGGCACAGCGGCAGCGCGTCGGTGCACACCTACACCGTCGATCCGTACGGGCTGGTGTCCAAGGCGGGCACCTGGTACCTCGTCGCCGACCACGCCGGGCAGGCAGAGCTGTTCCGTACCGACCGGCTCGGGGACGTCACCGTGACCCCCGAGCCCGTGCGCCGCCGGGAGGGTGTGCAGCTGGTGCGGGTGTGGGAGGAACTGCGGCAGCGAGTGGAGAACCGCGAACCGGGGATCGTGGTACGGGCCCGGGTCAGGCGTCGGCGCCTGGACATGCTGCGGAGGCTCACCCGGGCGAACTTCCGCGGAGTCGTCGGGGCGCCCGAGCCGGGCAGGGAGCCCTTGGCGCCGACGGACACCCCCGGTGTCATGCGGGCCGAAACCGCATGGGTCACGGTCGAGCTGGAGTACCCGGTGCCGGTCGCCGTCTGCCAGTTGCTCCAGTTCGGGACCGATGTCGAGGTGCTGGATCCGCCCGAGGCGGTCGAGGCGATCTCCCGCGTGATCGCCGCTCTCGCGGCGCGCTACCCGGCCGGTGGCTGAGCGGGCCCGGTCCGCGCCGCGCAGCGCCCGCCCGGTTCCGCAGCATTGGCGCTCACTCTCTCGGCGGAAGATACTGGAGACAGCAGGCTCACTCACAGGCGCCGGTGCCTCGTACGAATTGACATCCGCAGTCAATTGAACCGGAAAAGATCATGACAGATCTCGGCTTCGTGGGTCCCAGCCGGCCCGCCAACGATTACGCCTTCGTGAGTGTTACCGACGGCGACACCCCCACCATAGAAATGGCGATCCGGATGGTGTCCGTCGATACCCCGGAAAGCCAGTTCGGCGGTTCGCCCGCCACCGCCCAGGCCGCTCTGGAGCGCACCAAGGCGCGACTGCGGGACGGCACGTACGACGCGCTCCCGCAGGACCTGCGCGACTATCTCGTCTCCCGGATCACTCCCGACGCCGCGCAGCGGCATCAGGCCGCGGGAAAGGCGGCGGCCGAGGCCCACAAGGACATGGTGGCCACGCGTCTGACCCGCCCCGACGGCTCACAGCGCAAACTGGCCGTGATCGCCACCGGGGAGCTCGTCGAGAGCAACGGACGTCTGCTGGCCTACACCGCGCCCTGGTTCAGCGGCAGCGCGTCCGATCCGCTGCCGCCGCGCGACGACCCGCGCCGGCGCACGTTCAACCTGGACATGGTGGCTCTCGGCTGGGCGGCCACGTTCCTCATCTACCCCTCCATCCCGCCCGCCTCCGACCTCAACCTGCTGCTGGACGAGGCCGAGGCGGCATGGACGCAGCAGCTCGGCGCCTGGGCGCAGTTCGGAGAGGACCTGCTGCTGGGATACGAGTACCGGGCCTGCATCAAGCTCGGTGCCCGGGAGGTGCCCGATCCGGCCAAGGCGATCGGACAGGCCTACCAGCGGGTCTGCGTGGACCTGCGGAACCTGACCGAAGTGGGCCTGTACGGCTACCACCGTGTGCCGCCCCACCACCGGCTGTGGATCTGGGAGGACGACCTCGAACAGGCGCGCAAGGACCTCCCAATCACGTCCTGAGCCGTTCAGGCACGGCCGTGAGTCCCTGACGAAAGGTCACGCGGGTCCGTGCGAGCGCGTGGGCCGCCACGTGCCGGTCGGTTCACCTGCGCACGACAGGAGTCTGCTCGTCAGGCGCGTGGCCACCGCGCCGTACGCCACCCCGAAGACGAGGGAGGCCAGCAGGGCCAGTTCCGGGGAGTGGTCCCGCAGGTGCGGGTAGACGTGGAAGTGCGTCAGGTAGATGTACAGCGAGCTGCCCGCCAGGACGCCCGCGAGCCGGTTGAGGGGGCCGAGGCCGGGCAGGGACGGGACCCACAGCAGCAGGGCCAGTCCGCCCACGACGATCGCGGTGCGCTGGATCTGCCCCTCGGGGAACAGCCCCGGTACGGCGGCCAGCAGGACGCCGGTCAGCAGCAGCCGCTGCCCCGCTGTGCGGGCCCGTGCGGCCGCCCAGCCCAGGGCGAACAGGAAGAACACGACGGTGGGGCTGAGGTGGTAGCGGACGTGGGCGAGGCTCCAGGGGTCGTACCGCCCGACGAGCCCCAGCCCCACCAGTGCCAGGGCGAAGCCGAAGGGGCTGCGTCGTTCCACGCGGTCGAGCAGCGGGATCGCCAGCAGGACGGCCAGTGCGGACAGGAAGTAGACCAGCGCCTCGACGAACCAGTAACGCCACTCAGGGTCGGAACCGTCCTGCGCGAAGAGGCTGTTGGCCAGCACGAGGTTGGCCGGATCGTAGTCGCGGGTGAGCAGCAGCATGCAGGCCAGCCACACCATGCTCGGTATCGCGATGCGCGCGATGCCGCGCCACAGCCTGCGCAGGCGCTCCCGGCGCTCGTGCGCGGAGAGGTGGAAGCGGGCGAAGTTGAATCCGGCGACCCCGAGCAGGACATGGGCACCGCCCTGGACGGTGAGGACGGGAATGTGCGAGCTGACGATGAGGACGATGCCGACGGCCCGCAGGGCGATGCCGGTCTCCAGGTGGTGCCGGAGCCTGCGCCGCGGCCCGGTGTCCCCGGCCGTGTGCCGCGCCGCGGCGAGGTCGCGGAGCTCCCGGATCGGTGTGGTGTGCCAGTCGGGGGGCAGCGCGCCCAGTGCCTCCTCCAGCCGCAGCGACATCTCGACGTAGGAGAGCGAGTCGCCGCCCAGGCTCACGAAGCTGCTGTCCTCGGTGACGTCGGTCCGGTCGAGGATCAGGGCGTAGAGGGCGCGCAGGTCGTCGGTGCCGGAGTCCGGCAGCGGCACCTCCGACTCGCGCGCCTGCCGTCGTACGGCCGCGTAGTCGGGCTTGCCCGAGGCCAGCCGCGGGAGTTCGGACACCGTCCGCACGCGTATCGCGTGGGGCGGCAGACCGCAGCCGTCCGCCACCAGACGCCGGATCCCCGCCGCGTCGACGCCCTCGGTGCGGACCGCGAGCACGGCGAGCGCGTCGTCGCCCCCGGCGCACAGCGCGGGGACGCCGTGCTCCTGCAGGATCGCCTCGACGCGCTGCGGGTCTATGCGCAGCCCCAGGATCTTGGTGAACCGGCTGCGGCGGCCCACGATCTCGTACAGCCCGTCGGGCGCCCGCCGGGCGATGTCCCCGGTGTGCAGCTCCTCCACCGTGCGTCCGAGGGCCAGGTCCGCCGGGCTCTCGGCATAGCCGAGCATGACGTTGGGGCCCGAGTAGACCAGTTCGCCGACCCCCGACTCCTCGATGCCGTCCACCGGCCGGATCCGGAAGGAGCCGCCGGGGATCGGCACGCCGACCGCCTGCGGGCGCTCGGCCGCCAGCGCCGGGGGGAGGTACGCCATGCGGGCCGTCGCCTCGGTCTGCCCGTACATCACGAACAGCTCCCAGCCCGCGCGGCGGCCCGACTCGGCGTACTCGGCGACCCGTTCGGGGGGCAGGCGGCCTCCCGCCTGCGTCACGTACCGCAGGTGCGGCAGCCGCATCCGGGTGAAGCCGACCCGGTCGAGCAGGTCGAAGGTGTACGGCACACCGGCGAGTGAGGTGCCGCGGGCGGCGCGGAACTCGTCCCAGAAGACGGCGTCGGACACCGACCGTTCGGTGAGCAGCAGCCCGGCGCCGCGCAGCAGGTGGCTGTGGATGACCGACAGGCCGTAGCAGTAGTGCATGGGGAGGGTGGTGGCCGCGCGGTCGGTGTCGGAGATGTCCAGGTAGGTGGCGATGGACTCGGCGTTGGCCTGGAGGTTGTCGTGGGAGAGCCGGACGAGCTTGGGTGAGCCGGTCGAGCCGGAGGTGCTGAGCAGCAGCGCGAGATCCGGGTGCAGGGTGTGGGCACTCCCGCGCCGGCGTTCGTCGAGGGTGCAGGTGCCGTGGCCGTCCGGTCGTGCGACGACGTCCGGGTCGTACGCGGCGGTCAGGGCGTCGACGGTGCCGTCGCTGTCGCCGGGGACGAGCAGGACGGGGTGGCCGGCGGAGAGCGCGGCGAGGTGGACGACGAGGGCCTCGACCCGGTTGGCCCCGGCCAGCAGGACCAGGCGGCGTGCGGGACCCAGGCGTTCGGCGGTGGCGGCGACCCGTTCGGCGAGCGCCCGGTAGGTGACCTCGCCCGATGGCGTGATCATTGCGGTGCGGTCGCCGTGCGACGCGAGGTGACGCGCGAACGGAACTCCTCGCCGCCGTACGGGCGGTTGCGGGAAGGTGACCGGTGCGATGGGCGCCATCCGCGCGGTGAACTGGGCAGGGAGGGGCCGGGAAGGGTCTATCACGGGCGCATGACCTTTCTGCGGCAGCGTCCGCACTGAGCACAGGCACCTTGACGGTTAGGCAAGCTTTACCTTATTCATAGCATGTTCACAGTTGGCTGGAAAGCATCGCTTCGCCGCTCGCCGCCCGACGACGCGACCCGCGGCGTACCGGCGAGCCACGCAGGAAGGCACACCACATGCGACGCCCCTCGGCTCGCCGGACCACCGCGCTCCTCGCGGCCGGCCTGCTCCTCCCCGTCCTCGCCGCCTGCGGCTCCGAGAGCGACAAGGGCGGTTCCACGGAGGCCGGCGACTCCGCCCTCGTCATCTACTCCGGCCGTAACGAGAAGCTGGTCAAGCCGATCCTCGACAAGCTGGAGAAGGCCGTCGGCACGAAGGTCGAGGTGCGCTACGGCGACAGCGCCGAACTCGCCGCGCAGCTCCTGGAGGAGGGGGAGCGCACCAAGGCGGGGCTGTTCTTCTCGCAGGACGCCGGCGCCCTCGGTGCCCTGTCCAAGGAGGGCATGCTGGCCAAGCTGCCCTCCTCCAGCCTCGACGCGGTGGACGAGGCGTACCGCGGTGGCGCGGGCGACTGGGTGGGCCTGTCCGGGCGCGTCCGGGTCATCGCCTACAACCCGGACGAGGTCGCCGAGGACGAGGTCCCGGACAGCGTCCACGACGTGGTCCGGCCGGAGTGGAAGGGCAAGGTCGGCTTCGCCCCGACCAACGCCTCCTTCCAGGCGTTCGTCACCGGCATGCGCGTGCTGGAGGGCGACGACGCCACCCGCGCGTGGCTCAAGGGCCTGAAGGACAACGGCAGGACCTACGCCAACAACCTCGCCACCCTCGACGCCGTCGAGTCCGGCGAGGTCGAACTCGGCCTGGTCAACCACTACTACTGGTACGAGCGGGTCGCCGAGAAGGGCGAGGACGAGGTCGACGCCAAGCTCAAGTTCCTGCCCGGCAAGGACCCCGGCGCACTGATCAACGTGGCCGGTGTCGGCATCCTCAAGGACAGCGAGCAGGCCGAGACCGCCCAGAAGGCCGTCGACTACCTGCTGTCCGAGGAGGCGCAGACCTACTTCGCCGACAGGACGAAGGAGTACCCGCTGGCCGCGGGCGTCACCAGCAGCGTCGAGGGCCTGCCGCCGTTCGACTCCCTCCAGTCCCCCGACATCGACCTCGGCAAGCTGGAATCCCTCCAGGAGACGCTGGCCATGCTCCAGGACGTCGGACTGGTCTGAGGACGTGAGACCGACGGACACCGTGAGCCCGATGTGACCCCCACGGAATCCGCGGCCCGCCCGGCCGGAGCGCCCGCTCCCGTCGGGCGCCGGCGCTTCCGCCCCGCGCTCGGGGCGCCCGCCGGCACCGGTCGCCGACCCCCTCTGGTCCTGCTCGTCCCGGCCTGCGTCGCAGCCCTGTTCGCCCTGCTGCCCCTCGGCTACCTCGCCGTCCGTGCCCTCGAACGCGGGCCGGGCTACGCCTGGGACGTCGTCGCCGACGAACGCACCCTGCACCTCCTCGCCCGCAGCCTCGGCCTGACGGCAGTGGTCGTGGCGGCGTGCCTGGTCCTCGGCGTCTCCCTGGCCTGGCTGACCGTACGGACCGACCTGCCCGGAGCCCGCGCGTGGTCGGTGCTGGCCACCCTGCCGCTGGCCGTGCCCAGTTACGTCGCCGCCTTCGCCTGGCTGGCCGCCGTGCCGGAGACCGGCGGATTCACGGGGGCCGCGCTCGCCCTCACCCTGGTCAGCTTCCCCTACGTCCATCTGCCGGTCGCCGCCGCGCTGCGCGGCATCGACCCGGCGCAGGAGGAAGCCGCCCGCTCCCTGGGCCACGGCCCTGTGCGGACCTTCGTGCGCGTCACGCTGCCGCAGCTGCGCCCGGCCGCCGCGGGCGGTGCGCTGCTCGTCGCGTTGTACGTGCTCTCCGACTTCGGCGCGGTCTCGCTGATGCGGTACGACACGTTCACCCGGGCCATCCACACCTCCTACCGCGCCTCCTTCGACCGCACCCCGGCCGCCGCGCTGAGTGTCGTGCTGGTGGTGATGACGGTGGCGCTGGTCGCCGCGGAGGCCCGCACGCGGGGGCGCGCCGGGCACGCCAGGACGGGCGGCGGCACGGCCCGCCCGGCCGTCCGGACGCCACTGGGCCGCCGGCGGCTGCCCGCCCTCGCCTGGTGCGCGGCGGTGGTGGCCGTCGCCGTGGCCTTCCCCCTGGGGACCCTCGGCTACTGGCTGGTCGTCGGCAGTTCGGCGACGTGGGACCTCGCCGCGCTCACCGAGGCCGCCTGGGCGACACTCGGGGTCGCCGCGGCCGGCGCCGCCCTGACCACGTTTCTGGCGCTGCCCGTCGGGGTGATCGCCGCGCGGTACCGGGGGCGCGGCCCCCAACTGCTGGAACAGGCCGCGTACGCGGGCCACGCCCTGCCCGGCATCACCGTCGCGCTGTCCCTGGTCTTCTTCGCGGTGCGCTACGCCTATCCCCTCTACCAGCGGCTCCCCCTGCTGGTCGGCGCCTACGTCGTGCTGTTCCTGCCGGTCGCGGTGGCCGCCACCCGCGCCGCCGTCCTCCAGGCACCACCCGTACTGGAGGACGTGGCCCGCTCCTTGGGCAGATCACCCCTGCGCGTGCTGCGCGAGGTGACCGTGCCACTGGCCGCACCGGGTGTGGCGGCCGGCGCCGCACTGACCTTCGTGGTCTGCATGAAGGAACTGCCCGCGACGCTGCTGTTGCGCCCCACGGGCATGGACACCCTGGCCACACGGCTGTGGACCGAGACCGGAGCCGGGTCCTTCGCCGCTGCCGCTCCTTACGCCGCCGCGCTCATCGTCCTCGCCGCCGTCCCCTCCTACCTCCTGGGCAGGCACCGCACATGAACGACCGCCAGAACGACCTGCGCGTCCAAGGGCTGGCCAAGTCCTACGGCCGCGAAGCCCCGGTCCTGCGCGGACTGGACCTCACCGTGCCGGGCGGGGCGCTGGCCGCCGTACTCGGACCCTCGGGCTGCGGCAAGACCACCCTGCTGCGTGTCGTCGCCGGATTCCTGCGCGCCGACGCGGGCACGGTCGCGCTCGGCGGACGCACCCTCGTCGGCCCGGGTGTCCAACTGCCGCCGGAGCGGCGCCGCGTCGGGATCGTGCCGCAGGAGGGTGCGCTCTTCCCGCACCTGAGCGTGGCCCGCAACGTCGCCTTCGGACTCGCGGGGACGGACCGGGGCGAGCGGCGCCGCCGAACGGAAGAGATGCTCGACCTCGTCGGACTCGCCGGCTACGGCGACCGCATGCCGCACGAGCTGTCGGGAGGCCAGCAGCAGCGCGTCGCACTGGCCAGGGCGCTCGCCCCGCGCCCCGGGCTCGTCCTGCTCGACGAACCGTTCAACGCCCTCGACAGCGCGCTGCGCGCCGGGATCCGGGCGGATGTCCGAGCCGCCCTGAGGGCCACCGGGGCCACGGCGCTGCTGGTCACCCACGACCAGCAGGAGGCGCTGTCCACCGCCGACCTCGTCGCGGTCGTACGGCAGGGCCGCATCGCCCAGTGCGCCACCCCGCAGGAGCTCTACCGGCGCCCGGCCGACCCCTGGGTCGCCGGTTTCGTCGGCGACGCCGTCCTCCTGCCCGGCACGGTCGGCGACGGCGGCGCCACGGCCACCACACCGCTGGGCACCGTCGCGCTGGCCGCACCGGCCGACGGGGGACGCACCGGCACGCTGGTGCTGCGCCCCGAGCAGCTGCGGCTGACCGACGCCGACGCCGGGGAGGCGGTGCGGGCCACGGTGACCGACGTCTGCTTCTACGGCCACGACGCCAAGGTCACCGTGACCGTCGAGGGCCTCGACGCCCCGGTGGACGTGCGCGTCGCGGGACCCCTGCCGGTCGGGCCCGGGGAGCAGACCGGGATCCGCGTCACCGGCGAGGCCACGCTGCACCCGTAGGCGACACAACGCGGCAACCGCACTGCGACTCGCTTCCCTGGGGCCTCAGGCGGTGTAGTCGTAGAAGCCCCGCCCGCTCTTGCGGCCGAGGCGGCCCGCCGCGACCATGCGGCGCAGGAGCGCGGGCGGGGCGTAGAGGGGTTCCTTGAACTCCTCGTACATCGACTCGGCGACGGCCTGGGCGGTTTCCAGGCCGATGAGGTCGAGCAGGCGCAGGGGGCCCATGGGGTGGGCGCAGCCGAGTTCCATACCTCGGTCGATGTCCTCGGCGCGGGCCGATCCGGACTCGACCATGCGCACCGCGGCGAGCAGGTAGGGCACCAGGAGCGCGTTGACGACGAACCCGGAGCGGTCCGTCGCGTCGACGGTCTCCTTCCCCAGGCGCCCGGCGGCGAAGGCACGGGTCCGGGCCACCGTGTCGGGGCTCGTGGTCAGCGCGGGGATGATCTCGACCAGTCGCTGTACCGGTACGGGGTTGAAGAAGTGCATGCCGATGACCTGCGCGGGCCGCCGGGTGCTGACGGCGAGGTCGACGATGGGGATCGACGAGGTGTTGCTGGCGAGAATCGCCTCGTCATCGGTGACGACCCGGTCGAGCGCGGCGAAGACGCCGGTCTTGAGGTCGCGGTGCTCGGCGACGGCCTCGACGACGAACTGGCGGTCGGCCAGGGCATCGAAGTCGTCGGTGACGGTGAGGCGGGCGCGGGCGGCATCCCGCGCGGCTTCGGTGATCTTGCCTCGGAGCAGTCCGCGGTCCAGGGAGGCTTCGACCCGTCGGCGGCCGGCCCGGGCCGCCTCCGGGGACGATTCGGTGACCAGGACGTCGGCGCCGCGGAGAGCGGCGACTTCGGCGATGCCGGAGCCCATGAGGCCGCAACCGACGACGCCGAGGCGGGTGATGGTTTCCATGGAAGGTCCTCGGGGTGGGATCAGGAACCGGCGGGCACCTCTGGGCGGGGCCGCCGGTAGGGCTTCAGTGCGCGGCGCGCGATGGCGAAGCGGTGGGTCTCGGAGGGCCCGTCGTAGATGCGGAAGGGCCGCACGTCCCGGTAGAGGCGGGCCAGGGGGGCGTCCGCGGCGGAGATGCCGAGCGCGCCGCAGATCTGTACCGCGCGGTCGACGACCCGGTGCACCGCCTCCGCCACGAAGGTCTTGGACATGGAGCTGAGCTGCGGGGCGGCCGCCGAGCCGGTGTCCAGTGCCCAGGCGGTCCGCAGGACGAGCGCGCGGCTCGCCTCGAGGTCGATCTCGGAGTCGGCCAGCATCTGCTGCACCATGCCGAGGTCCCCGAGCACCGAGCCGAACGCCGTGCGGCTTCCCGCTCGTTCCAGCGCGATGTCCTGGGCGCGGCGGGCGGCTCCCAGCCAGCGCATGCAGTGCGTCAGCCGGGCGGGGCCGAGCCGGACCTGGGCGCCCTCGAAGCCCTGGTCCACGGCGCCGAGCACCTGGTCGTCGCCGACCACGCAGTCCTCGAAGAGGATCTCGCAGTGCCCGGCGAAGAATCCCTCGTCCAGGGTCTCGATGTCCCGCACGACGCGCATGCCGGGGGTGCCCGCGTCGACGAGGAACATGGTGGCGCCGCCCGGGTCGCCGGGGCCGCCGGAGGTGCGGGCCATGACGATGGTGAAGCCCGCGCCGCTCGCCCCGGTGATGAACCACTTGCGTCCGTCGATGCGCCATCCGCCGGGCACCCGGGTCGCCGTGGTGCGCAGGGCCCGGGGGTCGGCGCCGGCTCCCGGGGCGGGTTCGGTCATCGCGAAGCAGGATCGGGTGCCGCCGGCGGCGAGGGGGCGCAGATAGCGTTCCTTCTGCTCCTCGGTGGCCACTTTCTCCAGCAGGTGCATGTTCCCCTCGTCCGGGGCCGCGCAGTTCAGCGCGAGGGGGCCGAGCAGGGAGTACCCGGCGGCCTCGAACACCGCCGCCTGCCCACGCAGGTCGAGTCCGTGCCCGCCCCACCGCGCGGGCAGGTGCGGAGCGAACACTCCCGCCTCGCGGGCGTCTTTCTGCAGGGCTTCCCGCAGGGCCTCGGGGGCGTCGTGCACGGACCCGCCGCACGCGCGTTCGGCCGGGATCACCACCTCGCGGACGAACTCGGCGGTGCTCTCCGCGAGTCGGGCGGCAAGCGGGTCGACATCGAACTGGACAGGCACGGTTCCTCCCGCCGGCAGGCATCGGGCACCGGTGCCCGTCGCGACCTAGAAACTGTACAACGTCTCCAGTATCTTGCGGAGCCCCGAGCGGGATCCGGTGACGATGGGAGCGACCGCCATGAGCACGCAGCCGGTCCGGGTGGTCCACCACCCCGAGGGAGTCGTGGAGTTGCGGCTGGACGATCCGGGGCGGGGCAACGCCCTGGACCTGCCGACGGCCGAAGCGCTGCGGGACCGCGCCGCCGAGGTGGCCGCGGACCCGGGCGGCGCCGTGCTGCTCCGCTCGTCGGGCCCCGTCTTCTGCGTGGGCGGTGACCTGCGCTCCTTCGCCGGGCGGGGGGCGCGGACCGGCGCGTACGTGCATGCCGTGGCGACCGCCGCGCACGCGGCCGTCATGGCCCTCTACGAGGTTCCGGTGCCGGTCGTGACCGCCGTGCGCGGCGCGGTGGCCGGAGGCGGGATCGGCCTCGCCCTGGCCGGCGACATCGTCCTGGCCGCCCGGTCGGCGCGGTTCCGACTGGCCTACACGGCGGTGGGGCTCACCCCGGACTGCGGGGCGTCGTGGCTCCTGCCGCGCCTGGCGGGCCCCCGGGCGGCGGCCGAGCTGGTCCTGACCAACCGGGTGCTGACCGGCGACGACGCCGAGCGGTACGGCCTGGCCACCCGGGCCGTGGACGACGACGACCTGGACCGGGCGGCGTACCGCGCCGCGGCCGGACTGGCCACCGGGGCCGGCGAGGCGCTGCGCGCGGCGAAGGGACTGCTGCGCGGCGACACCGCGGACGACCTGCGCCGCCACCTCGTCGGGGAGGCGCGGCTCATCGCCGATCTGGCGGACGCCCCGGAGGCACAGGCCCGCATGGCCGCCTTCCTGGCCGCCCGCGACGGCCGCCATGGCCGCGACGGCCGGTCCACACCGCGAGAGTCGGAAAGTGTTTCTTGAGTCCCTCTTCACTAACGCCCGCACCGGAGCGTAACCTCCGGGCAACACAGCACCGAGGAAGAGGTGTGGCGATGCAACCTGCTGCCGTGACCGGGACGGACGCTCTCGACGAGCCCCTCACCGAAGCCGTGGTCGACCTGGTGCTGCGCGGCATGTGGCGCGGCAGGCCGGAGGCGGAGTACCGCGCCCTGGCCGACGCCGGGCTCGCCCTGGTGAAAGGTCCGGTGGTCCTGCCGTCCGAGCCCGCCAAGGCCATAGCCGCGCGGATCCTGCGGGTCCCCGCGGGCTCCGAGCAGGAGGAGCGGATCACCGCCGCCTACCACGCCTTCCTGCCGGTCAACCGCCGGATCCGCGAGGTGTGCACAGCCTGGCAGTGCCGTCCCGACGGCACCCCCAACGACCACACCGACAGCGTCTACGACGCCGAGGTGCGCGAGGCCCTGGAGGACGTGCACGAGGCGATCCGGCCCGTGCTGCGCAGGCTGGAGCGCGTTCTGCCCGGCAGCGGTCGCTATCTGACCGACCTGGACGACGCGCTCGACCGCTTCGACGACGGCGCGGTGGAGTGGCTCGCCTCGCCGCTGTGCGACTCGTACCACACGGTGTGGATGCGGCTGCACCAGGAGCTGCTGCTGGTGCTCGGCATCAGCCGGGCCGAGGACGAGGCCCTGGAGGAGGAGCTCGTCGGCGGGAGCCGGGGGTGAGCGTCACCGAGCGCCCGGCCGGCGCCCCCATCCCGGCCCCCGTGCCGGGCCACGCCCTGGTGCCGTACGGCCAGGGGCGGATCCGCGGGCTGGACGCCGACGCCCTGGGCACCCACGGCACGGCCATGGACCGGCTGGTGGCCCTCGGGCTTCCCGTGGTGCCCGGACTCACCGTGCCGACCGGGTCGGCCGCGTCGCTGGGCGAGCCGGACACCGCCCGAGCCGCCCTGGAACTCGTGGAGCAGCTCTCGGGGCGGCGGGTCGGAGACCGGAGCAGGCCACTGCTGCTGCGGCTCTCGGCGAGCGCGTCGACCGAGGTCGCGGGACTGCCGCCGGACCTCGCCGGGATCGGTCTCGCCCCGGCCGTCACCGGCGACCTGTGCGCCGTCATCGGTCGCGAGGACGCGCTGCACGACGTGTGGGCCTCGACGCTGCGGATGACCGCCGAGTACGCCCTCGACGTGCCCGGCGCCGAGCTGGACGACGCCCTCCTCGACGCCGTGTCGGCGCGGGCCCGCGCCGACGCGCTGCTGGCGGCCGTCGCCCGGCACGCCGGACGCACGTACCCCGACGACCCGGCGGAGCAGCTGGCGCTGGCCGCCCGGGCGGTACTGGCCCGTTGGGCCTCGCCCCGGGCCAGGCGGTCCCGCAGGACCCAGGGACTGACCGCTGACCTGGGTGTCGCCCTGCACGTCCAGGCCCTGCGCATCGGCCCGTGGGACCGCTCCGGCTACGGCACGGCGGTCAGCCGGGACCCCGACAGCGGCCGTTTCGCGCCGCACGGCTCCTTCTTCCGCGGCGTACGCCGCGGCACGCCGCCCCCGCAGCCGCCCTCGCACCCCGGCGAACCACTGGAGGAACTGGGCCCGGCCGCCGCGCTGCTGGAACACTCGCTGCTCACCCTGGAACGTCATCTGCACGCCCCGGTCCGCGTCGACTTCGAGCTGCGCGACGGCGAGATCGCGCTGCTGTCCGCCGCCGCGGTGAGCCGCCCCCCGCTGCGCGCCGCGGTGTGCCTCGCCGCCGACCTCGCGGCGGAGGGCTCGCTGGACCCGGAGGAGGCGGTACGCCGCGTCGCCCCCGGCCAGGTGCAGGAGTTGCTGCATCCCCGGCTGCGGCCGGCCGCGGCGGACGAACCCCTCGTCCGCGGACTGGCCGCCTCCCCCGGAGCCGCGGCGGGCCCGATCGCCCTGTCCAGCGAGCGCGCCCTCGAACTGGGCGCGGCCGGTACGCCCGCCGTACTGGTGGCCCACGAGACCACTCCGGCCGACGTGCCCGGCATGCTGGCCGCCGCCGCGGTCCTCACCGGCAGCGGCGGCATCGCCTCGCACGCCGCCGTGGTGGCGCGGGGCGCCGGCACACCGGCGGTGTGCGGCGCCGAGGGTCTGCGCGTGGACCCGGCGGCCGGCACGGTCCGGATCGGGGACCGCGTGCTGCGCGAGGGCGATCCGGTGTCGCTCGACGGCCGCACCGGCGCCGTGTACGCCGGCACGCTGCCGGTCACCGTCGCCGGCCCGCCCCCGGAGCTGTCCACCCTGCTGGACTGGGCGGACGGTGTACGCCGGCTGGGCGTGCGCGTCAACGCGGACACGGCGGCGGAGGTGGAGACCGCCGTCGCCCTGGGCGCGGAGGGGGTCGGCCTGTGCCGTACCGAGCACCAGTTCCTCGGCGGCCGGCTGCCGCTGATCCGGCGCGTCGTCCTCGCCGCCGACCGGGCCGCCCGGGACGAGGCCCTGCTCGCCCTGGAAGACGCCCAGCACGAGGACTTCCGGGCCCTGCTGACCGCCGTCGGGAACCGCCCGGTCACCGTACGGCTGCTGGACGCGCCGCTGCACGAGTTCCTGCCCGCGCCGGGCGAGGCGGGCGACCCCGGGGCCGAGCACCGGGCGGCCGCACTGCGCGAGGCGAACCCCATGCTGGGGCTGCGCGGCGTGCGCCTGGCGCTGCTGCACGAGCGGCTCTACCCGGCGCAGGCCGAGGCGCTCTTCGCCGCCTGGGCGGACGTCGCCGCCACGGGTGTCCGCCCCGCGCTGGAGGTGATGATCCCGCTCGTCAGCCTGCCGGAGGAACTGGCCGCGGCGGCGGCGTACGTGCGCGGGGCCGCCGACGCGGTCGCGGCACGGACCGGCGTGCGGGTGCCGTACCGGATCGGCACGATGATCGAGACGCCCCGGGCCGCCCTGCTGGCCGCCGAACTCGCCGAGCACGCCGAGTTCTTCTCCTTCGGCACCAACGACCTCACCCAGCTCACCTACGGCTTCTCCCGCGACGACGTGGAGCGCCAGGTGCTGGGCACGTACCAGGAACGCGGGTTCCTCGCCGCGAGCCCGTTCGCCCGGCTCGACCCGCACGGCGTGGGCGCGCTGATCCGCCTGGCGGCCGAGCGGGCCCGGAGCGTGCGCCCCGGCATCAAGCTCGGCGTCTGCGGTGAGCACGGCGGTGACCCGGAGTCGATCGCGCTCTGCGACGACCTGGGCCTCGACTACGTCTCCTGCTCCGCGCACCGAGTGCCGGTCGCCCGCATGGCGGCGGCGCACAGCGCGCTGCGGGGACGGCACGACGAGAGCGGGAGCACGCGATGACGAGCACCATGACCGACGGCACGGCCCTGTCCGGCGCCGAACTGGACGACCTGCGCGAGACCGTGCGGTCGGTGTGCGCCGACGCGGGCGGCACCGCGGCGGTGCGGGGACTGTCCGAGGACGCCCCCGGCATCGACGCCGGGCTGTGGGACACGCTCGGCCGGCAGGTCGGCCTGGCCGCCCTCGGGCTGCCCGAAGCGGTCGGAGGCGTCGGCGGGCTCGCGGAGATCGCCGTGGTGTGCGAGGAGTTGGGCCGGACGCTCGCGCCGGTGCCCCTGCTGTCGTCCACCGTGCTGGCGGGGCAGGTGCTGGCGGGCTGCGGCACGGCCGAAGCGGCGCTGACCGAGCTGGCGGAGGGCCGGGTGCACGCCCTCGCCGTGGCGGCGCCCGACGGCGTGTGGCGGCCGGACGCCGTGCCGGTGGCCGTCACCTCCTGGACGGGCAGCGTCCCGGTCCTGGACGGCACCGCGCCGTTCGTCCTCGACGGCGCCGACGCCGAGGCACTGGTCGTCGCGGCCGGGGGGAGCGACGGCGTGGACCTGTTCCTCGTCGACCCGCACGAGCCGGGGGTGACGGTGCGCCGGGTCCCCACCCTGGACCTCAGCCGCGGACAGGCGGTCGTCACCTTCACCGGCGCACGGGCCCGCGCCCTGACCGCCGGCGGGGAGGGCGCCGACGTCGTGACCCGCGCGCTGGACGTGGCCCTGGTGGCCCTGGCGGCCGAGCAACTCGGCGGCTCGCAGGCCGCGTTGGACATGACGGTGGCCCACGTACGGGAGCGCGCCCAGTTCGGCAGGCCGATCGGCAGCTTCCAGGCGGTCAAGCACACCTGTGCCGACATGCTGCTCCAGGTGGAGTCCGCGCGGTCGGCCGTGGTGCGGGCGGTGCGCGCGGCGGGGGCGCCCGACGCGCTGGCCGAGGCGGCCGCGGTGGCGCAGGCGTGGTGCGGCGAGGCGTTCGTGTCCGTCGCCGCCGAGTGCGTGCAGCTGCACGGCGGCATGGGCTTCACCTGGGAGCACGACGCGCACCTGTACTTCCGGCGTGCCCAGTCCGACGCGGTGCTGCTGGGCGGCGCCGCGCACCACCGGGAGCGGCTGGCCGGACTGCTCGGCTGGTGACGTGGAAGGCGGGACGGCATGACCACCAGACTCATCGACGAGACCCTGTTCGACAGCGCGGATCCCCCGCGGCTCGTCGGGGCGCGCTGCACCGCGTGCGGCACCGTCGTCTTCCCCCGGCAGGACTCGTGCCCCAGGTGCTCGGACGGGACGATGTCCGCGCACGCGCTGCCGTCGAGCGGGCGGCTGTGGTCGTGGACGCTCCAGGCCTTCCCGCCCAAGCCGCCGTACCGGCCTCCGGCCGGGGGCTTCGAGCCGTACCACCTGGGCTACGTGGACCTCGGTGAGGTGCTGGTCGAAGCGCGGCTGGCGATCCCCCGGGCGGAGATCCGGATCGGGCTGCCGGTGCGGCTGACCACGGTGGAGGCGTACCACGACGAGGACGGGACCGAGGTGCTGACCTTCGCGTTCGGACCGGACCGGGAAGGCGGGCGATGAGCCGGACCGCCGAGGTGTACGTCGTCGGCTGCGGGATGCACCCCTTCGGCCGGGACGAGAGCGTCACCGGGATGGACATGGCCGAGCGGGCGGTGCGCGAGGCGCTGGCCGACGCCGGTGTCGCCTGGGAGGACGTCGGGTACGCGGCGGGCGGCTCCGACGTGTCCGGGAAGCCCGACACCCTGGTGGGCCGCCTCGGACTGACCGGGGTGCCGTTCGTGAACGTGCAGAACGGCTGCGCCACCGGCGCCTCCACCGTGCTGGCGGTGGCCAACGCCCTGCGGGCGGGCGAGGCGGCGCTCGGTCTGGCCGTGGGCTTCGACAAGCATGCCCGGGGCGCCTTCAACGCCTCCCCCGCCCGCTACGGGCTCGGCGACTGGTACGCCGAGAGCGGCCTGATGCTCACCACGCAGTTCTTCGCCCTGAAGACCCGGCGGTATCTGCACGAGCAGGGCATCTCCGAGCGGGCGCTCGCGCGGGTGGCGGAGCGGGCCTTCCGCAACGGCGCGCAGCACCCTCTGGCCTGGCGCCGCAAGCCGCTGACCGAGCGGGAGATCCTGGACTCCGCCGAGGTCAGCCCGCCGCTGACGCAGTACATGTTCTGCTCGCCGGGGCAGGGCGCGGTGGCCCTCGTGCTGGCGCTGGGCGACCGCGCGTTCGACCTGTGCGAACGGCCCGTCCGGCTGGCGTCACTGGCGTTCCGCACCCGGCGGTTCGGATCGTTCGAGGTCTTCTCCCCCTGGCTGCCGCCAGGCCCGCACCGCAGCCCCAGCGTCGACGCGGCCGAGGCGGCGTTCCGCGGGGCGGGGGTGCGTCCGGCGGACGTGCGGGTGGCGCAGGTACAGGACACCGACAGCGGCTCGGAGCTGATCCACCTGGCGGAGACCGGGCTGTGCGCCCACGGCGAGCAGGAGCGGCTGCTGGCCGCCGGGGACACCGATCCCACGGGCCGGATCCCGGTGAACACCGACGGCGGCTGCCTGGCCGGCGGCGAGCCCGTCGGCGCCTCGGGGCTGCGCCAGTTCCACGAGGTGGTACGGCAGTTGCAGGGCCGGGCACCGGGGATCCAGGTACCGGGCGACCCGCGGGTGGGCTTCACGCATGTGTACGGGGCACCGGGGATCAGCGCGTGCGCGGTGCTCACGGTGTGATGGTGTGCCGGTGTGCTGCTGTGCCGGTGTGTCAGTCGCACGGCCCGGGGCAGGTCGCGGAGCCGGTCAGGCCGACCCGGTCGCCGTCGTGGCCTGCTCCGCCGCGATGATCCGCAGCGCGGTCGACCTGACCGCCTGCTGTACGGCGCGCGGCGGCAGCCCGGCCAGTGGCCCGCCCTCCGCTCGCAGCGCGGTGACCAGCATGGTGGTGCTGATGAGGGTGCGGACCGCGAGCGCCTGCGCGGCGTGCCTGGCCTTGGCGGCGCGGGCGCTGCGCGCGGCCGTCTCGGGCAGGTAGTCGTACGCGCGCTGGATGTGCCGCTGCTCGAACTCGTCGCGCAGCACCTTCACGTTGCCGTTCGCGGAGGCCACCTGGACCTGGAACAGCCGGGCCTCGTCGGGGTTCCTCTCCACCCAGTCCCACACGGCGTCGATGACCCGCAGCAGCCCCTTGGCGTCGCCCGGCTCCGTGTCCGGACGGGCCTCCTCCACGACGGCGTTCAGCTCGTCGAAGACGCGGCGCATGGCCAGTTCGAGGAGCTCCTCCTTGCCGTCGAAGTGGTAGTAGACGGCCGTGGGCACCACCTGGGCCTCGTCCGCGATGTCCTGGATGCTGGTCTCCGCGAAGCCCTTGCGGCCGAAGACCCGTACCGCGGCATCGATGATGTGCAGGCGCCGGGAAGGCCGGTGAGCCGGCTGCTTGCCGTTCTTCGTGGTGGCCATCTGCGCTCCCCTTGCGGCTTCCTGTTCCGGCGTCGATACGTCCGGTGCACTGGCCATGCTATCGAGGATGTCGAGTAACTCCGTCCCCCGGTCTCGGCAAATCCCCGTACCACAGGGGTGCTGGTGCACAGGGCGTTCGGCATACTTGACACCATGACGACTTCCGGAACCCGTGCCGCTCATCGCCCGTCACGTCGGCAGTGGGTGATCGAGGCCGCCACGGAGCTGTTCGCCACACAGCCGCCGGACGAGGTGACGGTGGCCGACATCGCCGCGCGGGCGGAGATGACGTCCGCGGCGGTGTACTACCACTTCTCCTCCAAGGACCAGGTGCTGGTGGAGGGCATGCGGGTGTTCGCCGCCGCCCTGCGGGCACAGCTGGAGTCGCTCACCGAGGCGCACACGCCCGGCTCGGGCATCGGCCCGGAGGTCATCGCGCTGCTGGCCTGGTTGGGCGAGCACCGTTCGGCCGCCACGGTCTTCTTCGTCTCCTCGGCCGGGATGAGCCAGGAGGCGGAGCTCCTGCGGCACGAGATCCGTACGCAGTTGCTGGAGGAACTGGTGCGGCTGGTGCGCAAGGACCGCGAGCCGGTCACCGACGCGGAGGCGGCGGTGACCGGCCTGGGTGTGCTGGCCCTGCTGGAGAACTCCGCGATCTCGCAGATCCGGGGCGACGAGGTCTATCGGGCGCTCGGGCACCGGGCGTTCACCGAGGAGGTCCAGCGGCTCGCCGACCGGATCACCGGGGCGCAGGACTGACCCGTCGCTTCACAGCAGCAGCCGCAGCGGCCTGCGCAACAGCCCCTCCACGGTGCGCAGGTACTCGGCGGCGGGCGCCCCGTCGACGGCCCGGTGGTCGAAGGTGAGGCTGAGGGTGAGCACCCGCGTCCGGCGCGGCTGCTCGTCCACCCACTCGACGCCGTCCCGGAGTCTGCCCACCCCGAGGATGGCGACGTTGCCGGGGTTGATCACGGGGGTGAAGAAGTCGACTCCGTACCCGCCGAGCGAGGTGACGGTGAACGTGGCCCCCTCCAGCCGGGCCGGGGAGATCCGCCCCGCGCGGGCGGCGTCCGCCAGTTCCCGGGACCGGCGGGCGAGCTCGGGCAGCGGCAGCGTCGCCGCGTCCTCGATCACGGGGACGAGCAGGCCGCCCGGGACTGCGACGGCGGTCCCGAGGTGGATGTCCTCGTAGAGGTGGATGCCGTCGTCGCGCACGACCGCGTTGAGCAGCGGGTGCTCGCGCAGGGCCAGGGCCGCGGCCTTCAGCAGGAAGTCGTTGAGGCTGGGCACCGGCAGGTCGCTGTCCGCCCACTCCTGCTTCAGCCGCGCGCGCAGCGACACGACGGCGTCCATGCGCACGTCGTAGCCGTGCGTGAGCTGCGCCATCTCCTGGAGGCTGGCGTGCATCCGGCGGGCGATGGTGCCGCGCATGCCGGTCAGCGGGATGACGTCGGCCGAGCGCACCGGGGTGGCTGCGGGTTCCGTGCCGGCCGTGTCGAGGTCGGCCCGGCGGATCCGGCCGCCCGCGCCCGTGCCGCGTACGCCGGCGAGGTCGATGCCGCGCTCCTTCGCCAACTTCCGCACGAGGGGCGAGACGGGGACGGCCTGGGCTGCGGGGGTCGCCTGCGCCGGCGTGGCGGCGAGGACGTCCTCCACGTCTTCGGACACGATCCTGCCGCCCGGCCCGGTGCCGCGCACGGCCCCCAGGTCGACGCCCGCCCGGGCCGCCACGCGCCGCGCATTGGGCGACGCCAGAATCCGATCTCCACCGCCGGACGGTTCCGCGTCACCACGCACCGCCACCCCACCGCCGGACCGGGTCGCGTCACCTCGCACCGCCACCCCGCCGTTGACGGCGGGTGCCGCGGACGGGCCCCCGGTGACGGTTACGCCGGATCCGGGCCCGGCGGGCATCGGCGTACCCCCCGGGCCCGGTGGCTGCTCGCCCTCTGCGAGCAGCCAGCCGATGAGCGCCCCCGCCGGGACCGTCGTCCCCGCCGGGACGGCGGGGTGGAACACTCCCCCGGCCTCGGCCTCGACGTCCACGTCGACCTTGTCGGTGGCCAGCCGCAGCAGGGCGTCGCCCTCGGAGACGACCGTGCCGGCCGGCACCAGCCACTCGTCGATCGTGCCGTCCTGCATGGTCAGGCCGATCTTCGGCAGCAGAACCTCGACCGCCACGTCCCTCACGACCTTTCGAGGAGGCGCCGGCAGCCCTGTGCGATACGGGCCGCGTCGGGGACGTACGCCTTCTCCAGCACCGGGGAGAACGGCACCGGGGAGAAGGGGGCGCCGATCCGCAGGACCGGCGCGTCCAGGTGGTCGAAGGCCGCGTCCTGGATCTGCGCGGCGATCTCCGCGCCGAGCCCGCCGAAGGTGACGGCCTCGTGCACCACCAGGACCCGGTTGGTGCGGCGGGCCGACGCGATCATGGTGTCGGTGTCCAGCGGCTGCACCGTGCGCGGGTCGATCACCTCGGCCTCGATGCCCTCGGCCGCGAGTTCGTCGGCCGCTGCGAGGGCCTCGCCCACCATCCGGCCGAGCGCGATGACGGTGACGTCGGAACCCGGCCGGGCGGTGTGGGCCTGCCCCAGCGGGATGCCGTAGATGTCCTCCGGCACTTCGCTCCTGCTGCCCAGCAGCACCTTGTTGAGCATCACGACGACCGGGTTGTCGTCCCGGATCGCGGAGACGGTCAGGCCCTTGGCGGTGTAGGCGTCGCACGGCATCACGACCTTCAGGCCGGGCACGTGCGCGAGCCAGGCCTCCAGGCTCTGGCTGTGCTGGGCGGCTGCGCCGAGGCCCGCGCCGGAGGCCGTGGTGATGGTGAGCGGCACGGACACGGCACCGCCGAACATGTACTTCATCTTGGCGGCCTGGTTGACGATCTGGTCCAGGCAGACGCCGATGAAGTCCATGAACATCAGGTCGACGACGGGGCGCAGGCCCCGGGCGGCGGCGCCGACGCCGAGGCCGACGAGCGCGGCCTCGGAGATCGGCGTGTCGATCATGCGGCGCGGGCCGAACTCGTCCAGCAGGTTGTCGAACATGCGGAACACGCCGCCGTATCCGGCCACGTCCTCCCCGGCGACGAAGACGCTGTCGTCCTCGCGCATGGCCTGCGCCAGCCCCTCGTTGAAGGCCTTGACGTAGGTCAGGGTGCGGGCCGTGCCGTGCGGGGCGGCGGCCGGTGCTTCGGTGATGGTGGTCATGGCGGTCACCCCGAGTAGACGTTGAGCAGGAGGTCGGCGGTGTCGGGCAGCGGGCTCGCCTCGGCGTACGCGATGGCCTCGGCGATCTCCTCGCGGGTGCGCCGCCACACGTCGTCGAGTTCGGCGCGCGTGGCGGTGCCGTCGGCGACGGCCCGGGCCTCCAGCAGGTCGATCGGGTCCCGGGCCTTCCACTCGTCGACCTCCTGCTGGGAGCGGTAGGGATGGCGCAGCCCTTTGACGCCCTGGTGGTCGAAGTAGCGGTAGGTCTTGGCCTCGATCATCATCGGGCCCTCGCCGGCCCGGGCCCGCTCCACCGCTGCCACGGCGGCCTCGTGGACGGCGACGGCGTCCATGCCGTCGACGATCACGCTGGGCATGCCGTAGGCCGCCGCCCGGTCGGCGACGTCGGCGAGCAGCATGTGACCGGACTGCGGGGTGAACTCGGCGTAGCCGTTGTTCTCGCAGACGAACAGCACCGGCAGGCGCAGCACGGCGGCCAGGTTGGCGGCCTCGTGGAAGGAGCCGATGTTGGTGGCGCCGTCACCGAAGAAGGTGACGGCGACGCTGTCCTCGCCCTGGTAGCGGGCGGCGAAAGCGGCGCCGACGGCGATCGGGATGCCGGCGCCGACGATGCCGTTGGCGCCGAGCATGCCGCGTGTGACGTCGTTGATGTGCATGCTGCCGCCGCGGCCGAGGCAGGCGCCGGTGACGCGGCCGTACAGCTCGGCGTACATCTGCTTGAGGCCGACGCCCTTGGCCACGGCGTGCCCGTGCCCGCGGTGGGTGGAGGTGATCTGGTCGTCGTCGCGGAGCGCCGTCATCACGCCCGCGGCCACGGCCTCCTGGCCGACGTAGAGGTGCAGGAAGCCGGGCAGCTTGCCCGCCTCCATGAGTTTTCCCGCCTCGGTCTCGAACAGCCGGATGCGGACCATGCGCTCGTGCAGGTCGCGTACGACCCGCGCGGTCGGCTTCTGCGGTGTGGTGTGAGCCATCGTCGGCCCCTTCGCCCCGGGGAGGTGTCCCACCGATCGGACTTTGTTGTGTCGCACTACAGTAACTACGGGAAGGCACCTTACTGAAGAGGCTGTCTAATTACTACGGCAGTGCACCAACTTGGCGACATCGCTCTCGACGCCCGCCCCGACGCTGATCCGCCGCGCGCCCGCCGCCCACGCCGACCGGTCCGTCACTTTTCCTACTTACTATTGACAGGCCACACTAAGCCCTGTTGTTTTGTCGCTCACAGCCCAGCTGCCGCAACCGGAGCCGTTCCCCAGCTCTCGGCTGGGAGGATTGTGAGGACACCGTGGTCCGGACCAGTTCCCCGGAGCCTCTGGAGACGACTGACCAGCCTCAGCCGCCCAAGGCCCCCGCCTACACCTCGTGGATCAGCCAGGACCGGTCCGCCGATCCCGCCGCGGCGGCGATGCGGCAGGACGCGGCCGACCTCGTCGAGCGCGTGCTGGAGCACTACCGCGCGGGCACCACGCACGAGGCCGCGGACCAGTGGACGGAACCCGTCGGGCACTACCTCGACGCCGACCGGTGGCAGCGCGAGATGGACGCCGTGCACCGCAGTGTCCCGCTGCCGCTCGCCATGTCCTGCGAGCTTCCCGGGCCGAACACCTACAAGGCGATCGACGTGCTGGGCCTCCCGGTCCTGATCACCCGTGACCGGCAGGGCGCCGTGCACGCGATGATCAACGCCTGCCGCCACCGCGGGGCCAAGCTCCTGGAGCCCGGCTGCGGAACGTCGAGACGGCTCACCTGCCCCTACCACTCCTGGTCGTACGACCTGGCCGGGGAACTGCGGGGCGTGTACGCCGAGAAGACCTTCGGCCCGGTGCCCCGCGAGGGCCGCGGCCTGGTGCGGCTGCCGGCCGGGGAACGCGCGGGCATCGTCTTCGTCTCCCTGGACCCGGCCGCCGAGCACGACCTCGACGCCTGGCTGGGCGACCTGGGGCCGCTGCTGGAGGGGCTCCGCATGGCGGAGTGCCACCACTACTCCACCCGCGAGCTGACCAGCCCCAACTGGAAGGTCACCCTCGACGGATACCTGGAGACCTACCACTTCGCCTCGCTGCACCCGAAGACGGTGTTCGAGACGAACCTGTCCAACATGATGGCCCACGACACCTGGGGCCCCCACCAGCGCATCGCGCCCGCCCTGCGTCCCATCGCCCAGGCGGTGGACCTGCCGGCCGACCGGCGCGACCCCGGCGACTGCGTCGGCCCCATCTACTGGCTCTTCCCCGGGCTGGCGATCGCCGGCGGCTGGCGGCAGAAGATCGCCGTCTCGCTGGTGCTGCCCCGGACGGCCACCGAGTCGGTGACCCAGCAGATCATCCTGCTGCGCGAGCCGGCCGTGACCGAGCAGGAGCGCAAGGCCGCCGACCAGTTCGGCGAGTGGTTCCACGAGGTGGTCCGCGACGAGGACTACGCGACGACGTACGGCGTCCAGCAGGGGCTCGAGGCCCTGGCCGCAGCCGGAACCGACTTCGTCTTCGGGCGCAACGAGCCCGGCCTCCAGCACTTCCACCGCACCGTTCACGCACACCTGGACAGCGCTGCCGCAGCAGGCAGAGCCGCCGGGTGACGTTCCGACAAGACACGCAGGAGAACAGCATGGTGGCTACGGGCAGCCTCGACGGACGTGTCGCGGTGATCACGGGCAGCACGCGCAGCATCGGACGCGCCATCGCCGAGGCGTTCCTCGCCGGCGGTGCCACGGTCGTCGTCAGCGGCCGCAGCGAGGTCAAGGGCAAGCAGGCCCTGGAGGAGATGGACGCCGGGGACCGGGCCGTCTTCCACCCCTGCGACGCAAGCAGCCAGGAGGACATCGAGGCCCTCGCCGACTTCGCCGCGGAGCGGTTCGGGCGGCTCGACATCTGGGTCAACAACGCGGGCGGCAGCCAGGGCTTCGCCCCCCTGCACGAGCTGAGCGACGAGGCCTGGAACCACGCCCTCGCCTTCAACCTCAACGCCTACTTCTACGGCACCCGCCGGGCGCTGCCGAAGATGCTGGAGCACGGCTGGGGCCGCGTCATCAACATCTCCTCCGTCGAGGGCAAGCAGGCCAACAAGCCCGCGATCAGCCACTACATCACCAACAAGCACGCCATCCACGGCCTGACGAAGGCGACCGCGTTCGAGTACGGCACCCAGGGCATCACCTGCAACGCCATCTGCCCCGGCGCCGTCGACACCGACCTGATGCGGGCCGCGGGACCGGCCGCCGCCGAGGCCGAGGGCATCAGTTACGAGGAGTGGCTGGGCCGGTTCGCCGAGCACGCCGCCACCAGGAAGATCACCACGGTGGAGCAGATCGCGGCCGTCGCCTCGCTGCTGGCGAGCGACGCGGGCGCGGGCATCACCGGCACGCTGATCAGCGTCGACGGCGGAACGGCACAGTGGTAGACCCCGGCGGCACCGGGACGGACGGCGGGAGAACCTCGGCCATGAAGAGCTGGATCACGGACTGGCAGCGCAGCGAGCGTCTGCCGCACTACACCCGCGCCAACGCGGGCGAGACCCTGCCGGAACCCGCCAGCCCGCTCGGCTGGACGCTGGTGTGGGGGCGCGGACTGCAGGGCTGGCGCAAGGGCTTCGTCGGCTTCGGCATCTACCACGAGCGGGAAGTGGCCGGCCCCCGGCCGCCGTTCGTCGGGATGTTCGGCGGCTACTTCTACCTGAACCTGTCGCACATGCGGCTGTTCGGCATCCGCATGGGCCAGACGGCCGACCAGATCGACACGGCCTTCGTCGGCCAGCGCTCCGACACCCCCGTGTACGTGCCGCATCCCCAGGACCAGGACGCGGAACTGACGGCCAGGGCGGGCGCGACGCTCCAGCGGATGCTCGGCCAGACGAACTTCCCGGAGGCCGACGCCGACCGGGAGCGGCTGCGCCGCCTGCGCCGCGAGCGGCCCGACCCGGGCCTGCTGTCCGACGCCGAACTGGTGGCGTACGCCCGCTCGTTGCTGGGCGAGGTGGAGATCACCTTCCAACGGCACGTCGAGTCCTCGCTGCCCGCGTCCGTGGGACCGGCGCTCCTCGGTCCGCTGTGCGCGGGCGTGGACCGCCCCGACGCCCTGCTCGACCTCATCGGCGGTCTGGGGGACGTCGACTCGGCCTCCCCCTCGACCGGGCTGTGGACGCTGTCCCGCCAGGTGGCGGCATCGGCGGAGCTGACCGCGCTGTTCGACCAGGGGCCGGCCGCGGTGGAGCGGGCGCTCGACGGGGCGGCCGGGGACGTGAAGGCGTTCCGTGACGCCTTCGAGGAGTTCCTCGCCGAGTCCGGCGACCGCGGGCCCAACGAGTGGGACATCCACGCCCTGTCGTGGGAGGCGGCGCCGGTCCAGGCACTGGCCCTGGTCGACCGGATCCGGCACAGCTCCGACGACGACTCCCCGGCCGCCCGCCGGCAGCGCCTGACCGAGCGGCGGGAGCGGACGGCGGTGGAGGTCCGGGCGCTGCTTCCCGAGGACGCGCGGCCGGTGTTCGACGCGGGCCTGCACGCCTCCCGGGTGTGGATCCCGGCCCGTGAGCGCACCAAGGCCAACTGCGTGACCGTCGTCAACGAGATCCGCATGGCGCTGCGCGAGCTCGGGCGCCGCGGGGTGGAGGCGGGGCGCTTCGCCGCGCCGGAGGACGTGATGATGCTGCTGGACACCGAGCTGGACGACTACGTCGCCGACCCGGTGCCCTTCGGCCCCGTCATCGCGCGGCGGCTCGAGGAGTACGCGGGGCTGCACGAGCTGGAGCCGCCGTTCTTCGTCGCGGACGACGCGCAGACCGACATCGGTACCTGGCCGCGACGCGCCGAGGAGCGGTCCGAGGCGGCGGCCGAGGGTGAGGTGCTCACCGGCGTGGGCGGCAGCCACGGCACCTACACCGGCACGGTGCGGGTCGTCACCGACCCGGCCTCCTGCGAGGCGCTGGAGCCCGGCGAGGTGCTGGTGGCGCCCATCACGGACGCGGCGTGGACCCCGCTGTTCCTGGTCGCCGGGGCGGCCGTCGTGGACGTGGGCGCGCTCAACAGCCACGCCGTCGTGGTCTGCCGCGAGCTGGGCATCCCCGCCGTCATCTCCGTCGAGGGCGGCACGCTGCGGCTGCGCGACGGGATGGTGGTCACGGTCGACGGGGACAACGGCACGGTCACCGTGAACGGCGTCGGCTGAGGAACCGGAACGGGCCCGCCGCACTCCGGGACAGGGGGCGGCGGGCCCGCAGGCATGAGAGGGCGGACATGGCAGAGCAGATCATCGTCTCCGGCTGGATGGACTACGACCCCGCGGATCGCGACACGATGCTGGGCCATCTCGTCGCACTGGGCCGCCGGAGCCGCGAGGAGGAACCGGGCTGCCTGGACTACGCGATGACCGCCGACCCCACGGACGGGCGGCGCATCCGCGTCTACGAGCGGTGGGCCTCGCAGGAGGCGCTCGACGGGCACTTCGCCACCGCGCACATCAAGGAGTTCCGGGCGGCCTCGGCCGGGCTCGCCCGGGTCGGCGTCAGTCTCCAGGCGCACACGGTGGCGGCGACGCGCGACCTGCGCTGAACGCTACGGAGCCAGCCGTACGAGCATCTTGCCGACGTTGCCGCCGCCGAGCAGGGACAGCAGCGCACCCGCCGCGTTCTCCAGTCCGTCCACCACGGTCTCCCGGGCGAGCACCTCGCCCGAGCGGAGCCAGCCGGCGACCCGGTGCTCGAACTCCGGCCGCAGGTCCTCGTGGTCGCGCACGATGAACCCGCGCAGGGTCAGCCGCTTGAGGACCGCCTGGATCAGCTGGTTGAGGTCGGCGGATGGCCGCTCGCCGCCGAACTGCGACATCATGCCGCACAGCGCGACCCGGCCGCCGGGGCGCAGGGCGTGCAGGGCGGCGGCGAGCTGCGCCCCGCCGACGTTGTCGAAGTAGACGTCGATGCCGTCGGGTGCCAGACGCGCCAGCGCCTCCCGGACGGGCTCGGCGCGGTAGTCGGCCGCGGCGTCGTAGCCGAACTCCTCCACCAGCGCGGCGCACTTGTCCGGTCCGCCGGCGGTGCCCACGACCCGCTCCGCCCCGAGCAGCCGGGCGAACTGCCCGGCGGCGCTGCCCACGGCTCCGGCGGCGGCCGAGACGAGGACCGTGTCGCCGGGCCGGACCTCCGCGATCCGCGTCAGCCCGACGTACGCGGTGAAGCCGGTCTGCCCGAGCAGCCCCAACCAGGTGGGCAGGGGCGCGAGTTCGGGGTCGATGCGCCCGGCGCCGTCCGTGGCGGCGGCGTCGAGGACGGCGTGTTCCCGCCAGCCGAGCTGGTGGCGTACGTACCTGCCGGGCGGCACGGAGGCGCAGCGGCTCTCCTCCACGATGCCCAGCGCCCGGCCGTCCAGAGGGGAGCCGGGCGTGAAGTTGTGCGTGTAGTGCTTCTCGGTACTCTCCAGCCGGCCCCGCATCGAGGGGTCGACGCTCATGTAGAGGTTGCGCACGAGGAGTTGTCCTTCGCCGAGCGGCGGCAGCGGGTGCTCGGCGAGCGCGAAGTCACCGGGGACCGGCTCCCCGGCCGGGCGGCGCACCAGGCGGACCACCCGTGTGGTGCGGGCCGTCACCGGCTCACTCCTCCTGCTGCGGGGCCGAGCGCCGCTGGGCCAGCCGGCCCACCCAGCCCGCCATCTGGAGGTCGGCGTGGCGCAGTTCGCCGGACTGCCAGCGGGCCTGGAAGTCGAAGACTCCCCGCGCTCCCGTCCGGGGGTCGGTCACCTCGACCAGGCCGTCCTCGGTGAGCCGGTACACGTGCCCGGTCAGCGGATGGATCACTTGCTTGGGCATGCTGCACTCACTCCTGCACTCGGCGGCGCACGCCGCGTCTGGTCACGGTCACGGGGCCTGCGACCCGGAGCTGGCAGGCGAGCCGGGTCCGGCCGTCCACCGGCTGCCGCAGGGCCTGGATGCCCTCGCGCTCCAGGGGGCCCACGGGTGAGCAGTGCTCGGCGCCCTCGTCGACCTCCACGAAGCAGGTCCGGCAGGTGCCCTTGCCGCCGCAGACGGTGGGCCAGCGGTAGCCGAGGCGGCGGGCGGCGGTGAACAGGTCCTCGCCGTCGAGCACGTCGAGCTCGGCTTCGGCGGGCCTGACCACCACACGGTGGCTCACTTGTTCATCCACTGGTCGAGGGTCTGGTTGAAGTGCCGTATCCGGCTCTCCTGGTAGTTGGCCAGGGTGATGCCGGGCTTGCGCATGGTCTTCAGTCCCTGCTGCACGTACGGCAGGTTCTCGCAGTCCTGGTCGAACACCGGGCCGAGGATGCCGAGTTCGGGGATGTCCGCGAACAGCAGGTCCTCCGGCACCCAGCGGATCTTCGCGGGCGGCGGCGTCTCGCCGGACTTCGGCGGGGACGACATGAAGAGGATCTCGGCGATGCAGGAATCCGGGTCGAGCCCGTTGGGCCGGAACCGGTAGACGATGTTGGACTTCACGCCGCCCCAGGGGTTGAAGTTGGGGAACAGCAGGTAGTTGATGGCGTCCAGCAGCTCGCTGTCGGAGGTCTGCGAGAAGTCCTGGTCGGCGCGGGCCGCCAGCTGCTCGCGCATGCGGTCGGCGAGGACCTGGCGGGCGGTGCCGCCGGGAGGGATCGGGGGCAGTTCCTCGCCGTCCGGGAGCGCCAGGTCACGGCCCTGGGTGGCGGCGTAGAAGGAGCGCGAGTAGTAGAACGTCTCCAGGACGTCCTCCTCGGTGACCGAGTCGGCCACATGAGGGCTCGGAGCGCCCTGGATGTTGATCATGCGGTTCCAGTGGGGCTGGCCGGCGGTGACGTCGTACTGGGAGTTGGCGTCGGCGAGCCACGGCAGCATCTGGGGATGCGTGGCGATCACGTGGAAGGACTCGATGAACGCGTCCTGCGCGACCTTCCAGTTGCAGGGCAGCACCTTGGCGATGTGCAGCGACTTGTAGCGCTTCTCCAGCGGCCAGATGTAGTACGCGTCGAAGGTGCCGCGATAGGTGTCGAAGGACTCGGCGTACGGGTCCATGGTGATGAAGACGAAGCCGCGCCAGGTGGCCACCCGGGCCTCCGGGAGCGCGAACTTCTCCGGGGTCACATGGGGGAAGTCCCAGGCGCAGGGCGGCGTCTGCATGGTCCCGTCGAGGTTCCAGGCGAAGCCGTGGAAGGGGCAGCGGAACTCGGCGACATTGCCCCCGGACGTGCGGAGTTTGCGGCCGCGGTGCAGGCAGGCGTTGACGAACGCGCGGATCTCGTCCGGGGCGGTGCGCACGATGATCAGCGAGTCGGTGCCGATCTCGTAGACCTCGTGGTCGCCGACCTCGGGGATCTCGCTCTCCAGGCAGGCGAACTGCCAGACCCGGCGCCAGACCCGCTCCATCTCGCGCTCGGCCCACTCACGTGAGACGAAGCGGTCGACGTCGATGTCCTCGCTGCCGAGGTGATCGTTGCGGTCGTACCTCAGCGCGGGCGGGACCGGTCGGCTGTCCCGGTCGAGGTAGTCCTGGACGCTGGGCCCGGGGCACCGTGCGGTGACCGCCTCCGACGATTCGTCCATCTTCTCTCCTCCGGCAGAAACTATAGATCGAGTGTAGTTAGTGAATGCAGACCGGAGCAACAGTCGAGACGGCACCGGACGGCACATCGTCCGAGTTCCAGGCGGAAAGACCAGACAAGGGCCGAACATGTGGCGGCACACCTCTCCCCAAGGCGGTCCCGGCGTGCCACACTCCGTCGCATTCGGAACTGTAGTCGCTACCTAGTTTCGACGCCCGGGACGCGGCCTGTGCCCGTTCCCCGCCCACGCGCCGCACGGTTCTTCCGTCGGCCACCGCGCCGCCCTCACTCCCCCACGACGGCGCTCATCACGGCCCCCTCCACCCCAGGCGCCGCGTCGCGGCGCCGACATCAGCAGGAGAGCTCAACGATGAGTTGCAGACCCGTCCGCGCGGCCCGCCGTGCGCTGACCGCGATCGTCCCCGTCACCGCCCTGCTCGCCCTGGCCGCGTGCGGCGGCGGTGCCACTCCCGCCGCCGGCTCGTCGCAGGCGGCGGAGTCCGACTCACCCGGGCTGGCCGCGGCGCGCGCGGCGGTCCAGAAGTACTCCGAGCGCCCGACGCGGATCCCCGTCACCGAAGCGGTGGGCCAGGACATCCCCAAGGGCAAGAAGATCGACTTCATCCTGTGCGGAGTCCAGTCCTGCAAGGACCTCGCCGACCGCTTCACCGCCGCCGCCGGGGAACTGGGCTGGACGGTGAAGCCGATCGCGACGCAGGGCACACCGGAGTCCGTCCAGGCCGCCTGGGAGCAGGCGGTGCGCGACCGGCCGGACGCGGTGGTGGCCTCCGGTTTCCCTCGCGCCGTCTACGCCAAGCAGCTCGCGCGGCTGAAGGCCGCGGGCATCCCCGTCATCCAGTCGAACGCGGACGATGTGGTGGGCGACGGCATCTCCCTGCTGAAGAACGGGCCGAAGGACGTGGGCGTCCAGGGCGAGATGCTCGCCTCCTGGGTCGTGTCGAACAGCGGAGCCAAGGCCGACACCGTCTACTTCGACCTCCCCGCGTACACCATCCTCAAGCCCGTCAAGGAGGGGTTCGCGGCCACGTACGGGGAGTGGTGCGAGGGATGTCCGCTCGACACCGTCGACGTGCCGATCACCGCGATCGGCAAGGACATGCCGGACCGGGTCGTGTCGTATCTCAGGTCGCACCCGAAGGTGACGCACGTCGTCTTCTCCCTCGGACTGCTCAACGTGGGCGTCCCGGCCGCGCTGAAGACCGCCGGCATCACCGGGAAGCACATCGCCGTCAACGTCGGTGACGCGCAGAACTACCAGTACATCGCGAGCGGCCTCACCGACGCCGCGATGGCGCTGAACCAGTACGAGACCGCCTGGATCCAGGTCGACGCGCTGGCCCGCCACTTCACCGGCCGGTCCATGGACACGGACCAGCGGGCGGTGCTGCCCAACATGCTGATCACCAAGGACAACCTGCCGTCCACGGACGGCGACTTCCCGCTGGTGGAGGGCTACGAGCAGCAGTTCAAGGCGCTGTGGGGCCTGAGTTGACCGGGCCGGCTCCCGGGCGGAGGGAGACGGACCGGCCCGTGCTGCGGGTGTCCGGGCTGTCCAAACGGTTCGGCGGGACCCAGGCGTTGCGGGACGTGGACCTGGAGATCGCCCCGGGCGAGATCCACGCCCTGATCGGGCCCAACGGGTCCGGCAAGTCCACCCTCATCAAGGTCCTCGCCGGATACCACCGGGCCGAGCCCGGAGCGGCCGCCGAGCTCGACGGCGAGCCCTTCGACCTGGGGCACGTCACGGGCTCGCGGCACGACCGGCTGCGCTTCGTCCACCAGGAACTCGGCCTGGTGGAGGAGTTGAGCGCCACGGACAACCTGGCGCTCAGCCACGGCTTCAGCCGTACGGCGTTCGGCACCATCCACTGGCCGGAGACGGAGCGCCGCACCAGCACGCTGGTGGAGCGCTTCGGCCTCGGTGTCGACGTGCGTCGGCCGCTGTCCCTGGCCAGTCCGGTCCAGCGTGCCGTGGTGGCGATCGCCGCGGCGCTCCAGGGCTGGGAGGGACGGCGCGGCGTCCTGGTGCTCGACGAGCCGACCGCCGTCCTGCCGCCGGGGGAGGTGGCGCGGCTCTTCAACATCGTGCGGGAGGTCCGTGACTCGGGCGCGAGCGTGCTGTACGTGTCGCACCGGATGGACGAGATCTTCGCGCTCGCCGACCGGGTCACCGTGCTGCGCGGCGGACGCCGGATCACCACCCGTCCGGTTGCCGAACTCACGCCCCGGTCGCTGGCGGAGCTGATGGCGGGGCACGACGTGGAGACCGGCCCCAGGGGGTGTCCGCCGCCCTCCCGGGCGGCCGGCGAGGCCGCGCTGGAGGTCCGGGACCTGTGCGCCGGCCCGCTGCGCGGCGTCGGCTTCACCCTCGCCCGGGGCGAACGGCTGGGCGTCACCGGCCTGGTCGGCTCCGGCCACGAGGCGGTGCCGTACGCGGTGTGCGGGGCGTGGAGCGGACCCGTGAGCGGCAGGGCGCGGGTGCCCGCGCGCTCCCCTCGATGGGTCGACCTGCGCGATGCCCGCGCCCTCGGCATCCCCCTGGTGCCCGCCGACCGGGCGCGCGAAGGCGTGGTCGGCGCGTTCTCCGTCGCGGAGAACCTCACCCTCCCGCTGCTCGACCGGCTCCGCGCCCGCCTGGGCCGGCTGCGGCGGGGACGGGAGGCGGTGCTCGTCGAGCAGTGGGTCCGGCGGGTGGAGGTGCGCGCGTCCGGGACCGGTGCCCGGATCACCACGCTCAGCGGCGGCAACCAGCAGAAGGTCGTCATGGCCCGCTGCCTGGCCCAGCGGCCGGACGTGCTGGCCCTGTGCGAACCCACCGCGGGCGTCGACATCGCCACCCGTCGGCAGTTGTACGAGCTGATACTCCGGCAGGCCGCCGACGGGATGGGCGTGCTCGTGTCCTCGTCCGACACGCAGGATCTGCTCGCGCTGTGCAGCCGCGTCCTGGTGGTGCGAGACGGCCGCGTCGTACGGGAGCTGCACGGCCGGGACATCACCGAACCCGCGCTCGTCCACGCCATGGAAGGAACCTCAGCGACATGACCTCCACCCCGATCCCGGCGGCGGATCACCGGCCGGCCGAACCGGAGACGTCCGCGGCATCCGCCGTGCGGGCACCCCGCACCCCGGTCCGGCGGGCGGTGGCCGCGCTGTCGTTCCGGAACATCGGCGCCCTGTACGTCTGGCTGCTCATCGTCGTCGTCTTCTCGGCGTGGGCGCCGGAGACGTTCCCGACCGCCACGACCGTCACGCAGGTCCTGAACGGCAACGCCGTGGCCGGGCTGGTGGCGCTCAGCGTCGTGGCTCCGCTGGCCGCCCGCGTCTTCGACCTCTCGGTCGCGTTCACGATGTCGCTGACCAGCGTGCTGACCGCCCGTTTCCTGGTCTCCGCGGGCCTCGGCCCGGGCACGGCCGTCGCGCTGGCCATGACGGCCGCTCTGCTGGTCGGGCTGGTCAACGGGCTCGTGGTGGTGGTCCTGCGGGTCGACTCGTTCATCGCCACCCTCGCCACCGGAGCACTCGTCCAGTCCCTCATCACGCTGGTGACCAACGACAGCTCCATCACCGGAGTGCAGCTCATGGCGAAGCCGTTCGCCGGCATCGCCCAGCTGGAGGCGGGCGGCCTCACCCTGCCGGTGCTGTACCTGCTGCTCGCCGCGGTGGCCCTCTGGTTCCTGCTGGAGCACACCGCCACGGGACGCCGGCTCTACGCCACCGGTTTCAACGAGAACGCGGCCCGCCTGCAGGGGGTGCGCACCGGGCGGCTGCGCTTCATGACGCTGGTGATGTCCGCGCTGCTCTCCGGTTTCGCCGGTGTCGTCTTCGCCGCGTCCGTCGGTTCCGGTTCGCCGTCGGCGGGCACGCCCTACCTGCTGTCGGCCTACGCGGCGGCCTTCGTGGGGGCCACACAGCTGCGGGCGGGCCGCTTCAACGCCTGGGGCACGGTGATCGCGGTGCTGCTGCTCGGCACCGGCATCACCGGACTCGGGCTCGTCACCAGTGCGCCGTGGGCCACGAGCCTGTTCACCGGCTCGGTCCTCATCATCGCGCTGGTGCTGACCGGTGGGCGGATGTCGCTGCCCGCCGTACTGCGCCGCCGGCGGGCCGGCCGGAGCGGCGACCCGGGCGTTCCGGCAGCGGCCGGCGCGCCGACCGTTCCCGACGAGGAGGCAGGACGATGAAGGCCGTCCAGTACAGGACCGTGGGCAAGGCGCCCGAGGTCGTCGAGATCCCCGTGCCCGAACCCGGCCCCGGCCAGGTGCTGATCAAGGTGACGGCGGCCGGGCTGTGCCACTCCGACCTCGCGGTCATGGGCTGGCCCGAGGAGCGGTTCCCGTATCCGCTGCCGCTGACGCTGGGGCACGAGGGTGTCGGCACCGTCGCGGCGCTCGGCAGCGGGGCCACCGGTGTCGCCGAGGGCGAGGAGGTGGCGGTGTACGGTCCGTGGGGCTGCGGCCGCTGCCGTGTCTGCGCCGAGGGCAGCGAGAACCGCTGCCCGCACGCCGCCGGACTGGGCATCATGCCGCCGGGGCTCGGCTCCCCCGGCGCCCTCGCCGAGTACCTGCTCGTCGACTCGCCCCGGCATCTGGTGCCGTTGAACGGCCTGGGCCCCGTACAGGCGGCCCCGCTCACCGACGCGGGTCTGACGCCGTATCACGCGATCCGCGGATCCCTGCCCAAGCTGGTGCCGGGCAGCACCGCGGTGGTGATCGGCGTGGGCGGCCTCGGGCATCTCGCCGTGCAGCTGCTGCGCGCGCTGACACCGGCCCGGGTCATAGCGCTCGACGTGCACGAGGAGAAGCTGGAGCTCGCACGCGCCGTCGGCGCGCACGAGGCGCTCCTGTCCGGCGAGGAGGCGCCGACGCGCGTGCGGGAACTGACCGGCGGGGTGGGAGCGGAAGCGGTCCTGGACTTCGTGGGCGCCCGGGCGACCCTGGCCGTCGCCGCCGCGGCGGTGGCGCCGGGAGGGGACGTGAGCGTCGTCGGCATCGGCGGCGGCACCCTGGCGGTCGGTTTCGGCGGCGGACTGCCGTTCGAGGTCTCCGCCTGCGCGCCCTACTGGGGCAGCCGGACGGACCTGGTGGACGTCCTCGACCTCGCCCGTCGGGGGCTCGTCTCCTCGCACGTCGAGACGTTCTCCCTGGACGAGGCTCCCCTGGCGTACGAGCGCCTGCACGCCGGGGAGATCACCGGCCGGGCGGTGGTGCTGCCGCACGGCTGACGGCCCGCTCCAGACAGCGCCGGAGGACCGTGCGGAACTCCGGCGCTTCCCAGGGCCCCCGGTCCACCCGCCCGGTGTCGGCCACACCGAGGTCCTGCATGTCGTACCGGCCCCGGCAGTGGCCGAGGGTGAAGTAGCAGACCTCGCCCCGTCCGTGCCGCTTGAGGTACAGCACCGGCCGGGGCGCGTCGTCGAGCGCCGCCGTGTCGCCCTCGGCGAAACCGCGGCACGGCCCGGTGTACTCGGCGTGCAGCAGCACCTCCGGCTCCCCGTGCAGCTCGCAGACGTACAGCTCGTCGGTGACCGTGAACGGCCCGATCCCGGCGACCAGCGGATGGTCCGGCCGGGTCACCCGCACCTCGTACGGCTCGATCGGCGGGTGGGCGAGGAACTGGCTGCCGAGCACGCCGGCCAGCTCGCCGAGGAGCCGCGGGGTTGTGAAGAGCCGTGGCCCGCCCGGAGTCGGGGGCTCGATCACGGAGTTGGTGCCGTGCAGGGCGAGCCAGGAGCCGCCGCGTTCGACGAAGTCCGCCAGCGCCTCGCGCTGCCCGGTGTCCGGGCGTACGTCGCAGGTGTAGGTGACCAGCAGGTCGGCGGCCTCCAGTGCGGGCAGGCAGTCGTAGTCCTGGTACACGCGGGTGCGGACGCGCGGCTGGTCCGCGAGGAGTTCCAGCAGTCGCAGCCGCGCGAAGTCGACGTCGTGCCACCTGCCGCCGCAGACCAGTACGGCGTCCAGACGGCCGGCCGGGCCCGCCACGGCTCAGTACTGGACGCGGGTCAGCAGCCCGCCGTCCACCACGAGGTTGACACCGACGCAGAACGAGCCGGTGCGGCCGAGGAGGAACGTCACCGCGTTCGCCACGTCCTCCGCGGTGCCGTAGCGGCCGATCGGCAGCTTGGCGAGCACCTCCTCGTAGACCTCCGGCCGGGCGGTGCGGATGGTCTCCCAGGCGCCGCCGGGGAAGTCGATCGGGCCGGGCGAGACGGTGTTGACCCGGATGCCCTCGGGGGCCAGGGCGTGGGCGAGGGCGGAGGCGTGCTGGACGACGGCCGCCTTCAGGGCGGAGTAGGAGTTGGCTCCGGCCGGGCGGGCCGTGTCGGAGGCGTTGGTCGTGCCGATGGCCACCACGGCGGCCCGGTCGGAGGCCTCCAGGTGCGGCAGGGCCGCCTCGACCAGTCCCGCGAACGGGATCAGGTCGCCGCGCAGGCTGGCCTCCCAGGACTCGGGTCCCTTGACGTTGCCCGCCGAGACGTTGGAGACCAGCAGGTCCAGGCCGCCGAGTTCGTCCGCCGACCGCCGCACGAAGGCCGCGAGGGCGGCCGGGTCGGTGACGTCGACCGGTTCGGCGTACACGGTCGTTCCGTCGGCGCGCAGTTCGGCGGCGGTCTTCGCCAGCGCCTCCTCGCCCCGCGCGCACAGGGCCAGCGCGCAGCCCTCGGCGGCCAGCGCTGCGGCGATCGCCCGGCCGATACCCCGGCTGGCGCCGGTCACCAGCGCCTTGGCGCCTGTCAGTCCTGTGTCCATCGGTCATGCTCCTCGTCAGCTGTGGGGCAGTTGGGAGAACGGCACCCGGTCGGTACGCGGCTCGCCGGGCAGTCCCAGGACGCGTTCGCCGATCAGGTTGCGCTGGATCTGGTCGGTGCCGCCGGCCAGCCGGTAGCCGGGGGCACCGAGCAGGTGCTGCGTCCAGGCGAAGGTGTCCGGCTCGCCGGTGTCGGCGCCGATCCGGGCGCCCATGAGGTCGGCCGCCGTCTGCCCGGTGCGGGTGAGCAGGTCGGAGGCCATGAGCTTGGTCAGCGACGCCTCGGGGCCCGGCCGGCCACCGGCCGCGCTCGCCCGGGCGACCCGGTCCACGGTGGCCGCGCGCAACTCGGACCGGACGTACAGGTCGGCGAGTTGCTGGCGGACGAGGGGGTCGCGGGTCCGGCCGAGTGAGCGCGCGAGGGCGAGGACGTCGGCGAAGGTGCCGCCCTTGCGCCGGTTGCCGCCACCGGAGGCGGTCCGTTCGAAGGCGAGGGTGGCGGTGGCGACCTCCCAGCCCTGCCCCGGGCGCCCGATCCGCAGCGCGTCCGGGACGCGGACGCCTTCGAGGAACACCTCGTTGAAGGAGGCGCCGCCGCTCATCTGCCGGATGGGGCGGGTCACCACGCCGGGGGCGTCCATCGGGACCAGGAAGGCGGTGATGCCGGCCTGCTTGACGACATCCGGGTCGGTGCGGGCCAGCAGCAGCCCGTAGTCGGCGAACTGGGCTCCCGACGTCCACACCTTCTGGCCGTCGACCACCCACGCGTCGCCCTGCCGCCGCGCACGGGTGCGCAGCGCGGCCAGGTCGGACCCGGCGCCGGGCTCGCTGAAGAGCTGACAGGCCAGCAGGTCCGTGCGCAGGAACGCGCGGGCGTACGTGGCACGTTGCCCGTCCGTCCCGAACAGGGAGACGGCCATCCCGACCAGCCGCACGGTGACGCTGATCAGCTCGGTCGACGGCGGCACCGCGAAGGCGGACTCCTCCTGGGCGAAGGCAGCCGCGTGGGCGGCGCTCAGGCCCGCGCCGCCCTTGTCCCTCGGGAGGGTCAGGGCCTGGTACCCGGCGTCGAAGCGGGCGCGCTGGTAGGCGCGGCAGCGTTCCAGCAGCAGTCGTTCCTCGTCGTCGGGGAGGTTGTGGAAGACGGCGAGATCACCCGCCGGCGAGACGGACCGTGGCGCCCCGGCCGGTTCGAGCACGGTGGCCAGCCACTGTGCGGCCCGGGCGCGCCAGGCGTCGAGGTCCGGCTGCTCCGCGTCCGGCTTGGACATGGCTCCTCCTGGGCGGCACTTAGCAGACGACAGCTAGAGAAACGTAGATCCGGAAGAAGCCCTCGCACTGGGCTGGGTAGCACCGGCTCGGTCAGAGTGTTCCGTACTTTCTTGATAAACGCTACAGTCTCGGCATCGCCTCCCCGTGGACGCAGGGGAAGACCGAGGAGCCGCCGGAGGAGCCATGTCCCTTCCACCACTCGACCGCCGCGCCCAGGAGACACCGCACGAGCCCGCCCTGGTGGACGACCGGGGTGCGCTGTCCTGGTCCGGGCTCGCCGACCGGGTCGAGCGGGCGGCCGTACGGCTGCTGGAGTTCGCGCCCGGCCCCGATCACCGCGTCGCCGTCCTCGGCGACAACGCGATCCCCACGCTCGTGGCCCACCTCGCCGGGCTGCGCGCGGGCGTGGGGACCGTGGCGACGTCCCGTCAGCTGCGGGTCGGCGAACTCGTCGACCAGCTCGTCGACGCCGACGCCACCGGGATCATCGCCGGGCCGGTCGGTGCGGGTGTCGCCGTCGAGGCGGCCCGCGAACTCGGCCTGCCCGTCGTGACGCACGGCACCGAGCCGGCCGGTCACGCCTTCGACTGGGACCTGTGGCTCGGCGCGGCACCCGCCGGCACCGTTCCCCCGGACCGGCCCGCCCGGCCTCCGCTCGTCTACACCTCGGGCACCACCGGCCGGGCCCGCGGCACCGAGGTGCGCTGGGTGAGCGGCCCGGTCACCGACAGCGCCGCCTACCTGGCCGAGCTGGCTGCCCGGCCCGGCTTCCCCCCGGGTCCCCACCTGGTGTGCGGCCCGCTCCAGCACAACGGGCCGCTGACCTCGCTGCGGCACCTGGCGGCCGGTCAGCCGGTGGTGATCCTCGGCAAGTTCGACGCGGAGGCGTTCCTGCGTCACGTCGAGCGGTGGCGGGTCACCTCCTCCGTGATGGTGCCGACGCACTTCCAGCGCCTGCTCGCCCTGCCGGAGGAGGTGCGCGGCCGGTACGACGTCTCCAGCCTGCTCCACGTCTCGCACACCGGATCCGCGTGCCCGCCGGACGTGAAGCGGGCCATGATCGACTGGTTCGGCCCGGTGCTCACCGAGTCCTACGGCGCCAGCGAGGCGGGCACCCTGGCCCGCATCGACAGCACCGAGTGGCTGGAGCACCCCGGCTCCGTCGGCCGTGTCCAGCCCCCGTTCGAGGTGCTGGTGACCGACGACGACGGCAACCCGCTGCCGCCCGGCGCACTCGGCCTGCTGGCCTTCCGCGCCCCCGAGGGCCGGGGCGTGCGCTACCACGCCGACCCGGACAAGACGGAGGCCGCCTACCTCTCCCCCGGCGTCTTCACCCTCGGCGACATCGGCTACGTGGACGCGGACGGCTACCTCTTCCTCACCGACCGGGCCGCCGACGTCGTGGTCTCCGGCGGCGTCAACCTGTACCCGGCGGAGAGCGAGGCGGTGCTGCGGCTGCATCCCGCGGTCGCCGAGGTCGCCGTCATCGGCGTGCCCGACCCGGACTTCGGCGAGTCGCTGCGGGCACTGGTCGTGGCCGCCGGGGCCGAGCCGCCGGCCGGGGACCTGGACCGGTTCTGCCGCGACCGGCTGGCCTCCTACAAGTGCCCCAAGTCCTACGAGTTCGTGGCCGAGCTGCCGCGCAACGCCATGGGCAAGCTCGACAAACGCGCGATGCGGCGCCCCTACTGGCGCTCCGAGCGCACCATCGCCGGCTGAGCCGGTCCCACCGCGAAGGATCCTCCATGACCGAACTGCTCCTCATCCGGCACGGCCTCCCCCTGGCGGGCGTGTACGACCCCGGGCTGTCCCCGGAGGGCACCGCGCAGGCCGAGCGGCTCGCCGCCTGGCTCGCGCACGAGGACATCGACGCCCTGTACGCCAGCCCGTTCCGGCGTGCCCGGGAGACGGCGGCGCCGCTGGAGCGCCGCACCGGACTGACCGCGACGGTGCTGGACGACCTGCGCGAGTGGGACACCGACGTCTCACAGCCCTACACACCGCCGGAGCAGATCAACGCCGACGACCCCCGGTCGGTGGCGCTCGCCGAGGGACGGTACGAGGACTTCGTGCCCGACCTGGACTGGGAGGCCTTCCGGGCCCGAGCGGTGCGGGGCATGGACACCATGCTGGCCGCCCACCCGGGCCGACGGATCGCGGCCGTGTGCCACGGCGGCATCACCAACACCTATCTGGCGACGGTGCTCGGACTGCCCCGCATGTTCTGGTTCCACCCCGGCTACACCTCCGTGAGCCGGGTCCGGCGGCTGCCGGGCGGGCGGATCGTCCTGCACTCGGTGAACGAGACCGCCCACCTGGTCGCCGAGCACGCCGCCGCCTGATCCCGTCCCCTCGCACCCAGGAGGTCCCGGCCGTGCCCGGATCCGTCATCGTCTCCGGCGCCAGAACGCCCGTCGGCAAGCTGATGGGCGCCCTAAGCGCCCTGTCCGCCCCCGACCTCGGCGCGCACGCGATCGGCGCCGCCCTCTCCGCCGTACGGCTGGCCCCGGCCGCCGTGGAAGCCGTCGTCATGGGCCATGTCGTGCAGGCCGGGGCCGGCCCCAACACGGCACGGCAGGCGGCGGTGCGCGCCGGCATCCCGTTCTCCGTCCCGGCGAGCACCGTGAACAAGCTCTGCCTGTCCGGTCTGCACGCCATCGCCCTGGCCGACCTCATGGTCGCCTCCGGGCGTCACGAGGTGGTCGTCGCGGGCGGCATGGAGTCCATGTCCGGCGCCCCGCACCTGCTGCGCGGCGCACGCGGCGGCTGGAAGTACGGTGCGGCCACCGCCGAGGACGCCCTCGACCGGGACGCGCTCGTGTGCGCCTTCGACGGCGTCTCCATGGGCGCGGCCACCGAGCGCCACCAGCGGCCGTACGGCCTGAAGCGGGCGGAGCAGGACGAGTACAGCGCCCTGTCGCACCAACGCGCCGCCCGCGCCCAGGAGTCGGGCGCCCTGGCCGCCGAGATCACGCCGGTCACGGTGCCGGGACGCCGGGGTGAGACAGTCGTCACCACCGACGAGGGCGTACGGCCGGACAGCACCGCCGGGAGCCTCGGACGGCTGCGGCCCGCCTTCTCCGGCGACGGCGAGGGCACCATCACCGCGGGAAACTCCTCGCAGCTCTCGGACGGCGCGGCGGCCGTCGTCGTGATGAGTGCGGCACGCGCCGAGCGGGAGGGCCTCACGCCGCTCGCCGTGATCGGCGCCTACGGCACGGTCGCGGGCCCCGACCCCTCACTGCTGGTGCAGCCGTCCGGCGCGGTCCGCGACGCCCTGGCGCGGGACGGGCGGCTGAAGGCCGCCGACCTGGACCTGCTCGAGATCAACGAGGCGTTCGCCGGTGTCGCCCTCGCCTCCCTGCGGGACCTCGACGTCCCGCTCGAGAAGGTGAATGTCAACGGCGGGGCCATCGCCCTGGGGCATCCGGTCGGCATGACCGGTGCCCGACTGGTCCTGACCCTCGCGACGGAGCTGCGGCGACGCGGCGGCGGCGTGGGGGCGGCGGCCCTGTGCGGGGGCGGCGGCCAGGGCGACGCACTGCTGCTGCACGTACCGCCGCACACTCCGGACCGGACCAGGTGACCACCATGAGCGACCCCCGCCCCCTGGACGGCACGCCCCTCGTCGTCGCGGACCGCACGCACGCCGCCGACGGTGTCGTCTCCCTCACCCTGCGCCGCCCCGACGGCGAGCCCCTGCCCGCGTGGAGTCCCGGCGCGCACATCGACCTGCTCCTGGACGGGGACCTGGTCCGCCCGTACTCCCTGTGCGGGGACCCCGGCGCACGAGACACCTGGCAGATCGCCGTGCTGCGCGAGCCGCGGGGCCGCGGCGGCTCGGCGTACGTCCACGAGCACCTCGTGCGGGGCGAGAAGGTGCGGGTGCGCGGGCCGCGGAACAACTTCCCGCTGCGCCCGGCCGCACGGCACCTGTTCGTCGCGGGCGGCATCGGCATCACGCCCCTGCTCCCCATGGTCGAGGCGGCCCGGGCCGCGGGTGCCGACTGGAGTCTGCTGTACGGCGGCCGCACCCGCTCTTCCATGGCGTTCCTGGACCGTCTGGCGCCCTTCGGGGAGCGCGTCCTGATCCGCCCTCAGGACGAGTACGGCCTGCTCGACCTCGCCGGGTTCCTCGGGACACCTCAGGAGGGCACCCTGGTGCACGCCTGCGGCCCCGAACCCCTGCTGCGGGCGGTGCGGGAGCGGTGCGCCGCCTGGCCTCCCGGCACCCTGGGTGTGGAGCGGTTCGCGCCGGTGCCGTCGGCCGGGCCCGGCCCCGCCGGGACCTTCGACGTGGTGCTCGCCCGCGCGGGACTCACCCTCGCCGTGCCGCCCGACCGCTCGGTGCTGCAGGTCGTCAGGGAGGCGGGCGTCCCGGTGGACTTCTCCTGCCAGGAGGGCACCTGCGGCACCTGCGAGACCGACGTCCTCGACGGCACGCCCGACCACCGGGACTCGCTGCTGAGCGAGGACGAACGGGCGGCCGGCGACACCATGCTCATCTGCGTCTCCCGCGCGTGCGGGCCGCGCCTGGTCCTCGATCTGTGACCGCGTTACTCCGCACTCCTCGTTACTCCGTACTCCTCCCGTCGCTCAGTCGTGCTTCCAGCCGGTGAGGTGCTGCCAGGTCGCACCCCGCACCGACGTGACCGGTACCAGTTCCGGTACGTAGTGGTCGCACCGCTGGTTGTGGCAGGGGCCCGGGACCCAGACGGGGACGAAGACGCCCATGGTCTTGTGCCGTTCCATGACGGCGTCCACCGGCTGCTTGCACGAGCGGCAGACGTACCGGGGACGGGAGGCCGCTCTCCGCTCCTTCTCGCTGCTCATGGCCGCCATTTTAATGCTGCTTTAGGGGCATTTGGGAGTCCTTTGGTGGGGGGCGCAGCATGCTGAGCGCGATGGAGACGGTCAGGACCGTGGCGATCACGGCGAGGCTGATCGGGGAGGGGATCTCGGGCACGTCGGAGCTGATGATCTCGTGGGACGCCTGCAGGATGAGCTTGACGCCGATGAAGGCGAGGATCAGCGCGAGTCCCTTGCTGAGGTAGTGGAAGCGGTCCAGCAGGCCCGCGAGCATGAAGTACAGGGCCCGCAGACCCAGGATGGCGAAGGCGTTGCTGGTGTAGACGATGAAGGCGTCACTGCTGACGGCCAGCACCGCGGGCACGCTGTCGACGGCGAAGACCAGGTCGGCGGCCTCGATCGCGGCGACCACGGCGAGCAACGGGGTGGCGACGCGCCTGCCGGCCTCCCGCACGAAGAAGTGGGTCCCGGCGTACTCGTCCCGTACGGGGATGACCTTGCGCAGCAGGCGTACGGCGATGCTCTTGCCGGGGTCGAAGCTGTCGTCCTCCTCCTTGAGGATCTTGTACGTGCTGTAGAAGAGGATCGCGGCGAAGACGAACAGGACGGCGGTGAAGCGGCTGACCACCGCCACCCCGGCGGCCAGGAAGAGCCCCCGGAAGACCAGGGCGCCGAGGACCCCGAGGAAGAGCACGCGGTGCTGGTAGGCGCGGGGCACCCGGAAGTAGCCGAAGATCAGGGCGAAGACGAAGAGGTTGTCGACCGACAGACTCTTCTCCAGCAGCCACGCGGTGGTGTACTCGACACCGGCGGTGGTGCCCACCACGAGGAAGACGACGGCGCCGAAGACGATCGCCAGCCCCACCCACACCCCGCTCCAGGCGGCGGCCTCCTTGAAGCCGATGACGTGGGCCTGCCGGTGCGCCAGCAGGTCGACCGCCAGGGACACCAGCACGGTGACGGCGAACACCAGCCACAGCCACAACGGCACATCATGCACAGCCCGGCCCTCGCAGACCCGGTCGACCGGAAGACGCTAATCCTCCTTCGAGTCTGGACGGCGCGGCAGCGGTTGTCTCCTCGGCCGTCCGCGGGGCGGCGGGCCGACCTACACGCGCCGTGCGGTCGGCACCGGTCGACCCGTGCCGCTTCACCTGAAGGTGTGCTGATCGGGGCCGGACGCCGAGAAGGCGGAAACCGGGGACCGCCGGCGCCGCTACGTTGGCGGGGTGCGGCGGATCGGGGAGTTCACCGTGGAACGGCGCCTCGGCGCGGGCGGGATGGGAGTGGTGTACCTCGCGCGCACCGCCGCCGGGCGGCGGGTGGCGCTGAAGGTGATCCGGCCGGAGTACGCGGACGAGCCGCACTTCCGTGCCCGGTTCCGGCGCGAGGTGGCGGCGGCCCGGAAGGTGAGCGGGGCCTTCACGGCACCCGTGGTGGATGCCGATCCGGACGGCGATCCGCCCTGGCTGGCCACCCAGTACGTCGCCGGGGACTCCCTGGAGGCCCGGGTGCGGTCCGGCGGGCCGCTGCCCGTGGCCGATGTCGTCCGGCTCGCGGGACAGCTGGCGGAGGCGCTGCGGGACATCCACCGGCAGGGGATCGTGCACCGGGACCTGAAGCCGGCCAACGTCCTGCTCGCCGACGACGGCGTCCGGGTCATCGACTTCGGTATCGCCCGTTCCGTCGTGCAGAGCCGTGCGCTGACCCGCAGTGGCGCGATGGTCGGTACCCCGGCCTTCATGGCGCCCGAGCAGCTGATCGCGGCCCAGGCGGTGTCCCCGGCGACGGACGTGTTCGCGCTCGGTGGCGTGCTGGCCTTCGCCGCGTCGGGCCGGAGCCCCTTCGAGGACCCGGAGGCGGCGGGCCTGGAGCCGATCGCGGTGGCCTTCGCGGTGGTGCACCAGGAACCGGACCTGACCGGCGTCCCCGGCCCGCTGCGCGCGCTGGTGTCGCGCTGTCTGGCCAAGGACCCCGCCCGGCGGCCCGGCCTGGAGGAGGTGCTCCGCCTGGCGACCGGGGCCGAGCAGGGCATCGGCGAGGTCGACAGCGCGCGAACACGGCCGCGACGGCGGCGGTCCGGGAGGGCGGCGATCGCCGCGCTGGCCGTCCTGACCGCCCTGTTCCTCACAGGTGACGTGCCACCGTCGACGCCGTCGGCGGTCCTGCCCTGCGCCGAGGGTCTGACCGCCCTCGGTGAGGGCCGGATGCGCAGGTGCGTGGGCCTGCTGGACGCGGACGCCTCGCCCGAGCGGCTGCGCTCCTCGTCGAGCCGGGCCGTCGCACCCGTGCTGGAGCGGATCGCCGCGGAGAACCGGCGGGTCGTCGCGGCCGCCGCCAAGCCGGGCGGGCGGCCGTTCGTGTCGATGGTGTACCTGACGCCCATCACCCAGGAGTTCGACGGCAGTGGCGCGATGGAGGCCGTCCGGCGTGATCTGGAGGGCGCGCACCTCGCCCAGCTCAGGACGAACGGGAGACTCGGGGCCCGGCAGGACGGCGCCGCGGTCCGGCTGCTGTTCGGCCACACCGGAGGCACCGCCGAGCAGCGCAACCACGCGGTCGGACAGGTGCTCGGGGCCCGGCGCGCCCAACGGATCGTGGCGGCGCTCGGCCTGGGCGGCAGCACCGCCTCCAGCCAGGACATGGTGGAGGAGTTGACGGCCGGCGGCCTCCCCTCGTTCGGTTCGGTCCTCACGGCCGACTCCTGGGCCGCCGTCCCCGGTCTGGCCCGCGTCGCGCCCACCAACGCCGACCAGGCGGCGGCCGCCGTACAGCATCTGTCGGCCGGCCGACGCGCCGACGCGCGGATCCTGTTCGTGCAGGACGTGGCCCCCGGCGACCAGTACACGAGCACCCTCGCCCAGCAGTTCCGCGCCCGGATACCGGCGAAGCGGCTCGTCCGGGCGGAACCCACCCTGTTCGACTCCTCGCGGTCCGGCGCGGGCGACTTCCGCGCCCGGTTCGCGGATGTGTGCGCGGTACGGCCGGACGTCGTCTACTTCGCGGGCCGCGGCACGACGCTGCCGCGGCTCCTGACCGTCCTCGCCGCACGCCCGTGCAAGGACCACAGGATCACCGTGATGTCGGGTGACGACACCATGATGATCAGGCACACGAACGGCTTCGGCGCCCGGGACCTGGCCGACGTGCTCGGCAAGGGGCGCATCGACCTGCTCCACACCGGCCTCGCCCACCCCCGGGCCTGGGACGTGACACCGGAGGCCTTCGACCTGAGGCTCGCCGCGCCCTTCCGCGACGGCACGTTCACCGACACCTTCGGACACGGCGACCTGGAGGACGGCCGGGCCGTGATGATGTACGACGCCCTGCTGACGGCGGCCCGGGCGGTCCGGGAGACTCCCGCGGTGCCGCATCCGACGGTCACCGACGTCCACCGGACCCTGGCCCGGCTCCGGGAGCTGGGACCACAGCCGGGCGCGAGCGGCTGGATCGCCCTCGGCGGCGACGGCGCCCCCAGGGACAAGGCGATCCCCGTCCTCCGCATCGCTCCGGACGGCCGCACGACCGCCATCACGGTCACGTCGGCCGACGGCAGGCCCGCCCGCGGCTGAGGGAAACTCCCCGGTCGCGGCGGCCGGGCCGGCGAGGCCGAGCGGCGCTTGGGCGGAGCGCCGCGGGGTACTTCCCCGGAGGACAAGCCGCCGCGGGAGGACAACGGAGGCCGTGTTGCTGACCCATTCCCTCGATCACGGAGTGCTCGTCGTCACGGTGCACCGCGACCCCGGTGTCGGCGGACGAGCCGCGCTTCTCGGGAAGATCGGCGACCTGGTCCATGCCTGCCGGCCGGCGCCGGTGGTCATCGTCCTCGACGATGCGGCCACGGACGGCGCGGCGCTCAGCGTGGTCCTCCGCGTCCACCGGCTCTGCAGCGGCCTGGGCATCCTCATGTCGGTGGCCACCGGCAGCGCGCCCGCACGCCGTGTGCTGGAGGCGAACGCCGACACCAGCGGCACCCGACTGGTCATCCACGCCCGTACCGACACCGCCGTCAGCGCCGCGTTCGCCGCGGCGGCGTGAGCGACGCGTGGGAGTCGGGCACTACCGGGCGGAAGACACGCTCCCGTTCTCGGCGCGGCCGCCCGGGGCGCACGGCCTGGTGGGGCCCAGCCGCACGTCCGTGACGCCGAGTGAGAAGTGCACCACCGGCTCCCCCTCGGGCGCGGGCAGGCCCGCGGCGGTGGTCAGGGTCTCCTCCAGCTCGTCGGCCGTGGCCCCGGCCAGCGGCCACGGCTCGTGCTCGACGGGCGTCTCCCAGAGCAGGCCGAGGCTGCGGGTGTACGCCCGCCAGCGCGAGGTCAGCCACACGTCCCACTCCGTCGGTTCGATCGGGTCCCCGGGGCGGACGACGAGGCGGTAGGAGGGTCCGCCGGTCCCTCGCGAACCGGCGTACGCGACCGTGTCGCCCTCGTCGGAGACGCTCAGGGTGCCCTGGTGGTACGGCGCGCCGATCGCCCGGGCGGCCAGCATCAGCGGGAACGCGACCTCGATGGACAGGAACCACAGCCCGTCCTGGCCGTCCCGGTGCCGGACGTAGGTCCGCAGGTTCGTCTCGGCGAACGTGGGGAGCCCCGGCAGCGCGGCGGGCACCCCGTGCGGGCGCAGGTCCGCCCTGACGAAGGGCGTGAGCCCCACCCAGGCCGCCCCGTCGTACTCGTCCACGGTCAGTCCCTCCGGCAGCAGCGCCCGCACCGCTTCCGGCGGATACGCCCAGTGGACGAACGTCTGCGTCAGCCAGCCCGACCGCACGGCCGGCACACGCACGCGATGCTCCGCTCGGTACGCCACCACAGGTGGCGGGTCCCCGACCTGCAGTGACGGAAACCCGAGGCAGGTCGGCGGCGTCCCCGGCCCGCCCTCACCCGGCGTTTGCCGTTCGCCCGGCGTGGTGACCCGGTGCGTGGGCGACAGGCCCGCGAGCAGGAAGGACGACGTGATGAGCGCACAGTTCCCCGAGCGGGACGAAGAGCCTCAGCGGGAGAAGGCGGCGCGGATGCCGGACGACGACGTGGTGGCGATCCTGCTCCAGCAGCACGCTCGCATCCGGGCGCTCTTCGGCGAGGTGAAAGGCGCCGAGGGAGACCGCAAGCAGGACACCTTCAACGAGTTGAGGGGACTGCTGGCCGTGCACGAGACGGCCGAGGAGATGGTGGTGCGCCCGGCCCCGCCAAGGACACCGCCGGAAAGGACGAGGCCGACGCGCGCAACAGTGAGGAGAAGGAGGCCAACAAGGTTCTCGCGCGGCTGGAGAAGATGGATCTCTCCAGCAGGGAGTTCGACGTCCAGTTCGCGCAGTTCGAGCAGGAGGTGCTGGCGCACGCCAGGCACGAGGAAGCGGAGGAGTTCCCGGCGCTCGAGTCCGGCTGCACGCCCGAGCAGCGGCAGACGATGGGCAGGCGGTTGCTGACGGCCGAGAGGATCGCGCCGACCCATCCGCACCCCACCGCGGCCGGATCACCGGCGCTGCAGTGGACGATCGGCCCCTTCGCCTCGCTGCTGGACCGGGCCCGGGACGCGTTCAGCACGACGGGCCGGTGATCGGTCAGGGCGCATCGGTCAGGGCGCCCCGCGCGCCGGACGACATTGCCGGGAGGAGCGGATCATGTCCAGGAGCGTCGAGGAGCAGACCGTCGAGCAACTGGGCGGCCCGGGCAGCGTCCTGGCACGGCAACGCCGTGATCACGCCGAGATGAACCGGCTGATGGACCGGTACCGGGCCCTGGACGACGGTGCGGAGCGCGAGCGCGTCTTGCAGGAGGTCGTCCAGCTCGTCTTCAGCCACGCCTTCGCGGAGGAGACCGTGCTGTGGCCGGCCGTACGGCGCTCGGTGCGGGACGGAGAGGAACTGACCTCCCGGGTCGAGGAGGAGCACCAGCAGATCAATGATCTCGTCGCGGACATCGAACGCCTGAGTCCCGGTGCACCGGAGCGCGAGGAGAAGGTACGGCGGGTCTTCGCCCTGATACGGCAGGACATCCGGGACGAGGAGGGCCTCGTCCTGCCCCGGCTGCAGGAAGCCGTGGACACCGCTCAGCTGCGCCGGATCGGCGCCGCGTGGGAGACGGTGCGCAGGACCGCGCCCACCCACCCGCACCCGGTCGTCCCCCGGCGACCGCCCCGCAACGCGCTCCTGGGCGTGCCGCTCAGCGTCCTCGACCGGCTGCGCGACGCGCTGGGGCGAGCCCTCCGGCCGCTGCGGTCAGGAAGGTCCGGACCGGCGTAGGGACAGCCGCCAGGGGTACTCGGGCGATCCTACGAGGGGAGGTCGCTTTGGGCAGGAACACGGATGCCGGGTCGGCGGACGCGATCGCCCTCGCGCACGGTGCGTTCAACGTCGTGGGCGGGCTGTGGCCGCTGCTGCACCTGCGCAGTTTCGAGTGGGTCTTCGGCCCGAAGACCGATGTCTGGCTCCAGATGACGACGGGCGGGCTGCTGGCCTCCGCCGGCCTCGCCCAGCTCACCGCGGCCACCGACCCGCGGGGCCCGGCCCACGCCCGCCGTATCGGCCTGGGCACCGCCGTCACGCTGCTGGCCGTCGATCTGGTCTATGTGCCCAAGGGCCGGATCCGGCCCACGTACCTCCTCGACGCCGCGATGCAGACGGGCTGGATCACCGCCTGGCTGCGCTGCCCTCCGGCTCGGAGCGCGGGGAAAGCCCGGAGGCGTGGCCGATGACGGGTAGGGCGACCGCGGACGGCCGGTGGCAGTGCGGTCGGCGGCAGTGCGGCCGGTGCGGGTCGTGAGCGCGGGTGCGTCGCCGTCCGACGACATCCGGACGGCCGGCGGGCGGCGGCCCGGGCAGCCGCTCCGGGCCCGGCCGGTCGCCGCGGTCGAGGCCGGCTTCCGCGCGCTGGCCCGGTTGCGTGAAGCCCCGGCTCTGCATCCGCACGGGCTGACGTGCACGGCAGAGGTGGAGGTCGTGGCCGACCGGAGCGGGCCCTGGCGTGTTCCCTGGCTGGACGCCCGCGGGCACCACACCGCCATGGTCCGCCTCTCCCGAGCGGCCGGTCTGCCCCGTCGGGTGCCGGACTGGCTCGGGCTGGCCGTGCGCGTACCGGACGCCGACGGCCCGGACCACACCCTCGACCTGCTCCTCACGAGCAGCGGCCGGGGCCGGTTCACCCGGCACCTGCCGCTGCCGCGCGCCGATGTGCTGCGTGGCCCGTACTCCAGCCTGCTCCCCTACCGAGTGGCCGACCGCCGCTGTCTCCTGGCCGCCTTCCCCCGCCGCGCCGGGCGGGGTCCGGTGCCCGGCGATCCAGCGGGCGTGGCCGACGCTCTCGCCGCCGGACCGCTCGTCTTCGACCTGTGCGCCGAGGGCGGCGACCGGACCTGGCGGAGGTTCGCCGTGCTCACGGTGCGGGACGTGCTGCCCCTCGGGCAGGAGGAGACCCTGGACTTCGACATCTACCGGCGCAGCGTCCGTGCCTTCGCCCCGGGCGGTGCCCTGGCCGCGACCCGCCGTGCCGCCTACCGCGGTTCACGAGCGGGCCGCCGGGCGCCGTGACCGACACCGGGACGGGCGTCGGCGGTCAGTCGCCGGTCGTCCTCTCCACCAGCGCGCCGTACGCCAGTTGCAGCGCGTCCGCGCCGGCGAGGGCGGTGAGCGTGCCCATGGCGGTGCGGGTCGCGCGGGGCCAGAGCAGCCGGCCGGCGGTCAGGGCCGAGGCCACCCAGACGCTCATGCAGAACGGGCAGGTGGCGAGTTCGCCGACGGTGTGCCTGCCCTGCTCGGGCTGGGCCTCCTCGTGGAGTTCGGCGGGGCCCTGGGGGCCGACGTACCGCGTGAAGGGGGCGCGCAGGGGGCTGGTCACCGATGCCTTGCTCAGCAGCCGGCTGAGCCGGAAGGTGGCCACCGAGGTCAGCACGACGTCCCACGGCTCGGGCCGCTCGGGCAAGGGGCGCCCGCGCAGCCGTACCGCCGTGGTCCAGGCCGCCGTGAACGTCGCGAAGCCCGCCATGGCGGCGAGATAGCCGCCCAGCGGCCGGTCGTGGCCGGCCGAGTAGCTCCGTTCGGTGTGCCGGAGAAGTCCGCGCAGCCGCCGTGCGCCACTGTCAGCCATGGGCATCATGTCCACCACCCGATCCCGTTCCGCTCCCCAGCCCGGCCATGTCCCGGCCCCTCGGCTGCTGTCCCCCGTCCTGGTGGCGCAGGCGCACCTCGACCTCGCCGCCGGTGATCCGGGTCTCGAAGGAGGGCTGCGGGGCGGTGGCGGGCCCGCGTACGTTCCAGCCGTCGGAGAGGCGGAAGACGCTGCCGTGCCACGGGCATTGAACGCATCCGTCGGCGACGGTGCCCTCGGCGAGCGGTCCCGCGAGGTGGCTGCACCGCTCGGCCAGCGCGTGGATCTCCCCGCCGGTCTCGCGCACGACCAGCACCGGCACGTCGTCCACGCTGCGCCGCACCGGCTGCCCGGCCGGGAACTCGTCCACGGTTCCGATCCGGTGCCAGCCCTCCGAGACGACGTGCGGAACCTCCTCGGCGTGATTGGCGCCGGAGGCCTGCCGGTAGGCCAGGTGGCCGCCGAGCATGCCGCCGATGCCCACCGCCGTGAGCCCCAGGAAGCCGTAGGCCCGGCCCGCGGCCTCGCGTCCCCGGACGCGGCAGGCGAGCGAGGCGGCGTACAGGCCGACGGCCGCCGTGTTGGACAGGGCGTGCACCAGCCCGACGCGCTGCTGCTGGCGGTGCAGGTCGGCCCAGTCGACCCAGCCCGCCAGGGCCGTGGGAGCGACGGCGGCCAGCCCGACGCCGACCAGCAGGCGTGACTCGCGGGAGCGGCCGGGCCGCAGGTCGAGGACGGTGGCCGACAGCCAGCTGCCGATCGGCACCTGCACCATCAGCGGGTGCACGGGATGCCCCAGCCACCGGCCGTGCAGCAGGTCCCGGCCGCGCCCGAGCGGCAGGGCCCGGACGCCCTTGCGGAGCGTGTCGATCACCGCGTCGGCCCTGGGCTCGCGCTCCAGGCGGTCCAGCAGCCACAGGACCCGGTTCTGCCGCAGCAGGCGGCGGCGTGACATCACGTTCATGCCCGCCCGGGTCCCCACCAGCACAGACGGCAAACGGCACGGCGCGGGACGGCGAGCCATGGAAACCCCATCCGCCCCACTGGTTTCGAGCATCCGCGATTCGGCCAACCCCGCGCGCCCGGGACCGGCCTCAGCAGCGCGCCGCGTCCGCCGGTCCCTTGCGCGGCAAGGTTCGCGGCGCGTCCGGAATCGACCGCGTTCGAATCCGACGCCGTGTCGTTAGGCCGTGCACCGCCGAGCCATCCAGGCGCGGCACGGACCTCCAGGAGGGACGCAGGTGACTGTGACCGACGCCTCGACCGCTGACGAGAAGACCCCACCCCCTCCCCCGCCCGCGACCCTCGCCTTCGGGGGGAAGCACGGCGAGAACCCGCTGGCAGGCGCCAGTTTCGGCGCCATGTGCCGGCGTCTGCCGTCGGTGCTCGGGCACACCGCGCGGATGGCGTGGGCCGTCGACCGGCGCGGGGTGCTGCTGCTCCTGGCGTGCCAGCTCCTCACCGGCATCGCGGCTGCCGTCGTCCTCGCGTTCACCGCCCAGGCCATGACGCACGTCCTCGGCGGCGGCTCCGTTTCCGAACGCCTGCACGGTGCGCTGCCCGCCCTGATCGTGGTGACGGCGGCCGCGGCCGTCGGCCGGGTCAGCAGTGCCCTGTCCGCGTATGCCGACGGCCGGATCACCCCGCTGCTGACGACCGAGGCCGACATCGCCCTGGTCGCCGCCGTCTGCCGGGTGGAGACCTCGGCCTACGGCGAGGACGGCTTCGCGGACCGGCAGGAAGCCGCCGAGGTGGGCGTCACGCGCACCCGGCTGATGGTCCAGGACGCCCAGCGGTTCATGTCCGCCCTGGTCCGCATGATCGCCGCGAGCGGGGTCATCACCGCCCTGCACCCGCTGATGCTGCCCCTGCTCCTCCTGGCCGTCCTGCCGGCCGGTGCCGGAGCCGTGCTGTCCGCCCGTGTCGACTACGAGACGCACTATCTCAACGTCGGTGACCGCAATGTGCGTTCGATGATGCGCTGGTGGGCCACCTACTCCCGCTTCGGCGACGAGGTCCGCGCCAACGGCATGACCGGTTACCTCATCTACTGGTACCGCGCGCTGTCCGACCGCATCGACCGGCGCACCGTCACCGCGGCTCCGCGGCGGCTGCGCATCGTGCTGACGACGAGTGCCCTGGGCGGAGTCTTCCTGCTGTGCACCTGGGCCACCCTCGCCTGGCTGGCGGCCGGCGGCCGGGTCGCCCTGCCGGTCGCCGCCACCGCCGTCGTCGCCGTGCAGACCACGCTCGGCGCGCTCGGCCAGTTCGTCGTCCACGGCGCGGCGATGTTCCACACCTCGCTCTACCTGGCGGACATGCGGGCGTTCCTCGACATGGCCGCGGAACGTGCCCCGCGGCGGGGCGATTCGACCATTCCGGAGCGCGTGGACGAGATCCGTCTGGAGGAGGTCGTGTACCAGTACCCGGGCAAGGAGGAGCCGGCCATCGCGGGGGTGTCGCTGACCCTCCGCCGGGGCGAGATCCTGGCGATCGTCGGCGAGAACGGCTCGGGCAAGTCCACCCTCGCCAAGCTCATCACCGGCATCCTCCTCGCCGACAAGGGGCGTGTGCGGTGGGACGGCGTCGACCTCGCCCACGCCGACCCCGACGCCGTGTGGAAGCGGACGGCGCTCGTCCCGCAGAACTTCGCCTGCTGGCCCCTGCGCACCCGGGAGAACATCACCCTGGGGCAGCCGAAGACCTTCGACGACGGGCCCGTGTGGGACGTCGTCGACGCCGTCGGCATGCGGGAGGCGATCGAGAAGCTGCCCCAGCAGCTCGACACCCTGCTCGCCAAGGAGTTGTGGGGCGGCGCGGAACTCTCCGGCGGGCAGTGGCAGCGCCTCGTGTGCGGGCGGGCCCTGTACCGCCGGACGCCGCTGCTGATCCTGGACGAGCCGACCTCGCAGATGGACGCACGCGGTGAGCACGCGATCTTCCTGGAGATCCGGAGGATCGCCGCCGAGCGCATGACGATCGTCGTCACCCACCAGCTGGAGAACACCCGCCTCGCCGACCGTGTTCTCGTCATGGACAAGGGCCGGGTCATCGAGGACGGGACGTACGAGGAACTGGTCGACGCCGGCGGTCTGTTCGCCGAACTCGTCGCGCTGGCCAAGGACCGGTGATCAGGGCCCGCGTGCGGGCGCGCCCCACGGAAAAGGGGCGCCGGAACCGGCGGGATACCGGTCAGGCGCCCCTTTCGGGGAGGTGCGGCCGCGCGGCCCGCCCTGCATCGTCTACGGGACGGCCGTCAGCTCGGGCCTCGACGACGGGCGCTGCGCCGAGGCGGCTTCCGGTTCCCATGTCCGGGTGGTCCGGATGTAGCCGTAGACCACGGAGGCCATCGCCAGGATGAGGAGCGGGCCGAACACCCACGGGTACGTGGCCATCTCCAGCGACGCGAAGCGGTAGCAGAGCAGGAGCGCCGCGAAGACCGTCGTGCCGTAGGCGACCAGCTGGATCCCGGACCGGTCCCAGCCGCGGTCGAGCATGCGCATGGCCGCCTCGATGGTGTACGCGAACACCACGCCGGCGACGAGGTCCACGCCGTAGTGGTAGCCGAATCCCAGTGTCGCGGTGAGCGTGGCGATCAGCCAGAAGGTGCCGGCGAAGCGCAGGGCCCGCGGGCCCTTGCGGGAGTGGATGAAGATGGCGGTGGCCCATGCCGTGTGCAGGCTGGGCATGCAGTTGCGGGGGGTGATCTCGTCGAACGGCATCGCGTGCGGGGTGGCGATCGACGGGGGTGTGTCCGGCCACAGGTGGGCCAGCGCCCAGTGCCCGCCGTCGGCGCCGAAGGCGAAGATGGGCCCGACCACCGGGAAGATCATGTAGATGCCCGGCCCGAGGAGGCCGATCACCAGGAAGGTGCGCACGATGTGATGGCCCGGGAAGCGGCGCTCGACCGCCACGTTCCGCAGCTGGTACAGCGCGACGACGACCGCGGCCACCGCGAGTTGGGCGTAGACGTAGTCGAGGAGATGCGCGCCGACCGGGCCGGTGGCCCTGACCATCCGGCCCACCAGCCAGGACGGGTTGCCCAGCGCGTGGTCGGCGTTCGCCAGGTACTGGTCGAGGACCGTCGCCCGGGTCTCCGAGGTGATGAGCAGCCAGGTGTCGCCGGTCTTGCGGCCGGTCACCAGCAGCAGGCCCAGCCCGACGCCCTTCAGCAGCAGGAGGCGTTCGGCGCCGGTGCGGCGGGTGACGGCGAGGACCGCGACGCCCAGGATGACCCACAGCGCGCCGTTGCCGAAGGGGTGCCCGCCGTTCAGGTCGGCGCCGACCGCCCAGCGCACCAGCAGGAACACCGCGTCGATGCCGATGGCGGCGCCGACCGCGATCCAGCGCTGCCGCCAGTCGAGCACCACCATCATCAACGCCATGCTGGCGTACAGCAGGAAGCCCGACTTGGGCGCGACGATCACTTCTCGCGCCTGGTGGACCATCGGCCCCGGCAGGCCGTAGCGGCGGGCGGTGATCTCCAGCGCGACGAGGAATCCGAGAGTCACCACCCCCGCGGCACTCCACAGCACCGCCCGGGGTCGATGCCGGGCGGCGAGCGCGATTCTGCGTCTTATGCGCGAAGATATCCGCGATGATTTAGATATCAAGTCTTCAGCCGATTTGTTAGTTTTTTAGTTTGATCATTTGTTCGATCATGTTATCGGAGCGGTACCCGCGTATTTCCTTCAACGACTCACTGACACACCCGAGCGCGCCCGGGCGCCTCCCGGATGACGCGGTCGGCGGTCTCCTCCGGGGTGAGGGCCGAGGTGTCGAACCACCAGCCGATGTCGCCGAGTTCGCGCTTCATGGCGGCTTCGAGGTCTTCGTAACCGTCGAAGTAGAACCGCTCCCGCGGATCCCGGAGGGTGTTGCGGTGCCGACACATCTCGATGCCTGGTGCGAGGACGACGAACAGCACCTGCCGGGCCGGGAGGAGGGAGACGAAGAAGTCCAGCTGGCCGCGGTCGGGGATCACCCAGTCGATCACGGGTGTGAAGCCGGCGTCGGAGAAGTTGTTCGCCAGGCTGCACAGATTGCGGTTGCACAACTCCACTTGCCGCGCCGCCTCGTCGGCCGGTTCCCCCAGGGCCCCGACGCGGCCGCCGACGACCAGCCTGCTGACGAAGTCGCCGTCGAGCCGGGCGGAACGCGGCAGGCGCTCGGCGACGAGCCTCGTCACCGTCGATTTCCCGGCCCCCGGCATCCCCGTCACGATCAGGCAGTTCGGATTCTCCGCGGTGATCACGACGGCCATCGTGGCAACCGTGGCCGGGGCTCGGCAATCGCTTTTCGGCGCGTGCGGACGCCCCGGGCGGGAACGCCCGGGGCATCGCGGGGCGGGCGGGAGGCCCTCAGTCGATCGCCCCGTCCCGGACAACGGTCCCGCTGTCCGGTCTGGTCACGGCCCTGTCCGGTCCAGTCCGGGCCTGCGCCGCGCGTCTCCCGCGGAGGTCTGCCGCCGCGGGGGCGGGCGGGACTTTGCGGACAACCCCTAGCGGGCCGCCCGCGTCGCGGCCCCCGGCAGCGGCGGCAGTGCCGCCCCGTGTACCCATGCCCGCAGCAGCTCGTCCACCGGCTCGGTCGCGAAGCGGGCCACGTGGGAGGCGAAGGCCGCGGTCGTCACCGTGCCGCCCCGGTGCAGCTGCCCCCAGCCGCGCAGCATGCGGAAGAAGGCGATGTCGCCCAGCGCGCAGCGCACCGCGTGCAGCACCAGCCCGCCGCGTTCGTAGAGCCGGTCGTCGAACATCGACTTGCGCCCCGGGTCCGCCAGCCGCAGGTCCTGCGGCAGCGACGACAGCACCCGGTGCGCGGCGGCCGCGTGCTGCTGCGCCGTACGCCCGCCCGAGCGCTCCGACCACAGCCACTCCGCGTACTTCGCGAACCCCTCGTTCAGCCAGATGTGCCGCCAGTCCGCGATGGACACGCTGTTGCCGAACCACTGGTGCGCCAGCTCGTGCGCCACGAGCCGCTCCGAACCCCGCGCCCCGTCCACGTGGTTGGCGCCGAACAGCGAGAGCCCCTGTGCCTCGACGGGCACGTCGAGTTCCTCCTCGGTCACCACGACCGCGTACTCGTCGAACGGGTACGGCCCGAACAACTCCTGGAACACCTCCATCATCTGCGGCTGGCGGGCGAAGTCGCGTGAGAAGTCGCCCAGCAGACGGGCCGGGATGTGCCCGTGCTGCGGTACCCCGCCCGGCCCCGGATCGCCCAGCAGCACCGTCTGGTACTTGCCGATCGCCAGCCCGACCAGGTAACTGGACGTCGGCGCCGACTGCTCGTACACCCAGGTGGTCGTGCTCGCCTTCGTCGTCCGGGTCAGCAGCCGCCCGCCCGCCACCACCGCGTACGCCGACGGCGTGGTGACCGAGATCTGGTACGACGCCTTGTCGGCGGGCCGGTCGTTGCACGGATACCACGACGGCGCGCCGATGGGCTGGCTGGCCACCAGCGCCCCGTCCTCCAGCTCCTCCCAACCGAGCCCGCCCCACGGGCTGTTGACCGGTTCGGGGTTGCCCGACCAGTGCACCTCGACCGTGAAGGCCGCCCCGGCACGGACCGGCTTGGCGGGGCGGACGCGCAGCCTGCCGCCGCGGTGCGTGTAGTGCGGCTGCCGTCCGTCGACCCGCACCCGCCCGATCTTGTAGTCGGCCAGGTTCAGCACGAACTCGGTGAGCGGCGCCCGTCCCGCGATGGCGTTGATGCGGGCCGTCCCAGACAGCCGGTTCGGGCCCGGGCGGTAGTCCAGCGCGAGCTCGTACCGGTGCACCCGGTACCGGGGGTCGCCGTGCTCCGGGAAGTACGGGTCCGCGCCCGCCACCTGCTGGACTGCCACTGCCGTCTGTGCTCCCTGCGCTGTGCCGCTGCCACTGTCCGCCGGTCCGTCGCCCTCCGGCTCCGAGTGGCCGGCGCTCAGGGACGCCATGCCTCGATCGGGTTGCCGAGCCAGCGGGTGTCGTCGGGGACGGACTCCGCGGCCATGACGAGCGACGCGGGACCCAGGGTCGTACGGGCCCCGATCGTGCTGCCGGGCAGGACGATCCCGCCAGGACCCAGCGTCGCGCCCTCACGGAGGACCACAGTATCCGTCCGCAAGATCCGGTCGTGGAAGAGGTGCGTCTGGAGCACGCAGCCGCGGTTCACGGTCGCCGCGTCCCCGAGCGTCACCAGGTCCGTCTCGGGCAGCCAGTAGCTCTCCACCCACACGCCCTTGCCGATCCGCGCCCCGAGCCCGCGCAGCCACGCCGTCGTCAGCGGCGTGCCGGGTACCGCACCGGCCAGCCACGGCACGGCGAGCACCTCGACGAAGGTGTCCGCCAGCTCGTTGCGCCACACGAAGGCGGACCACAGGGGATGCTCGCCGCTACGGTGCCGCCCCACGAGCGCCCACTTGGCGACGATCGACACGAGGGCCGCGACCGCCCCCGCCGCGAGCAGCACGAGCCCCGACAGCGGCGGCGCCCAGGCCCCCAGCGCGCACAGCGCCGCCACGGTCAGCACTACCAGCCCCGCCGAGCAGAACACCGGCACGATCCGGCACAGCTCCACGGAGGCCCGCGCCCACAGCAGCCGGGCCGGCGGATCGTAGGTGCGGCTCCGGTCGCCGTCGGCCGCGGCGCGCGGCAGTCTGACCGGCGGCAGCCCCAGGTAGGAGGTGCCCTTCTTCGCCTTCTTCGGCGTCGCCGACAGCACCCCGACCAGACCGCCGTCCGGCACGGACCGGCCCGGCGCGGTCATCCCGGAGTTCCCGAGGAAGGCCCGCCGCCCGATCTCGGCCCGCCCGATCCGCATCCAGCCGCCGCCGAGCTCGTAGGGCGCGGTCAGCGTGTCGTCGGCGAGGAACGCGCCCTCGCCGACGGTGGTGAGGCTGGGCAGGGCGAGGACGGTCGACACCTCGGCGCCCCGCCCGATCCGCATCCCGAGCAGCCGGAGCCACACCGGCGTGGCCAGCCCGGCGTACAGCGGGAACAGCGTCTCCCGCGAGCGGTCCATCAGCTGGGTGACCGTCCAGGCCTGCCAGCCGATCCGGCTGTGCGTGGGGTGTGTGCCCTCGCGCAGCCCCAGGCTGAGCAGCCGTACGGCGATCAGGATCAGCAGGGCGTACGCCAGCCCGTATGCGAGCGTCGCCGGTACGAGGGCGAGCGCGACGCCGCGCACGGTCACGTCCGGCGTGATGAACGCGTCGGCCACGAGGAGCGCCGCCCCGCCCGCGAGCACCGGCAGCGCGCTCAGCGCGAAGCCCGTCACGCCGTACATCGCACGCCAGGACGTGCCCCGCCCCGGCCGTTCCTTCGGCCGGTTGGGCTTGGCCCTGCCGAGCTTGACGGCGGGCGCGCCCGCCCACCGCTGCCCGGTGGGGATCTGGCCGGTGACCGCCGAACCGGGCGCCACCTCGGCCCGCTTGCCGACCCGGGCGCCGGGGAAGAGCGTGCTGCGCGTGCCGACGACGGCCTGCGCGCCGACCTTGACCGGGCCGATCTCCAGCCGGTCGCCGTCCAGCCAGTACCCGGACAGGTCCACCTCGGACTCGACGGCCGCGCCCCGGCCCAGCTTGAGCATGCCGGTGACCGGCGGCAGCGAGTGCAGGTCCACTTCGGGGCCGACCTTGGCGCCGAGCGCCCGCGCGTACCGCTCCAGCCAGGACCCGGTCAGCGAGGTCGCCCCGCTGAACTCCGCGAGCCGTTCGGCGGCCCACAGCCGCAGGTGCACGCCGCCGCCGCGCGGGTACCGGCCCGGCTGCACGTCGCGCAGCAGCAGCCGTGCCCCGCCCGCCGCGAGGGCGAGCCGCCCGGGCGGGCTGAACAGCAGCACCGCCCCGGTCGCGATGAGCCACCACGGGGCGGTCGGCAGCCAGGAGTAGGCGGGCAGCAGGTTCCCGAGCGCGGCGAGCGCCACGGTCCAGCGCAGTCCGAGCAGGGTGAACAGGGGGATCAGGGCGAGGAGCTGGATCGCCTGGGCGCGGACCGGGACCGGGGCGACGACCCGTGCGGTCCCGTCGTCCTGTGCCGACTCCTCCAGCCGCCGGGCCAGTTTCCGCAAGCCGGGCTGCTGGTAGATGTCCAGGACGGCGGCGCTCGGGTAGCGGGTGCGCAGCCTGGTGGTGAGCTGGGCGGCGGCGAGGCTGCCGCCGCCGATCGCGAAGAAGTCGTCCCGCGCGCTGGTCACGGGAATGCCGAGCACCTCGCTCCACTGCTCGGCGAGCCAGGCCTCGGTGCCGTACAGCTCCTCGACCGGGCCGGCGCCCCCCAGCCCCTCCAGCGGCCACGGCAGGGCGGCCCGGTCCACCTTGCCGCTGGTGCGGGTCGGCAGCTCGTCGACCGGCGCGAGCAGCGGCACGAGCGCGGCGGGCAGTTCGGCCCGCAGTTTCTCCACGGCCGCCGCGTGGTCCCAGCCGTCCTGGGTGACGACGTAGCCGACGAGCAGTTGGTTGCCGCTGCGGGCGGTCCGCACGGCGGCCGCGGCGCCGGCGACTCCGGGCAGCGCCTGCAGGGCGGCGTCCACTTCGCCGAGTTCGATGCGCCGCCCGCCGAGCTTGATCTGCTCGTCGGCCCGCCCGAGGAAGACCAGCCCCTCGGGCTCCGCCCTGACGAGGTCGCCGCTGCGGTACGCCCGCTGCCACCCCAGGGACTCCAGGGGCGCGTACTTCTCCGCGTCCTTCTCGGCGTCGAGGTACCGGGCGAGGCCGACCCCGCCGATCACCAACTGGCCGCTGCCGCCCATCGGTACGGGCTCTCCGGCCTCGTCGACGACGGCCAGTTCCCAGCCGTCCAGGGGCAGCCCGATGCGGATCGGCTCCTCGCCGGTCATCAGCGAGGCGCAGGCGACGACGGTTGCCTCGGTCGGCCCGTACGTGTTCCAGACCTCGCGCCCCTCGGTCACCAGCCGCTGGGCCAGTTCGGGCGGGCAGGCCTCACCGCCGAAGATCAGCAGCCGTACGTCGTTGAGGGTCTCGGGTTCCCACAGCGCGGCCAGCGTCGGCACGGTGGACACGACCGTGATCTCCTGCTCGACCAGCCAGGGCCCGAGGTCGGCACCGCTCCTGACCTGCGCGCGCGGTACCGGCACCAGACAGGCCCCGTACCGCCATGCGAGCCACATCTCCTCGCAGGAGGCGTCGAACGCCACCGACAGCCCCGCCATGACCCGGTCCCCGGGCCCGATCGGCTCCTCGGTGAGGAACAGGGCGGCCTCGGCGTCCACGAACGCGGCGGCGCTGCGGTGCGAGACGGCGACGCCCTTGGGCCTGCCGGTGGAACCGGACGTGAAGATGATCCAGGCGTCGTGCCCGACGCCGGGACGCGCGGCGGCAGCGGCGGCGTCGGCGGTACCGTGCACGACGATCTCGTGCCCGGCCCCGATGACGGCCCGTACGTCCGCCTCCCCGAACACCAAGTCGGCGCGCTCGTCCGGGTCCTCGACGTCGACGGGGACGTAGGCGGCACCGGCCGCGAGCACGGCGAGGATCGCGATGTAGAGCTCGTTGGTGCCGGACGGGACGCGTACGCCCACCCGGTCCCCCAGCCCGACCCCGGCCGCGCCGAGCCTGCTCCGCAGCCGCTCCACCTCGGCGGCCAGCGCACGGTAGGTGAGGCAGGCCGTGCCGTCGTCCAGGGCGGGCTCGTCCGGGGACGAGCGGACGGACGCCTCGAAGACGTCGACGAGCGTGCGCGGAGAGGCCGCCGGGGCCCCGGAAAAGCGTGCCGTGTCGCCGAACTTGTCGCGGATCTCTTCGTCGAGCAGGCCGAGAGCGCTGCTCTCGTGTATGGCTGCCATCCGGTCCTCGCGTCTCGATCCCGGATGCCTCCGGGGCGCTGGCGGGTCCTCAGGTCTGCCTGGGGTTGTCCGGCTCCAGCTCCTCAACGAGCCGGAAATCTTAGTACGACACGGGATTTGGGCGCTTCGGTACGCCGCCTGGGACGAGCCGTCCGGCAGGGGACGGGGGTCGTCAGACCGGGATTGACCTGCTGGTCTTCCGGGGAGCGAGACTTCCCCCACACCCTGCCGCGCCGTTCATCTCCGCTCGGGCTCCACGGGGAGCCACAGTTCGGCGTCGGCCTCGGTCGTGTCCGGTGACAGGCGGGTGCGCAGGATCTCGGGGCCGGTGCGGCTGCGGTACGGGTTCGACGGGAACCACTCGGTGAAGACGTCCCGCCACAGCTCCTGGATGGCCTGCGGCGCCGGACCGGAGGCCGTGAAGACCGCCCAGGTACCGGCCGGGACGGCCAGCGTGGTCGTGCCCTCGGGAGGGGCCGCCGAGGTGATCACGCCGTGGTAGTAGTCGAGTTCGGTGCCCTCGGCGCGGCTGGGGTCCAGGTCGTCGCAGACCGCGACGATGCCGTGCGGCTCCTGGTCCGACAGCTTCTCCAGGCGCTCCCGGGTCCGCGGGTCGATCCCGCGGACGAAGTCGATGATCGCCTGGTTCGGGCCCGTGTGCACCAGCGGTACCCGGGTCCTGAGTCCGACGACGGTGAAGTCCGCCTTGTCCACGACGCGGTACCGCATGTCGCTGCTCCCTTCGATGGTGAGGCGGAAGGCCATCCGGGACTGGGAACTGAGCGCGGCCCCGGTACGGCGGGCCTCGCCCGGTCCGATGCCGTGCATGGCGCGGAACGCCCGCGCGAACGCCTCGCCGGAGCCGTAGCCGTAGCGCACCGCGATCTCCAGCAGCGTCTCGCGCCCGGCGAGGACCTCGGCGCCCGCCAGGGTGAGCCGACGGCGCCGGACGTACTCCGACAGCGGCATGCCCGCGAGCGCCGAGAACATCCGCCGCAGGTGGTACTCCGAGGTGGCCGCGACGCGTGCCAGCTCGGCGACGTCGAGGTCCTGGTCGAGACGCTGCTCGATGTGCTCCATGGCCTGGTTCAGCCGCTCCAGCACGCCCGGTCCCCTTCGTTCGATTCGATCAGCACGCTAAGCGGCACCCGTCCTGCCGGACCCGACATCCTGTGCCCGATGGGATCGGGTGCGGAGGTGGCCGGTGCAACTCGGTGGCGTCCGGCGTGGAAGTCGGGGAGGCTGGCGCTCATGGTTTCGGTGGTGCAGAACGTGGCGATCGACTGTGCGGATGCCTACGAGCTGGCCCGGTTCTGGAGCAGGGTGACCGGCCGGCCGCTGGATCCGGACGCCGAGCCGGGCGATCGGGAGACTCAGGTGCTGCTGACCGAGGGTCCCGTGCTCCACTTCAACCAGGTGCCCGAGCCCAAGACGGTCAAGAACCGGATCCATCTGTGCCTGCGCCCCGAGACCTCACGCGACCAGGAAGTGGAACGGCTGCTGGGGATCGGCGCCACCTTCGTCGCCGATCACCGGAACCCCGACGGCTCCGGCTGGGCGGTACTCGCCGACCCCGAAGGCAATGAATTCTGCGTCCTCCGCAGCGAGTCCGACCGGGCCGCGACGCGTTCCTGACTCCGGCATGGGCGCGCGGGCGACCACGGTGCTGCGGCGGGACGTCCGCGGAACGGGCCGCACCCGGCGTCAGTGTTCGGTGTCGGACTGAGCTGGATCCTCGGCCTGGGCGACGGCGGTCCCCTCGAGTTCGACCAGTTGGCCGGGGATCGCGAGCCGTGTCACCCCGAGCATCGTGGTGGCCGGTGCCACCCCGGCGGCGCCCAACCGCGCCGCCAGCACACCGTAGTGCGGGAACAGCAGATCGACGTCGGTGGTGTAGACGTTGAGCCGGACGAGGTTCGCGAGGGACATGCCGGCCTCGCCGAGCACGGCCTCCAGGTTGTCGAGGCTCAGCGCCAGCTGTGCGGCCATGTCGCCCTCGTGCTGCGGCTTGCCGTCACCGCTCATCGCGGTCTGTCCGGAGCAGTACAGGGTCCGGGTGTGCCCGGAGACGAGTTCACCCTGGTTGAAGCCCAGCTCCACCGACCACGTCACCGGGTTGACCGCCGTTCGTTCCACTGCCACTTGAACTCCCTTGGATGCGCTGGAATCGCGTACGAGGAGCCTTCCAACGAATCACGACACCCTCAGTCATGTATTCGATAAGGTCCCCGCATGCGCGCCGATCGGCTGGTCTCCCTGGTGCTGCTGCTGCGTCAGCGCGGTCGGATGACCGCGGACACGCTGGCCCGCGAGCTGGAGGTGTCCACCCGTACCGTGCTGCGCGACATCGAGGCGCTGTCCGCGGCCGGCGTCCCGGTCTACGCCGAACGTGGCCGACACGGCGGGTTCTCCCTGCTGCCCGGTTTCCGGACGGAACTCACCGGGCTGAACCACGAGGAGGCCCTCGCCCTGCTGACCGCCGGATCGGCGCGCGGCGAGCAGGCGTTCGGCCTCGGCTCGGCGCTCGCCTCGGCCATGCGCAAGGTGGTCGACGCACTGCCCGAAAGCCATCGGGCCACCGCGAGCGACGCGGCCCGGCGGTTCCTCGTCGAGCCGGAGACCGACCTGCTCTCCCGCCGGGTGGTCACCGAGGAAGTGCCCGGCACGACCATGAGGGAGATCCGGCGCGCGGTGCTCGCCGGACACAAACTGCGCATCCACTACGCGGCCACGGACCAGGCACCCCGGTGGCGCACGGTGGACCCGATCGGGCTGGTCACCGTGCGCGACCGGGGCTACCTGCTGGCCACGAGGTCCGGGGCCGACCGCACCTACCGCCTGTCGCGGGTGTCGGCGGCGGAAGAACTCCCCGAACCGGCACAGCGACCGAACCGGGTCGACCTGGACCGGATCTGGCGGGACCGCTGCGCGCGGTTCCTGTCCGGCGGCCATGTCGCCGTGCTGGTACGGACGGCCCCCGAGCGGCGGGAGGACCTGCTGAGCACCGCGGTGGCCGTCCGCACCGCGGAACCCGACGGGGACGGCCGACTGCGGCTTGAGGCGACGTTCCAGGACCTGCGGCACGCCGAGTGGGCGCTGTGGCAACTCGGCCCGGACGCGGAGGTCCTGTCGCCGGAGTCGCTGCGCACGTCCCTGCGCGACCGCGCCGCGGCGATGGCCGCCCGGTACGCGACCGTGTCCGACTCCGCGGCCGGCTCGGGATCCACCGATGAGTTCTCGCGGGCCGCCGGGTCAGTACGGACATGACTCCTGAGAACAAGCCACCGGTCGTCTCCCGTCGGGAGTGGCTGACCGCGATCGACACCCTGCGCGTCCGGGAGAAGGCGCACACCCGGGAGGGTGACGCGATCGCCGCCGCGCGGCGACGGCTGCCCATGACCGAGGTGGACCCGTCGACCCCGCTCGCGGGCGGCGACGGAGAAGTCCCCCTGATCGACGTCTTCGAGGGCCGCACCCAGCTGTTCGTGTCGTATCACATGTGGCACGACGGCCGTCCCGCCGCCGACCAGTGCGAGGGCTGCACCTTCTTCACCGGCCAGGTCCGCGAGCTGTCCTATCTGCACCAGCGTGACGTCACCTTCGCCGTCTTCTGCCAGGGCCCGTACGAGGAGTCCGACCGCTACCGCCGATTCATGGGCTGGGACCTGCCCTGGTACTCCGTCCCCGCCGCGTCGCGTGAACGGCTCCTCGCCGGACGCCACTTCGGCATGAAAGCGATCTATCTCCGCGACGAGGACCGCGTCTTCGAGACGTACTGGACCACCGGACGCGGCGTCGAACCCATGGCCCCCTCCTACGGCATCCTCGACATGACCGTCCACGGACGCCAGGAGACCTGGGAGGACTCCCCGCCCGGCTGGCCACAGCCGTACGACGCCTCCGGCCCGCAGTTCCGCAAGGACGGACGGCCGACCGCGCAATGGGCACGCATCGCGGCCGGACACGACGACGACCTCCACGGCGACCGACCCGGCACGGGCGGCGGCTCGGGCTGTTGCTCGTGAACCCCCTCTAAAGGTTCCCCGAGCAGCACCTCGCGTCCCGGCCGTTGACGGCTAACCTGCTCTCATGCCGGAGAAGGTTCCCGAAGCGATCAAGCGTGTGCGCAAGCACGACCTTGTGGAGCTGAGTTCGACGGGCCGGCGCCTTGGCCTCGGCAGGGGACGTGAGCCAGGATGGCTTGAGCACCACTTGGCCGACGATGCGACGGGATCCCTGCGAGCGATCCTTCTCGAGCATCCCCCCAAGCTCTGCTACCGCTGCCTCGTCCTGATCAAGCGAGCCGACGGGGAGGTCGAGCACTTTCTGATCGACGTGCTGCCGGAGGACTTCGACCGGCTTGAGGACATCTCCGGCGAGGCTCTGCTCACCTTCACGCGCTGGGTGTTGGCGCAGATCCCGCTGAGCCCTCTACCTGCACCGCCGTGACCCGGACGTCGGAGCCGCCCCCTGCTATGGTGCGCCGATGTCTTCGATCAAGCAGTTCCAAGTCACCTTCGACTGTGCGGAACCCGCGCGCCTCGCCGGTTTCTGGTGCGAGGTGCTGGGGTATGTCGTGCCGCCGGTCCCGGAGGGGTTCGCCACTTGGGAGGACTACCACCGCTCGCTGCCGCCTGAGGAACAGGTCACCTACTTCGCATGCAGTGATCCCTCGGGTGTGGGCCCGCGCCTGCTCTTCCAGCGGGTTCCCGAAGGGAAGGTCGTGAAGAATCGCGTGCATCTCTGCGTGCGCGTCGGCACCGGACTCGTGGGGGAAGAGCGCCTGGCCACGCTTCAGGCAGAAAGCGCACGACTGATCGCGCTCGGTGCGGTACACGTACGAACGCTGCTTGCCGACGGCGAAAACGAGTCGTGCATCGTGATGCAGGACATCGAGGGCAACGAGTTCTGTCTCGACTGAGCATCCTCCGCGACGGCAATGCGGTATGCGGGCTGGTCGAGCGGTCAACTCCCCGCTCGACCAGCCCGACGCGACACTCAGGGTCGGGAATCAGCAGCCCGTGGCGTTGTAATTCCAGAACGCGGCCCTGGTCTGCGGTCCGGCGATTCCGTCGGGAGTTCCGGCGTTCTCACCCACGTTGTTCAAGAACTTCTGCAACGCCCTGATCGTGTTGGGGCCGACGATCCCGTCCTCGGTGCCGGCGTTGTAGCCCCAGGCGTTGAGCATCCTCTGCGCCGCCTTCCAGCTATTGGTGCCCAACTGCCCGTCCTCGGCACCGGCGTTGAAGCCCCAGGCATTCAGGCAGCTCTGCCAGTTCTTGGCCCGCGCCGTGTCCAGGCCGAGGTTGTTCACCGCGAGGGGGGCGAACTGCCCGCTGCTGACCGCGGGATGGGCTGCCTGCCGCGGGGCCGCCACGCTCGCGCTCGCACCCGCGAGACCGCCGACGGCGATGCCGACGACGGCAGTCGCGGCGACGAACACCCTGGCCAGAGAAGATCGCATGTATTCCTCTTTCCGGTCGACGGTGAGAAATCCGGCGCGACTGCGCCCAACGGCCGTCCGCGCCGACCCAAGCGTGCCAGGACCGTGCACCCGGATCTCGAGAAAACGCAATCTGCTATCTCGCCCAGCCCAATTCAGGCCACAAAACGGGCGAGCCCCGCAGGGCATTCCGCCAAAGCGCCCGTGAATTCCGGCCATGGCCCGTGCGGAAACCATCCTGATGAGGGCATGACGCTCACGCCCCGCCGGGGATCCTCCCCCGCGGCTTCAGCGGCATGTTCGGCAGCGGTGGCGCGGGCAGCGGGTCCCCGTCGTACCCCTCCACCACTCCGAACCGCCGCGTGCCTTCCCTCCAGTCCTCCCGGGCCTGGACGATGTCATCGTGGCTGCGGCCGATGAAGTTCCACCACATGACGATCTCCTCCTCGAAGGGCGGGCCCCCGAGCAGGATGGTGCGGGCGGGGGCGTCCGAGTCGTTCGTCATCGTCACGGCGTCGGTGCCGCAGGGAACGTAGCCGAGTTCCGCCGGGTGCAGCGCGGTGTCGTTCAGGCGCACCTCCCCGGTGTCGACGAGGAGGCCGTGTTCGAAGGAGGTGTCGACGGTAAGGGTGAGTGTCGCGCGGGGCGCGAGCGTGATCTCGGCGCCGAGCAGGGGCGTGAAGGTCCGCACCGGAGAGGTGGAGCCGGCGAGCGTGCCCAGGAAGACCTTGATCTCGGCACCGTCGACCCGCACGGACTCGGGTACGTGGTGCTGGAAGTCGCGGGCGGCGTTCCGGTGTTCCTCGGGCAGCGCCACCCACAGCTGTACGCCGTGGAGGACGGTGGTGCGCGGGGTGGAGACCTCCGAGTGGGCGATGCCGTACCCGCCGGTCATCAGGTTCATCTCGCCGGGCCGGACGAAGGCGTGCGTGCCGAGGGTGTCCCGGTGTTCGATCTCCCCGCTGAACAGCCAGCTCACCGTCTGCAGGCCGGTGTGCGGGTGCGGGGGCACCCTCATGCCCGTCGCGCCGGCGTCGACAGGGCCGTAGTGATCCGCGAAGCACCACGCTCCGATCAGCGTCCGGGCCCGCTGTGGCAGGGTCCGGCGCACGAGCAGGGCCCGCGGGCCGCCCAGCGGCACCTCCCGCGCGGACAGCACCTCGACGCGGCCTTCGCCTTCCGGCCGGCCGTCGTCCACCGTCGCACCACATCTCAGCATCGCCGGTTCGGTTTCCACGTTGCTCACCGGGACCACCCTCCCACCCTCTAGTTGTTACATCAACTACTATGCCATGAGCGACAGGACGACGACTAGCAGGCACGTGGCGTGCGGCCCCGGGCGGTACCGAAGGAGACGTGAAGTGAGCGAGCAGACCACCGGATCCGCGCGCCGGAGGATCTTCATCGACAAGCGGAGTCCCGACGCCTTCGACGCGCTGGTCCGGGCGTCGGAGGCGGTGCGTGCGACCGCCTCCGAGGCGGGGCTCGATCGCGTCACCGTGGAGCTGGTCAACCTCCGCGTGTCCCAGCTCAACGGCTGCGCCTACTGCCTCGACCTGCACACCAGGAGGGCCCTGCGCGCCGGAGAGTCGCCGCAGCGGCTGGGGGTTCTGCCGGCCTGGCGGGACACCGACCTCTTCACCCCGGCGGAGCGCGCGGCGCTCGATCTCGCCGAGGCGACGAACGATCCGACGGACACGGCCGCGCAGGAGTCCGCCTACGCGGCGGCCCGCGCGGTCCTCACCGAGGACCAGATCTCGGCCGTGATCCGGGTGGCGATCACCATCGGCGCGTTCAACCGCGTGTCGATCATGAGCGGACACCCCGTGCAGGCCCCGCGCCGGGCATAGTCACGCGCCCCAGCAGGCGACGCGCGTGCCCGGCGGACCCCCGCCGGGCACCGGCACCCCGCCGGGACGCCTGCCGAGCACCGACACGGCACCGCACGGCATCGCACCGCACCGCAGTCAGCGACGGCTCACCCGGTCGAGTCCTCGTCCAGCTTGCTGACGACCCGTTCGGAGATCTCCGCCAGGACGCGCAGTTCGGCCGGGGTGACGTGGTCCATGAACAGTTCGCGCACGGCCTCGACATGGCGCGGCGCGGCGGCCTCGATCGCCGCGCGCCCCGCCTCCGTGATCACGACGAACGCGCCGCGCCCGTCCTCCGGGCACTCCTCCCGGACCACCATGCCCCGCCCTGCCATCCGCGCGATGTGGTGGGACATCCGGCTCTTCTCCCACTCCAGCGCCCGGGCCAGGTCCTGGTAGCGCTGACGTCCGTCCGGGGTGTCGGTCAGATGGACCAGCACCGCGAAGTCCGCGGGCGAGAGCTTCGACTCGGACTGCAGCCGGCGCCCCAGACGCCCCCCGAGCCGCTCCTGCAGCCTGATGAAGCCCCGCCACGCGCGCTGCTCCTCGGGCGTCAGCCATCGCACCGTCTCGTCCATGGAAAAAGTGTAAACATAGTTGACGCTTCATCGAAGCGTCGGCGGGCCGGCCGGCTCGGCGGGCGGCGGGATGCTGCCCGTCAGGGCCAGCTCCCGGTACCACAGCGCGCTGTCCTTCGGCGTGCGGCGCTGGGTCTCGTAGTCGACGTGGACGATGCCGAAGCGCTTGGCGTACCCGTAGCCCCATTCGAAGTTGTCCATCAGCGACCACACGAAGTACCCGCGCAGGTCGACGCCGGCGGCGAGGGCCCGGTGGGCGGCGAGGAGGTGGCGGCGGAGGTAGTCGATGCGCTCGGGGTCGTGGACGGCGTGCGTGCCGTCGGGGCGGACGGAGAGGTGGTCGTCGAAGGCCGCTCCGTTCTCGGTGATGACCAGGGGCTGGCCGGGGAACTGCCGGTGGAGGTCGAGGAGGAGTTCTTCGAGTCCGTCGGGGTCGATGTTCCAGCCCATGGCGGTGTGCGGGCCCGGCTGTTCGAGGAACTCGACGTGGGGCGAGCCGGGCCAGGGCGAGCCGCCCACGTCCTTGTGCCCGTCGTGGTTCTGGCGCGGGGTCGTGCCGTCCCAGAGGCGGACAGCGGTGGTGGCGTAGTAGTTGACGCCGAGCAGGTCCAGGGGCTGGTGGATCCGGGCGACGTCGCCGTCCTGGACGAACGCCCAGTCGGTGACGGCGGCGGTGTCCTCGATGAGGTCCTGCGGGTAGCGGCCGCGCAGCAGGGGTTCGGTGAAGGCGCGGTTGGCCAGCGCGTCGATGCGCCGCACGGCCTCCTCGGCGCCGTGGCCCCTGCCCCTGAGAACATGGAAGTTGAGGGTGATGGAGTACTGCGGGTCGTTGGTGGTGACCGCCCTGAGCTGCTCGACCGCCAGGCCGTGGGCGAGGTTGAGGTGGTGCACCGCCGTCAGCGCCGCGGCGCCGTCGGTGCGGCCGGGGGCATGGGCGCCGGATCCGTAGCCGAGATAGGCGGAGCACCACGGCTCGTTGAGGGTGGTCCAGACGGCGACGCGGTCGCCGAGGGCCTCGCCGACGACACGGGCGTAGTCGGCGAAGGCGAAGGCGGTGGCGCGGTTCGTCCAGCCGCCCTCGTCTTCGAGTGCCTGGGGCAGGTCCCAGTGGTAGAGGGTGGCCACGGGGGTGATGCCGCGGTCGAGCAGGCCGTCGACCAGGCGGCCGTAGAAGTCCAGGCCCTTGGGGTTGGCCGGGCCGCGGCCGGTGGGCTGGACGCGCGGCCAGGCGATCGAGAACCGGTACGCCCGCAGGCCCAGCGAGGCCATGAGGTCGAGGTCCTCCTCCAGGCGGTGGTAGTGGTCGGCGGCGACGTCCCCGGTGTCGCCGTTCCAGGTCCGGCCCGGGGTGCGGGAGAACGTGTCCCAGATGGAGGGGCCGCGGCCGTCGTCGTCGGCGGCGCCCTCGATCTGGTAGGCGGCGGTCGCGGAACCGAGGACGAAGTCCGCGGGGAAGGTCATGGGCTCGGTGGGTTCCTTCCGGGCTTTCGGCATGGAACCACGGTGATGTTAACGTTAACAAGGTGTCAAGGCCCCGTCCCGACGAATCCGCTCCCGTCCCATACCCCGCCCCGTCCCGGAGTGCGTCCCTGTGCCGACCTTCGTCAACCCCGTTCTCACCGGCAGTCATCCGGACCCGTCGATCTGCCGGGCCGGGGAGGACTTCTACCTGGTCACGTCGTCGTTCGCGTACTTTCCCGGGATCCCGGTCTGCCACAGTCGCGACCTGGTGAACTGGAGACCGCTCGGGCATGTGGTGCACCGGTCGCCCCGGGTCCCGCTCGCCGGGCTGGACGTCTCCGACGGCCTGTGGGCCGCCACCATCCGGCACCACCGGGGCACCTTCTACGTGGTCGCGACCCTGGCGAGGGGCCGTCAGGGGAGTGTGACGTTCCTGTGCACCGCCTCGGACCCCGCCGGGCCCTGGTCGGAGCCGATCGTGCTGGAGGCCGAGGGCATCGACCCGTCGCTCTTCTTCGACGACGACGGGCGCTGCTGGTTCACCGCCTGCCGCGATGCGGTCGAGCCGGACGCGGGCGGCCCCGGGGAGCTGTGGATGCGCGAACTCGACCTCGACGCCCTGGCGTTGACCGGCCCGACGCATGTCCTGTGGCACGGCGCGATGCGCGGCGCCTGGGTGGAGGCGCCGCACGTGTACAAGCGGGACGGCGTGTACCACCTGATCGCCGCGGAGGGCGGCACCGAGCACCATCACGCCGTGACCGCGGCCCGCTCCGACACCGTCACGGGCCCCTACGCCACCGACCCGAGAAGCCCGCTGCTCACCCACCGCCACCGCGGTGCGGCGGAACCGGTGCACAACGTCGGACACGTCGACCTCGTCGACACCCCCGCCGGGGAGACCTGGGCCGTCGCCCTGGGCGTGCGCCCGATCGACGGCACGCACACGCTGGGCCGCGAGGTGTTCCTGGTGCCCGTCGAGTGGACTGCCCGGGGTCCCGTCTTCGCGCCGGACACCGGCCGGGTGATGCTGTCGGAACGGCTGCCCGCGGGAACGACGGCGGCATCCGTGCGGCCGGCCCCTCCGGGACCGGTGCGGTACGGGTTCCGCGGCCCGCTCGGCCCGGAGTGGAGCAGCCTGCGCGGACCGGTGGACGACCTCGTCTCGCCTTCTCCCGATGGCGGCCTGACCATCCGTCTCTCCCCCGAACCGCTCACCTCGACCGGCACTCCGGCGTTCCTCGCACGCCGCCAGCAGCACCTGCGCATGCGTGCCGCCGCCCGTGTCCGCTGCACCGCCGCCGCGCCCACGCAGGAAGCGGGGCTGGCCGTCTTCCAGAACCAGGACCAGCACGCCACGCTGGGCCTCACGGTCGACGCCTCCGGAACGCCGCAGGTCGTGCTCACGGCCCGCGAGGCAGGCGCCGCGACCCGCCTCGCGGCGGTCGCCGTCGCGGACAGCGAGGTCGTCCTCGCCGTCGACAGCGACGAGTCCGGCTACACCTTCCACGTCGAGGACGACGGCACCCGGACGACCCTGGGAAGCATCGAACGGCCCTTCTTCAGCACGGAACGAGCCGGCGGATTCGTCGGCGTCCACATCGGCCTGTACGGCACCGGCGACGCCGGGAGCGACGCGGCCGAGGCGCACGTGCACTGGTTCGAGTACGCCGGCCTTGACCGGCCATGACAAAGGGGCGGCGCCGGGTGCTCCTCGCCGGGCCGGTGAGGGTTCCCGTCCGCAGGTGTCAGGAAGCCGCCCGGGGCACGGCGGTGCTGCGCCGTACGACGAGTTCCGGTGCGAGCTTCTGGCGGCACGCCTGCTCCCCGCCCAGCATCCGGACCAGCAACTCGATGGCGCTGCTGCCGAGATGGACGAAGTCCTGGCGGACCGTGGTCAGGGCGGGCACGAGGTAGTCGGCGCCCTTCATGTCGTCGAACCCGACGAGTGACACGTCCTGCGGCACCCTCACGCCCCGTTCGGCGAAGGCCGCCAGCACCCCCATCGCCATCTGGTCGTTCCCCGCGAAGACCGCGGTGGGCAGGCCGGTGTCGTCCGCGCAGAGCCGGTGGGCGAGGCGGTATCCGCTCTCCGCGCTGAAGTCGCCTTCCAGTTCGGCTCCCTCCGCTCCGGCGGTGGCGAGTTCGGCGCGCCAGCCCTCGACGCGGGCCCGGGCGTCGAAGGTCCGCAGGGCTCCCGTCAGATGGGCGATGTGCCGGTGCCCGAGGCCGAGCAGATGACGTACCGCCAGCCGGGCGCCGAGTTCCTGGTCGACCTGGACGAAGCTCAGGTCGGGGTGGGGCGCGCTGCCCGACATCACCACCGCCACCGGCACCCCGAAGGCGAGGCCGGACAGGGCCTCCACGGCGACGGGCCGGTCGGTGACGACGGCGATCGCCTCCACCGACTGGTCGGTGAGCCGCCGCAGGGTCTCCACGAGGTCACCGGTGGTGCTCTCGCCCTGCCGGCTCGCCAGGCTCACCCAGTAACCGGCCTGCTTGGCGGCCGTCTCCACGCCCAGCAGGATGCGGGGCAGCTCGAACAGGTCCGAGCCGACGATCACCACGCCGATCGTCGAGGAGCGGCGGCTCTTGAGGGCCCTGGCCACGCTGTTGCGGCGATAGCCCAGCTTGTCGATCGCGGCCTCGACGCGGGCCCGGGTCTCCGGCCGTACCGACGGGTGGCCGTTGACGACGCGGGAGACGGTGATGTGCGAGACGCCGGCCTCCCGTGCCACGTCCATCATTCCTGGTGGCCGGTTCATTCCACTCGTTCCTCTGCTTCGACCCGGCACGCGGCCCCGCCCCTGCGCCGATACTGTCACAGGCCTCGCGGCCGTGGTCCGGGCGCCGCCCGCACAGCGCGCCCGAACCCTTCCGCGGCACGCCTTGTACACCGTTTCTGATGGCGCGATCCGCATCGCCCGCAAGGGCATCGAGTCGTCCCCGGGGCCGGATGCCGACGCCTGCACCGCCACTACGAGAGCAAGGCCGAGCACTTCCTGGCCTTCGTCGGCATAGCCGCAGCCCTCATCAGCTACCGCCGACTCACCAACTGAAACAACGTCTTAGGCGCCCCCGTACGCGCCTGTTCACCGCGACTGGGGGCGGGGCTGGCTCCTGCACTCGCGGCAAGGGCCAGCAGCAGGGCGATCAGACCAGTGGTGAGGTTGCTGACGATGGTTCCTGTGGTATCGACATTGCCTGCCACCACCCATGGCGCAACGACCGTCCACGAGGGGAGGCCGCGAGGCCCAGGGTCAGGCAGGGCCCGAACTCTGCCCGCGGGTTTCGTCGGCCACCTGCTGCCCGGACTCGCGGGCCTGCTCTGAGACCTGGCCTGCCTTGTCGCGGGCCTCCTCCTTGGTGGTCTTCGCGGCCTGGGCGGCGGTGTCCTTCACCTCCTGGGCTGCCTGCTGGGCGGCCTCGGTGGCGTCCTGCTCCAGCTGCTGCGCGGACTCGACGGCTGCCTCCTTGACCGGTTCGAGCTTTTCGCCGGCCTGCTCGGTGATCCGGGAGGCTGACTGTTCCTCGGCCTCGGACATCGGCAGGAGAGAGGCGGCCAGCAGTCCGGCGCCGAAGGCGATCAGCCCGGCCGCCAGCGGGTTGCCCTGCGTCTGCCGCACCGCCTGCTCCGGAGCCCGGCTCACCGCCTCACGGGCCTGTCCGGCCACCTCACCGACCTGACCGGCGGCCTGCCCGGCCGTCTGTCGCACCGTGTCCGCGGCCCCGCCGGTGCCTTCCTTCACCGATTCCGTGGCCTGCGCCGTACGGTCGCGCGCCGTCCCCGCCGATTCGGCGACGGTGCCCATGACGCGGTCACGAAGCCCCGACACCGCGCCTCGCATCCGCCGGGTGCGGCGGCGCACCATCTGCCGGGGGCGGGCGCGGTCGGCCAGCCGGTTGACGTTCTCCGACAGGCGTTCCCGGGTGGTGTCGATCTCGGACCTTATTTGGTCGGGTGCCGTGCCCATTGCGCGTCCTCCTTCAGGGTTTGCACGGTCTGTTCCGGCTTGGGGGACACCTCCCGCATTCGGGAGCGGCCCATGACGTACAGCACGACCGCGATGACCGCCCACACGGCGGCGACGATCAGTGCCGCCCAGCCGGCGTCCATCACGTTGGCCAGGCCGAAAACGGCCGCGAGCGACAGGAAGAGCGCCACCATGTATCCGCCGAAGCCGGCACCCCCGTACATCCCGGCGGCCTTGCCCGCCTTGGCGCCCTCCTCGCGGATCTCCGTCTTCGCCAGCTCCACCTCCTGGCGGAACAGGGTCTGCAGATCCGACGTCACCGCCGACAGCAACTCGCCCGCCGAGCGGTCTTGATCCGCCTCCGGCTGCCCACCGGCTCCCGGCGACTGCGGATAGATCGACGACATCTCACACCCCCGGATGAGCCGGATAACCGGACAGCTCCGGCGGTGACACCGGCGTGCCCGTGGGCAGCGTGCTGCTCTCCTCGCGCTCCAGCCCCTGTCGCCGAACGTCCGGATGCGGAGCCGACGGGGCCTGCGCGGCCTTGGTGCCGGCCTTGGCCAGGCGGCCCACCACCAGACCGGCCAGCACCGCCCCGCCCAAGAACGCCCCCGGCCGACGGCGCGCGAAGTTCTGCAGGTCGCCTACCAGGCCCTCCGCGCCGTTCTTGTCCAGGTAGTCCGCCGCGCGGTGGCCCTGATCGGCTGCCTGGGACGCCAGGCTCCTGGCGGGCGAATCACCCGAGGCGTTCTCCGCCATCCCCGCGAGGTCATCCGCCCACTGCCGCACCGTCCCGGCCAGCCGTTCCACCTGTCCCTGGCTCTCCCCGACCACGCGCTGCCTCAGGTCGCGTACCGCACTGCCTGCCTGCGCACGTGCTTCGCCCGCGACGGCCTTTGCCTGCTCGGCAGCAGTCCCGGCGACCTCGCCGGCCGCCTGCCCGGTCTGCGCCGCCACAGCCGACGTCTGTTCCTTCGCCTTCTGCCCCGTCTGCTGAACGCGACCGGCATCTTCACTCATGAGCCATTCCTCCTTCGGTGCTCCGAGGCGGCCGACGGAGTCGGCGCCTCCGGATTCGCGACCATGAGCGAGTACCCCACATATCCACACAGAACAGCCAAATCGGGCGCGATCTGCTCATGGCTTCGGAAGGCCGGCGTGTGGTCGATCGAGGTGGCCGGTGCTCGTCGCTCTGGTCACGATCATGATTGCGATCTTGTACTGGGCCACGCCGAACGCGAAGCTCCGCGGCTTCCGCTGGACACGCCGGGTAGCTTCCTGGCGCTGCTGTGATCACCTCCGCCGGGTTCGCGTTCTTCGGGGCCGGCTTCGCCTCCTACAAGCTGATGAGGGCTGCGGCTATGCCGACGAAGGCCAGGAAGTGTTCGGCCTTGCGCTCGTAGTGGCGGTGCAGGCGTCGGCATCCGGCCAGCCAGAGACCGTTCTCTCGACAACCCAGCGGTGTCGGCCGAGCCCCGTGGACGACTCGATACCCTTGCGGGCGATGCGGATCACGCCATCAGAAACGGTGACTTAGGGTGGGCGCCGTGGAGCTTCTACACCTGCGTTATTTCGTCGCCGTCGCCCAGGAACTGAACTTCTCCACCGCGGCCCGCAAACTGCACATGGCGGCGTCCCCGCTGAGCCGGCGGATCAAGGACCTCGAGAACGAACTCGGTCACCGGCTGTTCGACCGCGACACCCATCACGTGCGGCTCACCCCGGCCGGCGGTGCGCTGCTGCCGATCGCGCGCGGCGTCCTGGACGAGGTCGACTCCATCCGGTGGCGGCTGGACGAGACGGCCCGGCCGCGGCGGACGACGGTGCTGCTCGGCATTCCGGGCGGCATCCACCCGGATCTGCGCGAGCGGATCGACGCCCTCGCCGAGCGGGTGCGCGACCGGTTCGAGATCAAGCGCTGGCCGGGCGCCAGCGAGCGTCTGGTGGAAGCGGTGTGCGACGGCAGACTGGGGCTGACCCTGGCCCGGCTCCCGGTCGGCGGCGACCCGGCGCTGGAGCAGCTGCCGGTGATGTCGGAGCGGCTCGGCGCGGTCGTCCCCGGGGACCGGTTCGCCGAGCGGGAGTCGGTCGCCCTGGCCGAGTTGACCGATCTCGCCTACGCGGGTTCTCCCGCCGCCGCGACCACCGCTTATTTCCGCGGACTCGACCAGCAGCTGTCCGATCTCGGCATCAAAAAACGCATCAGACTGAGCAGCGTCACTTTCGATGGAGTTTCCGAAATAGTCTCCAGCGGTCTGGCTTTCTCTGTTTCCATGCTGGACCCGAGAAGTCCCATGCAGAATTACCGCCTGGAGAATGTGGCCGTGCTTCCGTTCTCCGATTTCGACCCCCGCCTCGACACCGGGCTGCTGTGGCGGAAGGACCGTGCCGACGCCGGTGACCTGGAGGAAGTCGCCGCCGTCGCCCGTGAGGTCTTCGCCGAGCCGCTCCAGATCTGACCCCGACAGCGCTCGACAAAGCGGTATGACCTCTGCGGTCATACCGCTTTTCGCATCATGGTCATTCCGTCTCCAACCTCCCCTTGTTAATTTAGTTGGCAGATACACACATCTGGCGAATCGGGAGTGAGCAAAACGATGACGGATATGACGAACACCATCGCCGGTCCCCTGGACGGTGTGCGGGTGATCGACCTCTCGACCGTCGTGATGGGCCCCTACGCGGCACAGATCCTCGGTGATCTGGGCGCCGACGTGATCAAGATCGAGTCGCCCTCCGACACCGTCCGGGTGGGCCACTACCGCACCACGCCGGGCATGACCCCGCTGAACCTCAACGTCAACCGCAACAAGCGCAGCGTCGCCCTCGACCTCAAGGACGACACCGACCGCGAGCGGGCGCTGCGGCTGATCGACACCGCCGACGTGCTGATCACCAACATGCGGCCCGGCGCCCTGCACCGCCTGGGCCTGTCCTACGACGACATCGCCGAGCGCAGCCCCGGGCTCGTCTACGCGCACGCCCAGGGCTTCCGCGGCGACTCGGACCGGGCCGGCAACGCCGCGTACGACGAGACCGTGCAGGCCGCGTCCGGGCTGGTGGACATCGCCGACCGGGCGCTGGGCGAGCCCGTGTACCTGCCGACCATCATCGGCGACAAGGTCTCCTCGCTGACCATCGCCTACAGCGTGCTCGCCGCCCTGCTGCACCGGAACAGGACCGGCCAGGGACAGCTCGTCGAGATCCCGATGACCGACACGCTGATCGCGTTCAACCTGGTCGAGCACCTCGCGGGCCACACGCACGTGCCCGAGACGGGTCCCACCGGGTTCCCGCTGTCGATGCTCAAGGGCCACAAGGCCGTGCGCACCAAGGACGGCCTGGCCTGCGTCATTCCCTACAACCCGCGCAACTACCGCGACTTCTTCACGGCCGCCGGACGCCCGGACCTCGCCGAGGACCCGCGGGTGAACGCGGACGCCGTCGACAGCGCCGACCACGAGGACCTGGCCGCGCTCGTCGAGGCCTGCGCCCCCGCGCTGACCACCGAGGAGTGGGCGGAGGTGTGCGCCAAGCACAGCATCCCGATGGCCCCGGCGCTGGAACTCGACCGCGCCCACGAGGACCCGTACGTCCGCGACGGGCACCTGCTCGACACGGTCGAGCACCCGACCGAGGGCACCGTCCGCACCATCGGCATCCCGCTGCGCTTCTCCGCCACCCCCGGCTCGATCCGCCGTCTGGCCCCGGTCGCCGGCCAGGACACCGAGGACGTCCTCGCCGAACTCGACGCCGCCGCCCGCTGACCACCACAGGAGGACCACCATGAACAACCCGGAAACCCCGGTGGTACGCACCGAACGGATCGGCTCCACCCTGCTGATCAGCCTGAACCGCCCCGAGGCCCGCAACGCCGTGAACGCCGCGGTCGCCACCGCCCTGGCCGGCGCACTCGACGCACTGGAGGCCGACCCCGCCCTGCGGGCCGGCGTCCTGACCGGCGAGGGCGGCACGTTCAGCGCCGGCATGGACCTCAAGGCGGCGCTGCGCGGCGAGTCACCCGAGATCGAGGGCCGCGGCTTCGGCGGCCTGACCGAGGCCGAGCCGGCCAAGCCGCTGATCGCCGCCGTGGAGGGCCACGCCATGGGCGGCGGCTTCGAACTGGCCCTGGCCTGCGACCTGATCGTCGCGGCCGAGGACGCCCGGTTCGGTCTGCCCGAGGTCAGGCGCGGGCTGATCGCCGCGGGCGGTGGCGTGGTCCGGCTGCCCAAGCGGATCCCGCACCACCTGGCCATGGAGCTCCTGCTCACCGGCGAGCCCGTCGACGGTCGCCGCGCCGGCGAACTGGGCCTGGCCAACCGGGTCACCGTCACCGGCCGGGCCGCCGAGGAGGCTCTCCGCCTGGCCGAACGGCTCGCGGAGAACGCCCCGCTCGCGCTGGCGGCCGTCAAGCGGGTCGCCCGCGCCGCCGACGGTGCGCCCGAGGCCGCCGCCTTCGCCTTCCAACGCGAGGAGACGCGCGGCCTGATGGCCTCGGCCGACGTCCGCGAGGGCATGACCGCCTTCACCGAGCGCCGCCCGGCGCGGTGGACGGGACGGTGAGGCCGGCATGAGGGCCGAGGACGTACGACAGCGCCTCACCACCCCGCTCACCAGCCCGGCGTACGCGCCGACCGTCCCGCGGTTCACCGACCGCGAGTACCTCAACGTCGTCTACCGCACCGACCCCGACGCGCTGCGGGCCGTCGTCCCCGAACCGCTGCGGATCGACGAGCCGCTGGTCCGGTTCGAGGTCATGAAGATGGGCGACGTCAGCGGCTACGGCCCCTACACCGAGGCCGGGCAGGCGATCCCCGTCCGCTTCGAGGGCGAGCAGGGCGAGTACCTGCACGCGATGTACCTCGACAACTTCCCGGCCACGGCCTCCGGCCGCGAGGTCTCCGCCTACCCGAAGGTCATCGGCTCGCCGTCGCTGTACGTCGACTCCGGCGCGCTCGTCGGCACCCTCGACCAGGGCACCCTGCGGGTCGCCACCGCGACCATGGGCTACAAGCACCACGAGCTGGACCGGCGCGAGGCCGAGGCGCAGATCACCGTACCGACGTTCATGCTCAAGACGGTCCCCGGCTACGACGGACCGCCACGCGTGCAGGAGCTCGTCCGCACCCGCATCGCCGACGTCACCGTCAAGGGGGCCTGGACCGGACCCGCGCGCCTCCAGCTGTTCCAGCACGTGCTGGCCCCGCTGGCCGACCTGCCGGTGCTGGAGGTCGTCTCCGCGAGCCACATCCTCACCGACCTGACGCTGGCGGGCGTCGAGCCGGTCCACGACTACCTGAAGGGAGCCGCCTGATGTCCCGCACCTTCCGTACGGCGGCCGTGATCGGCGCCGGAACCATCGGACTCTCCTGGACGGCGCTGTTCGCCGCGCACGGGCTGATCGTCCGGGTGAGCGACCCGCGCGAGGACCTCGCCGAGGCCGTCGCGGACGCCCTGGACCGGTACGGCCCGCACCTGGCCGCCCGCGGCGTGGACGTGACCGGCCTCGCCGACCGGGTGCGCCTCGCACGCGGTGTCGCCGAGGCGGTGCGGGGCGCGGACGTCGTCCAGGAGAACGGCCCCGAGCGGGTCGCCTTCAAGCGGGAGCTGTTCGCCACCCTCGCCCGCGAGGCGCCCGGGCACGCGCTGCTGCTCAGCTCCTCGTCGGCGATCCCGTCGACCGCGTTCGCCGGGGAGCTGGCGGACGCCGACGCCGCACGCGTCCTCGTCGGCCACCCCTTCAACCCGCCGCACCTGGTCCCGCTGGTCGAGGTCGTCCCCGGCGAGCGCACCGGCGAGGACGCCGTACGGGCCGCCGTCGACTTCTACACCTCGGTCGGCCGCACCCCCGTCGTCGAGCGCAAGGAGATCCCCGGCTTCGTCGGCAACCGCCTGCAGAACGCGCTCAGCCGCGAGGCGGCCCACCTCGTCGAGCAGGGCGTGGTGACCCCCGGGGACCTCGACAAGGTCGTGACGAACTCACTGGGGCTGCGCTGGGCCACGGTCGGGCCGTTCCTCGGCGCTCACCTGGGCGGCGGACCCGGCGGCTACCGGCACCTCGTCGAGCACATCGGCGCCTCGATGCGGAGCCTCACGGACGGCCCGGCGCCGGACGCCGACGCGCGGGAACGGCTCATCGCGGCCGTGGAGCAGGCCTACGGCTCCGCCCCGTACGCGGAGCTCGCCGAGACGCGCGACCGCAGGCAACTGGCGGTCCTGGACGCCCTGTCCGGCACCACCGGCACGACCACGAAGGAGGAGAACTGAGATGACCACCCCGACCGTCACCCCCCTCACCGACGAACTCACCGCGGACTTCTACCACTACGAGTCGCTGCTCCCGGACGAGGAACGCAAGATCCTCCTCAAGGCCCGCGCCCTCCTGCGCGACCAGGTCAAGCCGCTGGTCAACGACCACTGGGCCAAGGGCGAGTTCCCGAAGCAGCTCATCACCCTGTTCCGCGACAGCGGCCTGGCCGGACTGCCCTACGAGGGCTACGGCGAGCACCGCCCCGCCGTCAGCAACCTGCTGAGCGGCCTGCTCGCCCTGGAGATGACCCGCACCGACGCCTCCGTGTCGACCTTCTTCGGCGTCCACAACGGCCTGGCGATGTACTCGATCCACTCCGGCGGCGACCAGGAGCAGCGCGACCGCTGGCTCCCGGCGATGGCCGCGATGGACAGGATCGGCGCCTTCGCGATGACCGAGCCCCTCGGCGGTTCCGACGTCGCCGGCGGCATGCGCACCACCGCGCGCCGCGAGGGCGACACCTGGGTGCTGAACGGCGCCAAGAAGTGGATCGGCAACGCCACCTTCGCCGACCTCGTCGTGGTCTGGGCCCGGGACGTCGACGACAACCACGTCAAGGGCTTCGTCGTGGAGCAGGGCACGCCCGGCTTCGACCCCGTGAAGATCGAGCAGAAGCTCGCGTTCCGGATCGTCGAGAACGCCGAGATCACCCTGACGGACGTGCGGGTGCCGGAGTCCGACCGGCTGCAGAACATCGACTCCTTCCGGGACGTCGCCGAGATCCTGCGCGCCACGCGCGGCGGGGTGGCCTGGCAGGCGCTGGGCGTGATGGTCGGCGCCTACGAACTGGCCCTGGACTACGCCCGGGAGCGCCGCCAGTTCGGCCGGCCGATCGGCGGTTTCCAGCTGGTGCAGGACCTGCTCGTGAAGAGCCTGGGCAACATCACCGCGTCCTGGGGGATGCTGGTGCAGCTGGCCCGGCTCCAGGACGCCGGCATCTTCCGCGACGAGCACTCCGCCCTGGCCAAGGCGTTCGTCACCTCCCGGATGCGGGAGGTCGTGGCGTGGAGCCGGGAGATCTTCGGCGGCAACGGCATCCTCCTGGACCACGACATCGCCCGGTTCTTCGCCGACGCCGAGGCCATCTACTCCTTCGAGGGCACCCGCGAGATGAACACCCTGATCGTCGGCAAGTCGATCACCGGCCAGAGCGCCTTCGTGTGATCCACCGGCCGTCGTACGGAACAACCCCAGGCCCGGAGCCTGGGGTTGTGTCCTGTTCGCCGGAGGGTCACGGTGGCCGAGCGGCCGGCTAGAGGACCGGCGGCCCCGCCTCGACGCGGCGCAGCACCGGCGGCAGGCGGTCCAGGTCGGGGCCGGTCTGGATCTGCCGCTCGTCCCACCAGGTGGCGCCGGCGTCGTGCAGCGGGCCGATCACGTCCCTGGCCCCGGCCGTGTCCGTGGGCGTGGCACCGCCGAGCACGAACTCGAAGGGGTGGTCGGCACCGGCCGTGCGGTGCTTGCGCACATAGGCGACCAGTTCCCGTACCTCGGCCGCGTCCGGCGCGTGCCCGTGCCGGGCCGTCTCGAACAGGGGTACCGCGCCGTCCCAGCGCGCTGCCCGCCGCATGGGCGGGCGCCGCGGCCAGAACCCGCCGATCCACACCGACGGGCCGGGCCGCTGCACGGTCGCGGGCAGCAGCGCCACGTCCCGGACCTCGTAGTGCCGGCCGTGATGGTCCACCGGTTCGCCGGTCCAGAAGCGCCTCAGCAGGTCCAGTCCCTCGTCCAGCCGCTCGGCCAGGACGCGGGGCTCGGCGGTGTCGCCGAAGCTGCGGTACTCGTCCTCGACGGGACCGCCGAGGCCGGCGGCGAAGACCACCCGGCCGCCGCTGAGCCGGTCCAGGGTGGCCACCTGGCGGGCCAGTTGCTGCGGACGGTAGCGGGGAACCGGCGTCAGCAGGGTGCCCAGCCGGATCCGTGAGGTCGCGAGCGCGGCGGCGGTCAGCAGCATCCAGGGGTCCGCGAAGGGACGCCCCTGGTGCTGCCGGTGCAGGACGTGGTCCCACACGAAGAGCCCGTCTCAGCCGGCCTGTTCGGCGGCGACCGCCACGGTCGCGACGTTGCGGGGGTCGGCGAAGTCACCGAAGTTGGGGATGTTGACGGAGAAACGCATACCGGCAGCATGTGCGATCGGCGCTACTCGGTGTACCGGTATCAACGGGGTAGCGTCCCGGGGCCCCTCTGCACGCGATCCACCGCGGCGGCGGTGGCCCGGGGCGCATTGCAGCAGCCGAGGGCACGGAGTCGCCCCACTCCCCCCGGCAGGCCCCCGGCTCGACGGACACGCCGACCGCTGGCACACTCTCCCGGTCGGAGGGCCGTCGGCCCTGGTGCGGTGAGGCGGGCTCCGTCCGCGGGGTTCGACCGAGGGGGGTGAGGCACGGTGAGGTCGTCGACGCGCGGAAGGCTGCGGTCCGTCGCCTGGCTGCTGTCCGGTGTCGTGCTTCTCGCCCTCGGGGTGGTGTCGACCCTCCAGGTCCGTGGCGCGCTGGAGCGGGAGCGGGAGTTCCGGTCCGCGCCGGCCTGTGCCTCGGTGCCGGTGCGGGCGTCGGGGTGCGTGTGGGAGCAGGACTTCACCGTGCGGACCGCCGACATGCACCGCGACGAGCGGCGCGAGCCGCCGGAGGCGGAGCTGGTGCCGCCGTCCGGCGAACCGTGGCACGTGACGTTCCGGAACACCGAGCCCGTACTGTCCGAGATGGAGCCGGACGAGAAGGTCGTCGGGCTGGTCTGGCACGGGCAGGTCGTCGAGGTCCGGGACGCCGAGGGACGGCGGCAGCCGACCTCCTCCGGCCCCGTGGGCTGGCCCGAGGACCGGCTGGGCGGCGCGCTCGCCTGCGTCTCGCTCGGGCTGCCGGCCCTGGTGGGAGGGGCGTGGGCCCTCCTCGCCCGGGGCAGCCGGCGTCACGCGGCAGCCGCGACCGTGGTGCGATGGCACGGCGTCGCCCTGGGCATCGCGGCGATCCTGACGCTCTGGGCGCAGTCGGCCAACGACTGGCCGCTCTGGGCGATACCGGCGATCTGGGGGCCGCTCGCCCTGCTCGGCCTGGCGTCCATGACGGCCTTCACCCTCGCCGCCCTCCGCGGCGAACTCGCGGACGACGCGGCCTCCGCCCCGCGGACACCTCAGCCGCAGACCGGCTGAGGGAGTGAGCCTGCCGTCCGTCCCTGCGGGCACCCCTCCGTCAGCCGCAGGCCGGTCGAAGGAGCCAGGTCTGCCGGGCGTGCACGGGGCACCTCAGCCGCAGACCGGTCGAGGGACTCAGGTCTGCCGTCCGTCCCTGCGGGCAGCCCTCGGCCGCAAGCCGGTCGAAGGAGTCAGGTCTGCCGGGCGTGCACGGGGCTGTGGGCGACGTCGTCCGGGCACTTCGGGTGCGGCTCCCCCGTCCGCCGGTCGCGCCTCCAGTCGTACGTCGCGAGGGCCAGGGACGCCGCCATGCCGACGAGGCCCGCGCCCATCGCGGCGACGAGGGCGCCCCGGTAGTCGTCGCTCCCGTCCAGCACCAGGTAGAAGAGCCCGGGCAGGGCGGCGGTGCCCACGGCGGCGCCGAGCCGCTGGCCGGTCTGCAGGGCCCCGCCCGCCGCCCCCGCCATGCGCACGGGAACGTCGCGCAGCGTCATGGTGATGTTGGGTGACACCACGCAGCCGCTGCCGACGCCACCGAGGAACAGCGCCGGGGCAGCGAGCCAGGGCGCGATGTCCAGGGGCGCGAAGCGGAGCAGCAGCGCGGCGCCGCCGAGGCCGATGATCACGGCCGTGAGCCCGCCCACGGTGAGCACGCGGCCGAGCCGGTCCACCAGCCGCCCGGACACCACGGCCGCGCACGCCGAGCCCAGGGCGAAGGGGGTCACGGCGAGGCCGGAGCGGAACGGGGAGAAGCCCAGGCCGCTCTGGTAGAAGAACGCGAAGACCAGCCAGATTCCGCTGAAGCCGATGAAGTAGAGCGTGCCGACACCGGCGCCGACGGCGTAGCCGCGCACGGTGGTGAACAGGCGGGGATCGAGCAGCGGCTGGGTGCCCCGGGCGACGAGGCGGTGCTGCCACCGGGTGAAGACGACGAGCAGCGCGATGCCGACGAGGAACAGCCACCACAGGCGCCCCAGGCCGCCGGCCTCGGCCAGGACCAGCGGGTACATGAGGGCGAGGACGCCGAGGCCGAGGAGCAGCACGCCGGGCAGGTCCACGTGTCCCCGGCCGGAGCGCGGGGTGCGGGGCAGCAGCCGGCGGCCGAGGAGGACGGCGAGGACGCCGATGGGGACGTTGACGTAGAAGATCCACCGCCAGCCCTGGGCACCGTCGGCCAGCGCGAGGATGGTGCCGCCGGTGAGGGGGCCCACGGCGGAGGAGATGCCGACGGTGGCGCCGAAGAAGCCGAAGGCGCGACCGCGTTCGGCGCCGCGGAACATCTGCTGGATGAGCGCGGAGTTCTGGGGGGCCATGAAACCGGCCGCCAGCCCCTGGGCGAGGCGGGCCGCCACCAGCAGGGTGATGGTCGGAGCCGCTCCGCAGGCCGCGCTGAACAGGACGAAGCCGCTGAGGGCCAGCAGGAAGATGCGGCGTCGGTCCAGCGCGTCGCCGAGGCGCCCGGCGGTGACGAGCGCGAGGGCGAAGGCCAGGGCGTATCCGGACACCACCCACTGCACCTGTGCGGCGGAGGCGTGCAGCTCACGCTGGACGGTGGGCAGGGCCACCGCCACGATCGACACGTCCAGCAGGCTCATGAAGCCGGCCACCAGGGTGACCCACAGGGCCCGCCAGCGACGCGGGTCCGGCGCGCCACCGGCCGCCCGCGCGCCCTGGTCCCGCCCTCCCGGCGCTGATGCGGTCACATGGGCTCCTCTCACCAGCCGCACTCGGGCGAACCAAGTTCCCCCGCCGGAGGCCGGCACACACCGGCCGGGCCGGACGGGACCCGGCTCTCACCCTGGGCACCCGTGCACTACTCGGCGTGATCGACCGGACGCCGCGCGAAGGGGTTCGTTTGAGCGCGCGAGAACTGTGCAGGCGATGTGCTTGGAAAGACGACCGGCGAAAGGAACGACGCGATGGCGGCGCCCGACAACGACGAGTCGGTGAATCCCGCGGCTGTGAGACGACACCGGTTGCTGTTCCGGGCGATCGAGAAGCGACGCCACCCGAAGCTGCGCCGCAGCGACATCACCGTGACCGACGAGGCGGCGGTCAAGCGCGCCACCAAGGCCGCCGCCCTCGGCAACGCGATGGAGTGGTACGACTTCGGCATCTACAGCTATCTGGCCTCGACCATCGGGAAGGTCTTCTTCCCCTCGGGGAACGACACCGCCCAGCTGCTGAGCTCCTTCGCGACGTTCGCGGTGGCCTTCCTGGTCCGCCCCCTCGGCGGCATGGTCTTCGGGCCGCTCGGCGACAAGGTCGGCCGCAAGCGCATCCTCTCCCTCACCATGATCATGATGGCCGTGGGGACCTTCGCCATCGGGCTCGTCCCCTCGCACGCCGTCATCGGTCTCTGGGCCCCGGCCCTGCTGATCTTCTTCCGGCTGGTGCAGGGCTTCTCGACCGGCGGGGAGTACGGGGGTGCTTCGACCTTCATCGCGGAGTACGCGCCCGACAAGCGGCGCGGCTTCTTCGGCTCCTTCCTGGAGCTGGGCACCCTCGCGGGCTACGTCGGGGCGTCCGGCCTCGTCGTCGTCCTGCAGAGCGTGCTCAGTGACGACCAGATGCTGGCGTGGGGCTGGCGCGTGCCCTTCCTGATCGCGGCACCGCTCGGCTTCATCGGCCTCTACCTGCGGCTGAAGCTGGACGAGACGCCGGCCTTCCAGAAGCTGGAGGGCGGTCAGGTGAAGGCGAGCGAGGCCGCGGAGGCCGTGGAGACCTCGGCCGCCGCCGACCTCGGCAAGATCTTCACGCGCTACTGGCGGCCGCTGCTGCTGTGCCTCGCGCTCGTCGCGGCGTACAACATCACCGACTACATGCTGCTCTCGTACATGCCGACGTACCTGTCCGACGAACTGGGCTACGGGACCAACCACGGGCTGCTGATCCTGCTCATCGTGATGGTCCTGCAGATGTGCCTCATCAACCAGGTCGGGCGGCTCTCGGACCGCTACGGGCGCCGGCCGCTGCTGATGACGGGGATGCTGGGCTTCCTCTTCCTCTCCCTGCCGTCCTTCCTGCTCATCCGGCAGGGCAGCGTCGTCCTCATCGCGCTGGGGCTGCTGCTGATGGGGCTGTCGTTGGTGACGATGCTCGGCACGATGTCGGCGGCGCTCCCGGCGATCTTTCCCACCCATGTCCGCTACGGGGCCCTGTCGGTCGCCTACAACCTGGCGACCTCGGTCTTCGGCGGTACGACGCCCCTGGTGATCACCGCCCTGATCAGCGCCTTCGACTCGACCCTCATGCCGGCCTACTACGCCACGGCCGCCGCGGCCGTCGGTGTGATCGCGGTCCTGTGCATGCGGGAGACCGCCAACAAGCCCCTGGCGGGCTCCCCGCCGTCCGTCGAGACGGAGGCGGAGGCCGAGGAACTCGTCCAGTCCCAGTCCCCGCGCCCCAGGTTCTGAGTCACCGGGCTCATCCACATCCTGACGGCCGGGGCCGGGCTCATCCGGCCGGGGCGGCCGCGTGGATCCGGCTGTCGTCCTGGACCACCTCCCGCGGCTGTCCCGAGCGGGCGGAGGGCACCGGCGGCCGGACGTGTCATCACGCGGTGGAGACCAGGGTGGGGATCGCGGCGCCGTTCGGCCGGCTGCTGCGCGAGTTACGGCAGAGCCGTCGGCTGACGATCGAGGAACTGGCCGAGGCGTCGGGGGTCTCGGGGCGCGCCATCGGCGACATGGAGCGGGGCCGGAGCCGGCGTCCGCACCGGGGCACGATCACGGCGCTCGCCCAGGGTCTGGAGCTGGACGAGGCGACCCACGCGCGGCTCCTGGCCGCCGCCCGCGCCGCCCGTCCCGGCGCGCGGCCCGCCGAGTCCGGGAGGGCCTCGCCCCACACGCTGCCGAGGGGCGTGCGTGACTTCGTCGGCCGGCGGGGGGAACTGACCGTGCTGCGCGCCCTCGCGCGGGAGGCCGCCGAGGGCGGCGGGATAGCGCCGCCGGCGGTGGCGGGAGGCGGCCGACGCCCTGCTCACCATCCGCGGGCAGTTCGAGGCCCGCGGATGGCACGCGCAGGCGGGCAAGGTCCACCTCCATCCGGCCCACGCGCTCGCCCGCCTCGGTGAGCCGGCCGAGGCCGCCGTCGAGTACCGCGCCGTGCTCGCGCTGGAAGACGGCGTCCCCGCGGACGTGCACGACGGCGCCCCTGCGGGCCTCGCCGCCCTGACCGAGGGCCGGTCGGCACCGGCCCTGCGGTTCACGCGGTGACGCGGCCCGGAGGGCCGGTACCCCGGGCTAGTGCGCGCGGCTCGTGGCGGAGGCGAAGCCCAGCCAGGTGTGCCGGTTGTTCCACCAGCACCAGCCGACCTTCGGGGCGTTGCGGCGCTCACGGCCGTCCCGCCCGGTGCCGTTGCTGATCCAGATCGCCGGGGTGCGGGCGTCCAGGGTGCCGTCGGCCTTGCGCAACCGGGAGCCGATGGTCATGAAGCAGTGGTTGCGCTCCAGGGCCTCGGGCTGCTGGAGCACCCAGTGGATGCCCTCGGTGAGCACCAGCGGCGTGCGCTCCTGCTCCGTGAGGGCGGGCAGCGCCTCGTCCGGCGACCAGTTGCCCATGTGGTCGCCGCGGTCGACGCCCGTGACGAGGTAGAGCGGGGCGTCGGGCAGGTCGAGCGCGCACGGGGTGAACGCGTCGACGTCGGGCATGTCGACGACGACGAATCCGGGCTTGCCGTCGCGGCGGAGCAGCGGTGCGAGGGCGGAGGCCGGGGCTCTGTCCGGGTGCACCGCCAGCAGGGCGTCGTCTGCGTCGGCCTCGGCGGCGAACGTACGGATCTCCTCGGCGGACAGCCCGGCGATCTCGTGCACCCCCAGCTCGATCAGCCGCTCGGCCTGCGCGCTCAGGGCCGGGAGTGCGGGGAGGGCGGTGGAGGTGGAAGTGGCGGGCGAGGTGTCGGGCACGTTGCTCCCTCGGGTCGACGGCGTAGGCGAACTCATGGGCAACGAGCCGCCCTTCCGGGACGTTCCCGCCCTGCCGTCTCCTGGTGCGCTTCGCCGCACAGGCCGTGCCGCCGCCACTCGCGGGGGGGCATTCCGTAGGCCGCGCGGAAGGCACGGCTGAAGTGGCTGGGGCTCACGAACCCCCAGCGCCGGGCGACGGTCGCGACCGCGTGCCCGGGCGACCGCAGGAGATCCCGGCGGCACCGCTCCAGCCGCTGCGTCCGGATCCACTCCCCGACCGTGACGCCCTCCTGCTCGAACAGCTTGTGCGGGTAGCGGACCGACATGAAGTGCGCGGCGGCGATCCCGGCCGGGGACATGTCGGGGTCGCAGAGGTGGCGGCGGATGTGGTCCTGGACGCGCACGAGGGTGGCCGCGGCGGTCTCCGGGGCCTGGGAGACGAAGCGGCCGCGTCGCTCGTCGATGAGCGGGGCCAGCAGGTCGAGCGCGGTGGCGGCGAACTGGCGGCCCACCGAGGCGTCGAAGCCCGCCGCTTCACGGGCCAGGCGCGCGAAGTAGGTCGCGACTTCTTGCGGAAAGGTCGGGAGGAGTCGGAGAGGGAGAAGTCGCCCGGCTCGAGTGGGCCTCCCTGCCGTCCTGCTCCTTGATGGCGCTGCCCCGCCGCTGAAGGGTGAGGGTGAGGATCTCCTTGCCGTCCCGGGCGATCAGCCGCCGGCTGCGCGTCACGACCTGCGGGCCCGCCTCGACGTGCGAGACCCGTAAGGAGCCCAGCCGGCCGCTGACGATCCTCCCGGGCGACGGATCGTCCTCGAGGAGTCGTACGTCCAGCGGTACGAAGGCGCGTGACACCGCGTCGTGCCAGCGCTCCGTGCGGTCGGTCGCCGGCAGTGACGCGGTGGAAAGGACGACGGACACCTGGTTCCCCCTGGGCGGCATCGAAAGGCCGGCAGTGCCCGATCGGCTGCCGACCCGACGATGTCACCATCCGGGCCCGAGGGGGTCCAGGAAGAATCGGAGGAAGACTCCGATCACTTGGCCAGGAAGGCGAGCAGTGCCTCGTTGACCTCCTCCGCGTGGGTCCAGAGCAGGCCGTGCGGGGCGCCCTCGATCTCCACGTAGTCCGCGGCCGGCAGCGCCTTGTGGAACGGCCTCGCGGTCGCCTCCACGGGCAGGATGCGGTCGCCCGTGCCGTGCAGGATCAGGGCCGGCACGTCGATGGCCGGGATGTCGCCGCGGAAGTCGGTGTACCAGGTGGAGGGCGCGGCGGCCGCGGCGAAGAAGCCACCGCCGGCGGCGACGTTCCAGCTGTTGCGGACGGCCTCCTCGCTGATCCGGCTGCCGAGGTTCTCGTCGAGGTTGTAGAAGTCCTGGTAGAAGCCGGTGTAGTACGCGTACCGGTCGACCTTGACGGCCGCGACGATCCCGTCGAAGAACTCCTTCGGGGCGACGCCCTGCGGGTTGTCGTCGGTCTCGAGCAGGCAGGGCTCCAGCGAGGCGAGGAAGGCGACCTTGGCGACGCGGGCGGAGCCGTGGCGGGACACGTACCGGGCGACCTCGCCGGTGCCCATGGAGAAGCCGACGAGGACGGCGTCGCGCAGGTCGAGGGTCTCCATGACGGTGTTCAGGTCGTCCGCGAAGGTGTCGTAGTCGTAGCCGGTGGTCGGCTGGGCGGACTGCCCGAAGCCGCGCCGGTCGTAGGTGATCACGCGGTACCCGGCGTCCAGCAGCGCGGCGCTCTGGCGCTCCCAGGAGTGCCCGTCGAGCGGGAAGCCGTGGATGAGGACGACGGGCTGCCCGGATCCGTGGTCCTCGTAGTACAGGTCGATGGCGGTGGAGTTCTCTTGGCCCACGGTGATGTACGGCATGTGCTGTTTCCTCGTCTCCGGGCGGCTGGTGCAGGGATCGCGGCCACGCTAGGCCGGAGGCACCGGGGCCGATTGCCGTGCGGTGCACAGGTCCTTGACCGGGAGCGCACCGCGGCCGGCGCGGGGGGCGCCGGTTTTAACCCGTCGCGCCGCCGGGTCCGGCGTGACACGATCGCCGTCATGCATGGCTTCATGACGCCGGATCAGATGGCCGCCCGCTCGTCCCGCGCTCTCTCGGCGGCCGTCGCCGCGGGGCGTGATCTGGGGCTCGCGGTGACCGACGCGAGGGTGCTCCACGACGTCTTCTCCGTCGTGGTGCACCTCGCTCCGTCGCCCGTGGTCGTGCGGGTGCCCACCGTCCTGCTCCCGTACGCCGATCCCGCCCACCAGTCGGCACAGCAGCGGCTGGAGCTCGATGTGGTGGCATGGCTCGCGGAGCAGGGTCACCCGGTGATCCCGCCGAGTCCGCTGGTGCCGCGCGAGCCGGTGCGGCGCGACGGTTTCTCCATGACGTTCTGGCAGTTCGTCGAGGTGGACCAGAGCGTCGAACCGGACTACGTGCGCAACGCCGGCCTGGTCGCCGATCTGCACGCCGCGCTGCGCGCGTACCCGGGCGAGCTGCCGTTCCTGTCCGCGGCCGAGCCGCGGTTCGTCACGGACGGGCTCGCCGCGCTCGACGGGCGTCCGGACCTCCTGGACCCGGCCGACCTGGACCGCGCGCGGCGTGAGTGGGAGGTCCTGGAACCCGTGGTCGGCTCACGCGCCGGGTTCGAGGCGGCGTTCCCCGGGATCGAGTTCCAGCCGATCCACGGGGACTCCCCCGCGGCCAACATCGTCCCCGCCGCGCGGGGCGAGCTGTACGCCGACTTCGAGCTGACGACGCTCGGGCCGGTCGAGTGGGACCTGGCGGCCCTCGGCCCGGACTGCGAGGCCGCGTACGACGCGGCCGCCGAGCGCCGGGGTCTGCGGCGGCTGGACGAGGGAGTGCTGCGGGTCGTCAACGCCGTGGGCATGTCCCGCGCGGTGGCGTGTCTCGCGCTCGCGCCGCAGTTGCCGCTGCTCGTGGACGCGCTGAAGCCGGCCGTGGAGCAGTGGCGGACGATGCCGTTCGCCGGGGGCCTGGGCGGCTGAGGGGTGCTCACGTCGGGGCCGGTCTATGCGGGCAGCGGCCGGTCGTCCACGACGTGTTTCATCACGAGGGTGGAGGTCAGGCGCTGCACGCCGGGGAGCCGGGCGAGTCGCTGGTCGTAGAGCTGCTGGAAGGCGGCCAGGTCGGCGGTGGCGACGCGCAGCAGGTAGTCGGGCTCGCCGAACAGGCGCTGGGCCTGGAGCACGTGCGGGACGGCGGCCACCGCCTCCTCGAACGCGGTGACGGTGTCGGCGTCCTCCCAGCGCAGGGTGACGAAGACGAGGGCTTCGAAGTCGAGGCCCACGGCGGCCGGGTCCACCACCGCCCGGTAGCCGCGGATCGCTCCCTCGCGTTCGAGGTCGCGCAGCCGGCGGTGGCACGGGGAGACGCTCAGCTTCACGCGAGCGGCCAGCTCGGTCACGGTGAGGCGGCCGTCCAACTGCAGCTCGGTAAGAATTTTCCGGTCCAGGGCATCCATGAAGAAGATTCTGCCCCAGAACCCACGATCAAGAAGGAAAGAAGAAAACACCTTCGGGTAGATCCGTCCTAACCTTCCTCTCGCAACAAGGCACGTGAGAGGGACCGGTCCATGAACACGACGACGCTGGTGGCATTCCTGGCGGTGGATCTCCTGCTGGTGTTCACCCCCGGCGCGGACTGGGCCTACGCGATCACCGCGGGCCTGCGGGACCGGTCGGTCGTTCCCGCGGTCGCCGGGCTGGTCGCCGGATACGCGGGGTACACGCTGCTCGCGGTCGCGGGCCTGGTGGTGATCGTGGCGAACTCCGGCACCCTGCTCACCGCCCTGACCCTGGCCGGGGCCGGCTACCTGGTGTGGCTCGGCTGGGGCGTGCTGAGGCAGCCGGCCGCCCTGACGGCCTCCGCGCAGGGGGCGGGTCCCGCCGGCTCGTCCGCCGGGCGGGTCATGCTCAAGGGAGTGGGCACCAGCGGGCTGAACCCGAAGGCCCTGCTGCTGTACTTCTCGCTGTTCCCGCAGTTCATCGACCCGGCGGGCGGCTGGCCGGTCGCCACACAGACCGGCCTGCTCGGCTCCTTGCACATGACCGTCTGCGCCGTCGTCTACCTCGCCGTGGGAGTCCTGGCCCGCACGGTCCTGAGGACCAGGCCCTCAGCGGCCCGCGCGGTCACCCGCGCCTCCGGCGCGCTGATGATCGCCATCGGCCTGTTTCTGCTGGCGGAACGCCTGGCGGGTTGAGGACCCCGGCACGTCGAGGGGCAGGTCCGTCCGGGCCGGGCAGCCGCCGCCCGACCGGGTCACCGGCCGTAGGCCTCCCGGCGGGGCAGGGGGCCGACGTCGGGGTGGCGGCCGGGGCGGAGGGCGGCGTGGCGCTGCCCGGGCCCGGGACCCTTCCGGGCCGCGAGGGCGTCGGCGACGGCTCCGGTGACGAAGGCGTAGACGGCTTTGTGCAGGACGTCGACGACGAGTTCCCCGCGAGGCCAGGTGGCGGGCGGGGCGCCGACACCGGTCGCGTTCTCGAGGATCTGGTCGTTGGTGAGGCGGACGACGGTGAACTGGGCGGAGGCGGCCGGTCCGCGCAGTCCCGCCTGGGCCATGACCGAGCGCAGCACGCCGAGAAGGGCCGCCTGGCCGTAGTGCATGGCCCAGTTGATCGGCGGCGGCTGGGTGCCGGGGTGTTCGGGCCGTCCGCTCAGGCGTTGCAGCACCCGTGCGGGCACATGGGAGCCGGGCCGGCCGGTGACGGCCTGCTCGGCCTTCTCGCCGGGGGTCATCACGACGCCGCCCGCGGTGCCGGCGAGGAGTCCCTGCCACAGTGCTCGCCTGATCATTCCCGGCGAGTACCCCTGAGCGCCGGGGTCACCCGCCCGCCGAGCGCCCGACGGTTCACCCGCCCGTCGGGCACCCGACGGTCCGCCCGCCCGCATCGCCCCGCCCGCTTCCCCGGGCCTTCGCCGGACTGCTCCCCGGCCCGGCTACCGCGTGTCGACGATGCCGCCGGTCACCGCGATGACCTCGCCGACCGTGTAGCTGGAGTCGGCGTCGGAGGCGAGGTAGACGTACGTGGGTGCGATCTCCTCCGGCTGGGCGGCGCGTTCCAGCGGGGCCTCGCTGCCGATCTGTGCGAGCCCGTCCGGCGGCATGTGCGGGTCGGCCTCGTTCAGCGGTGTCCAGGTCGGACCGGGTGCCACGACGTTCGCGCGGACGCCCCGCTTGGCCAGGTGCACGGCGACGGACTTGGTCAGGGTGATCAGCGCGGCCTTGGACGCCGCGTAGTCGATCATCGTCGTGCTGCCCTTGAGGGCCTCTTCGGTCGCGGTGGCGATGACGGCGTCGCCGGGCTCCAGGTGGGGCAGTGCCGCCATGAGCAGATGGAAGTACGCGTAGACGTTCGTCCTGAACGTCCGGTCGAAGTCCTCCGCGGTCAACTGCTCCAGTTCCAGCTTGCTGTTGAGGTAGGCGGCGTTGCTCACCAGGATGTTCAGCCCGCCCAGCTCCTCCGCCGTCCGCTCGACGGCCCGGCGGCAGAACGCCGGGTCGGTGAGGTCGCCGGGCAGCAGCAGACAGCGCCGGCCCTGCTCCTCCACCTCGCGCCGTACCCGCTCGGCGTCCACCTGCTCCTCGGGCAGGTACACGAGGGCGACGTCGGCGCCCTCCCGCGCGTACAGCAGGGCGACGGCGCGTCCGATGCCGGAGTCGCCGCCGGTGATCAGCGCGGTCTTGCCCTCCAGCTTCCCGCTGGCCCGGTAGCGGCTCGCCCGGTAGCGGGGCGCGGTGCGCATGTCGGCCTCGATGCCGGGCCGCCGCTGCTTGTCGGAGTCGTAGGGCGGCTCGGGCTCGGACACGACCTGTGGTGCGGACTGTTCCTCCTCGTGAGACAAGGCTTCCCCTTCTCCGGTGTCGTCCACGGCGCGGCCGGTTCGTCCCGGTCCGCGCCGTACTTCCCCGCACCGCGTTCCCACAACAGCGGCGGCCATGTTCCGCGTCGCGGGAGGACGGGCGAGGGGCCGGACCGGATTGCCGGCAGGCACAAGGGGTACTCCGACGATCTTGCAACCCCCCGGCCTTCGAGCCGGACAGCGGAAGGAGAGCCGTGTCTGACGAGACGGTGAAGAACGTCTTCGTGATCGGGCTCGACGAGGCCAACCTGCCGACGCTGCGGCAGGTCCCCGGAGCCGAACGGCTGCGTTTTCACCAGCTGTTGACCGTCGAGGAACTCCAGGTCGGCGAGGTGCACCTGCCCACGCTGCTCGACAAGGCGCAGAGCGTGCTGGACGGCTTCGACGGCAGCGTCGACGCGATCGTCGGCTACTGGGACTTCCCGGTCAGCACCCTCGTCCCGATCCTGAGCGAACGCTACGGCACCCGCAGCACGAGCCTTGAGTCGGTGGTCAAGTGCGAGCACAAGTACTGGAGCCGGCTGGAACAGCAGAAGGCCACCGACCGGCACCCGCGGTTCGGCCGGGTCGACCTGTCGGCCGAGCCGCCCCGCCCGCCCGACGGGGTGCGGTTCCCGATGTGGGTCAAGCCCGCGCTGTCGTACTCGTCGGAACTCGCCTTCGGGGTCGCCGACGAGGAGGAGTTCCGCAAGGCGGTCGCCGAGATCCGCGACGGTATCTCCCGCATCGGCCGGCCCTTCGAGCACATCCTCGAACGCATCGACCTGCCGCCGGAGATGGACGGCGTGGGCGGCCGGGTGTGCCTGGCCGAGGAGTCGATGTCCGGCGTCCAGGTCGCCGTCGAGGGCTATGTCCACCAGGGCGAGGTGACGGTCTACGGCGTCCTGGACTCCATCAACTACCCGGACTCCCCCTGCTTCCTGCGCCACCAGTACCCCTCGACGCTGCCCGCGCCGGTCATCGCGCAGCTCCACGACGTCAGCGTGCGCGTGATGCGGCAGATCGGCATGGACTCGGCCACCTTCAGCATCGAGTACTTCTACGACCCGCGCACGCAGGAGATCAACCTGCTGGAGATCAACCCCCGGCACTCGCAGTCGCACGCGGAGCTGTTCCAGTACGTCGACGGCGTGCCCAACCACCACTGCATGGTCAGCCTCGCCCTCGGTGACGACCCGCGCATGCCGCACCGCGAGGGCCGGTACGCGATGGCCGCGAAGTGGTACCACCGCTGGTTCACCGACGGTGTGGTGCGCCGGGTGCCGAGCCGCGCGGAGATCGACCGCATCGAGCGGGAGACCCCGGGCGTGCGCATCGAGGTGGTCCCCGAGGAGGGCGACAGGCTCTCCGAACTGCCCGGACAGGACAGCTACAGCTTCGAGCTGGCGCACATCTACACCGGCGGGGCGGACGAGGAGGAGCTGCGGGCGAAGTTCGACCACTGCGTGGCCGCCCTGGGCCTCGTCTTCGAGGACGCCCCGCCCGAGGCCGAAACCCCGCGAGAGTGAGGAGCACGTGGGTTCCATGCGTTACGTGACCAACCTGCCGTACGCGACGAAGGAAGAGGAGCACGTCACGATCGCGATGTCGGACGGGGTCCGGCTCTCCGCGCACGTCTGGCGCCCCACTTCCTCGGACCAGGAGCCGGTGCCGGCGGTGCTGGAGTACATCCCGTACCGCAAGCGCGACCTGACGGCCGTCCGCGACTCGGTCCACCACCCGTATCTCGCCGGGCACGGCTACGCCTGCGTCCGCGTCGACCTGCGCGGCACCGGCGACTCCGAGGGCGTGCTGCGCGACGAGTACCTGGAGCGGGAGCAGGCGGACGCCGAGGAGGTGCTGGCCTGGCTGGCCGAGCAGCCCTGGTGCGACGGCGCCACGGGCATGATGGGCATCTCCTGGGGCGCGTTCGCCGCGCTCCAGGTCGCGGCCCGCCGACCGCCGAGCCTGAAGGCCATCGCCATCGCCTCCTTCACCGACGACCGGCACGCCGACGACATGCACTACATGGGCGGCGCCCTGCTGTCGGACAACCTGGCCGAGGCGGGCACGATGTTCGCCTACGGCACCTGCCCGCCCGACCCGGCCGTGGTCGGCGACCGCTGGCGCGAGATGTGGCACGAGCGGCTGGAGAACACCGAGCCCTGGGTCCTGCAGTGGCTGCGCCACCAGCGCCGCGACGACTACTGGCGGCACGCCTCGGTGTGCGAGGACTACACGAGCGTGCAGTGCCCGGTGCTGGCGTCCAGCGGCTGGGCGGACGGCTACTCCAACGCCGTGACCCGGCTGCTCGGCAACCTGGACGTGCCCCGCAAGGGCCTGATCGGTCCCTGGTCGCACAAGTTCCCCCACCTCGGGGAGCCCGGGCCGGCGATCGGCTACCTCCAGGAGCTGGTGCGGTGGTGGGACCACTGGCTCAAGGGCGTCGACAACGGCGTCATGGACGGGCCGATGCTCCAGGCGTGGATGCAGGACAGCGTGCCGCCCTCCACGTCGTACGAGGAGCGGCCGGGGCGCTGGGTCGGCGAGCCCGACTGGCCCTCGCCGCACATCCGGCCGGTCACGTATCCCCTCTCCCGGCACCGGATCGAACCCGCGCGGGACCCGGCGGGCCCAGCGGGCCCGGACGACCCGGGCGGCGGGGCGATGACCGTGAAGTCACCGCTGTCCGTCGGCCAGTTCGCGGGCAAGTGGGCCTCCTACAACGCGCCCCCGGACCTGCCGTACGACCAGCGGGAGGAGGACGGCGGCTCCCTCGTCTTCGACAGCGAGCCGCTGACCGAGCCGCTGGAGATCCTCGGCTCGCCGAGCGTGGAACTCGACCTGTCGGTCAGCGAGCCGGTCGCCCTGGTGGCCGCGCGGCTGTCCGACGTGAGCCCCGACGGCGCCGCGACACGCGTCTCCTACGGCATCCTGAACCTCACCCGCCTGCACAGCACGGAGTCCCCCGAGCCGCTGGAACCGGGCCGTCGCTACCGGGCCACCATCCCGCTGAACGGGGTGGCGCAGGCGTTCCCGCCGGGCCACCGTGTCCGGCTCTCCCTCTCCACCTCCTACTGGCCGCTGGCCTGGCCGCCGCCCAGGCCGGCCCTGCTCAGCGTCCACGAACGCTCCAGCACGCTCACCCTGCCGGTGCGGCCGGTGGAGGAACCCGACGAGGTGCCGTCGTCCCCGTTCGGTGAGCCGGAGGGCACTCCTCCGCTCGCCACGACCCAGCTGACGCCGCCCGAGGAACGCTGGGAGGTCAAGCGCGACCTGGTCGGCTACCACGCCGAGTTGGACATCGTGAAGGACCGGGGCACGGTCCGCTTCGAGGACATCGGCCTGGAGGCCGGCCGCCGCGCCCACGAGCGCTACACGGCCGTCGCCGACGACTTCACCTCGGCCGGCGGCGAGTCCACCTGGACCATGAGCTTCCGGCGCGACGACTGGGACGTACGGGTGGTGACCCACACCCGGCTCACCTGCGACGAGACGGACTTCTTCGTGGACGCGACCCTCGACGCCTACGAGGCCGACCGCCGGGTCTTCTCGCGCACCTGGAACGAGCAGGTCCCGCGCGACCTGCTCTAGCTCGTCCGACGGCGTCTCCGGAGCCGCCGGACGGACGGCCCTCGGCGTGTGACGTGCAGCACGTCAGCGTGAGGTCAGGGAACTGACCGGAACGTGTCAGCCGGCTCCGGTTCCCTACCGGTGGCCCAGCTTCACCGGCCTCCGCTCTCGAAGCAGATCCTCTCGGGCGCGTGGTCCGCCGAGCGGCTGCCGCTGCGTTCGCACCCGGAGCTCGACGCCCTGGGCCTCGACCTGCGGCTGGGAACGGCGGCGACGGGGCTGCACCTGACGGACCGTACGGTGACGCTGGCCGACGGATCCCGACTGCCGTACGACGGGCTGATCATCGCCACCGGGGTACGTCCGCGCCGACTGCCCGGTGACGGCGCCGAGGCCGCCGCCGTGGCCCGCTCGCTGGGCGCCCGCGTGACCCTGCTCGAACCGGCTGCGCACCGGCGTCTCCGTGTCCGAGGTGACCGACGGGGGCGTGCGGCTCGCGGACGGCGAGCAGGTCGAGCCCGACGAGGTCCTGGTCGCCGTCGGCTCCCTGCCCAACACCGAGTGGCTGGCGGACAGCGGTCTGCCGGTCGGCGACGGTGTGCTCTGCGACCGGTACTGCGAGGCCGTTCGGGAGTCCCGCCGCCCGCAGCGGGCCGGGGCGTTGTACGCGGCCGGTGACGTGGCCCGCTGGGACAACCCGCTGTTCGGCACGCCGATGCGGATCGAGCACCGCACCAACGCCGCCGAGCTGGGCATGGCCGCCGCCCGCAACCTGCTCGCCGCGCCGGAGGCCCGCAAGCCGTTCGCGCCCGTGCCGTACTTCTGGTCCGACCAGTACGACATGAGGATCCAGGCGTACGGCCACCTGCGAGGCCACGACGAAGTCGCCGTGGTCGAGGGGGACGTGTCCGGTCGCCGCTTCGTGGCCGCCTACCGCAGGGGCGAGCGGCTGGTGGGCGCCCTGGCGGTGGGCATGCCGCCGAAGTCCGTGCGGACCTGGCGGCAGGCCGTGGCGGTCGGGACGACCTGGCGGGAGGCGGTGGGGGGCGCCGGCACGGCGACGGCCTGACTCTGCCACGCGACCCGGTCCGTTTCCGGCGGCGAGGAGGTACGTTCGTCCGGGCGGGATACCGGTTCAGTCGGGAGGCAACGCATGACCACGCGCACCGCACGTGTCGAACTGACGCCCGCCGCCGAGGAACTGCTGCGGCGGCTGACCGGCACGCACGGGCCGGTGATGTTCCACCAGTCCGGCGGCTGCTGCGACGGCAGCGCCCCCATGTGCTACCCGCGCGGCGAGTTCCGGGTCGGCGCCTCGGACGTCCTGCTGGGACACGTGGCCGGGGACACGCCGTTCTGGATGAGCGCGGACCAGTACACGTACTGGTCGCACACCCACCTCACCGTGGACGTGGTTCCCGGGCGCGGCAGCGGCTTCTCCCTGGAGGCCCCGGAAGGCGTCCGCTTCCTCCTCCGCTCCCGCCTCCTCACCGACGAGGAACTGCGCCGCATCGAAACGGAACCACCGCTGCCGACCGGGGCGGACGGCGTGGACGACCGGTGACCGCCCGCCGCGTGCACCGCCCGTGACCTGATCATGAGAACCTCGCCCGGTTCCGTCGAAGCGTGCACGGAGCCCGACGGCCCCGCCGACCCCGTCGGGATCGCCGAGACCGCCGAGATCGCCTAAGAGGCGTCACACACCGACGGCAGCGCCCGCCCGAGGCCCTTCACGTGCAGGACGTCGAGCCGATGGTCGAACGCGGACCAGCCGGCCGCGGTGACGAGGCGCGGACCGCATGACGGCAGGGCGCGGGCCTGCTCCGTCTCCGCCAGCGCGGCCAGCAGCTGCGTGGTGATGCGGTCCAGGGCCGGGCGGACCTCCTTCGCCAGGTCGGGGCGTTCGGTGGGGCGCTCGTCGGGGTGCGCGTCCCAGCGGGCGTACAGACCGCGCTGCACCAGCTTGTTCGCCTCGATCTGGTCACGGAACACGGCGGCCACGGCGTCCGGGTCGAGACCCAGGCCGGTGGCCCGGGCGCGGACGTCGTCCAGGATCTGCGCCTCGCGCACCGGGTCGTCGATGGGCGTGTCCGTGCCGTACTTCGCGGCGGCGACCTTGTCGGCCAGCAGCAGCCGTTGCGCGATCAGTTCGGTGATGGTGCCGAGGCCGTGGGAAGCGGCGGCCGCGTGGCCGGCCGCGGCAGCGGGCCGTTCGGCTGCGGCGGTCGCCGGGGCGGCGGTTCCGAGGGCCAGGGTGGTCGCGGCGGCGAGCAGGGTGAGAGCGGACCGGAGTCGTTCAGGGCGCACAGCGGTGTCCTTCCGAGGGGGGCGGTCGCCAACTTACCGATGCCGCTTGGCGGGTGGCGCACCGAGCCCCCTCATACCACCGACCGCACCGCACACGCCCGCCCCGCGACCCGCCCCCTACGCGGCGATCCCACGCCCCACATCTGGACGCCCTCGCACGGCCTCGCCTAGGGTGCCCCAGCAAGCGCTTTCTAGCCTGCCCATGCCAACCTCACCTGTGCGCAGCCCCGCCGACGGCCCGGACGAGGAACCGCCGCGGGCCGCGGGTCCGGCGCGGAAAGGCAGTGCCCGTGCAGCAGAGACCGTCTCCTGGCCATGTGAGCCGCAAGTCGTTCTTAAGGGGCATGGCGGCCGTCGGCGCCGCTCCCCTGCTCGCCCCGTCCCTCCTCCCCGCCGGCGCCGCCGCAGCCGCCCCCTCGGCCCGCCCCGACTTCCCCCTGGTCCAGGGCGGCACCGCGGTGGACGTGTTCGTGGACGCCGCCGACGATCCCGCCGTCGTCCGCGCGGCCGGCGACCTCCAGGCGGACGTGGAGCGGGTGGGAGGCGTACGGCCCCGCCTGCTGCACTCCGTGCCCGAACGGGCCGGCCTCCTCGTCCTGGTGGGGACGATCGGCGCGAGCCCGGTCATCGACCGGCTCGTCCGCCGCGGACGCCTGGACGTCTCCCGGGTCGAGGGCCGCTGGGAGGCGTCCGTCACCCAGGTCGTGGAGCGCCCGCTGCCCGGCGTGGACCGCGCCCTGGTCATCGCGGGCAGCGACCGGCGCGGCACGGTCTACGGCGTCTACGACACCTCGGAGCGCATCGGCGTCTCCCCCTGGTACTGGTGGGCCGATGTCCCGGTCGTCCGCCGCGACACCGTGACCGTCCCGGCCGGCCCCCTCAAGCGCCTCGAACCCGCCGTCCGCTACCGGGGCATCTTCATCAACGACGAGCAGAACCTCACCACGTGGTCCCACCGCACCCAGGAGCCGGACAAGCACATCGGCCCCAGGACGTACGAGCGGGTCTTCGAGCTGCTGCTCCGCCTCAAGGCCAACTACCTCTGGCCCGCGATGCACCCGTACTCCGACTTCTTCAACAAGCACCGCGAGAACCCCGAACTGGCCGAGCGCTACGGCATCGTGGTCGGCTCCAGCCACCCCGAGGCCATGCTGCGCAACGGCGTGCACGAGTGGCAGCCGTGGGCCGAGGCGCACCGCAACCCCGACGGCACCCTGCCGCTCTACGACTACACGGTGAACCCGGCCGTCATCTCCGACTACTGGCGGGCGCGGGCCCGGGAGAACGCCGCCTACGAGAGCAGCTGGACGATCGGCATGCGGGGCCTGCACGACTCCGCCCTGGAGACGAAGTACGCCACGACGATCCCGGAGAAGGTCGCGGTGATGAACGACATCATCGCCGACCAGCGCCGCATCCTGGCCGAGGAGGTGGGCGAGGCGGCCCGGCCGCAGATCTTCATCCCGTACAAGGAGGTCCTGGAGCTGTACAACGCGGGCGTCCAGGTGCCCGACGACGTCACCCTGATCTGGCCGGACGACAACCACGGCAACATGCGCCAGCTCCCGAACGAGGCGGAGCGCCGCCGCGCCGGCGGCAACGGCATCTACTACCACCTCTCCTACTGGGGCCGCCCCAGGAGCTATCTGTGGCTGGACACCACGCAGTTGGCCAAGGTGTGGCAGGAGCTGCGGCGGGTCCACGACCACGGGGCCGACCGGATGTGGATCTTCAACGTCGGTGACATCAAGTCGATCGAGACGGGGCTGTCCTTCTGTCTGGACATGGCGTGGGACGTGGACCGCTGGGGTCCCGGGAACGTCGAGGACTTCCTCGTGGAGTGGGCCGGGCGCCAGTTCGGCCGGCGGTACGGCGCGGAGATCGCCGCCATCCGCACCGAGTACTACCGCCTGGCGGCGGAGCGGCGCCCGGAGTTCATCGACAAGGCGATCTTCTCGACGGTCCACCACGGCGACGAGGCGGGCCGCCGTATGACGGCCTACGAGGAGTTGCTGGAACGGGTCCGCCGACTGGGGTCGAAGCTGCCGGAGACCTACCGGGACGCCTACTACGAGCTGGTCGAGTACCCGGTCCACGGCGCGTACTTGATGAACCTGAAGTACTACTGGGCGGACCGCAACGCGCTCGCCGTCCGCCAGGGCCGCGGCGCGGGCACGAACCGCTTCGCGGACCTGGCCGAGGCCGCGCACGCCGAGGAACAGGCGATCACCCGGCGGTACAACACCGAGATCGCGGGCGGGAAGTGGGACGGCGTCGTCAACCCCTACCCGTCCCAGATCCCGAAGGCCCCGGGCCGCCCGTCCGTCACGCGGGTGCCCCGGCAGGAGACCTCGGGCCTGGGGCTGGCCACGGAGGGCAACGAGACGGGAGCGGAGCGCCCGCTGTCCTTCTCCTCCTACACCCGGGACCGCCGCTTCGTGGACGTCTTCAACACCGGCTTCCTCCCCCTTCCGTGGCGGGCCGAGCCGAGCCACCCCTGGCTGAGGCTGACCACCGCGAGCGGCGAACTCACCGACCAGACGCGAGTGTGGGTCGAGGTCGACTGGGCCCGGGTGCCGGAAGGGACCCATGAGCCGACGGTGGCCTTCACCGGCGCCGGCACGACCATCGAGGTACCGGTGCGGGTGGTCAACGACGGGGAACGGGCCCGGCGGCGGGTCCGCGGCTTCGTCGAGGCCCACGGCCACGTCTCGATCGACGCGGCGCACTTCGAGAGCCGGGTGGCCCGCGGCGGAGCGCACTGGCGGGTGGTCCGCGGGCTGGGTCGCCGTACGGCCGCCGTCGAGGCGGTCCCGACGACCGCGCCGGCGATCACGGACGACGTCACCAGCCGGTCGCCGGAACTGCGCTACCGGGTGCGCTTCACCACGACCGGCAGCTTCCCGGTGACGGTCTTCCGGTTGCCCTCCCTCGACGAGCGGGGCACGCGGCGCCTGGCGGTGGCCCTCGACGACCAGCCGCCGACGGTGCTGTCGGGCCAGGCGATCGCCACCGGCAACCGCGGGGACGCCTGGGCCCGCAACGTGGAGGAGGGCGTCGAGAAGCTGACGGCCCGGATGACCGTGTCGACGCCGGGTGAGCATGTGCTGCGGGTGTTCATGGTGGACGCGGCGATGGTGGTCGACCAGATCGTGATCGACACCGGCGGTCTGGCGGCCTCCTATCTGGCGCCGCCGGAGAGTTACCACCGCCCCTGAGGCACGAACCGGGCTTCCCGGGTGGAGCCGGCCGCGGGTCACGGCCGGCTCCACCCGGTCTTCGCGACACCCCTGCCCGGATCCCTGTACACGGAAATTACGGAAAATACGTAAGAGGAACCAAAGAAGCCGGAGTGACGGAAGAAAGCCGTCTGACGCCTTGCGTGCACCGGAGGTGATTCACCCAGCGCTTCCCCGTGCACCCGTGCGCCCCCTGGAGAAAGGGTTCGTCACGTCAGCGGCCAGCTTGGACTGGGCAGGACATGGTGCAAGCGCCAAGTCGGTGAAACGTCACCGTATTCCCTGGTCGACTGAGGCAGGTGGTATTCGATGAACGGCTGCGTTCATGAACCGGAACAGCCATGGACGGTCGGTACTGCTCCAGGCATATTCCCATCCATCGGCCACGGTATCGCCTTGTTCCGTCGGCCGCTGGAGTTTCTGAAATCCCTGCCCCCACAAGGCGATCTGGTCGAGATACGTCTCGGCCCCCAGCGCGCCTGGATGGTGTGTCACCCCGAGTTGGTCCACCGCATGCTCCGGGACTCCCGCACGTTCGACAAGGGCGGACCGCAGTACGAGCGGCTCCGGGCGCTGATGGGCGACGGCGTCGTCACGTGCCCGCACGCGGAGCACCGGCGTCAGCGCAGGCTGCTGCAACCGACCTTCCACCCCTCCAACGTCTCCGGGCACACGGCTCTGATGGCCGAGGAGGCCGCGGCACTGTGCGGTGACTGGCGCGACGGGCAGGAGGTCGACGTCAGCGCGGCCATGCTGGGTATGACGACCCGGCTGATCAGCCGGGTCCTGCTGTCCGACTCGCTCAGCCCGGCCGCGGCCGACGAGGTGCGGCACTGCCTCGCCGCCATCGTGCGCGGCCTGTTCGTGCGCACGATCGTCCCGGTCGACGTGCTGTTCCGGATCCCCACCCCGGCGAACCGCCGCTACCGGCGTGCGGTGGAGCGGGTGCGCGAGCTCATCGACGCCGCGATCGCCGAGCGCCGGCGGGGCGTGCCCCGCGACGATCTGCTGGGGCTCCTGCTGGCGGCCGCGGACACCGAGGACGGCGAGCCCCCGGTCACCGACCGGGAGGTCCACGACCAGCTCGTGTCGCTCCTGCTCACCGGTTCCGAAAGCTCTTCGATGTGCCTGGCCTCCACCTTCAGCCTCCTGGGCCGGCATCCGGAGGTCGAGCGGCGGCTGCACGCCGAGGTCGACACCGTCCTCGCGGGCCGGCTGCCGGACGTCGACGATCTGCCCCGTCTGGTCTACACGCGGTCGGTCGTCACCGAGACGCTGCGCCACTCCCCGCCCGGCTGGCTCTTCACACGGGTCACGACCCGCGAGACGGAGTTCGCCGGACGCCGGCTGCCGCGGGGAGCCACCGTCCTCTACAGCCCGTACCTCCTGCACCACGACCCGGCGTCGTTCCCCGAGCCCGACCGGTTCCTGCCCGAGCGCTGGCTGGAGGGCGAGGCCGCCCCCGGTCCCCACGGGGCGCTCATCCCGTTCGCGGCGGGCAGCCGCAAGTGCATCGGTGACCTGTTCTCCATGGCCGAGATGACGGTGGCCCTCGCGGCCATCACCGGCCGCTGGAGGCTGCGTCACCCCTCCGGGCGCGTCGCACCGCCGCGCCCCGGCGCGACCCTGGGACCCCGGTCCCTGACGATGATCTGCGCCCCACGAACGGACGCGCCGGACGGCACGGCGCCGCATGCCGTCGCCCAGGTGCCCGAAGCCGCGGCTGCCGCGTCCGGAGCCGAGAAAGCCGGGAGGGACGGTGACAACGGTGTCCACCACGCATGAGGAAATCGCGACCGTCGCACAGAGCGGAAATCCGGCATCCAACATAGGGGAGCTGATCGACGCTCATCTGTACATGCCCTTCCCGTTCCGGCGGAATCCGCACGAGGCCGAGGCCGCGGCAGGCGTCGACGCCTGGCTGCGCCTGACCGGCCTGAGTGGCGAACCCGGGGTGCCGGCGATGATCGCCCACACGCGCCCCGCCGAACTCGCGTCCTACAACAGCCCGGACACCGATGCCGGGATCCTCCAGCTCGTCGCCCATCAGATCGCTTACCAGTTCGTGTTCGACGACCGCGCCGAGGAGGTCGGCCGGCACCGGCCGGGCCAGTTGCTGCCCATGCTGTGCGAGAGCATCGCGATCCTGCGGGACGGCGCGCTCCCCAGCACCCCGCTGGGAGCGGCCCTGTCCGACCTCTACCGGCAGATCCGCGAGCGGTGTACGCCCGCGCAGGCCGCGCGCTGGGCGTGGAAGAGCCGCGAGTACGTGCACGGGCTGCTGTACGAATCGGTGGCGCAGACCCATCCCTCGCCCATACGGTCCGGACTCTGCACGTCGATCCGTTCCCTCACCGCGGGCGTCGAGCCCTTCTACCCGCTGTGCGAGGCCGCGCAGCCCCACGAGTTGACCGCCGCGGAGCTCCATCATCCGCTCATGCGGCGCCTGAGCCGGCTGTCGGCCGACGCGGCGGTGTGGATCCCGGACCTCTTCTCCGCGGTCAAGGAGCAGCGGTCCGGCGAGATGATCAACCTGGCCCTCGCCTACCAGCGGGCGCACCAGTGCCCCCTGCCGGTGGCCGTCACCCTGGCCATCCGGCAGATCAACCACACCATCCACGAGTTCGAGAGGCTCTTCGACGAGATCAAACCGGAGTTGAGCCCTTCGGGCGTCGGCTACGTGGAAGGCATGGCCGGCTGGATCCGCGGCTGCTACTACTGGTCCCGCACCGTCCCGCGCTACGCGGACGCGGGGACGGCCCCGGTCCTGCGGTGAGGGAGCCCGGCGACCGCGGCCGCGGGCAGGCAGGACGGCCCCAATTCGGGCCACGATACCCGCCGGTTCAGCGCTCCACACCGTAATAGCAGGCCATTCACCCTTCTTTGTCGTGCCCGTTCCGGAATCCGGTCAAGGCACCCGTCGGGAGGCGTACGCTCGCGCTGCCTCCCGATGGCCGACGACAGGAAGCGGTACGGCACATGGCGAATGAGCTGCGGCAATCCCTGCCCGAGTCCAGGCCGTTGCTCGAGCGCCGCAAGGAGCTCCGGGCGCTCGACTCGGCCCTGGCGCGGCTGCGCGACACCGTCGACGGCATGCCCCAGGCGCCGCGCGGGGGTCTGCTCGCCTTCACCGGTCCGGCCGGCATGGGCAAGACCGCCCTGCTGACCGAGGCCCGGGTCCGCGCGACGGCGGAGGGGTTCACCGTGCTGTCGGGCCGGGGCGGCGAGAAGGAACAGGAGCTGGCGCTCCACGTGGTGCGCCAGCTCGTCCAGCCGGTGCTGGCACCGCTGGACGAGGAGGAACTCCGCACCTTCCTGGGCGGCTGGTACGACATCGTCGCCGCCGCGCTGGGTCTGGTCGCGATGCCGAGCGGCCACGTGCCGGACCCGACCGGGGTGCGTGACGGTCTCGACTGGGTGATGACGCGCCTCGCCGTGAAGAAGGCGCCGGTGGTCCTGATCCTGGACGACCTGCACTGGGCGGACGTCCAGTCGCTGAGCTGGCTCGCCTCTTTCGCTCCCCGGGCCGTCGACCTGTCGATGCTGATCGTCGTGGCCTACCGGCCCGACGAGCTGCCGCGCGAGGCGGCCTCCCTCGAGGCGCCCGCGGCCGATCTGGGGAAGCGTCCCTTCACCCTGGCACCGCTCAGTGCGGATGCCGTCGCACGGATCGTCAGGGACGAGGTGGGCGAGGAGGCCGAGGACGCGTTCTGCGAGGAATGCCGGGAGGTCACCGGAGGGAGCCCGTTCGAGGCCGTCGAACTCGCCATCAGGCTCGGCGAGCGCAAGTTGAAGGGCACCAGCGAGGACCTGCCCGCCATGCGCGACCTGGCCGCCGCGGTGAAGGGGCCCGGGCTGATCGAGCGTCTGCAGGGACTCGGCACGACCACGGTCCGCTTCGCCTACGCGGCGGCCGTCCTCGGTCAGGCCATCTCGCCGGAGCTGGCGTCCACCATCGCGGCGATCGGCAGCACGGCGGCGGCCGAGGCGACGGAGAAGCTGCGTGCCGCCCGGATCCTGGCCGACGGCGACGGGTCCCGGGACAGCCTGGAGTTCGTCCACCCGCTGATCGCCACCACGATCTACCGGTCCATCGGGACCAGCCTGCGGGAGGGGATGCACAACGCGGCCGCGGAGGCCGTGCGGGCCGCCGGACTCGGTCCGGCCGCCGCGGCCCGGCATCTGCTGGAGGTCCCCTGCGAGGGCAACGCCGAGGCCGTCACCTGCCTGCGGGAGGCCGCCCGTGAGGCACTGCACTCCGGTGCCCCGGAGGCGGCCCGGCGCCTGCTCACCCGGGCCCTGCAGGAACCGCCGCTGCCGGAGGAGCGCGCCGTGCTGCTCCACGAACTGGCCTCCGCGACCTTCCTCATCAAGCCCACCGCCACCGTCGCCCATCTGCGCGAGGCGCTGGCCGAGCCCGATATCGAACCCGAGCTGCGGGCCCCGATGGTGTACCGGCTGACCCAGGCGCTGGCCCACACCGACCGGATGGCGGAGGCCGCGAGGGTGGCGGCAGAGGAGGCGCAGCGGACCGCCCACCCCAGGGTCCGGCTGCGGCTGCAGGCCGACCACTTCAACTGGAGCGCGTTCCGCACCGACGAGCCGGACTCGTCCGGCCGTTCGCGGGCGCTCGCCCGACTGGCCGACCGTCTGCCCGGCCGTGGCCTGGAGGAGCGGTACATCCTCGGGATCCGGGCCTGGGACGCCATGATGTGCGGCGAGCCCCGGCAGAAGGTCCTCGCGTACGCCGAGAAGGCCCTGCGCGGTGGACTGAGCTGGACCCACGAGAACCAAGGTTTCGAGGTCCCCGTCTCGGTCGCCCTGGTGTTCATGTACTGCGACCAGCCGCGGCGGTCCGAGGAACTCTTCGCGCGGGGCATGGCGGAGTGCGAGTCGAAGGGCTGGCGCGGTTCCCACCTGGCCCTGGGGCAGGCGCTCTCCGGGTACATCCGCTACCGCCGCGGCTGCCTGGCCGAGGCGGAGAACCTGGTGCGGGAGGGCCTGCGCATCGCCGACCGGGTGGAGGGCGCGGTACCCGCGCAGTGGTTCGCCGTGGGCATCCTGATCCAGACACTGCTGGCCCGCGGCCGGACCCTGGCGGCACGCCGGCTCGCCGACAAGTACGGCTACGGGGGCGACATCCCGAACGCCGTGATCTATCCCGACCCCCGCACCGTGTACGCCGAACTGCTCCTGGCGGAGGGCCGGTCCGACGAGGCCGCCGACCTGCTGTCGGAGGTCGGTGAGTGGCTGGAGAGCCGGGAGTGGCGCAATCCGGCCTGGTGCACCTGGCAGTTGGGCCTGGCCTCGGCGCTGTCCCGCAGTGCTCCCGACCGGGCGGTACGCCACGCGCAGGACGCCGTGAAGCGGGCCCGGGACTTCGGTGCCGCATCCGTGATCGGCCAGGCGCTGCACGCCCGGGCGGAGGTGACGGGCGGTGAGGCGGCTCTCGATCTGCACACGGAGGCCGTCGACCACCTGCAGCGGTCACCGGCGGCGTACGAACTGGCCCGCGCCCTGGTCGGTCACGGTGCCGCGCTGGCCCGGAACGGCCGGCTGCACGACGCCGCCGACCGCTTGTACCAGGGCCTGGAGGGCGCGGTGCACTGCGGTGCGGAGGGGCTGGCGGCGCGGGCCCGGCGGGAACTGTCCGCCGCCGGTCTGCGGCCGCTGCCGCTGCGCTACCCGCAGACGGACACGCTCACGGCCCAGGAGCGCAAGGCGGCCGAGAGGGCGGCGCAGGGGCACCCGGTGGGGGTGGTCGCCAAGGAACTGCACCTGACCGAGCAGGGTGTGCGGCAGTTGCTCTCCTCGGTGTACCGCAAGCTCGGCACGGACGCGGCGGGGCTGGCCGAGGCGCTGAAGACGTCTCCCCGACCGCGGCCGTGACCGGCGAGCACCGCGGGCGGGCCGGCCGGAGCGCGTCGGCCGCCGCGCCCGTCGCGCTGCCGGGCGGCGCCCTGATGCCTCAACTCCAGCCCCTGTAGGACCACTTGACGCTGAACCGTTTCACTGCTTCTCTCGAGAGGCTGCTCATGGGAGCGCTCCCAGCCACCCCCACGTGAAGGGAACCCCGTGCAGACCTCCCCCCACCCCTCCCCCGGACGCGTCCTGCCCGCCCTTCTCACGGCCGTGCTCCTGGCCTGCCTGCTGTCGTGGACGGGCGGCTCGCCCGCGCACGCCGCGGCCGGGGACGGCTCGGTGTCCGATCCGAACATCACGTACGTCGGACGCTGGGACGTCTCCTCGGGCACCGCGGCCGTGCCCCACTGGAGCGGCGCCTATCTCCAGACCGGCTTCACCGGCACCACCGTGAAGGTCCGGGCCAGGAACGCGGTCAACTTCTACGCGAGCATCGACGGCGGCCCCGACGTCTTCCACGCGGGCGTGCGCGGCACGGTGAACCTCACCCCGCAGCCGCTGTCCCCCGGCACGCACACCCTGCGCCTGTCCTACCGCTCCGGCGACACCGTCTTCCAGGGCCTGGTCCTGGACTCCGGCGCGCGGACCGTCGCGGCGAACACCCCGTCCGGGGTGGTGGAGTTCGTCGGCGACTCCATCACCGCGGGTGCCCTCACCGACCGGCTGGCGCTGGACTCGTACGCCTGGAAGACCGGCGAGCGGCTGGGGATGCGGCACACGCGGATCGCCCGGTCCGGGTACTGCCTGGTCGCGCGATCGGGTTGCACCGGACTGAGCGCGCAGTTCTTCAGGACGGGCAGCACCGGTGACACCCCCTGGGACTTCTCCCGCTACCGGGCCGACGCGGTCGTCATCAACCTCGGCACCAACGACATCGGGCACGGCGTCCCCGGCCCGGACTTCCGGTCGGCGTACACCGCGTTCCTGCGGGACGTGCGCGCCAAGTACCCCACCGCGCACCTCTTCGCGGTGCAGACGCTCAAGAAGCGCTACGTCACCGAGACCAGGGCCGCCGTCAGTGCCCGCAACGGGGCCGGCGATTCCCGGGTGCACTACGTCGACACCACCGGCTGGCTCACCGACGGCACCCACTACGAGGACGGCGACGGGCATCCCAACGAGGCGGGCCACACCAGGTTCGCCGAGCGTCTGGCCCCGGTCCTCGCCGCCCGGCTGGGCAGCGGCGCCACCGCGAAGGCCGCCGCTCCCGGGCAGCCCGGCGATCCGAACATCAAGTTCGTCGGCCGCTGGGACACCACCGGCTCCGCCACCGCGTACACCCCGTACTGGGCCGGCGCCTACTACCGGGCCGGCTTCACCGGACGGACGGTCAAGCTGAAGCAGCGGGGCACGATCGACCTGTGGGCGCGGATCGACAACGGGCCCGTGAGGTTCTACGACGACGTCAAGGGGACGGTGGACCTGACCCCGACGCCCCTGGCCTCCGGCAACCACACGCTCCAGGTCAACTACCAGGTGGTGGCGGGTTCCTACAAGGGCGACGCCGTCTTCCAGGGGCTGGTCCTCGACAGCGGCGCGACGACCTTCGCCCCTCCCTCACCGGCCCGGCTGATCGAGTTCGTCGGCGACTCGATCACCGTGGGCACCACGACCTCGCAGAACGCCCGTACCGCGTACGGCTGGCTGATCGGGGAGCGGCTGGGTGCCGAGCACACGCAGATCGCGCAGGGTGGCGCGTGCCTGGTGGCGGCGGACGGCTGTGTGGGGCTGGAGCGGCAGTTCACCAAGCTCAACCCGAACGGGGCGACGCCCGACTGGAACTTTTCCCGTTACCGGGCCGACGCGGTCGTCATCAACCTCGGCACCAACGACGTGGGGCACGGGGTGAGTTCGACGCAGTTCCAGTCGGCGTACAGCAGTCTGCTGCGCAAGGTCCGGGCCGCCTACCCGCAGGCGTGGATCTTCGCGCTGGAGACGTTCCGCGGACGGTACGTCCCGCAGACCGAGGCCGCCGTGCGGGCCGCCGTCGCCGGGGGTGACACCCGGGTCTCCTTCGTCGACACGACCGGCTGGCTGGGGTCGGGTGACCTGACGGACTCGGTGCACCCCAACGACCGGGGGCACCGGGTCATCGCCGACCGGCTGGCTCCGGTCATCGCGGCCAGGATCGGGGGGTAGGCGGGGCCGGACGGCCGGGGCGGGCCTCACATCGGGCCGGGGCCCGCCCCGCCCTTCAGGCGCTCCAGGTCGGAGGGACGGACCTGGATGACGATCAGGGCGATCAGGGCGGCGACGACGGTGAAGACGGCCGCCATGATGAACGCGGCCGAGACGCCGGCGGTGAAGACCTCGTCGGACCAAGGCTTAGGCAGTTGTTCGGTGCGTTGGAACCGCAGGCGTTCGGCCGGGGTGGCCTGCTGAAGGAAGGCCGGGGTCTGCTTGTCCGCCTCGTTGGCTCTGGCCGTGCCGTACATCGTGACCAGGATGGACAGGCCGAGGGAGCCGCCGACCTGCTGGGTGGCGTTGAGGAGCCCGGAGGCCGCGCCGGTCTCGGGGGTGGGCACGTTGGACAGCGCCATGAGCGTCAGCGACACGAACTCCATGCCCATGCCCAGGCTGAAGACGAGCATCGGGCCGAGGACACTGCCCGCGTAGGTGGAGTGCACGTCGGTCAGGGTGAGCCAGGCGAGTCCGGTCGCCGCCAGGATCGCGCCCAGCACCATGAACGGCTTGGGCCCGTAGACGGGCAGGAACCGCGAGGCCAGTCCGGCGCCGATCGCGATGACCGCGCTGACCGGCAGGAAGGCGAGGCCGGCTTCGATGGGGCTGAACTCCAGCACGTTCTGCACGAAGAGCGTGAGGAAGAAGAACATGCCGAAGATCGCTGCTGCCAGGCACAGCATGATGCCGTAGGTGCCCGCGCGGTTACGGTCGGCGAACATGTGCAGGGGCGTGATGGGCTGTCTGGAGCGCCGCTCGATCAGGATGAACGCCGCGAGCAGCACGACCGCCCCGGCGAACGAGGCCAGCGTGAGCGCGTCCCGCCAGCCGTCGTCCGCGGCCCTGATGAACCCGTAGACGAGCAGCACCATGCCCGCGGTGGACGTGAGCGCGCCACTCAGGTCGAAGCGGCCGGGGTGGCGTTCGGACTCCCTGATCCACTTGGGTGTGGCGAGCACGATGAGCAGGCCGATGGGCACGTTGACGAACAGCACCCACCGCCAGTTCAGCCACTCCACCAGCATCCCGCCCGCGAGCAGGCCGATGGCGCCGCCGCCCGCCGAGACCGCGGCGAAGACCCCGAAGGCGCGGTTGCGTTCCGGTCCTTCGCGGAAGGTCGTGCTGATCAGGGCGAGGGCGGTGGGGGACGCGATGGCGCCGCCGACGCCCTGCAGGGCGCGGGCGCCGAGGAGTTGGCCGGAGTTCTGGGCGAACCCGCCGAGCAGGGAGGCCAGCACGAACAGCAGCACGCCGAAGATGAAGACCCGCCGCCTGCCCAGGATGTCGCCGGCCCGGCCGCCGAGCAGCAGCAGGCCGCCGAAGGTGAGGGTGTAGGCGCTCACCACCCACGACAGGCTCGTGGTGGAGAAGTCCAGCGAGCTCTGGATGTGCGGCAGTGCGATGTTCACGATGGTGATGTCGAGGACCACCATCAGCTGGCACGAGGCGAGGACGAAGAGCGCCATCGCGCTTCCGCCACCACCGGGTTCCCTGGTGGTGGTCGTCTGTGGTGAGGCCGGCTGCGGGCTGCTGCCTGCGGTGTCCACCGTTCGACGGTATGCCCGCGCTCCCGACGTCACCACTCGATCAACGTGGGCCTGAAATTCCCGACATGGAGGTGATAATCCGATCTAGGAGGTGCAGAGGGCCGGAGCACGTCGGAGCGGGTACGGGGGCCGCACAGCCGAGTGGGAGCGACATTGATCCGCGTTCTTCTCGTCGAGAACACCCGCCTGGTGCGGGGAGCGTTCGCCGCTCTCCTGTCACGTGAGGACGACATCGAGGTCGTCGCCGAAGCCGAGGGCAACGGTGAGGTTCTCGCCCGCGCCCCGTCGTGCCGCCCGAACGTGGTCGTGATCGACGTGGACTCCAGCGAGGGCGAGGAACTCGCCGCACGGGGGGAGCTGATGGCCCGGCTCCCGGAGCGCCGGGTGCTGCTGGTGATGGCCTCGACGACACCCGAGCGGTTGCGCCGTCTGCTCGGTCTGCACGCCGCCGACGTCATCTGCACCAACGCCCCGGCGGACCGCCTGGTCCACGGTGTCCGCAAGCTGGTCAGGGGGCAGCGGTTCATCGACCCGGAGTTCGCGCCGGTGGCGCTGGACGCGGGAGATCACCGAGCGGCTGTCACTGTCCGTGGCGACGGTGCGTAACCATCTGACCGCCATCACGCGGAAGAGCTCCCGGGGCCACGTGCGGGTCTCCCGGGGCCAGGTGCGGGTCTCCCGGGGCCACGTGCGGGCCTTACGGGACGTTCGCGCGGGCCCCGAGATGCGCTCCGCGGTCGTTCGCAGCACGGCGGCCATCCCGGCCCGTGCCACCGCCCCGGCCGTCGGCCGCGACGACCGGGCACCGCCGCCCGGGGACGCGCCGGCCGCGCCCCAGTGGCCGACCAGGTCGCGGTAGAGCGAGGACGTGGCTCAGCTCCTCGTGGGTGCCGAGGGCGATCCGCGTGCCGTCCATGGCCAGGACGCGGTCGGCCCGCAGCGCGGAGCTGATGCGGTGGGCGACGACGATCGGGGTGCCCGGGCCGCGGGCGAAGGCGTCCTCGGCGACGGCCTCGGCGAGCGGGTCGAGGTGGCAGGTCGCCTCGTCCAGCAGCGTCAGCCGAGGCGCCGGGAGCAGGGCGCGGGCCAGGGCGACGAGCTGCCGCTCACCGGCCGAGAGGCGCCTCGGTTCCAGGGGCGCGTCGTAGCCGCCGAGGCGCACGACGAGGGGCGCGGCGCCCACGGCGCGCACCGCCGACTCCACGTCCGCCTCCTGGGGGACCAGGCCGCGGTGCCGGTCCGGACCCTCGCCGCGGCCGACCAGAGCACGGAGGGGCAGGTCATCGAGGTGTACCTGCCCGGCCTGCGGTTCGAGCACCCCGGCGATCAGGGCCGCCAGGGTGGACTTCCCCGCGCCGCTCGGGCCGACCACGGCGAGGTGCTCACCGGGTCGCAGGAGAAGGTCCAGGTCGCGGATCACCGGGTCCGCGGACCGGGCGTAGGCGAAGGTGAGACCGCGCACGTCCACGCGGCACGCACCGGGCCGGGCCACCGGCAGGCCGGCCGCGGGCTTCCCGGGGCGGGACGCCATGGCGGCCTGTGCCGGCTCGGGGCGGGACCCGGCCGTGCCCTGCGCCGCCTCGGGCCGGGACTCCGCCGCTACCTCCGCCATCCGGCCGACCGTGACCAGGAGCCACAGCCCGCTGCTGCCGAGCCCCTGCACGAAGCCCTGCAGGGTCGGCTGGAGGGCCTGCGACACATAGGTCACCGCGCCGAGGATCGCGCCCGCCGTCACGCCGTTGCGGATCAGCCAGGGCGCCGCGACCACGATCAGCAGGAGGGGCACCCAGCCGCTCATGCCCAGCGCCGCGGTCCGTACCGCGGTGAGGCGGGCCAGCGACAGGGTGGCGCGTGCCGCGTCGTCGACGTGCGCGCCCGCCGTCGCCCCGACCCGGTCCTCGGCGCCGCAGGTCACCACGTCCCGCAGCCCGCCGGTCAGGGCGCCCGTGGCCTCGGCGACACGCTCGTCCGCCAGGATGACCTCGCGCTGCCGCGCGGCCGTCGCCCACAGCGCCGCGGCGAACAGGGCGGGCCCCAACAGCAGCGGAGGCAGGACGAGGGCGACCAGCACGAGGTCAGGCCGGCCAGGCCCAGCAGCACGCCTGCGGCGGTGACCAAGCCTCCGTACCGGCGTACAGCGGGCCGTCCCCCCAGCGCAGGTCGCTGAGGATGTAGGGGCCCGGACGGCCCGCCAGGACGGGGCCCAGCTCGTGGAGGACCGTTTCGAGCCGGCGATACGGGCGGGGACGCAGTAGTCCCACACGGTGGCCAGGACGTCGCGGGCCGTGCCGGGTGTGGCCGACACGTGGATCTTCCAGCCCTGCGGCGGGAGCACCAGGCCGTCGGGGGTGAGGACCACCCAGCTTTCCAGGTCGGACCGTACCCATTCGTCGGGGGCCGGACATCGGGCCTGGTCGAAGCTGTCGCTGTGGCCTTTGGCCCGGGCGGGCAGAGTCGATCTGCCGCGGAACACCTCCGTTCGTCACGCGTGCGGCGGGAGATCGTCACCCCGGGGCCGGGAGGAACGACGGGGTGCCCCGGGTGTTCTCGACCAGGTCCGCGGTCAGCGCCCGCCGCGGATCAGCCCCGTCAGGTAGCGCCACAGCGAGGACCGCTGGCGGGCCGACCGGTCCGGCAGGATCTCCTGGGCGACCTCCGGCGCGGGGTCGTCCGTCACCGGCCGCGCGGGCGGCGCCGAGGCGAGGGAGTACCGCACGGGCAGCGAGCGCAGTCCGCGCATGAACGGCGAGGAGCGCCAGGGCAGTTGGTCGGCCGGCAGGGCGAGGTCGAGGTGGTCGAACCGCTCGAACAGGCGCCCCACACCGGCCGCCGCGACCGTCGAGGCGAGTTCCCGCGCCGGGCACTGGCGCGGACCGGCTCCCCAGGACAGGTGGGCCCGGGTGCTGATGGTGGTGCCGGAGGCGACGTGGTCGGCGAAGAGCGGGTCGGCGTGCGCGGCGGCGGAGGAGACCCACACCGGGTCGCCGGCGTGGATCGTGTAGTTGCCGAGCGGGGTGTCCCGGGCGGCGAAGCGCGGGACGAAGTTCACCAGCGGCGGCTTGCGCATGACCACGCGGTTCATGGTCTCCCGGACCATGCCGGCGGACAGGCTGGCGCGCACGCTGCTCTCGCCCGAGATGACCTCCACGACGGTGTTGGAGATGAGGATGCCGACGTGGTCGGAGGTCATGCCGAGCAGCATGAACAGTTCGCGGGCCAGGTGGTCGAGCGACAGGTCCGGGTGCGCGGCCAGGAGGTAGGAGGGGAAGTCGTCGCCGGGCTTCTCCAGCTTCAGCGCGGCGAGTTCGGCCAGGGTGGCCAGCAGGCGCTCCAGCGCGGCCTCGGCGTCCGGGCCCGCGTCGAGCACGCGCCACATGTCCATCAGCGCGTCGTCGCCCTGCGAGCCGGGGAAGCCGAGCAGATGGCTGGCCACCATCAGCGGCAGCGGCCGGGAGAACTGCGCGGACAGGTCGGCCACGCCGGTCCTGCCGCCCTCGCCGACCAGCGTGATCAGTTCGTCGGCGTAGGCGGTGACGGCGGACTTCAGGCGCTTGGCCTGGGGGTGGCGTGGGTCCTGGAACGGCTTGAGGGCCACGTCCCAGGCGGTGCGCAGCGGCCGGTAGCCGGGGCCGCCCTGGATCAGGATGTGGTTGACCTCCAGAGACGGTCCGAGCGGCCAGTCGGCGGGCACCCGGCCCTCGGAGCGGGCCCGCCAGTTCTCCAGTCCCTTGGGCCAGCCGTCGTCGTCCTGGAGGACCTGCAGCGCCTCGCGGTACCCGAGGACCAGCCAGGCGGGCACCCCCAGCAGGTCGACCGGCGCGACCGGGCCGTGCTGCTGCCGCAGCCGCTCGTACACGAGCGCGGGCCGCGTCTCGTAGTCGCGGGTCAGCAGCGGTTCGGGATTCAGCGACTCCAGCCACGTGTCGTCCAGGTCCACGGATCCGCCGTCACCCCACTGGGATTCCATCGTCTTGCCACCCTCCGACACGCCCTGTACCGGCACACCATCAGTCGGTAGCCGGAAACGGTGGGGACCCTACCCCAGGCGGAACTCGCGGGTAACGACGGGGGTGGGTGCGGGAGGGAGCCGGTCGCGGATCAGGCGGCCGTGTAGCCGAGTTGACGCCGCATATAGGGCGTCATGAGGGTCTTCGCCTTGGCCAGGGTGGTGGTGCGGCTGCCGAGGACCGCGGACTCGCCGCCCGGCACGGGCAGCATGGTCAGCCCGTCGGCCGCGCCGAACGGCACGATGAGCGGGGTGCGGTGGACCGGGCGGTACAGGCGCGGTTCCTTGCGGTGCCTGCCGGAACTCTGCAGGTACGCGCGGATGTTGTGGGCGGCGAGGTCCGCCTGGGCGAGTGCGGCGGGGGTGATCTTGAGTTCGGTGGCGTCGTTGACGTCGCCGACGGCGAACACGTCGAGCTTCCCCTCGACCCGGAGCATCCGGTCGACCTTCACGTGTCCGGCGGAGTTGAGCCAGTCGCCGTGCCCGGCCAGGCGGAGCCAGAGGGTGTTGGGGGTGGTGCCGGTGGCCCAGAAGGACAGGTCGGCCTCGATGACGGTGCCGCGGGCGTCGCGATAGGTGCCGAAGTCGTTGCCGGGGGACATGAAGGAGTCGAGCCGGACCTCCACGTCGTGGGACTCCAGCCAGGCGAGTGCCTTGCGGCCCGGCCGCTCGCTGCCCGTGGAGTGGAGCAGGGCCGGCCCGGAGTGGGCGAGCGTGACCCGGGCGTCCGGCCGGGCGAGGCGGATCTCGGCGCTGAGTTCGACGCCGCCGGGGCCGCCGCCGACGACGAGGACGTGTTCGGCCGTGGCGATGTTGCGCTGGTGCTCGGCGAAGGACTTGGCGGCCTCCTCGGTGGTGGTGCCGGAGAAACGGGCCGGTTCCGGGTAGTCGGCGCCGGTGGCGATGACGAGGACGTCGTACGGCAGCCGTTCGCCGGTGGCGAGGGCGACCTGTCGTTCGGCGGTGTCGATGCGGACGGCCTTGCCCGCGACCACGCGGCCGTTGTGCAGCAGCCGGTCGTACGGGATGAAGGGCGTGTGCGTCCACTCGGGCCGGACACCGGCGCGCAGGGAGGCGATGCGGTGGAAGAAGACCTCCTTGCGGTCCACCAGCGTGACCCGGGCCGTGCCGTCCAGCCGCCGCGCCAGCCGGACACCGGCGTAGCCGCCGCCGATCACCACTACGTCGCCGTCGAACACGCCGAGTCTCCTGTGCCTGGGGTGGGGGTTGTGAGGGCCGCCACGGACGGGCCCCGCTCGGATCGACCCCGGCGGCCACTCGACTGACGGCGACACTAGCGCTTGAAACTTAAAGGGATCCCGAGGTTCCGTGCATGTTCCGTGAAGAGATCGGCACGCTGACCGGTCGTCACTTCCCCCAGATCTTGCGGTAGGCCTCCCGGTAGCCCGCGGGATCCCAGCTCGTGGCGCCGGCGCTGTTGTCGGCGGTGGCGATGTGGACGGGCGCCACGTACCCGCTGGCGGGGCGGCCCGCGAAGGCGCGGTTGAACTCGTCGACGATCTGCCAGCCCTGGAGGGACAGCGGCTCGGGGACGGTGGCGGCCTGGTACTGCCGGCTGTTGATGCGCTGGAAGGCGGAGGGGTCGCCGTCGCCGGCGCCGATGTTGAAGGGCGGGCCCGAGCCCTTCTCGCCGGCCGCGCGGAAGGCGGGGGCGGCGTCGGCGAAGTACAGGTCGTTGATGGCGACGGAGTGGGTCCACCGGTCCTGGAACCGGGAGAGCAGGGAGGAGATCTCGCGCGGGGTGCGGCTGCTCGCGTCCGGGATCGGGATGTTCTCCACCGAGAGCAACCGCACCCCCTGACAGCTCGTCAGCTCCTTCCTGATCAGGTCGGACTTGTTCCTGGCGAAGGGGATCGACGCGTCGGTGATGAGCACGACCCCGGCGCGCCCGTCCGAGTCGGAGATGATCCACTGCGCGCTGATGCGGGCCACGTCCTCGACGCGGGTGGTGACGTTGGTGAAGAGCTCGGGCTGCCGGCTGGGACCGGGCTCGGGGACCGCGTGCCAGCCGATGAGCGGGATGCGCTGCGCGTTGGCCCGCGCGACCTGCTGCGCCGTCGAGCCGGGGTCGAACCCGCCGATGACGATGCCCGAGGGGCGCAGGGCCACGGCCTCGCTCATGGCGGCCTGGATGCCGGCCGGGGTGCCCGCGCCGTCGATCACCCGGACGTTCCAGCCGATGGCCCGCGCGGCCTCCCGGACCCCCCTCGCGGCGCCCGCGACACCGGGGTTGGTCATGGTCTGGGCGACGTAGACGATCGTCTTGCCGGACACCGCCTCCGGGCCGTCGGTGGGTCCGCCCCAGGGGATGTCCGTCCGCTCCGCCCGCTTGACGGCGTCCTGGGCCCGGGCGTGGACGTCGGGGCAGCCGTTGCGCCCGGTCGCCGTCTCGTCCGGGCCGTCCGAGGAGCCGCGTTCGCAGCCGAGGAGGGCGGTGGCCGCCGCCAGCAGGGCGCAGCAGGCGAGCCGCGCGGCGCGGACTCCGGGGGCGGCCTTGCGGGTGCGGTGCACGGTAGCTCCTGTGGGGGGATCGACGCGGTGGGGCGTGGGGAGCGGTCAGGGGGTGGGCCGGAGCGGGTCAGGGGGTCGGCGGAGTGGGTCAGGAGGGTGGGCCGGAGCGGATCATGAGGGTGGACCGGCGGGGCCGCCCTCCGGTGCCGTGGCGGACGGCGGCGGGGGCGGCGCGGCGGGGGCGGCGCGGGCCGCGGCACCGCCGCGCAGTCTGCGACGGGCGGCGTATCCGGCCAGGCCGACGGCGACGAGCAGGGTGCCGCCGTGGAACAGCGGGACCGTCCAGAAGTCGGCGCCCAGTTGGGCGATGCCGGTGAGGCCGACGGCGAGCACGGCGACGGCGACGACGGTGCCCAGGGCGTTGGGCCGGCCGGGTCTGATCGCCGTGGAGCCGAGGAGGGCGCCGACGAAGGCGGGCAGCAGGTAGTCGAGGCCGACGCTCGGGTTGCCGATCTGCTGCTGCGCGGCGAGCAGTACCCCGGCGAAGCCGACGATCAGCCCCGAGGCGGCGAACGCGTAGACGGTGTACGTCCGGGTCGGGATGCCGACGAGGTCGGCCGCGCGGGGGTTCGACCCGACGACGTAGAGGTACCGGCCGAGCGGCAGCCGCTCCAGCGCCAGCCAGAGGACGGCCGCGAGGGCCAGCACGTAGAAGGCGGGGACCGGCAGGCCGAGGAACGTGGAGTCGTAGAGGTCGGTGAAGGCGGGCGGCAGCCCCTGCGGGCCCGGGACGATCCGGCCGCCGTCGGTGACCCAGCCGGTCACGGCGTACATCATGCTGCCGGTCCCGAGGGTCGCGATGAAGGAGTCGATCCGGCCGAACTCGACGATGACGCCGTTGAGGACGCCCACCACCAGCCCTCCGGCGATCACGGTGAGGCAGGCGAGCGGCCAGGGCCAGCCCTCGTGCACCACGAGCCGCATCACCATCACGTGGGCGAGGCCGAGGCCGTAGCCGATGGAGAGGTCGAACGCGCCGGTGACGATGGGGACCATGGCGGCGAGTGCCAGCACGGCCGGGATCGACTGGGTGGACAGGATCGAGTCGACGGTGTCCAGGGTGGGGAAGGTGTCCGGCAGGGCGAGGGAGAAGACCAGCCAGAGCAGGGCGGTGAGGACGAGCAGGCCGTAGGCGCCGATGTGGTGCCCGCCCGGGCGGCGCGGACGGCCGGGGCGGCTTCGCGGCCGGGGCGGCGGCGTCATGGGCGCACGGCGGCGGACGGGGGCATGGCCGAGGCCGCCCGGGTGAGTCCGGCGACGGTGAGGGCCGGGCCGCTCAGCTCCGCCGTCACGGCCCCGCGGACGAAGACCAGGGTGCGCCGGCACACGCCCGCGACCTCCTCGAAGTCGGTGGAGAGCAGCAGGACCGCCAGGCCGGCTTCCAGCGCCTCCCGGAGCAGGCGGTGGATCGCGGCCTTGGCTCCGACGTCGACGCCCGCGGTCGGCTCCTCCAGGATCAGCAGCCGCAGGTCCGCCCGGAGCCAGCGCCCGATCATGACCTTCTGCTGGTTCCCGCCGGAGAGCGTGGCGATGGGGGTCTCGCTGTCGCGGGGGCGTACCGCGAAGCGGTCGATCAGGGCGGCGGCCCGGGCGCGTTCGCGGCGCGGGCCGATCCAGTGGGGCGCGGGTCCGCCTCCCGCGCGGGGGTTGGCGAGGAGGTTCTCCCGCACGGTCAGCTCGGCGAGGCAGCCCTCCCGCAGCCGGTCGCCGGGCACGAAGCCGACGCCGCGGGCGACGGCCTCCGCGACCGTGCGGGGGCGGTACGGCCGTCCGTGGAGCACGGCCCGTCCGCCCAGGAGGGGGCCGGCACCGGCCAGGGCGCGGCCGAGGTCCGTGTGCCCGGCGTCCGAGAGGCCGACCAGGCCGAGGACCTCCCCGGCGGCGAGTTCCAGGTCGACCGGTCCGGTCCGGGCGGTGCGGACGCCGTCGAGGGTCAGGACGGCCGGCGCGTGGGCCGGGGCCCCGGCGGGGCGGTGGGCGGCCGGTTCCTCCTCCTCGCCGACGATGTCGTGGACCAGGCGGGCGGGGCTGTGGCCGGCGAGCCGGCCGTGGCTGACGAGCCGGCCGTCGCGCAGGACGGCGAAGGTGTCGGCGACCTGGTACACCTCGTCCAGCCGGTGCGTGACGTAGAGGATGGCGTGGCCGCGGTCGCGCAGGTCGTGCAGGACGCGGAAGAGCCGGGCGCTGTCCGCGGCGGGCAGGCGGGCGGTCGGCTCGTCGAGGACGATGACCCGTGCGCGGGCCGCCAGGGCCCGGGCGATCGCGACCAGTGAGCGGTCGGCGGGCGCGAGCGCGGAGACCGGCGTGTCCGGGTCGAGGTGTCCGGCGACGATCCGCAGGGCGCCGACGCAGCGCTCGCGGGTGCGGCGCCAGGAGATCAGCCCGGCCCGGCGCGCGTACCCGGTGGTCAGGGCGATGTTCTCGGCGACCGTCATCCAGTCCACGAGGCCGAGGTCCTGGTGGATGAAGGACATGCTCCGGGTGGCGGTGTGGCTGCCGAGAGGGTGTCCGGCGACGGTGATCTGTCCGGCGTCGGCCTGGTGGACCCCGGCGAGGATCTTGATGAGTGTGGACTTCCCGGCGCCGTTGGGCCCGAGCAGGGCGAGGACGCTGCCGGCGTGGACGTCGAGGTCGACCCCGGCCAGCGCGACGGTGCCGCCGAACCGCTTGCCGAGGCCCCGGACGCGGACCAGGGGCTCCGGGCCGAAGGGTGAGGCCGCCTTCGCTGGGGTGTCGGGAGCGTCACGCACCCGAACAAATTACAGCATTTCGGGCATCTTTCAGGTGTGGTGTGCCTGTGCTGCGGCGGACGGGGTGTCAGGCCGCGTCGAGCCCGCACTCGGCCCAGATGACCTTGCCCTCGGGCAGGTAGCGCGTGCCCCAGCTCTGCGAGAGCTGCGCGACCAGGAACAGGCCGCGACCGCCCTCGTCGGTGCTGGCCGCCCGGCGCAGGTGGGGGGCGGTGTTGCTGGCGTCGGAGACCTCGCAGATCAGGGTGCGGCCGTACAGCAGCCGCACCCGGATGGGGCCGGCGCCGTGCCGCATGGCGTTGGTGATCAGCTCGCTGAGGATCAGCTCCGCGGCGAACGCGGTCTCGTCGAGCCCCCAGTCGGCCAGGCGCCGCATGGCGGAGGCCCGGACCTCGCCGACGAGGGCCGGGTCGGCGGACAGCTCCCAGGTGGCGATCCGCTCCGGGTCGAGGGCGTGGACGCGGGCGACGAGCAGGGCGATGTCGTCGTGCGGGTGGGCGGGTGCCACGGTGTCCAGGACCGCCTGGCAGGTCTCCTCCGGAGCGCGCTCGGGATGGGCCAGGACCGCGCGCAGCTGCTCCAGGACGACGTCGACGTCGCGGTGCCGGTCCTCGATGAGGCCGTCGGTGTAGAGGACCAGCTGACTGCCCTCGGGGAGGTCGACCTCCACGGCGTCGAAGGGCAGTCCCCCGAGGCCGAGCGGAGGCCCGGCCGGCAGGTCGGGGTAGGTCACGGTGCCGTCGGGGTGGACGAGCGCGGGCGGCGGGTGCCCGGCCCGGGCCATCAGACACTGCTGCTCGGCCGGGTCGTAGACGGCGTACAGGCAGGTCGCGCCGATGACTCCGGCGCCCTTGCCGTCGGGATCCTCCCGGTCCAGGCGCCCGACGAGGTTGTCCAGGTGGGTCAGGACCTCGTCCGGGGGGAAGTCCAGCTCGGCGAAGCTGCGGGCGGCGGTGCGCAGGCGGCCCATGGTGGCCGCGGAGAGCATGCCGTGGCCGACGACGTCGCCGACGAGGAGCCCGACGCGGGCGCCGGACAGGGGGATGACGTCGTACCAGTCGCCGCCCACGTCGGACTCCGCGGGCAGGTAGCGGTGGGCGACCTCGACGGCGTCCTGGTCGGGCAGGCCGTGCGGGAGCAGGCGGCGCTGGAGGGCCAGGACCATGGTGCGTTCGTGGGTGTAGCGCCGGGCGTTGTCGATGGACAGGGCGGCTCGGGTGGCGAGCTCCTGGGCCAGCGAGCGGTCGTCGTCCCCGAAGGATCCCCCGGCGCGGTAGAAGCTGGCGATGCCCAGGACGACACCGCGGGCGAGCAGGGGCACCGCGATGAGGGAGTGGACGTGGGACAGCAGGCGCGCGGTGTGCTCGGGGTCCTGGGCGAGCCAGCCCGCGGCGGCCTCCAGATCCGGCTCCAGCACCGCCTCGCCGCTGGTCAGGCAGCGCAGTTGCGGCGCGGTCGGGCCGAAGTCCATGCGCTTGCCGGGCGGGGTGAAGGGCAGGCCCTCGCGGACGCCGTGGACGACCGTGCGGCGCAGGTCGGCGAAGGGGTCGGCGGATTCCTCGCCGCGCAGGACGGCGTCGGGCAGGTCGATGGTGACGAAGTCGGCGAGCCGCGGGACGGCCGTCTCGGCCAGTTCCTCGGCGGTGCGGCGGACGTCCAGGGTGGTGCCGATGCGGGCGCTGGCCTCGGACAGCAGCTCCAGGCGCCGGCGCGCGGCCAGGGCGTAGGCCCCGACGTGCGGCTCCCCCACCATCAGCAGCCCCCTGGCCGGGAACGACGACCCGGAGCGCTCCTCCCCCACGCCCAGGCCTCCGACGGGGGTGAGGGCCTCACCGGGCTGGGCGGTGCCCCTGTCGCCCCCGGGGATGACGGTCTGCTTCGGCCGGGCGGAGTCCCCGCCGCCGGGGACGACGGTCTCATCCGGCTCGGCCGTTCCGGCCCCGGCGGGGGCGACGGTCTCGTCCGGCTCGACGATGCCCCCGCCCGGTCCGTCCGGGACGACGGCCTCACCCGGGTCGGCTGTGGCGGGCTCTCCAGGCCCGGCGGCGCCCCGGTTCCTGTCGGCCACGGAGCCGTCGCCCGGCTCGGCCGGCCCCCGCTCCCCGTCGGCCGTGACCACCGGGCCGGGTTCGGCGGCCAGGTGCCCGGGCGGCAGCGTGAGGGACGGTCGTGCGGGCAGTGCGGCGATCTGGCCGGGGTGGAGCGAGAGGGCGGCCAGGTCCGGCACGGTGTCCATCTGGTGCGGCAGGACGAGGGGCGCTCCGGCCGGGGAGCCGGGCAGCACGGCCTCCACGGCGAAGCCCCGCACCCCGGAAGCACTCGTCATCGGACGGCTCACGAGCGTCACCCGCCGGCCGTCGGGGAGGGTCACGTCGACGGCGGCCCGCTGCGCCCGGGAGATCAGCTCGGCGGCCTTCTCCATCAGGATCGCCCGGTCACGCGGGTGGAACGCGTCCGCCGTCGCCTCCCTCGCGGCGCCACGGCGCAGCCCGGCGGCCTCCGCACCGCCGGCCGCGTACGCCCGCAGCAGGGCGCGCTCGTGCGCGGAGCTCTGCCCGAGCAGCCGTCGCTCGATGACCTCGGCCGCCCTGCGGATGGTGGCTCCCAGCCCGGGCTGCTCGAAGCCCCGCGGGTAGCCGAAGCACAGGACGCCCTCGATGCGCCCGCTGAGCGGGTCCCGGACGGGCAGCGCCACACAGGCGTTCTGCTGGGAGCGCTCCGCGAAGTGCTCGGCGCCGTAGACGCGGATGAACTGCCGCTCGGCGAGCGCCAGGCCGATGCCGTTGGTGCCGGCGACCTGCTCCGCGAAGACGAAACCGGGGACGACCTGGATCGCCGGGAGGCGCCGGGCCATCGACGGGTCCCCGAAGCGGCGCAGCAGGACTGTTCCGTTCGCGTCGGCGATCGAGATGTTGACCTGGCTGCCGGAGAACGTGGTCTGCAGCCGGTCCAGCACGGGAGTGGCCGCGCGGACGATGCGGCCACCCGGGTCGAAGTCGTCCCGGTAGGGCAGGTCGGCCCCGTCCGGCGACAGGCCCAGGGATCGGCAGCGCCGCCACGAGTTCAGGATGGACGCCCGCACGCCCTCCTCGACCGGCTCGCCCTGGAGGAACCGCTCGCGAAGACGGGCGGGCCCCGTGCCCTCAGTCGCACGACCCGCCGGCTGGGGTTCCTCGCCGGACCGAACCACGCTCCGCCTCACTTGTGCCCGCGACCATCCGCTGCTGGGAAGAATTCCTACTTGTCGGAGGAAAATCTTGCATTGATGAGGATACGGGCATTACGGGCACGCGTCACGGTGTGCCGGAGCGCCCGGGGCCCGGCGGTCGGGCGGGCGGGACCGGGCGGGCCGCGCTCACCCCAGGAAACTCAGCCGCACCTTGCGATCCGGGTTGTCCCTGTTGGTGTCCACCAGGCACACCGACTGCCACGTCCCGAGCTCCAGGCGGCCGCCCAGCACCGGCAGGGTCGCGTGGGGCGGCACCAGGGCCGGCAGGACGTGGTCGCGGCCGTGGCCGGGGCTGCCGTGCCGGTGCTGCCAGCGGTCGTCGGCGGGCAGCAGCGTGTGCAGCGCGGCCAGCAGGTCGTCGTCGCTGCCGGCGCCGGTCTCCAGAACGGCGATCCCGGCCGTCGCGTGCGGCACGAAGACGTTGAGCAGGCCGTCGCGGCCGGCGGCCGCCTCGCGCAGGAAGGACTCGCAGTCGCCGGTGATGTCGACGACCCTCTCCGTGGAACCGGTGGTGACGTTCAGGACTCGGGTGGTGAAAGCATCTGACATGCCCTCCATCCTGACGCACCCGCCGGTTTCGACGGGGATGCGCCGGACCGAGTACGGACACCGAGTCCACTGACCGAGACGCCCGTTGACCGTGTGCATGCCGGCTGGCTAGGTTCGGGCGCATGTTGCGTTCAGCCCTGCTCACCACGCGCGGTCACATCGACCTGCTGCGGGTGGCCTCCGCCGCGTGTCGCCGCGGCCGCTGACGCCCTTCCCCCGCTTCACCTCTTTCGCCTTCTCTTCCTCGCCCCCGTCGCGCCTGCACGCTGATCGGTCCTGATCCGGTCGTCGGCGCGGCGCCGGCGAGGCGTGGAGGTGTGCCCTCACCCCGGCCCTCGCTCTTCTCCCGTGGAGCCCCCATGAGCATCAGTCATGCGCCGCCCACTTCCTCCCCACCCGACATGTCGCCCGTGTCGGGCGCGGATCTCGACCTCCAGCCCCTGGTGCCCGCCTCCTCCCGCCGCGCCCGCGTCCCCCGCTGGCTGCGCCGTACCACCGGCCCGGTCCTGCTGCTGGCACTGTGGCAACTCCTCAGCAGCACCGGGGCGTTGCCCCCGGACGTGCTGGCCTCGCCCGGCCGGATCGCCCGGGTCGCCGGGGACATGGTCGCCGACGGCTCGCTGCCCGCGGCCATGGGCACCTCGCTGCGGCGGGTCGCCGCCGGGCTGCTGCTGGGCCTCGTCGTGGGGACGGGACTCGCCCTGATCTCCGGGCTGTTCCGGATCGGCGAGGACCTCGTCGACGCGCCCGTGCAGATGCTGCGGACCGTGCCGTTCGTGGGTCTCATCCCCCTGTTCATCATCTGGTTCGGCATCGGCGAGGCCCCCAAGGTCGCCATCATCACGCTCGGCGTGACCTTCCCGCTCTACCTCAACGTCTACGCCGGGATCCGGGGCGTGGACGCCCAGTTGATCGAGGCCGGGGAGTCCCTCGGGTTGTCGCGGTGGGGGCTCGTGCGGCACGTCGTGCTGCCGGGTGCGCTGCCCGGCGCGATGACCGGCCTGCGCTACTCGCTCGGCATCGCCTGGCTCGCGCTGGTCTTCGCCGAGCAGGTCAACGCCGACTCCGGCATCGGGTTCCTCATGGTGCAGGCCCGGGACTTCCTGCGGACCGACGTGATCGTGGTCTGCCTGGTCGTCTACGCCTTCCTCGGCCTGCTCGCCGACTTCATCGTCCGCTCTCTCGAAAAGGTGCTGCTGCAATGGCGACCGACGTTCACCGGCCGGTGACCCCCCGGGCGGTCCATGTTCAGGGGCTCACCCGCTCCTTCGACGGACGCGCCGTCATCGACGACCTGCGACTGGACGTCCGGCCGGGCGAGTTCGTGGCCCTGCTCGGCCGCAGCGGCTGCGGCAAGTCGACGCTGCTGCGGATCCTCGCCGGTCTCGACCGCGACATCGAGGGCACCGTGCTGGTGCCGCGCCGCAAGGCCGTCGCCTTCCAGGCCCCGCGGCTGATGCCGTGGAAGAAGGTGTGGCGCAACGTCCTGCTGCGCCTGCCCGGCAAGCCCGATCGCGGCGTCGCCGAGCGGGCGCTGGACGAGGTCGGCCTCGGCCACCGCTCGGACGCCTGGCCCAAGACCCTCTCCGGCGGCGAGGCCCAGCGCGCCTCGCTGGCCCGCGCGCTGGTGCGCGAGCCCGATCTGCTACTGCTCGACGAGCCGTTCGGCGCGCTCGACGCGCTCACCCGCATCAAGGCCCAGCGGCTCGTGGGCGAGCTGTGGCAGCGCCGGGGCTGCGCGGTGCTCCTCGTCACCCACGACGTGGAGGAGGCCGTGCTGCTCGCCGACCGTGTCCTGGTGATGGACTGCGGTGTCATCGCCCACGAGCAGCGCGTCGACCTCGACCGCCCCCGCGACATCACCGACCCGCGTTTCGCCGCCCTGCGCGCCGGACTCCTCGAACGCCTGGGCGTCGAGGCCACGGCCGCCGAAGCCGCCTGACCCTTCCGCGCTCGCCCCACACGCACGACCACACGTACGGCCACACGCACGATCACACGTACGGCCCACCACGAACGGAACCGCCATGCGACGACGCCTCGTCCCCGCCGCCCTGCTCCTCCCCCTCGCCCTGCTGCTCACCGCCTGCGGCGGGAACTCGGCCGCCAGTACGCCGGACGGCGGCACCGACGGCCAAGGCCCGGTCACGATCGAGGTCGGTGACCAGAAGGGCGGTTCGGAGGCCATCCTGCGGGCCGCCGGGGAACTGAAGAACCTGGACTACAGGATCAAATGGTCGACGTTCACCTCGGGGCCGCCCCTGCTGGAGGCCGTCAACGCCGGCGCCGTCGACATCGGAGGCGTCGGCAACACCCCGCCGGTCTTCGCGGCCGGGGCGGGTTCGAAGATCAAGGTCGTGGCCGCCTGGCACGGCACGTCCAAGGGCGACACCATCCTCGTCCCGAACGACTCGACCCTGAAGAGCCCCGGGCAGCTCAAGGGCAGGTCGGTCGCCGTCGCGCAGGGCTCCTCCGCCCACTTCCAGCTGGTCGCGTCCCTGAAGAAGGCCGGGCTGAGCCTGAGCGACGTCAAGGTCAAGTACCTCCAGCCGGCCGACGCGCTGGCGGCGTTCACCTCCGGCAAGGTCGACGCGTGGGCGGTGTGGGACCCGTACACCTCGCAGGTGCTCAAGGCCGGGCAGGGCCGTGTCCTGACCGACGGCGACGGCGTGACCAACGGGCTCACCTTCCAGGTCGCCGCCCCGGCCGCGCTGAAGGACGGCAAGAAGGCCGCGGCCGTCAAGGACTACCTGGAGCGGCTGCGGCGCGCCTACACCTGGGTGTACGACCACGAGGAGGAGTGGGCCAAGGTCTGGGCGAAGGACACCGGGCTCCCCGAGGACGTGGCACTGGCGGCGGTCAAGCGCACCTACACGAGCCGGATCGCGGTCGCCGTCGACAAGCCGCTGATCGCCTCCGAGCAGGAGATCGCCGACACGTTCACGGCCCTGAAGCTCATCCCCCGCAAGGTCGACTTCGCCGAGTTCGCGGACACCCGGTTCAACGGCGACCTGCCGCCGTCGACCTCGGCGGCACGGCCCTCGGAGGGGTCGTAGAGCGGGAAGATCCACGACCGTCCCGTGGTTAGTAGAAGCGTGAACAACACGCGCGAGGTCGAGGTAGTCGTCATAGGCGCTGGTCAGGCCGGTCTGGCCGGCGCCTATCACCTGCGACGATCCGGTTTCGAGCCGGACCGCGACTTCGTCGTGCTGGACCACTCCCCCGGTCCCGGCGGCGCCTGGCAGTTCCGCTGGCCGTCGCTGACCTACGGCAAGGTGCACGGCATGCACGCGCTGCCGGGGATGGAGCTCACGGACGCGGACCCGACGCGGCCTTCGGCCGAGGTGATCAGTGCGTACTTCGACCGGTACGAGCGGACCTTCGACCTGCGGGTGCGGCGGCCGGTCGACGTCCGGGCGGTGCGCGAGGGGACCGGCGGGCGACTGCTGGTGGAGACCTCGGACGGCGTGTGGTCGACGCGGGCGCTGATCAACGCGACCGGCACCTGGGACCGGCCGTTCTGGCCGCGTTATCCGGGTCAGGAGACCTTCCGGGGGCGGCAGTTGCACACCGCGCAGTACCCCGGGCCGGAGGAGTTCGCCGGGCAGCGGGTCGTGGTGGTGGGCGGCGGCGCCTCGGGCACGCAGCACCTGCTGGAGATCGCCTCGTACGCCGCGGCCACCACATGGGTGACCCGGCGTCCGCCCGTCTTCCGCGAAGGCCCCTTCGACGAGGACGCGGGCCGGGCGGCCGTCGCGCTCGTCGAGGAACGGGTACGGCAGGGACTGCCGCCCCGCAGCGTGGTCTCGGTGACGGGGCTGCCGCTGAACGACGCGATCCGGCAGGGCATCGAGGACGGCGTGCTGGACCGGCAGCCGATGTTCGACCGGATCACCCCGGACGGGGTCGCATGGAACGACGGCCGGCACGTCGACGCCGACGTCATCCTGTGGGCCACCGGGTTCCGGGCCGCCATCGACCACCTGGCTCCGCTGCGGCTGCGCGGCCCGGGCGGCGGCATCCGCATGGAGGGCACGCACGCGGCCGCCGACCCCCGCGTCCACCTCGTCGGCTACGGCCCCTCGGCCAGCACGATCGGCGCGAACCGTGCGGGCCGGGCGGCCGTCCGCGACATCAGGCGGCTGCTGGACCGGGAACCGGCCGCGGCGTAGAGCACCACCCGCGCCCCTCAGGAGCGCTCGGCCCTGCTCTTCCGGTGGGCGTTGAACTCCGCCACGTTGCGGGTGTGTTCGCGGTAGTCCGCGGTGAAGCGGGTGTCGCCCGGCTTGACCGTGACGAAGTACAGCCAGTCGCCCGGGGGCGGGTTGACGGCGGCGCGCATCGCCTCCTCGCCGGGGTTGTCGATGGGCGTGGGCGGGAGCCCCATGCGCTGGTACGAGTTGTAGGGGCTGTCGATGCGCGTGTCGCTCGCCGTCGTGCGGAGCGTGGCGCGGTTCAGGGCGTAGTTGAGGGTGGAGTCCATCTGCAGCGGCATGCCGCGCTCCAGGCGGTTGAAGATCACCCGGGCCACCTTGCCCATGTCGGCGGGGCTGGCCGCCTCCGCCTGGACGATGCTCGCGATGGTGACGGCCTGGTAGACGTTCATGGCGTTGCGCTGCGCCCCCGCGGCGATGGGGGCGCCGTTGAACTTCTCGTTCGCCGTGTCGACCATCAGCGCCAGGAGCTTCTCCGGGGTGGCCTTCTCCTGGAGTGGATAGGTCGCCGGGAAGAGGTAGCCCTCGGGGTTGCCCTCGGCGTCGTTCGGCAGTTTCAGCATCGCCTTCGCGAGGGACTTCTTCGTGCTGCCGGGGGGCAGGGCGAGGGCCTTGTCGACGGCGGCGTAGACCTGGCTCGCGCGCCAGCCCTCGGGGATCACCAGGGTCGTGGGCCGGCCGTCCTCCTCGGGCGCCAGGGTCAGCAGCGGCACCGCCACGGCGGTGCCGACCACGACGGCTCCGGTCGCGACGAGGGCGATACGGCCGCGGCGCGTCAGTCGAATCGTGCTCCGTGGCGGAGTGTTGTTCTGCATGCGGGCACGGTAACCCGCATATCGTCACAAACCCGGCATATTTTCATCTTGTCGGTTCCAGTTGGGCGTCCCGGCGTACGAGCGCCGCGTACCGGCCGTCCTGTTCGAGCAGTTCCTCGTGTGTGCCGCGTTCGACCGCCCGCCCCGCGTCGAGGACCACGATCTGGTCGGCGCTCCGGACGGTGGAGAGCCGGTGGGCGATGGTGATCGTGGTGCGGTTCGCCGACAGGGCGTCGATGGCGTCCTGGACCGCGGCCTCGGTGCGGGTGTCCAGCGCGCTGGTGGCCTCGTCGAGGACGAGGACCGGCGGGTCGCGCAGGATCGTGCGGGCGATGGCCAGGCGCTGCTTCTCGCCGCCGGAGAAGCGGTGGCCGCGCTCGCCGACGACGGTGTCGTAGCCGTCGGGCAGGGACGCGATGTGGTCGTGGATCTGGGCCGCCTTCGCCGCCCGGTGCAGCTCCTCGTCGGTGGCGTCGGGCTTGGCGAAGCGCAGGTTGTCGGCGACGGAGGCGTGGAAGAGGTACGTCTCCTGCGAGACGACGCCGACCGCGCGGGCCAGGGTGTCGAAGTCGAGGTCGCGGACGTCGACCCCGTCGAGGGTGACCCGGCCGCCGGTGACGTCGTAGAGACGCGGGACCAGGTAGCCGAGCGTGGACTTGCCCGCGCCGGTGGGGCCGACGACGGCGAGGCTGCCGCCGGCCGGGACGGTGAGGTCGATGCCGTCGAGGACGGGGCCGCCCTGGTCGTCGTAGCCGAAGGAGACGTGCTCGAAGCGGACCTCGCCCTTGATCCGGTCGAGGCGGACCGGGTCCGGACGTTCGGTGATGTCGATCGGCAGGTCGAGGTATTCGAAGATGCGCTGGAAGAGGGCGAGCGAGGTCTGGATCTGCACGCCGGTCGACAACAGGCTCACGGCCGGGCGGAACAGGCCCTGCTGGAGCGAGACGAAGGCGACGATCGTGCCGATGGAGACCTCGGGCCCGCCCAGCTGGAGGGCCATGCCGGCGGTCCAGTAGATGACGGCGGGCAGGGCGGCCATGACGATCGTGATGACGGCCATGCGCCACCGGCCGGCCATGTTCGACCGCACCTCCAGGTCGACGAGTTCCTCGGACTCGTCGGCGAAGGACCTCGTCAGCGAGTCGGAGCGGCCCATCGTGCGGCCGAGCAGGATGCCGCTGACGGAGAGCGACTCGGTGACCGTGGCGGCCATGGCGGCCATCTGCTTCTGGCGCCGGGTGGTGATCTTCCGCCGTTCGTCGCCGACGCGGCGGCTGATCCACACGAACACCGGCAGCAACAGCAGCGAGACGACCGTCAGGCGCCAGTCGAGGGCGATCATCGCGACGATCGTGGCGACCACGCTGGTGAGGTTCGAGACCAGGGACGTCGCCGTGGAGGTGACGGTGGCCTGCATGCCGCCGATGTCGTTGGCGATGCGGGACTGGACCTCGCCCGTGCGCGTGCGTGTGAAGAACGCGAGGGACATGCGCTGGAGCCGGCCGTAGACGGCGGTGCGCAGGTCGTGCATGACGCGCTGGCCGACCGTCGTGGAGATGAGCGTCTGCAGCACGCCGAAGACGCTGGTGAGGACGGCACTGAGGATCATGCCGAGGGCGAGCAGGCTGAGCAGGCCGGTGCGCCCCTCGGGGATCGCGACGTCGAGGATCTCCTTCAGCAGGAAGGGCGTGGCGACCGAGACCAGCGAGGAGGCGCCGACCAGCAGGCCGACGACCGCGAGACGGCCCCGGTAGGGGCGGAAGAGCCGGAGGATGCGGCGGACCTGCCGGGGCTGTTCCTTCGCGTCGGCGGGTGGGGTCCAGGGAGCTTCGTGGTCGGGGTGCATGGGCTCCTTCGCGGGGGTGCGGCGGGTCGGATCACAGCTCATTGTTACCTATACTCACAATGAACTTCATCCTGATATTGTTCCCGCATGACCACCCCCGATCCCGACGGCCTGCTCGCCGAGCAGTTGCTCCGGCTCACCCGCCGGGTGCACCGCATCCAGAAGCGCCATCTGGAGCAGCGCGAGCTGGGCATCACGCCGGCCCAGTCCCGGCTGCTGCGCACCCTGGCGCACTGGGGCTCGCCGCCGCGCATGGCGGATCTGGCCGAGCGCCTGGAGGTGGTGCCCCGGGCCGTGACGACCCTGGTCGACGCCCTGGAGGCCGGCGGCAAGGTGCGGCGGGTGCCGGATCCGGCGAACCGGCGCGTGATCCGCATCGAGCTCACGGACGACGGCCGGGGCGCGCTGCGCGAGCTGCGGGCGGCGCGCAGGTCGGCCGCGGAGGAGATCCTCGCGCCGCTGACGGAGGATCAGCGCGAGGCGCTCGGGGGGCTGCTGGACACCTTGATCGACGGGACGCCGGTGCGTTCCTGCTGACACCCGGGGGACGCACGACGGGCCGCGGCCGCCGCTCCTTGTGATGGAGCGGCGGCCGCGGCCCGTTCGTTTTCGGTCAACCGACCTCGGGAGCGGGCTCCTTGGGCTTCTGGGCGGGGATGCCCGGCGCCGGAGTCTCGGCCGTGGTCGGCTCGACCGCCGGAGCGTCGTCGCCGTCGCCGTCCTGGGGCGGGTCCGTCTCCTCGCCGTCGAGCGTCTTCTTCGCCCGGGCGAGGTCCAGCGCCCCCTCCCAGCGGGACACGGCGAAGACGGCCACGCAGTTGCCCAGCAGGTTCGTGACGACCCGCATCGAGTCCATGATGCGGTCCACGCCGAGGAGCAGGGCGACGGCCCCGGCCGGAATGGCACCGAGGGACGAGGCCGTCGCGGCCAGGGCGAGGAACGCCGAGCCGGGGATGCCCGCCATGCCCTTGCTGGTCAGCATCAGCACCAGGACCACGGTGACCTGCTGCCCCAAAGTCAGGTCCACGCCCACCGCCTGGGCGATGAACAGGGTGCCGATCGACAGGTAGAGCGAGGCGCCGTCGAGGTTGAACGAGTAACCGGTGGGCAGCACCAGGCCCACGGCGTCGTCGCGGGCGCCGGCCCGGCGCAGCTTCTGCATCACGCGCGGCATGACGGACTCGGTGGAGGCGGTGCCGAGCGCGAGCAGCATCTCCTCGCGGATGTAGCGCAGGAACTTCCAGAGGCTGAGCCCGGTCACCATCCGCAGGGCGACGGCGAGCAGCACGATGAACAGCGCGGCCGCGACGTAGCAGAGCACGATGAGCTTGGCGTACGTCTTCATCACGCCCAGCCCGTAGTTGCCGACCAGGTGGGCCATGGCGCCGAACACCGCGAGCGGGGCCAGCCGCATCACGAAGCCGACGACCGCGAAGATGATCTCCTGGGCCTGCTCGATCGCGGGCAGGATCTTCGGCACCCTGGTGTGCCCGAGGTGGAGCAGGGCCGCGCCCACCAGGCAGGCCAGGATGAGCACCTGGAGCAGCTCGTTGTCGGCGAAGGCACCGATGAAGCTCTGCGGCAGCGCGTTCAGGACGAACTCGGTGGTCGAGGGCAGCTGGCCGCCGCCCGTGGTCTCGTTCACCGCGGAGGCGTCCAGCGACGAGGGGTCGACGTTCATGCCCCTGCCGGGGCCCACGACGTTGGCGGCGACGAGGCCGATGACCAGGGCGGCCGTGGAGGCCACCTCGAACCAGATCAGGGCCTTGACCCCGATCCGGCCGAACGCCTTCAGGTCACCGGCCTTGGCGATGCCGACGACGACCACGCAGAACACCAGCGGCGAGATCACCGTCTTGATGAGCCGGGTGAAACCGTCGCCGAGCGGCTGGAGAGCCGTGGCCGTGTCCGGCCACAGCTTCCCGACGACGATTCCGAGGACGAGCGCGCAGAGGACCTGCGCGAACAGTGAGGTACGCAGCGTGCGTGCGACGCGTCGCGGCAGGGACGGTACGGACGGTGGCACGGGGCCTCCTTGGGGACGGACCACACAGAAGCCGGAGGGGACTTCTGCGATACGGAAAGCGGCTTCCGTGACCGATCACTCTGGAGGCTGTCTTGATCGCGCACAAGACCGCAACGTTTCGGCCATGTAAAAGCGCCCTAAGTGGCGCGTGTCACATGCGCCACATCGAGCGCCTCAGCAACGGCTGCGGTCTGCCGTGAGCACCCCCTGCGCGGTGGTCAGCGTGCGGTCGTAGCAGCCGTGCGAGCCGTACAGCCGGTAGCGCTCGCTGCTGGTGCCGACCGCGTGCCGCTGGTCGCGCGGGACGTTGGCCGTGTAGGTGGCGTCGCCCGTGTAGGTGTCGTCGAGGCGCGACCAGGCCGTGCGCCGGCCGTCGCGCAGGACGACGGTGGTGGCGCGGTCGCCGAGGGTCAGGACCGTGCGCAGCCGGTCGCCCGCGCCGAGGGTGGTCGTGCCGTCCATCGTGTAGGTGCGGTGCGTGCGGGTGCTGCGGCCGTCGACGGTCACCGACTCGTCGTCGGTCCAGGTGGCCTTCAGTCCGTCGCTCGTCTCGCCGTCGGTCCAGCGGTGCTCCGAGGTGTGGCCGAGGGAGCGGCTGACGGTGGTGGTGACCCGCCCGTGCGAGGTGTCGACGTATCCGGCGACGGTCAGCCGGTGGGCGCCCTCGGTGGCCACCCGGTGCTCGGAACCGGGAGTGTATACGGAGGAGTTGGCCAGGTCGCCGGCCTTGTGCACGGTGAGTGCGCCGGTGACCCGGTCGCGCCGTTCGTCCTGCCAGACCAGGACGTTCACGGGCGCGCTCCAGCCGGTCTGCCCCTCGGGCACGCCGACGACCGAGACCTCGACGCGGTGCGGGCGGCCGTCGTTGAGGATCCCGGCGAAGGGGGTGAGGTCGTAGGTGATCGGCTTGATGTCGAAGGCGCGGGGGCCCGGGATCACGTACCAGAGGAACGGGTTGGACCAGCCGCCGGTCCACACCGTCGGGAACGGCGTGGCGATGCCCGCGAGGCGGCCGTCCACGCGGATCTGCACCTCGCGGTAGGGGCCCTGACCGGCCTTGCAGGAGTACGGCGCCGCGTCGGGCACCGTCATGTACCAGTACTCCTCGCAGCCGCCGCCGGAGCCGGTGGCGTACACCTCGGCGACGATGCGTTCGCTGTTGCGCGGGGTGGTGAGGGCCGAGTCGCCGTCGAGGGTGAGGACCCGGTCGGGGCTGCTGCCCTCGGGGCGGCCCTGATGGAACGTCAGCGTGACCGTGACGTCGAGGACGCCCGTGTAGGTGTCGTCGACGACGTTCCCGATGAGCATCTCGACGTCCCGGCTCTCGCGGAAGGTGTCGCTGTAGCGCGTGACGTCCTTCTCCACGGACCACTCGATGCCGTCGGGCGAGGGCTGCGGCGTCGACGTGCGGAAGACCTCGACCCCGCCGACGTGGACGTAGCCGAGCCGGTCGTACTGGCGGCCCTTGACCTTGCCGTCGAGCCGCAGCACCACCTTGCTCCAGCGGTCACCGCAGCCGTCGGGCGGGGTGTACGTGCCGCGGTAGGGGGTGAAGTCGCGGAACTGCGCCCGGGCGAGGGTGACTCGGCAGGACTTCCCGGACGGCCGCTCGACGGGCGGGGCCGCCGTGACCGGGTCGTGCCAGTCGGTGCCGAACTCGTTGGGGACGTCGGCCGCGTGGGCGGAACCGGTCCCGAGGAGGGTGCTCGCCAGGAGGGTCGCTCCGGCAAGCATGGACATGACGATCCGTCTCTTCATGGGCGGTGTTCTACGGGGCCTCCGCCGCCCGCGCAATGAGCACCGGCCCGCCTGGGCAGTCCTGTTCCCACCCGTGTCGGCCGGTTCCGTTCGGTGGGACGAAAACCTGTTGCCTCCCACCACGTGGCGACGCGAACCTGTCACGGTTTGTTGCCTTCGGCCCTCACCCCCATCCCCCTGACACGAGCCACTGGGACGTCATGCAGATTCAAGACCTTCCGTACCCCGACCCGGGCGTGCCGGACGCGCGATCGGGTCCCCGATTCCTGTGGTGGCTCTTCCGGAACCAACTGGGCGGGCAGCTCAAGTCGCTGGCCTGGGGGCTGTTGCACTTCGCCTCCGTCGCCGCGCTGCCGTTCTGCGTCGGCGTCGCCGTGCAGGCCGTCGTCGACCGCTCCGGTTCACGGCTCGCCCTGGCGGGCGGCCTGCTGGTGCTGGCCTGCGCCGGCAACGCGGTCGGCGACACCTTCCTGCACCGCGCCGCCGTCACCAACTGGATCACGGCCGCCGCCCGCGTCCAGCAGCTCCTCGCGCGCAAGGCCGCCCAGTTGGGCTCGGCGCTGACCCGGCGGGTCGCGGCCGGTGAGGTCGTGGCCGTCTCCACGGGTGACGTGGAGAAGATCGGCTGGTTCGTGGAGGCCCTGTCCCGGTTCACCGCGGCCGTGGTCACCATCCTGCTGGTCTGCACCGGCCTGCTCGTCTACCAGCCGGCGCTGGGCGTGGTCGTGGCCGTGGGCCTGCCCGTGCTGGCGCTCGCCGTGCTGCCCCTGCTGCCCCGCGCCACCCGGCGCGCCGACGTCCAGCGCGAGAAGGCCGGACGCGCCACCGAACTCGCCTCCGACACCGTCGCCGGGCTGCGCGTGCTGCGCGGCATCGGCGGCGAGGAGCTGTTCCTCGAGCGCTACCGGCGCGCCTCCCAGGAGGTCCGGCACGCGGCCGTGCGCAGCGCCCGGATGTGGTCCCTGATCACCGCGATCCAGGTCCTGCTGCCCGGACTGCTGCTCATCGCGGTCGTCTGGTACGGCGTGCACCTGGCGCGCCAGGGCCGGATCACCGTCGGCGAACTGGTCACCGTCTACAGCTCGGTGATGGTCCTCACCTATCCGCTGCGGCACTTCGAGGAGATCGCCATGGCGTACTCCTTCTCCCGTCCCTCCGCCAAGCGGGCCGCAGGCGTGCTGTCGCTGGAGCGGGCCACGGACACCGCCGGGTCGCGCACGGCCGGTGTCCCGTCCGGTGACCTGTACGACCCGGAGTCCGGGCTGCTCGCGCCGGCCGGGCGGCTGACCGCGGTGGTGTGCGGCGACCCGGACGCGGCGGGCCGGCTGGCCGAACGGCTGGGCGGGCACCCCTCGCAGGAGGGCACCTCGGTGCTGCTGGGCGGGGTACCCCTCGACGAACTCCCGCTGGCCAGCGCCCGTACGGCCGTCCTCGTCCAGGACAAGGACCCGGTCCTGCTGTCGGGCACGCTGCGCGAGCTGCTCGACGTGCCCGCGTCGGGCGAGGTCGAGCCGCGCCGGGCCCTGGCGGCCGCGCAGTGCGACGACGTGCTGGCCGCGCTGGTGCAGGGGTCGCTGGACGCGACCGACCCCATGGACGCCCGGATCACCGAACGCGGCCGGTCCCTGTCCGGCGGTCAGCGGCAGCGGCTCGCGCTCGCCCGGTCGCTGATCACGGACCCGGAGGTGCTCGTGCTGGACGAGCCGACCTCGGCCGTCGACTCGCACACCGAGGCCCGGATCGCCCAGGGCGTGCGGGAGTTGCGCGAGGGGCGCACGACCGTGGTGTTCACCTCCTCCCCCCTGCTGCTGGACCGGTCCGACCGGGTCGTGTTCCTGCACGAGGGCGAGGTCGTCGCGGTCGGCGCCCACCGGGAGCTGGTGCACTCCGAGCCCCGCTACCGGGCGGTGGTCACACGCGAGACGGACGACGAGGTCGGGCCGTTGCAGGCCGACGTCTTGCAGGAAGCGGTACTGCAGGAAGACGTAGTGCAGGACGACGTATTGCAGCACGACGTATTGCAGGAACTGGAAGAGATCGAGGAGAAGGCATGATCGGCGTAGCGCCACCGGCGTACGACCCGGCGGCCCCGACGACGGCGAGCACCCTGCCGGTGGGGGCCCCCGCGACCGTCCGCGCCTACGTGGCCGAACTACTGCGCCGGCACCGCCGGGCGTTCCTGCTGCTCGTCGCCGTCAACACGGTCGCCGTCGTCGCCTCGATGGCCGGCCCCTGGCTGTTGGGCGGACTGGTGGAGCGGGTGTCCGACGGGGCGCGGGACCTGCGGCTGGAGCTCACCGCCGGGCTGTTCGTGGCCGCGCTGGCCGTCCAGGCCCTGTTCGTCCGTGAGGTGCGGCTGCGCGGCGCGATGCTGGGCGAGCGGATGCTGGCCGACCTGCGCGAGGATTTCCTCGTCCGGTCGGTCGGGCTGCCGCCCGGCGTGCTGGAGCGGGCCGGGACCGGCGACCTGCTGTCCCGGATCACGACGGACATCGACCGGCTGGGCAACGCGATGCGCGAGGCCGTGCCCCAGCTGTCCATCGGCGTGGTGTGGGTGGTCCTGCTGATGGGCGGGCTGGTCGTCACGGCGCCGCCGCTGGCGCTCGCCGTGCTGCTCGCCCTGCCGCTGCTGATCGTCGGCTGCCGCTGGTACTTCCGGCGGGCGCCCTCGGCCTACCGCTCGGAGTCCGCCGGGTACGCCGCCGTGGCCGCCGCGCTCGCCGAGACGGTGGACGCCGGGCGCACCGTCGAGGCCCACCGTCTCTCCGACCGCCGCATCGCGCTGTCGGAGCGCCGGATCCGGGAGTGGACCGCCTGGGAGCGGTACACGCTCTGGCTGCGGTCGGTGCTCTTCCCGGTCATCAACACCACCCATGTGACGGTGCTCGCCTCGGTCCTGATGATCGGCGGTGTGTTCGCCCTCCAGGGGTGGATCGACGTCGGGCAGCTCACGACCGGCGCGCTGATCGCCCAGATGCTCGTCGACCCGGTGGGCATGATCCTGCGCTGGTACGACGAGCTGCAGGTGGCGCAGGTGTCGCTGGCCCGGCTCGTCGGGGTCCGGGACATCGAGCCGGACGAGGGTGACGCCGAGCTGGCCCCCGACGGGCGCCATGTGCACGCCGACCGGGTGCACTTCGGCTACCTGGAGGGCGTGGACGTCCTGCGCAAGGTGTCCCTGGAGGTCGCCCCCGGCACACGGCTGGCCCTGGTCGGCCCCTCGGGGGCGGGCAAGTCCACGCTCGGCCGGCTGCTCGCCGGGATCTACGCGCCCCGGGACGGCCGGATCACGCTGGGCAGCGCCGAGCTGTCCCGGATGCCCGCGGAGCGCGTCCGCGAGCATGTGGCGCTCGTCAACCAGGAGCACCACGTCTTCGTGGGCTCCCTGCGCGACAACCTCCTGCTGGCCCGGACGGGGGCCGGGGACGCCGAGCTGTGGGCGGCGCTGGGCGCGGTCGACGCGGACGGCTGGGCGCGGGCCCTCGACGACGGCCTGGACACCGAGGTCGGCTCGGGCGGCCTGGCGCTCACCCCGGCGCAGGCCCAGCAGATCGCGCTGGCCCGCCTGGTGCTGGCCGACCCGCACACGCTCGTCCTGGACGAGGCGACGTCCCTGCTCGACCCGCGCGCCGCCCGCCACCTGGAGCGCTCACTGGCCCGGGTCCTGGACGGCCGCACGGTGGTCGCCATCGCGCACCGGCTGCACACCGCGCACGACGCGGACGTCATCGCCGTGGTCGAGAACGGCCGCATCAGCGAGCTGGGCAGCCACCAGGAGCTGGTCGCTGCGGACGGGGCGTACGCGGCGCTGTGGAGGTCATGGCACGGCTGAGGGGCCCGGACACGGGCGGGTCCGGCGGTGGGCCGGTGGGGAGCGGCCTCGGGCGTGGGCGCGGGGAGCAGGTGCCCGGGCGTGGGCGCGGGGAGCACATGCCCGGGCGGGCGGGCCGGCGGTGCGCCAGTGCCGAGCCGGGCGTGGGCCCTGGGAGCACCTACCCGGGCGGGCCGGCGGTGCGCCAGTGCCGAGCCGGGCGTGGGCCCTGGGAGCACCTACCCGGGCAGGCGGTCCAGCGGTGCGCCGGTGCCGAGCCGCCCCCGGGCGTGAGCCCGAGGAGCACATGCCCGGGCGGGCGGGCCGGCGGTGCGCCGGTGCCGAGCCGCCCCCGGCCGGGGGCCCGGGGCAGCACCTACCCGGGCGAGCCTGGCGTCGCGCCTGTGCCGGGGCGCCCCCCGGGGTGGGGCGCGTGCGGGCGGACCGGCGTAGCGCCCGTGGCGAGCCCGGGGCCGGGGGTAGGGGCACGCGCCCGCGGCGCCCGGCGGTCCCCGGTGCCGAGCCGCCCCCTGGGGTAGAGGCACTCGCCACGGCAGGGCCGGTTCCGCCGGTGCCGAGGCCGGGGCCGGGGCACGGCACGGCACGGCACGGACACCGCCGCGCCCGGCGCGTCCCCGTCGTGGCGTTGCGCGGTGGCGCGGCTCGGTGGAAGGCTGGAGTCAGGCACCGGCTCGGGGAACGCCCGGGAACCACGCGGTTCGGCGACGGGCGGCGCCAGTGCTCCGTGCGGCGGCGGCCCGGCACGGGCCCCGTCGACGACGGGCCCGTCCCCACCCCCTGGAGGTACCCGTGAACAGCTCCGACGGCTGGGGCGACGACGTCTACCAGCCGGACCAGGACGAGCAGAGGGAGGACACGGGGCTGCTCGACGCCGAGGACACCCTGGAGTACGACGGCGTCGACGATCCCCTGGACCGCGGCTGGTCCCCTCCCGAGCGGCCCTGGGCCGTCGAGCACCTCGGCGTGACGGCGGCCGAGCGGCTGCGGGGCGAGACGCTGGACCAGCGGCTCTCCGAGGAGCTGCCGGATCCCGTCGCGCCCGACGGCGACGGTCTCGGGGACTGCCAGGGCACGGACGGGGAACTCCTGGACAACGAGGTGGGCGCCGCCCGCTCCGGCCGCCTGGTGGCACCGGACGAGGGCGCGCACGAGGACGAGGAGCCCGCGCTGGTCGCCATGGACGTGGGCATCGACGGCGCGGCCGCGTCGGCCGAGGAGGCCGCCGTGCACATCGTCGACGAGGACACCCTGCCCGGCTGACACCACCGGTTGATCGCAGAACCGACCCGAGCCGTCCGAGGAGCATCCATGCAGCAGGACAAGCACCCCGACTACCACCCCGTCGTCTTCCGCGACCGCGCCGCCGGTTACGCGTTCCTGACCCGGTCCACCGCGACCAGCGACCAGACCATCGAGTGGGACGACGGCGAGACCTACCCGGTCGTGGACGTGGAGATCTCCTCGGAGAGCCACCCCTTCTACACGGGCAAGGCCCGCACGGTGGACTCGGAGGGCCGGGTCGCGGCGTTCGAGCGGCGGTACGGCAGCGGCTGAACCCCGGCGCCCGGCCCCGCGCTCAGATCACGTTCAGCGCCGCCGCGCAGCCCACCCCGCCGAGCACCATGAACGCCGGCATCAGCACTCGGAGCTCGACCCAGCTGCCCGCCCGGAACCGCATGGCCTTGGGCGGGCCCACCGGGTACCAGCGCTTGCGCCCGACCGGGATGGGCCACAGGATCGGGCAGCCGGAGACGGTCAGCGCGTCCCCGATGTCGTGCACGATCGCGCCCAGCACGACCGGCAGCCCCAGCCACAGGTACTCCTGGCCCGGCGCCGTGAACAGCCAGTCCGCGCCGTTGCCCGGCTTGTCCAGCATGCCCGCGAGGATCCACGACGTGGTCGCGGCCAGCAGCCAGACCAGGACGTCGGCGCTGGAGCCGCGGGTCGCCCGCCACAGCAGGCCCTCGATGGCCAGGACCAGGTGCACGAAGAGGATCGCGAGCACCCCCCAGCGGTCGCTGGTGATCGCCACGACCGAGGTGCCCGCGCCGATGAGGACCGCCCACAGCCAGGTGTGCGTGAGGGTGCGGTGCCCGCCGGAGCGGCGCGGATCGCCCTGCTTCTTCGTGGCCTTGTAGACGGCGTACGACAGCTTGTCGACGATCTCGCACAGCCAGCGCGACAGCGGTCCGAAGGACCGGGAGATGGTGGCCGCCTTGTGGTCCAGGTCCGGGGCGAGGGCGGCTCCGGCGCAGATCAGGGCGCCGACGAGGAGGACCGGCCAGGGCATCGGGTGCCCGGCGGCGGCCGCGGCCGCACCGACGCCGAGCCAGGCGGCGGCGCCCGACAGTGAGTGTGCTGGTCCCATCATGGCCGTTGCCCGCCCCATTCCTCGTGTGCCGCTGTCCAGTTGACCGGGTGCGCTGACGCGTCGTCGGCGCCCCAGCGTAGCGTTCGTGATCTTCCGGGCCGCAGCCGATTCCCGCATCGGGCACCGGGCCAGGCAAGATGGGGGCGTGACCCTCATCGATCAGCTGCCGCGGACCGCCGACCCCGACGCCCTGTACGAAGCCTTCGAGTCGTGGGCCGGCGAGCGGGGTCTCACGCTCTACCCCCACCAGGAGGAGGCGCTGATCGAGGTGGTCTCCGGCGCGAACGTGATCGTGTCGACGCCCACCGGTTCCGGCAAGAGCATGATCGCGGCGGGCGCGCACTTCGCGGCCCTGGCCCGCGACGAGGTCACCTTCTACACGGCGCCGATCAAGGCGCTGGTGTCGGAGAAGTTCTTCGAGCTGTGCAAGATCTTCGGCACGGAGAACGTCGGCATGCTCACCGGCGACGCCTCGGTCAACGCCGACGCCCCCGTGATCTGCTGCACTGCCGAGGTCCTCGCGTCGATCGCGCTGCGCGACGGCAAGGACGCGGACGTCGGCCAGGTCGTGATGGACGAGTTCCACTTCTACGCCGAGGGCGACCGCGGCTGGGCCTGGCAGATCCCGATCCTGGAGCTGCCGCAGGCGCAGTTCGTGCTGATGTCGGCGACGCTCGGCGACGTCTCCTTCTTCGAGAAGGACCTCACCCGCCGCACCGGCCGCCCCACGGCGGTGGTCCGCTCGGCGACCCGCCCGGTGCCGCTGTCCTACGAGTACCGGTACACGCCGCTCACGGAGACGCTGACCGACCTGCTCCAGGCCCGGCAGGCGCCCGTCTACATCGTGCACTTCACGCAGGCACAGGCCGTGGAGCGGGCGCAGGCGCTGATGAGCATCAACATGTGCTCGAAGGAGGAGAAGGAGCAGATCGCCGAGCTGATCGGCAACTTCCGCTTCACCACCAAGTTCGGCCGCAACCTCTCCCGTTACGTGCGGCACGGCATCGGCGTCCACCACGCGGGCATGCTGCCCAAGTACCGGCGTCTGGTGGAGAAGCTCGCGCAGGCCGGTCTGCTGAAGGTCATCTGCGGCACGGACACGCTCGGCGTCGGTGTCAACGTGCCTATCCGCACGGTGCTGTTCACGGCGCTCACCAAGTACGACGGCACCCGCGTGCGCACCCTGCGGGCCCGGGAGTTCCACCAGATCGCGGGCCGCGCCGGGCGGGCCGGGTTCGACACGGAGGGCTTCGTCGTCGCACAGGCCCCCGAGCACGTCGTCGAGAACGAGAAGGCCCTCGCCAAGGCCGGCGACGACCCGAAGAAGCGCCGCAAGGTCGTCCGCAAGAAGGCCCCCGAGGGGTTCGTCGCCTGGTCGGAGCAGACCTTCGAGAAGCTCATCGACTCCGAACCGGAGCCGCTCACCTCCCGGTTCCGGGTGACGCACACCATGCTGCTGTCGGTGATCGCCCGCCCCGGCAACGCCTTCGAGGCGATGCGCCGGCTGCTGGAGGACAACCACGAGCCGCGCAAGCAGCAGCTGCGGCACATCCGCCGGGCCATCGCCATCTACCGCTCGCTGCTCGACGGCGGCATCGTCGAGAAGCTCGACGAGCCCGACGCGACCGGCCGCATCGTCCGGCTCACGGTCGACCTCCAGCAGGACTTCGCCCTCAACCAGCCGCTGTCCACGTTCGCGCTCGCCGCGTTCGAGCTGCTGGACCCCGAGTCGCCGTCGTACGCGCTCGACATGGTGTCCGTCGTGGAGTCCACCCTGGACGACCCGCGGCAGATCCTCGCCGCCCAGCAGAACAAGGCGCGCGGCGAGGCCGTCGCCCAGATGAAGGCGGACGGCGTCGAGTACGAGGAGCGCATGGAGCGACTCCAGGACATCACGTACCCGAAGCCCCTGGAGGAGCTGCTCTTCCACGCGTACAACACGTACCGCAAGAGCCACCCCTGGGTCGGCGACCACCCGCTGTCGCCGAAGTCGGTCATCCGCGACATGTACGAACGGGCGCTGTCCTTCACGGAGTTGGTGTCCCACTACGAACTGGCCCGCACCGAGGGCATCGTGCTGCGCTACCTCGCCAGCGCCTACAAGGCCCTCGACCACACCGTCCCGGACGACCTGAAGTCCGAGGACCTGCAGGACCTGATCGAGTGGCTGGGCGAGATGGTGCGCCAGGTCGACTCCAGCCTGCTGGACGAGTGGGAGCAACTGGCCAACCCGGAGGAGATGACCGCGGAGGAGGCCCAGGAGAAGGCCGACGAGGTCAAGCCGGTCACCGCCAACGCGCGCGCCTTCCGCGTCCTGGTCCGCAACGCCATGTTCCGCCGCGTCGAACTCGCCGCCCTCGACCAGGTCGAGGAGCTGGGCGAGCTGGACGCCGAGTCCGGCTGGGACGCCGACGCCTGGGGCGAGGCCATGGACAAGTACTGGGACGAGTACGACGAACTCGGCACCGGCCCCGACGCCCGCGGCCCGAAGCTGCTGCTCATCGAGGAGGAGCCGGAGAACGGCCTGTGGCGCGTCCGGCAGATCTTCCACGACCCGAACGGCGACCACGACTGGGGCATCAGCGCCGAGGTGGACCTCACCGCCTCGGACGCGGAGGGCCGTGCGGTCGTCCGGGTCACCGACGTCGGCCAGCTGTGACGGGCCGGGCCGCAGCGAGCACAGGAGGATCCCACCGATGACGACGAACCCGGCCGAGAGGCTCGTGGACCTGCTCGACCTGGAGCAGATCGAGGTCAACATCTTCCGTGGCCGCAGCCCGCAGGAGTCCCTGCAGCGGGTCTTCGGCGGGCAGGTGGCGGGCCAGGCGCTGGTCGCCGCCGGCCGCACCACGGAGGGCGACCGTCCGGTGCACTCGCTGCACGCGTACTTCCTGCGCCCCGGCCGGCCGGGTGTGCCGATCGTCTACCAGGTCGAGCGGGTGCGCGACGGCCGGTCGTTCACGACCCGCCGGGTCACGGCCGTGCAGCAGGGCCGCACGATCTTCAACCTCACCGCCTCCTTCCACAAGCCGGAGGAGGGCAGTTTCGAGCACCAGCTGCCGCCGGCCCGCTACGTCCCGAACCCGGAGTCGCTTCCGACCGTCACGGACGAGATCCGGGAGCATCTGGGCACCCTGCCCGAGCAGTTGGAGCGGATGGCCCGCCGCCAGCCCTTCGACATCCGCTACGTGGACCGGCTGCGCTGGAGCGCGGAGGACGTCGAGGACGCCGAGCCGCGCAGCGCCGTGTGGATGCGCGCGGTCGGGCCGCTCGGCGACGACCCGCTCGTCCACACCTGCGCCCTCACCTACGCCAGCGACATGACCCTGCTGGACGCCGTCCGCATTCCGGTCGAGCCGCTGTGGGGCCCGCGCGGCTTCGACATGGCGTCCCTCGACCACGCCATGTGGTTCCACCGCCCGTTCCGCGCGGACGACTGGCTGCTGTACGACCAGGAGTCCCCCATCGCGGTCGGCGGCCGTGGTCTGGCCCGGGGCCGGATCTACGACCGTAACGGCCGGCTGGTCGTGTCGGTCGTGCAGGAGGGGCTCTTCCGAAAGCTCGGCTGACGCGACCCTTCGGCACTGCGGCGCGCCGACCGGGGTTCGGGCGCGGCCCTTCGGCACTGGGGCGGGCCGACCGGGGGTTCGGGCGCGGCCCTTCGGCACTGCGGGGCGCGTGCGTCCGGGCGACCAGCAGCACCGACGCGGGCTCGCCGCGGGCCGACGAGGTTTCGGACGCGGTCCATCGGCACTGCGGCCGGCCGACCGAGTTCCTGGCGCGGTCCATCGGCACTGCGGCGGGCCGACGGGGTTTCCGGCGCGGCCCCTCAGGCGGCACCGGCGGGGTTCACTTCGCGGGCTGGAAGATCAGGTCCAGCTGGTGGGCGAGCACGCCGGTGGCCGACTCGGCGCTGCGCTGCCCGACCAGGACGCTCGTGCCGAGCCCGGCGGACAGGGACAGCAGGCCGGCCGCCGCCGCACGGGGGTCCACGCCCGGCCGCAACTCCCCCTGCTCCGCCGCTTGCCGGAGCAGCCCGGCCACGGTGTCCTCGGCGCTGTCCGGGTCCTTGATGAACGGCTGGGCGGCGAGCGCCTCGTCGGTCACGGCCAGGACCGCGTACGAGGTGTACAGGTGGTGGAAGGTGCGGCTCTCGGCATCGACCGGCAGGGCGGCCGCCAGGAGCGCCTCGATCACCGCGCGCGCCCCCGGATCGGCCCCGGCAGCCGCAACCCGGGCGGCCACCCGTTGCGCGAACCGCTCGGTGAGATGCCGCAGCCCGAAGAGCAGCAGCTTCTCCTTGGACTCGAAGTAGTACTGCACCAGCCGCAGCGAGACACCCGCCTCCGCGGCCACGTCGCGCATCCCCACCGCGTGGAGGCCCAGCCGCCCGGCGGCCCGGACGAGTGCCTCCGCGATCTCCGTCCGCCGCTCCGCATGGTCCACGCGCCTGGGCATCCTTCGGCTCTCCGCTCCGGTCGGCAGTGCACGGGCCCTCCGGCCCCTTTGATGATACAGCCGTACCACCATCATGGTACGGTCGTATCACGAAGATGGACCGTTCCGGGAGGTAGCCGTGTCCCCGTCCGCAACAGCCCCCCGCCAGGCCGATGTCGGCCGCTTCGTCAGCGACGCCTGGCGCGAGCGGTACTTCGCCGCCTGCGACGCCGTCTACGCCCTGGGCGCCCCGGCTTCCTGGGAACAGGACGTGGAGACGTCCTTCGCGACCACTCACGTCTACCGTTACGACCCCGCCGACCCGGCCGCCCGCGACCGCACCCCGGTCGTCCTCGTGCACGGCGCGGGCAGCTGCTCCGCCATGTGGTACCCGAACACCGCCGACCTCAGCGGTGAGCGGACCGTCTACGCGCTCGACACCCCGGGCGACCCCGGCCGCAGCGTCCAGCGCGCCCCCATCCACCAGCCCGAGCGGGCCGCCCAGTGGCTCGACGAGTCCCTCGCCGCCCTCGGGCTCGACCGGGTCCACCTCGTCGGCAGCTCGTACGGCGGCTGGCTCGCCCTGAACCAGGCACACCTGAGGCCCGAGCGCCTCGCCTCGGTCACACTGCTCGACCCGGGCGGCCTGGAGAAGGTGGGGCTGCGCTTCTTCGTCTGGATCTTCGCGAGCCTGTTCGCCACCTTCGCCCCCAAGGCACTCCGGCCCCGCCTCGCCGCCTGGCTGGAGCAGCCGGTGCTCGTGGTGCCGGAACTGCGCGCCATGATCAGGAGCGGAGTCCGCGCCTACCGCATACGCCGCCCTGCGCCCCTGCCCCTGTCCGACGCCGAACTGGCCGGCATCACCACGCCGTTGTACCTGCTCATGGGCAAGCGCAGCCTGCTGGTACACCCCCAGCGGCAGGTGGAGCGCGTCCCACGGCTCATCCCGGGCGCCCGGGCCGAGATCCTCTCCGGAACCGGCCACGGACCCCAGATCGACCATGCCGAGCGGAGCAACCGCCTGATGCTGAACTTCATGGACGCCGTGGAGCGCGGCGCGGCCGATGCGGTGAGGTGAGAGCGCGCGGGGCAGAGGCGAGGGCAGGGGCAGGCCGCGTCCTCCTCGACGGGCGCGGCGATGAGTTCCGGGGGCGTGCCGGGTCTATCGGTGTGACGGCCGGCGAAGTGAGCCCGGGAGGATCGCCGGCCCGTGCCCGCACCGGTCAGCCCGCTCGACGAGGAGAACGCCATGACCGCCACGTACACCTTCGACGTCTTCTCCAGCCTCGACGGCTACGGCGCCGCCCGTGCCGACTGGACCGGCTACTGGGGCAAGCAGGGCCCCGAGCTGCTCGACCACCGCCTGGCCCTGTACGGCGCGGAGCAGCGGATGGTCTTCGGGGCCAACACGTACCGGGCGTTCGCGGACATGCTGGCCTCGAGCACCGACGACTCCGACGTGCGTGACCCATGGGTCACCCGGATGAGGAACCTGCCGGCAACGGTGGTGTCGACGACCCTGGAAGGCCCCCTCGACTGGCCCGACGCGACCGTGGTGAGCGGCGACGCCGTGGACGTCGTCGCCCGGCTCAAGGAGGAGTCCGACGTGCCGTTGCGCTCCCACGGCAGCCTGTCGATGAACCGGGCGCTGATGGCCGCCGGCCTCGTCGACCGCCTCCAGGTGACGCTCTTCCCCGTCATCACCGCCCGGACCGGGCTGGACCCGATCTTCCAGGGTGCGGCCGACTTCGACCTGGAGCTGCTCGAGAACCGGACGCTCGACGGGCACATCCAGGAGCTCGTCTACCGGCCCACCCTCCACTGACCCGTACGGAGGGGAAGAGGGCCGCGGATCGCGGGGGCCACTGTCAGTGGCGGGTGGCAGCATCGGTCACATGACGGACACCACGGCATTCGACTGGCGTTCCTTCCTGCTCAAGTGGAGCGGGGAGTGGGCGGATTCCCTGCCGGACGACGATCCGCGGAGCCAGGACGACGAGGCCGCGTGGCAGGCGCGGTGGCTGGGGTTCCCGCCCGCGTCCGAGGAGCGGATCGCCGCCCTGGAGGAGCGTCTCGGCCGCCGGATACCCCCGTCGTACCGGGAGTTCCTCAAGGTCAGCGACGGGTGGCGGCACGCGGGCGGCTTCGTGTGGCTGCTGGCGGGGACCAAGGACGCGCACTGGCACGCCAACGAGTCGGGGCTCGCCGACATGATGGAGGAGTACCTGGACGAGGACGCCGGTCCCGAGGAGCGGCGGGAGGCGGACCTCTGGCGGCGCGGGCTGCAGCTCGACGTCGAGTCCGACGCCACCTACGTCCTCCTGGACCCCGAGGACGTGGACGAGGACGGCGAGTGGGCCGTGTACACCTGGGCGAGCTGGCGGGCCGAGGCACCCGAGCGGCACGCCACCTTCCTCGCGTTCATGCGGGACATGCACCGGGAGTTCCACAGCCTGGGCGCGCACCGGACCGAGGGACAACGGGAGTTCGCCAACGACACGACGCGAGAGCTCGACGCCCGGGTCGAGCAGGCGCGGCTGGAGGCCCTGCGCGGCGGCTGGGAGCGGGCCGGAAGGGCGCTGGACGAGGCGAAGGACTACGGCAGACCGCGGGCCGCGGGGCTGGGCGACCAGATACGCCGCCTGCTCGGCGAGACCTACATGGTGTACTACGACGGGCTGGTGACGGACCCTCAGTACGCTCCCGAGCTGCTGCCGCCGCTGGTCGCCGAGCACGCGGCACACTCGTACCGGGACGACTCCACGCTGCTCTTCCATCTGCGCGGCGCGGACGACGACGTGGTGTCCCTCGCCCACGCGACGCTGGACCAAGTGCGGAACGGCACGTACCGGTACGCGCCGGCCGGACCGTTCGGGGAAGCGGTCGAGCGGGCGCGGGAGCTGGCCCGGTGGGGGGACTCCGACAGGGCGTGGCGGACACTGATCGATGCCCTGCCCCTGTGGGAGCCGCTGGGGCCCGACCACTTGGCGCCGCTGGGATGGGTGGCCGATCCCGTGCTCGGGCCGCTGCTGACTCCGGAGCGCGGCAGGGAGTTGCTGTCCACGCCGAGGGGCGGGCAGGAGGGTGAGGCACCGCGCCCGGTGGCCGGACTCGACCCGGGCGGCCTGGCGTGGCTCGCGGAGGCGGACCCGGGCAACAACCGCACGTCCTACCGGTTCGTCCTGGTCGAGGGGGTGGAGCCGGAGGAGCTGCCCGCACGCCTCGCGGACGGAGACGGCGCCGCGCTGAACGAACCCATGACCCTCTGGGAGGCGCGCCGCAGATCGTTGCAGCACCGGCAGGAGTTCTCGTCCTTCGACGACAGGGCTCTCATGGCGGTGGGCCGGGCCGGCGCGGGATGGAGCTTCGCCTTCGACGGTGATCCCGCGCCGTTCGACCTGCGGCGGTTCGTCTCCCCGGCCGCGGCCGCCGGCGCGGACACCCGCGCGGTGGTGGTCTGGAGCGGCCTGAGGCCACGGCACGGGGAGCCGTTCTTCCACCTCTCGGTGGCGCGAGGCGGTGTCGAGCAGTACGCGTTCACGCACGCGGACGGAAAGACCCGGCGGAGCGGGGAGATACCGCGGGCGCTGGACCCGAGCCAGTTCTTCGGCGATGGCCTTGAGGACCGCGCCGAGGTGGAACGGTCGCTGCTGGAAGCGGTGGGCGGGGAGTTCGGTGTGTCGCTGCCGCGCCATGCCATCGTCAACGGACGGCTGCACACGTTCACCACCCGGTCCTGGACGCGTCCGCCGCAGGACGGCGAGACGTACATGGTGATCCGGATCGGGTAGACCGGCTGACGGCATCTCCCTTCAGACGCGACGTCACGGCCTCGTGCGGCCAGGCCCCGGCGCCCACCGGACGGGTCCGGCGCGCAACGGGGGCTCGGGGCGGGCGGCCCCGAGCCCCAGCCCCACCACGTACGGCCGCGTCGGCCGCAGGCGCGGGGCGGAGACCCGTCCGCCGCCGGACGTCCGCTCGCGCGTCTCGTCGTAGGCCGCGCGCAGGGCCGGATCACGGAGGGTGTCGTACGCCGCCCTCAGCTCACCGAACCGTTCCGCGGTGTCAGCGTCGACACATGTGTCGGGCCGCAGCTCCCGCACCCGGGCGCGAAAGGCGGAGGTGATCGCCGACGCCGTCGCCGAGGGTTCCACCCCCAGCACCGCATAGAGGTCCGACCTCCGGTCCCGCGCCTGCACCCTGACCACCTCCCGGCCCGCTGATCTGCGCCTTTGTATCCGACTGCCTTCACCAACGGGATAAGACCTGAGCGAACCCTTGTCAAGATTCACCCAGGGGACATGTGAGCTGTGACATTGCCGGACAAAGCGGCCGACCTGCACGATGACCCGGACCAGCGACGTCAAGGAAAGCAGCTCCCCATGGGTGATCATGTGCACGTCCGACTCAGCCAGGGCCTGAGCGTGTCGGAAGAAGGGGACCTGATCGAGCACTCCCGCTGCCGCTGCGGGGCCACCTTCACCAAGGTGTTCGACGCCGAGGAAGGGGAGCCGGAAGGCCCGCCCCGGTCCTGACGCACGCACGCGGTCCGGCCCGCGCTGACGTGGTGGCTCTGGGACACACCCACGGTGGTTGGTGGTGGAACTGGCGTCGGTCCGGGCGTGAGTCCCGGGGCCCGGCGGGGGTCCGGGGGCCGGGGGGCCGTGCGTGAGTCCAGACCAGGCATGAACCGCCCGCGCGGCTCCGATCGCGTCGGTGCCCCGGTCCGGCGACCATGGCAGGAAGAGGCCCAGCCGGCGTCACACGCCCGCCGATCCGGGAGGTGACCACGCTGCACACCCTGCTCCCCGTCGTGTTCGCGGTCTGCGCGGCCTTCAGCAACGCCGTGGCCACGGTGCTGCAGCGCAAGGCGGCACTCACCGTGCCGCGTTCGGAGGGCTTCCGGGCCGGACTGATGCTCGATCTGCTGCGCCGGCCCGTCTGGCTGGCCGGGATCATCGCGGTGATCGGCGCCGCCGTCTGCCAGGCGCTGGCGCTCGCGACCGGGCCGCTGACGATCGTGCAACCGCTGTTCGTGCTGGAGCTGCCGCTGACCCTCGTCGTCGCCTCGCTGCTGATGCACCGGCGTCTGCCGGGCACGGGCTGGCTGGCCGTGACGGTGGTGGTGGCGGGATTGGCGATCGCGCTCGCCGCCGCGTCGCCCACCGGCAACCGCACCCATGTGGAGCTGGACCGCTGGATCCCCGCCCTCACCGTGTGCGCGGGGGCGGTGGTGGGCCTCGCCCTGGCCGCCGTCCGGCGCCCGGAGGGCCGGGCCCGGGCGGCGTGCCTGGGTGCCGCGACGGCGATCAGCTACGCGGTGACGGCGGCACTGATGAAGGCCGCCACCCACATCCTCGACGACCAGGGGATCCTGGCTTTCCTCACCGCCTGGCAGACGTACGCGTTCGCCGCGACCGGCGTGTGCGCGCTGTTCCTGCTGGAGAACGCGATGCAGGCCGGTCCGCTGGTCGCCTCGCAGCCCGCACTCACCCTCGGCGACGCGCTGGTGAGCCTCGCCCTCGGCATCCTGCTGTACGAGGAGACGGTCCGCTCCGGCTGGTGGCTGCTGCCCCAACTGTTCGGTGTGGCGCTGATCGCCGCGGGCGTCCTCGCGCTGGCGCGGATCCCGCTGACCCAGTCGCTGGTGGCGCCGGACGAAGAACGCCGGCCGGCCGAAGCGCCCTGAGCCAAGGACGCACGATGGGACGTCTCGACGAGCAGGTGGCCCTCGTCACCGGTGGAGCCGGGGGCATCGGAACCGCGGTGGCCCGTGCCCTCGCGGCCGAGGGTGCCGCCGTCGTGATCGCCGACATCCGGGACGCCGAGGGCACGGATCTGGCGGCACGGCTCGGCGGCCGGGCCCGCTTCACCCACCTGGACGTCACCAGCGAGGACGACTGGCGGCGGGCTCTGGCCGAGACCGAGCGGGACCTGGGACCGGTCTCGGTCCTCGCGAACATCGCGGGGATCATCGACTGGGGCCCGATGGAGGAACAGAGCCCCGAGTCGTTCCGCCGGGTCGTCGACGTCAACCTCACCGGCGCCTGGCTGGGCATGCGCGCGACGGCACCGTCGCTGCGCCGGGCCGGCGGCGGGGTCATCGTGAACATGTCCTCCCTGTCCGGGCTGACCGCCTACGCCGGTGTCGGCGCGTACGCGGCCAGCAAGTGGGGGCTGCGCGGACTGACCAAGACCGCCGCGCCGGCACTGGCGCCCGACCGGGTCCGGGTCTGCTCCGTGCACCCGAGCCGTCCGCACCCCCATGACGGCCGGCTTCGGCGACGCGTACACCGCCGGTCAGCCGATCCCCGGTTCGGCGAGCCCGAGGAGGTCGCCCGCATGGTGCTCTTCATCGTCACCGACGCCACCTTCTCGACGGGCTGCGCGTTCGTCCTGGACGGCGGCGTCCTCGCCGGACCGCCGACCGTCCTGAACCCCACCGACTGACGACACCCCGCCGACCGACGTGCCTTCGCCGACCCACGACACCCGCCCACCATCGCCTCTCCGCCGATCGACGCCGGCCGACGACCGACGTGCCTCCGCAGACCGACGACCCGCCGTGGCCGGATCAGTCGTCCGGCTGGCACCGCGGGCACCACACCGTGCCGCGGCCCGCCATCCGGGACCGGCGCAGTGCGGTGCCGCAGCGCGGGCACCTGGGGTCGCGGTCGTCGCGATGGCCGGTGAGCCAGGAGTCACGCGGCGGTACGCAGCCCGCGGAGACGGAGGAGCGCAGGGTCCGGCGCATCTCGCCGTACAGGCGACGGCGGTCGGTCCGGGCGAGATCACGCGCCGGACGGTCGGGGCGCAGCCGGGCCCGCCAGAGGATCTCGTCGGCGAGCAGGTTGCCGAGACCGGCGAGGACGGACTGGTCGGTGAGTGCCGTCTTGAGCGCCCCGCGCCGCGAGGAGAGCACGGCCTCGAACTCCCCTCGGTCCACCGCCAGCGCGTCCGGCCCCTGCCGCGCCAGCAGCCGTTCGACGTCGGCCTCGTCGTGGGCCAGCCACAGCCCCTGGAGTTTGCGCTGGTCACGGAAGCGCAGCTGACGTCCGCCGCCCAGGGTGAACAGGACCCGGTCATGCGCTTCGACGGGATCGTCGACACGGCCGCAGACCAGCCGGCCGGTCATGCCGAAGTGCAGCACGAGGGTGGGGCCGCCGGTGCGGGCGAGCAGCCACTTGCCGTGCCGCTCCGGCGTGCCGAACCGCCGTCCCTCCAGCGCGTCCCGCAGGCGCCGGGCGTCGACGCCGTGCAGCACGCCCGCGTCCCGCACCTCCACGCCGCGGATGACCCGGCCCTTCGCGCAGGACTCGAGCACCTGACGGAAACCCTCTACGTCGGGCAGCTCGGGCATGGCCGGCGCGTCACTCCTGGAGGACGGAGAGCACGTTCCCGGCCGGGTCGGTGAACCACGCGATCAGCGGGCCACCGCCGCGGAAGATGCCCTTCTCGTCCACCTTGAACTGGTCGTACCGCTCGAACCGCACCCCTCTCCTGCTCAGCTCGTCGACCGCGGCCTCGATGTCGTCGACGGGGAAGTTCAGGACGGTGTACGTCGCCGGGGTGTGGTCCTCCTTGGGGTAGACCAGGATGTTCCGGTCACCCGCGATGTGCAGGAACAGCATGCCGTGGTCCTCGGACACCCGCAGCCCCAGCGTGTCGCCGTAGAAGCTCTTGGCCGCGTCGATGTCGTCCACGGAGAAGCCGCTGTACGCCTTCGTCGTACCGAACATGATCGCCTCCCGGAAAAGGTCTCCTCTTGTATCGGACCGGGGCGCGTCCGGAAACTCATCGCCGCGGGGGCCCCGGCCCCGGGGCGATTGATCAGGGCGGCGACGTAGAGGACACGGGGCGTCCCGCCCGGGTTCACGTGACCGTGTACCGCGTCCGCCGAGAAGTAGGCGGAGTGGCCAGCGAGCGCGGGCGGTCCGCAGAAGGTCTGGTCCGCGGGCTGTGAAGCGGCTGGGTTCAGCCAGCAGGTCGCCGGCTTCTGCGGCGCAGCCAGCCCAGCAGACCGTGGGAAGGAGCTTGGTCCGGGGATACGGGCCGGTCCACCGGCAGAACCGGGGATGCTGCCGGGGGCTCCGGTGCTGAGTGTCGCGTGAGGGCGGGTGCCTGCCGTGGGGTCGGGCGTGGTGCCGGTCGCTGCCTGCGCGCCGTCTCCATCGTGTGGGCCAGGTCGGCACGGAACCAGGCCACTTCGTCCGGCTCGCTCGCCGTCATGAGCGTCTCGGCCAGGTCGGCGGCGGGTGAACCCGGTGCGCCGTGTGCCGGGAGGCGGGGGCGGCAGCGGTCCAGGTGGGCCCGCTCGCAGGGGTCCGCGACGATGTCCGCCACGTCGTCGGGGTCGAGGAAGCAGGCGACGGCCGCCGCGCGTGCCCAGGGGTCGTCGCCCGCCTGCCGCGTCAGGAATCCCACGTGGCGTCCCCGCCAATTGCGGGGGCGCCGGTCCAGCCCTGCCTTCTGCCCTTCCCGGATCTCCGCGGGTGTGCGGGGGCCGGTCAGCAGCGGGGCGTTGCTCTCCTCGGCCGCGAACTGCTCCAGTTCCTCGGCCAGATACAGCCAGACGACGGTCCGATACCGGTTGAGGTAGAAGCGGACCGGAACGAGCAGGCCGTGGCGGGCGAGGCTCGTGAACCTGGTGGGCGTCACGTCCATGAGCTCGGCGCCCTCGGTGGTGCCGACCGTCGCGACGCGCCGGCGCAGATCGGCCGGGAAGGCGTCTCCGGCACGCAACCGCTCGATCTCGGCACGGGCGACGCGACGCCCTCCACCGCCTTCGTCAGGAACGGTCCGGATGAGCCCGAGGTTCACCGCCAAGTCGAACTCGCCGCGATTGAGGCCGAGTTCGCGGGCGGCCCGGCTCGCGGCGTAGGAAAGCCGGTCGGGTTGGGTGCTGATGCCTGACATGGTCGTCTCCCCCGTGGAGTCAGCGGCTCGCGCCGTGTGCGGTCGCCGTGTGCGGTCGCCGTGGGAAAACCGTAGCCGCTGCGGCGGATCGCGCGGCGAGCCTGTGGATAACTCCGCGGAAGATGATGAATGCGCAGGTCAGGCGTCTGCGATGGGTTTCCGTTCAGGCTGTCGCGCATCCACGTCGAGATGCTCGCCGACCCGGTTGACCAGCAGCGTCATCTCGTACGCGATCTGGCCGATGTCCGCCTCGGCGCCGCTGAGGACGCACAGGCAGCTGCCCGTGCCCGCAGCGGTGACGAACAGCACCGCGTCGTCGAACTCGATCATCGTCTGGCGTACGTTGCCCGCCCCGAAGTGCCGTCCCGAGCCCTTGGCCAGGCTGTGCAACCCGGACGACACGGCCGCGAGGTGCTCCGCGTCCTCGCGGCGCAGTCCTGTGCTCGCGCCCGTCACCAGGCCGTCGTTGGACAGGACCAGCGCGTGCCGCACCTCGTGAACCCGCTCGGTCAGGTCGTCCAGCAGCCAGTCGAGCCCCTGGTTGTGCGCCATGTTCCGATCTCCCCGTTTTCTCCCCGTGCGATTCTCCTCCTGGCCGGAGGATCTCCACGCCAGCCTTCCCCACGACCGCTGTCGGGGCAAGGAGGATGGGAGCCATGGCAGAGAAGATGACCGACGCGCAATGGCGGGAGTTCGTTTCGCACGGCACCCGCACCGGAAAGCTCTCCACCGTCCGGGCCGACGGGAGTCCGCACGTGACCCCGATCTGGTTCGTGCTGGACGGTGACGAGCTGGTGTTCAACACCGGAAAGGACAGCGTGAAGGGTCGCAATATCGCCCGGGACGGCCGGGTCGCCCTGTGCGTGGACGACGACCGGCCGCCGTACTCCTTCGTGGTGTTGCGGGGTCGCGCCCGGGTCTCGGAGGACCTCGACGAGATACGGCGGTGGGCCACCCGCATCGGCGCCCGGTACATGGGCGAGGACCGCGCCGAGGAGTTCGGCGCCCGCAACGGCGTCCCGGGCGAACTCCTCGTCCGCGTCAGCATCGACAGGGTGCTGGCGGAGCGGGACGTGGCGGACTGACCACGCCGGCCGCGGTGGGCAGCCGGCCGCGGCGGGGGAGGACGTCGGTGCCCCGGTCAGCCGACCGAGTCGAGGAGCCGGGCGGTGTGCATCCGCCCGGCGTACTCGACGAGCCGGATCAGGACCTCTTTTCCCGAGTCGCGGTCCCGGGCGTCGCACAGCACCACGGGCGTGCCCTGGTCGAGGTCGAGGGCACGCGAGACGTCGGGGGCGCCGTGCCGCCGGGCGCCCGCGAAGCAGTTGACGGCGACCACGAACGGGATGCGCCGGTGCTCGAAGTAGTCGACCGCCGGGAAGCAGTCCTCCAGCCGGCGGGTGTCCGCGAGGACCACCGCCCCGAGCGCTCCCTGCGCCAACTCGTCCCACAGGAACCAGAACCGGTCCTGTCCCGGTGTGCCGAACAGGTACAGGGAGAGGCCGGAGCGGATGGTGATGCGTCCGAAGTCCATGGCGACGGTCGTGGTGGTCTTGTGGTCCACCCCGTCGGTGTCGTCCACCGACTGGCCCGCTTCGCTGAGCAGTTCCTCGGTGCGCAGCGGCCGGATCTCGCTGACCGCTCCGACCAGGGTGGTCTTGCCCACGCCGAATCCGCCGGCGACCAGAATCTTCAGCGCCAGTGCGGCGGTCTCGCCGCCCGGGGCGTCGGAGTGCTCGGAGATCATTGATCACTTCTCTCGGGAGGCCCGGCAACGGGTAGCGCCAGTCGGTGGGTTGGGTGAGGTGGGCGAATGGGGTGGTGTGCGTTCATCTACAGGGCTCTCAGTCCCTCGATCACCTCGCGCAGGATGCGTTCGTCGGGCAGCTGCGCGGGCGGTACGGGGCGGCTGACGGTGACGCACCCGAGTTCCAGCAGGTCGCCGAGGAGGACCCTGACCACGCCCACGGGCAGGTCCGCCCCGGCGGCGAGTTCGGCGACCGACTGGGTCTCCGTACGGCACAGGCCGATCAGGGTCCGGTGTTCCGGGCCGAGCAGGGCCTCGTCCGCGCCGGGCGCGCCCGGGTCCAGCGTGACCAGGGCGATCAGGTCGAACCGCACGCCCGTGGGCCCCGGTTGGGTGCGTCCGCCCGTCATGGCGTAGGGGCGCACGAGGGGGCCGGCCTCGTGGTCGTACCACTGGCTGCCCTGCTCGTGTGGGGCGCCCGTCATGTCCTCGGTCATCTGCGCACCCGTCCTGTCCTCGGTCATCTGCGCGGACCGCCCTCGCGGCTCATCCGGCGGCGGAGGGCCGGGCACCGGCGCGGGGCGCCGTGCCGAGGTGCTCGCCGACGCGCTTGACCAGGCGTGCCATCTCGTACGCCACGAGTCCGATGTCCGCCGTCACCGCGGTGAGGAGGGCGAGGCAGGAGCCGTCGCCCGCGGCGGCGACGAACAGGAAGCCCTCGTCCATCTCCACCATGGTCTGACGGACGCCGCCGACGCCGAAGTGCCGTCCCGCTCCCTTGGCGAGGCTGTGGAAGCCCGAGGCGACCGCGGCCAGGTGTTCGGCGTCCTCGCGGCGCAGGTCGCTCGAGGCGCCCACGGCGAGGCCGTCGTTGGACAGCACCACGGCGTGCCGTATCTCGCTCACGCGGAGCACCATGTCGTCCAGCAGCCAGTCGAGTTCGCCGGAGTGCCGGGCGGTCCGTGTGCTCGGGTCCTGGATCATGCGGGGTCTCCTTCGCTGCTGTCGCTGCCCGCCGCGGCGCCGGGCGTGGTTCCGCTGCCGGGTCGCCTGCCGCCGCCGCGCGCCCAGCCGTCGCGGTAGGCCGCCATGCGGTCCCGTACGAGTTCGGGGGTGCGCTCGTCGTCCCTGGGCGCCGGTGTGGAGAGCGGCTCCTCGGGGCGTCCGTCACGCAGTTGGGGAGCGAGGCTGGCCTGCCGTACGCGACGGGGGAGGTCGTCGGAGCCTTCGGGCTGCTCCTGGGGGCGGTGCAGTCGCAAGGTGGCGACTCCTGGGGGCGGGGTGTGGCTCATGGTCTCCGCGTGGCTCGCGGTCTCCGCGTGGCCGGTGGTCTCCGCGGCGGCCGGTACGGGAGCCACGAGGGCGCGCCGGTCGGCCGGTGCGGTGACGGTGTCGTGGAGGGGGGCGTCGTCGGGCACGCGCGCGTAGACGCGTTCCTCGGGGTGAGGCGCATGGGCCGCCTCGTCGGGGGTGCGTTCCGCCGCGCCGGTGTGCAGCAGGGCCGTGGGCAGCAGGACGACCGCCGTGGTGCCGCCGTACGGGGAGGTCCGCAGGTGGACCTTGACGTCGTGCCGGGCGGCGAGCCTGCTGACCACGAACAGGCCGAGCCGGTCGCTGTCGAACAGGTCGAGCGCCTCGGACTGCGCGATACGGCGGTTGGCCTCGGCGAGGGTCTCCTTGCCCATGCCGAGGCCGCGGTCCTCGACCTCGACGGCGTAGCCGTTGCCGACGGGTTCGCCGGTGATCCGCACGCGCGTGTGGGGCGGCGAGAACTGGGCGGCGTTCTCGATGATCTCGGCCAGGAGGTGGGTGAGGTCGGCGACGGCCGTGCCGATGACGGCTGCCTCGGGGAGTTGCCGTACCTCCACGCGCGCGTAGTCCTCGACTTCGGAGACAGCCGCGCGGACCACGTTCGTCAGGGAGACGGGCATGCGCCAGGCCCGGCCGGGGGCCGCTCCGGAGAGGATGATCAGGCTCTCCGCGTGGCGGCGCATGCGGGTGGTGAGGTGGTCGAGGCGGAAGAGGTCGCTCAGTTCGTTCGGGTCGTCGGAGCGGCGTTCCATGCTGTCGAGGAGGCTCAGCTGCCGGTGGACGAGGATCTGGCTGCGGCGGGCGAGGTTCACGAAGACACCGGAGATGCCGCTGGCCAGTTCGGCGCGTTCCACGGCGGCCCGCAGCGCGGCGCGGTGCACCGTGCCGAGGGCCTCGGCGACCTGCGCGGTCTCGTCCTCGGCGGGCGGCCCGGGCGGGGCCTCGGCGTGGACGTCGATCTCCTCCCCCGCGCGCAGTTTCCGCATGGCCTCGGGGAGCTTGCGCCGGGCGATCTCCAGGGCGCTGTTGCGCAGGCTCACCAGCTCCACCACCAGGCCGCGTCCGATGCGTACGGAGATGACGAGCGAGGCGGCGACGGCGGCGAGGCCGAGCAGGACGGCGGCGCCTGCCGGGGTGAGCAGTCCCCGGGTGAACGGGTCGGCCCGCTCCGCGACACCGCGGGCCGCGTCGTCCTCGATGGTGCGCATGCCGTGCTGCACGCGCGTGTGCGCCGTGTTCCAGGTGTGCTCGGGTGCCGCCTCGATCGCCTTCGCGCCCGGCCCGGCGGCGAGGATCCTGTCCTCGGCGTCGCCGAGGCCGGCGTAGGCGCTGCTGTCGGAGAGGGCGTCCCAGGCGGAGTGTTCGGTGCCGCGCAGGTCCGCGACGGCCGACTCGGTGAGGGTGCGGCGCAGTTCGACGGCGCCGGTGAAGACGCGCAGGCGCTCCCCGTTCAGGGCGCCGTCCAGGCGGGCGCTCGCCAGCACCGCGTCCTCCCGGGACAGTGCCTCTCCCGCGCGGGCGAATTCGAGCAGCACGCGCGCGTCGGAGCCGAGGTCGGCGTCCTGGATGCCGGTGAGGGCGCCGCCGGCACCAAAGGCCGCCGAGATGGTCCGGGTGTAACGGCTGTACGTCTCGGCCCAGTCCACGCGCCGGTCCCGTACGGCGGTCCGCAGCGGCCGCAGTCGCTCGGCACCGGTGACGAACTCCTCCAGGCGGCGGGCGACGCCGGCGGGCAGTTCCTCGCTGTCGGCGACGGTGTTGTCCTCGCCGAGCCGCAGTTTCGCGACGGCCCGGTCGCTGCGCCGGGCGAGTTCGGCCAGCTCATCCGCGCGTACGGCGGACGGGTCGGTGGCGTGGCGGACCGCGGCCGCGCGTTCGGCCTGGAGGGCGGCGACCGCCGCGGAGACCGGGGCGCGGACCGTGGCGTCCACGCGCTGGACCTGCCGGAGCCGGGAGACGTCCTGCGCGGTGGTGACGGTGGCGTAGGCCCACAGGGCCAGGAGGGAGACGACGGGCACCATCAGCAGGCAGACGATCTTGGCGCGCACGGTGCAGGGGCGGATGTGCCAGCGCTCCGCACGCGGGGGTATCCCGTCCGGCGCGGCGCCCGGGGGTGCCTCGGGGCCCTCGTCGGCGGGTGGTCCGGCGTGTGCGCGGCGACCGCGCGCGGGCGGGGGCGGCGGCGCGTCGGCGCCGGCTGCGGAGGTCCTCCGGGGTGTACGCATGGACTCCTCGCTCGGGAGTGGTTCGACGGAATGCCACCCAGGCTTCGGGGCGAGCCACCGAGACTTCGGGGTGAGCCACTCAGACTTCGGGGCGAGCCACCCGGGCCTCGGGGTGTGCCGTCGGGGCTACGGGCGGGCCGCCGGGGAGCGGCCGCGGCTAGTGGGCGGGAGTCTCGACCGGCCGCTGGGCCGACGCGGACGCCTCGCGCTCCCCCGCCGTCGGTGACAGCGCGACGAAGGCCGAGGTCAGGAAGAGGTAGGACCCGAGGCCGACGGCGAGGGGGAAGATGAACTGCATCGCCGTGGCCCCGGGCAGGAGCTGGCCGGAGGGCGTGACGCGCACGCTCACCGCGAACATCCCGGTGTAGTGCATGCTGCTGACCGCCGCCCCCATGATCAGGGAGGCGAGGGTGACGGCGACGGGCGACTTGATGTTGAGCGCCGCCCACAGGGCCGCCGTCGCGGCGACGACAGCGATCAGGACGGAGAGCCCGACGAGCACCGGGTCGTAGCTCACGTCGCCGTGCAGACGGACGGCGGCCATGCCCAGATAGTGCATGCTCGCGACGCCGAGGCCGGTGGTGAGCCCGCCGAGCAGCAGGGCCCGGCCGCGGTCACGGCTGTAGCCGACGGCGAAGACGCCGGCGCAGACGACGACCATGGCGACGAGCAGGCTCAGGAGGGTGAGCGGCACGTCGTAGCGGATGTCGGTGCCGGCGACGCTGAAACCGAGCATGGCCACGAAGTGCATGGTCCAGATGCCGGTGCCGATCGCCGACGCGGCGGTGACGAGCCAGTTGCGGCGCGAGCGTCCGGTGGCGGCGAGCGCGCGGACGGTGCAGCGCAGCCCGAGGGCGGCGCCTATGCAGGCCATCACGTACGACAGCGCGGGGGTCAGCCACCCCAGGGCGGCGTGGTCCAGGTGTCCCATGGCCCCGGGACGCTAGACCCGCCAGGGGCGCGTGAAGGGGGCGCGTTTCGAAAGGCGTTGGAATATGACGCAGAGATGTACCGGAACGATCGGGTCACGCTCGAACGTGTGCACTGAGGCGTCATCCGTGCCGGTGAGGAATCATGCGGTACATGAGCGACGAGCAGACGCGTGTCCAGGAGTTCTTCACCGCCCGCGCCGCCGACTGGGACACGCGGTTCCCCGACGACGGCCCGGCCTACGCCGCCGCCGTCGCGGAGCTCGGGCTGCGTGCGGGCGACCGTGTGCTCGACGCGGGGTGCGGCACCGGGCGCGCCCTGCCGCCGCTGCGGGCCGCCGTGGGGCCGTCCGGAGTGGTCGTCGGGGCCGATCTCACCCCGGCCATGCTGCGCGAGGCCGTACGGGCCGGACGGGACCGTGACGGGGCGTTGCTGCTCGCGGACGTCGCCGCGCTGCCCCTGCGCCCGCGGTCGCTGGACGCCGTGTTCGGGGCGGGCCTCATCTCGCATCTGCCGAGCCCGGCCGAGAACCTGCGGGAGCTGGCGCGCGTGGTGCATCCCGGTGGGGTGCTGGCGCTGTTCCACCCCATCGGCAGGGCGGCGCTGGCGGCTCGCCACGGCCGCCCGCTCACCCCGGACGACCTGCGCGCCGAACCCAACCTGCGTCCGCTGCTGGCCGGTTCCGGGTGGCGCCTGACGTCGTACACCGACGAGGACGCCCGCTTCCTGGCGCTCGCCGTCCGCGAGGGCTGAGACGAGGATGGAGACAGCGCGTCACCGGGCCTCGGAGCCGGGCACCTCCAGGTGCCGCACGGGGCAGCCCCGGACTCCGGGAACGGGGCGCGTGCCCAGTTCGGCGATCCGGTAACCGTTCGGGTAGCTCTTGATCTCCCAGTTCTGCCGGGCGAAGTGCGGGGCGCGCCGGGGCGGCAGCAGGCGGACGGCACGCCCCCGCAGCCGTACCGCGCGACGTACCCACGCGCGCGTGGCGGCGCTCGGCGGGGTGTAGCGGAAGGCACGCAGGAGCGGGTCGTCGAGCAGCGACAGGATCGCGGGGCGCAGCAGGGGCGCGAGCGGGCGCGGGTACCAGGAGACCATGAGGTCGAGCGTGGCGTCCGAGACGCGGCGGGCGTTCTCGTCCCAGGCGAAGTGGGACGCCTCGTAGGTGTCGAGGCAGGTCTCGAACTCCTCGTACGTCTCGGGGATGTCCTTGATGCCCATGTGCCGGCCGAGCGTGCGGTAGTGGAGGACACTGGCGACGACCTCGTGGCTCGACAGCCTGCGCCAGCCGTAGGCGTCGATCCACCGCCTGGGCATCACGACGAACGTGCAGAGCACGTAGCGCATGTCCTCGTCGCTGATGTCGTAGCTGCGGTGCATCTGGTTGATGCGGCGGATCGCGGTCCTGCCCCGCTCGCTGCCGAAGCCGTGCTCGACGATGGCGTCCAGCAGCAACGAGGTGTCGTCGTAGCGCTTCTGCGTGCGCTCCGTGAGCTCCGCCGTCTCGGCGAGCAGCCGGCCGATGCTCGGGACGGCGTAGGTGCGGTACAGGGCCAGCTCCAGGGAACGGGTGAAGTCCCAGGGGAACTCGTACGCCGCGCTCAGCCGGTAGATTTCCGAGGCGTCCCGGTACGGGTCCATTCGACGGATTCGTTCCAGCCGTTCGAAGCGCTTCACGGTACCCTCCCCCTTCTGCCACCGAAGGTCCAACTTTACGTTGGGGAGCGGGAGATGAACGGTGACCGGGGAAAACGCACAGGGGGAAGGTGGTCAGCACATGTGGAACAAGGTCCGCAAGGCCAGGGGCAGAGTCGCCGATGCCTTGCGCTCGGAGACGAAGTCCGACGGGGACAAACGTCCACACAATCTCTTCGAGGCCGCGGCCGTCTATGTCACGGCGTGTGCCGAGGACGACCAGGAGCGGGCCGACGAGGCGGCCGGCTGGGTGTCGCCGGAGGCGTTGTCGTTCGGGGTGAACGAGCTGGCCTGCCGGGCCGTCATCGCGCTCGCGCGGGAACGGGGCGAGTCTCCGGGCACCGTGGCCCGTGAACTGCTGGGACTGCCGACGGCGTGAGGCACCCGGCCCGGACGGTCGATTCGCCCCGTCCGCCGGAAAACTGCAGCTCCGGGTGCGCCCGCGAGGTCGTGACAAGCGGCTTCCGGGCGCACTAGGGTGCGCGCCGTTGGACCAACGGATGGGGAGGCTGGGATGGCCGGGACGGACGAGGACGCCGTCGCCGCCGAGGACGATGCGCTCTATGTGCTCACGGCGGTGCTGCTGACGCCGGCGAAGTTCCCGAGCGTGCTGGGCGACGACTACCCGGAGGCGTGCGCGGCGCTCGGCCTCGCGCCGCTCGCCGACGGGTACGGGCTGGTGCTCGGCCAGGACGGCGACGGCGCCCGGTGGACCGTGGTCATCGACGACGTCTCCCTGGTGGCCGTCGCGATCGCGTCCTGGGACTGCGGCATGGAGTACGAGCTGTCGCCCGACGAGCGCACGGTCGTCGCGGCGCTGCCCGGCTGGCCCCTGGCGGTCGCCGTCGCGGCCCCCGGAGTGCCGGCGCCGCACGACCCCGGCCCGGAGGCCGACGACCGGCCCCCGCTGGCTCCGCCGGACACCACCGTCTGGGGACCGGCCCAGCGGCGCCTGGGCGCCGACGAGATCGCGCTGCAGTGGGCGATGTGGCGGGAGCAGGTGGACGACGCGGCGTTCGCGGCACCGGGGTCCTCCGGGACGCCGGGTGAGGGGGACGGCGGCGGGGCGGCCGACAATCCGGAGCGGAGCGGCGAGAACGGGCAGCCGAGCCACCGCGGCATCCGGCGCGTCCTCGCGGAGGCCCGCAATTACGTCGACTCGCCGCCGCCGCTGGGCCGGGTCCGGTCCTCCTTCGCGCCGGGCGACGCGCGGACCCTGCGGGCCGACGGTCCCGGCTGGTCGCTCGTGGCCAGGACCGACGACATCGCCTTCGTGCTGCTCGACGAGGAACCCGGCGAGGTCCTGCCGGTGGGGCGGGGGCCGGAGCTGCCGGGCCTCCTCGAGGCGCTCGACAAGATGGCCGTACGGCCGAACTGACCGGCGAGCCGGACCAGCCCCGGCCGGCCGGACTGTCGGCACGCCCGGTCAGCGGCCGAGCTCCTTGCGGGTCGCGCGGCGCAGCCTGCGCCGCTGTGAGGGGTCCAGCGTGAGGTACGCGGCGGCCGGGACACCCAGGATGATCAGCAGCGCGGCCCACCAGGGCAGCCAGATCAGCAGGATGAGCCCGGCAGCCACACCGCCCGCGGCGATCTTGGCGTTCTTCGACATGACTGTCGCCTCCTTCACGGCCATTGCCGCTCTCTGTCCCGAAAACGGACCCGCGCGTGCGGCGGTTCCGGACCGCGACCCTGAGACATCCCTGAGGCACGACCCCGACGCACCCCTGAGACCTCCATGGTGACCCAGCTCACAGCTCAGCCATACCCGTCTGCGCCGAAAGTGCTGTACCCTCGGCCACTCCGTCCCGCTAGTCAAATTTGAGGAATCAGTCATAGTCGAGCATCCGACTCCCCCGGCACCTTCCTCCGAGATCTCCGAACTGGCCCATTGCTGCGCCGTGTTCCTGCCCGGCGACCCGGCCCGCACCGGCACCGTCGCGTTCTGGCGGCCCGACGGCGCGCCTCCTCCGGCCGTGGCGTCGGCGACCGTCGCGGACCTGACCGTCGTCGTGCCCGGCGACGACGGGGTCGAGCGCGAGGACGTGCCCGCCGTCCTGCTGCCCGTCGGCGCGGCCCTACCGTTCCTCACGCGTGCGCGTGCCGGTGCGCAGGGGCACCGGTCCACCGTGTTCTGGGGCGCGGCGGCCCTGCACGCCCTGCACCTCGTGGCCCGCGGACTGCTGCTCCCTGGGCTGTCCCCGGGCGACCACGACGCCTGGCGCACGGGCCCGCTGCGCGCCCAGGACGTCGAGGCCGTCCGCCGCCTCGCCGCCGCGATGCCGCCCGAGGCGCATGCCGTGCCGCCGGCCGGCTCCGGGGCGCCGCGGTTGCCCGACCCGGAGCAGCTCCTGCGCGCCTTCCTCGACGCGGTCGCCGACACCCTCCCGCGCTCCCCCGCCGCGCCCCTGGTGACCGGCGGTCCCGCCTACGCGGCGCCCGACCCGGTGCACCTGCCGGAGCAGCGCGCGTGGGCGGCGGACATCGCGGCGGGGCACGACGCGGGAGTGCGGCTTTCGTTGCGGATGGAGGCGCGCGGGCTGGCAGAGGCTGTTGGTACGACAGAGGCACATGGCCCGGCCGGCACGACGGCCGACACCATGGCGTCCGGTACTCCGTCGGCAGGCGCCACGACCTCCGGCGCCGCAGCGTCCGACGGCACGGACGTGACGTTCCTGGCCGTGCTCCAGGTGCACAGCGTGAGTGATGCCGCGCTCGTCGCGGACGCGGCCGACGTCTGGGCGGACGGCGCCCGGAGCGAGGCGTTCGGCCCGCGCGCGCGGATGGACGTCCTGCTCGCCCTGCGCCGTGCGGCCCGGGCCTGGCCGTCGCTGACGCCGCTGCTGTCGGCGGCCGTGCCGGACGCGGTCGAACTCGCCGATGAGGACGTCACCGAACTCCTCGGCGCCGGCGCCCGCGCCCTGGCGGCGGCCGGGGTCGACGTGCACTGGCCGAAGGGTCTGACCCGCGAGTTCACCACGTGCGCGGAGGTGGGACCCGCCGAGGCGGGACCGTCCGACGAGGAGGACGCGTCCACGTACGCGTCCGAGTCCCGGTCCGAGTCCGACTCCGAGTCCGGCAGGGCCTCCGCCGCCATGCCGTCGTTCCTCTCCGCCGACGCGCTGCTCGCGTTCAACTGGTCGTTCGCCCTGGGCGACCAGCGGCTGAGCCGCGAGGAACTGGACCGACTCGCCGAGGCCAAACGCCCGGTGGTGCGGCTGCGTGACCAGTGGGTCCTGGTCGACCCCCAGGAGGTGCGCCTGGCCCGTTCCCGGCAGGACCACAAGGTCACGCCGGTGGACGCGCTGGGCGCGGCCCTGACCGGCTGGGCGGAGGTGGACGGCCACAGGGTCGAGGTGCGGCCCACCGGGTGGCTGGCGGCCCTGCGGGAGAGGCTCGAGAACCCGGAGGGGCAGCAGCCCGTGGAGCAGCCGGCCGCCCTCGCGGCGACCCTGCGGGACTACCAGCGGCGGGGCCTGAACTGGCTCGCGGGGATGACGTCGCTGGGCCTCGGCTGCTGTCTCGCCGACGACATGGGGCTCGGCAAGACGATCACGCTGATCGCCCTGCACCTGCACCGGCAGACCGACGCCCGGTCCGCCGGGCCCACCCTGGTGGTCTGCCCGACGTCCCTGATGGGCAACTGGCAGCGGGAGATCGAGCGGTTCGCGCCCGGCACCCCCGTGCGGCGCTTCCACGGCGCGCGGCGCAGCCTGGACGACCTGGCCGACGGGGAGTTCGTGCTCACCACCTACGGCACGATGCGCCTGGACGCGTCCCGGCTGGCCGAGGTGCCATGGGGCCTGCTCGTGACCGACGAGGCCCAGCACGTGAAGAACCCGCACTCCTCGACCGCCCGGGAGCTGCGTTCCATCGGGGCACGCGCGCGCGTGGCGCTCACCGGCACCCCGGTGGAGAACAACCTGTCGGAGCTGTGGGCGATCCTCGACTGGACCACCCCGGGGCTGCTCGGCCGGCTCGGCACCTTCCGCCGGCGGTACGCCGAGGCCGTCGAGGGCGGCCAGGATCCGGCCGCCGCGGACCGGCTGTCCCGGCTGGTCCGGCCGTTCCTGCTGCGCCGCCGGAAGTCGGACCCGGGGATCGCGCCCGAGCTGCCGCCGAAGACGGAGACGGATCACGCCGTGTCGCTCACCCAGGAGCAGGCGGGTCTGTACGAGGCCGTGGTGCGCGAGGCGCTCGCGGAGATCGCCGCGGCGGACAGCATGGCGCGGCGTGGCCTGATCGTGAAGCTGCTGACCGGTCTCAAGCAGATCTGCAACCACCCCGCGCAGTACCTCAAGGAGGAGCGGCCGGTGATCGCCGGACGTTCCGGGAAGCTGGAGCTGCTGGACGAACTGCTCGACACGATTCTCGCGGCGCGGGCGGGCGTGCTGGTCTTCACGCAGTACGTGCAGATGGCCCGCCTCCTCGAACGGCACCTGGCCGTGCGCGGCACGCCCACGCAGTTCCTGCACGGCGGGACGCCCGTCGCCGAGCGCGAGGCGATGGTGCGGCGCTTCCAGGACGGTGACGTGCCGGTGTTCCTGCTGTCGCTGAAGGCGGCGGGCACGGGCCTGAACCTCACCCGGGCCGAGCACGTCGTGCACTACGACCGCTGGTGGAACCCGGCGGTGGAGGCGCAGGCGACCGACCGCGCCTACCGCATCGGGCAGACGCGGCCCGTGCAGGTGCACCGGATCATCGCCGAGGGAACCATCGAGGACCGCATCGCCGCACTGCTCGCCCGCAAGCAGGAGCTGGCGGACGCGGTCCTCGGCTCGGGCGAGGCGGCGCTCACGGAGCTGACGGACGCGGAGCTGGCGGATCTGGTCGAACTGCGAGGGGGCCTGCGATGACTCGGCATGACGAAGAGATGACTCGGCACGACGAAGACAGGGAGCGCACGTTCGCCGCGTTGCCCCCCGCGCACGGACGGGGGTTCGCGCAGACCTGGTGGGGCCAGGCCTGGCTGAAGGCGCTGGAGGACACGGCGCTGGACTCGGCACAGCTCAAGACGGGCCGCCGGCTCGCGCGCGCGGGAGCGGTCGGCGCGGTGTCGGTGCGCCCGGGGCGGCTCACGGCCGTCGTCCAGGACCGCGACCGCACGCCGCACCGGGCCGACGTCCTGCTGTCGGAGCTGACGCCGGAACAGTGGGACCAGCTCCTGGACATGACCGTGGAGCGGGCCGGTCACGTGGCGGCGCTGCTGGACCGGGAGATGCCGCCGCACCTGGTCGAGGACGCGGCGGCCGCGGGCGTCGAACTGCTGCCGGGCCTGGGCGATCTGGAGCCGGAGTGCGGCTGCGGGGCCTGGGACCACTGCGGGCACACGGCGGCGCTCTGCTACCAGGTGGCACGGCTGCTGGACCAGGACCCGTTCGTCCTGCTGCTGATGCGGGGGCGCGACGAGGCCACCCTGCTGGGCGACCTTCAGTCCCGCAGCGGGGCGTCCGCCGCCGAGTCCTCGGAGCCGGAGGGCGTGGACGCGGCGGAGGCGTACGCGGCCGGTGACATCCTGCCCCCGCTGCCGGCCCTGCCCGAACTCCCCGACGAGCCGGGCCTGCCGCCGTCCCTGGACACCGAGACACCGCCCGCCGCGGGCGTCGACCCGGCCGCGCTGGAGTTCCTGGCCGCCCGGACCGCCGTACAGGCCCACCGCCTGCTCGCGGAGGCGCTCCGGGGCTCCTGGGACACGGAGCCGACGGTGGCGCAGGACGCGGTACGACTGGCCGCGGGCGATCCCGCAGGGGAAGTGGCGGGCCGTCTCGCCGGCGGGTCTGGACGCGGCCGGGAGGGGCTCGCGGCGGCGGTACGCGCCTGGCGGCTCGGGGGCACGGACGCGCTGTCCGTCCTCGACGAGGAGTGGCGGGTGGAGGGCGAAGCGGCGGCACGCGCGCGTGCCGCCCTGGAGTCGGCCTGGGACGCGGACGAGCGGCCCGAGCTGCGGGCCCGGGGCAACCGGTGGACGGTCGTCGGCGCACCGGTCCAGCTCCGGCTCGGCCGGGACGGCCGGTGGTGGCCGTACCACAGGGAACGCGGCCGCTGGATGCCCTCGGGAGGCGCGGCCCAGGATCCGGCGACGGCCCTGACGTCCGCCGAACTCGCCGCCGGGGACGGGTCCGCGCTGCCGTCAGGGCAGTAGCTCGTCGGTGTCCAGGGACGGGAGCAGCGATTCGAAGCCGCTCGGCAGATCGCTCGGCAGATCGCTCGGCAGCCGGGTCGGGAAGCCCGACGGCAGCCGGGTCGGCAGTTCGCTCGGCAACCTGGACGGCAGCTCGGTGGGAATGCCGAAGGAGGGCGCGGGACTGCGGCTCGCGCTCTCGCCGGGCGGCTCCTGGTCCGTCGGGTCGTCCCGCCCGGAGGCCATCAGCACCACGACGGACACGGCCGCGGCGGCCACGAGCACGGCGAGCAGGACGAGCAGCGGATTCCGGCGCCGGGGAGGTCCGGGCGGTTGAGGCGGTACGGGCGGCAGGGCCATACCGACCAGGGTCGCCGTTCTCCGCCCGAGGAGGCAGGGGCGCACGGAAGTTGATACGGGCTCATGGCACGGATCGCACGATTCCGGAGCATGACGGGCCCGTCGACCCGGTCACCATGACCGGCCGACGGGCCCTCACGCGCGCGGGCCTCAGCCACGCGCCCCCAGCAGGTGGTCCATCGCCAGCTGGTCCAGGCGCTCGAAGGCCATGCCACGGTCCGCCGCCGCCTCGACGTCGAAGGCCTCGAAGGCGGACCGGTCGGCGAGCAGGGCCTGAAGGCCGTCCGCGGCCGTGGGCTGGGCCAGCTCGTCCAGACGGGCCGCGCGCAGGGCCTCCTGGACCTCCGGGTCGGCGCGGAAGGCGGCGGCGCGCTCCTTGAGGATCAGGTAGTTGCGCATGCAGCCGGCCGCCGAGGCCCACACGCCGTCGAGGTCCTCGGTCCGCGGCGGCTTGAAGTCGAAGTGGCGCGGGCCGGTGTAGCCGGCCGACTCCAGCAGGTCGACCAGCCAGAACGCGGCGCGCAGGTCACCGGCTCCGAAGCGCAGGTCCTGGTCGTACTTGATGCCGGACTGCCCGTTGAGGTCGATGTGGAACAGCTTGCCCGCCCACAGGGCCTGCGCGATGCCGTGCGGGAAGTTCAGCCCGGCCATCTGCTCGTGCCCGACCTCGGGGTTCACGCCGTACAGCTCCGGACGCTCCAGGCGCTCGATGAACGCCAGGGCGTGGCCGACGGTCGGCAGCAGGATGTCGCCGCGCGGCTCGTTCGGCTTGGGCTCGATGGCGAAGCGCAGGTCGTAGCCCTGGGAGGTGACGTACTCGCCGAGCAGGTCGAAGGCCTCCTTCATCCGGTCCAGGGCCGCGCGGACATCCTTGGCGGCACCCGACTCGGCACCCTCACGGCCGCCCCAGGCCACGTACACCTGGGCGCCGAGCTCGACGGCGAGGTCGATGTTGCGGATGGTCTTGCGCAGGGCATAGCGGCGCACGTCACGGTCGTTGGCGGTGAACGCGCCGTCCTTGAAGACCGGGTGCGTGAAGAGGTTGGTGGTGGCCATCGGGACCTTCATGCCCGTGGCGTCCAGCGCCTGCCGGAAGCGCTTGATGTGGGCCTCGCGCTCGGTGTCGCTCGAGCCGAACGGGATCAGGTCGTCGTCGTGGAAGGTGACGCCGTGCGCGCCGAGCTCGGCCAGGCGCTGCACCGTCTCGACCGGGTCGAGGGCGCGTCGCGTGGCGTCGCCGAACGGGTCCCGTCCCTGCCAGCCGACGGTCCACAGGCCGAAGGTGAACCTGTCCTCGGGGGTGGGCTGGTAGCTCATGCCGCGGCTCCTTGCTCGCTGAGGCTATTTCGTCATGCCGATTTACAAATTAGTATGCGAGCACGTCTCTGGGAAGAGACAAGGTGCCTCCGAACGGAGACACGTGCCGCGCGCAGTAGGGAGAAGCCCGATGTCAGCAGCCGAGGGTCCGCTCGTCGTCGGCGTGGATTCGTCCACCCAGTCCACGAAGGCGCTGGTCGTCGACGCGGCCACCGGCCGGGTCGTCGCGAGCGGCCAGGCGCCGCACAGCGTCTCCTCCGGGGCCGGCCGCGAGAGTGATCCGCGCCAGTGGTGGGACGCGCTGTGCGAGGCCCTGAGCCAGTGCGGCGACGCGGCGCACGAGGCCGCCGCGGTGTCGGTCGGCGGCCAGCAGCACGGCCTGGTCACCCTGGACGACCGGGGCGAGCCGGTGCGCCCGGCCCTGCTGTGGAACGACGTGCGCTCGGCACCGCAGGCGCGCCGGCTCACCGAGGAGCTGGGCGGGGCGAAGTTCTGGGCCGAACGCACGGGAAGCGTCCCTGCCGCATCCTTCACCGTCACCAAGTGGGCCTGGCTGGCCGAGCACGAGCCGGAGGCGGTCCGCGCCACGAAGGCCGTGCGCCTCCCCCACGACTATCTGACCGAACGGCTCACGGGCCAGGGCACGACCGACCGCGGCGACGCCTCCGGGACGGGCTGGTGGGCGTCCGGGACGCAGGCGTACGACGAGGAGATCCTGGCGCACGTGGGGCTCGACCCGGCCCTGCTGCCCCGGGTGGTCCGGCCCGGCGAGGTGGCGGGCACGGTCCGCGACAGCCATGACCTGCCGTTCTCCAAGGGCACCCTGGTCGCGCCGGGCACCGGCGACAACGCCGCGGCGGCGCTGGGCCTGGGCCTGCGCCCCGGCATGCCGGTGATGAGCCTCGGCACGTCGGGCACGGTGTACGCGGTGTCGCGGCGGCGGCCCGCCGATCCGAGCGGCACGGTGGCGGGCTTCGCCGACGCCCGCGGCGACTGGCTGCCGCTGGCCTGCACCCTGAACTGCACGCTCGCCGTCGACCGGGTGGCGACGCTGCTGGGTCTGGACCGCGAGGCCGTCGAGCCCGGCACGGCCGTCACGCTGCTGCCCTACCTGGACGGCGAGCGCACCCCGAACCTGCCGAACGCCTCCGGTCTGCTGCACGGCCTGCGCCACGACACCACGGCCGGGCAGCTGCTCCAGGCCGCCTACGACGGTGCCGTCCACTCCCTGCTGGGCGCGCTCGACCTGGTCCTGGACGAGGACGCGGACCCCTCGGCGCCGCTGCTGCTGATCGGCGGCGGCGCCCGCGGCACGGCCTGGCAGGAGACCGTCCGGCGGCTGTCGGGACGCCCGGTGCAGGTGCCCGAGGCGAAGGAACTGGTGGCGCTCGGCGCCGCCGCGCAGGCGGCCGGGCTGCTGACCGGTGAGGACCCGGCGGCGGTCGCGCGCCGCTGGGACACGGCGGCCGGGCCGGTGCTCGACGCCGTCGAGCGGGACGAGGAGACACTGACCAGGATCGCCGGGGTACTCTCCGACGCGGCTCCGTTGCTGGAGCGGGGGACGGCCGGGAGCTGACGCGAGTGCACCGTGAACGGCCCGGAGCCGACGCGACGATCCCATGCTCGGACGCCCCGGGGAGGCGCGGAGCCGGTTCGGACGACCCCGGGGAGGCGCGCGGAGCCGACTCGGACGCCCAGGGCAGGCGCGGAGCCGACTCGGCCGCACTCGTGGACGCTCGGAGCCGGCTCGGACGCCCTCGTGGACGCGGGGAGCCGACTCGGACCACCCCGGGGAGGCCCACCGGCGGGCCTCCCTCGACCCACCCCTGACCCAGCCCGGAGGCTGACCCAGGCATGACCGCACCGCCGCCCGAGACCCACCCCGTCGGACCGGGGCGTGCGCCGCACGCGGGCGGCCCGCGCCGGGCGACGCCCGACACCCAGCAGGGCATGCGCCGCCGCAACCTCGCCCGCGTGATGCACACCGTCCGTGCCGAGGGGCCGCTGTCCCGGGCCGCCGTCGCCTCCCGCATCGGCCTGACCCGGGCGGCGGTGTCGACGCTGGTCGACGAGCTCGTCCGCGCGGGGCTGATCGAGGAGCTGGGGCCCGAACGGCCCGGCCGGGTGGGTCGCCCGGGCTCGGCGCTGGCCGTCAGCGCGCGCGGCCCGGCGGGGATCGGCGCGGAGGTCGGCGTCGACCATCTCGCGGTCTGCGCCGTCGACCTGCGGGGCACCACGCGGGCGCGGGCGGTACGGCAGGGCGTGAACCGCGGCCGTTCCCCCGAGCCCGTGCTCGCGGAACTCACCGAACTGATCCACGCGGTCGTCGCCGAGGCGGAGGGCGAGGGCCTGTGGCCGGCCGGGCTCGCCGTGGCCGTGCCGGGTCTGGTGGCGCGTGACTCCCGGACCGTCGTCCGGGCCCCGAACCTCGACTGGCACGACACGGACCTCGGTGACCTGCTGCCGACGGCGTTCCCGCTGACGGTGGACAACGAGGCCAACTTCGGCGCGCTCGCCGAACTCTGGCTCGGTGACGGCACGCCCGGCGACTTCCTGCACGTGTCGGCGGAGATCGGCATTGGTGCGGCGGTCGTGGTGGACGGCGGGCTGCTGCGCGGAACACGCGGTTTCGCGGGCGAGTTGGGGCACGTGCCGGTCCAGCCCGACGGGCCGGAGTGCGCGTGCGGGGGGCGCGGCTGCCTGGAGCAGTACGCGGGTGAGGAGGCGGTGCTGCGCGCGGCCGGACTGGAGCCGGACGAGGACCGGGTGGGACTGCTCGCGGGGCGCGCCGCGGACGGCGACGAGGACGTGCGCCGGGCCCTGCGTGACGCGGGCACCGCCCTCGGTGTCGCCCTGACGGGGGCGGTCAACCTGCTCGACCCGGAGAGCGTGGTGCTGGGCGGGGAGCTGTCCGGCCTGGCGCCGTGGCTGCTGCCCTCGCTGCGCGAGGAGTTGGCGCGGCGCACCGCGGGCCCGGTCTGCCCGGTGTCCGTGTCCCGACTGGGCCCGGAAGGGCCGCTGCTCGGGGCGGCGCACTCGGTGGTGCGGGCCGTCCTGGACGACCCGGCGGCCGTCGCCGAGCGAGCCTGAAACGGGCCTTCACCGACCCACCGCTCGTGTCACCCCCCGCCCTTGAATCACCCGGCCGAGTGAGCGAGTTGTCCACATTCCGCGGCCTGTCCACCGCAACGCGGTGCGTCACCGCGGCCTGCCTGCGGGCGCCGTAACTTGATCCACGCGAGCCGCGACCACAACGGCCGCCGCGCTCCGCAGTTGAGCACGTGACACCTGCCCGTGGACACCGGAAAGGCCCCCACTCATGCAACCGACACGATCTTTCCCCAGCAGGCGAGGCATCCTCAGGGGCGCCGCCGCCCTCACGGCCGTCCCGTACGCCCTGCTCCCGGACGCCCAGGCCACCGCCGGGCCCCAGGCCGTCGACTACCCGGGGGCCGCCTGGCACCCGGCGAGCCGCGCCAACTACACGCCGTCGAACCGCCCACGCGCCCATCCCCTGCACTACGTGGTCATCCATGTCGCGCAGACGACCTACTCCGGCACCCTGTCCGTCTTCCGCAACCGCCGGACGAAGGTGTCCGCCCACTACGTGGTGCGCTCGTCCGACGGAAAGGTGGCGCAGTGCGTGCGCGAGTCGGACATCGCGTGGCACGCGGGGAACTGGGACTACAACACCCGCAGCATCGGCATCGAGCACGAGGGCTGGGTGGACCGGCCCAGGTACTTCACCGACGCCATGTACGAGCGGTCGGCCCGGCTCACGGCGGCGATCTGCGCCCGGTACGACATCCCCCGCAACCGCGCGCACATCATCGGCCACCACGAGGTGCCGGGCAGCGACCACAGCGACCCGGGCCGCCACTGGGACTGGAAGCGCTACCTCAGACTGGTCAACTCCTACTGAACCTCCGGTCCCTGCCTCGCCGCACACACCTCACGTCCCGGTTACAAATCACTCAACCTCTGGTTGCGGAACGGTAAGCGGGCGACGATGGGACCATGACTCTGGCCCAGCGCGCCCTGGAGCGCCTGCAGGCCTGGCCCGATCTGACGGTGGGCCCGGCGAGTTGCGGCATCGGACGGGCGCTCCGTTCCGTCCGCGACGAGATCGTCCACTTCCACTCCCCCCGGGACGTGGACCTCCATCTCACTCGCCGGGCCATCCAGCGCTTCCACTACGACCTCTCCGGTTCGAGCGCGATCCGTCTGGTTCCCGGATCGTGCTGGGTGACGGTCCACCTCGACTGCGAGGCGGACGTCGACCTGCTGCTCACCCTGGTGAGCAGCGCCCTCAAGGCCCACCAGGCCCGGCCTCCCGCCGACGAGCCACGGCCCGTCGGATGCAACTTCCACCGCGTCACGGTGCTTCCGCGCGACGCGGCGGCGGGCGGCTGACCCTTGGCGGACGAACCGGAGGCCGTCAACGCAGCGGCCTGGGCCGCCTACGGCGCACACCATCTGCGACGCGGCACGGTGCTGCCGGAAGCGGCCGGGATCGACTGGGGGTTCGAGGGCGCCGGGCCGGGGACCGGGGTGCTCGGGGAGTTGTCAGGGCGGCGGGTGCTGGATCTCGGGTGCGGTACGGCCCGGCACGCCGCGCATCTGGCCCGGGCCCACGGCGCGCTGGTGGACGCGGTCGACGCCTCGGCCGGCCAGTACGAACGGGCCCGTGCCCGTTACGGCTCGCTGCCCGGGCTGCGGCTGGTCCTGGCCGACGCGGTGGAGCACCTGCGCTCGGCGGAGCCCTACGACGTCGTCTACTCCGTCAACGCCGTCCCGTACCTCGACCCGCACCGGCTGCTGCCCGCCCTCGCCGGGGCGCTCCGGCCGGGCGGCAGGCTCTGCTTCACCGTCCTGCACACCAACTCGCGTGGTGACGGGCCGTCGGACGGGGTCGCCGCCCGGCCCGAGATTCTGCGGCTGGCGGGCGGCGGTGAGGTCACCGTCCGGATGTGGGTCCTCACGCCGGAGCTCTGGACGGAGTTGCTCACCGAGTACGGGCTGCGCGTGGAGCGCGTCGACGTCCTCGACTCGCCGCAGGACGGCAACCAGGCGTCCTACCGGCTCTTCCGGGTGACCCGGCCCGTCCGCGTCTCCTCCCGGCCCCGCGTCGGGAAGCCGCCGCCGGCGCACGCGGCGCTCGGGGTGGGCGCCATCCTGTACGGGCCGCGCGGGCTGCTGCTCGGCCGGCACCGGCGCGGGACGTGGGAGCTGCCCGGCGGGACGGTGGAGCCCGGGGAGTCGCTCCAGGAGACGGTCGTGCGCGAACTCGGCGAGGAGACGGGGATCACGGCACGCCCGCAGGACGTCCGGCTGCTGGGGACGCTGCTGGACGACGTGGGCGGAGTCGCCCGGGTGACCGTGGCGGCCCGGGTCACCGCCTGGCGGGGCGAGCCGTCGGACCAGCCCGGGGAGAGCGTGGGCCGCTGGCGCTGGTTCGCCCTGGACCGGCTCCCGGACCAGCTGTTCGTGTGCAGCGCGCAGGCCCTCACCGCCTGGCGGCCCGGCTTGCCCATCGACCACACGCCGGCGCACTACACGCCGTACGCCACCGGAACGGACGACGGCTGAAGCACCCGGAGGGGTGCGTTTTTTCAGCCGTTCCCGAGTAGTCGACGCCGAGGCCCCCCGCCGGCCCCCAGGGTCTGGTGCACTGCCCGTGAGTATCGGGACGGTTGACGAGACATCAGGGGGCACGGTGACAGGCCGTCACACACGGCGGGGAGCAGGCAGAGCGGTACTGGCCTTCCTCGCGGCGTTCGGAGCACTGGCCGGTGCGGCCCTGGCGGGGGCGGCACCGGCCGGCGCCGTCCAGAAGGGCGTTCGGGTCGCGCCGGGCGTCACGTACCAGGAGTTCGACATCAAGGCGGCCAAGGGGCTGACGCACGCGCATGTGCTGAGGGTCGACCTGGCTCATCCGAACGTCCGGGTCGAGCTGCTGTACCCCGGGGCGGTGGCCTCGCGCGCGCAGGTCTCGCGGATGGCCGACGCGCAGGGAGCGGTCGCCGGGGTCAACGGCGACTTCTTCAACATCACCGAGACGCAGCACCCGGGCGTGGAGGCGACCGGCGCGAGTGTGGGTCCGGCGATCGCGGCCGGGCGGACGCTCAAGGCGGCCGTGCCGAACGGCCAGCGTTTCGGGCCGGCGCTGCCACCCGGCACGTCCACCGAGGACGTGTTCGGCGTGGGCACCGACGGGCGGGCCCGGTTGGACCGGCTGGCGCTGCGGGGCTCGGTCCGCACGGCCGAGACGCAACTGCCGCTCGGCGGGCTCAACCAGTACGCACTGCCGGTGGGTTCCGTCGGCGCGTTCACCTCCGACTGGGGCAGCGCCTCCCGGGTGCGCGCCACGTGCGGCACGGACACGGACCGCGCGGCGCCGTGCAGCACGGACACCTATGAGGTGACGGTCCGCGACGGCAAGGTCGTGTCGGCCGCCGACACCCCGGGCAGCGGTCCGATCGCCGCGGGGACCGCCGTGCTGGTCGGCCGGGAGGCGGGCGCCCAGCAGCTGCGGAAGTTCTCCACCGGTGAGACGGTCGAGGTCGAGCACGCTCTCGTGGCGGCCACCAGCGGCACCCCGTACCGCCTCGCCCTCGGCGGCTACCCGGTTCTCACGGGCGGCCGGCCGCTGCCGGGGCTCGACGACACCACCTCGGCGGTCCGTACGGCTGTCGGGATCGCCGACGGCGGGCGGCGCGTGCTGCTGCTCGCGCTGGACGGCGCCGCCGCCTACCGCACCGGCCTGACGATCGCCGAAGTGGCGGGCACCATGCGGAAGCTGGGCTCGGACGACGTCTTCAGCCTGGACGGCGGCGGTTCGTCGACGCTGGTCGCCCGGAAGGCGGGCGCGAGCACCGTCTCCGTGCGAAACCACCCGAGCGGCGGCGCCGAACGGGCCGTCCCGAACGGCATCGGCGTGTTCTCGGGGACGTGAACCTCAGGGCCGCAGACTGCTCACGATGTCCGCCGTCGCCGTGAGGCCGCTGTGGATGGTGGGGGCGATGCTGGTGCTGGCCAGGTAGAAGCCCAGCAGGAGGCAGACCAGCGCGTGGGAAACCTTCAGCCCGCCGTTGCGCAGGAAGATCACCGCCAGGATCACGAGCAGCAGCACCACAGAGATGGAAATGGCCATCGTCGACTCCTCCGCCACGCCGCCTTGTCCGGTTCACGGCGTTCGGCCGTAAGTGTGGCGTAGCGGAGGGTTCGTCCGTGCGGCTGACCTGTCCGCCGAACGTGTGGTGTCCGCGCCGGGACCTACGCCGCCCGACGGGCGTCGAGGAACGCCTCCAGGCCGGCGAGGTCGTCGGTGTTGAGGTGGTCGACGTCCGCGGCGAGCAGTTCGGACCACAGGGCGTCCCGGGCGGGTCCGGCCAGGTCCGGGGTCGCCCAGAACCGCACCCGCTGGCCCCGCTGGTGGGCGGTCGCGATGATGCCCCGCAGCTTCTGCCGCTCGGCGTCGGGGAAGGCGCCCACGCCCCGCCAGGTGAAGTTGAGCGTCCAGTTGTCGCTGATCAGCGGGATGAAGGAGGCCGGGGCCTGGCCGCCGAGGTCGGCGAGGCGGCCGTCGTAGAAGGCGCGCCGGACGGACTGGGCCTCCATGGGGGCGCGGGCCGCCCGGTCGCCGGAGATCACGGCGGTGACCGGGCCGCGGTGGACGCGGCCGTGGGCGTACGTGGTGAACAGGTGCCGGTAGCGGCGCAGATGGCGGTCGAGTTCGAGGTACGTCGACGAGCCCTCGGTCTTGATGTCGATGAGCAGTTGCAGCGAGCCCCGGTACCCCCGGTACACGGACCCCCGGTTGGCCCGGACGCGGGCGGCGAGCGGGTCGAGGTAGAGGGACTCCAGGGTGCGGGCGGGGTCGAGGTCCTCCGGGTCGTGGGCGACGAGCAGCTGGTCGCCGACGAGGTAGATGTCGGCCTCGACGCTGCCGAAGCGGTGGTCGAGTGCGTCGAACAGCGGGCGCGGGTGCTCGTAGTCGTTGTGGGCGTGGGCGCGCCACAACGGGCGGGGCCCGTGCCGCCGTTCACCGGCCAGCGCGTCGGCGGCCGGCAGGGCGACCGCGCCCGCGAAGGCCGCGCCGAGGGTGGTGAGGGCTCTGCGACGGGTGGTGAGGGCCATGCTCTGCCTCCCTGGAAGTGCCGTACGGGAACCCTGCGAGTATGGGCTGCCGGCAGGCACAAGAAGCAGGCCCGCGCGCGGAGTTGGCCGGACTGCCGCCGTGTGTTCACTTCACCCGGGAGGGGCGCACGGAAAAGCCCGCCCCAGGTGGGACGGGCTTCTCCGGGTTGTCCGCGGGCTGTTGCCGGGTGTCGGGCCGGTGTACGTCAGGGGGCCTGGAGGTCGACCAGTGCGGCCAGTGCCTCCCGGTGGGCGCCGGCGGTGCCGTAGGCGAGGGAGTCGGCCTTGGCGCGCTTGAGGTACAGGTGCGCGGGGTGCTCCCAGGTCATGCCGAGGCCGCCGTGCAGCTGCAGGGCCTCCTCGGCGGCGTGGACGGCGACCGGCGCCGCGTAGGCCTGGGCGACGGTGACGGCCATGTCGGCGTCCTCGCCGGTGGCCAGGGCGTCGGCGGCGTTGCGGGCGGCCGCGCGGAGGTTGACGGATTCCAGCCACAGCTGGGCCAGCCGGTGCTTGAGCGCCTGGAAGCCGCCGACGGGCCGGTTGAACTGCTTGCGTTCCTTCAGGTAGCGGACGGTTTCCGTCAGCGACCGGTCGGCCAGGCCGAACTGCTCGGAGGCGAGCAGTCCGGCTCCGGCGCGCAGGGCCCGGCGGACGGCGGGCTCGGCGTCGCCGAGGAGACGGCCCCGGACCCCGTCCAGGGTGACGGTCGCGAGCGGCCGGGTCAGGTCCAGGGAGGTCTGGGGTGTGACGGTCGCGGCGGTGGCGTCGACCGCGTACAGGCCGCCGTCGTCGGCGGGCACGAGCAGCACGTCCGCGACGGCCGCGTCCGCGATGCCGGTCAGTTCGCCGCTCAGTACGCCGTCGTCGTGCCGGACGAGCTTGTGGGCGGCGCCCGGTGCCACGTTGAGGGCGACCGCGAGCACGCCGATCGACGTCCCGGACGCCAGCTCACGGAGCAGGTCGTCGGTGCCGCAGGCGAGCAGTGCCTCGGTGGCGACGACCGCGCTCGTCAGGTACGGCACGGGCGCCACCGCACGGCCCAGTTCCTCCAGCACCACGGCGGCTTCCCGGTGGGTGGCGCCCTGGCCGCCCAGCGCTTCGGGCACCAGCAGGCCCGCGAGGCCCATGCCGTCGGTGAGCGTCTTCCACAGCGCCAGGTGGTGCGGGGTGTCCGACTCGGTGCGGGCGATGACGCCGGGCGCGTCGCACTGGTCGGCGAGCAGGTCGCGGACCGCGGCGCGCAGCGCCTCTTCCTCTTCCGAGTACAACAGGTCGCGCTCGTTCTTCACCGGGCCAGGTCCTTCCATGCGACGTCCTTGTCGGTGCGCGGCTCGGCGGGCAGGCCGAGGACCCGCTCGGCGACGATGTTGAGCAGGACCTCGCTGGTCCCGCCCTCGATGCTGTTGCCCTTGGAGCGCAGGTAGCGGTAGCCGGCCTCGCGGCCGGTGAAGTCGACCAGCTCCGGGCGCCGCATGGTCCAGTCGTCGTACAACAGGCCCTCCTCGCCGAGGAGTTCCACCTCCAGGCCGCTGATCTCCTGGTTGAGGCGGGCGAAGGCCAGCTTCATGCCGGCGCCCTCGGGGCCGGGCTGGCCCGCGACGAGCTGCTGGCGGAGCCGCTCGGCGGTGAGGCGGGAGACCTCGGACTCCACCCACAGCTTCAGCAGCCGCTGGTGGAGGTCGTGGGTGCGCAGCTCGGGGCGTTCGCGCCAGGTCTTCGAGACCGGGCCGATCATGCCGCCCTCGCGGGGCAGTCGCATGCCGCCGATGGCCACGCGCTCGTTGTTCAGCGTGGTCTGGGCGACCTTCCAGCCCTCGCCGACCGCGCCGAGGCGGTGTGTGTCCGGGATGCGGACGTCGGTGAGGAACACCTCGTTGAACTCGGCCTCGCCGGTGATCTGCCGCAGCGGGCGCACCTCGACGCCCGGGTCGGTCATGTCGCACACGAAGTACGTGATGCCGCGGTGCTTGGGCACGTCCGGGTCGGTGCGGGCGATGAGGATCGCCCAGCGGGCGACATGGGCGCTGGACGTCCAGACCTTCTGCCCGTTGACCACCCAGTCGTCGCCCTCCCGGACGGCCCGGGTGCCGAGCGCGGCGAGGTCGGATCCGGCGCCGGGCTCGCTGAACAGCTGGCACCAGACCTCCTCCCCCGTCCACAGCGGCCTGAGGAACCGCCGCTTCTGCTCCTCGGTGCCGAAGCCCAGGATGGTCGGGGCGGCCATGCCGAGGCCGATGCCGATGCGGCGCGGGTCGTTGTCAGGGGCGCCGGCCGCCTCCAGCTCGGCGTCCACGACGGCCTGCAGGGAGCGGGGGGCACCGAGTCCGCCGAGTCCCTCGGGGTAGTGCACCCAGGCGAGGCCGGCGTCGAAGCGGGCCCGGAGGAAGTCCAGGCGGTCGGTCGATGCCGGCGGGTGCGCGGCCAGCAACTCCCGGGTGCGGCGGCGCAGTTCCTCGGCGTCGGTCATGCTGCTCCCTCCAGGACGACGGCGACGCGGCCGGTGGTGCGGCCGTCGGCGACCTTCTGCACGGCGTCGGCGGCACCGCCGAGCGGCACGCGCTCGCTGACCAGCGGCTTGATGGCGCCTCGGGCGGCCAGCTCGGTGAGCCGCTCGTGGCAGTGCCGGACCAGCTTCGGGTCCTTGGTGTTGTACAGGCCCCAGTGCAGGCCCAGGATCGAGTAGTTCTTCACCAGGGCGTGGTTCAGGCCCGGGCTGGGGATCGAGCCGCTGGCGAAGCCGACGACGACGATCCGGCCTTCGAAGGCGACGACCTTGGTGGACTGGGCGTAGGCCTCGCCGCCGACGGGGTCGTAGATCACGTCGGCGCCCCGGCCGCCGGTGGCGTCCTTCACGGCGGCGACGACGTCCTCGGCGCGCCGGTCGATGACCACGTCACAGCCCAGGTCCTTGGCGACGGCCACCTTCCCGGAGCCGCCGACGACACCGATGACGGTGGCGCCGGCGGCCTTCCCGAGCTGCACGGCCGCGCTGCCGACCCCTCCTGCGGCAGCGTGGACGAGCAGGGTCTCCCCGGCCTGCAGGGCGGCCCGGCGGTGGAGGCCGAACCAGCCGGTCTGGTAGCCGATGTGCAGGGCGGCGGCCTCGGCGTCGTCGAGGGCGTCCGGCGCGGGCAGCAGGGCGGCGGCGTCCGCGACGGCGTACTCGGCGAAGCCGCCGTGGGGCAGCGCCGGGTTGGCGATGACACGGCGGCCGTCCTCGGTCTCGCCGCAGATCTCCACGCCCGGGGTGAACGGCAGCGGCGGCCTGACCTGGTACTGCCCCCGGCACAGCAGGGCGTCGGGGAAGTTGATGTTCGCGGCGCGCACCTTCAGCAGGACCTGGCCGTCGCCGGGGATAGGCGGCTCCGCCTCCTCGAGGCGCATCACCTCGCTCGGCTCGCCGTTCTCGTGCACGTGCCATGCCTGCATGCGGGGCCTCCACGGGGGACTGCTTCGTCTGACCGGGGTCGGTTCGCATACTAAGCGGTCGCTTGCCGATCAGGGAACCGTCTTCGAAGGAAGAGTCCCGCCCTCCGGTATCGCGTGCGTCACGACCGCTTGGGCCGCGCCCGCACGTGCATCCGCTCCCCCTGCGGCCCGAACAGGCTGAGGAACTCCGCCGGCCCCTCCCCCGTCGACCCGAACCAGTGCGGCACACGGGTGTCGAACTCGGCGGCCTCCCCCGCCGTGAGCACCACGTCGTGCTCGCCCAGCACCAGGCGCAGCTTCCCGGAGAGCACGTACAGCCACTCGTAGCCCTCATGGGTGCGCGGGTCCGGCTCCTGCCTGCGCTGGGGTTCGAGCACCTTGTAGGCCTGGAGGCCGCCGGGCTGCCGGGTGAGCGGCCAGAGGGTGCGGCCGCCCATCACGATCGGCTTCGACCGCACCCGCGGATCGCCGGCCGGCGGTGCTCCGACCAGCTCGTCCAGCGCCACCTGGTGGGCGCGCGCGATCGGCAGCAGCAGCTCGAGACTGGGTTTGCGCAGGCCCGACTCCAGTCGCGACAGGGTGCTGACGGAGATGCCGGTGGCCTCCGAGAGCGCCGCCAGGGTCACCTCCCGGTCCTTGCGCATCTGCCGCAGCCGGGGGCCCACGCCCGCGAGTACCTCGTCCGTCGTCATGCTCGTATTGCAGGTTCGGCAAACGCGTTTGTCAATCCCGTACCGCCGGGGCGAACCTCGGGGGCGGAGGTGGTCACCATGACCGAGAAGTACGCAGTGGTCGTCGTCGGCGGGGGTGCCGCGGGCCTGAGCGCGGCACTGGTGCTGGGGCGGGCCCGGCACCGCACGCTGGTCGTCGACGCGGGCGAGCCGCGCAACGCCCCCGCAGCCCACATGCAGGGCTACCTGTCGCGGGACGGCATGCCGCCCGCCGAGTTCCTCGCGGCCGGCCGGGAGGAGATCGCGCGGTACGGCGTGGAGCTGGTGCGGGACCGGGTGGTGGACGTGGAGAGGGGCGAGGACTTCTCCGTGGTGCTGGCCGGCGGCCGGACCGTGCGGGCGCGGCGGCTGGTGGTCGCGACGGGGCTGAGGGACGAGCTGCCCGCCGTCCCCGGGATCGCCGAGCGGTTCGGCCGGGACGTGCTGCACTGCCCGTTCTGCCACGGCTGGGAGGTGCGCGACCAGCCGTTCGGGGTGCTCGCGACCAGCCCGGCGAGCGCGCACCAGGCGCTGATGGTGTCGCAGTGGTCGAAGGACGTGCGGCTCTTCCTGCACACGGTCGCCGAGGAGGAGCTGTCCGACCAGGATCTGCGCCGGCTCGCCGCGGCCGGGGTCGACGTGGTGCCCGGGGAGGTCGCCGGACTGGTGGTCGAGGACGACCGGCTCACCGGCGTCCGGCTCGCGGACGGTACGACGCACGCCCGCTCGGTGGTGTTCACCGCCCCGCGGCCGGTGCCGCAGACGGGGCTGCTCGAGCGGCTGGGCGCCGAGTTGCACGAGACGCCGTTCGGCGCGTACCCGGTGGTCGACGGGAACGGCCTGACGAGCGTGCCGGGCGTGTGGGCCGCGGGCAACGCGATCGGCTTCGCCGAGCAGGTCGTGCACGCCGCGAGCGGCGGGTACCGGGCCGCGTCGGCCATCGTCGGGGATCTGCTGATGACGGACCTCGACGCGGCCGCCCAGGCGTAGCGGAGGTGGAGACCAGGTGTAGAGGCATCGCCTCGGGTGCACCATGGCTGCATGCTGCTGCACCGGCTGGCCCGAGTGTCCCAGGAGGTCGCCGCCACCTCGGCGCGGTCCCGGAAGACGGCCCTGCTCGCGGAGCTCTTCCGGGACGCCGAGGCGGACGACGTGCCGATCGTCATCCCGTACCTGGCCGGGCGGCTGCCGCAGGGCCGGATCGGCGTCGGCTGGAAGGTGCTGAGCCGCCCGGTCGCCCCGGCCGCCGAGCCGGCCCTGACCGTGCGGGACGTGGACGCCCGGCTGTCGGCGCTCGCCGAGGTCTCCGGCCCCGGCTCCCAGGCGGAACGCACCCGTCTGGTCGGTGAGTTGATGGGCGCCGCCACCGCGGACGAGCAGCGGTTCCTGCTCGGGCTGCTCACCGGCGAGGTGCGGCAGGGCGCGCTGGACGCCGTCGCCGTCGAGGGACTGGCCCAGGCGACCGGGGCGCCCCCCGCCGACGTACGGCGGGCTGTGATGCTCGCCGGCTCCCTCCAGGCGGTCGCCGAGGCCCTGCTCGCGGACGGCCCCGCCGCCCTGGACCGCTTCCGCCTCACCGTCGGCCGTCCGGTCCTGCCGATGCTGGCGCACAGCGCCTCCTCGGTGGCGGAGGCGGTGGTCAAGCTCGGCGCCTGCGCGGTCGAGGAGAAGCTGGACGGCATCCGCGTCCAGGTGCACCGGGACGGCGACACCGTGCGCCTCTACACCCGCACCCTCGACGACATCACCGACCGCCTGCCCGAAGTGACGTCCGCCGCACGGGAGTTGCGGGGCGAGCGGTTCATCCTGGACGGCGAGGTGATCTCCTTCGACGAGAGCGGACGCCCCCGCTCGTTCCAGGAGACCGCCGGACGCGTCGGCTCCCGCACGGACGTGTCGACGGCCGCCCGCGCGGTCCCGGTCTCCCCCGTCTTCTTCGACGCGCTGTCCGTCGACGGCCGCGACCTGCTCGACCTGCCGTTCGCCGAGCGGCACGCCGAGCTGGCCCGTCTGGTCCCCGAGCCGATGCGGGTGCGGCGCACCCTGGTGTCCGGCCCGGACGACACGCCCGCGGCGGAGGAGTTCCTCGCCGAGACCCTGGAGCGCGGCCACGAGGGTGTCGTGGCCAAGGCGCTCGACGCCCCCTACAGTGCGGGCCGGCGCGGCGCCTCCTGGCTCAAGGTCAAGCCCGTGCACACCCTCGACCTGGTCGTCCTGGCCGCCGAGTGGGGCCACGGCCGCCGCACCGGCAAGCTCTCCAACCTCCACCTCGGCGCCCGCACCGCCGACGGCGGCCTCGCCATGCTCGGCAAGACCTTCAAGGGCATGACCGACGCGATGCTCACCTGGCAGACCGAACGGCTCCGGCAGCTCGCCGTCGACGACAACGGCCACGTCGTGACCGTCCGCCCGGAACTCGTCGTGGAGATCGCCTACGACGGGCTGCAGCGCTCCACCCGCTACCCGGCCGGCGTCACCCTCCGCTTCGCCCGTGTGGTCCGCTACCGCGAGGACAAGCGCCCCGAGGACGCCGACACGGTCGAGACGCTGCTGGCCGCGCACCCGGAGGTGAGCCCGTGAAGCGCAGTGCCGGACTGCTGCTCTTCCACCACACCGACGGCGGCCTCGAAGTGCTGCTCGGCCACATGGGCGGCCCGTTCTTCGCCCGCCGCGACGCCGGGGCGTGGACCCTCCCCAAGGGCGAGTACGAGCCCGACGAGTCGGCCTGGGCGGCCGCCCGCCGCGAGTTCGCGGAGGAGCTGGGGCTGCCCCCGCCGGACGGTGAGGCGATCGCCCTGGGCGAGGTCCGGCAGACCGGCGGCAAGATCGTCACGGCCTGGGCGGTCGAGGCGGACCTCGACCCGGCGACGATCGCGCCCGGCACGTTCCGGATGGAGTGGCCGCCGCGCTCGGGGAAGCTCCAGGAGTTCCCCGAGCTGGACCGGGTGGCGTGGTTCGGCATCGACCGGGCCCGCGCGGTGATCGTCAAGGCACAGGCGGCGTTTCTCGACCGCCTGGCGGAGCACTCGCCCTGAGGAGACGCTCCCGCGTTGCGGTCCGCCCCGCCGCGCGGGAAGGTCGAGACACAGCCCGCTTTGAGGGAGGTCAGCCATGCCCATCGCAACGGTGAACCCGGCGAACGGCGAGACGCTCAGGACGTACGAGGCCATGGGCGAGGTGGAGATCGAGCGCCGGCTCCAGCTCGCGGAGGCCACGTTCCGCACGTACCGGACGACGACCTTCGGCGAGCGGGCCCGGCTGCTGCACCGGGCCGCCGACCTCCTGGACGAGGACCAGCAGGACATCGCCCGCGTGCTGACCACCGAGATGGGCAAGCCGATCCAGCAGGCCCGGGCCGAGGCGGCGAAGTGCGCCAAGGCGATGCGCTGGTACGCCGACCACGCCGAGGAGCTGCTCGCCGACGAGGAGCCCGCCGACGCCGACGTGAAGGACTCCGGCGCCTCGCGGGTGCGGGTGCGCTACCGGCCGATGGGGCCGGTACTGGCGGTCATGCCGTGGAACTTCCCGCTGTGGCAGGTGGTGCGCTTCGCCGCGCCCGCGCTGATGGCGGGGAACGTGGGTCTGCTCAAGCACGCCTCGAACGTCCCGCAGACCGCCCTCTACCTGGAGGATCTCTTCCACCGGGCGGGCTTCACGGAGGGCTGCTTCCAGACCCTGCTGATCGGTTCCGCCGCGGTCGACGACATCCTGCGCGACGAGCGCGTCAAGGCCGCCACACTCACCGGCAGCGAGCCGGCGGGGCGTGCGGTCGCCTCCACCGCCGGGGAGATGGTCAAGAAGACGGTGCTGGAGCTGGGCGGCAGCGACCCCTTCGTCGTCATGCCCTCGGCCGATCTGGACCGGGCCGCGAAGGTCGCGGTGACCGCGCGCGTGCAGAACACCGGGCAGTCCTGCATCGCCGCGAAGCGGTTCATCGTGCACGCGGACGTCTACGACGCCTTCGCCGAGCGGTTCGCGGAGGGCATGAGGGCGCTGAAGGTCGGCGACCCGCTGGCCGAGGACACCGAGGTCGGGCCGCTCTCCAGCGAGCAGGGGCTGCGCGACCTGGAGGAACTGGTCGACGACGCGGTGCGCGGTGGAGCGCAGGTGCTGTGCGGTGGCGAACGGCCGGACGGGCCCGGCTGGTACTACGCGCCGACGGTCCTCGCCGGCATCACCCGGGAGATGCGGATCCACCGGGAGGAGGCGTTCGGGCCCGTGGCGACGCTGTACCGGGCGGCCGACCTGGACGAGGCCGTGCTGATCGCGAACGACTCGCCGTTCGGACTGAGTTCGAACGTGTGGACGCGGGACGAGGGCGAGGTGGACCGGTTCGTCCGGGATCTGGAGGCCGGAGGGGTGTTCTTCAACGGGATGACGGCCTCGCATCCGGCGTTCCCGTTCGGCGGTGTGAAGCGGTCCGGGTACGGGCGTGAGCTGTCCGGGCACGGAATCCGCGAGTTCTGCAACATCACCACCGTTTGGCACGGTGCGTGAGTGTTGCGGGGCTACGATCCCGTCTGTGAACCGCGAAGTGACTCTGCCTCTGATCGTCGACGACCGCGGGACCCTGCAGGTGGCTGCGGCGGATGTCAGCAAGCTGTTGCGGACCGTGGGGGGTCGGTGGGTGCGGCTGGTGGAGGGCGGGGAGTCGGGGCTCGACGAGGACACGGTTGCCGAGTTGGCCATCGAGCTGGCGAAGCTGGCCGATCGGATTGATGTGGCTTGCATCGCGCACAGCAGTGGGAGCGGGACGTAGCGGGGCGAGTGCGGGTGCGTTGTGGCTGGTCGCGCCCACGCGGCGGAGCCGCGAGTCGACACAGCCCCGCGCCCCTAAGGAGTTGCACTCAGCGCGTTCCAGAACATGGCCTCGTAGGTTTGTAGTAGGCGGCCGTATCGACACGCGCTCATCTCGTCCAGTCGCCCCGTGTCCAGCCCTGCCTGCACCGCTGCCGTCGCCAGCCGGTCCAGGTCGGGTGACGGCTCGGCGAAGAAGTCGAAGAAGGCGCAGGCCTCGTCGGTGAAGCCGTAGTGGTCGCGCAGTGCCGTCGCGATCGTGGCACAGTAGCCGCCCCACGCCGAGAAGTTGGCCGTAAGCGCCAGGACCACGTCCGGCGGTGAGGCGTTGAGGGCCAGCCAGGCGACGTATGCGGGGTAGGCCTGGCAGCCCGGGAGCGGCTCGTACGAGGCCTCGTCCGCACCGCACGCTCGTGCGAACGCCGTCAGCCGCTCACCCGCCAGGGCCTCGCCCTGCGCCAGGGTCGTGAAGAAGGCCGCAGCCTCCGGGTCGGTCACGGCCGAGCGCTCCGCCAGAAACTCGAACGCCCGGCGGTCCGCCGGGATCACCCAGGTCTGTTCCAGGGCGAGCGCGGCGAGGGTGGCTCGGGGTGCCGTGCCGGCGGCGATCCGGGGGACCAGAGGGTTGGCGTTCGGGTCCGGGGCGAGGGTCGCCGTGGTCGTCGTCAGCAGGTCCCTGGCCGTGTGCGTCATCGCGTCCTCCGTCGTGAGGGTCCGGGGACGAGCCTGACACGGCGTCCCCGAGACGGAGTAGTCCGGCGCGAGATCGGCCCCACCGGGTGATCGTGGATGGACCACCCCCTGAGGTGAACCACCTTCTGACCGGGGGGCGAAGGGCCTTCCGGGAGGCGAAAGCAGGCACGGTTCATGGCGACTTCGTGCAGACCCTCGGTGTCCGTTCCAGAGCACGTGATCACGATGGAGGAGACGCTGGAGCTGGCGCGTGAGCGCCACGCCGACCACCCCCAACTGCCGCTGACCCTCCGGCCCGAGTTGGGCGTCCTCGCCTTCGAGCCGCGGGTCCGCACCCCCGACAACTGGCAGAAGTGGGAGTCCACGTCGGGCAACCGCGTGGTGCGGGCCACCCCGGGAACGGTGATCGTCGTACCCCCGGGGTGCCCGCACGCGTTCGCCAACCCGACGGACACCCCGGCCAAGATGGGCCCGCTACGACATCGAACAGCTGACGCCTCTCAGGCACCGGTGGGGACCGGCGGGCGTCGCCGAACGGCCGGCGGACGTCAGGTGAGCTTCCACTCGCCGGTCTGCTCGGCGAAGCCGGAGTCCATCGCGAACTGGACGGTGGCCACCTTCGAGGCCTTCGGCACCTCGAACACGATCCACCCCAGCGCCTTGGCGCCGGGCTTGAGCCGGACGGCGGACGACATGGACGGGCCGGCGGTGACCTCGGCGAAGGTCGTCTGGAACTGCTGGCCCTGGTCGTCGGCGACCTGGGCGCCGTTCTGCGGGCTGTCCGTGTAGGCCTTGGTTCCGGTGTTGACCAGCTGGAACTGCACGGCGAGCCACCGGTTGCCGGACTCCGGAGCGGTGAACTCGTCGCTGGACTTGGCGTTGTCGACGACCTTGACGACGGTGACGTCGAGCTTGCTGCCGTCCTCCATGCCCTTCAGGGCGAGGGTGTCGCCGGTCTCGGCGACCTCGGGTGCGGCCTCCTTCTTGGCGGCCTCCTTGGCCTCTTTGGCCTTCTGCTGCCCGCTGTCGGCGTTGGCGGAGGCCTTCGCCTTGGGCTTGTCGACGACGGAATCGCCGGAGCCCGCGCAGGCGGTGACGGTGAGTGCGCCGATGACGGCCGCCGCTGCCGCGGTGAGCCTGATGCGGCTGTAGTTGCTCATGATCCCCCCAGGGTTCTGTGACACGTAAGTGAAGGACTCGCAAAGGAAATGCATGGTTGCACGGTTCACCGAAAAAAATCAGGCGTCTGAGGCAACCCGGCAGCCCGTCCTGACGTCCGCCCTGTGCGCACATGGAAAAGGGCCCCCTCCGTACCGGAGGGGGCCCTTTCACCGCGTCAGCGGATCGGCTTGCCCGACAACGTCCGGGCGATCACCAGACGCTGGATCTCGCTGGTGCCCTCGAAGATGGTGTAGATGGCCGCGTCGCGGTGCATCCGCTCCACCGGGTACTCCCGGGTGTAGCCGTTGCCGCCCAGGATCTGGATCGCCTGGGCCGTGACCTTCTTCGCGGTCTCGCTGGCGAAGAGCTTGGACATCGAGCCCTCGGCGGCGGTGAACGGCTTGCCGTTGATCGCCATCCAGGAGGCGCGCCAGACGAGGAGCCGGGCCGCGTCGATGGAGGTGCGCATGTCCGCGAGCTGGAAGGCGACGCCCTGGTTGTCGATGATCGGCCGGCCGAACTGCTCCCGTGTCACGGCGTAGTCGAGGGCGACCTCGTACGCGGCGCGGGCGGTGCCGACCGCCATGGCGCCGACGGCCGGGCGCGAGGCCTCGAAGGTGGCCATGGCCGCGTTCTTCACGCGCTCCCCGCCCTGCCTGGCCTTCTCGCGGGCCCGGGCCAGCCGCTCGTCGAGCTTCTCCTTCCCGCCGAGGAGGCAGGAGCCGGGGACGCGCACATTGTCGAGGATGACCTCGGCGGTGTGCGAGGCGCGGATGCCGTGCTTCTTGAACTTCTGCCCCTGGGACAGACCCTCGGTGCCCGGCGGGATGATGAAGGAGGCGTGGCCCTTGGAGCCGAGTTCGGGGTCGACGACCGCGACGACGACGTGGACGTTGGCGATGCCGCCGTTGGTCGCCCAGGTCTTGGTGCCGTTGATGACCCACTCGTCCTTGGCCTCGTCGTACACGGCCCGGGTGCGCATGGAGGCGACGTCGGAGCCGGCGTCGGGCTCGGAGGAGCAGAAGGCGGCGACCTTGACATCGTTGGCGTCACCGTACATCTGGGGGATCCAGGTGCCGATCTGCTCCTCGGTGCCGTTGGCGAGGACGCCGACCGCGGCGAGGCCGGTGCCGACGATGGACAGGGCTATGCCCGCGTCGCCCCAGAACAGCTCCTCCATCGCCATGGGGATGCCGAGGCCGGTGGGGTCGAAGTACTGCTGGGCGTAGAAGTCCAGGGAGTAGATGCCGACCTTGGCGGCCTCCTGGATGACCGGCCAGGGAGTCTCCTCACGCTCGTCCCATTCGGCGGCCGCGGGGCGGATCACATCGGCCGCGAAGCCGTGGAGCCAGTCCCGGACCTCCTTCTGTTCGTCGTTGAGCTCCATGGTGAACTCGGCCATGTCGTCCCCTCCAGCGGCACACGTGCATGTTACTTGCGGTAACACCAGTCTGTTACCGGTGGGTAGTCCGCGTCAACTCCTACCGACCGGTCGGCACCCTTTCGGTGTCCGGGGCATGCTTCAGTGTTAGTTTGCGCAGGCGTCATCGATACAGCACGGGTGGGGAGAGCACATGGACACCACGCAGCGGACCGACCAGCAACGGTCCGCCGACCGCCGACGGCGTGAGCTGCTGGAGGCCGCCGACCGGGTGGTGCTGCGCGACGGCCCGCAGGCCTCGATGAACGCGATCGCGGCGGAGGCCGGCATCACCAAGCCGATTCTCTACCGTCACTTCGGCGACAAGGGCGGACTTTACGCGGCCCTTGCCAAGCGGCACACGGACGCGTTGCTGGACTCGCTGCGGGCGGCGCTGGACGCGCCGGCGGACCGGCGGGAGCGGGTCGAGGCGACGCTGGACACGTACCTCGCGGCGATCGAGGCGCGGCCCCAGGTGTACCGGTTCCTGATGCACCCGGCGGAGGGGAGCCAGCCGGGGGACCAGGGGTTCGACGTCGGCAAGCACAGTGCGCCGTTGCTGCGGCGGATGGGTGAGGAGCTGGCGCAGGTCATCGAGGAGCGGCTGGATCTCGGGCCGGGCGGGCAGCAGCTCGCGCGGGTGTGGGGGCACGGGATCGTCGGCATGATGCATGCCGCCGGGGACTGGTGGCTGGGGGAACGGCCGTGTTCCCGTGCGGAGTTGGTGCGCAGTCTTGCCGACCTGTTGTGGGGTCGGCTCGCGGCTGCGGGGGATCGGGTGGGGGGTCCGGGGTTCTGACCGTCGCGTTTCGGCTGACGGTGGGTGGGGTTGTTCGCGCCCACGCGGCGGAGCCGCAAATCAATACAGCCCCGCGCCCCTGAACTACTCGGCTCGGCGCCAGGAAGCCCTGGCCACCTGGCGCATCAGCTTGCGCCGGCGCCAGCCGCTCAGGTGGTCCGCGTAGATGCGGCCCTCCAAGTGGTCGCACTCATGCTGCAGGCAGCGGGCGAAGAATCCCGTGCCGTGGATCGTGACCGGGTCGCCGGTCACGGTGAAGCCCTCGACCACCGCGTGGTCGTACCGCTCCGTGCCCGCTTCCAGGCCCGGGAGGGACAGGCAGCCCTCCGGGCCGCGGATCACCACCCCGTCCGTCTCGACGAGACGCGGGTTGACGAGGTGACCGACGTGACGGACGTCCTCGTCGTCGGGGCAGTCGTAGACGAAGACCCGCAGCGGCTCGCCGATCTGGTTGGCGGCCAGGCCGACGCCCCGGGCGGCGTACATGGTCGCGAACAAGTCGTCGACGAGGCGGGCCAGTTCGGGGCCGAAGTCGGTGACCTCCGCGCAGGGCGTGTGCAGCAGCGGGTCGCCGTGCAGCGTGAGGGGTCTCACGCGGCCGTGGGCGCCGGGGATGGAGCTGTGTCGCATGGCGGCAAGAGTAAGGTCCCTGTCGGCCCGCGCCTCCCGCACGAGTTCCCCACAGTGCCGCGGTTCGGGAGTGCGAAGGGATCTCGATAGGCTGAGGTCCACACCACGTGGCCGTCAGGCTTCAGGCGCGGCGCGTACGCAAGGAGGATCGAGAACTGATGGCAGGCAACTCGGACCCGCTTTCGCCGCGGGCCAAGCTGGCCGTGACCGCGGGCAAGGCGGTCGCAGCGGCATCCCGCGCCGCTGGACGCGGCAGCGGTTCGGTGATCGGCGGCCGGGTGGCACTCAAGCTCGACCCCGACCTCCTCGCCCGGCTCGCCCAGAACCTGGACGTGATCCTGGTCTCGGCAACCAACGGCAAGACCACGACCACCCGGCTCATCGCCGAGGCCCTGCGCGCGGCGGGCCCGGTCGTCTCCAACGCGCTCGGCGCCAACATGCCAGCCGGCATCACCTCGGCGCTCGCCGGTGGCTCGGACGCCCGGTACGGCGTCATCGAGGTCGACGAGAAGTACCTGGCCGGCGTCGCCCGGGACACCGCCCCGAAGTGCATCGCCCTGCTCAACCTCTCCCGCGACCAGCTCGACCGCGCCGCCGAGACCCGCATGCTCGCCGAGAACTGGCGGGAAGGGCTTGCGGGTTCGAAGGCCGTGGTCGTGGCCAACTGCGACGACCCGCTGGTGGTGTGGGCGGCGTCGTCCTCCCCCAACGTGATCTGGGTCGCCGCCGGCCAGATGTGGAAGGACGACGCCTGGTCCTGCCCGTCCTGCGGCGGCGTCATGCAGCGCCCGGGCGACGACTGGTACTGCGGTGAGTGCGGCTTCCGCCGCCCGACGCCGAGCTGGGCCCTGTCCGGCGACCACGTCCTCGACCCGCACGGCTCGGCCTGGCCGATCCACCTCCAGCTGCCCGGCCGCGCCAACAAGGCCAACGCCGCCTCCTCGGCCGCCGTCGCCGCCGTGTTCGGGGTGCCGCCGCAGGTCGCGCTGGAGCGCATGTACCAGGTGCAGGCGGTGGCCGGGCGGTACGACGTCGTCCAGTTCCAGGGCCGCGACCTGCGGCTGCTGCTCGCGAAGAACCCGGCCGGCTGGCTGGAGACGTTCTCCCTCATCGACCCGCCGCCCGCCCCGGTCATCCTCTCCGTGAACGCGCGCTCCGCCGACGGCACCGACACCTCCTGGCTGTGGGACGTCGACTACACGCGCCTGACCGGCCACCCGATCTGTGTCGTCGGCGACCGGCGGCTGGACCTCGCGGTGCGGCTGGAGGTGGCCGACCAGCACTTCCAGGTCTACGAGAACCTCGACCAGGCCGTGGCCGCGTGCCCGCCGGGCCGGATCGAGGTCATCGCCAACTACACGGCGTTCCAGGACCTGCGCCGCCGCGTCGGCAACTGAGCACGAGACGTCAGGGGACTTTTGTGAGCGACAACCAACTGCGCATCGTCTGGATCTATCCCGACCTGCTCAGCACCTACGGCGACCAGGGCAACGCCCTCGTCGTGGAGCGCCGGGCCCGGCAGCGCGGCCTGGACGTGGCCCGGCTGGACGTGCGCAGCGACCAGCCGATCCCGACGTCCGGCGACATCTACCTGATCGGCGGCGGCGAGGACCGTCCGCAGCGGCTCGCGGCCGAGCGGCTGCGCCGGGACGGCGGACTGCACCGGGCCGTGGAGAACGGCGCCATCGTGTTCTCCGTGTGCGCCGGCTACCAGATCCTCGGCCACGAGTTCATCAACGACCTCGGCCAGCGCGAGCCCGGCCTCGGCCTGCTGGACGTGGTGTCCGTGCGCGGCGAGGGCGAGCGGTGCGTCGGTGACGTGCTGGGTGACATCGACCCGCGGCTCGGTCTGCCCCCGCTGACCGGCTTCGAGAACCACCAGGGCGTCACCCACCTCGGCCCCACCGCCCGCCCCCTGGCCCGGGTGCGCCTGGGCAACGGCAACGGCACGGGCGACGGCACGGAAGGCGCGTACAACGACACCGTGTTCGGCACCTACATGCACGGTCCGGTGCTCGCGCGCAACCCGCTCATCGCGGACCTGCTGCTGAAGCTGGCGCTCGACGTCAACGCGCTGCCGCCGACCGACGACCGCTGGTACGAGGCGCTGCGCAACGAGCGCATCGCGGCTGCGCAGCAGCCTGCGTGAACACAGCTGCGCAGCAGCCTGCCTGAGCACGTCGTCGCAGCTGGCCCGGCACACGCGTCAACCTGCTGGTCAACAGCCCGTCTGACGGCACATCCGCACAGGTGAGCGGGGTCGTCCAGCAGGCGGACGCGTGCTTCGGTCCGGCCCCTCGATGCCGCTAGGGTGGCGGGGATTCCAGCCGGACAACGTGGTCCGGTCCCCGGCCCACGTTGAGAAGGTATTCGGGCTATGCGCATTGGTGTCCTCACGTCCGGCGGCGACTGCCCCGGCCTGAACGCCGTCATCCGGTCCGTCGTGCACCGTGCCGTCGTCGACCACGGCGACGAGGTCATCGGCTTCCGGGACGGCTGGAAGGGCCTCCTGGAGTGCGACTACCTCAAGCTCGACCTCGACGCGGTGGGCGGCATCCTCGCCCGCGGCGGCACGATTCTCGGGTCCTCCCGGGTCCAGCCCTCCCATCTGCGGGACGGTGTGGAGCGGGCCAAGGGCCATGTCGAGGAGCTCGGCCTCGACGCGATCATTCCCATCGGCGGCGAGGGCACGCTCAAGGCCGCGCGGCTGATGTCGGACAGCGGTCTGCCCGTGGTGGGTGTGCCGAAGACCATCGACAACGACATCGCGGTCACGGACGTCACGTTCGGCTTCGACACGGCCGTCGGCGTGGCGACGGAGGCGCTGGACCGGCTGAAGACCACCGCCGAGTCCCATCAGCGGGTCCTCGTCGTCGAGGTCATGGGCCGGCACACCGGCTGGATCGCGCTGCACTCCGGCATGGCGGCCGGCGCGCACGCCATCGTCGTCCCCGAGCGGCCCTTCGACATAGAGGAGCTGACCCGGCGGGTCGGTGAGCGGTTCGAGGCCGGCAAGCGCTTCGCGATCGTGGTGGCGGCGGAGGGGGCCAAGCCCCGCCCCGGGACCATGGAGTTCGACGAGGGCGGCAAGGACATCTACGGGCACGAGCGGTTCGCGGGCATCGCGCGGCAGCTGTCCGTGGAGCTGGAGGGGCGGCTGGGGAAGGAAGCGCGGCCGGTCATCCTCGGGCATGTGCAGCGGGGTGGTACGCCCACCGCGTACGACCGGGTGCTGGCCACGCGGTTCGGGTGGCACGCGGTGGAGGCCGTGCATCGCGGGGAGTTCGGGCAGATGACCGCGCTGCGGGGCACGGACATAGTGATGGTGCCGCTGGCGGAAGCCGTGGAGACGCTGAAGACCGTGCCGGACGAGCGGTACGAAGAGGCGGAGACCGTTCTCTGAGGCTGCCGTAGTCGGCGGGTGCGGGCCGTTCGTGGCTTGTCGCGCAGTTCCCCGCGTCCCTGGAACCTTGCCCCCGGTCACTGGTGTGGTCGGGGGCGGTTCTACTCTTGGGGGCGGACAACTTGCTGCACACCCCCACGAAACAGGAGCCGGCTACATGGATCACAGCGGGCACGGCATGACGATGGATCTGCCGCCGTTCACGCTGGGGCGAGGGCTGGAGTGGTCGGCTGACCCGTTCTTCCTCGTCGCCTGCCTGGCCGGGCTCGCACTGTACGGATGGGGTGTCGTACGGCTCGTACGACGCGGGGACAAGTGGCCGGTGGGACGCACCGTCGCCTTCGCCATCGGCGTCCTCAGCATCATGCTCATGATGTGCACGCAGCTGAACGACTACGGCATGGTCATGTTCAGCGTGCACATGGTCCAGCACATGGTGATCAGCATGGTGTCGCCGATCCTGATCCTGCTCGGGGCGCCGATCACACTGGCGCTGCGCGCGCTGCCCACGGCGGGGCGGGGCCGCAAGGGGCCGCGCGAGCTGCTGCTGAAGTTCCTGCACAGCCGTTACATGCGGATCGTCACGCACCCGGCGTTCACGATCCCGCTGTTCATCGCGAGCCTGTACGGGCTGTACTTCACGCCGCTGTTCGACACCCTGATGGGCTCCAGGCCGGGGCACATCGCGATGATGGTGCACTTCCTCGCCGTCGGCCTGGTGTTCTTCTGGCCGATCATGGGCGTGGACCCGGGGCCGCACCGGCCGGGCTATCTGATGCGGATGCTGGAGCTGTTCGCGGGCATGCCGTTCCACGCGTTCTTCGGGATCGCGCTGATGATGGCGTCCGAGCCGATGGTCGAGACGTTCAAGAACCCGCCCGCCTCCCTCGGCATCGAGGCGCTCTCCGACCAGAACGCGGCGGGCGGCATCGCCTGGGCGTTCAGTGAGATCCCGTCCGTGCTGGTGCTGATCGCCCTGCTGTTCCAGTGGTACGCATCGGAGCAGCGGCAGGCCCGGCGCAAGGACCGGGCCGCCGACCGCGACGGGGACAAGGAACTCGAGGCGTACAACGCCTATTTGAGCTCGCTGCACGCACGCGGGAACTGATTTCCTCCGTCTCCCCAGGCCGCTCTTTTCTCCCCCTCTGCTCTTTTTCCACAACCCGGATGAACAGCATTTTCCTTCAGTAGCATGAAACGCGTCGGGGGGAACCGCAGGGGGGAGCGGTGATGCGGAAGATCGCTGTCCTGGTCGTCTTTCTGCTGGCGCTCGGGGGGTGTGACGCGAGGGCGCCCTTGGTCGAGGTCAGGGCGATCGCCGCAGGGGTGCCGTCCCTGGCGCCCTTCTTCGCCGAGGACAGCGGGCTCGGCAGAGACGCACGGGTACGGTCGCGGCCGGTGCCGAGCGGGCTCCAGCAGGGTGACACGCCAGGGCTGTACGGGGGAACCGAGCAGCCGAAGATCTGTGACGTGGAGCGGTTGAAGCGGTTCCTGACCGCGCCCCGCAATGCCGGGAAGGCACGAGCGTGGGCGACCGCTCTGGAACTCCGTACGGACCAGATCCCGGGATATCTCGACCGGCTCACCCCTGTTCTCCTGCGTCACGACACGCTCGCCCTGAACCACGACTACAAAAAAGGAAAGGCCGTTCCCTTCCGCGCCTTGCTGCAGGCGGGAATCGCGGTACTCGTCGACGAGAAGGGACTTCCGTCGGTCAAGTGTTCGTGCGGAAATCCGCTGCTGCCTTTCGAAGGCGACACGGGCCGGATATCGGTCACCTTCGAGGACGGAAACGAGAAGTGGCAGGGCTACGACCGTGCCGAGGTGGTGGTCGTACGACCCGCCTCGCGGGAACTGGAGCGGATCGCCCTCGTCGACGTCGAGGACGCCGAGCGGGGGATCCGGCGGCCCGTCGGGACGACGGGTGAGGCCGACTCCCGTTTCGACGCGACGGAGCGGCGGGCCGTGCCGCGTCTCGCCGGGACGACGTTCGGGGAGGCGAGCCGACGGCTGGCCGATGCGGGGCTGGCGATCGCGTACGGGAGTGAGGGGCTGCCGCCGGACCGGGCACGGGTCACCGCGACCGAGCCGGGGGCGGGGGCCGAGCTGCCGTTCGGGGCGTATGTGACGGTGCGGGTGGCCACTCCCCCGGCTTCCCCGGCTCCCCCGGCCGGTTCCGGGCCGACGAGCACGGGTGGCGGGCCCACCGGGGCCGGGCCCACGAGCACGGGTGCGACGAGTCAGGAGCCGCCCTCGCAGCGGCCCCGGTCGAGTACCGCGCCGCCCGGCTCCGAGTCGCTCTCGTCGAGTGCCGCGCCGCCCGGCTCCGAGTCGCCCTCGTCGAGTGCCGCGCCGCCCGGCTCCGAGTCGCCCTCGTCGAGTGCCGCGCCGCCCGGCTCCGGCTCGCCCGCGGCGAGCACGCCGCCCCGGAGCAGCGCACCGCCTACGGTGACCAGCGCCCCGCCTACGGTGACCAGCTCACCGCCGAGCGCCACCGGCACACCGCCGAAGGGCACCAGCGCACCACCCCGGACGACCAGTCCGCCGCCACGGCCGTCCAGCCCACCGCCACAGGCCTCCAGCCAGCCACCCCGCACGACCGACCCACCACCACAGACCACGAGCACACCGCCACAGACCACCAGCTCACCGCCGGAATCCGGCAGCGCCGGCAGCGCCCCGGTGACCACCGCACCCGCCACGAGCGCCACGCCTTAGCAGCCCCGCCGACCTCGGGAGGCACCGGATGTCCTCAGGATCAGCGACGTCGGGAGCGGGCCGGGTCATCGCCGGCCGTTATCTGCTGCTGCACCGGCTCGGCAGCGGCGGCATGGGGCACGTCTGGCTGGCCCACGACCAGAGACTGGCCTGCGAGGTCGCGCTGAAGGAGATCGTGTTCCGCGACCCGGCCGAGGCGCGTCACGAGCGGGAGGCACGGGTCGCGCGGGCCCGTGCGGAGGCCCGGCACGCTGCCGGGCTGCGCGGTCACCCGCACGTGGTGACGGTGCACGACGTGCTGGAGCACGAGGGCCTGCCGTGGATCGTCATGGAGTACGTGACGGGCGCCGTCGACCTGCGGGAGCTGGTGGCCCGGCGCGGACCGCTCGCCCCGGCCGAGTGCGCCCGGGTCGGCCTCGCCGTGCTGGACGCGCTGACCGCCGGGCACGAGCGGGGCGTGATGCACCGGGACGTGAAGCCGGCGAACATCCTCCTCGCGCCGGACCGCACGGGCGCGCCCCACGGGCGGGTCCTGCTCACCGACTACGGCATCTCGGTGCAGCCGGACGCCGGTGAGACGCGGTACACCAAGGCGTCCGTCCTGGTCGGCACGGCGGGGTATCTGGCGCCGGAGCGCGCGTCCGGCGGCTCGCCGACGCCCGCCGCGGACCTGTTCTCGCTCGGCTGCACGCTGTACTTCGGTGTCGAGGGCCGCAGCCCCTTCGAGCGGGAGTCCCAGGTGGCGGCGCTCACCGCGGTGGTCATGGAGGAACCGCGCCCGCCGGTGCGGGCCGGCGCGCTGGAGCCCGTGCTGCGCGGACTGCTCGCCAAGGATCCTGACCTGCGGATGACCGCGCCGGAGGCGGAGGCCGCGCTGTCGGGGCTCGTCGCGTCCCGGTCCGAGGCGTACGAGCGGACCAGGACCGATCCCGGGTCGCCGTCCCCCTGGGAGGCGGGGGCCGGGCCGGGCGGCCTCGTACCCGTCGTCGCCGCGTCCGGCGCGCGGCGGCGCAGGCGCTCCTCCGCCCTCCGGGCCGTCGCCGCCTGCGGTCTCGGGCTGGCCCTCGCCCTGGGCGGCGTCTGGTACGCGCTGGGCGACCGCGCGGACGGCGAGGCGGTGACGCCGTACGGAGACGCCGTCGGGCTGGGGAAGCCGCTCGCGGAGGGGGACTGCGTGCTCGCCGACTGGCCCGGCGGGAGCCGCTTCGCCGGCACGCCCCGGCTGACCCTGGACCCGACCTGCCGGGACAAGGCGCCCGACGGGCAGGTGCTGGGATTCGTCGGGGCCGCCTCCGTGGCGGAGGCGCGGACGCTGGGTCCGGCCCGGTGCGAGGAGCGGACGCGGGAGCTGCGGGACCGGCTCGCCGATGTCCGCGGCCACGCCGTCGTGCCGAGCGGCGCCGGGTTCGAGGCCGCCGGGCGGCGGACCGCCTGCCTGGTGCTCGGCGCGCACGGGCCGCTGTACGGGCCGCTCGGGGAGCGGCGTAGGTTCGGTACGCCGTTCGCCGACACCGCGACCATGCAGAAGCGCGACTGCCTGGACGTCCGTTCGAACCGGGAGGTGCGGCTGGTGCCCTGCGGCGGACGGTACGACGAACAGGTGCTCGGGTTCACCCGGCTGGGCGCCGACGTGACGCTCGCCGAGGCCCGGACCTCATCGGACGCCGCGTGCGCGCGGGACGTCGCCCCGCGTGACTACGGCTTCGATCCGTCCGTCTACGAAGCCGGTTCGTGGACCAGCGAGGGTCCCTGGAAATCCGGTACTCATGTCGTCGTGTGCACCGTCAGGAGGCAGAACGGGGGCACCATGGAGGGGACCGAACCATGAGGAGGGTGTTGCGATGCCCGGTTCCACGAACGGTTCAAACTCGACGAAGACCATGGGAGTGCTCACCGTCGGCGGCCTCGTCGTGGTGACGGCCTACACGGTGGCGCTCGGCAGCAACGGCTGGCTGTGGTTCGGCTGGATCGTGCTGGGGCTGATCACCCTCGGGATGGTGGTCACCACGAAGAGCACCTGAGGGTTCACTCCCGCGTCAGCCGGCCCGCCGAGTGCACGCCCGGCTGGTACTTGGGGAGCCGCACGGTGATCTTCATGCCCGCGCCCGTGGCGGTCTCGATGACGAGGCCGTAGTCGTCGCCGTAGACCTGACGGAGCCGGTCGTCGACGTTGGACAGGCCGATGCCGCCCGAGGGGCTGGCCTCGCGGGCGAGGATGCGGCGCAGCAGCTCGGGGTCCATGCCGGCGCCGTCGTCCTCGATGACGACGAGGGCCTCGGCGCCCGCGTCCTGTGCGGTGATCTGGATGTGGCACTTGCCCGAGGAGACGGCCTTGCCCTCCAGGCCGTGCTTGACGGCGTTCTCGACGAGCGGCTGGAGGCACAGGAAGGGCAGGGCGACGGGCAGGACCTCCGGTGCTATCTGGAGGGTGACGGAGAGGCGGTCGCCGAAGCGTGCCCGGACCAGGGCCAGGTAGTGGTCGATGGCGTGGAGTTCGTCGGCGAGGGTGGTGAAGTCGCCGTGCCGGCGGAACGAGTAGCGGGTGAAGTCGGCGAACTCCAGGAGCAGTTCGCGGGCGCGCTCGGGGTCGGTGCGGACGAAGCTCGCGATCACCGCGAGCGAGTTGAAGATGAAGTGCGGGGAGATCTGGGCGCGCAGCGCCTTGATCTCGGCCTCGATGAGGCGGGTGCGGGACTGGTCGAGGTCCGCCAGCTCCAGCTGGACCGAGACCCAGCGGGCGACCTCGCCCGCGGCCCGCACCAGGACGGCGGACTCGCGGGGCGCGCAGGCGACCAGGGCGCCGTGGACGCGGTCGTCGACGGTGAGCGGGGCGACGACCGCCCAGCGCACCGAGCAGTCGAGGCTGTCGCAGGTGAGTGCGAAGGCCTCGCCGCGGCCGGTGTCCAGGGCGCCGGCGAGGCGTTCCATGATCTCGCTGCGGTGGTGGGCGCCGTCGCCGTCCCAGACCAGCACCTGTTTGCGGTCCGTGAGGCAGAGGGCGTCGGTGCCGAGCAGGGAGCGCAGCTTGCGGGCGGATTTGCGGGCGGTCTCCTCGGTCAGGCCGGCCCTGAGCGGGGGCGCGGCGAGGGAGGCGGTGTGCAGGGTCTCGAAGGTGGCGTGCTCGACGGGGGTGCCGAGGCCGGCGAGGCTCTTGGCCCGGGCGGTGCGCCGGCCCAGCCAGACGCCGAGGGCCAGGACCGGGAGGACGGCGACGCACAGGCCCGCCAGGAAGTCGCTCACGCCGTCACCTCCGTGCGCAGTTCCTCGGGCAGGTGGAAGCGGGCCAGGACGGCCGCCGTGCCCGGCGGGACGCGGCCGGGGGTGGCCAGGGAGACCAGGATCATGGTGAGGAAGCCCAGCGGCACCGACCACAGGGCGGGCCAGGCGAGCAGGGCGTGCAGGGCGGCGCCCTCGCCCGGATAGCCGGCCATGGTCGCGGCGACGGCGAGCAGGGCCGAGCCGCCGCCGACCAGCATCCCGGCGGCCGCGCCGGGCGGGGTGAGCCGCCGCCACCAGATGCCCAGGACGAGCAGCGGGCAGAACGAGGACGCCGACACGGCGAAGGCGAGACCGACCGCGTCCGCGACGGGGAGCCCGCCGACCAGGACGCTCGCCGCCAGGGGCATCGCCATCGCGAGGACCGTGCCGAGCCGGAAGTGCCTGACGCCCCGGGACGGCAGGACGTCCTGGGTGAGGACGCCCGCGACGGCCATGGTCAGGCCGGAGGCGGTGGACAGGAACGCGGCGAAGGCGCCGCCCGCGACCAGCGCGCCCAGGAGATCGCCGCCCACTCCCCCGATCATCCGGTCGGGCAGCAGCAGGACGGCCGCGTCGGGGTCTCCGGTGAGGGTGAGTTCGGGGGCGTAGAGGCGGCCCAGGGCGCCGTAGACGGGGGGCAGGAGGTAGAAGGCGCCGATCAGGCCGAGGACCGCGACGGTGGTGCGGCGGGCGGCGACGCCGTGCGGGCTGGTGTAGAAGCGGACCACGACGTGCGGCAGGCCCATGGTGCCGAGGAACGTGGCGAGGATCAGCCCGTACGTGGCGTACAAGGGGCGTTCCGCGCGGCTCTCGGCCTGGGACGGGGAGAGGTCGCCGCCGCCGCCGCGCTCGGCCGCGGGGACGGTCGCGCCCTCGGCGAAGGTGAGCCGGGTGCCGCGTTCGATGTGGTGGGTGCCGGCCGGGAGGTCGAGGCGCGTGTCGGTGTGGGCACGGCCGTCGACGGTGCCGGTGACCGTGACGGTCAGCGGTCGGTCCAGTTTCAGGTCGACGCTGTCGTCGACGCGGACCACGCGCTGTTCGCGGAAGGTGGCCGGTTCGTCGAAGGCGTGCCGCGGGGCGCCGTCGCTCTGCCAGGCGAGGATCAGGAACAGGGCGGGGACGAGCAGCGCGGTGAGCTTCAGCCAGTACTGGAAGGCCTGGACGAAGGTGATGCTGCGCATGCCGCCGGCGGCGACGGTGGCGGTGACGACGACGGCGACGATCACGCCGCCGAGCCAGTCGGGCGCCCCGGTCAGCACCGTCAGGGTGAGTCCGGCGCCCTGCAGCTGGGGCAGCAGGTACAGCCAGCCGACGCCGACGACGAAGGCCCCGGCGAGTCGCCGTACGGCCTGGGAGGCGAGGCGCGCCTCGGCGAAGTCGGGGAGGGTGTAGGCGCCGGAGCGGCGCAGCGGGGCGGCGACGAAGAGCAGCAGGAGCAGGTAGCCGGCGGTGTAGCCGACCGGGTACCAGAGCATGTCGGGGCCCTGGACCAGGACCAGGCCCGCTATGCCCAGGAAGGACGCGGCGGAGAGGTACTCGCCGCTGATGGCGGCGGCGTTGAGGCGCGGGCCGACGGTGCGGGAGGCGACGTAGAAGTCGGAGGTGGTGCGGGAGATGCGCAGGCCGAAGGCACCGACCAGGACCGTGGCGACGACGACCAGGGCGACGGCGGGGACGGCGTAGCTGGAGTTCATGGGCTGGGTTCAGCGGTCTTCGACGAGGCGGACGAAGTCACGCTCGTTGCGCTCGGCGCGGCGGACGTACCACCGGGCGAGCAGGACGAGGGGGAGGTAGAGGCCGAAACCGAGGACGGCCCACTCCAGGCGGCGGGCGTCGGGCATGGCGGCGAACAGCAGCGGGAGCGGGCCGACGAGCAGGCCGAGGATCGCGAGGACGGTGAGGGCGGCGCGCAGCTGGGTGCGCATCAGGGAGCGGACGTAGGTGTGGCCGAGGGTGGTCTGCTCGTCGATCTCCGTGCGCGGGCGGTAGTAGCCGGAGGCGCGCCGGGCCTGCCGGGGCGGGCCGGTGACGACGACGCGGCGTTCGGTGTGGTCCTGGGGCACCGTCACGGCCTCCTCATGAGCAGCTCGCGCAGTTCGCGCGTGTGGCGCCGGCTGACCTGGAGCTCCTCGGAGCCGACGAGGACGCTGACGGTACCGGCGTCGAGGCGGAGCTCGCCGATGTGGCGCAGGGCGACGAGGTGGCGGCGGTGGATGCGGACGAAACCGCGGGAGCGCCAGCGCTCCTCCAGGGTGGACAGCGGGATGCGCACCAGGTGGCTGCCCTTGTCCGTGTGCAGGCGGGCGTAGTCGCCCTGGGCCTCGACGTGGGTGATGTCGTCGACGGCGACGAACCGGGTCACGCCGCCGAGCTCGACGGGTATGTGGTCGGGGTCGGGTTCGCTCACGGGTATGCGGGGCGTGGCTCCGCGCAGCTCGGCGGCCCGGCGGACGGCCTCGGCGAGGCGTTCCTTGCGGACGGGCTTGAGGACGTAGTCGACGGCCTTGAGGTCGAAGGCCTGCACGGCGAAGTCCTCGTGGGCGGTGACGAACACCACGAGCGGCGGGCGGGCGAAGCCGGTGAGCAGCCGGGCCAGGTCGAGGCCGTCGAGGCCGGGCATCTGGATGTCGAGGAAGACGACGTCGATCGCCTCGGGCCCGCCGGGGCCGGATTCCAGGGCGCGGTTGATGCGGCGCAGTGCCTCGGTCGCGTCGCCGGCGCCCTCCGCGCTGCCGATGCGGGGATCGGCCTGCAGCAGGTAGAGCAGTTCCTCGAGCGAGGGGCGTTCGTCGTCGACAGCCAGGGCGCGCAGCATGAAGGTGGAGTGTAGGGGCGATCCCCCCTGTCCGGACACGTGGATACAGTGCCCGCATGAACAGCAGGTCGTCCGCGCCGTTCGACGAACTCGACCGGAAGATCATCACCGCGTTGATGGCGAACGCCAGGACGTCGTTCGCCGAGATCGGCACGGCGATCGGGCTGTCGGCCACGGCGGTCAAGCGGCGGGTCGACCGGCTGCGCGAGACGGGCGTGATCACCGGGTTCACGGCCACGGTGAAGCCGTCGGCGCTGGGCTGGCGCACGGAGGCCTACGTCGAGGTGTACTGCGAGGGCGCGGCCCCGCCGCGGCGGCTGGCCGAGGTCGTGCGCGACTACCCGGAGATCACCGCGGCGATGACGGTGACCGGCGGCGCGGACGCGCTGCTGCACGTGCGGGCCCGGGACGTGGAGCACTTCGAGGAGGTGCTGGAGCGGATCCGGCAGGAGCCGTTCATCCGGAAGACGATCAGCGTGATGGTGCTGTCCCATCTGCTGCCGGACAGTCCGGAGGCGGGAGCCAGCCAGCCGGCGCCCCAGTAGCTCCCGGGCGGCGCAGCGTACGTGCGCTGACCGGCCGCAAGACGCAGCGTTCCTGCGCGCACGCGCAACCTTTGTTTCTTGCTCGTCCCTCCGTCAGTTCCTACCGTTGGGTCAACCCCCAGTCACACACCGTGAGGAAGCGGAGGGACCCCTTCGTGCCCGACTCCCGTGTGCCGCGCCGGCGGCGCTACCTCGTCTGCGAACCCAGACACTTCGCCGTGCAGTACGCGATCAACCCGTGGATGCACCCCGACGAACCCGTCGACGTCATCCGCGCCCTGGACCAGTGGCAGGCGCTGGTCGACACCTACCGTGCCCACGGCCATACCGTGGACACTGTGAAACCCGTTCCCGGCCTGCCCGACATGGTCTTCGCCGCGAACGCGGCGGTCGTCGTCGACGGCCGCGTCTTCGGCTCCCTCTTCCACGCGCCCGAGCGCCGTCCCGAGTCCGTGCCGTACGAGGCGTGGTTCAAGACGGAGGGCTACGAGGTGTACCACCCCGAGTCGGTGTGCGAGGGCGAGGGCGACATCGTGCCGGCCGGCCGCTGGATCCTGGCCGGGACGGGCTTCCGCACGACCCGGGAGGCCCACAACGAGGTGCAGGAGTACTTCGGTGTGCCGGTCATCGGCCTGACGCTGGTGGATCCGTACTTCTACCACCTGGACACGGCGCTGTTCGTCCTCGACGAGGGGCCCGACGGGAACATCGCCTACTACCCCGAGGCGTTCTCGCCGGGCAGCCGCGAGGTGCTGGCCCGGCTGTACCCGGACGCGGTGCTCGCCACCCGCGAGGACGCGATGGCGTTCGGGCTCAACTCCGTCTCCGACGGGCGCCACGTGTTCATCTCGCCCGGGGCGACGGACCTGGCCGGGCAGCTCGCCGACCGTGGCTACGTCCCCGTCCCCGTCGACCTGTCCGAGTTCCGCAAGGCCGGTGGCGGCATCAAGTGCTGCACCCAGGAGATCCGGGAGATCCGCTCATGACCGCACCCGTCCGCACGCAGGGCTCGCAGGAGACCCCCGCCTCGCCACAGCCCCGCGGCTCCGAGGAGCTCATCCGCGCGGAGGAGCCGGTCCTCGCGCACAACTACCACCCGCTGCCCGTGGTCGTCGCCCGCGCCGAGGGCACCTGGGTGGAGGACGTGGAGGGCCGCCGCTACCTCGACATGCTGGCCGGCTACTCGGCCCTCAACTTCGGCCACCGGCACCCGGCGCTGATCGAGGCGGCCCACCGCCAGCTCGACCGGCTGACCCTGACCTCGCGGGCCTTCCACAACGACCGGCTCGCGGAGTTCGCGGAGCGGCTGGCCGCGCTGACCGGGCAGGACATGGTGCTGCCCATGAACACCGGCGCGGAGGCGGTGGAGAGCGGCGTGAAGGTGGCCCGCAAGTGGGCCTACGACGTCAAGGGCGTCCCGGCGGACCGGGCCACGATCGTGGTGGCGGCGGACAACTTCCACGGCCGGACGACGACGATCGTCAGCTTCTCCACGGACGAGACCGCCCGGGCCGGCTTCGGGCCGTTCACACCGGGGTTCCGGGTCGTGCCGTACAACGACCTGGCCGCGCTGGAGGCGGCGGTCGACGAGACGACGGCCGCGGTGCTGATCGAGCCGATCCAGGGCGAGGCCGGGGTGATCATCCCGGACGACGGCTATCTGGCCGGCGTGCGCGAGCTGACCCGCCGCGAGGGATGCCTCTTCGTCGCCGACGAGATCCAGTCCGGGCTGGGCCGGACGGGCGGCACGCTGGCGGTCGAGCACGAGTCGGTGGTGCCGGACGTGGTGCTGCTGGGCAAGGCGCTGGGCGGCGGCATCGTGCCGGTGTCGGCGGTGGTCGGGCGCCGGGAGGTGCTCGGGGTGCTGCACCCGGGCGAGCACGGCTCGACGTTCGGCGGCAACCCGCTGGCGGCGGCGGTCGGCACGGCGGTGGTCGAGCTGCTGGAGACGGGCGAGTTCCAGCGCCGGGCGGCCGAACTGGGCGTGATCCTGCGCGACGGCCTGGCGGGGCTGGTCGGCAAGGGCGTGGTCGGCTTCCGCTCGCGCGGCCTGTGGGCGGGCGTCGACATCGACCCCGCGCTCGGCACGGGCCGCGAGATCAGCGAGCGCCTCATGCGGGAGGGCGTCCTCGCGAAGGACACCCACGGCTCGACGATCCGCCTGGCACCGCCGCTCACCATCACCGGCGAGGAACTCGAGGGAGCGCTCGGGGCCCTGGAGAAGGTACTCGGGCAGCGGAGCTGACGCCCACGGGCCGGGCGGGCACCCGCTCGGCCCCCGTACCGCCCTCCACCGAGCAGCCCCGCCCAAGCCGCCCCCTCCCGCAGGAAGGGTGAAGATTGGTGCAAGAGGTGGTAGACCACTCTCAGCGACAGAGAGGTCGGCCGTGGGCGCACACGAGGAGTACGGCGTTGGCCGGCAGCGGTTCGACGTGGCCGACGCCGCGCCCCTGTTGCTCGATCCGCAAGGCGTGGTGACGGGCTGGACCGGCGCCGCCCGGCTGCTGCTGGCGTACCCGGCGTCCGAGGCGGTCGGCAGGAAGCTGGCCGACCTGCTGACCGCCGAGGACGCGCAGCGCGTGCCGGACCTGGTCGAGCGGTGCCGCAGGAACGGCGGCTGGACGGGGCTGCTGACGGCCCGCCGCAGGGACGGGCAGCCGGTGCGCGTCATGACCCGGATCACCGCGGCCGACGAGGCCCACGGCGGCTCACGCTGGCTGGTGCTGCTGTCGGAGCTGGCCGACGCGCCCGGCTGGGACATGAGCCGCACGGTGCTGGAGCGGATGGTGTCCGACGCCCCGGTCGGGATCGCGATCGTGGACACGGACCTGCGGTTCGTGTGGTCGAACGCCGCCCTGGAGCAGTTCGGCGGCGGACCGGCGCCCCGGCGGCTGGGCCTGCGTCTCGCGGACGTCCAGCCCGGCATGGACGCCCAGGCGGTCGAGGCGCAGATGCGGCACGTGCTGGAGACCGGCGAGGCGGTGGTCGGGTACGAGCACGTGGGCCAGATCCGGTCGGCGCCGCTGCGCGAGACGGCGCACATGCTGTCCTTCACCCGGCTCGAGGACGACCGGGGCCGCCCGATCGGCGTGTACTACACGGTCGTCGACATGACCGAGCGGCACCGGGCCCGGCAGCGGCTGGCGCTGCTCGACCGGGCCGGCCAGAGCATCGGCCGCAGCCTGGACCTCGTGCGCACCGCGCAGGAACTGGCCGACGTGGCGGTGCCGGGACTGGCCGACTTCGTCACCGTGGACCTGCTGGAGACGGTGCTGCGGGGCGCCGAGCCGGCTCCGGGGCCGCTCGCGGACACGGAGCCGCCGGCGCTGCGCCGGGCCGGACACCGGTCCACGGAGGACGACCTGCCGGAGACCGGAGTGGCGATCGGCGACGGCGTGGCCTACCTAGCCGGGTCGCCCCCGGCCCGTTCCCTGGCCACGGGACGGTCCTGGCGTGCGGAGCGACTCGATCCGCCGGCCCGGGAGTGGGCCACGGACGTCCCGGGCGACCGGGGGGCCGCCTTCCTGGAGCCGGGCCCGCAGAGCGCGATGACCGTGCCGATCCGGTCACGCGGGACCATCCTGGGCGTCACCTCCTTCTTCCGCGGCGACCGCCGTGAGCCCTTCGACGAGGAGGATCTGCGCCTGGCCGAGGACCTCGTCGCCCGCGCGGCCGTCTGCGTGGACAACGCCCGCCGCTACACCCGCGAGCGCGACGCCGCGCTCGTCCTCCAGCGCAGTCTCCTCCCCCACCGGCTGCCCGAGCAGGACGCCGTCGAGGTGGCCGCGTGCTACCGGCCGGCCGACGAGCTGACCGGCCTGGGCGGCGACTGGTACGACCTCATCCCGCTGTCCGGGGCACGCGTCGCGCTCGTCGTGGGCGAGGTCCCCGGGCACGGCATCGACGCCGCCGCGGCCATGGGGCAGCTGCGGACCGCCGTGCGGACGCTGGCCGCGCTGGACCTGACGCCCGAGGAGGTGCTGGCCCACCTCGACGACCTGGTGGCGCGGTCGGCGCGGGAGGAGGGCGTCGAGCCGGGCGCGGCGGGCACCGGCAGCGGGCAGTCCGTGGGCTCCGGGTGCCTGTACGTCGTCTACGACCCCGTCGACGGCCAGTGTGCGATGGCCGCCGCGGGCCATCCCGCGCCGGCCGTGGTCCTGCCCGACGGTTCGGTCACGTTCATCGATCTCCCGCAGGGGCCGCCGCTCGGCGTGGGCGGCCCGCCCTTCGAGGCGGTCGAGCTGTCCCTGGCGGAGGGCAGCACGCTGGCGCTGCACACCGACGGGCTGCTGGCCCGTGGCGAGACCTGGGCGGTCGACACGGGCCGGGAGCGGCTGCGCAGGGCGCTGGAGCGGGCGGGGCCGCTCGATTCCTACTGCAGGGCTGTGGTCGACGCGCTGGTCCCGGCGCGCCCGTACGACGACGTGGCGCTGCTGATGGCCCGGACGAAACGTCTCGGCGCCGACCAGGTCGCGGCCTGGGACCTGCCCTGCGACCCGGCCGTCGTCGCCGAGGCCCGCCGCACGGCCACCCGGCAGCTGTCGCGCTGGGGTCTGGAGGAGCTGGTCTTCACCACGGAACTGGTGGTGAGCGAGCTGGTCACCAACGCCATGCGGTACTCGGAGGGGCCCATCCGGCTCCGGCTGATCCGTGAGCGGGCCCTGGTCTGCGAGGTCTTCGACGGCGGCGCGACGGCGCCCCATCTGCGCCACCCCCGCACGACGGACGAGGGCGGGCGCGGCCTGCTGCTGGTCTCCCAGCTCACCCAGCGGTGGGGCACGCGGTTCATCCCCGACGGGAAGATCATCTGGGCCGAGCAGGCCCTGACGGATCTCCTGGAGTGACGTCGGGCTCCGCTTCGTACATACCGTGGGAAACTGGTGTGATCCCGGCGGCGGGAGGCGGCAGCCATGGCGGAGACGGCGATCGACTACGCGGCGGTGTTCCAGGCCCTGCCCGGCATGGTGGCACTTCTGACGCCCGAGCTCGTGTACGCGGACGTGAACGAGGAGTTCGTCCGCGTCTCGGGCCGCTCCCGCGAGCAGCTGGTCGGCCGCTATCTGTTCGACGTCTTCCCGGACAACCCCAACGACCCGGCCGCGACGGGCATGCGCAACCTGGAGGCCTCGCTCTACCGCGTCCTGGCCACCGGCGAGCGCGACACCATGGCCCTCCAGCGCTACGACATCGAGGACCCCGAGCGCCCCGGGGAGTGGGAGGAACGTTACTGGAGCCCGGTGAACGCGCCGCTGCTCGGCCCCGACGGGAAGGTGGCGCTGATCGTGCACCGCGTCGAGGAGGTCACGGAACTGATCCGGGCCCGGGGCCGCTCCGGCGGGAGCCGGGCGGGCCGGAACAGTCGCGCGCGGGTGCTGGAGGCCGAGCTGTACACCCGCGCCCGTGAGCTGCAGGAGCTGAACGAGCGGCTGCGCCTCGCGCACTCCCGGGAGCGTCAGGTGGCGCTGGCGCTGCAGGAGGCGATGCTGCCCGCGGGCCGCCAGGTCCGCCACCACCATCGGGCGGCCGTCCGCTACCGGCCGGCCGTGGGCGCGCTCAACGTGTGCGGGGACTGGTACGACCTGGTCGACCTGGTGGGCGGCCACCGGATCGGCGTGTCCGTGGGCGACGTGGTCGGGCACGGGCTGGCGGCCGCCGGGGTCATGGGCCAGCTGCGCAGCGCGCTCAGCGCGGCCTCCCGGGTCGCCGAGGGCCCGGCGCAGGCCCTGGACGTGCTGGGGCGCTACGCGAACGTGGTCGACGGCGCCGAGTCGGCGACCGCGGTGACGACGTTCGTCGACTTCGACGGGAACACCGTGACCTACAGCAGCGCCGGTCATCTCCCGCCGGTGCTGGTCCACCCCGACGGCCGCACCGAGTTCCTCGACCGGGCCACCGACACACCGCTCGACGCCCGCCCCGACCCGATTCCCCGGCCCCAGGCGGACACCACGTTCACGCCGGGCGCCACCCTGGTGCTCTACACCGACGGCCTGGTGGAACGGCGCCGTGAGGACATCGACGTGGGCCTGGCCCGGCTGGCCGACGCCCTGCGCCGCCACCGGGACCAGGACCCGGAGACCCTGGCCGACACCGTGCTGCTGGAGCTGCTGCCGCCCGGCGGCGCCACCGACGACACGGCGCTCGTCATCGTGCGGCTGTGACCTACCCGCGGGTCCTGCCGTGGTCGAGCAGCCGGACGCGGTCCACGTTCTGCCGGTCCTCGGCGTCCGCGCTGGGCTCGCCGCCGAACCACGCGTCGAGGATCTCCTTCAGCAGCGGCTCGGACGTCAGGCGCAGGCTGAGCGCCAGCACGTTGGCGTCGTTCCAGCGGCGGGCCCCGTCGGCGGTGTAGGCGTCCGTGCACAGCGCCGCCCGGACGCCGGGCACCTTGTTCGCGGCGATCGACGCGCCCGTGCCCGTCCAGCAGCACACCACGGCCTGGTCGGCCGTCCCGTCGGCGACCTCCCGGGCCGCGGCCTCGGAGCAGACCGCCCACTGCGGGTCGTCCCCGGGGCGCAGCGCGCCGTGCGGGCGCACCTCGTGCCCCCGGTCGCGCAGCGCGGCCACGAGGGAGCGGGCGACGGGCTCGTCCATGTCCGAGGAAACAGAGATCCGCATAGGTCGCAGGGTACTCGGCGGGGCCCCGGAGCGCCGGTCACCCGTACGGAGCAACACGTCGGCCCCGCTGCCTCACCAGCCGCAGGAGCACCACCGCACACACCCACCCTGACTGACCGTCAGTCAATCGGCAAAGGATCTGTGCGGTACGGGTGCACGAGGTGCCCGGTGGCTCCGCCTGCACCTACACTGGCACCCCACGACATGCCGGTTGACCTGCTGGAACGCGGCGGTTGAGTCCACCGCGAGAGTCGAGGAGCGCCCGCTTTGTTCTATTACCTGCTGAAATACGTGCTGCTGGGCCCGCTGCTGAGACTCGTCTTCCGGCCTCGCATAGAAGGCCTGAAGCACGTGCCGTCGGAGGGCGCCGCCATCATCGCCGGCAACCACCTGTCGTTCTCGGACCACTTCCTGATGCCCGCGGTCCTCAAGCGGCGCATCACCTTCCTGGCGAAGGCCGAGTACTTCACCGGGCCGGGCATCAAGGGCCGGCTGACCGCGTCCTTCTTCCGCAGCGCGGGGCAGATCCCGGTCGACCGCTCCGGCAAGGACGCGGGCCAGGCCGCGATCCGCGAGGGTCTCGGCGTGCTGGGCAAGGGCGAGTTGCTGGGCATCTACCCCGAGGGCACGCGCTCGCACGACGGGCGGCTCTACAAGGGCAAGGTCGGTGTCGCGGTGATGGCCCTGAAGGCCGGGGTCCCGGTCGTGCCCTGCGCCATGATCGGCACCTTCGAGGCCCAGCCGCCCGGCAAGGTGATCCCCAACATCCACCCCGTGGTGATCCGCTTCGGCGAGCCCCTCGACTTCTCCCGGTACGAGGGCATGGAGAACGAGAAGGCCATCCTGCGCGCCATCACGGACGAGATCATGTACGCGATCCTCTCGCTGTCCGAGCAGGAGTACGTCGACCAGTACGCGGCCGTCGTGAAGGCCGAGGAGGCCGCCGCCGCGAAGGAGCGGAAGTTCCCCCGCATGCCCCTCAGTTGAGGTCTGCTGTCGGCAGAACCCCGTGACCCGGCACGCCCCGGCGCCCTACGGTCACGGCATGAGACGTGCTGTGGTGATCGGAGCCGGTGGACAGATCGGGCGGCCGGCGGTGGCGGCGCTGGCGCGGGACGGCTGGGAGGTGACGGCCGCCTCGCGCGGCGGAGGCAGCGCCGGGGACTGGCCCGACGGGGTACGCACGGAGCGGCTGGACCGCGAGGACGACGCGGCGCTGGCCGCGCTGATCGGCGACGGCTGCGATCTGGTGGTCGACGTGGTCGCCTACGGGGCCCGGCACGCCCGGCAGTTGACGGCCCTGGCCGACCGGATCGGCTCGGCCGTGGTCGTGTCCACCGTGTCGGTCTACGAGGACGGCAAGGGCCGGGGCTTCGACACGATGGAGGAACCGGACGGCTTCCCGGAGTACCCCGTGCCGATCGGAGAGGACCAGCCGACGGTCCCGCCGGGGGACGCCACGTACAGCACCGGCAAGGCCGCCCTGGAGCATGAACTCCTCGCGGCGGGCGACCGGTTGCCCACCACGCTGCTGCGCGCGGGCGCGATCCACGGTCCCCGCAGCCCGCTCCCCCGCGAGCTGTACTTCGTGAAGCGGAACCTCGACGGCCGGCGCAGGCGCGTGGTCGCCCACCGGGGCGAGAGCCTGTTCCACACGGCGGCCGCCCGGAACATCGCCGAACTGATCCGGCTGGCGGCGGCCCGGCCGGGCTCACGCGCGCTCAACGCCTGCGACCCGCAGCCGCCGACGGTGTCGGAGATCGGGGCGGCGATCGACGCGGTCATGGGCGTGGAGACGGAGACCGTCCTGGTGGACGGGCCGGCACCGGCGCCGTCCGTGGGCCGTACGCCCTGGTCGACACCACGGCCGGTGGTGTGCGACATGTCCTCGGCGGAACGGGAGTTGGGCTACCGGCCGGTCGTCTCGTACGCCGACAGCCTGCCGGAGACGGTCGACTGGCTCACCCGCCGGCTCTCCGCGCAGGACTGGCGGGAGGCGTTCCCCGCTCTCGCGCGGGTCTACCCGGACCTCTTCGACTACGCGGCGGAGGACGCCTGGTTCACAGCCCGGGAGACATGACGAAGGGGCGGCCGGTGCTCCGGCCGCCCCTCGCCACCGTACGGCCGACGACTACGGCTTCGGCGTGGCGTGCGGCGCGCAGGTCACGTCCGCGCCGTCCAGCTTGCCGGTGAGCAGGTAGCTGTCCACCCGGGTGTTGATGCACGGGTTGACCAGGCCGGTGACGCCGTGGGAGCCCGCGTCCTTCTCGGTGATCAGACGGGAGCCCTTGAACCGCTTGTGCAGTTCGACGGCACCCTCGTACGGGGTGGCCGCGTCCCGCTCGGACTGCACGATCAGCACCGGCGGCAGGCCCTTGCCGGTCTTCACGTCCAGCGGCGTCTGCTGCTTGACCGGCCAGGTGGCGCACGGGAGGTTCATCCAGGCGTTGGCCCAGGTCATGAACGGGTGGTCCTGGTGGAGCCGCGTGTTGTCGCGGTCCCACCGCTGCCAGCTGGTGGGCCACTTGGCGTCGGCGCACTCGACGGCCGTGTACACGGCGTTGCCGTTCTCCGCGGAGGCGTTGCCCGCGGTGTCCGACAGGTCGGGGGCGGCGGCGTCGATCAGCGCCTGGGTGTCCCCGGCGACGTACTTGCTGAAGACCGAGGCGACCGGCGCCCACCGGGAGTCGTAGTACGGGGCGCTCTGGAAGAAGGAGATCAGCTCGGCCGGGCCGACGACGCCGCCGAGCGGGCTCTTCTTCGCGGTGGCGCGCAGCTTCAGCCACTGCTGCTGGACCTCGGCGCGGGTGTCACCGAGGTGGTAGGTCGCGTCGTTCTTCGCGACCCAGTCCTGCCAGTCCTTCCAGCGGCCCTCGAAGGCGACGTCCTGGTCCAGGTTGGCCTGGTACCAGATCTTCTCCCGGGACGGGTTGACGACGCTGTCGACGACCATGCGGCGCACGTGGCCAGGGAAGAGGGTGCCGTAGACGGCGCCGAGGTAGGTGCCGTAGGAGACACCGAGGAAGTTGAGCTTCTTCTCGCCGAGGGCGGCGCGGATGACGTCGAGGTCGCGCGCGGTGTTCGGCGTGGTCATGTGCGGCAGCATCCAGCCGCTGCGCTCGTAGCAGCCGTCGGCGTACTCGCGGGCCAGCTTGCGCTGGGTGAGCTTGTCGGCCTCGGAGTCGGGCACCGGGTCCATCTTGGGCGCCTTGACGAACTCCTGCGGGTCGACGCAGGAGATCGGCGTCGACTTGCCGACGCCGCGTGGGTCGAAGCCCACGAAGTCGTAGGCCTTGGCCGCATTGGCCCAGAGCGGGTTCTTGCTGGTGACCCGGGCCGGGAAGCGCAGTCCGGAACCGCCGGGGCCGCCGGGGTTGTAGAGGAGCGCGCCCTGCCGCTCGGCCTTCGTGCCGGTGTTGCCGATGCGGTCGACGGCGAGCTTGATCTGCTTGCCGTACGGCTTGGCGTAGTCGAGCGGCACGGTGACGTACCCGCACTGGATCGGCTTGGCCAGGTTCCAGTCGGCGGGGCAGTCCTGCCAGTCGATGCCGGCCTTCGCCGCCCGGGCCGCCGCGATGGCGGCGCCCCGGGCCTCGCGGTCCTGGCCGGGGCCGCTGCCCGCGCTCGCGTTGGCCGTGGGCGCCGCGACGGCGCCGGCTATCAGCGTGGCCGTGACGAGCGCGCCGGCCGAACCGAGCGCCGCCACCCGCCTCTTCGGTCTCGTACCCCTCAAGTGGGACCTCCCCGTACAGAGTTGCGATCAGTACGGGGGATCCTCTCGGCTGTGAGGTGTCCGAGAACAGGGGGTGGTGACCTTCTTTGCCAATCCGATAAACGGAGAACCGCGTCTGTTCTACGGACGGCTATCCGAGAGAGGCCAGGGCCTCGTCGAGCAGCCGCCGCAGCCGGAGGGCGTCCGGCGCCACGGCGGTCACCAGCGCGGCGGGCCCGGCGAGCGGCATGAGGGCGGCCCCCTCCCCCAGGGACCGGACGGGCACCGGCTCGGCGGCGAACTCGGGCCGCACGACGACGAGTTGTCCCACGGCCCGGTGTCCCGCGAGCACGGCCGGACCGTCCCAGCCGCCCGGTGCGCCGGGACCGCACGCCAGTTCCTGGTCGAGCACCACCCGGTCGGCGACCCGCACGGTCAGCCGGCTCGTCAGCCGTCCGGGTTCCTCACCGGACCGCCCGAGCACCTGCTCCTCGCGCAGGACCAGCCGAGCCGTGGCGGCGAGTTCGACGCGGGTCGCGACATACAGGTCGCTGCCGTGCGCCGAGATCAACTGCTCGGGCAGCCAGTGCAGTTCGGCGTGGTCGGCGACCTCGAGCCGCACGTCGTAGTGTGCCTCGCCCTTCGCCTGCCCGGGCAGTGCGATGGTGGCGGCGGCCGATCCGACGGACAGCCGGGCCCCCTCCTCCACCCGGGCCTGCACGGTGAAGTGGTCACCGCCCAGGGGTCCGCTCATCGCCCCGACCAGCATGACCCGCGCCTCGCTGCCGCCGGCCCGGGTGCGGCGCAGCGCCAGGGGGCCGTCGCTCTCCAGCACGGGCAGGGAGGTCCCGCCCCGTCCGTCGTCGCGGGCCAGGATCCTCGCGACGGACCGCACCCCGGCGGAGCCGCTCACGCTCAGGCCGCCCAGGCGGCGAGCTGCGCGCGCACCCACGCCGCGACGTCGGCCACCCCGGCCTCGCTGCGCAACGACTGGAAGACGACCGGGAGTTCCGCCCGCTGCGCCTTGGCGTCGGCGGCCATGCGGGCCAGGTCGGAGCCGACGTACGGGGCGAGGTCGGTCTTGTTGACGACGAGCAGGTCGGCGGTGGTCACGCCCGGTCCGCCCTTGCGGGGGATGTCATCGCCCCCGGCCACGTCGATCACGAAGATCTGCGCGTCGACGAGCCCCTTGGAGAAGGTCGCGGTCAGGTTGTCCCCGCCGGACTCCACGAGCACCAGGTCCAGCGGCCCCACGGCGTCCTCCAGGTCCTCCACCGCTTCGAGGTTGGCGGAGATGTCGTCCCGGATCGCGGTGTGCGGGCAGGCCCCCGTCTCCACGGCGGTGATCCGCTCGGGCGGCAGCACGGCCTCCCGGAGCAGGAACTCGGCGTCCTCCCGGGTGTAGATGTCGTTGGTGACGACGGCGAGGGACAGCTCGTCCCGCAGCGCCCGGCAGAGGGCGGCGACGGTCGCGGTCTTCCCGGACCCCACGGGCCCGCCGAGGCCGATGCGCAGCGCGCGGCGGCTGCCGTCGGCCCGGTGTGCGTCGGCACCGACGGCGGCCGGTCCGTCATGGCTGTGACTGTGGTCGAGGTGCATGTACGGCTCCTGCTTTCTTGTCCGACTGATTCGACGAGGTGGGCGACGGGCCGCCGGCTAGGAGGCGAACAGCCGGACGGGCCACCCGGCGTGCGCCTCCGCCCCGATCTCCAGCAGGGGCGCCGACCCCGCCGGCAGGGCGTCGACTCCTTCGTCGACGACTCGGCGTGCCGCCTCCACCGCCCGGTCCGCGACCCGGTCCATCTCCGGCGCCAGCCGGGCCAGCACGCCCGTCGCGTCGAAGGGGTCCAGGCTCAGCAACCGCACCGTCGCCGTGGCCGGTCCGCCGACGCTCTCGTACGCCGCGCAGTACGCCGCGTCGACCGGCCCCAGCCCCGCCGCCCGGGCCGCCAGCCCGAGCACCACCGGCTGATGGGCGCCCTTGGGGAACTCCCGGCCCAGGGCGTCCAGTTCTGCGGACGGCCAGGTCGACCGGGCGGCCCGCATCAGCTGCCGCCCCAGCTTGCGCGCGGCGAGCCGCAGCGCGGGCGAGGGCGTACGGGCGTCCGCGGCGCGGTCCAGCGCGACGGGGTCGATCCCGAGCGCCGCGGCCGCCGACAGAGCAGCCGCCACCAGCCCGGCCGTGTGCAGCCGTCCCCGGCAGAAGTCCGCGAGGCTCGCCGCCCCGCTGATCCGCCCGGCCTTCACCGCCTCCTCGGCCCCGCCGGAGTGCGCGTGCCCGCCGGCGGGGAAGCGGCCGTCGGCCAGGACGAGAAGCGCCGCGCGCGACATCGCAACCCCGCCTTCAGAAGAGGAAGTACCGCTGGGCCATGGGCAGTTCGGCCGCCGGCGACGCCTCGATCAGCTCCCCGTCGACGTGCACGGCGAAGCTGTCGGGGTCGACCCGTACCTCGGGCCGCGCGTCGTTCTCCCGCATGTCGGCCTTGGTGACCCGGCGCGTCGACTCGATCGCCGTGAACCGCTTGCCGAGGCCCAGTCGCTCCGGCAGCCCGTCCTCCAGGGCGAGCGGCGCCACGAAGTTGACGGAGTTGGACGCCGGCGCCCGGCCGATCGCCCCGTACATCGGCCGCGGCAGGACCGGCTGCGGGGTCGGGATGGAGGCGTTGGCGTCGCCCATCTGCGCGTAGGCGATCTGCCCGCCCTTGATGACGAGCTGCGGCTTGACGCCGAAGAACGCCGGCTCCCACAGGACCAGGTCGGCCAGCTTGCCGCTCTCCACCGACCCGATCTCGCGGGCCAGGCCCTGGGCGAGGGCGGGGTTGATCGTGTACTTGGCGACATAGCGGCGCACCCGCCGGTTGTCGGCCCGTCCGTCCCCGGGCAGCGCGCCCCGCCGCCGCTTCATCACGTGGGCGGTCTGCCAGGTCCGCATGACGACCTCGCCCACGCGCCCCATGGCCTGGGAGTCGGAGGAGATGATCGAGATCGCGCCGAGGTCGTGCAGCACGTCCTCGGCGCCGATCGTGGACGGCCGGATCCGGGACTCGGCGAAGGCCAGGTCCTCCGGCACGGCCGGGTTGAGGTGGTGGCACACCATCAGCATGTCGAGGTGTTCCTCGGCGGTGTTGACGGTGAACGGCCGGGTCGGATTGGTCGAGCTCGGCAGCACGTACGACTCGGAGACCACGGTCATGATGTCCGGCGCGTGGCCGCCGCCCGCGCCCTCGGTGTGGTATGCGTGGATGCCCCGCCCGGCGATCGCGGCGAGCGTGTCACCGACGAACCCGGCCTCGTTGAGGGTGTCCGTGTGGATGGCGACCTGGATGCCCGTCTGGTCGGCGACGGTCAGCGAGGCGTCGATGACGGCCGGGGTGGAGCCCCAGTCCTCGTGCAGCTTCAGACCGAGCGCGCCGCCCCGGATCTGCGACAGCATCGCCTCGTGGGAGACGGTGTTGCCCTTGCCTAGCAGGCCGATGTTGAGGGGGTACGCCTCCATGGCCTCCAGCATCCGGGCCAGGTGCCAGGGGCCGGGGGTCACGGTGGTCGCCTTGGAGCCCTCGGCCGGGCCGGTGCCGCCGCCGACGAGGGTCGTGATGCCCGAGGACAGCGCCTCGTCGGCGATCTGCGGGCAGATGAAGTGCACGTGCGCGTCGATGGCGCCGGCCGTGAGGATCCGCCCGTTGCCGGCGATGATCTCGGTCTCCGGGCCGATGACCAGGTCCGGGTGGACGCCGTCCATGGTGTCGGGGTTGCCGGCCTTGCCGATGCCGGTGATCCGCCCGTCGCGGATGCCGACGTCTGCTTTGACGATGCCCCAGTGGTCGATGATCACCGCGCCGGTGATCACGGTGTCCGGGGTGCCCTCGGCACGCGTGGCACGCGCCTGTCCCATGGACTCGCGGATGACCTTGCCGCCGCCGAACACGGCCTCGTCACCGGCGCGTCCGGGACCACCGGAACGATCCTCCTCGATCTCGACCAGCAGGTCGGTGTCGGCGAGCCGGATCCGGTCGCCGGTCGTCGGGCCGAACAGGTCGGCGTACGCGGCACGCGAGATCTCAGGCATCGAGGGCACCTCCGGTCTCCCCGCGCAGGCCGGGCACGACCCGGGCGCCGCTGAGCGGAACGAGTTCGACGTCGACGGGGATCCCGGGCTCGAAACGCACGGCCGTGCCGGCGGCGACGTTCAGCCGCTTGCCGCGCGCGGCGGCGCGGTCGAACTCCAGACCGGGGTTGGCCTCGGCGAAGTGGTAGTGGGAGCCGACCTGGACGGGGCGGTCGGCTGCGTTGAGGACGGTGAGCCGGGTGACGTCACGGCCCTCGTTGTAGGCAATCGGGTCGTCGGCGAAGAGGGTCTCTCCGGGGATCATCGGGGCCCTCTCAGACGATCGGCTCGTGGACGGTGACGAGCTTGGTTCCGTCCGGGAAGGTGGCCTCGACCTGGACGTCGTGGATCATCTCCGGGACACCCTCCATGACGTCGTCCCGGGTGAGCAGCTTCCGTCCGGAGGCCATGAGTTCGGCGACGGTCCGGCCGTCCCGGGCGCCTTCGAGAATGTGCGACGTGATGAGGGCGACCGCCTCGGGGTGATTGAGCCTGAGCCCACGGGCCCGGCGCTTCTCGGCCACGTCGGCCGCCACGTGGATCAGCAGCCTCTCTTGCTCGTGCGGGGTCAGTTGCACGTCCCACCTCACAGTCCTCGCTCCGGACCGTGCGGGGCCCGGTTGCCGCAACCCCCGGGGAAAACCCCTGGTGGCGTGGCGGCAGGCTAATTGGACCGGGTTTCAGGCACGTTAACCGAGCTGTGATCCCTCAGGCGCCCGCGCGCGGGTCCCGCATGCGCATCAGCGCCCGGACTCCGTCCCCGAGGGTCTGCGGGGGCAGTTCCCCGAAGACGGCCATCTGGGCGGCGAAGCCCTGCGCGAGGGCGATCATCACCCGCGCCATGGCGTCGGCGTCGACGTCCTCGGGGATCAGATCGGCGGCCCGGTAGCCCTCCACCACCTTCGCCCAGCCCGCGCGGACACGGTCGTAGCCGGCGTGGATGACGGCGGCCAGGTCATCGTTGCGCACGGTCTCCGTCCAGGCCTGGAGCATGAGGCGGGGGAAGATCCACTCGCCGTCCTGCACGACGCCGGGCCTGACCTCCTTCAGGGTGGCGAGGAGGCTGGGGATCATCTCGTCGGGCAGCGGCGGCGGGCTCTGCTCGGCCGCGCTCTCGAAGACGCCGCCCACCACCTCCAGCACCTCGCCGACGATCGCCTCGATCAGCTCGTCCTTGCCGCTGAAGTACCGGTAGACCGCGCCGGCGGAGAGGCCGACCTCCTTCAGCACGTCCTGCATGGACGTGGCGTGGAAGCCGTTGCGGGCGAAGCAGAGCGCGGCGCCGTCGAGGATCTGGCGGCGGCGGGCGTCGAGATGTTCCTGGGACACGCGAGCCATGATCCCCAAAGTAAAACGAATATTCATTCTTGACAAGGAGTCCCGGCCGGAGCACCGTGGAAGCAGAGAAAAACGAACGATCCTTCTTTTTAGCGATCCGGAGACCTCATGCCTTCCACCAGCACCCGCCACGTGATCGCGGTCGTCGTGCTCGTCCCCGTTCTCGCGGCCCTGGCCCTGTGGGCCTTCGCCTGGCCGGCCGCCCGCACCGCGCCCCGCGACCTGCCCCTGGGCATCGCGGGACCACCAGCGGCGACCGCCCAGGTCGAGCGGCAGCTGGAGCGCCACGAGGGCGCGTTCGAGATCCACCGCTACGCCGACGAGGCCGCCGCCCGGGACGCGATCGAGGACCGGAGCGTGTACGGGGCGGTGGTGGTCACGCCCGAGGGCCCCGAACTGCTCACCGCTTCCGCCGCGGGGCCGGCCGTGGCGCAGTTCCTCCAGCAGGCCGTCGCGCAGCAGGCCTCCGCCGGGGGCACACAGGTCAGGACGGTCGACGTCGTACCGGCCCCGGCGAGCGATCCGCGCGGCGCGGCACTGAACGCCTCCGTCCTGCCGCTCGCCCTGGCCGGCATCGCGGCGGGCGCCGTGGTCACGAGGCTGGGGTTGCGCGGCGTCCGGGCCGTGACCGCTCTGCTCGGCGCGTCCGCCCTGGTGGGCGTGGTCGCGACCGGGATCGCGGACAGCTGGCTCGGGGTGCTCACGGGCGACTGGTGGGCGGAGGCGGCCGTGCTCGGCCTGTCCGCGCTGGCCGTCAGCGGCACCGTCGCCGGACTCGCCGCCCTGGCCGGCACCGCCGGGATGGGGATCGCGGCGGCCGTGGTGATGCTGCTCGGCAACCCGTTCTCCGGCGCGCCGTCGGCACCGCGGATGCTGCCGGAACCGGCCGGCGCGATCGGCCAGTGGCTGCCGCCCGGCGCGGGGACGACCCTGCTGCGCTCGGTGGCCTACTTCGACGGCGCGGCGGCGACCGGCCCCGCCCTGACCCTGACCTGGTGGGCGGCGCTGGGCCTGTGCGCCGTACTGCTCGGAGGTTCGCTCAGGGCGCGGAAGGAGAGCGGCGCCCCCGCGGCCGACGCACGCGGCCTCGCGGCCGTCGGCTGAGCCGCCGCACCGCAAGGACGGCCGCGCACCCCCGCTGTAGCGGACGGGGGTGCGCGGCCTTTTCGTCCGCTCGTCCGGGATGCCCGGGTCGCTGACCGCGCCGGACCGGTCCTCCGATCGCGTGCCCGGACCACGCCGGGCCGCCCGCCCTACGCCGGGCCGCCCGCCCTCCGGTGCTCCGCCGCGATGCCGAACCGCTGCTGTTCGCGAGGAGCGGAAGCGACCTCGCGGACCGTGGAGACGGCGCTGATCACCTGCTCCTCGGCGGGCTCCGCCGACTCCGCGAGTTCCTCGAGTCGCCGCAGGTCATCGGCCGAGACGAGGGCGACGAGAGGCTTGCCGTGCCGGGTGACGACGACGCGTTCGCCGCCGTACACCACGCGGTTGATCAGGTCGGCGAGTTCAGCCCTGGCTTGCGTCACCGGAATCTCGTAGGCCATGCACCCATCATAACGTCACGTACGTCCTGTACATTTTTTACAGAGACAGCCGTCGCCGGAGACGGCTCTGCCCGCGAGGAGGGGTTCGCCATGACCCGACCGTCCGCCCGCTACGTGCTGCCCGAGTTCACCGAACGCACGGGGTCCGGGCACCGGACGATGGATCCGTACTCCAAGCTGCTGGAGGGGCGGATCGTCTTCCTCGGCGCGCCGGTGGACGAGACGTCGGCGAACGACGTGATGGCCCAGTTCATGTACCTGGAGCACCAGGCCCCGGACCGCGACATCGCGCTCTACATCAACTCCCCCGGCGGCTCCTTCCACGCGATGACCGCCATCTACGACACGATGCGCTACGTCACCTGCGACGTGGAGACGGTCTGCCTCGGCCAGGCCGGGGCCGCCGCCTCGGTACTGCTGGCCGCGGGCACACCCGGCAAGCGATCCGTGCTGCCCGGCGCGCGTCTGGTGATCCATCAGCCGTCGCTGCCCGAGCCGGTCCACGGCCAGGCCAGCGATCTGGCGATTAAGGCCGACGAGTTGACGCGCATCCGGACGCGCATGGAGGAGATGCTCGCGCGGCACACGGGCCGCACCCGGGAGCAGGTCGGCGCGGACATCGAGCGGGACAAGATCCTCACCGCCCAGGAGGCGGTGGAGTACGGCCTGGTGGACCGGATCCTCCCCAACCGCGAGGCCACCCTGGCCGCGCCGACCGGACGGTGAGACTCCGGTGCTGCCGCCCGAACTGCCGCCGCTGCCCGCGCTGACCCGCGCCGAGGCGGAGTTGATCGACCGTTACCTCGATGTCGTCGATCTGCTCGGCCGGATCAACCCGGCGCTGCACGGCGACACCTACCGCGGACTGCGCGCCGCCCAGGCCCTGGTCGGCAAGGCGACCGCGCTACGTGACGCGTTGGCCCTGATGCACCAGCGGGGCGAGACGGAACTGCACGCCGGCACGCTGGCCCGGGCGCTGCGAGTGCTGGACGGTGAGCGGCGCACGGCCAGGCTCACCCTGCCGCCCGAGTCCGTCAGTTGACGCGGATCCGACGGCCCGGACGTCCGCCCTGTCGACGGAGCGTCCGGGCCTGAGTCGAAACGGGCCGAACGACGTACCCCTGTTCGGAGTAGACGGGGATCCTTTTTTTGGGCCCCCACAGTTGCGCAACGCGCGTAGCCGTGGGGCGGAATGGGACATTCCATGCCTGGTCCGGCGGTCCGCGGAGCTGTCGACGGTGGCTCGAACACAGACGTGTCCACCCGAACGGGTGAGTGGTGAGTAACAACACAAATCCCCGGTTCGGTTGGGATTTCCGGACAACGATGAGTCAAGATCCCTGTCTGACGACAAGCCCCCGCCACAACGGCGGGGCGATCCGGGCGGACGCCGAGTCCTGCCGCCGCCCGGATGACCGGTCGACGGAAGTGGATCGGCAGGAGTGGAGGACCCAAGCACGACGGGTCGCCGGGACGGTCACGCCATGACCGGGCCCGAGCAGCCCTTGGGGTGAAGCCGCGTCAGCGGCCGGGCAACTTCGCCAGCCCGAATCCGACAGGTCATCCTTCACAGGCGGCTGACGAAGGGTTGCGCATGACTGCGCTCAATCGTGTCCCGTCGCTCATGGTCCGGGCCGGTACGGCCTCGGCCCTCACCATCGCCGCGGTGGGCGGCTCGATCGTGGCCCCCGGCTTCTCCTCGGAGGCCGCGGCAGCCACGCATGCGACGAAGGCACTCCAGATCGCGGCCTCGAAGAAGGGCTCGCCCTACAAGTACGGGGCCACCGGGCCGCACCGGTTCGACTGCTCCGGGCTGACGCTGTACTCGTTCAAGAAGGCCGGCAAGAAGCTCCCCCGCACGGCCGCCCAGCAGTACAACAAGACCCGTCACATCTCCGCCAAGAACCGCAAGGCGGGGGACCTGGTGTTCTTCCACTCGGGCAAGAGCGTGTACCACGTCGGTATCTACGCGGGTAAGAACAAGCTCTGGCACGCCCCGAAGACCGGGGACGTGGTGCGGCTGCAGAAGATCTGGACCAAGAGCGTCTGGTACGGGCGCGTGAAGTAAGCGCCCGGCGTGCGGCGGCGTCCTGACGCGCCGCCGCACGCCGGAGCGTGATACGGGCTCAGGTGGTTACCCGTCACCCATGGCCGAGCACCGTCCCTGCACCGCACGCAACGAGACGCCGCTGCAGCGCGCCGACCGCAACTTCGTCGAGCTGCTCCAGGAACTCCGCGTCACCCAGACGGGCGTACAGATCCTCTTCGCCTTCCTGCTGTCGCTCGCCTTCACCTCGCGCTTCGAGGACCTCGACACGGTCCAGCGCGTCACCTACGTCATCACGCTGCTGCTGGCGGTCCTGGCCGCGGCGCTGTTCACCGCGCCGGCCGCGCTGCACCGCTCGCTCTTCCAGCAGGGCGCCAAGCCGCGCATCGTGCAGGTCTCCTCGCGCCTGGCCACCACCGGCCTGGTGGTGCTCGTGTTCGCGTTCAGCGGTTCCGTCCTGCTGGTGGTCGATGTGACGACCGGCCGGGCCGGCGGCATCGCGGCGAGCGCGGCAACCTTCCTGGTCTGTGTCGGCCTGTGGGGGCTGCTCCCCCGGCTGGTCCGGCGAGCGGGCCTGCGCGACGAGCCCGCCGGGCCGGCGGAGGAGCCGGCGTCGCCCCGGTCTGTCCCCGTCAGGGTTCCGGCGCAGCTGCGGGACACCGTCAGGCAGCCGTCGACGCCGCCGGGAACGGCACGTCGGGAGACGTCGACGCGACGCCGGTGACACGGGCGGTGTCGGTCGGGGCGGGGCCGGGCCGGCCGGGCCGGGCCGGGCCGACGAGCGTCGGGGCGGCGAGCGTCGGACGGCGCGTCCAAGGCGACGAGCGTAGGGCGGCCCGTCCAAGCCGACGAGCATCGGGCTGCAGGCATCCGACCCGACGAGCGTAGGGCGGCGCGTCCGAGCCGACGAGCGTAGAGCGGCCCGTCCAAGCCGACGAGCATCGGGCTGCAAGCATCCGACCCGACGAGCGTAGGGCGGCGCGTCCGAGCCGACGAGCGTAGAGCGGCCCGTCCAAGCCGACGAGCATCGGGCTGCAAGCATCCGACCCGACGAGCGTAGGGCGGCCCGTCCAAGCCGACCGAGCGTAGGGCGGCCCGTCCAAGCCGACGAGCATCGGGCTGCAAGCATCCGACCCGACGAGCGCGGGGCGGCGCGTCCAAATCGACGAGCGTCGAGGCGGCAAGCATCCGAGCCGACGAGCGTCGGGGCGGGTGGGTGTCGGGGCGGCCCCTTCCGGAGGCGCGACGTCCGGGGGGCGCCGTTGCGCGTGGGTGCGGCGTTGCGTGCGGGGCGTCACGGGGTGCTGGGCGGCGCTGAGCAGGCGGGCCGCGGCGTAGGGTTCCGGTCGCCCGGCAGGGCGGCGAGGCGGCGTCCACCGTGGGCCGGTCCGGTGGGCCCGTCCGGTGGGCCCCGCCGTGCGGCGGACAAGGTCTGCGGGCCGCTGTGACGTTACGGCTCCTGCTGTCCCGCCGCCGTCACGGGCTGGGCCGGGACAGTCCACGGGAGTTCGACGGAGATGGTCTTGCCGCCCTCGCGGGTGGGGCGGATACGGAGCCTGCCGCCGTACTCCGCGGTCAGCCAGCGGATGATGGCCAGGCCGCGGCCGTTGTCCTGCTGGACCGCCGCGGGGAGCCGTCTGGGGAAGCGCGGGTGGCTGTCCGTGACACCGACGCGCAGGTGCTCGTCGCGGTCGAGTGCGACGTCCACGGTGAACGTGGGCGACTGCCCGAAGGTGTGCTGGACGGCGTTGGTGGCGAGTTCGGAGATGATGAGCCGGATGGTGTCGGACACTTCCGTGTCCTCCGGCAGGCCCCACTCCGCCAGCGTGCCCACCACGTAGGCACGCGCTGCGGAGACCGAGGCGGGATCGCTCGGCAGAGTGACGGAGGCTTCCAAATGGTCTGCCATGGCGACGTCGTCCCTTTCCCACGGGACCGCAGTCCGACACGGAGCGGAAGGTTCGAGTACGGTCCCGGACTGGTGCTTCGTCGCCAGACTGCCACCAGAACCCCCATGGAGGACGGCGATCCACCAAGATGTGCATATATCTGTCGCTCAAAGCGGTGAACTCTACGACGCGAGACCGCATTTGGGTGGCTCGGAAGGAGTAAGGAGAAGCCCATGCAGCACGGTCCCGCGGTGCGCCGCCGGAAACTGGGCGCCGAACTGCGTGCGCTGCGCACCTCGACGGGGCTCACCAGTGGCGAGGCGGCCCGGCTGGTGGGCTGGCACCAGTCGAAGGTCAGTCGGATCGAGACGGGCACGAGCGGGGTGAAACCGGCCGATGTGCGGTTACTCCTCGATGCCTACGATGTGGCGGACTCCCAACTTCGCGAGTTGCTCATGGCGTTGGCGGGGTCCGAGGACAGCGACGGCCGGCACCACTGGTGGCACGCCTACCGCGGGGTGCTGCCGCCGACCTACCGGGATTTCATCAGCCTGGAGTCCCAGGCCAGCGCGATGCGCACCCTGGAGACCACCGTCGTCCCGGGCCTGCTCCAGACGCCCGAGTACGCGCGCGCCGTGACGAGGGCCGCGGTGGAGGGGCTGTCGGAAGACCGGCTCGACACCCTCGTCGAAGTGCGACTGGCCAGGCAGGACGTGCTGCGCGCGGATCCGCCGCTGGCACTGAGCGCCGTCCTGGACGAGGCGGTGCTGCGCCGCGAGGTGGGCGGGCCAGGGGTCATGGCCCGGCAGCTGGAACGCCTGGTCGAGGCGGCGCGGCTGCCCCAAGTGCGGCTGCAGGTGCTGCCATTCGCCGCCGGGGCGCACATCGGTGTCACCGGCCCTTTCGTTATCTTCTCATTTTCGAGCACTTCTGATCTGGATGTGGTTGTTCTCGACCACTTGACGAGTAGCCTCTATCTCGAACGGAAAGAAGACCTCCAGGCCTACACGGAGGCCTTCAACGCCCTTCAGATCCACGCCCTTTCGCCCGAGGACTCGTTGGATTTCATCGCCGGGACAGCCGCCGGCGCGTAAGGAGACCCCATGCGTGCACTGCCTCGTCATGTCCCCTCGAGCATCGAACTGCACGGTGTGCGGTGGTTGCGCAGCAGCTACAGCACCGGCGCGAACAACTGCGTCGAGACCGCGTGTCCGGACACCCCTCCCTGGGCCGGGCTCCTCGCCGTGCGTGACTCCAAGGCCCCGGCCGGGCCCGCGCTGCTCTTCTCCTCGAGGAGCTGGGCGGAGTTCACGGCCGCGGTGGACCGTATGTGAACCCCGTCCGTCCAGCCCGCCATCGTGCGACGCACGGCCGTGTCACGCCGACTCATGGCCGCGTCTCGCCGATCAGCCGTACAGCGCGTTCGATCTGCTGACCGGTCAGGTCCGCGCGGGCGGTCAGCCTGAGCCGTGAGATGCCGTCCGGCACGGAAGGAGGACGGAAACAGCCCACGGCCAGGCCCGCCGCGCGGCACTCGGCCGCCCAGCGCACGGCGTCCTCGGGAGAGGGCGCCCGCACCGAGACCACCGCGGCGTCCGGACGCACCGCTTCCAGACCCGCGGCGGTCAGCCCTGCGTACAGCTCGCCCGCCACCGCGCGGGCCCGCGCCGCCCGCTCCGGCTCGCGGCGCAGCAGCCGCAGGGCCGCGAGGGCCGCCCCCGCCGCGGCGGGGGCGAGTCCCGTGTCGAAGATGAACGTCCGTGCCGCGTTGACCAGGTGGTCGACGACCCGGGCCGGGCCGAGGACGGCTCCGCCCTGGCTGCCGAGCGATTTGGAGAGCGTGACCGTCACGACGACGTCGTCGGCGCCCGCGAGTCCCGCCGCGTGCGGGGCGCCGCGACCGCCGTCGCCGAGGACGCCCAGGCCGTGGGCGTCGTCGACGACCAGTCCGGCGCCGTGCTCCCGGCAGGCCCCGGCGAGTGCGGCGAGCGGGGCCGCGTCGCCGTCGACCGAGAAGACGGTGTCGGACACGGCGATCGCCGGGCCCTCATGGCCCGCCAGCGCCTTGCGCGCGGCCTCGGGCTCGGCGTGCGCCACGACCTGGGTCGTGCCGCGGGCCAGTCGGCAGCCGTCGATGAGCGAGGCGTGGTTGCCCGCGTCGGAGACGATCAGCGCACCGTGCGGGGCCAGCGCGGTGACCGCCGCGAGGTTGGCCGCGTAGCCGGAGGAGAAGACCAGGGCGGCCTCGGCACCGCAGAAATCGGCCAGCTCCCGTTCCAGCTCCGCGTGCAGTTCGGTGCTGCCGGTGACCAGCCGGGAGCCGGTCGAGCCGCCGCCCCAGCTCTTCGCGGCGCGGGCCGCGCCCTCGGTGACCTCGGGGTGGCGGGCGAGTCCCAGATAGTCGTTGCTCGCCAGGTCCAGGAGCGGCGAGTCGGCCGGACGGGGGCGCAGGGTCCGTACGAGTCCCGCGCGGCGGCGCAGCCGCGCCTGCTCGTCGATCCAGCCGAACGCCATGGGTGGTCCTCCGGGGAATTTGTAGGCAGTGCACAGACACTAGCGGGACGACCAGCAGGTCACTGTGTGGCAATACCCACACCTCGAAGCGACTCTGTTGTGCGAACTCTCCTTGGCCGCGGGCCGCTCCGTAGGACAGGATCGGCTCTCATGGACCTGCTGAACACGCTGGTGGACAAGGGGCTTCGGCGCGAGCTGCCGACCCGTGACGAGGCACTGGCCGTCCTCGCGACGTCCGACGACGACCTGCTCGATGTGGTGGCCGCGGCCGGGAAGGTGCGCCGGCACTGGTTCGGCCGACGGGTGAAACTCAACTATCTCGTCAACCTGAAGTCCGGCCTGTGCCCCGAGGACTGCTCCTACTGTTCGCAGCGGCTCGGTTCCGAGGCCGGGATCCTGAAGTACACATGGCTCAAACCCGATCAGGCCTCCGACGCGGCGGCGGCCGGTGTGGCGGGCGGCGCCAAACGGGTGTGCCTGGTGGCCAGCGGGCGCGGTCCCACCGACCGGGACGTGGACCGGGTCTCCGAGACGATCAAGGCGATCAAGGAGAACAACGAGGGCGTCGAGGTGTGCGCCTGCCTCGGACTGCTCTCCGACGGCCAGGCCGAGCGGCTGCGCGAGGCGGGCGCCGACGCCTACAACCACAACCTCAACACCTCCGAGGCGACGTACGGGGAGATCACCACCACGCACACGTACGCCGACCGCGTCGACACGGTCAACAAGGCGCACGCGGCGGGCCTGTCCGCCTGCTCGGGGCTGATCGCCGGCATGGGCGAGACGGACGAGGACCTGGTGGACGTCGTCTTCTCGCTGCGCGAGCTGGACCCGGACTCGGTTCCGGTCAACTTCCTCATCCCGTTCGAGGGCACGCCGCTGGGCAAGGAGTGGAACCTGACGCCGCAGCGGTGCCTGAGGATCCTGGCGATGACCCGGTTCGTCTGCCCGGACGTGGAGGTACGCATCGCGGGCGGGCGCGAGGTCCATCTGCGCACGATGCAGCCGCTCGCACTGCACCTGGCCAACTCGATCTTCCTGGGCGACTACCTCACCAGCGAGGGCCAGGCGGGCAAGGCCGACCTGGAGATGATCGCGGACGCCGGGTTCGAGGTGGAGGGCACCGACCAGGTGACGCTGCCGGAGCACCGCGCCTCCGGCGGCTGCGGAAGCGGTGGCGGCTGCGGCTCCGAGGGGCCCGACGGGAACGGCGTGTGCGGTGCCGCACCCGCCCCGCAGGCCGGTGAGCCCCGTACCGACCTGGTCGCCGTGCGCCGCCGGGGCGCCGGGACGGACCTCGCGCCCAATGCCTGAGCCGACGGTGGCCGAGCTGACGGTGCCCGAGCTGCTGGAGCTCGACCGGCGGCATGTGTGGCACCCGTACGGGCCGATGCCCGGCCGGCAGGAACCGCTCGTCGTGGAGTCGGCGAGCGGGGTACGGCTGCGGCTCGCGGACGGCTCGGGCGAGCTGGTCGACGGTATGTCGTCCTGGTGGTCGGCGATCCACGGCTACAACCACCCGGTGCTGAACGAGGCCGCGCGCGAGCAGCTCGGGCGGATGAGCCACGTGATGTTCGGCGGACTCACCCACGAGCCCGCCGTACGCCTGGCGAAGCTCCTTGTCGACATGTCGCCCGAGGGGCTGGAGCACGTCTTCCTCGCGGACTCCGGGTCGGTGTCGGTCGAGGTCGCGGTCAAGATGTGTCTCCAGTACTGGCGCTCACTGGGCCTCCCCGGCAAACAGCGGCTGCTGACCTGGCGCGGCGGCTACCACGGCGACACCTGGCAGCCGATGTCGGTGTGCGACCCCGAGGGCGGGATGCACGAGTTGTGGACCGGGGTGCTGCAACGCCAGGTCTTCGCGGACCCGCCCCCGGCGGAGTACGACGAGGCCTACGCCGAGCACCTGCGGTCGCTGATCGGGCGGCACGCCGACGAGCTGGCCGCGGTGATCGTCGAGCCGGTGGTGCAGGGCGCGGGCGGGATGCGGTTCCACTCCCCCGCGTATCTGCGGGTGCTGCGCGAGGCGTGCGACGCGCACGGCGTGCTGCTGGTGTTCGACGAGATCGCCACCGGCTTCGGCCGCACGGGCGCCCTGTTCGCGGCGGAGCACGCGGCGGTGACGCCGGATGTGATGTGCGTGGGCAAGGCGCTGACCGGCGGCTATCTGACGATGGCGGCGACGCTGTGCACCGCGCGGGTCGCCGACGGCATCTCACGGGGCGAGGTCCCGGTGCTGGCCCACGGTCCGACCTTCATGGGCAACCCGCTGGCGGCGGCCGTGGCGTGCGCCTCGATCGAGCTGCTGCTCGGCCAGGACTGGCTCGCCGAGGTCAAGCGGATCGAGGCGGGACTGCGGGACGGACTCGCGGCGGCCTCCGCCCTGCCGGGGGTGAAGGACGTACGGGTCCTCGGCGCCATCGGGGTCGTGCAGCTGGACCACGCCGTGGACATGCGGGCGGCGACGGAGGCGGCCGTGCGCGAAGGCGTGTGGCTGCGGCCGTTCCGCGATCTGATCTACACCATGCCGCCGTACGTCACGGGCGACGCGGACCTGGCGCGGATCGCGCGGGCGGTGTGCGCGGCGGCGCGAGAAGGATGAGCGGGGTGATGACATGCCGGTCCTGGTGATCACGGGCACGGGCACGGAGGTCGGCAAGACGGTGGTGACCGCCGCCGTCGCCGCGACGGCCCTGGCGGCCGGCCGTTCGGTGGCCGTGCTGAAGGCCGCGCAGACGGGCGTGCGGCCGGACGAGCCGGGGGACGCCGCGGAGGTCGCGCGCCTCGCGGGCCCGGTGACGACGGCCGAACTCGCCCGCTATCCGGAGCCGTTGGCGCCGGCCACGGCGGCCCGCCGGGCCGGTCGTGCCCCGGTGCATCCGCACGAGGTCGCGGAGGCCGCCGCCAAGCTGGCCACCGAGCACGACCTGGTGCTGGTGGAGGGGGCGGGCGGACTGCTCGTACGGTTCGACGCGGCCGGCGGCACGCTGGCGGACGCGGCCGGGCTGCTGTCGGCGCCGGTGCTGGTCGTGGCACCGGCCGGGCTCGGCACGCTGAACACGACGGAGCTGACGGCACGCGAACTCCGCTCCCGGGGACTGGAGTTGGCGGGCGTGGTGATCGGGAGCTGGCCCGCGGAACCGGATCTCGCCGCGCGCTGCAACCTCGCGGACCTGCCGGACGTGGCCGGGGCGCCGCTGCTGGGGTCGGTGCCCGCCGGGTCGGGGGGCCTCTCCCCCGCCGTCTTCCGGGCGGCCGCGCCGCACTGGTTGGCGCCCCGCCTCGACGGCACGTGGGACGCGGAGGCGTTCCGGGTACGGGAGGCACCGCCGGCGTCCTGAGCGTGCCGCGGCCGTGCGGTGAAACCGACGCGGACGTGATCGCGTGTTGAACTACGTACGTGATCACGTCGGAAGGGAACCCCGTGCACACCCCACACTCACGTCCGTCCCGCCGCACGGCCCTCGCGCTGGGCGCGGCCGCCGCTCTCTCGCTGGGCGGCGGCACGGCCCACGCCTTACCGGGCACCGGCGGCGTCACCGCACGGCTGCGGAAGCTGGAGCAGGAACACACCGCCCGCCTGGGGGTGTACGCCCGCAACCTGCGCACGGGCCGGACGGTGGCGTACCGGGCCGACGAACTCTTCCCCATGGCCTCGGTCTTCAAGACGCTCGCCGCCGCTGCCGTGCTGCGCGACCTCGACCGCGACGGCGAGTTCCTGGCCCGGCGCATCCACTACACCCGGGAGTACGTCACGGACTCCGGGTACTCCCCCATCACCGAGGACCACGTCGCGACCGGCATGACCGTCGCCGAACTATGCGACGCCACCATCCGCTTCAGCGACAACACCGCGGGCAACCTGCTGCTGAAGGAGCTGGGCGGACCGACCGCGATCACGCGGTTCGCCCGCTCGATCGGTGACGGGGTCACCCGGCTCGACCGGTGGGAGCCCGAGCTCAACAGCGCGGAACCCTGGCGCGTGACCGACACGACCTCCCCGCGCGCCATCGGCCGGACCTACGCCCGTCTGGTGCTCGGCGACGCGCTGGAGCCGCGGGACCGGGCCCGGCTGACGGACTGGCTGCTCCGCAACACCACGAGCGTCGAGAAGTTCCGCAAGGCCCTGCCGGCCGACTGGCTGATCGCCGACAAGACCGGCGGCGGGCGGTACGGCGGCAACCACGACGTGGGCATCACCTGGCCGCCGGACGGTCCCCCGATCGTGATGTCCGTGCTGACCACCCAGCCGGAGGAGGACGCCCCGGCCGACAACCCGCTGGTGGCCAGGACGGCGGAGCTGCTGGCGGCGGAACTCGCCTAGCCGGCCGACGAGGCGGGCCGTGGCGGGCACCCGGTTCGCCGGTGTCACCGGCAGGCAGGGGTGCGCCGGGTCCCCGCGAGGGAGAATCGCGGTAGGCCCGCCTCGTCAGGGAGGTCCCCCATGCCGCTCCGCTCCGGCACGGTGCCGCGGGATGCCGTGCACCACCCGCTCTTCGCCCGCTACTACGCCCGGGTCAGCGTGCACGCCGAGACCCGGATGGGCATGGGCCGGATGCGCGAGAGACTGCTCGCCGGGCTGTCCGGGCGGGTGATCGAGATCGGCGCGGGCAACGGGCTGAACTTCGCGCACTACCCGGGCACCGTCTCGGAGGTCGTGGCCATCGAGCCGGAGCGGCTGCTGCGGCAGCTGGCTGTGGAGGCCGCCCTGCGCGCCGACGTTCCGGTGGACGTGGTGCCGGGGGCGGCCGAGGCGCTGCCGGTCAAGAGCGAGGGCTTCGACGCGGCCGTGGTGTCGCTGGTGCTGTGCAGTGTGCGGGACGTGCCCCGGGCGCTCGGGGAACTGCGGCGGGTGCTGCGGCCGGGCGGCGAGGTGCGGTTCTTCGAGCACGGCCGGGGCGGTGGCCGGGCGATGACCTTCACGCAGCACGCGCTGGACCGGACGCTGTGGCCGCTGGTGAGCGGCGGCTGCCACCTGTCGCGGGAGCCCGTGCGGGCACTGCGGGACGCCGGGTTCGAGCTCGGCCCCTACCGGCGGGTGATGATGCCGGAGCAGGGGCCGGTGCTGCCCGCCTCGTACTGCGTGCTGGGCACGGCGTGGCGCCCGGGTGTCAGCGCGTAGTCACAGGCTCCACTGGCGCAGCTCCCGCTCGATGTCCCGTACGGACGCCTCACCGCTCTTGACCAGCCGGGCAAGGTCGCGGACCTGCTCGGGCGAGGTGACGACCTTGGCGCCGCCGGCGACGAGGTAGGCGTAGGCGACGGCGGAGGCGAAGAGGGCGTTGGAACGTTCCAGCGCGGGGACGTGGATGAGGAGCTGGAGCAGCGCGGCGGCGCGGGCGTGGGGGCTGTCGTAGACGGGGACGTCGAATATCCGGGCCTGGTGGCGTGCGACGGCGGCGACGAGCGCTCCCCAGTCGGTGACCTGGGGGTCGCCGGGGGTCTTCTGCTCGGCGAGCATCAGCAGCCAGGCGAGGTCGATCTCGAGGTTGTTCAACGGTTCAGTGGCGACCTTCGCGCGTGCCCTCACGGTCCGGGCCGAACTCCTCGGCGAAGACGGACTCGTACTGCTTCATGAAGTCGGCGGCGGCCTCCACGAACGTGTGGCCCACCTCGCCGGTGTCCTGTCTGACCAGCTCCTCGATGTAGCGGTTGACGCTCATCCCGCGGGCCAGGGCGCGTTCGCGGGCGGCGCGGGCGGTGCCCTCGTCGACTCGCACGTTCAGCTGGGTCTTCGCCATACCTCGACGCTAGCGCGAGGGCGCTAGCACCGGCAAGGGCCGGAGTCCGACCCGCGGAGGATACCGAGTGTGTGCCGGGTCACATTACGCTCGGGCAGAGTCAGGATGTCCGACGTACACCCTGAGGAGGCGGCCTTGTCCACACCTGCTGCGGAGCACGTCCCCGGCCTCGCGTCGGCCGACGGGATCGCGGCCCGCGCCCGCGGGCTGACCAAGGCGTACGGCTCGGGCGAGACGACCGTGCTGGCGCTCGACTCGGTGGACGTGGACGTCGTGCGCGGCCGGTTCACCGCCGTGATGGGGCCGTCGGGCTCCGGGAAGTCCACATTGATGCACTGCCTGGCGGGGCTCGACACCGTTTCGGCCGGCCGGGTGTGGCTCGGCGACACGGAGATCACCGGGCTGCGGGAGCGTGAGCTGACCCGGCTGCGCCGGGACCGGATCGGGTTCATGTTCCAGTCGTTCAACCTCATCCCGACCCTGAACGCGCTGGAGAACATCACCCTGCCCATGGACATCGCGGGCAAGCGGCCCGACGAGAAGTGGCTGGACCAGGTCATCGACACGCTCGGCCTGAGGGACCGGCTCAGGCACCGGCCCTCCCAGCTCTCCGGCGGTCAGCAGCAGCGCGTGGCCTGCGCGCGGGCGCTGGCCTCGCGGCCCGAGCTGATCTTCGCGGACGAGCCGACCGGCAACCTCGACTCGCGCGCCGGTCTGGAGGTGCTCGGCTTCCTGCGCGAGGCGGTGGACCGGCTCGGGCAGACCGTCGTCATGGTCACCCACGACCCGGGGGCCGCCGCCCACTCGGACCTGGTGCTCTTCCTCGGGGACGGCCGGATCGTCGACGAGATGCCGCGGCCCACGGCGGAGGCCGTGCTCGAACGCATGAAGAGGTTCGATGTGATCCGCACGCGGTTCGAGGAGAACTGACCCCGTGCTCAAGGCGACCCTGAGGAGCTTCCTGGCGCACAAGGGGCGGCTGCTGCTCTCCGCGCTCGCCGTCCTGCTGTCCGTCGCGTTCGTCGCGGGGAGCCTGATCTTCTCGGACACCGTCAGCCGCACCTTCGACCGGCTGTTCGCCTCCACCGCCGCCGATGTCACGGTCAGCCCGAAGGAGGGCCTCGACGAGGCGGTGCCCTCCGGCCGGACGGCGACCCTGCCGGCCGCGCTCGCCGAACGCGTACGGCGCGTCGACGGCGTGGCGGCGGCACGCGCCGAGGTGGACGTCAACGGGCTCACGGTCGTCGACGAGAACAACGAACCGGTCGGCCCCACCACCGGGGCGCCCACGCTCGGCAACGCCTGGAACCCGAACGAGCGCAGCCCCGTGGAGCTGACCTCCGGCCACGCCCCGCGCGGGCCCGGCCAGGCGCTGCTCGACTCGGAGACCGCCGACCGCAGGGACGTGCGCATCGGCGACACCCTCACCGTGATCGCGCCGCCCGGGTCGTTCGAGGTCCGGGTCGTCGGCATCGTCACGTTCACCACGACCAATCCGGGCGCCGCCCTGGTCTTCCTCGACCCGTCCACCGCGCGGACGAAACTCCTCGGCGACCCGCGGGCCGCCACCGGCATCGCGGTCGACGCGGCGGAGGGCGTCGGCGACGAGCAGCTCAAGCGGCGCGTGGCCGCCGCACTCGGCGCGCACACCTACGACTTCCGGACCGCCGACGAGCAGGCCGAGTCCGACGTCGAGCAGCTGGGCCGGTTCCTCGACGTCATCAAGTACGTGATGCTCGGCTTCGCCGGGATCGCCGTGCTGGTCGGCGTGTTCCTGATCGTCAACACCTTCTCGATGCTCATCGCCCAGCGCACCCGTGAGCTGGGCCTGCTGCGCGCCCTCGGCGCCGACCGGCGGCAGGTGCGCCGCTCGGTGCTCACCGAGGCCCTCCTGCTCGGCCTGGTCGGCTCCACGCTGGGGCTCGCCGCGGGCATCGGGCTCGCGGCCGGGCTCATCGAGCTGATGGGCCTGCTCGGCATGAACATCGACGCAGACGAGATGGTCATCGGCTGGGTGACGCCCGTGGCGGCGTACGTCGTCGGCCTCGGCGTCACCTTCGTCGCCGCGTACCTCCCGGCGCGGCGGGCCGCGGGCGTCTCACCGATGGCCGCGCTGTCGGACGCCGAGGTCGCCGGGGTGGGCCGCCCACTGCGGGTGCGCGCGGTGGCGGGCGCCGTCGTCGGGGCGGCCGGGGCGGCGGCGCTCGTGGGGTGCGCGGTGTCCGAGCGGACGGCGTCGGCGGCGTCCCTGCTGGGCCTCGGTGTCGTGCTGACCCTGATCGCGACGGTGATCGCCGGTCCGCTGCTGGTGCGCCCGGTGATCCGCGTGCTGGGCGGGGTCTTCCCCGCGTTGTTCGGGTCGATCGGCCGGATGAGCCAGCGCAACGCCCTGCGCAATCCCCGCCGTACCGGAGCCACCGCGGCCGCCCTGATGGTCGGTCTCGCCCTGGTCGGCGGCATGTCGGTGGCGAGCGAGTCGATGACCGCGTCGTTCGACCGGCAGATCGACAGGACGCTGGGTGCCGACTTCGTCATCCAGAACACCAACTTCCTGCCGTTCCCGAAGGAGGTCACCGACGCGGTGCGCGACACCGAGGGCGTGGGCCTCGTCGTACGGGGGCGGTTCACGCCGGTCGCGGTGCGGCTGCCGGACGGCGACCGCGTCGAGACGACCGCGGCGGGCTACGATCCGCGGCTCGACGAGGTCGCCAACATCACCTACACGCAAGGGGACTCGGCGGCCGCGCTCGCCGACGGGCGCCTGGCCATGGACCGGGACTTCGCCCGCGACCACGGCGTCCGGGTGGGCGGCACCGTCCCGGTGGAGTTCCAGGGCGGACGCTCGGCCGAGCTGACGGTCGGCGCCCTCACCGACCAGGACTCCGCCGAGGGGTTCGGCACCCAGGGCGGGCTCTACTTCGGTCTCGGCACGCTGGAGCGGTACGCGCCCGGCGGGCAGGACTCCGCGCTGTACGTCAACGCCGCCCCGGGCACGAGCGACGACGAGCTGCGCGCGCGGCTGGAGGCGACCCTCGACCCGTATCCGCAGGTGCAGGTGCGGGACCTGGCCGACTACAAGCAGCTCGTCCACGACCAGATCGCCGTCCTGCTGTACCTCGTGTACGCGCTGCTGGGGCTGGCGATCATCATCGCGGTGCTCGGCGTGGTCAACACCCTCGCGCTGTCGGTCGTCGAGCGCACCCGGGAGATCGGGCTGCTGCGGGCGATCGGCCTGGCCCGGCGGCAGTTGCGGCGGATGATCCGGCTGGAGTCGGTGGTGATCGCCGTGTTCGGCGCGGTCCTGGGGCTCGCGCTGGGGCTGGTGTGGGGCCTGTGCACGCAGCAGGTGCTCGCGCTCCAGGGGATGACGGCCCTCGCGATCCCGTGGGTCACGATCGTCGCCGTGGTGATCGGTTCGGCGGTGATCGGGGTCGTGGCGGCGCTGCTGCCGGCGTTGCGTGCATCCCGCATGAACGTACTGGCGGCCATCGCGCACGAGTGATGGAATCGCGGCGGGTACTCAAGTCGCTTTCGTGTGAGGAGAGTTCATGTCGCGTCCGTTCCGCTTCGGGGTCAATCTGCTGCAACCCGGGTCCGCCGGGGAGTGGCGCGCCAAGTGCCGCCGGGCCGAGGAGCTGAGGTACGACGTGATCCTGGTCCCCGACCATCTGGGCATGCCCGCGCCCTTCCCCGCGCTCGTGGCGGCCGCCGAGGCCACCGAGCGTCCGAGGCTGGGCACCTTCACCCTCAACGCGGGCTTCTACAACCCGACGCTGCTGGCCCGCGAGGTGGCGACGACGGACGCGCTGACGGGCGGACGCCTGGAACTCGGCCTGGGCACCGGCTACGTGCGGGCGGAGCACGAGTCGGCCGGGCTGCCGTTCGGCTCGCCGGGCGAGCGGGTGGAGCACCTGCGGCGTACGGTCGAGGAGTTGGGGCGGCTGCTGGGCTCGCAGGAGCACCGACCGCAGGCGGCGCAGCGGCCCCGGGTGCCGCTGCTGATCGGCGGGAACGGCGACCGCGTGCTGCGGCTGAGCGCCGAGCACGCCGACATCGCGGCGTTCACCGGGGCGCGTACGGTGCCCGGCAGCACGACCGGGCAGCTGACGCCGATCACCGCGGAGGAGCTCGACGAACGCGTGGCGCGGTGTCTGAAGCTCGCGGAGCACCGCGAGGAGCCGCCCGAGCTCAACCTGCTGCTGCAGATGGTGATCGGCACGGAGGACCGGGAGGCCGCCGTCCAGCCGTTCCTGGAACTCGTGCCGGACCTGACGGTGGAGCAGGTGCTGGACCTGCCCGTCTCCCTGGTCGGCACGCCGGAGGAGCTGGCGGAGCAGGTCCTGGCCCGGCGGCAGCGCTACGGCTTCACGTACTTCACGGTCCTGGAGCCCTACATGGAGGCGTTCGCGCCGGTCATGGAACGGGTGCGCGGGGCCTGACGTCCGCATGATGGAACGGCCTGTCCCGGCCGCCCGTGCGTGATGTGATCACGGCATGACGGAGCTGCGCATCCGGGCCGCGACGCCCGAGGACCTCGACACCGTGCTGGCGTTCTGGAAGGTCGCCGCCGAAGGCACGAGCATCAGCGACGACCGGGCCGGCGTGGAGAAGCTCGTGGAGCGCGATCCGGAGGCGCTGCTCCTCGCCGAGCAGGGGGGCGAGCTGGCCGGCACGGTGATCGCGGGGTTCGACGGCTGGCGCTGCCATCTGTACCGGCTGGCCGTGCACCCGGACCGGCGCCGCCAGGGGGTCGCGTCCGCGCTGCTGGCCGCCGCCGAGGAACGCTTCGTACGGCTCGGCGGGCGGCGCGCGGACGCGGTGGTGCTCACCCGCAACGAGACCGCGCACCACGCGTGGGGCGCCGCCGGGTACGCGCCCCAGGAGCAGTGGCGACGCTGGGTGAAGCCGCTGACGGCATAGGCCGACCGCAGGACTTTGCCCATCCTTTACCCTTGGATGGCCACTCGGTTCTGTATGAAAGGTTGTGAGCGTCCGCCCATGGGCGAGCCTCCCAGTCCGCGACACCGCGCGTCCCGCCCCGTCTTGGAGAACCATGGAACGGGGGTGAACCGATGACCGAAGTGCTCCTCCTCCTCGCGGCGATCCTGCTCTCGCTCGCCTGCGGCGCCTTCGTCGCGGCGGAGTTCTCCCTCACCACGGTCGAGCGCGCCGAGCTGGAGCGGGCGGTGGAGCGCGGCGAGCGGGGCGCGCAGGGTGCGCTGAAGGCCGTACGGAACCTGACGTTCCAGCTCTCCGGGGCGCAGCTCGGCATCACCGTCACGAACCTGGTGGTCGGCATGCTCGCCGAGCCGTCGATCGCCGCGCTGATCGCCGGGCCGCTGGAGGATCTCGGCGTCTCGCGCTCGGCGTCGCACAGCCTCGCGCTGGTGCTGGGCACGGCGCTGTCGACGGTGTTCCTGATGGTCGTCGGCGAGCTGGTGCCGAAGAACTGGGCGATCTCCTCGCCGCTGACCGTCGCCAAGACCGTGGGCAACGCGCAGCGCTGGTTCAGCGCCGCGTTCCGGCCCTTCATCACCCACCTCAACAACACGGCGAACCGGGTGGTGCGCCGGATCGGCGTGGAGCCCGCCGAGGAGCTGGCCTCGGCGCGCGGGCCGCAGGAGCTGGCCGCGCTCGCCCGGCACTCCGCCAAGGAGGGCGCCCTGGCGGCCGACACCGCCGAGCTGTTCGTGCGCACGCTGAACCTCGCCGACCTGACCGCGGAGAACGTGATGACGCCGCGGGTGCAGGTCGTCGCCCTGGAGGTGCAGGCGACCCTGGAGGACGTGGCGAACGCGACCCGGGCCACCGGCCTGTCCCGGTTCCCCGTCTACCGCGGCACGCTCGACTCGGTCGTCGGCACCGCCCACGTCAAGGACGTGCTGGCGGTGCCGGCCGAGCGCCGGACCCGGATCTTCGTCTCGGAGCTGATGCGCGAGCCGCTGCTGGTCCCCGAGACGCTCACCGTCGACCGCCTTCTGGACCGGCTCTCCGGCAAGCGCACGATGGCCGTCGTGATCGACGAGTACGGCGGCACCGCGGGCGTGGCCACTCTGGAGGACATCGTCGAGGAGGTCGTCGGCGAGGTGCGCGACGAGCACGACCCGCACGAGCTGCCGGACCTCGCGCCGGCCGGCACGGACGAGTCCGGCCACGCCCTGTACTCGGCGGACGGCTCCGCGCGCGTGGACCACCTGGAGCGGGTCGGGCTGCGCGCGCCCGAAGGACCCTACGAGACGCTGGCCGGGCTGGTGGCGACGGTGCTCGGCCGGATACCGGCCGCCGGTGACCGGCTCGAGGTCGCCGGCTGGCGGCTGGAGGTCCTGGACGCCACCGGCCGCCGGGCGGCCCGCGTCCTGCTGCAGGCGCCCCTCGACGACGAGAAGCCCGACGAGAAGGGGGTCGAGCTGTGACCGCCGTACAGCTGCTGATCGGTCTGGCGACGCTGGTCGTCAACGCCTTCTTCGTCGGCGCCGAGTTCGCGCTGATCTCGGTGCGCCGCAGCCAGATCGAGCCGTACGCCGACCAGGGCGACCGACGTGCGAAGAGCGTGCTGTGGGGCCTGGAGCACGTGTCCGCGCTGATGGCGGCCGCCCAGCTCGGCATCACGCTGTGCACGCTGGTGCTGGGCGTGGTCGCCGAGCCGGCGATCGCGCACCTGCTGGAGCCGGTGTTCCACGCGGTGGGCGTGCCCGAGGGTGCGGGGCACGCGGTGTCCTTCGTGATCGCGCTGGCCCTGGCGACGTATCTGCACATGCTGCTCGGCGAGATGGTGCCGAAGAACATCGCGCTCGCCGAGCCGGTGCGCAGCGCGCTGACGCTCGGCCCGCCCCTGGTGGCGCTGTCCCGGGCGCTGCGCCCGGTGATCTTCACGGTGAACGCCTTCGCCAACACCCTGCTGAAGCTGCTGCGCGTCGAAGCGCGGGAGGAGGTGGCCGCCTCCTACTCGGACGCCGAGATAGCGCAGATCGTGAGGGACTCCAGCGAGGCCGGGCTCATCGACGACCGCGCCCAGGAGCGGCTGCACGACGCGCTGGAACTGGGCCGCCGCCCGGTGCGCGACGTGGTGCTGCCGCTGGAGCGCGTGGTGTACGCGCGCGTGGGCGTCACTCCGGACCAGCTGGAGCGGCTGTCGGCGGAGTCCGGGTTCTCACGGTTCCCGGTGGTGGACGAGGGGCGGCGGATCGTCGGCTATCTGCACGTGAAGGACGCCCTGGACGCCGCCGGGCGCGAGGTGCCGTTCCGGCTGCGGGACATGCGGCCCATCGCACGCGTGCGGGAGGGCACCCCGCTGGACGATGTCCTCACGGCGATGCGGGGCAGCCGTACGCACCTCGCGGCGGTCCTCGGGGCGGACGGGCGGCTGGCCGGGCTGGTGACGATGGAGGACGTGCTGCGGGAGCTGTTCGGTCAGCGGGCCTGAGGGACCGGCTGTCGGTGCTCGCCTCGCGAGCGGGTGACCGACTGCTGGGTATGTGCACGGGATATCATTTCCGCCGCCATGGACACGAACCCCACCTACAGCAGCCTGGTCGCGGTCGGCGACTCCTTCACCGAGGGCATGTCGGACCTGCTGCCCGACGGCACCTACCGGGGCTGGGCCGACCTGCTCGCCGCGCGGATGGCGGCCCGCACGCCCGGCTTCCGGTACGCCAACCTCGCGGTGCGCGGCAAGCTGATCCGGCAGATCGTCGACGAGCAGGTGGACGTGGCGGCGGCCATGCAGGCCGACGTCGTCACCCTGGTCGGCGGGCTCAACGACACCCTGCGCCCCAAGTGCGACATGGGCCGGGTGCGCGGGCTCCTGGAGGAGGCCGTGGAGAAGCTGGCCCCCTCCTGCAAGCAGCTCGTGCTGATGCGCAGCCCGGGCCGCCGGGGTCCGGTGCTGGAGCGGTTCCGGCCGCGCATGGAGGAGCTGTTCGCCTGCGTCGACGAGCTGGCCGCGCGGCACGGCGCGATCGTCGTCGACCTGTACGGGGCCCCCTCGCTCGCCGACCCGCGGCTGTGGGACGTGGACCGGCTGCACCTGACGGCCGAGGGCCACCGCCGGGTCGCCGAGGCCGTGTGGCAGGGGCTCGGCCACGAGCCCGAGGACCCCGAGTGGAGCACGCCGATGCCGGCGACGCTGCCGCCGGGCTGGGTCATGCGGCGCGCGGCGGACGTGCGGTTCGCCCGGCAGCACCTGCTGCCGTGGATCGGCCGCCGTCTGACGGGCCGCTCCTCGGGAGACGGGCTGCCGCCGAAGCGGCCGGAGCTGCTGCCGTACGAGGACCTGGCGTAGCCGCAGGTGGTCGCCCTCGGGACGCTCTCGTAGGTTCCGACGAACCCACCCGTTGCGCTGGCCTGCACGAATCGCCAGTAGAATCCGTCCACGTGACTTCCGCTCCCGCCAAGCCCCGCATCCCGAACGTCCTCGCCGGACGCTACGCCTCCGCCGAGCTCGCCACGCTCTGGTCGCCCGAGCAGAAGGTGAGGCTGGAGCGGCAGCTCTGGCTCGCCGTGCTGCGGGCGCAGAAGGACCTCGGGATCGAGGTGCCGGACGCGGCGCTCGCCGACTACGAGCGTGTCCTCGACACCGTCGACCTGGCCTCCATCGCCGAGCGCGAGAAGGTCACGCGGCACGACGTGAAGGCGCGGATCGAGGAGTTCAACGACCTCGCCGGGCACGAGCACGTGCACAAGGGCATGACGTCCCGCGACCTCACCGAGAACGTCGAGCAGCTGCAGATCCGGCTGTCGCTGGAGCTGATGCGCGACCGCACGGTGGCGGTCCTGGCGCGCCTGGGCAAGCTGGCCGGCGAGTACGGCGAGCTGGTCATGGCCGGCCGCTCGCACAACGTGGCAGCACAGGCCACCACCCTCGGCAAGCGTTTCGCGACCGCCGCCGACGAGCTGCTCGTGGCGTACGGCCGCGTCGAGGAGCTGCTGGGCCGCTACCCGCTGCGCGGCATCAAGGGCCCGGTCGGCACGGCCCAGGACATGCTGGACCTGCTGGGCGGGGACGCCGCGAAGCTCGCGGACCTGGAGCAGCGGATCGCCGCGCACCTGGGCTTCTCGCAGGCGTTCACCTCGGTCGGCCAAGTCTACCCGCGCTCGCTGGACTACGAGGTCGTCACCGCGCTGGTGCAGCTGGCGGCGGCGCCGTCGTCGCTGGCGAAGACGATCCGGCTGATGGCCGGGCACGAGCTGGTCACGGAGGGCTTCAAGCCCGGCCAGGTCGGCTCCTCCGCCATGCCGCACAAGATGAACACCCGCTCCTGCGAGCGCGTCAACGGCCTGATGGTCATCCTGCGCGGCTACGCCTCGATGACCGGCGAGCTGGCGGGCGACCAGTGGAACGAGGGCGACGTGTCCTGCTCGGTGGTGCGCCGGGTCGCGCTGCCGGACGCGTTCTTCGCGCTGGACGGCCTGCTGGAGACGTTCCTGACGGTGCTCGACGAGTTCGGCGCGTTCCCGGCGGTCGTCGCCCGGGAGCTGGACCGGTACCTGCCGTTCCTCGCCACCACCAAGGTCCTCATGGGCGCCGTGCGCGCGGGTGTCGGCCGGGAGCTCGCCCACGAGGCGATCAAGGAGAACGCCGTCGCCTCCGCGCTCGCCATGCGTGAGCAGGGCGCCGAGCGCAACGAACTGCTCGACAAGCTGGCCGCCGACGCGCGCATCCCGCTGGACCGCGCCGAGCTGGACGCGCTGATGGCCGACAAGCTGTCCTTCACGGGTGCCGCGGGCGACCAGGTGGCCGCCGTCGTCGCCCGGGTCGAGGAGATCGTCAAGCAGCACCCCCAGGCCGCGGGCTACACGCCCGGCGCGATCCTCTGACGCGCCGCACCCGATGCCCCGTTTCACCCCCGAGGAACTGGAGGCCGCCCGTGGCCGCGTCGTGCCCGACGTGGTCGCGGACGGTCTGCGGGTGCTGTTCTGCGGGATAAACCCCGGGCTGATGACCGCCGCCACGGGCCATCACTTCGCCCGGCCGGGCAACCGCTTCTGGCCGGTGCTGCACCGTTCCGGGTTCACGCCGCGGCTGCTGAAGCCGTCCGAGCAGCGGGAGCTGCTGTCGTACGGGCTCGGCATCACCAACGTCGTGGCGCGGGCGACCGCTCGGGCCGACGAACTGACCGCGGAGGAGTACCGGGAGGGCGGGCGGCTGCTCGCGCTGAAGGTGGGGCGGCTGCGGCCGCGCTGGCTGGCCGTGGTGGGGGTGACGGCGTACCGGGCCGCGTTCGACGACCGGAAGGCCCAGGTCGGGCCGCAGGCACGGACGATCGGCGACACGCGTGTGTGGGTGCTGCCCAACCCGAGCGGGCTGAACGCGCACTGGACGGCCGAGACGATGGCCGAGGAGTTCGCGCGGCTGCGGGAGGCCGCCGAGGGCTGATCGGGCACGGCGAGCGGTTGTCGACGCCGCCGGTCCCTCACGGCGGGGCGATCTCCGTCACCAGGGCGAGCAGCTGGAGGTCCTGTGACGCGTCCCGGTCGGTGACCGCCACGGCGACCCAGCGGCCCGTGCCCTCCACCTCCCACAGGTGGGCGACGTTCGCGCGCTCGCTCAACTCGGCCCACGGCCCGGGTATCTCCTCGCGCTCGGTGCGCAGGAGGACGGTCTGCAGGTTGTAGGGCGGGGTGTCGCCCCAGCGTGAGGCGAGCACCTCGTAGACGGCGTCCCGGTCCTTCTCGTACTGGTCGACCACCACCGCCCACCGCGCCGGGTCGCTGTCGGCCGCGGCCGCTAATACCGCGACGTGGTGGCCGGGCCCCGAGGCGCCGACGTCCGACGGGCCGTGCTCCGCCGGAAAGGGGCGGTAGCACAGCTCGTCGATGAGAGCGATGTGCTGTGCGATGTTCATGGGTCCAGTAAACCCGTCGCCACTGACACTTGGCGGGGCATCAGCCGGGTCCCGGTCAGGCGTCCCGGCGGCGCAGGCGCCACGCTCCCAGCAGGAGGGCGGCGGCCGTCCAGAGCGCGGTCACCGCGAGCCCCGACCACGGCCCGAGGGTTCCCTCGTACGTCTCGTGGAGGACGAGCTGTCCCGCCTTGTCGGGAAGGAAGTCGGCGACGGTGCCCGTCGCGTCACCGATCACGAACGACACGACGAGGATGAACGGGACCATGAGCGACAGCGTGGCCACGCCGCTGCGCAGCAGGGCGGCGAGCCCGGCGGCGAACAGGGCCATCAGCATGAGGTAGACACCGCAGCCCACGACACCGCGCACCTGCTCACCGGCGCTGAGCCCGTCGGCCGCCGTGCCGAGCCCCGCCCCCGCCACGAGAAGTGCGGCGAGCGCCGTCAACGTGCCCACCGCCAGGGCCGGTACGGCGATGACCGCCGCCTTGGCCGCGAACCACCGGCCGCGCCGCGGGACCGCGGCCAGCGTGAGCCGGAGCGCACCCGGGTGGAACTCCGACGACACCGCCATGGCGCCGAAGGCGACGGCCGCGATCTGTCCCGGTATGACGCCGGACAGGGCCGTGAACAGCGGGTCGAAGTCCGGGTCCGACGTCTCGGAGACACCGGCGATCGCGGAGAACGCCGTGGTCGCGGCGAACAGCGCCAGCAGCGCGCCCGGCAACGAGCGGAGCGTGCGGATCTTGAGCCACTCGGAGCGGAGTACGGGCGTGTATTCCATGGTCAGGCCTCCTGGGGCTGGGCGGCGAACTCGGTCTCGGCACCGGTGAGGTCGAAGTAGGCCTGCTCCAACGTGGCCTCCTCGGCGGCGAGTTCCAGGACCGGCACACCTGCGGCGGAGGCGATGCGGCCGATGTCGTCCACGCGCGCGTGGTGCACGGTCCAGTGGCCGTCCTCGTGTTCCACGGCGTCGTGACCGTGCCGGGCGAGGGCGCTCTTGAGGGCGACGGGGTCGGTCGTGCGGACCCGGACGAGGGGTCGCACGCGCGCGTGGATGAAGTCCCGCATCGGGGTGTCGGCCAGCAGCCGGCCCCGGCCCAGCACCACGAGGTGGTCGGCGAAGGACGCGGTCTCGTTCATGAGGTGGCTGGAGACCAGGACCGTGCGGCCCTCTGCCGCGAGCCGGCGCAGCACCTGCCGGATCCACACGATGCCTTCGGGGTCGAGGCCGTTGGACGGCTCGTCCAGCATGACGACCTCGGGGTCGCCCAGCAGGGCGGCGGCGATGCCGAGCCGCTGGCGCATGCCCAGGGAGTACGTCCGCACGCGGCGGCGGGCCACCGACGCCAGGCCGGTCTCTTCCAGTACCTCGTCGACCCGCCGGTCCGGGATGCGGTTGCTCGCGGCCAGCACCCGGAGGTGGTCGCGGGCGGTGCGGGAGCCGTGCGCGGCCTGCGCGTCGAGCAGGGCGCCCACGTGGCGCAGGGGTTCGCGCAGAGCGGCGTAGGGGCGGCCGCCGAGCGTGGCGCGGCCCGCCGTCGGGCGGTCGAGGCCGAGCACCAGCCGCATGGTGGTGGACTTCCCGGCGCCGTTGGGGCCGAGGAAGCCGGTGACGCGGCCGGGCAGCACGCGGACGGTGAGGTGGTCCACAGCTCGCCGGCCGCCGAACTCCTTGGTGAGGTCCTGGATGTCGATGCTGGTCATGGCAGCAGCGTGGCCGTCGGTGCGGGGTCCGGGCCTCCCCCGGCGGTGGAGATCACCTCCCCCGTGCGGGGGAGGCTCGTTGTCGGTGGTGGCTGGCACGATGGCGCAATGGTCCGCATGCTGCGCCCGTTCGGCCGGGCGGTGACGTACACACGGTGGCTGCACCTCGCGATGGCGGTGGTGTGGCCGTCTCTGTGGCTGTTCATCGACGAGGCGTGGTGGACGGTCGGCACCGCGGTCGTGTTGCTCGGGCTCGCGGGCCTGATCCCGGCCACGCGGGTCGTGGAGGGGTTCCAGGCCCGGTTGCTGCTGACCGGCCATCGGGACGGCCGCGAGGACATGGAGATCATGGTCGCCCCGGCCACGACGTGGGCCGATCGCGGTCGGACGATGGTGTGGCTGGAGCTGCGGCTGCTGCTCGGCGCGCTGGTGTCCCACCTCACCTTCCAACTCCCGCTCTTCACGATGGACTTGGTGTCGACGGCGGTCGGTGGTGAGCGCGTCGGCGGCTCCTGGATTCCCGTGGGGGGCCAGCACTGGTGGCACATGCTGCTCGCGCCCCTGCCCCTGGTGCTGGTGGCCGCCGTCGTGGTCGGCTCGGGCCACCTCATCACCCGGCTCGCCGCGCGGCTGCTGGGCCCCTCGCACGCCGAGCGGCTCGCCGCGCTGGAGGAACGCACCGAACAGCTCCTGGAACGCACGCGGATCGCCCGCGAGCTCCACGACTCCATCGGTCACGCGCTCACGGTCGCCGTCGTGCAGGCGGGGGCTGCGCGGGCGGCGGGCGACCCGGCCTTCACGGACCGGGCGCTGAGCGCCATCGAGGAGACCGGGCGGACCGCCCTGGAGGACCTGGAGCGGGTGCTCGGCGTGCTGCGCGAGTCCGGGAAGTCAGTGAGCGGCAGGCCGACTCTCGCCGACGCCGACCGGCTGCTGGACTCCGCGCGCGCCTCCGGGGCGAAGGTCGACGCCGAGGTGACCGGCCCGGTGGACTCCGTGCCCGGGCCGGTGTCCCGGGAGGGCTACCGGATCCTCCAGGAAGCGCTGACCAATGTGCTGCGGCACGCGGGCGCGGTCCCGGTGCGCGTGCGCGTCCACGCCGGCGACGGCACCCTCGTCCTCGCGATACGCAATCCGCTCCCGGCCGCGATACCGGGCCCGGGACGCGGCAGCGGCCTGCGCGGGATACGCGAGCGCGCGGCCCTGCTGGGCGGGCGGGCCCGGACCGGCCCCGACGAGGGTGACTGGCAGGTGCATGTCGAGCTGCCGCTGAGTTGATCTACGCTGGGCCGATGCCGGTCACCGTTCTCCTCGTCGACGACGAACCCCTCGTGCGCGCGGGTCTGCGGGCCGTGCTGGAGGCGCAGCCCGACATCGAGGTCGTCGGGGAGGCCGCGGACGGGGCGGCGGTGATCCCGCTGGTGCGGCGGCTGCGGCCCGACGTGGTCGCCATGGACGTCCGGATGCCGCTGCTCGACGGCATCGAGGCCACCCGGGCACTGCTGCGCACGGTCGACGAACCGCCGCGGATCCTGGTGGTGACGACCTTCGAGAACGACGAGTACGTGTACGAGGCGCTGCGCGCGGGTGCCGACGGGTTTCTGCTGAAGCGGGCCCGGCCGGCCGAGATCGTGCACGCGGTGCGGCTGATCGCCGAGGGCGAGTCGCTGCTGTTCCCGGCCTCGGTGCGGCAGCTCGCCGCCGAGTACGGAGAGGGCGGCGGGAACCGCGCGGCGCGGGCCGCGATGGAGCAGGCCCAGCTGACCGAGCGCGAGGCGGAGGTGCTGCGGCTGATGGCCCGCGGGTTGTCGAACGCGGAGATCGCGGCCCGGCTGGTCGTCGGGACGGAGACCGTGAAATCGCACGTCAGCTCCGTGCTGGCGAAGCTGGGGGCACGGGACCGCACCCAGGCGGTGATCGCCGCGTACGAGTCGGGGTTCGTGGCCCCGGGCTGATCGGCGGGGCCGGTCCTGCCCCTCGCCGTGGTGCGCCGCCCCGCCCCTCGCCGTGGTGCGCCGCGCCGAAGTACGATCCGGCCAACACGCGCACGACCTGGGAGGACGGACGGTGGGGCGGCTGACCGGCGGGGATCCCTCGCTGCTGCGCAGGATCAACTCCGCGGTGGTGCTGCACGCGCTGCGTGCCACGGACTGCGCGACGCTGACCGAGATCACCCGGGTGACGGGGTTGTCCCGGCCGACCGTCGAGGGCGTCGTCGACGGGCTCATCGAGGCGGGGCTCGTCGTCGAGAAGGCGGCCGAGGAGGGGGCGGCCCGGCGGCAGGGGCGCCCCGCGCGGCGGTTCCGGTTCCGGGCGGAGGCCGGGCATCTGCTGGGCGTGGAGATCGGCGCGCACCGGGTGGCGGCGTTGCTGGCCGACCTGGACGGCCGGGTGATCGGTTCCCAGGCCAAGGAGGTGGCGGAGACGGCGGAGGCCGACGAGCGGCTGGAGCGGGTGCGGGGGGCCGTGGCCGAGCTGCTGCGGCGGGCGGGGGTCGCACGCGGCTCGCTGCGGGCCGTGGGCGTGGCGACGCCCGGGATCGTCGAGGCGGACGGCACGGTCCGGCTGGGCACGGCGCTGCCCGGGTGGACCGGGCTGCGGCTGGGCGAGCGGCTGAGCCGGTCCTTCAAGTGCCCGGTGCTGGTCGAGAACGACGCCAACGCGGCGGCCGTCGCCGAGCACTGGAAGGGCGCGGCCGGCGAGTCGGACGACGTCGTGTTCGTGCTGGCGGGGCTCAGCCCGGGCGCCGGTGCGCTGATCGGGGGGCGGCTGCACCGGGGCTACGGCGGAGCGGCCGGCGAGATCGGGGCGCTGCACCTGCTGGGCCGGGAGGTGACGCCCGAGGCGCTCCTGTCCACCACGGACGAGCCCCTGCACCCCCTCGACGAGCAGGCGGTCGCCGAGGTCTTCGCCCAGGCCCGCGAGGGCGACCAGCGGGCCCGCGCCGCCGTGGACCGGTTCATCCAGCGCCTGGTCCACGACGTGGCGGCCCTCGCCCTGGCGCTCGACCCGGAGCTGGTCGTCATCGGCGGCTGGGCCGCGGGCCTGGACGGCGTCCTGGACCCGCTCCGCCGGGAACTCGCCCGCTACTGCCTGCGGCCCCCGCAGGTGACGCTCTCCCGCCTCGGTGACGCGGCCGTGGCGACGGGCGCCCTGCGCCTGGCCCTGGACCACGTGGAGGAACAGCTGTTCACTGTGGAGGGCAGGACACCGACCCCTTAGGGGCGCGGGGAACTGCGCGACCGACCACGACGCACCCGCAGTCCCGAACGGAGCGGACCCCTACGGCGCCAAGGTCAGGACGCCCTCCGCTGCGGCCCGTCGTGGATCTCCACACCCCCCGCGTCCCCGAAGGTCAACCGGCACGTGTCAGCGCGATACGTGGCGACCGACAACGCGGCCGTACGCCCCCCGGCGACGAACCGCGTCGTCACCACCAGCACAGGCGCCCCCGGAAGCCGGTCCAGTTCCTTCGCGTCATCGGCCCCGGCGGAGCCGAGCTCCACCGCGTTCTCCTGCCGCTCCAGCTCGACGCGCTGCAGTTCACGGAGCACCGCACGCGCGCGGGCCGCTCCGGACGGCGCGTCGATGGCGGAGAGCTCCGGCACCGAGGACTGCGGGACGTACAGCAGCTCGGCGGCCACCGGCCGGCCGTGCGAGACGCGGGAGCGGCGCACGATGTGCACGGGCTCGTCACCGCCGGTCCCCAGCGCGTCGGCGACGGCCGCGGGCGGCACCGCCGCCGCGCAGTCGACGGGCTGCCAGGCGTCCTCGGGGCCGCCCGGCCAGGTGTGCGGGCCGGTGCCGAGGGAGACGCCCATGCGGGGCGGCGCGACGGTCGTGCCGACACCGCGGCGGCGTTGCAGCCGGCCTTCCAGTTCGAGCTGTTCCAGGGCCTGGCGGAGTGTGGCGCGGGCGACGCCGAAGCGGGCCGCGAGGTCGCGCTCGTTGGGCAGGATCTCGCCCACGGAGAACTCCGAGTCGAGCGCTTGACTGAGCACGGTCTTGAGATGCCAGTACTTCGGTTCCGGCACCGATTCCAGCTGCGTGGTCCCCACCCTGTCCTCCGCAATCGCCGTGGTCGGCGGCTATTTAGCGCCCTTGTTTATTAAAGGTTGTTGCACTTCTCTGCGACCATAGGGCGGCCCTGATCCTTGGTCAAGACCAATGGCCGGGAACGTTCACGGGACATGTGTACGGCTTCTCGGCCGCACTGCTCCGCGGTGTCTAGAGGGCGGTCAGCGACCGCAGTTTGTCGGGGTTGCGGATGACGTAGACCGCCTGGACGCGGCCGTCGGCGACGTCGAGCTGGAAGACGGCGTCGGGCTTGTCGCCGGACAGGACCAGTACGCCGGGGCCGCCGTTGAGTTCCAGGAAGCGGACGGACAGGTCCGGGAGGCCCTTCCGGGCGGCGCCGACGAGGAAGCGGCCCACCTTGTCGGCCGTCTGCAGGATCCGCAGCGGGGCCCGCGCCTTGCCGCCGCTGTCGCCGACGAGCCGGACGTCCGGGGCGAGCAGGGCCATCAGGCCCTCCAGGTCGCCGTCGGCCGCGGCGGCGAGGAACCGCTCGGTGAGGTCGCGGCGCTGGGCGGGGTCGACCTCGTAGCGCGGCCGCCGCTCCTCGACGTGCTTGCGGGCCCGGCCGGCCAGCTGGCGCACCGCCGGTTCACCGCGGTCGAGCATGGCGGCGATGTCGCCGTACGGGAAGCCGAAGGCCTCGCGCAGCACGAACACGGCCCGTTCCAGCGGTGACAGCGACTCCAGCACGACGAGGACGGCGAGGGAGACCGAGTCGGCGAGCACGGCCCGCTCGGCGGTGTCCGGCACGGTGTCGCCGAAGTCGGTGACGTACGGCTCGGGCAGCCAGGGGCCGACGTACGTCTCGCCGCGGGCCTTGATCTGGCGCAGTCGGTCGATGGCGAGGCGGGTGGTGATCCGCACGAGGTAGCCGCGGGGTTCGCGGACGTCGTCGCGGGCGGCGCCGGACCAGCGCAGCCAGGCCTCCTGGACCACGTCCTCCGCGTCGGCCACGCGTCCCAGCATGCGGTAGGCGACGCCCAGCAGGACGGGTCGGTGCGTTTCGAAGACGTCGGTCGCGGTCTCGGTGGTCACGGCTCCATCCCAGCCCACCGGCGGAGTGCTGTCCAGGCGGGATCGCCCCGCTCCGGACACAATGGCCGACAGGACGCCGGTGATCGGCGACGCGGCTCCCGGAGGTGGCGATGCGGTACGCGGTGCTGGGGACGGGGGAGGTCGGACGCACGCTGGGCGGCCGGCTGGTTCAGCTGGGGCACGAGGTGACGCTCGGCTCGCGGACGAGGGACAACCCGGCCGCGGTGGAGTGGGCCGCCGGGGCGGGTGCGGGGGCGCACGCGGGGACGTTCGCGGACGCGGCGGCGTTCGGGGAGGTCGTGGTGAACGCGGTGGGCGGGCGGGTGGCGCTCGCCGCGCTGGAGGCGGCGGGGGCGGGGAACCTCGGCGGGAAGGTGCTGGTGGACGTCTCCAACCCGTTGGCGTTCGAGGAGGGCGAGCTGCGGCTCTCCCCCGTCGAGTCGGACAGCGTGGGCGAGCAGATCCAGCGGGCCTTCCCGCACGCGCGCGTGGTGAAGACGCTCAACACGGTCAACTGCCGGGTGATGGTGGAACCGGCGCGGGTGCCCGGCGGGCACCACGTCTTCGTCTGCGGGGACGACCCGGGCGCCAAGGAGCAGGTGACGGCGCTGCTCGGGGAGTTCGGCTGGCCGGCGGACCGGGTGCTCGACCTCGGCGGCATCCGGGCCGCCCGGGCGGTGGAGATGTGGCTGCCCCTGTGGGTGGGCCTGCTCCAGAAGTTCGGACACGCGGAGTTCAACCTGGAGGTGCGCCGGGCCCGTTGAGCGGTCCGGCGGGAGGGGGAAGGCGGTGGCACGGTGGGAACGCGGCGACACCTTGAGGGCTACCCGTCGGTAGTAATTGCTGACAAGCTGTCTACAGCGTCCGTCAGCCAGCACAGCCGAGGAGCACCCCATGTCCGCCACCGTCTCCTTCGACGTCGCCACCCCGCGCGGCGACCAGCACGTGACCCTGTCGTACACGCGCGAGGGCAGCGGCGAACCGCTGCTGTTGCTGCACGGCATCGGCCACCACCGGCAGGTGTGGGACCCGGTGCTCCCCGCGTTGACGGCCGAGCGGGACGTCATCGCCGTGGACCTGCCCGGCTGCGGCGAGTCGCCGGCGCTCCCCGACGGCATGGCGCACGACCTGCCGACGATGAACGCCGTTCTCGCGGCCCTGTTGGCGGCGCTGGAGGTCGAACGGCCGCACGTGGCGGGCAACTCGCTGGGCGGCCTGCTGGCCCTGGACCTGGCCCGGGCACGCCTCGTCCGGTCCGTCACCGCCCTGTCCCCCGCCGGGTTCTGGAACGCGGCCGAGCGCCGCTACGCCTTCGCGGTGCTGATGACGATGCGGCAGATCGCCCAGCGGATGCCGCTGCCCGTGGTCGAGCGGCTGGCCCGCCCGGCGATCGGCCGCACCCTGCTGACGAGCACCATCTACGCCCGCCCCGGCCGCCGTTCCCCCGAGGCCGTGATCGCCGAGACGCTCGCGCTGGCCCGGGCCCAGGGCTTCTCCGAGACCCTCCGCTCCGGCCGGACCGTGCAGTTCACGGACGACATCGTGGGCACACCGGTCACCGTGGCCTGGGGCAACCGCGACCGGCTCCTGATCCCCCGCCAGGGCGTGCGCGCCAAGGGTGTCATCCCGCAGGCGCGGCTGGTCCGGCTGCCCGGCTGCGGCCACGTCCCGATGAACGACGACCCGGCGCTGGTCGCCCGGGTGGTGCTCGACGGCAGCCGCTGAACCGGATCCCCTGCCACCGGCAGGCGCGTTCTAAGGTCTTCCCCATGAGGCCATCGCAGAGCGATCCGGGCAGAGGTACCGCGTCCGCCGCCTGGGAGTTGCTGCTCCCGGCCGCTTCGGCGCCGGCACGCACGCGTGGCCGTGCCCTCCAGGCGGCGCTGCGCGAGGCGGTCCGCTCGGGCCGGCTGGCGCCGGGCACGCGGCTGCCGTCGAGCCGGGACCTCGCGGCGGACCTGGGCGTGTCGCGGGGGCTGGTCACCGAGGCGTACGAGCAGCTGACGGCGGAGGGCTATCTGCGCAGCGGCGGGGGCGCCGGAACGTGGGTGGGCGCGGCGGTGCGTGCCGCCCGGCCGCGTGCGCGCGACCTCGCCCCGCGCGCGCCCGGTGCCCGCGCCGACTTCGTGCCCGGGACGCCGGACCTGTCGCTGTTCCCGCGCTCGGCCTGGGCCGCCGCGCAGCGTGCCGTGCTGGCGGACCTGCCGCACCAGGAGCTGGGGTACCCCGATCCGCGCGGTCTGCCCGGGCTGCGGACGGCGCTGGCCGGACTGCTCGCCCGGCGGCGGGGCGTGGTGGCCGACCCGGAGCGGATCGTGATCGTCTCCGGGGTGGCCCAGGCGACGACCCTGCTCGGTTTCGCGCTGCACGCGCGCGGGGTGCGCGCCGTCGGCGTGGAGGACCCCGGCAGTCCCCAGCACGACGCCCTGTACGCCGCGGCCGGGGTCACGACCGTGCCGCTTCCCCTGGACGGCGAGGGGATCGCCCTCCGGCCGCTGCGGGAGTCGGGCGTACGGGCCGTCGTCACGACACCGGCCCACCAGTTCCCCACCGGCATCGCCTACTCGGCCCGCCGGCGCGCCGAACTGCTCGACTGGGCGCGGTCCGTGGACGGCATCGTCCTGGAGGACGACTACGACGGCGACTTCCGCTACGACCGCGCCCCGGTCGGCGCGCTCCAGGGCCTCGACCCCGGCCACGTCGCCTACACGGGCTCCGTCAGCAAGTCCCTCGCCCCGGGCCTGCGCCTGGGCTGGCTGCTGGTGCCCGAGTCCTGGGCGGCGGAGATCGTCGAACGCAAACGCACCATGGATCTCGGCCACCCGGCCCTCGACCAGGCCCTGTTCGCGCGCTTCGTGGAACGCGGCGACTACGACCGCCAGTTGCGCCGCTGCCAGCGCGCCTACCGCGAGCGGCGTGACGCGCTGGTCGCCGCCCTGGCGGAACACTTCCCCGGCGCGGAGGTGTCCGGGATCGCCGCGGGCCTGCACGTGATCGCCACGCTGCCGGAGCGGTTCGGCCCCGAGGACGGGTTCCTCGCGCGCGTGGCGGCGGCCGGGGTGGCGGTGCGCCCGCTGTCCTCCTGCACCCACTCGCGGCCCGGGGACGCCGGAGCGAAGGAGGTGCGACTCGTCCTGGGCTACGCGCACATCTCCCCGGCCCGGATCGCCGAAGGGGTCCGTCTGATGGCGGAGGCGGCCACCGGGTGACCCGGCGTGCCCGCCCGGTTCCCTCACCCCGCGGTCAGTTGTTCACTTGGGGTTCGTGTGTGCGCTGCGGCGTGCCAGTAGTTGTGGCTCTGCACACTGGCCGGATCCCGTCCCTGGAGGCGTATCCATGTCACACCGTCCGTTCCCCGGGCGCCGTAGCGTCCTGCGCGGCTCCCTCGCCGCGTCGGCGGCCCTCTCCCTGCCCACCGCGCTCGGCGCGGCACCGGCCTTCGCGCGGTCCGGGCGTCCGCAGGCGCAGTGGGGGGTGCAGGCCGGAGACGTGACCTGCGACTCCGGGCTGGTGTGGGTGCGCTCCGACCGGCCCGCCCGGATGATCGTCGAGACGTCGGCGACCGAGTCGTTCCGCAACCCGCGCAGATGGCGCGGCCCGCTGCTGGGCCCGGGCACGGACTTCACCGGCACGACCCCGCTGCGCGGTCTGCCGTCCGGCGAGCAGATCCACTACCGCGTGCTGCTCGCCGACCCGGACGACCCGCGCCGCACCGGCGAGCCGGTCACCGGCACCTTCCGCACCGCGTCCGCCAGACGCCGCGACGGCGTGCGGTTCGTGTGGTCCGGCGACCTGGCCGGACAGGGCTGGGGCATCAACCCGGACCTCGGCGGCTACCGGATCTACCGGGCGATGGCCGCCCTGGACCCGGACTTCTTCCTCTGCAGCGGCGACAACGTCTACGCCGACGGCCCGATCACCTCGACCGTGGCCCTGCCCGACGGCCGGACCTGGCGGAACATCACCACCGAGGAGAAGGCGAAGGTCGCCGAGACGCTCGCGGAGTTCCGCGGCAACTTCCGTTACAACCTCCTGGACGAGAACCTGCGCGCCTTCAACGCCCAGGTGCCCTCGATCATCCAGTGGGACGACCACGAGGTCACCAACAACTGGTACCCGGGCGAGATCCTCGGCGACACCCGGTACACCGAGAAGAACGTCGACGTGCTCGCGGCCCGCGCCCGCCAGGCGTTCTCCGAGTACTTCCCGATCTCGACGCTGCGCCGCCCCGACGGCCGCGTCTACCGCGTGCAGCACCACGGCCCGCTGCTGGACGTCTTCGTCCTGGACATGCGCACCTACCGCAACGCCAACTCCCCCGACGACCAGCCCACCGACCCGCAGGGCATCCTGGGCCGTGAGCAGTTGGAGTGGCTCAAGCGCGAACTGTCCCGCTCCCGGGCGGTGTGGAAGGTGATCGCCTCCGACATGCCGCTCGGCCTGGTCGTCCCGGACACCGGCGACGGCAAGCCGAACATCGAGGCCGTCGCCCAGGGCGATCCCGGCGCGCCGCTCGGGCGTGAGCTGCAGATCGCCGAGCTGCTGCGGTTCATCAAGCACCGGCGGATCACGGGCACGGTGTGGCTGACGGCCGACGTGCACTACACCTCGGCGCAGCACTACCAGCCGTCGCGGGCCGCCTTCACCGACTTCGAGCCGTTCTGGGAGTTCGTGTCCGGCCCGCTCAACGCCGGTGCCTTCCCGGCGAACACGCTCGACGGCACCTTCGGCCCGGAGCGCGTCTTCGTGAAGGCCCCGACCACCGCCAACGTCTCGCCCGCGGGCGGCTACCAGTTCTTCGGCGAGGTCGATATCGACGGCGGCAGCGGCGAGCTGACGGTGCGTCTGCGCGAGCAGGACGGCACCGTGCTCTTCACCCAGGTGCTCCAGCCGGGCCGGGTCGGCCAGTAGGTACGGAGCGCAACGTTTGAAGGGGTGATAAAGAGGGCACGATGCCCTTTTTACCCGCCAGTCACAAGGCGTTCGTGATCACGCAACACCGTTCCGTCACAGTGGGTGCATGACGCGAGAAGTGACGGAAGTGAAGCACCTCGACGGCGGCCGGGCGGGCCGCCGGCAGCGGCTCGCGGCGGCGTTCCGGGCCTGGCGAACACGACGCCACGAACACGCGCCGCCGACGGGCGATACCGGGTCCCCGGCACCGGAGCCGGTGCCGGGGGCGAACACGCTGTGGCGGATGCGGACCACGGTGAAGGACGAGCCCGGGTCGCTGGCGGCGCTGTGCACGGCACTCGCCGGGCAGCGGGTCGACATCCTCAGCCTCCAGACGCACCCGCTGGCCGAGGGCACGGTGGACGAGTTCCTGCTGCGGGCCCCCGGAGAGCTGTCGGCGTCCGCGATCACCACGGCCGTCCGGTCGGCCGGCGGATCCGACACCTGGATCGAGCGGGCCGACGCGCACGACCTGGTGGACGCGCCGACCCGGGTCCTCTCACTGGCCGCCCGCACGGCCCTGGACGCGGCGGAGCTCCCGCTGGCTCTGCGGCAGTTGCTGGGCCGGTGCACCATCCGTTCGCAGCCCGCGCCGACCGCCGGCGACCGCGTGCCGGGGAGCCTTCCGGTGGAGGGCGCCCTCGACGACACGGTGATGCGGCTGCGCGCCCCGGAAGGCGGAGTGATCACCGTCGAGCGGCCGTACCTGCCGTTCACCCCGACCGAGTTCGCCCGGGCCAGGGCCCTGGTGGAACTGGACGCCCGGCTCGGTCCGCGCGTCCCGCACGGCCGGGACGTGCTCACCCTCGCCGAGGGCAGCGACATCACCGTGCGGCGGGCCGACACGCGTGACCTCCAGGCCGCGCGGGCGATGCACGAGCGGTGCTCGCCGCGGACGCTGAAGCTGCGCTACCACGGGCCGGTCGGTGACGCGGACCGGTATCTCAACCACCTGCTCAGCCCGCGATTCGGGCGCACGCTGGCCGTGCAGACGGCTTCCGGGCGGCTCGTCGGACTCGGTCATCTGCTGTGGGACGGGGACGAGACCGAGGTCGCGCTGCTCGTCGAGGACGCGTGGCAGCGGCGTGGCATCGGCGGTGAGTTGCTGCGGCGACTGGTGGCGATGGCCCGTGAGGCCGGGTGCACGAGTGTGTACGCCGTGACGCAGGCCTCCAACACGGGGATGGTCGCGGCGATGCGGGGGCTGGGGCTGCCGCTCGACTACCAGGTCGAGGAGGGGACGCTGGTCATCACGGCGCGGCTGGGTGAGGCCGCGGTGACGACCGGTGCGGAGGAGTTGGGGAGTGCGTCCGCGCCGTAGGAGGTCATGACCGTAGGCGGGTGCGGGCGCGTTGTGGTTGTTCGCGCCCACGCGGCGGAGCCGCACATCAGTACGGCCCCGCGCCCTTTTCGGAGCGCAGCGCCTGGGCGAGGTCGAGCCACAGGTCCTCCACGTCCTCCAGGCCCACGGACAGGCGCAGCAGCCGATCGCCGACCCCCGCTCCCCTGCGGTCCTCCGCGTCCACGATGCGGTGGCTGATGGACGCCGGGTGCTGGATCAGGGTGTCGACGCTGCCGAGGCTCACCGCCGGGGTGATCAGGCGTACCCCGGCGATGACCTCGTGCGGGTCGCCGTGGACTTCGAAGGAGACCATGGCGCCGCCGATGCGGGGGTAGTGGACGCGGGCCACGCGCGGGTCGGCGGCGAGGCGGCGGGCGAGTTCGGCCGCGGTGGCGGAGGCGGCCCGGACCCGGACCGGCAGGGTGGACAGGCCCCGCAGCAGCAGATAGCCGGCCAGCGGGTGCAGGACGCCGCCGGTCGCGAAACGCACCTGGCGCAGCCGGCCCGCGAACTCCTCGTCGCAGGCGACCACGCCCGCCAGCACGTCCCCGTGCCCGCCGAGGTACTTGGTGGCGCTGTGCAGCACCAGTCGCGCCCCCTGCTCGGCGGGGCGCTGCAGGACCGGCGTGGCGAAGGTGTTGTCCACGAGCAGCGGCACCGAGCCGCAGGCGTGCGCCACGGCCCGCAGGTCGACCTCAGCGAGGGTCGGGTTGGCCGGGGACTCGACCATGACCAGGCCGGTGTCCGGGCGCAGCGCGTCGGCGACACCGGCAGGGTCGGTCCAGGTCACCTCCGAGCCCAGCAGTCCCGCGGTCAGCAGATGGTCGCTGCACCCGTAGAGGGGGCGTACGGCGACGGCGTGCCGCAAACCCATCGAGCCGCGGACGAGGAGGACGGCGCTCAGCGCGGCCATGCCGCTGGCGAACGCGACCGCCGCCTCGGTGCCCTCCAGTCGGGCCAGCGCCGTCTCGAAGCGGGCGACGGTCGGATTGCCCAGGCGTCCGTACACGGGCGGCCCGTCCGGCTCGGCGCCGGTGGCGGCGAACGCGTCGATCCGGGCCGCCTCGCCGCGGCTGTCGTACGACGGGTAGGTGGTGGACAGGTCGATCGGCGGGGCGTGCAGGCCCTGCCGGGCCAGGTCGTCCCGCCCGGCGTGCACGGCCTCGGTGGCCAGTGCCCGTGGTGCGGTGCGTACGTCGTCGTGGGCGCCCATGCTCGCTGTGTCCATGACCGAAGGGTGAACACCGGCCGGGGTCGTGGGGCTGAACCCCGTGCTACGTTCGGCCGATGACCGAATCCGTCGTACTGGACCCGGTGGATCTCCATCTGCTGCGGCTGCTGCAGAACGACGCCCGGACGACCTACCGGGATCTCGCCGCGCAGGTCGGGGTGGCGCCGTCGACCTGTCTGGACCGGGTGGCCCGGCTGCGCCGCTCCGGGGTGATCCTCGGGCACCGGCTGGAGCTGGACCCCGCCAAGCTGGGGCGCGGCCTGGAGGCGCTGCTGTCGGTGCAGGTCAGGCCGCACCGGAGGGAGCTGGTCGGGCCGTTCGTGGAGCGGATCCGGGCGCTGCCGGAGTCGCGGACCGTCTTCCATCTGACCGGGCCGGACGACTATCTGGTCCATGTCGCGGTCGCCGACATGGCCGATCTCCAGCGGCTCGTGCTGGACGAGTTCACGGCCCGGCGGGAGGTGGCCCGGGTGGAGACCCGGCTGATCTTCCAGCAGTGGGAGTGCGGGCCGCTGCTGCCGCCTTCGCCCACGGCTCAATCCGCGTGACGTGTGCGGCCCCTCGTACGAGGATGGCCGCATGTCTGAGATCAAGAGCCCGCTGCCCCGTGAGGTCGCCGACGCCTACGTCGACGAGCTCGTCGCCCTCGACCCGATCACCGGCACGTTCCTCGGCGTGAAGGAGAGTTCGAGCAGGCTGCCCGACACCTCGCCCGCGGGCCAGGAGGCGTTCGCGGAGCTGGCGCGCCGGACGCTGGCCCGGCTGGACGAGGCCGAGCGGCAGCCCGGAGCGGACAGCGACATCGAACGCCGCTGCGGCCGGCTGCTGCGCGAGCGGCTCACCGCGGAACTCGCCGTGCACGAGGCCGACGAGAGCCTGCGCTCCGTCAGCAACCTGAGCTCCGTCGCGCACGCGGTGCGGCAGGTGTTCACCGTGACGCCGGCGCAGTCGGAGGAGGACTGGACGGCGATCGCCGAGCGGCTGCGCGCGGTCCCGGCCGCTCTGGAGGGCTACCGGGAGTCCCTGGCGCTCGGCCTGGAGCGGAAGCTGTACGCCGGGCCCCGCGCGACGGCCACCTTCGTGGAGCAGCTCGGCGAGTGGGCCGACGCGGACGGGCAGGGCCACGGCTGGTTCGAGCAGTACGCCGCCGCCGGCCCCGAGTCGCTGCGGCCCGAGCTGGAGACGGCGGCCCGCGGGGCCACCGAGGCCGTGGTGCGGCTGCGGGACTGGATGCGGGACGTGTACACGCCGGCGATCGAGGGCGCCCCGGACGTGGTGGGCCGGGAGCGGTACGCGCGCTGGGTGCGGTACTACAACGGCACGGACCTCGACCTGGACGAGGCGTACGCCTACGGCTGGTCCGAGTACCACCGTCTCCTCGGCGAGATGAAGGCCGAGGCCGAGAAGATCCTGCCGGGCGCGGCCACCCCCTGGGTGGCGCTGGCGCATCTCGACGAGCACGGGACGCACATCGAGGGCGTCGACGAGGTCCGCGACTGGTTGCAGGGCCTGATGGACGAGGCGATGAACGCGCTCGACGGCACCCACTTCGACCTGGCCGAGCGGGTGCGCCGGGTCGAGTCGCGCATCGCGCCGCCCGGCAGCGCCGCGGCCCCGTACTACACGCCCCCGTCGGACGACTTCTCCCGCCCGGGCTGCACCTGGCTGCCGACCATGGGCCTGGACCGCTTCCCGGTCTACGACCTGGTGTCGACCTGGTACCACGAGGGCGTGCCCGGCCACCACCTCCAGCTGGCCCAGTGGAAGCACGTGGCGAAGGACCTCTCCCGCTACCAGGCGAGCGTCGGCATGGTGAGCGCCAACGCCGAGGGCTGGGCCCTGTACGCGGAGCGGCTGATGGACGAACTGGGCTTCCTGACGGACGCCGAGCGCCGGCTCGGCTATCTGGACGCCCAGATGATGCGGGCCGTGCGCGTGATCATCGACATCGGCATGCACCTGGAGCTGACGATCCCGGACGACTCGCCGTTCCACCCCGGCGAGCGCTGGACGCCCGCGCTGGCGCAGGAGTTCTTCGGTGCGCACAGCAGCCGCCCGTCGGACTTCGTGGAGAGCGAACTGACCCGCTACCTGTCGATGCCGGGCCAGGCCATCGGCTACAAGCTCGGCGAGCGGGCCTGGCTGCTGGGCCGCGAGAAGGCCCGCGCCCGGCACGGGGACGCCTTCGACCCGAAGGCCTGGCACATGGCGGCACTGTCCCAGGGCTCCCTGGGCCTGGACGATCTGGTGGACGAGCTGTCCGCCCTCTGATCAGCGCCGGAAGCCGCCCTCGGAATCGATGACCTGCCCGGTGACCCACTCCCCCTCGTCCGTGGCGAGCCACGCGATGAGGCGGGCCGGGTCGTCGGGCATGCCCCACCGTCCGGCGGGGAAGCGGGCGGCGACGGCCTCGTAGTCGGCGCCGGTCATGTAGTCCGTGTCCACGGGGCCGGGGTTGACGGTGTTGACGGTGACCGCGTGTTCGGCGAGCGCCGTCGCGAGGGACCGCGTGACGGAGGCGAGGGCGCCCTTCTGGAGGGCGTAGGCCAGCTCCCCGGGCATGCCGCCCGCGATGTCCTGCCCGGACGTCATCATCATCACGCGTCCGCCCGGGGTGCGGGGCGGCAGTGCGGCCCGCAGCCGGGCGTAGGCCTGGACGAGCAGGATCACGGAGCGGGTGTCGACCGCCCAGTGCGTGTCGAGCATCGCCGTGTCGATCTCGTCCAGGGCGCCGTCGAACCCGCTCTGCGCGTGGTTGGCGACGAGGATGTCGAGGCGTCCGCCGAGCGCGTCGGCGGCCCTGGCGACGAGTGCGGCGGGCACGGCCGGGTCGGCCAGGTCACCGGGGCCGGCGACGACCCGGGCCCAGGGATCGCCCAGTGCGTCGCGTACCGAGGCGAGGACGTCCTCGGGGCGGTCCGCGCCCCAGGGTTGGCCGGCGTCGTGCGGCACGTGGTGGTGCAGGTAGACGCTCGCCCCGTAGGCGGCGAGGCGGCGGGCGACGGCGTGTCCGATGCCGCCGCGGCGGCTGGCGCCGGTGACCAACGCGGCCCGGCCGCGCAGGGGCAGGGGGTGGCGGCGCAGTTCTGCGGGGGTGGGGTGGGGAAGACGGGGCATGGGTTCATCGTGGTAGGCCCCCACGGCCCGACGCACATGATTTTCCTCCGGGGCGTGGGGTGACTACCGCGGCGCCAGCAGACGGAGGTGGACCAGGTCGAGCCAGGTCTCGGGACCCGGCTGGACCCGGGCCGCGCGCACCGCGTACCGGCCGGGCTCCAGGGCGATCCGTACGTGGTCGGTCCCGGAGGTGTCCGTACCGGGCCAGGCCGCGTCGAACAGGAGGACCGTGCCGGGTACTTCCCAGTTCACCTCGGTCCCCCACTCCGCGGTCCGGATCGCCGCGGGGACGCTCGCCAGCAGTTCGTCCTCGGAGTCGCCGGCGCACCACCGGACGAACGCGCCGTGGTCGGGCAGGTAGGCGGTGGAGGCGGGTTCGTCGCCCAGGACCAGGGCCGTGCAGTCGCCGACCGGGAGGAGTCCGACGTGTCCGTCCACCTCGCAGGCCCGGTCGTAGTCCGACGCCGTCTCCTCGCCGTCGGCGCCCGCCCAGAACGGCAGGACGGTCTCGGGTACCGCTATCAGCGGCCCGCCGCCCGACTCCACCCACTCCACGACGCCCGGTTCCGCGTATCGCACCATGGCGCAAGAACCTACAGGGTCAACTCGCGGCAAAAAATCGGGGGTTCGGCAGCCGCACCCGATACGCGAAGCCGTCGGCGTCTCGGGTGGGGGCGGGGCACCGTGCGGTGCCCCGCCCCCGGGCCGGTGGGCCGGTGGGTCAGGCGGTCGCGGTGAGCGGCTCGGAGGCCGGCGGTGCCGCCAGTCGGCCGGTGCGGTGCAGGCCGTACAGGGCGGCCGCGCAGGCCAGGCCGAGCGCGCACAGGGTGATCCAGGGCAGCGCGGGCATCCCGGCCGCGCGGGCGGCGTCGAGCGCGGCGCCCGTGCCGAGGTTCCCGACGGTGATGCCGATGCCGCAGATCGTGTTGTACAGCCCGTAGTGGGTGGCGACGAGGCGGTCACCGGACAGACGGACGATGGTGTCCATCTCGAACGGGTACGCGATCATCGTGCCGATGGCCAGCAGCAGCGCCGCGAGCGTCGGCGGAACCGCCGCGAGCAGCCACAGCCCGATCCCGGACTCCGGTACCGGCACGGCGGTGGCGAGCGGCAGGGGCACGAAGGCCAGCCCCATGGCCGCGAGCCCGCGCACGAGCGCCTGTCCCGGCTCGTACCGCGCCTTGCACCACGCCGTCACGCGCGTCTGGCCGAGGATCGTGGTCAGCCCGGACATGGCGAAGAGCGTCGCCACCGCCGCCGTGCCGAACTCCCCGTCCCCGCCGAGCCGTCGCACCTCCAGCGGCAGCGCCAGGTAGACCTGGAAGGACAGGACGTACGAACCGATCATGGCGAGGGAGAAGAGCAGGAACGGCCGGTTGGCGAGAATGCCGCGCCACTGGGTCAGCACACCCTCGTCGGCGGGGGCGCCCTGCCGCCCGGTGTCCTCCGACCTCCTGGCGGGCAGTGCGCGGATCTGTACGACGCTCAGCAGCGCGAAGATCCCGGCCGACACCAGGCAGGTGATGCGGAAGTCCACGCCGGTCAGCACCATGCCGGCCAACGGGCCCAGCAGGATGCCCGCCTGGTAGAACACGTTGAACAGGGCGAAGGCCTCGACCCTGCGCTCCCCGGCGTCGGCCGCGAGGTACGCCCGTACGGCCGGGTTGAACAGCGCCCCGGCCAGCCCGGTGGCCGCCGAGGCGGCGAGCAGGGCGGGCAGGGAATCGACCAGGCCGAGCGTCGCGAAGCCGACGGTGCGCAGCACGCATCCGGCGACGATCAGCGGCTTGTAGCCCAGACGGTCGGCGAGTGTGCCCCCGACCAGGAACATGCCCTGCTGGCTGAAGTTGCGTACGCCGAGGACGAGTCCGACGATCCAGCCGGCCAGCCCGAGCGTTCCGGAGAGGTGAGCGGCCAGATAGGGCATCAGCATGTAGAAGCCCAGGTTGATGGTGAACTGGTTGACCATCAACAGCTGGACGCTGCCCTCGTACGACCGGACCTGGGTGTACAGCCCCTTCACCGGTCCTCCTCCGAAGCGTCCGATGCGCCCTGAGCGTCTCGCAGGGTGAGGGGATCGACGACGGTGGTGCACCGGGTCCAGCGGGTGACCTCCTTCTCGTCCAGGCGGCCGAGCAGCTCCGGTTCGGGCGCCGGTGGTGACTCCAGCAGGCCGTGGGCGGCGCAGTAGTCGTCGTCGTAGACCGTCCCCAGGTAGCGCTGCGGACCGTCGGGGAAGATCGCGACGATCCGGGCGTCCGCCGGCATCGTGCGGGCCAGCCAGCCGGCCACCAGCGCTACGGCGCCGACACTCCACCCGCCGGTGGCGTAGTGGGAGGCGGCCAGCTGTCGGCAGGTCCACACGGCCTCGTGCGGGGCGACCCAGTGCACTTCGGAGAAGTTCTCGTAGGCGACGTTGCGGGGGTAGATGCTGGAGCCGAGTCCGCGCATCAGCCGGGGCCGGGCGGGCTGGCCGAAGATCGTGGAGCCGATGGTGTCCACGCCGACGACGGTGAGCTCGGGGTAGAGCTGGCGCAGCACGCGGGAGACGCCGGCCGAGTGGCCGCCGGTGCCGACGCTGCACACCAGCATGTCGATGTGGCCCATCTCGGAGGCGAGTTCGAGCGCCAGCGGGGTGTAGGCGGCGACGTTGTCGGGGTTGTTGTACTGGTCAGGGCACCAGGAGCCGGGGTGCTGCTCCAGCAGTCGCTGGACGCGGTCGCGGCGGGCCTGCTGCCAGCCGCCGGTGGGGTGCGGCTCGGAGACGACGTTGACCCGGGCGCCGTACGCGGTCAGCAGCCGGGTCATGGACAACTCCAGCCCGGGATCGGTGACCAGGGTGACCGGGTGGCCGTACACCATCCCGGCCAGCGCCAGACCCAGTCCCAGGGTCCCGCTGGTGGACTCGATGATGCGCCCACCGGGCCGCAGGTCGCCCCGGGCGCGGGCCCGCTCCACCATGTGCAGCCCCGGACGGTCCTTGATGCCGCCGGGGTTGAAGCCTTCGAGCTTCGCCCAGAAGCCACGCCCGGCGGGCGCCAGCGGCTCCGACACCCGCAGCAGCGGGGTGTTGCCCACCAGTCCGGACAGGGCGGACTGGCCGGGCTGGCCGGGCTGGCCGGAAGGGGTCCCGGCCTTGGTCGATGACTGCATGTCTGTGTGTTCACTCTCGCTCGATGAATACCGGTGCGGGTGCATCTCGCGCGTCCTGGCCATGGGGCGGACCGTGCGTCCGCGCCCGGGCCATGGGCACGCGGCAGCCGTGACGTCGGTCGGCTGCGAGCGAGTGGTCTAGATCCGCCACCGCGACGTGACTGCGAGCGCCAAGCGGCCGGTGCGTGCGCTGCGACGTCTACGGCGTTCACGCCGTACGAGGGGCCTCGCGACCGCCACGGTCACGGCGAGGAGGACGACGGCCAGCGCGCCGAGGGCACGTTCCTCGGTCGGCTGGGCCGCGGTGCGCACGATCATGTCCGTCGCGCACTCCTCGCCCCCGTGGGGAGCGTGGGGGCCATGAGGGTCCTCGTCCACCGCCGTCGCCATCGCCGTAGCCGAGAACGCGGCAGGCGCGGACACCGGCTCGTGTGTCTCCTCGGACACGCCGTGCAGGACGGCGCAGAGCACGAGCGCCATCACTAGGGCGCCGCGGATCACCGCAGCCAGGCGGCGGGACGGTGATGAGCCGCATGGCGCCCGTAGGGCGTGCGCGGGTGTACGGGAAGGGGGCGACACGGGTCCTCCGCGCTGCTGCCACGGCTCCGGCAAGCACGGAGTGAGGGGCAGACATGGCAGACGTGGGTGGGGGGCAGGAACGGGTTCGACGGACGGAACCGCGTTCCTCTAGACCTGCCGCACCACGGAGGCCGCTCTGAGCGCCACGGGAGGCTCACCGTCCATGGGACCGCCGGCGGCCGGCCCTCGAACGGTCGAGGCGTCCCGGGGACCGGTCGATGCGCGAACCGCCGTTGCACAGCAGGGCGATGCCAGGGCGGGAGCCTGCTGAGGCTGCCCGGACACGCAGTGCTCGCCGGGATGTGCGGGTCCGTGGCCCTCGTGGTGATCGTCGGTGTCCGCGGCGGAGAGCACCGCGGGCTCGACGGCTGCTTGGCGGACACCGCCGTCCGACGGTGCGGTGACGGCCGTTGCGCTGGTGGAAAGGTGTCCCTGCACGCTGTCCACGTGCATGCCGTGCGTGACGAGGACGCCGGCCAGGAGCACGGCCAAGGTCAGCACGCGCAGCAGCGGACCCGCACCCGAGCGGGTCCTGACGATGCGCCAGGGCGACCAAGCCGTAACCATGCCGTGATCCTAGCGGCTCACCGGAAGTGATCGAGTCCGAGGTCCCTCAGCCGGTGCCGCGCTGCCGCAGCACCGAGCCCGACCTGCCCTTGACGACCTCCAGCTGGGCGTGGATCCGCCGCCGCAGGTCGGGCACATGGCTGACGATGCCGACGCTGCGGTCTCGCTCGCGCAGGGAGTCGAGGACGTCGAGGACCTCGTCGAGGGTCTGGTCGTCGAGGCTGCCGAAGCCCTCGTCGATGAAGAGGGTGTCCAGCCGCACCCCGCCCGCCTCGTCCGTGACGACGTCCGCGAGACCGAGGGCGAGGGCGAGGGAGGCGAAGAACGTCTCGCCGCCCGACAGCGTCGCCGTGTCGCGTTCGCGGCCGGTCCACGCGTCGACGACGTGCAGCCCGAGTCCGCTGCGGCCGCGTCCGGTGCGGTCGTCGGAGTGGACGAGGGTGTAGCGGCCGGACGACATGCGCCGCAGCCGCACCGTCGCGGCGGCGGCGACCTGCTCCAGCCGGGCGGCCAGCACGTACGACTCCAGGCGCATCCGGCGTTCGTTGTCCGCCGAGGTGCCGGCGGTGAGGCCGGCCAGGCGGGCGACCCGGTCGTACTCCTCGCGCAGCGGCCCCAGTCGGCGCACGGCGGCGGTCGCCCGGGCGGACAGCCGGTCGAGTTCGGCGCAGCGCCGGCCGGCGGCGTCGTGGGCGGAGGCGGCGTCGCGCAGGCGGCGGGCCGCGTCGTCGGCGGCCCGCTGGGCCGCGTCGACGTCCGCGGGCGGCTGCCCGGCGGCGGCCGCGGTGTCGGCCTCGGCGAGGACGGCCCGTACGGCGGCCTCCTCGCTCTGCCAGGCGTCCAGCCGCCGTTGCAGCTCCCGGTGGGCGGCGGCGTCGAGGAGGGCGGCGGCCGCGGCCTGCGGGGTGTCGAAGCCGGCACGGAAGGCGGCGTCGGCGAGCCGGGCGTCGGCGTCCTTCAGCCGCTGCGCCGCGTCCTCGGCGGCACGGGCCGCGTCGGCGGCGTCCGAGAGCAGCGCGGCCTGCCGCTGCAACTGCGCGGCCCGCGCGGCGACGCTGTCCAGGGCACCCCGCGCCCGGTCCAACTCCTCTTCCAGCACGGCCCGTTCGCGGTCCAGCCGGTCCCGGTGACCGACCCGGGAGGCGGTCCGCACGGCGGCCTCCTGCCGGGCGGCGACACGCCGTTCGTGCTCCTGCCCCGCCTGCCGCAGCCGCTCCTGCGCGGAGTGCAGTTCGGCGGCGGCGCCGCGGGCGTGCGCATACCGCGCCTGAAGCTCCTCGACCTCGGCGGCGAGCCGGTCGGTGGGGGTGTCACCGGCCTCGGCGGTGGCGGCGGCCAGCGCCTCCCGTACGACGCCGAGGCGCCGCTCGGCCTCGGCGCGCTGTTCGTCGGCCCGCTGGTGGGCGGCGAGGGCCTGGTCCTCCGCCTCGCGGTCGACATGCCCGGCGACCTTGCGGGCGGGCGCCGGATGCTCGGTGGCGCCGCAGACGGCGCAGGGCTCACCGTCGGTGAGGTGCGCGGCCAGTTCGGCGGCGATACCGGTCAGGCGCTGTTCCTTGAGGTCGAGCCAGTGCTGCTTGGCGCGCAGCGCCTGTTCCCGCGCGGTACGGACCTGGTCGACGGCCTCGTCCGTGTCCTGGGCGAGCTGGTCGCGCAGCCGGGCCGCCTTGAGTCGTTGCTGCGCGGGCTCGCGCTGTACGGCGAGCTGTTCGGCGAGGGAGGCGGCCTGCTGTGCGGTGTCGACACGGGCCTGGAGGGCGGTGCGCGTCTCCTCCCAGCCGTCGAGCCAGGCCTCGGCCTCGTGCAGGAGGTCGGCGTCGGCGCGCTCCTGCCGGTCCAGGCCGGCGCGTTCGTCGAGGAGTTCGGCGAGCCGCCGTTCGGCGCGGCGGGCCGAGTCCAGTCCGCCCAGTTCCTCCGCGGCGCGGCGGGCGGCGGTCGCGAGTCCGGCCGCGCCCGCGTCGGCGAAGCTCTCGGGCAGCCGTGCACGCGCGCGTGCCTCGGCGGCGGCGGTGCGCCGGTGTTCGGCGTCGGCGGACTCGCGCAGCTCCAGGGCGGGCGCGACCGCCTCGGCCTTGCGGGCCCGCTCCATGAGGGCCTGCGCCTCCCGGTACGCCTGCGCTCCCTCCTCCAGACGCGCGGCCCGTTCCCGGGCCTCGGTGAACCGCCGCTGCAGCCGGGCCAGTTCGCGTGCGTCGTCCAGAACGCGGGCGGCCGCGGCGTGCGCGGACTCGGCGGCGGCGAGCCCGCACTCGGCGACGGTGAGCTGTTCCCGGGCGGTGCCGCGGGCGACGGCGGCCGCGCTCAGCACGGCCTCGGCGAGTCCCGGTTCACCCGGGGCGAGGTCCGGCAACTCCATGCCGTCACCGGCGGCCTGCTGCATGCGGTGCGCGTCGGCCAGCAGCTCGGCGTCGCCGTCCCGCACCTGGGCCTCGGTGGCGCGGCGGCGCTCGGCGAGTCGCTTCTCCACGTCGGCGAAGCGACGGGTGTCGAACAGGCGGCCGAGCAGCTTGCCGCGGGCTTCGGCGTCGGCGCGCAGGAACCGGGCGAAGTCGCCCTGCGGCAGCAGCACGACCTGGCAGAACTGCTCCCGGCTCATGCCGAGCAGCTGGGTGATCTCCTCGCCGATCTCCTGGTGGGAGCGGCTGAGGTCCTTCCAGGTGCCGGCCGTCGCGTCGTACTCCCGGAGCCAGGTCTGCGCCTTGTCCAGCGTCGTGCCCGTCCCGCGTTTCTTGGGGCGTTCCCAGGGCGGCTGGCGGGTGATCTCCAGTCGGCGCCCGGCGACGGAGAGGTCGAGGGTGACCTCGGTGCGGACCGTGGGGGCGGCGTGGTCGCTGCGCAGTGTCGCGCCCTGTCCGCCGCTCTGCCGGGCGCCCGGCACCGAGCCGTACAGGGCGTAGCACACGGCGTCGAGGACGGACGTCTTGCCGGCGCCGGTCGGGCCGTGCAGCAGGAACAGGCCGGCCGCCGACAGTTCGTCGAAATCGACGCTCTGGGTGCCTCCGAAGGGCCCGAAGGCGGTGAGCGTGAGCCGGTGGAGCCTCACCGGGCCACCTCCCGCACCGTCTCGTCGGCCCGCACGGCGTCGAACGCGTCCCGCAGCACGCCCTGTTCGCGGGCGTCGGGTCCGGCGCCGCGCACATGGGTGACGAAGTCCTCCGCGATCTGCTGGTCGCTGCGCCCGGCGAGGCGGCGGGCGTACGACACCTCGGTCTCCTCCCGGTCCCGGTCGGGGTCGAAGAGGAGGCTGAGCGTGTGCGGGAAGCGCTCGCTGAGCCGGGCCATCGGGTCGGCCGGGCGGACCGGGTCGGTGAGCGTGGCCTCGACCCACGCGTCCTCGTGGCGGGCCAGCTCCGGGTCGGCGAGCAGGTCCTCCAGCGTGCCGCGGATCCGGGCCAGGGGGCGCGGCACCGGGCAGTCGACGCGCTCGGCGTCGATCGAGCCGTCGGCGGCCAGGTCGACGAGCCACATGCTCTTGCGGTGGGCGGCCTCGGAGAAGGAGTAGGGCAGCGGGGAGCCGGAGTAGCGGATCCGGTCGGTGAGGGTCTGGCAGCCGTGCAGATGCCCGAGCGCCACGTAGTCGACGCCGTCGAACACGCCGGCGGGCACCGCGGCGACGCCGCCGACGGTGATGTCGCGTTCGCTGTCGCTGGGTTCGCCGCCGGTGACGAAGGCGTGCGCGAGGACGACGGAGCGCGTGCCGGGCGCGCGGGCGGCGAGGTCGGCGCGGACCCGGTCCATGGCGGCGGCGAGCACGGCCTCGTGCCCGGGCTTCTCGACACCGAACTCGTCCTTCACCAGGGCGGGTTCGAGGTACGGCAGTCCGTAGAAGGCGACGTCCCCGTGGGCGTCGGGCAGCACCACCGGGGTACCGGCCGCCGACGGCTCGGTCCTCAGATGGATGCCGGCCCGTCCGATCAGGCCCGCTCCGACGCCGAGACGGCGGGCCGAGTCGTGGTTCCCGGAGATCATGACGGTCGGCACACCGAGGTCGGCGAGGCGGTGCAGGGCGTCGTCGAACAGCTCGACCGCGGCGAGCGGCGGCACCGCACGGTCGTACACGTCCCCGGACACGACGACCGCGTCCACGGCCCGCTCTCGCACGGTGGTGACGAGGTGGGCGATGAACTCGGCCTGGGCGCCGAGCATGTTCACCCGGTGGAACGCCCGGCCGAGATGCCAGTCGGAAGTGTGCAGCAGTCTCATGAAACCGCACTGCCCCGCACGTCTGCCCCCACTGCACCTCCAGAACCAGCACGAACCCACACGGGGCTCGCTCTCAACGCCTGCCACGCTAACGCATGGCGGCCCCCGACCCGGTCGAGGCTGCCGGACCCGGACACTTAATAATGGATCCCATTTTCATATAGAGTCATGGGCCCACCCACGAGGAGGTCGCCCCATGACGGAACACGCCGTGCGCCTGGGCACCGTCCAGGAAACGCTCCTGATCCCCCTGTACGGCCGGGCGGTGGAGAACCGCAAGCCGGAACCCGCCCTGCGCGACCCGAGGGCGGAGGAGATCGTCGCATCGATCGACTACGACTTCAGCCGCTTCGACGACCAGCCCAGCCTCTTCGGCTCGGTCCTGCGCACGAGCCTGTTCGACCACTGGATCACGGACTTCCTCACCGCCCATCCCACCGGGACCGTGGTGGAGATCGGCACCGGACTCAACACCCGCTTCGAACGCGTCGACAACGGCCGCGCCCGATGGTTCGACCTGGACCTGCCCGACGTCATCGACCTGCGGCGGACCTTCTTCAGCGACGCCCCGCGCAGGACGATGGTGGCCGGCTCGGTGACGGACGAGGCATGGGCCGACGCGGTCTCCGGGACGGAGGGCCCGTACTTCTTCGCCGCGGAAGCCGTACTGCCCTACCTGGAGGAGGCGGAGGTCCGGGGTGTCGTCGACCTGATCTCCGAGCGTTTCCCCGGCTCGCTGCTGGCCCTGGACACCAACGGCCCCTGGGTCGTCGACAACCAGGACCAGCACGACGTGCTCAGCAAGGTCGAAGCGCGCTTCCGGTGGGCCTGTGCGGATCCGGCCGAACTCAGCACGTGGCGGCCCGGGACGCGGGTCCTCGCCTCGCACACGCTCGACGCGCTGCCGTCCCGGATGTTCGAGGCGTTGCCGGGCACCTGCCGGCAGATGATCACCGACCTTGCCGGGCGGAACCTGCCGCACGTCAAGGCCTACCGGCTCACCCTCGTTCAGCTGCCGTGATCGGCGGGCGCCGGCCCACGAGACCGCGTCCCGTGGGCCGGCGGCGTCAAGGCGACGTGACGGCCAGGACTCGGTTGAGTGCGCTGTCGGGGCGGGCGGTGAGTTCGTCCCAGGTTCCTTCCTCGGAGATACGGCCGGCTTCGAGGACGGCGACGCGGTCGGCGCGGCGGATGGTGGCGGGGCGGTGGGCGATGACGATCGTGGTGCGGTGCCCCTTGCCGAGCGCGGTGGCGAGCCGGGCGTCCGAGGCGTTGTCCAGGTGGGCGGTGGTCTCGTCGAGCACGAGGACCCTGGGCTCCGCCAGCAGGGCGCGGGCCAGGGCGACGCGGGCGCGCTGACCGCCGGAGAGGGTGGCGCCGCGCTCGCCGACGAGGGTCTCCAGGGGGGCGATCCGGTCGACGCCGCACAACCGGGCTGTCGCGGCCAGCAGTTGCTCCTCCGCACCGGGGGCGCTGAGGAGCAGATTGTCGGCGAGGGTTCCGTGGAAGAGGGGGGTGTCCTGACCGACCACGGCGACGGCGCCGCGGAGCTGGGCGTCGGTCAGGTCGCGCAGGTCGACGGGGTCCTCTCCGTCGGGCACCAGCTGGACGGCTCCCGCGGAGGGATCCCAGAAGCGGGCCAGCAGGTGTGCGCAGGTCGACTTGCCCGCCCCCGAGACACCGACCAGGGCGAGAGTCTGCCCCGCCGGAACCGTCAGATCGACGCCGTCCAGCACGGGTCGGCCGCCGTAGCCGAAGCTCACCCGGTGCAGCCGGACGCCCAGTGGGCCCGCGGGAAGCGGGCGGGGTGAGGCGGGCGGCGGGGCGAGCGCCGGGGCTTTCAGGGCCGCGTCGACGCGGGCGGCCGCGGCGCGCAGACCCACGGCCTGGCTCAGTGCCCGGGCCGACTCGGCGACCGGGCCGAGCACTGACACGGCCAGTGCCATCGCCGCCGGGGCCCATGCGCCATGCAGCCGCCCGGAGGTCACGGACTGGGCCGCGGTGGCCACCACGCCGAGGACCGCGAGGACGATGAGGGCGTCCCGGACAGCGGCGGCCATGGCTTCCCAGGTCGCCTCGGCCCGCTGGGCCTCGCCCACCTTCCGGCCCTGTTCGGCGAGACGGGCGCGCCGCTCGGCGAGTCCTCCGAAGGCGAGCAGCTCGCGCAGCCCGTCGACGGTTTCCACGGTGTCCGCCGAGAGTTTCGCCGAGGACGCCCGGGTACGGGCTCCCCGCACCGCACGTCCGCTCGCATCGGCGAAGGGCGCCGCGGCGAGCAGCGCGGCGACCGGCAGCATCGCCATGAGCAGCCACGGCTCGACCGTGGCCAGTGCCGTGACTCCACCGGCGAACACCACGCCGGACGCGAGGAGTTGGGCCGTGGTGTGGGCGTAGAAGAACTCCAGGGCCTCGACATCGGCCATCGCGGTGGCGGCGAGGTCTCCGCTGCGCTTGCCGGCCACCCGGGCGGGTGCGCTGCGGGCGAGCCCGTCGAAGATCCGCACGCGCAGTTCGGCCAGCACCCGGTAGGCCAGGTCGTGCGAGAGGTCCATCTCGCGCCAGGTCATCAGGGCGCGGACGAGGACCAGGACGACGAGAGCGGTGACCGTACCGGCCAAGGGGGCCCGGCCCTCGATGACGGCGGTGCCGACGGTGTGCGCGGCCAGCGTCAACAGGGTGACCAGCGAGCCCTGTTCGACGAGGGCGGCGGCGCAGGTGCGGGCCATCATGGCACGGTGCCCGGCGAGGGCGGGCAGCAGGGCGCGCAGTGAGCCGCGTGCGGGCACGGCGGTCAGCTCGGCCGTGGTGCTGTCGGTGGTGCTGCTCATGCGGCGAGCCCTTCTTCGTGCGTGCGGCCCGCCTTGACGAGGTCGGCGTAGACGCCCCCGGCCTCGACGAGGGTGGCGTGATCGCCGATGGCATCCACGCGCCCGCCGTCCAGCACCACGATGCGGTCGGCGTGCCGCACGGCGGCGAGCCGGTGGGCGACCAGCAGGACGGTGCGGCCGCCCACGGCGTCGAGCAGTTCGCGGACGATGCCGGCCTCCCGGCGTTCGTCGACGGCGCTGGTGGCCTCGTCGAGGACGAGGACCGGAGCGTCGGCCAGCAGGGCGCGCGCGAGGGCGAGCCGCTGGCGCTGGCCGCCGGACAGGGTGGCGCCGCGTTCGCCGAGGACGGTGGCGTAGCCGTCGGGGAGGGCGGCGATCTCGTCGTGGATGCCGGCGGTGCGCGCCGCCCGTACGAGTTCCTCGTCCGTGGCCGCCGGCCGGGCGAGGCGCAGGTTGTCGGCGATGGTGGCGTGGAAGAGGTACGTCTCCTGGGAGACGACGGCGATGCTCCGGCGCAGCGAGTCGAGGGCGTACTCGGTCACGGCGCGGCCGCCGATGAGGATCCGGCCCTGCTGCGGGTCGCGGTGGCGCAGGAGCAGGGCGAGCAGCGTGGACTTGCCGGCGCCCGACGGGCCGACGACGGCCGTGGTGCGCCCTGCCTCGGCGGTGAAGGTGACCTGGCGCACGGTGGGTTCCTGCGCGCCCTCGTAGGTGAACTCCACGTTGTCGAAGCGCAGTTCGGGCGGGGCGGACCGGCGCGCCTGTGCTGTTCCCGTGTCGGGGACCGCCGGTTCGGCCGTGCGCAGCGCCGCGAGCCCGTCCGCGGCCGACACACCCAGGTACCCGGCGTGCCACTCGCGGGACAGGTCGCGCACGGGCCGGAAGCACTCGGAGGCCAGGAGCAGCACCAGATAGGTGCCCGTCGCCGTGGTGGATCCGGTGACGGCCGACCAGCAGCCGAGCAGCGCGGCGGCCACGACGCCGCCCTGGATGGCCAGATCGGTCAGGCCGGTGTCGACGAGCGACACGCGGAGCTTGGCGACGGTCGCCCGGTGCAGGGCCGCGGAACGCTGCTGAAGCCGTTTCCGGGCGCGCCCGACGGCGCCCGCTGCCCGGAGGGCGGGCATGCCCTGCAGCGCCTCCAGGTAGTCGGCGCCGAGAGCTTCGTAGGTGTCCCAGTGCTCCTTGCCGCGCTTGGCGAGGAGCCGGTCCCAGGCGCGCGGCCCGGCGAGGGCGAGCAGCAGGGCGGGGACGAGGCCGAGGAGTGCGCGCGGTTCGACGACGGCCAGGGCGGCGAGCAGCAGGGGCGGCACGGTGAGGGTGATGAGGAGCTGGGGCAGGTAGCGGGAGACGTAGGCGTCGACGCCCTCCACCCCGTCGACGAGTGTGGTGCGGACGGCCCCGGCGCGCGCGGAGGTCAGGTGTGCGGGTCCGAGCCGTCCGAGGTGGACGAGGAGTTCGTCCCTGAGGCGCACCCTGACCTGTGCGCCGGCACGGCCGGCGGTACGTCGCTGCCACGTGCCGAGCAGGGCCCGGGCGGCGACGACGCCGAGCACCGCTCCGAGGAGCAGGGGGAGCCGGTCCGTGTCGCCCCGGGCCAGGCCGGCGAGGGCGACGGCGAGCAGCGCGGCCTGCGCGAGGTGCGTGAGGGTGACGGCCCCCTGCAGGGCGGCGGCGGCCAGCAGAGGCCGCCGGGCGTGCCCGGCGGCACGGCGCAGCTCGGGGTGGGTGATCACGGGTCCTCTCCTCGGAGTGATCGCAGGGGCGCTCGACGAGCGCGTGGGAGCGGGTGGCCGGGGGCGGGTGTCAGACGCCCTCGGTGAGAGGGTGGTCGGGGTAACACACCGGCCAGCCGCCCTCGGGATCCTGGCCCACCCGGCCCGCCACCCTGAGGACGTCCGCCAGCAGTCCGGGCGTGACCACCTCCTTCGGCGTCCCGTCGGCCACCACGCGGCCGTCCCGCAGCGCCACGATCCGCTCGGCGAACCGGGCGGCGTGCGCCAGGTCGTGCAGCACCATCACGACGGTGAGACCGCGCTCCTCGCGCAGCCGCACCACGGTCTGGAGCACATCGAGCTGGTGATGCAGGTCCAGGTAGGTGGTCGGCTCGTCCAGCAGCAGGACGCGGGTGTCCTGGGCGAGTGCCATCGCGAGCCGGACCCGCTGCCGCTCGCCCCCGGACAGCGCGTCGACGTCGCGCTCGGCCCAGTCCTCCACGCCGACGTCGCGCAGGGCCCGCCGCACCACGGGGTCGTCGCCCTCGCGCAGCATGCCGAGCGGGCCCCGGGCCGCGTACCGCCCCTGCCGTACGAGCTGCCGTACGGTCATGCCGGGGACGGCCGGGGCCGACTGGTGCAACAGCGCGACGCGCCGGGCGGTGGCGCGCCGGGAGAGCCCGGCGAGGTCGTCCCCGCCGAGCAGGACGCTTCCCTCCTCGGGCCGGAGCAGTCCGGCCGCCAGCCGCAGCAGGGTCGACTTGCCGCAGCCGTTGAGGCCGATGAGGGCGGTCAACTGACCCGGCTCGACGGTCATGTCGACGCCGCGCAGCACGGGCCTGCCGGGGTATCCGAAGCGAACCCCCTCGACGCGGATCCCTACGGGCTCGGTCATGTTCCCCTCCGTCGACATCAGAACGTACGGCTCGGCGCGCGGCGCACGACGACCATCAACAGCGCGGCTCCGAGGCAGGTCGTGAGTGCCCCGACCGGCAGGGTGAGCCGCCCGAAGTCCAGGGCGGCCGCCAGCAGCCGTGACAGCAGTTGCGCCGCCGCGTCCGACCCGCACACCACGGCCGCCCCGACCAGGGCGGAACCGGGCAGCGACACCCGCAGGTCCGCGCCGAACACGGCCACGGCGACATGCGGCACGAGCAGTCCGACGAACCCCAGCGCCCCCACGGCGGCCACCGCTCCCGCCGTCAGCGCCACCGCGCACAGCAGGGCGAGGGACCGGGCCCGTCCGGTGGCCAGCCCCGCGGCGGCGGCGAGTTCGTCCCCGCAGCGCAACAGCGTCAGGGGCCCGGCGAGCAGCCACGCCGCGGCACCCCAGGCCAGCGCCCAGGGCCACAGCAGGTGCCAGTGCTGCCACACCCTGCCCTCCGTCGTGCCGACGAGCCACTGCACGACGCTGCCCAGCTCGCCCGGCGCGACCAGCAGCACCATGGCGGTCAGCCCGCCGAGCACCGCCGATACGAGGACCCCGTGCAGGGCGGTCTGTTCCGGGTCGCCCCGGCCGCGTCCGGCGAGCAGCCACAGCAGGGTGGCCCCGGTGCAGCCCCCCACGCACGCGGCGACGACCACCGCGAGGGGAGATTCCCAGCCGGCGAGGCCGAGGCCGGTCGCGGTGACGGCTCCGAGCACCGCGCCCGGCGTCACACCCGTGACCTCGGGTCCGGCCAGGGGGTTGCGCAGAGCTGACTGCAGGACCAGGCCCGCGACTCCCAGGCACGCTCCCGCGCCGAGGGCCACCAGCAGCCGGGGCAGCCGGAGTTGGAACACGATGTGCCGTTCCGTCGCGTCGCCGCCTCCGCCGAGCACGTCCGCGACCACGGACGGGGACAGGCCCCGCCCAGCCAGCAGTTCGGCGCAGGCGCACACGACGACGAGCGCGACGAGCGCCCCGAAGCGCCGGTTCATCGGGCCTCCCCCGCTTCGGCCGCCCAGCCGGGTTCGCCGCCCGGCTCCTGCCGGTGGCCATGCCCGGGGGTCTCCGGGGAGGGTTCCGTCCCGCGCGGGCCCGGCGGTTCGAGGGACACGGCAGCGGAGCCGGCCGCTCGTCGCGGAGCAGTCGGTCTCCGGCGGCCCGACCGGAGCAGGGCGACACCGGCCGGCACACCGAGCAGGGCCGTCCAGGCGCCGACCGGTGTCTCGACGGGCACCAGGGCCAGCCGGGCCGGGATGTCGGCGACGGCCACCACGACCGCACCCCACGCCGCCGACCACGGCAGCCAACCCACCGCGGTCGCACCCGGGTTGAGCCGTCGGGCCAGGTGCGGGGCGAGGAATCCGACCCAGGCCACGGGCCCGCACACGGCCGTCACGGGCGCGATCAGCACGATGGCGATGGCCAGCGCCGCCAACCGTGCCCGCTGCGCCCGGACGCCCAGCGCCTCGGCGTCCTCGTCCCCCAGCCGCAGCACCGAGAGCACCGGCGCGCACAGCACGAGCGCGGGTACCGCGACGAGCAGCCACGGCCACAGCCCGGTGACGTCGTCCCAGGTGCGGGCGGAGAGGGAGCCGAGCAGGTAGCGGTAGATCAGCTGAAGGTCGAGCTGGTCGGCCATCACCATGAGCACGAGCAGCGCGGCCTGCAACGCGGCGGCGACCGCGGCACCGGTGAGCAGCACCGCGGACGGGCTGCGCCCGAGCCCGGCCGCGAGCAGCGTGAGTCCGCCGCCGAGCACGGCGCCGCCGATCGCCAGCAGCGGCTGGACGGCGGCGGGGATGGACACCGCCAGCACCAGCGGTGCGGCGACCCCGAACGCGGCTCCCGACGACACCCCCAGCATCTCGGGGATGGCCAGGGGATTGCGCAGCGCCTCCTGCAGCACGAGCCCTGCGGCACCCAGGCAGGCCCCGGCGGCCAGCGCCAGCACCAGCCGGGGCAGGCGCAGTTCGGTGACCACGATCCCGGCAAGGGTGGAGTCGGCATCCCGCAGCGCGCCGGGCAGCCGGTACAGCTGCACATAGGGCGTGCCCAGGCTCAGCGCGCAGCCGGATGCGACGGCCACCAGGGAGACCAGCAAGGGCAGTTGCCACGGCACAGCCCTGCGCCCCCGCGTGGTCACGTCGTCCGCTGCGGCCTCGGTCGCAGGGGGCGCGTTCACCGCAGCGCGGCCGTGGCCTCGTCGAGGACGATCCCCAGCGAGCGGGTGCCGCGGCCCTTGGCCCACACCTCGGAGTTCACCTCGTGGACGTCCCCGTTCTGCACGGCCGGGATCTTCCCCCACAGCGGGTTCCGGGCCAGCTTCTCCGACAGCTTGCCGTCCGCCTCACCGAAACTGATCGTCTCGGAGAAGATCACGTCGACGTCGGCCGCGAGGATCTCCTCGAGGCTGTAACTCCCCTCCACGCCCCGCGACTTCCAGGGGTAGTCGGCCAGCTTGGGGAACAGGCTGGCGGCCACGTCCGTCTCCGGGGTGGCGACGCCGAAGTTCTCGTCGCTGCCGTAGATGACGATCGCGGTCTTGTCGCTCCTGGCCCGCTCGGCCTCGGCGAGCTTGGTGCGGAAGGCCTTCTCGGCCTTCACTCCTTCGGCGGTACGGCCGGTGAGCGCCGCGGTGTCGCGCAGGTAACCCACGCTGTCCTGCCAGGTCTCCGGTTGCATGGGCCAGAAGGTGGTCGCGCCCTTCAGCGCCGGGGCGAGTTTTCCGTGGGTGTCCTCGAGGCCGATCACCAGATCGGGCTTGTGGGAGAGGATCGCCTCCACCTCGGGGGCGATGAAACCGCCGGGGATGACGTCGACTTCCTTCGCCTTCTCCTCTCCCAGGAAGCCGGGGTGGGCCAGGAGCGCGTTGTTCGTGGCCGTGGGGACGATGCCCAGTTCGGTCAGGATGTCGTCACAGAGCGCGAAGAGGCAGACGATGCGCTCCGGTTCCTTCCGCAGAGAGATCCTGACGCCGTTCGTGTCCGTCAGCTCCCGCGTGGCCTCGATGGGTTCGACGGTGACGTCGGTCCTGGGCCCGGCCCCGGCAGCGCGCCGCTCGCTCGCGGGTTCGGCGGACGCGCCGCATCCGGCCAGGACCGACCCCACTACCGCTGCGGCGACGCAGCTTCGGACGAATCTCGACGGTGCGCGCAGCATCGTTCCCTCGCTTCTTCCTTGACGGTCCCCGGATCCCAAACATACCTGATAATCATTTTCACTTGACCTGTTTTTTACGGGGCGCGGTGGTCCGGTTCGCGCAGCGGTGGGGCACCCGCTGCGCGGCACACGGCAAGGTCGTCCGGCTCGGGCTGGTGCGGATCAGTGCCCCGCGACCACGCCGGACAGTTCGTTCGTGCTCTTCGGCAGCGTCACCGACGTGATCTTCTCGCCCGACTCGATGTCGACGGCGTGCAGCTTGCGCTTGCCCGGCTCGGAGACGTACGCGGTGTGGTCGCGGACGAAGAGGGTGGGCCGGGCCTGCTGCCAGTCCAGCGGCTCCTGCCACTTGTCCACGACGGGGATCTTCTTCTCCACCTTGCCCGTTTCCGGGTCGATGACGTGGAGGGTGCCGTTCGTGCCGAGGACGAGTGCCTCACCGTGGGGTCCGCGGCCGAGCGAGCGAAAGGAGTAGCTGGTACCCAGGTCGACCAGGCGCAGCTTCCCGGTCTCGGTGTCGATGAGCGAGATGCGGGTCGGCCGCTCCAGTTCTGCCTCCGGGTCGGTCTTGTAGTCGCCCAGGAGGATCGGCGAGGCGTCGCTGCCCCGCTGGTTGCCGATGCGGCCGTAGTCGTCGGGGGCGTCCACCTTGGTGAACTCGCCGTCCTTGTAGATGAGCACGCCGTCCTCGCAGCCGACGGCGACGGCCTCGCCCTTGGCCGCGGCCTCCCCGTGCACGCCGGGGCAGTTCTCGTTGCGCTTGATCTCCTTGTTGTCCTTGTCCAGGACGAGGGCGCCGGTGCGCTTCTCCTCGGTGCCCAGGGTGCTGAGGAGTTCACCGTTGCTCAGTTCGATGGCGACGCCGTGGTGCGGTTCGGCGGAGGTGTAGGTGCGCCCCTCCGGCTTCTTGCCGCCCGCGAGGTCGTCGGGGTCGAACACGTTGACTTCGCCGGTTCCGTCCGTGAAGAGCACCGTCTTGCCGGCGTGCTGGACGACGTGCCCGGGCTTGGCGCCCTTGTACTCGACGCCGGTGAAGGTCTGCTCGGCGGCGTTCAGGACGCGGAAGCCGGCGTCGGTGGAGACGATGACGTGGGAGTCGTCGCCGGCAGGGTTGAGCCGGTTGAAGCCGGGCAGCTCGATCGTGGCGGCCGTCTTCAGGCTCTCGCCGTCGAGGACGTACAGGCCGCCGTCGAACGTGGCGACCAACGGGTCCTTGACCGCCACGGCCTTGGTGCCCGGCGTGTTCTTGGCCTGCGCGTCGGACGAGGAGGTGTCCTCCCCTCCGCAGGCGGTCAGGACCGCGGAGGCCGCCAGGGCGAGGGCCGTGCCCGTGAAGGCTCTGGTGCGTATCGACTTGTTCACCGGTGTGATCCTTTCTGGGCCGCGCGGGCGCGGCGTGGGGTGCGGTGCTTGTGTTCAGGGGGTGAGGGACGGTCTCAGGCGCCGGTCAGGCCGTCGGTCATGGCGGTGGTGTTGGCGCGCATCATCTGCAGGTAGGTGCCGGCGCCCTTGCCCTGCTCGGTCAGCGATTCCGAGTAGAGCTCCACGACGCGCACCTGGCCGCCCAGTTCGGTGCGCAGGACCTCGGCCAGCCGCTTGGGCTGGGAGGAGTCGGCGAAGACGGTGCGCACTCCCGCCTCGCGCATGGCCCGGGTGAGCGAGCGCAGGTCGGAGGAGCTGGGCGAGGCCAGCGTCGTACCGCTCGGGATCACCGCGCCGACCACCCGGAAGCCGAAGCGTTCGGCGAGGTAGCCGAAGACGTGGTGGTTGGTCACCAACGCCCGCCGCTCTTCCGGGATGCGGTCGAAGGACTTCTCCATCCAGGCGGTGAGGTCGGCGAGTCGGCCGTCGTAGCGGTCGGCGTTGGCGCGGATCGTCTTCTCGTCCACGCCGTCCACGTGCTCGGCGACCTGATCGGCGATCAGGCCGGCGGCCTTGCGTACGCGGTCGGGGTCGGTCCAGAAGTGCGGGTCGGGCTGCCCGGCCTCCTCCTCGGGGCCTCCGTCGTCGTGCGCCTGGAAGGTGAGCGGGTCCGCCGCCTTGCCGGCCTCGAAGGTGGGCACGCCGGACTCGCGGGCGGCCTCCACGTGCCGCAGGACGTTCTCCTCCAGGCCCAGCCCGTTGAAGACCACGAGGTCCGCGCGCTCCAGTTCGGCGGCCTGCACGGCCGACAGACCGAAGGAGTGCGGGTCGGCGTTGGGTTTCATCAGCACGGTGACGTCGGCCTGGTCGCCGACGATCTCGCGGGTGATGTCGCCGAGGATGTTGGTCGTCACCACGACCCGGGGCCGGTCGTCGCCGGCCGTGCACGCGGTCGCCGCACCGGCCGGGACGAGGGCGAGCAGGGCGAGGAGGAGGCCGCGCAAGCGCCGCGGCCGTCGGGGCTGTCTCGTCATCGTCCGGTCTCCACCATCAGCGCCGGCACGATGTCCAGGTCGAAGGTGCGCGCGACGCGCAGGTTGTCGTTGTAGTCGATCTCGTACACGCGTTTCCCCTCGGGGTCGTTGAGGTAGGCGCGGCTGCGATCGACCTCGATGACCGGTCCCGTCTTCCCGTCGGCGCCGGCGTCCAGGTCGCCCTTCACGAGCGGCTTCGTCTCGGAGACCTGCTTGCCGGTGGCGATGTCGTAGCCGTGGAGCGACCCGTCGGTCTCCAGGACGATCAGGACGGAGCCCTCGCCCGCGGTGTTGGCGGAGACCACGGGGCCGGTGTTCACCCTCGTCCACGCGCGCTCGGTGACGTCCAGAACCCACACGGCCCGCTCACCCGCCGGTGCCGTGAGCGTGTCGCTGCCGGGCCGGTGGCGGAAGGCCGTGGCGCGTTGCCCCGCGGGTACGTCGTCGCCGTACGGGGTCTTCTCGGCGGTGAACGTGCCGTCGTCCTCACGGACGAGGAGGGCGCCGTCGGAGCAGCCGAGGACGGCTCCGCGCCGGGTGACGGCGTCTCCCCGCGGGTCCTCGCACCGCGCGTCCGGCGACGCGACGCGCCTGCCCTCGCGGTCGTACACCACGAGCTTCGCGGAGCCCTTCCCGTCGTCGGTGAGGCCGAGCAGGTGCTCCGCGTACGGCACGACAGCTTCCGCGTGGGTTCCGGGAAGCGTGCGGGGGGAGCCGACCTCGCCCTTCTCCAGTTCGGCCCGGCGGTAGGTCCTGGCCCGGCCGTCCGCGTCGGTCACCGCGGTCACGGCGGCGTCGCCGCGCACGCGCGCACCCGGGCCTCCGGGCAGCCGGCCCACGTCACGAATCCGCGCGCGGTAGTAGTGCACGTGGTCGCCGTGGTCCACCATCCAGGCGCCGCTGTCGAGGACGTGCGTGCCGCGCGGGGTGTGGAAGTAGCCGAACCGGCCGTCCGTGGTGAGGTGCGTGGTGTCCGTCGTCCGGGACACCTCGTGCACCTTTCCGGTGATGAGGTCGAGGACGCGGGTGTCTCCGCTCCCCGGGTCGTTGAGAACCAGCCGGGACTGCTGCTCGGCCCTCTCCTGCGCCCCTTCGACGTACCCGTGCGGAGCGGCGGACGTGGGAGTCGCTCCCCGGGCGGACGGATCGGCGTCCTGCCCGGCGCAGCCGGTGGCGAGCAGTGCGACGGTCACGAACGCGGCCGACGCCCAGGGAGTGCGGTTTCTGCGGACGAACAAGGGGATCGCCTCGGGTTTCTTTCAGTCGGTCGCCGCGGCGTCAGCACCGGCGAGGCGCGCACGACGGTGGCCGCGGAGACCGGAAGCCAGATGGGAGAGGAAGAACAGGGCCACCGCGAGGGCGGATACCGTCGCGCCGGCCGCGGTGCTCAGATGCCAGGACAGCAGCAGGCCGCAGAAGGTGGCGGTGATGCCGAGCAGCGCCGCGAGGGCCATGACACCCCGCACACTGCGCGCCCACGGCAGCGCGGCGGCCGGCGGGGCGATGAGCAGGCCCAGGACCAGCAGCGTCCCCACGATGTGAAAGGAGGCGACGATGGCCAGCGCCAGGAGACCGAGCAGCACCGCGTGGGCCAGGCGGGGGCGCAACCCGAGCGTCCGGGCCTTGCGCGGGTCGAAGGCCAGGGCGAGGAAGGCCCGGTGCCCGAGGACCGACACGGCCAGCGCCAGCAGCAGCGCCACGCCCAGCAGCACCAGGTCCTGTTCACGGACGGCGAGGACGTCACCGAAGAGGAACCCGGTCAGGTCGACAGCGAAGGACTGCGAGCGCGACACGATGATCACGCCGAGCGACAGCATCCCCACGAACAGCAGGCCGATACCGGTGTCCTGGGAGAGCCGCGGGGTGCGGCCGAGTGCGGTGACGCCGGCCGTCATCACGGCCGCGCTCAGCAGCGCCCCCACCAGCAGGTTGCCGCCGAACAGCGCGGCGAGCGCCACTCCGGGCAGCAGCCCGTGGGACATGGCGTCACCGAGGAAGGCCATCCCCCTGAGCACCACCCACGTGCCGGCCAGGGCGCAGATCGCCGACACCAACATCCCGCCCCACAGGGCCCTTTGCACAAAGGTCACCTCGAAGGGGCCCGTCAACCAGTCCATGTAAACACACTATAATGAAAATCATGTTCAACTCATCCCCACGTTCGCCCGCTCCCGCCCGGAACAGAACGCCCCGCATCCGCTTCACCGGACTCTGCGCCGGATATCCGGGCCGCCCCGTCCTGCATCAAATCGACGCAGAGATACCGGCGTTGGCCACCACGGCACTGGTCGGCCCGAACGGCAGCGGGAAGTCCACCCTGCTCGGAGTGCTGGCCGGTGTGATCCACCCCACGTCAGGCGAGCTCCACCACGAGGGCGACCGGCCACCCGCGTTCGTCCCGCAACGCGGCGCCGTCGGAGACGCGCTGCCGTTGACGGTCAGACAGACGGTGGAGATGGGGCGCTGGGGCGAACGCGGTCCGTGGCGCCGGCTGACCCGACAGGACCGCGTCACCGTCGACACGGCCATGGAGCGACTGGGCATCGCCGGCCTCGCCACCCGTCAGCTCGGCGAGCTGTCCGGCGGACAGCGACAGCGCGCCCTGATCGCCCAAGGGCTCGCCCAGGAGTCGGACCTGCTGCTGCTGGACGAGCCGACCACCGGCCTCGACCCCGAGGCACGAGAGCGGATCGCGACCCTCCTGACGGAGCTGGTCACCGACGGAGTGACCGTCGTCCAGGCCACCCACGACCTGGAAGCCGCGCGCGCGGCGCACGCCTGCCTCCTGCTCCGCGACGGCCGCCTGGCAGGCCGGGGAAGCCCCGAGCAGCTGCTCACCGCCTCGACGCTCACCCAGCTCTGGCAACCGGCGTGACGCGACCGCCCCTTGACACTCAGGCGTCGCCGTACGCCTCCCCGCCCAGGTCGAAGCGGGCGGTGCCGGCGGTCGCGTCCGCGAGCCAGGCGCGGGCGGCGTCCACGTCCGCGTCCGGCAGGGCGATCTCGATCGTGACCGCCTCCCCGTAGCGGACGTCCCGTACCTCGCGTCCGGTGGTGCGCAGGTCGTTCTCCAGCTTTCCGGCCCGCTGGTGGTCGACGGTGATCGTGGCGAGGCGGTACCTGCGGCGGGTGCGCGTGCCCAGGGTGTCCAAGGCCTCGCCCACGGCCCCGCCGTACGCGCGGATGAGCCCGCCCGCGCCGAGCTTGACCCCGCCGTAGTAGCGGGTGACGACGGCGACGACGTACCGCATGTCGCGGCGCAGCAGCATCTGGAGCATGGGGACGCCGGCGGTGCCGCCGGGTTCGCCGTCGTCGCTCGCCTTCTGGACGGAGGCGTCGGCGCCGATGACGTACGCCCAGCAGTTGTGGGTGGCGTCGGCGTGCTCCTTGCGGACCGTGGCGATGAACGCCTGGGCCTCCTGCTCGGTGGCCGCCGGGGCGAGGGCGCACAGGAAGCGGGAGCGGTTGACCTCGGTCTCGTGCACGCCCGCGTGGGCGACCGTGCGGTATTCGTCCTGCATCCGGCCAGCCTATGCGCGGGCCCGGGGCTACTTCTTCGCGCCCCGGGGCACGGTCACGGACGTGAGCAACGCCGTGCCGGGGGCGAGCGCCCGCCAGGTGGCGCCGCGCCAGGACAGGACGGCGATCGCCGAGGTGGGGAACTTCGTGCCGACCCGTTCCAGGGTGTCGTCGAGGCCGTCGCCGGCGAGCGCCAGGACCAGTTCCTCCAGGCCGGGGTTGTGCCCGATCAGCAGCAGCGTCTCCACTTCGGCGGGTACCTCGTGGACGACGGCCAGGAGGCCGGGGGCGCCGGCGGCGTACAGGCGCCGGTCGAACCGGACCGGCGGGGGCGTGCCCCACTCGGCCGCGGCCAGGTCCCAGGTCCGGCGGGCGCGTACGGCGGTGGAGCACAGGGCGAGGTCCGGGAGGCAGTCGGCCTCGGCCAGGGCACGGCCCGCGGCGGGGGCGTCCCGGCGGCCGCGCGGGGCGAGCGGGCGCTCGTGGTCGGTGACGTCCACGGGCCAGGCGGACTTGGCGTGCCGCAGCACGACCAGTCGGCGCAGGGGGCCGGCTCCGGCACGCTCGATCATGAGAGGGATCCCAGGTCACGGGTGAGTTCGAGGCCGAGGAGCCGGTCGGCGTAGGCGTACGTCTCGAAGCGGGCGCCGTCCGGCAGGTCCGGGTCGGTCTCGACGTGGCGCAGCACGTCCAGCACCCCGGGCACGTCCAGGTCGTCCTCCCAGGCCGCGCGCAGCCGCCCGCGCACCTCGTCGGGCACCGGCCGCGAGGGCCGCCGCGCCCAGCGGGCGACGGCGCGCCGCCAGCGGGCGAGGGTGACACCGGCGTCGTCGAGACCGGCCGCCTCCAGTTCCACGGGAGCGCTGTGGTGCCGGGCGAGCAGCGCGAGCCGCAGAACGGCGGGGTCGCCGCCCGGCTTCTGCGGGCCCGCCGATGCCGCCGATGCCGCCGATGCCGCCGAGCGACTGTGCGACGGGCCCCGCTCCGCCGGCCGGCCGTGCGGCCCCTCACCGCCCCTCGCGCCCGGTTCCGGCGAGCCACCGGCCGAGCCGCCCGCTTCCGCCGGCTCACCGGCCGGCGCACCAGGGGCTTCCGGTCCCCCCGGCCCATCGACCGACGCGCCCCACCTCCCTGGCCCATCGACCGGCGCGCCCGTTCCCCCTGCCCCGTCGACCGGCGCGCCGGGATTCCCCCGCCGCACGGGCGCGACGGCGATCCGTACTCCGTCCGGTGGTGCCTCGGCCTCCCCGGCGACATGGATGACCTGGGACTCACCCAGGCCCGCGCCGACGTCGGCACTGTCCTCGAAGGGGCGGATGCCGAGCGTCGCGGCGCTCGCCCGCAGCTCCGCCTGCCGACGGCCGCCGGTCAGCATCGCCCACACGGGGGTGCCGCCGAGTTCCAGGGCCCGGATGAGCAGGTCCGCCACGAGCAGCACCCTCAGGTCCGTCGTGTCGGAGTCGGACGCGTGGACTTCGACACGGGTCAGTCCCCGGCGGGCGGGGGCGGCGTCGACCGGCTCGCCGGTACGGGCGTCGATGATGCGCAGCACGATGCGAGCCTAGGCGGGCGGGCGGACACGCGCAGGCCCGCTCGGCTTTTTTCGGTCACTGTGGCGAAATCGCTCCACCAATGGCGTGCAGGCCTGCGCTGTCGAGGGGGCGTCCGCCCCTCACCCCAGCGTCCCCAGGAACCGCACGTGAGGCCGCCCCTCACGCCCCTCGCGGCTGACGGCCGCCCGCACCCCGTACACCTCCGCGATGAGCCCCTCCGTGAGGACGTCACCCGGAGCACCGCTGGCCACGACCCGCCCCGCGCGCAGGACGACGACCCGGTCGCAGCACATCGCCGCGAGGTTGAGGTCGTGCAGGGCGACGACGGTGGTGACGGGCAGGGTGGTGACCAGGGCGAGCAGGTCGAGCCGATGGTGGATGTCGAGGTGGTTGGTCGGCTCGTCGAGGAGGAGTTCGCGGGGTTCCTGCGCGAGCGCGCGGGCGCTCTGCACCCGCTGGCGCTCGCCGCCCGAGAGGGTCTGCCAGGGCTGGCCGGCCCGGTCGGCGAGGCCGGTGCGCTCCAGGGCGGCTCGCACGGCGCGCTCGTCGTCGGCCGAGGCGGGGGTCCAGGCCCGGCGGTGCGGCAACCGGCCGAGCCGTACGACGTCCTCGACGGTCAACTCGACCTGCGTGTCCGACTGCTGTTCGACGACGGCGAGGCGGCGGGCGACCGTACGGCGGGGCACGTCGCCCAGCGGCGTGCCGTCGAGGGTGACGACCCCGCCCGTCGGGGTGAGCAGCCCGGCCAGCAGCCGCAGCAGCGTCGACTTGCCGGAGCCGTTGGGCCCGAGGACGCCGACGGTGGAGCCGGGCTCCGGCGCGAGGACGACGCCGTCGAGGATGAGGCGCCCGTCGGCCCGGCGGCACACCCGGTCGGCGCGGAGCCCGGGTTCCGGCGCGGCCCCCTGGGTCGTTTCGCTCATCGCGCCCTCCGCGTCCGGTACAGCACCACCACGAACGCCGGCACCCCGATCAGCGACGTCACGACTCCCACCGGCACCTCCTGCGGATCCAGGACGGTCCGGGCGAGGGTGTCGACCCACACCAGGAAGACCGCGCCGGCAAGGGCCGTGACCGGCAGCAGCCGGGCGTGCCCGGGGCCGGTCAGGGCCCGGGCGGCGTGCGGCAGGACCAGCCCGACGAAGCCGATCGCCCCGGCCGAGCTGACGAGCAGGGCCGTGACGCACAGCAGCACCAGGCGGGTGCGGGCCACGGACACCCCGAGCGCGGCCGCCGCGTCCTGCCCGAAGGCGAAGGCATCGAGCGTGCGGGCGTAGGACAGGCACACCACGAGCGCCACCGCCAGGACGGCCAGGCAGAGCCGGACGTCGGTCCAGCCCGCGCCGCCGAGCGAACCGAGCAGCCAGAACAGCACGCCTTTGGTCGTCTCGGCGTCGGCGGATGTAGGGGGACTCGGAGTTGGCGAACCAGTACAGGAGGGTGACGTCGGAGGCGTCGATGCCCGAGGTGGCCTTCTTCATGCGCTGTTGGAGGGAGGCCACGAGCTCGTCGCCGCGTTCCTTCACCCCGAACACGGCGGCGAGGTCGCGCACCTCGCCGTAGACGGTGTCGATGCCGAGCGCCTTGTCGCGCGCGCCGTCACCGTCCCCCGAGTTGTCCTTGCCGGCGCAGTCGGACGGGGAGACGTACGTGGGCACGCCGAGCTTCTCGAACTGTTCGCGGGTGGCGACGCCGCCCTTGCCGAGGGTGGAGACGAAGGACGCGGCGACGAAGTCGGGGTCCGCGTCCAGGACCCGTTCGAAGAAGGGGTTGTTGTCGGCGATGCGCGGCACCCGGGCGTCGGCCTTCTCCAGCCCCTTCATCACGGGATCGGTCCAGGTGGCCGTGCCCGCGAGCCGGTCGGCGAGGCCGAGGGAGAGCAGGATCTCGGTGGTGCCCTGGTTGAGGGAGACGGCGTGCCGGGGCGGGGCCGCGACGCGTACCTCGTGGCCGCAGTTGGCGAGGGGGACGGCGGCGGCCTTCGCGGGGGCGGGCCGCGCGTCGCCGCAGCCGGTCAGGAGCAGGGAGCCGGCCGCGAGCAGCACGGCGGCACGGGCGGGTCGGGCGAGGGGCACGGAAACCAGTCCTCAGGCGTCGAGGGCCCGATCGCGGGGCCCGGTCGTACGGTGCTCCCCCGCCGCGCGCGGCCGCGGGGGCCGCCAGCAGGTCTTCGGACTCGGGTTCACCCGGATCGGGGCGCCTTCCCGGACGTCCGCACGACAGTCCAGTGGCCGAGGCCCCGCCCGTCCCCCTCACCGCTGCGCGTCAGTTCCGGATCGGGGGGCCGGGGAATCACCGCGCACCCTGCGTCGTTGTGCGGGCAGCAGCTCTTCCCCGACTCCCGAGGAGGCCGCCGGTGTACGGCGACGAGGCAACGGTCCGCAGGATCCTCACCGAGCTCGGCAACACCTGGGCCGTGGTGGGCCTGTCGTCGAACCGGCAGCGCGCGGCGTACGGCGTCGCCGAGGTGCTCCAGCGCTTCGGCAAGCGCGTCGTGCCCGTGCACCCGAAGGCGGAGTCGGTGCACGGCGAGCAGGGCTACGCGAGCCTGGCGGACATCCCCTTCGACGTGGACGTCGTGGACGTCTTCGTGAACAGCGACCTCGCCGGGGCCGTCGCGGACGAGGCGGTCGCGAAGGGCGCGCGGGCCGTGTGGTTCCAGCTCGGCGTCGTCGACGAGGCGGCGTACGAGCGGACGCGCGCGGCGGGCCTGGAGATGGTGATGGACCGCTGCCCGGCCATCGAGATCCCACGACTTCCCCATCGCCGCGTCGAGGATTCCTGAAGCGATGGCCAGGAAACACCCCTGCCCGGTCAAGGGCGTACAACTCGTCTTTCTGCCGCCGGTGACCGGTTCCTAGCCTGAGGCCTCTTGCTCGCTGAACTCTCCGAGTTCGTTGATGAGAGGCCCCTTGAATGGCAAGCGTCGACCAGGTGGCAGTGGGGGTGGAGGGGAGCCCGGGCGGACTGCGCAGGGACGTCGGACTGATCGGGCTCATGTGGGCGTCGGTCGGGTCCATCATCGGATCCGGTTGGCTGTACGGCGCCGAGAAGGCGGTCGTGGCGGCCGGTCCCGCGGCGATCCTGTCCTGGCTCATCGGCGCGGTGGCGATCGTGCTGCTGGCGCTGGTGCACGCGGAACTGGGCGGCATGTTCCCGGTCGCGGGCGGCACGGCCCGCTATCCGCACTACGCGTTCGGCGGACTGGCCGGCATGTCCTTCGGCTGGTTCTCCTGGCTCCAGGCGGCGACGGTGGCACCGATCGAGGTCGAGGCCATGATCGGCTACGCGGGGCACTGGCACTGGGCGCAGGGCTTCCAGCACGCCAAGGACGGGACACTGACGGCCAGCGGGTTCGTCGTCGCCGTGGTCCTCATGGCCGTGTTCGTCGTGATCAACTTCCTCGGCGTGCGGCTCCTGGCGCACACCAACAGCGCCGCCACCTGGTGGAAGGTGGCCGTCCCCCTGGCCGCGATCTTCATCATCGCGGCCGGCAACTTCCACCCGGGCAACTTCACCGAGCACGGCTTCGCCCCGTTCGGCGCGCACGGTGTGCTGAGCGCCGTCAGCTCCAGCGGCATCATCTTCGCCCTGCTGGGCTTCGAGCAGGCGATCCAGCTCGCGGGCGAGAGCCGCGATCCGGCGCGGGACCTGCCGCGCGCGACGATCGGCTCGGTCGCCATCGGCGCGGTCGTCTACCTCCTGCTCCAGGTCGTCTTCATCGCCGCCCTGCCCCTGGCGTCGTTCGCGCACGGCTGGACGAAGCTCGACTACCCCGGCATCAGCGGCCCCTGGGCGGGTCTGGCCACCCTGCTGGGGCTCGGCTGGCTGAGCGTGGTGCTGTACCTGGACGCGGTGGTCTCCCCCGGCGGCACCGGCCTGATCTACACGACGGCCACGTCCCGCATCTCGTACGGCCTGGCCCGCAACGGCTACGCGCCGAAGATCTTCACCCGCACCGACGCGCGCGGCGTGCCGTGGTTCGGGCTGTTCGTCTCCTTCGTGACCGGCGTGATCTGCTTCCTGCCGTTCCCGAGCTGGCAGCAGCTGGTCAGCTTCATCACCTCGGCGAGCGTGCTGATGTACGCGGGCGCCCCGCTGGCCTACGGGGTCTTCGCCGACCGGCTGCCGCACCGCGGGCGCCCCTACCGGCTGCCCGGCGGCAAGGTCGTGTCCCCGTTGTCGTTCGTGGTGGCCAACCTCATCATCTACTGGTCCACCTGGGACACGCTGTGGCGGCTCGGCGTGGCCATCGTCCTCGGTTACGTCCTGCTCGGCGGCTACGCCTGGTATGCCACGCGCAGGGGCCTGCCGGACGCGCCCCGGCTCGACTGGAAGGCCGCACAGTGGCTGCCCGTCTACCTGTTGGGCATGGGCGTCATCTCCTGGCAGGGCGGTTTCGGGGGGCAGGGCCGCATCGGGCTGTGGTGGGACATGGTGGTCATCGCCGTGTTCTCGCTGGCGATCTACTACTGGGCACGGGCCTCGGCGTCCCGGCCCGAGGAGATCGAGCGGAGCATCGAGGAGCTGGCCGTCACGGAGGTGCCCGCCCACTGAGGCCCGCCTCCATAATGACCGCATGACCCACGCCTCCCCAGCCGCGAACTCCGGCGCCCCGCAACGCTTCCCGGTCGTTGTCGTGGGCGCCGGTCCCGCGGGGCTGACCACCGGCAACATCCTGCGGGCCGCCTCGGTGGACTGCCTGGTGCTGGAGACGGAGACGCGGGAGTTCATCGAACAGCGGCCCCGGGCCGGCGTCATCGAGGAATGGGCCGTGCGGGGCCTGGAGAAGCGGGGCCTCGCCCGGAACCTGCTGGACCGCGCCGAGCTGCACACGGCGTGCGAGTTCCGCTTCGACGGGGAGCGGTACCGGTTCCCCTACGGCGAGCTGACGGGCAGTCACCACTTCGTCTACCCGCAGCCGCTGCTGGTGACGGACCTGGTGCGCGAGTACGCCGACGTGCGCGGCGGCCGGATCCGCTTCGGCGTCCGGGACGTACGGCTCCACGACCTGGGCACCGACCGGCCCTCGGTGTCGTACCTCTGCCCGGACACGGGGGAACGGCGGGTCGTGCACTGCGACTTCGTCGCCGGCTGCGACGGGGCGCGCGGGGTGACCCGGGCCGCGCTGCCGCCGGAGCGGGTCCGGATCGCACGGCACGACTACGGCATCGGCTGGCTCGCGCTGCTCGCCGAGGCGCCGCCGTCCGCGGACTGCGTGCTGTTCGGCTGCCACGTCCGCGGTTTCGCCGGCCAGATGCCCCGCAGCCCGGAGGTGACCCGCTACTACCTCCAGTGCCCGCCGGGCGACGATCCGGAGAACTGGCCGCACGAGCGTGTCTGGGCGGAGCTCCAGGAGCGCCTGGGGGCGGCCGGTGTGCCGCCGCTGACGGAGGGGCGGCTGATCGAGAAGCGCGTGCTGGACATGCACGACTACGTGGTCGAGCCCATGGTGCACGGCCGGCTCTTCCTCGCGGGCGACGCCGCCCATCTGGTCGCGCCCATCGCCGCCAAGGGCATGAACCTCGCCCTGCACGACGCCTTCCTGCTCGGTGACGCCCTGGTGGCCCACCTGACCATGGGCGACGACGGCGGCCTGGCCGGCTATGCGCAGGCGTGTCTGCGGCGCGTGTGGGACTACCAGGAGTTCTCGCAGTGGCTGTCCGAGGTGTACCACGGCACGGCGTCGGGCGACCCGTTCCGCGCGGGCACCACGCTGGCCCGGCTGCGCCGGCTGTTCACCTCGCGCGCGGCGGCGGCCGCCTTCGCCGAGCAGTACCTCGGGACGGCCGCGCGCTACTGACTCAGTTGTGCCGGAGGCTGTCGCTCAGCCTCAGTCGTGCGGGGGGCGGTCGCTCAGTCGGTGGTCGGCCACGTTCAGCGCCTCGTCGACGAGCCGGCGCAGATGGCCGTCCCGGAGTGAGTAGATCACCCGGCGGCCCTCCTTGCGCGTGTTCACCAGGCCCGCCAGGCGCAGGCGCGCCAGGTGCTGGCTGACGGCCGGCCGTGCGGCGCCGCACGCCTCCGTGAGGGTCGTGACGTCGGCCTCTCCCCCGGCCAGGGCGTGCAGCAGGGCGAGCCGGGTGCGGTCGCCGAGCAGGGCGAGGAGTTCGGCGGCGAGCGCGAACTGCTCCTCGCCGGGGGTGCGCGGATGCGCATCGTGCGCAGATGACAGGTGCATGCGTGCGCTCATACGCACATAATGGCGCCATGGGCGTGTGCACGTCCACTCCGCGCACCGGAAGGGGATCCACGTGAGCGACCACCGGCACGAGCACTCCCGGCACGAGCACTCCCACAGCCGTCGGCACGGCCTGCGGCATCGACTGGCCCACCTCCTCACCCCGCACTCGCACCAGACGGCCGACAAGGTCGACTCCGCGTTGGAGTCCTCGGCGCGCGGGATGCGGGCGCTCTGGGTCTCGCTCGCCGTGCTCGGCGTGACGGCGCTGGCGCAGGCGGTCGTGGTGGCCGTCTCCGGCTCGGTGGCGCTGCTCGGGGACACGGTGCACAACGCGGCGGACGCGCTGACCGCCGTGCCGCTGGGGATCGCCTTCGTGCTGGGCCGGCGCGCGGCGACCCGCCGCTTCACCTACGGCTACGGGCGGGCCGAGGATCTCGCGGGCCTGGTGATCGTGCTGACCATCGCCGCGTCGGCGGCCTTCGCGGGGTGGGCGGCGATCGACCGCCTCCTCGACCCGCGGCCGGTCGCGCACGTCCCGGCGGTCGCCGTGGCGGCCCTCGTCGGGTTCGCGGGCAACGAGTGGGTGGCCCGCTACCGCATCCGGGTCGGCCGTGCGATCGGCTCGGCGGCGCTGGTCGCCGACGGGCTGCACGCCCGCACCGACGGTTTCACCTCACTGGCCGTGCTGCTGGGCGCGGGCGGATCCGCCCTGGGGTGGCAACTGGCGGACCCGATCGTCGGCCTGGCGATCACCGCGGCGATCGTCCTGGTGCTGCGGGACGCGGCACGGGAGGTGTTCCGGCGGGTGCTGGACGCGGTCGACCCGGCCCTGGTGGACCGGGCCGAGCGGGCCCTGACCGAGGTCCCGGGGGTGCGGGGGGTGGGCGAGCTGCGGCTGCGCTGGATCGGGCACCGGCTGCGCGCCGAGGTAGCCGTCGTGGTCGACGGGGAGGCGACGGTACGCGAGGCGCACCGCATCGCCGTCGACGCCGAGCACGCACTGCTGCACGCCGTACCGCGCCTGACGGCGGCCCTGGTCCACGCCGATCCGGAAGCGTCCCCCGGCGAGGCCGACCCGCACCTGCCGCTGGCCCACCACGCGGCGGCGTAGCTCAGGCGACTCCGAGCCCCTCCAGCACCACCGCGCCCGGCAGTTCCGCGAGGGCCTTGCCCGGGACCAGGAGCTTGCCGCGTCGTCGGCCGCTGCCGACGAGGACGTAGGGCAGGTCGGTGACGGCCGCGTCGACCAGGACGGGCCAGTCGCCGGGCAGTCCGAGCGGGGTGATCCCGCCGTACTCCATGCCGGTCTCGCCGGTCGCCGTGTCCATCGAGGCGAACGAGGCCTTGCGGACACCGAGGTGACGGCGGACGACGCCGTTCACGTCGACCCGGGTGGCGGACAGCACGACGCACGCGGCGAGCGTGGTCTCACCGGCGCGCCTGCCCGCGACCACCACGCAGTTCGCCGACTGTCCCAGCAGTTCCGGACCGTAGTGCTCCAGGAACGTCGCGGTGTCGGCCCACTCCGGGTCGGTGTCGACGTAGACGATCTGCTCGGCGGGGACGCTGCCCGCCCAGTGGCGCACGGCGTCGGCGACCGGGCCGGTGAGTTCGCCGAGGCAGTCGGGGGCGGGACGGGCGTTGTCGAAGTGTCCGATGGGTGCGCGCATGACCGCACGCTAACAACTCGGGGCCGTCCTCGGGCCGGGGCGTCTCAGGGCACGGGCGGCACCGAGACGGCCATGACCATCTCCATGGGCGCCTCGCCGGTGTTGCCGTACGTGTGCGGGACGTTGGCCTCGAAGTGGACGCTCGCGCCCGCCGGGACGCGGTGCTCGACCCCGTCGACGGCGAGCGTCAGTTCCCCCGCCGTGACGTGCAGCAGTTCGATCGTGCCGGCGGGGTGCGGGTCGGACTGGCTGCTCTCGCCGGGCATGAGCCGCCAGTCCCACATCTCCAGCGGGCCGGGCGCCTCCGTGCCCGCGAGGAGCCGGTTGTAGCTGCCGGCGTCGGTGTGCCACAGCCGTACGGCCTGGTCCGCGGGGACGATGTGCACGTGCGGGCCCTGTTCGTAGTCGAGCAGGGTGGTGATGCTGACGCCGAGGGCGTCGCCGATCTTGACGACGGTGCCGAGGCTGGGGTTGGTGCGGGCCTGCTCGATCTGGATGAGCATGCCGCGGCTGACGCCCGCCCGGGCGGCGAGCACGTCCAGGGTGAAGCCGCGCACCGCGCGCCAGTGCTTGACGCTGCGCGCCAGGGACTGGGTCAACAGGTCGAGGTCCGACACATTCCGTCCAATATTCTGTATGACACAGTGCAACAGAACGCACTATGGTGTGGTTGACCTGATCGTTCACTGAACTGTACTGCGAGGCATCCACCCCATGACAGCGCTCTTCGCCCTGGCCACCAGCCTGCTGTGGGGACTGGCCGACTTCGGCGGCGGACTGCTGACCCGGCGCACGCCCGCGCTGACGGTGGTCGTGGTCTCGCAGTCGATCGCGGTGGTCGTGCTCGGCGCGGTCGTGGTGGCGACCGGCGGCTGGAGCGAGGCGGGACCGCAGCTGTGGTTCGCCGTGACCGCCGGGCTCGTAGGGCCCGTGGCGATGCTGGCGTTCTACAAGGCGCTCGCGCTGGGGCCGATGGGTGTGGTCTCGCCGCTGGGCTCGATCGGCGTCGCCGTGCCCGTCGGGGTGGGGCTGGTGCTGGGCGAGCGCCCGGGCCTGCTGCAGTTCGTCGGCATCCTTGTCGCCGTGGCCGGTGTCTGCCTCGCCGGCGGCCCGCAGTTCCGCGGGGCGCCCGTCCAGCGCCAGGCCGTCGTCCTGACCCTCCTCGCGGCGTTCGGCTTCGGCGCGGTGATGGCGCTGATCGCCGAGGCGTCGACGACGCTGACGGGACTGTTCCTCGCGCTGTTCGTGCAGCGGGTGACGAACGTGGCGGCCGGCGGACTCGCGCTGTACGTGTCGGTGCGGCGCGGGGCTCCCGCCCTTCCCGCGGACGGCTTCCCCTGGCGCTCCCTGCCGGCGCTCGCCTTTGTCGGTCTGGCGGACGTCGCCGCGAACGGCACCTACGCGATCGCCGCGCAGCACGGCCCGGTCACCGTCGCCGCCGTGCTCGCCTCCCTCTACCCGGTGGTGACGGCCGTGGCCGCGCGCGGCGTCCTGCGCGAACGGCTGCGGGCGGTGCAGGCGGCGGGCGCGGGGCTGGCCCTGGTCGGAACGGTCCTGCTCGCGTCGGGCTGAACCCGGCGGTTCAGGATCCCGGTTCCAGCTCCGCGAGCCGGGCCGCCGCCTCCCCGTCCAGCTCGGCGAGCTGCGCCGCCGTCTCCTCGTCCAGCCCGGACAGCGCGCGCAACTGCTCGGGGGTGACGCCCTCCGGGATGGGGACCGGCGGCGGGGTGCGCAGCGGCGGCTGCCAGCCGTCGGCGGGGGTCCAGCGGCGGACGACACGCGCCGGCGCCCCCGCCACCACCGCGTGGTCGGGCACCACGCCCCGGACGACCGCGCCCGCGGCCACCACCACGTTCCGCCCGATCCGGGCCCCCGGCAGGATCACCGCGCCGGTGCCGATCCAGCAGCCGGGTCCGATCTCCACCGGCTCCATCCGCGGCCACTGCTTCCCGATCGGCTCGTGGGGGTCGTCGTAGGAGTGGTTCGTGGACGTGACGTAGACGTACGGGCCGAAGTAGCAGTCGCTGCCGATGGTGACCGTGGTGTCGGCGATGACGTGGCTGCCGCGGCCGAGGACCACGCCGTCGCCGAGGCGCAGGATCGGGTCCGGACCGAGGTCGAGGTCGGGCATCAGGCCCGCGGTGAGCGTGACCTGCTCGCCGATGATGCAGTGGGAGCCGAGGTGGATCCAGGGTTCGCCGAAGACCGTGCCGAGCGGGAAGGCGAGCCTGGTACCTGTTCCCATCGCGCCGAACCGGTAGCGCCCGGGGTGCTCGGCCGTGACCGACCCCGTCCGCTGCACCCAGGCCCAGCCGGCGTGGACGGCGCGCTGCGCGAGGCCCCGTCGCCAGGATGAGAACGTGTTCTTGCGCTTCGGCACCCGCTCACCGTACTCAGCGGTAGCTCACCCCGCGGCGTCGGAGGCCTGTGATCTTCGCCCCATCGGGTGGCGTACGGTTTGCGCGTTGTCGACGACGTTATGGAGGCGGACATGGGTCAGCGGGCGATGATCACGGGGATCGGCGGCCGTGAGCCGGAGATCGACGAAACGGCGTTCGTGGCGCCCACGGCGTCGGTGATCGGGGGCGTGACGCTGGGCGTCGGCGCGAGCGTCTGGTACGGGGCCGTACTGCGCGGCGACGTCGAGTCGATCTCCGTCGGGGCCAGCAGCAACGTGCAGGACAACTGCACGCTCCACGCCGACCCGGGTTTTCCGGTGACGGTGGGCGAGCGGGTGTCCATCGGGCACAACGCGGTGGTGCACGGGGCGACGGTCGAGGACGACTGCCTCATCGGCATGGGGGCGACCGTCCTGAACGGGGCCGTGATCGGAGCCGGGTCGCTGGTCGCCGCGCAGGCGTTGGTGCCGCAGGGGATGGTCGTACCGCCCGGGTCCCTGGTGGCGGGCGTCCCCGCGAAGGTCCGGCGGGAGCTGTCGGAGGAGGAGCGGCAGGGGGTCACCCTCAACGGCACGATGTACGCCGAGTTGGCGAAGGCGCACCGGGAGGTGCACGCGTAGGGGGCCCTAGGGAACCTGTGGTTCTGCCACTTCGCGGTTCTCGCCCGCTTTCTTCGCCTTGCGCTTGAGCACCAGCATGGACGTCACACCGACGAGGACCGCCGCCACGAGGCCCAGCCACGAGAAGCGCTTCAGCCAGGACTCGGCGACGATGCCGACGTAGTAGATGACCGCTGTCGTGCCGCCGGCCCAGAGGATGCCGCCGAGGACGTTGGCGATGAGGAACTTCCAGTACGGCATGCGGAGCACACCGGCGAGGGGGCCCGCGAAGATGCGGAGCAGGGCGACGAAGCGGCCGAAGAAGACGGCCCACATGCCCCACTTCTCGAAGGAGCGCTCGGCGGTGGCGATGTGGCCCTCGCTGAAGTGCTTGGGGAACTTCCTGCCCAGCCAGGCCAGCAGGGGCCGCCCGCCCCTGCGGCCGATGGCGTAGCCGATGGAGTCGCCGATGATCGCGCCGGCCGTGGCGCTGGCGCCGAGGACGACCGGGTCGATGTCGCCGTGCTGGGAGGCGAGCAGCGCGGAGGAGACGAGGATGATCTCGCCCGGCAGCGGGATGCCCAGGCTCTCCAGGCCGATGACCACTCCCACCAGTGCGTAGACGGCCACCGCGGGTACGGTTTCGAGCCACTCCTGGACGTGCAACGCCGGATCCTTTCCCTGTGCTTCCCTGCGTGCCCCGGGAAGCCTACCGGCTCATAGGACGTCCCTCGCGGCTCAGGCGTTCCAGCTCCACTCGGCGACCTCGGGCAGGTCGGTGCCGTGCTCGCGGATCCACGCGTGGTGGCGGGTGCGGGCGTCGGCCATGCGCTGGCGTACGGCCGTGGCGCGCACCGCCAGGCCCGGGACGCGGTCGATGACGTCCATGACCAGGCGGTAGCGGTCCAGGTCGTTGCGGACGACCATGTCGAACGGCGTGGTGGTGGTGCCGGCCTCCTTGTAGCCGCGTACGTGCAGGTGCTGGTGGCCGGTGCGGCGGTAGGCGAGACGGTGGATCAGCCAGGGGTAGCCGTGGTAGGCGAAGATCACCGGCTTGTCGGCGGTGAACAGGCCGTCGTACTCGAAGTCGTTCATGCCGTGCGGGTGCTCCTCGCGGGGCAGCAGCCGGGCCAGGTCGACGACGTTCACCACGCGAACGGACAACTCGGGCAGATGGCGGCGGAGCAGGTGCGCGGCGGCCAGGGTCTCCTGGGTGGGGACATCGCCGGCGCAGGCCAGGACGACGTCGGGCTCACCGCCGTTCTCGGTGCCCGCCCATTCCCAGATCCCGGCGCCGCGGGCGCAGTGCACCCGGGCCTCGTCCATGGACAGCCAGTCGAAGCAGGGCTGCTTGCCGGCCACGATCACGTTGACGTAGTCGCGGCTGCGCAGCGCGTGGTCCGCCACCGACAGCAGGGTGTTGGCGTCCGGCGGCAGATAGACGCGGACGACCTCGGGGCTCTTGTTCAGGACGTGGTCGACGAAGCCGGGGTCCTGGTGGGAGAAGCCGTTGTGGTCCTGCCGCCACACATGGGAGGTCAGCAGGTAGTTCAGGGAGGCGATGGGGGCGCGCCAGGGCAGCCTGCGGGAGGTGCGCAGCCACTTGATGTGCTGGTTGACCATCGAGTCGACGATGTGCACGAACGCCTCGTAGCAGGAGAACAGCCCGTGCCGGCCCGTCAGGAGGTAGCCCTCCAGCCAGCCCTGGCAGAGGTGTTCGGAGAGGATCTCCATCACGCGGCCGTGCCGGTCCAGGTGCTCGTCCACCGGCAGCGTCCCGGCCTGCCAGGTCTTGCCGCTGGCGTCGAAGACGGCCTGGAGCCGGTTGGAGGCGGTCTCGTCCGGGCCGACCAGGCGGAAGTCCCGGCGGTCGGCGGTGTCCCGCATGACCCGGGCCAGCAGGTCGCCCAGGACGCGGGTGGGTTCATGCAGGGTCGTGCCCGGTTTGTCGACGGGGACAGCGAAGTCGTCCAGGGACGGGACCGGCAGATCGCGCACGAGCAGTCCACCGTTGGCGTGCGGCGTGGCGCCCAGCCGGCGCGTGCCCTCGGGGATCGGCGCCAGGACGTCGGCGACCGGGCGGCCCTGGGCGTCGAACAGCTCCTCGGGCCGGTACGAGCGCAGCCAGGCCTCCAGCTGCCGCAGGTGGTCCGGGTTGTCACGGACGCCCGACAGCGGCACCTGGTGGGAGCGCCAGGTGTTCTCCACCGGCTGCCCATCCACCTCGGCGGGGCCGGTCCAGCCCTTCGGGGTGCGCAGCACGATCACCGGCCAGCGCGGGCGCTCGCCCACGCCCTCCTCGCGTGCGGCGCGCTGCAGCCCGGCGATGCGGTCGAGCGCGGTGTCCATCGCCCGGGCCATGGCGCGGTGCACCTGCGCGGGGTCGTCGCCGCAGACGTGGACCGGCTCGTGGCCGTAGCCGCGCAGCAGCGCGTCGAGTTCCCCCTCGGGCAGGCGGGACAGCACGGTCGGGTTGGCGATCTTGTAGCCGTTCAGGTGCAGGATCGGCAGGACGGCGCCGTCGTGGACGGGGTCGAGGAACTTGTTGGCGTGCCAGGACGCGGCGAGCGGGCCGGTCTCCGCCTCGCCGTCGCCGATCACGCAGGCCACCAGCAGGCCGGGGTTGTCCAGGGCGGCGCCGTAGGCGTGGGCGAGGGAGTAGCCGAGTTCGCCGCCCTCGTGGATCGAGCCCGGGACCTCCGGGGCGACATGGCTCGGCACCCCGCCGGGGAACGAGAACTGGCGGAAGAGCAGTCCCATGCCCTGCGCGTCCCGCGACACGTCGGGGTACTTCTCGCTGTAGCTGCCCTCCAGCCACGAGTTGGCCAGCACGGACGGCCCGCCGTGGCCCGGGCCCCAGATGCACAGGGCGTCCAGCCCCCGGTTCCTGATCACCCGGTTGAGGTGCGTGTACACGAGGTTCAGGCCGGGCGAGGTGCCCCAGTGCCCCAGCAGCCGCGGCTTGATGTGCTCGGGCCTCAGCGGCTCGGTCAGCAGCGGGTTCGCCAGCAGGTAGATCTGACCGGCCGCCAGGAAGTTGGCGGCCCGCCAGTGCGCGTCCAGCGTGCGCAGTTCCTCGTCGGTCGGTGCGGTCGGGTGGTGCTGGCGCGGGGCCTCGGGCATGGCTGACTCCCTGGGTTCTGCGACGGCCTCAGGAGGAGTACCAGTCTGTTCCGGTTCGATGCCAGGCGCCTCTCGGCCAGGCGCCTCTCGGCCACGCGTCTCTCGGCCATGCGCCGCGCGGCTGTTCGGCGCACGGCTGTTCGGTGCACGCCGGGTCAGCCGCCCACCCGTACGCTCGTGCGCAGCCGCAGGTCCCGTGACGACGCCCCGATCCACAGGGTGCGCACTCCCGTGCCCAGCACCCAGTCGTGGACCCCGGCGTCCCAGGAGGACAGGGTGCGCGGCTCGACGCGGACGCCGACGCGCCGCTCCTCCCCCGCCCGCAGCGCGAGCCGCCGGTACCCGGCCAGCACGCGTACGGGCTGGTCGAGCGGGAGGTCCGGGGAGGGCCCCGCGTACACCTGCGGCACGTCCACGCCGTCGCGGCGCCCGGTGTTGCGGACCGTGAAGGCGACGTCGACGCCGTCGCCCGTCCAGCGCGCGTCCGGATCCGCGTAGGCGGAGGAGGTGTACGACAGTCCGTGGCCGAAGGGGAACAGCGGCCGCACGCCCTCGGCGTCGTACCAGCGGTGGCCGACGCGGACGCCCTCCGCGTAGGTCTCGGTGCCGTCGACGCCCGGGTAGCGGCGCGGGTCGCCGGCCACGGGGTGGTGGTCGTCGTCGGCCGGGAAGCTCTGGGTGGGGCGGCCGCCGGGGTCGCGGTCCCCGTACAGGACGGCGGCGGTGGCGGCGGCGCCCTCCTGGCCCGGGTAGTACATATGGAGCACGGCCCCGGTGCGCTCCAGCCACGGCATCGACATGGCCGACGAGGTGTTTTCAGGACGACGGTGGTGCGCGGGTTGGCCGCCGTCACGGCCTCGATCAGCCGCTCCTGGTTGCCGGGGAGGGCGATGGTCGTGCGGTCCTGGCCCTCGATGGCGTCCTCGTAGGCGAAGAGGACGACGTCCCGGGCGGAGCCGGCCGCCCGTACGGCCTCGGCGACGTCGTCGGCCCGGGTCGCTGCGGTGATGCGGCGCAGCCGGAACAGGGAGCCGGTGTCCCCGCCCCGGGCGGTGATCGTCAGCCGGTGCGCCCCCCTGGTGAGCTGGCGGGAGTCCGGGATCGGCCCCGCCGCAGGGGAGTGACGTGGACCGGGCCCGGTTAGTCACCCGAGCCGCCGGGGCGGGCCGTCCGGCGGGACGCCGCCGGGCCTGATCCCGGCGCGCACCCTCTCCCCCCGCCGACCTGCCCCTGGCTCACACCCCCACCCGCCCTACGGCCCCACGGCCGAGTGCAGTGCCGTCACGGCATCGGTCACGCCTGCGCGTACGGAACGGAGCACGCCGGTGCCGGACGTACCCCCGGCGTCGGGGCCCGGCTCCGGCCCCGTCGCACCGCAGCATCCCACCTGCGCGAACCGCGTCCCGTGCCGCTCGGGCGCGCGATCCTCGGACGTGGTCCGCGGCGGCTCGGGACGCCGCGCGGGCGGGGCGTCCCCGTACGGGTGGCTCTTCTCCTGACGGCTCTCCCTCGGGGCGTCCTGGGCGCGGTTCTCCCGGGAGGGTCCTTTGTCCTCGGGGGCGATCAACGGTTCCAGCGCCCAGCGTTGGGCGGCGGAGCCGTCGCGCCCGGTGACGATCACGCCGCGGCCCTTGCCGGGGGCGACGGCCAGCCCCTTGCCGGCGCGGGGCAGGAGTTCGCCGCGCACGGTCAGGTCGTAGCGCACGACGCCGGCGTGCACCAGGCAGCCGGCCAGGACGACCGAGCCCTCGGCCGGGTCGGAGTCGAGGCAGCGGGTGGGATCGGCGGCGCTGCGCAGCAGACCGTCGTCCTGGTACGACCACTGCGGGGACCCCGCGGAGCAGGTGGCCAGCACGAGAGGCGCGTCGGCCCGGCCCCGGCCGCCCCGGACGTCGAGGCACAGCCCGGCGTCGAGGTTGCGCAGCCGCCCCCGGGCCACTTCGGCGGGACCGCCCGCGGAGGCGGCCGAGGGGGCGGCGGCCGAGGACGGCTCCGCGGACGAGGAGCCCCCGGTGTCGGGGTCGACCGAGTGGCCGCTGACCGCTCCCCAGGTGGCCCGGGGGCCGGCCGTACCGCCCTCCTCGGACCAGCCCCGGGCGGCGAGCAGTGTCGCGAGCAGGACGAGGGAGGTCACCCCGATCGCGGCGGCCAGCGCCTTCGCGTGCCGTCTCGGCGTCCCGGGGCGCCCGCCCGCCGGCAGGGCGCGGGGCCGGAGCCGATGGCGGCCCCCGGCCGGCAGGGCGGCCTGGCCCCCGTCGCGGCCGGGCCGTGACGTGAGGTAGCGGCGGGCGCCCCAGCCGAGCACGGTCTCGACGAGCAGGTCCTCCAAACCGCCCTCGAAATGGCTGAGTTGTTCGGCGGCGTGCCGGCAGTAGCGGCACGCCATGAGATGGCGTTGCACATCCGTCAGCAAGGCCCCGCCGCGGCGCATCGGAACGTCCAGCAGGCGGTTGTAGTAGCGGCATTCCCGCGTCGGCGCGAGTTCCCGGTGCGCCCGCACGCAGCCCGCCCGGAATTGCTCACGGGCCTGCTCCAGCGCGGCCGACGCGGTCCCGGTGTCCACCCCCAGCAGACCGGCCGGTACGGATAGGGGCTCGGCCTCCACCTCCGTGTGCCAGAGCAGGCATTGGGATGCCCCCGGAAGGGCCCGGAATGCGCGCTCGGCGAGGCGCCGCCTTTCGGGTGTCACGGACCGGGCGGCGCGCAGACCGCGGGCGCCGACGGTATTGCGGAGTTCCGGCAGCACTCCGGAAATGCCGTCGTCGGCCGCCCACTCCCCGACCGTGTCCCGCACGGCCGCGAGCAGGCGCGGGCGCAGGGCGCCGCCGCCCGGCAGGGCGAGTTCCCGGCGGAACGCGGCGGCGGCCGCCATCGACGCCGAATCCGCCGAGGAGGCCAGACAGATGACGGCGTACTCGTAGACCGCCCGCCAGTGCCGCGCCAGTAACAGCGCGACGGCACGCGGGCCTTCACCGGGCTCACCCAACCGGGCGAGGAGATTGCGGTCGGACTCCGCGGGCCTCGCTCCGGGGCGCGGCGGGTACGGCGGGCGTGGGGGGTAAGGGGGTTGCACGGAACCATTTCCTTCCAGCCGCAGGACGGCATGCGAATTGCGCGTCCGTCGGAAAGCAGGTGCGTGATTGGTGCATACCTCTGCCGCGTCAGCTGCGGACTTGGCTGTGAGGCGGCTCACTTTCGCACATACGACTCACAGGTAACAAGGAGTTCGGATGACCCGAGTTCAAAACGCGGCGAATTCAAATATGTTACCGCCGGTATCCGTACCGGCTTTCGATAACGCCGCCGGTCAGAGCGTCGAGTTGTGTGCACGCGAGGACGGTTGGTCCACGAAATCTCCCACTCCACAGCGCTCTCCCAGGCGCCTCTCGGCGCGCTCTCATCTCCGCGCGTCAGCATGAGCCGCATGAGCACCCCCCACCCTTCCGACTCCTCCGCCCCCGACGCCCCCGCCGCCCCCACTCGCCGCGTGCGCAAGGCGGTCGTCCCGGCCGCCGGTCTCGGCACCCGCTTCCTGCCCGCCACGAAGGCGACCCCCAAGGAGATGCTGCCGGTCGTCGACAAGCCGGCCATCCAGTACGTCGTCGAGGAGGCGGCGGCCGCGGGACTCGACGACGTCCTGATGGTCACGGGCCGCCACAAGCGGGCCATCGAGGACCACTTCGACCACGCCCTCGAACTGGAGCAGGCCCTCGCGACCAAGGGCGACACCGTGCGGCTGGACGCGGTGCGCGACCCGGCGCGGCTGGCGAGCATCCACCACATCCGGCAGGGCGACCCGCTCGGCCTCGGCCACGCCGTGCTGTGCGCCCGCCGGCACGTCGGCGACGAGCCCTTCGCGGTCCTCCTCGGCGACGACCTGATCGACCAACGCGAGGCTCTGCTCAGCCGCATGCTCGATGTCCGCGACGGCCGGGGCGGCAGCGTGGTCGCGCTGATGGAGGTCCCGCCGGAGCAGATCCACCTCTACGGCTGCGCCGCCGTCGAGCCGACCGGCGAGGAGGACGTCGTCCGCGTCACCGGCCTGGTCGAGAAGCCCGCCCCGCACAGCGCGCCCAGCCGCTACGCCGTCATCGGGCGCTACGTCCTCGACCCGGGCGTCTTCGGCGTCCTGGAGCGCATCCCGCCGGGCCGGGGCGGCGAGATCCAGCTGACCGACGCCCTTCAGGAACTGGCCGCGGGCGGCACGGTGCACGGGGTCGTCTTCGAGGGGCGGCGCTACGACACCGGCGACAAGGCCGACTACCTGCGCACGGTGGTCCGGCTGACCTGCGAACGGCCCGACCTGGGGCCGGAGTTCACGGCCTGGCTCAGGGAGTTCGTCGCCGGGCTGGACGACGCGCGGCCCGCACGGCGGGACATCGCGGCCTGAGACGCGAGAAGCCCCGGCATCCGGCCGGGGCTCCGTGTCCGCGCCGGCGGATCAGCCGTTGGGGCGCAGGGTCCACACCACGGCCATCTCGCCGGTCACGGCACCGTCGGCGCGCTGGATGGCGACGGCCACCGGGAACTCCGGCCGCTCACCGGCGTCCAGTTCAGCGACGACCTCGGCGGCCGGGCGGCCGAGGGTGGCGGTGGCGGTGACGGCGCCCATCGCCAGCTTCTTGTAGGAGATCTCGGCGCTGACGGCGAGCGGCACGGCACGCGAGAGCTGGTCCCCGAACGCGGCGAGCACGATCGCCCCGCTCGCGGACTCGCCGAGCGTGAACATCGCACCGGCGTGCGGACCGCCCACGTGGTTGTGGTACTCGCTCTGGTCCGGCAGCGACACCACGGCACGCTCCGGCGTGGTCTCGAGGAACTCGAGGTTCAGGGTCCGGGCCATGGGCACCGTGGCGGCGAGCATCTCGCCGATGGACATCTGGTCTGCGCTCATGGCCGCATGTTACTCACGAGTAGAGAGGGCTGACCAGGCCGTGTGACGACCGCCGCACCGGCCCGCCGCGCACCGGCCCGCCCCCGTCCGTCCCCGTGTTGCTACCTCCCCGTCCACGAGCGGTGACCGAATCGTGTCCGAGGCGCGGCTAGGGTTGCTGCCCATGTGGCCAGGACAGCAGCCGCCCGGGGGCGAGCAGAACCCGCAAGCGAACAACCCGTACCAGCAGCCGGGGTACCAGCAGCCGAATCCGTATCAGCAGCCGGGGTACCAGCAGCCCAACCCCTATGGGCAGCAACCGCCGCAGTCCCCGCAGCCGCAGTGGGGCGCCCCCACCCCGGCCGGCGCGCCGCAGCCCCCGCAGGGCGGTGGCGGCGGCAACCGGACGAAGCTGGTCGCGATCGTCGCCGCCACCGCGGTGGTCGTGGCGGCCGGTGTCACGGGCTTCCTGGTGCTGGGCGGGGACAAGGACGACACCGCGGACGGCGGCAGCGAGAACGGCAAGGCGTCGGCGAGCGCCTCGGCCCCGGAGCCGAGCGCACCCGCCACCGGCGACAACCCCCGCGGCGGCGAGGAGGAGCAGCCCACGGTCAAGGGCTGGAAGGTCGTCATCAACCCCAAGTGGGGCACGGCCTTCGACGTCCCGGCGGACTGGGAGGTGGCGTCCCCGAAGTCGTCGGTCTTCTTCGAGGACGAGAAGTCCGACGACGGCAAGCCGCTCATCCTCATGTCGGCACCGGCGTTCTACAAGTCCAAGTGGTGCACGAGCGACGACGACAAGGACGGCAGGACCGAGAGCGAGGCCCTGGCCGGCGCGGGCACCAAGGGCGCCGACGGCGCCAAGAACACCGACGAGGTCGCGGTCAACCAGGTGGCCTGGTGGGTGTACGGCGGGTACACGCAGCCCGACAAGAAGAGCGTGAAGACCGACGACAAGGCCAAGCCCTACACCACCGCCTCGGGTGTGAAGGGCAGTGTCGCGTGGGCCTGGTCGGAGAACACGCCCGACAAGGGCAAGTGCGCGAGCGACGGCAAGGCGGTCACCTTCGGCTTCAAGAACTCGGCCGGTGACTTCGTCGCGTGGAGCTTCTTCGGCGCCAAGGGCGTCAAGGAGGAAGTGCCCAAGGAGACCATCCTGAAGATCCTCAGCACGGTCCGGCTGCACGGGGAGCCGACCGGCGGCTGATGCGGCAGGGCGGCGGGGCCGGTCGAAATGGTTTGGCAGGACGGGGCCTCGGCGGCGATAGTCGGCCGGTGACATCCCGCACCGCCTCCACCCGGAGCCCCCGCAGACCCGCCTGGGCGGGCCGCAACTACTCCCTGCTGACCGCCGCCGCGGTCGTGACCAGCCTGGGCAGCCAGGGCGCCCTGGTCGCGTCGGCGTTCGCCGTGCTCGAGGCGGGCGGTGACGGCGGCGACGTCGGTCTGGTGGCGGCGGCGCGGACGGTCCCGCTGGTGCTGTTCCTGCTGATCGGCGGGGCGGTGGCGGACCGGCTGCCGCGGCACCACGTGATGGTCGCGGCCAACGTCCTGAACTGCCTCTCGCAGGCCGCCTTCGCCGTGCTCGTGCTGGCCGGGGAGCCCCTGCTGTGGCAGATGATGCTCCTCTCCGCCCTCGGCGGCACCGGCCAGGCCTTCTTCGGCCCGGCCGCCGAGGGCATGCTGATGTCCTCGGTCGAGGGCGAGCAGGCGGGCCGCGCGTTCGCGGTGTTCCGGATGGCGATGCAGGGCGCGGCCCTGGGCGGTGCCGCGCTCGGCGGTGCCCTGGTCGCCGCGCTCGGACCCGGCTGGGTGCTCGCCGCTGACGCGGCGGCCTTCGCGGTCGCCGGTGCGCTGCGGGCCTTCCTCGACGTCGGCCACATCCCGCCCCGGGCACCGGGCGGCGGCCTGCTCGCCGACCTGCGGGACGGCTGGCGGGAGTTCTCCGGCCGCCCGTGGCTGTGGGGCATCGTCGTCCAGTTCTCCATCGCCAACGCGGTGGTCGCCGCCGCCGACGCCGTGTACGGCCCGCTCGTGGCACGCGACCACCTCGGCGGCGCGGGCCCCTGGGGTCTCGCCCTGGGCGCGTTCGGGGCGGGCACGGTCGCCGGGGCCGTGCTGATGACCCGCTGGAAGCCCCGCCGCCTGCTCCTGGCGGGCACCCTCTGCGTGTTCCCGCTGGCCCTGCCCTCGGCCGCGCTCGCCGTCCCGGTGCCGATCGGCGCCCTGTGCGCGGTGATGTTCGTGGCGGGGGCGACGATCGAGGTGTTCGGCGTCTCCTGGATGACGGCCCTGCACCAGGAGATCCCCGAGGCCAAGCTCTCCCGCGTCTCGGCCTACGACTGGTTCGGCTCCGTGGCGTTCGTCCCCCTCGCCACGGCGGCGGCCGGCCCGGCGGAGGACGCCTTCGGCCGTACGGCGGCCCTGTGGGGCTGTGCCGGCCTGGTGGTCCTGGTCACGGCGGCCGTGCTGTGCGTCCCGGACGTGCGCAATCTGCGCCGCAGGACCACACCGGTGGCGAAGGGCGTCGTCGAACGCCCCTCAGCCGATGCCGAGCACCCCTCAGCCGATGCCGAACGCCCCGTCGGGGGGCTCGGGTGACGGCACGGCGTCCTCGTCCCGCACCGCCCGCGCGCCACCGGTGAACTCCCGCAGCGCGGCACCGTGTTCCACCCGGGCCGGGAAGGCGTCGGCAGCGGTGAGCCGGACCAGCGCGGCGATGTCGACGGGCCGGTGCCCGGCGACGAGCACGGCGTTGCCGAACCGCCGCCCCCGCAGCACCCCCGGCTCGGCGATCAGCGCGAGTTCCTCGAAGGCGGTGGCCAGCGTGGCGAGTTGGGACCGCAGGAAGCCGAACGGCGCCGCGTCGGGGAGGTTGGCGAGGTAGACCCCGCTCCCCCGCAGCACCCGCGCGGCCTCCCGCACATAGGCGACGGACGTGAGGTGCGCCGGGACCCGGGAGCCGCCGAACACATCGGCGACGATCACGTCGGCCGAGTCACCGGCGGCGCCCTCCAGCCACGTCCGCGCGTCCCCCGCGTGCAGCGCGATCCGGGCCCCCTCGGGCAGCGGCAGATGCTCGGCCACCAGCTCCAGCAGCCCCCCGTCGGCCTCCACCACCTCCTGCCGGGAGCCCGGCCGCGTCACGGCCACGTACCGGGGCAGGGTGAGCGCCCCGCCCCCGAGGTGCACGACGTCCAGCGCGGCCCCCGGCTCCGCCACGACGTCCAGCACATGCCCGAGCCGCCGCGCGTACTCGAACTCCAGATGCGTGGGCTCGTCCAGATCGACGTACGACTGCGGCGCCCCGTCGACGGTGAGCAGCCAGGCGCGTTCCCGGTCGATGTCGGGCATCAGCTTGGCGGTGCCGTGATCGACGACGCGGATCACGGGGATGGACTCGCTCACTTCTCCATTGTGCGGTAGGGCGACGCCCCGGAGGGGCGCGGGGAACTGCGCGACCGGCCACAGACGGCCCGCGGTCCCCCACGCGACGAACCACGCTCACACAACGGCGGTCACGGTCCCCGCCCCCACGGTCCTGCCACCCTCACGGATGGCAAACCCGAGCCCCGCCTCCAGCGGCACGTCCCGCCCCAGCTCCACGGTCATGACCACCGTGTCCCCGGGCCGCGCCACAGCCACCTCCCCGAGGTCGACGACCCCCACCACATCCGCCGTACGGATGTAGAACTGCGGCCGGTACCCGGTGGAGACAGCCGTCGTACGACCGCCCTCACGGGCGGACAGCACGTACACCTGCGCGGTGAAGCGACGACTCGGCACGACGCTCCCCGGCGCGGCCACGACATGTCCCCGCCGGACGGCGTCCCGGGGAACCCCCCGCAGCAGCAGCGCCACGTTGTCCCCGGCCTGCGCCTCCTCCATCGGCTTGCCGAAGGTCTCAAGACCCGTGACCACCGTCTCGACGGAAGCCCCGAGCACCTCGACCTTGTCCCCGACCCGCACCACACCCCGCTCCACCGCACCGGTGACCACGGTCCCCCGCCCGGTGATGGTCAACACGTTCTCCACCGGCAGCAGGAACGGCGCGTCCAGGTACCGCTCGGGCATCGGCACGTACGTGTCCACCGCGTCGAGCAGCGCCTCGATCGACGCCGTCCACCGCGGGTCGCCCTCCAGCGCCTTCAGCCCGGAGACGCGCACGACGGGCACGGAGTCACCGCCGTAGCCGTGCGCGGTGAGCAGGTCGCGCACCTCCAGCTCGACCAGGTCGGTCAGCTCCTCGTCGCCCGCGTCGGCCTTGTTCAGGGCGACCACGATGTGGTCGACGCCCACCTGCCGGGCGAGCAGGACGTGTTCGGCGGTCTGCGGCATGACCCCGTCCAGCGCGGAGACGACGAGGATCGCCCCGTCCAGCTGCGCGGCGCCGGTGACCATGTTCTTGACGTAGTCGGCATGGCCCGGCATGTCGACGTGCGCGTAGTGCCGGGTGTCGGTCTCGTACTCGACGTGCGCGATGTTGATGGTGATGCCGCGCGCCGCCTCCTCGGGCGCCCGGTCGATCCGGTCGAACGGCACGAACGCGCCGGTGCCCCGGTCGGCGAGGACCTTGGTGATGGCGGCCGTCAGGGTGGTCTTGCCGTGGTCGACATGACCCATGGTGCCGATGTTGAGATGCGGTTTCGTACGGACGTAGGCCGTCTTGGACATGGCTGTACCTCGAAGCGTCTGGTCGACGGAGAAAGGAAGTGGGACCCCGAGGAACTCCCCGACCCTCCCCTTGCGGGGTCCGCCGGACGAACCGGAGAGGGTCAGCTTCGGGCGCCGTCCGCGACGGCCGTGAGAACCACGACGGCAGCCTTCGGGGCATCCGTGACCACGGATGCTGCGAGGGCGAAGGCGTGCCGGAACATGACGTCGATCATTGCCGACGCTTTACCGCGCGTCGAATGGTTTTCGTCCGGCCTGCGTACAGGGGGTGCGGCCGGGTTCCTGTGACGCTCGTGAGACGAACCATACGGCGATCACACACATTTGTCGGTTAGTGTCACCGGATGCTCGATGCCACCACCCGCTCTGGGGGCACCGCCACGGCCTCTCCCCGGGCCGCCACCGCGGAGCTCGCCGTCGCCGCTTCCCCGGCAACGACCGCCTCGCCCGTTCCACCCACCGGTTTCGCCGCCCGCTGCACGAGAGTTCTGCTCTCTCCGTGGTCGCGGCTGTCGCTGCTCGTCGCCCTGCTCGCCACGGGCGCGTGCGGCGTGCTGCTGTTCGAGCCGCAGCGGCTGCTGACCCAGGGCTGGCCGCCGCAGCTCGGCGGAGCCGCGGCGGCGGTGGTGTTCGCGGTGGCGTACGGCGTGTGCACGGTGGCGTTCGTGCCGAGGCCGCTGCTGAATCTGGCGGCGGGTGCGCTGTTCGGTTCGCAGCTGGGCCTCGGCGTCTCCCTGGCCGGCACGGTGCTCGGCGCCGGGATCGCCTTCTGCCTGGGCCGGGCGCTCGGCCAGGAGGCCCTGCGGCCGCTGCTGCGCGGGCGTTGGCTGAAGGCGGCGGACGGCCAGCTCAGCCGGCACGGCTTCCGCTCGATGCTGGCGGTGCGGCTGTTCCCCGGGGTGCCGTTCTGGGCCGCGAACTACTGCGCCGCCGTCTCCCGCATGGGCCTGTTGCCCTTCCTGCTGGCCACCGGCCTCGGTTCGATCCCGAACACCGCCGCCTACGTGGTCGCCGGCGCCCGCGCCTCGACGCCGACGTCACCTGCCTTCCTGATCGCCCTGGCCTGCATCGCCCTGCCGGCGCTGGCGGGCGTGGTGGTGGCCTGGCGTAAGCGGCACCAGCTGCGCCGCCTCTGACGAACCGTTACAGCATCCTGGTTCACACCCGTTCCAGCACCATGGCGTTGGCGAGCCCGCCCGCCTCGCACATGGTCTGGAGCGCGTACCGGGCGCCCCGCTCCCGCATGGCGTGCACGAGCGTCGTCGTCAGCCGCGTGCCGCTCGCGCCCAGCGGATGGCCGAGGGCGATGGCGCCGCCGTGCACGTTGACCCGGTCGAGGTCGGCCCCGGTCTCCTGCTGCCAGGCCAGGACGACGCTGGAGAACGCCTCGTTGACCTCGAACAGGTCGATGTCGTCGAGGGTGAGCGACGCCCGGCGCAGCACCTTCTCGGTCGCCGGGACGACGCCCGTGAGCATCAGCAGCGGGTCGGAGCCGGTGATGGCGAAGCTGTGCAGCCGGGCGAGCGGGCGCAGGCCGAGCCGGGCCGCCGTCTCGCTCGACGTGATGAGCACGGCCGAGGCGCCGTCGTTGATCGGGCTGGCGTTGCCGGCCGTGACGTTCCACTCGATCTGCTGGAAGCGCTCGGCGAAGCCGGGGTCGTAGTAGGCGGGCTTGAGCCCGGCGAGGATCTCCGTGGTGCTGCCTGGGCGGACGCACTCGTCGCGCGTGACGCCCTCTAGGGGCGCGACCTCGGCGTCGAAGAGCCCCGCCTCCCAGGCCGCGGCGGCCTTCCGGTGCGAGGAGACCGCGAAGGCGTCCATCCGCTCACGGCCGATCGACCACTTGGCGGCGATCAGCTCGGCGCTGATGCCCTGCGGAACAAGCCCCTCCGGGTAGCGCTCCGCGACCCCGGGCCCGAAGGGATCCTTGCCCTCCGGCACGTTCGACCACATCGGCACCCGGCTCATCGACTCCACCCCGCACGCCACGACGAGGTCGTAGGCGCCGGAGAGGACGCCCTGCGCCGCGAAGTGCACGGCCTGCTGGGAGGAGCCGCACTGGCGGTCCACGGTGGTCGCGGGCACGGACTCCGGGAGGCCCGCGGACAGGACGGCGTAGCGGGTGGTGTTCATGGCCTGCTCGCCGACCTGGTCGACGGTGCCGCCGATGACGTCGTCGATCAGCGCCGGGTCGACGCCGGACCGCTCGACCAGCGTGCGCAGGGTGTGGGCGAGCAGCTCCACGGGGTGGACGTGTGCGAGGGCGCCGTCGGGCTTGCCCTTGCCGATCGGGGTGCGTACGGCTTCGACGATCACTGCGTCACGCATGTGCGGGCCTCCACGACTACCGGTGAGTAGGAAATCCGAACTCACGGTATCCCGCAGGGTTGGAAATTCCAACCCTCTCCTAGACTGAGCTTCATGGCCGCCAGCAAAGACCCGCGCCCCTGCTCCATCGCCGACACCCTCGCGCTCGTCGGGGAGAAGCACTCCCTGCTCGTGCTGCGGGAGGTGTGCCTCGGCAACGGCCGGTTCGACCAGCTGGTGCGCAACATCGGCGCCCCGCGCGACATCCTCGCCACGCGGCTGCGCCGGCTCGTGGACGCCGGGATCCTGACCAAGCGGCCCTACAGCGAGCGCCCGCAGCGTTTCGAGTACCTGCCGACGCGGGCGGGCCTGGAGCTGGAACCGGTCCTGCTGACCCTCATGGCGTGGGGGGACCGCCACCTCCGCGCGGACGGCGACCGCCCGATGGTCGTGGAGCACTCCTGCGGCGAGGCGCTCGCCCCGGTCGTCACCTGCCGGGCCTGCGGCGACGAGGTGCGTCACGAGGACCTCACAGCCCGCCCCCAGGCGCCCGGCTGGACGGTCACCGGACCGACGGCGGCCTGATCCCCACTGCTTGACGGCCGCTTCCAAACCCCTGTGTCGGGGCGGCCTCCGCGGGGCGCTACGCTTCCCCCTCGGCACACCTGATCACCCGGTCATCACACACGGCGGCCCGGTGTGCACGTCGTCCGTCCCACGATCGGCACTTGGACTCCGCTACCTCATGTCTTGGTTCGAATCACTCATCCTCGGACTCGTCCAGGGGCTGACCGAGTTCCTGCCCGTCTCCTCCAGCGCGCACCTGCGTCTGACGGCGGCCTTCTCGGGCTGGGAGGACCCGGGCGCGGCCTTCACGGCCATCACGCAGATCGGCACCGAGGCCGCCGTGCTGATCTACTTCCGCAAGGACATCGGACGGATCATCTCGACCTGGACGCGCTCGCTCACGAACAAGGCGCTGCGCAGCGACCCCGACGCGCGGATGGGCTGGCTCGTCATCGTCGGCTCGATCCCGATCGGCGTGCTCGGCGTGACGCTGAAGGACCAGATCGAGGGGCCCTTCCGCGACCTGCGGATCACCGCGACGATGCTGATCGGCATGGGCATCGTCCTGGGCATCGCCGACCGGCTCGCGGCACGCGACGAGAGCGGCGGCAAGCACCGCGCGCCCAAGCAGCGCAAGGCCCTGGAGGACCTGGGCGTCCGCGACGGCCTGATCTACGGCGTCTGCCAGGCCATGGCGCTCATCCCGGGCGTCTCCCGCTCCGGCGCCACCATCAGCGGCGGCCTGTTCATGGGCTACAAGCGCGAGGCCGCGGCCCGCTACTCCTTCCTGCTCGCCATCCCCGCGGTGCTGGCCTCCGGTCTGTTCGAGCTGAAGGACGCGACGGAGGGCGGACACGTCTCCTGGGGTCCGACGGTCTTCGCCACGGTCATCGCCTTCGGCGTCGGGTACGCGGTGATCGCGTGGTTCATGAAGTTCATCTCGACCAAGAGCTTCATGCCGTTCGTCTGGTACCGCATCGCGCTCGGCATCGTCATCATCGCCCTGGTCAGCATGGGTGAGCTCAGCCCGCACGCGGGGGAACCGGCACACTGACGCGGCGCGTGTGACCCGCATCTCGTGACCAACCGCATAGCGATCCGGTAGCCGTCCGGTAGCGGCCTGTCAGTGGCTGCCCCTAGGCTTGTCCGCATGTCCCCCGATTCCCTGACCCCTGGTTCCGTGCGGTCCGCTGCCGAGGTGAACGAGGAGATCCGTGCGCTCTGGCAGCGCACGGGCGGCACCCTGTCCGCCGAGGAGCGCGCGGAGTACGAGCTGCTGGTCGTCGAATGGGCCGCCGCGATCCGCGGCGGCGTCGTCAAGGCGGCCTGACCGGCAAGCGCCGGCAGCCGCCGTTCCGGCCTTCAGCCGGCAGCCGCCGTCCCGATCCTCAGGCGCGTAGCCGCGCCAGCACCTCGTCGTCGACCGGATAGGGCCGCTCCTCGGGCAACAGCCCGGCGGCCGCGTCGAGTTCACCCGCCCGCACCCGACGGTGGACCTCCGCCGCGAGCGGCGTGACGTCCTCGATCCCCACGATCCACTCGTCCGCGTACCGGGCCGCCGCCTCCCCCGCGAGCCCCAGCTGGAGCGACCGGTACGGCAGCGGATCGAGACGCAGATCCCGCTCCGGATCCCACTGCACCCGTGCCGGCGCCTGCCTCAACTGCCGCTGCCACGCGGCCCGGTCGCCGTGCAGGGCGGGCACGTGGTGGGACAGGCAGGCGTTGCGCAACGCCCAGTGGAAGCCCTCGCGGCTGATCTCGATCGCCAGGACCGTCTCCTGGCCCTCCTTCGTGCCCCAGCCGCAGCGGTACATCATCCACAGGAACGACGGCTTGATCCACGTCATGCGCTCCCGCTTCCAGGTGGACGGGAAGCGGCCGTCACGGGCCGCGGGGCCGCCGATCTCCGGGCGGTAGGCCTGGTAGACGGTGAGCGTGGACGCGGTGTGGCGGGCGCGGACCCGGAATCTCGGTTCGTTCTGATCGTTCACGAGGGACAGGCTCGGCCCCGGTGCCCCTCGACGGCCACCGAATATCACCGCACGGCTCTTCACTCGGCCCCTCCCATGCCCAACACTGAGCCGATGACGCAGCGCGTGGAGCTCGCCACCGTGAGGGACCGGCTGGCCGTCGACGGACTGATCACCGACTACGCGGTGGCGGTCGACGACGGTGACTGGGAGGCGTACCGGGGGCTGTTCGCCCCTCAGGGGCGGGCGGACTACCGGTCGGCCGGCGGCATCGAAGGAGAGGCCGGGGCGGTCGCCGCGTGGCTCGCCGAGAGCATGCGGCTGTTCCCGATGCGCCAGCACCTGATCGTCAACCGGCGGGTCCGGTTCGGGGTCTGGGAGCACGACACCGGCGACACGGCCCAGGTCCAGGCCGACTACGTCAATCCCATGGCCACCGAAGGGCCCGCGCCCGACTTCGTGTGCGGCGGCCGGTACGCCTTCGCCCTGCTGCGCACCGACGCGGGCTGGCGGCTCAGCGAGGTGGTCGTCCGGGAGAAGTGGCGACGCCTTCCCGAGCGGCGGGCGGCACCTGTGGTCAACTGACCCGGCGTCCTCTGTCCTAGATCGTCCGCAGGACGCACACTGGAGGCATCCGCGGGTAGGAGGCGCCTATGAAGACGCTCGGCCACTGGCTCGCCTCCCCCTGGCGGCGCTCGGCCGCCGCGGCGGTCGCGGGCGCCCTGCCCGTCCTTGCCTTCCCCGCCCCGTCCCTGTGGTGGTGGGCCTACGTCGCCCTGGTGCCGTGGCTCCTGCTGCTGCGGACGGCCCCGAGCGGGAAACGGGCGCTGTACGAGGGCTGGTGCGGCGGCTTCGGCTTCATGCTGGCCATGCACCACTGGCTGATGCCGTTCCTGCACGTGTTCACGTTCGTCATCGCCGCGCTGCTCGGTGCGCTGTGGGGCCCCTGGGGCTGGCTGGTGCGCCGCCTGCTGGCCGGGGTGCCCTCACGGAGCCGGATCGCGGCCGCGCTCGTGGTGCTGCCGTCGGGCTGGCTGGCCGTCGAGCTGGTCCGCTCCTGGCAGGGCCTGGGCGGGCCCTGGGGCATGCTCGGCAGCAGTCAGTGGCAGGTGGAACCGGCGCTGCGGCTCGCCTCCGTCGGCGGGGTGTGGCTGATCAGTTTCCTGTTGGTGGCCCTCAACGTCGCGGTCGCCGTCCTCGTCGCGGTCCGCCGGGCCCGCGTGCCCGCCGTGGCCGGTCTCGTCGTCACCGCCGTCGCCACCTCCGCCACCTGGACGCTCGCGCCCCGCCCCGCCGTCGACGGCCAGGCCAGGATCGCCGTCGTCCAGCCGGGCGTCATCGGCGGCGCGGACAGCGGGGACCGCCGGTTCGCACGCGAGGAGCAGCTCACCCGGCGGCTCGCCGGACAGGACGTCGACCTGATCGTCTGGGGGGAGAGCAGCGTCGGTTTCGACCTCGGAGACCGCCCCGACCTCGCCCGGCGGCTCGCGGACCTGTCCCGCGCGACGAACGCCGACATCCTGGTCAACGTGGACGCCCGGCGCTCCGACAAGCCCGGCATCTACAAGAGTTCCGTCCTGGTCGGGCAGGACGGCCTGACCGGCCAGCGCTACGACAAGATGCGGCTCGTGCCCTTCGGCGAGTACATCCCGGCCCGCTCCCTGCTCGGCTGGGCCACGTCCGTCGGCAAGGCCGCCGGTGAGGACCGCCGGCGCGGCTCCCAGCCGGTCGTGATGAACGTGGGCGGCAGCGGCCTGCGCACCGGCCCCATGGTGTGCTTCGAGACCGCCTTCCCCGACATGACCCGCCACCTCACCAAGGAGGGCGTCGACGTGCTGATCGGCCAGTCGTCGACCTCCACGTTCCAGGGCAGCTGGGCCCCCGAGCAGCACGCCACGCTCGCCGCGCTGCGCGCCGCCGAGACCGGCCGTCCGATGGTGCACTCGACCCTGACGGGCGTCTCCGCGGTGTACGGCCCGAGCGGACAGCGCGTCGGCCCGTGGCTCGGGACGGACACGTCCGCCGCGCAGGTCTACGACATCCCCCTCGCCCACGGCACCACGCCCTACGTCCGCCTCGGCGACTGGACCGTGCACGCGGCCCTGCTGATCCTCGCCGCCTGGGCCGCCGGCGAGGGCGTACGGACCCTGCGGCTCAGGCGGTCCGCTCCTGAACCGCGCGTACGACCCGCTCGCACAGCTCATGGGTCTCCAGCGCGTCCCGGGCGCTGAGCACCTTGCCCGCCCGCACGGCGTCCAGGAACGCCAGCACCGCCTGCTCGATCCCGCGCTGCCGGGCCACCGGCACCCAGTCCCCGCGCCGCCGCACGGTCGGCTGACCCTTGTGGTCGATCACCTCGGCGAGGTTGACCACCTGCCGTTTGGTGTCCTGCCCGGACACCTCCAGGATCTCCTCGGCCGAACCGCTGAGCCGGTTCATCACGCCGAGCGCGGTGAAGCCGTCCCCGGCGAGCTGGAGCACCACGTGGTGCAGCAGGCCGTCCCGGACACGGGCGCGCACGGTGACGTCGTCGATCGCGCCGGGCGCCAGGAACCTCAGGGTGTCGACGACGTGGATGAAGTCGTCGAGGATCATCGTGCGCGGTTCCTCCGGCAGCCCGATGCGGTTCTTCTGCATCAGGATCAGCTCGCGCGGGTGGTCGGCGCACTGGGTGTAGCCGGGGGCGAAGCGCCGGTTGAAGCCGACGGCCAGGCTCACGTCGCGCTCCTCGGCGAGCGCCACCAGCCGTGCCGAGTGGTCGAGCGCGTAGGCGAGCGGCTTGTCGACGTACGTCGGGACGCCCGCCTCGAGGAGCCGCGTCACGATCTCCGGGTGGACGAGTGTGGGCGCGTGCACGAAGGCGGCGTCGAGGCCCGTCGCGAGGAGGGAGTCGAGGGTGGTGTGCCGCCGCTCCGGCGGGAGGTGGAGCCCGTCGGCGACCCGGTCGAGGGTGGCGGGCGTGCGAGTCTGCAGGTGCAGCTCGACCCCGGGCTGGAAGGCGAGGACCGGAAGGTACGCCTTCTGCGCGATGTCACCGAGTCCGATGCAGCCGACCTTCACCTGGTGTGCTCCTCTGGCCGTTGCCTGCCGGGGTCTGCTCGGAAGCATACGGGGGCTGCGGCGGCCGCCAGTCGGCGATGCCGTCGAAGCTCCGCAGGAACAGCGCGGGCCCGGCCTTCGACAGCGCGGCCACGACCGTGTCGCGTACGGCGGCGCCGACGCGGCCGGTCATGAGGTTGAGGCGGGCGACCCTGACGGCCTGGCGCGCGATGGAGGTCGTACGGGGCAGCCGGTCGGCGGAGTAGGCCGGGAGGTCCTCGCAGTGGTGGGCGAGGACGATCGCGTCCTCGATGGCCTGGTTGCCGCCCTGGCCGAGGGTCGGGGGCATGGCGTGCGCGGCGTCGCCGACCAGGGCGACCCGGCCGCGGTGGTAGGCGGGCAGGGGCTCGGCGATGTGGTGGACGTCGTGGCGCAGGACGTCCTCGGGGCGGGCGGCGGCGAGCACGGCCGGGATGGGGTCGTGCCAGTCGCCGAAGCGGCGCAGCAGCTCCGCCCGCTCGTCGTCCGGCGCTCGTCCGCCGGCCGGGGTCACGGCGGCGGCGTAGGCGTAGACGCGGCCGTCCTTGAGCGGGTGCGTGCCCCAGATGCGGCCCCGGCCCCACGTCTCGTGCGAGGCGAACTCGGCGCCGGGGACCGGGATCACGACCCGCCAGGTCGTGAAGCCGGCGTAGACGGGCCCCGGGTGGGTGGGGAAGAGCGCGGGGCGTACGGCGGACCGGACACCGTCGGCGCCCACCACCACGTCGGCCTCCAGTTCGCCGTCCGCGGTGGTGACGCGGGCCGGGCGGTCGTGGTCTCCGCTGTCGAGGAGGGTGGCGGCGGCGTCCGTGCGGACGGTGCCGGGCGGGAGCAGGGCGGCCAGGCGCTCGATGAGGGTGGCGCGGTGCAGCAACACGAGCGGGCCGCCGAAGCGCTCGGCGGCGGCGTCGGCGGAGGAGCGTGAGAGCCATCGCCCGGAGGGAGTGCGCAGGCCGCCGTCCCCGGTCCAGGCGGCGAGGTCGCGGATCTCGTCGCCGAGGCCGATGACGTCCAGCGCGCGCAGGGCGTTGGGGGCGAGGGAGATGGCGGCGCCGACCGGTTCCAGCGAGGGGGCGCGCTCCAGCACGGTGACGCGCCGGCCGCGCCGGTGCAGGGCGGCGGCCGCGGTCAGGCCTCCGATTCCGCCGCCGATCACGACGGCGTGGTCCGCCTGTGCCATGACTCCTCCTCGGGCCGGCCACGGTCACTACATCTGTAGTGACCCCTTCGAGGCTACTACAGATGTAGTGAGGCGGGTAGCGTGAGCCGCATGTCCGTACGCACCGCCGGTTCCTCCCGCGCCGACCTCGTCGCCGACACCGCCCTGGCCCTGCTCGCCGAGCGCGGGATGCGGGGCCTGACGCACCGGGCGGTCGACGAGGCGGCCGGACTCCCCCAGGGCTCCACGTCGAACCTCGCGCGGACCCGGCAGGCCCTGCTGGAGCTGGCGGTGCGGCGCCTGGCCGACCGCGAGGCGCGGGTGCTGGCGCTGCACGAGATGCCGGAACCGCGGGCCGGCGCCGGTCCTCTGGCGGACGCGTTGGCCCTCGCCACCCACCGCGCCCTGACCTGCAACCGCGAGCTGACCCGCGCCCGCTACGAACTGGCCTTGGAGGCGACGCGCCGCCCCGAACTGCGGGCGTGCTTCGACGCGATGGGCGCCCGCTTCCGCGAGCAACTGACGGCCCTGGTCACCGGGATGGGCTCGACGCACCCGGCCCGGCACGCACTGTCCCTGATCGCCTGGGCGGACGGGCTGATGTTCAGCTGCGTGGCCGGGTCGTTCAGCACCGAGGTGCCCAGCCTGGAGGAGGTGCGCGCCGGGCTGCGGGAACTGCTGGACGGCATGCTCGGCCACGGAAAACCCGTGGCCCGGCAAGGGACATCGGGATAAGGATTGCCTCCATGACGACCGAACGCCGTATGCCTGCCACGACCGCCGACGAACGCACCATGCTGGAGGGCTGGCTGGAGTTCCACCGGCAGACCCTCGCGTGGAAGTGCGAGGGCCTGAGCGACGAACAGCTCAGGTCCGCCGCCGTGGAGCCCTCCACTCTGTCCCTCATGGGGCTGGTGCGACACATGGCCGACGTGGAGCGGAGCTGGTTCCGCCGGGTGATGGCGGACGAGGACGCGGCGCCCCTCTACTGGAGCGACGAGGACCGCGACGGCGAGTTCCGCCTGACCGGGGCGGACACCTACCAGGAGGCGTACCGCGCCTGGCAGTCCGAGATCGAGACCGCCCGGAGCATCGCGGCCCGCTTCGGCCTGGACGACCTCTCCGAGGGCGCGCACCGGCGCACCGGCGAGAAGTTCAACCTGCGGTGGATCTACACCCACATGATCGAGGAGTACGCCCGGCACAACGGCCACGCCGACCTGATCCGCGAGCGCATCGACGGCTCGACCGGCGACTGACGTCACCCACGGCCCGCGGACGCCCTCCGTACGGGGCCGGACATCACCCGTGCGGGGCATCCTCCGCCGGTCCGCCGTACCGCCCCGCGCCGCACGGGCCAGAGTGGCGCGGGTGCATCGAACGACGACCACCGCGACGCTCCTGGTGACCGTGGCTGTCTCGGCCCTCTCCGGCTGCGTGACGGTCCAGCATCCGCCCGTTCCCGGGCCGCCGACGGCACCGTCCCGGCCGTCGGCGCCGCAGCCGGCGGGGCAGACGGAGACGCAGATCGTGCAGGCCCCGGCCCGCGAGGCCCTGCAGCTCATCGAGGAGTCCCGCCGCCCGCGACCGGCCCCGTCCGAGTCCCGCCTGGAGAGCCCGGCGGCGGACCCGCCGCGACAGCACCGGCCGCCGGCCGGTGACCGCGACATCCGTCCGCGCCCCGCCCGCCCGGAACGCCCGGAGCGCCCCGAGCCGGCCCCGCGCGGCCCGCAGCGGCCGCGCCCCGGCCTCCCCGACGTCTCAATGTCAGTACGGCAGGACGTCCACCGGAACGTCCCGGGCGGCACGGACGTGTGCGCGCTGGGCAGGCGCTACGGGGGATGGCGGGCCGACAGCCCGGAGGCGACCATCTGCCAGGACACCTACGGACGGTGACCGACTCCGTCAGGGCCGCTGCCTCGGCGGCCTCCCCCACGGCCCTCCGCCGGTCTCGCCGCCGCCTTCCCCCAACCGGGACTCCAGCCGCCGGATGGCCGCCCACACCCCCGCCGCGTAGCCGTCGTCGGTGAGGGCGGCGGCCGCTCCCCTCGCCCGCCGCAGATGGGTACGGGCGGCGTCGCGGTCACCGAGCCCGGCGTAGTCGGCAGCCAGGCTGACGTGCAGGGCGGGGTAGAAGGCGCGCACCGCGGCCGCCGTGTCCCGCGCGGCCGCCCTGTCCCGAACGGCCGCCCCGTCCCGCGCGCCGAGCCCGTCCTCGGCGATCTCCTCGGCCGCCGTCAACGCACGCAGGTCCCAGGCCAGTTCGTCGGCGGGGTCGTCCTGGGTGTCGGCCAGGTAGTGGGCGAGGGTGCAGCGGTGCAGCGGGTCTCCGTGCTCCCCGATCTCCGCCCACAGGTCCAGGAACCGGTGCCGGGCCTCCTCCCGGTCCCCCGCGTGGTGCAGCATCACGACCTGCCCGATCCGCGTCAGCACGGCGTCCGGCGCCGCCTGCCCCTGTCGCTCGACCACCACGCCCTCCGCGCCCTCGCCCGCTGTCCTCCCCGACGCTAACCGCAGGCGGGGGCGATCCGGCTCAGGCCGCTCCGTGCGCCACCGGGCTGTTCGGGGCCGCACGGCCGGTGCCCGGCGCACCGGCCGTGCGGCCCGTCGCCGTCAGCCCAGGTTCGGGATCGTCCAGTCGATCGGCTCATGCCCCTGCGCCGCCACCGCCGCGTTGATCTGCGTGAACGGGCGGGAGCCGAAGAACTTCCTCGCCGACAGGGGCGAGGGGTGCGCGCCCTTGACCACCACGTGCCGCGACTCGTCGATCAGCGGGAGCTTCTTCTGCGCGTAGTTCCCCCACAGCACGAACACCGCCGGGTCCGGCCGCCCGGCCACCGCGCGGATCACCGCGTCGGTGAACCTCTCCCAGCCCCGGTTCTTGTGCGAGTTGGCCTCACCGCCGCGGACCGTGAGCACCGCGTTGAGCAGCAGCACGCCCTGGCGCGCCCAGGGCATCAGGTAGCCGTTGTCCGGGATCGGCGTGCCCAGCTCCTCGTGCATCTCCTTGTAGATGTTGCGCAGGGACGGGGGGATGCGCACGCCGGGCCGGACCGAGAAGCACAGGCCGTGCCCCTGGCCCTCGCCGTGGTACGGGTCCTGGCCGAGGATCAGGACCTTGACCTCCTCGTACGGCGTGGCGTCCAGCGCCGCGAAGACCTCCTCGCGAGGCGGGTGGACGGGACCGTTCGCCCGCTCCTCCTCGACGAACTCCGTCAGCTCCTTGAAGTAGGGCTGCTGCAGCTCGTCACCCAGAACCCCGCGCCAGGACTCGGGCAGCATGGCGATGTCGGTCACGTCAACGTCCTCACGATGTGCGGTCACTTCAGGCCTCAGAACCTACAGGCGACCACTGACAACGCGCCCCGGGAAGCCGGACGTCCGCCGCTGCCTACCAGGCGGTCTTGCGGTGCAGCTCCCACATCATCATGATCGTCGACGGGTCCAGGGCCCGCTCGGCGCCCGAGACGTCCCGGCTGGCCGCCACGTACTGCCGGCCCTGCCACAGCGGCAGCAGCCGCGCGTCGTTCACGAGGATCCGCTGGGCCTCCTCGAACTCCTTCTCCACGCTCGCGCGGTCGCTCTCCCGGCGCGACCGGGGCAGCAGCTCGCCGGTGATCTCGGGGGCCGGGTAGGGCGTACCGAGGGCGTTCTGCTCGCCGACGAACGGCGCGATGAAGTTCTCGGCGTCCGGGAAGTCGGGGAACCAGCCACGCCCGAACACCGGGTACTCACCGTTCTGGTAGCCCTCGACGTAGGTCTTCCAGGGGCGGCTCTTGAGGCTGATCGTGAACAGGCCGGAGTCCTCCAGCTGGCGCTCCAGCTCCTTGAACTCCGCGGCGGTCTCGGAGCCGTAGCGGTCGCTGGTGTACCAGAAGGTGAGCGGGACCTTCTGGTTGATGCCGGCGTCGGTGAGGATCTTGCGGGCCTTGGCCACGTCCGGGTCGCCGTAGTCGTCGAAGAAGCCCGTGGTGTGGCCGGTGAGGCCCTTGGGGACCATGGAGTACAGCGGGTCGACGGTGTCCTTGTAGACCTTGTGGGCGATCGCCGCCCGGTCGACGACCTGGGCGATGGCTTGGCGCACGGCCTTCTTGTTGGCCCAGGAGTCCTTCGGGTTGAACACCAGGTAGTTGATGTCGGTGCCGGTGCCCTCGACGAGCTGGATCTCCTCCTCCTTGGAGGTCTTGCTCTGGAGGTCGACGACGTCGCCGGCGGCCAGGCCGCGGTAGGTGACGTCGATCCGCTGGTCGCGCAGGGCCTTGACCATGGTGGCCGAGTCCTGGAAGTAGCGGATGGTCACCGCGTCGTTCCGGCGCTCCGCGTAGCCCTTGTAGGAGTCGTTGCGGACGAGGACGGCCTCCTTGCCGTCGTCGTAGGAGTCGAGCGTGTACGGCCCGGAGCCGACGACGTCCTCGCCCTCGTGCAGGGAGCCCTCCGGGTAGGCCTCCGGGGAGACGATCGACATGGCGGGCGTGGCGAGCACGAACGGGAACGTGGCGTCGGGCTTGTTGAGGTGGAAGATCACCTCGCGGTCGTTCGGCGCCTGGACCCGTTCGAGGCTGCCCAGCAGACCGGCGGGGCCGCCGTTGACGTTGATCTTGCGGATCCGGTCGAACGAGTGCTTGACGGCCCGGGCGTCGAGCGCGTCGCCGTTGGAGAACTTCAGGCCCTCGCGCAGTTCGCAGCGGTAGACCTGGTTCGAGGAGTCGCTGAAGCCGCAGCTCTCGGCGGCGTCCGGCTGGGGCTCGGTCGCACCGGTCGGATAGCTCAGGAGCGTTTGGTAGATGTTGCGGAACAGCTCCCACGAGCTGTCCCAGGAGGCGGCAGGGTCGAGCGTGCTGGGGGCACTGGTGGTGCCGACGACGATCGGCCCTTCGTCCTCCGGGGTGTCGGACGACAGCACTCCGCAGCCGGTCACCAGGGACGATATGGACGCGATGGCCGCCACCCGCCGCAGGCATCGGTTCCGGTTGAACACGCGCACGCTCCTCGATCTGCCATACCAAGGGTCGGCAGACCATACCGCAGTGCCGGGGCCCCTGACCCTCCCCCGGACCTGACTCCTTGATCGATAAACATGTGACTACGTTGTCATCGCCCTTTGCGGTGCCTTTGCGCGTGGCACGGGCGCCCCTCGTGTTGAGGAGCGCCCGTGCCGTGCGGCCCGTACGCCGGTGTCAGCCGGTGCCGGCGTTGAGGAAGATCCCGCCGTCCACGACGAGCGTCTGGCCGGTGACCCAGTCGGACTGCTCGGAGGTGAGGAACGCGGCCGCGCCGCCGATGTCGGCGGGCACGCCGAGCCGGCCGAGCGGGTAGGCCGCGGCGGCCTCCTCCTCCCGGCCTTCGTACAGGGCCTGGGCGAACTTGGTCTTCACGACGGCCGGGGCGATCGCGTTGACCCGCACCCTGGGCGCGAACTCGTGCGCGAGCTGCACGGTCAGGTTGATCATCGCGGCCTTGCTGATGCCGTAGGCGCCGATGAACGGCGAGGGCGACAGGCCCGCGACGGAGGCGATGTTGACGATCGCGCCGCCGTTGTCCTTCTGCCAGGCGTGCCAGGTCTTCTGGGCGAAGCCGAGCGCCGAGACGACGTTGGTCTCGAAGACCTTGCGGGCGACGTTCAGGTCGAGGTCGGCGATCGGCCCGAACACCGGGTTGGTGCCGGCGTTGTTGACCAGGAAGTCGATGCGGCCGAAGGCCTCCATCGCGCGCTCGACGGCGACGGCCTGGTGGGCCTCGTCGTGCGCCTTGCCGGCGACGTGGACGGCCCGGTCGGCGCCGAGCCGCTCCACTGCCTCCTTGAGGGCGTCCTCGTTGCGGCCGGTGATGACGACGCGGTCGCCGCGCGCGACGAGCGCCTCGGCGACGCCGTAGCCGATGCCGCGGCTGGCGCCCGTGACGAGGGCGACCTTGCCGGAGAGTTCCACGGAAGTCATGTTCTTCGTCCCTTAGTCGAGCGGTCCGCCGGCCACGTACAGCACCTGGCCGGAGACGAACCCGGCGGCCTCGCCGGTGAAGAAGGCGATGGCGTTGGCGATGTCGTCCGGCTCACCGACCCGGGCCACCGGGATCTGCGTGGCGGCGGCGGCCTTGAAGTCCTCGAAGCCCATGCCGACGCGCTCGGCGGTGGCCTTGGTCATCTCGGTGGCGATGAAGCCGGGGGCGACGGAGTTGGCGGTGACGCCGAACTTGCCGAGCTCCTTGGCGAGGGTCTTGGTGAAGCCCTGCAGGCCCGCCTTGGCGGCCGAGTAGTTCACCTGGCCGCGGTTGCCGAGCGCGGACGACGACGACAGGTTGACGATCCGGCCGAAGCCCGCGTCCACCATGTGCTTCTGGCAGGCTTTGGACATAAGGAAGGCGCCGCGCAGGTGCACGTTCATGACGGTGTCCCAGTCGGAGACGCTCATCTTGAACAGCAGGTTGTCGCGCAGCACGCCCGCGTTGTTGACCAGGATGGTCGGCGCGCCGAGCTCCTCGACGATCCGCGCGACGGCCGCCTCGACCTGCGCCTCGTCCGAGACGTCACAGCCGACCGCGATGGCCTTGCCACCGGCGGCGGTGATCTTCTCGACGGTGTCCTTGCAGGCGGCTTCGTCGAGGTCGAGCACGGCGACCGCGCGGCCCTCGGCGGCCAGTCGTACGGCGGTGGCGGCGCCGATGCCGCGCGCGGCACCGGTGACGACGGCGACCCGCTGCTCAGTGGTGGACATGGCTGCTTCTCCTCGGGTGAGCGACCGCTTAGTACCTTCAGTGGGTGTGACGCTAGAAGCCCTGGCACGCGGTGTCAACGGCCAGCTCGGCCATGTGATCCATCCCCCGGCCCCGCCGGGCCCCTCTCACCTCACCAGGAGGTCCAGCAGCCGCTCCGTCTCCGCCGCCGGATCTCGCGTCAGGCCGGTGTGGACGGGTCCGGGCTGGACGATCGTGGACCGGGGGGCGACCAGCCAGCGGAAGCGGCGGCCGGGGTCGTCGGCCGCGGCCTGGCCCGCCGCCGTACCGCCCGCGCAGAGCCTCTCCACGGCGCCGAGGGCGGCCCGGACACCGGCCACGTCCGCCTGCGGGTCGAGGGCGAGCAGGCGGGTCTCGTCCAGGTGGGTGCGCGCGCCGACGTAGGCCTCGGCGCGGCAGTACAGGAGCACCCCGGCGTTGATGCACTCGCCGCGCTCGACGCGCGGGACCACGCGCAGGACGGCGTACTCGTAGATCTGGCGGTCCCGGGGGCCGCCCTTGATGATGTGCCGGTCGCTCACTTGATTCCCTGGATGCGGTCGTGGATGACGGCGGCCCGGGCGAGCAGCGGGCGCGCGTAGGCCTGCCTCAGGTCGTCCGGTGTGTCGAAGCCGGGCTCGTCCGCCAGCCAGGAGTCGGGGATCCGGGCGGTGACCTCGGCGAGGAGCCGCTCGGTGATCCGGGGAGCCAACTCGGCCGCCGCGGCGGCGATGTCGGGCGCGAAGGGCGCGAGCGCGTGGTCGGAGGCGTCGTAGGGGCGGGCCGCCGAGGCCTCGGCACCGCGCCAGTTGTGGTGCCAGATCATCGTCGCGCCGTGGTCGACGAGCCACAACTCGCCCCGCCACATCAGCAGGTTGGGGTTGCGCCAGGACCGGTCGACGTTGTTGACCAGCGCGTCGAACCAGACGATCCGCCCGGCCTCTTCCGGGCTCACCCGGAAGGCGAGCGGGTCGAAACCGAGCGCGCCGGAGAGGAAGTCCATGCCGAGGTTGGTGCCGCCGCTGGACCTGAGCAGGCCCTGGACCTGCTCGTCGGGCTCGCCGAGTCCCAGCTCCGCGTCGAGCCTGACCGTGACCAGGCGCGGCACGCGCAGTCCCAGCCGGCGGGCGAGTTCCCCGCAGACCACCTCGGCGACGAGCGTCTTGCGGCCCTGTCCCGCGCCGGTGAACTTCAGGACGTACGTGCCGAAGTCGTCGGCCTCGACGAGTCCCGGCAGCGAACCACCCTCACGCAGGGGCGTGATGTAGCGGGTCGCGGTGACCTCTTCCAGCATGTCCCGGGCCATCCGTCTCTTCAGCCTTGCAGTCCACGACCGGCCTCGGAGGGGCCCGATGCGGCCCTTGCCCCCGGCCTCCGGCAGGAGGTGAGCATAGTAACCGCCGGTGATCTCCGCCGTTATGGGGCCTTCCGCACGTGAGTGGTGTCGGCGTCGAGGGCAGTGCCGTCGGCGCTGGTCGGCGCGATGGCCGGAACCGGGTTCCCGTGCCGGTCGACAAGGACGGAGTGCGTCTCACCGGGGGCGAAGGCGTTGCGTTCTCCCCACTGTCGCAGAGCGACGATGACGGGGAAGAGATCGCGGCCGGCGTCGGTGAGCACGTACTGCTGACGGCGGCCCGACGGTGCGGTGCGCTGGGCGACGAGCCCGTGAGCGGTGAGCTTGCGGAGGCGATCGGTGAGGACGTTACGGGCGATGCCGGTCCGGCGCTGGAACTCGGTGAACGATCGCGCCCCGTCCATCGCGTCGCGGACGATGAGCAGGCTCCACCTGTCGCCGACGAGGTCGAGCGTGCGGGCGACGGGGCAGTCGGGGTCGGTCCAGTCAGGGTTCGAGGCGCCCGTGGCGTCGCGCGGCATGACACCTCCCATGAGTTGCGGATCGAGACCATACTGCCGTACGGTCAAATTGGTTGCAATCAGCTACTGATTGGGGTTGGTGTGGGATGGATGCCCGGCGGCGTTTACTGCTCGCGGTGGCGTGCGCTGTGGCGGTCGCGGGCATCTACGCCGCGCAGCCGGTTCTGGAGCCGATGGGACGCGATCTCGGGGTGTCGGCGGGGCTCGCCGGATGGATCGTCGCGGCCGGCCAGTTCGGTTATCTGGCAGGACTGGTGCTGCTGGTGCCGCTCGGGGACGTGGTCGACAGGCGCCGGCTCATCGCCGTGCACCTCCTGATCACCGCGGCGGGCATGGCCCTCACGGCCTCGGCACCGGCCGCATGGGTGGCGTTCGTGGGGCTCGCGACGGCCGGGATGTTCGCGGTCGTCGTACAGACCGCGGTGGCCTACGCCGCGTCGGTCTCCCGGCCTGCCGAACGCGGGCGGAACATCGGTGTCGTGACCTCGGGCGTGGTGGTCGGCATCCTGGGCGCGCGGGTCGTCACCGGCGCTCTCGCCGAGATGTGGGGCTGGCGGAGCGTCTATGCCGTGCTCGCGGTGCTGTCACTCGGGCTCGCGGCTCTCGTGCTCGTCGCACTGCCGTCGGAGGAGCGCTCCACCTCAACCGCGGGATACAGGAAGGTCGTCGTCTCACTCGGCGGACTGTTCGGGCAGCGGCTCTTCCTGACGCGCGGGCTCATCGCGTTCTTCTTGTTCGCGTCGTTCGGAAGCCTGTGGAGCGGACTGGCCCTGCCGCTCGCGGACACGCCGTGGCAGCTGACGGAGAGCCAGATCGGACTGTTCGGCGTCGCCGGGCTCGCCGGCGCGCTCGGCGCGGCACGCGCGGGACGGTGGGCGGATGCGGGCGGGGCGGTCCCGGTCACCGGTCTCGCGCTCGCCCTGCTCGTCCTCTCGTGGACCGCGATCGCACAGCTGCCGTGGTCACTGTGGCTCCTCGTCGCCGGGATCGTGCTCCTCGACTTCGCGGTCCAGGCCGTGCACGTGAGCAACCAGCACGTGCTCACCGCCCTGTATCGGGATCGCGTCAGCAGCGTCATCGGCGGTTACATGGTCTTCTACTCCCTCGGCTCCGCCCTCGGCGCAGCCGCGACCACCGCCCTCTTCACCGCCCACGGCTGGGCGGGCTCCAGCCTGCTCGGCGCCGGCTTCGCTGCCTGCGGGCTGGCCGTCTGGGCGGCCGACCGGCGACCGGCCCGCAACCGCACACGCCTCCCCTCCGAGAAAGCGCCTGTACGGCCGTAACCTCCCCGGTCGGCGGAGGGCCCGCTGTTCCTCCGCGGCTGCGGAGAACCCACTGTTGCCTCCGCGGCCGCCGACTACCCGACCTGGTCACCCGCCTGTGCCTGTGCTCGCAGCCACAGCACCAGGTGCCAGTCCTGGTCGTTGGCGAGCGGGTCGGCCGTGTGCGCGGGGCGGCCTCGGCCAGCCGGTCGGTGCCCGCCGTGGTCGGGCGCCGCCATGGGCGACGGCCTCGCGCCGGCGCGCCGGAACCCGACAGCGAACCGACAGCTCCGTTTTACCCACGGCGCTGGGCGGACGGGTCAGGATTTCGACGTTGTCTGAACAGCCGGTCCCCAAGGACCGTACCTCTCCGCAGATCAGGAATCCCCGGAAGGAACGTCAGCATGACCAGCGAATCAGTTCAGCCGGTGTCGGGACCGAACCGCCGTGCCGTCGTGGCGGCGGTCGGCGCGGCGGGGCTCACCGTGGCGCTGACGGCGTGCGGCTCGGACGACAAGGCGTCCGACTCGTCCACCGAGCAGGGCGCCGCGGGCGGCGGCGCGACGAACTCCGAGGGCGGCTCGTCCGCCGGGGCGGGAGCCGGTGGCGCGGCGCTCGCGAAGACCGCCGACATCCCCGAGGGCAGCGGCAAGATCTTCAAGGACGAGAAGGTCGTCGTCTCGCAGCCGGCCGCGGGTGACTTCAAGGCCTTCTCGACGATCTGCACCCACCAGAACTGCCCGATGGTGGACCTCAAGGACGACATCATCTCCTGCACCTGCCACGGCAGTCAGTTCTCCGTCCTCGACGGCAGCGTGAAGAAGGGCCCCGCGGTCAAGCCGTTGGAGGCGAAGCAGGTGACCGTGAACGGCGACTCCATCACGCTCGCCTGACCCCGCCCCGACGCCCCAGACACGCCAGCACCTCGTCCGTGGTCGCGACCGTGGCGACCAACGCGAGGGTGTGGCGGATCATCGCGGGGGTGTAGTCGGAGGGCACCCCCGCGATGGCGTCGGCCGGGACCACGACGGTGTAGCCGCGGTTCACCGCGTCGAACACGGCGTTGGGTATCGCCACGTTGGCCGAGACACCGGTGACGATCAGCGTGCGGCAGCCCAGGTTGCGCAGCAGCGGGTCGACGTCGGTGCCCTGGAGGGGCGACAGGCCGTGCAGGCGCCGTACGACGAGGTCCTCGTCGGCGACCTCGATCGGGGCGGCGACCCGCACCGCCGGCGTGCCGGCCAACTGCTTGACGGGCAGGCGGGCGGCGGCGCGGAAGAGACGGGCGTTGCGGCTGGAACCCCGGCCGTCGGGCCGGCGCTCGGCGACGGCGTGCACGACCTGGACACCGCGCTCGTGGGCGGCGGCGACCAGGCGGGCCACGTGGGTGAGCATCCCGCTGGAGCCTGCCTCTTCGGCGAGTTCGGGCAGCGCGCTGTCCTTCCCGACGACGCCCTCCTGGCACTCGACGGTGAGCAGCACGGTGGTGTCCGGATCGAGGAGTTCGCTGAGCTCCGCGTACGAGGGCACGGCTTCCCCCTGTCGCCGGCGGCTGGGCGGGCGAGCGTAGCCACCGTTGCGCACGGACGGAAGCGTTGCGCGCCGACGGAAGAGAACTCATTCTTTTCTGACGTGATGTCAGAGGATCTCCTCTGACACGACGTGGGAGAAGAAAGAGGGGGAGCATGACCGTCACGCAGCAGCGCCGGGGCCGGAAGATCATGATGACGCCGGGCGAGCTGGACGACTTCCTGACCACGCAGCGCACCTGCCGGGTCGCCACGGTCTCGGCGGGCGGCGCTCCGCACGTGAGCACGCTGTGGTTCGCCTGGGACGGCACCTCGATGTGGCTGTACTCGGTCGTGCGCAGCAAGCGGTGGGCCGACCTGCGGCGCGATCCGCGTGTGGCGATCGTGGTCGACACGGGCGAGGAGTACGACGAGCTGCGCGGTGCCGAGTTGTCGGGCACCGTCGAGTTCGTCGGCGAGATCCCGCGCACGGGCGAGCTGCGCGCCGAACTCGACGTGCCGGAGACGCTGTTCGCCCGGAAGAACTTCGGCCTGGATGAGATGCCGCACGACGGCCGGCACGCCTGGGTGCGGCTGACCCCGGAGAAGATCGTCTCCTGGGACTTCCGCAAGCTGGGGGCACGGTAGGTCCTTTGGAGGGGTTGGCGGCCTCCCGTGGTCGGGGGCAGGCTCTCGCCGGGCGGTCTCAGCCGACGCTCTCCCCCGCCGCCCGCAGCGCCTTCACCGCCGCCCGGATCGACGGGCGGCGGTCGGCGTCCGCGCGCCAGACGACGTAGACGTGCCGCCGTACCCGCTGCTTGAGCGGGACGGTCACGACTCCGGTCGGCACGGGATGGCGGCCGAGCAGCGGGGCGACGCACACCCCGAGCCCCGCGGCGACCAGCGCGAGCTGCGTGTGGTTCTCGGCGGCGCGGTGGCCGACGATCGGCTCGACGCCCTTGGAGCGGAGCGTGAACATGAGCCACTCGTGGCAGAACTCGCCCTCGCCCCAGGTGATCCACTCGTCCTCGGCGAACTCGGTGAGATCCACTTCGTCGCGCCCGGCGAGCCGGTGGTCCACCGGCATGGCGACCTCGGCCGGGTCGTCCAGGATCGACGCCTTGACCAGGCCGTCGGGCAACGCCATCGGCTTGTTGTACCAGTCGAGCACCACGGCGAGGTCGAGGTCGCCGCGCACGACCCCGGCGATGCCGTCCTCCGGTTCCAGCTCGCAGGAGCGCAGCCGGAGCGCGGGGTGCGCCTCGCGCAGGGCGGACAGCGCGTGCGGGAACAGCCCGCGCGCGGCCGTCGGGAAGGCCGACAGTCTGAGCTCGCCGACGACCTGCCCGCGCTGCGCCTCCAGATCCGACTGGGCGAGTTCGACCTGGGACAGGATGCGCGCGGCGTGCTCGGCGAGCAGCCGCCCGGCGTCGGTGAGCCGTACGCCCCGGCCGTTCTTGGCGAGGAGCTGCTGGCCCACCTCCCGCTCCAGCTTGGACATCTGCTGCGAGACGGCGGACGTCGTGATGTGCAGCCCCTCGGCCGCGCCGCTGACCGAGCCGTGCCGGGCGAGGGCGTCGAGGGTGCGCAGGCGCTCCAGATTCAACACGTAAGCAATGCTACGCAATACCGGGTGCGAAATCTCGATTGTGCTAAGAGGTTCTTCTCCAGCATCGTGGCGTCCATGAGCACCGCCACCACCGCCTCCGGCCGGATCACCCCCGCCTCGCCCGACCGCCCCGGGCCCCGCCTCGACTGGCGGATCCGGTTCGCCGCCCTCTCGCTGATCTGGGGCTTCAGCTTCCTGCTCATCAAGGTGGGCACCGAGGGATACGCGCCGTTCCAGGTCACGCTCGGCCGCCTGGTGTTCGGCGCGGCGGTGCTGGCCGCCGCGATGGCGGTGCGCCGGGAGCGACTGCCGCGCGGCGCGCGCACCTGGGGCCATCTGACGGTCGCCGCGTTCCTGCTCAACGCCCTGCCGTTCTCGCTGTTCGCCTACGCCGAACTGACCATCCCCTCCACGCTGGCGGGCATCTGCAACGCGACCTCGCCGCTGTGGGGCATGGCGCTGTCCCTGGTCGCCCTGTCGGAGGACCGCCCGACGCGGGTGCGGGTCGCCGGGCTCGGCCTCGGCTTCCTCGGAGTGCTCACGGTGCTGGGCGCCTGGCAGGGCTTCCACGGCCTGGACGCCACGGGCACGGCGTTGGCCCTGCTCGCGTCCCTCAGCTACCCCGTCGGCTGGATCTACGTCCGGCGCACCCTGGCGGGCACCGGCGGTTCGCACCTGTCGATGACCGGCGCGCAGCTGCTGCTCGCGACGGTCCAACTGGTCGTCGTCACACCGCTGTTCACTTCCCTGCCCACCCGCGTGTCCGTCGTGCCGTTGCTGGCGATCGCCGCCCTGGGCGCCCTGGGCACCGGCGTCGCCGTGCTCCTCCAGTACGGCCTGGTCGCCGAAGTCGGCCCGACCACCGCGCAGATGGTCACGTACTTCATCCCGGTCATCGCCACGGCCGCGGGCGTCGCGCTCCTCGGCGAGTCGCTCACCTGGTCGACACCGGTCGGTGCGGTGATCGTGCTGACGGGGGCGGCGCTCACGCAGGTGCGGCCGAAGCCCCGGCGGGCGCCTCAGACGTAACTGCGCGCCGGGGCGGGGCCGAGGGCCGAGGCGATCGCGTCGGCCAGCGCCTCGGTCTCGCCCTCGGTGAGCGTCGAGACGGTGACGCGGATGCCGGGCGGCGCGCTCATCCGGAAGCGGGCGCCGGGGGCGACGGCCCAGCCGGCGTGCAGCAGCCGGGCGACGGCCCCGGTCTCGTCCGGCACGGGCACCCAGACGTTCATGCCGCTGCGCCCGTGCGCCGCGACACCGCGCCGTTCGAGCGCGCCGATCAGCGCGTCCCGGCGCCGCCCGTACGCCGCCGCCACCTGGGCCGTGTCCACAGCGCCGTCGGCCCACAGCCGCACCAGGGCCCGCTGCATCAGCCGGCTCACCCAGCCGGGCCCGAGCCGCTGCCGACCGCGGACCCGGTCGACGGTGACCGCGTCCCCCGTGAGCAGGGCGAGGCGCAGATCGGGGCCGTAGGCCTTGGCGGCCGACCGGACGAAGGCCCAGTGCCGGGTCGCCCCGGCCAGCGAGTGCAGCGGCACGTCGACGATGCCGTGGGCGTGGTCGTCCTCGATCAGCAGGGTCTCCGGGTGCTCCCGGAGCACGGACCGCAGGGCACGCGCGCGTGCGGCGCTCACCGCGGCACCGGTGGGGTTCTGCGCCCGGTCGGTGACGATCAGGGCGCGCGCCCCGGCCTCCAGCGCCCGGCGCAGGTCATCGGCGTACGGGCCCTCGTCGTCGACGCCGACGGGGGCGGTCCGCAGTCCGAGCGCCGGCACGAGGTCCAGGGTGCGGCCCCAGCCGGGGTCCTCCACGGCGACGGTGTCGCCGGGCTTGAGGTGGGCCGCCAGCACCCGTTCGACGCCGTCGAGCGCCCCCGAGACCACGGCGAGCGGCCCGTCCGGCACCCCGTCGGCGTCCAGACCGGCGCGGGCGATCCGGGCCAGCTCCGGCTCCACGGGGGCGTCCCCGTACATCACGGGCGCCCGGTCGCCCTCGGCGGCGGCCCCCGCGAACGCGCCCGCGAGCGGCGGCAGCAGCGCCGGATCCGGATCGCCGTTCGCCACGTCGCGCACGCCCGCGGGGACGTCCACCCTGATGTGGTCCCGCCCGGTCGTGGCGGGCGCCGGCCGCACCCGGCTGCCGCGCCGGCCCGCGGTCTCGATGACCCCGCGCTCGCGCAGGGTCCGGTACGCGGCCGCGACCGTGTTCGGATTCACTCCCAGCCGCTCGGCCAGCTCCCGCATGGGCGGCAGCGGTTGACCCGGCCGCAGCTCACCGGCGCCCACCGCCCGCTCGATGCTCGCGGAAATGTCCGCTGCGCGACGCCCACTGATCGGATACTCTCCTAGCACAAAGCCGATTATGCACTAGTGCAATGGAGAGCGCCATGCAGGGGAGCACGCAGACGCCGTCGCAGCCCGCCACCGCCTACCCGCCGACCGACCGCACCGTCCCCACGCGCTCACCGGACCGGGCCTCGTACGACAGGGAGTTGGTGCACGCGATACTCGACGAGGCCTACGTCTGCCACCTCGGCTTCGTCCGCGACGGCGCGCCGGTGGTGCTGCCCACGCTGTACGCCCGGGTCGGTGAGCGGCTCTACGTGCACGGCTCGACGGGCTCGCGCCCGCTGCGGGCGGCCGGTCAGGCCGACCCGGGCCTGCCGGTCTGCCTGACCGTCACCCACGTCGACGGTCTGGTCCTGGCCCGCTCCGCCTTCCACCACTCGATCAACTACCGCTCGGTGGTGGTGCACGGCGTCGCCCGTGACGTGACGGACCCCGAGGAGAAGCGGCAGGCCCTGGACGCCCTGGTCGACCACGTCGTACCGGGCCGCGCCGCCGACTCCCGGCCGGCCAACAAGAAGGAGCTGGCCGCCACGGCCGTGCTCCGCCTGGACCTGGACGAGGTCTCCGCCAAGCTCCGCACCGGCGGCGTCAACGACGAGCCGGAGGACCTCGCCCTTCCGCACTGGGCCGGAGTCGTGCCGGTCCGCAGGACCTACGGCACCCCGATCCCCGACCCCGCTCTGGCCGCGGACACGGCACTTCCCGACTACCTCCAGGGCAGGTGACCCCCTAGCCCTCTAGGGGCGCGGGGAACTGCGCGACCAGCCGACGACAGCCCGCGGCCGCCGTCGCACCCGCACCACCCGCGCCTCGGGCGTCCGCGCCTCCCCCACGGCGAGTCCCGCCACCGACCCCAGCAGCACCAGGGTTCCGGCCACCGTCGCCACCGTCAGCCGCTCACCGAGCAGGACAACGGCCAGCACCGCCGCACTCACCGGCTCCAGCAGCATGATCACAGAGACGGTGGCGGACCGCACGACGGCCGCGCCCGCGAAGTAGAGGCTGTAGGCGAGGGCGGTCGGGACCGCGGCGACGTACGCCAGCAGGACCAGGAGCCGGACCGGATCCCCGGTGTGCGGCAGGATCCCCTCGGCCAGCGCGAACGGCAACAGGCACAGGCTCGTGACGGCGAACGCGTCGACGGACGTACGGGAGGCGTCGGCCCCGCCGTCGCGCCCCCAGCGCCGGGTGAGCAGCGTCATCACGCTGTACCCGGCCGCGGACAGCAGCGCGAGCAGCACGCCGCCGGGGCGTACCGCCGTTCCCCCGCCGCCGAGGACGAGGACCGCGAGCCCCGCGAGGGCGCCCAGGACGGCGGCCGCCCCGCCCCGGCCCAGGCGTTCGGCCAGCGTCAGTCGCGCGCCGAGCGCGATGAGCACGGGCCCGGCGCCCAGCGTGACGACGGTGGCCACGGCGAGGCCGGTGGCCGAGACGGCCGCGAAGTAGGCGGTCTGGAAGACCGCGAGGCCCAATCCGGTGACACCGGCCCGTAGCGCCCTGCGGCGCGACGGCTCGCGGACGGGGCTGCCGGCGCGTGACCGCAGCAGGCGCAGGCCGAGCAGCAGGACCAGGCCGGTGGCGCAGCGCCAGAAGGAGAGGGCGATCGGCCCCATGTCACTGGCCTGGTAGACCAGGGAGGCAGCCGCGCCCGCGGTGCCCCAGGCGGCACCGGCGACGATCAGACAGAGGAGGCCTCGCCCGATAGGCAGGCCGGAGGCAGTGTTCGACACGTGTTCTCTCCGCAGACGCGCACGACGTACCGCGCCCGAGGGGCGTCGGCGGGTGCGCGGAAGTTCGGGAAGGGCCCCGGATCAGTCGGGATCAGCGGGGTCCACGGACTTCGTCTGCGGGCAGCACCGTTCGGCCCGGCGGCGACGCGCCGGGCGCGGTTTCCGGAGGGCCCGCCTCAGGCGGCCGGAGGCGGAAGAACGAGCGCGTTCGAAGGCATGATCGGCACCTTATGCGGTCGTCCCGGGGGTCGACAATTGCCTTTCCGGGCCGCCGCCGGCCACCGGCCGGTCGGAGCCCTTCGCGGGCGTCGAGGACTGCGCGATGAACGCGCCCAGCAGCACGATCACGCCACCGGCGATCTGCGGCGCCGACAGGTGCTCGCCGAGCAGGACCCAGGCCAGGACGGTGGCGATGACCGCTTCGAGGCAGGCGACCACTCCGGCGACCTGCGGGGAGAGCCGGCGCACGGCGAGCACGCCGGTGACGTACGCGACGACCGTGGCGACGAGGACGATCCACCCCAGCAGGACGACGGCCGCGACGGGCGTGCCGTCCAGGTGCGCGGCGCCGGAGAGGACCGACCAGTCCATGCTCCAGGGCCGGGCGACGACGGTCAGCACGGCCGCGCCGACGAGCAGGCCGTAGGCGATGACGCCGAGCGGGTCGGGCGCCTCCTCACCGGCGTCGCTGCCCTGGTCGGAGAGGACGAAGTAGCCGACCTGGCAGCAGGCCGCGCCGAGCGCGAGCAGCAGCCCCAGGGCGTCGAAGCCGAGGCCCGACCACACCTCGACGACACACGCGAGTCCGCCGACGGCGAGCACGACACCGACGGCCGCCGCACGGGTCACCGGCCGCCGCTGCACGAACCGCACCCAGCCGAGCACGAGGGCGGGTGCCAGGTACTCGATGAGCAGGGCCACGCCGACGGGGATACGGGAGAGCGCGGCGAAGTAGCAGGCCTGGACACCGGCGACGGCCAGCAGGCCGAATCCGGCGAGCAGTCCGGGGCGGCGGCGCAGCAGCGCGCGGTGGCGGACGGCGAGCGGCAGCATCACCAGGGCCGCCCCGGCCACCCGGAGCCACACCACGTGCAGCGGGTCCAGGCCGGCCTCGATCAGCGGTTTGGCGGCGACCCCGGATCCGCCGAAGGCGACCGCGGACAGGATCGCGAGGCCGAGCCCCACGCCCTTGCCGCGCCTGCTCGGACTGCTGTCAGACGTACGCACCGGCACATGATGTCAGGCTCCGACAGGAGCGTCACCCCCTATGACACCTGTCTCACTGCCTGGACGAGGCGCGCGGATCCGGTCATCGGCCGGTTTCGCCGCCGCCGACGCACTCCTGAGGCCGACTGGACCGGTTCTCCAGCCGGGCGAGCACCTCGTGCGCGTCGATCCCGGCGCGTTCGAGCACTTCGACCGCGCGCGCCTGCGGATCCACGACGATCGCCGCGAGCAGGTCGGTACCGCGGGCCGGTCCGCCGTGCCGCACGGCGCGTGCGCGGGCGTACTTCATCGACGCCGCGGCCAGTGGCGAGAAACCCGTGGCCTCCGTGACGACGGGGACGGCGCCGGAGTCCTCGACGCCGCTCTGCCAGCGCAGGCCGTAGCCGATGCTGCGCTGGACGAGGTAGCCGAGCAGCCGCGCGATCCGCGGTCCGTCACCGAGGACGGCGCGTGCGTCGGGGTCGGACTCCAGCAGCGAGTGGAGCAGATGGGCCGTGTCGATCTGCCGGTCCCCGTCCCGGACCGCCCTGCGGCGGGCACCGGCGACCATCGAGGCCAGCTCGTCACTGAGCCCGGCATCGTGCTCTGCGCGGTGGACGCCGTGCTCATGGGCCGACTGCCGGGGGATACGGGGTTGCACATCCCCTACCCCATCAGCTCCGAGGGCCCGGGACATCCCCGGAGCGGAGCATTCTCGCGTCCCACGGGAAGTGGACTCCGCCGACCGAAATCTCCTCCTTGCGGAGGACATCAGGCTGTTTCCTACGGAGGACGTACCAGTTCTGACGGTTCGTCAGTATTGAACATCGCAGCCGTCCCGGCTACGTTCCGCGACATCCAGCCCGACTCGAAGAGGTGGTCGCATGGCCGAAGTCAGCGCGGAGTCACGCATCGGGGCACCGGCCGAGACGGTGTGGGCCCGACTCACCGACTGGTCCGCGTACGGCGAGTGGAACACGACCCACACGGGTTTCCCGTCGGGCGGCCCCGAGCCGCTCGAAGTCGGCGCGACCTTCCGGGAGAACATGCGGCTGATGAACTTCCCGGCAGAGGTGGAATGGACCGTCGAGGAGCTGGAACCGGCCCGGGTCCTCGCCATCCGCGGCCAGGGCCCGATGGCCGTGACCGTGGCGACGCGCTACACCCTCACGCCCGACGGCGACGCGACGAGGGTCCGGATCGACGGGGCGTTCACGGGCGCGACGGTGTCCCTGATGGCGGGCAAGCTCAAGGACTCGGCCACGGCGGCCCTCGACGAGTCGCTGCGCAGGCTGGACGGGCTGGTGACCTGAGGCCCGCCGGGACGTCCGAGGCCTGCCGCCCGGGAACACGGAGGCGCCCCCCGGATCACTCCGAGGGGCGCTCGTCGAACCAGCGGTCGGCCTCAGCTCCGCCGTCACGGCCCTCGCCGCCACAGGCCTCGCCATCTCAGTCCTGGCTCTCTCGGTCCCGGCCGTCTCAGTCCTCGTCGGCGAGGATCAGATACAGCTTCTTGCGCGCGTCGTTGATGACGCCGAGCGCCTTCTCCCGCTGCTCCTTGCTGCCGGTCTTCCAGACCTGGCCGAAGGCCTCCATCAGGCCGAAGCCGGCCTGGCGGATCTCGCCGAGGGCCTCCCAGTCGACCCCGCGGGAGGCCTCCTCCCAGGGCGCCTCGGGCCCCTCGTCGGCCGCGGCACGGCCCGCCTCGGTGAGCGAGAACAGCTTCTTGCCGCCCTCCGACTCACTCGCGATCAGGCCCTCGTCCTCCAGCAACTGAAGCGTGGGGTACACCGAGCCGGGGCTGGGCTTCCACGCCCCGCCGCTGCGCTCGGCGATCTCCTGGATCATCTCGTAGCCGTGCATCGGCCGGTCCTTCAGCAGGGCCAGGATCGAGGCCCGTACGTCACCGCGCCGCGCCCTTCCCCTCGGCCCGCCGCGCCCTCGACCACCCCAGGGACCGGGACCGAAACCGGGACCACCGGGGCCGCCCCAGCCGGGGCCGCCCGGACCGAAGGGACCGAAGGCCGCCCGCAGCCCCTCGAAACCGCCCCGACCGTGACGCGGTCCGCCGTGGCCATGCCCGTGCTCGAAACCATGGGTACGCATCGCAACCACTCTCCATTCCATCGTTGATCTGTCGCGATGCGTCAACGATATATCGGAATGGTTCGCATGACAAGGCCCCGCCCGCGTCCGCGGGTTCCGTGATCTACTCCCGGTCATGCCGTTGTTGCTGCTGGACCTCGACAACACCCTGGTCGACCGGGATGCGGCCTTTCGCGCCGCCGTCACCGACTTTCTCGCCGAGCACGACCTGCCCACATCCGACCTCACCTGGGTGATGGCGATCGACGCCGGCGGCTACACCGCGCGGGACGAAGTCGCCGCAGCCCTCACCGACCGATACGGCGACGTCGTGCCGACCACCGCCATCCGCGCCCTCCTCGACAGCGGCGCCGCCGACCGCGTCGTCCTGGCTGACTCGGCCCGCGAGGCGCTGGCCCAAGCGGCGGCGGACGGCTGGACCTGCGCGATCGTCACCAACGGGCGCACCACCCAGCAGGAAGCGAAGATCCGGAAGACCGGACTCGACCGACTCGTCCACGGCTGGGTCGTCTCCGAAGCGGTCGGCCACAAGAAACCAGCCCCGGAGATCTTTCAGGCGGCAGCCGATGCCGTCGGTGTCCCGCTCCCTGGCTCCTGGGTCATCGGCGATTCGCCCCACGCCGACATCGCGGGCGCCCACGCGCTCGGTCTGCGAAGCGTGTGGGTGACGGACGGACGTGCCTGGACCCAGGACCCCTATCGGCCCACCCACATCGCCGAGGACGTGGCCTCCGCGATCAACCACGCCATCAGAACGTCGGGCTAGGCGCCGCAGGCCACCCGCACGAGCACGACGGAGCCTGGTCCTGGTGCATGAGGGACGCTGCGCAGAAGGCTCCTCGTGACCGGGCTCTGGATGTCGTCCGCGGCTATGCGGACCACGACGCCGCCGCGGTCCACGAGGCGCTGGACGGTCTGGACCGGCAGGCCGTGCCGGCTGGAGGATCTGGTGCGGTGGGCGACGAGGTCGCCGTCGCGGCGCCGCCGCACTACGAGTTCGCCACGGCCGAGGCGACGCGGGCGTGGGCCCGCGGGGACGAGTCGGCGATGCGCGCGGCCTCGTGCCGGGACCTCACCGGGGCCGTGCACATCACCGCCGTGGGAGTCACCGTCCTGGGACTGGCGGTGTGGGGCCGCGCCGGATTCCTCGACGTGCTCGCGGAATTCCGCCAAGTCGCGGCCGCGCTCGCGGACGAGTGGGTCTACGACATCCCTGAGCACTCGTGATTCAGCACCCCATGTCGTCCGTAAGAACGTGTGAACGGAGGGACGTTCACCGTTCGTCGGTGCCGGTCACCCGCCGCACCAGATCCGCCCAAGCGGCCTGGAGGCGCGCGGTGGTGACCTGGTCGTCGGTGCGCAGGTGGTCCAGGGTCTCCAGGTCGACGAAGGCGAGCAGGGCGTGGGCGAGCATCGTGTGGTCGCCCACGACTCCCGCCTCCCGCAACAGCGAGATGACGTGGGCGCGGAAGGCCCGGCCGTAGTACGAGGTCCGGCGGCGGTCGGTGGGCACCTGGCGGCCCAGTGCCGGGCCCAGGTCCGTGGGGTCGGCGACCCGCTCGATCAGGGCCTGGCCGAACGCGATCAGCCGCTCACTCGCCGGCGCCCCCGGTCCCAGTGGCGGCGGGCCGAAGGTGTACGCCTCGTGGAACTCGGCCTCGACGTCGTCCAGCAGAGCCAGCAGCAGTCCGTTGCGGTCGCCGAACCGGCGGAACAGCGTGCCCTTGCCGACCCCGGCCACCCGCGCGACCTCGTGCATCGTCACATGCTCGGCGCCCCGCTCGGCCACCAGCCAAGCGGCCGCCTCCAGCAAGCGGGCACGGTTGCGGACGGCGTCGGCACGCTCCCCCGCGAGATCGCCCGAAGGTCCAGTCATCCATCACTCCGCGGTACGACATCGACGTACACGCAACCCTCCTCGATCCGCACCGGACACACCCGGCGGGGCCGCGAGGCCGACGCGCGAACGGCTGGCCGGTGCGAGGTCGAAGCGGGAGCCGTGCAGCCGGCATTCGACGCCTTCGACCTCGAAATGTAGCCGCTGACGGACATCGAACTCCTCGGGGTACGTCCAGTCTTCACACGTCGCCTCCTCGATTCGACCGCGCCAGCAGGACGTCAGGACAGTGCCGACCCCGGCGGAAGCGGGCCAGCACTCGTGAATTGGCCTTGGCCCCCGGCTTCGCGGAGCCCCTAGCGTCGGGGCATGCGGATCCGAATCGTCGACGCCTTCACCGATCGTCCCTTCTCCGGCAACCCGGCCGGCGTCCTGCTCCTGAACGACGCGGACGCCTTCCCGGACGACACCTGGCTGCAGAACGTCGCCCTGGAGGTCAACCACGCCGAGACGGCCTTCGCCCACCCCCTCCCCGAGGGCGGCGAGGCCGACTGGGCCCTGCGCTGGTTCACCCCCGCCACCGAGGTCGCGTTGTGCGGCCACGCGACCCTGGCCACCGCCCACGTCCTGCGCACCACCGGCATCCAGGAGGGGCCGGTGCGGTTCGCCACCCGCAGCGGCGTCCTCGTCGCCACGCCCGCCGCGGACGGCTCCGTCACCCTGGACTTCCCGACGGCCCCGCTCACCCGGGTCGACCCGCCCCCCGGCCTCGCCGAGGCCCTGGGCACCGAACCGCTGACGGTCCTCGACACGGGCCCGAACGTCGGCGACCTGCTGGTCGAGGTCGCCGACGAGAAGACGGTGCACGCCCTCAGCCCCGATCTGAAGGCCCTCGCCGCCCACTCCGAGCGCGGCGTCATCGCCACCGCCCGCGCGGAGGACCCGGTCCGGGGCTACGACTTCGTCTCGCGCTGCTTCTTCCCGAACGTCGGCATCGACGAGGACCCGGTGACCGGCAGCGCCCACACCGCCCTCGCCCCGTTCTGGTCCGAGCGCCTGGGCCGCCCCGGCCTCACCGGCCTCCAGGCCTCGCCCCGCTCCGGCCGCGTCCGCACGGAGCTGCGCGGCGACCGCACCCTGCTGACCGGCAGGGCGGTCACGGTCATCGAGGGCGAACTGCTCGCCTGAGACGAGCGGAGGGGCGTACGACACCGTCGTACGCCCCTCCCGTGTCTCGTCACGCGGTCGGCAGCCACCCCACCTTGCCCGCCAGCAGCGCGTAGCCCACGAACGCCCCGATGTCGAGCAGCGAGTGAGCCACCACGAGCGGGCCGACGCGGCCCCAGCGGCGGTAGAGACAGACGAAGACGACGCCCATGACCATGTTGCCGATGAAGCCGCCGATGCCCTGGTAGAGGTGGTACGAGCCGCGCAGTACGGAGCTGCCCACCAGTGCGGCCGTCGGCGTCCAGCCCAGCTGGCCCATGCGGCGCAGCAGGTAGCCGACGACGATCACTTCCTCCAGTACGGCGTTCTGGATCGCCGAGAGGATCAGCACCGGGTACTTCCACCACACGCCGGGCAGCGCCTCGGGCACCACGGTGAGGTTGAAGCCGAGGCCGCGGGCGGCCAGGTAGAAGGCGATGCCCGTGCTGCCGATGACCGCGGCGATCGCGGCTCCCCGGCCGAGGTCGGGCCAGGGGCGGGTGCGGTCGAAGCCGAGGGTGCGCAGGCTCGCGCCCTCGCGCAGCAGGAAGTGCGCGACGAGCAGGACGGGCACCAGCGCCGTGGTGATGCCGAAGAGCTGCCAGGCCAGGTCGAGCCAGGGGCGGCCGGGCGCGGCCGAGGCGTTCATCGTGGCCGCCTGGTCCTTGAGCCCGCCCGGCTTGGTGACCGACCCGATGAAGCTGATCAGCGCGGACACCCCGCTCGCCCCCAGCGACAGCGCGAGGACGAGCAGCGTCTCGTCGCGGAGCATCCGCCGTGAGAGCCCCTGCTGGGGAATGGGATCGCCCGCCGGGCTCGCCTCCGCCTGCACACCTGCCTCCAACTTCACCGACGTGTCGGATCAGTATGGCGGCAGCGGGCGGCCGTCCCACAGGGGCGTCAGCCCAGCGACACCGGCTCCGGCAGTCCCACCGGCCAGCTGTGCACCGGGTCGCCCTTGTGCATCAGCTCGCGGTAGCGCCGCGTCGTGGCGGCCAGCGCGTCCTCCCTGGTGAGGCCCGTGTCCAGGGCCTTGTGGAAGGTCGCGGCCTGCCAGCTCGCCCCGTTCACCCGGCGCCGGCAGCGTTCCTCGATCACGCCCAGGTACAGGTCGCGGTCGGCGGGCTCGACGCCCCAGGCGTCCAGTCCTGCCTCGGCGAGCGGGAGCAGCTCGTCGCGGACCAGGCTCACCGCGTCGACCTGGACGGTGCCGCCGTACCGGCCGCGCCGGGGCCAGGTGAAGCGGGCGTCGATGCCGTCCTTGCACGCGGCGTCGAAGTTGGCGGCCGCCGCCTCGAACGGCAGCCGGGTCCAGACCGGCCTGGCCTCCTCGGCGAGGGCGCGGACGACGCCGTAGTAGAACGCCGCGTTGGCGATGACGTCGGTGACGGTGGGCCCGGCGGGCAGGACGCGGTTCTCCACGCGCAGGTGCGGGACGCCGTCGGCGATGCCGTAGACCGGGCGGTTCCAGCGGTAGATCGTGCCGTTGTGCAGGACGAGCTCAGCGAGCGTCGGGGTGCCGCCCCGGTCGAGCACCTCGATCGGGTCCTCGTCGTCGCAGATCGGCAGCAGCGCCGGGTAGTAGCGCAGGTTCTCCTCGAAGAGGTCGTACGCCGAGGTCACCCAACGCTCCCCGAACCAGGTGCGCGGCCGGACGCCCTGGGCCTGGAGCTCGGGCGGGCGGGTGTCGGTGGACTGCTGGAAGAGCGGGGGCCGGGACTCGCGCCACAGCTCGCGGCCGAACAGGAAGGGCGAGTTGGCGCCGACGGCGATCTGCGCGGCGGCGACGGCCTGGGCCGCGTTCCACACGTCGGCGAACCGGGCCGGGGTGACCTGGAGGTGCAGTTGCACGGAGGTACAGGCGGCCTCCGGGGCGATGGACTTCGAGGTGCAGGACAGATGTTCCACACCGGCGATGTCGAGGGTGAACTCCTCGCCTCGGGCGGCCACGATCTGGTCGTTGAGGAGGGTGTAGCGGTCGACGTCGGAGAGGTTCGACGACACCAGGTCGTCCCGGTCGAGAGTCGGCAGAATGCCGATCATCACGATTCCCGCATCGACTTCGCCGGCTTTTCGGTCGGCATATGCCAGTGACGTACGGAGTTCCTCCGCGAGCCGGTCGAATACACGGCCACCGAGGCGGTGTGGAGGAATGTTGACTTCAAGGTTGAACATGGCGAGTTCTGTTTGGAAGTCGCGACTTGCGATGCGTTCCAGGACTTGCCCATTCAACATTTTCGGCAGGCCGTCGGCGCCCGCGAGATTCAATTCGATCTCCAGCCCCATGAGGTTCTTCGGGCGATCGAACCGCTTCTCCGCCAGGAGACGCTCCAAGCCCGTCAGGCACTGGCGGAGCTTGTCGCGGTAGCGCTGGCGATCGGACAGGTCGAACCGGCCTGCCACGACCTTCTCCCCCATCGATGCGTCCCTCCTCGGATGGTGCGGGCCGAAGACCCGGCCGCCGGGGCCCCGGTCAGGTGGAGGATGCCCAGCGAAAGCGATCGATAACGTCCCGGGCGGGGCCGGCGGCCGCTACGCTGGTCACGTGTGACCGGTGGCACATTCGCTCGGCATGAAGCGGGACACCGGTTTCGGGCGGCGCCGACTCGTGAAAAACGCCGACGAGAATGGGCCGACCGGATCGCGGCCATTCGCCGAGGTCATCGCCGCACACCCCCGCGTGGAATCGGGATAATTCTCGCGTATCGCCGACCGAATGTACCCTTGTTCTACTCACCGGAAACGGCTAGACGAAACACAGTCTGAACCCGTGTCGTATAAACTCCGCGAACAAGGCAGAAGGTTGGCGCCCACGGTCGATGGGTCATGTCGTCGAGGCGATGTACGGCGGACCCCACCCCCCTCTCGTTCTCCAGACCCCGGCCCCTGCCTCTCTGACCTCCCGTGAGCAGACAGCGCCGTCCGCCCCCGCCCTCGCGCCACCGTGCCTTTGAATGAGAGGCGACCCACCATGCCGCTGCATGTCCCCCCGGCTCCCGCGCCCGCACTCCGTTCCGTCCTGACTGCGCTCTCCTCTCCCACCGCGGTCCGCGAAGCCCGAACTCCCGCCCTGCTCGGCGCCCAGGGGCCCGCCACGCCCGAGCTGCCCCTGCCCGTCCACGTCCTCGACGCGGTCACGGCCGAGGGCGTGCCGGTCACGCGGCTGGCCGGGTGGCGCTTCCTGATCCGCTGCGGCGATCGTGCCCTGGCCGCGGCGGAGACCATGCTGACCGCCGACGGCTGGGCCTTCTCCCACTTCTTCGAAGGCCCGTACATCACCTCGACCGAGCGCGCCCTGCGCCAGGCCGAGACGATGGCGCAGCCCTACCAGCCCCGCCTGCTGTCGGTGCCCGGCCTGTACATGCTGACGCTCTGGCTGCACGAGGACTGCGCCGCGGACGGCGCCGTCGGCCATCCCGCCGCCACCGACCTGCTCGTCCCGCTGGCCCCCGCGCCTCCCGGCATCGCGGCCCACCGACCGCACCGCGTCGCCGAACTCCTCCCGGTGCTGACCCACCGGGCGACTCCCACGCGCCTGCTCGGCTCACCCGCCTGAAGCGCCGCGACGTTCCCCTGCGCCCCGCCGCCGGAATTCCCGCCGGCGGGGTCGCCTTTTCCCCGCTCTTAAGAGCGGCTAATGGCTCATAAGAGCCCGGAGAGGTGACCGCCCCGACCGGACTAGCCCCATCAGGCCACCGAGAACCACCCGAAGTGACAGTCCAGTTGGGATGAACCGTCCGCGCGGGTGATGCGTCCTGAACCAGTGAGTAGCGGTGCTGCGAAATCCCTGCGGATCGACGCCCGTGGGGCAACACTGGGTTCCGACGACTTATCACGGGGGGCGGCCATGAACGAGACTTCCAGCCGCGGAACGAACACGACAGCAGACTCAGTCACCTCATCCATGACGACAGACCGAAAGATCCCACCCATGTGCCAGCACCAGACACCGTGCCCTTCCGCCGACTCCGCCGACCGGGAATCCGCCCGCCTCGTGGCGCACCACCCGGAGCAGGGGTGGAGCCTGCTGTGCAACGGGGTGTTGCTCTTCGAGGACACCGGCGAGCTCCTGCCCGACGGCCGGATCATCGCCCCGCACCGCCCGCCGGCCGGCAGCCAGGTGGTCACGGCGGCCTGAGGGCCGCGGGCGGGGTGACGCCCCGCCCGCAGACATGAGGGGCCGGCCGCAGGACCTCCTGCGCACCGGCCCCGACGCGTGTCCGGAGACCGTCACTCCCCGTCATTCCCGGCGACGCCCCGTTCCCGCCCCGTACGCCTTCCCACGGATGCCCGTTTTCCGGAAGACTCCTGGAAGTTTCGCGGTCAACGTCGACGGAGGTGGGGCGAGTGGCAGCACGTGAGGCCGACGCGGAGGGCAGGGTCACGATCACGGAGATCGCCCGGCAGGCCGGCGTGTCCGTCCCGACCGTGTCCCGCGTCGTCAACGGCCGGTCGGACGTGTCGCCGCAGACCCGGGCCCGCGTCGAGGACCTGCTGCGCCGGCACGGCTACCGCAGGCGCCCCGCGTCCTCCGGCACCCGCGCAGCCCTGCTCGACCTGGTCTTCAACAACCTGGACAGTCCCTGGGCCGTGGAGATCATCCGTGGGGTGGAGGAGGTCGCGCACGCGGCCGGGGTCGGCACGGTGGTGTCGGCCATCCACGGACGGTCGGGCGACGCCCGCGAGTGGATGCGTAACCTCCGGGCCCGCGCCTCGGACGGCGTCATCCTGGTCACGTCGGCGTTGGAGCCGATGCTCCACGAGGAGCTGCGGATCCTCGGGGTGCCGCTGGTGGTCGTCGACCCGGCGGGCTCCCCCGCCCTGGACGCGCCCACGATCGGCGCCGCCAACTGGTCGGGCGGCATGGCGGCCACCGCCCACCTGCTGTCGCTGGGCCACCGCCGGATCGGCCTGATCGCCGGCCCGCCGCGCCTCCTCTGCTCCCGGGCGCGGCTGGACGGCTACCGCGCCGCGCTGGAGGGCGCCGGCATCGCGCTGGACGAGTCCCTCGTCGCCCCCGGCGACTTCCGTCCCGAGTCCGGCTTCACCGCCTGCAACGCCCTGCTCGACCTGCCCGAGCCGCCGACCGCCGTGTTCGCGGCCAGCGACCAGATGGCACTCGGCGCGATCGAGGCACTGCGCCGGCGCGGGCTGCGGGTGCCGCAGGACATGAGCGTGGTGGGTTTCGACGACCTTCCGGAAGTCCGCTGGTCGGCTCCGCCGCTCACCACGGTCCGCCAGCCCCTCGCCGACATGGGCAAGCTGGCCGTCCGCACGGTCCTCCGCCTCACCCGCGACGAACAGCCGGACTCGCCGCGGGTGGAGCTGGGCACCGACCTGGTGGTGAGGGCGAGCACGGCACCTCCGACACCCCGGAACCCACCGGTCCCGCCCGGGGCCGGCCGGACACCGCGGCCAGGGCGGCAGCCCCCGTCCGACAGCCCACACGACGCGCCCGGCACCGGCCCGTAGCCCTGCTCCCGGCGGACCTGCGGTGGCGCCCCGCCACCCCCCGACGGCAGGGCGCCACCACCCCCGCTACCTGCCGCCGAGCGCCTCACGCAGCGCGAAGTAGGCCGGCTTGCGCCGCAGCTCCTCGTCCCACGGCAGGGCCGCGCCCTCGCCCGGGAAGAAGTCGGGGATCCACGAGTACCTGTCGGTGTAGTCCCACAGGGTGATGCCGACGCACCGGCGCACCGCCAGGCACGCCTCGGTCAGGTCGCCGTACCACTCGGCCTGCTGGACCAGCTTCTCCTCGGTCGCGGGCAGCTGCATCCGGATGTCGACCTCGGTGAGCGCGGTGTCGAGGCCGAGCCGGGAGAAGCGGCGGAGGTTGTCCTCCAGGGTGGTCGGATAGCCGTACTGGAGCGCCAGATGGGCCTGCAGACCGATGCCGTGCAGCGGGACGCCCTCGGCCTTCAGCTCCTTCGCCAGCTTGTAGTAGGCGTCACTCTTCGGGCCGATCCCCTCGATGTTGTAGTCGTTGAGGTACAGCTTCACGCGCGGATCGGCCTGGTGCGCCCAGCGCAGGGCGTCGGCGATGTAGCCGGGGCCCAGGGTCTTGTAGAACACCGACTCGCGGTACGTGCCGTCCTCGTTGAACGCCTCGTTGACGACGTCCCAGGCGAAGACCTTGCCCCGGTAGTGCCGCACCTCCGTCTGGATGTGCTTCTTCAGCACGGCCCGCAGCTCCGGCGCCGTCCACTCCCTGCTCGTGAGCCAGTCGGGCAGCTGGCTGTGCCAGACCAGGGTGTGGCCGCGCACCTTCTGCCGGTTGGCGCGGGCGAGGTTCACGATCTCGTCGCCCTTGGAGAAGTCGAACACGCCCTGCTCGGGCTCGGTCGCGTACCACTTCATCCCGTTGCCGGGGGTGATCTGGTCGAACTCGTGGCCGAGCAGGGCCTTGTACGGCTCGTCGACGAGCTCCGGGTTGTCGGTCGCGCTGCCGAAGTAGCGGCCGTGCCGCTGGGCGAGGTCGGCGAGGGTCCGTTCCTTGCCGTGCCGTTCGTCCGCCTGTGCCGACGGGCCGGTGGCGATGCCTCCGAGCATCAGCGCGGCGGCGAGCGCCCCGGCGAGTCTGAGCCGGGTGGCGGTCTTGTGCATGGTGCGACTCCTCACGGTCAACGGGTGGGTGAGCCGTACGTCCGCGGGCGCGTCAGCCCTTCGTGGCGCCCGCGGTGAGGCCGCCGACGAGCTGGCGCTCGGCGACCGAGTAGAAGGCGAGGGCGGGGACCATGGCCAGCACCAGATAGGCGAAGACCTTGGCGTACTCCGCCGAGTACTGCCCCTGGAACTGCTGGACTCCGATCGGCAGCGTCCACCACTGCGCGTCGGTGAACACCAGCAGCGGCAGGAAGAAGTTGTTCCAGCTGGTGACGACGGCCAGTACCGAGACCGTGCCGAGCGCGGGCCGCGCCATGGGCAGCAGCACCCGCCAGAAGAACCCGAAGGGGCTGCACCCGTCGAGGGTGGCCGCCTCCTCCAGTTCGCCGGGGATCTGCCGGAAGAAGCCCCGCAGAATGATGATGGTCATCGGCAGCCCGAAGGCCGCCTGCGGGAGGATCACGCCGAGCGGGTTGTCCAGCAGGTCCAGGGACCGCAGCAGCAGGAACAGCGGCAGCGCCGCCACGGCGAACGGGAACATCAGCCCCATCGTGAACAGCGTGAACAGCGCTTCCCTGCCGCGGAAGGCGAACCGGGCGAAGGAGAAAGCCGACAGCGCGGAGACGGCGACGATCAGGACGGTCGTGCCGACCGCGATGAGCGTACTGTTCCCGATCAGCCGCCAGAAGTCGCCCGAGCCGAGGATCTGGGTGTAGTTGGAGGTCACCCATGACTCGGGCAGGCCGACCGGGTTGCGGGAGAGTTCGTCGGTGGACTTGAAGCCGGACAGCGCGGCGTAGAGCAGCGGCACGGCCATGACCGCGCCGACGACGACCAGGACGAGGTGCAGCGGAAGGGTCCGGCCCCTGCGCGTCTTCTGACTGGCTGTCACTTTCCGTCACCCCGCATGGTCGTGGTGGCCCCTTCCAGGTCGCGCCGGAGCACGAACCGCTGGTAGGCGAGGGCGAAGACGAGGCTGATGGCGAACATGACCACGCTGATCGCGCTGGCGTAGCCGACCTGGTAGCGCTTGAAGCCGTACTGGAACATGGTCACGGCCATGGTCTCGGAGTGGTGGTCGGGGCCGCCCGCGGTGGTCACCCACACCAGGTCGAAGAGCTGGATAGCCCCGATGACCGACAGGAACACGCTGATGCGCAGGGTGGGCGCGAGCAGCGGCAGGGTGACGTTGCGGAAGCGCTGCCAGGGCCCGGCCCCGTCGATGAGCGCCGCCTCGGTCAGTTCCCTGGGGACGGCCTGGAGTCCGGCCAGGTACAGCATCATGTGGAAGCCGAAGTACTTCCAGGTCATGACCAGGAACAGGGTCGCCATGACGGTCGACGGGTCGGCGAACCACTCGCCGCCCAGCCCGTCCAGCCCGATCCCGCCGAGGACCTGGTCGGCGAAGCCGTCGTCCGGCGCGAAGATCATGCCGAACAGCACACCGGTGATGGCCTCGGACAGCACGTACGGGGCGAAGAACAGCATCCGGTAGACCGCCCGGCCGCGCATCCGCTGGTTGAGCAGCACGGCCATGGCGAGCGCGAACGGCAGCTGGAGGGCGAGCGACAGCACCACCAGGACGAGGCAGCGCCACAGGTCGCCGAGGAAGACGTCGTCCTGGAAGAGCCGGGTGAAGTTCTCGCCGCCGACGTAGTCGGAGGGCATGCCGAAGCCGCCCCAGCGGAAGAAGGCGGCGTACAGCGCGAACAGCATCGGCAGCAGCACGAGCCCCATGAACAGCACCAGGGCGGGCAGCTGGAATCCCGTCGCGGTCAGCCAGTTCAGGGTGCGTCGCCGGGCCCGGGCCCGGTCCCGGCGGGCGGCCGGGGCCGGGGGGCCGGCGTCGCGGCCGGCCCGTTTGTCCGGCAGGTACGTGGAGGTCATCGCCGGCTACTGCTCTTCCTTCGCGGTCCTGGTGATCGACTGGGCGACCTGCCCGGGCGACTTGGACCCGGCGATGAGCGCGGCGACGCTGTCGTTGACCTCCTGGCCCACGGCGGGCGCGTACGCCTGGTCGAGGTAGAGCTGGAAGCCGGTGGCCTGCTTCAGCTGTTGCTGTACGGCCTTGATGTTGGGGTCGGCGAGGGCGCTCTCGGCCGCCGGGACCACGGGCAGGACGCCGGTCTTCTTCACCAGCTCCCGGTCGGTGGCCTCGGACGCGAAGAACTTCAGGAAGTCGACGGCCGCCTGTGGTGCGCCCCGGCGCAGGGCGTGCCCGCCGCCTCCGCCGAACACCTCGGTGATGGCGCCGCGGCCGCCCTCGACCGCGGGGAACGGGAAGAAGCCGAGGTCCTTGCCGAGGCCCTTGCCCGCGTCGGCCTGGACCACGGGCGCCCACTGGCCCATGAGTTCCATGGCCGCCCTGCCGTTTCCGACGGTGGCGGCCTGGCCGGTGGGGGTGGAGTAGGCGGCGCCGAGGAAGCCCTTCTGGAACGGCTTCAGGGCGACGAGTTCCTCCAGGTGCTCTCCCGCTTCGAGGAAAGGTGCGCCGGTGAAGTCCTTGTCCTCGTAGGCCTTCTGCAGCGCCCCGGCGCCGGCGGTGCGCATCGCCAGGTAGGCCCAGTAGTACATGCCGGGCCACTTCTCCTTGCCGGCCAGGGCCAGCGGCGTGATCTGCGCGGACTTCAGCTTGCGCACGGCGTCGAGGAAGCCGCTCCAGGTGGTCGGCGGCGCGCTGATGCCGGCCTTCTGGAACAGCGCCTTGTTGTACCAGAAGCCGATCATGCCGATGTCGAACGGGATGCCGTAGACCCGGTCGTCGAGGAGGTACGGCTCGCGGGCGACCGGCAGCAGGGCGTCGCCCCACGGCTTGGTGCGGTCCGTGAGGTCCTCGACGAGCCCGGCGTCGACCTGCTGGCGGAGGACGCCGCCGCCCCAGGTGTGGAAGATGTCGGGCAGCTTCCCGGAGGAGGTCAGGGCCGTCATCTTCGCCTTGTAGGCGTCGTTCTCCAGCTGGACGATCTTCACCTTGACCTTGGGGTTCTGCGCCTCGAACTTCCGGGCCAGGGCGGCCCAGACCCCCTTGGTCGGCTCGGTGGTGGAGATGTTCCACCACTCGATCGTGGTCGTCCCGGACGACCCTCCGTCCGAGTCCCCGCCGCATGCCGTCAGTGCCGTCATCCCCAGACCGGCGGCGGCGGAGCCCGCCAGGAAGCCGCGGCGGGACAGTGCCGGGTCGCCCATCATGCGCTCCTCGAAAGTTTCGAATGAGATTCAGAAAGATGCGTTGCTGCCGCACCCTAGAGACAGCGGGTAAACAGTGGCAACCCCTTGTACACGGTGAATCTTTCCTCGACACGAGGACCGCAGAAGGGTGCCGAAACATTCGAGCGCCAAGACGAACCTTACGGAGGCAGTGGTCACGCTAGGTACCCACCCGCGAGCCCCACGCTCGGCACCGCCCTCCAGCCGGACAGAGCCGCAGAACCGCCCCCGACCTGGGGCTTTCACTTGCTCCGCCATCCCGCACGTCAGAATTAACGGAAGCTTGACGCGCACAGCCCCCGTATCCACCGGCCACGGCATCACGCTCCGCTTACGCTGATCTGGCCGTCCAGTGATGGCCGGAACCGCACTGAGCCGCACATCGGGAGCACGTCGATGGCCACCACTGAGCACCCCGGACCGGGCGTCACGGAGCCCGCCCCACCCGGCCGCCTGCGCGCCTGGATGCTGCAGGGCCTGTCCGACATGGGCAAGGGCGGCGGCCACACGGGGCCCCACGCCGAACCGCAGCCTGCACACCAGGGCCAGCCCTGGTGGCGGGTGATGTGCCTGACCGGCGTCGACTACTTCTCCACGCTCGGCTACCAGCCGGGCATCGCCGCCCTCGCCGCCGGCCTGCTGTCCCCCGTCGCGACCATCGTGCTGGTCGTCGTCACCCTGGCCGGCGCCCTGCCGGTCTACCGGCGCGTGGCCGAGGAGAGCCCCCACGGCGAGGGCTCGATCGCGATGCTGGAGCGGCTCCTGTCCTTCTGGCAGGGCAAGCTGTTCGTGCTGACCCTGCTGGGATTCGCGGCCACCGACTTCCTCATCACCATCACACTGTCGGCCGCCGACGCCTCCACCCACCTCGTGGAAAACCCGCATCTGACCGGCGTGCTGCACGACCGGCAGATGCTGATCACCCTCGTCCTCGTGGCGCTGCTCGGGGCGGTCTTCCTCAAGGGCTTCCTGGAGGCGATCGGCGTCGCGGTCGCCCTGGTGGGCGCCTACCTCGCGCTGAACGCGGTCGTGGTGGTCGTCGGCCTCTACCACGTCATCACCGCGGGCCACGTGATCACCGACTGGTCGAGCGCCCTCACCACCCAGCACGGCAACGTCTTCGTCATGATCGGCGTCGCCCTGCTGGTCTTCCCGAAGCTGGCCCTCGGACTGTCCGGCTTCGAGACCGGCGTCGCCGTGATGCCGCACGTCAAGGGTGACCCCGACGACACCGAGGCACGGCCGGTCGGCCGGATCCGCGACACGAAGAAGCTGCTCACCACGGCCGCCCTGATCATGAGCGTCTTCCTGATCACGACCAGCTTCATCACCACCCTCCTCATCCCCGAGAAGGAGTTCGAGGCGGGCGGCCAGGCCAACGGCCGCGCGCTGGCCTACCTGGCGCACGACTACCTGGGCAACACCTTCGGCACCGTCTACGACGTCTCGACGATCGCCATCCTGTGGTTCGCCGGCGCCTCCGCGATGGCCGGCCTGCTCAACCTGATGCCGCGCTATCTGCCCCGCTACGGCATGGCCCCGCACTGGGCCCGTGCCGTGCGCCCCATGGTCATCGTCTTCACGCTGATCGCCTTCCTGGTCACCTGGATCTTCGACGCCGACGTCAACGCGCAGGGCGGCGCCTACGCCACCGGTGTGCTGGTCCTCATCAGCTCCGCCGCGATCGCCGTGACCATCGCCGCCCGCAAGGCCCGGCAGCGGAACTGGACGATCGCCTTCGCGGTCATCTCCGCGGTGTTCCTCTACACGACCGTCGCCAACGTCATCGAGCGTCCGGACGGCGTGAAGATCGGCGCCTGCTTCATCGCCGGCATCATCCTGGTCTCCCTGCTGTCACGACTGGCCCGGTCGTTCGAGCTGCGCGTCACCAGCGTCACCCTGGACGACATGGCGGAACGCTTCGTCCGCGACATGGCCAGCCGCCGGATGCGGTTCATCGCCAACGAGCCCGACCGGCGCGACATCGCGGAGTACCGCGACAAGATCGAGCAGATCCGGCACGACAACGACGTGCCCGGGCACGAGGACTTCGTCTTCGTCGAGGTAACGGTCACCGACCCGTCCGAGTTCGAGGCGGGCCTGACCGTACGCGGCGAGGTCCTTCACGGCCGCTACCGCGTCCTGACCCTGGAGTCCTCCTCCATCCCCAACGCGCTGGCCGCCCTGCTCCTCCACGTACGCGACACGACCGGGCGCACCCCGCACATCTACTTCGAGTGGACCGAGGGCGGGCCCTTCGCCAACCTCCTGCGCTTCTTCCTGTTCGGCCAGGGCGAGGTCGCCCCGGTGACCCGCGAGGTCCTGCGCGAGGCGGAACCGGACCGGAAGCGGCGGCCGAGGGTGCACGTGGGCTGAGTCAGACCGTCGCTCCGCGCCTGCCGAAGCCCCTGCGGGGCGGACGCACCACGACCTGCCCGAAGTTGATCTCACCGGTGATCCGTACGCGCAGCACGGCAGGGCCCTCGGCAGCCCGACGCGTCTTGATCTTCGAGTAGTTCGTCACCAGCGCGTCGGTGTCCACCACGACGCCCGGCCGCGTCACCAGCTTCAGGGCACCACCCCTCATGTCCAGGTCGATGTGCAGGGTGTCCTGGGTGATCACCGCGCCGGTGAAGTCGAGCGTCACCTCGCCCCACGCCGAACGGACCTCCAGCCGCCGCGGCACCACCCAGGCATCGCCGCGCCGGGTCGAAGACCCCTCCTGCTCGATCCGCACGACGTCCTCGACCTCGACGGCATCCTGGGGCACCGCCTCGGGCAGATCCGCAGTGAGCGCGGCGAGCTCGCCCACCGTGCGGGCGGACAGCGCGGCCTCCACCCGCTGGTCGAGCTCCTCCATGGTCAGCCGGCCGTCACCCGCGGCGACACGCAGCACGTCCACGATCCGGTCCCGGTCCGGGTGCGAGGCCCTCACCTCGGGTGATCCACCGATCCACGCCACCTCAGCCACCCTTGGCTCCACCCCGATCCCACCCATCCGGTTCGCCGACTAACGCTATATCGCGTTATACCCAACGGCCAACCCCGCAGCCGTCGTTCCCCTCCCCCGCCCCCTATCGTGACCGGCATGCAGTCCTACACGATCGGCCAGGCAGCACGGCTGCTCGGGGTGAGCCCCGACACCGCCCGGCGCTGGGCGGACGCCGGCCGCCTCACCACCCACCGCGACGAGACCGGGCGACGGCTCGTCGACGGCCGGGACCTGGCCGCGTTCTCCGTCGAACTCGCCCGGTCCGGCACCGCCGAGGAGGACACCCGGTACACCTCGGCGCGGAACGCCTTCCCCGGCATCGTCACCGCGATCAAGCTCGGCGACGTCGCCGCCCAGGTCGAGATCCAGGCCGGCCCGCACCGGCTCGTCTCCCTGCTCACCCGCGAGGCCGTGGAGGAACTGGGCCTGGAGGTCGGCATGGAGGCGACGGCCCGGGTGAAGTCGACGAACGTGCACATCGACCGCGCGTGACTCCATCGGTGGTACGCACATGCGTATCCACCACGCCCTTCCGCTTGGCTCATGCGATGTGACAGGTGGCTTCTGCCTCGCAGATGCGCAAGTATGATCGGCGTGTCGGAAGGGCCCTGCGGGCTCTTCCTCCCGCACACAGAGGGAGTGGCCCCGAGATGACCCGTTCCGCGCACCGGACCCGCCGGATGCTTCAGGTCGCCGGTGTGTCCGCGGCCGCGCTGCTGACGCTGAGCGCCTGTTCCTCCACCGCCACGCGTTCGGACCAGGGCTCCTCCTCGGCGTCGAAGCTCTCCGGCACGATCACCGTGTTCGCCGCCGCCTCACTGGAGGAGAGCTTCGAGGTCCTGGGCAAGACCTTCGAGAAGCAGCACCCGGGGACCAAGGTCACGTTCAACTTCGGCGGCAGCGACAGCCTCGCCGCCGGCATCACCGGCGGGGCCCCCGCCGACGTCTTCGCCGCCGCCAGTACCAAGACCATGGCGATCGTGACGGACAAGGGGGACGCGGCGGGCACACCGGCCACCTTCGTACGCAACCGGCTGGAGATCGCCACCCTGCCGGGCAACCCCGACAGGATCTCCTCCCTCAAGGACCTCACCCGGCCCGGCCTGAAGGTCGTGCTGTGCGACAGGACGGTTCCGTGCGGCGCCGCCGCCGAGAAGGCGCTGGCCGCCGGCGGCCTGAAGCTCACCCCCGTCTCCTACGAACAGGACGTCAAGAGCGCCCTGACCAAGGTCGAGCTGGAGGAGGCCGACGCGGCCGTCGTCTACCGGACCGATGTGCGCGCGGCGGGCGACAAGGTGGAGGGCGTGGAGTTCCCCGAGTCGGCCGAGGCCGTCAACGACTACCCGATCGCCCGGCTCAAGAACGCCCCCGACCCCGAGACGGCGAAGGCCTTCATCGCCCTGGTCCGCTCCGCCGAAGGCCAGAAGGTGCTGTCCGGGGCCGGGTTCCTCAAGCCATGACCGACACGCTGGAGAGCCGGCCCCGCCGCGACCGCCACCGCGGCCGGTCCCGGGTGGTGCCGATCCCTCTGCTGGCCCCCGCCCTCATCGGCCTGGCGTTCCTGCTCCTGCCCCTGATCGCCCTGCTCGTCCGGGCACCCTGGCGCAGCCTGCCCGAACAGCTGACCAGCGCCGAGGTGTGGGAGGCGCTCCGGCTGTCCCTCGTCTGCGCCACGGCGGCGACGGGGCTGAGCCTGGTCGTCGGGGTCCCCCTGGCCTGGCTGCTGGCCCGCACGCGCTTCCCGGGCCGCGGATTCGTACGGGCCCTGGTCACCCTGCCGCTGGTGCTGCCGCCGGTCGTGGGCGGTGTCGCCCTGCTGCTCGCCTTCGGGCGCAACGGCGTCGTCGGGCAGTGGCTCGACTCCTGGTTCGGCATCACGCTGCCCTTCACGACGACGGGTGTGATCCTCGCCGAGACCTTCGTGGCGATGCCGTTCCTCGTCATCAGCGTGGAGGGCACCCTGCGGGCCGCCGACCCGCGCTACGAGGAGGCCGCCACCACCCTGGGCGCCTCCCGCTTCACCGCCTTCCGCCGGGTCACCCTGCCGCTGATCGCGCCGGGCGTCGCGGCCGGTGCGGTGCTGGCCTGGGCCCGGGCGCTGGGGGAGTTCGGCGCGACGATCACCTTCGCGGGCAACTTCCCGGGCCGGACGCAGACCATGCCCCTCGCGGTCTACCTCGCCCTCCAGAACGACCCGGCGGCGGCGATCGCCCTCAGCCTGGTGCTGCTGGCCGTGTCCATCGCCGTGCTGGCGGCCCTGCGGGACCGCTGGATGACGGCGTCGTGATGCCGTGGCCCGTCCCCTGACCCCCTGGACGTGATCCTCATGACCGAGACGACCGACCTCGGCACACCGCCCCCCGGTCACCTCTCCGAAGGCCTCGACGCCCGTCTCGTCGTCGACCGCGGCGCGTTCCGCCTCGACGTCACGCTCGCCGCGGCGCCCGGCGACGTCGTCGCCCTGCTCGGCCCCAACGGCGCCGGCAAGACCACGGCCCTGCGCGCACTCTCGGGCCTGATCCCGCTCACGTCCGGCCATCTGCTGCTGGACGGCACCCGGCTGGACGGCACGGCACCCGAGTCCCGCCCGGTCGGCGTGGTCTTCCAGGACTATCTGCTCTTCCCGCACCTGACCGCCCTGGACAACGTCGCCTTCGGGCCGCGCTGCCGGGGCGCCGGAAAGGCCGAGGCCCGCGCCCAGGCCACCGAGTGGCTCGACCGCATGGGCCTCGCCGACCACGCCGGGGCCAAGCCCCGCCGCCTCTCCGGCGGCCAGGCCCAGCGCGTGGCCCTGGCCCGTGCCCTGGCCACCCGGCCCCGGCTGCTGCTCCTGGACGAGCCGCTCGCCGCGCTCGACGCCCGGACCCGCCTGGAGGTGCGCGCCCAGCTCCGGCGCCACCTCGCCGAGTTCGAGGCCGTGGCCGTCCTCGTCACGCACGACCCGCTGGACGCCATGGTGCTGGCCGACCGCCTGGTCGTCGTCGAGGACGGCCGGGTCGTCCAGGAGGGCACGCCCTCCGACATCGCCCGCCACCCCCGCACGGACTACATCGCCCGGCTCGTCGGCCTCAACCTCTACAAGGGGCGGGCCGAGGGCCACACGGTCCGTCTGGACACCGGCCCGGGCATCACGACCACGGAGGAGCTGTCCGGCCCGGTCTTCGTGGCGTTCCCGCCGGGCGCGGTGACGCTGTACCGGGACCGCCCGACCGGCTCCAGCGCCCGCAACCTGTGGCACTGCGAGGTCGCCGGGCTGGAGACGCACGGCGACCAGATCCGCGCGGACCTCACCGGTGAGCTGCCCCTGGCCGCCGACCTCACCACGGTCGCCGCGGCCGAACTCGATCTCCACCCCGGGGCACCGGTGTGGGCGGCGGTCAAGGCGACGCAGACCCACGCATACCCGGCATGAGGGATGTGCCGGGCTACCGTTCCCCCATGAGCCTGAGCATCCGCAACCAGCTCCCCGGCGTCGTCACCGCCGTCACACCCGGCGAGGTCATGGCGACGGTCAGGGTCCGCCTCACCGGCGGCCAGGACCTCACCGCGGCGATCACCCGCGAGGCCGCCGAGGATCTCCGCCTCGCTCCGGGCACCGCCGTGCGGGCCCTGGTGAAGTCGACGGAGATCTCGCTGGCCACCGCCCCCGTCGAGGGCCTGTCCATCCGCAACCGGCTCCCGGGCACGGTCCAGGACGTCACGAGCGGCGACGCGATGACCTCCGTCCGCGTCACCGTCGAGGACGGCGCGCTGACCGCCGCGATCACCAAGGACGCCGCGGACGACCTCACCCTGTCGCCCGGAACCCCAGTCGTCGCCCTGATCAAGTCGACCGAGGTGGCACTCGCCGCGACATGACGGGAGGGGCCCCGCACGGCAGAGCCCTCCCACGGACCGGCGTGCGCCGGATCAGTCCTCGTACGCGTCCAGCGGCGGGCAGGAGCAGACCAGGTTCCGGTCGCCGAAGGCCTGGTCGATGCGGCGCACGGGCGGCCAGTACTTGTCGGCCGCCGCGACCCCGGCCGGGAAGACGGCCTCCTCACGGCTGTAGGCGTGCTCCCACTCCCCGGCGAGCGCGCCGGCGGTGTGCGGGGCGCCCCGCAGCGGGTTGTCGTCCGCGGGCCACTCGCCCGAGCCGACCTTCTCGATCTCGGCGCGGATGGCGATCATCGCCTCGCAGAACCGGTCCAGCTCGGTCAGGTCCTCCGACTCGGTCGGCTCGATCATCAGCGTCCCGGCCACCGGGAACGACATCGTCGGCGCGTGGAAGCCGTAGTCGATCAGCCGCTTCGCCACGTCGTCGACGCTCACGCCGGTCGCCTTGGTCAGCGGCCGCAGGTCGATGATGCACTCGTGCGCGACGAGCCCGCCCGGGCCGGTGTACAGCACGGGGTAGTGCGGCTCCAGGCGCTTGGCGATGTAGTTGGCGCTGAGCACCGCCACCTGCGTGGCCCGCTTCAGCCCCTCGCCGCCCATGAGCCGGACGTAGGCCCAGGAGATCGGCAGGATCCCGGCCGAGCCCCAGGGCGCCGCGGAGATGGGCCCGATGCCCGTCTCCGGTCCGGCCTCGGGCTGCAGCGGGTGGTTCGGCAGGTAGGGCGCGAGGTGCTCGCGCACCGCGACCGGACCGACGCCGGGACCTCCGCCGCCGTGCGGGATGCAGAAGGTCTTGTGCAGGTTCAGGTGCGAGACGTCCCCGCCGAAGTGCCCGGGCTTGGCGAGCCCCACGAGGGCGTTGAGGTTGGCTCCGTCGACGTAGACCTGGCCGCCCGCCTCGTGCACCTGCGCGCAGATCTCGGAGACGTGCTCCTCGAACACGCCGTGCGTGGAGGGGTAGGTGATCATCAGCACCGCCAGCTCGTCGCGGTGCTGCTCGATCTTCGCGCGCAGGTCCTCGACGTCGATCTCGCCGTCCTCGGCGGTCTTCACGACGACGACCTTCATGCCCGCCATCACCGCGCTCGCGGCGTTGGTGCCGTGGGCTGACGACGGGATCAGGCACACGGTGCGCTGCGCGTCGCCGTTGGCCCGGTGGTAGCCGCGCACGGCGAGCAGTCCGGCCAGTTCGCCCTGCGACCCGGCGTTCGGCTGGAGGGACACCTTGTCGTAGCCGGTGACCTCGGCGAGCCGGTCCTCCAGCTCGTGGATGAGCGTGAGGTAGCCCGCGGCCTGCTCGGCGGGCGCGAAGGGGTGCAGCTGCCCGAACTCGGGCCAGGTGACCGGCTCCATCTCGGTGGTCGCGTTGAGCTTCATGGTGCAGGAGCCCAGCGGGATCATGCCGCGGTCGAGCGCGTAGTCCCGGTCGGCCAGCCGGCGCAGGTAGCGCAGCATCGCCGTCTCGGAGCGGTGCTGGTGGAAGACGGGGTGCGTGAGGTAGTCGTCGGTGCGCAGCAGGCCGGCCGGAAGCCCGTCCTCCGCGGCGGCGTCCAGCGCCTCGATGACCCCCTCGACCCCGAAGGCGGCCCACACGGCTCGCAGCTGGGCCCGCGTGGTGGTCTCGTCGCAGGCGATCGAGACGTGGTCGGCGTCGACGAGACGCAGGTTGACCCCGTTGTCGCGCGCCGCGGCCACGACCTCGGCGGCACGGCCCGCGACGCGCACGGTCAGGGTGTCGAAGTAGGAGCCGTGCACGACCTCCACGCCACCGTTCGCGAGCCCGGCGGCGAGGACCGTGGCGTACCGGTGGGTGCGCCGCGCGATGCCCTTCAGACCCTCCGGCCCGTGGTAGACGGCGTACATGCCGGCCATCACGGCGAGCAGCACCTGCGCCGTGCAGATGTTGCTGGTCGCCTTCTCGCGGCGGATGTGCTGCTCACGGGTCTGCAGCGCCAGCCGGTAGGCCTTGTTGCCGTCGGCGTCCACGGACACGCCGACGAGCCGCCCGGGCAGGCTGCGCGCCATCTTCTCCTGGACGGCCATGTAGCCGGCGTGCGGTCCGCCGAAGCCCATCGGCACGCCGAAGCGCTGGGTCGTGCCGACCGCGATGTCCGCGCCCAGCTCACCGGGCGACTTCAGCAGCGTCAGCGCGAGCAGATCGGCGGCGACGGTGACGAGCGCCCCGAGCTCGTGCGCCTGGTCGATGACCGGCTTGATGTCCCGTACGGCACCGGAGGCGCCCGGGTACTGGATCAGGACACCGTTGATCTCGCGCTCGGCGACCTCGGCCGGGATGCCCTCGCTGAGATCGGCGACGACGACCTCGACGCCGGTCGGCTCGGCCCGGGTCTGGATCACGGCGATGGTCTGCGGCAGCGCGTCCGCGTCGACCAGGAACAGGCCCTTCTTGTTCTTGCCCATACGCCGCGACAGCGCCATGGCCTCGGCGGCCGCGGTGCCCTCGTCCAGCAGGGAGGCGCCGGAGGTCGGCAGTCCGGTCAGGTCGGCGACCATGGTCTGGAAGTTGAGCAGAGCCTCGAGCCGCCCCTGCGAGATCTCCGGCTGGTACGGCGTGTAGGCCGTGTACCAGGCCGGGTTCTCCATGACGTTGCGCAGGACGACCGGCGGGGTGAACGTGCCGTAGTACCCGAGGCCGATCATGGATCCGAGGACCTGGTTGCGGTCGGCGAGGGACCGCAGCTCGGCGATCACCTCGGCCTCACTGCGCGCGCTGGGCAGATCGAGGGCCTCGGTGCTCTTGATCACGGCCGGGACGGCGGCGGCCGTCAGCTCGTCCAGCGAGCCGTAGCCGACCTGCGCGAGCATCTTGGCGCAGGCCTCGTGGTCGGGGCCGATGTGGCGCTGCTCGAAGGGGACTGCCTCTTCGAGCTCGGAGAGCGGAATGCGGTGGGCGGTCATTTGCGGAGGCCTCCTGGTCACACGACCTTCGAGGGGCACCACGGCGCGGGTACCCGGACGGCCTCCCCCTCTGTCATCTCAACCTGAGAGCTTCACCGGATCGCCCGAAGGCCTCCGGCTTTCACCGTCGGTGAGAGCGGAAGCCGTCGACACCCGCTCTGCTTTCCAGAGTGACCTCGTCCGTGCGGTACGTGGGCCTGAGAGATTCCGGGGAGGATTTGCTCCTTCGGCGCCTCCGGTGGTGTCCGGAGGACTCTCCCGCACGGGGTCAACAGCCGATGCCAGCGTACCAGCGAGGTCAACGCACGTACCTTCGAGTGGCCGCCTCTTCGATTGTGCCGTTTTGTAGTGATTACGGATGAGTTGCGACCCTGTGGAGGGCCCGTGCGTACCGATATCGATCCGCGCAACCTGATCGGCCGCAAGGCATTCGACCGCAACGGAACCAGGATCGGCACGATCGACGAGGTCTACCTCGACGACGCCACCGGTGAGCCCGAGTGGGCGGCCATACGGACGGGCCTGTTCAGCAGGGACGCGTTCGTCCCCCTGGAGCCCAGCGAACTGATCGACGGCGCCCTCCACGTCCCCTTCGACCGCGCCCTGATCAAGGACGCCCCCGACTTCGGCGTCGGCCGCCACCTCTCCCCGGAGCAGGAACTCCAGCTCTACCACCACTACGGTCTCGACATCGCCGCTCCTCCCCCGCTCCAGGACCGCGGCTTCGGCAAACTGGCGGGCACGGACGAGCCGACCCCCTGAAGCCCTGCCCCACCCGGCCGACCCCCGACCGGCCCGCTCGCCCTCCCCTGCCGTCCGGCAACAGGTCTCGCCGATCCCCGCCCCGACCCCCGCACGGCCCTCTGCTCCGACGACGCCCTACTCCGACGACGCCACGGACTGCGCATCCCCCGAGGCCGACCCGACCGGGGAAGCGGAATCGACGCCACCGCCCCCCTCGGGTCTTCGTAACACCAGCGGCAACGGATCCGCCGGCTCCAGATCGGGGTCGTCCACCCGGAAGGTCCGCACCCGCCCGGGCTCCGAGCCGGGCGTCTCGAACCGTACGGTCACCCGCCCCAGACCGCTGCCCTGCACCCACCCGTGCCCGAACTCGGCGTGCCGCACGTCGTGCCCGGCGGGCCACCGCCGATCGGCGAGGGCCGGCTGTTCCTCGGCCGGCGCCGCGGCGTGTTCCTCGACCGGCCCCTCTGCGACGGCCCGCTCCCCCGCCGCCTGCGCGAAGAGGTCTTCCTGCGTGTAGTCGGCGAGCCCGCTGACCCCGACCCCGAGCAACCGCACCCCGCCCGTCGTGTCGACCGAGTCCAGCAGCCGGGCCGCCGCCTCCCGGATCACCGCGGGATCGTCCGTCGGCCCGCGCAGCGTCTCGGAACGGGTGAGCGTCGAGAAGTCGTACCGCCGCACCTTCAGCACGATGGTCCGCCCCGACATCCCCGCCCCGCGCAGCCGCCGCACGCACCGGTCGGCGAGCCGCTGCACCTCCAGCCCGACCCGCACCCGGTCGTGGATGTCCACGTCGTAGGTGTCCTCGACCGACACCGACTTCGCCTCGCGCTCCGCCACCACGGGCCGGTCGTCCCGCGCCAGCGCCATCGTGTAGAGCCCGTGCCCGTGCGCTTTCCCCAGCAGCCGCACCAGCTCGTCCTCGCCCGCCTCGACGATCTCCCCGACCGTCGTGATCCCGGCCCGCCGCAGATGGTCACCCGTGGCCGGTCCGACACCCGGCAGGGTCCGCACCGACATCGGTTCGAGCATCGCCCGCTCGGTCCCCGGCTCGATGACCACCAGTCCGTCGGGCTTGGCCTGCTCCGAGGCGATCTTCGCGAGCATCTTGGAGGCGGCGAGCCCCACCGACCCCGTGAGCCCCGTGACGGCCCGGATGTCGGCGCGGAGCTGCGCCCCGACCAGGCGCGCCGACTGCTCGTCCCAGGCCGCTCCCCCGGCCTCCAGGTCCACGAACGCCTCATCCAGGCTCAGCGGCTCCACCAACGGCGACAGCGCGCGCAGCAGCTCCATCACCCGCTCACTGATCGCCCGGTAGAACCCGAAGCGGGGCACGAGATACGCGGCGTTGGGCGCGAGCCGTCGGGCCTGCCCCATGGGCATCGCCGAATGCACACCGAAGACCCGCGCCTCGTACGACGCCGTGGCGACCACACCCCGGGGCCCGAGGCCACCGACGACCACGGCCTTCCCGCGCAGACTCGGCTTGGACGCCTGCTCCACCGAGGCGAAGAAGGCATCCATGTCGAGATGCAGGATCGTGGGCGCGGTTCTCACATCTCCGATGCTGCCCTACGCCACTGACAACGCCCCCGGCGACCGCTCGAACCGCGCCGACGGAAACCGCTTGCAGCGCGGCGCGGAAACGTCCCGCCTACTGCGGCCACGCACTGCCCAGGGCTCAGACGGCCCGGTTCCGCCGTCGCGCCAGCTCGTCCGCCGGGTTGGGTCCGACCAGCGTCTCGCCGGTATCGATCCGCTCTCCGTGCAGCTGGGACAGCGCGCTCTCGACGTCCCGCCACACCACGCCCACGGCGATCCCGAAGACGCCCTGGCCCCCTTGGAGCAGGGCGTGGACCTCGTCCGGCGAGGTGCACTCGTACACCGTCGCGCCGTCGCTCATCAGCGTCATCCGCTCCAGGTCGCGGAAACCGCGTTCTCTCAGATGCTGGACGGCTGTGCGGATGTTCTGCAGGGACACTCCGGTATCGAGGAACCGCTTGACGATCTTCAGGACGACGACGTCCCGGAAGCTGTACAGCCGCTGCGTCCCGGACCCGTAGGCGGGGCGCACGCTCGGCTCGACGAGACCTGTGCGGGCCCAGTAATCCAGCTGCCGGTAGGTGATACCGGCGGCGGCGCATGCCGTGGGACCTCGATAGCCGATCTGCTCGGACGCCATGGACGTCGTCCCTCCGCTGCTCGGCACGGCCGTCGGTCGCTGCGGAGCGTGATCGGCCGCGCCGCCGGGCTGGGAGTATCCCCCGCTCGAGCGGAGCCGAGAGCCGGGGGGAGGGTACGGACCGCTCGCCCTGAGACTGCGCTCGGGGCCGCCCCCAGCCGTACCGTCGCCGCTGCTTCTCACGCCGACCTCCGTCCTTGACCTGCCTTCTCGACGGTAGGCAGTCACCAGGGGTGCGTCAACGATCGCCACACTCGCCACGCCGAGTGATAATCACCCTAGGAGTGGTTTCCCGTGCCCCACCGCGGGGAAAGGCTAGCCGAATGCGTTCGGCATGGGCCTCGTGACGCTCTCACTCGCCACCGGCACATGCGGGCATTTCACCCCGACAACGCGGCGGGCGGCTCCGCCACGGACCACATCGTCCGCCGGGCCGCCCACACGACTCCCTGACCGCTGGTGCTCCCGCCCCGCCCGGCCTTCACCGGACCGGGGGTTCACTGGCTGCTGCTGCCGAAGTCCTCCGGAGAGATCTGGTCGAGGAACTCGCGGAACTTCTCCACCTCGTCCTCCTGCTCGTCCGGGATCGCGATACCGGCGTCGTCGAGCACTGTGTCGCTGCCGTAGATCGGCGTCCCCGTGCGCAGGGCGAGCGCTATGGCGTCGGACGGGCGGGCACTCACCTCGACGCCACTGGCGAAGACCAGCTCCGCGTAGAAGACCCCCTCACGCAGGTCCGTGATGCGCACTTCCGTGAGCTCCTGACCGACCGCCTCCAGCACGTCCTTGAACAGGTCGTGGGTCAGCGGCCGCGCGGGAGCCATGCCCTGCTGGGCGAAGGCGATCGCCGTCGCCTCCCCCGGTCCGATCCAAATGGGGAGGTAACGGTCGCCCCCCACTTCACGCAGCAGCACGATCGGTTGGTTGGAGGGCATTTCGACCCGGACACCTACGACATCGAGCTCGTTCACACAGCAACCCTAGGCCGTGCTCGGGATGTTTGGGTAGTCGGGCCGGGATCAGGCGCCCGATCCGGCCCTCGCGAGGCCGGCCGCCTCACGGCAGCCGCACCCCGAGCGCGATCTGCACGAGCGCCGCGTGCAGCTTCACCGTGAGCCCCGCCAGTTCCTTGGCACGGGCCTCGGCATGGGCCCTGGTCTGCGGGTTCCGGTGCCGCCTCAGCGGAGCCACGACCTGGTCCACGAGCCCGGCCTCACGGTCGGCGGCGGCCTTCATCACCCGCAGGTGCCGCGGCTCGATGCCGAACCGCCCGAGCTCGGCGACGAGCGAGGCCACCGTGACCGCCTCGGCGTCGTACGCCCCGTCCTCCAGTGGAGTGACGAGCCCGTACGACTCCCACTCCCTGAGCTCTTCCTCCTCGACCCCGGCGGCGGCGAGCAGCTCCGCACGCCCGATCCTGGCGGCCGTGGGCCCCTCGGCCGCTTCGGGCGCGGCATCGCCGTCCCGCTGACGGCCCAGCGCCGGCAGAGGTACGGCCTCACCGCGCTCCATGACCTCCAGGTGTTCCCGGATCACCTTCAGAGGCAGATAGTGGTCCCGCTGCATCCTCAGGACGTGACCGAGGCGCTCGACGTCGTGGGCGCTGAACTTGCGGTACCCGAGGGGGTCCGCTGCGGCTCGATGAGCCCCTCCGACTCCAGGAAACGGATCTTGGAGATGGTGACTTCGGGAAACTCGTCGCGCAGCACGTTCAGCACCGTGCCGATGCTCATCAGCCCACTGTCCGTGGCGGCGGTGCCGTGCCCGGCACCGCCGCTCGGTGTTCGAAGCATGGACCTTCCCTGACGGATGGACCTTCGCTGGGGGTCGCCCCGGAACGAGCCCGGGTCAGTAGCCCCGCTGGCTGGCGTAGAAGACCAGCCGGTACTTGCCGATCTGCACCTCGTCACCGTTGTTCAGGGCAACCTGGTCGATCCGCTCGCGGTTCACGTACGTGCCGTTCAGGCTGCCCACGTCGGCCACCGTGAACGAGCCGTCCTGGCCGCGGCGGAACTCCACGTGCCGCCGGGACACCGTCACGTCGTCCAGGAAGATGTCGCTCTGCGGGTGACGCCCGGCCGTGGTCAGATCGCCGTCCAGCAGGAAGCGGCTGCCCGAGTTCGGCCCACGACGCACGACCAGGAGGGCCGAGCCCAGCGGCAGCGCGTCGACGGCCGCCTGCGCCTCGGGGGACAGCGTCGGCATCGGCGTCTGGCCGGTGGTCTCGCTGTCGTAGGCCTCGAGACCGGAGATGGAGATCGTGGACGTCGTCTCGGACGGACGCTCCGCCGCCGCCCCGGCCCGCAGCGGCGCGCCGCAGTTCGAGCAGAAGCGGCTGTTCTCCGCGTTGCGGTTACCGCACCTCGTACACACCAGGGCCGACATCGGATCCTCCTGCCGCGGCTGCCCACCGGGGGCATTGGACGCATACGGGTCGGAGAAGCCTCCACCCGCACCTGAGGCTGACGGTTGGCCGAAACCTATGCCGCCGGGCTGCGCAGGGTCAACCGACGGCGCGCCCTGACCTCCGGAAACGTCCCCGCCCGGACCACCGACCTGGTCACGGAACAGCGGCCGCTGGCCTTCCGCGTCAGGCTGTGCGCGATGACGAGCGGTGGCGCTGTCGCTGCCCTCTCGCGCGCTCTTGCCGAACAACTTCGCAAACAACTTCACGGGCGATTCCCCTTGACCGAAACAGACCCGCCCGTGGGGCAGGACGAACCCTGACTGAACACTTTGACCGACCCGGACATCCTGACAACGTCCGTCTGCACCAGACAGTTTCCACCACGCACCACCCATTCGGTGCGCCGACCCCCCGCAACCTCATGCCCTCGCCGGACGCCGCCCATGCACCCCCGGTTCACTGCGAGGACGACCGAGCGTAGTCAGGCCGCTTCGCCGCTCGCAAGGCGTCCACGACGATCTTGGACGACCGCTCGATCGTGGCGGTGGCCTGTTCCTTCTCGAGAGTCTGCACCACGCCTCCGGGGATGTTGAGCGCCGGCTCGAGGTCCTGCGGCTTGCCGATGACCTTGAAACGATAGGGCGCGGTGATCTTGTTCCCGTCGACGCTCACACCCTTGCCCGAGTCCGTGAGGTACGTGCCGGCGACGACCCGCACGCCGTTCACCTGGATCGCCTCCGCACCCGCCGCGCGCAGCTCCTGGATCGCGTCGAGCAGCATGTCCGCCTCGACCGTCCCCTTCGTGTCCTCGATGGTCATGGTGATGCCGGGCCCCTGCGCGGCGACGGTGCCCGCGAGGATGCCGAGTTGCCTCTCCTTCTCGATCGTCTGCTTCCGGGCCTCCTCGGCCTGGTCCGAGCTGTTCTCCAACTCGTCGCGCTGCTTCTCGAGACCCTGCTTCTCGTCCTCAAGACGCTGAGTGCGGTCATCCAGTTCATCGAGGATCCGGACGAGATCCTCCTGCCGTGCACCGCGCAGGGCACTGTCGTTGTCACTGTTCGAGGCCACCTGCACGGCCAGTCCGAACCCGAGACCGAACAGCAGCACCGCGACGATGAGTTGGGCCCGTGAGACGCGCGGCGGCCACAGGCCCTGCACCAGCCGCTGCCGACCGGTCAGCTGCCGCTCCGGATCCTCCGCCTCCGGGTCGGGTTCCGGGTCGGGCTCCGGGATGTCCTGCGGTGCGGGGACCGACGCGGACACCTCCTGGGGCAGTTCCTTGCGCAGCCTGTTCCCGGACTCGTCGCGCTCCTCGCGCTGCTCCTCGCGCGTGTCGCCGTGCTCCTCGGCGCGCTTGTCGTCGTGCTCGCTCATCGGCCTCACGCCCGGAAAACGTGCCGGCGGATCGCCGCGGCGTTGGAGAAGATCCGGATACCGAGGACGACCACCACACCGGTCGACAGCTGGGCACCCACGCCCAACTTGTCCCCCAGGAACACGATCAGCGCGGCCACGACGACGTTCGACAGGAACGACACCACGAAGACCTTGTCGTCGAAGATCCCGTCGAGCATGGCCCGCAGTCCGCCGAACACGGCGTCGAGCGCCGCCACGACAGCGATCGGCAGATAAGGCTCGACCACCGCCGGAACCTCAGGCCGGACCAACAGGCCGGCCACGACTCCCACGACGAGGCCCAGTACGGCGATCACGATGTGCCCTTCTCGCTCTTCTCAGTGCTCGGCTGTGCTGTACGTACGATCACACTCGGTGCGGCAGGCAGCCGGAGGTCGTCCTCCGCGGAGATGGCTGTCCTGATGCCGTAGCTCTCCTGCAGCGCGTTGAGGTACAGCCCGTCCGCGCTGTTCTGGAACCGAGTGCTCAGCCGCTGCCCGTCCCCCACCGCGAGCACCGTGTAGGGCGGCACCAGCGGCTTGTTGTCGACCAGTATCGCGTCTCCCGCGGCCCTGATCGCGGACAGCGCCGTCAACCGCTGCCCGTTGATGGAGATCGCCTCGGCGCCCGACTCCCACAGCCCGTTGACCACGCGCTGCATGTCCCTGTCCCGCACTCGTCCGGTGTCGGAGAAGCCGGAGTTCTCACGGGCATCACCGTCACCGCCCGCGGCTGCTTCCTTGGCGTCGTTCACCACGAGCTTCACGCCGGGACCGTGCACCGCCACGGCGCCCGACAGGATGCCCACCAGCTCCGACCGGGCACTGCCGCCGCTGTGCTTCAGCGCCTCACGCTGCCGCGCGTTCACGTCCTCGCGCAGCTTGTCGACGGAGTCCTCCAGCTTGTCCGCCGCCTCGGTCTCCCGGTCGATGCGGTCGACCAGCTCCTCCCGCTCCTTCGCGACGACCGGAGCGGCGACCCGCGCCTGTGCCGCCCCTACGGTCACGACCAGGGCCGCGAGCACCAGGCCGACTGCGAGCCCCAGCTTCGCCCGGAGAGTCTTCGGCATGCCGCCGTCGCCCGCGGCCTTCTTCCGAGCGGCGGCCTCGGCGTATCCGTCGTCGAGGCTGTGGTCCATGACGTTGGTGATCAACGACATGGACGCATCCGGGCGCCGGGGCCGCGTGGGTGTGCTCCGAATGGGGGGTTGCTGCGGCATGCCGCACATCGTCGCACGTCGCGGCCACTACCTCCGAACGACCCCACCGGCGTGCCGGACAGGCCCCGTTGGGGACACTTGTCCGGCACGCACGCGTGCAGCCCGTTCTACCGGCCGGCGCTGTCCACGACCGCCGACCACTCGTCGAGCAGGGCCTGCGCCGAGGCGTCGTCCGGGCCCTCTGCCCACAGATGGGTCACGGCCTCGGCCGGGTCCGGCAGCACCATCACCCAGCGCCCGTCGGTCTCCACGACACGCACGCCGTCCGTGGTGTCCACGAAGCGATCTCCGGCCGCTTCGACGACCCGCCGCATCACCAGGCCCTTGACGGCCCACGGGGTCGCCAGATCCCGCTTCAGGACGTGCGCCCGCGGGATCCGCGCGTCGATCTGGCTGAGCGTGAGCTGCGTCCGCGCCACGAGCCCGATGAGCCGTACGAAGGCCGCGGTGGCGTCGTACACGCTGCTGAACTCGGGGACGATGAAACCGCCCTTGCCGTCACCGCCGAAGATCGTCCCTTCCTCACCGCCCACCCGCGTGAGGTCGTCCGGCGAGGTGGTCGTCCACTCGACCTGGGTCCCGTGGTACGCCGCGACCTGCTCGGCGATCCGGGTCGTGGTCACCGGAAGCGCGACCCTGCCGCTGCGCCGCTCGGCCGCGATCAGGTCCAGCATGACGAGCAGCGCCCGGTCGTCCTCGATGATGCGTCCCTTCTCGTCGACGAGCGAGAGCCGCTCACCGACGGGGTCGAACCGCACACCGAACGCGGCTCCCGAGGACGCCACGATCTCGCCGAGGCGCACCATGCCCGACCGTCGCATGTCGGCCGTCTCCGTCGGCCGGGACTCGTCGAGGCCGGGGTTGATCGTCAGCGAGTCGACACCGAGCTTCCCGAGGAGGCTGGGCAGCACGAGTCCCGCACTGCCGTTGGACGCGTCCACGACCACCTTCAGCCCGGAATCGGCGATCCCGGTCGTGTCGACGTTCCGCAGCAAGGACCCGGTGTACGAGTCGAACACACTGGCCGGGAAGTGCAGGTCCCCGATCTCCCCGGGGAAGGCACGCCGGTACTCCTGGCGCGCGAACACCCGGTCAAGCTTCCGCTGGCTGCCCTGCGAGAGGTCCGCGCCCTGCCCGTCGAAGAACATGATGTCGACGGAGTCCTGCACTCCGGGCGTGGTACGGATCATGATCCCGCCCGCGCTGCCCCGTGCGGTCTGCTGCCGCGCCACGGGCAGCGGCACGTTCTCCAGGTCCCGTACGTCGATGGCACTGGCTTGCAGCGCGGAGATCACCGCCCGCTTCAGCGCACGGGCACCACGCGAGTGGTCACGGGCCGTCGTGACGGTCGAGCCCTTCTTGAGGGTCGTCGCATACGCACCCGCCAGACGCACCGCCAGTTCCGGCGTGATCTCGACGTTGAGGATTCCGGACACCCCGCGGGCGCCGAAGAGGTGCGCCTGTCCCCGGGATTCCCAGATCACCGACGTGTTGACGAAGGCGCCGGCCTCGATCGTCTTGAACGGGTACACCCGCACATTGCCCTGGACGATCGATTCTTCACCGATCAGGCACTCGTCACCGATGACCGCCCCGTCCTCGATCCGCGCCGCACGCATGATGTCGGTGTTCTTTCCGACCACGCAGCCGCGCAGATTGCTGTGCGGTCCCACGTACACGTTGTCGTGAACAACGGCCTTGTGCAGGAAGGCGCCGCTCTTGACGACCACGTTGGAGCCCACGACGGTGTGCTCACGGATTTCCGCACCGGCTTCGACCTTGGCGTAGTCACCGATATAGACGGGCCCGCGGAGAACAGCGTCGGGATGCACCTCGGCGCCCTCGGCGACCCAGACTCCCGGGGAGATCTCGAACCCTTCGATGTCGACGTCGACCTTGCCCTCCAGGACGTCGGCCTGCGCCTTCACATAGCTCTCGTGGGTGCCGACGTCCTCCCAGTATCCCTCGGCCACATAGCCGTAGATCGGCTTGCCTTCCTTCATCAACTGCGGGAAGACGTCGCCGGACCAGTCGACGGGCACATCGGGCTCGACGTAGTCGAAGACCTCGGGCTCCATCACATAGATGCCGGTGTTCACCGTGTCGGAGAAGACCTGGCCCCAGGTGGGCTTCTCAAGGAAGCGCTCGACCTTGCCTTCCTCGTCGACAATGGTGATGCCGAATTCCAGGGGATTGGGCACACGCGTCAGACAGACCGTGACCAGCGCACCCTTTTCCTTGTGGAAATTGATCAGCTCTGTGAGGTCGAAGTCCGTCAGAGCATCGCCGGAGATGACGAGGAAGGCATCGTCCTTCAACGCCTCTTCGGCGTTCTTGACGCTTCCGGCGGTACCGAGTGGCTTCTCCTCATTGGCATAGGTGAGCTCCATACCCAGCTCTTCGCCGTCACCGAAGTAGTTCTTGACGAGCGAGGCCAGGAACTGGACAGTCACGACTGTTTCGTTGAGCCCATGCCTTTTGAGCAGCCTCAGAACGTGCTCCATGATCGGGCGGTTGGCCACAGGCAGGAGCGGCTTGGGCATGCTTGAGGTCATGGGGCGAAGGCGCGTGCCTTCGCCTCCGGCCATCACGACGGCCTTCATGTCGGAAGCGTCCTCCTCGAAGAGACGACGGTCTAGCCGACTTCCCCCGCGAGGATTGTCCCGCACTTTTCGACCACGGGCCATCGCACCGCGCTGGGCGGGTCAATCCACGAGTTCAATCGGCCATGGAGTCCGCACGGACCAAGCGGCGGACTTGTACCACGTAGAGGACTCCTGCCCACCAGTACAGCGTTGTACCCCATCCGGCGAACGCCCATCCGAAAATAGCAGCCAGTGACGAGATCCAACCACTTCCGTCGCTGAGCAGGAGCAAGGGGAAGGCATACATCAAGTTGAAGGTTGCCGCCTTGCCCAGGAAGTTCACCTGGGGTGGCGGATAGCCGTGCCGGCGGAGGATGCCCACCATCACCAGCAGAACCAGCTCTCGCGCCAGAAGTACGGCGGTCAACCACAGGGGCAGAATCTCGCGCCAGGTGAGACCGACCAATGTCGAGAGAATGTAGAGCCGGTCGGCTGCGGGATCGAGAAGCCGGCCGAGGCTGCTGATCTGGTTCCAACGCCGCGCGAGCTTGCCGTCCAGGTAGTCGCTGACGCCGCTCAGGGCCAACACCAGGAGGGCCCATCCGTCACTCTTGGGCCCACCGAACTCAGGCCGCAGGATCAGCCACAGGAAGAGGGGCACGCCAACGAGCCGCGCCATGCTGAGGATGTTCGGGATGGTGAGCACACGGTCCGTCTGGACACGAGTCTCCTGAACCTCCACCCGGGGGCCTCCTGTGGGGAACGTACCAACGATGCCCCCTGACCTTACCTCAACGCAAAAAAGCTCTGGCTCTCGGGCTGGTACCCAAGAGCCAGAGCTCTAAAAGGAGTTCGGCGGCGTCCTACTCTCCCACAGGGTCCCCCCTGCAGTACCATCGGCGCTGTAAGGCTTAGCTTCCGGGTTCGGAATGTAACCGGGCGTTTCCCCTACGCTATAACCACCGAAACACTATGAAACTGTGAACGCCACACCGCCAACAATGACGGGGCTGTTCGTGGTTTCAGAACCAACACAGTGGACGCGAGCAACTGAGGACAAGCCCTCGGCCTATTAGTACCGGTCAACTCCACACGTTACCGTGCTTCCATATCCGGCCTATCAACCCAGTCGTCTACTGGGAGCCTTACCCCATCAAGTGGGTGGGAGTCCTCATCTCGAAGCAGGCTTCCCGCTTAGATGCTTTCAGCGGTTATCCCTCCCGAACGTAGCCAACCAGCCATGCCCTTGGCAGAACAACTGGCACACCAGAGGTTCGTCCGTCCCGGTCCTCTCGTACTAGGGACAGCCCTTCTCAAGACTCCTACGCGCACAGCGGATAGGGACCGAACTGTCTCACGACGTTCTAAACCCAGCTCGCGTACCGCTTTAATGGGCGAACAGCCCAACCCTTGGGACCGACTCCAGCCCCAGGATGCGACGAGCCGACATCGAGGTGCCAAACCATCCCGTCGATATGGACTCTTGGGGAAGATCAGCCTGTTATCCCCGGGGTACCTTTTATCCGTTGAGCGACGGCGCTTCCACAAGCCACCGCCGGATCACTAGTCCCGACTTTCGTCCCTGCTCGACCCGTCGGTCTCACAGTCAAGCTCCCTTGTGCACTTACACTCAACACCTGATTGCCAACCAGGCTGAGGGAACCTTTGGGCGCCTCCGTTACCCTTTAGGAGGCAACCGCCCCAGTTAAACTACCCATCAGACACTGTCCCTGATCCGGATCACGGACCCAGGTTAGACATCCAGCACGACCAGACTGGTATTTCAACGACGACTCCACACTAACTGGCGTTAGCGCTTCACAGTCTCCCAGCTATCCTACACAAGCCGAACCGAACACCAATATCAAACTGTAGTAAAGGTCCCGGGGTCTTTCCGTCCTGCTGCGCGAAACGAGCATCTTTACTCGTAGTGCAATTTCACCGGGCCTATGGTTGAGACAGTCGAGAAGTCGTTACGCCATTCGTGCAGGTCGGAACTTACCCGACAAGGAATTTCGCTACCTTAGGATGGTTATAGTTACCACCGCCGTTTACTGGCGCTTAAGTTCTCAGCTTCGCCCCACCGAAATGGAGCTAACCGGTCCCCTTAACGTTCCAGCACCGGGCAGGCGTCAGTCCGTATACATCGCCTTACGGCTTCGCACGGACCTGTGTTTTTAGTAAACAGTCGCTTCTCGCTGGTCTCTGCGGCCACCCCCAGCTCTGGCAGCAAGTGCCGTCACCGGATGTGGCCCCCCTTCTCCCGAAGTTACGGGGGCATTTTGCCGAGTTCCTTAACCATAGTTCACCCGAACGCCTCGGTATTCTCTACCTGACCACCTGAGTCGGTTTAGGGTACGGGCCGCCATGAAACTCGCTAGAGGCTTTTCTCGACAGCATAGGATCATCCACTTCACCACAATCGGCTCGGCATCAGGTCTCAGCCTTAATGAACGGCGGATTTACCTACCGTCCGGCCTACACCCTTACCCCGGGACAACCACCGCCCGGGATGGACTACCTTCCTGCGTCACCCCATCACTCACCTACTAACCGCTTGGTTCAGCGGCTCCACCACTCCGACTCACCCCGAAGGGATCACCGGCGGCTTCACGGCCTTAGCATCACGATGCTCGATGTTTGACGCTTCACAGCGGGTACCGGAATATCAACCGGTTATCCATCGACTACGCCTGTCGGCCTCGCCTTAGGTCCCGACTTACCCTGGGCAGATCAGCTTGACCCAGGAACCCTTAGTCAATCGGCGCACACGTTTCTCACGTGTGAATCGCTACTCATGCCTGCATTCTCACTCGTCAACCGTCCACAACTCGCTTACGCGGCTGCTTCACCCGGCAGACGACGCTCCCCTACCCATCACGATCCCCGTTGGGGGTATATATCGCAATGACACGACTTCGGCGGTACGCTTGAGCCCCGCTACATTGTCGGCGCGGAATCACTAGACCAGTGAGCTATTACGCACTCTTTCAAGGGTGGCTGCTTCTAAGCCAACCTCCTGGTTGTCTCTGCGACTCCACATCCTTTCCCACTTAGCGTACGCTTAGGGGCCTTAGTCGATGCTCTGGGCTGTTTCCCTCTCGACCATGGAGCTTATCCCCCACAGTCTCACTGCCGCGCTCTCACTTACCGGCATTCGGAGTTTGGCTAAGGTCAGTAACCCGGTAGGGCCCATCGCCTATCCAGTGCTCTACCTCCGGCAAGAAACACACGACGCTGCACCTAAATGCATTTCGGGGAGAACCAGCTATCACGGAGTTTGATTGGCCTTTCACCCCTAACCACAGGTCATCCCCCAGGTTTTCAACCCTGGTGGGTTCGGTCCTCCACGAAGTCTTACCTCCGCTTCAACCTGCCCATGGCTAGATCACTCCGCTTCGGGTCTTGAGCGTGCTACTCAGACGCCCTATTCGGACTCGCTTTCGCTACGGCTTCCCCACACGGGTTAACCTCGCAACACACCGCAAACTCGCAGGCTCATTCTTCAAAAGGCACGCAGTCACGAGATGGAAGCAAGCTCCCATCCGACGCTCCCACGGCTTGTAGGCACACGGTTTCAGGTACTATTTCACTCCCCTCCCGGGGTACTTTTCACCATTCCCTCACGGTACTATCCGCTATCGGTCACCAGGGAATATTTAGGCTTAGCGGGTGGTCCCGCCAGATTCACACGGGATTTCTCGGGCCCCGTGCTACTTGGGTGTCTCTCAAACGAGCCGCTGACGTTTCGACTACGGGGGTCTTACCCTCTACGCCGGACCTTTCGCATGTCCTTCGCCTACATCAACGGTTTCTGACTCGTCTCATGGCCGGCAGACCATGAAAGAGAGATCCCACAACCCCGTATACGCAACCCCTGCCGGGTCTCACACGCATACGGTTTGGCCTCATCCAGTTTCGCTCGCCACTACTCCCGGAATCACGGTTGTTTTCTCTTCCTGCGGGTACTGAGATGTTTCACTTCCCCGCGTTCCCTCCACACTGCCTATGTGTTCAGCAGCGGGTGACAGCCCATGACGACTGCCGGGTTTCCCCATTCGGACACCCCCGGATCAAAGCTCGGTTGACAGCTCCCCGGGGCCTATCGCGGCCTCCCACGTCCTTCATCGGTTCCTGGTGCCAAGGCATCCACCGTGCGCCCTTAAAAACTTGGCCACAGATGCTCGCGTCCACTGTGCAGTTCTCAAACAACGACCAGCCACCCATCACCCCGCCCTACTAGGCGAGTTCACTGGGGCCGGCGCTGAAGGCAGCCAATCGGCCGTACCCTCAGACACCCAACAGCGTGCCCGACACCCTCGCCCCTCGTGATCTGCGTTCCACGCTCCGAAGAGCAGTACTAGCAGCCCGAGTTGGCTGAAGATGCCGAGTAGTCAACGTTCCACCCATGAGCAACCAGCATCAGACGTTCGCTGATGTACTGGCCTCTGAACCAGCCCCGAAGGACCGGCTTAGAAGTGCTCCTTAGAAAGGAGGTGATCCAGCCGCACCTTCCGGTACGGCTACCTTGTTACGACTTCGTCCCAATCGCCAGTCCCACCTTCGACAGCTCCCTCCCACAAGGGGTTGGGCCACCGGCTTCGGGTGTTACCGACTTTCGTGACGTGACGGGCGGTGTGTACAAGGCCCGGGAACGTATTCACCGCAGCAATGCTGATCTGCGATTACTAGCGACTCCGACTTCATGGGGTCGAGTTGCAGACCCCAATCCGAACTGAGACCGGCTTTTTGAGATTCGCTCCACCTCGCGGTATCGCAGCTCATTGTACCGGCCATTGTAGCACGTGTGCAGCCCAAGACATAAGGGGCATGATGACTTGACGTCGTCCCCACCTTCCTCCGAGTTGACCCCGGCGGTCTCCCGTGAGTCCCCAGCACCACAAGGGCCTGCTGGCAACACGGGACAAGGGTTGCGCTCGTTGCGGGACTTAACCCAACATCTCACGACACGAGCTGACGACAGCCATGCACCACCTGTACACCGACCACAAGGGGGACCCTGTCTCCAGGGTTTTCCGGTGTATGTCAAGCCTTGGTAAGGTTCTTCGCGTTGCGTCGAATTAAGCCACATGCTCCGCCGCTTGTGCGGGCCCCCGTCAATTCCTTTGAGTTTTAGCCTTGCGGCCGTACTCCCCAGGCGGGGCACTTAATGCGTTAGCTGCGGCACGGACAACGTGGAATGTTGCCCACACCTAGTGCCCACCGTTTACGGCGTGGACTACCAGGGTATCTAATCCTGTTCGCTCCCCACGCTTTCGCTCCTCAGCGTCAGTATCGGCCCAGAGATCCGCCTTCGCCACCGGTGTTCCTCCTGATATCTGCGCATTTCACCGCTACACCAGGAATTCCGATCTCCCCTACCGAACTCTAGCCTGCCCGTATCGACTGCAGACCCGGGGTTAAGCCCCGGGCTTTCACAACCGACGCGACAAGCCGCCTACGAGCTCTTTACGCCCAATAATTCCGGACAACGCTCGCGCCCTACGTATTACCGCGGCTGCTGGCACGTAGTTAGCCGGCGCTTCTTCTGCAGGTACCGTCACTTTCGCTTCTTCCCTGCTGAAAGAGGTTTACAACCCGAAGGCCGTCATCCCTCACGCGGCGTCGCTGCATCAGGCTTGCGCCCATTGTGCAATATTCCCCACTGCTGCCTCCCGTAGGAGTCTGGGCCGTGTCTCAGTCCCAGTGTGGCCGGTCGCCCTCTCAGGCCGGCTACCCGTCGTCGCCTTGGTGAGCCGTTACCTCACCAACAAGCTGATAGGCCGCGGGCTCATCCTGCACCGCCGGAGCTTTACACCATCAAGGATGCCCAAGATGGTCATATCCGGTATTAGACCCCGTTTCCAGGGCTTGTCCCAGAGTGCAGGGCAGATTGCCCACGTGTTACTCACCCGTTCGCCACTAATCCCCACCGAAGTGGTTCATCGTTCGACTTGCATGTGTTAAGCACGCCGCCAGCGTTCGTCCTGAGCCAGGATCAAACTCTCCGTGAATGTGTACCGGTAATCCGGTGCAACACCACGAGAGCGGAACAGTCAGGCGGAATAAGCCCGACCGTTCACAGCGTCCTCGCTGTGTTTTTTCAAAGGAACCTCGACCATCGGTTGTCCGATGGACGGGGTATCAACATATCTGGCGTTGACTTTTGGCACGCTGTTGAGTTCTCAAGGAACGGTCGCTTCCTTTGTACTCACCCTCTCGGGCTTTCCTCCGGGCGCTTCCCTTCGGTGTTCCAAACTCTATCAGTGTTTTTCCGACTCCCTGACCACCGTCCTGCAGGCATGCAGAAGGCGACCCCGAGATAGGATCTGACAAGTTGGGTGCTGCCGGGCGAGGACGCGAGGTTGCGTTACTCAGCCCCAAGCAGGAGTACGACTGTACACGCGGCCGTGGAGCCGGTGCAAATCCATTTGGGGTATGGTCTAGACCACTCTGGAGTGCCCACGCGGAACCGGCACTTCAGGTGACATACGCTGCTGAGCAGTGTGCCGCCCGGTACCGACACGGACGGCCCCTATCGATCTCCACCCCTGGGAGGCTTCCCATGACCACCGTGACGTCCCCACTCGCAGGACGCGCCATCGGACTGGCAGCCGTGCCGGATCCGGTCTTCTCCGGGGCCATGGTCGGCCCGGGCACAGCGATCGACCCCGTACGCGAGCCTTCCGAAGCCGTCTCCCCCGTGGACGGCGTCATCGTCTCCCTGCACCCGCACGCGTTCGTCGTCGTCGACGAGAGCGGACACGGCGTGCTCACCCACCTCGGTATCGACACCGTGCAGCTCAACGGCGAGGGTTTCGAGCTGCTCGTGAACAAGGGCGACACCGTCCGGCGCGGCCAGAGCGTCGTGCGCTGGAACCCGGCGGCCGTCGAGGCAGCCGGCAAGTCCGCGATCTGCCCGGTCGTAGCGCTGGAAGCCACGGCCGAGGCTCTCTCCGATCTTCGCGACAACGGCGATGTGAAGGCCGGCGACAGTCTCTTCCTCTGGAAGTGACGTCTGTGCCGTCGTATGACGGCGAGTACGACAACCTACGCGGCGGTGGGACCCGCCGCACTATCGGAGACGGGTGAGATGGAGACAACGTTGCGAGGCGTCGGCGTGAGCCACGGTGTGGCGATCGGCGAGGTTCGGCATATGGGAACGGCGGTGCTCGAGCCGCCCGCGAAGCAGATCCCGGCGGAGGAAGCGGAGCGTGAACAGGGGCGCGCCCGCAAGGCCGTGGAGGCTGTGGCGGCCGACCTGATGGCGCGCGGGAACCTGGCGGGAGGCGAAGCCCAGGCGGTGCTCGAGGCTCAGGCCATGATGGCCCAGGACCCCGAGCTGATGGCCGACGTGGAGCGGCGGATCGCCGTCGGCAGCACGGCCGAGCGCGGGGTGTACGACGCGTTCGCCTCGTACCGGGAGCTGCTGGCCGGCGCCGGTGAGTACCTCGCCGGTCGCGTGGCCGACCTCGACGACGTGCGGAATCGTATCGTCGCCCGTCTGCTGGGGGTGCCGATGCCGGGTGTCCCCGACAGCGACGAGCCCTACGTCCTTGTCGCCCGCGATCTCGCGCCTGCCGACACCGCGCTGCTCGACCCCACTCTCGTGTTGGGTTTCGTCACCGAGGAGGGCGGTCCGACCAGCCACAGCGCGATTCTGGCGCGTGCGCTTGGGGTGCCGGCCGTCGTCGCGCTGCCGGGCGCCGGTGAGCTCGCCGAAGGCACCATGATCGCCGTCGACGGCAGCACGGGCGAGATCTTCGTGGACCCGAGCGATGAGAAGAAGGCTCAGCTCGAAGCCGCGGCCGCCGAGCGGAAGGCTGCGCTGGCCGCCTCGACCGGGCCCGGTGCCACCGCGGATGGTCACAAGGTGCCGCTCCTGGCGAACATCGGTGGGCCGGCCGATGTGGATGCCGCCGTCGAGGCCGGTGCAGAAGGCGTCGGCCTCTTCCGTACCGAGTTCCTCTTCCTGGACGACAGCAAGCAGGCGCCGTCCGAGGAGAAGCAGATCGCGGCGTACCGGCAGGTGCTCGAGGCGTTCCCCGAGGGGCGTGTCGTGGTGCGGGTGCTGGACGCGGGTGCGGACAAGCCGCTCGACTTCCTCACGCCGGCCGACGAGCCGAACCCGGCGCTGGGCGTGCGCGGCCTGCGGACTCTGCTCGATCACCCGGAGGTGCTGCGCACGCAGCTGACGGCGCTCGCGAAGGCCGCGGAGGGGCTGCCGGTCTACCTCGAGGTCATGGCCCCGATGGTGGCGGACCGTACGGATGCCCGGGCCTTCGCGGACGCGTGCCGTGAGGCGGGTCTGCGAGCGAAGTTCGGCGCGATGGTCGAGATCCCGTCGGCCGCCCTGCGGGCACGCTCGATCCTGCAGGAGGTCGAGTTCCTGTCGCTGGGGACGAACGACCTGGCGCAGTACACCTTCGCCGCCGACCGTCAGGTGGGTGCGGTCTCCCGTCTTCAGGATCCGTGGCAGCCCGCGCTGCTCGACCTGGTGGCGTTGTCCGCCGAGGCGGCGAAGGCCGAGGGCAAGAGCTGTGGCGTGTGCGGTGAGGCCGCGTCCGACCCGCTGCTCGCGTGTGTGCTGGCTGGTCTGGGTGTCACCTCTCTCTCCATGGGCGCGGCGTCGATCCCTTACGTCCGTGCGACGCTGGCGAAGTACACGTTGGCGCAGTGTGAGCGGGCCGCCGCCGCTGCGCGGGCGTCGGACAGTGCCGAGGACGCGCGGAGCGCGGCGCAGGCGGTGTTGTCCGGCGAGTAGGCCGGATGTGGCCGGCTGATCGGCTGCCCGGGAGGGGCGCTCCACTGAGGTGGGGCGCCCCTCCGGCGTTTCAGTGGTTGTGTCCCTGCGTGGGTTTCTCGTCTTCGAGGTCGGGAGGTGCGCAGTAGTCGACGTTGGATTCCGGGGAGATGAGGTCCCCGGAGTCGACGTCGGTGCAGTAGGCGTCGAAGACCTCTCCGGCGGTGAGGGGCTCGAGTCCGTATGCGCGCAGGCGCCAGCCGTAGACGCGGTCGGGGGTGCCTGGGGCGCTGGCGCGGATGACGAGGCCTCCGGGGCTTTCGGTGGCCAGGCCGAGGGCCAGGACCGTGGTGAATTCGAGGGCTTCGGTCTCGTCGAGTTCCAGCTCGCTGCCGGTGTCGGTGGCGTGGAGGGCGGCGACGAGGGTTTCGGGTGGTCCGGTGACGCTGCAGACGAGGTGCCGGTCCCCGGGCGGAGCTGTGTCGAGGATGCGGACGAGCAGGTCCGAGGCTCGGGCGAAGGCGGCCCGTCCGATGTCCTCGCCACAGGAGGTGCAGGCCCCCAGGCGGGCCAGGAGCGTGGTCGCGTACTCCCAGGTGGCCTGCCGGACGGCCTCGTCGACGAGGGACGCGACGAGGTCGGCCAGTGGCTGGCCCTCATAAGGGAGGGTCGGACCGGTCAGCGCGACGTGCGCCGTGAAGCGGGTGCGGGTCGACGGGATGTCGGGGTTCAGGCCTTTTTGCTCGCAGAACTCGGCGTATTCCTCCGGGTCGAAGAGGGCCACCGTGGTGTGGCTGCCTTGCAGAGCTCGCGTCCTGAGGAGGGCCTCCATCTGTTTGAGGTAGGTCGCGTGGTCGTCGAAGGTGAAGCTGCGGTAGCGCCGCATGGCCCGGAAGTCGTGCTCGTCGGTCAGCAGGCCGATGGTGCCTGCGATTTCGCGGCCCAGGACGCGTCGCATGGTCCTGCTGTCGGTGTGCGCCATTGTGTTCCCCCTGTGCACGGTCGATCAATGCTCACTCACAGTAACCGGCAGCACTGACAATGAGGGTGGACAGGGAGATCACGCACTCGACTGATGGTGAAGGAGCAGGTCACAGCCTTGGAGCTGATGGCCCCCGCCATCAACCCACGGTTACGGGGAGTGGTCCGGGCTGCCGGTCAGGCGCGCTTGCGGGCCAGGTCCTCGTAGAAGGTCAGCAGGTCGAGGTTGTCGATGGAGCCCGGGTTGACCGCCTTCTCCAGGGGGGTGCCTTGGAGGAGGCGCTTGACCGGGACCTCGATGCGCTTGCCGGTGAGGGTGTGCGGGACGCCGGGCACTTCGATGATCTCGTCGGGGACGTGGCGCGGTGAGAGCTGCTCGCGGATGGTCTGCTTGATGCGGTTCAGCAGGGGCTCGTCGAGGACGGCTCCCGGGGACAGGTGCACGAAGAGGGGCATCCAGTAGCCGCCGTCGGGCTGTTCGACGCCGATGACGAGGGACTCCCGGATCTCGGGGAGGCGCTCGACGGCTTCGTAGATGTCGGCGGATCCCATGCGCACGCCCTGGCGGTTGAGCGTGGAGTCGGAACGGCCGTGGATGACGACGGATCCGCGGGACGTGACGGTGATCCAGTCGCCGTGCCGCCATACGCCGGGGTAGGTGTCGAAGTAGCTGTCGTGGTAGCGGCTGCCGTCGGGGTCGTTCCAGAAGTGGATGGGCATCGACGGCATGGGGTTGGTGACCACGAGTTCCCCCACCTCGTCGATCAATGGGTTGCCGTTCGGATCCCAGGACTGGAGGTCGGTGCCCAGGCAGGGGGCCTGGAGTTCGCCGACATGGACCGGGAGGGTCGGTACGGCGCCGGCGAAGCAGGAGCACACGTCCGTGCCGCCGCTGACGGAGGCGATCCACAGGTCGTCGCGGACCTCGTCGTGGAGCCAGCGGAAGCCGTCGGGCGGCAGAGGCGAACCGGTGGTGGCCACGCACTGGACGGCCGAGAGATCGAAGTCGTGGGACGGGTGCACGCCGGCCTTGCGGCAGGCCATGACGTAGGCGGCCGACGTGCCGTACAGGGTGGCCTTCGTGCGTTCGGCGATCCGCCACTGGGCACCGGTGTCGGGGTAGCCGGGGCTGCCGTCGTAGAGGACGATCGTGGTGCCGGTGAGCAGGCCGGAGACGAGGAAGTTCCACATCATCCAGCCGGTCGAGGTGTACCAGAAGAAGCGGTCCTCGGGCCCCAGGTCGCAGTGCAGGCCGATCTGCTTGAGGTGCTCGACCAGGATGCCGCCCTGGGACTGGACGATGGCCTTGGGGAGGCCCGTCGTGCCGGAGGAGTAGAGCACCCACAGGGGGTGGTCGAAGGGCACCTGCTCGAAGACGGGGGCGGTGTCGGCGGAGGTGAGGGCAGCCCAGTCCAGGGCGCCTTCGGGCGCGTCGGTGCCGAGGAGCGGGATGTGGACGACGGCGCGCAGGGTGGGCAGTTCGCGCCGCAGTTCGGTGACGATCTCGCGACGGTCGTGTTCCTTGCCGCCGTAGCGGTAGCCGTCGACGGTGAACAGCACGACGGGTTCGACCTGCTGGAAGCGGTCGAGGACGCTGCGGGCACCGAAGTCGGGCGCGCAGGAGGTCCAGACTCCCCCCACGGCTGCGGTGGCGAGGAGGGCGACCACGGCCTGCGGGATGTTGGGGAGGTAGCCGCTGACGCGGTCTCCGGGGCGTACGCCGAGGGCGCGCAGCTCGGCGGCCAGGGAGCCGACCTGGCGGCGCAGCTCGGTCCAGGTGACGGGGCGTGGTTCGTGAGTCTCGTCGACGTGCAGGAGAGCGGGTTCGTCCGCGCGGGTGTCGGCGGCGCGCAGGGCGTGTTCGGCGTAGTTGAGGGTTGCCCCGGGGAACCATGAGGCGCCGGGCATGGAGCGGTCGCCGAGCACGCGCGCGTAGGGGGTCAAGAAGCGGACGTCGAACCACTCGGTGACGGCTGTCCAGAAGGTTTCCAGCTCATCGACGGACCAGCGCTGCAGGGCCGCGTAGCCGCCCTCGGCGGGGGCGCCGTGGTGCTCGGCGGCCCAGGCCTGGAACCTGGTGATGCGTGCTCGCGCGATGCGCTCGGGGTCGGGCTGCCAGAGCGGCTGAGGACTATCGGTCGACATGGTCGGCTCCCGGACTGTGCGCGTCGTGTGCGTCCTCCGCGCACGGGCTGGGGTGTGCGCGTGACGCGGCTGGCACGGACAATGCCATGTGATCGACTTCGGCACCAGGGTGCGCCCCACATAGTCCGTGTCGTGAAGATGTGGTCCTTACACGGGTGAACGGCAGTTGAACGAGACGCTCTCGTGGGCCGGTCAGTGGCAGGGTGAGCAGCATGAACGGTCGTGACCTGGTGCGTTCGGTGAAAGCGGTGGGTTCGGTGGGGGCGGCGCAGGGTGTGCGTACCGTACGAGCAGCGTGGCGCAGGCGGCGGGCCGACGCCACTGGGCTGCCGTCGCGAGGGGCGGAGCGGGCGCGGGTGCCTGGGCCCGTGCAGGAGGTGGAGCCGGGGCCGGGGGGCGGTGTCGTCCGGTTCGGCCGGTCGGAGCTGCGGGTTCTCGTCGCGGTGAACGGGGCCGTCTTCTGGGGCTGGGACGGGGCGGAGCCCGAGCCGTCGTACGCGCTGGCCGGCCGCTGTCCGGAGCCGGACCCCCGGGCGGTGCTGGAGCCGGACAAGGACGGCGGCTGGCGGGTGGTGGCCGAGCGGGCGACGGTGGTCGTCTCGCGGCACGGCGCAGTGGAGGTGCGCACTCCTGGTGGCGTGACCCTGCGCCGTGATCAACCGCCGCGGTGGTGGGAACCGGTCGGTGGCGGCCCGGCGCGATGGGCACAGCGGTCGGAGGTGGCTGCCGACGCCCGGTTCTTCGGGCTCGGGGGGCGTGCTTCGGGTCCTCGGCTGCCGGACGGGACGTACCGGCTGTGGAACACCGATCCCGGGCACGCCTTCGCGCCCGGAGACGACCCGCTGTACATCACGATGCCGGTGCAGCTGGTGGTGGCCGACGGAGGGACCCACCTGGTGTTCCACGACAGCTCGTGGGACGGCACGGTGACCTTGCGCGAGGGCGAGGAGGGGGCGGGTTCCGGGCACGATCGCGCCGGGACGAGCGAGCTGCGGATGGACGGCGGTCCGCTGCGCTGCTGGGTGATGGTGGGCAGCCCCGCGCGCGTGCTGCTCGCGTGGGCCTCGCTCACCGGGGCGCCCGCGCTGCCGCCCGCGTGGGCGCTCGGCCATCACCACGCGCGCTGGGGGTTCGGCAGCGAGCAGGAGGTGCGGCGGATCGTCGCGGGGTATCTGGAGCATGGTCTTCCGCTCGACGCCGTGCACCTGGACATCGATCACTTGGACGCACATCAGGTCTTCACCGTCGACCCGGACCGCTTTCCGAAGCTGCCGGTTCTGGCCGAGGAGCTGCGGCGGGACGGCATCCGGCTGGTGTCGATCGTCGACCCGGCCGTGAAGGCCCTGCCCGGCAACGCGGTGTACGACGACGGCGTGGCGGAGGACGCGTTCGTGCGGGACGCGTCGGGGCAGGTCGTGCAGGGTGTGGCGTGGCCCGGCGAGGCGGTGTTTCCCGACTTCACGCACGCGCGGGTGCGTGAGTGGTGGGGCCGTCTCTACGAGGAGCGGCTGGCGCAGGGGTTCTCGGGTTTCTGGCACGACATGAACGAGCCCACCTCGTTCAACGCCTTCGGAGAGACGACGCTGCCGCGTTCGGCGCGGCACTCCCTGGAGGGGCGGGGTGGGGACCATCGTGAGGCGCACAACGTGTACGCGCTGTGCATGGCCAGGGCGGGCTTCGAAGGGCTGCGGAAACTGTCACCCCAGGAGCGGCCGTTCCTGTTCTCCCGCTCCGGGTGGGCCGGCATGCAGCGCTACGGCGGGACGTGGTCGGGGGACGTGGCCACCGGGTGGCCGGGACTGCGGGCGTCCCTGTCGCTGGTCCTGGGGCTCGGGCTGTGCGGTGTCCCGTACTCGGGTCCGGACATCGGAGGCTTCGATGGGGATCCTTCACCCGAGCTGTATCTGCGGTGGTTCCAGCTGGGCGCGTATCTGCCGCTGTTCCGGACGCACGCGAGTCTGCGGGCGGGCCGGAGGGAGCCGTGGGAGTTCGGTCCCGAGGTGCTGGAGCACGCGCGCGTGGCGCTCGTCGAGCGACGGCGGCTGCTGCCGTACTTCGTGACGCTGGCGCATCTGGCCCGGCGGACCGGGGCGCCCTACGTACGGCCCCTGTGGTGGGCCGCGCCGGAGGAGCGGGCTCTGCGGGACTGCGGGGATGCCTTCCTGCTCGGGGACAGCCTGCTGGTGGCGCCCGTGCTCGATCCGGGCGCGGACCGCCGTGCCGTGCAGTTGCCGCGGGGGCGCTGGTACGACACGGCGACGGAGCAGGCGTACGAGGGGCCGGCGCAGGTGCTCGTCGACGCGCCCCTGTCGCGGATCCCGGTGTTCGCGCGCGCGGGTGCCGTGCTTCCCGTACGCGGGGAGGACGGCGGTCTCGAACTGGAGGTGTGGGCACCCGCCCGGGGCCGGACAGGGGGCGGGCTGGTCGTGCCGGACGGGGGCGAGGGCTGGGACGAGCCGGAGCTCGAGCGCTACACCGCCCGGTGGATGAGCTCGCGGTTGGTCGTCGAACGGGAGGGTGAGGACGGCGGGGGCACGCCGCCCCACCCGGTGCGCGTCCGCGGGGCCGGCGAGCGCTGAGCTCAGTACCGGCCCTCGAACCAGGCCCGGACGGCCACGGTGTGCAGCGGGAAGGCGAGCTCTTCCGGCCTGCGCAGGAGGTGCCAGCCCTCCGTCTCGTCCGTGGCGGCGGAGGGCGGCAGCCCCTCGACGGGGCGTTCCGGGAGGAGGCCGAAGAGCAGCAGGTGTCCGTCGGGCGAGCTCATGGCGTCGACGAGGCGTACGTCGCGGCCGGCCGCGTCGATGCCGGTTTCCTCCTTGAGCTCGCGTACGACGGCCTGCCGCCAGTCCTCCCGGTGGTCGATGTAGCCGCCGGGCAGGGCGGTGCCCCCGCGCGCGGGAGCGACGGTTCGTGTGATGACCACCAGGGCCGTGCCCTTGGTGTCGTACACGGGCTGGAGGGCCACCGCGACCGGGAGCGGGTTGCGGTAGGCCACGGCGCCGCATGCCGGGCAGGTGCGGGGCCACCCGGAGACGCCCTCACCGTAGGGCGCGCCGCAGCTCGAACAGTGGGAGTCCGGCGCGGAGTTGGAACTGGAGTGCTGAGTTTCGGACACGCGGCGGACTGTAGCCGATCGCGGGCAGGGCGTCTCGGGCAGGCGGCTCAGTGAGCGCTGGTGAGCGACTTCCTGGACACCGGGAAGTCGAAGTAGGTGTCCGGGTAGGGCTCGGGCTTGTAGGTGTAGTGCCACCACTCCTCCGGCAGGTTCACGAAGCCGAGGCCCTCCAGGGTGCTCTTGAGCAGTGCCCGGTTGGCGCGCTGTTCGCCCTGGATGCGGGGGTCGAGGGTGTGCGAGAGGGTGTCGAAGCAGTCGAAGCCGGTGCCCATGTCGACCGAGTTGTCGGGGAACCGCTCGTTCTCGGGGGCGAAGCACGGCACGAGGGGTTCTCCGGGGCGGTACGGCCGGGTCGGCTTCGCGGGGAGCCTCACGAGGGTGACGTCGAGGGTGGATCCGCGGCTGTGGCCGGACTTCTCGGCGATGTAGCCGTCGGCGAAGAGCCGGCTCTTGTCGACGTTCGGGTAGAACTCGGCCTTCATCGCCTGGTCGTCGAGATCCCGAGCCCAGCGGACGAAGTGGTCCACCGCACGCTGGGGCCGGTAGCAGTCGTACACCTTCAGCGTGTAGCCCTGACGCAGCAGCTTCCGCTGGGCCTGGTGCAGGGCTTCGGCGGCGGGGCGGGTCAGGACGCACATCGGCTGGAGGTAGCCGTCGATGCGTTCGCCGACGAAGTTGTGCGGGGTGAAGTAGCGCATCTCCTGGATGATCGTCGGGTCCACGCTCCTCAGGGCCACGAAGTCCTTCGGCGCCTGAGGCTCGGTCCGGGACTGGGCGGTTGCGCTCGGGACGATCGCTGCCAGCAGGCCGGCGAGGGCGGTGATCAGGGCGCGGGCCACGGTGGTGAGTCGTGTCATGCCTCCTGCGTCTACCAGGAGTGGTCCCCGGCGGGGAAGGGACAGGGGCTCCAACCGCCTCTCGCGTCCGGTCCGGTGGCTGCCGAACCCGGGCGGACCGTGGCAGACTCCTGACATACCGTCAGGTTCGCGTGGGGAGGCGCTGTGTCGCGTACACGAACACCTGTGGTGGCGGGGTGGTTCGCCGGGGACGGGGACGGATTCCGGCTGCTCGGCACGCGTTGTACGGCATGCGCCTCGGTCTTCTTCCCACGCGAGGACCACCATTGCCGCAACCCCGGCTGCGCAAGCGGGAAGTTGAAGGAGGTGCCGCTGTCCCGGCGCGGGCGCGTCTGGTCGTACACGGACAGCCGGTATCGGCCACCGTCACCCTATGTGAGCGATCCGGAACTTCCATGGGAGCCGTGCACGTTGATCGCTGTGGAGCTGGAGGCCGAGCGGATCGTGGTACTGGGACAGGCGGCACCCGGGGTCACCGCCTCGGATCTCGCGGTGGGCATGGAGGCGGAGGTCGTCCCCGGCGTGCTCCATGAGGACGCGGAGACGACATGGACGACGTGGCACTGGCGGCCGACGGGGGTGACGGCGTGACAGGCGAAGTGGCGGTGCTCGGCGCGGGCATGCACCCGTGGGGCAAGTGGGGGCGGAGCTTCGTCGAGTACGGCGTGGCAGCCGCCCGCGCGGCTCTGGCCGACGCCGGGCTGGACTGGCGGGACGTCGGCTCGATCGTCGGCGCCGACACGGTGCGGGGCGGCTACCCGGGATACGTGGCGGGAGCGACGTTCGCGAAAGCACTGGGTTGGCAAGGGGCCCGGGTCGCGAGCGTGTACGCGGCGTGCGCCTCCGGGGCACAGGCCGTCGACACCGCGCGGGCCCAGATCCTCGCCGGTCTCGCCGATGTGGTGCTCGTGGTCGGCGCAGATGCCGCTCCCAAGGGGTTCTTTCGCCCTGCGGGCGGCGATCGGCCCGACGATCCCGACTGGCTGCGCTTCCGCGTCCTCGGGGCGACGAACCCGGTCTACTTCGGGCTGTACGCCCGCAGACGCATGGCTGTGCACGGAGACACGCCGGAGGACTTCGCTCAGGTGAAGGTGAAGAACGCGGCGATGGGAGCACTCAACCCGAACGCCCGCTACCGCGGCCGCGTCACCGCCCAGGAGGTCGCCGCCTCCGCCGTCGTCGCCGATCCGCTGCGGCTGCTCGACATCTGCGCCACCTCCGACGGCGGTGCGGCCCTGGTGCTGTCGAGCCTGGAGTACGCGCGGCGGCACGGTCACACGGAGCCGGTGCGGATCCGGGCCGTCTCCACGGTGACCCCGCGTTACCCCAACACCGTGCTGGACCTGCCGGACATCGCCACGGACTCCGCGGTGGCGGTGGACCCGCCCGGGCAGACGTTCCGGACATCGATCGCCCAGGCGGCCTACGACGAGGCCGGCCTCGGGCCGGAGGACCTGTCGCTGGCCGAGGTCTATGACCTGTCCACCGCCCTTGAGCTGCAGTGGTACGAAGACCTGGGGCTGTGCGGTGAGGGCGAGGGCGTGAAGCTGCTGCGCGACGGGGCGACGACCCTGGGCGGTCGGATACCGGTGAACGTCAGCGGTGGGCTGGCCTCCTTCGGAGAGGCGGTTCCGGCCCAGGCGATAGCCCAGGTGTGTGAGCTGGCCTGGCAATTGAGAGGCAAGGCCGGTGACCGGCAGGTGGCGGGAGCGCGCGTCGGCCTCAGCGCGAACCAGGGGCTCTTCGGGCACGGGTCGGCGGTGATCGCCGTGCGGTGAACCGCTCTGCGGAGGCTGGACGAACCATCTGCCCGTGCAGGTCATGCGGCCGTGCCGGGCCATGGCCATACGCTGTGTGACCGCTCCGGAATCCTGCGTGAACGTCTCATGAACTGGGCTTGAGCGTGCGCCGGTGGAGTCATCATGCTCCCGTGCGCTCCTGGACGGATACTCTCCGCTTCGCCTTCCAACCGGTGGTCAACCTGACGACCGGAGTGGTCGCGGGACTGGAGATACTCGCCCGCCCGGAGACCGGCGACATCCTGGCCGAAGCCCGTCGGGATCCCGAACTCGACTGCCGGCTGGCGGTGTCGGCGGTCCGTGCGGCGGTGCGCAAGGAGACCCTGCTCCCGCTGTTCGTCAACGTGTTCGCCGGCACCCTGGCCGACCTCGGCGGTCTCCCCTCCCTGCACGACGCCGTGCGCGAGGCGGGGCGGCTGCCGTGGGAGGTGACGATCGACGTCTGTCCGCCGTACACGCACGTGCCGCAACCGGGGCTGCTGGAGGCGGTCGCCACGCTGCGCGGCCAGGGCTTCCGGATCTGCGCGGACGGCGTAGGGGACGGGGACGTGCCCTTGCGGCTGCTGTCGGACATGGCGCCCGGCCTCGTGAAGCTGGACGCGTCGCTGCTGGCGCGGCCTGCGGTGGTGCGGTCGATGCGGACGCTGTGCGACGAGCTGGGAGCGCTCCTGGCCGTCGAGGGCGTGGAGACCGAAGGGCAGTGCGCGGCGGCATCGGCGGCCGGAGCGCAGCTGGCACAGGGCGAGCTCTTCGCGCCGCCGGCCCGGCTGCCCGCCGCGGACGTCTACGTTCCGCCCCGCTCCCCCGGCGACATGACGATGCCCCGGTCCGGGCCGTCGGTACGGGAGTTCGTGCGGCCCGCCGCCCTGCTGCCCGCCACGGCGTCCGCGGGGCAGGTGCGTGCACTGCTGACCGGCTCGCCGGACGTGTCCGGAGTGCTGCTCGTGGACACCGCGGGGGTACCGGTCCGGTCGGTGCACCGGTCCCGCTTCCTGCTGTCGATGTCGGGGCGCTACGGACACGCCCTGTACGCCGACCGGCCCGCGGCCAAGCTCGGTGACCCGCCGCGGACGGTGGGCGTCGACGCGACGGCCTGGGAGGTGCTGGACGTGGTGGCGGTCGGCGGACGGGACCGTACGTCCGACGACGTGGCCGTGGTGGACGAGTACGGGCGGTGCGTGGGCGTCGTACGGCTCGCGGACCTCGTGCGCGCGCTGGCCGAGACACGGGTGGAGGAGGCGGCCGGGCTCAATCCGCTGACGCGCCTGCCCGGCTCGGACGCGATCACCGGTGAGGTGGACCGGCGCATCGCTGCCGGGCGGGCGTTCGCGTTGAGTTGGCTGGACGTCGACCACTTCAAGCAGGTCAACGACGGGGCCGGTTTCGCGGCGGGCGACGAGCTGATCCGGGCCGTGGGCCGAGCACTCCAGCAGGCCGCCACGGACGGGGCGCGCGTGGGGCACATCGGCGGGGACGACTTCCTGGTCCTGGCCGATCCGGACGGTCTCGATCCGCTGGTGGCCTCCGTGCTGGACGCGCCCTGGTCGGCGGGCGGGCGCCCGGTCACGCTGTCGCTCGCGACAGTGCTGTGTGCTCCGGGCAGCGTGGCGGACCACCGGCAGGCGGCGGCCTGCCTGGCACCGCTGAAGAAGGCGGCGAAGGCGTTGCACGGGGCGAGTTGGGTGCTGGGACGCGCTGGCCTGCCCGGCCACGAGACCCGGCGGGGCTCCGAACCGGCACCGGCGGGGTGCGGTGTGGGGGAACCGGGTGGGGGCTGACAGGGCAGTGTTGCGGGGCCGGGGGGCCTTCCGGCGGGGTCTCCGCTCGCAGGGCCATGGAGGCTGGGTGCGTTCAGCGCCCGCCCGGCCGTATGGAACGGAAAAGCCTCTGAGCCGCTTGCAGAGCCGCGTGGGGCCGGAGAGGCGAGCCCGGTCCTGCGCCGCTCGCAACGGCCTCAGGGGGCGAGCGGGCAAGGTTTCCGGCGGGGCTCCGCGGGACTCCGGGGGGCTCGGCACACGCGGTCGGCTGCGCTGTCGGAGGCGGCACCCGGGCGCCGGGAACCTGGCCGCCAGGCCCCCGTACGGCGGCCGTCAGCGGGCCTCCGCTGGTCCGGTTGAGAAACCGGCAGGTCAGGTAGATCCTGGACACGAGCAAGCGAGGAGTCAGGTGCGGCTGGGCAGTCGCCGAAGGCGGAGCTCAGCGGAGGCCGGACACCATCCGTCATGCCTCGCGCGGCGCACCAAGGCCCGCGCGGGTCCGACCCAGATCTGAACAATGACCCGACCGGGTATCGCCGCGGCCGTGCAACCGGCCACCCGGCCCGGCAGGATCCCGGGCGGCCGTCACATGGCCGTCAACCGTTGCGGTCGGCCACCTTGACGCCCTTTGGGTGCCGGTGAACACTTCCGGTGTCAGTCGACATCGCCGTACATACTCGGCGTAATCCGGCACTGCGGCGCGTGAACGCGCCTGCGCCAAGGCCCCTTCCCCCACGGGCGATTCGGCTGCGACGGCACGCTCGTCACGGATGCCGGGCGGGGCGCGGGACCCCCTGCCTCCGGCTGAAGTAGCCATGGGAAAACGCATCCTGCACATGAGGACCGGGGCGGATCGTCCCGGGCCGGGGCCTAGGAGCCGCCATGAGCAACGTAGACATCTTTGTCGGCGAGATCATCGGAACGGCGATTCTCATCCTGTTCGGCGCGGGCGTCTGCGCCGCCGTCACGCTCAGATTCTCGAAGGCGCGAGCCTCCGGCTGGATCGTCATCACGTTCGGCTGGGGCTTCGGTGTCCTGGCCGGCGCGTACACCGCCGCCCCGCTGTCGGGCGGCCACATCAACCCCGCGGTCACATTCGGCCTGGCCGTCGACACAGGCGTGTGGAACAAGGTCTGGGTCTACGTGCTCGGGCAGATGGTGGGAGCGATCCTGGGCGCCATTCTGGCGTACCTGCTGTACTTCGCCCAGTTCCGAGCCAATGTACGGCAGACGGGTACCACGGACGGCACGGTGGACGAGCCGGTGCCGACCCTGGGCATCTTCTCCACCATCCCGGAGATCAGGAACCCGGTCGCCAACCTGATGACGGAGGTCCTCGCGACCATCGCCCTGGTGCTGCCCATCCTCGCGCTCGTCGGCGACAACCGGGTCGTCCAGGGGGTCGGCATCGGACCGATCCCGGGCGAGGGAGCCGGGATCTACGGCTCCGGTATCTCGATCCTGCTGGTGGCCCTGCTGGTCGTCGGCATCGGTCTCTCGCTCGGTGGGCCCACCGGTTATGCGATCAACCCGGCGCGTGACCTGGGTCCGCGCATCGTGCACCAGTTCCTCCCGATCCCGAACAAAGGGACGTCCGACTGGGGATACGCATGGGTTCCGGTGGTGGGGCCCTTGGCAGGCGGAGTCCTCGCGGCCCTCATCTACAACGCAGCCTTCTGAACCAGCCCGAGGGGTACTCATGACGGACAACGCCGAGAAGTACGTCGCAGCGATCGACCAGGGCACCACGTCGAGCCGCTGCATCGTCTTCAACCAGGACGGCGCGATCGTCGCCGTCGACCAGCGCGAGCACCGCCAGATCTTTCCCAAGCCGGGCTGGGTGGAGCACGACGCCACCGAGATCTGGTCCAAGACCCAGGCGGTGGTCGCCGGGGCGATCGCCAAGGCCGGACTGCGGGCCGACCAGCTGAGCGCGATGGGGATCACCAACCAGCGGGAGACGACCCTCCTGTGGGACCGCGCGACGGGCAAGCCGGTGCACAACGCCATCGTCTGGCAGGACACGCGGACGGCGGCGCTCTGCAACCAGCTGGGCGGATCGGACGGGCAGGACCGTTTCCGCGAGCAGACGGGGCTGCCGCTGGCCACCTACTTCTCCGGGCCCAAGGCGGCCTGGCTGCTCGACAACGTGCCCGACCTGCGGGCGCGTGCCGAACGCGGTGAGATCGCCTTCGGCACCATGGACTCGTGGCTGATCTGGAACCTCACCGGCGGCACGGACGGCGGGCAGCACGTCACCGACGTCACCAACGCCGGCCGGACCATGCTGATGAACCTGGAGACCCTCCAGTGGGACTCCTCGATCCTCTCGGCGATGAACATTCCGGAGGCCATGCTGCCCGCGATCAAGTCCTCCGCCGAGGTGTACGGCACCGCTGTCGGCCAGCTCGCCGGCGTCCCCGTGGCCTCCGCGCTGGGCGACCAGCAGGCGGCCGTGTTCGGGCAGGCCTGCTACGACGTGGGCACGGCGAAGAACACGTACGGCACGGGAAGCTTCCTGCTGCTCAACACGGGCAACCGCCCGGTGCCGTCGAAGAGCGGCCTGCTGACGACCATGGGGTACAAGATCGGCAGTGAGGCGCCGATCTACTGTCTGGAGGGGTCGATAGCCATAACGGGCGCGCTCGTGCAGTGGTTCCGCGACCAGCTCGGCATCATCCGCACCGCCGACGAGATCGAACCCCTGGCGGCGAGCGTGGAGGACAACGGCGGCGCGTACATCGTGCCGGCGTTCTCCGGCCTGTTCGCGCCGTACTGGCGCTCCGACGCGCGTGGCGTGGTCACCGGCCTCACCCGGTACGTCACGAAGGCGCACCTCGCCCGCGCGGTGCTGGAGGCGACGAGCTGGCAGACGCGCGAGGTCGTGGACGCCATGTACCAGGACTCCGGGGTGCACATCACCACCCTGAAGGTCGACGGCGGCATGACGAAGAACAACCTGCTCATGCAGCACCAGTCGGACGTGCTCGACGTGCCCGTGGTGCGGCCCAAGGTCTCCGAGACGACCTGCCTGGGCGCCGCGTACGCGGCCGGTCTGGCCACCGGTGTGTGGAACGACCTGGACGAACTCAAGGCGCACTGGCAGAAGGACGTCGAGTGGACGCCGTCCATGGACGCGTCGGTGCGGGACCGCGAGCACCACAACTGGCGCAAGGCCGTGGAGCGGAGCTTCGGCTGGGAGGAGGACGGCGACAGCTGACCACGCGCGCGTGGAGGGCCGTTTCCGACTGCGGCCCGTACCCCCGCCGGCGGGGGTACGGGCCGTGCCCGCCGGTGGGCACCGGTCAGTGGTCAGCCGTCAGCCGTCGGCCGTCAGCGGTCAGGAGGTCACCGTCTGGCGGTGTTCGGCCGCGTAGGCCATCGCGTGCTGGACGACGCCGATGAGCGCTTCCTTGACGGACTCGCGGTCGCGGGCGTCGCACATCATGAGCGGTACGCCGTCGTCGAGGTCGAGGGCCTGGCGGACGTCCTCGACCGGGTAGCGCGGGGCGCCCTCGAAGCAGTTGACGCCGACGAGGAACGGTATGGCGCGCCGTTCGAAGTAGTCGACGGCGGCGAAGCAGTCCTCCAGGCGTCGGGTGTCGGCGAGCACGACGGCACCGAGCGCTCCCTCGGAGAGTTCGTCCCACATGAACCAGAACCGCTCCTGTCCGGGCGTGCCGAAGAGGTACAGCACCAGGTCCTCGCGCAGGGTGATGCGGCCGAAGTCCATGGCCACGGTCGTGGTGTGCTTGCCTTCCACGCCGCTGGTGTCGTCGACCGGGCGCCCGGCCTCGGTGAGCAGTTCCTCGGTGCGCAGCGGCCTGATCTCGCTGACCGCGCCGACGAGCGTGGTCTTGCCCACGCCGAAGCCGCCGGCCACCAGGATCTTGAGCGTGACGGGCTCGACCGGAGGCTTGCCGCGCTCAGAACGCCCGAAGATCATCGATCTCTTCTCCTGCTTGATGGGGGTCGGGCGACGGCGGGCCGTAGCCTCCGCCGCCGGGGGTTTCGATGACGAGTACGTCGCCGGTGACGACGTCCGCGGAGCCACTGCCGCCGAGGTCGGTCACCGTGCCGTCGGCGTGTTCCACCCGGTTGGCGCCGAGAGCTCCCGGCTCGCCACCCGCCATACCGTACGGGGGGACGCGGCGGTGCTGCGAGAGCGTGGAGACGGTCATGGGCTCCAGGAAGCGGATGCGGCGCACGGCACCGTCCCCGCCACGCCACCGTCCGGCGCCGCCGCTGCCGCGCCGGACCGCGAACTCCTCGAGGCGCACGGGCAGTCGCCACTCCAGGACCTCGGGGTCGGTGAGGCGAGAGTTGGTCATGTGGGTCTGAACGACGGGTGCGCCGGGGAAGCCGTCGCCCGCTCCGGAGCCGGAGGCGACCGTCTCGTAGTACTGGTGGCGGGCGTTGCCGAAGGTGACGTTGTTCATGGTCCCGGAGCCCTCGGCCTGGACGCCGAGGGCGGCGTAGAGGGCGCCGGTGATGGCCTGGGAGGTCTCCACGTTGCCCGCGACGACGGCGGCCGGCGGCTCGGGCGCGAGCAACGAGCCGGGCGGTACGACGATGCTCAGGGGGCGCAGGCAGCCGTCGTTGAGGGGGATGTCGTCGGCGACGAGAGTCCGGAAGACGTACAGGACCGCCGCGTTGACGACCGAGAGGGGCGCGTTGAAGTTGGTGGGCAGTTGCGCGGACGTGCCGGTGAAGTCGATGGTCGCGGCCCGGTTCTCGCGGTCCACGCGTACGGTCACGCGGATGACGGCGCCCGAGTCGGTCTCGTAGGCGTACGCGCCGTCGTCGAGGGCGTCGATGACACGGCGCACGGCCTCTTCGGCGTTGTCCTGGACGTGCCGCATGTAGGCCTGGACGGCGTCGAGGCCGAATTCCCCGATCATGCGGCCGACCTCGTCGACGCCCTTCTGGTTGGCGGCGATCTGGGCGCGCAGGTCGGCGAGGTTGGTCTTCGGGTTGCGGGAGGGGTGCGGGGCCTCGGTGAGGAGGCGGAGGGTCTCGTCCTCACGGAAGCGGCCGTTCTCGGCGAGCAGCCAGTTGTCGAAGAGGACGCCTTCCTCCTCGATGGTGCGGCTGTTCGCGGGCATGGAGCCGGGGGCGATGCCGCCGATCTCGGCGTGGTGGCCGCGTGAGGCGACATAGAAGAGGATCTCCTGGTCACTCTCCGTGTTGTTCGTCGACGGAGTGGCGAAGACCGGGGTGATCACGGTGACGTCGGGCAGGTGGGTGCCGCCGTGGTACGGGTCGTTGACGGCGTAGGTGTCGCCCGGGCGCATGCGGGGGCCGCGCCGGCGGATGACCTCTTTCACGCTGGTCCCCATCGAGCCCAGGTGGACGGGGATGTGCGGGGCGTTGGCCACCAGGTTTCCGTCCGGGTCGAAGAGCGCGCAGGAGAAGTCCAGGCGCTCCTTGATGTTGACGGACTGGGCGGTGGACTCGAGGCGGGCGCCCATCTGCTCGGCGATGGACATGAAGAGGTTGTTGAAGACCTCAAGCAGAACCGGGTCGACTTTCGTGTCGAGATCGGAACTCTGCGTAATCGCGGCGCGTTCCATGAGCAGATGCCCGTCGTCGGTCGCCGCGGCCCGCCAGCCGTCGTCGACGACGGTCGTCGCGCCGGCTTCGGTGATGATCGCCGGGCCGTTGACGGGGTCACCGGGGGGAAGGTCCTCGCGGCGGTGGAGGGGGACGTCGCGCCAGGATCCGCCGGTGTGGAGGCGGACGGTCCGGGGCGGGGCGGGGCTGCCGTCCGGGGTGGCCCCGTAGGGGGCGAGAGCGGAGAGATCGGGGGGTTCTGTGATGCCGGTGGCTTCGACGGAGAGGGCTTCGACGACGATCGGGCGATCGAGCGTGAAGGAGTACGTGGCGCGATGACGGTCTTCGAAGGCTCGCCGCATCGTGTCGGGCTCGGTCAGCTCGACGGTGAGGGTGGTGTCGGTGCCGTCGTAGCGGAGTTCCGCGCGACGGGTGACCTCGATGCGTTCCTCGGGGACGTCCTCGGCGAGGAGTTCGGCGCGCGCTGCGGCTTCGAGGTCTTCGGCGGTCTTGCGGACGCCGGGCATGGAGGCGGGTTCCAGAGGTGCCTCGACGGACTGTTCACGCATGGCGGTGGTGTCGGCGAGCCCGATGCCGAGCGCGGAGAGGACACCGGCCATGGGCGGCACGAGGACGGTGCGGATGCCGAGGGAGTCGGCGACCATGCAGGCGTGCTGGCCACCGGCGCCGCCGAACGTGGTGAGGGCGTAGCGGGTGACGTCGTGGCCCTTCTGGACGGAGATCCGCTTCACCGCGGACGCGATGTTGGCGACGGCGATCCGCAGGTAACCCTCGGCGACCTGCTCGGGGGTGCGGTCGTCGCCGGTCCGCTCACTGATCTCGCGCGCGAGGGCGGTGAAGCGGTCCCGGACGAGTGCCTCGTCGAGGGGTTCGTCGCCGTTCGGGCCGAACACGTTCGGGAAGTGGGCGGGCTGGATACGGCCGAGCATGACGTTGGCATCGGTGACGGCGAGCGGGCCGCCGCCCCGGTAGCAGGCGGGTCCCGGGTCCGCGCCCGCCGAGTCCGGCCCTACGCGGTAGCGGGAGCCGTCGAAGTGCAGGACGGAGCCGCCGCCGGCCGCGACGGTGTGGATGTCCAGCATGGGGGCGCGCAGCCGGACGCCGGCGATCCGGCTGGTGAAGACGCGTTCGTACTCGCCCGCGAAGTGGGAGACGTCGGTGGAGGTGCCGCCCATGTCGAAGCCGATGACGCGGTCGAAGCCGGCGAGCTGCGACATCCGGGCCATGCCGACGATGCCGCCGGCCGGGCCGGACAGGATGGCGTCCTTGCCGCGGAACTGCCCGGCCTCGGTGAGGCCGCCGTTGGACTGCATGAACATCAGCCGGACGCCTTCGAGTTCGTCGGCGACGTGCCGGACGTAGCGGCGCAGTACGGGCGAGAGGTAGGCGTCGACGACGGCGGTGTCCCCGCGGGGGACGAGCTTCATCAGGGGGCTGGCCTCGCTGGAGAGCGAGATCTGCGGGAAGCCGATGCGGGCGGCGAGCTCCCCGACAGCCTGTTCGTGGGCGGGGTGGAGATGGCTGTGCATGCAGACCACGGCGACCGCGCGGATGCCGTCGTCGTACGCCTCCTGGAGGGGCCCGGCGAGGGCGTCCAGGTCGGGCGCGAGGAGGACGGTGCCGTCGGCGTCGATGCGCTCGTCGACCTCGACGACCCGTTCGTACAGCAGCTCGGGCAGGTCGATGCGTCGGGCGAAGATGCTCGGGCGGTTCTGGTAGGCGATGCGCAGGGCGTCGCGGAAGCCGCGGGTGATGGCCAGGAGGGTGCGTTCGCCCTTGCGCTCCAGGAGGGCGTTGGTGGCGACCGTGGTCCCCATGCGTACGGTCTCGACGGGCTCGGCGGAGGCGGACAGCAGGGTGCGGACGCCCTCGACCGCGGCGTCGGCGTAGCGTGCCGGATTGTCCGACAGGAGCTTGTGCGTGAGCAGCCGGCCGTCCGGGCGCCGCGCGACGACGTCCGTGAAGGTGCCGCCTCGGTCGACCCAGAACTGCCAGCCAGTCACGTCAGTACCCCGCTTCCGCGCTGCTCACAGCGCCCGGAGGCCGTTGATCACGTCGCGCAGAATACTCTCGTCCGGCAGTTCGGCCGGGGGTACGGGCCGGTTCACGTGGACGAATTCCGCGTCCACGAGATCTCCGACGAGGACCCGTACCACCCCGATCGGCAGGTCGAGTTCCGCTGCGAGTTCGGCGACCGACTGCGGGACGTCACGGCACAGTTCGACGATGTCCACGTGCTCCGGGGAGAGCATGTGGTCGGCCTCCGGGTCGTCCGCGTGCGGTTCGGTGACCACGACCGCGATCAGGTCCAGCCGATGCTGGCCCTGGCTGCTGGTGCGGCCGCGCGTCATGGCGTACGGACGGACGACCGGTCCGGCCTCGTCGTCGAACCAGTGGCTTCTTCCCTGACCGTCAGCGCTCATGTCATCCCACTACCCGCCTGCGGGCAGATCGGTGCGCGGAGCGGCGCCCAGATGCACACCCACCCGCTTCACGAGGAGTGTCATCTCGTAGGCGACCTGGCCGACGTCCGAGTCGGCGTCCGAGAGGACGGCGAGGCAGCTGCCGTCGCCGGCGGCCGTCACGAACAGGAAGGCGTCGTCGAGCTCGACGACCGTCTGACGGACGTTACCGGCCTCGAAGTGGCGTCCCACCCCCTTGGCGAGGCTGTGGAACCCGGAGGCGACGGCGGCGAGGTGCTCGCTGTCCTCCCTGGTCAGGTCCTTGGACAACCCTGTCGGCAACCCGTCGCCGGAGAGCACGAGGGCCTTGCGGATGCTCGCGACGCGGTCCACGAGATCGTCGAGGAGCCAGTTCAGCTCCCCCTTGCCGTTCGCGGTGTGGCCGGTCGCCTTCGGTGCGGTCATCGACCGTCCCCCTCTGTCGTTCCTTGTCGTGCTGCGCCGCTGTGGGCGGCATCGCCCGCGGCGTTCTCCTCGCGGCCGCGCTGCCAGCCGCGCTGGAGCGAGGCCATCCGGCTGCGTACTTGCTCGGCGTCGCGTTCGGCGGGCTCGGTCCTGGCCTCCGTCCGAGGCTCGGGGCCCCGTTTCAGCTGCGGGGCCAGGTTGGCCTGCCGGACGCGCCGGGGCAGCGGCGCGGTGCCGGAGCGAGGCGTCTGGGGTGTGGAGCGGGGGGCGTCCCCCCGTCCTGCCGAGCCGGTCTCCTGGGGCGCCGCTCCGGAGCCGGTCCCATGGCGCACGGGCCCGCCGGGCATGGCCGCCGAGATGCCGGAGAGGCGGTCGGGTGCGTCCGGGCCGCTCGAGGCGATCTCCGCGCGGCGGGTACGCCGGGGAAGGGAGGACGGCTCCGACCGGTCGCCGGAACCGCTGCCGGACGCGGCAGGGGATGCGGTGCGTTCCTCGCTTCGGCCGACCGCGCCGATGCCCCGGCGAGCGGAGTCCGTCCCCCGACGGCGGGCCGGCAGGGGCGGCGGCGCGTCCGGCTGCGACGCGCTGCCGGACGGCGAGCCCTCGGTGCGGCGGCGCTCCGGAAGCGCGGGCTCCGGGCCGGTCCGGCCCGTGTCCCGACCGCTCGGGGAGTCCTCGCCGCGGCGGCGCGACGGGAGCGAGGGCGTGGCCCCCGACTCCGCTCGGCCGGTGCCCGCGGTCTCCTCGTCGGTCTTTCCCCGCCGGGAGCGCTGCTCGGTGACGGGGCGCCCGTGCGAGCTGACCAGCTTGGGGGTGTGGCGGCGGGGCAGCGGGACCGGAGCGCTCAGCTCGTCCTCCGGGTCCGTGCGGTCGCGTGCGCCGCGTGAGTCGGCGGCCTGCTGGTGGGTGTCGGTGCGGCGGTCGACCGCCTCGTCCTGGGCGCGGATGAGGGAGTGGCGCGGGCGGAAGAGGCCGCCGTGTTCGCTGTCCTCGTCCTCGATGGCGCCGGGGAAGTCGCCGATGGCGTCCAGATCGACGGGGGCCTCCAGCTCGACCGGTCCGTCCAGGAGAGAGGCCGGCAGGCCGGGCCGCGGGGCGGGAGCCTGGGACAGCGCGGCGCGGCGGTTGTCCTGCGGCTCGCTCTCCTTGGCCAGTTGGGGCCGGTCGAGCCGGAAACCCAAGCCGTTGGTGTCGGGGACGTCGTCCGTCAGCAGCGCGTCGGGGATGAAGACCACGGCGGTCGTGCCGCCGTACGGGGAGGGCTGCAGGGAGACCCGGACGTTCTGCCGCTGGGCGAGGCGGCTGACCACGAACAGGCCGAGCCGGTCGGTGTCGGAGAGTTCGAACTCCGGCGTCTCGGCGAGCCGGAGGTTGGCGTCCAGGAGCGCTTCGGCGGCCATGCCGAGGCCGCGGTCGTGGATCTCGAGCGTGAAGCCGTTGGCGACCCGCTCCCCCAGGACCTGTACGGCGGTGTGCGGCGGGGAGAAGACCGTGGCGTTCTCCAGGAGTTCGGCCACGAGGTGGGTGAGGTCGGCCACGGCCGGGCCGGTGACGGCGATACGCGGAAGACGGCGGACCTCGATGCGCTCGTAGTCCTCCACCTCGGCGACGGCGGCGCGGACGACGTCCATGAGCTGGACGGGCTTGCGCCATTGGCGGGAGGGAGCGGCGCCGGAGAGGATCACGAGACCCTCGGCGTGCCGGCGCATGCGGGTGGTCAGGTGGTCGAGTCGGAACAGGTCGGCGAGTTCCTCGGTGTCCTCGGTCCTGCGCTCCATGGCGTCGAGCAGGGTGAGCTGCTTGTGGAGCAGGACCTGGCTGCGACGCGCGAGGTTGACGAAGACCTCGGAGACACCGGCGCGCAGTTCGGCCTGCTTGACGGCGGCCTCGACGGCGGCGCGCTGGAGGGTGTTGAGGGCCTGGCCGACCTCGCCCATCTCGTTCTTGTCGTACTCCAGGCGCGGCACCTCGGTCTCGACGTCGACCTGCTCGCCCGCGGAGAGGCGGCGCATCACGCTGGGCAGCCGCACTCCGGACGCCTCGTGGGCCTCCAGTCGGAGCTGCCGCAGGTCGCGGATGAGGGTGCGGCCGACGCGTACGGACAGGAAGAGGGAGAGCAGGAGCGCGATCAGGCCGAGTGCGCCGGCGATGACCGCCTTGGCGATGACGCCGATGGCCACCGGGTGGACGCGGTCCTGGTAGCGGTCGTTGGCCTGGTCGTTGAGGGTGCCGAGCTCGTCGAGCACGTTTCCGGCCGCGCTGTCCCAGCTCTTCGCGGTGACGCCGCGCGGTGTGCCGGCTCCCGAGTCGAGGGCTGCTTCCTCGGCGACGCGCAGGGGTGCGGAGGAGGCGTTCTTCCAGAAGCTCTCGTAGCGGTCGCGCTCCGCGGCGGGCAGCAGCTGCAGGTTGACGTCGTACATCAGCGTGCGCTGGGCCACGAGGTCGGAGATGTCGCGCTCTTCGGCGTGGGAGATCCTGCCGACGATCAGGGCCGAGCCGAGGAGGGCGTCTTCGCGGGAGAGGAGTTCACGGGCGCGGGCGAGGTTGACCAGCGCGCGGTACTGCTTGTCCAGCTCGACGTTGTCGACCACGTGCAGGTTGGCCAGCAGGGCGTAGCACGGGTCGACCAGGCGGTTGTAGAGGTCGAGAGCCTGCGAGCGGTCGACGGTGCCGTCCTCGACACTGCGGCGCAGCGACTCGATGCCGTCGAAGGCGTCCAGGACCGCGGTGAGCCGCTCGTCGGTGTCCTGGCCCATCGCGTCGCGCACGTCCGGGTTCTCGGCGTTCTCGCGGATGCCGCCGACGGCCTCGTCGGTGGCGGCCCGGCTGCGCCGGAGCGCGGCGAGTCCGTCGGAGGCACGGGGGTCGGCGAGGTAGACGAGAGTCTGGCGGCGTTCCTCCTGGAGGACGCGGACGGTGTCCTCGACGGGGTAGGCGATCTTCTCCACCACGGACGACACGTTGAACAGGTCGCCCGCCTCGCGTCCCGTGAGCACGGTGGCGAAGGCCCAGATCGCGGTCAGGGACACCAGCGGCACGAGAAGCAGCGCCACGATCTTCCGGCGGATGGACTTCCCGCGAAAGCGCATGGCCTCCCCCAGCTCGGGCCCCCGGCCCTACCGGGGGTACACATGTGCGTCAACAAACGGCGCGAGCCTACTACCGACGCACAGGGAACTCGAAGACCGGTCCGGAGGCTGAACTTCCGCGCCAGCCACGAGGCGTGGGGAGTTGTCCGGTCATTGCAGGAGTTGTCTCCCCGAATCCGGTGGTGAGCGTACGGGCCAATCCCCGTGGTCGGCCAGGGCGGTTGGCTGAAATTTTTCGGTTTCTGGGAATCTTCGTGGCGGGTTGTTCGTCCTTCACTACGGGAAATGGGGGCGGAATCGACCACAGGAGCCGCATCCCGAACCCGGGCGGCGTAAAACAGCGCAAGCCGGGCAGCCACTGGGGAGCACGAGTCTTCGGATGCGGGCGAGCGGTCTGCCGGCGGTGGGGAGTGACACGTTGATGGGCACGGCGGAGCGGCGCGGGGCGCCCAGGGCTGGTGGGGTGCAGGTGACGGGGCATCGGGATCCAGGGGTGACCGATCATGACATTCCGGCTGCCGAGGCAGAGACAAGGACCCGAGAGGCGGACGTCCCGGCTACCGAGGTGGGCCGTGGCATACGCGAGCAGCAGTACTACCGGCCCTTGTGGGTCGAGGAGCCGGCGCGTCGGCGCCGGTTGCCGGATCCGGTGCGGACGGCGGCTGTGCGGGCGGTCCTGCTCATCGCCGTGACGCTGATTCAGGCGATGGTGGCCTTCCTGTGCACGCTGGCCGGGTCCTGGCTGGCGTTTCCCATGGTGATCAGCAGTGTGGTCAGCACGATCGTGGCCACCTGGGGAGCGCTCGACGTGTGGGTGACGCGTCAGGTCTGGAACCAGCGCAACGGGGTGGTGTCCATGCCGAGCAGCACGGCACGGGCGCTGCGCCGTGAGCGCCGCCGGGCCCGGCGTCAGGCCCGAGCGGCGGCCCGGGCACAGGGGCGGATACGCCGGCGGGGTGGGGCCGGGCAGTTGTCCCACTCGTGAAGCCGGCGGCCACTTCTCGACCTGCACGCTTCAGGCAGTCCTGCTTCGGACGCGAACCGGGACCTGTGAGGGTCACGCGGAGTACCGCGAGGTGAAGCGCATCTGGCGCAAGACCCGCCGCACCCCTCAGGGTTGGTTCGACCGACCGAAACCGGCCTGCCGGAACACGCATCGAGGAACCGCCCATGACAGCTCCCTCGCAGTCCACAGACCCACACGGCCAGGACGACGCAGAACTCACCGAGTTCGGCTACAAACCCGAACTCAAGAGAACCCTCGGCAACTTCCACACCTTCGCCGCCGGGATCAGCTACATCTCGATCCTGACCGGCACCTTCCAGCTGTTCTACTTCGGCTACGGCAGCGGCGGCCCCGCCTACTGGTGGTCGTGGCCGATGGTCTTCGTGGGCCAGTTCATGGTCGCCCTCTGCTTCGCGGAGCTCGCCGCCCGCTATCCCGTGGCGGGATCCGTCTACAACTGGTCGAAGAAGATAGGCAATCCGCATCTGGGCTGGCTCGCCGGCTGGATGATGTTGATCGCCTCGATCGTGTCCATATCGGCCGTGGCGCTGGCCTACCAGTTGACGCTGCCGCAGATCTCGTCGTTCTTCCAGTTCGTGGGGGACGGCACCGGTACGTACGACGTGGCGACCAACGCGGTCATCCTGGCCGCGGTGTTGATCCTGTTCACCACCCTGGTGAACGCCTTCGGCGTCAAGCTGATGGCACGGATCAACACGGCGGGCGTGTTCATCGAGTTGATCGCCACTGTGGTACTGATCGTCCTGTTCGCCGTCCACATCACGCGCGGTCCCCAGGTCGTCATGGAGACGCACGGCACCGGCGCGGCGTACGGAAACGGGTATCTGGGCGCCTTTCTCGTGGCGTCGCTGGCCTCGGCGTACGTCATGTACGGCTTCGACACCGCCGCCTCGCTCGGCGAGGAGTCCCTGGACCCGACGCGGAACGCGCCCCGCGCGATCATCCGGGCGATCGTCGCGTCCTTCATCCTCGGCGGGTTGATCCTGTTGCTCGCGTTGATGAGCGTGTCCAGTCTGAACGGCGAGAAGCTGTCCACGGACGGTCTGCAGTACATCGTGCTCGACGTGCTCGGCCCGACGGCCGGCAAGGCGATGCTGTGGTGTGTGCTGATCGCGGTGACGGTGTGCGCCCTGGCGGTGCACACGGCGGCGGTCCGGCTGGCGTTCGCGATGGCCCGCGACAACAACCTGCCCGCGTCCTCGAAGCTGGCCAAGTGCCATCCGCGGTTCCAGACACCGGTCCTGCCGACCGTGATCATCGGGATCTTCGCGCTGGCGATCCTGGTGGTCAACATCCGCCAGCCCCAGATCTTCACCGTCGTCACCAGCATCGGCATCATCATGATCTACCTCGCCTACCTGGGCGTCACGGTGCCGCTGCTGGTCGCCCGGCTGCGGGGGAGGTGGCAGCCCGCGGACGGGGGCCGGTTCTCGCTGGGCCGCTGGGGCCTACCGGTCAACATCGTGGCCGTGCTGTGGGGCGGGGCCATGACGCTCAACCTGATCTGGCCGCGGGCCGCCGTCTACAACGCGACGGAGCCCTACCACTGGTACCTGCGCTGGGGCGCGGTGCTGTTCGTCGCGGTCATCGCGGGCGGCGGCTTCGCCTACTACTGGTTCGTCCAACGGCACCGGACCGGGGTGCTCGCCGAGCACCGCTCGGACGCCGCGGCCGCCGCCCCCGTCGCCACCCCGGCGGCCGACTGAGGACCGAAGGAGGACCTGCGCGTACGCATGCCGGAGGACGCCCGACCTAGGAGGTCGCGGCCGCCGGGCGCTTGTACATCCTGGTCGCCGTGATCTCGCTGTGGACCGCCTCCCCCGCCTGGGGCTGCTGCGGCAGGCCCGGGCGGAGGTGCTCCTCGACGCTGATGTACTTCAGGCCCGCCCTGAGGTCGGCGTCGTTGCGCATGCGGATGACCAGGGGGAACTCGGCCAGCGCGGTGGTGTCGAACAGGCCCGTGGTGTACAGGAGCTGGACGCCCAGGGCGTCCGACACCGCCCGCTGGAGCTCCAGCAGGTACGTGGCGTTGGCGCGGCCGATGGGGTTGTCGAGGAACAGCGTGCCCGCGTGCCGGTGCTTGTCGCGGCCCCGGTCGTTCGAACGCAGGGCGGCCATCGTGCAGTACAGGGCGATGGCGGCGGTCAGCAGCTGGCCGCCGGAGAAGACGTCGCCCATCTGCCCGACGGGCACGCGCTCGGCGCGCAGCACCGCGTCGGGCTTGAGGATTTCGACGGCGACTCCCTTGGGCTGGAGGGCCGCGGCCACCCCTCGCAGCAGCAGGGACATGCCGTCCCGCCGCAGGTCGGAGTTCTTCTTGACGGCGGCGCGGGTCGCCTCGTCGATGACCTCGCCGAGCCGCTCGGTGAGCGTGGCCTGGTCGGGCTCCTCGAAGCGGATGCGGAGGAACTCCTGCCCCGACCACTCGCCGAGGCCCTCCGGCAGCCGGGAGAGCCGCTGGGCGGAGCGGAGGGTGGCCAGGGCCGATTCGACCAGGCCGCGCAGCCGGTCCACGATCGAGTCGCGGTTGCGCTCCAGCTGCTCCAGCTCGTCGGTGAGGACCCGCAGCCGCGGCGCGAAGGCGTCCGCCCACTTCTGGGCGTGTTCGGGCAGCGCGGAGGCGGGCAGTTCGCGGATCTGCTGCCGGGCCGGGGTGCGGACCTGCTCGTAGCGGGTGGAGTTGGCGTGCCGGACGAGGATGTCGCTCGCCTCGCGGACGGCGGCCTCGGCGGCGGACAGGTCGGCGGCGCAGCCGCGCAGGGAGCGGCGGGCCTCGGCGGCCGCCTGCCGGGCCTCCTCGGGGCTGCCGGGGTACGGCTCCGTCTCCTCCTGCTCTTCCTCCGTGGTGTGCTCGCGCAGCAGGTCGCGGAGCATGGCGGCGATCTCGTCGAAGCCGCTCGCCGCGTCCTCGGCGGCGCGGTGGGCGTCGAGGAGTTCGGCGTGCGCCTCCCGGGCCTGGTCGAGTGCCTCGGTGTGGGAGGCGAGTTCGGCCGTGGCGGTGCGCAGCAGGGTCTGGGCGTGTTCGGCGTCGCGCGGCTGGAGGTCCTCGGGGAGGTCGGTGTGGGCCTCGCCGTCCTCGGGCGCGTGCCGTTCGGCCTCGCCGCGCAGCCGGCCGAGCTGCTCGCTCGCGGTCGACATGCGGGTCTCCAGAAGCTGCACCAGCTCCTCGGCCCGGGCGGCGGCGGCCTGGCGGCTCGGCCCGTCGGAGCCGTCGGGGGATTCGAGGAGTTGCTCCGCGCGCGTGCGGACCTTGTTGCTCAGCCGGTCCAGCTCCGCGCGGGCCGCGCTCTCGTCGCTCTCCGCGCGGGCCTGTTCGGCGCGCAGGTCGGCACCCACGCCGACCTTCTCGTACACCTGGGAGGCGGCCCGGTAGGCCTCGCGCAGTGCGGGCAGGGACGTCTTCGGGGTGTCGGTGTCGTCCTCGGGCACGTCGTCGGGGGCGCCTGCGATCTCGGAGCGCTCGGCGCGCAGCGCGCGGGCGGTGCGGCGGGCGTCGTCGGCGGCGCGCTGGGCGGCACGGCGGTCCTCGTCGGCGGCCCGGGCCCGTTCCAGGCAGGCCTGGGCGCTCGCCTCGGCCTCGGCGGCCTCGTCGGCCAGTTCCCGCAGCTTGACCTGCCAGCCGGCCCGCTCACGCAGCCGGAAGGCGAGTCCGGCGAGGGCGTCGGCGGAGCGGCGGGCCTTCTGGGCGGCCTCCTGCCGCTCGTCCCGGACGCGTGCGGCCTCGGCGGCGGCCTCGTCGGCCTCGGCCCGGACGGTGCGCGCCTCGGCCAACTCGGCCTCCGACTCCTCGGCGAACGCGCGGGTGTCGTGCGCCGCCTGGGCCAGTTCGGCCAGCCGGCCGGCCGGGCAGCCGGTGCGCCAGGAGGCGAGCCGGGCGGCCAGCTCGCGGTCCTTGCCGAGCCGGGCGGCGAGCGTGCGGATCTCCTCGTCCCGCTCGGTCGCCCGGGCGCGCAGCGCCTGCCGTTCCTCGTCGGCGGCGTGCTCGTCGTGCATGGCCGGGTTCGGCGGCACGAGGAAGACGTCACCGCTGTCGGTGTCCGGGGCGGGGGTCGGGGCGAGCAGGGCGGCGGCGGTGCCGACCGCCACGGCGGAACGCGGCAGCAGCGCCGCGTCGCCCAGCGCCTCGCGGGCTCGGGCGTGGGAGTCGGGGTCGGTGATGATCACGCCGTCGACGAGTTCGGGCCGGGCGGCCAGCACGCGCGCGTGGTCGGCCGGGTCGACGGCCTGGGCGAGGTAGCGCCAGCCGGGCAGGGCGGGGATGCCGTGCTCGCCGAGGAACTCGACCGTGGCCAGCACGTCCGGGCCGGGCGGCAGCAGCCCGCCGTCACCGAGCGCGCCGAGGATCCGGGAGTCGTCGGCGGCGGCCGTACGCAGCTCGAACAGCTGTCGTTCGGCGGAGGAGACGGCGTCGTCGAGCAGCTCGCGCAGGTCGTCGGCGAAGCGGTCGAGTTCCTCGGGGGTGAGGCCCTGCTCGGCGGGGCCGGACGGGGTGGGCTGCCCCTCGTCCGTGCCGTGGCGGGGCTGCGGGATGCCCGGGCGGGTCTCGGGGGTCAGGCCGAGCAGTTCGGCCAGGCGCTCCTCCCCCGCCAGGGCCTCGGCGGTGCGGCGCTCGGCCTCGTAGGACCGCTCGGCGGCGGTGGCCGCGTCGGCCGCGCGGGCCGCGGTCAGTTCGGCGCGGGTCTCGGTGGCGGCGGCCTCGCGCGCGTGCTCGGTGGCCCGGCGGGAGGCCTCGCGGGCGGAGTCCCAGGCCGCGACGGCGGTCTTCTCGGCGTCGCTGGCGGCCAGGGCGGCGCGGGCCGGGTCGGCGTCCGGCGCGCTGTCGTCGAGCCAGCCGGCCCGGACCGCCTCGGCCGTCTCCTGCTCGACCTCGGCGAGGCGCTGCTTGAGGTGCCCGACCTCGCTGCGGGCGCGCTGTGCCTGCGTGGCGGCGGCGGTGGAGTCCCGGTAGGCCGCGTCGCTGACCTCCTGGAGGGCGGCGGACCGCTCCTCCTCCTCGTTGGCGTGGTGCTCGGCCTTCTCCGCGGCCGCGTGCAGGGCCCGCACGAGGTCGACGGCGGCCTTGGAGCGGGCGGCCAGCGCGGGGGCGGCGTCCCGCTCGGCCTCCTGGATCGCGGCGGACACGCGGGCGACGCGGTCGGCGGCGGCGCGGTGGCGCAGGACGGCCTCGGCGGCCTGCCACGCGGAGTACAGCGTGCGGGCGTCGGCGAGTTCGCGCTTCTGCGCGGCGGCGGACTTCTCGGCGGCGGCAAGAGCCAGCGAGGCGTGCCGGTAGGCGAGTTCGGCGGAGATCAGCGCGCTGCGCTCGCGGGCCGCCTCGGCGTGGGTGACGGCGTACGCGGCGGCGGTGACCCGCTGGGCCAGGTCGGCGGCCCGGGCCCGCTCCTGCACGCCGCGCGCGGACAGCCTCCGGGCCAGCGTCCGGGTGCGGCGCTCGGCTCCGGCGTGGACGTCACGCGCGCGTGCGCGGGCCTCGGCGGCCTCGACGATCCGCCCGAGCAGGTCGACGGAACCGGCGGTGAAATCGCGCTCGGCGATCAGCTCGGCCCTGCGGCCCAGCTTGTTGCCGAACCCGCTGACCAGGTCGGCGAGCCCGTCGGTGTCGCGGGTGTCGGTGACGGCGCGCAGCAGCAGGTCGGTGAAGTCGGCGTCCTTCTTGACGGCGAAGAGACCGGCGGCCTCGCCCTCGTCGGCGTTCATCTCCCGCTGGTAGCGGAAGAGTTCCGGGTCGAGGCCGAGGTCGCCGAGGTGCTCGATCCAGCGGTCGTGGATCTCCTCCCAGTGCACCTCCAGGTGCGGGTAGGTCTTGCCCGCCTCCATGAGGGCGTCCCGGAAGCCCTTCATGGTGCGGCGCCGCCCGCGCGCCCCCGACTGGCCCTCGACCGGGGGACGTACGGCGGTGGACTCGGCGACGGGCAGGTTGTCGAGGCTGAGACCGGGGCCGGGCCGGAAGGAGTACCAGGCCTCGGCGAACTTCCGCGGGTCGTTGGAGACCTGTCGTCCGCGCCACTCGCTGACCTTGCCGACGACGACGCACTCGCCGGTCAGCACGTGCTGCCACTCCAGCGCGACGTGTCCGCAGTCGTCGGCGAGGAGGAACTTGCGCAGCACGCCGGAGCTGGCGCCGCCGAGCGTGTTGCGGTGGCCCGGCAGCATCACCGAGAAGATCAGCTTGAGCAGCACCGACTTGCCGCCGCCGTTCTCCAGGAACAGCACGCCGGCGGGCGCGGGCCGGCGCGGTGGGCCGACGGGCTCCTCCTCGAAGAACTCCGCCTGCGTGGGCGCGGGGTCGGGCACGGGCTCGCCCACGCCCCGCAGGTCGAGCACGGTGTCGGCGTAGCGCGCACCGGCCGGCCCGATGGAGTAGAGGCGGACCCGGGACAGCTCGTACATGGCGGACTCTCGTAAGTCTTCGTGAGATGGGGGGTGTTCAGGAGGAGTGGAACGGCAGCCCGGCGTCGGCGACCAGCTCCAGGTCGTCGCTCTCCTCGGCGGGCAGCAGGGTCGGGGTGCCGTCGGTGACCGGGACGACGCCCAGCTCCAGCAGCTCGGCCAGGGCGGCGCTGCCGGCCATGTCGCGGACCTGGAGCTGGTAGCGGGCGGTCGTGCGGTACGTGCCGCCGTTGTCGTCGCCGGTGCGCTGGAGGAAGCCGGAGTCGGTGAGGAAGGCGACGGCCTTGGCGACGATGCCGGTGGTCGAACCGGCCGGGCGGCGCGCGTCCTTGGTGGCGCCGGTCGCGCTGCGCCGCATCCAGATCCGCCAGGCGGCCTCCAGGCCGGGAGCGTCGGTCACCGGGTCGGTGTTCTCACCCTGCTCGGCGGCCCGCTCCTCCAGGCGGCGGCAGGCCTGGCGCACGAAGGCGTCGACGCCGTTGACCGTGACCCGGCCGATGTAGCCGTCGTCGGCGAGGTCCTCGGGGCGCGGGAACGCCATGGCGGCGACGGCGAGATGGGCGAGTCCGTGCAGGAACCGGTCGCCGCCGTCGGCGGACGTACGACGCGCGTAGTCACCCATGCGGACGGCGAACACCGAGTCCTCGGCGGCGGTCACGACCATGCCCGAGCGGGGGGAGACCTCCAGCACGATCAGCCCCAGTCCGGTCGCCACGGCGTCGGCGAGCCGGGCGAACGGCGGGTCCTCGCGGTAGCGCCGCAGCAGGTCCGCGTACTCCTGGTCGCGGGCGGGCTGCAGCTTGGGCTGCAGCCCGAAGGACACGAGCCGCGCCGCGTCGGCGGCGTCGGCGGGCGTGACGGCGGCAGTGGCCGCCGGGGCCGCCGCCTCCGGCTCACTCCACTCGACGTGCTCGCTCACGGTCGGAACTCCTTGTGCCACTCGTACTGACTCATGCCGCTTCCGTCTGACTCATGCTGCTTGCAGCCGACCCATACTGCTCTCGTCTGACGCATGCCGCTTCCGTCCGGCTCATGCCGCTTCTGTCCGGTCCGCCGCCATCCCCGCCGCGTCCAGCAGCGCGGTGCCGACGATCAGGTCCGCCCCGCCGAACTCCGGGTCGTCGAGCTCGGTGCCGTCGTCCACGGCGAACAGCAGCTTCTGCTCGCCCTGGCGATAGGCGGTGCCGACCGGCGGGCTCGCGGCGTGCACCGCCAGCAGAGCCACCAGGTACGGCAGATCGGGGTCCTGCCGCCGGGCCTCCGCCAGCAGCCCCGACAGCCGCCGCGGGGCGTCCGCCGGCAGGTCGAGCAGCTCCTGCGCCGCCGCCATCTGCTCCTCGCTGAACCGGCTGTCGTCGGGCGTGGCGATGAGGTCCGGCTCGGGCATCTCCGCGCCCAGGTGCTCCCGCTCCACCGGCGGCGTCAGCAGTATGTCGACGAGGTCGCCGACCCGGACGGACACCGGCGTGCGCAGCCCCGTACCGCGGGCGAAGAACGCGTCCGTGACGCGGACGGCCTGCTCCAGCGGCAGCGGCAGGACGGGGGCGACGAGATGGCCGTACAGGTCTATCCCCGAGGTGGTCGCCGGAGTGGCGAACGCCTGCCGGTCCTGCTCGGCGCGGAACAGCGGTCCGGCCTCCAGCAGCCGGGACTGCAGTTGCGTGTGCCGCCGGATGCAGTCCTTGACGATGTCGACGAGCTCGGCGGCGCGGCGCTTGTGCTCGGGGTCCTCGGACTCGTCGCGCGCCTTGCGGATGTTGGTGAGGATCGCGTTCTCGTGGCGGTAGCGGTCGGCCACGTGCTCCAGGGCCTCGGCGATCATGTCGGGCACCGTGGTGAGCCAGTCCACCGCGCGGACGTTGCGCCGGGTGGCGTCGAGGGCCCTGCGCAGGGTCTCCGAGTACTGCACGGTGCGGTAGCGGGCCTGTTCGGCCGCGAGCTGGGCGTCGGCGAGCCGGCCGCGGCTGATCAGCACCTCCAGCTTGACCTCGGCGGCGATCTGCGCGCTGGTGACGTCCGTGTCGAGGGCGCCGACGAGGACGTTGACCGCCTCGTCCGTCGTCCGCAGATACACCGTGCCGCCGGGGCCGGGGACCTCCTCGATCAGCTTGAAGTCGTAGTCCCGGCGCACATAGGTGCCGTCCGCCGCGAACGTGCCGTACACCGCGCGGAAGCCGCGGTCGACGCTGCCGACGTTGATCAGGTTCTCCAGGACCCAGCGGGCCACCCGCTCGTGCTCGGCGGCGGGGCGCTGCGGGGCCTGGGCGGCGATGCGCGGGATGAGCCGGGCGACGATCTGGTCGTGGTCGGCGCCCGTGTCGAAGTCCATGTTCAGTGTGACGAGGTCGATGGCCGCGAGGGCGACCTCCGCCATGCCGTACACCGAGTACTCGCCCGCGAGGTTGGCCTTGCGCGCGTCCAGGTCGTGCAGCGGCGCGGTGCAGGCGAGCGCGCGCAGGCGCCGCGCCAGGCCCTCGTCGGCGGCCGGCCCCGGGGCGGGGCGCGGCCCCGCGCTGAGCTGGGGCGGAACGCTGTCCGTGGATGCAGGCGAAGTCACGGTGCACAGACTAGGTCCTGGGTCTGACATCGACCCAAACGACGCGGTACGCCTCTCCCGCCGTCCGCTCCTCAGCCGTCCTCGCCGACGCGGCGGCGGTACACCTCGACGACCCTCTCCAGCGAGTCGTCGAGGTAACCCGCGAGCAGTGTCTCGGCCTGCTCCCGGTCCCCGTCCTGAAGAGCCCGAAGAATTGCGACATTTCGCGCGATATAGGGCTCGTGCAGCCGCTGCGGTTCGTCCACCACGTGGAAGGCGAGGCGCAGTTCGGCGAAGACGCTGCGCATCAGCTCGGCCGTGCGCTCGCTCCCGGCCAGCGCCACCAGTTCCCGGTGGAAGTGGATGTTGGCCGTACCCACCCCCTTCCAGTCACCTTCGCGGGCCGCCCGGCGCCCCTCCTCCACGGCGCCGGCCAGCCCGTCGAGCCCGTAGGGCGGCTCCCCCAGGCCCCGGACGACCGCGCACTCCACGAGCCGCCGGGTGCGGTAGATGTCCTCGACGTCCTCCACGGTCAGGACCCGGACGAAGACCCCCCGGTTCAGTTCATGGACGAGCAGGCGTTCGTGCGTGAGCAGCCGGAACGCCTCGCGGAGCGTGTTGCGGGAGACGCCGAGCGCGCCGCCGATGCTGTCCTCGGACAGGCGGGTGCCGGGCGGGAAGTACCCCTCGGCGATCCGGCTCCTGAGGATGTCCGAGACCCGCTCCGCGGTGCTGGTGCGCCCCAGGAGGGCCCGGTCGTCGGCGAGGTCCTTCAGCTGCTCTGCCATGCCGGAATTCAATCGCAGTTCCCAAGAACGAACCAACATGGGTATTGAGGGATCGTTGAACAATCCTCTACGGTGCTACGCACGGCGTCGCCTCCCTCACCGCGCCGCCGACCGCTTCCGCACGGCACGGCTCCCCCAAGCACCCTCCGTCCTCCCTCTGCGAGGTGCCCATGAGCACGACCCCTCCACCGCAGGCCCTCACCGACGACACGCGCCCCGCCACCACCGAACCCGCCTCGGACGACGGGGCGTTCGGCTGGCTGCGGGCCCTGGGTCCGCGCGGTCGCCGCGCGTTCGCAGGTGCCTTCGGCGGCTATGCCCTGGACTCGTACGACTACTTCACACTGCCGCTGAGCATGGTCGCGCTGGCCGCGTACTTCGGCCTGAACAGTGGCCAGACCGGACTCTTCACGACGGTCACGCTGGTGGTCTCCGCGGTCGGCGGCGCCCTCGCGGGCGTCCTCGCGGACCGCATCGGCCGCGTCAAGGCGCTGATGGTCACGGTGATCACGTACGCGGTGTTCACCGTCGCCTGCGGTTTCGCGCCCAACTACGAGACGCTGCTGGTCTTCCGCGCCCTCCAGGGGCTCGGCTTCGGCGGCGAGTGGGCGGTCGGCGCGATCCTGGTCGCCGAGTACGCGAGCGCCAAGCACCGCGGGCGCACGCTCGGCGCGATCCAGAGCTCCTGGGCCGTGGGCTGGGGTCTCGCCGCGATCGTGTACACGTTCGTCTTCTCGATCGCCGGCGACGACCTGGCCTGGCGCATCATGTTCTGGACCGGGGCGCTGCCCGCGCTGCTCGTCATCTGGCTGCGGCGCAGTGTGCACGACGCCCCCGAGGCGGCCGCGGCGCGTGAACAGAGCGCCGAGAAGGGATCGTTCAAGGCGATCTTCAAGCCCGGGCTGCTGCGGGTCACGGTCTTCGCGGGACTGCTGTCCACCGGTGTCCAGGGCGGCTACTACACGCTGGCCACCTGGGTGCCGACCTACCTGAAGTCCGAGCGGGACCTGTCGGTCGTCGGCACCGGCGGCTATCTGACGTTCCTCATCTCGGGCGCCTTCATCGGCTACCTGACCGGCGGCTACCTCACCGACAAGCTGGGCCGGCGGCGCAACATCTGGCTCTTCGCCCTGCTCTCGGCGATCTGCATCCTGGCCTACGCGAACATCCCGAGCGGCGCCAACACCCTGCTCCTGGTGCTCGGTTTCCCGCTCGGGTTCTGCATGTCGGCGATCTTCAGCGGCTTCGGCTCCTACCTGAGCGAGCTGTACCCGACGGCGGTGCGCGGCACGGGGCAGGGCTTCACGTACAACACCGGGCGCGCGGTGGGCGCCGTGTTCCCCACGACGGTCGGCTTCCTGGCGGACAGCTGGGGCGTGGGCGGCGCGCTGGTCTTCGGCGCGATCGGCTACGGCATCGCGGCCCTGGCCCTGCTCGGGCTGCCGGAGACCCGCGGGAAGGAGCTCACGTGAACCGCACGAGCACGGAGGACCGTCCCCTGGTCCTCGTCGACGAGCACGCGCGCGCGTGGAGCCCGCGAACGGCCCGGGCCCGTTTCCGCGACGGCCTCACCGGACCCACGGCCGGGGTGGCGGCGGGCCACACCCAGGTCAACCTGATCTCGGTGCCCGCCGACTGGGCCTACGACATGCTGCTGTTCTGCCAGCGCAACCCCAAGCCCTGCCCGGTCCTCGACGTCACGGACGCCGGGTCCTGGACGACCGTGCTCGCCGAGGGCGCCGATCTGCGCACGGACCTGCCGCGCTACCGGGTGTGGCGGGACGGCGAGCTGGTGGACGAGCCGACCGACGTGCGCGCGTACTGGCGGGAGGACCTGGTGTCCTTCCTCATCGGGTGCAGCTTCACCTTCGAGTGGGCGCTGGGCGAGGCGGGCGTGCCGATCCGCCACGTCGAGCAGGGCCGCAACGTCCCGATGTACGTGACGAGCCGGCAGTGCCGTCCGGCGGGGCGGCTGCACGGCCCGATGGTGGTGTCGATGCGGCCGGTGCCGCCCGAGCATCTGGCGGCGGCGATCCGGGAGAGCAGTCTGCTGCCCGCGGTGCACGGCAGCCCGGTGCACTGCGGCGATCCCGCGGGACTGGGCATCGACGACCTCGCCCGCCCCGACTTCGGTGACGCGGTGGACACCGAGCCGGACGACATCCCGGTGTTCTGGGCGTGCGGGGTGACCCCGCAGGCGGCCGTCATGGCCTCGCGCCCGCCGTTCGCCCTCACCCACGCCCCCGGGCAGATGTTCCTCACCGACGCCCGCGACGAGCAGTACCGCGTGGCCTGACAGGAGTGAAAGTGACCTCGATCGACCTGAACGCCGACCTCGGAGAGGGCTTCGGCCGCTGGCGGCTCACCGACGACGAACGGCTGCTGTCCGTCGTCACCAGCGCCAACGTGGCGTGCGGCTTCCACGCCGGGGACGCGGCCACCATGCGCCGGGTGTGCGAGCTGGCGGCCGAGCGCGGGGTGCGGATCGGCGCCCAGGTGTCCTACCGGGACCTGGCCGGGTTCGGGCGGCGCGCGATGGACGTGCCGCCAGCCGAGCTGGCGGCCGAAGTGGCCTACCAGATCGGCGCCCTGGAGGTGTTCGCGCGCGCGGCGGGCGCCCGCGTGGCCTACGTCAAACCGCACGGGGCGCTCTACAACCGGGTCGTGCGCGACGAGGAGCAGGCCGCCGCGGTCGTCGACGGCGTGCTCCTCGCGGACGGCGCGCTGCCCGTGCTGGGCCTGCCCGGCTCACGCCTGCTGGAGCTGGCCGCGAAGGCCGGGCTGCCGGTCGTCACCGAGGCGTTCGCGGACCGCGCCTACACCGACGCGGGCACCCTGGTGCCCCGCTCCCAGGAGGGCGCCGTGGTCACCGACCCGGAGGCGGTCGTGGAGCGGTCCCTGGGCCTGGCCCGCTCCGGCGAGGTGGTCTCCCGCTCGGGGTCGCGCATCGAGGTGCGCGCGCGTTCCCTGTGCCTGCACGGCGACACCCCCGGCGCGGTGGAGCTGGCACGCCGCGTTCGGGAGCGGCTGGAGGCGTCGGGGGTCCGGGTGGAGGCCTTCGCATGAAGGTCCTGCCCGTCGGCGAGGACGCCCTGCTCGTCGAGGTCTCCTCGGGCGAGGAGGCCCAGGCCCTGCACGCGGAGCTGCTGCGGCGCCGCGCCGAGGGCTCGCTGTCGGCCCGCGAGATCGTCCCCGCGGCCCGCACGGTCCTCCTCGACGGCCTCGACGCGCCCGCCCGGGTGTCCGCCGAACTGACCGCGGCCGAGATCCCGCCCGCTCCCCCACGCGCGCGTGCCGTGATCGAGATCCCCGTGCGCTACGACGGCCCGGACCTGGCCGACGTCGCGGCGCACTGGGGCGTGCGGGAGCGGGAGGTCGCGCGCATCCACGCGGAGACGGAGTTCCGGGTCGCCTTCTGCGGCTTCGCGCCCGGCTTCGGCTACCTCACCGGCCTGCCGCCGCGCTACGACGTGCCGCGCCGGGCCACCCCGCGCACGGCCGTCCCGGCGGGGTCGGTGGCACTGGCCGGCTCGTACACGGGCGTGTACCCGCGCTCCTCGCCGGGCGGCTGGCAGCTGATCGGCACGACGGACGCCGTGCTGTGGGACCACGCGCGCGTGCCGGCGGCGCTGCTGTCGCCGGGCACACGCGTGCGGTTCGTCCCCGAGGCACGCTCATGACGGACCGCGCGCTCGCCGTCGTCCGGGCCGGCGCCCTGACCACCGTGCAGGACCGGGGCCGCCCCGGACACGCCCACCTCGGCGTTCCCCGCTCCGGGGCGCTGGACGGGCCCGCCGCGGACCTCGTCAACCGGCTGACCGGAAACCCACCCGGGGCGGCGGTGCTGGAGACGACCCTCAACGGCTGCACCATGCGGCCCCGTTCGGACGTCACCGTGGCGGTGGCGGGCGCGCCCTGCCCGGTCACGGTGGACGGGCGGCCCGCCGCCTGGGGCGCGCCGGTGCGCGTGCCCGCCGGTGCGCTGCTGGACATCGGGCCCGCGGTGTCGGGCGTACGCGCCTACGTGGGCGTCTCCGGGGGCATCGCCGTGGAACCCGTACTCGGCAGCCGCTCGACCGACCTGCTGTCGGGGCTCGGCCCGGCGCCGCTCACGGACGGCACGGTGCTGCCCCTGGGCCGGCCGACCGGGCCGCACGCGCGCGTGGACGTCGCCCCGCAGCCGGCGCCACCAGCCGAACTGGTCCTGCGGGTGACCCTCGGCCCGCGTGACGGCTGGTTCACGCCGGAGGCCGTGCGCGCCTTCCTCTCCCGCGCCTACCGGGTGTCCGCCGCGAGCAACCGCATCGGGCTGCGCACGGAGGGACCCGCCCTGGAGCGGGCCCGGCCCGGTGAACTGCCCAGCGAGGGCATGGTGCTGGGAGCCGTCCAGGTCCCGCCCGACGGCAGGCCCGTGGTGTTCCTGGCCGACCACCCGACCACCGGGGGCTACCCGGTGATCGCGGTGGTCGGCGCCGCCGACCTCCCGGCGGCGGCCCAGGCGCTTCCCGGCACACCGGTCCGCTTCGTGGCCGTACACCGCCGCTAGGCCCTGCCGCACGCCGACAGGGCCCGGAGGCGCTGCCGCGGGGGCAGGGCCCGGGACGTGACAGCCACGCCCGCCCGCGACAGGGCCCGTGGGCATGCCGCGCGGCAGGGCCCGGGGCACACAACGCCCACGCCCGCCCGCGGCAGTCCCGGTCAGGCCGCGTCCGGCTGTTCCGCCACGGACAGCGCGGCGAGGGCCGCCGACACCGCCGCGGAGGCCCGTAGGTCGAGCCGGGCGCTGGTGCCCCGGGCGCGGTGCCGGAGCTCGTCGGCGGCGAGGGTCAGGAGCTGGGGCAGCAGGTCGGTGCACCGGCGTGCCACCCAGCCGGTACCGGCCGTGGCCAGCCACCACAGGCTCGCGGATGTCGTCGGGGCGGGGAACTCCGGCTCGGGCGAGGGAGCGGGCCCGGTCGCGAGGCCGTGCTCGGCGAGCAGCGCGTGGAAGCGCAGGGCCAGTTGCCGGTGCCCCCGCTCCCCGGGGTGCAGCCGGTCCGCGCTCCACAGGGCGCGGTCGGTGATCCAGTCGCCCTCGCACGCGTGCAGGTGGAGCGCTCCGTACCGGTCGGACAGGGCGTGCACCACCGTGTTCACGGCCCGTTGCCGCCGGGCCAGCGGATGCGCGAGTGCCCCCGGCAGCCCGAGCATCGCGCCCGGGTCGGGCAGGCACGCGGTGAGCAGCACCGCGCCCTGCTCGGTGAGCGCCGCGTACACCTGGTCGAGGCGGGCCGCCACGGCCTGGATGTCGAAGGTGCAGCGCAGGGTGTCGTTGACGCCGACGACGACGGACACGAGGTCGGGCCGCAGCTCCAGCGCGGCGGGCAGCTGTCGCTCCAGCACGTCCCGGGTCTGCGACCCGCTCACGGCCAGGTTGGTGAAGGACGCGGGCGTCCCGGTGAGCCCGTCGGCGAGCAGCGCGGCCCAGCCGCGCCACCCGTCCCCCACGGGGTCGCCCACGCCCTCGGTCAGCGAGTCGCCCAGGGCCACGAACCGCGGGGGCCCGTCCCACCGCGAGGGCCCCACGCACCACGCGGCTCTCATGCCACGCCTCCGGGCACGTACGGCCGCACGGGGACGGCCGCGTCATGGGCGGCCAGGAACGCGTCGACGGCCGCGTTCCACCCGAAGCACTCCGCACGCGCGCGTGCGGCCTCGCGACGGTCCGCCTCCAGGCGTTCCAGCAGCAGGTCCACGGCGTCCGCGAAGGCCTCCCCGTGGTCCGCGGCGACGGCGCCGGCGGAGCCGATCACCTCCGGCAGCGCGGACGACGCGCTCGCCACCACGGGCGTGCCGCACGCCATGGCCTCCAGCGCGGCGAGCCCGAAGGTCTCGGCGGGCCCGGGCGCCAGGGCCACGTCGGCGGACGCCTGGAGCGCGCCGAGCAGCCCGCGGTCGGAGACGTGCCCGAGGAAGGTGACCGGCAGGCCGCTCTCACGGGCCCGCTGTTCGAGCCGCGCGCGCAGCGGACCGTCCCCGGCCACCACCAGCACCGCCCGCCGCCCGCGCCGCCGCAGCGCCTCCAGGGCGTCCAGCGCCGTCCCGGGACGCTTCTCCACGGACAGCCGCGAGCACATCACGAGCAGCGTCTCGTCCCCGCGCGCGTGCCGGGCCCGCAGCTGCGGGTCGCGCAGGGCGGGGTGTCGCTGCACCAGGTCGACGCCGAGCGGTGCCCGGACGACGTTGCGGGCCCCGATCCGCACGAACTCCCGCTCGGCGAACTCGGTGGTGCACACCACGCGCGCGTACGTGTGGGCCGTACGGACGTTGAGGGCGTCGGCGGCGCGCCGGGCGGCCCCCTCGGGCAGGCCCCAGGTGCGCAGGACGCCGTCGGCGGTCTCGTGGGAGACCATCACGGCCGGGACCCGGGCGCGCCGCGCCCACTTGCCGGTCCACCTGAGGGTCGTCCGGTCGGACACCTCCAGCCGGTCCGGCGCCAGCTCCTCCAGCAGCCGGGCCACCCGCCGCTTGTCGGCGAGGACGCGGTAACCGCCGGTGCCGGGCAGCAGCGGCCCGGGGAGGGTGATCACCCGCCCCTGCTCGGTCTCGCGGTCGCTGAAACGCTCGCCGGGGATCACCAGGACGGGCTCGTGCCCCGCCGCCTTGAATCCCTTGCCGAGCTCGCGCAGCGCGGTGCGCAGACCGCCGGACGCGGGCGCGACGAAGTTCGCGAGCCGGACGATCCGCAGCGACCGGCTGTTGTGGCCTCCCGGGTTCATGCCGCCACCGCCGTCCGGCGCCCGGCGAGCACGTGCGCGTAGTGCCCGATCAGCTGGTCGCCGACGGCCGCCCAGGTGCGGCCCTCGACCATGGCCCGCCCGGCGGCGCCGAAGGCGGTCCGCAGCCCGGGGTCGGCGGCCAGGGCGCGCACCGCGTCCCGGACGGCGGTCGCGTCGCGCGGCGGCACGAGCAGCCCGGTGTGCCCGTGGGCGACCAGGTCCAGGGGCCCGCCCGCGGCGGGCGCCACGACGGGCAGGCCGCTGGCCATGGCCTCCTGGACGGTCTGGCAGAAGGTCTCGAACGGGCCCGTGTGCACGAAGAGGTCCAGCGAGGCGAAGACCCGGGCGAGGTCGTCGCCGGTGCGGCGGCCGAGGAAGACGGCCCCGGGGAGCGCCTGCTCCAATGAGGGCCGGCTGGGCCCGTCGCCGACGACCACGACCCGGACGCCTTCCAGGCCGCAGGCGCCGGCGAGGAGTTCGACCTGCTTCTCGGGGGCGAGCCGGCCGACGTAGCCGACGATCAGCTCTCCGTTCGGGGCGAGTTCGCGGCGCAGGGCCTCGTCGCGGCGGTCGGGCCGGAACCGTTCGGTGTCCACGCCGCGCGGCCACAGCTTGACCCGGGGCACCCCGTGCGTCTCCAGGTCGTTCAGGGCGGCACTGGACGGGGCGAGGGTGAGGTCGGCGGCGCCGTGGACGGAGCGGATGCGCCGCCAGGCGGCGGCCTCTCCGGCGCCCATGTAGGTACGGGCGTATCCGGCCAGGTCGGTCTGGTAGACGGCGACGGCGGGGGTGCCGAGGCGGGCGGCGGCGGCCATGCCGCGTACGCCGAGGACGAAGGGGCTGGCCAGGTGGACGACATCGGCTCGGTGCTCGATGAGGGTGGCGGCCAGGCGTCGGCTGGGGAGGGCGACGCGGACCTGGGGGTAGCCGGGGAGCGGAAGGGAGGGGACGTGGACGACGGGGCACGGCGCGGACGCGTCGGGCTTGTTCCCGGGTGCGGGGGCCGGGGCGACGACGACGGGGGCGTGACCGCGCTCGACGAGGTGCCGGGCGGTCTGGAGCGCGCAGTGGGCCACGCCGTTCACGTCGGGGGGAAAGGATTCGGTCACGATGACGACACGCATACCGGTGTTGTCGCCGTGCCGGACGTGGCCGCGTCAACGTGGATCTTTCCGAACGAGGAACGTCCTATGAGCGTTCTGAGGCGCACCCGCGCAGGTCAGGCCGTGTCCATGCCCGCCTGACCCGCGAGTCACCCCACGTTCACCTCCGCGGCCTGATTCCGCCTTGGTTTTCTCGCGAGAGGGGTCACACAGCGGGCTCCTCGGGGCCGATGCGGCTGCGGACGGCCGTCTGCACCTCGGCCTCCTCGGCGGGGTCGACGGCGAGCCGGCGCAGTCGCTCGACGACGCGGGTGTCGCCGGTCTCGGCGTGCCGGGCGGCGAGTTCGCGGGTGGTCTCCTCGCAGTCCCACAGGCACTCGACGGCGAAGCCGGTGGCGAAGGAGGGGTCGGTGGCGGCGAGGGCCCGGGCGGCCCGGCCGCGCAGATGGGAGGAGGCGGTCTCGCGGTAGACGTGGCGCAGGACGGGCGCGGCGCAGGCGATGCCGAGCCGTCCGGTGCCGTCGACGAGGGTCCACAGGGTCGGTGCGTCCGGTCCTTCGCCCCGTACGGCCTCGCGCAGGGCGGCGAGGACCAGGTCGCGGTCCTGCGCTCCGCCCCGGCAGGCGAGGACGCGTCCGGCGGCGGCGCCGAGGGCGTCCGGCCGCCGGGCCCAGCCGCGGGCCCGGTCGACGGCGGCGACCGAGCGCATGCGCTCGAAGGCGTCGACGGCGGCGTCCACGACGAGCGTCGAACCGGTGGCCACGGCGCCCTCGATCAGGTCGAGGGCGTCGGGATCGTTGCCGTCGGCGAGGTAGCGCAGGGCCGTGCACCGAGCCCCGTCGCCGCCGTCCTTGGCGGCCTGGACGATCTCGGCCCGGTCCTCGGGGCCCGCCACGGCGGAGAGACAGCGGGCTGCCGGGACATGGAGGGCCGCGCCCCGGTCGATGCCCTGCTGGGCCCATTCGAAGACGGCTTGCACGCTCCATCCGGGGCGGGGCCCGGCCGGTCGCATCTGCCGCTGCCAGCGGTCGAAACAGCCGGCTTCGTGAGCGGCACGCACGCGCGTGGCGACGGATTCGCGGGCGTCCTCGGCCCACAGTCGCCACGGCCGGGGCTCGAAGGCGTCCCGGACGGTGGCGGCCAGCTCGGCATCCCCCTCCGGATCGATGGGGAAGCGCGCGAGGACGGGTGCGGCGAGGGCGCGCAGGCCCGCGTCGTCGTCCCTGAGGGCCAGCTCGTCGAGGGCCCAGGCCCAGTTGGTGCCGTGGGCGGCGTACCTGCGCAGCAGTTCGAGCGCGTCCCGCCTGCCGTAGGAGGCGAGGTGTCCGAGGACGGCGAGGGCGAGGCCGGTGCGTGACTCGTCGGTGTCGAGGACGTCCTCGGCGTCGAAGAGGTGGGCCTCGACCGCGTCCAGCTCGCCGTTCAGGTCGAGGTAGAGGCGGGCGTAGTAGAGGGAGCGGTTCTCCACCTGCCAGTCGTGGCGGGGGTCGCGCAGCACGCAGTGGTTCAGCGCCGCGAGCGCCTCGGGGCGCGGGGCGGTGAGCGCGTGCAGTGTGCCGTCGCCGCGGCCCCGCTGGAGCAGGCCGAGCAGCGTACCGCTGGGCGCTATGACCGGATCGAACATGGGAAACAGCCTCACATCAAGCGTCGACGCAACCGGGGACGTGTACTACCTGGCCGCGCGACAACACGTCGGAGTGCCCGCCGTTTCCTGCTTGCTGTAGACCATCTTCCTCTGCCTCTCGTCGGTGGCCCTTGCGGACCGCGTCACGGCCCGCGCGGTGCGGCAACACCTGCCCAACCATCACGTCCGTGAACCACGTCGTCATGATGACTCGGCACTTCCGTCTGCCGCGACCGAAATTTCGGCGGCCCTGTACCGCCTCCCCCGTTTTCTTAGTCGTTCCAGGTCAGACCGGTCGGCTCAGTGCTCGCCGAACAGTTCGAGCAGTTCCGTCCGGCCGAACATGCGCGCGGTGTCGACGGCCGAGGGCGTGCCCGCGGACGGGTCGGCGCCGCCCTCCAGGAGGGCCTTGATCACATCGGTCTCCCCCTTGAACACGGCTCCCGCGAGCGGGGTCTGGCCTCGGTCGTTCACCCGGTCGGCCTCGGCGCCGCGGTCGAGCAGTGCGCGCACCGCGTCGGAGTGGCCGTGGTAGGCGGCGAGCATGACGAGCGAGTCGCCCCGGTCGTTGGTGAGGTTGGCCGGAACACCCGCGTCGACGTACGCCACGAGCGCCTCGGTCTGTCCCCGCCGGGCCAGATCGAAGATCTTGGTCGCCAGCTCCACGACCTCGGGGTCGGGGACTTCGGTCATCGGACGGACCGCCTCTCCACTGCGCAGCGTCGGGTGGGTACGCCTGCGGGGGCCGCAGCCGTACGAGTGAATCGCCAGGGTACTGGCTCGCGCGGCACATGACCCGATGTGCCCGAGGTAAAGATCAGCAGAGACCGGGTCGTGCGCAACGGTCCAGCTCAGCCCGGTCGGGAACCACGCCGCCAGTCGGAGGGAAATAGTCCATATTTCACCCAGTTGCACCTTTTATCGTATGGATACATCCTGTGAGCCTGGAAGCACTCATGGTGACTGTCCCCGCGAACCAGGAGACCTCAAATGATCCTGTCCATCTCAGGCGTGGTCCTGCTCGGCATCGTCGTCTTCATCTTCTTCCGCAAGGACGGCCTGAAAGCCTCGCACGCGGTGGTCGCCATGCTGTTCGGCTTCTACCTGGCGAGCACGGCCATCGCCCCGAGCATCAAGGCGGGCGGCGAGAGCCTGGCGAGCCTCCTCGGCGGAATCAAGTTCTGACGCCCCGCTCCCCTTACGCACCGATCTGGAGGCAGTAGTGGCCCGGCGCCCCCTCCCCCGCATTCTGAGCAACGGCAGCGCGCAGCTCGCCCGGAGCCGGGAGCTGGCCCGGACGGCCGCCGACAGCGCCACGGACGTCCTCCATCCGCTGATCACGATCACGCGCGGTCTGCGCCGGCTGGCAGCGGCCGGGCGGCGCAGATGGGCCGACACCCCCAAGGAGAGACGGGGGGCCCTGCTGTTCCTGGTGGCCTCCGTGATCCTGGTCGTGGCGCTGGTGCCGTACGGGCCGCTGCTCGCCGTCATCACCCTGATGACGGCGGCGGCCTGGCAGGGCCGGGACCGCGCCCCTGCGTCACCCGACGGGCCCGACGAGATGCAGAGCCGGCGCCTGAAGTCGCTGTACGAGGCGCTGGTGCCGTACTTCTCCACCGCCGAGGACCCCGAGCCGCTGTACGCCCACGGCGGGGCGTGGGACAAGGCGTTCCCCACCTACGCGTTCGACGGCGGCGGCCGCATCTCGCACCTGGTGGTCCGCTACCCGGCGTACTTCACCGACAGCGAGGCCGAGGCCCGCGCCCGGATCGAGCACCTCCTCGTCGCCAAGTCGGGCCGGGGCCGCGAATACCACTTCACGTGGGACGAGGAGGGCAACCAGTTGACGGTCGGCGTGCTCCTGCCGCTGCCCGTCGACATCACCGCCCAGCGTTTCGTCACCGCGCCCGGCGAGACCGTCCTCGGCTTCACCGACCCGACCGAGGTCCGGCGCACCCTCCCCCTCACCTACGGCGAGCAGCGACGCGACGTGCCCCCGGTCGTCTGGCGCACGGGTCTGCGCTCGACCGAGCCCCACCTGCTCGCCCTCGGCCAGCCGGGCAGCGGCACCTCCACGCTGCTGAGGTCGATCGCCCTGCAGGCCCTCCAGCACGGCGACGTGGTGATCGTCGACGGCGGCGGCACCGGCGAGTACGCCTGTCTGACCGGCCGGGACGGCGTCCTGGCCGTCGAGTGCGGCCTGACCGGAGCCCTGGCCAGCCTGGAGTGGGCCGCGACCGAGACGGAGCGCCGTCTCATCGCCGCCAACCGCGCCCACCAGGCCGGCCAGCCGCCGCCCGACGACACCAAGCGACCGTTGTGGATCCTCCTGGACCGCCCGACCGCGTTCACCCACCTGGCCGCGGCGGACGACCGCAAGGACCCGCAGTCCCTCCTCCAGGTCCCGCTCCGGCACGGCCGCCCGGCCCACGTGACGGTGGTCGTGGCCGACCAGCTGGACTGCCTGGACGCCCTGAGCGAGCCGGTGCGGCAGCACACCCGGGCCCGTGTGGTCCTCGGCCCGGCGACGGCGGAACAACTCGAATCGGCCCTGGGCGCGCCCCCGCACACCACCCCCGTCGACCAGGTCCCGCCCGGCCGCGGCTACGCCCGCCTGGGCACGGGCCCGGTCCACCGCCTCCAGGTCCCGGCCACCCCGAACCCGTACGACGACGCGACCCCGGACGCCCACCGCGAGGCGGTCCTGGCCCTCCTCCCACCCCGGACGACACCGGCGGACGGGGAGACGGTCCCGGAGCCGGACGGGGTGCCGGGCGAGCCGGAACCGGGCCAGACGGACAGGGAACCGGAGCCCGCGCCGGTGGCGGTGGCCTCGAAGACGCCGGAGCCGCAGCCCGAACCCGTTCCGGTCCAGGTCGCGGAGACGCCCGAGCCGCAGCCCGAACGGGTACCGGTCGTCACCAAGGACCCTCTGCCGAATCCGGTTCCGGTCCTGACCAAACCGACGGAGGCGAAGCGGGGTTAGGCACACCGGCTCCACCCGCACCGCCGTCCGGCACTAGGCCACGAACGTACGCGGCGCCTCACCGCCCCCCACGCCGCCCGACTCCACCAGCCCCGCCGCCGCGGCCAACCGCACGGCTGCCTCCTCCGCCACCGCCCCGCCCACGGTGAACGGCAACCGCACATACCCCTCGAACGCCCCGTCCACCCCGAACCGCGGCCCGGACGGCACCCGCACCCCCACGCGCTCCCCCGCCTCCGCGAGCCGCGAGCCGGACAGCCCCCCGGTCCGCACCCACAGCGTCAGCCCGCCCTGCGGCACCTCGAACTCCCACCCGGGCAGCTCACGTCGCACGGCCGCCACCAGCTCGTCCCGGTTCGACCTGGCCTGTTCCCGCCGGACCTGGACGGCCTGCTCCCAACCCCCGGTGCCGAACAGCCAGTTGACGGCCAGCTGCTCCAGCACCGGCGTACCGAGATCGGCATAGGCCCGTGCGGCGACCAGGCTGCGGATCACGTCCGGCGCGGCCCGCACCCACCCGATGCGCATGCCGGCCCAGAACGCCTTGCTGGCCGACCCCACCGTGATCACGGTCGAACCCGCCGGGTCGAACGCGCACACCGGCCGCGGCATCCGCACCTCCGCGTCGAGCCACAGCTCGGTCATCGTCTCGTCGGCGATCAGCACGGTCCCGGCGGACCGCGCCGCGTCCACCAGCCGCCGCCGCTGGTCCTCGTCGGCGAGCGCACCGGTCGGGTTGTGGAAGTCGGCGACGACGTACGCGATCCGCGGCGCGGCGTCCCGCAGGACCTGCCGCCAGCGGTCCATGTCCCAGCCGGTGAGCCCCTCGGCCATCGCGACGGGCACGAGCCGGGCCCCGGCCTCCCGCATCAGCTGGAGGATGTTGGCGTAGGAGGGCGACTCGACGGCGATGCGCTCCCCGCGCCCGCCGAACAGATGACAGATCGCGTCGATCGCGCCCATCGCCCCGGTCGTCACCATGATCTGCTCGGGCATGGTGGGGATCCCGCGCTCGGTGTAGCGCTCGGCGATCATCGACCGCAGCGCGGGCAGCCCGGCGGGGTAGTCGCCGTGCGTGTGCGCGTACGGCGGCAGCTCCTCCAACGCGCCCTGGACCGCCCGGGTGAGCCACGGCTCGGGGGCCGGAAGCGCCGCGCAGCCCAGGTCGATCATGGACCCCAGGGCCTCGGGCGGCAGGGGTTCCAGGCCGCGCGCGGGCACCGGGTTCCCGGCCGGCACGGCGGTCCAACTGCCCGCGCCCCGTCGCGACTCCAGGAACCCCTCGCCGCGCAGTGCCTCGTAGGCGGCGGCGACCGTCGTACGGCTGACGGAGAGGGAGAGGGCGAGTTCCCGCTCGGCGGGCAGCCGGGCGGCCACCGGGACCCGGCCTTCGAGCACCAGCAGTCGGATGCCGTCGGCGAGGGCGCGATAGGCGGGCGGGCGCCGGGCGCCGGGTCCCGCCGGGCGGTCCTGCTGGGACTTGAGGAGCCGGGCGAGCTGCGCCGCCCCCACGGCCGAGGTCCACTGCGCCATCGGAATCAGTCCACCTTCCCCGGATTGGCCCTGGATGGCGTGTCCATCCAAGCCACAGGGTGTCATGCATCAGTCCACTACCACCACAGGGGGGCACATCATGTCCACGCGGGGGCGTCTCGCCCGGCGGCTCATCCAGCTCTACGTCGGTCTCGCGCTGTACGGCGCGAGTTCGGCGCTGCTCGTCCGGTCGGGACTCGGCCTGGAGCCGTGGAACGTGCTGCACCAGGGCCTCGCCGAGCGGACGGGACTGTCGATCGGCGTGGTGCTGACCCTCGTCGGCGCCGCGGTGCTGCTCGCGTGGATCCCGCTCCGACAGCGGCCGGGCCTGGGCACGGTCTCCAACGTGCTGGTCATCGGCATGGCGATGGACGCCACGCTGGCCCTGGTGCCCGACGCGCACGGCTGGGCGCTCCGCGTGACCCTGATGGCCACGGGCATCGTCCTGAACGGCGCGGCCACCGGCCTCTACATCGCGGCCCGCTTCGGCCCGGGCCCGCGCGACGGCCTGATGACCGGACTGCACCAGCTCACGGGCGTCTCGATCCGGCTGGTGCGCACGGGCATCGAGCTGACGGTCGTGGCGACCGGCTTCGCCTTGGGCGGTACCGTCGGCGTCGGCACCCTTCTGTACGCGCTGTCCATCGGGCCGCTCGCCCAGCTGTTCCTGCGCGTGTTCGCCGTTCCCCCGGCATCCGGCGGCAGCACGGTCGTTGCCACCGGTCAACCAGAACGCGCGATACTGCGTCCGTGACCCCGCGGATACGCCACCCCTACCTCGACCATCCCGGCCCGATCGCCTTCGCCCACCGGGGCGGGGCCGCGGACGGCCTGGAGAACACGGTGCGGCAGTTCCGGTGCGCCGTGGAGGCGGGCTACCGGTACATCGAGACCGACGTCCACGCCACCCGGGACGGCAAGCTCGTCGCCTTCCACGACGCGACCCTGGACCGGGTGACGGACGGCGCGGGCCGGATCGCCGACCTGCCGTGGCAGGAGGTACGCCAGGCTCGCGTGGGGGGCGAGGAACCGGTGCCCCTCTTCGAGGAACTCCTGGAGACGTTCCCCGACGTGCGCTGGAACGTCGACGTCAAGGCGGAGGCCGCCCTGCTGCCCTTCCTCGACCTGGTCGGCCGGACCGACTCCTGGGACCGGATCTGCCTCGGCTCGTTCTCCGAGGCGCGCGTGGTGCGCGCCCAGCGGCTGGCCGGTCCGCGCCTGGCCACGTCGTACGGCACCCGGGGCGTCCTCAACCTGCGGCTGCGCTCCTGGGGGCTGCCGGCGGCGGTGCGCCGCTCGGCGGTCGCCGCCCAGGTGCCGGAGATCCAGTCCGGCATCCAGGTCGTGGACCTCCGCTTCGTCCGCGCCGCCCACGCGCGCGGGCTCCAGGTGCACGTGTGGACCGTCAACGACCCGGAGAGCATGCACCGGCTTCTGGACCTCGGCGTGGATGGCATCATGACCGATCACATCGACACGTTGCGCAAGGTCATGGAGGACCGCGGCGTCTGGGTCTGAGACCCCCGGCCGGTCGCCTCTGCGCGTTCACGGGGAAGCGAGGGCACGGGTGGGCACCGACACCGTGCGGACACCGCCGGCCGACGGCGCCGCGGATCTCGGACGCGAGCAGCGCGGCTGGTACTTCTACGACTGGGCGTGCTCCGTCTACTCGACGAGCGTGCTCACGGTGTTCCTGGGCCCCTACCTGACCTCGGTCGCCGAGTCGGCGGCCGACGGGGACGGGTACGTCCACCCCCTCGGCATCCCGGTGCGCGCCGGGTCCTTCTTCGCGTACTCGGTGTCCCTGTCGGTGATCGTGGCCGTGCTGGTGATGCCCCTGGTGGGCGCCGCCGCCGACCGCACCGGCCGCAAGAAGCCGCTCCTCGCGGCCGCCGCCTACCTGGGGGCCACGGCCACGACGGCCATGTTCTTCCTGGACGGCGACCGCTACCTGCTCGGCGGCGCCCTCCTGATCGTCGCGAACGCCGCGCAGTCCGTGGCGATGATGCTCTACAACTCCTACCTCCCGCAGATCGCCCCGCCCGAGCAACGGGACGCGGTGTCCTCCCGGGGCTGGGCCTTCGGGTACGCGGCGGGCTCGCTGGTCCTCGTCGCCAACCTGGTCCTCTACACCGGGCACGAGGGCTTCGGCGTCTCCGAGAGCACGGCCGTCCGCATCTGCCTCGCCTCGGCCGGCCTGTGGTGGGGCGCCTTCGCACTGATCCCGCTGACCCGGCTGCGCGACCGCAGGACCACCGCCCGCGAGGCGGCCCTCCCGGGCTTCCGGCAGCTCGCCGCGACCGTCCGCGACATGCGCCGCCACCCGCTGACGCTGGCCTTCCTGCTCGCCTACCTCGTCTACAACGACGGCATCCAGACGGTGATCTCCCAGGCCTCGGTCTACGGCTCCGAGGAACTCGGCCTCGGGCAGTCCACCCTCATCGGCGCCGTGCTGCTGGTGCAGGTGCTGGCCGTGGCGGGCGCGCTGACGATGGGACGGCTGGCCCGGACCTACGGCGCCAAGCGCGTGATCCTCGGCTCGCTGGTCGCGTGGACGGTGACGCTCGCGGCCGGGTTCTTCCTGCCCGCCGGGGCGCCGCTGTGGTTCTTCGTCCTGGCCGCCGGGATCGGCCTGGTCCTGGGCGGCAGCCAGGCGCTGTCCCGCTCCCTGTTCTCCCATCTCGTCCCACCCGGCAAGGAGGCCGAATACTTCTCCGCGTACGAGCTGAGCGACCGCGGGATGAGCTGGCTCGGGCCGCTGCTGTTCGGGCTCACCTACCAGCTCACCGGCAGCTACCGGGACGCGATCATCTCGCTGGTGGCGTTCTTCGTGCTGGGATTCGCCCTGCTCGCCCGGGTTCCGGTACGGCGTGCGATCGCGGATGCGGGGAATCCGGTTCCAGACAGGATTTAGCACTCGACGCGAAAGGGCTGTAGTGTACGCGTTTGGCCTGCCAGGCGTACCGTTACTGCGCGTCAAAGATGCCGAAACGCTAGGTTACATCTGCTAGCAGATGTGACAAACCGGGCGCTGGTGGGTACAACAAGGGCGGCTACGACGGCGACGCATGACCCGGAACGGGACCCGGAACGGGAATCTTTACCGCCGACCGGACGTTGACCGGATGACGACGACAGCGACACCTGTCCTGTGGGCGACAAGCCCGGGAGGCACGATTCATGAGTGAGCGAGCTCTTCGCGGCACGCGCCTCGTGGTGACCAGCTACGAGACGGACCGCGGCATCGACCTGGCCCCGCGCCAGGCCGTGGAGTACGCATGCGAGAAGGGGCACCGCTTCGAGATGCCCTTCTCGGTCGAGGCGGAGATCCCGCCGGAGTGGGAGTGCAAGGTATGCGGGGCCCAGGCACTCCTGGTGGACGGCGACGGCCCGGAAGAGAAGAAGGCCAAGCCCGCGCGTACGCATTGGGACATGCTGATGGAGCGACGCACCCGTGAGGAACTCGAAGAGGTCCTCGAGGAGCGTCTGGCGGTTCTGCGCTCCGGTGCGATGAACATCGCTGTTCATCCCCGGGACAGCCGGAAGTCGGCGTAAGTCCCTCCGGGGCCTGGCCGGAATAACAGCGCGTCAGTGACCGCGGGCGCCGTACGTGAAGTACGTACGGCGCCCGCGGTTTTCCGTCTGTGCGGGTTCCTCAGCGCGTCAGCGGCGGACGCGGCTCCTGCGGGGTGTCCCCCGGCTCGTCCCTGATGACCTCGCCCTGGACGACCTTGCCGTCCGGGTGGTGCATCCGGGCCTGCTGGAAGGCGCCGCCCAGCGTGCCCGGGTCGGCCTCGCGGAGCTTGCGCTCGAAGGTGCGCTCGGCGGAACGGCTCACGGCCTTCTGGACCGGGGGCAGCAGCAGGAGCAGGCCGACCGCGTCCGACACCAGGCCGGGGATCATCAGCAGCAGACCCCCCAGCATCATCAGGCCGTTGCCCTCGCTGTTCGGCCGGGCCGCCGCCGGCATCACACCGCTCTGCTGCTGTTGCAGCGCCTCGGAGAGCCTGCGGAAGGCACGCCGGCCGGCCCGCTTGATGACGATCGAGCCGAGCACGAAGCCCGCCAGCAGGACGAGGAACACCACCAGCCCGTTCGACGCCCCCGCGACCAGCGTGAGCAGCCAGATCTCCAGCACGAGCCACGCGGCGATCCCCAGGGGCAGGAACGTGCGCAGCCGGGAGCGCCGGGGCCGGGCGGGGTGGCTGGGGGTCTGAGCGCCAGTCGTCATGACTCCAGTGTGCCTGGCTCCGGCTCAGCGCGGGATAAGCCCCCGATCAGGCGTTCCTGTGCGCGGCCGAGCCCGAAGCGCCCACGGCCGGCACAGTCTCCGAAGCGGCTACGGCTTCGACGGCTCGCCGCCGCGCCCCGTGACGGACGGCTTCGCCACGCGCCCCGTGACCTTGCCGACGCGCTCCCCCACCCCCCACGCCGTGACCCGCCACAGCGCCTCGACGAGGATGTCGCGGCTCATCTTGGAGTCGCCGAGCTCCCGCTCGACGAAGGTGATGGGCACCTCGACCACGTGGTAGCCGGCCTTGACCGCGCGGCGGGCCAGGTCGACCTGGAAGCAGTAGCCCTGCGAGGCGACCTCGTCGAGGCCGAGGCCCTCCAGGGTCTCGCGGCGGAACGCGCGGTAGCCGCCGGTGATGTCGCGCAGCGGCAGGTCGAGCGCCAGCCGGGAGTAGAGGCTGCCGCCCCGGGAGATCACCTCGCGGGACTTCGGCCAGTTCACTACTCGCCCCCCGGGCACCCAGCGCGAGCCGAGCACCAGGTCGGCGCTCTTGAGGGCGGTGAGCAGACGGGGCAGTTCCTCGGGCTGGTGGGAGCCGTCGGCGTCCATCTCGACCAGCACGCCGTAGTCGCGCTCCAGGCCCCAGCGGAAGCCCGCGAGGTAGGCGGCGCCGAGGCCCTCCTTGCCCTTGCGGTGCAGCACGTGGACCTGGTCGTCCTCGACGGCCAGCTCGTCGGCCAGCTTGCCGGTGCCGTCCGGGCTGTTGTCGTCGGCCACGAGCACGTGCGCCTCGGGGACGGCCTCGCGTACCCGGCCGACGATGCTCTTGATGTTCTCCGCCTCGTTGTAGGTCGGGATGATCACCAAGGCCGTGCCGAGCGGGCCGAACTTCCTCCCCTGGGCTCCTGCCGCGAGGGTTCCGTCGCCGTCGTTCACTGCTGCCCCTTCATGTCCATACGCAGAGGTCCACCATAGTGGTCCCGGCCTGCGATGACGTGACAGGACGTTCGAATGGTGGTGTCGAGTCGACAAGACGCGGGTAAGAGCGCGCCTCCGGGTGCGAGCGTACGGCGGATGGGGGCCCGGCGCCCTTCGGGCCGACCCGGGACCCGCTGGCTGCGGATCGACCGAAAGCCGTTGTCTACTGAGCGCCCGGGCCCCACCCGGGTCACACCTCCCCGACCGGCCGGAACGTTCCCTCGGCGCTGCGCCGGCCTGAGCCTGGCTCCCAGTGGCGGTGCCCCGGTGCGGCACACCGTCCCTGACCCGGCGGCGCTGCGGCGAGTGTGCGAACGCTCCCCGGTCGGGCGTCCGGTGGTGGACTCGGCCGAACCTACCGGCCCCCTGCGGCCGCCTGTCAACAGCCGTTCGACCTGCGCATTCCACGGCAAAGCCCTGGTCAGGGCCGAGGATGCGCAGGTCGCGCGCCGGGGGTGCGGCGCACGATCGCGTGCGCGCCACCCCCGTAGATCACTCGCCCGGCCCTACGAAGACCGTGTGCCCGCCCACCACGGTGCGCAGACAGACGGGCAGGTCGCGGCCGGGGGTCAGGTCGGGCAGTCCGGGGGTGCCGGAGCGGGGGTCCGTCGACCAGCGGGCGACGCGGTCGTCGGGGGCCTGGACGACGAGTTCGCCGGTGCGCCACACGGCGTAGTCGGCGGGGGCGCCCGGGACCAGGACGCCCGCGTCGTCCCGTCCCACGGCCCGCCAGCCGCCGCGCGTGTGCGCCGTGAACGCGGCGCGCACGGAGACGCGGTGCTCCGGCGTGTGGTGGAAGGCGGCGGCCCGGACCGTGCCCCAGGGGTCGAGCGGGGTGACCGGGCTGTCGGAGCCGAAGGCGAGCGGGACACCGGCGCGCAGCAGGGCGGCGAAGGGGTTCAGGCCCCGGGCCCGCTCCGCCCCCAGGCGCTGTGCGTACATGCCGTCGTCGCCGCCCCACAGGGCATCGAAGGCGGGCTGGACCGAGGCGGTGAGGCCGAGTTCGGCGAAGGCGGCGACGCTCTCGGGGGTGAGCATCTCGGCGTGCTCGACGCGGTGCCGGGCGGCCCGGATCCGGGCGAGGCCCAGCTTCTCGGCGGCGGCCCGCACGCCCTCCACCACGGTGTCCACCGCGGCGTCGCCGATGGCGTGGAAGCCTGCCTGGAGGCCCGCCTCGGTGCAGGCCACCACGTGCGCGGCGACCGCGGCGGCGTCCAGGTAGGCCCTGCCGGTGTGCCCGGCGTCGGCGTACGGCTGGTGCAGGCAGGCGGTGTGCGAGCCGAGGGCCCCGTCGACGAACAGGTCACCCGCGGCGCCGACCGCGCCCAGCTCGCGCGCCTTGGGGACGTCCTGCTCGGCCCAGTAGCCGACGACGCGCGGGCCGGGTTCCTCGGCGGCGAGCCGCAGCAGCCCGGTGAAGTCGTCCTCGGAGGAGATCTCCGGGCCGGCGCACTCGTGGATCGTGCCGATGCCGAGCGAGACGGCGTGCGCGAGGGCGGCGCGCTGTGCCTCGGTGCGCTGCCCGGGCGTGACGGCGGCGTACGCGGCGGCGCGCACGGCGTGGTGGGCGTCAGCGGTGAGCGGCCCGTCCTCCCGGGTGACGCCGGGGACCAGGTCGAGCAGGGCGGTCGTGACGACCGCCGAGTGGACGTCGATGCGGGTGAGGTAGAGGGGCCGGTGCCCGGTGGCCTCGTCGAGTTCGGCCCGCGTCGGGGGCCGGCCGCCGGGCCAGCGGGCGGCGTCCCAGCCGTGCCCGAGCAGCACGCGGTCGTCGGGGCGGGCGGCGGCGAAGTCCCGTACGAGGGCGAGGGCGGCCTCCAGGGAGGGGGCGCCCGACAGATCGAGACCCGTCAGGGCGAGACCGGTGGCGGTGGTGTGCACGTGCGCGTCCGTGAACGCGGGGGTGACCAGCGCCCCGTCGAGGTCGACGACCTCGTCGACGCCGTCCGCGAAGGCGTCGGCGGCGCCCTCGGAACCGACCCAGGCGACCTGTCCCCGCTCCACGACCATCGCGGTGGCGAAGGGATCGGCAGGACTGTGGACCTCTCCACGACGGAGGAGAACGGTCTGGGGCGGCGTACGGGACTCACTCATGGAGCACAGTTTCACAGGCCCTGCCTCGACGCCCCGCAAAGGGGCGGAACCACCGGTCAGATCCGCGGCGGCCGTGCCTCGTACGGCGTGGACAACACCACGGTCGTCCGCGTGGACACCCCGGCCAGCGACCGCACCCGCGCCAGGAGCTCCTCCAGTTCGTGGGGCGTGGCCACGCGCACCTTGAGGATGTAGTTCTCGTCCCCCGCGACGCTGTGGCACGCCTCGATCTCCGGCACACCGGCCAGCCGGTCCGCGATGTCGTCCGGCGCGCTGGGATCGAACGGCTTCACCGAGATGAACGCCGTCATGGGCAGCCCCACCGCCTCGGGGTCGACGACGGCGGCGTAACCGCGGATGACACCGCGCTGTTCCAGCCGTCGCACCCGCTGGTGCACGGCCGACGTGGACAGCCCCGTGGCCTTGCCCAGGTCGGTGTAGCTCATCCGCCCGTCCTTGACGAGCAGCTGCACGATCTGTCGGTCCAGCTCCTCCATGGCGCAAGAACCTACAGTGCGGCTGATCTCCTCGGATACCTCAGGAGTCCAGGTCATGCCCGGTTCGTGATGTGGCCGGAAGACGACGGTCAGCCGTTCGGGGGACAAACCCGCCGCAGAGGGCACCTGCGCGCGGCATGTGACGAACGCCACAGCGCTCGAACAGTCTCCGTAATGTTCTCGTGATTACCGCCGAGGGGGGACGGGAAGTGCTTGCTGTGGTCGAGGCCGCAGCGCCTGATACGGCCCAGCCCGAGGGGGAGTACCCAATGCAGAGTCTTAAGCGCCCTGGTCGCACCGCACCCAAGCGGCAGCAGCTCGTCGTCGAGCCCGAGCCGGAGGGCGTCGAACCCGACGCCTACGACGACGAACTCGACGCCTACGACACGTTCGAGATGTTCCGGGTGATCTGCCCGGACTGCGCGCAGCCCATCGCCCTGCTGGCGGACGAGGAAGTCCTGCCGGAGCACGCGCTGTGCGCCTCGCCGTGGAACCCGTTCGGACTCACGGTCTGCGCCGGAACCGGCCGCAGGGCCGCGGACGCCCGCCCCGCGGACGAGTCGGTGGACCCTCAGGAGCAGGACACCGCCCTGCTGTTGACGCTCCCTCAGGGACTGGACTGGCGGACCCAGCCCTTCTCGCACGTCGGCGGCCCTGGCTCACGCCCCATCAGGGTCCCGGTCATGCGCCGCCACGCGGCCTGAGCGCGGGCCTTCCTCGCCCGCTCGCTCCACCCCAGCAGCTGCCCCGCACCACGGCTCGTGGACTGCCGTGGTGCGGTTCAGTGTGCCCGGGTTCGCGGGCTGACGGCGGCCGGGCGCAGGGCCGGGCCGAGTGCGACGGCCGCGGGCCCGTTCGACGGACCGGCACCCCTGAAACGCACGCCCGATTCCACGCACGGGTGACCTGTCCGGCCTCTGCCGCGTTGCCCTGGTATGACCCCCATCTCCTCAGCGACCGGGCGTCAACGCCTCCTGTACGTCCCGCCACCCGCAGAATCGGTTCGGCCCGCTCCGCCGCGCTATCAGGACCCGCCGATCTACCGCGACTTGATGCGGACCTGGGCGGAAGGCGGCCGCACCGTGCCGGGCCGGCACGACCCGGAGTGGATGCGGCTCGCGGCTCCCTGGCGGGGGCTCGACCAGTTCAGCGTCCCTCTGGACCCACGAGATGGCGGGCGATGACCATCCGCTGGATCTGGTTGGTGCCTTCGACGATCTGCAGCACCTTGGCCTCGCGCATGTAGCGCTCGGCCGGGAAGTCGGCGGTGTAGCCGTAGCCGCCGAGGATCTGGACGGCGTCGGTGGTGACCCGCATCGCCGTGTCGGTGCAGTGCAGTTTGGCCATGGCGGCCTGCCGGGCGAACGGCCGGCCCGCGTCGCGCAGTCGGGCCGCCGCGAGGTAGAGCGCGCGGCCCGCCTCGATCTGGGTCGCCATGTCCGCCAACATGAAGCGCAGCCCCTGGAAGTCGGCGATCGGCTTGCCGAACTGGCGCCGCTGCGCCGCGTACGCCAACGCCTCGTCGAGCGCGGCCTGGGCCACGCCGATCGCGCAGGCCGCGATGCCGAGCCGCCCGGAGTCGAGGGACGACAGGGCGATCGCGAAGCCCTGTCCCTCCTCGCCGATGCGCCGGGCGTCGGAGACCCGGACGCCGTCGAAGTGGACCTGGGCCGTGGGCGAGCCCTTCATGCCCATCTTCTTCTCGGGCGGCGCGGCACTCACCCCGGGCGCGTCGCCGGGCACCAGGAACGCGGTGATCCCGCGCGGGCCCTCCTCGCCGGTGCGCGCCATGACCGTGTAGAAGTCGGCGATCCCGCCGTGCGTGATCCAGGCCTTCGTGCCGGTGATCACCCAGTCGTCGCCGTCCCGTACGGCCTTGGTGCGCAGGGCGGCCGCGTCCGACCCCGAGTGCGGCTCGGAGAGGCAGTAGGCGCCGAGCAGGCCGCCGCCGAGCATCGCGGGCAGGTGCTCGACCTGCTGCTCCTTGGTGCCGTAGGCGGCGAGGGCGTAGGAGGCCAGGGAGTGGACGCTGACGCCGAGGCCGACGGTGAGGCGGGCCGCGGCGAGTTCCTCCAGGACCTGGAGGTAGACCTCGTAGGGCTGGTCGCCGCCGCCGTACTCGGAGTCGTACGGCAGGCCGAGCAGGCCGGAGCGCGAGAGCAGGGTGAAGAGTTCACGCGGGAAGCGGCCGGCGTCCTCCTCCTCGGCCGCCTTCGGGACGATCTCCTGCTGCGCGATGTCGCGGACGAGTGAGATCAGGTCCCGGGCCTCCTCCGTGGGCAGTTGTCGGTCCACCGGCTGCGGGGCGCGGTCGGGCATGGCGACGCTCTCCTCCCTGTCGGGCAGTGGCGGACGGGCCCGTGGGTGGGGGCGGCGCCGCCGGGTCGTTCTGGTGCCTGGCCGATGCTTGCAGTCCCGGGTCTCGGAAGCTGCTGACCAGCGGCTGTGCGCTGTGAGTATGCCCGATCGGAGGCATCCCGTCACCAGTTAACGACCGCTCACCTCAAGAATCGCACGACGGCGTCCGAAGCAGGGAAATTGGTCCGAACCATTGACCGGAGTGGTCTAGTCCTCCTACTGTTTCGCTCCACCGATTCACCGCGTTCATGCCAATCGGCGCGCGTTCCCTCTCCCCCCGAGGAGACACCGGATGCACACCCCCGACCGCTCCCGCTTCCGGACCATCGTGTCCGCGGCCTGTTGCGCCGTCCTCGGCGCCGGTCTGCTGGCCGGCGCGGGCACCTCCGCCACCGCGGCGACCTCGGCTCAGGAGGCCGCCGCAGCCTCACAGGCGGCCCCGGGCCCCAAGGCCACCGGCTCCAAGGCCGCCGGCTCCAAGGTCATCGGATACTTCACCGAATGGGGCACCTACGACCGCAAGTACCACGTCAAGAACATCGAGACGTCCGGCTCGGCGGCCCGGCTCACCCACATCAACTACGCCTTCGGCAACGTCACCGGGGGCAAGTGCGCCATGGGCGACGCCTACGCCGCCACCGACCGCGCCTACACCGCCGCCGAGTCCGTCGACGGCAAGGCCGACACCTGGGACCAGCCGCTGCGCGGCAACTTCAACCAGCTGCGCAAGCTGAAGCAGAAGCACCCGGACCTCAAGGTCCTGTGGTCCTTCGGCGGCTGGACCTGGTCGGCCGGTTTCGGCGAGGCCGCGAAGAACCCGGCCGCCTTCGCCCAGTCCTGCTACGACCTGGTCGAGAACTCCAAGTGGGCCGACGTCTTCGACGGCATCGACATCGACTGGGAGTACCCGAACGCCTGCGGCGCCACCTGCGACACCAGCGGCAAGGCGGCCTTCCGGAACCTGATGCAGGCGCTGCGCGCCAAGTTCGGCTCGAAGAACCTCGTCACCGCGGCGATCACCGCCGACGCCACCCCGGGCGGCAAGATCGACGCGGCGGACTACGCGGGCGCCGCCCCCTACGTCGACTGGTACCTGCCCATGACCTACGACTTCTTCGGCGCCTGGGACGCCACCGGCCCGACGGCCCCGCACTCGCCGCTGACCTCGTACGCCGGCATACCGAAGGCGGACAACCACAGCTCGGCGACGATCGCGAAGCTCAAGGGCCTCGGCATCCCCGCCTCGAAGCTGCTGCTCGGCATCGGCTTCTACGGCCGCGGCTGGACCGGCGTCACCCGGTCGGCCCCGGGCGGCACCGCGACCGGCCCGGCGGCGGGCACGTACGAGCAGGGCATCGAGGACTACAAGGTGCTCAAGGCCAAGTGCCCCGCGACGGGGACGGTGGCCGGCACGGCCTACGCCAAGTGCGGCAGCGACTGGTGGAGTTACGACACCCCGGCGACCATCGGGACCAAGATGAACTACAAGAACCAGCAGGGCCTGGCCGGCACGTTCTTCTGGGAGCTGAGCGGCGACGCGGCGAACGGTGAGCTGATCAAGGCCATCAAGTAGGCCGGAGCGGCACCGGGGGCGGAGGGTCCGTGGCGGATCCTCCGCCCCTGTCTCATGCGCCCCGGCGCGCGGGCTGCGGGGCCGGGTAGGCGGGGTCCAGTTCCTCGATCGCGCGCAGGGCGCCGCCGAGCGTCTTCACCAGCAGCTCGCACATGGTCGCGCGGGGCAGTTCGGGGCGGTCGATCCATGCGAGGGTGGCGCCCTCGACGCTGCACACCCAGGACAGCAGGCCCATCCGCGCCAGCGGCGTGACGTCGGCGCGGCCGTACGCGCCCTCGGCGATGGTCGTGACGACGGCCTCGCGCACGCCGTCCCGGATGGCGTGCACCTCGGTGTCGAAGCCGACGCCGCCGCTGACGATCGTGCGGTACGCGGCCTGGTTCTGCTCGGCGTAGCGCAGGTAGCTGTCGATGGTGCGCTGGACCCGGTCCACCGGGGGCAGTTCGAGGCCGCCGGCCGCCAGGGTGATCAGCTCGGTGACGGAGTCCTGGATGATGGCCAGGTAGTAGCCGCGCTTGGACTGGAAGTAGTAGTAGATGAGCCCCTTGGCGACGTGCGCCTGCCGGGCGATGTCGTCCATCGAGAGGGCGTCGTAGGACGTGTCGGCGAACAACCTCCGCCCGATGGCGATGAGTTCGGCACGGCGCGCCGTCGAGCGCTCGGTGCCGCGGGCTCTGGGGCGCGCGGCAGGCTGGGGGCTGATATTCAATTTCGACCCTGGTCTCACGGGCGGGGGCGGGACATCCGCAGTATGGCAGGCCGCAGGGCCGGGTCGTGGGTCAGGTCACAGCAGTCCGAGCTGTGTCACCAGCATGGCGACGACCACCACGAGAGCCCAGCCCATGAGGTGCTCGACGATCTTCGGCCCGTCGTCCTGGGGGCCGCCGGTACGGACGCGGCCGGCGGTGGCGGAGTGCGCGGTCATGACTTCTCGCTCGTTCGGTGGTGCGGACGGACTTCCCCCGAAGTTCTGTCCACCTTGCCACCGGGAGCGGCTTGTGCGGCCGAGAGCTTGGTCACACGCGTACGCCCACGGCCGCCAGCGCCTTGGTCTGGGCGGCGGTCGGGCGCGCCGGGAAGTACAGGTAGCAGACGCCGCCCGTGCCGGAGACGACCTTGCCGGTGGCGTTGTACCGCTTGGTCCGCAGCCAGATGTTCTCGAACTCGCGCCGCCGGTAGACCCGCCGCACGGCCTCGTTGCTCTCGGAGTACGGGTCGTTGGCGATCACGTCGCCGTCGGCGGTGAAGCCGATGACGGTCATCAGGTGCCCGGCGGTGCCGTACCCGGCCCCGGTCAGCTCCTCCTTCAGGAAGGACTGGGACGTGATGACGGGGATGCCGGCCGCGATCAGCGTCTCCAGGTCGGCGAGCGAACCGAGCCGGGTGACGACGCCCCGCAGGTCCTCGAACGTGGCCGCGTAGGCGGCGTTGAAGGGCCAGTTGCCGCAGCCGGCGTACTGGTGGTCGTAGGTGGAGCGGGCCGCGTGGCAGACCTGCGGATCGTCGTACGCCGGGTCCACCCAGGCCAGCTGCTCGGGGGTGAGCCGGCCGCCCCAGTACTCGATGACCATCTGGGAGGACGTCGGGCTGCACCAGGCCTCGCCGCCGTTGTCGTACTCCGGGTAGCGGCCCTTGTGGATCTCCTGCGAGTACCGCGGCACGACCAGTTCCCGGGCGAGCCGGGGCTCGGACGCCGGGACGGTGAAGCGGTCGGGGACGTCGGAGCCCATCGCGCCGAGCCGCCACACGGTGGGCGTGGCCTTGGTGCCGGGCCTGCGGTACAGGGTCAGGCGCAGCCGGTACGAGGCCAGCCGCAGCCCGGTCGACGGGTCGTCGAGGGCCAGGGTGTCGGTCCAGACGGTGCTCCTGCCGTCGCTCTGGTCGTCGACCGAGGTGCGCCGGATGTCCTGGTCGCCGGCCGCCCAGCGGCCCATCACGTACCAGGGGGTGGCGGTGCCGTCCGTGTAGGTGGCCTTGATCTCGGTCTGGAGCCAGGTGCCGGGCGGGGTGTGCGCGTTCCAGGAGACGATCGCCTCGGTCGCGGGGACCGCGAGCCGGTGCACGGGGGACGTCCAGGTGCCGTACTCCCACGGCGCGGTGGTGCCGGTGTGCGGGTCCGTGTAGTCGGTGGTGCCCGCGGGCGTCGCGATCATCACGCCCGGGCGGGCGCCCGCGACGGCCCGGGTGCCCTTGGCCGTGCCACCGCACCAGTCGCCGTACGAGGTCCAGGCCCGGTTGTCGACGGTGCGGGCCGGGACCGCCCGGGCCGGGTCTGCGGTGTCGGTGGACATGGGCGCCTCGGGATCGGCGGCCGCCGGACCCGCGCTCGCCGTGACGGCGACGGCGACCGCGGCGGCCAGGACGGTTCTGCGGGACGGCTGTTCGGCTCTGCACATGGCGGGACCCCCGGAAGTCGGAGTCGGGCAGGGGCGGGGCAGGTCCGTGACACGGTCGGTCGCACACGCGTGTGCGCCACATATGAGCACAGCCCGCCGGGTACTGCCAGCACCTCGACACGCGCCACGCCCACCAATATTGGCGTCGACCAGTGGCACGGGCCGAGGAGGCCGTCGTTAGAGTGCTGCGCGAGATGAATCCGTCCCTCCGCCCCGCACCGGGGCCGGCCGTGCGCGACCTTGCGGCCCGGATCCGCCGCCTGTCCCCGTCCTGCGGCCCGGTCCGGCTCGTCGGCGTCGACGGGCACGCCGGCTCGGGGAAGAGCACGTTCACCGAGCACCTGGCCGCGGCGCTGGGCGGCGCTCCGGTGCTGCGCCTCGACGACGTCGCCAGCCACGAGGAACTGTTCGACTGGACCGGACGCCTGCTGGAGCAGGTCGTCGAACCGCTCTCCGACGGCCGGACCGCGCACTACGCCCCCTACGACTGGCGGGCCCGCCGCTTCGGCGCCCCGCGTCCCCTCCCGCCCGCGCCGGTCGTGCTCGTGGAGGGCGTCGGCGCGGGACGCCGGGCGCTCCGCCCCCATCTGGCGCTCCTGCTGTGGATGGAGCTGCCGCGCGAGGACGCGTGGGCGCGGGGACGGTCGCGGGACGGGGAGGAACAGCGGGAGTTCTGGAACGGATGGGTCCCGGCGGAACGCCGGCACTTCGCCGAGGACCCCTCCCGGCCGTTCGCCGACCTCCTGGTGCGGCAGCGAGAGGAGGGGTATGAGGTTCTGCCGGGACCCGCGGGATCCATTGGACCGGACCAGCCCGGACCGGTCCCTCACTCAGGGTGACGGACCGCCCGCAGTGTGCTGAACCTGTGAAGGGCCTTGCGGGACAACTTGCCGGAGTGCTTCAACTCGGCTTGACCGGGGGGCCGTACAGGTCTTACGTTCTCAATGTGCGGCCATTCGGAGCCGCCCACTGACGCGAAGCCCCCGGTTGTTCCCCCGTGATCGGGGGCTTCGTTCTGTCCTCCTCCGGTTTTCCGGACGCCGCGCGGCGTCGAACGCTCACCCTCGGTCACCGTGCACCGGTGCGCCGCATCCGCTCCCACCTCGCCGAACGGCCCGTGCGGCACCCTACGGAGGCGCCGCGCCCGCGGGTACGATGCCCTCGTTGCGACCTACGGACGGTTGCTTCGCGCACTGTGCAACTCCGGTCCGTGGCACAGCGGTTCGAAGAGGGCAGCCGGCTGGGGGACGGCTCGTTGGCATACCGACGGGGGCACGGTTTGTGGGGGACGTGATGGACTTCGGCACGCAGGGCCCTCAGGCCCCGGCCGACCTCGCCTGGCTGCGAGGCGTGGATGCCTACACCATGGGCGCCTATCCGCAGGCGGAGGAGGAGTTCCGCACCGCCGTGCGGCTGGACGCCGGGATGGCCGACGGCTGGCTCGGACTGCACGCCCTGCGCGTCGACACGACGACCGCGCTGCTGAGGATGTTCCGCCACCGCGACCGCTTCGGGGAGCAGCGCACGCGCTACCGCCGCACCCTCAACTCCTGGTACTGGCTGGGCTGGTGGGTGCAGCCCGTGCTGGAGAGCCCGCGCGACCTGCTGCTCGCGCACGCCTCCCACTGGCTGGACGGCCGCCACGTCCCCGAGCTGGACCGGGCCCTCGCCGGGCTGCCTCCCGTGGACACCGACCACCAGGTCCGCTTCCTGCACGCCTGCCGCGCCTACCTGGTCAAGGACTGGGAGCAGCTGGTCCGCCACACCGACCCGCTGCTCGACGACCCGATGCTCGGCATCGAGGCGGGCCTGTTCGGCGGCATGGCCCGGGTCCGGCTGGAGATGTACGGGCAGGCCGAACCGCTGCTGTCGGCGGCCCTGATGCGCTGTCGCAGCGAGCAGCCGCAGCGCAAGGAGCTGCGCTACTGGCTGGCCCGGGCCCACGAGGGCACCGGCCGCAGCGCCGCCGCACTCCCCCTCTACCGGGCCGTGCACCGCGTCGACCCGGCGTTCATGGACACCTCGGCGCGGCTCGCCGCGATCGCCGAGGGCGACGGCTACGAGGACGCCGCCGACCTCGCGGCGATCACGCTCACCGGTGCCGGTCAGGACGCCGCGGACGGGCCGGACGGGTTCGACCCGCTCTTCGGCACCGAGGGCCGCGACCTGAGACTGCCCGACCCCGAGCCGCTGGTCTCCCCTCCCCTGCCGCCGGCGGCCGATCCGGCGGTCCGCGAGAAGGGGGGCCCGGCACCGTCGCTGCCCGCCGGGCCCACCGACCCCGCGTTACTGGAGGAGGCGCTCGCCGAACTCGAGCGCATGGTGGGTCTTGAGCCGGTGAAGCGCCAGGTCAAGGCGCTGTCCGCGCAGTTGAACATGGCCCGGCTGCGGGCCGGGCAGGGCCTTCCGGTCCAGCCGCCGAAACGCCACTTCGTCTTCTCGGGCCCCTCCGGAACCGGCAAGACCACCGTCGCCCGCATCCTCGGCCGCGTCTTCTACGCCCTAGGCCTGCTCGGCGGCGACCATCTGGTGGAGGCCCAGCGGGCCGACCTGGTCGGCGAGTACCTCGGGCAGACGGCCGTGAAGGCCAACGAACTGATCGACTCGGCGCTGGGCGGCGTGCTCTTCGTCGACGAGGCGTACTCGCTGTCCAACTCGGGCTACGGCAAGGGGGACGCCTACGGCGACGAGGCGCTCCAGGTGCTGCTGAAGCGGGCCGAGGACAACCGCGACCACCTCGTGGTGATCCTGGCCGGCTACCCGGAGGGCATGGACCGCCTGCTCGCCGCGAACCCGGGGCTGTCGTCCCGTTTCACGACCCGGGTCGATTTCCCGTCCTACCGTCCCCTCGAACTCACCGAGATCGGCAAGGTGCTCGCGGCGGAGAACGGGGACCTGTGGGACGAGGAGGCCCTCGACGAGCTGCGGTCCATCGCGGGGCACGTGGTGGACCAGGGGTGGATCGACGAGCTGGGGAACGGGCGGTTCCTGCGGACGCTGTACGAGAAGAGCTGCGCGTACCGGGACCTGCGGTTGTCGGTGTATCCCGGGGTGCTGGGGCGGGAGGACCTGGCGACGCTGCGGTTGCCGGATCTGATGCAGGCCTACGGCGAGGTGCTGTCCGGGCGGGGCCCGCAGGATCCGCCCGGACTGTGAGGTACCGGGCCTACGTCGCCAGTACCTCCTCGCCCGACCTCGGCTCGGTCAGCCGCACCTCGTGGACCTCCCGGTGCGCGGGGTCCCGCACCTCCCCCACCAGCAGCTCCAGCACATCCTCCAGGGCGACCAGCCCGAGCACCCTGCCCGAGCCGTCGGCCACCTGCGCCAGGTGCGTCGCCGCCCGGCGCATCACCGTCAGCGCGTCGTCCAGCGGCAGCTCGGACCGCAGGGTCGTCATGGGCCGCCACAGCTGCTGCGGCACGGCCCGGTCCGAGTCCTCCAGGTCCAGGACGTCCTTGACGTGCAGGTAGCCCATGAAGGCGCCGTTGTCCGCGGCGACCGGGAAGCGGGAGTATCCCGTGCGGGCCGTGAGCTCGACGATCCGCCCGGGGGTGACCGACGGGCTGACGGTCACCAGGGACTCGCGCTTCAGCAGGACGTCCGTCACCGGGCGGGAGCCCAGTTCCAGCGCGTCCTCCAGGCGTTCGGCCTCCTCCGGGTCGAGCAGGCCCGCCTGGCCCGCGTCCTCCACCAGCCGGTTGAGCTGCTCGCTGGTGAAGACGGCCTCGACCTCGTCCTTGGGCTCGACGTGGAAGAGCCGCAGGATGCCCTGGGAGACGGCACCGAGGGCGGCGGTGATCGGCTTGCAGAAGCGGGCGAACCAGACCAGGCCGGGGCTGAGCCACAGCGCGGCCTTCTCGGGGGCCGCCATCGCCAGGTTCTTCGGGACCATCTCGCCGATGACGAGGTGGAAGAAGACGACCGTGGCCAGGGCGATGACGTACCCGAGCGGGTGGATCATCGCGTGCGGCAGGTGGATCCACTCGAAGACCGGCTCCAACAGGTGAGCCACCGTCGGCTCGGCGACCGCGCCGAGGGTCAGGGAGCAGACGGTGATGCCGAACTGGGCCGCCGCCATCATCTGCGGCAGACGTTCCAGGCCGTGGAGGACCTGCCGGGCGCGGGCCGTGCCGAGGGGTTCGATCTGGCTGCGGCGGACGGAGACCAGCGCGAACTCGGCGCCGACGAAGAAGCCGTTGGCGAGCACGAGCAGCGCGGCGAAGAGGAGTTGGAGCACGCTCATCGGGCGGCCTCCGCCAGGGTGGTCACCGGGGCCGTCCGCACGAGCCGGACGCGCTCCGCGCGGTAGTGGCCGACCTGGCGCACGGACAGCCGCCAGCCGGGCAGCTCCGCCTTGTCGCCGACGGCCGGGATGCGGCCCAGCAGGTCGGCGATCAGCCCGGCGACCGTCTCGTACGGCCCCTCGGGCACGTCGAGGCCTATGCGCTGCAGGACGTCGACCCGGCAGCTGCCGTCGACGTCCCAGGCGGGCCTGCCGTCCTCCGGCGGGGCGGAGGCCAGCTCGGGCAGGTCGTGCCCGTCGTGCTCGTCGCGGACCTCACCGACGAGCTCCTCGACGATGTCCTCCAGCGTGACGACACCGGCGGTGCCGCCGTACTCGTCGACGACGACCGCGATGGGCTGCTCGCTGCGCAGCCGGGCGAGCAGCGGCCGGACGGGCAGGGTCTCGGGGACGAGCAGCGCCGGGCGGGCGATGCGGCCGACGGGGGTGCGCAGCCGGTCCTGCACGGGCACGGCCAGGGCGTCCTTGAGGTGGACCATGCCGACGACCTCGTCGATCCGCTCCCGGTAGACGGGGAAGCGGGACAGGCCGGTGGCGCGGGTCAGGTTGACGACGTCCTCGGCGGTGGCGGAGGACTGCAGGGCGCTGACCTTCACGCGCGGCGTCATCACGTGCTGCGCGGTCAGCTCACCGAGGGACAGGGTGCGGACGAACAGGTCGGCCGTGTCCTGTTCGAGGGCGCCGGCGCGGGCCGAGTGGCGGGCCAGCGAGACGAGTTCGCCGGGGGTGCGGGCGGAGGCCAGCTCCTCGGCGGGCTCGAAGCCCAGGGCCCGTACGAGCCGGTTCGCGACGGCGTTCAGGCCCGCGATGACCGGGCGGAACAGCCGGGCGAAGACGTGCTGCGGGCCCGCGACGAAGCGCGCGACCTGGAGCGGCCGGGACACGGCCCAGTTCTTGGGCAGGAGCTCGCCGATCACCATCTGCACGGCGGAGGCCAGCAGCATGCCGACGACGACCGTGACCCCGGAGACGGCTCCCTCGGGGACGCCGATGGAGGTGAACGGTCCGTGCAGCAGTTCGGCGAGCGCCGGTTCGGCGAGCATGCCGACGACGAGGGAGGTGATGGTGATGCCGAGCTGGGTGCCGGAGAGCTGGAAGGACAGTTCCTTGAGTGATGCGACGACGCGGTGGGCGCGCCGGTCGCCCTCGGCGGCGGCCTTCTCGGCGTCCGCCCGCTCGACCGTCACGAGGCCGAACTCGGCCGCCACGAAGAATCCGTTGGCGAGAATCAGCAGGAACGCGGCTGCCAGGAGCAGCAGGGGGATGGTCATGATGCCGCCGCCTCCGCACGGTCGCGGACACGGTCCGCGCTATGTCGGCAGGGGGCGGCGCAGGTACTGCAGGACGATCCGTCCATCGCCGGAGAGGGTCACTCCTCGGTTAGCAGGAAGCCTCTGCGCACCGGGCGGGGCAGCAGCGGCGGAGGCGCGTCCTTCGCGCCTCCGCCAACAGATTAATCAAGACACGCCCCGGTGCGGCAGTGGCGACCGCCCTGTGGATGCCCCGAGTCAGCCGTGACGCCGCTCGGGGTCCGCGACGGAACGGGCCTCGGCGAGTGCCCGCAGGGCGCGGGCGTCGGCGATCGCGCGCTGCTTGGCGATGCCCGGCTGGATGCCCAGGGCGGGCAGGCTGGTGCCGTCGCTGAGGTTGAGGAACACCCAGGGGTCGCCGGGCCGGAGGGTCACCTGGAGGATCTCCGCCCACTCCAGCCGGCGCTTGTTCGTGAGGTTCACCACGGTGACGCCGTCCTCGTCGGCGACGACCTTGGGCCGCGCCAGCAGGAGCAGCACGGCGTCCAGCAGCAGCGCCGTGACGACGAAGCTGAGGCGCTCGGCGGGGCTGAGCTGCTTCAGCAGCATCGCGACGGCCGTGATGACCACGAGGATCGCGACGGCGGCGGTGAGCAGCACCGCGCGGGTGCTGCCCGGCCGGAACGTGACGGGCAGGTCGGGCATCGGTGCTCCGCCCTTCAGAGACGGCAGGCGTGGATGGCCGTGGTCAGGATGGCCCGGGCGCCGATGTCGTACAGGTCGTCCATGATCCGCTGCGCCTCCTTGGCGGGGACCATGGCGCGGACGGCGACCCAGCCCTCGTTGTGCAGCGGGGACACGGTCGGCGACTCCAGGCCGGGGGTGAGGGCGACGGCCTTCTCCAGCTGCTCGACGCGGCAGTCGTAGTCCATCATCACGTACGTCCGGGCGACCAGGACGCCCTGGAGGCGGCGCAGGAACTGCTGGACCTTGGGGTCGTCGCCGTCCGCGCCGGTGCGGCGGATCACGACGGCCTCGGACTGCATGATCGGCTCGCCGACGACCTCCAGGCCCGCGTTGCGCAGCGAGGTGCCGGTCTCGACGACATCGGCGATGACCTGGGCGACGCCGAGCTGGATGGCGGTCTCGACGGCGCCGTCGAGGTGGACGACGGAGGCGTCGATGCCGTGCTCGGCGAGGTGGCCCGCGACGATGCCCTCGTAGGAGGTGGCGACCGTCTTGCCCGCCAGGTCGGCCAGACCGGTGACGGTGCCGGGCTTGCTCGCGTAGCGGAAGGTGGAGCGGGCGAAGCCGAGGGGGAGGATCTCCTCGGCGTCGGCGCCCGAGTCGATCAGCAGGTCCCGGCCGGTGAGGCCGATGTCGAGCTGGCCGGAGGCGACGTAGATCGCGATGTCGCGGGGGCGCAGGTAGAAGAACTCGACCTCGTTGGTCGGGTCGACGATCCGCAGTTCCTTGGACTCGCGGCGCTGCTGGTAGCCGGCCTCATGCAGCATCTCCGCCGCAGGGCCTGAGAGGGAACCCTTGTTGGGGACGGCGATGCGCAGCATGAGGTCGGCTTCCTTTGCGTGGAGTTGTGCGGAACGGACGTGCGGCTTACAGGTGGGCGTAGACGTCGTCGAGGGAGATGCCGCGGGCGACCATCATCACCTGGACGTGGTACAGCAGCTGCGAGATCTCCTCGGCGGCCGCCTCCTTGCCCTCGTACTCGGCGGCCATCCACACTTCGGCGGCCTCCTCGACGACCTTCTTGCCGATGGCGTGGACGCCCTTCCCGACCAGTTCTGCGGTGCGGGAAGTGGCGGGGTCGCCGTGGGCGGCCTTGTGCTGGAGCTCGGTGAAGAGCTCCTCGAACGTCTTCTTGGACATGGTGTCGCTCAGCCTATGCCACAGGTGCGGTTCGTCAGCGCCAGGGTTCGGATACTGAGCGGAGCGTGGCCGCGGTCGCCACGGCCGCCGTCACCGCCTCGTGCCCCTTGTCCTCGCTGGAGCCCTCGATGCCCGCGCGGTCCAGGGCCTGCTCCTCGGTGTCGCAGGTCAGCACGCCGAAGCCGACGGGGACGCCGGTGTCGACGGAGACCTGGGTGAGGCCCTGGGTGACGCCCTGGCACACGTAGTCGAAGTGGGGGGTTCCGCCGCGGATGACGACGCCGAGGGCGACGATCGCGTCGTAGCCGCGGCCCGCGAGGACCTTGGCGACGACCGGGAGTTCCCAGCTGCCGGGGACCCTGAGCAGGGTCGGCTCGTCGATGCCCAGGTCGTGCAGGGCGCGCAGGGCGCCGTCGACCAGTCCGTCCATCACCTTCTCGTGCCACTGTGCCGCGATGACGGCGACCCGGAGGTCACCCACATTGCGTACGGACAGTTCCGGTGCACCCTTGCCGCTCACGTTGCTCCCTCTGTGCTGTCTTACTGGTTGCCGCAGGCCGGCACGGTGGTCGTGTCGAGCCAGGGCAGGTCGTGGCCCATCCGGTCCCGCTTGGTGCGCAGGTAGCGGAGGTTGTGCTCGCCGGCGCTGACCGGCATCGGCACACGGGCCTTGACCGTGATGCCGTGGCGGACGAGCGCGTCGGTCTTGTCGGGGTTGTTGGTCAGCAGGCGGACGCCGCGCACGCCGAGGTCGGCGAGGATCTGGGCCCCCGCCGCGTAGTCGCGGGCGTCGGCGGGCAGGCCGAGTTCGAGGTTGGCGTCGAGCGTGTCGCGGCCGCGCTCCTGGAGTTCGTAGGCGCGCAGCTTGGACATCAGGCCGATGCCGCGGCCCTCGTGTCCGCGCAGGTAGACGACCACTCCGCGGCCCTCGGACTGGATGCGGGCCAGGGAGGCGTCCAGCTGGGGGCCGCAGTCGCAGCGGGCCGAGCCGAAGACGTCACCGGTGAGGCATTCGGAGTGGACGCGGACCAGGACGTCGTCGCCGTCGCCGATCTCGCCGTGCACCAGGGCGACGTGCTCGACGCCGTCGACGGTGGAGCGGTAGCCGTACGCCGTGAAGGTGCCGTGGGCAGTGGGCAGTTGCGTCCTGGCCTCGCGGCGGACGGTGGGCTCGCTACTGCGGCGGTAGGCGATCAGGTCCTCGATGGAGATGATCGTCAGGCCGTGCTTGCGGGCGAAGGGGACCAGCTCGGGCAGGCGCAGCATGCGGCCGTCCTCGCCGGCGATCTCGACGATGGCGCCGGCCGGGCGCAGACCCGCGAGGCGGGCGAGGTCGACGGCGGCCTCGGTGTGGCCGTTGCGGGTGAGGACGCCGCCGGGCCGGGCGCGCAGCGGGAAGATGTGGCCGGGGCGGACGAAGTCGTCGGGCCCGGAGACGCCGTCGGCGAGCAGCCGGAGGGTGGTGGCGCGGTCGGCGGCGGAGATGCCGGTGCTCACGCCGTGGGCGGCCGAGGCGTCGACGGAGACGGTGAAGGCCGTCTTCATGGACTCGGTGTTGTCGTCGACCATCTGCGGCAGGCGCAGCCGGTCCAGTTCGTCGCCTTCCATGGGGGCGCAGATCAGGCCGCGGCACTCGCTCATCATGAAGGCGACGATCTCGGGGGTGGCCTTCTCGGCGGCGATGACGAGGTCGCCCTCGTTCTCCCGGTCCTCGTCGTCGACGACCACGACCGGGCGGCCCGCCGCGATGTCGGCGATGGCCTGCTCGACGGGGTCGAGCGCGAGGTCCTCGAACTCACCGTCGGTGCTGTACAGGATCGGTGCCGTGCTCATGCCGGCGCTCCTTCCAGGGTGGGCCGTGCTGCCGCGCGCGAGCGCAGCCACCAGTCGCGCAGGCCCCACAGGACGAGCGCGCCGTAGATGACGTAGACGAAGCCGGAGAAGGCGTAGCCGTTGGCGAAGTTGAGGGGCACGCCGACGAGGTCGACGAGGAGCCAGGCGAACCAGAACTCGACCATGCCGCGGGCCTGGGCGTACATCGCGACGATCGTGCCGACGAAGATGTAGGCGTCCGGCCAGGGGTCCCAGGACAGGGTCGGGTACGCCTTGAAGAGCAGCGCCACGGCGACCGTGCCGGCGGCGGCCGCCGCGGCCATCGCGGCGCGCTCGCGCCAGGTGGCGAACCGTACGGCGATGTGGCCGTCCTCGCCCTGGCCCTTGCCGCGCTGCCACTGCCACCAGCCGTAGAGGGCGACGAGCATGACGACGGCCTGCTTGCCCGCGCTGCCGGTGAGGTGGCCGAAGAAGGCGCCGAAGAGGATGAGGCCGGCCAGGAACTGCACGGGCCAGGTCCAGATGGAGCGTCGCCAGCCGAGGGCGAGGGCGGCCAGGCCGAAGAGGTTTCCGACCATGTCGGACCAGAGGATGTGCTGGCCGAAGAGGACGAACGCCTCGGAGTTCAGCGCGTTCACCGGGCCACCCCTTGCGCACGGTCGGCCGCCCCCTGCGCACGGTCGCCCAGCATCCGCTCGACGTACTTGGCGATGACGTCGACCTCGAGGTTGACCGGGTCGCCGGGCTGCTTGTGGCCGAGCGTGGTCAGGTCGAGGGTGGTGGGGATGAGGCTGACCGTGAAGTAGTCGGGGCCGGCGTCGACGACGGTGAGGCTGATGCCGTCGACGGTGATGGAGCCCTTCTCGACGACGTACCGGGTGAGGTCGGCGGGGAGGGAGATCTTCACGATCTCCCAGTGCTCGGACGGCTTGCGCTCCAGGATCTCGCCGGTGCCGTCGACGTGGCCCTGCACGATGTGCCCGCCGAGGCGTTCGCCGACGGCCATGGGGCGTTCGAGGTTGACGCGGGAGCCGACCTCGAGAGCGCCGAGGCTGGAGCGGTTCAGCGTCTCGGCCATGACGTCGGCGGTGAACTCGTCGCCCTCGTGGTCGACGACCGTGAGGCAGACGCCGTTGACGGCGATGGAGTCGCCGTGTTTCGCGCCTTGGGTGACGACGGGGCCGCGCAGGCGGAAGCGACAGGCGTCGTCGAGGGTCTCGACGGCGGTGATCTCGCCCAGCTCTTCGACGATTCCGGTGAACACTTCCCGGGTCCTCCTGCCTCTTCGGGCACGGACTCCGGGGCTGTCGATGACGACAGAAGGTACGAGCGGGAACACCGGGGACGACGCCGGATGGAGTCCGCCCTCAGGACGGACTTCTGGGCGGCGCGCACGGATGCCCGCTCGCCGCGCACTGCCTCCCATCCGGACTTTAACCGTCGGTCCAGGAATTTCACCTGGTCAACCGGCCGCTGGAGGCGACCGGGTCGCGGACTGTAACCGCCGGTTCGGACTTTCACCGACCCCGGAGTGCGCTGCTACTGGTACAGGGCCAGTGTGCCACGCCTCATCGGTGTCCAGACCGGCGATGCGTGTGGGGTGCCTCACAGAACGTGTCATACCCCTTCCCCAGTGCGACACCTCCGCCCAACTTCCGTGCGGCGATCCGGCCTTGACGGGTCGGGGTTGGTCCGTACCTATTGACGCTGTGGTCTAGTCCTTTCTAGGGTCGGCGCCATCCAAGACCGGCCCGGCGGCGGTGACGACGGCCCTTGCCCGCCGTCGGGCCTTCCCACGCCGCCTCACCCCCGGGGAAGCGGACGCTCCCGAGGGGTGAAGAGCTCCTCCTGCGCGCGCTCCCGGGCCGTCAGCAGCGCGCCGCGCAGCACCGCGCCGCCGCCCAGGGTGGTCGAGCGCACCTCGGTGGGCAGGGGGGTCATCCGGGCGATGCGGTCCTGCACCCGCGCGGCGAGTTCCTCGCCCCCGGCCCGGCCGACCTCTCCGCCGAGCACCACGCACCCCGGGTCCAGGATCGCGACGACCGCCGCGATGCCGACGGCGAGACGGTCGGCGAGGGCGTCGAGGAAACGGCCGGCGGAAGACGCGGGCACGACGCCGTTGCTCGGCTCCCGCACCCGGCCCACCGCCGCCTCCACCACGTCGACGGCCGCCCGCACCACGCCCACCGCCGACGGCCCCTCCCCTCCCGCCGGTGACATCCCGTACCGCGCCGCGAGGTCCACGACCGCGGCCGCCGCGGCCAGGGAGTGGAAGCCGCCGGCGCAGTCCGTCGCCGACGGCAGGGCCGCCGTGCCCGGGACCGGGAGGAAGCCGATCTCCCCCGTGCCGCCGGAGGCGCCGCGCCGCAGTGCGCCGTCGAGGACCACGGCCGCTCCGGTGCCGTGACCCAGCCACAACAGGACGAACGTGTCCCGGTCCCGGGCCGCTCCGTCGCGCTGCTCGGCCAGCGCGGCGAGGTTGGTCTCGTTCTCGACGCTGACGCGGGCCTCGGGCAGCCGTTCCTGGAGGGCGGCGACCAGGCGGCGGTGCCAGGCCGGCAGTCCGCCGGAGTCGCGGAGTTCGCCGCTCGCCGGGTCGATCAGGCCGGGCGCGCCGATGCCGACGGTGTGCAGCCGGTCGGCGCCGGCCTCCTTCACCACGCGCTCGACCAGCGCGACCGCCTGCTCCACGGCCGGGCCCGTCCCCGTGTCGCCGTCGATGGGCACCGATGCCTCGGCCAGCACCCGGCCCACCAGGTCGGCGACGGTCACGGCGACGCCCTCGGTGCGTACGTCCAGGGCGGCGAGGTGCGCCCGGTCGGCGACGATGCCGTAGACCTTGGCGTTGGGGCCGCGCCGCTGCTCGCCGGCCTCACCGACCACCGCGATCAGGCCGGCGGCGGTGAGGCGTTCGACGAGGTCGGCGACGGTCGGCCGGGACAGGCCGGTCAGCTGTTTCAACTGCCCTGCCGTGAGCGGGCCTTCCTGCTGGAGCAGGCTGAGGGCGAGCCGGTCGTTGATGGCCCGGGCGGTGCTCGGGGATGCGGGCATGCCGGGATCCTCCCAGATCGGCGGGGCGGACGGACGGGCCGACGGTTTATGCCCTTATCTATCAGGCAGGGTTCCTGATAGTTTACGCCCGCAGCGACGCGAGCGAGGCAGAGACCTGGAGGGGGACCGCAGAATGGGCAACGTGGTTGACGATCTGCGCGAGGTGAAGCGGTCCCGGTACGCCGTGGCCGCCGTCTTCGCCGTGCACGGCGCCGTGACCGGCTCGTTCGCCACCCGCGTGCCGTGGATCCAGGACCACGCGGGCGTCAGCGCCGGGCAGTTGGGCATCGCGCTGGCCTTCCCCGCGCTCGGCGCGTCCGTCGCGATGCCGCTCGCGGGCAGTGTCAGCCACCGCTTCGGGGCCCGGAACGCGCTGCGCGGACTGATCGCGCTGTGGACGCTGTCGCTGGTTCTGCCCTCCCTCGCCCCCAACCTGCTCACGCTCTGCCTGGCCCTGTTCGCCTACGGCGCGACGGCGGGCATGGCGGACGTCGCGATGAACGCGCTGGGCGTGGAGGTCGAGAACCGCCTCGAGCGGTCGATCATGTCGGGGCTGCACGGCATGTGGAGCGCGGGCGCCCTGATCGGCTCGGCGGCCGGCACGCTCGCCGCGCACCTCGGCTCGGACGCCCGGCTGCACCACGCCCTGGCCGCCGCGGTCCTCACCGTGATCGGCGTGCTGTCCTGCCGGTGGGTGCTCGACCTGCAGCCCGCCGAGGACGAGGAGCCGCCGCCGAGGTTCGCGCTGCCGCCCCGGTCGGCGCTTCTCATCGGCGCGATCGGGTTCTGCGCGGTCTTCGCGGAGGGCGCGAGCCTGGACTGGTCCGCCGTCTACCTGCGCGAGCAGCTGGACACCTCGGCCGGTCTCGCGGCGGCGTGCACGACGGGCTTCACACTCACCATGGCGCTCGCCCGGATCGCCGGCGACAGGATCGTGGACCGCTTCGGCGCGGTGCGGACCGTGCGGGCGAGCGGGGTGCTCGCCGTCCTCGGCGGGCTGCTCATCGTGGTCGCCGAGGAGCCCGCGGTGGCCATGAGCGGCTTCGCGCTGATGGGGCTGGGCATCGCGGTGGTCGTGCCGCTGTGCTTCGCGGCGGCGGGCCGCAGCGGCTCCAACCCGAGCCTGGCCATCGCGGGCGTCGCGACCATCACCTACACCTCGGGCCTGATCGCGCCGAGCGCGATCGGCATGCTGGCGCAGGTGACCAGCCTGATGGTGTCGTTCTGCCTGGTGACGGCGCTGTCGTGCGGCCTGGTGGCGTTCGCGGGCGTGCTGCGCCCCGGCGACCGGCCGAAGATCAGCCGGCCGGACGCGGCGGTCCCGGACCCGCGTCCCTGAACGGACACCGGGGCTGAGCCGGCACCCTGCCGGACCGGACAGCCCCGGTCACCGGCGCTCGCGACGCACCCCGACAATGGTCCGGACACTCGCCCGTACGACGAAAGCGAAACCGCACCATGGATCTCGGCGTCCGCTGGAAACTGCACGGCGACGGACGCACCCCGGCGCCCGGCGCGGTGGTCCGCCCCGACGAGCGGCTCTCCTGGCCCCGCACGGTCGGGCTCGGCGCCCAGCACGTGGTGGCGATGTTCGGGGCGTCGTTCGTGGCCCCGGTCCTCATGGGCCTGGACCCCAACCTCGCGATCATGATGTCGGGTGTCGCGACCGTCGTGTTCCTGCTCGCCACGCGGGGCCGGGTTCCCAGCTACCTGGGCTGCTCGCTCTCGTTCGTCGGTGTGGCGGCGGTCATCCGCGCCCAGGGCGGGAGCAGCGCGACCGTGACCGGCGCGGTCTTCGTCGTCGGGGCCGCGCTGTTCCTGGTGGGGCTCGCCGTGCGGCGGTTCGGGGCGCGGATCATCCACGCCACGATGCCGCCGATCGTGACGGGTGCCGTGGTGATGCTGATCGGCTTCAACCTGGCGCCGGTGACGGCCTCGACGTACTGGCCGCAGGACCAGTGGACGGCCCTTCTGGTGATGCTGTTCACCGGTCTCGCCGTGGTGTGCCTGCGCGGTTTCTGGTCCCGGATCGCCATCTTCCTGGGGCTGGTCTTCGGGTACGGCGTCTCCTGGGTCTTCGACCGGGTCTTCGGCAAGATCCACTCGGTGGACGCGAGCGGCAAGCTGACCGACCACTGGCGGCTGGACCTGTCCGGCGTGGGCCAGGCCGACTGGATCGGGCTGCCGACCCTGCACGGCCCGTCGTTCGAGTGGTCCGCGATCCTGGTCGCCCTGCCGGTCGTGATCGCGCTGGTCGCGGAGAACGCCGGGCACGTCAAGGCGGTCGGCGAGATGACCGGCGACCCGCTGGACGACAAGCTCGGCACGGCGATCTCCGCCGACGGCGTCGGCTCGATGCTGTCCACGGCGGTCGGCGGCCCGCCCAACACCACGTACTCCGAGAACATCGGCGTGATGGCCGCGACCCGCGTCTACTCCACGGCCGCCTACTGGGCCGCCGCCGGCTTCGCCCTGCTCTTCGGTGTCTGCCCGAAGTTCGGCGCGGTCGTCGCCGCGATCCCGGGCGGGGTGCTCGGCGGCATCACCGTCATCCTGTACGGCATGATCGGGCTGCTCGGCGCGCAGATCTGGATCAACGCCGGGGTGGACCTGCGCAATCCGCTGAACCTGGTCCCGGCGGCGGCGGGCATCATCATCGGCGTCGGCAACGTCACCATGACGTTCACGGACACGTTCTCGCTGAGCGGCATCGCCCTCGGCACGCTCGTCGTCATCACCGGCTACCACGCCCTGCGGGCCTTCGCCCCGGCCCACCTGAAGACGCAGCGGCCGCTGCTGGACGAGGGCACCAGCTCCTACGACGAGGCCAAGTCGTAGGCGTACGACGCGGTGAACGTCCCGGGCCGGCCTTTGCAGCCGTCCGACTCCCCCGGCAACTTGACCCAGAGATAGGCGTGGATCCGGGGCTCGCCGGTGCTGAGGGTGGGTGTCCGGCCGAGCTTGCGGCCCGCCGGGTCGCACCACTGGCCGTCGGCCGGGGCGCCGTTGCCGTTGCGGCTGGTGTCGATGACGGCGCCCAGGCTCGCCGGGCCGCCGAGGGCGTCCAGGACCCGCCGGTCGTAGGCGACCTCGTCGGCGGTGGTGTGGAAGTTGGAGACGTTGCTGAAGATCCCGTCGGAGGACCCGGGCGAGGCGGCACCGGCCTGCCGCAGCCACGCCGCCTGCTTGCCGGGGGCGTTCCACCCCGAGTGTCCCGCGTCGAAGTAGACGCGGGCCCGGGGGTTGGCGGCCTTCAGGACGCGTCCGGCCCGGGCCAGGGAGGCGAAGCGGTCCGCGCGCTCGCCCGCGGAGAGGCACTCGGCCTGGGCGACCGAGTCCGGCTCCAGGACGACGATGACCTCGCCGGAGCCCAGCCCGGCCGCGAACCGGTCGATCCAGGCGTCGTAGGCGTCCAGGTCGGGCGCCCCGCCCTGGGAGTGGCCGCCGCAGTCGCGGCCGGGGATCGCGTACGGCACGAGGACGGGCACCCGGCCCTGGGCCGCGCCGCCCGACGTCACCGCGGCGACCCGCGCGGTGAGCGTGTCCGGGGCGTACTCGGCGAACCAGACGGCGGCCGGCTGGTCGGCGATCCGGGACGCGATGACCGCGTGACGGGGATCGCCGGCATGGGCCCGGACCCAGTCCAGCACCTGGGAGTCCGGATGGCGGTAGAGCCGGGTGGCCACGGTCGCGGTCCGCTCCCGCTTCTGCTCGGTCCTCGAGGGTGACGGCAGGGGGCTCGGCGTCCTGCGCACCGACGTGGAGGGCGAGGGTGAGGCGGACTCGGCGGCGGCGGTCGGGGACGCCGACGGCACGGCGGGCAGGGGCGCCAGGCGGGGCGAGGCGGACACCTGGGGGCGCCGGGCCTGGTCCGAGCCGCGCCCGTCCTCGAACGCGGAGAGGACCCCCGCGACCGCGCCGGCCGCGACCACGACGGAGGCCGCCACGACCATCGCGCCGCGCCGGGCGGCGCGCCTGCGCGCGGCCCTGCGAGCGGCCAGGCGCTGCGCACGCGAGCCTGACACGGTGCTGCTCCCCCTCCCCCTGCGGCGGGCCCGGCGTTCCCCCGTTCCGGGGAAGCGCCGGGCCCGCCGGCACTCCCGCCAGCCTAGAGCTGGGACTCTGCCCGCATGCCGCGATGCGAACAAGTCCCCCCAGCCGTGGACACACCGGTCGACGCCGTCATCTCCCGTATGCGCGCCCTCGGTGCGACCCTGCACCCCCGGGACGGGGTGGCGGTCTTCAACCGCGTCTATCTGGCGGTGACGGAGGCGGTGGACGGGCACGTCGACAGGGGACGGTTCACGGACCCGCGGGCCGCGATCACGCTGGACGTACGGTTCGCCGAGCGGTATCTCGACGCCGTCGAGGCGGCCGCGCGGGACCGGCGCGCACCGGCCTGCTGGCGGCCGCTGTTCCAGCTCCGCCGCCATCCCGGGGTACGGCCGTTGCAGTTCGCGCTGGCGGGCATCAACGCGCACATCGGGCACGATCTCGCGCTGGCCGTCGTGGACACCTGCCGTACGCTCGACTGCGCACCCGTCGACCTGCAGGACGAGTTCGACGCGGTGGGTGATCTCCTCGTCTCGCTGGAGGAGCGCATCCGCGAAGATCTGATGCCGGGCCCCGATCTCCTCCAGATCGCCGACCCGCTCACCCACCTGCTCGGCTCCTGGAGCCTGGAGCGGGCCCGCGACGCGGCCTGGACGGCGGCCCGGGCCCTGTGGGCCCTGCGCGGACTCCCCGACATCGCCGGGGAGTTCACGGAACACCTGGACACGGCGGTGGGCCTCGCGGGACGCATGCTGCTCACGCCCCTGGCCGAACCGCCGCTCCGAGGTTAGTCCTCCGGCAGTTCGACGGGCGCGATCTCGTCGTACACGTCGCCCGGGCCCGGGTTGGTCGGGTCGGTCGTGCCGCCCAGGTGGTGCATGACGCCCCAGACCGCGTTGAGGGCGGTCTGGATCGCGCCCTCGGCCCAGCCGGCCGTCCAGGAGATGTCGTCGCCGGCGAGGAAGATGCCGCGCTTGTCCTCGGGCAGCCGGTCCTGCATGAAGTGCGTGAACAGGCGCCGCTGGTAGCGGTAGTGGCCGGGCAGGTTCGCCTTGAACGCGCCCATGAAGTAGGGCTCGTTCTCCCAGGACACGGTCACCGGGTTGCCGATGATGTGCTTGCGGATGTCGACCTTGGGATAGATCTCGCCGAGCGACTTCAGCATGACCTCCATCCGCTCGTTCGCGGACAGCGGCAGCCACTTCAGGCTGTCGTCGCACCAGGTGTACGACAGGCAGATGACGGCGGGCTTGTCCGGGCCGTCGTCGAGGAGGTAGGTGCCGCGCGTCATGCGGTCGGTGAGCGTCATCGACATGACGTCCCGGCCGGTCTCTTCGTCCTTGTCCAGCCAGAACGGGCGGTCCACCGGCACGAACAGCTTGGAGCTCTCCATGTAGTGGGTGCGCTCGATGGCCGTCCAGTGGTCGATCGGGAAGAGCGAGTCGTCGCAGTCGATCTTCGACAGCAGCATCCAGGACTGGGCGGTGAAGACGGCCGCCCGGTAGGTGCGGATGTCGCCGCGCGCGTCGGTCACCGTGATGCGGTTGCCGGCCGTGCGGCGCAGCCGGGTCACTGCCGGGCGGGGCTCGCGGCCCTCGTGCAGGCTCGCCAGCGAGGTCCCCTGGGACCAGTGGACGATCTTCTGCGGCTCGCGCTCCCACAGGCGCAGCGGCAGCTGCTGGGAGCCGCCGACGATGCCGCGGTGGTGGTCGTCGGCCTCGGTGTAGACGACCCGCAGGATCTCCAGGATGGAGTTGGGGAAGTCGGTGTCCCAGCCGCCCGTGCCGAAGCCGACCTGGCCGAAGATCTCCCGGTGCCGGAAGGACTTGAACGCCTCGGAGTCGCACAGGAACCCGTAGAAGGTCTGGTTGTCGAGCTTCTCGACGAGCCGGGACCAGATCTCGCGGATGCGCGGGACGTCCCGCTCGCGCAGGGCGCGGTTCATGTCGGAGAAGTCGGCGCCCTCCTCCAGGCAGCGGTTCCAGGCCTCGGCGACGTCCCGGTAGACCTGGGGCAGGTCGTCGATCGTCTCGGCGTAGTGCGACTCGCCCTTGAGGTCGACGACGGTCGACGGGGTCGCCTCCGCGAGGGGGTTCGGGAACGGCCGCGTCTCGAGGCCGACGAGGTCGATGTAGTGCTGCAGGGCCGTGGAGGACGGCGGGAAGCGCATCGCGCCCATCTCGGCCGTCAGGGAGTCGTCACAGCCCTCGAAGCCGACCGTGCGCAGCCGCCCGCCGATCTGGTCGGCCTCGTAGACGACCGGCTTGAGGCCCATCTTCATCAGCTCGTACGCGGCGACGATGCCGGACAGGCCGCCGCCGATGACCGCGACCTCCGTGCCGTGCTCGGTCGCGGGTATCTGGCCGAGGCCCGCCGGGTGGGCGAGGAAGTCGTCGTAGGCGTACGGGAAGTCCGGGCCGAACATGGTGATCGGCGGCTGCTGCGCGTCTGCGTGCTCGACGGCGTTGGGCACGGTGGACGTCATGGGGTACGGACTCCTTGCACGGTGACGAACTGGCGGGTGTGGGGGTTTCAGACGAGCGACGCGTACAGGCCGGGGCGCCGGTCCCGCAGATACGGGTTGTTCTCGCGCGAGGCGGCGAGGAAGGCCGGGTCGACGTCGGCCAGGACGAGGTCCTCGCCCCGTCCGGCCCGGGTCCGGGCGATGCCGTCGGGCCCGGCGAGCGTGGACAGGCCCACGAACTCGAACTCACCCTCCCGGCCGACCCGGTTGACGTAGGCGACGTACATCTGGCTCTCGAAGGCCCGCACCGGGATCATCGACTCGGCTACGAACTGGAACGGGTGCATCTGCGCGGTCGGGACGACCAGCAGGTCGGTGCCGGCCAGGGCGTGGGCGCGGACGTTCTCCGGGAACTCCACGTCGTAGCAGATCAGGATCCCGACGCGCAGACCGTCGATCTCCGCCTGGACGACCTGCTGCTCCCCCGGCGTGAAGTGATCGCGTTCGAAGCAGCCGAAGAGGTGGGTCTTGCGGTAGTTCGCCAGGCGGGTGCCGTCGGCGGAGATCAGCTGGGCGGAGTTGAACACCGCCTCGCCGGCCCGCTCGGGGTAGCCGTAGGCGATGGCCAGGCCGTGGCTCGTCGCGATCTCGGCGATCGCGTCCGCGCAGTCGCCGTCGGCGGGCTCGGCGAGCCGGCCGATCTCGTCGCCGATCGCGTAGCCGGTCAGGAACATCTCCGGCGTGAGCAACAGCCCGGCACCCGCGGCGGCGGCCCGGCCCGCGGCCTCGTCGAGGACCTTGAGGTTCTCGACGGTGGAGCCGGGGCGGCCGGAGCTCTGGAGCAGGGCGGTGCGCATGCGTGTTCCTCACCGGGCGAAGGGTGGTCGGAGGGCCCGCGGGGTCGTTGGAGGGGCCACGTAGACGGTACGGGCGGCTGACCAGGGCGGACAAGCGGGAGCCGTTGCGCGCCGGTGGACGGTTCGTTGCGTGCTTCCGAGGTCCGGCGGCGATTCGTTGCGCGACTTCGGGCCCAGCCCCGCTCCTCCTGGGAGCGCGGTCCGGGCCGGTCTTCCCCGCCGGGCGGCGGAGGCGGGGTTGCGTCCGCAGCGCGATGTCCCGTCCGCGCCGGGCCGGGAGAGTAAGGGCTGTCCACACGACCTGCGGAAAGGACCGCGATGAAGCGCCGTACCAAGATCGTCGTGCTCGGCACCGCACTGCTGCTCACCGCCGGGGCGGCCTCGGCCGCGACCGCGTCGGACCCGCCCCGGCCGCGCGAGGCGGCGGCGTCGGAGGCGGACCGGCCGCGCGAGGCGGCGGCCCTCACCGGCACCGCCAAGCTGTACCGCTCGGCCGGGGACGACATCACCTTCTCCTTCGACGCGCACCTGGCCGCGAAGGACAAGGCCGACCCCATGAAGGCCACCGGCACCTTCGCGTTCAGCCACTACCAGAACGGCAACGGGGCCCGGGCCGAGGTCGCCGTCGACTGCCTGCTGACCGGCGGCAAGGTCGCCGTCGTCTCGGGCATCGTCACCGAGTCCGACCTGCCCGGCGCCGAGGGCAAGCGGGTCGGGGTCACCGTCCACGACCTGGGCCGCCACGACCGGCTCGGCTACAGCTGGGCCACCACGGGCACCCCCGCCGAGACGGACGGGCTGCCCAAGTGCGTGAGCTCCGCCCCCTTCGAGAAGGTCGCGAAGGGGACGGGCGACTTCACGGTCGTGCCCTGGCAGCCCGAGCTCTGACCAGCGCCAGGGCCGTCACCAGGTAGGGCACGGCAAGCACCGCGAAGACGGTGCCGTGCGTCAGACGGGCACCGAGCAGCGCGTACACGCCGAACGTGGCGACCGTGGCCAGCTCGGTGCCCAGGCTCGCCACCGAGGTGAGCGTGGCCCGGCGGGACTCGTCGATGCGGTGCTGGAGACGGACGTCGGCCAGCACTTCCGCCAGCTGGAACCCGGCGAAGGCGAGGCTCACCAGGGCGATACCGGCGAGTGAGTGGGAGGCGGCGCCCACGGCCAGGGCGAGCGCTCCGCCCGCGAGCAGGGCCGCGAACCCGGCCGTGCCGAGGCGCTCGGCCGGTCCGGCCAGGAGGCTGCCGACGGTGACGCCCGCCCAGATCAGCATGACCAGGTAGGGCACCGTCGCCTCCGCGACGCCGATGTCCCGCACGAGCAGCGGGGTGTACTCGTCGAGCGCGCCCCACACCGCGGCGACGGCCGGGACCAGCAGCAGGGCGCCGCGCACCGCACGGTCCCCGCGGACCTGCGCGAGCCCGGTCCGCAGGGTCGCCGCCCAGCTGTCGCCGGATGCCTCCGGGCGCACCCGGTGCTCGGGGAACCGGGTCGCGGTGAGGGCGGTCAGTACACAGGCCACGATGCTGGCGGCGCCGACGGCCTCGTAGCCGCCCAGGGCGAAGACGGGTCCGGCGAGGCCCAGGGAGGCCACGGTGCCCGTCAGCCGCGCGGCCCGGGCCCGGCCCATGACCCGCGCGTACCGGCCGGCGGCGCCGAGGCGGTCCAGCTCGTCGTAGACGAGGGCCTCCAGCGCGCCCGAGCCGAGCGCTCCGCCGGCGCCCCACAGGACGAAGCCGACCGCGAAGGCGCCGTACGACGGGAGAGCCACCCACAGCGCGAAGCCGACGGCGGTGAGCAGCGGGCCGATCCACAGCAGCCGACGGCGCGAGACGGCGTCCGCCCAGGCGCCGGAGGGCACTTCGAGCAGCACGCCGGTGATCGACCACAGGGCGAACAGGGAGGAGATCTGCCAGAGCGACAGGCCGGTGTCGGCGAACAGCAGCGCGTACACCGGGTAGAGCAGGACGAAGTCGTCGAGGAACGCGTAGCCGTACAGCGTGGTCGTCAGCCGCCGGACGCCGGTGGCGGGCACGCGTGCGGGTGAGAGTGTCATGAGGCCTTCCCGTAAGGACCGATCGGACGCCGGAGGTACGGCGGCCGAGGCGGTCCTCGGGAGGCACGGCGGGTGGATCAATGTCGCCAGGTCATGACACCGATGCTAGGCGGTGTCCGGCGGATCGGCCCCTGGATTTCGCCCGCCCGTTACGTGGGCGATCCCGACGAGAAGCGCCGCAGCAGCGGCGACAGCACGAGCACGGACTTGGTGCGCTCGACGAACGGCTCCCCGGCGATGCGCTCCAGGACCCGTTCGAAGTGCCGCATGTCGGAGGCGAAGACCTGGGCGATCGCGTCGGCGTCCCCGGTGACGGTGGAGGCGGCCACGACCTCCTGGTAGCGCTCCAGGCCGCGCTGGATGGTCTCCGGGGAGGTGTTGCCGCGGCAGTAGATCTCGACGAACCCCTCGGTCTCCCAGCCCAGGGCGCCCGGGTCCACGCGGACGGTGAAGCCGGTGATGGCTCCGGTGGCCCGCAGCCGGTCCACGCGCCGCTTCACGGCGGGCGCGGACAGGCCGACGAGGTGGCCGATGTCGGCGTAGGAGCGGCGGGCGTCCTCGGCGAGGGCGTGCACGATGCGTTCGTCGAGATCGTTCAGCACTGTGGGTCGTTCACTTCTCGGATGGTGCCAGTCGGGAACGGCGGTAGCCGTACACGAAGTAGAACACGAGCCCGGCGGCCATCCAGACACCGAAGACCACCCAGGTCACGGTCGACAGGCTGCCCATCATCCAGACGCAGAAGCCGAAGCCCAGCGCGGGCAGGACCGGCGAGAGCGGCACGCGGAAGGTGCGGGGCATGTCCGGCCGGGTCCGGCGCAAAACCACGACGGCCACGTTGACCAGGGCGAAGGCGAACAGGGTGCCGATGCTGGTGGCGTCGGCGAGCTGCCCCAGCGGGATCGCGGCGGCCAGGACGCCGCAGAACAGGGAGACGATCAGGGTGTTGGCGCGGGGCGTGCCGGTCTTGGGGTGGACCTTGGCGAACACCTTGGGCACCAGCCCGTCGCGGGACATGGCGAACAGGATGCGGGTCTGGCCGTAGAGCACGGTCAGCACGACGCTCGCGATGGCGATGACCGCGCAGAACGCCAGCAGCGTGCCCCAGAAGGTCTGCCCGGTGACCTCGCGCATGATCTGGGCCAGGGCGGCCTCGGAGTCGGTGAAGTTCCGCCAGGGCTTGGCGCCGACGGCGACGGCGGCGACGAGGACGTACAGCGCGGTGACGATGACCAGCGACAGCATGATCGCGCGGGGCAGGTCGCGCTGGGCGTTCTTCGCCTCCTCGCCGGCGGTGGAGGCGGCGTCGAAGCCGATGTAGGAGAAGAACAGGGTGGCGCCGGCGGCGCTGACCCCGGCCATGCCGAGCGGCATGAAGTTCTCGTAGTTGCCGGAGCGGAAGCCCTGGACGCCGATGGCGCAGAACAGCACCAGCGCGCCGATCTTCACGATGACCATCACGGTGTTGGCGCGGGCGGACTCGCGGGCACCGCCCAGCAGGAACGCCATCGCGAGGAGCACGACGATCAGCGCGGGCAGGTTGAACACGCCGCCGTCACCGGGCGGTGCGGACAGGGCGGCCGGGATGGTGACGCCTATGGTCCCGTCGAGCAGTTCGTTGAGGTACTCGCCCCAGCCGACCGCGACGGCGGCGACCGACACGCCGTACTCCAGGACCAGGCACCAGCCGCAGACCCAGGCGATCAGCTCGCCCATCGTTGCGTACGCATACGAGTAGGAGGACCCGGAGACGGGGATGGTGCCGGCCAGCTCGGCGTAGGACAGGGCCGAGAAGAGGGCGGTGAGGCCCGCGATGACGAAGGAGAGCGTGACGGCCGGGCCCGCCTTCGGGACGGCCTCGCCGAGGACGACGAAGATGCCGGTGCCGAGGGTGGCACCGATGCTGATCATGGTGAGCTGCCAGAGCCCGAGGGTACGCCGCAGCGACCCTCCCTCGCCCTGGCCACCCTCCGCGACCAGGCGTTCCACGGGCTTGCGGCGCATGAGGCGCGCGCCGACGCCCGGGGACGAGGGGGCGGCCGTCTGGCCTGGGTTCTGCGGGGGTGCGCCTTGGTCGAGCACGCGCTGGCTCCTTCATCGCTGCCGGTCAGGGCGGCAGGGACCGCGGGCACCCTTGAGCAGGGACCCGTCGAGCGGAGTCCCCGCCACGCCACGTACGAGGCGACAGCCTACGAGGAGCGGCGTTGCTGTCGAAATGCAGCAACCTTGCGCGTACACGCAAGATCATTGCGTGCATGGAGGCTGACCGGAGGTTCGTTGCACCGCCGGTTTCGACCGTTGCGCGGGCAGACGCGTACGGCCCCCGTCCCTCCCTGCGGGGCAGGTCGAACGGGGGCCGCACGAAAGGGCGTTGGGCGGGCGTGGGCCGGGTCAGCTCCAGCTGGCGTGCAGCGGCTTGCCCTCGGCGTAGCCGGCGGCGCTCTGGATGCCGACGATGGCCTTCTCGGCGAACTCCTCCAGGGAGCCGGCGCCGGCGTAGGTGCAGGAGGAGCGGACGCCCGCGATGATCGAGTCGATCAGGTCCTCCACGCCGGGGCGGGCCGGGTCGAGGAACATGCGGGAGGTGGAGATGCCCTCCTCGAACAGGGCCTTGCGGGCCCGGTCGTACGCCGACTCCTCCGAGGTGCGGTTGCGCACGGCTCGGGCGGAGGCCATGCCGAAGGACTCCTTGTAGGCGCGGCCCTGCGCGTCGTGCTGGAGGTCGCCCGGGGACTCGTAGGTGCCCGCGAACCAGGAGCCGATCATCACGTTGGACGCGCCGGCCGCGAGGGCCATGGCCACGTCGCGGGGGTGGCGGACACCGCCGTCGGCCCACACGTGCTTGCCGTACTTCCTCGCCTCGGCGGCGCACTCCAGGACGGCGGAGAACTGCGGCCGGCCGACGCCGGTCATCATGCGCGTGGTGCACATGGCGCCCGGTCCGACACCGACCTTGACGATGTCGGCGCCCGCCTCGATGAGGTCGCGCACGCCCGCCGCGGCGACGACGTTGCCCGCGACGATCGGCACCTGCGGGTCGAGGTCGCGCACCAGCTTCAGGGCGCTGATCATCGACTCCTGGTGGCCGTGCGCGGTGTCGATGACGAGGGTGTCGACGCCCGCGTCCAGCAGCTGCTGGGCCTTGCCCGCGACGTCGCCGTTGATGCCGACGGCGGCGGCGATGCGCAGCCGTCCCCGCGCGTCGGTGGCCGGCTTGTACAGCGTGGCGCGCAGGGCTCCCTTGCGGGTGAGGATGCCGGCGAGCCTGCCGTCCTCGTTGACCGCGGGGGCGTAGCGGCGGTTGGCGTGGTCGAGGGTGTCGAAGGCCTCGCCCGGGTCCATGCCCGCGTCGATGAGCAGCAGGTCCCGGGACATGACCTCGGAGAGCTGCGTGAAGCGGTCGACGCCGGACAGGTCGGAGTCGGTGACCACGCCGATCGGCTTGTGGTCCTCGTCGACGACGACGCCGGCGTTGTGCGCCCGCTTGGGCAGCAGGGCCAGCGCGTCCGCGACCGTCTGGTGCGGGGACAGGATGATCGGGGTGTCCAGGACCAGGTGGCGGCTCTTCACCCAGGAGACGACGTCGGTGACCACGTCGATCGGGATGTCCTGCGGTATCACCACCAGGCCGCCGCGGCGGGCCACGGTCTCGGCCATGCGGCGCCCGGCGATGGCGGTCATGTTGGCGACGACGAGCGGGATGGTGGTGCCCGTGCCGTCCGGGGAGCTGAGGTCGACGGCCTGCCGGGAGCCCACCGAGGAGCGGCTCGGCACCATGAAGACGTCGTCGTACGTCAGGTCGTACCCGGGCTGGATGTCATTGAGGAAACGCACGTGCTGCACATCCCAGTCGATCAGAGGTGACCCCCCGACCGGCCGGCCAGGGGGAAAAGAGCACGTACTTCATTCTCCCATGCCGGGTGCGCGAACGTCCCCCAGCAGATCATCCAGGCTGGTCAGGGCGCCGTTCGGAGGATTCTCCAAGGCCGAGGGTGACGAAGAGGCCGGGGCCCCGGTCCGTCGCCTCGGCGAAGATCTCCTCCGCGACCTGCCACTCCTCGGGCCGCGCCTCGGCGTACGCCCGCCAGCCCCGGACGACGACCAGCAGTCCGCGGTCCTCGGCGCCCTCGGGCCAGAGGGCGGGGTCGGACAGGCAGTCGGCGAGCGCGTCCCAGTTGCGGCCGAACCACTCGGGCAGGGACAGGTCACGGGCGCAGCGGTCCATGAGGCCCGCCTTGTCCGTGACCCCTTCGAGGTCGAGGACGACCACGATGCGGCCCGCCGGGTCGTGCACCCCGTGCGTCTGACCGACCACCCGTCAGACTCCGTCCGGGTCGGAGCGGTTGAGCGCGGACTTCGGGGCCGGGCCCGCCGTCATCAGGTAGTCCGCGGCCGACGTGTCCGTCACCAGGCTGGTGACGAGCCCGGAGCGCAGCACCGCATCGATGGCGGGCCCCTTGCGCTGCCCGCCCGCGATCGCGACGACCTCGGGGATGCGGCGGAGCTGGTCGGCCTTGACGGTGATGCACCGCTCGCCCAGGTCCCGGCCGACCCGGCGGCCCTCGGCGTCGAAGAGGTGCGCGGACATCTCGGCGGCGACTCCGAGGGAGGCGTAGTGGGCGCGCTCCTCCTCGGTCAGCATGTCGTGCACCGTGGAGATGCCCGGCTCCCAGGAGCCGATGGAGACGCAGGCGACGGTGACCTTGTCGAAGTGCTCGAAGGCCCGGGCGATGCCCGTCTGGTTGCGCAGCGCCGTGGCCGTGGCCGCGTCGGGCAGCAGCATCGGCGCGTAGATGGGGTGGGCGTCCCCGCCGGACACCTGGGCGGCCCGGCGGACGGCCTCGACCGAGCCGCGTTCGGCGGTCCCGGCGTCGTAGACACCCGTCAGCTGCACCACCGTGCAGGGCGGCAGCCGGTCGAGCGCCGCCGCCATGTGGATGGTGGAGCGGCCCCAGGCCAGGCCCAGGACGTCACCTTCGTTGACCAGTTCGCCGAGCAGGTCGGCGGCCACCTCTCCCAGGTTCTCGGGGTCGGGCGTCTCCTCGGCCTCGGCCGGGGACTCGACCACGACGGCGTGCCTGAGGCCGTAGCGGGCGCGGAGCGCGTCCGAGCGCTCGGCGTCCAGCTCGGCCGGCACACGGATCTCGATGCGTACGAGATCCCGTTCGAGGGCGGTCTCCAGGACCCGGGCCACCTTGAAGCGGCTCACGCCGAACTCCTCGGCGATCTGGATCTTGGACTTCCCCTCGAGGTAGAAGCGGCGGGCCATGGCCGCCGCCTGCACCAGCTCAGCGGGTCCCATCCGCATGGCTGACCGGCCCGCCGACATACCCGACACGGCGATCTCCTCACTGCTGTTCACACTCTGGATTCGCCGTTCATCCTTGCAGATCCGGCGCGGATGATCAGCCCTGATGGGAGCCGTTCACTTTGCTGTGGCTCAGTGGTCGCAGGCCCAGGAGGCCTTCGCCGTCGTCGCCTCCGCCTGGGTGCGTAGTGCACGTACCGCTTCTGCCGGGTCGTTTGCCCCGTAGACCGCCGATCCGGCCACGAAGACGTCGGCTCCGGCGTCGGCGCAGCGCTCGATCGTGGAAGCGGAAACTCCGCCGTCGACCTGGAGCCAGAGCTCCAGTCCGTGCTTGCTGATCAACTCGCGGGTGCGGCGGATCTTAGGAAGCATGATGTCGAGGAAGGCCTGTCCCCCGAAGCCCGGCTCGACCGTCATGATCAGCAGCATGTCGAGCTCGGGGAGCAGGTCCTCGTACGGCTCGATGGGGGTCGCGGGCTTCAGCGCCATGGAGGCCCGGGCGCCCTTGGCGCGGATCTCCCGGGCCAGCCGGACCGGGGCGGCGGCCGCCTCGACGTGGAAGGTGACGGAACCGGCCCCCGCTTCCACGTACTGGGGCGCCCACCGATCGGGGGCCTCGATCATCAGATGGCAGTCCAGCGGGGTGTCCGTCGCACGGGCGAGCGACTCTACGACCGGCACGCCGAGCGTGAGGTTGGGGACGAAATGGTTGTCCATGACGTCGACGTGGAGCCAGTCGGCTCCCTCCACGGCCTTCGCCTCGTCCGCGAGGCGGGCGAAGTCGGCGGAGAGGATGCTGGGGTTGATCTGCACGGCCATGCCCTAAGCCTGCCATGCTCTCCGGGGGTTGTGGGCATCGGTGTCGGGTGGTCCGCTGGGTGCGGGTCGTATGTGGCTGATCGCGCAGTTCCCCGCGCCCCTCGTGGGCGGGCTCCGCGGAGGGGGATGTCATGAAGCAGGGCGTCGCGCATCTCGTCTGCGGCCGGCGGGCCAAGTGGCTCGTGTTGGCGCTGTGGGTGGTGGTGCTGGTCGTCGCCGCGCCGGTCGCCATGAAGCTGACCGACGCGCAGGACAACGACGCCACGTCCTGGCTGCCGGGATCCGCCGAGTCGACGCAGGTCCTGCAGGAGTCGGAGGACTTCCGGCCGGAGCAGATCCCGGCGGTGGTGATCTACGCCCGGGACGGTGGGCTGACGGCGCGGGACCGGGCGGAGATCGCCGAGGACGTCACACAGCTCAAGCAGCTGCGTGACCACGGCATCATCGGTGAGCAGACCCGGGGCCCGGTCTTCGACCGGCAGACCGATCCGCGGGCGGCGCAGGTCTTCGTGCCGATCACGATGGACGAGAAGGGCTGGGAGCGGATCTCGCCCGCCGTCGACTCCATCCGGGAGGACGTCGGGGAGGGCGGCGGTGGGCTGGCCGTGCACATCACCGGCCCAGGCGGCACGTCCGCGGACTTCGCGGAGGGCTTCGAGGGCATCGACTCGACCCTGCTGTTCTCGGCGATGGCCGTCGTCATCGTCATGCTGCTGATCACCTACCGCAGCCTGACCCTGCTGCTGGTGCCCCTGGTCGCGGTGGTCTGCGCGCTGTTCGCCTCCCAGGCGCTGATCTACCTGCTGGCCGAGCACGCGGGCCTGACGGTCAACGGCCAGAGCGCCGGCATCCTCACGGTGCTCGTCTTCGGCGCGGGGACGGACTACGCCCTGCTGCTGGTCGCCCGCTACCGGGAGGAGCTGCGCCGGCACGAGGACCGGCACGAGGCGATGGCCCTGGCGCTGCACCGCGCCGGCCCGGCGGTGCTGGCCTCCGGCGCGACGGTCGTGCTGAGCATGCTGGTGCTGCTGGCCGCCGAGATGAACTCGACGAGCGGCCTGGGCCCGGTAGCCGCGATCGGCGTCGCCGTCGCCCTGCTGGCGATGATGAGCCTGTTCCCGGCCCTTCTGGTGATCTTCGGCCGGTGGATCTTCTGGCCGGTGATCCCGCACCTCGGCTCCCCCGAGCCGACCGAGCGCGGCGTGTGGGCCCGCATGGGCCGCCGCATCGCCCACCGGCCGCGGATGACGTGGGCCGTGACGGCACTGGTCCTGGCGGTCTGCTCGCTGGGGCTGATCCAGCTGCGCGCGGAGGGCATCGGCAACGCGGACGCGTTCACCGGGAAACCGGACTCGATCACCGGCCAGGAGGTGTCGGCGCGCTACTTCCCGGCGGGCAGCGGCGATCCCCTGGTCATCGTCAGCAACCAGGCACAGGCCGAGCAGGTGGGCCGCGCGGTCGCCGCCACGCAGGGCGTGGTCCCCCAGTCCCTCGGGCTGCCGCCCGGCGCGAAACCCGTCTTCGAGGGCAGAGTGCTGTTCGAGGCCACCATGACCGCCCCGGCGGACAGCGAGGCCGCCAAGCAGACGGTGGAGCGGGTGCGGGACGCGGTGCACGCGGTGCCGGACGCCGACGCCCGGGTGGGCGGCGGCACGGCGGCCCTGCTGGACATGGACAAGGCGACCACGCACGACAACGTGCTGATCATCCCGCTGGTGCTGGTGGTCGTGCTGCTGATCCTCTGCGTGCTGCTGCGCGCCCTGATCGCCCCGCTGCTGCTCATTGGGACGGTGATCCTGTCGTTCGCGGCGGCGCTCGGCATCAGCGCGCTCGCCTTCCGGTACGTCTTCGACTACGCGGGCGAGACGACGGACTTCCCGCTGTTCGTCTTCGTCTTCCTGGTGGCCCTGGGCATCGACTACAACATCTTCCTCACCACGCGCATCCGCGAGGAGGCGGCCCGCCAGGGCACCAGACCGGGCGTGGTCACGGGGCTGGCCGCCACCGGCGCGGTCATCACGTCGGCCGGCCTGGTCCTGGCCGGCACCTTCGCCGCCCTCGGCACCCTCCCGATGGTCGCCTTCGCCGAGATCGGCTTCGCGGTCGCCCTCGGCGTGCTCCTGGACACCTTCGTGGTGCGCTCGGTCCTCGTGACGTCGCTGTTCCTGGACGTGGGCCCGAAGGTGTGGTGGCCGCACCGGCTGGCGCGCGAGGACGGGGGCGCGGCGGTCCGGGAGAGCGTCCCGGCGGGGGTCAGCCGGTCCGGCGAATGAGCGCCAGGTACATCGCGTCGGTCCCGTGCAGATGCGGCCACAGCTGGACGTCGGGCCCCTCGCCCAGGTCCGGTACGCCGGGCAGCAGCGGCCGGGCGTCGACGAGGTCGCTGTCCGGGTACTGCTTGAGGACGTCGGCGACCACGGCCCGGGTCTCGGCCAGGTGCGGCGAGCAGGTCGCGTAGCCGACGACACCGCCGACCCGGACCGACTCCAGGGCGGTCCGCAGCAGCCCGCGCTGGAGCGGCGCGAACCCCTCCAGGTCCTCCGGCCGGCGTCGCCAGCGTGCCTCGGGGCGGCGCCGCAGGGCACCGAGCCCGGTGCACGGCACGTCGACCAGCACCCGGTCGAAGCTGCCCGGCCGCCAGGCCGGACGGGTCCCGTCCGCGGCGATCACCTGGTACGGCCCGGGGTTGCCCTCCAGCGCGCGGGCCACCAGCCCGGCACGGTGGGTCTGCTTCTCCGAGGCCACGAGAGCGGCGCCCCGCTGCGCCGCGAGCGCGCCCAGCAGCGCGGCCTTGCCGCCGGGGCCCGCGCACCCGTCCAGCCACCGCCGGTCGGGCCCGTCCAGGGGCGCGTTGGCGAGGGCGATGGCCACGAGCTGGCTGCCCTCGTCCTGAACGCCCGCGCGCCCGTCCCGCACGGCCGCGATGGCGCCCGGCTCACCGCCCTCGGCCAGCCGCACGGCGTACGGCGACCAGCTCCCGGCCACGGCGGCGTCCTCCCTGAGCAGTTCCTCGGTGGTGGCCCTGCCGGGCCGGGCCACCAGGGTCACCTCGGGCCGCTCGTTGTCGGCGCGCAGCAGCTCCTCGATGCCGGCGCGCCCGCCGCCGAGGGAGTCCCACAGCGCGGACACGACCCAGCGCGGGTGCGAGTGGACCACGGCGAGATGGTCCTCGGGGTCCTCGTCGTAGGGCGGCGCGACCCGCTCCAGCCAGCCGTCCAGATCGTCCTGGGCGACCTTGCGCAGCACGGCGTTGACGAACTTGGCCCGCCCGTCGCCCAGCACGACCCGGGCGAGCTCGACCGTGGCGGACACGGCCGCGTGGGTGGGGATACGCGTCCCGAGCAACTGGTGCGCGCCGAGGCTAAGCACGTCCAGCACCGGCGGATCGACCTCGCCGAGCGGCCGGTCGACGCACCGCGCGAGGACCGCGTCGTACGTGCCCTGCCGCCGCAGCGTCCCGTAGACCAACTCGGTGGCGAGCGCCGCGTCCCGGGCGTCGAACGCCTCGGGCCCCTCCTTCTCCCGCGCCTTGCGCAGCAGCGGCGGCAGTACGAGGTTGGCGTAGGCGTCCCGCTCGTCCACGGCCCTCAGCGCCTCGAAGGCGAGGACGCGGACGGGGTCCTTCTTGGGCCGACGGTAGGGCTTGCCGGACGGACGGGGCCGACGGGGCTGGTCGCTCACGAAAAAGGTGCTCCGGGTGTGAGATGAAGTGCGCCCTCCAGCCTACGCCGCGACGCCGTGCGGACCGGGGCCAGGTGGGCGGGGCGGCAGGACACGCGGGGTGGGGCGAGCCGTGTCGGCCGCTGCCCCTGGGGTGGGGCGAGCCGTGTCGGCCGCTGCCCCTGGGGTGGGGCGAGCCGTGTCGGCCGCTGCCCCTGGGTGGGCGAGTCGGATCGGCCGGCTGCCCCGTGGCGGTCAGCCCCCGAGCCGCTCCCCCTCGCCGATCCGCACGCCGCGCGCCCAGTCCGCCGCCCGCATCGGCTTCTTGCCCTGCGCCTGCACCCACAGCAGCTCCACGCCGTACGAGCCGGTGCCGACGTACACGTTGTTCTTCCCGGCGGAGATCTGCCCCGGGGCGAGGTCGGTCCGGTCGGGAACGGGGGTCACCTGGATCAGCTTGAGCCGCTCACCGCGGAACGTGGTCCAGGCGCCGGGGGCCGGGGTGCAGCCCCGTACCACCCGGTCGACGCGCAGCGCGGGAGCGTTCCAGTCGACGCGGGCGTCCTCGACGTTGACCTTCGGGGCGAGCGTGACCCCCTCGGCGGGCTGCGGCACGGCCTTGAGGGTGCCGTCCTCGATCCCGTCCATGGTGGCCGCGAGCAGCCCGGCACCGGCGAAGGCGAGCCGCGTCAGCAGGTCGCCGCTGGTGTCGGTGGGCCGGATCTCCTCGGTCACCGTCCCGTACACCGGGCCGGAGTCGAGCCCCTCCTCGATCAGGAAGGTGGAGGCCCCGGTGATCTCGTCACCGGCCATGATGGCGTGCTGCACGGGCGCGGCGCCCCGCCAGGCGGGCAGCAGGGAGAAGTGCAGATTGACCCAGCCGTGCGCGGGGACGTCGAGGGCGACCCGGGGCAGCAGTGCGCCGTAGGCGACGACGGGGCAGCAGTCCGGCCCGATCTCCCGCAGCCGCTCCAGGAACTCGGGGTCCTTCGGCTTCGCGGGCTTCAGCACCTCGATCCCGGCCTCCTCCGCCCGCTCGGCGACGGGCGACGCGACGAGCCTGCGCCCGCGCCCGGCCGGCGCGTCGGGCCGCGTGACGACGGCGGCCACCTCGTGCCGCCCGGAGGCGAGCAGAGCGTCCAGAGCGGGAACGGCGACCTCGGGTGTACCGGCGAAGACGAGCTTCATGGGGTGCTGGGGGCCTCTCGGGCGGGGGCGATGACGGGCAACGCCCAAGTCTATGAGCCGCGAACGCACAGCCGCCGACGACGGCCCGCCCCCACGGGAGAGCTCGGCCTCTCGGCCAACAGTTACGGGCGCTGCGCGGATGGGATACGGGCGCTGCGCGGGTGGGAGACGAACGCCGAAGGCCGAAGGCCGAAGGCGCACGCCCGGCGCAAACGGGCGCACGCATATGCCCCCACGCCCCCACACCGTGACCCACGGAGCGAATCCGCGTTGGTCAAGACAGAGTTGACCACTTCGGGCCGCGATCGCGGCCCATTCCTTTCAACGCCGGTTCGAGAGGCTTGTTCATGGCCGACCACGCAACCCACGACGCCCAGGCTCGGGCCAGCCTGCACTTGCTGGTGCGGGACATCGAGCGGGTCCGCCGGCAGGTGGACGCACTGCGCACCCTGACCGCCCAGCTGGGCAACGTCTACCGCCCGCGCCGCTCCGGCCCCTCCACGGGCTTCGTCGTCTACGGACGGGCCCCCGCCCCGACGGTACGTCTCGCCCAGGAACTGCGGGACAGTGTCGAGACCCTGGTCACGGCGGCCGTGGACTTCGATCGCTCACTCGGTTTCTCGTGGGACGCGGTGGGCTCCGCACTCGGAGTCACCAAACAGGCGGTCCACCGCCGTTACGGCGCCCGCCGTGCTACGGCCCAGCCGGCCGCGGCCGAGCCGGAGCGCACGCCGGAACCGTCCGGCACGCGCACGGTCAGTGTGGGCACCGGCCTCCCCACGGTGCCGACGGTCCCCGCGGCCCGTTCCATGCCCACGCAGCCGACGGCCGGCAGCCCGGCGATCCGCGACGAGGCACGACCGACGGCCTTCCCGGGCCCACGCAACGGCTGACACAACTCTGCCTCCCCCGTCCTGCCCTCCCCCACCCGCCCCGCCCTCCCGGATGCGCCGCCGGGAGGGCGACGGCGTGTCAGAGCGGTGTGCGGCGGCGCATCCGCGTGGTGCGCGGCGACCCATCCGGACGGTACGCGGCGACCCATCCGGGCGATGCGCGACGACCATCCAGACGGCGCACGGCCGCACATCCCGACGGTACGCCGCGCCCCATCCAGGCGATGCGCGGCAACCCATCCGGACGGTGTTACGGCTGCCAGCGCGGCCCCCGCTCACCCGATATCCGCCGGATCGATCCGCACCCAGACCCCGGTACCGCTCCCTCCCCCACTCCCCCGGGCCATCCGCGCGGCCTGCGCGGCTTTCAGCGCTGCCGCCAGCGCCGCGCCCTTCCCCGGCGGCACCCGCAACAACGCCCGCTCCCACTGCTCCCCGGGCGGCGGCGCCCCCGCACGCCTCGGTCGCCCCGGAGGGGGAACGGGCAGCGGCACGGGTCCCAACACCTCTGCCTCCGGCGGCAGTTCGGCCGTGCGGAGGAAGTCGGCCACCGCATCCGCCGGCCCCGACACGGCCGCCATCCGCGACACGGGCGGGAAGCCCAGCTCGGCCCGCTCCGCCAGTTCGCGCACCGCGTGTCCCACGGGGTCCCACCGCACGAGCGCCTGCACGGGCCGCAGCGTCGGCTCGGCGACGACCACCACCGTCCCCCCGGCCGACTGCGGCCGGACCAGGGACGCGGCCGCGATCCACCGCCGCAACGCGTCCTCCCCTGCCCGCAGATCGGGCCGCCCGAGCATGGCCCAGCCGTCCAGCAGCAACGCCGCGGCGTAACCGCCCTCGGCGACGGGCTCGGCCCCCGGCGTGCTCACGACCAGCGCGGGCGCTCCCGGCACCGTGTCGAGCACATGTTCACGCCCCGAGGTCCGCACCGGCACGGCGGGAAAGGCCCGTCCGAGTTCCTCGGCGGTCCGCCGGGCTCCCACGACCGAGGCCCGCAGCCGGAAGGCCCCGCACTCCGGGCAGTGCCAGCCGCTCTCCTCACGCCCGCACCAGCCGCAGCACAGGGCACCGCCGTCCCGCGTCTCCAACGGCCCCGAGCAGTGCCGGCACCGCGCCGGGGCACGGCAGCCGGCGCACGCCATGCGCGGCACGTAGCCCCGCCGGGGCACCTGCACCAGCACCGGCCCCTGCCGCAGGCCGTCCCTGACGGCCTGCCAGGCGAGGCTCGGCAGCCGGGCGGCGCGAGCGGCCTCGTCCCGGGCGAGATCCCCGTCCCCGACGGTCCGTACGAGCGGAGCGGCTCCGCGCACCTGCTCCCGCCCGGCGACGAGCGGCCGCGCCCAGCCGCTCTCCACGAGCTGCGCCGCCTCCACCGTGCAGGACCAGCTGCCCAGCAGGAAGCCGCACTTGTCCTGGGCGGCCCGCAGCAGGAGCACCTCGCGGGCGTGCGGCTGCGGGGCGTGCTGCTCGCTGTGGCTGTCGTCCCCGTCGTCCCAGAGGGCGACCAGACCGAGGCCCTGGACCGGCGCGAACATCGCGGCCCTGGTCCCGATCACGGCCCGGACGGATCCCCGCCGCACCGCGAGCCACTGCGCGTACCGCTTCTCGGGACCGGCGTCGGCGGTGAGCACCGCGTGCCGCCCCTCCCCCAGCAGGGCCGTCAGCGCGGCGTCGACCCGGGCGACGGCCCGCCCGTCCGGCAGGACGACGAGTGCCCCTCGGCCGGAGGCCAGGGTCGCCGCGACGGCCCGGGCCAGCTCCTCGCTCCACTGCGGCCCGGGCAGCGCGTTCCACACGGCCCGGGGCGCGCCGCCGGAGGCCAGCGACTCCAGGAAGGCCGCACCCCGCTCGTACCGCCGCCAGGACCCCGGCTCCGGTGCCGGGGGCGGCGGCAGGGGCTCGGGGGAGGCGCGCTGCTCGGCCCGGGCGTTGCGCGGCGGCACCGCGAGCTGCAGGACGTCGGCGAGGCTGCCCGCGTACCGGTCGGCGACCGCCCGGGCCAGCCCGAGCAGTTCCTCGCTCAGCACCGGCTCGGGCGAGACGACCTGGGCGAGGGCGGCCAGCGGCCCGGAGTAGTCGGACTCGGGCAGCCGCTCGACGAGGAAGCCGTCGATCAGCCCGCCGCCCTCACGGCGTCCCTCCCGCACCCGGTGCCGCCCGGCCCCGAACCGCACCCGGACCCGCACGCCCGGCTGGGCCTGCGCGTCCAGCTCCTCGGGGACGGCGTAGTCGAAGTACCGGTCGAGGTGCAGCACGCCCTTGTCCACGAGCACCCGCGCCACGGGCAGCTCCTTGGCGAGCGCGGCCCCCCGCCACGTCCGCGGCTTGGCCCGGGGCGTCTTCGCCTTCCGCACACTCTCCCGGATGAGCGCGAGCTGCTCGGGCGGCGCACCCTCGCCACCGCCACCCGCCTGTTCGTTCTCGCTGCTCACGCTTGCATTCTTACCAAACACCACTGACAGACGACGGCGCCCGGGAGGGGCCCGGGGCACGGCGAAGGCCCGGCTCCCCGAAGGGAACCGGGCCTCCTCAAGCCTCGGGGCTCGTTACAGCCCCGCCGCCTTGCGCAGCGCGTCCACGCGGTCCGTCCGCTCCCACGTGAAGTCGGGGAGCTCGCGGCCGAAGTGGCCGTACGCCGCCGTCTGGGAGTAGATCGGGCGGAGCAGGTCGAGGTCGCGGATGATGGCGGCCGGGCGGAGGTCGAAGACCTCGTCGATGGCCTTCTCGATCCGGTCCGTGTCGATCTTGGCGGTGCCGAAGGTCTCGACGAACAGACCGACCGGCTCGGCCTTGCCGATCGCGTACGCGACCTGGACCTCGCAGCGGGTGGCGAGACCCGCGGCGACGACGTTCTTGGCGACCCAGCGCATCGCGTACGCCGCCGAGCGGTCGACCTTGGACGGGTCCTTGCCGGAGAAGGCACCGCCGCCGTGGCGGGCCATGCCGCCGTAGGTGTCGATGATGATCTTGCGGCCGGTGAGGCCGGCGTCGCCCATCGGGCCGCCGATCTCGAAGCGGCCGGTGGGGTTGACCAGCAGGCGGTAGTTCTCCGTGTCGAGCTTGATGCCCTCGTCCAGGAGCGCCTTCAGCTCCGGCTCGACGACGAACTCCTTGATGTCCGGCGCCAGGAGCGAGTCCAGGTCGATGTCGGAGGCGTGCTGGGAGGAGACGACGACGGTGTCCAGGCGGACCGCCTTGTCGCCGTCGTACTCGATGGTGACCTGGGTCTTGCCGTCCGGGCGGAGGTAGGGGATCGTGCCGTTCTTGCGCACGTCGGACAGGCGCTTCGACAGGCGGTGGGCCAGGAAGATCGGCAGCGGCATCAGCGTCGGCGTCTCGTCCGTCGCGTAGCCGAACATCAGGCCCTGGTCGCCCGCGCCCTGCTTGTCCAGCTCGTCCTCGTCGCCCTCGACACGGGACTCGTACGCCGTGTCCACGCCCTGGGCGATGTCCGGGGACTGGGCGCCGATCGACACCGAGACGCCGCAGGAGGCGCCGTCGAAGCCCTTCTTCGAGGAGTCGTAGCCGATCTCGAGGATCTTGTTCCGGACCAGCGTCGCGATGTCCGCGTACGTCTTGGTCGTGACCTCGCCGGCCACGTGCACCAGGCCGGTCGTGATCAGGGTCTCGACGGCGACCCGGGAGGACGGGTCTTCGCGCAGGAGCGCGTCGAGAATGGTGTCGCTGATCTGGTCAGCGATCTTGTCGGGGTGACCCTCGGTCACGGACTCCGAGGTGAACAGGCGACGGGACACAACGCTCCCTGGGGTTGCAGCGGCTGCTGGCTGATCATTGGCGGACGGCGGGGGCTGCACCCGGCGCCGTCCGTGGAACAGTTTATCGGTCACGCTTCGGCCACGGTCCCCCTGTCTCGCCACTCGGGAGTGCTGTGACCTGCGGCACGGGCATTCTGCCCAATGCCGAGCGCCGTTGGCCAGAGGCGCCACGCCTCGATCGGCCGGGTTTGATCGGCTTCGAGAGGGACTGGAGCATCACTGGAGGCGCTCCGTGACCAGGTCCCACACGGTTTCGGCCAGGGCTTCCTTGGGGCCGTGCGGCACCGCCGTCTCGCTGCCGTCGGCGCCGAGGACGACCGCCTCGTTCTCCTCGGAGCCGAAGGTCTTGCGCTCGCCCACCTCGTTCACCACCAGCAGATCGCACCCCTTGCGCTTCAGTTTGGCGCGGCCGTTGGCGAGGACGTCGTCCGTCTCCGCGGCGAAGCCGACGACCACCTGCCCGGCGCGGGCGCGGTCGGCGGAGACCTCCGCGAGGATGTCCGGATTCCGCACCAGGGTGATCGGCTCCGGCTCCTGGTCGTCCTTCTTCTTGATCTTCCCGGCCGCGTACGTCGCCGGGCGGAAGTCCGCCACCGCGGCCGCCATGACCACGGCGTCGGCGTCGGCGGCGGCCTTCAGCACGGCCTCGCGCAGCTGCACGGCCGTGCCGACCGGGACGACGTCCACGCCCGCCGGGTCGGGCAGGGTGCTGTTGGCCGCGATGAGCGTGACCCTGGCACCGCGGGCGGCCGCCGTGCGGGCGAGGGCGTAGCCCTGCTTGCCGGAGGAGCGGTTGCCGAGGAACCGGACGGGGTCCAGGGGCTCGCGGGTGCCCCCGGCACTGACCACGACGTGTCGGCCCTTGAGGTCCGGTTCCCGCACGCCCCGGGCCAGCACCCGGCGGCAGACCTCGAAGATCTCGGCCGGGTCGGGCAGCCGGCCCTTGCCGGTGTCGACGCCGGTGAGGCGGCCCACGGCAGGATCGATGACGAGGGCGCCGCGGCGGCGCAGCGTCGCCACGTTCTCCTGGGTGGCCGGGTGCTCCCACATCTCCGTGTGCATGGCGGGGGCGAAGACGACGGGGCAGCGGGCGGTGAGCAGGGTGTTGGTGAGGAGGTCGTCGGCGATGCCGTGGGCCGCCTTGGCGAGCAGGTCGGCGGTGGCCGGGGCGACGACGACCAGGTCGGCGTGCTGTCCGATGCGGACGTGCGGCACCTCGTGCACGTCGTCCCAGACCTCCGTGGAGACCGGGTTCCCGGAGAGCGCGGACCAGGTGGCGGCGCCGACGAACTGCAGCGCGGAGGCCGTGGGCACCACGCGCACCTCATGGCCCGACTCCGTCAGCCGCCGCAGCAGCTCACAGGCCTTGTAGGCGGCGATGCCACCGCTGACCCCCAGAACGACCTTCGGCTTGTCCACGTCTCTCCCCGTCTCTCCCCGGACTCGGCGACCCGGACCTCGGCAACCGGCACACCGTACGACTCCATGACACACCACAGGCCCGGCAGTCGGCCTGCCGGGCCTGTGGAAAAGTCAGCATCAAGCTGCTAATACGACTTACTGCGCCGGGCCCTCGACGGCCTCGGACGTCAGGAGCCCCGCGTTGATCTCGCGGAGGGCGATCGAGAGCGGCTTCTCGTGGACGTGGGTGTCGACGAGAGGACCGACGTACTCGAGGAGACCCTCGCCGAGCTGCGAGTAGTACGCGTTGATCTGGCGGGCCCGCTTGGCCGCGTAGATCACGAGGCTGTACTTCGAGTCGGTGGCCTCGAGGAGCTCGTCGATCGGCGGGTTGATGATGCCCTCGGGCGCGGAGATGGAAGAGGACACGCTCTACCTTCCGATGGATGGGAAAGATTCTGTCGGGGTGATCAGCGAGGACCGGATCGATCAGCGATGGTCACACGACGTTCATCAAGGCTAGCAGCTCGCGCGCCACGTCCTCGACGGAGGTGTTGACCAGCGTCGTGTCGAACTCCGGTTCGGCGGCCAGCTCGATCTTGGCGGCCGCCAGCCTGCGCTCGATCACCTCAGGCGGTTCGGTACCCCGCCCGGTCAGTCTGCGCACCAGCTCCTCCCAGGAGGGAGGGGCCAGGAACACCAGCTGGGCCTCCGGCATCGACTCCCGCACCAGGCGGGCGCCCTGGAGATCGATCTCCAGCAGGACGGACTCGCCCTTCTCCAGGCGTTCCTGCACGGCCGCACGCGGCGTGCCGTAGCGGTTGCCGGCGAACTCGGCCCACTCCAGCAGTTCGCCGTTGGCGATCAGCTTGTCCATCTCGTCGTCGGTGACGAAGAAGTAGTGGACGCCGTGCTGCTCGCCGGGGCGGGGCTTGCGGGTCGTCGCCGACACGGAGAGCCAGACCTCGGGGTGTTCCTTGCGCATATGGGCGACGACCGTGCTCTTGCCGACCCCGGAGGGGCCGGAGAGCACGGTCAGCCGCGGACGTGCGTCCGGGGGTACGGGGGTCGTCCCCCGGGGTGTTACAGCCATGCAGCGATTATCCAGCAATCCCGGAGTGCCCGGGACTCGCTTCCCCGGAGTGCCCGGGTCAGGAGCCGGTGCTGCCGAACTCGCGCTCCAGGGAGGCGATCTGGTTGGAACCGAGGCCGCGCACACGGCGGCTCTCGGAGATACCGAGTCGCTCCATGATCTGCTTGGCGCGGACCTTGCCCACGCCCGGCAGGGACTCAAGAAGGGCGGAGACCTTCATCTTGCCGATGACGTCGTTCTCCTGGCCCTGCTTGATGACCTCGTGGAGGGAGGCGCCGGAGTGCTTGAGTCGATTCTTGACCTCGGCCCGCTCCCGGCGAGCCGCGGCGGCCTTTTCGAGCGCGGCTGCGCGCTGTTCAGGGGTAAGGGGCGGAAGAGCCACGCCTACGTCACCTCGGATGTCGAACTGTCGGATACGGACCGGTGAGGAACCTAGTCGCCCCACACCTGGGGAGCCACGAGCAACACGCTTGCCCGTTCACTCTCGTCGGAGACTAGCGGGCAAGTCCGCCAGAGTCAGCGAGAACAGCGGAAAAGTCCTGGTCAGCCTTCATCTGAACGGACATTTAGGACATACTGCCCCGGATTTGAGGATGTATTCAGACTCAAGCGGGCCCCGGACCACTCATCGGAGGTCTCCGGAAGAGGTCAGGACGGCGCCACGGTGTGACGGATCTCCTCCGCGAAGCGGTCTGCGGCGTCACGCAGAGCGACCGTGTCGGGACCGTGGCGTAGCACTCCCCGGCTGACGTTCGGCACGACGTTGCGCACCGCGGCGCCGAAGACCCGGGGAAGATCGGCCGGCGTGGCCCCCTGGGCGCCGATGCCGGGTGCGAGGAGCGGGCCGTTGATGTCGAGGTCGTACGTCGACAGATCACCGAGGGTGGCGCCGACGACCGCGCCGAAGGACCCCAGGGGCTCCTCTCCCGCGTTCTCGGCGGCGAGGTGGGCCAGCATCGTCGCTCCGACGTTCCGACCGTCGGAGCGCACGGCGTGCTGGACCTCGCCGCCCTCCGGATTGGACGTCAGCGCCAGCACGAACAGCCCCGCGCCGCTCTCCCGGGCCAGCGCGACGGCCGGGCTGAGCGAGCCGTAGCCGAGGTACGGGGAGACCGTCAGCGCGTCCGAGAACAGCGGCGCGTCCTTGTGCAGGAAGGACTCGGCGTAGGCGGCCATGGTCGAGCCGATGTCGCCGCGCTTGGCGTCCATCACGACCAGCGCGCCGGCCGCCCGCGCCTCGGCGACGGACTGCTCCAGCACCGCGACGCCGCGCGAGCCGAAGCGCTCGAAGAACGCGCTCTGCGGCTTGAGCACGGCCACCCGGTCGGCCACGGCCTCGACGACCGTGCGGCTGAACCGCTCCAGGCCCGCCACGTCGTCGTTCAGGCCCCACTCGGCGAGCAGGGAGGCGTGCGGGTCGATGCCGACACACAGCGGACCGCGCTCGTCCATGGCCCGGCGCAGGCGGGCGCCGAAGGGTTCGAGACCACTCATGCCGTCTTCCTCACGTCGGCGCCCACCGCGTCGGCGAGCGTGGCGTACGGGCTGGTGCGCAGGCGCGCGGCGAGCCCCTTGTGGATCGCGCGGGCGTAGAAGGGCCCTTCGTAGATGAAGGCGCTGTAGCCCTGGACCAGCGTGGCACCGGCCAGGATGCGCTGCCAGGCGTCCTCGGCGTTCTCGACGCCCCCGACGCCCACCAGGGTGATCCGGTCGCCCACGCGCGCGTAGAGGCGCCGCAGGACCTCCAGGGAGCGTTCCTTCAGGGGCGCCCCGGACAGGCCGCCGGTCTCCTTGACCAGCGCCGGGTCGGACTTCAGGCCGAGTCCGTCGCGCGCGATGGTGGTGTTGGTGGCGATGATGCCGTCCAGGCCCAGTTCCACGGCGAGGTCGGCGACGGCGTCGACGTCCTCGTCGGCGAGGTCCGGCGCGATCTTGACCAGGAGCGGGACGCGCCGCGCGGGCACCGTGCGGTCGGCGGCCTCGCGGACGGCGCTCAGCAGCGGGCGCAGCGCCTCGGTGGCCTGGAGGTTGCGCAGGCCGGGCGTGTTCGGCGAGGAGACGTTGACCACCAGGTAGTCGGCGTAGGGCGCGAGCCGCTCGGCGGACTTCACGTAGTCCGCGACGGCCTCCTCCTCCGGGACGACCTTGGTCTTGCCGATGTTGACGCCGACGACGGTCTTGAAGACGGGCGTGCGGGAGGCGAGGCGGGCGGCGACGCGGAGCGAGCCGTCGTTGTTGAAGCCCATGCGGTTGATCAGCGCCCGGTCCTTGACCAGGCGGAACAGCCGCTGCTTGGGGTTGCCGGGCTGCGGTTCGCCGGTCACCGTGCCGATCTCGACGTGGTCGAAGCCGAGCATGGCCATGCCGTCGATGCCGACGGCGTTCTTGTCGAAGCCGGCCGCGAGCCCGAAGGGGCCGTGCATGCGCAGGCCGAGGGCCTCGGTGCGCAGCTCCTTGTGGCGGGGCGCGAGGGCGGCCGCGAGGAAGGTGCGCAGCACGGGCACCCGGGCGGCCAGGCGGATCCAGCGGAAGGCGAGGTGGTGGGCCTGCTCCGGGTCCAGCCGCTTGAAGACGAGACGGAAGAAGAGTTTGTACATGGTGTCCTCACGAGGACGTGGCGTCCTCACGAAGAGGGGGACACCGTTTCCGGTGTCCCCCTCGGGGCTGCTAGTCGCGGGCCGCGGTCAGGTGTTCCGCGTGTTCCTGGAGCGAGCGGACGCTCACGTCGCCGCGGTTGAGGGCGTCGATGCCCTGGACCGCCGCCGCCAGCGCCTGGACCGTCGTCAGGCAGGGCACGGAGCGCGCCACGGCCGCCGTACGGATGTCGTAGCCGTCGAGGCGGCCGCCGGTGCCGTACGGGGTGTTGACGATGAGGTCGACCTCGCCGTCGTGGATGAGCTGGACGATGGTCTTCTCGCCGTTCGGGCCGGTGCCCTCGGACTGCTTGCGCACGACCGTGGCGTTGATGCCGTTGCGCTTGAGGACCTCGGCCGTGCCGGAGGTGGCCAGCAGCTCGAAGCCGTGGGCGACCAGCTCGCGGGCCGGGAAGATCATCGAGCGCTTGTCGCGGTTGGCGACCGAGATGAAGGCGCGGCCCTTGGTGGGCAGCGGGCCGTAGGCGCCGGCCTGCGACTTGGCGTACGCCGTGCCGAAGACGGAGTCGATGCCCATGACCTCACCGGTGGAGCGCATCTCCGGGCCGAGGACCGTGTCGACGCCGCGGCCGTGGATGTCGCGGAACCGCGACCACGGCATGACGGCCTCCTTGACGGAGATCGGCGCGTCGAAGGGCAGCTCGCCGCCGTCGCCACTGGCCGGGAGCAGGCCCTCGGCGCGCAGCTCGGCGATGGTGGCGCCCAGCGAGATCCGGGCGGCGGCCTTGGCCAGCGGCACCGCCGTCGCCTTCGAGGTGAAGGGGACCGTCCGGGAGGCGCGCGGGTTGGCCTCCAGGACGTAGAGGATGTCGCCCGCGAGCGCGAACTGGATGTTGATCAGGCCGCGCACCCCGACACCCTTGGCGATGCCCTCCGTGGAGGCGCGCAGGCGCTTGATGTCGAAGCCGCCGAGGGTGATCGGGGGCAGGGCGCACGCCGAGTCGCCGGAGTGGATGCCGGCCTCCTCGATGTGCTCCATGACGCCGCCGAGGTACAGCTCCTCGCCGTCGTAGAGCGCGTCGACGTCGATCTCGATCGCGTCGTCGAGGAACCGGTCGACCAGGACCGGCCGCGAGGGGCTGATCTCGGTCGACTCGGCGATGTACGCCTCCAGGCGCGTCTCGTCGTAGACGATCTCCATGCCGCGCCCGCCGAGGACGTACGAGGGGCGCACCAGGACCGGGTAGCCGATCTCGTCGGCGATGGCCTTGGCCTCGGCGAAGGTGGTGGCGGTGCCGTGCTTGGGGGCCGGGAGGCCGGCCTCCTTGAGGACTCGGCCGAAGGCGCCCCGGTCCTCGGCGGCGTGGATGGCCTCCGGGGAGGTGCCGACGATCGGCACGCCGTTGTCCTTGAGCGCCTGCGACAGGCCCAGCGGGGTCTGGCCGCCGAGCTGGACGACGACGCCGGCGACGGGTCCGGCCTGCTGCTCGGCGTGCACGATCTCCAGCACGTCTTCCAGCGTCAGCGGCTCGAAGTACAGGCGGTCGGAGGTGTCGTAGTCCGTGGAGACGGTCTCCGGGTTGCAGTTGACCATCACCGTCTCGTAGCCCGCGTCGCTCAGCGCGAAGGAGGCGTGGACGCAGGAGTAGTCGAACTCGATGCCCTGGCCGATGCGGTTCGGGCCGGAGCCCAGGATGATGACGGCCGGCTTCTCGCGCGGGGCGACCTCGGTCTCCTCGTCGTAGGAAGAGTAGAAGTACGGCGTCTTCGCGGCGAACTCGGCGGCGCAGGTGTCGACCGTCTTGTAGACCGGGCGGACGCCGAGCGCGTGCCGGACCTCGCGGACGACGTCCTCGCGCAGGCCGCGGATCTCGCCGATCTGCTGGTCGGAGAAGCCGTGCCGCTTGGCCTCGGCGAGCAGGTCGGTGGTCAGCTCCGGAGCGGCCGCCAGCTCGTCGGCGATCTCCTTGATCAGGAAGAGCTGGTCGACGAACCAGGGGTCGATCTTCGTGTACTCGAAGACCTCCTCGGGCGTGGCGCCCGCGCGGATGGCCTGCATGACGGTGTTGATGCGGCCGTCGGTGGGGCGGACCGACTCGCGCAGCAGCGCGTCCTTGTCGCCGGGCTCGCCGACGAACGTGAACTGGCTGCCCTTCTTCTCCAGGGAGCGCAGGGCCTTCTGGAAGGCCTCGGTGAAGTTGCGGCCGATGGCCATGGCCTCGCCGACCGACTTCATGGTGGTGGTGAGGGTGGAGTCGGCGCTCGGGAACTTCTCGAAGGCGAAACGCGGGGCCTTGACGACCACGTAGTCGAGCGTCGGCTCGAAGGAGGCCGGGGTCTCCTGCGTGATGTCGTTCGGGATCTCGTCCAGCGTGTAGCCGACGGCCAGCTTGGCGGCGATCTTGGCGATCGGGAAGCCGGTGGCCTTGGAGGCCAGGGCCGAGGAGCGGGACACGCGCGGGTTCATCTCGATGACGATGACCCGGCCGTCCTCGGGGTTCACCGCGAACTGGATGTTGCAGCCGCCGGTGTCGACGCCGACCTCGCGGATCACGGCGATGCCGATGTCGCGCAGGATCTGGTACTCGCGGTCCGTCAGCGTCATCGCCGGGGCGACCGTGATCGAGTCGCCGGTGTGGACGCCCATGGGGTCGAAGTTCTCGATGGAGCAGACGACCACGACGTTGTCGTGCTTGTCGCGCATCAGCTCCAGCTCGTACTCCTTCCAGCCGAGGATGGACTCCTCCAGGAGCACCTCGGTGGTCGGCGAGAGGGTGAGGCCGGTGCCGGCGATGCGGCGCAGCTCCTCCTCGTCGTGGGCGAAGCCGGAGCCGGCGCCGCCCATGGTGAAGGAGGGGCGGACCACGACCGGGTAGCCGCCGAGCTCCTCGACGCCCTTGAGGACGTCGTCCATGGAGTGGCAGATGTAGGACCGGGCGGACTCGCCGTGGCCGATCTTCTTGCGGACCTCCTCCACGACCTCCTTGAACTGGTCGCGGTCCTCGCCCTTGTGGATCGCCTCCACGTTGGCGCCGATCAGCTCGACGCCGTACTTGTCGAGGACACCGTTCTCGTGCAGCGAGATGGCGGTGTTGAGGGCCGTCTGGCCGCCCAGGGTGGGCAGCAGCGCGTCGGGCCGCTCCTTGGCGATGATCTTCTCGACGAACTCGGGGGTGATCGGCTCGACGTAGGTGGCGTCGGCGATCTCCGGGTCGGTCATGATCGTCGCCGGGTTGGAGTTGACCAGGACGACCCGCAGGCCCTCGGCCTTGAGGACGCGGCACGCCTGGGTGCCGGAGTAGTCGAACTCGGCGGCCTGGCCGATGACGATCGGGCCGGAGCCGATGACCAGGACGGACTGGATATCGGTGCGCTTAGGCACGCTGGCCCTCCATGAGCTTCACGAAGCGGTCGAACAGGTAGGCGGCGTCGTGCGGGCCGGCCGCTGCTTCGGGGTGGTACTGGACGCTGAAGGCGGGGCGGTCGAGGAGCTGGAGCCCCTCCACCACGTTGTCGTTCAGGCAGACGTGCGACACCTCGGCGCGGCCGAACGGGGTCTCGGAGACCTGGTCGAGCGGGGCGTCGACGGCGAAGCCGTGGTTGTGGGCGGTGACCTCGACCTTGCCGGTCGTGCGGTCCTGCACCGGCTGGTTGATGCCGCGGTGGCCGTACTTCAGCTTGTAGGTGCCGAAGCCGAGGGCGCGGCCGAGGATCTGGTTGCCGAAGCAGATGCCGAACAGCGGGGTGCCGCGCTCCAGGACGCCCTGCATGACGGAGACGGCGTGGTCGGCGGTGGCCGGGTCGCCCGGGCCGTTGGAGAAGAACACGCCGTCCGGGTTGACCGCGTAGACGTCGTCGACGGTGGCGGTCGCCGGGAGGACGTGCACCTCGATGCCGCGCTCGGCCATGCGGTGCGGGGTCATGCCCTTGATGCCGAGGTCGACGGCGGCGACGGTGAACTTCTTCTCGCCGATCGCGGGGACGACGTACGGCTCGGTGGTGGCGACCTCGGCGGAGAGGTTCGCGCCCTTCATCTGCGGGGCTTCCTGCACGCGCGCGAGGAGGGCGCCGTCGTCCTGGACGGCGTCGCCGCTGAAGATGCCGACGCGCATGGCGCCGCGCTCGCGCAGATGGCGGGTGAGGGCGCGGGTGTCGATGCCGGAGATTCCGACGACGCCCTGCGCGGCCAGCTCCTCGTCGAGCGTGCGCCGGGAGCGCCAGTTGGACGGCACGCGCGCGGGGTCGCGCACGACGTAACCGGCGACCCAGATGCGCTGGGACTCGGGGTCCTCGTCGTTCACGCCGGTGTTGCCGACGTGCGGGGCGGTCATCACCACGACCTGGCGGTGGTACGACGGGTCGGTGAGGGTCTCCTGGTAGCCGGTCATGCCGGTGGAGAACACCGCTTCGCCGAAGGTCTCCCCCACGGCCCCGTAGGCGCGGCCCCGGAAGACCCGGCCGTCCTCCAGGACGAGTACGGCGGGAGTTTTGGCGGCTCCCCTGGTGGAGGTGGTCATCGTTCGGCGCCTTCCCTGGTGTTCGTTTCGATCATGGAGTTGAGGGCTTCGACCCACTCGTTGTGCTCGGCCGCGTGGTCGGAGCGGAAGCCGGAGTCGATCAGCCGGTCGCCGTGCGCCCAGGTGACGACCAGCAGGCCGCCCTCGGTGAGCACCTTGCCGGCGATGCCCTTGTCGAGCCGGGCCTCGCGCAGCTGCGCCACCGGGACGAAGAAGTCGTCCGCTCCGGGGCGTACGACGTCCAGGCCGGCGTCTGTGAGCGTCAGCTCGGCGCGGCTGCGGGTGCCCAGGCCGTGGGCGACGATGCGGTCGAGCCACTGCCCGGCGGTGGTCGAGCCGTGGTAGCGGCCGCTCATGGTCAGGCGCGCCGGGCCCGGGTCGTCCGGCGTGACGGGCAGCTCGGGCAGGTCGCCCTGGAGGGTGCCGCGCCACTTCCAGCCCTCGCGCATCAGCCAGTAGACGAGCGCGACGAAGAGGGCGAGGCCGACGACCCAGCCGATGCGGGCGGCCCAGTCGGTCACTTGCGCCGATTCCTTCTCGGCGGCCAGCAGCAGTACAGGTGTCACGTGAGCTTCCCGTCGACGAGTGTGGCCTTGCCCCGCAGCCACGTGTGCGTCACACGGCCCGGCAGCTCACGCCCCTCGTAGGGGGTGTTGCGGCTGCGCGAGGCGAAGCCCGCGGGTTCCACGAGCCCACGGTATGCCGTGTCGACCAGGGTGAGGTTGGCGGGCTCACCTGCCGAGACGGGACGGCCGTGGCCCGTGGCCTGTCCGATCTGCGCGGGCTTGAAGGACATGCGGTCGGCGACGCCGGCCCAGTCCAGCAGGCCCGTGTCGACCATGGTCTCCTGGACCACTGACAACGCCGTCTCCAGCCCCACCATGCCCATGGCGGCCGCGGCCCACTCGCAGTCCTTGTCCTCGTGCGGGTGCGGGGCGTGGTCGGTGGCGACGATGTCGATCGTGCCGTCGGCGAGCGCCTCGCGCAGCGCCATGACGTCACGCTCGGTGCGCAGCGGCGGGTTCACCTTGTAGACCGGGTTGTACGTGCGGACCAGCTCGTCGGTGAGGAGCAGGTGGTGCGGGGTGACCTCGGCGGTGACGGCGATGCCGCGGGACTTGGCCCAGCGGACGATCTCGACGGACCCGGCGGTCGACAGGTGGCAGATGTGGACGCGGGAGCCGACGTGGTCGGCGAGCAGGACATCCCGGGCGATGATCGATTCTTCGGCCACCGCGGGCCAGCCCCCGAGACCCAGCTCGGCGGAGACGACGCCCTCGTTCATCTCGGCGCCCTCGGTGAGCCGCGGCTCCTGCGCGTGCTGCGCGATGACACCGCCGAAGGCCTTCACGTACTCCAGGGCGCGGCGCATGATCACGGCGTCGTGGACGCACTTGCCGTCGTCGGAGAAGACGGTGACGCCGGCGGCCGACTCGTGCATGGCGCCCAGCTCGGCGAGCTTCCTGCCGTCGAGGCCGACGGTGACGGCGCCGATCGGCTGGACGTCGCAGTAGCCGTGCTCCTTGCCGAGCCGCCAGACCTGCTCGACGACGCCGGCGGTGTCGGCGACGGGGAAGGTGTTGGCCATGGCGAAGACGGTGGTGTAGCCGCCGGAGGCCGCGGCGCGGGTGCCGGTGAGGACGGTCTCGGAGTCCTCGCGGCCCGGCTCACGCAGGTGGGTGTGCAGGTCGACCAGGCCCGGCAGCAGCACCTTGCCCCCGGCCTCGACGACCTCGGCGCCCTCGGCGCTCAGACCGGCACCGACCTCCGCGATCGTCTGCCCGTCGATCAGCACGTCCTGCGGCTCGCCGCCGAGCACCTTGGCACCACGGATCAGGATCTTGCTCATCGGTCTTGCTTCTCCTCGGTACGGGTGTGGGTGACGGCGGGCTCGTTTCCACCGAGCAGCAGGTACAGGACGGCCATCCGGATGGAGACTCCGTTCGCGACCTGCTCGACGACGGTGCAGCGGTCGGAGTCGGCGACCTCGGCGGTGATCTCCATGCCGCGGACCATCGGCCCGGGGTGCATCACGACGGCGTGCTCGGGCATCCGCGCCATGCGGTCGCCGTCGAGGCCGTAGCGGCGGGAGTACTCGCGCTCGGTCGGGAAGAACGCGGCGTTCATCCGCTCGCGCTGGACGCGCAGCATCATCACCGCGTCGGACTTGGGCAGGGTGCTGTCGAGGTCGTAGGAGACCTCGCACGGCCAGGTCTCGATGCCGACCGGCAGCAGGGTCGGCGGGGCGACGAGGGTGACCTCGGCGCCGAGGGTGTGCAGCAGGTCGACGTTGGAGCGGGCGACGCGGCTGTGCAGGACGTCGCCGACGATCGTGATGCGCCGGCCGGCGAGGTCCTGGCCGAGTCCGGCGTCCGGGCCGATCAGACGGCGGCGCATGGTGAAGGCGTCCAGCAGGGCCTGGGTCGGGTGCTGGTGGGTGCCGTCACCGGCGTTGACCACGGCCGCGTCGATCCAGCCGGAGTTCGCCAGCCGGTACGGGGCGCCCGAGGCGCCGTGCCGGATGACCACGGCGTCGACGCCCATGGCCTCCAGGGTCTGGGCGGTGTCCTTCAGGGACTCGCCCTTGGAGACGCTGGATCCCTTGGCGGAGAAGTTGATGACGTCCGCGGACAGCCGCTTCTCGGCGGCCTCGAAGGAGATCCGGGTGCGGGTGGAGTCCTCGAAGAAGAGGTTGACGATCGTGCGGCCGCGCAGGGTCGGCAGCTTCTTGATCGGCCGGTCGGCGACCCGGGCCATCTCCTCGGCGGTGTCGAGGATCAGGACGGCGTCGTCGCGGGTGAGGTCGGCGGCCGAGATGAGATGACGCTGCATCTGTCAGGCTCCGTAAGGCAGTTCAAACGGGAGATTCGGGGCAGACGGGCGCGCGAGCGCGCGCACTGAGCCGGCGTACGACAGCGGCGTACGCCTGAGGCGCTACTGGGCGTCCGGCTTGGCGCCGAGCAGCACGGTGTCGCGACCGTCCTCCTCGGCGAGCTGGACCTTGACCGTCTCCCGCAACGACGTGGGGAGGTTCTTGCCGACGTAGTCGGCGCGAATGGGCAGTTCACGGTGACCGCGGTCGACGAGCACGGCGAGCTGCACCGCCCGCGGGCGGCCGATGTCGTTCAGGGCGTCGAGGGCGGCGCGGATGGTGCGGCCGGAGAAGAGCACGTCGTCGACGAGGACGACCAGCTTGCCGTCGATGCCGTCACCGGGGATCTCGGTGCGGGCCAGCGCACGCGGCGGGTGCATGCGCAGGTCGTCGCGGTACATGGTGATGTCGAGCGAGCCGCACGGGACCTTGCGCTCGGTGATCTGCTCCAGCTTGTCGGCGATCCGGCGGGCGAGGAAGACGCCCCGGGTCGGGATGCCGAGGAGCACCACGTCATCGGCGCCCTTGGCGCGTTCGACGATCTCGTGGGCGATGCGGGTCAGTACCCGCGCGATGTCGGGCCCTTCGAGAACGGGCCGGGCATCGGACTGCGCGTCGTGCTTGTCCATACGAAACGGACCTCCTTCTCCGCCTCACGGGACGGACCTTAAAGGACGTCGGGATTGCGCCATCCACGGTAGCAGGCCCCCGCGATCGCCCGGACGGCCCCCTCGGATCACCTATTCGGCCCAACGCGGTGCCACTACCACGGAAGAGTCGGTGCGGACCATTCGGCTTGACGCGGCAGAGTAACGCTGCGTAACCTCACAGTGAGTTACCAGCCGCGCGGGCTGGCACCCACGCCAGACGCGTCGACACAGTGCCGGGGAGCTATATGTCCAGCGAATACGCCAAACAGCTCGGGGCCAAGCTCCGGGCGATCCGCACCCAGCAGGGCCTTTCCCTCCACGGTGTCGAGGAGAAGTCCCAGGGACGCTGGAAGGCGGTCGTGGTCGGTTCCTACGAGCGCGGCGACCGTGCCGTGACCGTGCAGCGCCTTGCCGAGCTGGCGGATTTCTACGGCGTTCCGGTGCAGGAGCTGCTTCCGGGCACGACCCCGGGCGGCGCCGCCGAGCCGCCGCCGAAGCTGGTCCTGGACCTGGAGCGGCTGGCCACGGTGCCGGCCGAGAAGGCGGGCCCCCTGCAGCGCTACGCGGCCACGATCCAGTCGCAGCGCGGTGACTACAACGGCAAGGTGCTCTCGATCCGCCAGGACGACCTGCGCACACTCGCCGTCATCTACGACCAGTCGCCGTCGGTGCTCACGGAGCAGCTGATCAGCTGGGGTGTCCTGGACGCGGACGCGCGCCGCGCGGTGGCGACCCACGAGGAGGGCTGAGCGCTCCGCTGGGGCCCAGCAGAAACGTGCCGCCGGGGTGGCCGGAACCTTGTGGTTCCGGCCACCCCGGCGGCGTTCTCCGGGCCTGGCGGCCCCGGCTGGTACGTGGGAACGCCGGAGGGCCCGCGGCGGTCACGCTGCGGGCCCTCCGGCGTTCTGTCTGTCTCAGACCTCGTCGCGGCGCAGCGAGGGCTTGAGCTCCTTCAGCCTGCCGAGCAGACCGTTCACGAACGAGGGCGACTCGTCCGTGGAGAACTCCTTCGCCAGCTGCACCATCTCGTCGAGGACGACGGCGTCCGGGGTCCCGTCGACCCAGATCAGCTCGTAGGCACCGAGCCGCAGGATGTTGCGGTCGACGACCGGCATCCGGTCGAGCGTCCAGCCGACCGAGTACTGGGCGATCAGCTCGTCGATGCGCTTCGCGTGCTGCGCGTAGCCCTCGACCAGCTCCATCGTGTACTCGCTCACCGGCGGCTGCCGGGTGTCCGTCCGGGAGTGCCGGACCCAGTCCGCGAGGACCGTCTGGACGTCGGCGCCGCGCTGGTCGCCCTCGAAGAGGATCTGGAAGGCACGCTTGCGGGCCGTGTTGCGGGCAGCCACGGTTAGCTGTTCACCCGGCCGAGGTAGTCGCTGGTGCGGGTGTCGACCTTGATCTTCTCACCGGTGGTGATGAAGAGCGGGACCTGGATCTGGTGGCCGGTCTCCAGGGTGGCGGGCTTGGTGCCGCCGGTGGAGCGGTCGCCCTGGACGCCCGGCTCGGTCTCCTGGACGGTCAGCTCGACGGCGGCCGGGAGCTCCACGAAGAGCACCTCGCCCTCGTGCTGGGCGACGGTGGCCATGAAGCCCTCGATGAGGAAGTTGGCGGCGTCGCCGACGGCCTTGCGGTCGACCATGAGCTGGTCGTAGGTCTCCATGTCCATGAAGACGAAGTACTCGCCGTCCATGTAGGAGAACTGCATGTCGCGCTTGTCGACGGTGGCCGTTTCGACCTTGACGCCGGCGTTGAAGGTCTTGTCGACGACCTTGCCGGAGAGCACGTTCTTGAGCTTGGTGCGCACGAAGGCCGGGCCCTTGCCGGGCTTGACGTGCTGGAACTCGACGACGGACCAGAGCTGGCCGCCTTCGAGCTTGAGCACCATGCCGTTCTTGAGGTCGTTCGTGGAAGCCACGGTTGCGGAATCTCCTGGACTGACGTACGACCCCGGGGCACGCACCTGCCTACAGGGCGAGCAGCTCCTTGGTCGTGATGGTGAGTAGCTCGGGTCCGCCGTCCGCCTCGGGGCGGACGACGAGCGTGTCATCGATCCGGACGCCGCCCCGGCCCGGGAGGTGGACCCCCGGTTCGACGGTGACCGGCACGCAAGCGTCCAGTTTACCCATGGCCGCCGGGCTCAACTGAGGGTCCTCGTCGATTTCGAGCCCGACACCGTGTCCGGTGAGGACCGTGAGGCCCTCGGTGTAGCCCGCGGAGTCCAGGACTTGGCGGGCGGCGCGGTCGACGTCCCGGCAGGCGGCGCCGGGTACCAGGCTCTCACGTCCGGCCCGCTGGGCGGCGAAGACCAGGTCGTACAGCTCGATCTGCCAGTCGGCGGGCGCGGTGCCGATGACGAACGTGCGGCCGATCTCGCAGCGGTAGCCGCGGTACGTCGCGCCGAGGCAGACGGAGAGGAAGTCGCCCTCCTCGACGCGGCGGTCGGTGGGGCGGTGGCCCGGCCGCCCGGCGTTGGGCCCCGTGCCCACAGAGGTCGGGAAGGCCGGGCCGTCGGCTCCGTGGTCGACCAGGCGTCTCTCCAGCTCCAGGGCGAGGTGGCGCTCGGTGCGGCCGACGAGGATGGACTCCAGCAGTTCGCCGAGGGCCTGGTCGGCGATCTCGGCGCCGATGCGGAGGCAGGAGATCTCCTCCTCGTCCTTGACGACCCGGAGCTGCTCGACGGCGCCGCCGAGGTTGGCCAGGCGCAGCCGGGGGGCGACCGAGCCGAGGGCCCGGTGCCGGGCCACGGTGAGGTGGTGCTCCTCCACGGCGAGGGAGTCGGCGCCCTGGCCGGCGGCGAGGCGGGCCGCCGCGACGGCGGGGTCACCGCCGTCGGCTCCGGGCAGGGTCTGTACGCGCAGGGCCTCGTCGGGGCGCTCCTGCGTGGGTCGGTCCGCGGACGAGCCGGGACACACCAGGAGGTCCTCGGTCCTGCCCAGCAGCAGAACGGCGCCGAGCGGGGCGGCACCCGCGAGATAGCGCACGTTGGCGGGGCGGGAGACCAGCGCCGCCGCGCTGCCGCCCGCGTTGCAGTATTCCCTCAGACGCGTCCGGCGGGCCGCGTACACCTCTGACATGACCCGAGCGTATGAGCTCCGCGGGTTCGGCGCCGTTCGGGAGAGGCCGAGTGGGGCAGCCGCACGTTCGTCGTCCGCGAGCCGGTGGGAGCTGATCGCGCAGTTCCCCGCGCCTCTAAGGTGCGCTCACCACTGGGGTGGGCTGGCGATGGAGCGGGCCAGGACGTCGTCCAGCACCCTCGCCGTCTCCGGGACGTCCAGCTGTGAGTTGTCGATGATCGGCAGGCCGGACCCGTACCACCCGGCCATGCGGCCATGGATGCGGGCGACCTCCTCGTCCGACAGCCGCCGGTTTCCCGAGCGCTCCGCGTTGCGTTCGAGGACGATGTCCAGCCCGGGGAGCAGGACGACGGGGAGCAGGCCGGGCCCGACGTGGCGTTTCCAGCCACCGAGGCCGACGACCGGCCGGTCGGGGAAGACCGCGTCGTCAAGGATGCACGAGATGCCGTTGGCCAGGAAGTTCCGCGCGGCGAAGCCGCAGGTGCGGCGGGCCAGGCGGTACTGCGCCTCGGAGTTGTCGTTCCACCCGGACTGCGGGTCGGCGAAGCCGGAGCGGACCCACTCGCGTACGTCGTCGAGGCTGATGTGCGCCGTGGGCACGCGGCGATGATCCGCCCAGTACTTGGCGACGCTGGTCTTGCCCGCGCCCGCGGGGCCTATGAGCAGCACGGCGAGCGTCGTACCGGCGGGGTCGGGAGCCGTCGCGGCGGGCGGCGCGCTCGGCATGGCGACGGGGCCACCCGGCGGCAGGGGCACATGGCCGGTGGTGTCCGGCGGCGGTGGAACGGAAGCCTGCGGTGGAGGTGCGGCCGGGCCCGGTGGGGGCGCGGCCGGGCCGGGTGGGGGCGCGGGATACCCCGGTGCCGGGGGCGGCGGGGGCACGGGCACGGAGCCCTGGTGCGCGCCCGGGTGGTGCGGACGCGGGTGGTGTGCGGCCGGCGACCAGCCGGCGGCCGGTCCGTGCCCCGGCTGATGGGGCGGCGGCAGCGGAGAACCCACTGCGTGCTGCATCCGGTGCCACTCCGTCTCGTACAGGCGATGGGCGCTGACAGCGGGGGCGGAACCCGCTGCTACCGAACGGTACCGCCCCCGGTCATCGATGTGTGAACGGCCGGGGGCGGCCCGAAGTGCCCGGCGCCGTAAGGCGATTTCGGGCGGAAGGCGCGCCGGTGGACTTACTGCCCGACTTCGCCGTACGCGGCGAGCAGCACGGCCGGGTCGGGTCCCTCCAGGACGGTGGGCTTGGCCAGACCGTCGAGGACGATGAAGCGCAGCAGGTCGCCGCGGGACTTCTTGTCGACCTTCATGGTCTCCAGCAGCTTGGGCCACTGGTCGTGGCGGTAGTGCAGCGGCAGCCCCACCGATTCGAGGATGGTGCGGTGGCGGTCGGCCGTCGCGTCGTCGAGCCGGCCTGCGAGGCGGCCGAGTTCGGCGGCGAAGTGCATGCCCACCGAGACCGCGGCGCCGTGGCGCCACTTGTAGCGCTCGTTCTTCTCGATGGCGTGGCCGAGCGTGTGGCCGTAGTTGAGGATCTCGCGCAGGCCCGACTCCTTGAGGTCCGAGGAGACGACGTCGGCCTTGACCCGGATGGAGCGCTCGATCAGCTCGGCGGTGTGCGGACCGGCCGGGGTGCGGGCGGCCTCGGGGTCGGACTCGATGAGGTCGAGGATCACCGGGTCGGCGATGAAGCCGGCCTTGATGACCTCGGCGAGCCCGGAGACGTAGTCGTTGACCGGGAGGGAGTCCAGCGCGGCCAGGTCGCAGAGGACACCGGCGGGCGGGTGGAAGGCGCCGACGAGGTTCTTGCCCTCGGCGGTGTTGATGCCGGTCTTGCCGCCGACGGCCGCGTCGACCATGGCGAGCACGGTGGTGGGGATGGCGATCCAGCGCACACCGCGCAGCCAGGTGGCGGCCACGAACCCGGCGAGGTCCGTGGTCGCGCCGCCGCCGACGCCGACGATGACGTCCGTGCGCGTGAATCCGGACTGGCCGAGCGCCTTCCAGCAGTAGGCGGCGACCTCGGCGGTCTTGGCCTCCTCCGCGTTGGGCACCTGGATGGCGACCGCCTCGTAGCCCTGCCCGGCCAGGTCGGCGCGGAGCGCTTCACCGGTCTCGGCCAGTGCCTCGGGGTGCACGATCGCGACCCGCTTGGCCTTGTCGCCGATCAACCCGCCCAGTTCGCCCAGGAGTTGGCGGCCCACCAGGACCTCGTACGGCTCGGTGCCCGCCGTGCCGCCGACCTGGATCCGCGTCACTGCCTCAGTCATGCGTCCTTCAACTCCAGTGCGTCCAAAGCCACTTGGGTGACCTCTTCGGGCGTACGGCCGTCGGTGGCTACGACGGCCGTGGCGACCTCCTCGTACAGGTGCCGGCGGGCCTCCATCAGCTCGCGCCACTGCTTGCGCGGGTTGACGGCGAGCAGCGGGCGGGCGGCGTTGAGGCCGGTGCGCTTGACCGCCTCCTCGACGTCCATCGACAGGTACACCACCCGCTGCCCGGCGAGCAGCGCACGTGTGTCGGCGTCGAGGATCGCGCCGCCGCCGAGTGCCAGGACGCCGTCGTGCTCGGCGAGCGCCTGGCGCACGGCCTGCTTCTCGATCGCCCGGAAGGCGGGCTCGCCCTCGTCGACGAAGATCTCGGCGATGGTCCGGCCCTGCGCGGCGACGATGTCGTCGTCGGTGTCCCGGTAGGAGACGCCGAGCCGCTCGGCCAGCAGCTGCCCGACGGTGGACTTGCCCACGCCCATCGGGCCGACGAGGACGACCAGTGGGCCGGTCATCGGATGGCGAGGTTGTCGAGGTACGAGGTCACGTTCCGGCGGGTCTCGGCCACGTTGTCACCACCGAACTTCTCCGCCACGGCGTCCGCCAGGACGAGCGCCACCATCGCCTCGGCCACGATGCCGGCCGCCGGAACCGCGGAGACATCCGAGCGCTGGTGGTGGGCCTGGGCGGCCTCACCCGTGGTCACGTCCACGGTCTGCAGCGCGCGCGGGACGGTTGCGATCGGCTTCATCGCGGCACGCACCCGCAGCAGCTCACCGGTGCTCAGCCCGCCCTCGGTACCGCCGGAGCGGCCGGAGGTGCGCCGGATGCCCTCGTCGGTCCTCACGATCTCGTCGTGCGCCTTGGAGCCGGGGACGCGGGCCAGCTCGAAGCCGTCGCCGATCTCGACGCCCTTGATCGCCTGGATGCCCATCAGCGCACCCGCGAGCCGGGCGTCCAGCTTGCGGTCCCAGTGCACATGCGAGCCGAGACCCACCGGCACGCCGTAGGCCAGGATCTCCACCACGCCGCCGAGGGTGTCGCCGTCCTTGTGGGCCTGGTCGATCTCGGCGACCATCGCCTTCGACGCGTCCGCGTCCAGGCACCTCACCGGGTCCGCGTCCAGCCGCTCCACATCCGCCGGCGTCGGGTACACGCCCTGCGGCGCCTTCGCCGAAGCAAGCTCCACCACGTGGGAGACGACCTCGATGCCGGTCGTCTCCTTCAGGTACGACCGGGCCACCGCACCCAGCGCCACCCGGGCCGCCGTCTCCCGCGCGGACGCCCGCTCCAGGATCGGCCGCGCCTCGTCGAAGCCGTACTTCTGCATGCCGGCGAGGTCGGCGTGGCCCGGGCGCGGGCGGGTCAGCGGGGCGTTGCGGGCCAGCCCCGCCAGGACCTCCTCGTCGACCGGGTCGGCCGCCATGACCTGCTCCCACTTCGGCCACTCGGTGTTGCCCACCATGATCGCCACCGGGGAGCCGAGGGTGAGGCCGTGCCGGACGCCACCGAGGAAGGTGACCTCGTCCCGCTCGAACTTCATCCGGGCACCGCGCCCATAGCCCAGGCGCCGCCGCGCGAGGTGATCCGCCACCATCTCCGTGGTGATCGGCACGCCGGCGGGAAGACCCTCCAGCGTCGCGACGAGTGCGGGACCGTGGGACTCCCCCGCGGTCAGCCAGCGCAACCTGCTCAACGGTGCTCCTCAGTGCTCGCGCCCGTACTGCTGCGTACGCGCGTCCTCGCTTACGGCGACGGCCCGACCGGGTGCGCGGCCCGGTCCGCCACCTCCGATCCTCCCACGTCCCGGCCGTCCGTCCGGCGGCCGGTCCATCAAGCGGACGCGCTCGCGGACGGACCGTCGCCCTGGCGCTGCGGCGGCGCGTACGCCCCCAGGAAGTCGGCGCCGCTCGGCTGCTGCGCGGGCTGGGCCTGCTGCGGGCCGTACGCGCCGAGGAAGTCGGCCCCGCTGACCTGCTGCTGGGCCGGCTGCGTCTGCTGAGCCCGCTGTGGTGCGTACTCCCCCAGGTAGTCCGCCCCGCGCCCCTGCCCGTACCGGGCCGCCGCGTGGACGGGCTGCCCGCTGCGGACGGCGCGCCGGTAGGCGATCTTGCGCTTGATCTTCACGACCCAGGACGCCACGACGACGAGCACGATCAGCGCGAGCACCGTGATCTGGACCCAGTCGGGCAGGAAGCCGAGCACCGACTCGAATATCTGGGACTTGACGGACGCCTGAGGCAGGCCTGCGGACATGACGGCTTTTCCCCTCCCCTGTTCCGCCCCTGCGGAACCGAGAGCGGATCTTAGCGGGCGGCGAGAGCGCGCTCGCCGGCTTTTCGCATGGCGTCCAGGGGTGCCGGGGCCAGCCCCGTCATCTGCTCGACCTGGAGCACGGCCTGGTGCACCAGCAGGTCGAGGCCGCTGACGACGGCGCCGCCGTACGCCGACCAGCGGGCCGCGAGGGCGGTCGGCCAGGGGTCGTACAGCACGTCGAAGAGGGCCGCCGGCCGCTCCGGCACGGACCGGGCGAGGGTGTCGGTGACCCCGGCCGGCGTGGTGCTGATCACCAGCGGGGCGCGCAGCGCCTGCTCGGCGTCCGTCCAGTCGGCGATGCGCACCGCGACGTCCAGCCGCTCGGCCCACTGCCGCATCTCGTCGGCCCGGGCCTCGCTGCGCACGTACACGGCGATCTCGCCCGGGCAGATCCGCGCCAGCGCGGCCAGGGCGGACGAGGCGGTGGCGCCCGCGCCGAGGATCGCGGCGGCCTCCACCTTGTCGATGCCGTGCTCGCGCAGCGCCGCGACCATGCCGGGGATGTCGGTGTTGTCGCCGGTCCTGCGGCCGTCCTCCGTGAGGACGACGGTGTTGACGGCGTCGACGGAGGCCGCCGTCTCGCTGATCTCGTCGAGCAGCGGGATGACGGCCCGCTTCAGCGGCATGGTCAGCGACAGCCCGGCCCACTCGGCGCCGAGTGTGTCGAAGAACCCGGGCAGGCCGGCTTCGTCCACCTCGAACCTGTCGTACGTCCAGCCGCTCAGCCCCAGTTCCCGGTAGGCGGTGCGGTGCAGGACCGGGGAGAGCGAGTGGGCGATCGGGGAGCCGAGTACGGCGGCTCGGCGTGGTGCGGCGGCCATCAAAGGTGTCCTCAGTTGTTCCGTGAGGCGTTGAACTGGTCGACCAGCTTCTGGTGTTCCGCGTTCGTCTTCGTGAACTTGCTGGTCTTGCCGTCGAGCGAGATGAAGTAGTACCAGCCGTCGTCCGTCGGGTTGAGGGCGCCCTTGATCGCGTCCTCTCCCGGGTTGTCGATCGGACCGGGCGGCAGGCCCTTGTGGAAGTACGTGTTGTACGGGTTGTCGTAGTTCCGCAGTTCGCTCAGGCTCAGGTCGATCTTGCTCTGGTTCTTGATGTAGTTGTAGGTGGAGTCGAACTCCAGCATGCCGTTGGTCTGTGGGTTCCCGGGCTTCATGCGGTTGTAGACGACCTCGGCCATCTTGCGGAAGTCGCTGTGGCTCGTGCCCTCGGCCTGGACCAGGCTGGCGACGGTGACGAGCTGCCAGGGGTTCTCGAGTCCGAGGCTCTCGGCCTTCTTCTCGACGCCGAACCTCTCGTAGGTCTCGGTGGCCCGCTTGACCATCTGCTTCAGGACGTCCTCGGGCTTCTGGCCTTCGCTGACGCCGTAGCTGGACGGGTAGAGGAAGCCTTCCAGCGGGTCCTTGACGTTCGGCTGGTTCTGCGCCCAGGCGGGCAGGCCGAGCTTCTTGTAGTCCTTCTTGGCGACCGCGGCGGTGGTGCCCTCCTTGACCTCCAGCCGCTTGTCGATGAGCCGGTAGATGTCGACGTTGCGCTTGCCCTCGGCGATGATCAGGTTGTCTCGGCTCTCCGGGCTGAGCATCAGTTCGACTGCACTCTTGGCCGACATTTGCTTCTGCAGCGTGTACACGCCGTCCTGGATGCTCCGGCCGTCGGGGTTGCCGGCCTGGGCCGAGACGAACGCGTCGACGCTCTTGACGACACCCGCGGCTTTCAGCGCCCGGCCGATCGCATAGCCGTCCGCGCCCTGGGGGATCTCGACGGTCACTTCCTGCCCGTTGCCGTCGCCCGCGAAGTCCGGGGCGTCGCCGAAACGATCCTGGAAGAACTGGTAGCCGAAGTAGCCGACGCCGCCGATGCCGCCGCCGAGGACCAGGACGACCAGCAGGCAGGCCATGCCGTTGCGGCGCTTCTTGGGCTTGCCGCCGCGTCCGCGCTTGTCCTCGCGCCCCCGGCGGTCCTCCGGCTCGTCGTCATCGTCGTCCCCGCCCGCGAAGAAGGCGTGTTCGCCCTGGTCGGGGCCGGGGTCCCAGTCGGTCTCCGGTTCCGGTTCGGCCTGTCGGCGGCCGGGCGGCTCCGGGGGCGGATACGCGTCGGGCGTGCCGTAGTAGTCCTGCTGGCCCCCGCCGTAGGAGCCGGTCTGCTGCCCGTAGGGGTCCGCCGGATCCCCGGGGTAGGAGGCCTGCTGGTGGCCGCCGGTGTTCCAGCCGCCGTTGTCGTACTGCTGCTGGTGGTAGCCCTGGGCCTGCTGCTGGTGGTGGTCGCCCTGGCCCGGGTACTGCTGGTGCCCGTGAGCCTGTGCCGCGTACTGCTGGTCGTACGGGTACTGCTGCTGCGCCTGACCGTATCCGGCCTGCTCGCCGGTGCCCCAGTCGCCGTACTGCGGCTGCTGCGGCTGCTGCGGCTGCTCTGGATAGTGCTGCGGCTGGCCGCCGTAGGGGGACTGCCGACCCTGGTGGGCCTCCTGTCCTCCCCATCCGCCGTCCCCGTACAACGGGTCCTCCGGATGCCACGGTTCGGAGCCTTGGCCCCGGCCATACTCAGTCATCGATCCCCTAGAGCCGCGAGGCGGCGGTCACGCGGCTTCCGGCTCGGCTCCCGTCCCGCCTCTTGCTGTGCGGCGGCTGTTCGAATGCCCGCCGCATCGCGCGGAACGTTACCGTATCGCGATCAGATGACCACTTCGACGTCTTCGCCGGGTGCTTTACCTGACACCCGTTCGGATTCGAGGGCCTGCTGCAGGATGACCACGGCCGCCGCCTGGTCGATGACGGACCGCCCCTTCTTGGACTTCACGCCCGAAGCGCGCAGTCCCTGAGTGGCCGTCACCGTCGTCATGCGTTCGTCCACGAGTCTCACCGGAACCGGGGCGATCATGCGTGCCAGTTCCTGGACGAAGCCGCGGACCTTGACCGCGGCCGGGCCCTCGCCGCCCTTGAGGGAGCGCGGGAGACCGGCCACGACCTCGAGGGGCTCGTACTCCTCGACGAGTTGTTTCAACCGTCGCTGAGCTGCGGGGATGTCACGCCCCGGGACCGTCTCCACCGGGGTGGCGAGGATCCCGTCGGGGTCGCACGAGGCGACCCCGATGCGGGCGTCCCCGACGTCGATCGCGAGTCGACGTCCTCTGCGCATGTTCTCGACCGTCTCTTACTTGGCCGTCTCGGCGACGAGTCGCTCGACGGCGTCCACGGCGTCACCGATGGCGGCCGGGTTCTGGCCGCCGCCCTGGGCGACGTCCGGCTTGCCGCCACCGCCGCCCCCGAGGGTCTTGGCGGCCGTGCGGACCAGGTCGCCGGCCTTGAGGCCGCGCTCGCGGGCGGCGTCGTTGGTGGCGATGACCGTGAGCGGCTTGCCGTTCGCCACCGTGAACAGGGCGACCACGGCGGCCCGGCCGCCCTGGATGCGTCCGCGCACGTCGAGGACGAGCTTGCGCAGGTCGTCGGCGGTCGTGCCGTCCGGGACCTGACCGGTCACGACGGCAACGCCGCGGACGTCCTTGGCGGACTCGGCGAGACCGGCGGCGGCCTGGAGGACCTTCTCGGCGCGGAACTTCTCGATCTCCTTCTCGGCGTCCTTCAGCTTGCCGAGCATGGCGGAGACCTTCTCCGGGAGCTCCTCCGGGCGGCCCTTGATCAGCTCCTGGAGCTGCGCGACGACCGTGTGCTCCCGGGCGAGGAAGTTGTAGGCGTCGACGCCGACGAGGGCCTCGATGCGGCGCACACCGGAGCCGATGGAGGACTCGCCGAGCAGCTTCACCAGGCCCAGCTGGGCGGTGTTGTGCACGTGCGTGCCGCCGCACAGCTCCTTGGAGAAGTCGCCGATGGTGACCACGCGCACCCGCTCGCCGTACTTCTCGCCGAACTCGGCGATGGCGCCCTGCTTCTTGGCCTCGTCGATGCCCATGACGTCGGCGCGGACGTCGAGGTCGCGGGCGAGCACCTCGTTGATCTTCTGCTCGACGTCGGTCATCACGGCCGTCGGAACGGCGGACGGGGAGCCGAAGTCGAAGCGGAAGCGGCCGGGCTGGTTCTCGGAACCGGCCTGGGCGGCCGTCGGGCCGAGGGCGTCGCGCAGGGCCTGATGGGTGAGGTGCGTGGCCGAGTGGGCCCGGGCGATGGCCTTGCGGCGGCGGTCGTCGATGGCGGCGTGGGCCTTGGCGCCCACGGTGACCTCGCCGACCTGGACGACGCCCTTGTGCACGTAGACACCGGGGACCGGCTTCTGGCAGTCGCGGATCTCGATGACGGCGCCCGAGTCCACCTTGATGCGGCCGGTGTCGCCGATCTGGCCGCCGCCCTCGGCGTAGAAGGGGGTGCGGTCGAGGACGATCTCGACCTCGTCGCCCTCGGTGGCGGCCGGGGAGGAGACGCCGTCGACGAGGATGCCGACGATCGTGGACTCGCCCTCGGTGTCGGTGTAGCCGATGAAGTCGGTGGCACCGGCGCGGTCGGCGATCTCGCGGTAGGCGCCCATGTCGGCGTGGCCGGTCTTCTTGGCCTGGGCGTCGGCCTTGGCGCGCTCCCGCTGCTCCTTCATCAGGCGGCGGAAGCCCTCCTCGTCCACGGACAGCCCCTGCTCGGCGGCCATCTCCAGGGTGAGGTCGATCGGGAAGCCCCAGGTGTCGTGGAGCAGGAAGGCCTTGTCGCCGGGCAGGACGGTGCCGCCGGCGGCCTTGGTGTCGCTGACGGCGGTGTCGAGGATGTTGGTGCCGGCCTTCAGCGTCTTGAGGAAGGCGTTCTCCTCGGCGAGGGCGACCTTCTCGATGCGCTCGCGGTCGGTGATGAGCTCGGGGTACTGCTGGCCCATCATGCCGATGACGACGTCGATCAGGTCCTTGACGACCGGGCCGGTGGCGCCGAGCAGGCGCATGTTGCGGATGGCGCGGCGCATGATGCGGCGCAGTACGTAGCCGCGGCCCTCGTTGCCGGGGGTGACGCCGTCGCCGATGAGCATGGTGGCGGTGCGCATGTGGTCGGTGACCACGCGCAGGGAGACGTCCGAGGCCTGGGCGTCGCCGTAGCGGACGCCGGTCAGCTCGGTGGCCTTGTCGATGACGGCCATCGAGGTGTCGATCTCGTACATGTTCCGCACGCCCTGCAGAATCATGGCGAGGCGCTCGAGGCCGAGGCCGGTGTCGATGTTCTTGCTGGGCAGTTCGGCGAGGATCGGGTAGTCCTTGCCCGGTCCCTCACCCCGCTCGTACTGCATGAAGACGAGGTTCCAGATCTCCACGTACCGCTCGTCGTTGACGGCGGGGCCGCCCTCGGCACCGAACTCGGGGCCGCGGTCGTAGTTGATCTCGGAGCAGGGACCGCAGGGACCGGGTACGCCCATGTCCCAGTAGTTGTCCTTCTTGCCCAGGCGCTGGATGCGCTCCTTGGGCACCCCGACGACCTCGTGCCAGATGCGCTCGGCCTCGTCGTCGTCCTGGTAGACGGTGATCCACAGGCGCTCGGGGTCGAGGCCGTAACCGCCCTTGTCCTGGGGGCTGGTGAGCAGCTCCCAGGCGAGCTTGATGGCGCCTTCCTTGAAGTAGTCGCCGAAGGAGAAGTTGCCGCACATCTGGAAGAACGTGCCGTGCCGGGTGGTCTTGCCGACCTCTTCGATGTCCGGCGTGCGCACGCACTTCTGCACGCTCGTGGCGCGGGCGTAGGGCGGCTTGACCTCACCCAGGAAGTAGGGCTTGAAGGGCACCATGCCGGCCGGGACGAGGAGCAGAGTCGGGTCGTCCGCGATGAGCGACGCCGAAGGGACGACGGTGTGACCGCGCTCCTCGAAGAAGCTCAACCAGCGGCGGCGGATCTCAGCCGACTCCATCAGTGGTCCTCATTCCGGTTGTACGAGTACGTCGTCCTGTCGACGTACTTCGGGTTGCTGCGGTTCTCGATGGCGGCGTACCGCCGGGGTGCGGGGAGTTCGGGGTTCTCGTTGATCCCGAGGGCGTCCCCCAACTCGGCCTCCCGCACGGCCATGTTGTCCCGGACGTCGAGCGCGAAGTCCACCGCGCGGTCCTTGAGGCGCTGACCGGCCTCGATCGCCTTGTTCCCAGCGGTTCTGGCGAGGCTCTCGGGGGTCAGCTGCTTCAGCTTGCGGTTGACCTTGGTGGTGGCCCACACACCGGCGGCGACGCCCGTGGTGAACCAGAAGGTGCGGCGGAACATCGCTGGCTCTCAGTCCCTCTTCCCTCGGGAGCTGCGCCGGGAGACCGTGCGGCCCACGATCACGGTACGCCTCGGCGTCTTGGCGGGCACGTCCTCCTTGCGGCCGCCGAGGGCCCGGCGCACGCCGTAGCCGAAGGCCGCGACCTTGACCAGGGGGCCGCCGAAGGTGGAGGCGACGGTGGTCGACAGCGCGGAGGCGTTCGACGTGACCTCCTGGACGTCGGACGCGATCGCGTCGACCCGGTCGATCTGGGTCTGCGCGGAGCGGACCGCCGAGGATGCGTCGGCCAGCAGCGGGACGGCCTGGTCGGTCACGTCCGCCACGAGCTTGGTGGTCGCCCTGAGCGTCTGGGCCAGCCTCGCCAGCGCGACGGCGAGGAAGGAGACCAGGATCGCCCAGAAGACGGCCACCAGGATTCCGGCCACCTCTCCACCGGACACTGTGCACCCGCTCCCTGAAACGTGCCTGAACATCGAAAAAGTCGTGCGACGAGCCTATCGCGCCGGGGGTGGCGCTCCGTACCGGATTACCCGCCGGGGGCTGGTCAATCGCGAAAGCCCGCCGCCTCGCCCGCCCACAGGGGCGGGGAGACGGCGGGCCGGGGTACCGCGTGCCTGCCGGGATCAGCGGGCGTAGTACTCGACGACGAGCTGCTCGTCGCAGATCACCGGGATCTCCTTGCGGTTCGGCTCGCGGTCCAGGCGGAACGCCAGGGCCTTGAGGTTCACCTGGAGGTAGCGCGGAGTCTCGCCGTCGGGGGCGAAGCCACCCTCACGGGCGATCGTGAAGAGCGTCTTCTCCTTGGAGCGCTCGCGGACCTGCACGACGTCGTCCGGGCGGACACGGAAGGAGGGCTTGTCGACCTTCTTGCCGTTGACGGCGATGTGGCCGTGCGTGACCATCTGGCGGGCCTGGTAGATCGTGCGGGCGATGCCCGAACGCAGGACCAGGGCGTCGAGACGGCGCTCCAGCTCGATGATCAGGGCCTCACCGGTCTTGCCCTGGACCTTGGAGGCGCGCTCGTAGGCGCGGACGAGCTGGCGCTCGGACACGTCGTACTGCGCGCGCAGACGCTGCTTCTCGAGCAGACGGACCTTGTAGTCCGAGTTCTGCTTGCGGCCACGGCCGTGCTCACCCGGCGGGTAGGGGCGGGCCTCGAAGTACTTGACGGCCTTCGGGGTCAGCGCGATGCCGAGGGCACGCGACTTCTTGACCTTGGGGCGGGACTGGTTCGCCACTGCTTTCTCATTTCCTGGATTCGGCTTGTCAGGGTTGAGGGAGGTCGCATCCGCAGCCGGGGAAACCCGCCTCGGTCCTGGTGGACCTCGGTGGGCAGCCGCTCCCCTGGTCTGGGCACATACGTGCAGCACGCGAGTGGCCCACCGACCGGTCCCGTCCGTACGACGAGGGGTGGTGGGCTGCCCGCGACACCGTTCGACGGTGCGCGACGCTCCTGGAGCCGATCCCGGAGGATCGGGCTCCGGCCGACTGTCCCGTTCTGACTGCACGGGACGCGGCACTCCGATCGAGTTTACAGGGTCCTCAGGACCGCTTTCGACCGAGGTTCTTGCGGGTCCACTCGACCGCGTCCGCGTAGCGGGCCTCCGCGCCGTGCCGGGTGGGCTCGTAGTACTGGCGGTCCTTGAGGGCGTCCGGGGCGTACTGCTGGGCGGCGATGCCCTCGGGCAGGTCGTGCGGGTAGACGTAGCCCTGGCCGTGGCCGAGCTTGGTCGCGCCCTTGTAGTGACTGTCGCGCAGGTGGGCCGGCACCGGTCCGGCCAGGCCCTTGCGTACGTCCTCCAGGGCGGCGCCGATCGCCGTCGTCGCGGCGTTGGACTTCGGCGCCAGGGCGAGGGCGATCGTGGCGTGGCTCAGGGTGAGGGCGGCCTCGGGGAAGCCGATCATGGCGACGGCCTGGGCGGCGGCGACCGCCGTCTGCAGGGCGGTCGGGTCCGCCAGGCCGATGTCCTCGCTCGCGGAGATCATCAGGCGCCGGGCGATGAAGCGGGGGTCCTCGCCGGCCTCGATCATGCGGGCCAGGTAGTGCAGGGCGGCGTCGACGTCGGAGCCGCGGATGGACTTGATCAGGGCACTGGCCACGTCGTAGTGCTGGTCGCCGTCGCGGTCGTACTTCACGGCCGCCCGGTCGACCGTCTCCTCCAGGGTGGTCAGGCCGATCTCCGCCTCGCCCTTGTCGAGGGCGGCTCCGGCGGCCGCCTCCAGGGCGGTCAGGGCGCGGCGGGCGTCACCGCCGGCGATGCGCAGGAGGTGGCTCTCGGTCTCCTCGGGGAGGGTGACGGCGCTGTTGAGGCCGCGCTCGTCGGCGAGGGCGCGGCGGACCAGGCCCCTGATGTCGTCGTCCGTGAGCGGTTCGAGGGTGAGCAGCAGGGAGCGGGACAGCAGGGGTGAGATCACCGAGAAGTAGGGGTTCTCCGTCGTCGCCGCGATGAGCGTCACCCAGCGGTTCTCGACGGCCGGGAGCAGGGAGTCCTGCTGGGCCTTGCTGAAGCGGTGGATCTCGTCGAGGAAGAGGACGGTCTCCTTGCCGTAGCCGCCGGAGGCGCGGCGGGCGCCGTCGATGACCGCGCGGACCTCCTTGACGCCGGCGGTGATCGCGGACAGCTCCACGAAGCGGGCGTCGGTCGCCTTGGAGACGACGTACGCCAGGGTCGTCTTGCCGGTGCCGGGCGGGCCCCACAGGATCACCGAGGAGGGGCCGGCCGGGCCGGAGGCGCCCTCGCCGACCAGTCTGCGCAGGGGCGAGCCCGGCTTCAGCAGGTGCTGCTGGCCCACGACCTCGTCGAGCGTGCGCGGGCGCATCCGCACCGCCAGGGGGCTGCTGGACGGCTCCTTCTCCTGGCGCTCTTCGGCTGCGGCGGTGAACAGGTCGGGCTCCACGTCCAAAACCCTAAATCACGGCACTGACAATCCGTCCGGGCCCCGGAGCGCCCGGGTCAGCTGGTCCAGAAGTCCCACCAGCGGGTCAGGACCAGCATGCCGATGATGCCGATGTGCAGTACGGGCAGGACCCAGGTGAACTCGCCGAAGAAGCCCTTGAGCCAGCTCGGGGCGGGCAGGAAGCCCTTGCGGATGTTGAACGACGTCACGTACCAGAACATGACGATCGTGGCGACCCAGGCCAGGGAGCACCACAGGCACAGCGCGTTGATCCGGTACAGGGACTGGAACGTCAGCCAGGCGCAGAAGACGACGCCGAACAGGCAGCCGGCGTTGAAGGTGAGCCAGTACCAGCGCGGGAAGCGGGCGCGGGCGAGCAGGGCCATGCCGACGCCGACGACGATGCCGTAGGCGACGAGGCCGAGCATCGGGTTCGGGAAGCCGAAGACGGCGGCCTGCTTGCTCTCCATGACGCTGCCGCAGGAGACGACCGGGTTGAGGCTGCAGCCCGGGGTGAAGGTCTTGCCCTCGACCTTGGCCTCGAGGAGCTTGAACTTGTCGAGCGTGATGACCCACGCGGCGAGCAGTCCGGCCGCGCCGGTGATCACCAGCAGCAGGGCGAAGGCCCGGCTGCCGCCCTCCGTGCGGGGCGCGATCTCGGCGCGCTCCGGCTCGGGCTCAGTGGAGACGTCCCTGACTGTCGTCTTGCTCATCACGCCGATTCCGTCACTTGAGACCTGAACACCTTCGGGCAGGTTCATTGTGCCGCACGGGCCTGTGTGTCCACCGTTCAGTGGACATAAGGATGTCCGCCCGGTCGTCCCTGAGGGGGGCGTTCCGGCCGGATGCTCGTCGCATGACAGCACAGGGGTACGACCTCGCCGTCGAGGTGCGGGGTCTGCGCAAGCGCTACGGGGACGTGACCGCCGTCGACGGCATCGATCTCGGCATCCGGCGGGGCGAGGTGTTCGGCCTGCTCGGGCCCAACGGCGCGGGCAAGAGCACCACGGTGGAGATCCTCCAGGGCAACCGGGACCGGGACGCGGGCGAGGTGTCCGTACTCGGGGCGGACCCGGCGACCGGCACGCGCGCGTGGCGCTCACGTGTCGGAATCGTCTGGCAGGACGAATCGGCGCCCGCGGAGTTGACGGTCCGCGAAACCGTGCGGCACTTCGCCCGCTACTACCCGCGGCCGCGGAACCCGGAGGAGGTCATCGGCCTGGTCGGCCTGGAGGCGAAGGCGGACAGCAGGATCAAGGCGCTCTCGGGCGGTCAGCGCCGACGCCTGGACGTGGCGCTCGGCGTGATCGGCGGTCCCGATCTGCTGCTCCTGGACGAGCCGACGACCGGGTTCGACCCGGCGGCGCGGCGACAGTTCTGGTCGCTGATCCGCGCCCTGGCCGACGACGGCACGACGATCCTGCTGACCACGCACTACCGGGAGGAGGCGGAGGCGCTCGCGCAGCGGCTGGCGATCGTCGCCCGGGGCCGGGTCGTCGCCGAGGGCGAGCCGGGGGCGCTGCGGGAGCGGTTCGGCAGCGAGGCCGTCGTCACCTGGACGGGGCCGGACGGCACGCCGCGCGTGGAGCGCACCGGGACGCCGACCAGGACGATCGCCGGGCTCACGCACCGCTTCGACGGCGAGATCCCGGGGCTGACGGTGAGCCGCCCCACCCTGGAGGACGTCTACCTCCGGCTGACCGGACAGGAGGCACCGGCATGACCGCGACCGTCGAGGAGGACCGGACGGCGGTCGGTGCGGACCGGCTGCCCGGCGCGTGGGGGCTGGGGCTGCGGCGGGGCCGCCTGGAGATCACGCAGTTCTTCCGGCAGCGCGACCAGGTGGTGTTCACGTTCGCCTTCCCGGTGGTCTTCCTGTTCCTGTTCGCGTCGATCTTCCGGGACGACGTGGAGGGCGCGGGCATCACCGCGTCGCAGTTGTACGTCCCGGCGATGATGGCGGCCGGGATCATGTCGACGAGTTTCCAGGCGCTCGGGGTCTCGATCGCGATCGAGCGGGAGGAGAAGGTGCTGCGCCGGCTGCGGGGCACGCCGATGCCGTCGGCGGCGTACTTCCTCGGCAAGATCTGGCTGGTTCTGTTCACCGGTCTGCTGGAGACGGCGGTCCTGCTCCTCGTCGGCACGACCCTGTACGACGTGGACCTGCCCTCCGACGCGGGCCGTTGGTTCGATCTGGCGTGGATCTTCGTGCTGGGGATCACGGCGTGTGCCCTGCTGGGCATCGCGATCAGTTCGGTGCCGCGGTCGGCGAACAGCGCGTCGTCCGTGGTCGTCCTGCCCTTCCTGGTGCTGCAGTTCATCTCCGGGGTGTACATCGCCATCGGCACGATCCCGGACTGGATGCTGACCGTCGGGGCGCTGTTCCCGCTGAAGTGGATGTGCCAGGGGCTGCGCGGGGTGTTCCTGCCGGAGTCGGCTCAGGTGCTGGAGCAGGCGGGGAGTTGGGAGCTGGGTCGCGTGGCCCTGGTGCTCGCGTCGTGGTGCGTCGGAGGATTGGCGCTGTGTCTGCTGACGTTCCGCTGGAAGGACCGGCGCACCGGATGAGCGATGCCGCGAGCGCCTACCACTGGGAGCGCTCGTTCCGGCTCTGGGACACGTACTTCGCGCTGATCTGGGCGGCCACGGTGGCCTACGTGCTCGCCACGGAACAGCCCGGCCCGCCGCTCCGGGTGGTCGCGGCGTCGCTGCTCGTCCCGCTCGTCCCGCTGTACGTGCGGACCGGGCGGCGTCTGATCCGGGGCGACCCGCCCGACCAGCGGCAGGCGATCGGCTACCTGGCGGCGGCGCTGGCCCTGGTCCTGCCGTCGGCGGTCCTGGTGGGCGAGACGCGGCTGCTCGCCTTCGCGCTGATCCCGCAGTGCTTCATGACGCTGCGGTTGCGGTCGGCGCTGGTGGCCGTGGCCGTGGTGAACCTCGTGCCCGTGGCGGGCTGGGCACTGCTGTGGCGGCCCGGTGCCCGGGACGTGGCCTTCAACGCGTTGTTCTCCCTGGTCAGTTTCGTGTTCTCGATCGCCGTCGGCATCTGGATCATCCGGATCATCGAACAGAGCCAGGAGCGGGCCGAGTTGATCGCGGAACTGGACGCGAGCCGCCATGAGATCGGGCGGCTGTCCGAGGCGCACGGGGCATTGGCCGAGCGGGAGCGGCTGGCCCGGGAGATCCACGACACGCTCGCGCAGGGTTTCACGAGTCTGGTGATGCTGGTCCAGGCGGTCGAGGCGGAGCTGGAGCACGACCTGCCCGCGGCGCGGCGCCATCTGCGGCTGATGGACGAGACGGCCCGGCAGAACCTCGCCGAGGCCCGGGCCCTGGTCGCCGGGGGCGCGCCGGCCGACCTGGACGGCGCGTCCCTGCCGGACGCGCTGCGGCGGCTCGCCGCGCGCCATGACGCGGCGCTGGAGGTGTCCGGCCCGGTGCGCACGCTGCCCGCCGGGCCCGAGGTGGTCGCGCTGCGGGCCTGCCAGGAGGCGCTGGCCAACGCCCGCAAGCACGCGGGGAGTTCGGTGACGGTGGGGGTGTCGGTGGCGTACGCCGACGACCTGCTGACGGTGTCCGTGCGGGACGACGGCTGCGGCTTCGACCCGGCCGCCGTGCGGGGCGGGTACGGTCTGGCGGGCCTGCGGGCCCGGGCCGTCGAAGTGGGCGGTACGGCCGAGGTGCGCAGCGCCCCGGGCGACGGCACGGCCGTGACCGTCCGGCTGCCGGTCCTGAGGAGGGAGACGCCGTGATCCGCATCGTGCTGGCCGACGACCATCCCGTCGTACGGGAGGGGCTGCGGGCGATGCTCAGTGCGGAGCCCGACCTGGAGGTCGTCGCCGACGCGTCCGACGGTCCGCAGGCCGAGGCGCTGGCGGCCCGGCTGCGGCCCGACATCGTGCTGATGGACCTGCGCATGCCGGGCGGTGGGGGCGTGGACTCGATCGTGCGGATGGCGGCGGCCGGGCTGCCGTGCCGGGTGGTCGTGCTGACGACGTACGAGACCGACCGGGACATCCTGAGGGCGGTGGAGGCCGGGGCGGCGGGCTATCTGCTGAAGGACCTGCCGCGTGCGGAGCTGGCGGAGGCCGTCCGGGCGGCGGCGCGCGGTGAGACCGTGCTGGCTCCCTCCGTGGCGGCGCGGCTGGTGGACCAGTTGCGGACGAGGCCGGAGCGCCCGCGCCTGTCGGAGCGGGAGACGGCCGTGCTGCGCCTGGTCGCCGAGGGCTGCACCAACGCGGAGATCGGCCGCCGGCTGTTCATCGGCGAGTCGACGGTGAAGACGTACCTGCTGCGGATCTTCGGCAAGCTGGGCGTGGCCGACCGGACGGCGGCCGTCACGAGCGCGCTGCGGTACGGGTTGCTGGAGCAGTGAGGAAGGCGCCGGGAGACCGCGGCGGACGAGCAGCGGGTCGGCCGTCGCGGCCCGGCGCCTTCGACGTGCCTCAGCCCAGGCGGGCTTCCAGTTCCGCCACGATCTCGTTCACGCCCACCGCCGTCTGCTCGCCGGACTCCATGTCCTTGAGCTGGACGACGCCCTCGGCCAGGTCGCGTTCGCCGGCGACGATCGTGAAGCGGGCGCCGCTGCGGTTGGCGTTCTTCATCGCGCCCTTGAGGCCCTTGCCGCCGTAGGAGAAGTCGGCCGCGATGCCGTTCTTGCGCAGCTCCGTGACCTTGGCGAACAGCACGCGGCGGGCCTCCTCCCCCAGCGGGACGGCGAACACGCTGGTGGTGGCGGGCAGTTCGAGCTCGACGCCCTCGGCCTCCAGCGCGAGGACCGTGCGGTCGACGCCGAGGGCCCAGCCGACGGACGGCAGCGCGGGGCCGCCGATCATCTCGGACAGGCCGTCGTAGCGGCCGCCGCCGCCCACGGCGGACTGCGAGCCGAGGCCGTCGTGGACGAACTCGAACGTCGTGCGCGTGTAGTAGTCCAGGCCGCGCACCAGCTTCGGGTCGTCCTCGAAGGCCACGCCCGCCGCCGTGATCAGCTCGCGGACCTCCTCGTGGTACGCCTTGCAGGCATCGCACAGGTAGTCGCGCAGCAGCGGGGCGTCGGTCAGCTGCTTCTGGACCTCCGGACGCTTGTCGTCGAGGACGCGCAGCGGGTTGATGTCCGCGCGGCGCAGGGTGTCCTCGTCCAGCTCCAGGCCGCGCAGGAACTCCTGCAGCGCCGTCCGGTACACCGGGCGGCACTCCTTGTCGCCGAGGCTGTTGAGCAGGATCCGGAAGTTCCGCAGGCCCAGCGAGCGGTACGCCTGGTCGGCCAGGATGATCAGCTCGGCGTCGAGCGCCGGGTCCTCCGCGCCGATCGCCTCGGCGCCGACCTGCGAGAAGTGCCGGTAGCGGCCCTTCTGGGGACGCTCGTAGCGGTAGTACGAGCCGGAGTACCAGAGCTTGACGGGGAGGTTGCCCGCCTTGTGCAGGTTGGCCTCCAGTGCGGCGCGCAGCACCGAGGCCGTGCCCTCGGGGCGCAGGGCGAGCCGGTCGCCGCCCTTGGTCTCGAAGGCGTACATCTCCTTCGTGACGATGTCGGTGGACTCACCGACGCCGCGCGCGAAGAGCTCCACGTTCTCGAAGCCGGGCGTCTCGATGTAGCCGTAGCCGGAGTTGCGCAGCGGCGCGGCGATCGCCTCGCGGACCGCGAGGTACGTCGCGGAGTCCGGCGGGATCAGGTCGTACGTGCCCTTGGGGGCCTTGAAGGTGCTCACGGAAGGTCTCGTCACATTCCTCGTCGGGGAGCGGGCTGTGCTCCCTGGCCGGCCGCCACCTGCCGCAGATACGGGTTGGTGGCGCGCTCCCGGCCGATGGTCGTCTGGGGGCCGTGGCCGGACAGCACCACGGTCGAGTCGTCGAGCGGCAGGCACACGCGGGCCAGCGAGTCGAGCATCTCGGCCATGTCACCGCCGGGCAGGTCGGTGCGTCCGATGGAGCCGGCGAACAGCAGGTCGCCCGAGAACAGGATCGGCGGGATGTCCGCCGCCTCGGGCATGCCGAAGGTCACCGACCCCTTGGTATGGCCCGGCGCGTGCGCGACGGACAGCTCCAGGCCCGCCAGCTCCAGCTTCGCCCCGTCGGCCAGCTCCTTGACGTCATCCGGCTCCCCGATGGTCAGCTCGCCCAGCAGCGGCATCCCGATGGAACGGCCGAGCGCCTTCTCCGGGTCGCTCATCATGTACCGGTCGTCGGGGTGGATCCAGGCCGGCACGTCGTGCGCGCCGCACACCGGGACGACCGAGGCCACGTGGTCGAGGTGGCCGTGGGTGAGGACGACGGCGACGGGCTTGAGCCGATGCTTCCTGATCGCTTCCTCGACGCCGTCGGCGGCCTGATGGCCGGGGTCGATGATCACGCACTCCTCACCGGCGGCGGGGGCGACGAGGTAGCAGTTCGTCCCCCAGGCCCCGGCGGGGAACCCGGCAATGAGCACGATCGTCCTTCGTTGTGTCGGTACGGGCGGCTGCGGCTGTCGTCAGAGCCTACCGGCGCTGCCGATTCCTCAGCGAACCCATATACGGTACGGGGCACACGCAGGCGGTCGGCGCACAGGCCCCACGCGTACCGGTCGACGTATCAGACGCATGAGGAGAGAATCCGGTGGTCAGCCAGGAACAGCGGCGGCGACAGCTCGCCCGTGAGAAGTACTTGCGGCAGCAGCAGCGACGCACCGACGCGCGACGCAAGGCCCGGATCCGCAACTCCGTGATCGCCTCCGTTCTCGGCGTGACGGTGGTGCTCGTCGTGGCGGCCGTGCTGACCAAGCCGTTCGAGGACGACGGCGCGTCGGAGAACGCGAACGCGGAGGTCACCCCGAGCGCCTCGCCCAGCAAGGCCCCGGACCCCTGCGAGAAGCCCGCCCCGGGCAAGGTCAAGTCGGAGACCTGGAAGAAGGAACCGGCGATGACCATCGACGAGTCGGCGAAGTACACGATGAAACTGGACACGACCTGCGGCGAGATAGACATCGCGCTGAAGGCGTCGGCCGCGCCGCACACCGTCAACTCGTTCAACTTCCTTCTCGGCAAGGGCTACCTGGACCACACCAAGTGCCACCGGCTCACCGACCGGGGCATCTACGTCCTGCAGTGCGGCGACCCGCAGGGCACCGGCATGGGCGGACCGGGCTACACCATCCCGGACGAGAACCTCAAGGACAAGAGCCTCAAGGGCGGGATCTACCCGGCGGGCACGGTCGCGATGGCGAACCAGTACAACGCCCAGACGAAGCAGGGCCGCGACAGCGGCGGCAGCCAGTTCTTCCTCGTCTACCAGGACAGCCAGCTGCCGCCCGACTACACACCGTTCGGTACGGTGTCCGAGGCGGGCATGAAGGTCCTGAAGAAGATCGCCGACGCCGGGGCCCAGGCCCCCGACCCTCAGACGGGCAACACCGCGCCCAACGCGACGGTCGTGATCAACAAGGCCACGGTCACGAAATCCTGACCCTCAACTGCGAAATTTCGGTCGCGCGGGATGCGGACAGGCCCCCCGCCGGTCGCCTATGTTGGCCGTGACGAAACTGTGGACGATGCCCGGGGGAGCTTCAGGCCCCTCGCAGGCATCATGTGGAGGAGGCGCTGTGAGCAGCGACCCGTGGGGCCGCGTCGACGAGACGGGGACCGTGTACGTGCGTACGGCCGACGGCGAGCAGGTCGTCGGTTCCTGGCAGGCGGGCTCCCCCGAGGAGGCGCTGGCCTATTTCGAGCGCAAGTACGAGGGCCTGGTTGTCGAGATCGGCCTCCTCGAGAAGCGAGTGAAGACCACCGACCTGTCGGCGAAGGACGCCCAGGCCGCCATCGACCACATCCGGGAGCAGGTCGACGCGCACCACGCGGTGGGCGATCTGGACGCCCTGCGGGTCCGGCTGGACAAGCTCGTGGAGCTGGTGGAGGCGCGCCGGGAGCAGCGCAAGGCGCAGCGGGCGAAGCAGTCCGACGAGGCGCGCAAGGCCAAGGAGGAACTGGTCGCCGAGGCCGAGCAGCTGGCGCAGTCCGACCAGTGGCGGGCGGCCGGCGAGCGGCTGCGGGCCCTGGTGGACACCTGGAAGGGCCTGCCGCGGCTGGACCGCAAGTCCGACGACGAGCTGTGGCACCGGTTCTCGCACGCCCGGTCGGCGTTCTCCAAGCGGCGCAAGCAGCACTTCGCGCAGCTCGACGCGCAGCGCGAGGAGGCCCGTAAGACCAAGGAGCGGCTGGTCGCCGAGGCCGAGGCGCTGTCGAACTCGACGGACTGGGGTGCGACGGCGGCCCGTTACCGCGAGCTGATGGCCGAGTGGAAGGCCGCCGGCCGCGCCCAGCGCGAGCACGAGGACGATCTGTGGAACCGCTTCCGCGGCGCCCAGGACGTCTTCTTCGCCGCGCGCAGCTCGGTCTTCGCCGAGCGGGACGCCGAGCAGGCGGAGAACCTCAAGCTCAAGGAGGAGCTGGCCGAGGAGGCCGAGAAGCTCCTGCCGATCACGGACCTGAAGGCGGCCCGGGCCGCGTTCCGGAACGTGAACGAGCGCTGGGAGGCCATCGGCCACGTGCCGCGCGACGCCCGGCCGAAGGTCGAGGGCCGCATGCACGCCGTCGAGCGGGCCATCCAGGAGGCCGAGGAGGCCGAGTGGCGCCGGACGAACCCGGAGGCACGTGCGCGTGCCGAGGGTCTGACCGGGCAGCTCCAGGCCGCGGTGGACAAGCTGCGTGGCCAGATCGAACAGGCCCGCGCGCAGGGCAACAACGCCAAGGCCGACAAGCTCCAGCGTGAGCTGGAGGGCCGCCAGGCGCTGCTGGACCAGGCACTGAAGGGCCTGCAGGAGTTCGGCGGCTGATCGGATCCGTTCCCGTCGGCCGAAAGGGGCTCCCGTACACGTCGTACGGGAGCCCCTTTCGTGTGGTCGCTACGGGCGGTTACGACCTGCTGCGCGCCGAGGTCACCCGGTACACGTCGTAGACGCCCTCCACGCCCCGGACCGCCTTCAGGACATGGCCGAGGTGCTTCGGGTCGCCCATCTCGAAGGTGAAGCGGGAGGTGGCGACGCGGTCGCGGGAGGTCTGGACGGCCGCCGAGAGGATGTTGACGTGCTGGTCGGACAGCACCCGTGTGACGTCCGAGAGGAGCCGGGAGCGGTCCAGGGCCTCGACCTGGATGGCGACCAGGAAGACCGAGGACTGGGTGGGCGCCCACTCGACGTCCAGGATGCGCTCGGGCTCGCGGGACAGCGAGTCGACGTTGACGCAGTCGCTGCGGTGAACCGATACGCCACTGCCGCGGGTGACGAACCCGATGATGGGGTCGCCCGGGACGGGTGTGCAGCAGCGGGCCAGCTTGACCCACACGTCCTCGACGCCCTTGACGACGACGCCCGGGTCGGCGCTGGAGCGGCGCTTGCGGCTGCGGCCGCGGGCCGGCGGGACCGTCTCGTCGATCTCCTCGGTGGCCGCCTCCTCGCCGCCGAGGGCCTGCACCAGCTTCTGCACGATGTTCTGCGCGGAGACGTGGCCCTCGCCGATCGCCGCGTACAGCGCGGAGATGTCGGCGTAGCGCATCTCATGGGCGAGGGTCACCAGGGAGTCGCCGGTCAGGATGCGCTGGATCGGCAGGTTCTGCTTGCGCATGGCGCGGACGATGGCGTCCTTGCCCTGCTCGATGGCCTCGTCGCGGCGTTCCTTGGAGAACCAGGCGCGGATCTTGTTGCGGGCCCGCGGTGACTTGACGAAGCCGAGCCAGTCGCGGGAGGGGCCGGCGCCGGGTGCCTTGGAGGTGAAGACCTCCACCAGGTCGCCGTTGTCGAGGGTGGACTCCAGCGGGACCAGCCGGCCGTTGACGCGGGCGCCTATGGTGCGGTGGCCGACCTCGGTGTGGACGGCGTACGCGAAGTCGACGGGCGTGGCACCCGCGGGGAGCGCTATGACGTCGCCCTTGGGGGTGAAGACGAAGACCTCGTTGCGGGACAGGTCGAAGCGCAGTGACTCCAGGAACTCGCCCGGGTCCTCGGTCTCCTTCTGCCAGTCCAGCAGCTGCCGCAGCCACGCCATGTCGTTGATGGCGTCCTTGTCCTTGCCGGAGGACTTGGGCGCGTCGGTGCGCACCTTGGAGGCGCCGGCGACGGCCTCCTGCTTGTACTTCCAGTGCGCGGCGATGCCGTACTCGGCGCGGCGGTGCATGTCGAAGGTGCGGATCTGCAGCTCGACCGGCTTGCCGCCGGGGCCGATGACCGTCGTGTGGAGCGACTGGTACATGTTGAACTTGGGCATCGCGATGTAGTCCTTGAACCGGCCGGGGACCGGGTTCCATCGCGCGTGCACCGTGCCGAGGGCCGCGTAGCAGTCGCGGACGGTGTCCACGAGGACGCGGATGCCCACCAGGTCGTAGATCTCCGCGAAGTCCCGGCCGCGGACGATCATCTTCTGGTAGACGCTGTAGTAGTGCTTGGGGCGGCCGGTGACGGTCGCCTTGATGCGGGCGGCCCGCAGGTCCTGCTGGACCTCGTCGGTGACGATGGCCAGGTACTCGTCACGCTTGGGTGCCCGCTCGGCCACCAGCCGTACGATCTCGTCGTACATCTTGGGGTAGAGGATCGCGAAGGCGAGGTCCTCCAGTTCCCACTTGATGGTGTTCATGCCGAGGCGGTGGGCGAGCGGCGCGTAGATCTCCAGGGTCTCGCGCGCCTTCTTCTCCTGCTTCTCGCGCTTGAGGTAGCGCATGGTGCGCATGTTGTGCAGGCGGTCGGCGAGCTTGATGACCAGGACGCGGGGGTCCTTGGCCATGGCGACGACCATCTTGCGTACGGTCTCGGCCTGCGCGGCCTCGCCGAACTTCACCTTGTCGAGCTTGGTGACGCCGTCGACGAGCAGCGTGACGACGTCGCCGAAGTCGCGACGCAGGTCCTCCAGGCCGTACTCGGTGTCCTCGACCGTGTCGTGCAGCAGGCCCGCCATCAGCGTGGCCGGATCCATGCCCAGCTCGGCGAGGATGGTCGTCACTGCGAGCGGGTGCGTGATGTACGGGTCGCCGCTTTTGCGCTTCTGGCCGCGGTGCCAGCGCTCGGCGACCTGGTAGGCCCGCTCGATCTGGCGGAGGGTCGAGGTCTCGATCTTCGGGTCGTTGCTGCGCACTATCCGCAGCAACGGCTCCAGCACCGGGTTGTAGGGGTTCGCGCGCTGCACGCCGAGCCGGGCCAGACGGGCGCGGACGCGGTTGGAGGAGCCCGTGCGGGCCGGCTGGCCGGCGCTCTGGCGCACCGCGGGCGGGGCCGGCTTGGGGCGCGACTGCTCGGCGGGCTTGTCGACCGGCGCCGCCTGGGCGTGTTCGACCGGCCCGCGGGTGTCGTTCTTCGCGTGGGGCGCGTTCGGCGCGGGCTTGGCCGCGGCTGCCGAGGCGGACTCGGGCTTGGCGGCGGTCAGGTGCTGGGCCTCGTCTGGCAAGAGGGCTCCTCGTGCGCGATCCGGGTCCCCCGGTCAGGCTCCGGAGACCCCATGGTAGCCATCCTGCGCCCCAGGATCGCCTTCAGGCCAATGTGAGGACCGTCTACCCGAGAAACGCACGAGGCGGGCGCCGGATGTTCCGGGCCCGCCCGTGCGGTGTCGTGCCGGTGTCCACCGGGCCGCTCAGGGGTGGCTAGACCGTGAGCAGCGCCTCCAGCGGGGCACCGTTCAGCGCCGGTTCCAGGCGGGCGCGGCCGTTCAGGAAGCCGAGTTCCATGAGGACCGCGAGACCCGCGACCTCGGCGCCGGCCCGGCGGATGAGCTGGAGCGAGGCCTCGGCGGTGCCGCCGGTGGCGAGGACGTCGTCGATGACCAGGATGCGGTCGTCGGGGCTCAGGTCCTCGGCGTGCACCTCGATCTCGGCCGAGCCGTACTCCAGGTCGTAGGCCTGGGCGAGGGTCGCTCCGGGGAGCTTGCCCGCCTTGCGTACGGGGATGAAGCCGAGGCCGGCGCGGACGGCGACCGGGGCGCCGAGGATGAAGCCGCGGGCCTCCAGGCCGACGACCTTGGTGGCGCGGGTGCGCTCGGCGATCTCGGCGAGGGCGTCGGTGAGCGCGGTGAACGCCGCCGGGTCCGCCAGCAGCGGGGTGATGTCCTTGAACACCACGCCCGGCTCCGGGTAGTCGGCCACGTCCCGGATGCGGCTGAGCAGCAGCTCCCTGATGTCGGTCATCGGCGCTTCCCCGAGGGGCGGCCGCGCCCGCGGCTGCGGGACGCGGGCTGGTTGCGCGGGCCGACGACCGCGGCGGGCGCGGCGTCCTCGGGCTCGTCGCCGTACGACTCGTCGGCGGTCTCCGCCTGGGCGGTCTCGCCCTTGGCGGCGGACTGGGCCCGCTTGGCCAGGACGCGCTTCTTCAGGGCCTTCATCTGCGGCTCGCGCTCCTTCAGGTCGGCGACGAGCGGCGTGGCGATGAAGATCGAGGAGTACGCACCGGCCGCGAGGCCGACGAACAGCGACAGCGAGATGTCGTTGAGCATGCCGGCGCCGAGGACACCGCCGCCGATGAAGAGCAGGCCCGCCACCGGCAGCAGCGCGACCACCGTGGTGTTGATGGAGCGGACCAGGGTGCTGTTGATCGAGCGGTTGGCGACGTCACTGTAGGTCCAGCGGGTCTGCTTGGTGAGGTCCTTCGTCTGTTCCTTGAGGCTGTCGAAGACCACGACCGTGTCGTAGAGCGAGTAGCCGAGGATGGTCAGCAGACCGATCACCGTGCCCGGGGTGACCTCGAAGCCGACGAGGGCGTAGATGCCGACCGTGATGGTGATGTCGTGGATCAGGGCGACGAACGCCGCGACGGCCATGCGCCACTCGAAGGCGATCGCCAGGTAGATCACCACGAGGATCAGGAAGATGCCGAGGCCCTGCCAGGCCTTGTTGGCGATCTGCTCGCCCCAGCTGGGACCGACCAGTTCGGCGTTGATCTGCTCCGCGTCGACCTTGAGGTCGTCCGAGAGCTGGGCCTTGATCTGGTTGGCCTTGTCGGTCTCGATGCCCGCGACCTGGATCCGCAGGCTGCCGTCGCCGAGCTTCTGGACGATCGCGTCGTGGCCGGAGGCCGTCTCCGCGTACTCCTCGGCCTGGGACACCGAGACGCTGACGTTCTTGGGGGTGGTGAAGACGGCACCGCCCTGGAACTCGATGCCCATGTTCAGGCCGCGCACCGCCAGGCCGACGATGGCCGTGATGGTGATCAGGATGGACAGGCCGTACCAGATCTTGCGGTTCTTGACGAAGTCGTAGCCGATCTCGCCGCGGTGCAGCCGGGCGCCGAGGTTGCCGAGTTTCGACATCTCACGCCTCCTTCGTCTCGACGGGGGCGGAGGGACGGCGGGTGCGGCGCAGCGGCGGCTGGGCACCCAGGCTCTTCGGGTCGAGGCCGGACCACTTGTGGCCGCTCGCGAAGAACGTGCGGCGGGCCAGCAGGGTCAGCAGCGGCTTGGTGAAGAGGAAGACGACCACCACGTCGAGCAGCGTGGTCAGGCCGAGCGTGAAGGCGAAGCCGCGCACCTTGCCGACGGTGACGATGAAGAGCACCGCGGCGGCGAGGAACGACACGAAGTCGGAGACCAGGATGGTGCGCCGGGCACGCGGCCAGGCCCGCTCGACGGCGGGGCGCAGCGTACGGCCCTCGCGGATCTCGTCTCGGACGCGTTCGAAGTAGACGATGAACGAGTCCGCCGTGATGCCGATGGCGACGATGGCACCGCAGACGGCCGGCAGGTTCAGCGCGAAGCCGATGGTCGGGCCGAGCAGCGACATGATCGTGTAGGTGAGGGCGGCGGAGACCAGCAGCGAGAGGATCGCGACGAACGACAGACCGCGGTAGTAGACCAGCAGGTACAGGACGACCAGGGCGAGACCGATCGCGCCGGCGATCAGACCGGCCTCCAGCTGGTCACCGCCCAGCGCGGCGGTCACGGTCGTCATGCTGTCGACCTTGAAGGTGAGCGGCAGCGCACCGTAGGTCAGCATGTTGGAGAGTTCCTGGGCGGACTGCTGGTTGAAGTTGCCGGAGATCTCCGCGTTGCCGCCGGTCAGGGCCTGGCGGACGTACGGGTCGGAGACCACGTCGCCGTCGAGGACGATCGCGAACTGGTTCTGCGGGGACTGGTTCTGCGCCAGCTTGCCGGTGATGGCGGCGAACTTCTTGGCACCGCCGTCGGTGAAGTCCATCTGGACGGTCCAGCCGGCACCGGTCTGGGTGTTCAGAACGGCCTGGGCCTTGTCGACGTCGGTGCCGTCGACCTCGGCGGGGCCGAGGATGTACTTCTGCCACTGGCCCTGCGCGTTCTGGCCGCAGGCCAGGGTCGACTCGCTGGCCTTGGCGCCGTCACCGACCGTGGAGCGGGTCTTGGTGTCGGTGCAGTCCAGTGCGGCGTACTGCTCCTGGAGCTTGCTCGGGTCGTCGCCGGAGGTGCCGCCGGAGGCGGACGGGGAGGGGCTGGCCTTCGCCTTGTCCGAGGCGCTCGCGGACGGGGTCGCGTCGGCCTTCAGCGCGTCGGTGACGGCGCGGCCCTGCGTGGTGGGGCTCGCGGACGGGGACGCCGAGTTCTTGTCGGTGGCCTCGGGCTTGTCGCTGGCCTTGCCCGAGGGCTCGCCCGAGGGGCTGCCGGTGGGGCTCGGGGAGGGGCTGGCCGTGCCGCTGCCGCCGGAGACCTCGGTGGCGATGACCGGGCGGAAGTAGAGCTTGGCGGTGGTGCCTACCTGCTTGCGGGCCTGCTCGGAGTTCGTCCCCTTGGGGATGTTCACGACGATGTTGTCGCGGCCCTGCGTCTGGACCTCGGCCTCCGAGACGCCCAGACCATTGACACGGCGCTCCATGATGGAGACGGCGGTGTCCATGTTGGTCTTGTTGATCGCCGACTCGTTGCCGGCCTCGGGAACCGCGCGGAGCGTGATGCTCGTGCCGCCGGCCAGGTCGATGCCGAGACGCGGGGTCGTGTGCCCCGAGGCGAACATTCCACCGGTGAGCGCCGCGATGGCGATCAGGATCAGGGCCAGCGAGCGCCACGGCTTGCTCTGGGCGCTCGCGTTCCGGCCCTTTTTAGGTGTGGCCACCTTCTCGTACTCCCTCTCGGGCCGCCTCGCTCCGGATCGGCGGACGGGCGGCCATGACATGGTGTCGGGATTCCGTGCGAGCTATGGCGTGTCCCGGGGCGCGCGGGACGGGCCCGCGCACCCCGGGACACGACTACTTCGCCTCGGAGTCGCCGTCGGTCTTCTTCGGCTCCGCGTCCGTCTTCGCCTCGCCGGCCGGGGCCTCGTCGGCCGGTTCGTCGGCCGTGTCCTTCTTGCCGAGGTCGACGGCCTTGTCGTCGGCGGGGGCGTCGGCGGCGGAGTCGCCGGTCTCGGTGAGGGAGGAGGCGTCGTCCGGGACGATGTCGGTGTCGGACTTCAGGTCGTGCTCGATGCCGTGGACGATGCGGTTGTACTCGTCGTCGGTGAGGACGGCACCGATGGCGTTCTTGGCGAAGAGGAGCTCGACGCCGGGGCCGGCGTCGACGAGGACGGTGTCCTCGTTCACCTCCTTGACCGTGGCGTACATGCCCCCGATGGTGCGGACACCGCTGCCGGGCTGCATTTGGTTCCGCATCTCCACGGCCTGCTGCTGCTTCTTCTTGGCCGACCGGGTCATCAGGAACATGGCCCCGATGAGCACGATGAACGGGAGGAGGGTCAGGAGACTCACGGGTCGGTACTTCCTTCACACGACCGCGCTGTGAGCGGCCAGATGGTTGGGGGTGTGTACGCCGCCGACAAAGGCGGCATCGGCGGAGTCTAAGCGAGTCCGCGCGCATGGAACAACGCTCAGCATGGCACCGGGGTTCCTGCTCCGGCCACTGTCCTCGCCGTCGTGGAGCGGTGACTGCGCCGTCACGCCCCGAACAGGTCCTGTTGTCCGTTTCCTGCGGTCTGGGAGCGGGGCGGGGTGAGGCCGAGATGTGCCCATGCGGCGGGGGTGGCGACCCGGCCGCGCGGGGTGCGGGCCAGCAGTCCCTCCCGGACGAGGAAGGGCTCGGCGACCTCCTCGACGGTCTCGCGCTCCTCCCCCACCGCGACCGCGAGCGTGGAGAGGCCGACGGGGCCGCCGCCGAACAGCTTGAGCAGGGCTTCCAGGACGCCCCGGTCGAGGCGGTCGAGGCCGCGCGCGTCCACCTCGTAGACGGCGAGGGCGGCCGCCGCGATGTCCTTGGTGATCAGTCCGTCGGCCTTGACCTGGGCGTAGTCCCGGACGCGGCGCAGCAGGCGGTTGGCGATGCGGGGCGTGCCGCGGGAGCGGCCGGCGATCTCGGCGGCGCCGTCCGGCTCGATCTCGACCTCCAGGAGGTTCGCCGAGCGGTGGATGACCCGCTCCAGTTCGGCCGGTTCGTAGAACTCCATGTGCGCGGTGAAGCCGAAGCGGTCGCGCAGCGGGGGCGGCAGCAGGCCCGCGCGGGTGGTGGCGCCGACCAGGGTGAAGGGGGGCAGCTCCAGCGGGATGGCGGTGGCGCCGGGGCCCTTGCCGACGATGACGTCGACGCGGAAGTCCTCCATCGCCATGTACAGCATCTCCTCGGCGGGCCGGGACATGCGGTGGATCTCGTCGAGGAAGAGGACCTCGCCCTCCTGGAGGGAGGAGAGGATCGCGGCGAGGTCGCCGGCGTGCTGGATGGCGGGGCCGGACGTGATGCGGATGGGGGCGCCCATCTCGGCCGCGATGATCATCGACAGGGTGGTCTTGCCGAGGCCGGGGGCGCCGGAGAGCAGCACGTGGTCGGCGGTCGCGCCCCGCGCGCGTGCCGCCCGCAGCACGAGGTCGAGCTGTTCGCGGACCTTCTCCTGGCCGATGAACTCGTCCAGGTCCTTGGGGCGCAGGGCGGCCTCGACGGCCTGGTCGTCACGGTCGGCGACGGAGTCCACCAGCCGCTCCTCGGCGGGCCCGCCGAGCCGCTCGGCGGCATCGGCGTCGGTCGTGTCGTCCCAGTTCATGGAGTGTGCCTCGGGATCTCGGTGCGGACTGTCTCGGTGCGGACTATCGGGCGCGGTTCAGGGTCTGCAGGGCCGCCTTCAGCAGCTGACCCACCTGGGGTGTGCCCTCGGCGGCCTCGGCCTGCGGGGCCACGGCGGACACCGCCTCGTCGGCCTCCCGGGTCGCGTATCCGAGGCCGATGAGGGCGGCGTGCAGCTGGTCGCGCCAGCCGGTGCTGACGGGCGCACCGACGGCCGGGGCGCCGACGGGTGCGCCGAGGCGGTCCTTCAGCTCCAGCAGCAGTTTCTGGGCGCCCTTCTTGCCGATGCCGGGGACGGCCGTGAGGGCCTTCTCGTCGCCGGTGGCGACGGCCCGGCGCAGGGCGTCAGGGGTGTGCACGGCGAGCATCGCCTGGGCGAGTCTCGGGCCCACGCCGCTCGCGGTCTGGAGCAGCTCGAAGACCTGCCGCTCGTCGTCGTCGGCGAAGCCGTACAGGGTGAGGGAGTCCTCGCGGACGACCAGGGACGTGTGCAGCTTGGCGGGTCGGCCCAGGCGGAGCGTGGACAGCGTGTTCGGCGTGCACTGGACGGCCATGCCGACGCCGCCGACCTCGACGACCGCGGCGTCCGGAGCGAGTGCGGCCACTGTGCCGCTGACGAAGGCGATCATGCCGTACGGCCTTTCGGTGCTGTGGCGGTGTGCAGGGCGACGGCCTGCTGGAGTCGGTTCTGCGCGGGGGCGCGCCAGATGTGGCAGATGGCGAGGGCGAGGGCGTCGGCCGCGTCGGCGGGCCTGGGCGGTGCGTCGAGCCGGAGCAGCCGGGTCACCATCGCGCCCACCTGTGCCTTGTCGGCCCGGCCGCTGCCGGTGACGGCGGCCTTGACCTCGCTGGGGGTGTGCAGGGCGACGGGGATGCCGCGGCGGGCCGCGCAGAGCATGGCGACGGCGCTGGCCTGGGCGGTGCCCATCACCGTACGGACGTTGTGCTGGCTGAAGACGCGCTCGACGGCGACGAACTCCGGCCGGTGCTGGTCCAGCCACTGCTCGATGCCCTGCTCGATGGCGACGAGGCGGTGGCCGAGGTCGGCGTCGGCGGGCGTCCGGACGACGCCGACGCCGACCATGGTGAGCGGCCGTCCCGCGACGCCCTCGACCACGCCGACACCGCACCGGGTCAGCCCCGGGTCCACCCCCAGTACGCGCACGCGCCCTCCCCTTTTTTGCGGCTGAACCGCCGCCGCTCTCGCGGAACTGGCTGAGCACCGTCGTGGTTCCTCAACTGGTGGTCGCGGCCGTGGACGGTGATCTTTGACTACGCCAGGCTATCCGCTGCTGCCGACAACGACAGCGGGCCGGAAGACGTCTGTCCCCCGGCCCGCCGAGATCGCGGCATTCGCGGCAGCGTTACGCGTCGACCTTCTCCATGACCTCGTCGCTGACGTCGAAGTTGGCGAAGACGTTCTGCACGTCGTCGCTGTCCTCCAGCGCGTCGATCAGCTTGAAGATCTTCTTGGCGCCCTCCTCGTCCAGCTCGACCTGCATGGTCGGGACGAAGTTGGCGTCGGCGGAGTCGTAGTCGATGCCGGCGTCCTGGAGGGCGGTGCGGACCGCGACCAGGTCGGTGGCCTCGCTGATGACCTCGAAGGTCTCGCCGAGGTCGTTGACCTCCTCGGCGCCGGCGTCCAGGACGGCGCCGAGGACGTCGTCCTCGGTCAGCTCGCCCTTGGGGACGATCACGACGCCCTTGCGGTTGAACAGGTACGACACCGAGCCCGGGTCGGCCATGGAGCCGCCGTTGCGGGTCATGGCGACGCGGACCTCGGAGGCGGCGCGGTTGCGGTTGTCGGTGAGGCACTCGATGAGCACCGCGACACCGTTCGGGCCGTAGCCCTCGTACATGATCGTCTCGTAGTCGGCGCCGCCGGCCTCCAGGCCCGCGCCGCGCTTGACCGCGGAGTCGATGTTCTTGTTGGGGACCGACGACTTCTTGGCCTTCTGGATGGCGTCGTAGAGCGTCGGGTTGCCCTCGGGGTCGGCGCCGCCCATCCGGGCCGCCACCTCGATGTTCTTGATCAGCTTCGCGAAGAGCTTGCCGCGCTTGGCATCGATGACGGCCTTCTTGTGCTTCGTCGTGGCCCATTTAGAGTGGCCGGACATCTGCCTGTCTCCTTCGCGTAACCCATCTCAGCAACGAACGCAGGAATCCTACAAGGACTCGGCTGTCCGGTTCGCCCGCACCATGTCGACGAACAGGGCGTGCACGCGGTGGTCACCGGTCAGTTCCGGGTGGAACGACGTGGCCAGCGCGTTGCCCTGGCGCACCGCGACGATGTGGCCGTCGTGCTCGGCGAGCACCTCGGCCCCGGCGCCGACGGACTCGACCCAGGGGGCGCGGATGAAGACGCCCTCCACGGGGTCGCCCTCGACGCCCTTGACGGCGACGGCCGCCTCGAAGGACTCGTTCTGCCGTCCGAAGGCGTTGCGGCGGACGATCATGTCGATGCCGCCGACGGTCTCCTGGCCCGAGCGCGGGTCCAGGATCTTGTCCGCGAGCATGATCATGCCGGCGCAGGTGCCGTAGACGGGCATGCCGTCCCGCACGCGCGCGCGGAGGGGCTCCATCACGCCGAACAGGATGGCCAGCTTGGAGATGGTGGTGGACTCGCCGCCGGGGAGGACGAGGCCGTCCACCTCGGCGAGTTCCTCGGGGCGCCGCACCGGCCTGGCCACGGCGTCGGCCGCGGCCAGGGCGACGAGGTGCTCCCGTACGTCGCCCTGGAGGGCCAGGACGCCTATGACGGGGGTGTCGCTCATGGGTTCCTGTGCCTTACCAGCCGCGGTTGGCGTAGCGCTCGGCCTCGGGGAGGGTGTCGCAGTTGATGCCGACCATGGCCTCGCCGAGGTTGCGGGACGCGTCCGCGATGATCTTCGGGTCGTCGTAGAAGGTGGTGGCCTTGACGATGGCGGCGGCGCGCTTGGCCGGGTCGCCGGACTTGAAGATGCCGGAGCCGACGAAGACGCCCTCGGCGCCGAGCTGGCGCATCAGCGCGGCGTCGGCCGGGGTGGCCACGCCGCCGGCGGAGAACAGCACCACGGGGAGCTTGCCGAGTTCGGCGACCTCCTTGACCAGCTCGTACGGGGCGCGCAGCTCCTTGGCGGCGGCGTACAGCTCGTGGTTGTCGAAGCCGCGGAGCTTGGCGATCTCGTTCTTGATCTGGCGCAGGTGGCGGACGGCCTCGACGACGTTGCCGGTGCCGGCCTCGCCCTTGGAGCGGATCATCGCGGCGCCCTCGGCGATGCGGCGCAGGGCCTCGCCCAGGTTGGTGGCCCCGCAGACGAACGGCGTGGTGAAGGCCCACTTGTCGGAGTGGTTGACCTCGTCGGCCGGGGTGAGGACCTCGGACTCGTCGATGTAGTCGACGCCGAGGGACTGCAGCACCTGGGCCTCGACGAAGTGGCCGATGCGGGACTTGGCCATGACCGGGATGGAGACGGCCTCGATGATGCCCTCGATCATGTCCGGGTCGGACATGCGGGCCACGCCGCCGTCCTTGCGGATGTCGGCCGGGACCCGCTCGAGGGCCATGACGGCGACGGCGCCCGCGTCCTCGGCGATCTTCGCCTGCTCCGGCGTGACGACGTCCATGATGACGCCGCCCTTGAGCTGCTCGGCCATGCCGCGCTTCACGCGGGCGGTGCCGGTCTCGGGGGCCTGGTTCTCGGAGATGGACACGGATGACCTCGCTGGTGGGTAAAGAGGGTTTTCTGCAGCACCGAGGAAACGCGAGGGGACCAGGCCACAGCAAGGGCCAATGGGAACGCTGTGGATCCTTTTTCGGCAGACGGCCGGGTAACGGTGCGTGAACGGGGGTTCAGGCGGCCCGGGCCGCGAGGGCCTCCGGTGGCTCGTCGTCCATCTCGAAGGCCATCGGGAACGGGGCGTGGCCCGCCAGGCGGAACCAGCGGACCTTGCGGTGGCGGCGCAGGGCACGCGCGGCTCGTACGGCGTCGTTGTGGAAGCGACGGGCCATGGGGACGCGCCGCACCGCCTGCGCGAGTTCCTCGGCGGCCTCCTCACCCCCGGGCGCCTCGCGCACCGCCTCCACCTGCTGCGCCTCCCCGAAGACGGCCCGCAGCGCCTGGCTCAGTTCGCTCTCGGCGACCTCCCGCTGCTCCTCTTCCGCCTGCCGGGCGGCGTGCGCGGCCTCGTACAGCACGATCGAGGCGGCCGGATCCAGTACCCCCGACGTCGCCAGTTCCTGCGCCACCGAGGCCCGGCGCAGCAACTGCGCGTCCAGGGCGGCCCGGGTGGCGTCGATCCGGGCGTGGAGGCGGTCGAGGCGGCCGGCGGTCCAGCTCAGATAGAGCCCGACCGCGACCAGGGCCACGGCGATCCAGATGAGAGTGGTGGTCACGGGCGGCAAGGCTAGCGGCAGGCGGGAGGTGTCGGTTCACCCCGCCCTGCCCTGTCCTGCCCCGTGCTGCCTGGATCGGTCACCGGTTCCGTTCGTCCGGCACCGGCGGGATGGACATCAGTGTCTTGAAGTGCCCCTTGGGGTGTCCCTCGCCGACGAGCTGGTCCTCGGCCTCGACCCAGGCGTGGGCGGCGAACGGGTGGGTGCGCACTCCGGTGCACCAGGTGGGCCAGACGCCGCGCACCCGGCAGAGCAGGGCGGTGGCGATGGAGCGTTGCAGGCAGCCCTGCCCGGCGCAGCGCAGGCTGACGGACACGACCTCCTCGCGGGCCCGGAGCGCCTGGGCGGCCGTGGCCGGTGCCGCGCCGCGGCGGGCGAACTCCAGGACGGTGCGCAGCCGGGCGGGTTTGGCCCTGGCCAGCAGCCGGGCGGCACCGACGACCAGCAGGGGCAGCACGCGGCGGTGCGGGGGGAGGCGGCGCCGTTCGGCCAGCGCGACGGACATGCTCATGAGATCACCAGTTCCGAGCCGCGCAGCCGCTCGATCACGGCGGCCACATCGCGTTCGGCCTGCTCGGGGGCGATGCCGTACCGGTTCGCGAGGTCGGCGGCGATGCCGGCGGGCTCCTGTCCGCCGAGCAGCCGGCGCAGCACATGGGCTCCGGTGTTGTTCAACTGCCAGTACCGGCCGGTGCGTTCGTTGAGCAGGACCGTGCCGTCGTCGGTGTCGGTGGTGCTCACGTCAGGATGCAGACGCACGGGCGTCGAACCTCCAAGCAGGGGCGGGGCGGGTGGCGGAGCGCAGCCAGGTCTCGCAGCCGATCAGGGGCTCCAGGGCGATCCGCGTGGAGTTGTCCGGCTGGGGCGCGAGCAGCCGGGTGCGCAGTTCGCCGGGGTCGATCAGGCCGTGGGCGGCCAGGGCGGAGTCCTCGAACAGCTCCAGGACGGCGGGCAGGTTGCGGCGCAGTCCGCTGTTGGCCTCGTCGCTGAACTCGCCCTTGGTGGAGCGGCCCAGCACCGGCTCCGGCACGATGCCGCGCATCGCCTCGGCGAGCAGGGGCTTGTACCGCCAGGGGCCGGCGTGTTCGTGGGCCCGGACCGCGAGGACCGCTTCCACCACGCGGTCGTCGAAGAACGGGGAGTCGAGCTGGACGCCGTCGTCCGCGAAGACGCGGGCCAGCAGCCGGTACCACGGGGCGCTGGTGCGCACGGCGAGCAGTGACTGGTGCTGGGCCAGGTCGGCGGAGAGCGGCCGCACGTGGGCCGCGGTGTCCCGCAGGGCCTCCCGGGCGGCGTCGATCGCGTCGCCGGTGGCCCACGACGGTGCTCGCAGCGTCCACAGCCCCCACCCGAGGGCGGGGCGGCGTTTCGGCGGGGACGGGTCGGTGAGCCGGTCGGCCTGGGCTCGCCACCAGTCGGCCTCGTCCCCGGGGCGGGTCAGCGCGGCGAGGGTGGGCAGCAGGGGCCAGCGCTTCAGCGCGCCGTATCCGCGGACGTGGCGCAGGGCGGTCAGCGGACGGCGCCGGAGCAGGGCGTGGAGGTAGCCGGGGAACGGGGTGAACAGTTCGTCGCCGCCGTGTCCGGCGAGGTGCCGGCGCGATCCGCTGCCGGACAGCAGCCGGGCGGTGTGGCGGGTCCGGGCGAGGGTGCGGACGAACGGATAGGGCTCCTCGGTGTCCACCGGTGCGTCCGCGTCGGTGAACAGGGGCGGGAGGTCGCCGGGGGGCACCACGAGGTGCTCGGCCCGGTCGAGGGAGCCCATGGCGTGGGCGGCGAAGGCGGCATCGTCGTTGCCCGCCTCGGCCTCTCCCCAGCGGAACGTCAGCAGGTCGGGGGTGTCCCGGGCGGCGAGGAAGCACAGGGACGTGGAGTCCATGCCGCCGGAGAGGTCGGAGCTCAGCCGGCCCTGGCCAGGGGCACGGTCGCCGAGGGCCGTGGCGAGGGTGTCCCGGAGCTTCTCGGCGCCTGCCCGCAGGGACAGTTCGGGAGCGGGTGGCTGCCACCAGCGCGTCTCGCGCAGCCGGTCGCGCTCCCACATGAGGCAGTGGTCCGGCGCCAGCGGGGTGATCCCGGACCACAGGGTGTGGTCGCCGAGCGGGGGCGGGAGGAACCCGCCCGTGGCCACGCGGAGGGCCAGCGCCCGTTCGTCGATGCCGGCGCCCGTCATCGCGGCGAGCACGTCGGCGCGGTCCGCCGCGATCTCGACCCCGTGTGTCCGGGTGCGGAAGACCCGGCGGAGTCCGGTCGCGCTGCCCTGGAAGCGCACGTCTCCGTGGGCCGAGACCACCAGGTGGCAGGAGCCGGGCAGCTCCGCCGCGAGTTCGTCCGCGTCGGACACGGTCCGGACGCGGGCGGCGAGTCGGGTGAGCCGGGCGGCGGGGACCGGGCAGACCCCGGCCACCGCCACCCGCACCGGGCCCGCCGTGACGACCGTGATGTCGCCGGGGGCCCACCGGCCCACCAGCCACGGTCGTCCCGAGGCGTGCGCGAACTCCCGCGGCGACGCCCAGGGCACCGCCGCGCGCGCATCGGCCGCGGCTGCCGTGTCCGGCAGGACCACGAACCCGGTGCTGCTCATCTGCTCATGTCTCCGGGAGCCGACGCGCCGACGATCAGAAGTCGCCGGAGTAGTGGCCGAAGATGTCGTCGCCCCAGCCGATGAAGCCGAGGGTGTCCTCGTTGAACTCGCCGACCTCGGTCAGCGTCGGCGGCGCGTACGGCTCGGTGGTCGAGAACTCGGTCTGCTCGTCCATGGCATCCTCCACGGTTACGAAGGGCAGCCGGGCGGCTACCCGTTGCACCGTACATTCGGGCAGCGGCCATGATCCATCGGATTTTCACTCAAGTCACAGGGGCCACTTCGCACACGCGAGCGAGAGGTCAAGATCGCCTGTGATCAGCGGGATCGATCATGGGACGGCCGGACGGAGACCTGTGCGAAGGCCTCTTCCGCGTGGCCGGAATCAGTCCCGCGCGAGCCCCAGCCGGCCCCACAGCCCGGTCGTCCGCTCGTCCTCGGCCACCGCCGCCGCTCCCGCCGTCACCGTCTCGTACACGGACAGGATGTCCGCGCCGACGGTCGACCAGTCGAAGCGGCGGACGTGGGCGCTGCCCCGCTCGCGCAGCTCGGCGCGGCGCTCCGGGTCCGCCAGGAGCCGTACGGCCGCGTCGGCCAGGGCGTCGGCGTCCTCGTTCGGGAACAGTTCCCCGGCCGCCCCCCGGTCCAGGACCTGGGCGAAGGCGTCCAGGTCGGAGGCGAGGACGGGGGCTCCTGCGGACATGGCCTCGACGAGAATGATGCCGAAGCTCTCGCCGCCGGTGTTGGGCGCGACGTACAGGTCGACGCTGCGCAGGAAGCGGGCCTTGTCCTCGTCGCTGATCATGCCGAGGAACTCCACGCGGGGGCGCAGCTCGGCCGGCAGGGTCTCCACGGCCTCCTCCTCGTCGCCGCGCCCGGCGACCAGCAGCCGCGTCTGCGGCCGGGCGGCGAGGATCTTCGGCAGGGCCCTCATGAGCACCGGCAGGCCCTTGCGGGGCTCGTCGATGCGCCCGATGAAGCCGATCGTGCCGCCCGCCCGTCTCCCGCCACCGCCGTCAACGGAGCTTCGCGCCTCGTCTGATTGCCACTCGGCCTTGGGCTCGGCCTTGGCGAAGAAGTCGACGTCGACGCCGTTCGGGATCACCACCGCGTCCCCGCCGAGGTGCTCCACCAGGGTGCGGCGGGCGTACTCGCTCACCGCGATCCGGGCGCTGATCTTCTCCAGGGCGGCCTGGAGGATCGAGTACGCGGCGATCATGGCCCGGGAGCGGGGGTTGGAGGTGTGGAACGTGGCGACGATCGGGCCCTGGGCGGCCCAGCAGGTCAGCAGGCCCAGCGACGGCGAGGTCGGCTCGTGGATGTGGATCACGTCGAACGCGCCCTCGTGCAGCCAGCGGCGCACGCGGGCGGCGCTGAGGAACCCGAAGTTCAGCCGGGCCACCGAGCCGTTGTACGGGACCGGCACCGCGCGCCCGGCCGAGACGACGTACGGCGGCAGCGGGGTGTCGTCGTCGGCCGGGGCGAGGACCGACACCTCGTGGCCGAGACGGATGAAGTACTCGGCGAGGTCGCGGATGTGGAACTGGACCCCGCCCGGTACATCCCAGGAGTACGGGCAGACGATGCCGATTCTCACGGGCGCCCCTTCTCGGGGTCGAGGTCGGCGAGCCACAGGCGCTGCAGCATGTGCCAGTCCTCCGGATGGTCGGCGATCCCGGTGGCGAAGGCGTCGGCCAGCGCCTGTGTCATGACGGACGTCTTCTCGGCGCGCGTGCCTGACTCGGGCACCTCGACCGGCGGGTGGACACGGCCCCGCATCACGGGCGTGTCGTCGTACCAGAGCGTGACGGGCAGCAGCAGGGCGCCCGTCTGCTGGGCGAGCAGGGCCGGTCCGGCCGGCATGCGGGCCGTGTCGCCGAAGAAGTCGACCTCGACGCCCGAGGCGGACAGGTCGCGGTCGGCGACCAGGCAGACCAGGCCGCCGTCGCGGAGCCGTCGGGCCAGGGTGCCGAAGGCGGTGCCGCCGCTGTGCGGCAGGACCTCCATGCCGAGGCCCTCGCGGTAAGCGACGAACCGGTCGTAGAGCGTCTCGGGCTTCAGGCGTTCGGCGACCGTGGTGAAGGGGATGCCGAGCTGCGTGGTGACCCAGGCGCCGGCGAGGTCCCAGTTGGCCAGGTGCGGCAGGGCGAGTATGACGCCCTTGCCCGCGGCCAGGCCCTCCGTGAGGTAGTGCACGTCCTTGGGGTCGAAGCCGGCCTTGACGCGCTCCTTGCTCCAGGCCGGGAGACGGAAGGACTCCATCCAGTAGCGCAGGTAGGAGCGCATGCCCGCGCGGGACAGCTCGGCGAGGCGTTCGGGGCTGGCGCCGGGCACGACGCGCGCGTAGTTGCTCTCCATCCGCCGCACGCCCTTGCCGCGCTGCTTCCAGGCGAGGTCGGCGATGGTGTGCCCGAGCCGTACGGCGACCGGCTCGGGGAGCTTCTTGACGGTGCTCCAGCCGAGTCCGTACAGCGCGTCCGTCAACCGGTCCTGGGCGCTCACGTGGCCGCCTCGCTCCCGTGGGAGGCGTTGTGCTGCTCGCCCCCATTGTCCTGCGCGCCGGCACGGTCCTGCGCGGCCGCCGCCTCCTCGGCCTCGGCGGACTCCCGGCGGACCGTGACGACCCGCTGGATCAGCGTGACCAGGCTGCCCACGGCGACGATCCACAGGGCAACCGGCAGCAGGTACTGGATGCCCGGGACACCGAACGCGTGCAGACCCGAGAGCCCGGCCGCGACCAGCGAGATCACCAGCCGCTCGGCCCGCTCGACGAGGCCGTTGACCGCGACCGGCAGTCCGATCGACTCGCCGCGGGCCTTGGTGTACGACACCACCTGGCCGCTGGCGAGGCAGAAGATCGACACGGCGCACAGCACCAGGTCGTCGCCGCCGCCCGCGTACCAGAGGATGAAGCCGCCGAAGATCGCGCCGTCGGCGACCCGGTCGAGCGTGGAGTCCAGGAAGGCGCCCCAGCGGCTGGAGCGGCCGAGCTGGCGGGCCATGTTGCCGTCGACGAGGTCGGAGAACACGAACAGCGTGATCACGACCGTGCCCCAGAAGAACTCGCCCATGGGGTAGAAGACCAGCGCGCCCGCGACCACCCCGGCGGTGCCGATGAGCGTGACGGTGTCGGGGCTGACGCCCCGGCGGATCAGAAACGCGGCGAACGGTGTGAGGACACGCGTGAAGAATGCACGCGCGTACTTGTTCAGCATGGCCTTCCCGAGGGTCGGTGTCGCCGTCTGGCCCCTGCTGGCCACCGGCTGGCCCATCGTAGCCACGCGCGCGTGCGGGCGAGGGCCGGGCACCCGGACCCCGTCGGCTGAACCGTCGAGCGGCTGGTGGGAGTCGCGACGGCGTCGTTCGTATGGACGCGCCGTGACGGGAGTGGGAAGGTCGAAGAACCGCGGGCGTCGCCGGAGCCGCACCGCACGCGGATCCCGCGTGTCCGCGCCCACAGTGACCTCACCGTGCACGGGAGGCAGGATCATGGGCGACAAGGCACAGACACACCCCGGAGCCGCCGGCAGGGCACAGGCGGCCGACCACCCCCAGTCCGTACGGAATGTGGTGCTGGTCGGCCACTCCGGATCGGGCAAGACCACGTTGGTGGAAGCCCTCGCGCTGACGGCGGGGGCCGTGAACCGGGCGGGCCGCGTGGAGGACGGCGGCACCGTCTCCGACTACGACGAGATCGAGCACCGGCAGCAGCGCTCGGTGCAGCTCTCCCTGGTGCCCGTCGAGTGGGACGGCATCAAGGTCAACCTTCTCGACACCCCCGGATACGCCGACTTCGTCGGTGAGCTCAGGGCCGGTCTGCGCGCGGCGGACGCGGCCCTCTTCGTCGTCTCGGCCTCGGACGGCGTGGACGGCTCGACGCGCATGGTGTGGGAGGAGTGCGCGGCCGTGGGGATGCCCCGGGCGATCGTCGTCACGCACCTGGAGGCGGCGCGCGCCGACTTCGAGGAGATGACGCGGATCTGCGCGGAGGCCTTCGGCGCGGACGACCCGGACGCGGTCCTGCCGCTCTACCTGCCGCTGCACGGCCCGCAGGCGCCGGACGGGCACGCGCCCGTGACCGGGCTGATCGGGCTGCTGTCGCAGAAGCTCTTCGACTACTCGACCGGCGAGCGCAAGGAGTCGGAGCCGGGCGAGGACCAGCTGCCGCTGATCGAGGAGGCCCGCAACCGGCTGATCGAGGGGATCATCTCGGAGAGCGAGGACGAGACCCTCATGGACCGCTACCTCGGCGGGGAGCCGGTCGACGTCAAGACGCTGATCGACGACCTGGAACGGGCCGTCGCGCGCGGGGTCTTCTTCCCCGTCCTGGCCGCCGCCCCCGCGGCCGAGGGCGCCCGGCAGGGGCTCGGCACGGTGGAGCTGCTGGAGCTGGTCACGCGCGGCTTCCCGACGCCGCTGGAGCACGAGACGGTGCGGGTCACGACGATCGACGGCAAGCCGCGCGAGCTGAAGCCGTGCGATCCGGACGCCCCGCTGGTCGCCGAGGTCGTGAAGACGTCCTCGGACCCGTACGTGGGCCGGCTGTCGCTGATCCGCGTCTTCTCCGGCACCCTGCGCGCCGACCAGACGGTCCACGTCTCCGGGCACGGGCTGGCCGACCGCGGGCACGAGGACCACGACGTCGACGAGCGGATCGGCGCCCTGTCCACGCCGTTCGGGAAACAGCAGCGCCCGGTGTCGCACGTGATCGCCGGTGACCTGGCCTGCGTGGCCAAGCTCAGCCGCGCCGAGACCGGCGACACCCTGTCCGCCAAGGACGACCCGCTGCTCATGGAGCCGTGGCAGATGCCCGACCCGCTGCTGCCGCTGGCCATCCAGGCGCACAGCAAACCGGACGAGGACAAGCTGTCGCAGGGCCTCGCCCGGCTGGTCGCCGAGGACCCGACGATGCGGCTGGAGCAGAACCAGGACACCCACCAGGTGGTCCTGTGGTGCCTGGGCGAGGCGCACGCGGACGTCGCCCTGGAGCGGCTGCGCAGCCGGTACGGCGTCCAGGTCGACGTCGTCCCGCACAAGGTGTCCCTGCGCGAGACGTTCGCGACCAAATCGGCCGGGCGCGGCCGGCACGTCAAGCAGTCCGGCGGGCACGGGCAGTTCGCCATCTGCGAGATCGAGGTCGAGCCGCTGCCGGGCGGCTCCGGGATCGAGTTCGTGGACAAGGTCGTCGGCGGCGCGGTGCCCCGGCAGTTCATCCCGTCCGTGGAAAAGGGCGTCCGGGCCCAGGCCGCGAAGGGGGTCGCCGCCGGGTATCCGCTCATCGACGTGCGCGTGACGCTCCTGGACGGCAAGGCGCACTCGGTGGACTCCTCCGACGCCGCGTTCCAGACGGCCGGCGCGCTCGCGCTGCGGGAGGCCGCGGCCGACGCGAAGATCCATCTGCTGGAGCCGGTGGCCGAGGTGTCGGTGCTGGTCGGCGACGACTACGTGGGCAGCGTGATGAGCGACCTGTCCGGCCGGCGCGGCCGGCTGCTCGGCACCGAGCAGACACCCGGCGGGCGCACCCTGATCCGGGCCGAGGTGCCCGAGATCGAGATCGGCCGGTACGCGGTCGACCTGCGCTCGATGACGCACGGCACGGCCCGCTTCAGCCGCCGTTACGCGCGGCACGAGCCGATGCCGGCGCAGGTCGCGGAACGGGTGCGCGGAGAGGAGCGCAAGGCCTCGTAGTGGGCGCCCGGCGCCTCCAAGTGCCCTCATGAGGGCTCCCCTCCGCGTCGGCGGGCGGCTTGACGGGCCGCCCGCCGACGGACGTCGTGCGGACGGATACGCTGATGACCTGATCAACAGGTGTGCGGAGCGCGGAAGTCGGGAAGGCCGCAGATGCGGATGCGGCAGCGATGGGGGCGGCAGTGACGGACGGATTTGACTTCAGTCCCGGGGCCCAGGTGCCTCTGGCGGGTGCGAGCGGCCAGACGGCGGCGACCTATGCGCTCGCCGCGGCGGCGTACCGGGACGACGAGGTCTCCAAGATCCTGAACGCCGACAACGAGTGGCACCAGTCGAAGGTGACCCCGCCGCGCCCCTGGGCGAAGATCTTCCGTCCGCGGTTCGGTGAGGCGTTCTCCCGCGCGATCATCGACCGCATGCTGGGGGCCGGGCGCAAGCCGGTCATCCAGTCCTTCGGCATCGAGCCCCAGGTCGTCGTGGAGCACTGCCTGGCCGCCCACCGCATCCGCCGCGACCGCGACAACTGGCTCTCGGCGATCACGGTGATCTGCGGGGTGCTCTTCCTGCCGGGCTTCCTCGTGTGGCTGCTGGTGTTCACGCTGCGCACCACCATGGCCAAGCGCGAGGACAAGCGCGCGGGCGCCCTCGCCACGACGCTGCTGGTCGCCGTGGGCGCGCTCGCCGTGCTGTTCCTGATCCGCATGCCGTTCACGGGCTTCTGGGCCTGGTACGGGCGCGCGGCGATCATCATGCCGGTCGTCGGCTGGTTCTGGGCCAAGCAGATCTGCGAGCGCACCGCCCGTGACCTGCGGGAGCGCTGGTCGAGCCTGCTGTCCGGCGGCGGTGTCGGCGCCAAGATCCCCGAGGCTGTCCCGGGCAACCCCGGCGACGCGGCCGAGCAGGTCCGCAAGGAACTGGCCCGCCTGGCCGCCGAGCAGCGGTCCAACTCGGTCTTCTACGCCGGCCCCAAGGGCATACTCGGCATGGGCACGCGGTGGGGCAGCTGGCAGCTGGCCGAGGAGCTGGTCTCCGCCGAGCCGGGCAAGGACTTCCACCCCTTCCGCAGCTGGGACGTCATCGTGGCGATCCAGGGCGGCCTGGGCATGCTGGAGCGCACGTCCATCAACACCGGCGGCTTCCCCAAGCCGAGCATCACGCACTGGATCGTCACCCCGATCGGCGAGAAGGCGACGGAGGTGTCCCGGCCGAGCGGCACGGACGTCGAGGCGTACACGATCCGGACGCACGCCGTGCAGGACATCTGCAACAAGCAGCAGTTCGGCAGCGGCGACCGGCACTACCTGGGCGTGCAGTGGACCCTCTGGGACGGCCACCTGGTGATCACGATGCTGATCACGGTGACCGTGCTGCACGACACCCTGCGCATCGAGGTCACCGGCCACGCCCTGGGACCGGTGCACTCCCTGTTCAACGAGAAGCCCGCGGCCAAGGAGAAGACGGTCCAGAAGGCCTTGCGGTTCTGGGAGACCCGCTCCGTGAAGCTCCCCCTGATCGACGCCGACGAGGTGGTACGGCTGGCCGCGCGGGCCCCGCTGACCTGGTACCCGCCGCTGCTGAAGTGGCTCGGCGGCGGTCTCACGCTGCCGGAGCCGTTCGGCCTGCGGCACGCGTGGGCGGACCAGCCGTGGCGGCACCGGTTCATGGCGGACGACGCGTTGCGTGCGGCTACTCCCGTGCTGCGTGTGGTGCACGCGGCGGCGTTGAAGGTGCTGAAGGAGAACGGCGTGAACGTGGAGAAGTTCGGGGCGCGTTCGGCGGCGCTCAGTGGGGCGGTGCAGGAGGCTTCGCCGAAGAAGGCGGATGTGTACGACGCCTAGTCGGTGAGGCGCCCGGCGTCGCGGCTGGGGCGGGGGCGCGACTCGGCGCTGCGAGGCGCCGCCGCGCCCACCCGTCCGCGATTGATCGCGGTTACGAGGGCCAGGCCTCCGCCAGCATCTTCCGGGTGTCGGCGAGCAGCTGCGGCAGCACCCGCGTGTGCCCCACCACCGGCATGAAGTTCGTGTCGCCACCCCACCGCGGCACGATGTGCTGGTGCAGGTGGGCCGCGATGCCCGCGCCGGCGACGGAGCCCTGGTTCATGCCGATGTTGAAGCCGTGGGCGCCGGAGGCGGTGCGCAGGGCCGTCATCGCCTGCTTGGTGAGTTCGCCGAGCTCGGCGGTCTCCCCCGCCGTGAGGTCCGTGTAGTCGGCGACGTGGCGGTAGGGCACGGTCATCAGGTGACCGCCGTTGTACGGGTACAGGTTGAGCACGGCGTAGACCTGCTCGCCGCGCCGGACGACCAGCCCGTCCTCGTCGGACTTGGCCGGGATCGAGCAGAAGGGGCAGCCGTCGCCGGCGCCCGGGCCGGTCGGCTTGTTCTCGCCCTGGATGTAGGCCATCCGGTGGGGTGTCCACAGACGCTGGAACGCGTCCTGCGTCCCTACTCCCAGCTGCTGCTCCGGCTCACTCGTCATGCAGTGCAGCATATGGCGTCGAGCTGGGGGTACGGAAAAGGCCCCCGGGATCTCCCGGGGGCCTTCGCGCAGCGGGATCAGACCTGCGCCCGCTCCTCGACGACCTTCACGATCTTCTCGATGGCCTCGTCGAAGGGGATGCCGTTCTCCTGCGAGCCGTCGCGGTAGCGGAAGGACACCGACTCGTGGGACATGTCCTCGTCGCCGGCGATGACCATGAAGGGCACCTTCTGCTTCTGGGCGTTGCGGATCTTCTTCTGCATGCGGTCGGAGGAGGCGTCGACCTCGACCCGCAGGCCCTTCCTCTTCGCGGCCGCCGCGAACTTCTCCAGGTACTCGACGTGCGCGTCGCCGATCGGGATGCCGACCGCCTGGACCGGGGCCAGCCAGGCCGGGAAGGCGCCCGCGTAGTGCTCCAGGAGCACCGCGAAGAAGCGCTCGATCGAGCCGAACAGCGCGCGGTGGATCATGACCGGGCGCTGCTTGGAGCCGTCGGCGGAGGTGTACTCCAGGTCGAAGCGCTCGGGCAGGTTGAAGTCGAGCTGGATGGTCGACATCTGCCAGGTGCGGCCGATGGCGTCCTTGGCCTGGACGGAGATCTTCGGGCCGTAGAAGGCGGCGCCGCCCGGGTCGGGGACGAGCGGGAGGCCCTGCTTCTCGGCGACCTGGCGCAGCGTCTCGGTGGCCTCCTCCCAGGCCTCGTCCGAGCCGACGAACTTCTCCGGGTCCTTGGTGGAGAGCTCCAGGTAGAAGTCGTTCAGGCCGTAGTCGCGCAGCAGCTCCAGGACGAAGGTGAGGAGCTTGTCGAGCTCCTCGGACATCTGCTCGCGGGTGCAGTAGATGTGCGCGTCGTCCTGGGTGAAGCCGCGGGCGCGGGTCAGGCCGTGCACGACGCCCGACTTCTCGTACCGGTACACGGTGCCGAACTCGAACAGGCGCAGCGGCAGTTCACGGTAGGAGCGCCCGCGCGCGTCGAAGATCAGGTTGTGCATCGGGCAGTTCATGGGCTTGAGGTAGTAGTCCACGCCCTCGTCGAGCTGCATGGGCGGGTACATGCCGTCGGCGTACCAGTCCAGGTGGCCCGAGGTCTCGAAGAGCTTCCCCTTCGTCGCGTGCGGGGTGTAGACGAACTCGTAGCCCGCCTCTTCGTGCCGCTTGCGGGAGTAGTCCTCCATGACCCGGCGGATGATGCCGCCCTTGGGGTGGAAGACCGCGAGGCCGGAGCCGATCTGCTCCGGGATGGAGAACAGGTCGAGCTCGCTGCCGAGCTTGCGGTGGTCGCGCTTCTCGGCCTCGGCGAGGAACTCCAGGTACTGCTTCAGCTCGTCCTTGGTGGGCCAGGCGGTGCCGTAGATGCGCTGCAGCATGGGGTTCTTCTCGCTGCCGCGCCAGTAGGCGCCCGCGTTGCGCATCAGCTTGAACGCCGGGATCGCGCGGGTCGACGGCAGGTGGGGACCGCGGCAGAGGTCCTTCCAGCACAGCTCGCCGGTCTTGGCGTCCAGGTTGTCGTAGATCGTCAGCTCGCCGGCGCCGACCTCGACGTCCGCGCCGTCGTCGCTGGAGGCGGAGCCCTTGAGGCCGATCAGCTCCAGCTTGTACGGCTCGTTCGCCAGCTCCTCGCGGGCGGCCTCGTCGGTGACCACGCGGCGGGCGAACCTCTGCCCGCGCTTCTGGATCTCCTGCATCTTCTTCTCGATGGCCTTGAGATCCTCGGGGGTGAACGGCTTCTCGACGTCGAAGTCGTAGTAGAAGCCGTCCTTGACGGGCGGGCCGATGCCCAGCTTGGCCTCGGGGAAGAGCTCCTGCACGGCCTGCGCCATGACGTGCGCGGTGGAGTGGCGCAGGATGTTCAGGCCGTCCTCGGAGGAGATCTCGACGCCTTCGACCTCGTCGCCGTCGGACAGGGCGTACGACAGGTCCTTGAGCTCGCCGGCCACGCGCGCGGCGACGATGGAACGCTCGCCGGCGAAGAGCTCGGCGGCCGTAGTGCCCGTCGTCACCACGCGTTCTTCCCGCTCGGAATCGCGCTGGATGATCACACGGACGTCTGACACCGGTCTCTCCTGACTGAAGGTGGGGTTGCGTGCGCCATACCGGAGCGCGCGCACGAGTAAGGATCGTACCGACCCCGGACCGCCCACCGCGAAATCAGTCCCCGCAGTCCCCTCCGCAGGCCTCCTCGAAGAAGTCGAGGTTCTCCTGGAGCTCCTTCATCAGCCGGTCCCGCTCGGCGTCGTCGACCTGCACCGGGACGACGCCGTGCGCGCCGGTGAGGCGGCGGAACCCGCCCCGGCTCTCCAGCCGTCCCTGTACCCGCACCGGCAGCCCGACGAGGTGGGCGTGTCCGGCGATCCGGTACGCCTCCTCGTCCAGGGTGATCCGGACGTGCGGCACATCGGCCCCGGCCAGCACCCGCAGGCGTACGGTGCCGTCACCGCGCGGCCCGGACCTGCGCATCCGGACCACCGCTCCGGTGATCCGCACCGGCACGGCGGGCTCCTCGTGCCGGTAGCGGGCGCCCGCCTCGCGCAGCACGGGCAGGTCGCCGGGTGAGAACTCGACGGGCTCGGCGGAGGGCGCGCAGCCCTCGGGCACACCGGCCGCCGGGGCCCACTCGACGGCGATCCGGGCGCCTTCCGTGCCCCGGACGAGGGCGACGAGCGCCTCGGTGAGCTCGTGGCTCACGCCCGCCTCCACGGCGGCGTCGAAGGCGTCCATGCCGCCGGTGGCGCGCTGGTAGTCGACGGCCTCGCGGGCGGCGTGCAGGGCCTGGTGGAGGCGGACCGCCAGGGGGCGGCCGGTGGCGACGGGCACGAACGCGGTGAGGCGGCCGTGCGCGGCGGAGCCGACGAGGACGTGTTCCAGGGCCGCGGCGGCGGCGCGGCGGTGGCGGGCGCCGTGGTAGCCGGCCCGCGCGCGGGTGGCGAGGGCCGCGGCGAGCAGCATGCGGCGGGCGGCGGTGCGCAGCCGGTCCTCGACGGTCCAGGGCGCCGCCCCGCCGGGCCCGGCGGGGACGTCGTGCCACCAGCGGATCTCGTCGCTGGGCACGGCGAGGGAGAGGAGGACCTCGAGGGCGGAGGGCGAGCCGCTGCGGGACAGGGCGAGCAGGGCCTCGCCGAGCAGGTCGTCGCTGTCGGGGAAGGCGCGGCTCTCCGGCACCAGCAGGCTGGTGCCGCTGCCGCCCGGGCCGGGCGGGGTCCAGCGGCCGTAGCGGCCGGGGGCGCCGCCGCGCCGCTGCCAGCCGTGCCGGCGCAGCAGGGCGCTGAGCACGGCGGGGTCGACGTCGACGGGCTCGGGCGGGGAGCCGCTCCAGGCGGGGTCCACGGGGTGGGGCCGGGCGGGCCTGGCCGGCTCCTCGGTCGGGCGGTGCGTCACGGTCTTCCTCCCGTCCCGACCCGCGTCATGATCTCGCACAGCGCCCGGTCGTCGAAGATGCGTGAAGTCGGTATGCGCACGGTGGTGCGGCGGCGGCCGGTGATCGGTTGTCCGGCGAGATTGGCCCAGTAGCAGCAGTGCCTCAGGTCGAGCCGGTCGTGGCCGGCGCGCAGCCAGTCGTCCTGGGAGCGCGGCACCAGCATCACCACCAGGATCTTGTGCACGGAGACGGGGGTGCGGGCGAGCTTCGCCAGGTGGTCGTTGTCGAGTGTGAAGGCGAAGGTGCGGCCCGGTGGGTTGGGCGGCACCTGGTAGGTGGCCTTGAGCTGCACCTTGATGGTGACCTCGTCGTCGACCGTGTGCCCGGGGGCGCTGTGGCTGACGTGCCAGTCGATGCCGTTGTCGGGAAAGGGCTGGGACAGCGAGCAGCCGGCGGCCGCCGCGACGGCGTGCAGATAGCCGACCTGCAGTGTCTCCATGCAGGCGGTGGTGGCGAGAGTGCCGCGAGAGGGAGCCGTGCGCTCGGGCAGCAGCCCGCCCCGTTCGGGCTGCGCTATGGCCATGGCCAACAGCCTTCCAGAACAAGTGATTCCCCGCTGCGGGCCGCTGAACTGCAACGACCCGTACTCCTGTTGTCTCCTTCCGGCGTACGGCGCAAACAGCCCGGGTATCACCGGATCGGGCAGCGGACGGTGCGTCAACTGCCGAAGGTGAACGAGGGGTTGTGTGGGTATGACGACGTGCTGGTACGAGGGGGCGCTGGCCGCCTTCGACACGGAGACGACGGGCGTGGACGTCGAGACCGACCGGATCGTGTCGGCCGCCGTCGTCGTCCAGGACGCGCCGGGGGTCCGGCCGCGGGTGAGCCGCTGGCTGGTGAACCCGGGGGTGACGGTGCCCGCCGAGGCGACGGCGGTGCACGGGCTGACGGAGGAGCACCTCCAGCGCAACGGCCGGTGGCCGTCGCCGGTCATGTACGAGATAGCGGAGGCGCTGGCCGAGCAGGCCCACGCCGGCCGCCCGGTCGTGGTGATGAACGCGCCGTTCGATCTGACCCTGCTGGACCGGGAGTTGCGGCGCCATCGTGCCTCGTCGCTGGGCCGCTGGTTCGAGTCGGCGCCGCTGCTCGTGCTCGACCCGCGGGTCCTGGACAAGCACCTGGACCGCTACCGCAAGGGCCGCCGCACGCTGACCGACCTGTGCGCGCACTACGGCGTCGCCCTGGAGGGCGCGCACGACGCGGCGGCCGACGCCGTGGCGGCGCTGGAGGTCACCCGGGCGGTGGGCCGCCGTTTCGCGTCCCGGCTGGAGCGGCTCACGCCCGGCGAGCTGCACACGCTGCAGGCGGTGTGGCACGCGGCGCAAGCGCGGGGTCTGCAGGCGTGGTTCGCGCGCAGCGGCGTCGAGGAGGCGGTGGATCCGGCCTGGCCGCTGCGTCCCGACCTGCCGGCAGCGGCCTGAGCGCGCGGCCCCGAGTATGAAAAAACCGGTCCGTCTGTGACGGACCGGCTGTTTCCGGTGGGCGATACTGGGTTCGAACCAGTGACCTCTTCGGTGTGAACGAAGCGCTCTCCCACTGAGCTAATCGCCCGGGAACGCACTGAACCATACAGGTCCCGGCACGTTTCCTTCAAACCGCTTCGAGGTGCCTGAGCAGTCCGCGCCGCCCGGAGCGCATCATCAGCGCGTGGTTGGCGCGGAAGAGGGGCCGTCCCGGTACGGCGAACCGCCGCAGCAGCGGCTTGGTCACGCTCACGACCTGGTCGTACCGCACGAGGCTGCCCGGCCCGAGCGGCGTCACGGTCCAGCGGGCCCAGCCCTCCATGTCGCCGGACAGCGCGATCTCCAGCACACCGGCCCGTGGGTCGCGCCGCACCTCCCGCGCCGTGAACGTCATGTCGTACGGCAGGACGGACCGGACCCGGACGACCCCGCTGGTGTCGTCGAGCCGGGTCACCTCCCGGACCTCGCGCCACCACTCGGGGTAGTCCTCGGCCCGCTCCAGCACCTCGTACACGGCGGCGGCGGCGCGGGCAGGGGCCACTGGCTGCGGAAGCGGTAATGGTTCCAGTCCATGCCCGCAGTCTGCCCACTCGAGGGCGGGTCCGACTGAGTACGCGCCTGAGTATCCGCGCTCATGCCCTGCGGGGTGACCCGGGCCACACTGCGTGCCATGACGCACCTTCCGCCCCCGGCCGAGGAACTGCGGCTCCTCGACGCCGAACTGCGACAACTGGACGCCCGCCGGGCCCAGTTGCTGACGCGCCGCGCCTGGCTGATCGCGGCCCTGCAGCCGACCGGGCAGCCGTCGCGGCCCTGGACGCACCCGCGGACGCCGTCCGCCGCACCGCCCCGCCCGGAGACCGCCGCGCCCAGCGTGCAGAACGTGCTCCTGGTCCTCGGCGGTGTCCTGCTCACGCTCGCGGCGGCGGTGTTCACGCTGGTCAGCTGGGGGCACATGGGCATCACCGGGCGGGCCCTGGTCCTCGGCGCGGTCACACTGGCCGCACTCGCCGCCCCCGTGCCCCTGCTGAGGCGCGGGCTGCGGTCGACGGCGGAGTCCGTGGCGGGGCTCGGGCTCGCGCTGACGGTCCTGGACGCCTACGCGCTGCACGCGGCCGCCCTCGCCGGGACGGACGGGACGGGCTACGCGGCGGCCGCGGCGGCGGTCCTGGCGGTGGCCTGGTCGGCGTACGGTCTGCTGCCTGCCACGGCCGCGCTGCGGCTGCCCCTGCCGACCGCCCTGGCGGCGGCGCAGTTCCCGCTGCTGCTGTGGGCGCTGGCCGTCGACGCGGGGCCGTATGTGATCACGGCGGCGCTGCTGGTGACGGCGGGGCTGGACGCGATGGTGGCGCTGCGGGTGACGACCGCTTCCGTGCGGATCACGGCGGTCGTCGGCGCGTATGCCGTGGGTGGCTGGGGCGTCCTGGGCGCGGGCTGGCTGTCCGTGACGGCCGGCGGCGCGGGGGCTGCCACGCGGGCCGGGGCGCTGCTCCTTCTCGCGGCGGGGATCGCGCTGGGCGCGGCCTGGCGGGTGCCGGGCGTGCGGCACGCCCTCGGCCTGGCGATCGCGTCGGGGCTGCTCACCGTGGCGGCGCCCGGCGGAGTGGTCCGCTCCGGGGTGCCGTCGGAGTGGGCGGTGCCGACTCATCTGGTCTTCGGGGTCGCCCTGTTGGCGGCGGTGTGGGTGAGCCGTCTGCCCGACGCGGTGCGGCGGGGTCTCCTCTGGGCGTCCGGTGCCGTGCAGGCTCTGTCGGTGCTGTGGGCGCTGCCCGTCGTCGCCGTGGTGGTGCTGGGGCCCGCCGGGTGGCTGGGGCGGGTGTGGGGCGGGGCGCCGTCGGACGCCCGTGCCGCGGTGGCCGTCGAGACGCCCTGGCCGCCGGACGCGGCGACGGCTCCCCTGGTTCTCCTGGTGGTGGCGGCCGTGCTCGCCCTGGCGGTCCGTGCGGAGCGGTGGCGTCCGCGGGCCCGGCTCGGTGCCCTGGGTCTGCTCTGGGGCGCGGTGCTGATCCTCCCGGCGGTCTTCGCGATCCCGTACGGGGCGGGGCTGGCGGTCCTGGGAGTCGTGACGGCGGCCGCGCTGTACGCCGGCCGGGCCACGGCGTCCGAGGCGCGGTGCACCGGCCTCGTCCTCGCCCTGGTCACGGCTCTCGGTCTGGTCCTCGCCTCGCTGGCCTCCCAGCCCGCGACCCTCGCCGTGCTGTCCGGGCTGACGGCCCTGCTCACCGCGTTCTCGTGGCGGACGGGACTCGCGCCCTTCACGGCTCCCGCCGCGCTCGTGCACGCCGCCGCGCTGGCCTCGGCCACGGGTGCCGCGGCGGACTGGCCGCCGGCCCGCACGGCCCTGCTGGTGCTGGCCGTGCCCGCTGCCGGCGCCCTGCTCGCGGCGCGTCTCGTCGAGGCCCGGGCGGTCGTGGCGGTGGAGATCACGGCCGCCGTCACCGGCCTGCTCGCCGTGGGCCTCGCCGTGACCGACCAGCCGCTGCTCGCCCTGGTGCTGGCCCTGTGCGGCGTGATCGCCACGGGCACCGCGCTGCGCCCCGGCCGTCGTCCCGTCGGCTACGCGGCCGCCGCCCTGTTCGTGCTGGCCACATGGGTGCGCCTGGCCGCCTGGGACGTCTCCACGCCCGAGGCGTACACGCTCCCGGTCACCGTCCCGGCCCTGCTCGTCGGCGTCCTGCGCCGACGCCGCGACCCGCGGACCTCCTCCTGGACGGCGTACGGCGCCGGACTGACGGCCACCCTGCTGCCGAGCCTGGTCGCGGCCTGGGGAGACCCGCACTGGACGCGTCCGCTGCTGCTGGGCACGGCGGCGCTGCTGGTCACCCTGCTGGGCGCCCGGCACCACCTGAAGGCGCCGCTGGTGCTGGGCGGTTCGGTGCTGGCCCTGGTCACGCTGCACGAACTCGCCCCGTACGTCGTGCAGGTGACCGGAGCACTCCCCCGCTGGGCGCCTCCCGCCCTCGCCGGACTCCTGCTGCTCGCGCTCGGGGCGACGTACGAGCAGCGGATCCAGGACGTCCGGCGGGTGCGGGATGTCCTGGGGAGAATGAGGTAATCCGGGGCCCCGCACTGCGTTCCCTGTCATACGTTCCCTGTCATACGTTCTCCGATGGGCCGCCGTCGGCGGGCGGAACCAGGGGGGGAGGCATCATGGCGGACCTGGAGGAAGCGGCAGGACCTGGCACGGGCGCCGAGGACCGGGGGACGCTGGAGCGCCTGCTCTCGGTCGTGGGGGCGGGAGCCCTGGAGTTGCACACGGCCCCGCGGGGACTGCGGGCGGGCGTGACCGGGGTCCATGTGCTGGACGCGCTGGAACCCGTCATCAGACCGCGGGAGTTACTGCTCGCGGTCGGCGTCGACCCACGGTCGGCCCATGCGGTCGACGTGGTGCGCCGGGCCGGTGAGGCGGGCGCGGCAGGGGTCGTGTTCGGCCCGGGGCGACCGGAGCCCACCGCGCGGGCGTTGCAGGCAGCCGCGGAGGAGGGCGGCACTGCGGTGCTCTTCCGTACCGCCTGGTGCACCTGGGCCCAGCTCGTGGGGGTGCTGCGGGCGGGGCTGGCGGCGGCGGGCGTTCCCCCGATGTCCGTGACCAGCGGCGTGCGCCTGGGCGATCTGGACTCGCTGGCCGACGCGGTGGCGGCCCTGGTGGGGGGCTCGGTGACCATCGAGGACACGGAGTCCCGGGTCCTGGCGTACTCCTCCACCGAGGAGAACGTGGACGAGATGCGACGGCTGACCATCCTCGGTCGTCGCGTGCCGCCCTGGCGGGTGGCGGCCATGCGGGAGGCCGGGTTCTTCCAGGCGCTGTGGGGTGCGGGCGACGTGCTGTACCGGCCGGCCCACGGCCAGGACCCGGAGCGTCTGGTCGGTGCCGTGCGGGCGGGCGGAGAGGCGCTGGGGTCCATCTGGGTGGCGGCGATCGCCGGCCGCCCGCTGGCCCCGAACGGCGCCGAGACGCTGCGCGCCGCCGTCCGGGCCGCCGCCGCCCACCTGTTGCACCACCGTACCCACAGCTCGGACAGCCGCTTGCTGGAGGACGCGGCCCGGGCGCTGCTGGAGGACCGCGGATCCGTCGAGGTGCTCGCGGAGCGGGCCTCGCTGCCGCCCCGGGAGCCCTGTGCCGTCCTGGCGGTGGGTACCGGGTCCGGCAGCCGCGGGGACGACGACCCGTCCGTGGTGCACGGGCTGCTGACCCTGCACTGCGCGGCCCTGGGCCACCGGGTCGTGGTGGTCCCGGCGGGGGGCGGGATCCTGGTGCTGCTGAGCGGGCTGGAGCGCGACCCGGGGCGGGCCGACGACCAGGTGAGGCGGCTCGGCGAATCGCTGGCGGGACAACTGTCGGCGACGATCGGCTCGTCGGTGAGGGTGGGGCTCGGGGACGTGGTTCCCGGGCTGGCGGGGGCGCCCGCGTCCCGCCGGTCGGCCGAGCGGGCCCTCCAGGCGCTCATCGCGGCCGCCGGGCCACGCGCCGTCGCCCGGAGCGGGGACGTCGCGGACACGGTGGGCATCCTCCAGGTGGTCGAGGCCCTGCGTGAGGTGGCGCTGCCACCTCGGACCTCGGTGGCCCGGCTGAGGGAGTTCGACGCCGAGCACAGCGGCAGTTGCCTGGTGGAGTCCCTGCGCGCCTACCTCGACCACTTCGGCGACGTGTCCGCCGCTTCGCGCGCGCTGGGTGTGCATGCCAACAGCCTGCGCTACCGGTTGCGCCGGATCACGCAGGTGTCGGGGCTGGACCTGGAGAACCCCGACGCCCGGCTGCTCGCGCAGTTGCAGTTACGGCTGGGGCGCGACGCCGACGGCGCACGCCCCTGAGTGCGGCCGGGCGGGCGTGTGGCCGCGTGCCGTCCACCGCCGGCCGCGGCCACCATGAGAGCGCCTTTCTTTTGTCGTGTCGCACAAGGCCCCGGCGTGGCCGGGGAGTTGGTGCGCTCGACCGCCGTGGGCGAGGCCCGGCCCTTTGACGACTCGACGAAGACGCCGGCCCGGTGCGGACAACAGTCTGGTACTCCACCCCGGGGCGGTCCCGGGCGCTGTGCGTACGACACCGGAAGGCTCACCATGACCGGACTGAGCGCCGCCGCCGAGCGGCGCGAACGGATCCTCCAGGAAGCGGTGCGGCAGGGGCTGCTGGACGCCGAGCGGTCCCAGCTGGCCGCCTTCGTCGACCTCGACGGCGTCGCGGCGACGGTCGACTCCCTGCACCGCGCCTTCCCCGCGGCGCCACGTGTGCTGCACGCGTTCGCCGCCAAGGCGAACTGCCTGGTGCCGGTGCTGGCGGAGCTGCGACGGCTCGGCATGGGGTGCGAGGTGGCCACCGCGGGTGAACTGGCCCGGTCGTTGGCCGCCGGATTCGCGCCGGACCGGATCGTCTTCGACTCTCCGGCCAAGACGGAGGCCGAACTGCGGCGTGCCCTGGACCTGGGGGTGACCGTCAACGCCGACAACCACCAGGAACTGGACCGTATCGACGGTATTTTGGGCGGCCGCTCCCCGGTGTCGAGGATCGGGGTGCGCGTCAACCCCCAGCTCGGCGCCGGCAGCATCGCCGCGATGAGCACGGCGACGAGCACCTCGAAGTTCGGCGTCCCCCTGGCGGACCCGGGGAGCCGGCGGCGGCTGCTGCGCGCCTTCCACGACCACCCGTGGCTGACCTGGGTGCACACGCACACCGGCTCACAGGGCTGCCCGCTCGACCTCATGGCCGACGGGGTCGCGCAGGCGGTGGCGTTCGCCGAGGAGGTCAACGCCTCGCTCGGACGGCGCCAGGTCGTCGGCATCGACATCGGCGGTGGGCTGCCCGTCAACTTCGCCGACGACGAGACGGCGCCGACCTTCGACACGTACGTCCGGCAGCTGCGCGCCCAGGCGCCCGCGCTGTTCTCGGGCGGGTACGAGATCGTCACCGAGTTCGGGCGTTCCGTCCTCGCCAAGAACGGGTTCACCGCCGCGTACGTCGAGTACACGAAGAGCACGGGCGGCCGGCCGATCGCGGTCACCCACGCCGGAGTGCAGGTGGCCACCCGGACCGTGTTCCATCCCGACGCCTGGCCCCTGCGGATCGAGGCGCACGACCGGAGCGGGAGGGCCAAGCGGGGCGGACCGGTCCGCCAGGACATCGCCGGCCCCGCCTGCTTCGCCGGGGACCTGCTGGCGCGCGACCGCGCGTTGCCGTTCCTGGAACCGGGCGACATCATCGCCGTCCCGGACACCGGCGCCTACTACTTCTCGACGCCGTTCCACTACAACAGCCTGCCCGAACCCGCCGTGCACGGGGTCCGGGCAGGCGCTGACGGCCGTGTCCGCTTCGAACTGCTGCGTCCCGCGCAGGACCCGTGGGACGTGCCGGGCCCGGGCGGCCCCGGTGCGCCCCTGCGGCACCGGGCGCACGAGCCCGTGCACGGCGTCGGGTAAGGAGCGCCGAGGTGGCCCAGGCCAACCGTCGAGGGCCCGGCCGGGAGGGACCGCTCCTCAGTCAGCGCGCCGCGATCGTCTTCCTGCTGGCGGCCCTGGTCGGCATCGGTGCCACTGTCCTGGCGGCGCTGGCCGGCCAGGTGTGGCCGGTCGCGGTGAGCGTCGGAGGCGGGGTGGTGGCCCCGGCCGTCCTGTTCTTCAACCAGATCATCGACTAGGCGGACCGGCACCCCCGCGGCAGTCGCCGCTCTCGCGGCAGGCCCTGGGCGGGCGGATCCCGATGCCGTGTCAGGGGATCCGCCCGCCCAGTCGTCCGTCACGGCATCCTGTCGCCCAGCAGGGCCAGGTTCTCGATCGCGGCGAGGCCGTACAGCGAGGTGTCGTTGGTGGAGACCCAGGGCGCCTCGCTGCCCGGCACCAGCGTGAGCGGGCCGCTCAGCTTCTCGGTCTTCCAGGGCGCGGACTCCTTGTAGCCGTCGGAGTTGTAGAACTTGTCCCAGGCGCGCTTGGCGAGTTTCTCGTCGCCGCTCTGGACGGCGGCGTAGGCGTCGAGGCGCGAGTGGCCCTGGAAGAGGATCAGGGAGCCGAAGTTGCTGCCGTAGCGGGCCGCCTGTTCGGCCTTGGTGGCGTTGAAGTAGCGGCAGTAGTCGAGGTAGGCCTCCTTGAACTTCGGCATGTCGACGAGGTCGATGAGCTCGGCGCACAGCTCGTTGAGGCCGAAGACGGCCGACAGGTGCGAGACCTCGACCTTGGGCTTGTCGGCGACGGCGAACCTGCCGGTGTCCAGGTCGTACAGGCCGCTGCCCTGCACGAAGCCGTTGGGCTGGGCGGCGATGGTCTCCATCGTGGACAGCACGCGCGCCCTGGCCTTCTCCCACTTGGGGCCCTTGCGCTCCCACTCGGTCAGCCACGCCGAGACCAGGCCGCTCCAGTCGGTGCCGAAGCCGATCGACAGGGCGTGCCGGTCGGGCGTGTACGGCTCGGTGCGGATCTTGCGGATCGGGTCGAGGACGAGGAACGTCTCGTCGGAGTCGACGTTGGCGTGCATGAGGTCCCCGACGCGTTCGTCCGCCGTGAGGAAGTAGTAGTAGCGCCGGTACGTGGTGTTGGCGATGCGCTGCTGCTTGGCGCTGTCCGCCCAGTGCTGCACGCCGTGCCGGGTGCCGAGGCCCGCCCACTTGCCCAGGTGGTAGACGTCGACCTCGCCGGTGTGCCGGGTCATGGCCTCGGCGAAGCGGAAGATGTCGGCGCGACCGGAGCGCAGGTAGGCGTACCAGAGCCAGAGGTCCGGCGACAGCTCGGAGTTGTCCCAGGCGTAGCCGCCGACGTCGTAGCGCCACTGGTGCCGGACGGTGTCGTAGGTGTGCATGATGTCGCCGTAGTCCCAGAAGCCGTACCACCGGCGCATCTCCACCTGGTCCTTGTAGTAGGTGAAGAGGAAGTCGAGGTGGTCCTCGATCTTCGCCTTGGCCGGGGTGGAGCGGTCGGGTTCGGCGAACAGGCCCTTGCCGAAGACGCCCGCCCTGATGAGCTGTTTCGGCGGGGCGGCGAGCTGCGGGAGGACCCGGACGGCCTCGACCTGCTCGGCGAGCGTCTCGGCGCTCGGGGTGGAGGCGTTGGCCCAGAACAGCAGCTCGGAGGTGCGGGCGATGCCGTAGGGGGTGCCGAACTCGGGCTCGTAGTCCTCGTAGGTGATGTTGAGGCCTTCGAGCTGCTCGGGGAAGGTGTCCTGGCCCATGCCGTCGTGGTAGAAGCGCATGTCCATCGGCTGCGCCTCGGGCGACCAGAGCCAGAGGGTGACCTCGGCCTCGTCGGTGTGGGCGTTCCGGATGTCGAGCTGGGCGGGGAACTTCTCCCAGAAGTCGCGCAGGCCGAAGGAGAGTCCGCCGCTCACCCCGCCGACGTACCCGAAGCCGGAGGCGCGCCGGCCGCCGCCCGCGCCGATCCAGCCGTAGCCCTTCTTGGTGCGCTTGCGCAGAGCGAAGCCGTCCGCGGAGAGCTGGGAGAGGGTGTAGTCGCCCCACTCGGGGATGTACTGCAGGCGGGTGGTGACCCGCTGGTCCCAGGTGGCCGGGTCGGGCAGCTTCTTTCCTTCGTACTGCGCCGCCTGCACGGCCGCGCCCGGATCCCGCCGCAGGCCGGTGATGCCCTTGACGGCCTCGCGCAGCAGGCCGGTGCCGTCGCCGCCGATGCGGATGTGCCGGTCGTACGACTCGTCCCGCATCGGGACCTGGAAGCGCACGCCGAGCCCGCGGACGAAGTCGCCGCTCGCCTTTCCGGGCTCCTGCTTTCCGTCGTAGGTGATGGTGTGCACCATGCGGAAGGAGTCGGCGCCCGCGAAGAAGTAGAGGCGGATGGAGAAGGGCAGCCAGCTCCGGTCGCCCTTGCGGTGCTTGCCGTCGACGCGGACGACGGCCCGGACGGGGCCCTCCTGCTCGACCTCGGCCTTGGAGATGACGCCGTCGAAGCGCTCGGTCCTGACCGTGCCCTGGTCGCCGTCCTCGAACTCCGGCTGGCGGATCAGCACCAGGCGGCCGTTCTTGGCGATCTCCGTCGAGCCCCGGGTGACCGACTTGACGATCGTGGAACCGGACTTGCCGATCCTGGCGGTGATGACACCGGTCGAGACGGTGATGGTGCCGCCGCTCTTGTCGACGGTGACCTTCTTCTCGGGTGCGGCGGGCGTGCCGGCCGCGAGGGTGAGCTTGCCGTTGCCCGAAGCGACCGCGTGCGCGGTCCACTTGAGGGAGCCGTCGGGCCAGTAGGCGATCGGCCAGGACTGCACGGGTACGGCCTTGCCGTCCGCGTCCGTGAGCGCGAAGGTCTGGTTTTCCTGGTAGGCGCCCTTGGGCCAGGGGACGCCGACGGTGGAGCCGGGGGCCGCGCCGAGGCCGCCGTCCTCCAGCCAGTCCAGGGTCACCGGGTCGGCGTCGGCGGGTGCGGCCACGGGCGCGGCCTGGGCGTCCTGCGTGCCCAGCGCCCAGCTGAACTGGGCGGCGGCTCCGGCGACGGCGGCCGCCTTCAGGAGGGATCTGCGGGGGATGGGAGACATAGGGGTTGCTGCCTTTCCTCGTCCGTGCGGATGCGCATCCATACGCTGGTCAGGGGCATGACAGAGAGAGGGGCGGCGCCCGGAGGCGCCGACCTGGAAAGAGGAGGCACCGCCGTCAGCGGTGCCGGTACCGCTCCTCCACGGCGACGGCCGCCGCCGCGACGGCCCCGAGGACCGGGATCGCGAGCGGCGCGGCGAACCAGGCGGACACGGCCGCGACGGCCGGTCCGGCCATGAGCAGGAAGGACCCGGCCGGGTCGAGCACCGTGCGGCGTCCGGCCTGCGCGAGCAGCGTGCGCCAGCGGGCGCCCGGCTCCCACACCGCCGCCGCGCGGAGCCCGGCCACGACGAGCCCGATCAGTGCGACGACCCCGACGGCGCCGACCAGCGGCCCGCCGGGAATCCCCGCCCGGGCCGCCTGCACGTCCACCCAGACCGCGGCCACCGCCACCCACCCGGCGAGCCCGGCGAGCCACCCGCCGCGCAGGGCCGACCGGAAGTCGGCGACGAACTCCCGCAGGCCGCCGCCCTCATGGGCGATGCTGCGCCGCAGATGCCGTGCCCCGGCGGCGAAGGCCGCCGGGTACGTCACCACGCCCAGCGAGGCCACCGCGATCCACACACCGGTCAGCAACGACTCGGCGAACACCGCGAATCGGCCCCAAGCTCTCGACTCGGTGCGAGCAGGGGGCGCCTCATCGGCCGGCGCCGCCTCACCGTGTGCCGTCACCCGTGTCCCGGCCATGCTCGCCTCAGCCCTTCAGACCCGATGTGGCCATGCCGTCGATGAGGTAGCGCTGGAAGGCCAGGAAGAACGCCAGCACCGGCAGCAGCGCGACCAGCGACATGGCGATCATGCCGCCGTAGTTGGCCACGGCGTCCTGGTCCACGAACATCTTCAGCCCCAGCGAGACCGTGTACTTGTCGGGCTCGTTGAGATAGATCAGCGGTCCCATGAAGTCGTTCCACGCGTTGATGAACGTGAAGATGGCGCTGGTGATCAGGGCCGGACGGCACAGCGGCAGCACGATCGACCAGTAGATGCGCAGGTGCCCGCAGCCGTCGAGCCGGGCGGCCTCGTCGAGCTCCTTGGGCAGGTTGCGCATGAACTGCACCATCAGGAAGACGAAGAACGCCTCCGTGGCCAGGTACTTCCCCAGCAGCAGCGGGGTGTAGGTGTTGATCATCTCCATGTTGCGGAACAGCACGTACTGCGGGATGAGCAGCACGTGGTACGGCAACAGGAGCGTGCCGATCATCAGCGTGAACAGCAGGTTCCGGCCCGCGAACCTGATCTTCGCGAAGGCGTACGCGGTCAGCGAGCAGGACACCAGGATCCCCACCACGGAACCCACCCCGAGGAGCAGGGAGTTGAGGAAGAAGGTGGAGATGGGGATGTCCGCGATGCCCTCGCTGAGCCGCGAGTAGTTCGAGGTGATCGGGTCGCCCGGGAACAGGTCCAGGCTGCCGACGATGTCCTGGCTCTCCTTGAACGACGCGCCGATGACCCAGACCACAGGGTAGAGGATCACCGCGAGGATCAGCAGGGAGCCGATGTGCCAGGCGACGGACCCGGGGAGCTTCTGGCGGAACGCCCCGGCGGAGGGCTTGAGATCGGTGGCCGGTGCGCTCATCGGGCGCCCTCCTCGTAGTGCACCCAGCGTTTCTGGGACCAGAACAGGACCGCCGTCACCAGGGCGACCGCGATCAGCAGCAGCCAGGCCATCGCGGAGGCCATGCCCATCCGGCTGTTCTCGAAGCCCTGGACGTAGAGGTAGCAGGTGTAGACCATCGAGCCGTCGGCCGGACCGCAGGCGCTGCCTCCGGCGCCGCCGCCGACGATGTAGGCCGAGCTGAAGATCTGGAAGGAGTGGATCGTCTCCAGCAGGACGTTGAAGAAGAGGACCGGCGAGATCATCGGCAGGGTGATGTTCCAGAACCGCCGCAGCGTGCCGGCGCCGTCGACCTCGGCCGCCTCGTACAGCTCCCTCGGGACCTGCTTGAGACCGGCGAGGAAGATGACCATGGGAGCGCCGAACTGCCAGACGGTGAGCGCCACCAGCGCGTAGATGATCAGGTCCGGGTCGCCGGTCCAGCCGCCGACGTCGATCCCGAACAGCTGCTGCGTACGGTCGACGACCGCGTCGTCCGAGAAGATCGCCCGCCACACGATCGCGACGGACACGCTGGCCCCGACCAGGGACGGCGCGTAGAACGCGGCCCGGTAGAAGGCCTGCCCGCGCCGCTTCTGGGCGAGCAGCAGCGCCACCCCCAGAGCCGCGAGCAGCTTGAGCGGCGTGCCCACGACGACGTACCACATCGTCACCTGCACCGAGTGGCGCCAGCGCGGATCGCCGAACATCTCGGAGAAGTTGTCGAGGCCGATCCACTTGGGCGGGTCGAACAGGTTGTAGTCGGTGAAGGCGAAGTACAGCGAGGCGACCATCGGGCCCGCTGTCAGCAGCAGGAACCCGGCGATCCACGGGGACATGAAGAGATAGCCGGCCAGGTTCTCCCGGCGCCGCCGCCGCTTGAGGGCGGCGGGGCGCACGGGCTTCACCGGACCGTGCCGCGGCTCGGAGTCCTGGGACAGGCCCTCCATCGCAGGGGCGTGTGTCACGGTGGTTCCCATCAGGTGCCGAGAGCCGTCTTCGACTCGGTGAAGAACTGCTTGACGGCGTCGTCCACCGACCTCTTGCCCAGGCCGAGTTCCTCGGCGATGCGCAGGAACGCGGACTCACAGATGTCGGCGCCGCTCGGATGCGGGGTGATGGGTTCCAGGACGCCGGCCTCCACGAGGGACTCCTCGTAGGCGGCGATCGCCTTGTTGACCGGGTCGGTCGGCTTGAAGGCGTCGTACTGCGCCTGCGTCGCCGGCACACCGCGGTCGTATCCCATGATCTTGGCGACCTCGGGCTCGTGCACCATGAAGTTGATGAACTGGGCGACCTCCTTGGGGTGCTGGGTGCGCTTGGAGGCGCTCAGCATGAGCGAGCCGAGGTACTGGCCGGTCTTCTTGCCGTCCGTGGTCGGGATCGGCGCCAGGGCGTACTCGCTCTTGCCCTCGGCGCTGTAGCGCACGGTGAAGTTGTCCCACGTGAACTCGCCGGCCGCGAGTTCACCGGCGAGGGCCGACTTGGGCTTGATCTGGACGACCTTCTTGGGGTCGGCGTAGACGCCCTCCTTGACGCCCTTCTCGGCCTTCGTCCACCACTCCGTCAGATCCGCCTCGGTGAAGCCGAGTCCGTCCTCGGTGAAGAACGCCTTGCCGTTCTGGCGCAGGTAGAGGTCGTAGAGGTACATGACGCCGTACATGCCACTGTCACCGGCGCGGCCCGTCTTGTCGCGGATCTTCTTCATGCCCGCGTCGAACTCGTCCCAGGTCCAGCCCTGCTCGGGCTTGACGCCGGCCCGGGTGTAGACGGGCTTGTCGATGACCAGCGCCATCGAGTTGGAACCGACGGGGACGCCGAGGAGCTTGCCGTCGATCTCGCCGAACTTCTCCAGGCCCGCCCGGAATCCCTCCAGTCGGAGGTTGCCGGCCTCGGCCTGCTCGCTGAGATCGAGCAGCACGTTCTTCGCGTCGTATTTGCGGAGGAAGCCGACGGCATTCTGGAAGACGTCCGGCGGATTTCCGCCGGAAGCCTGCGTGTTGAACTTCTTCCAGAAGTCGAGATAAGGCTGGAAGTCCGTTTTCACCTTGATCTTCGGGTACTTCTTCTCGAAGAGCGCGATGGTCTTCTTGATTCTCTCGGCGCGGTCCTCCGCACCCCACCACGCGTAACGGATCGTCACCGTCCCGTCCGCGGACGCCCCTCCGTCACCACCGCAACCGGTCGTCGCGGCCATCCCCAGGGTGGCTGCCGTGGCCCCGGCCGCCTTCAGGATCGTCCGTCTCTCAACATTCCTGCCGTTCACCACGGTTGGACCTCCCCGCACGTCGTCCCGCTCGCATGAATCGTTTCAAGTAAGCGCTTGCTGGCACAAGTTACGGAGGGGCTGAGGGTGCGTCAATGATTCGGACAAGAATTTCTTACCGAAGGGGGTGGGGGCGGGGCAGGGGCGGGCGCCGACGTCGAGGGCCGGGCGGGGTGACGTCCCTGGTGAGGCGAGGGTGACCGACGGGCCGGACGAGGCGTGGCCGGATGTATGGGTTTCGGGCGCGACCGAAAGACGTCGGTGGGGTGGAGGGGCGTGGCGGTGGTGGTGGGGGCGGGTTCCGGCCAGGTGGCGGTCGGGTGGGGGGCGGCGGGGCGTGGTGCCGGGTGGCGGGGTGTGGTGGCAGGTGGCCGGGGCCGGCGGCGGGCGGCGGGCGGACGGTGAGTCAGCGTGCCGACGGGACGGGGGAAGCGACTCCGCGCGGGACGCCGAGGTGCCGAGGTACGAACGGACAGTGACGGGACTGGGCGACGTGAACGATGGTGTTGTCGCCCTCACCGATGTCGAAGCCATGCCAAGCCGACACGACACCGAGACAGCCACAGCCACAGCCACAGCCACAGCCACAGCCACACATAACCACAGCGGCCCACCTGCGTAGTCGCAGGTGGGCGGCCGATCCGGGTGGGCGATACTGGGTTCGAACCAGTGACCTCTTCGGTGTGAACGAAGCGCTCTCCCACTGAGCTAATCGCCCGGACGCAGGAAGAACATTACCCCATGTCAGGGGGTGCCTGTGACCAGCACCGGCACCCCGGCGCCGCTCACTGGTTCTCGATCTTCCACGGCATCACGATGCCGAACTTCCACACGTAGATACCGACCAGTACGGCCACGACCACCACCCCGATGGACGTCAGGATGATGTTGCGGCGCCGCACCTTGGGGTCGAGGGCCCGCTGTGCCGCCTCGGTGACCTTCCGCTTGGTCCAGCGGAGCACCAGCTGCGCCCACACGAACTCCGTCGCCCAGATCGCCATGCCGCCGAAGATCACGACCCAGCCCGGCCCGGGCAGGGGCAGCATGATGATGCCCGCCACGACGACCGCGAGCCCGATGATGAAGACGCCGACCTGCCAGCTCACGTGCAGCAGGCGGCGCGCTTTGATGAATTCCGGCGCCCGCGAGCCGAGCCCACGCTCCTGCTCGCCGTGCACCTCTTCCGTCCCCGTCTCGTCGGACGCCACGGCCACCTCGCCCGGCTCGTCACTCCCCGTATTCATACGGCCAAACACTACCCGAGCGAAACCAGTCACCGGAATGGACGCACGACGCGAACGATCTCTCGGCCGGAAGAGTTACGTAAAGGCACGCAAAACACTCAGAGGGGTTTACAACGGCACCGTAGGTGGCATGTCGATTTCGCCGACGTGCGAATCCCCGAGCGCACACTGAGCGAAAGGCCCTGGCGCTTATGAACACCACGGTCAGCTGCGAGCTGCACCTGCGCCTCGTTGTGTCGAGCGAGTCCTCCCTGCCTGTCCCCGCAGGCCTGCGGTACGACACGGCCGACCCCTACGCCGTGCACGCCACCTTCCACACCGGAGCCGAGGAGACCGTCGAGTGGGTGTTCGCCCGCGACCTCCTCGCCGAGGGACTTCACCGCCCTACGGGCACCGGCGACGTCCGCGTCTGGCCGTCGCGCAGCCACGGTCAGGGCGTCGTGTGCATCGCCCTGAGCTCGCCGGAGGGCGAGGCCCTGCTCGAGGCCCCGGCACGGGCCCTGGAATCCTTCCTGAAGCGGACCGACGCGGCCGTGCCGCCCGGCACGGAGCACCGGCATTTCGATCTCGATCAGGAGCTCTCGCACATCCTGGCGGAAAGCTAGGGCGAGGCCCCCACAAAGCCGCCCGGCGCCGTCGACTCGGGGAGACGGCTCGGGCCAGGACAACTGCATACGGGACACACCGGCGCCGGCACCGCGGCTCACGCGGGTCGGCGCCGGTTCGCGTATGACCTGGGGCCGCCTGCGGGCGGGCGGGAACCATGGCGGGCCCGGCGAGCGTTGTATTCGAAGCCATGTGCGGGCATGCGGGGCTTCCTGCGGTGGTGGAGCCGTTACCATCGGCCAGCATCCGCGGGCGCCTGCCCGACCCCCAGGCCAGGGAGCGAATCGTGCTGATCACCCATGACACCCGGTGCGCCCTCGACACCGTGGTGGATCTGGTGAACACCGCGCCGGAGGACGACACGGCGGCGGACGGGCTGCCGGACGTGGCGGCCCTCGCGGACTTCGTGCGGAACCACGAGATCAGCGATGTCGGGGTGCTCTCGGACTTCGACCTCTCCGCGGTCCGGAAGATCCGCGGCCGGTTCGCCGCCGTCTTCTCGGCCCCCGACGCCCGGACGGCCGCAGGCCTGATCAACGAGCTGGTCGCGGCCGCCGGCACCACGCCCCGGCTCACGGACCACGACGGCTACGACTGGCATGTCCACTACTTCGCGCCCGGTGCCTCGGTGGCCGACCACCTGGCCGCCGACTGCGGGATGGCGCTGGCCTTCTTCGTGGTCGCCGGAGAGCAGGAGCGACTACGGCGGTGTGAGGCGCCCGACTGCCGGCGGGCCTTCGTCGATCTGTCCCGCAACCGCTCGCGGCGCTACTGCGACAGCCGTACCTGCGGAAACCGGCTGCACGTGGCCGCGTACCGGGCGCGCCGGAAGGAAGCCGCGGGCTGACGGGAGAGCCCCCGGGCGAGTGTTCGATGCCGACGCGGTCCCGGCGGGTGGCGCCGGGTACCGCGGGTACGGCTCACAGCAACAGCAGATCGTGCAACGAGGCCATGAGCAGCAGACACCCGATCACCGCCAGGAAGATCATCAGCGGTGGCTGGGAAAGGGCGAAGAGGCAACCACGTGGCTCGTCCCGCGGGGGGCGTGGCTTGTCCTGCGGCGGAGCGGGGTCGCTCTGTTTCGTCGTGTCCAGCATCTCGCGGCGATGATGACGCAGTCGCCGCGCCGAACGCGATCAGCGCCCTCGTTCCGTGCGGGAGTGGGCCGATTGCGTGAGGTCCGGTTCAGGTTGTGATCACTTCCGCGCGCCCGCGGACCCACTGTGACGATTCGTCCGGCGCGCGGGCGTCATATCCCGTGCTTCTTGAGGATGGCCTCGATGTCGCTGAAGTCCTCGTCACCCCGGGGCGCCGCCGCCGCGGGCCGGGCCGCCGGGCTGGAGCCCTGTCCCAGGGAGGGCGCCGAGGCCCCGGGGGCCACCGCCTCGGGCTGAGCCGCGGCGCGGGCCGCCCTGCGCTCCTTGCGGGTGCCGCCGCGGCGGCGCTCCACGACACGCGTGGTCGTGAACAGCACCCACGCGACGCCGAGCACGCCGAAGCCGGCCCAGGCCGTCGGGCTGAAGGCGGTGTCGGCCAGCCACTCGACGACACCTGTCATCACCAGGCCGATCGGCACGAGTGCGTACGCGGCGATCCGCGTCGCCGTAAGGAAACGCCTGCGGTACGCCGTGATGGCCGCGATGCCCAGGCCTGCCGCGGACACGGCGGAGCAGACGGTCTCGGCAATCATCCGGTCCTCCAGGCGTGGCGCGGTCGAGCACGGGCACTTCGTCCCTTCCATCCTGCACCCGCCGCACCCCGCCGGGCCATGCTCCGGCCCGACATCAGGGACATCTCCGGGTCGCCTCCTCCACAGGTGCCGGTGGGGGCTCCACCCCTGGAGCGCGGCACGCCCTGCGGCGGTCCCGGCGAGTGAGGCCTCCGATTGGGGCGGAGGGCGGAGCTGCTGGGAGACTGTCGGCATGAGCGACTCCTCCCCCGACCGTCCCTCCGTTGCCGTCCTCGAGGTGTGGTGCGAGCTGCAGTGCCCGGACTGCCGCACCGCGCTGGACGATCTCCGCGCCCTGCGCGCCCGCTACGGCGATCGTCTGGAGCTGCGGCTGCGGCACTTCCCGCTGGAGAAGCACAAGCACGCCTTCGCCGCCGCGCAGGCCGCCGAGGAGGCGTGGGAGCAGGGGCAGGGATGGCCGTACGTCGAGGCCGTGCTGGGGCGGGTCGAGGAGCTGGGCCGTAAGGGGGAACCCTTCCTGGTCGACGTGGCCCGGGAACTGGGTCTGGACGCCGAGGAGTTCGACACCGCGCTGATCGACGGCCGGCACATCCTGATCGTGGATGCCGACCAGGCCGAGGGCAAGGCGATCGGCGTGACCGGCACCCCGACGTACGTCATCGGCGGTGAACGGCTCGACGGGGGCAAGAGCCAGGAGGGCTTGCGCGAGCGGATCGAGGAGATCGCGGACCGGCTGCTGGCCGGGCAGGAGAGCTGACCGTCGCCGCCCGGCCCCTCTCCCCCGGGTCCGGGCGGCTACAGCAGCGGCTTGTACATGACGTACCTCTTGGTCTCGTAGCCCAGGGACGCGTAGAGCCGTTCGGCCGGGGTGTTGCCGGCGAAGACGTTGAGGCCGATGGTCCGCCTGCCCTCGGCGATCGTCTGGGCCTCGGCCAGCAGCATGAGGGTGCGGCCGTGTCCCTTCCCCCGGTGGGCGGCATCGGCCTCGACGTCGTAGACGAAGGCGGCGTCCTCGCGCAGCGCGAGCCACAGCGCGCCCACCGGCGTCCCCAGATGTTCGACGACGCTGATGAGGGTGCCGCGGGTGGCGAGGCCGTCGGGCAGCAAGGTGGCGTGGTCCCGCTCGGACTTGGCCCGGGCCTCGGCCTCCGGAACGCCCCGCTCGATCCAGCTCCGCGCGTAGTCCTCCTTGCCCTTCTCCAGCCAGGGGACGAACTCCGCCTCGGTCATGGGCCGGGCACGGCTGCCCTCGGGCAGGTCCGGCGGGGTGTCGCCGAGCGGCTTCTCCATGAGGCGGTTGCGGACGACGTAACCGAGCGCGGTGGCAAGGCGGAACGCCGTCTCGGCCTCGGCGGGCACCGACGCCTCGATGCGGCGGCAGCCCCACCCGCGGGCCACCTCCTCCGCGGCGAGCGCGGCCACCGTGCCACGGCCGCGTCCGCGGTCGGGCTCCTCGATGCGCAGGTTCATGACGCGGGCCACCGCGTCGCCGAACACGGGATGCGTGCCGAGGTGTATCGCCCCCACGGGACGGCTGTTCACACACACCTGGTAGCGGCGTGAGCGCGTCCCGTCGGCGTTCTGCTGAAGCGGCTCGGTCGGCCGCAGGGTCGTGGTCATCAGGGGTGTTCTACCCGCAACCGCGACCCTGTTCAGCCCAATAAGCGCGGGCTGTGTGTCAGGGGTCCAGGTCGTCCGCGGACCGCTCCTCGAAGATCCGCATGGCCTTGGCGGTCACGGGGCCCGGCGCGCCGGGCAGCTCACGGTCGTCGACGCGGTGCACGGCCTGTACGTCGCGCAGGGTGGACGTCAGGAAGACCTCCTCGGCCCGTTCCAGCACGTCCAGCGGCAGATCGGTCTCTCCGGCCCCGGTCCATTCGATCGCGAGCGCCCGCGTGATGCCCGCGAGGCAGCCCGAGGCGAGCGGCGGGGTGTGGATCTCGCCGTCGAGGACGACGAAGACGTTCGACCCGGTGCCCTCGCAGAGCTGCCCCACCGTGTTGGCGAACAGGGCCTCGGAGGCGCCCTGTTCGCGGGCGCGGGCCAGGGCGACGACGTTCTCGGCGTACGAGGTGGTCTTCAGGCCGGTGAGCGCGCCGCGCTCGTTGCGGGTCCAGGGGACCGTGATCACGGCGGTGGAGTCGGGGCGGCGGGTCGTCTCGCCGAGGGCGACGACGAGGGTCGGGCCGTGGTCGCCGCGGTCGGAGCCGAGCGGGCCGTGGCCGCCGGTGTAGGTGATGCGGAGGCGGCCGAGGGGCACGGGGTTGGCCTGGAGGACGGCGGCACAGGCGCGGCGCACCTCGTCGTGGTCCGGATCGGGCAGGCCGAGGCCGCGCGCGGAGCGGGTGAGCCGGTCGAGGTGGCGCGTGAGCGCGAACGCCCGGCCGTCCACGGCCTTCACCGTCTCGAAGATGCCGTCGCCCACGGTCAGTCCGTGGTCGAAGACGGAGACGCGGGCGGACTCGATGTCCTGCAGCCCGCCGTCGAGCCAGATCTTCACGTCAGGTCCTCTCCACTCACCTCGTACGTGGCCGACGCTATCGCGAGCAGCCGGGCCGCCTTCAGCTCGGTCTCCCGCCACTCCCCCTCGGGATCGGAGCCCCAGGTGATGCCGGCGCCGGTGCCGAAGCGCAGCATGCCCTCGGCCCGGTCGATCCAGAAGGTGCGGATGCCGACGGCGAGCTCCCCGGTGCGCCGGTCGGCGTCGACCCAGCCGATCCCCCCGCAGTACGGCCCCCGGGGCGCCGTCTCCAGGGCGTCGATGATTCGCAGCGCGCTGGACTTGGGCGCGCCGGTGACGGAGCCGGGCGGGAAGGCCGCGCCGAGCAGCTCGGCCCAGCCGGCCCCGTCCCGCAGCTCACCGCGGACCGTCGACACGAGGTGGACCAGCCCCGGGTGCTTCTCGACGGCGCACAGGTCGGGCACCGTCACGCTGCCCGTGGCGCAGACCCGCCCGATGTCGTTGCGGACGAGGTCCACGATCATCACGTTCTCGGCGTAGTCCTTCTCCAGCAGGTCCGCCTCGGTGCGGCCGGTGCCCTTGATCGGCCCGGACTCGACGGTCCGCCCGTCGCGCCGCAGGAACAGCTCGGGGGACGCGGTCGCGATCTCCACGCCGTGACCGGGCAGGCGGATCGTTCCTGCATACGGTGCCGGGTTGCCGCGGGCCAGCAGCGCGGTGAGGGCGTCGACGTCGGCACCGGGTGCCACGGGCGCGGACAGCACCCGGCACAGGTTCGCCTGGTAGACCTCGCCGGCCGCGATGTGCTCGCGGATCCGCCGCACCCCCGCCGTGTACGCGGCGCGGTCGAGCGACGACGTCCAGTCGCCGGCCGCCGGCCCGCGCCAGGCCCCGGACGTCGGAACAGGCACGTCCGCCTGCCGCACGTCCCGGAAGCGGGCGCAGGTCAGACGGCCCTCGAAGTCGGCGCAGACGGCCCAGAAGCCGCTGGATTCCAGGGCTTCGGGATCATCGGTGACGTCGAGGAGCCCGGTGGCGACGCGGTCGCCGAAGCGGGCCAGAGGAGGGAGGTCGGGCACGCATCGAGTCTATGGCGGGTGACCCGCGGGTGGCCGGGGCGTGTCCCTTCAGGAGGCTCTGCGACATCCCTGAGCAGGTGAAGCGCAGCACGCTGCACAAACGCGTTTTTGTACTGGCCCCGGAATCCGCTAGAGTTCAACACGTCGCCGGGCCGCGAGAGCGGACCGAAACGACAAGCGGACGTAGCTCAGTTGGTAGAGCGCAACCTTGCCAAGGTTGAGGTCGCGAGTTCGAGCCTCGTCGTCCGCTCGAAGGAACAGGGGGCTTCCCGGTCCCCTACACTCCTGGTGGAGTGGCCGAGAGGCGAGGCAACGGCCTGCAAAGCCGTCTACACGGGTTCAAATCCCGTCTCCACCTCCAAGGACGATTAGCTCAGCGGGAGAGCGCTTCCCTGACACGGAAGAGGTCACTGGTTCAATCCCAGTATCGTCCACTGGATCTCATCGAAGATCCCACCCCGCGCGATTAGCTCAGCGGGAGAGCGCTTCCCTGACACGGAAGAGGTCACTGGTTCAATCCCAGTATCGCGCACGCAGTGCCCATGATCCGCTGCACCGAGTGGTCATGGTCCCGAGGACGATTAGCTCAGCGGGAGAGCGCTTCCCTGACACGGAAGAGGTCACTGGTTCAATCCCAGTATCGTCCACATCACACCGGAGCCCCCGGCCGTATGAAGCGGCCGGGGGCTCTGTCGTGTCAGGGCGGGTCAGGACGAGAACAGCATGTGCCCGAAGCTCTTGTGCCGGTGGTGACCGTGGTGGCCATGGTGGCCGTGGCCGCCGTGCGGGGCGCCCCAGGCGGGGGCCGGAGGCGCTGGGTAGGCCTGCGGGGCGGGTGGGGGCGGAGGGGCCGCCTGGGACCACTGGGCCTCCAAGCGGGTCAGCGACTCCAGCTCGCCGTAGTCGAGAAAGATCCCGCGGCAGCCGCTGCACTGCTCGATCTGGACGCCGTTGCGGTTGTAGGTGTGCATCGGCGCACGGCACTTCGGACACTGCATGGTCGTTCAACTCCTCGCCGGTCGGTCCTGCTTCGTATCCCGCCAGGACAGACTCTGTCCCGCTGTGGTCGGTTGCACCCTACTTCGCGTGCTCCTGCGCCAACTGCGGCGGGACGGTAGCCATTCGGTCACAGGCGTCCACGACCGCCTGCTCCACCTCGTCCAGCGGCCGGCCTGCCGCGACCGCCTTGGCGACGGCCCGGGCCGCGGTCTGCACGGTGAGCGCGCGGGCGGGGGTGTCGAGAGCGGGCCAGGGGTCACCGTCGGCGGGGACGGCCGGGCCGCCCGCCTCCCGGTAGGCGGTCAGGAAGCGGGTCCACTCGTCCGGCGGGAGCAGTCCGCAGGCGTACCAGGCCGCGGGGCGGGCGAGGTCCCAGGCCGGGACGCCGACACCGAGGTCGTCCACGTCGATCAGCAGCCAGGGGCCGGCGGGGGCGGGGTGGCGAACGAGCTGGCCCAGGTGGAGGTCGCCGTGGCAGAGGGTGGTGGCGTCGGGCAGGGGCGTCTCGGCGCGGGCCCAGGCGGGGAGGGCGTTCCAGGCGCGCAGGACGGGGGCGGCGGCGGGGTGCGCGGCCGCCCCCGCGCGGAGCCGGGCGACGGCCTGGGCCGCCTTGGCGGGGCCGCGCATGGGTGGGAGGTCCTCGGGGGCGGGGGTGCGGTGCAGGCGGGCCAGGAGGGTGGCGGCGGCTTCCCAGGGCGCGGCGTCCGGGTCGTCCGGGTCGACGGGGGTGCCGTAGGGCCAGAGCGTGACCAGGCGGCCGCGCAGGTCGAGGGGGGCCGGGGCGAGTGGGGACAGGAGGACGCCGGGGAGGCCGGAGGCGACGGCGAGTCGGCGGGCCAGCTCGGTGGGGTCGGTGCCCGGGGGGTGAGCCTTGGCGACGGTGTCGCCGTGGCGTACGACGGTGCCGTCGGGGCGGTCCGCGAGGGTGGCCGCGCCGCAGGGGCAGGACGAGGAGCCGGCGTGTGCGGCGGCCCGCGCTCTGGCGGTGAGGGCAGGTACGAGCAGGTCGGGGGCGGGTGTCACGGGGTGAGGGTACGCCCGGAGCGGGTGCGTGGGTTTCGGGTGCGCGGGGGCGGCGCCTGCGTCGGGGCCGGGTGGGTCCGCCGCCCGGGGCACCCGGTGCCTCGCCCGGGCTCTTGACGCAAAAGCAATGCCGGCGCAGCTCCCCAGCTGCGCCGGCATTTGTGCCGTCCGCCGCACCCCCGTCCCCACGGGGTTTCATGGGTGGATGTCCCCGCCCGGACCGCTCTTCCGGGCCTGGGGTCGCCGCTCAGCGCCCCAGCATCTCGCCCACGGACGACGCCTGTGTGGCCACTGTCTCCCAGCCGTCGAAGACGACGAGGAGCAGGACCGCCAGGGGAAGGGCCATCAGCGTCGCCACCACGGGGTGGCGACGGCCCTGACGGCGGCGGCGGAACGCGGCGGCGTACACCTTGCGTCCCTCCTCGCGGATCAGCGTCCGCGGTGCCGTGTGGGCCATGGTCCCTCTCCTGACCGTTCTCAGTTGTCGTTGGCAGCGGCGGGCGTCTGACCTCGGGGGACGAGTGCTGCACCCGCCGCTTGACCTCAAATCTAGGCGTCCGGCCCCTCCCCGGCGTCATGCCCTCGTACCGATTGCCGGGCCTCCCCGAGGATGAGCCGTCACCTGCGATGTACTCCCCTGGGTGGAGACGCCGGTCCCGGTCTCAGGGTCTTCCCCGACGGGACGCCCGGATCATCCCGCTTTCTCCGAGCTCTCCTCCCGCGGAACCGGCTGTTCCACGAGCGCCAGCACCCGGTTCGCCATGAACCGTGCCGTACGTACGAATGTCCCTCCCCCACTGCCTGAAGGGCGTGGGGGGACCCCCACCGCGTGACTTCGCTCACTTCCACGACACCTCGGCGCACCGCCGTCTCCACCCTGCGTCCGGCCCGGCTCGCCACCACCTCTTACGTGCGCGTCGTGTCCCCGGCGTCCACGACTATCTCCACGCGATCACCCTTCACAGGACCAATCCCCCTTCTGCGACGGGTGGTTGGGATCACCAACGGCGCGAAGTCCGCCTCCGCGCGCCCTCCCTGACCACCTTTCAAGTCTCGCACCCACCACTGACAATCCGTCGCTCCGAGAGGGCGCGGCCTCTGCGCGCGGGCGGCCGTGGAAACGTAAGCTGTGGCTCGTCACAGGACCGGGCAGCGGGGATGAACATGGCGATGATGCGCCTGAGGCGCGAGGACCCGCGCGTCGTCGGCTCGTTCAGGCTTCACAGACGGCTCGGCGCGGGCGGGATGGGCGTGGTCTACCTCGGCTCCGACAAGAAGGGGCAGCGGGTCGCGCTCAAGGTCATCCGACCCGACCTGGCGGAGGACCAGGAGTTCCGCTCGCGCTTCGCCCGTGAGGTCTCGGCGGCACGACGGATCCGCGGTGGGTGCACGGCACGGCTCGTGGCGGCCGACCTCGACGCGGACCGGCCCTGGTTCGCGACGCAGTACGTCCCCGGCCCCTCCCTGCACGACAAGGTCGCCGCCGAGGGACCGCTCGGCGCGGCCGATGTCGCCGCCGTCGGTGCCGCCCTGTCGGAGGGACTGGTCGCCGTGCACGAGGCCGGGGTGGTGCACCGGGACCTGAAGCCGTCCAACATCCTGCTGTCCCCGAAGGGGCCGCGGATCATCGACTTCGGCATCGCCTGGGCGACCGGCGCATCGACGCTGACCCATGTCGGCACGGCGGTCGGCTCGCCCGGCTTCCTCGCACCGGAGCAGGTGCGCGGGGCGGCCGTCACACCGGCCACGGACGTCTTCTCGCTGGGCGCCACGCTCGCCTACGCCTCGATGGGCGACTCGCCCTTCGGGCACGGCAGTTCCGAGGTGATGCTGTACCGGGTCGTGCACGAGGAACCGCAGCTGCACGGCGTACCCGACGCGCTGGCCCCGCTCGTCCGGGCCTGCCTCGCGAAGGACCCCGAGGAGCGGCCCAGCACGCTCCAACTCTCCATGCGGCTGAAGGAGATCGCGGCGCGCGAGTCCCAGGACCTCGCCGGTGTGCGTCCGCCCACGCCGCGCGGCGGCGAGGCCGACCGGCCCACCGGCACCTATCCCGAGCGCACCCGGCGTCCGCAGGGGCAGCAGGGCGTGGGGGCTTCCGGAGCGCAGCGGGGCCGCGGGACTCCCCCGCCGCGGGGGTCCTCGCCGGCGGAGGACGGCGGGCAGCCCCGGCGCAGGACCGGTGCGCAGGGCACGGCCGACCCGGTGGGTCGAGCGCCCCGCGGCGCTGCTCCGGCGGGTGGCCGCGGCACTCCGCGCGGCGGCACCCCGTCACGCACCGGAGGTTCCGGGTCCCGGCCCACGCCCACCGGGCGCGACGGGACGCGGTCGGGCAGCGGCAGCCGTCCGGCGCCGCACAGCGGTACCGGGCGTTCCCCGTCCCGGAACACGGGGACCGGGCTGCGGCCCGCCAATCCGCGGCTGCTGCGGCAGCGGCTGTTCGTGTTCGTCGTGGTCACGCTGCTGGTGGCGGTCGGCATCGCGCTGGTGCAGGGCTGCCAGGGCCCGGCGCGCGGGCTCGGCGGTGACGGAGCCGGCGTACGCCAGGAGCACGTGCAGCGGGACCAGACACCGCGGGACTACCAGCCGTAGGGCGGCACCGCAGGTCAGCGGGGCGTCAGAGTCCCGGCAGGATCCGCTCGAAGAACGCGCGGTCTCCCTCGAAGACCGGGTCCAGGGCGAGGAACTCCTCCGGCGTGACCCAGCGGGCCTCGGCGACCTCGGCCGGGTCGGGGACCACCTCGCCGGTGTCCGCGCGGGCGGTCCACCAGTGGAGGCGGAAGCGCCGGTCGTCGGTCTCCGACTCCCACACCTTGGCCAGCGGCACGACGGTGAGGCCGACCTCCTCGCGCACCTCGCGGGCGACGGCCTGCTCCTGCGTCTCCCCCGGTTCGACCTTGCCGCTGAGCGGCTGCCAGTAGCCGGGGCGTGCGACGGCCGGGCCGCGCCGGACCGCGAGCACCCGCTCCCCGCGCAGCAGTACGGCGACGATCGCCTCGCGCTGTTCCACGGACGGCCCTAGTCCTGGGGGCGGCCGGTGGCCACGGCGTAGAAGGCCACGGCGGCCGCCGCGCCCACGTTGAGGGAGTCGACGCCGTGGGACATGGGGATGCGGACCCACTCGTCGGCGGCGACCAGGGCCTGGGTGGACAGGCCGTCGCCCTCGGCGCCGAGCATGAGCGCCACGCGGTCCATGGTGTGCGGGGCGGCCTCGTCGAGGGGCCGGGCCTTCTCGTCCGGAGTGAGGGCGAGGAGGGTGAAGCCCGCCTCGCGGACCGACTCCAGGCCCTTGGGCCAGGTGTCGAGGCGGGCGTACGGCACGGAGAAGACCGCACCCATGGAGACCTTCACGCTGCGGCGGTAGAGGGGGTCCGCGCAGTCCGGGGAGAGCAGGACCGCGTCCATGCCGAGGGCGGCGGCCGAGCGGAAGATCGCGCCGATGTTTGTGTGGTCGTTGACCGACTCCATGATGACGACGCGGCGGGCGCTCCGGAGGAGGTCGGCGGCCGTGGGCAGGGGCTTGCGCTGCATGGAGGCGAGCGCGCCGCGGTGCACGTGGTAGCCGGTGACCTGCTCGGCGAGCTCGGGGCTGACCGCGTAGACGGGCGCCGGGAGTTCGTCGATGACGTCGCGCATGACGTCGACCCACTTGGCCGAGAGCAGCATGGACCGCATCTCGTAACCCGCTTCCTTCGCCCTCCTGATGACCTTCTCGCCCTCGGCGATGAACAGGCCCTCGGCGGGTTCGCGCTTGCGGCGCAGCTCCACGTCGGTCAGGCCGGTGTAGTCGCGCAGACGGGGGTCGTCGGGATCCTCGACGGTGATGAGATCGGCCACAGGGTGATACTGCCTTGTCCTGGGTGCGGTGCCAACGGCTCGGAACGGGTTGTGTTACCCGGGGTTACTCGCGGGGTGCGGTGGCCGTGGGGCCGACCTTCACGACCTCGCCGATGACGATGACCGCCGGGGGCTTCACGTCCTCGGTCCGCACGGTCTCCGCGACCGTCGCCAGGGTCGCGTCGACGCGGCGCTGGCCGGCCGTCGTGCCTTCCTGGACCAGGGCGACGGGTGTGTCCGGGGACTTGCCGTGCGCGATGAGCGTCTCGGCGACCTTCCCGATCGTGGCCACCCCCATGAGGATCACCAGCGTGCCGGTGAGCTTCGCGAGGGACGGCCAGTCGACCAGGGAGCGCTCGTCGTCGGGCGCGATGTGGCCGCTGACCACCGTGAACTCGTGGGCGACGCCCCGGTGGGTGACCGGGATGCCGGCGGCGCCCGGGACCGAGATGGAGCTGGAGATGCCGGGTACGACCGTGCACGGGATGCCGGCCTCGGACAGCGCCTGGACCTCCTCCATGCCGCGCCCGTAGACGAAGGGATCGCCACCCTTGAGCCGTACGACCGACTTGCCCTGCTTCGCGTACTCGATCAGGGCCTCGTTGATGGCCTCCTGGGCCATGAACCGGCCGTACGGCAGCTTCGCCGCGTCGATCACCTCGACGCTCGGCGGGAGTTCGGCGAGGAGGTCGCGCGGGCCGAGGTGGTCGGTGATGACCACGTCGGCCTCGGCGAGCAGGCGACGGCCGCGCACGGTGATCAGGTCCGGGTCGCCGGGGCCGCCGCCGACCAGGGCGACACCGGGTGTGCGGGTGCGGTGGTGCGGGGCGACGAGCGTGCCGTCGCGCAGGCCCTCGACGACCGCGTCGCGGATGGCGGCGGTGTGGCGGGGGTCGCGGCCGCGCGCGTCGGTGGTGAGGACGGCGATCGTGACGCCCTCGCTGTGGCCGGTGGCCGGGGTCCAGGCCGTCGCCTGGTCGGCGTCGTCGGAGCGGACGCACCAGACGCGGTGGCGCTCCGCCTCGGCCGAGGCCCGGGTGTTCGCCTCCGTGTCGCCGGTGGCGATCAAGGCGTACCAGGCGTCCGCGAGGTCGCCTTCCGCGTACGGGCGCTTCTCCCAGGTGATCTCGCCGGCGTCCGCCATCGCCTCGACGGAGGGGGTGGCCTCGGGGGACACGAGGAGGATGTCCGCGCCGGCCGCGATGAGCGCGGGGAGGCGGCGCTGGGCGACCTGGCCGCCGCCGAGGACGACCACGCGGCGGCCGGTGAGGCGGAGGCCTACGGGGTAGGCGGGGTGTTCGGCCATGGGGGTGCGGCTCCTGGTGACGGCGGTGCGGTGGCCCTGACGTGCGGATTTTAATGGGCGGCAGGCATGGCGGCGCGGGTGGTCCGGTAGCTGGGCACCTGGACCGTCCGCCGGCGGCTGGTCCGTGGGAGGCGTGCCGCCGTGCGGCAGGCCTCCCACGGACCACGGCACCTACTTCTCGGTCACGCCCGCCGAGTCGAACGTCGCCACCTCGTGCATCGCCCGCGCCGTGCTCTGGACCAGCGGAAGGGCAAGGAGGGCGCCCGTGCCCTCGCCCAGGCGGAGGTCGAGGTCGACCAGGGGGCGCAGGCCCAGCTTGTTGAGGGCCGCCACGTGGCCCGGCTCCGCGCTGCGGTGGCCCGCGATGCACGCGGCCAGGACCTCCGGAGCGATCGCGCGGGCGACCAGGGCGGCCGCGCCGGCGCTGACGCCGTCGAGGATCACCGGCGTGCGCAGGGACGCGCCGCCGAGGAGGAGGCCGACGATGGCGGCGTGTTCGAAGCCGCCGATCGCGGCGAGCACGCCGATCGGGTCGGCGGGGTCCGGCTGGTGGAGTTCCAGGGCACGGCGGACGACCTCGGTCTTGCGGGCGAGGGTCTCGTCGTTGATGCCCGTGCCCCGGCCCGTGACCTCGGCCGGGTCCGCTCCCGTGAAGACGGAGATCAGCGCGGCGGACGCGGTCGTGTTCCCGATGCCCATCTCACCGGTGAGCAGGGCCTTGTTGCCGGCGGCGACCAGGTCGCGGGCGGTGTCGATGCCGACCTCGATGGCCTGCTTGGCCTCCTCGCGGGTCATCGCGGGGCCGGTCGTCATGTCGGACGTGCCGCCCCGGATCTTGCGGGGCAGCAGGCCCGGCGTGGCCGGGAGGTCGGCGGCGACGCCCACGTCGACGATGCAGACCTCGGCGCCGACCTGGGTGGCGAAGGCGTTGCAGACGGCGCCGCCGCCGAGGAAGTTGGCCACCATCTGGGCCGTGACCTCCTGCGGCCAGGGGGTGACCCCCTGCGCGTGCACGCCGTGGTCGCCGGCGAAGATCGCGACGGCGGCGGGCTCCGGGATGGGCGGCGGGCACTGGCGGGACAGGCCCGACAGCTGGGCGGAGATGATCTCCAGCATGCCCAGGGCACCTGCCGGCTTGGTCATGCGCTTCTGGCGCTCCCACGCCTCGCCGAGCGCCTTGGCGTCCAGCGGGCGGATCTGCGCCACGGTCTCGGCGAGCAGGTCGTGCGGTTCCTCTCCGGGAAGGGCGCGGCGGCCGTACGTCTCCTCGTGCACGACCCAGGACAGCGGGCGGCGCTTCGACCAGCCCGCCTGCAGCAGCTCGGGCTCGTCCGGGAACTCGTCGACGTAACCGACGCACAGGTAGGCGATGACTTCGAGGTGCTCGGGCAGGCCCAGGGCGCGGACCATCTCGCGCTCGTCGAAGAAGCTGACCCAGCCGACGCCGAGTCCTTCGGCGCGCGCGGCGAGCCAGAGGTTCTCCACGGCCAGGGCGGCCGAGTACGGGGCCATCTGGGGCTGGGTGTGGCGGCCGAGGGTGTGGCGGCCGCCGCGGGTCGGGTCGGCGGTGACGACGATGTTCACCGGGGTGTCGAGGATGGCCTCGATCTTCAGTTCCTTGAACTGCTTGGCCCGGCCCTTGGGGAGGGACTTCGCGTACGCGTCGCGCTGGCGCATGGCCAGTTCGTGCATGGCCCGCCGGGTGTCGGCGGAGCGGATGACGACGAAGTCCCAGGGCTGCGAGTGGCCCACGGAGGGCGCGTGGTGGGCGGCCTCCAGGACGCGGAGCAGCACCTCGTGCGGGATGGGGTCGCTGCGGAAACCGTTGCGGATGTCGCGGCGTTCGCGCATGACCTTCAGTACGGCCTCGCGCTCGGCGGGGTCGTAGCCGGGGGCGGCGGGGCCGGAGGACTGTCGTGCTTCTGCCACTGCGGCCGCGCTCTCTCCTCGGTGGTGTTCCTGGTCCGCCAGGTCGTCCTGATCGGCGGCCCGGGTGTCCAGGTCGTCGGCGTTCTGCGCGAGTTCGGCGTCGCCGTCGCGGGGTGCCGGGACGGTGGCGACGGGCGCCGGGGGTTCCGGTGCCCCGGGCTGTGCCGGCTGGGACTGCTGCGGTCCCTGGACCGGGTGGCCGCCGTGTTCCTCCGGGGCCGGGGCGGGGAGTACGACGGTGACGTCCTCGGAGGATGCCGGGGCGGTGTCCGCGGGTGTTTCCGGATCCGCCGGGGAGGGGGCGACGTCGGCGACCTCGGGGGCCGGGGGCACCGGGGCCGCCGGCTCGGGCGCGGGCGACGCCTCGGCGGGTGCCTCGGCGGGAGCGGCGGCGGGTGCCTCGGCGGCCGGGGCGGGTGCGGACTGCTCAGGGGCCTGAGCAGGCGCCGGGGCCTCGGCCGAGGAGTCGGGCGTGGCCGTGTCGACGGCCGGGGCGGGCGCGGCTGCGGCAAGGGGCTCGGCCGGGGCGGTGGTCTCCGGCGCGTCGGCGGGGGCGGCTGCCTCGGCGGGCTCCTGTGCGTCGGTCGTCGTCGGTGCCTCGGCGGGCGGAGCGACGGCTTCCTGGGCGACCGGCTCGGCTGCTGCCGGGGCGACCGCTTCCGGGCCGACGGGCTCGGCTGCCGGGGCGGTGGCGTCAGGGGCGGGTGCTCCGGTGGCGGGCGCTTCCGGAGTGGTTGCCTCCGGGGTGGGTGCTTCGGGGGTGGTTGCTTCGGGGGTGGGCGTGGCGGGCTGCGGAGCCGTCGCCTCGGGGCCCTGCGGGGCTGCCTCCGCATCTGGGGCCGTGGGTGCTTCGGGGGCCTGGGGGGCGGCCTCGCCGCCGGTGGCGTCCGGCTGCTGTGCGGCGGCCTCGGGGGCGGGCATGGGGGCCGCCGGAGCAGCGGTTTCCGGGGCGACCGGGACGACGGCCTCCGGGGCGACGGCTTCGGGGGCTGCTGCTTCGAGGGCTGCTGCCTCGGGGGCTTGGGCGCCCTGGGCGGCAGCCTCCGGGCCCACCGCGTCCGGCGCCTGAACGGCAGCCTGAGGGCTCACCACGTCAGGTGACTCGGCAACGGCGTCTGCAGTCGCCGAGTCAGGTGCCTGGGGGGCAACGTCAGATGCCTGGGCGGCAGCGTCCTGAGCCACCGCCTCCGGTGCGTGCGCGACCGTCTCAGCAGCCGCCGCCTCCTGTGCCTGGGCGACGGTCTCAGCAGCCACCGCCTCAGGCGCCTGCGCGCCGGCCTCAGCAACTACCGCGCCTGGCTGCTGCCCCACGGCCTCGCGGCCACCTGCCGCCTCCCCGGCCCCTGCCTCGGGCGCGGTGGCGACGGCCTGCTCCGGCCCGGTCGCAGCCTCAGGGAACGGGACCGCCTCCGGGGCCGGTGCGGCCTCCGCGGCGGGAGCGGGCGCCACGCCCTGCTCGGCACCGGCGACGGCGGCCTGCTCGGCGCCTTCGGCGGAATCACCGGTGGCACCGGGCCCGGAAGCCTCGGGCGCGGCGGCGGGCTGTCCGGGCTGACCGTCCTGGCCTGCCCCCTCCACAGCCGGACCCGACGCCACAGCGGACGGCGGCACCGCATCCGGAGCGGCAGGGGTCGCGGCCTCAGCGGCAGGGGTCGCCGCCTCAGCGGCAACGGCCCCGGCCTCCGCGGCAGCGACCTGGCCGGAGTCCGGGGCGGCGCCCGCCCCGGCGGGGCCACCCGCGACCGCCTCGCCCGGACCGGCCTCGGCCGCAGCCGACTGGCCCGCGTCCGGAGCGGCGACCACACCGGCGGCATCGCCCTCGACCGCCGTCCCCTCCGTGGGAACGGCCTGCCCCGGCCCGGCGGCAGCCGCCTGGCCTCCGGCGGGCTGGCCCGCGGCCGCCGCGCCCTGCGCGGGCTGCTCGGCGTGAGCCCCCTCCACGGTCTCCTCCACGGCCCCCTGTGCGGCCTCCGTCGCCACCCGGGCCACCACGGCCTGGGCCGCGCCGACCGGCTGGGGTGCCGGAACAACCGTTTCCGCAGGGGCTGCCCCGGCGCTCACCTGGGCGGGGGCCGCGACCTGTGCGCCCCAGGGCGCCGCCGGCGCCGAGGGCGTCTCCGGGGCGCGCGGGACGTCGAGGTACTCGGGGCCGGCCGACGGCGCGGCGGGCTGTCGTACGGGCGCGTCCGCGGGGCCGCGGTCGGCGAGGGAGCGGACCGGGCTGGCGGAGCTGTCGGGCAGGGGCGGGCCGAGGTGCAGCGGCCGGCGCGGGGTGATGGGCGGGATCGGCGGAGGGTCGGGCAGACGGACGCCGCTGAGGTCGACCGAGCCGCTGTCGCGGCCGGAGATCTCGTGCGGGCCCGGCTCGTGGACGGCCTCGACGACCGGTTCCGGCGCGGGCGGGGGAACCTCGTTGCCCCAGGCGCCGTGGGAGCCCGGCAACAGCAGGTCTTCGTCCTCGGCGGTGTTGTCGGAGAGGTAGGCGTACGCGCCCTGCGCGGGGGCGCCCGGCTGATCCACCATGCCTGCGTTCTCCGGCAGTCCCTCGCCCGGGACCTGGCCGGTGTCGGTCATGCGTACCCCTCGCCCATCGGTTAGTGCTCCTACGACCAGCTCACCCGGAACGGCGCACCGACCGCCCCACAGTGAAGAACGAGCGTGCGTCCCCAGCGGCACGAGCGGCCCGCCTCGAAAAGGCGACAAAGCCATTCACTGGCATTGTTGCGGCCGTGGCACCCTCACGGCAGCTTGATCCGCGACGGTTCCGCTGTGGACTGCGCCACGTTGCGCGTCCTCCGGTTCTGCCGTACCACACCCGCCCCAAAACGGGCGGGTTTTCCGGACATTGGCCGACGAACTGCCGGACGTCCGCGTGCGGTGCAGCGATCGGCCAGCCTACCGCGCGCAGTACGACAAACCGATCACGGGGACGGTCGCGGGGTCAGGCGCCGCGCTTCGGCAGGACGCCGCTGAGCAGGAACGCGACGCTCCGTTCCTTCTCCGTCCAGGCCCGGGTGTCGAGTTCGACGGACTGGAGCAGGGCGCACTCGACGCCGTAGCCGTGCTCCGTCAGGTCGCGGCCGATGAGTTCGGCGGCGTCGCGGGTGGCGGCGTGCGTGACGATGCGCTGCGGGCGGCGGTCGGCGACGGCCGAGACGACGGCCGCTCCCCCGCCGGCGACGCGGACGACGTCCGGTTCGGGGAGGTTCTCCAGGACGTGCGGGGCGGTGCCGTGCACGATCTGGAGCTGGACGCCGAGACGGCGGGCGGTGGCGTCGGTGCGGGCGCAGGCGGCCCGGTCGCTGTCGACGGCGATGACGGCGGCGCCGGCGCGGGCGGCCTCGACGGCGAAGGCGCCGCTGCCGCAGCCGATGTCCCACACGAGGTCGCCGACGCGCGGGCCCAGGCGGGCGAGTTGGGAGGCGCGCAGCAGTTGGGTCTCGCCCTCGCCGAGGTCGCCGCCGTACGCCTCGGCGGGCAGGGACCAGCCGCGTGGTCCGGCGGACGGGTCGCGGCCGGCGATCCAGCCGGTCTCCCCCGCCGTGTCCGGCCGGGCGGGACCGCCGAGGACGATGACGACGTTGGGGTCGCGCCAGGTGTGGTCGGCGGCCTTGTCGGAGGTGACGACGCTGACCCGCTCGCGTGCGGTGCCGAGTTCCTCGCAGATGACGAAGGAGCGGTGGACTCCTTCGAGGAGCAGGCCGAGTTCGGCGGGGCCGGCGCCGGGTGAGGTGAGCACCGCCACTTTGGTGTGGGCGCGGCATACGTTCACCGCACGTCGCAGGGTGCGGCGGTGTGCGACGACCACCTGTGCGTCGTCCCAGGGCATGCCGGCCCGGGCGAAGGCGGCGGCGACGGAGGAGACGGCGGGGACGACCTCGACCTCGAGGCCGAACTCGGGGGCGCGCAGGGTCCGTACGACGCCGAAGAAGCCGGGGTCGCCGTCGGCGAGCACGACGGCCGTGCCGCGGTGGGCGGCGATGCGGCGGGCGGCGAGGGCGACGCTGCCGAGGCGGATGCGCTCGGCGCCGGCGGGTACCTCGGGGAGCGCCAGGTGGTGCGCGGCGCCCGCCACGAGCGTGGCGGCGCCGAGGGCGGCGCTCGCCGCGGCGGTCAGCGGCGAACCGTCCCAGCCGATCACCGTGACCCGGTCGGCCATCGTCGTCAGTCTCCAGGGGTTTTCGCAGGTCGTCTGCGTGTCGTTGTGGGGAACCGCCCGCAGGCGGGCTCCGTGAGGGTACTCGGTGGAGGTGTCGGAGGGGGCGCCGGTGTCGTCGTCGCCGTCTTCCTCCGGGTGGTTCCGGTCAGTTCCAGTCGCCGAAGGACGTGAAGCCGCCGGGCAGCTGGTCGCCGACGCCTTCCAGGTCCTCGGGGAGCAGGCTCCAGACGATCAGGTCGGTGCGGACCTCGGTCCACTCGTCGTTGTCCGTCCGGGTCCGCGCTATCCAGGCGCCGCGCAGGACGCCCTCGCTGATACAGCCGATCTTCTGGGCGACCTGCTGGGAGGCGGTGTTGTCGGCCGCGGTGCGCAGTTCGAGGCGCTCGAACTTCTGGTCGTTGAAGAGCCACTGCGCGGTGACGAGCGCCGCCTCGGAGGCGTAGCCCTCGCCGCGGGCCCAGGGGGCGATGACGTAGGAGATCTCGCTGGAGCGGACCCGCCAGTCGGTGTTCTTGAGGTGGACGATGCCGACGAGGCGCTGGGTGAGGAACTCGGTGACGGCGAAGACGATGCCGCGGCCCTCGGCCCGTTCCGCCGGGGCCTGTTCGGTGATCCAGGTGCGGGCGTGGGCCTCGGTGTAGGGGTGCGGGACGGAGGTCCACGCGGTGACGAGCTCGTCGTTCATCATGTCGGCGAACGCCTGGATGTCCGGCTCCTCGAGGGGGCGCAGGACCAACCGCTCCGTGCTGATGGAGATGTTGGGGAAGGTGCTCGTCATGCGCCGCTCCGTAACCTTCGGTGAACCTTCGGGGCCTGCTGAACTGCCCAGCATGCAGCATGAAAGCACTGATCCGCACCACGGGGTCCTCCCCACCGGGTGAGGGAGGACCCCGGCCGTGGCGGGTGCCGGAGGCGGGCTCAGAAGGAGGCGAGCACGGAGCCGGCGTACTTGTCCTGGATGAACTTCTTCACCTCGGGCGAGGTGAGGAGCTTGGCGAGCTTCTTCACGCGCGGGTCGTCCTCGTTGCCCTTCTTCACGGCGAGGAAGTTGCCGTAGGGGTTGTTCTTCGGGGACTCCAGGACGAGGGCGTCCTTGGACGGCTTGAGGTCGGACTCGATGGCGTAGTTGCCGTTGACGACGGCGGCGTCCACGTCGTCGAGGGAGCGCGGCGTCTGGGCCGCCTCCAGCTCCTTGAACTTGAGGTTCTTGGGGTTCTCGGTGATGTCGGACGGGGTCGCCTCGTTGCCGACGCCCGCCTTGAGCGTGATGAGCCCGTTGGCGGCGAGGAGCTTGAGGGCGCGGGCCTCGTTGACGGTGTCGTTGGGGATGGCGACGGTCGCACCGCTCTTCAGGTCGTCGGCCTTCTTGACCTTGTGGGAGTAGAGGCCGAGCGGTTCCAGGTGGACCGTGACGACGGGCACGATGTCGGTGCCGTTCTTCTTGTTGAAGTCGTCGAGGTACGGCTGGTTCTGGAAGTAGTTGGCGCCGACGGAGCCGTCCTGGGTCGCCGTGTTCGGCGTCACGTAGTCGGTGAACTCCTTGACCTGGAGGTCCAGGCCCTCCTTCTTCGCCAGGTGGTCCTTGACGTAGGTGAGGATCTCGGCGTGCGGGACGGGGCTGGCGGCGACGATCAGGGGTCCGTCGGTGCCGGAGCTCCCGGCGCCGCAGGCGCTGAGCCCGAGGGTGAGGGCTCCGGCGGCGAGGACGGCGGTGGTGATCTTGGCGGTGTTACGCACGAAAAGTGCCTTTCCTTATGGCCTTGCGAGTGGTGCGACCCCGTCGTGGGTGAACGGGGGGTTCAGGAGGCGGCTTTGAGCAGCCGCAGTTTCGGGGCGGGTCCCGCGTGGGCGCCGCGGCGGTGCAGGGAGCGGGCCGCGTAGTCGCCGGCGAACTGGATGAGGGAGATGACGACCGCGAGGATCGCGACGGTGATCCACATCAGCCCGGTCTCGAAGCGCTGGTAGCCGTAGCGGATGGCGATGTCGCCGAGGCCGCCGGCGCCGACCGTGCCCGCCATCGCCGAGTAGCCGATGAGGGCGACGATCGTGGTCGTGGTGCTGGAGATCAGCGACGGCAGGGACTCGGGGACGAGCACCTTGCGGACGACGGTCCAGGTGTTGCCGCCCATGGCCTGCACGGCCTCGACGAGCCCGTGGTCCACTTCGCGGACGGCCGTCTCGACCAGCCGTGCGAAGAACGGGATGGCCCCGACGGCGAGCGGCACGATGGCCGCCTGGACGCCGATGGTCGTACCGGTGATGAGGCGGGTGAACCCCATCAGCGCGACCATCAGGATGATGAACGGCAGCGAGCGGGCGATGTTCACGACCTGCCCGATGACCTTGTTGGCGGCGAGGTTCTGCAGCAGGCCGCCACGGTCGGTCAGGACCAGCAGGATGCCGAGCGGGAGTCCGCCGACGACGGCGATGAGTGTGGACCAGCCGACCATGTAGAGCGTGTCCCAACACGCCTGTTCCAGCAGCGGCCGCATCTCGGACCAGGTCACTTGGCACCTTCCTTCACCAGCGCGGACTCATGGCCCGGGACGTCGATCTGCAGGCCCTTCTCGCGCAGGAAGCCGATCGGTACGACGTTGTCCTCGTAGCGGCCGGGCAGTTCGATGCGCATCCGGCCGACCTGGAGGCCGCCGACGGTGTCGATGGCGGCGCCGAGGATCGATATGTCGATGTTGTAGGTGCGGGCGAGCTGCGAGATGACGGGCTGGGTGGCGCTCTCGCCCTGGAAGGTGACGTCGACGACGGTGCGGTCCTCGCCGGAGGCCTCGCCGTCGAGCGGGAACAGCGCGGCGGCCAGCTCCGAGCCGGGGGTGGCGAGGAGCTCGCTGACCGTGCCCGACTCGACGATGCGGCCGTTCTCCATGAGCGCGGCCGAGTCGCAGACCGACTTCACGACGTCCATCTCGTGCGTGATGAGCAGCACGGTCAGACCGAGCTGCCGGTTCAGGTCGCGCAGCAGCGCCAGGATCGAGCGCGTGGTCTCGGGGTCGAGGGCGCTGGTGGCCTCGTCGGACAGCAGCACCTTGGGGTCGCCGGCGAGGGCGCGGGCGATGCCGACGCGCTGCTTCTGGCCGCCGGAGAGCTGCGCCGGGTAGGCCCCCGCCTTGTCGGCGAGGCCGACCAGGTCGAGCAGTTCGAGGGCCTTGCGGGAGCGCTCCTGCCCGGACTTGCCGAGGATCTCCAGCGGGAGTTCGACGTTGTCCTGGACGGTGCGGGAGGACAGCAGGTTGAAGTGCTGGAAGACCATGCCGATCCGGCTGCGCGCCCGACGCAGTTCCTTTCCGGCGCGCGGGCCACGGCCGGCCAGGGCGGTGAGGTCCTGCCCGGCGACGGTCACGGTGCCGGAGGTGGGGCGTTCCAGCAGGTTGACGCAGCGGATGAGCGAGGACTTGCCGGCGCCGGACTGGCCGATGACGCCGTACACCTCGCCTTCGCGGACGTGCAGGTCGACGCCGTCCAGGGCGGTGACCTCGCGGCCGCGTGCACGGTAGACCTTGGTGAGGCCCGTTGTGGTGATCACGTGGGTTTCCGTCACTGTCGAGTGCGCGGGCGTGGGTGTGCCCGGACACAGGGGCATTCGTTCAGGGACGCGACACGGTTCTCGCTGGGCGGGGAACCGGGGAGAACATGTGCGCGGGCGGCGTGTGTCACGCAGCGCTCAGGGCGTGCGGACAGGCCGCGGTCTCGCTTCGGGGCGCGAGCTCAGGGGGTGGTGCGGGGGCCCTCTAGAAGGCGCACATTCGACACATACAACGAGCACCGGGCGTCAGGGTCGCCTCGGTCGCGGGGATGCGGTCGCTCGTCGTGGTCATGCCGTCAGTAAAACATGCGTACGGTCCTGACAAGCCGCCGCTGTCCGGATGCTGGACAGCGGTGGACAAGGGCCGGGACGCGTCAGCCGCGGAGGGAGATCTCCACGCCCTGCTCGGTGACCAGTGCGGACAGGGCCGACAGGTCGTCGACGACCAGGTCGGCGTGGAGCTCGTGGGCCTGGTGGGTTGTGGTCAACGCCACGGTGGTCATACCGGCGGCGCGGCCGGCCGCGAGGCCCGCGGGGGCGTCCTCGAAGACCACGCAGCGGGCGGGGTCGACGCCGAGGGTGCGGGCGGCGAGCAGGTAGGGCTCGGGGTCGGGCTTGCCACGGGTGATGTCGTCGGCGGCGACGAGCGTCTTGGGGAGGATGCCGACGGCGTCGAGGCGGGCCTCGGCGAGCCGCCGGGTGGCGGAGGTGACGACGGCCCAGCGTTCGGCCGGAAGGGAGTCGAGGAAGGCGCGGGTGCCCGGCAGCAGGTGCACACCGCCGTTCGGGACGTCCTCCACCTCCAGATCCTCGATCCGTGCGACGGCCTCCGGCACGACGTGGGCAGGCAGCAGGTCGGCGGCTATCTCGGCGGCCGGCCGGCCGTGCAGCTCGACCCGGGCGAACTCCTCGGCCGTGATCCCGTACTCCGTGGCCCACCGCGTCCAGCAGCGGTCCACCGAGGCGAGGGAGGAGACGAGGGTTCCGTCGTTGTCGAACAGCAGGGCCTGCGCGTGGATCTTCATGCTCTCGACCCTACGGTGCAGGCCAGGGGCGGCGGCATCGGGCCTTTTCGGCCGTAATAAGGTCGCAGCATGCTTGATGCCCTGACGCTGGTGACCGGCGTCGCCGCGCTGCTGCTCGCCGCCTGGTGCGGCTGGGCGGCCTACCGTGACCAGCCGACGAAGGACTGGCACTTCATCGGGATGGCCGTGGTCACGCTGCTGACGCTGATCCAGCTGGTGGTGGGGATCGTGCTGCTGGCGCGGGGCGAGGAGCCGGAGCAGGGCACGACGATCTTCGTGGCGTATCTGCTGGGCTCGTTCGCCTGTGTCCCGGCGGCCGGGTTCATGTCGCTGGCCGAGCGGACCCGGTGGGGCTCGGTGACGGTCGCCGCGGGCGGTGTGGTGCTGGCGGTGCTGGAGGTGCGGCTCTATGACATCTGGGGAGGCTGAGGTGGGCCGCCGGCGGCTGACCAGCGGGCCGGGCACGCTGCTGGTGTGGCTGTACGGCGTGATGGTGGTCGGGGCGGTGTCGCGTTCCGCGTATCAGATCGCCACGGAGTTCGACCGGGCGCCGCTCGCGTACTCGCTGTCGGCTGTCGCCGGTGTCGTGTACGGGTTCATCACGTACTCGTTGGTGCGGGGCGGGGAGACGGCGCGGAGGATCGCCCTGGGCTGCTGTGTCGCCGAGTTGGTGGGTGTGCTGACGGTGGGGACGTGGACGTTGATCGAGCCGTCGGCGTTTCCGGACGCGACCGTGTGGTCGGACTTCGGGATGGGGTATGTGTTCATCCCGGTTCTGCTGCCCTTGTCGGCCATTTACTGGCTCAGGGCTTCGCGTTCGCGGGACGGGGATGCCGCCTGAGGTGACCAGGCGGCCGCGGGCCGTGCGTGGTTGTTCGCGCCCACGCGGCGGAGCCGCACATCGACACATCCCCGCGCCCCTGAAGGGCGAAGATCAAGCCGTCGCCGCGTAGGTACCCGCCGGCTTCTCCAGGACGATCATCGGTATGCCGTCCGCGCCCTGGGACGTGCCCACCGTCTCGTAGCCGACCTTGCGGTAGAGGCGGAGGTTGCCCTCGCTGCGGTGGCCCGTGTGGAGGCGGAAGCGGGTCGCGCCGTGCTGGTCGGCCAGGGCCGATTCGGCGGCCCGGAGGAGACGGGCGCCGATGCCGTGGCCCTGGAGGCGGGGGTGGACGCAGAGCTTGCCGATCGCGGCCGCGCCGTCCTCGGTGACCGAGCCGCGGACCGAGCCGACGACCTCCTCGCCGAGCCGGGCCACGAAGACGCAGTCCCGGGCGACTTCCTCGCGGACCGAGTCGAGGGTTTGGACGAGCGGGTCGATGCGGTAGTTCCCGTACAGCGCCGCCTCCGTCTGGAAGCACAGGTACTGCAGCCTGAAAATCTGCTCGGCGTCCTGCTCGGTCGCCGCAGAGATGGTCACGCTCATGCCCATGTGCGCACGCCTCCCGCTCATCTGATCACCTGTCGTTCCTCACTCCTATCCCCGTCCTCAGCGGGCCGCAACCTCCGGTGAGAGCAATCTGCGCAGACATCCCAGGCATCTGGAACGTTCCGGACCAAGACTCCCCTGTGAGATACCCAACTCCCCTGCGATTTCGCGGTAGGTCAGGTCCTCGGGCGAGAGCAGGGCCTCCATGAGCCGGGGACAGCGGCCGGGAAGGCGGCGCACGGCCTCGCGCAGGGCACGGCCGCGGGCGGCGGCGAGGGCGAGCCGCTCGGGCTCCCGGTCCGGGTCGTCGGCCGGTTCGACGGCGTACGGCCGTTCGAGTCGGCTTGTGCGGCGGCTGCGGCGCGCCTCGGAGCGGACGGCCCGGCGGAGCCATTCCTGGGGGTCCCGCGGCGGCCCCTCGGCGTCGAGACGCTCCAGCAGGCGGAGCCAGACCGCCTGCTCCAGGTCCCCCGGCTCGGCTCCGGCGGCATACGCCTCCGCGGAGGCCTCGGCGGTGAGCAGCGGGCGCAGGGAGGTGACCAGGTCGTGCGTCATATGCGGAGCGACGCCGCCGCCCGGGCTGCGGGTTGCCCGGGCGGCCGAAGCTCACTCGACCGGAGGGTGTGAGCTCACGTGTTGACGCTCGGTCGTGGCGGGGCTCAGTCGGCGAGGAAGGCCTCCCGGGCCAGCAGGCCCGTGTCGGGCTGGTCGGTGAAGACGCCGTCGATACCCGTCGCGAAGTACGCCCGGTACGCGCCGAAGACGTCGCCGTAGGCGTCCGCGTCCGTGCCCTTGCGGAAGTTCGCGGGCAGGAAGGGGTTCTCGTTGCGCAGGGTCCACGGGTGCAGGATCAGGCCCACCTTGTGCGCGTCCGAGACGAGCGTGGTCGGCCGGGTCAGGTTGCCCTGGGCGTCCCGTGGGATGACCAGGTCGAGCGTCGGGCCGATGCCCTGCGCGTAGGAGGCGATCTCCCGCAGGCCGGCCGGCTTGATCAGGTCCGCGACCGTGCGCGGGTCGCCGGTCTCGACGAAGTCCCAGGGGCGGGAGTCCGCCGACGACAGCAGGACGACCAGCGGGTTGTCCACGAGCTTGTTCAGGCGCTCGATGCTGGTCGGCTCGAAGGACTGGAGGATGACCGGGGAGGTCCGCCGGTCCCTGCGGTACTTGCGCAGCAGCTTGGCGACGCGCTCCTCCAGCGGGAGGCCCTGCTTGCGGAAGTAGGTGGGGTGCTTGAGTTCGGGGTAGATCCACACCTGCTTGCCGCGCTTGCGGGTCTGCTCGTCCTGCCACTTCAGGACCTCTTCGAAGGTGGGGATCTCCCAGCGGCCGTCGTAGAGGGTGTTGTGGGGGCGGTTGGCCGGGATGCGCTCGATGGCGCGCAGGGTCTTCAGCTCGGCGAGCGTGAAGTCCTCGGTGAACCAGCCGGTGGTGGAGACGCCGTCGAGCAGCTTGGTCTTCTTGCGGTCGGCGAACTCGGGGTGGTCGGCCACGTCGGTGGTGCCGCCGATCTCCGGTTCGTGGCGGCAGACCAGGTGCCCGTCCTTCGTCGGCACGAGGTCTCCCGCCTCGACGATGTCGGCGCCCATGTCGAGGGCCAGCTGGTAGGAGCCGAGGGTGTGCTCCGGCCGGTAGCCGCTGGCCCCGCGGTGGCCGACGATCGTCGGCTTGGGCAGGCTCTTCACACCACCACCGTGCCGGGGCGCGTCGGCTCTGGCCGTGCCGGTCACGCCGAGGACCGCTCCGCCGGCGCCCAGCACCGCCGCGCCGAGCAGGGCCCGCCGTCCGGTCCGGCTCGTTTCCTCGTTCGACTCCTGCGTTCCCATGAGCGCCCTCCCTGCCGTCGTCAGTGCGCGCCGATCGTAGGGGCGCGTACATGACGGGTGGGAGACCCCGGGCGGAACACGCGGGTGACGTGGGATGTCGTAGTGGCGGAAGGGGGTGGCGAACTGACGGTTCGTCCACTCCTGTTCGATTCGGTGGGGCTGTTCGGGGAACGCGTCCGGTGCGGGGAGGCGATGTCCGTCACATCATGGCGGGCGTGTTACACACCGTCGGTGACACACCACCGCAGGTAAACACGCGTCAACAGTGCGTAAGGCCTCGGTGAAGTCGCCGTGCCCGATGTGCGCGACCCCCGCGCCCGCGAGTATCGTCCTCACCTGCACAGACTCATACAGCATCCCTTGACACCGGAGGGTCCGTTGTCCCGCTTCGCGCTCATCAAGGCAGTGCTCGGCCCGATCATGCGCCTGATGTTCCGCCCACAGGTGGAGGGTGCGGAGCACATCCCCGGCCGGGGCCCGGTCATCCTGGCCGGGAACCACCTGACGTTCATCGACTCGATGATCCTGCCGCTGGTCTGCGACCGGCAGGTCTTCTTCATCGGCAAGGACGAGTACGTGACCGGGAAGGGGCTGAAGGGCCGGCTGATGGCCTGGTTCTTCACCGGTGTCGGCATGATCCCGGTGGACCGCGACGGCGGCCGGGGCGGTGTCGCCGCGCTGATGACCGGGCGGCGGGTGCTGGAGGAGGGCCGCGTGTTCGGGATCTACCCGGAGGGGACGCGGTCGCCCGACGGGCGGCTGTACCGGGGCCGGACGGGTATCGCCCGGCTGACGCTGATGACGGGTGCGCCGGTGGTGCCGTTCGCCATGATCGGAACGGACAAGCTCCAGCCGGGCGGCGCGGGTCTGCCCCGCCCGGGCAAGGTCACCGTGCGGTTCGGCGAGGCCATGGAGTTCTCCCGGTACGAGGGGATGGACCGCGACCGCTATGTGCTGCGGGCCGTGACGGACTCGGTGATGGCCGAGGTCATGCGGCTGTCCGGGCAGGAGTACGTGGACATGTACGCGAGCAAGGCGAAGGAAGCGGCGTAGGTTTCCGCGCTAGAGGGGCGCGTCCTCCGGCGGGTCTCCGTTCGTCCGGCCGGTTCCCCGGGCCGGGAGCCACAGCACGAACGTCGAGCCCTCCCCCACCTTGGAGAACAGGCGCACCTGGCCGCCGTGGGACTCCACGATCTGACGGACGATCGCGAGGCCGAGACCGGCGTGACGGTCTCGGCCTCTGCTGTTGCCCTCGGCCCGCCAGAAGCGGTCGAAGACCCGCGCGCGGTCGTCGTCGCCGATGCCCGGGCCCTCGTCCCGTACGGCCGTCCAGAGCCAGGAGCCCTCCCGCCCCGCCGCGACCGTGATGCGGGAGCCGGGCGGGGCCAGACGTACCGCGTTCGACAGCAGGTTGCCGACCGCCCTGCGCAGGGCGTCGTGGTCGCCGATGACCGTGAGGCCGGTGGTGAGGCTGCGGTGCAGGGCCAGGCCCCGTTCGGCGGCCAGGGGCGCGAACTCCTCGCAGGCCTCGGCGGCTGCCGAGGCCAGGTCGACGTCCGCGTCGGCCAGGGCGGGGGCGCTGCGCCGGGCCGTGGCGAGGAGGTCCTCGACCAGGCGGGTCATGCGGGTGGTGGCCCGGTCGACGCTGCGGGCGGCGATGCGGCGGTCCTCCTCGTCCGAGTCCTCCGCCGTGAGGACGGCGTCGACGTTGGCGCGGATGATCGCCAGGGGGCTGCGCAGCTCGTGGGAGGCGTCGTCGATGAGCTGGCGTTGGGCGCGGAAGGCCTCGTCCAGGCGGTCGAGCATGGAGTCGACGGTGTCGGCGAGGTCACGCAGTTCGTCCCGGGGGCCGGTGAGGCGGATGCGCTGGGAGAGGTCGGTGACCTGGATGTCGGCGGCCGTGCGGGAGATGGCGCGGACGGGGCGCAGGGCGCGGCCGGCGAGGATCCAGCCGATGACGGGGCTGGCGACGGCGAGGGCGCCGAAGACGAGGAAGGAGAAGTTGCGGAGGTTGCCGAGGGTCTCGTAGGTGACGGCCGCCTCGACCTCCTGGAGCTTCACGGCGTCGAACTCGCCCATGTAGACGCCGTTGACGTACTTCTCGGCCCGGAACTGCTTGCTGACCGGGCGGGCCTCGCTGCGCTCGACGGCGAAGTAGGTGGCGCCCAGGACGAGGGCGGTGAGCAGGAAGAGCAGGCCGGAGTAGAGGACCGTGAGGCGGAAGCGGATGGTGTGGGTGAAGGCGGGCAGCCGGATCCGGGCCCGCAGCGGTCGGAGCATCGTCGTCACGGCGTCTCCTTGAGGCGGTAGCCCTGCCGTATCACCGTCTCGATGAGCGGCTCGCCCTCGCCGGTGACCTTGCGGCGCAGGGAGCCGACGGTGACGCGGACGGTGTTCGTGAACGGGTCGGCGTGCTCGTCCCAGACGTGTTCGAGCAGTTCCTCGGCCGGGACGACGCGTCCGGGGCGGGTCATCAGGTAGTGCAGGACGCCGAACTCCTTGGGCGTGAGGGGAAGCCGCCGCTCCCCTCGGTACGCCTCGAAGCGAGCGGTGTCCAGGCGGAGCTCGCCGACCTCGACCACGGAGGTGCCGCCGTCCTCCCGGCGCAGCAGGGCGCGGATGCGGGCGAGGAGCTCGGGCAGCGCGAAGGGTTTCACGAGGTAGTCGTCGGCGCCCTCGTCGAGGCCGCGGACCCGGTCGGCGAGGCGGTCGCGGGCGGTGAGCATCAGGATGCGGGGGCCGCCGGGGGTGGCGCGGATGGCGCGGCAGACCGAGAAGCCGTCGCCGTCGGGCAGGTTGAGGTCCAGCAGGACCAGGTCGTAGTCGTTCACGGCGAGCTTCTCGGTCGCGGTGTCGACGTCCGGGGCGACGTCGACCGCGTAGCCGGCCCTGATCAGGCCCACCTTCAGGGCGACGACGAGGTCCTCCTCGTCCTCGACGACCAGCAGTCGCATGGGCGCGGCCCCCTTCAGCCACCGTCGATGATGGTCCGGGCGGACTCCACCGCGTCGCCCACGGGGATCGCGAAGCCGATGCCGATGGAACCGCCTCTGTCCTGGTCCAACGTCGCGATGGCCGTGTTGATGCCGATGACCCGGCCCTCGTCGTCGACCAGGGGCCCGCCGGAGTTGCCCGGGTTGATCGAGGCGTCGGTCTGCAGCGCCCGCCGCGGCCCTCCCCTGCTCCCCTCGCCGAGCCGGACGGAGCGGTCCAGGGCGCTGACGATGCCCGAGGTGACGGTGCCGCTCAGGCCCAGCGGGGAGCCGATGGCCAGGACGGGGTCGCCGACGGCCGGGCGGGCGCCGGTGGCGAGCCGGGCGGCGCGCAGGCCGCGGGACGTCTCCGGTTCCAGTACGGCGACATCGTGGTCGGGGTCGTCGCCGATGACCTCGGCGCTGAGCCGGCGGCCGTCCTGGAGCTCCACGGACACGCGTGAACTGCCCTGCACCACATGGGCGTTGGTGAGGATGCGGCCCCGGTCGTCGAAGACGAACCCGGAGCCCTGCCCCCGGTCCGTCCGGACGGAGACCACGCTGGGCAGCACCCGGGCGGCGACGGCCTGGAGATCGCCCGGGCCGCGGGCGGCCGGTGCGGAGGCGGGAGCGGGGTCCTCGTCGCCGAGCGTCCCGGCGGCGTACCCGGCGAGGCCGCCCGCGAGGACGGCGGCCAGGACGGCGGTGGCGAGAGGGCGGCGGGTCGGGTGCGGGGGCGGAGGTTGGGGCTGAGGCGTGGACGGGGGGTGGGACGTGGCGTGGGAGGGCGGTGGGGCCGCTGGGGCCGGTGGTCCGGGCGGCTCGGTGCGGGGGCGGGGGCGGCCCGGGAAGAACGACGGGCCCCGGGGCTCCCCCAGTCCGGTGCGGGGATGAGGGTCGCGCACGGTCGTACCTCCTTCGTCACGGGAGCCGCGAGAACCACAGCAGGGAGGTCGCGGCCGTCACCAGCGCCGTGACCAGTCCGGCGGCGACGAACCACTGCCAGATCTCGCGTTCCTCGGTGCGGTGGCCGACGGAGCTGCCGATGTCCTCGTAGACCGCCTGGAGTTCCTCTCCGCTGGCGGCCTCGTGGTAGTCGCCGCCGGTGCGCGAGGCGAGGTTCTCCAGGGCGGGGCCGTCGACGGGGACCTGGAGGATGCGGCCGCCGCCGAGGTCGACGACGCCGTCCTCGGTGCCGTAGGCGATCGTCGACACGGGGATGCGGTCGCGGGCCGCCTCCTCGGCCGCCGACTCGACCGTGCGGCCGGAGGTGTTGGCTCCGTCGGACAGCAGCACGATGTGGGCGGGCGGCAGTTCGGTCGCGGCCTGCCGGTCGAGCGCGCGGATGGCGTCGCGGGCGGCGACGACGGCGTCGCCGATCGCCGTGGCCTGGCCGAGGGTGAGCTGTTCGATGGCCGAGCGCAGCAGCGCCCCGTCGGTGGTCGGGGGCACGGCGACCGTGGCGGAGCCGTTGAACGAGACGAGCCCGGTGTTGAACCGTTCGGGCAGCCGGTCGACGAAGGCGAGGGCGGCGCGCTGGGCGGCCACGAAGCGGGTGGGTTCGACGTCGGTGGCCTCCATGGACCCGGACGTGTCGAAGGCGACCATGATGGTGGCCCGCTCGCGGGGGACCTGCACCTCGGCCGTCGGCCGGGCGAAGCCCAGCACCAGCAGGCCGAGGGTGGCGCAGAAGACGGCGGCGGGGACGTGCCGGCGCCAGCCCGGGCGGCGGGGGGCGACCTTGTCGAGCAGGTCGAGGTTGGTGAAGCGGACGGCGTAGCGGCTGCGCCGGCGCTGGACCAGGACGTAGGCGGCGATCAGGCCGGCGAGCGGCACCAGCAGCAGGAGCCAGCCGGGTGAGCGCAGACTCATCGTGTCTCCTCCTTCACGCGGCTCCGCCGCCGGCCCGGCGGCGCTGGGCCTCGACATGGCGGACGACGTCACGCACCCAGTCCCGGTCGGTGCGCAGCCGCAGATGGGCGGCGCCCGCGCGGCGGATGGACTGCCGGATCAGCGCCCGCTGCTCCAGTGCGGCGCGCTGGTAGCGCTCCCTCAGTCCCCGGCTGTGCGTGGAGACCTCACGCCGCCGTCCGGTCTCCGGGTCGACGACGGTGAGGAGCCCGACGGGCGGCAGGTCCACCTCGCGCGGGTCGACGATCTCCACGGCGAGCACCTGGTGGCGGCGGGCCACGGTCTTCAGGGGCTGCTCCCAGCCCGTCTCCAGGAAGTCGGAGATCACGGCGACCAGACCGCGGGCGGGCAGGGCGCGCAGGGAGTGCAGGGCGTCGGCGAGGTGGTGCGCCGGGGGGCCGGGGGTGACGCGCGGGCGTTCGAGGGCGGTCCGCAGGAGTCCGAGCAGGTGGCGGCGGCCGGTGCGCGGCGGGATGCGCCGGCTGCCGTCCGGCCCCGCGATGTGGGCGCCGAGGCGGTTGCCGGCCCGTTCCGTGAGGAAGGCGACCGCGGCCGCCGCGCCCACCGCGAGGTCCCGCTTCTCCATCCGGGCCGTGCCGAAGTCCATGCTGGCGGAGGCGTCGAGGACGATCCACGTGGTGAGTTCGCGGTCGGCGAGGGTGAGGCGGACGTGCGGGACGGTGGTGCGGGCGGTGGCGTTCCAGTCCATCCGGCGGACGTCGTCGCCGATGACGTACGGCCGGGTCTCCGCCACCTCCTCGCCGGGCCCCGGCACCAGGGAGGGATGATCGCCCTGGAGCCGGCCGTCGGGGTGCCGGGTGAAGAGCAGCTCCAGGTGCCGCAGCGCCTGCTCGGGGGTGAGTTCACCGAGGGTGGGGGTCATGCCACGGCCTCCTCGGCGGCCTGCCGGGGGCTGATCCTCGGCTGTTCCACGGAGGCGAGCACCTCGTCGACGATCTGCGGTCCGGTCACTCCGTCGGCGAGCGCGTCGAAGGAGAGGACCAGGCGGTGCCCGATGACCTCGTGGGCCAGGTCGCCGACGTCGTCGGGCAGCACGTAGCCACGGCCCCGCAGCAGGGCCAGCGCGCGGGCGGCGGCGACCAGGCCGAGGGTGGCGCGCGGACCGGCGCCGTGCGCCAGCCGCCGCTCCGGCCCGGCCAGGTCGCGTGTCGCGCAGACGAGCCGTACGGCGTACTCGGCGACGGCGTGGTGCACGAACACCTCGTCGGCGCCGCGCTGGAGCGCGACCAGCCGCTCGGGGGTGAGGACCCGGCGGGGCCGGGGCGGGTCGACGCTCATCCGGTAGAGGATGGCGAGCTCCTCGGACTCGCTGGGCGCGGCGACCTCGACCTTGAGCAGGAAGCGGTCGCGCTGGGCCTCGGGGAGGTGATAGACGCCCTCGGACTCGATCGGGTTCTGGGTGGCGAGGACGAGGAACGGTTCGGGGACGGGGAGCGTGGTGCCGCCGATGGAGACCTGGTGCTCGCCCATGACCTCCAGCAGGGCGGACTGCACCTTGGCGGGGGCCCGGTTGATCTCGTCGGCCAGGACGACGTTGGCGATGACCGGGCCGGGTTCGATGTCGAAGCTCTCCCGGGAGGGCCGGTAGACGCGAGTGCCGGTGATGTCGGAGGGGACGAGGTCGGGGGTGAACTGGAGCCGGGCGAACCGGCCGCCCACGACGTGCGCCAGCGTCTTCGCGGCGAGCGTCTTGGCGACACCCGGCACGCCCTCCAGCAGGCAGTGGCCGCGGGCCAGGACCGCGGTGAACATCCGCTCCACCATGCGGTCCTGCCCGACGATCACCCGCTTGACCTCGAAGAGGGCCTCTTCCAGCAGCTTGCCGTCGGGGTTCACGGCGTCGGCCGGCACGGTCACAGCTCCGAGGCGGGGTCGCCGCCGCGCGGTGCGCTGCCGCCGTCCTTCCACGGGCAGTCCTCGCCGTTGGCGCCACCGGACGGGGTGCCCTCCTCGACGACGAACCTGATCTGCTCGCGCGGCGGCTCGTCACCCTCCGCGGCGAGTGCGGCACCACCGCCGGCGAGGCCTGCGGCGGCCAGGACGGAGACGGTGACGATCGCCTTCTTCGTACGACGTGTCATGGTCGGTGGCTCCTTCGGCCGTGGGGAACGACGTCGGGTACGGAGCCAAGACCATCAGGCGGGGGCGAAAACGGGCTTAAAGCCGGTGGGCTCGAAGCCGGTGGGCTCGAAATCCGTGCCGGGCCGTGCAGCGCCGTGGGCTACGGGTGTTCCGCTCCGCCGCTCTCCAGCCGCTGCCCCCGCAGCAGGAACCACGCCGCCACCGCCGCGGCGAGCAGCACCGCCGCTCCGACGCCCGCGGCGAGGGCCAGGCCGTCGACGAAGGCCGTGCGGGCGGCGTCCAGCATGGTCGCGGCGGTGTGCGCGGGCAGGCCCGCGGCGGCCTCGACGGCGCCGCCCAGCGACTCGTGGGCCGCGGCCGGGGTGCCCGCGGGGCCGGTGAAGTCGCGGTAGACACCGGTCACGATCGAGCCGAGTACGGCGATGCCGAGGGCGGCGCCGAGTTCGTACGCCGTCTCGGACACGGCGGAGGCGGAGCCCGCCTGCTCCTTGGGCACGCTGGAGAGGATCACGTCGGCGGTCACGGTGAACGAGAAACCGGCGCCGACGCCGACCACGAGCAGCGCCGCCCCGAGCAGCGGGTAGCCGGTGGACTGGCCGATCACCGTGAGCGCGGCCAGCGCGAGGCCGATCGCGGCGAGGCCGCCCGAGACGACGGCCCGCACGGAGAAGCGCCGGGCCGCGCGGCCCGCGACCAGACCGGCCACCACCGCGCCGATCGCGGCGGGCAGTTCGGCGAGGCCCGCCTCGAACGGGCGGCGGCCCTGGACGAGTTGCAGGTACTGCGAGAGGAAGAACACCAGCCCGGACAGGCCGAGGATGGTGAGCAGGTCGGCGAGCACCGCCCCGCTGAAGCCGCGGTTGCGGAACAGCCGCATGTCCAGCAGCGGGGCCGGCAGCCTGAGCTGACGGCGGACGAATCCCCAGAGGGCGGCCGCGCCCAGCAGACCGGCCGCCAGGGTGTCCCAGGCGAAGCCGTGCGCGGCGGCCTCCTTGACCGCGTACACCACGCCGACCATGCCGACCAGCGACAGCACGACACTGGCCAGGTCCCAGGGGCCGGGGTTCGCGGTGCGCGACTCGGGCAGCAGCCTGATCCCGACGAGGACCAGGACGGCCATCACGGGCAGGTTGATCAGGAAGACCGAGCCCCACCAGAAGTGCTCCAGCAGGAACCCGCCGGCGATCGGTCCGACGGCCGTGCCGGCGGAGGCGGTGGCGCCCCAGATGCCGACGGCGAGACTGCGCTCGCGCGGGTCGTGGAAGAGGTTGCGGATCAGGGCGAGCGTGGCCGGCATCAGGGTCGCGCCGGCGACACCGAGCAGCGCCCGGGCGACGATCATCATCTCGGGGGTGGTGGCGTAGGCGTTGAGCACGGATATCGCGCCGAACGCCGTGGCGCCGACGAGCAGGATCCGCTTGCGGCCGATCCGGTCGCCGAGGCTACCCATGGAGACGAGCAGACCGGCGATGACGAACGAGTAGACGTCGCCGATCCACAGCAACTGCGTGCCGGTGGGCTCCAGGTCCTCGCTGATGTAGGGGGTGGCGAGACCGAGGACGGTCGCGTCGACGGCCACCAGCAGCACGGCGAGCACGAGAACGCCGAGCGCGAGCCAGCGGCCCGGGCGCTTCACCGCCTCGGTCGTCGACGCCGGCCGCAGGGTGCTGGTCATGATTCCTCTCTCCGTACCGCGCCGCCGAGCAGCAGCTCGGCGATCATGTGCTGGAAGTCCTTGGGGGCGCCCTTGCCGCTGTGCACCAGCCAGGCGCCGGAGGCCAGCAGGCCGTACAGCGCCTCGGTGAGCCAGGCGGGCGTGAGGTCGATGCGGAACTCGCCGGCGAGCTGGCCGCGCCGGAACAGGGCGGAGATCCGGTCGTCGATCCGGGCCCAGCCCGCGTTCTGCCCCTCGCCCTCGAACAGCTGGTTCTCGGTGTAGAGGAACGCGAGCAGTCCGGCGACGGGCTCGACGGCCCCGACGAGCCGGCGCACGGCCTCGCTCGCCGGGCCCTCGTCGAGCCGGGCCGCGTCCAGCGCGGCCCGGCACTCCTCGATGCCGAGCGACTCCAGGGCGCGGACGAGGGCGTCCCGCCCGGCGAAGTGCCGGTGCAGCGTGGCGCGGCTGATCCCGGCGGCCTTCGCGACCTCGTCCATGGTCGCGGTGGATTTGCGGGTCAGCAGGGCCGCGGCGGAGCGCAGCACATGGTCACGATCGACAGCCATGAGACAACAGTACCGCATATGAGACGTCAATGTCTCACCCTGGGCATGCGTGCCTCATGCCGGTCGCCTCAGGACGGGTGAGGGATCAGTGCCAGGGCAGCTGTCCGCGCCGCTCCCAGTACGTGCGCGGATCCTCGGCCAAGGTGGCGAGGCGGGTCAGCTGGTCGTCGTCGAGGTCGACGACGGCGGCGTGCAGGTTCGAGGCGAGCTGGTTGGTGGTGGCGGCGCCGGAGAGGACGACACCGGCCCAGGGCTGCCGCAGGATGACGGCCAGGGCGACGGCGTCACAGCCCAGTCCGGTCTGCTCGGCGACCCCCTTGAGGACGTCCGGGGCGTGCGGCCCGGCGAGGCGGCCGTTGGCCATGCCCTCCTTGACGATCACGGTGAGCCCGGCGTCGTGCGCCTCGGCGAGGGCGGGGGCGGCGGAGGTCTCCAGCGCGTTGTAGGTGGACTGCACGGTACGGAAGAGCGGTTCGCCGTCGACCGTCACGGCGAGGGCGGCGCGGATCGCGTCGGCCTGGGCGGGGCCGCTGGTGGAGAAGCCGATGGTGAGGCCCTGGGCGGCGGCCTCCGCGAGCTTGGCGTGCAGTTCCTTGTCGGTGAGGGCCGGGCTGTCCGGGGTCACCGAGTGGATCTGGTACAGGTCGAGGCGGTCTCCGAGCAGGGCGTCGCTCTCGGCGCGCTGCCGCTCGTAGGTGGCGAGGGTGTGGTCCTTGACCTCGTGCGTCTCGGCGTCGGTGGACCAGTCGGCGGTGTAGGTGTAGCCCCACTTGCTGCCGATGACGATGTCGTCGAGGCCGGGCCTCTTGTTCAGCCAGTCGGCGAGGAACTCCTCCGAGCGGCCGTAGGAGCGGGCGGCGTCGAAGTAGCGGACGCCTTGGGCGTAGGCGGCGTCGAGGAGTTCGTGGGTGCGCTCCCGTAGGGCATCGACCGTGCGCTCTGGAGGAAGGTCCTCGTCCCGGCCGAGGTTGATGTAGCCGGGGCGCCCGACGGCGGCGAGGCCAAGGCCGATGTGGCAGGTGGGCGTTGTTGCTGCGGCCAGGCGGGCGAAGGGCATCGCGGGCTCCGATCGGTCGGTTCCGGTTCGGTTTCCGACCAACGTAACCCGCGATCACCTTCGCCTCATGGCTCGGTTCGTTCGGCGGTTCGGCGAGTGCGGGTGCGGGTGCGGCGTGGCTTCGTCGTGGCTTGTCGCGCAGTTCCCCGCGCCCCTGGGGGCGTTCCCCTCAGCCCTGCCTCTTGGCCACCGCCCACTCGTGCTGGGCCGCCACGTCCTGCTTCACCTCTGCCAGCTGGACGGCGACCGCGCTCGGGGCCGTGCCGCCGCGGCCGTTGCGGGAGGCCAGGGCTCCGGGGACGTTGAGGACCGAGCGGACCTCGGGGGTGAGGTGGGACGAGATCTTCGCGAACTGCTCGTCCGTCAGCTCGTCCAGTTCCTTGCCCTCGGCCTCGGCGGCCTTCACGCACTCGCCGGCCACCTCGTGGGCCACGCGGAACGGGACGCCCTGCTTGACCAGCCACTCGGCGATGTCCGTGGCGAGGGAGAAGCCGGCCGGGGCCAGTTCCTCCATGCGCTCGCGGTGCACGGTGAGCGTGGCCATCATGCCGGTGAAGGCGGGGAGCAGGACCTCCAGCTGGTCGATGGAGTCGAAGACCGGCTCCTTGTCCTCCTGGAGGTCGCGGTTGTAGGCGAGCGGGAGCGCCTTGAGCGTGGCCAGCAGGCCCGTCAGGTTGCCGATCAGGCGGCCGGACTTGCCGCGGGCCAGCTCCGCGATGTCCGGGTTCTTCTTCTGCGGCATGATCGACGAACCCGTGGAGAACGCGTCGTGCAGGGTCACGAAGGAGAACTCCTTCGTGTTCCAGATGATGACCTCTTCGGCGATCCGGGAGAGGTTGACGCCGATCATCGCCGTGATGAAGGCGAACTCGGCGACGAAGTCGCGGGAGGCCGTGCCGTCGATCGAGTTGCCCGCGGAGCCGTGCTCGAACCCGAGGTCCTTCGCCACCGCCTCCGGGTCCAGGCCCAGGGAGGAGCCCGCCAGGGCGCCCGAGCCGTACGGCGACACCGCCGTGCGCGCGTCCCACTGGCGCAGGCGCTCCGCGTCCCGGGAGAGGGACTGGACGTGGGCCAGGACGTGGTGGGCGAAGAGGACCGGCTGGGCGTGCTGGAGGTGCGTGCGGCCGGGCATCGCCACGTCCGGGTGGGCCTCGGCGAGGCCGATCAGCGCGTCCTGGAGCTCGGCGATGAGGCCGCCGATGACCCGGGCGTGGTCGCGCAGGTACATCCGGAAGAGGGTGGCGACCTGGTCGTTGCGGGAGCGGCCCGCGCGGAGCTTGCCGCCGAGGTCGGGGCCGAGGCGCTCCAGCAGACCGCGCTCCAGGGCCGTGTGCACGTCCTCGTCGGCGATCGTGCCCGTGAAGGAGCCGTCGGCGACGTCCGCCTCCAGCTGGTCAAGACCGGCGATCATGCGGGTCAGCTCGTCCTCCGTGAGGAGGCCCGCCTTGTGCAGCACGCGCGCGTGGGCACGCGAACCGGCGATGTCGTACGGCGCGAGCCGCCAGTCGAAGTGGACGGACGCGGACAGCTTCGCCAGGGCCTCGGCGGGACCGTCGGCGAATCGGCCGCCCCAGAGCCGGACGTCACCGCTCTTGCTGCTCACCTGCTGCGCTCCTCGATGGGTAGGGATGCGACCTGCATGATTATGCAGACCTCTGCATGATTCGTCAATCCGCCTCGCGGTGAGGGCGGTTTCCGGTCACGCGCGGGGAATTTGATGATCCGTTGAACGCGCGAAACCGCTTACCCGTACCTCTCGCCGAACGCAGGCGCCGCGTTTGTACACCGACGACCCACCGACCCCTAGTGAGGCACCCCCATGTCCAGGGCTCTTCCGAAGTACAACAAGCGTCGCGTCGCGTTCATCGGCGGCGCGGCCGCGGTGGCGCTGTCCGGCACGGCGATCGCCGGCTTCGCCCTCGCCGGGGAGACGTCCCAGAGCAGCGGCACGAACGCCCGGACGCTGGCGGGCCCCGGCACCATCACGTGCCCGGACGTCACCGGCCAGCTGCCGGCGATCCCCGCCTCGGCCCAGGCGGAGGTCGACCGCAACCTCGCCCAGCTGAACACCCAGATCGAGGAGGCCAACAAGCGCCTCGTCGACACCGTCGGCCAGGGCGGCCCCAACTTCGTCCAGAACGCCATCCTCGGCCCGCTGGAGGACAAGCGCGTCGCCGCCCTGAACCGCATCGAGACCGCCATCGGCCGCGCCGCGGAGAAGCCCGAGGGGCTCGAAGCCTTCGCCGCCTGCCAGCTCAACGCCGACGGCGGCGCCGGAGCGGGCGAGGCGGCGGGCGGCGAGGCGGATGCCGGTGCGGAGGCGGGCGCGGGAGCCGGCGAGGGCGCGGGCGCCGAGGCCGGTGCGGGTGCCGAGGCAGGTGCGGGCGCGGAGGCGGGCGCGGGTGCCGAAGCCGGAGCAGGCGCGGGTGCCGAAGAGGGCGCGGGCGAGGCGGGCAACGCCGGTGCCGGCACGATCAGCTGCCCGGACGTCGCCTCCCAGCTGCCGGCGATCCCCGCCTCGGCCCAGGCCGAGGTCGACCGCAACCTGGGCCAGCTGGACACCCAGATCCAGGAGGCCAACAAGCGCCTCGTCGACACCGTCGGCCAGGGCGGCCCCAACTTCGTCCAGAACGCCATCCTCGGCCCGCTGGAGGACAAGCGCGTCGCCGCGATCAACCGCATCGCCACCGCCATCGGCCGCACGGCCGAGCGTCCGGCCGGCCTGGACTCCCTGGCCGCCTGCACGCTCACCAAGTGAGGTGACAGGCGCTGTGGCCGTCCCGTGTGAGCGCCGGCCGGGGCGGCCACGGGCAGGCGCCCGCGGGATCCGGCAGAGGTGACCGGAGCCCGCAATTCGTTAGACAGGCGAAGGATATGCACTCATAATCGTTAGACATGGGAAAGACTTATGAGTGCATAGAAGGCCGGCTCCGCTCGTTCATCGAGGCGCAGCCGGTCTTCTTCACTGCCACCGCCCCGCTGTCCGCCGACGGCACGATCAACCTGTCCCCCAAAGGCCTCAGGGGCTCCTTCACGGTGCTCGACGAACACCGTGTGGCCTACCTCGACTTCGCCGGCTCCAACGCCGAGACCATCGCCCACCTGCGGGAGAACGAGCGGATCACCCTGATGTGGTGCGCCTTCCAGGGCCCGCCGAACATCGTCCGTGTGCACGGCAAGGGTGAACCGGTCTTCCGCGACGACCCCCGTTTCGGGGAACTGCTCGCGCACTTCCCGGACATCGACCCGACGCAGCACGGCCTGCGCGCGATCATCGTCGTCACCGCCGAACTCGTCCGTGACACCTGCGGCTACGCGGTGCCCTTCATGGCGTACGAGCAGGATCGCGATCTGCACGGGAAGCGGTTCGCGCGCGAGGACGACGCCTCGCTCAACGCCTACTTCACGAAGAAGGAGCACATCGCCAGCAGCCTGGACGGACTGCCCGGGCTGCCGTTGCCGCTGCCTCCCTCTACCGTCTGAGGCATGCGCCCCGGTGCCGTCGCCCTCGCCGTCTGCTCCCTCGTCGTGCTCGGCGCCGGGCCGCCCGTCCCCGCACCGCCGCCGCTGCCGGCCCGGATGGCGGACACCGGCGGCGGCACCCAGCTGATCACCGCGGTGGCCCCGAGGAGGAGCTCGACGACGGGCACCGTCACCTGGTGGGACCGCACCGGCGGGCGCTGGGTGAGGACCGGTTCCGCACCGGCCCGCTTCGGAGCGAACGGACTCGCCCCGGGCGCTTCCCGCGAGCAGGGCACGAACACCACGCCCACGGGCCTGTACGGCCTGCCGTACGCCTTCGGCATCGAGGCGGCGCCGCGCGGGACGGCGTACCCGTACCGCCGGGTGCACCGGGACTCCTGGTGGTGCCAGGACAACGACTCCCGCTCCTACAACCGCTGGAGCGAGCCCCGTGCGGCCGACTGCCGGGCCGCCGAGTCCGAGCACCTGATCACGTACGGCGAGCGGTACGCGCACGCGCTCGTCATCGGCTTCAACTACGAGCGTCCCGTGCGGGGGCGCGGCGCGGGCATCTTCCTCCATGTCAACGGGCGCGGGGCGACGGCGGGTTGCGTCTCCGTGCCGAAGGACGCCATGCGACGGATCCTCACCTGGGCCGACCCGGCGCGGCGGCCGCACATCGCCGTGGGCACCGAGAACGGGAGCACGGCCCTCACCCGCCTGTGACGGGCCGGTCGCCGGGCCAGTGTTACCAACGGTCACCGCTGTCCCCGCACGACTCCGTGAGCGACTGAACACTCCCGTGTCCCGGCACGTATCTGTGGGCCAAGGGTCAAGTCCCCACGGAGGAACCGTGACCACCACGCTCGCAGGCGGCCGTGCCGCCCGCCGCCAGACGATGCGCCGCATCCGCCCGCGCCGCTCCCCGGCCGTACCGCTGCTGATCGCCCTGTGGGCGGGTGCGGCGGCCGTGCTGTGGCTGTGGTGGGACAACACACCGTCCCTCGCGGACACCACGAGCAAGATCCTGGCCGCGGGCCGGATCACCGGTCTGCTCGCCGGCTACCTGATGGCGCTGGTGGTGCTCCAGATGGCGCGGGTCCCCGCGTTGGAGCGCCGGGTGGGCACCGACCGGGTCGCCCGCTGGCACGCCATGACCGGCCGCTACACGCTCTGCCTGGTCCTGGCCCACGTCTTCCTCACCATGTGGGGCTACGCCCTCCAGGCGGGCAAGGGGCTCGGCGACGTCGTCCAGCAGACCATCGACTCCGTCAACCAGCTGCCCGACATGGGCAAGGCGGCCATCGGCACCGGTCTGCTGTTCCTCATCGGGATCCTGTCGATCGGCGGTGTCCGGCGCCTGATCGGGTACGACACCTGGTACCACGTGCACCTGCTCACGTACGCCTCGGTGTACATGACGTTCTGGCACCAGATCACGACCGGCAACGAGTTCGCCGTCGAGCCCACCGCGAAGACCTTCTGGTACGGGCTGTACGGCGTGGTGACCGCGCTGGTGGTCTGGTACCGGATCCTCACCCCGATCCGGCTGAACCTGCGGCACCGCATGCGGGTCGAGGCGGTCATCGAGGAGACCCCGGGCATCGTGTCCGTGCTGATCGGCGGGCGCAAGCTGCACCGGATGGGCGCGGAGGCCGGGCACTTCTTCCGCTGGCGCTTCATGGCGCCCGGCATGCGGTTCAGCTCCCACCCGTACTCCCTGTCGGCGGCGCCCCGCCCGGACATGCTGCGGATCACCGTCAAGGCGATCGGCGACCACACCGAGCGGCTGCGCGAGCTGACGCCCGGCACCCGGGTGTGGGCGGAGGGCCCGTACGGCGCGATGACCGCGCAGCGCCGCAGCCGCGGCAAGGTGCTGCTCGTCGCGGGCGGTGTCGGCATCACCCCGATGCGGGCGCTGTTCGAGACGCTGCCGGGCGCGTCGGGTGACATCACGCTCCTCTACCGGGCCAACAGCACCCAGGACCTGGCCCTGTGGGGCGAACTCGCCAAGATCGCCGACGAGCGTGGCGCGCGGCTGATGTACGCGGTCAACAGCCCGGACGGCGAACGCCCCGACATCTCCGCCGAGTCCCTCCAGCGGAAGATCCCGGACATCGGCGACCACGACGTCTTCATGTGCGGGCCGCCCGGCTTCGCGCAGTCGGTCTACGAGGCACTGCGCGGTGCGGGAGTCCCCGCCCGCCGTATCCATCACGAGTCGTTCGAGATGTGAGCGACGGGACACCAACGGCCCTTCAGGAGTTTGGGAAACGATGAGGAAGTCTCACCCCGTCCGGCGTGCCGTGCTCGCCGGCGCAGCCACCGTCTCAGGGATCGTGCTGCTGCTGTCCCTGAAGCCGGCCTCCGACCCGGGCGCCGCCCAGGCCGCGGGCGGCCAGGTCCCGCCGGCGGCCGCCGGGCAGGCCCCGCAGGGCGGCGTGAACGGCGCGGTCACCGGTGACGCGGCGCAGACGCAGTACGGCGCGGTGCAGGTCCGCCTGACCATGGCCAACGGCAAGATCACCCAGGCCGAGGCGGTCCAGGCACCCAAGGGCGGCCGCAGCGACCAGATCACGGCCAGCTCCGTGCCCCGCCTCAACCAGGCGGCGGTCGCCGCACAGAGCGCGGACATCGACGCGGTGTCCGGGGCGACGTACACCAGCGCGGGCTACAAGAAGTCCCTCCAGTCCGCCCTGGACAAGGCCAGGGCCGCGGGCGGCGCCGCGCAGGGTTCGGGCGGCGCCCAGACCGTGACCGGCGACGTCGCGCAGACGCAGTACGGCCCCGTCCAGGTCCGTATCACCGTCGCCGGCGGGAAGATCACCCAGGCCGAGGCGGTCCAGGCCCCCAAGGGCGGCCGCAGCGACCAGATCACCTCCAGCTCCGTCCCCCGCCTCAACCAGGCCGCCGTCGCGGCCGGGAACGCGGACATCGACGCGGTGTCCGGGGCGACGTACACCAGCGCGGGCTACAAGAAGTCCCTCCAGTCCGCCCTGGACAAGGCCCCGGCCGGGGGCGGCTCGTCGCAGGCCGCGGGCTCCGGCGGTGGTCAGGCGGCGCAGCCACAGACGCAGACGCTCACCGGCAGCGTGGCGCAGACGCAGTACGGCCCCGTCCAGGTGCGGGTGACCGTCACGGGCGGGAAGATCACCAAGGCCGAGGCCGTCCAGGCCCCCAAGGGCGGCCGCAGCGACCAGATCACCTCCAGCTCCGTCCCCCGCCTCAACCAGGCCGCCGTCGCGGCCGGGAACGCTCAGATCGACTCCGTCTCCGGGGCCACCTACACCAGCGCGGGTTACAAGCAGTCCCTCCAGTCGGCGCTGGACCAGGCCGGTGGCTGACGCCGTGGCCGACTCCGCTCAGGCTCCCGCCGCGGTACGTCATGCGGAGGAGACGATGGGGACCGTCTTCTCCCTCGACGTCCGCGGCGGGGAACCGGCCGCCGTACGCGCGGCCCTGGACGAGGTCGTGGCCGGGCTGCACCGGGTCGACGAGGTGTTCAGCACGTACCGCGAGGACAGCCAGGTCTCCCGTCTGCAGCGCGGTGAGCTGACCGTCGGGGAGTGCGATCCCGAGGTCGCCGAGGTGCTGGAGCTGGCCGCCGAGGCGGAACGGCTGAGCGACGGCTGGTTCAGCACGTCGTACCAGGGCCGCCTCGACCCGACCGGCATCGTGAAGGGCTGGGCCGTCGAGCGGGCGGCACGGCGGCTGGCGGAGGTGCCCGGGGTGTGCGGGGTGAACCTCAACGGCGGCGGCGACGTCCAGCTCCTCGGGAGGCCGGGAGGGCAGCGGCCCTGGCGGGTCGGCGTCTCGGACCCGTTGCGCCCGGGCGGCCTGGCGGCGGTCATCTCCGCGGCCGGTACGGACGAGCTCTCCGTGGCCACGTCCGGTACGGCCGAGCGGGGGACGCACATCGTCGACCCGCGCACCGGGCGTTCGGCCGTGACGGACCTGGTCGCCGTGACGGTGGTGGCACCTCGCCTGACCTGGGCGGACTGCTGGGCCACGGCGGCGTTCGCGATGGGCTCCCGCGAGGGCCTGGAGTGGCTGGAGTCCCTGCCGGACGTGGAGGCGCTGCTGATCACGGCCGGTGACGAGGTGCGGTGCACGGGGGGCCTGGCCACGCGGCTCGGGTGACCGGCCCCCGGGGGCGCGGAACTTGCGCGAACGGCCACAGCGCACCCGCGCCCGAAGGACGAACCTCAGTGCCCGTTCTGCGCCAGCCTCAGCAGATGGTCGGCCAGCGCCTGCCCACCCGTCGGCTCCCTGCTGATCAGCAGCAACGTATCGTCACCGGCGATCGTCCCCAGGATGTCGTGCAGTTCGGCCTGGTCGATGGCCGAGGCCAGGAACTGCGCCGCCCCCGGAGGCGTGCGCAGGACCACGAGGTTCGCCGACGCCTCCGCGGAGATCAGCAGCTCCTGCGAGAGGCGCCGCATCCGCTCCTCCTTCGCCGACCCGCCGAGCGGGGCCCGCGGCGTGCGGAAACCGCCCTCGCTCGGCACCGCGTAGATCAGGTCGCCGTCGGTGTTGCGGATCTTCACCGCGTTCAGCTCGTCCAGGTCCCGGCTGAGCGTCGCCTGCGTGACGCTCAGCCCGTCGTCGGCGAGCAGCTTCGCCAGCTGGCTCTGCGACCGCACCGGCTGCCGGTTGAGGATGTCCACGATCCGGCGGTGGCGTGCGGTGCGGGTCTGCGGCACGGCGGGCCCGTTCGCCCCCGGCTGCTCGTGGTCCTGCGCCTGGCTCATCGTCGTCTCATTCCCCGGATCGTCCGTCCCCGTTCGCTGCCTGGAGGATGCCGGGCAGTGCGCCCAGGAACGCGTCCACCTCGTCGTCGCGGAGGTTCAGCGGCGGCATCAGCCGGACGACATCGGGGGCGGGCACGTTCACCAGGAATCCGGCCTCCTGAGCCGCCTGGCGCACCTGGGGCGCGAGCGGCTCGGTGAGCACGATACCCAGCAGGAGACCCGCACCCCGGACGAAATCGATCAACTGGTGGCCGAGGCCCTCGATTCCGTCGCGCAACCTCTCGCTCTGCCGCTTGACGTTCTCCAGCAACCCCTCGTTCTCGATGGTGTCGAGGACGGCGAGCCCGGCGGCGCAGGCGACGGGGTTGCCGCCGAACGTCGTCCCGTGCTGGCCCGGCTGGAGCAGCTCCGCGGCCCGCCCGAAAGCCACGGTCGCGCCCAGCGGCAGGCCGCCGCCGAGCTGCTTGGCCAGGGTGACGACGTCGGGCAGCACGCCCTCGTGGGCCTGGTACTCGAACCAGTGCCCGGTCCGGCCGATGCCGGTCTGCACCTCGTCGAGGACGAGGAGCGCCCCGTTCGCGGCGGTGATCGCCCGGGCGGCCTTCAGGTAGCCGGCCGGCGGGACGACCACGCCGAGCTCGCCCTGGATCGGCTCGACGATGACGAGCGCGGTCTCCTCGGTGACCGCGGCGGCCAGGGCCTGCGCGTCGCCGAACGGCACGTGGGTGACGTCACCGGGCAGCGGCAGGAACGGCTCCCGCTTGCCGGGCTGGCCGGTCAGCGCCAGGGCGCCCATGGTCCGGCCGTGGAAGGCGCCCTCGGTGGCCACGATGTGCGTCCGGCCGGTCAGCCGGCCGATCTTGAAGGCGGCCTCGTTGGCCTCGGCGCCGGAGTTGCAGAAGAAGACCTTGCCGTCCCGGCCGAAGAGCCGCAGCAGCCGCTCGGCGAGGGCGACGGTCGGCTCGGCCATGAAGAAGTTGGAGATGTGGCCGAGGGTGCCGATCTGGGTGCTGACGGCCTCGACGATCGCCGGGTGGGCGTGGCCGAGGGCGTTGGTCGCGATGCCGCCGACGAAGTCGAGGTAGCGCGTGCCGTCGGCGTCCCACACGGTGGTGCCCTCACCGCGGACGAGGGGCAGCAGCGGGGCGCCGTAGTTGTTCATGAGCGCGCCCTGCCACCGCTCGCCGAGTTCCGCGTTGCCGGTCATGCGGTATCCCCCTTCTCGTCCGGCACGACCATCGTGCCGATCCCCTCGTCGGTGAAGATCTCCAGCAGGATCGAGTGCTGGACCCGGCCGTCGATGACGCGGGCGGTGGTCACGCCGTTGCGCACGGCGTGCAGGCAGCCCTCCATCTTGGGCACCATGCCGGACGACAGGTCCGGCAGCAGCCGCTCCAGCTCGGAGGCGGTGAGGCGGCTGATCACCTCGTCGCTGTTCGGCCAGTCCTCGTAGAGTCCCTCGACGTCCGTGAGGACCATGAGGGTTTCGGCGCCCAGTGCAGCAGCGAGTGCCGCAGCCGCCGTATCAGCATTGACGTTGTAGACATGTCCGTCGTCCTGGGAGCGGGCGATGGAGGAGACGACCGGGATGCGGCCGTCGGCGAGCAGGGCCTCGATCGCGCCCGTGTCGATCGCGGTGATCTCGCCGACCCGGCCGATGTCGACGAGTTCCCCGTCGATCTCCGGCTGGTGCTTGGTGGCGGTGATGGTGTGCGCGTCCTCGCCCGTCAGGCCGACAGCGAGCGGTCCGTGCCGGTTGAGCAGCCCGACCAGCTCGCGCTGCACCTGGCCGGCCAGCACCATCCGGACGACGTCCATGGCGTCCTCGGTGGTCACCCTGAGGCCCGCCTTGAACTCGCTGACGATGCCGTGCTGGTCGAGGGCGGCGCTGATCTGCGGGCCGCCACCGTGCACGACGACCGGCTTGAGGCCGGCGTGGTGCAGGAAGACGACGTCCTGGGCGAAGGCGGCCTTGAGGTCCTCGTCGATCATGGCGTTGCCGCCGAACTTGATGACGACCGTCTTGCCGTTGTGCCGGACCAGCCAGGGCAGCGCCTCGATGAGGATCTGTGCCTTGGGGAGCGCGGTGTGTTTACGCGTGGTGCTCATGAGGAGTAGGCGCTGTTCTCGTGGACGTAGTCGGCGGTGAGGTCGTTGGTCCAGATGGTGGCGGTCTCCGACCCGGCGGCGAGGTCGGCGACGATGTGCACCTCGCGGTAGCGCATGTCGACCTTCTCGCGGTCCTCTCCGACGCCGCCGTTCTTGCAGACCCAGACGCCGTTGATGGCGACGTTGAGCTGGTCGGGCTCGAAGGCGGCGGACGTGGTGCCGATCGCGGAGAGCACCCGGCCCCAGTTGGGGTCCTCGCCGTGGATGGCGCACTTGAGGAGGTTGTTGCGGGCGATGGAGCGGCCCACCTCGACGGCGTCGTCCTCGGTCGCGGCGTTGACGACCTCGACCTTGATGTCCTTGCTGGCGCCCTCGGCGTCCCGGATGAGCTGCTGGCCGAGGTCGTCGCAGACCTGCCGTACGGCCTCGGCGAACTCCTCGTACGCCGGGGTGACGCCGGCGGAGCCGGAGGCCAGGAGCAGCACGGTGTCGTTGGTGGACATGCAGCCGTCGGAGTCGACCCGGTCGAAGGTGACCTTCGTGGCGGCGCGCAGGGCCTTGTCCAGGGTCTCGCCGTCGACGTCGGCGTCGGTGGTGAGGACGACGAGCATGGTGGCGAGGCCGGGGGCGAGCATGCCCGCGCCCTTGGCCATGCCGCCGACGGTCCAGCCGTCCCTCGTCACGACGGACGTCTTGTGGACGGTGTCGGTGGTCTTGATGGCGATGGCGGCCTTCTCCCCGCCGTGCTCGCTCAGGGACGCGGCGGCCTGCTCGACGCCCGGGAGCAGCTTGTCCATCGGCAGCAGGACGCCGATGAGGCCGGTCGAGCAGACGGCGATCTCGATGGCGCCCCGCCCGAGGACCTCGGCGGCCTTCTCGGCGGTGGCGTGCGTGTCCTGGAAGCCCTTCGGCCCCGTGCAGGCGTTGGCGCCGCCGGAGTTGAGGACGACGGCGGACACCTGGCCGCTCTTCAGGACCTGTTCGGACCACAGCACCGGGGCGGCCTTCACACGGTTGGACGTGAAGACGCCGGCGGCGGCGCGGCGGGGGCCGTCGTTGACCACGAGGGCCAGGTCGGGGTTGCCGTTCTCCTTGATCCCGGCGGCGATGCCCGCCGCCGTGAATCCCTTCGCTGCCGTCACGCTCACGGCGCAACTCCGATCGTCGTCAGTCCGGTGGTCTCGTCGAGACCGAGGGCGATGTTCATGCTCTGGACGGCACCGCCCGCGGTGCCCTTGGTGAGGTTGTCGATGGCGCTGATCACGATGATCCGTCCGGCGGCCTCGTCGTACGCGACCTGCACCTGAACGGCGTTCGAACCGTGGACGGACGCCGTGGCGGGCCACTGCCCCTCGGGGAGCAGGTGCACGAAGGGCTCGTCGGCGTAGGCCTTCTCGTACGCGGAGCGCAGCACCTCGCCGGTGACGCCGTCCGTCGCCTTCGCGCTGCACGTGGCGAGGATGCCGCGCGGCATCGGCGCGAGGGTCGGCGTGAAGGACACGGAGACCGGCCCGCCGGCGGCCGCGCTGAGGTTCTGGGTGATCTCGGGCGTGTGCCGGTGCACGCCGCCGACGCCGTACGGGGACATCGACCCCATGACCTCGCTGCCCAGCAGGTGCGGCTTGGGCGCCTTGCCCGCGCCGGACGTGCCGGACGCGGCGACGATCACGGCCTCGGGTCCGGCCAGGCCGGCGGCGTAGGCCGGGAAGAGGGCCAGCGACACGGCCGTGGGGTAGCAACCGGGTACCGCGATGCGCTTGGACCCCTCCAGCGCAGCGCGGGCACCCGGCAGTTCGGGGAGGCCGTAGGGCCAGGTTCCGGCGTGGGGTGAGCCGTAGAACTTCTCCCAGGCGGCGGCGTCCGCCAGCCGGAAGTCGGCCCCCATGTCGATCACCAGTACATCGGGCCCGAGCCGCTCGGCGACGGCGGCGGACTGCCCGTGCGGCAGCGCGAGGAAGACGACGTCGTGCCCGGCGAGGACCTCGGGGGTGGTCTCCTGGAGCACTCGGCCGGCCAGGGGCAGCAGGTGCGGCTGGAGCGCACCGAGCTTCTGCCCGGCGTTGGAGTTGCCGGTCAGGGCGCCGATCTCGACCTCGGGGTGCGCCAGGAGCAGACGCAGCAGTTCCCCGCCCGCGTATCCACTCGCTCCGGCCACTGCCGCACGTACCGCCATGGAATCCTCCTCCTCAGAGAGCATGACTATACGTTTCGCTGCACGTTTATGCAATCTCGTCGGTCGCTACGCGCGCGTGGGCCGCTGCCCGGAGGACAGCGGCCCACGACGGGAAGCGGGTACTACCTCTGCTTGATCCTCAGGAACGTCACGGAGTTGGCCGGGAACGTGTAGCTGAACTTCGCGGCCACGCCCCGGAACGTGGACGTCACCGGCGTCACCGGCGTGTCCGTCTCCGTGTTCACCGCGTCCTGGTCGGCGGCGAGCGTGGTCACGCGGGCCGTGGAGGCGACCTTGGCGCCGCCCAGGTCGACGGCCGTGCGGGCCTCGGCGGACTGGGCGTTGACGACCTTGACGATCAGGTCACCGGTCTTCGCGTCCTGGGTGACGACCTGGCGGAACGGCTCGGCCGGCTTGTCGTCGGTGAAGCTGCCCCACTCCTTGCCGTCGAGGAACAGGGTGACCTGGCGGCCGCGCACCTTGATGTCGATGTCGTAGGCACGGCCCGTCTCGATCGAGCCGGCCTTCGTCAGCAGCGTGCCCTTGCCGCCGTCCACGGCCTGCTCGATCGCGGACTGGGTGTTGTTCCAGCCGCCCAGGTTCCACCAGTAGTAGTTGCCGGTGTCCTTGACGCCGAAGGCGACGAGGAAGCCCTCCTTGCCGGACTTCTTGGTGGCCTTCACATGCAGGTCGTAGCCCTTCCAGGCCGGGTCGCCCGCCGTGACCATAGTGTTCTCGGCGGCGGTGTCGCTCTGGACGTACTGGCCGTCCTGGATGCTCCAGCTGCCCCGGCCGCTGGTGGTCCACTTCGAGGCGTCGCCGGAGAAGTCGTCGCTGAGCAGCGTCGAGCCGTCCGCGGATGTGACCTTCACGTCGTCGTACGCGGCGCTGGTCGCCCACGTCGACAGGCCGACGGCTCCGGTGATGGGGCCGCTGACGTTCGGCGTGGTGGTGGCCTTCGAGGGGACCACGCGGTCGCCGACGTTGGTCATGAACAGCTTCTGGACCTCGTAGTTGGCCGAGTTCCAGGAGGCCCGGTTGTTGAACCAGATCATGTCCGGCCGCCACTGGACGTAGTCCTCGTTGGCGAGCAGCGGGGCGTACGAGGCGAGCTTGACGATGTCCGCGTTGCGCTCCAGGCCGGTCATGTACGCGGCTTCGGCCAGGCCGTTCTTCCAGGAGTTGCCCTGCGAGGCGTACTCGCCGAGGAAGACCTTGGGGCCCTTGCGGTCGTAGGAGTCGTAGCGGTCGTTGTTCTGCAGGAACCAGTTCGGGCTGTTGTAGTAGTGCTCGTCGACCATGTCGACCTTGCCCTCGCGGTTGAGCTGCCAGGCGGTGTCGAAGGTCGTGCCGGCGTCGTCCGGGCCCGAGTTGGAGATGACGGTGATGTCCGGGTACTTCGCCTTGATGGCGGCCCGGAACTTCTCGAAGCGGGCGAAGAACTCGCGGGGGAGGTTCTCCTCGTTGCCGACCCCGATGTGGGTCAGGTGGAAGGGCTTGGGGTGGCCCATCTGGGCGCGGACCTTGCCCCAGGTGGAGGTCGCGGGGCCGTTGGCGAACTCGATGAGGTCGAGGGTGTCCTGGATGTGCCGCTTGAGCAGCGCCTCGTCGTCGGTGGCCTTGTTCTGGCCGCAGCCGGTCACCAGGGCGGGGACGACAGGCAGCGGCATGGCGCCGATGTCCTCGGAGAAGCGGAAGTACTCGTAGTAGCCGAGGCCGTAGCTCTGGTTGTAACCCCAGAAGTTGGCGTTGGTGGCGCGCTGCTCGACCGGGCCTATGGTGTCCTTCCACTGGTAGCTGCGCTTGCGCTGCCAGTTCGAGGCCTCGCTGTAGTCCTCCATGGAGCCGGTGTTGACCAGGCAGCCGCCGGGGAAGCGCACGAAGCCCGGCTTCAGGGCGGCGATCTTCTCGGCGAGGTCCTTGCGCAGGCCGTTCGGCTGGTTCTTGTAGGTGTCGCGCGGGAACAGCGACACCTCGTCGAGCGCGGCCGGGTTCGTGGCGGCGACGGCGAGCCGGCCGCGGTTGCTGGTGCGGGTCGCGGTGAAGGTGGCCTTGTACTTGGCCCAGCCGCCCTTCACGGCGACCTGGCGGGCGGTGGCCAGGCTGCCCGCGGCGTCCTTCAGCGAGACGGTGAGCGTGCTGCCGCTCTCGGCGCGGGCCCACACGGAGAAGTCGTACTTCTTGCCCTGCTCGACCCGGATGCCGGTGTTGTAGCCGGCGTTCGTGACGGTCGAACCGGCACCCAGGGAAAGGTAGTTGCGGTTGCGTTCGTTGAGCCGCCCGGAGTCGTTCACGACCTGGGCCGTGCCGCCGACCGTCCAGGAGGTCAGGGGCGTGTAGGAGCCGTTGTCGGCGGTGGAGTACTCGAAGGAGCGGTTCTGCACGAGCTCGGCGTAGAGACCGCCGTCGGCGGCCCGGTTGATGTCCTCGAAGAAGACTCCGTACATCGTGTCGTCGATCTTCGCGCCCTGGCCGGACGGGTCGACGGTGATCGCGTAGTCGGTGATGTCCTCGGCGTGCGCGGGGGCCGGTACGAGGGCTGCCGCCGTCAGGAGTGCGGTGGCCGTGAGGCCGACTCTCCATCGGGTGCGGGCGGTGCGTGGCATGGATACTCCGCGGCTCTCTAGGGAGTGTTCGAAATATCAGACATTGATCAGCACTTCGAACGGCAAGATAGGGAGGGGGCAGGTGCGCGTCAATGGGTCGCGCAGCAACGGCTGGGACGGAGAGCGGTACGGAATGGGCGAGTTCTGGCCAGTGCCGGACGTCCTGGCGTATCTGGCCGGGCGCTGGCGCGTGACGCGGTCGGTGCGGGATCTCTCGAGCGGCGCGGAGGGCGAGTTCACCGGCAGCACCCTCTTCGAGGCGCGGGAGAACGGCGGGCTGCTGCACCACGAGTCCGGCACCTTCGTGTGGCAGGGCGTCGCCCGGCCCGCCGAGCGGACGCTGCGGTTCCTGCCGGGCCCGGGCGGCACGGCGGACGTGCGGTTCGCGGACGGGCGGCCGTTCCACGACCTGGACCTGTCGTCCGGCCGGCATGTCGCCGACCACCCCTGCGCGGCGGACCTCTACCGCGGCGAGTTCACCGTCCGCGACCCGGACCACTGGCGGACGGTGTGGCGGGTCCGCGGGCCCGCGAAGGACCTCGTCCTGCGCACCGACTACGTGCGCGAGGCCTGAGCGGACACACCGCCGACGCGCACGCCGACGGACGCGCTAAGCCCGCGAAGGCTGCGCCGACGCGCCGTCGAACCGCAGGTTCCAGCGTCCCGCGCGGCCCGTCACCGTGGTCGTCGACAGCGGGCGGACGTCGATGTTCCAGTACGTCGAGGGCGGTGCCTTCAGGGCGTACACGAGCGCGGCCCGGATCACGGACGGCTCGGCCACCGCCACCACCCGGCAGCCGTCCTCGACGGGCCGGGTGTCGAGCCAGCCGCCGACGCGGGTGATGAAGTCGACCAGCGACTCACCGCCGTGCGGTGTGGCGTGCGGGTCGGCGAGCCAGGCGTCCACGGCCGCCGGTTCCCGGGCCATCGCCTCGCCCAGGGTGAGCCCGCGCCACCGGCCCATGTCGCAGTCGCGCAGGCCGAGCTGCACCAGCGGCGCGTACCCGAGCCCCTCTCCCGTCGCCCGGCTGCGCGGGGTCGGCGAGCAGTAGCGCAGTTCGGCGGCGGCGAGCGGCAGGAGTTCGTGTGCGACGCGCTCCACCTCGCCCCAGCCGGCCTGGTCCAGCGGCCGGTCGTCCTCGAAACGCTCGGTGAGCAGCGGTGCGCTGCGCGCGGCGGCGACGAACGTGACCCTCAGTGGCATGCGGGGATCGTGCGTCCCGCAAGTGTGCAGGTCAAGAGGTGTTACCAGGGAGTTACCCAGGGTGCATCGGCCCTCACGGGCCGAAGACGAGCGCCATCCAGTCCTCGGGCCGCTCCAGCGCCGCGAATCCGTGTTTGGCGTAGACCCCGTGGGCATCGTGCGTGGCGAGCAGGACGCGCCGCACCCCGTACTCCCGCAGCTCGTCCCGTACGGCCGCCACGAGGGCGGTGCCGACGCCCTTGCCGCGCACCGACGGGTCGACGTACACGTCGCACAGCCACGCGAAGGTCGCCCGGTCCGTGATGACCCGGGCGTACGCCACCTGCTCCCCCGACACCGCGTCGTACACGCCGAAGTTGAGCGAGCCCTCGATCGCCCGGTCCTGCTTCTCGCGGGGGCGGCCCAGCGCCCAGTACGCGTCGGTGGACAGCCAGCGGTGGACGCGCTCGGCGTCGACGCGGGCGGGGTCGGTGGAGATCTCGTAGCCCTCGGGCAGGCTCGGCGTGGCGCTCATGGAGGGATGCTCGCAGGCCGTCGCAAGACGCGTCGAGCGGTTATCGCCGCACCTCGTCGCGGGCCGTCCGCAGCCGCCGCACCCCTTCCGAGATCTCGCCGGTGCCCGCGACCGCCGCGAAACTCAGCCGGATGTGGGCGGCCGGCGGTTCGGCGCTGAAGTAGGGGCGGCCGGGGGTGATCGCGACGCCGGCGCGCAGGGCGGCCGCGACCAGGGCCGCCTCGTCCGTGCCCTCGGGCAGGCGCGGCCACAGGTGGTAGCCGCCGGACGGCACGTGCGGCAGCGCGAGGTCCGGCAGGTGCAGCGCGAGCGCGGCGGTCATCGCGTCCCGGCGTGCCTTCAGCTCCGTCGAGACGGCCCGCAGGTGGCGCGGCCAGGCGGGCGAGCCGACGAGTTCGAGCGCGGCCTCCTGAAGCGGCCGGGGCACGAAGAAGGTGTCGACGACCTGGATGGCGCGCAGCCGCTCCAGCACCGGGCCGCGCGCGGCCAGCGCGCCGACCCGGAAGCTCGGCGAGGTCGCCTTGGTCAGCGAGGAGACGTGGACGACGACGCCGTCGGGATCGGCGGCGGCCAGCGGGCGCGGCAGCGGCCCCGCGTCCTCGTGCACGAGCCGCCGTACGAAGTCGTCCTCGATGACGAACGCCCCCGCCCGGCGGGCGATGCGCAGCACCTCGGCGCGCCGCTCGGGCGCGAGCACGGCACCGGTGGGGTTCTGGAAGAGCGGCTGGCACACGAAGGCCGGGGCGCCGGTGGCCCGGAACGCGTCGGCGAGCAGCTCCGGTCGCACGCCCTCGGCGTCCACCGGGACGGGCACCGGGCGCAGGCCCGCCGCACGGGCGATGGCGAGCATGCCGGGGTAGGTCGGCGACTCGACCAGGACGGGGGCGCCGGGCGGGGCGAGGGCGCGCAGGGCGGTGGTGAGCGCGGACTGTCCGCCCGCGGTGACCAGCACCTCGGCGGCCGTGACGGAGCCGCCGATGCTCCGCGCGAACCATTCGCGCAGCTCGGGAAGCCCCTCCATGGGCGGGCGCCCCCAGGCTCCGGGACGGCGTCCGGCGCGGGAGAGGGCCGCGGCCATCGCCCGCTCCGGCTGCAACGAGGGGTGCAGATAGCCGCCGTTGAACTCGACCACGCCGGGCGGCGGGGCGGCCAGCGACACCAGCACCCCGGAGGCGTCCACCGAGCGCGGAACGAGGTCGGCGGCGCCGTCCGCGCTGAGCGCGACCTCCTGCCAGGAGGTGTCTCCGGCGGGGGCGGGTGCCGTCCGGGGCCGGGCACGGAAGGCGCCCGCGCCGGGCCGGGTGACGACCAGCCCCTCGGCGGCGAGTTGCGCCAGGGCCCGCGACACCGTCACCGGGCTCACCCGGAACCGCTCGACGAGGTCCCGACTCGACGGCAGCTTTCCACCAGGAGAGTAGCGGTCGAGCTCTCGCCGCAACTGTTCCGCCAGTTCACGCACACTGCTACGCTCTTGCATGAGAGCACAGAGTAGCGCTACTACCGCACCCCCGATAGCAGTCGCCACCCCGGGCCGGGATCGCCCCGGCTTCGGCACCCTCCAGGCCGCGCTCGGTGTCGTCGCCTTCTCCCTGACGTTCCCGGCCACCGCCTGGGGGCTTGAGGGCTTCGGGCCCTGGTCGCTGGTCGCCGTGAGAAGCGTGCTGGCCGCGGTGATCGCGGGCGGTGCCCTGCTCGTGCTGCGCGTACCGGTGCCCGCCCGCCGCCACTGGCCGGGCCTCGTGGTCGTCGCGTCCGGTGTCGTCCTCGGTTTCCCGCTGCTGACCACGCTCGCGCTGGAGACCTCGACCACCGCGCACGCCGCCGTCGTGGTCGGCCTGCTCCCGCTGACCACCGCGCTCTTCTCCGCCCTGCGCGTCGGCACCCGGCCCTCGCGGACCTTCTGGATCGCGGCCCTCGCGGGCGCGGCGGCGGTGCTCGCCTTCACCGTGCAGCAGAGCGGCGGTGAGCTGACCACGGCCGACCTGTACCTCTTCGCGGCGCTGCTGGTGTGCGCGGCCGGCTACACCGAGGGCGGCCGGCTGGCCCGGATCATGCCGGGCTGGCACGTCATCGGCTGGGCGCTGGTGCTGTGCCTGCCGTTGGCCGTGCCCGTGGCCGCGTTGGCCCTGGCGCAGGAACCCGTGCGTCTCACCGCGCACAGCGTCACCGGGCTGCTCTGGGTCGCTGCGGGCTCGCAGTTCCTCGGACTGGTCGTCTGGTACCGGGGCATGGCGGCCATCGGCATCCCGAAGGCCAGCCAGTTGCAGCTCGCTCAGCCCCTGCTCACACTGGTGTGGTCGGTGCTGCTGCTGGGCGAGCACCTGACGGTGGCCGCCCCGCTGACGGCCGCCGCGGTGCTGGTCTGCATCGCCGTCACACAACGGGCGCGCGGCTGAGCAGGGCGCTGCACGGCCCCTGCCGACCCGCGTCCCCCGCCGTAGACTCAAGGCCACGGACCGCTGCTCCGCACATCGTGAGGAGGCCCCAGATGCGCGCAACCGTGGGCGACCAGCTTGTCCAGCACGGCAGGGTGGTCGGTCAGCACGACAAGGTCGGCGAGATCGTCGAGGTGCTGGGCGAGGAGGGCAACCCCCCGTACCGCGTCCGGTTCGAGGACGGGCACGAGGGCGTGTGCTCACCGGGACCCGACACCGAGATCCGCCACCGGGAGACCACCACCGGGCCGTGATTCAGCGCGGGGGGTTCGCCGGTTGCCCGTAGTGGTCGGCGACCACCCTCGCCATCGCCCCGATCCGATCGGCCGCCAGGTCCCTGGCGGCGAAGAAGACGTGCCCGCGCACCTGCGCGTGCTCCGCGGCGAGCGTCAGGTGCCGGGACAGTTCGGCCGGGTCCTGCCAGGCCGCGGGCTGCGCGGGGTCGCCGGCCTTGTACAGCGCCTCCCCCACGTAGAGCTGCGTCGAGGTGCCGCGCGCGACCTCCGCCCACCAGGGCACGAGCTTCGCGTAGTCGGCGGCGGCGAACCCGATGTTCCAGTACAGCTGCGGGACGATGTAGTCGATCCAGCTCTCGCGCACCCACCTGCGTGTGTCCGCGTGCAGGTCGTCGTAGGTCTGCACGCCCGCCCGCGTGTCCGAGCCGAGCGGGTCGGTCGCCGCGTTGCGCCACACGCCGAAGGGGCTGATGCCGAAGCGGGCGCCCGGCCGGACCTCCTTGATGCGGGCCGCCGTCTCCCGCACCAGCCGGTCGATGTTGTCCCGCCGCCAGGCGGCCCGGTCCGGGAAGCCGGAGCCGTACTCGTCGTGGGCCGCGTCGTCGTCGAAGCTCTCGCCCGCCACGGGGTAGGGGTAGAAGTAGTCGTCGAAGTGGACGCCGTCGACGGGGTACTTCGCCACCGCGTCGAGCATCGCGTCCTGCACGAAGGCCCGGACCTCGGGCAGCCCCGGGTTGTAGTAGAGCTTCCCGCCGTACGCCACCACCCACTCCGGGTTCTTCCGGGCGGGGTGCGAGGCGGCGAGCCGGGTCGGGTCGGTGTGGGCCGCCACCCGGTACGGGTTGAACCAGGCGTGCAGGTGCAGACCCCGGGCGTGGGCCTCCTCGACGGCCGTGCCCAGCGGGTCCCAGCCCGGGTCCTTGCCCTGGGTACCGGTGAGGTACTGCGACCACGGCTCGTAGGGCGAGGGCCACAGGGCGTCCGCCGCGGGCCGGACCTGGAAGAACACGGTGTTGAGCCGGTTGCGGACGGCCGTGTCGAGGTGGGTGAGGAGTTCGGAGCGCTGCTGCGAGGCGGTCAGCCCCGGCTTCGAGGGCCAGTCCCGGTTGGCCACGGTCGCGAGCCAGACGCCCCGCATCTGCGAGGCCGGCGCCCCGCCCCTGTGCCCGGGCGCGGCCGACGCCGGAGGCATCATCGTGAAAGCCGACAGCGCCGCCACCGCGAACGCCCTGCGTGACACTCGTCCCATCCGCATGCCCCAAAAAGCCGCGGATCCGCCCGGTCGCGGATCGCTCCGGGCCCAGCATGCCCGACGCGGACCCGACCCCCGCGATCGATCATCGATACTTGGGAGTAACGTGCACGAACGGAGCAGGCACCGGGACCCGGCGAACCTGCCCGGTCGTGGATCAGCAGCGAAAGGGACGATGTGACGGACATCCCAGCGGGAGACATTGCACGCGTCGGAGTCGTGGGCTGCGGTCAGATGGGCGCGGGGATCGCCGAAGTGTGCGCCCGGGCCGGCCTGGACGTCATGGTCGCCGAGACCACCGGCGAGGCCCTGGAGATCGGCCGCACCCGGCTGTACAACTCCCTGGCCAAGGCCGCCGAGCGCGGCAAGATCACCGAGGAGGAGCTTCAGGCCACGCAGGCCCGCCTGAGCTTCACCACGGACCTCGGCGAGTTCGCCGACCGTGACCTGGTGATCGAGGCCGTCGTCGAGAACGAGCAGGTCAAGACCGAGATCTTCCAGGTGCTCGACCAGGTCGTGACCCGGCCGGACGCGATCCTGGCCTCCAACACCTCCTCCATCCCGCTGGTGAAGCTGGCGGTGGCGACCGCGCGGCCCGACCAGGTCATCGGCATCCACTTCTTCAACCCGGCCCCGGTGCAGAAGCTCGTCGAGCTGATCCCGGCGCTCACCACGTCCGAGGGCACGCTCAGCCGTGCCCAGCTGTTCACGGAGAAGCTGCTGGGCAAGCACGCGATCCGCGCCCAGGACCGCTCCGGCTTCGTGGTCAACGCGCTGCTGATCCCGTACCTGCTCTCCGCGATCCGCATGTTCGAGACGGGCATCGCCAGCCGCGAGGACATCGACAACGGCATGGAGATGGGCTGCGCCCACCCGATGGGCCCGCTGAAGCTGTCCGACCTGATCGGCCTGGACACGGTGGCCTCGGTCGCGCAGTCGATGTACGAGGAGTACAAGGAGCCCCTGTACGCCGCTCCCCCGCTGCTCCAGCGCATGGTCGACGCGGGCCGCCTGGGCCGCAAGACGGGCTCGGGCTTCTACACGTACGGCTGACCGCCCGGGTCAGGCCCCACCTCAGCGCCGCCGCTCCTCGGGCCACGGCCGGGCCCGGCGGCGCCCCCATTCCACCGCCTGCTCGTTGAGCCGGCGGCGCAGCCATCCCATCCACAGCGCGAGCGGAGTGGCCACGAGAGCGAGCAGCAGCGCCGTGCCCCATCCCTGCCCGCCGGAGGAGAACCGGAACACCACGGCCAACAGCGCGTAGAGCGCCAGCGCGTACGCCGCGTTCTTCTGCTCCTTCGTCATGCGGCCCGAGTACCCCCACAGGCCGATTACGGTCGGTCAGATTTCGGCCAACCGACGGGCCCGGCACCTGAGTTGGTGCCGGGCCCGCGGCATTCACACACCGTGTGCGCGGCGGGCTCGCATATGCCCTCCGCACACTCTCCCCAGGCGCCCACCAGGCGAGTTGACTCCTCATGCGTGTGCAAGGGATGTGAAACGACTACGGAAAGGAGCGGACTCGTGACCGCCGATCCCGAGCATCCCGTCGTTCATGGAGAACTCGCAGAGTTACGACGCCGCCTCGATGTGGCGTACGCCCGCGTCGAGGGCGGCCTGGCACTGCTCAGCCACCGCACCGAGGAGACCGCCAAGGAGATCGAGGAACTCAACACCCGGATCCACACCCTGGAACACGCGCGCTGGCCGCTGCCCGCGGTCGCCGCCCTCACCGCCGTGGGTGCCCTCGTCGTAGCGATCTGGCAGGCACTGGGACGCTAGTTCAGGGCAAGGTGTCCTGACCGAGCCTGAGATGGTGCAGCAGAAGTAACGCGGCCGCCATGTTGGCGGCCGGGACCTCGCCGCGGGCGACCATGTCGGGGACGAGCTTGAGGGGGACCCATTCCCGGCGGTCCGACTCGAAGTCGTCCACGGGGTGTCCGACGTACTCGCCCTCGTCGGCCCAGTACACGTGGTGCCGGGCGTCGGTGAGTCCGTTGGACGGCTCCACGCTCATGAGGTGGTGCAGGGGTCCCGGCCGCCAGCCGGTCTCCTCCTCCAGTTCCCTGGCGGCCGCACGGGCGATGTCCTCGCCGTCCTCGACCACTCCCGCCGCGAGTTCCCACCCCCAGCTGTCCGTGATGAAGCGGTGCCGCCAGAGCAGCAGCACCTCGTTGGCCTCGTTCACCACCGTGGCCACGGCGACGGGCCGCAGCCGTATGAGGAAGTGGTCGAGGTGCCGGCCGTCCGGTAGTTCGACATCCGCGAGATTGACGCTGAACCAGCGGTTTGAGTACACACTTTGTTCGTTGTGTTTCGTCCACTGCACGGTTCTGCCACCTTCCGTCGAGTAAGGGGCAATATCGCAGCAGGGACGTAGTGACAGCAGGCGCACAGGAGGCGGCTCGGGATCAGGCGGACGCCGCCGCCCTCGTCTACAACGGTACGCGCAGGGCTCCGTCGATGAGTTCGGCGGCCTCGGCCGTGCCCGCGCACCCGCTGCGCACCAGGTGCTCGCGCACCGCGCGCAGCCGGTCGCGGAGCCGCTGGGACTCCATGCCACGGGCCTGCTCGGCCATCTGCACGGCGATGGCCACGGCCTTGTCGGCGTTGCCCTGCCGCAGCTCGATGGTGCTGAGCATGGCCAGCCGGTGCACCCTGCCCCGGTCGTGCGCCGGGTTGTCGACGGCGGCCGCGGCGTGCTCCCCGGCGGCCGCGATCTCCCCGAGGCTGAGCAGCGCCTCCGCCACCTGGACGTTGACCAGGCCCGGCTGGACATAGCCGGTCTCGTCGGGCTCGTAGCCGCGCCGGATCCGCTCGGCGGCCTGCTCGGCCCGGCGGATGCAGGACAGGGCACTGCCGCCGTCACCGAGGTGCGCGTACGCCTTGGCCTGCATCGCGTAGAGGTCGGAGGCGAGCGCCGGGGTGATGTGTTTGCCGGCGGCCCGCAGCGCGGCTTCCGCGAAGGCGACGGCCTGCCGGTGTTCCCGCATGAACAGCGACTGGTTGACGAGCAGGGCGATCACATACGCCCCGAGCCCGCGGTCGCCGCTGGCCTTGGCGAGCCGCAGGGCCTGGTGGAAGTAGCGCTGGGCGAGCCCGTGCGCGTCGGAGTCGTAGGCGCAGATGCCGGCGACGGCCACCAACCCGCCCGTGGCCCGGTGCAGTTGGCGGCCGATCTCGTCGGTGTAGCTGCCGCGCAGCAGCGGGGCGGCCTCGGCGTTGAGGAAGCCGACGATCCGGGCGCGGGTCGCGATGCCCCCGGCCTTGCGGTACATCTGCTCGTAGTGCGTACGGGCGGCCCGCAGCATCTCCAGGTCGCCGGGGGTGACGCGGTGTCTGCCGCCGCGGGAGACGTCGACGTCCTCGGGCGGGTTCTCCCACTCCCACACGGCATGACGGCGGGGGTGCCGGTGAGGGCGGGCGCGCCCAGGATGTGCGGGCGCTGCTGCTGGTCGGAGCGCCACAGGGCGGTGGCCCGCTCGACGAACCCGGACAGCGAGCCGGTGTGCGGGGCGGACGGCTCGCCGGGCACGCCGAGGCCGATGTCGTCGAGGGTGACCTGCCGTTGCAGCCGGGCGGCGAGCACCTCGCAGATGAGGTCGGGCACCTGGCCCCGGGGGCGCTGCCCCTTCAACCACCGGGCGACGGCGGTGTGTTCGTAGCGCAGGGACAGGCCTCGTGCCCGTCCCGCCTGATTCACGTGTGCGGCCAGCCCCGCGTGCGAGATCCCCGCCTCGTCCAGGATCGCGTCGAGCAGAGTGTTGGGCTGCATGTGGGCCCCCCGGGTGGCTCGGTGCGGTCAGCGTAGTGGTTCCGCCTTCACACGGGGTGTGAACGGAGTGCTCGAATCCGCGCTGTGTGCGCGCTGTCGCTCTGCGTCGCCGACCGGTTGACTGAAATGCCTCGCAAGAGGCCGGCCGGGCCGCCGGCTCCCCCTCGTACAGTGCGGCGGCCCGCTTCCGCCGTCCGCCCGGCCGCCTGCCCGACACTCCGTGGCGGGGCGGACGGCTCCGCCGGCCGGGCCGGGCTGGTCATCGCCGTTGTGTCAGTGGCGCGTTGCCGGCTGCGGGTGTCTCCTGGCCCGTCGCGCGGTTCCCCGCGCCCCCGAGGGACGTGTCCCGGCTGTTGGTGACGACCATCAGGGCGACGTCGTCAGGGGAAGAACCGGCCACGGGCGTCCCGCGCGTCCTGCGCGCCGTCCGTGAAGAGGAAGAGCGCGTCACCGTGCCCCAGAAACCCCAGACCTACGGTGGGTCCAGGGCCCGCTCCAGCCGGCGCAGTACGCCGCCGAGGTCCTTCTCGTCGTGGGCGGCCTCGCGGAAGCAGCCGAGCACGGCGGCCACGGTTCCCAGCGCGCCGATCCCGTGCCCGCGTACGTCGCCCATCACGGCCCGTACTCCGTACTCGGTGGCGACGACCTCGTACAGGTCACCGCCGATCGCGGCGCCCGCGACCCGGCGCAACTGCCGGAGTTCCCGCGTGAGCGACTGCCGTACATGGAGGATCAGCCCGGTCCCGACCGCGAAGAACACGGCGCTGGTGACGAGTCGCGCCTCCAGATGGGTGTCCTGGGCGAGTAGGACAGGTGAGCTAGGCCCTGACACACAGAATCGGACCGGCCCAGAAGGCCGGTCCGATTCTGTCGACAAGACACCCGAAGGGGCAGGTTCACCAGCGTTTACCACTCAAACGGGTGAGGCAGCCCTACCCATGGGGGCGCGGGGAACTGGGCGACAAGCCACGACGCACCCTCGGCCGACGACGGTGCCCAGCCCCCACGGCGCTAACTCCGCAACTCGGCACCCACCCGCTCACCGGCAAGAGCGACCGCCGCGTCCCGGGCCGCGGACGCCTCGTCCACGGTCAGCGTCCGGTCGGCCGCCCGGAACCGCAGGGCGTAGGCGAGCGACTTGCGACCCTCGCCCAGCTGCTCGGCGTTCTCGTAGACGTCGAACAGCCGGATCGACTCCAGCAGCTCACCGGCCCCGTCGCGCAGGGCCTCCTCGACCTCCGCCGCCGGAACCACCGCGTCGACGACCAGGGCGACGTCCTGCGTGGCGACGGGGAACGTGGAGATCCGCGGCGCCGCCACCGTGGCGTCACCCGCCGACTCCACCGCGTCCAGGTCGAGCTCCATCGCGCAGGTCCGCGCGGGCAGGCCGAGCGCCTTCACGACGCGGGGGTGCAGCTCACCGGCGTGCCCCACGACCTGCTCGACGCCGTCGACGGTGACGGCCAGCTCGGCGCACCGCCCCGGGTGCCACGGCCCGTACTGCCCCTTGCGGATGATCAGCTCGGCACCGGCCTCGCGGGCGACGGACCGCGCCGCCTCGACCGCGTCGGCCCAGTCGGCCGGGCGGCCCTTGCCCCACCAGCCGGCCTGCTCGCGCGCACCGGCGAGGACGACGGCGACGTGCCGCGGCTGCTCGGGCAGCGCGGCGTTCAGCTCGGCGAGCTCCTCGTCGGTCGGGCGGCGGTCGACGGGCAGCACGGCCGCGATCCGCTGCTCCTCGCGCGGCCGGAAGACGAGGCCGGACTCGAACAGCGCGAGGTCGTGCGAGCCCCGGCCGTCGTTGCGGCGCAGCGCGGCGAGCAGGCCCGGCAGCAGCGTCGTGCGCAGCGCGGGCTCCTCGTCGCTCAGCGGGTTGCTGAGCTTCACGACACGGCGGGCCGGGTCGTCCTTCTCCAGGCCGAGCAGGTCGAAGACCTGCTCACCGATGAACGGGTAGTTCAGCGCCTCGACGTAGCCGGCGCCGGCCAGGGCGCGGCCGACGCGGCGGTGCAGCCGCTGCCGCTCCGTGAGACCGAGGCCGGCCGGCGGCTTGGGCAGCGTGGAGGGCAGGTTCTCGTAGCCCTCCAGGCGGATGACCTCTTCGGCCAGGTCGTTCGGGTCGGTGAGGTCCGGCCGCCAGGACGGGACGGTGACGATCAGCTCGTCCTGCCCGTACACGTCGCAGCCGATCTCCTGGAGCCGCCGGACGACGGTCTCGCGGCCGTAGGCGACGCCCGCCACCTGGTCCGGGTGGTCGGCCGGGATGGTGATGGTGCGCGGCGCGGTCGGGGCGAGGACCTCGGTGACGCCGGCCTCGGCGGTGCCGCCCGCGAGGAGGACCAGCAGGTCCACCGTGCGCTGCGCGGCGGCCGCGGTGGCCTGCGGGTCGACGCCGCGCTCGAAGCGCCGGGACGCCTCGGAGGACAGCTTGTGGCGGCGGGCCGTGCGCGCGATCGACAGCGCGTCGAAGTGCGCCGCCTCGATGACGACGTCGGCCGTGGCGTTCTCGACGTCGTCGTGGTCGGCGATCTCCGTGTTGGCGCCGCCCATGACGCCGGCGAGCCCGATGGGGCCGCGGTCGTCGGTGATGACGAGGTCCTCGGCATCGAGCGTGCGCTCGACGCCGTCGAGGGTGGTGAGCTTCTCGCCCGGCTCGGCGCGGCGCACGCCGATGGTGCCCTGGACCAGGCCGCGGTCGTAGGCGTGCAGCGGCTGGCCGAGCTCCATCATCACGTAGTTGGTGACGTCGACGGCGAGCGAGATCGGGCGCATGCCGACCTTCTGCAGCCGGCGCTGGAGCCAGATCGGCGAGCGGGCCTCGGCGCTCAGGCCGGTCACCGTGCGGGCGGTGAAGCGGTCGCAGCCGGTGGGGTCGGAGATCCGCACCGGGTAGCCGTACGCGTTCGGGCCGGGCACGTCGATCAGCGCCGGGTCGCGCAGCGGCAGGCCGTAGGCGATGGCGGTCTCGCGGGCGACGCCGCGGATGGACAGGCAGTAGCCGCGGTCGGGCGTGACGGCGATGTCGAGGACCTCGTCGACGAGCTCCAGCAGCTCGATCGCGTCCCGGCCGACCTCGGTCTCCGGGGGCAGCACGATGATGCCCTTGGTGCCGTCGTCGCCCATGTTCAGCTCGTCGCTGGAGCAGATCATGCCGCGGGACATCTTGCCGTAGGTCTTGCGCTCGGCGATCTGGAAGTCACCGGGCAGGACGGCGCCGGGCAGGGCCACGACGACCTTGTCGCCGACGGCGAAGTTGCGGGCGCCGCAGACGATCTCCTGGGGCTCGCCCGTGCCGTTGGCCCGGCCGACGTCGACGGTGCAGAAGCGGATCGGCTTCTTGAACTCCGTCAGCTCCTCGATGGTCGCCACCCGGCCCACGACCAGGGGGCCCTTGAGGTCGGCGCCGAGCTGCTCGACGGTCTCGACCTCCAGACCGGCCGAAATGAGCTTGGCCTGGACGTCCCTGCCGGTCTCCGTGACCGGCAGGTCGACGTACTCCCGCAGCCAAGAAAGCGGGACCCGCATCAGATCTCCATCCCGAACGGCCGGGTGAACCGGACGTCACCCTCGACCATGTCTCGCATGTCCTCGACGTTGTGGCGGAACATCAGCATCCGCTCGATGCCGAACCCGAAGGCGAAGCCGCTGTACTTCTCGGGGTCGACGCCGCAGGCCGTGAGCACCCGCGGGTTGACCATGCCGCAGCCGCCGAGCTCGATCCAGCCCTCGGACGAGCAGGTGCGGCAGGGCCGGTCGGGGTTGCCGACGGACTCGCCCTTGCAGACGTAGCAGAGCATGTCCATCTCGGCGCTCGGCTCGGTGAACGGGAAGTAGTTCGGCCGCAGCCGGGTCTTCATGTCCTCGCCGAACAGGGCCTGGACCATGTGGTCGAGGGTGCCCTTGAGGTCGGCCATCGTCAGGCCCTCGTCCACCGCGAGCAGCTCGATCTGGTGGAAGACGGGCGTGTGCGTGGCGTCCAGCTCGTCGGTGCGGAACACCCGGCCGGGGCAGACGATGTAGACGGGCAGCTCACGGTCGAGCAGGGCGCGGGCCTGCACCGGGGAGGTGTGGGTGCGCAGGACGACGCCGGACCCGGACTCCTCGGTGCCCTTGGGGCCCTGCACGAAGAAGGTGTCCTGCATCTGCCGGGCCGGGTGGTCGGGCAGGAAGTTCAGGGCGTCGAAGTTGAACCACTCGGCCTCGGCCTCCGGGCCCTCGGCGACCTCGTAGCCCATGGCCACGAAGACGTCGGCGACCCGCTCCATCATCGTGGTGAGGGGGTGCCGGGCGCCGGCCGGGACGCGGTCGTACGGCAGCGTGACGTCCACCGCCTCCTCGACCAGCACCCGCGCGTCCCGCTCGGCCTCCAGCTCGGTCTGGCGCGCGGCGAGGCCCTTGTTCACGGCACCGCGGGCCTGGCCGACGCGCTTGCCGGCCTCGGCCTTGGCGTGCGGGGGCAGGGCGCCGATCTCGCGGTTGGCGAGGGCCAGCGGGGAGGCGGGGCCGGTGTGGGCGACCTTGGCCTCGTGGAGCGCGTCGAGGGAATCCGCGGCGGCGAAGGCGGCGAGCGCCTCGTCCCGCATGCGCTCGATCTCTTCCGGTTTCAACGTCTCGACCTCGACCGGGTCGTACGACTTATTCGGTGCCGACATCTCTTCCCGTGCTTCCGATTGGCTGGCTGAAGGTCCCCGTCACCGACTCCGACGGCCGTCTGCGGGACACAAAGGTGCCAAGGGCCGAGTCTAACGGGGTGGAGGTGTACGAATGCGCCCGTGGTCCTCAGGCGAGATACGCCGGGGCCGCCACGGGCAACGTAAATCGGAACTCGGCACCTGCGCCGGGGGCGCGGCCGACCGTGATGGTGCCGCCGTGGGCCTCGACGATGCCCTTGACGATGTAGAGCCCGAGGCCCGTGCCGCCGCGCTTGCTGCCCCGCCAGAAGCGGGTGAAGACGCGGTTCATGGACTCCTCCGGGATGCCGGGCCCTTCGTCGCTCACCGTGACCGACGTGCCGGTGTCCTCGCCCTCGCGGGGGGATGCCGTGGCCGTGATGTCGATCGTGACAGTTCCCTCGCCGTGCCGCACGGCATTTTCCAGCAGGTTGCTGAGCACCTGGTCGATCTTGTCGGGGTCGGCCCACAGGTCGGGCAGCGGCTGCTGGACGCGCAGCAGGAACCGGTCGGCGGGCTGCCCGGCGGCGACGTAGGCCTGGATGTGCCGTCCCACGGCGGCGCCGATGTCGACGGGCTGGCGGCGCACCTCCAGGCGGCCGGAGTCGATCCGGGAGATGTCGAGCAGCTCGGCGATGAGCCGGGTGACGCGGTCGGCGTCGGCGTCGACGGTCTCCAGCATCAGCCGCTTCTGGTCGTCGGTGAAGCGTTCCCACTTGGCGAGCAGGGTGGCGGTGAAGCCCTTGACGGAGGTGAGCGGGGAGCGCAGTTCGTGGGCGACGGTGGCGATCAGCTCGGCATGGCTGCGCTCGGTCCGGCGGCGGGCCTCGGTGTCGCGCAGGGTGACGACCAGGCGGTGGACGGGTCCGGTGGGGCGGGTGCGGACGTAGCGCGCGGAGACCAGGACCTCGCGGCCGCCGGGCAGGAGGAGGTTGCGCTCGGGCTGTCCGACGCGGATGGCGAGACCGCCGTAGGGGTCGGTCAGCTGCCACCAGCGGCGCCCTTCGAGGTCCTCTAATGGAAGGGCCTTCTCCAGCGGCTGCCCGAGGGCGTCGCGGGCGCGGACGGCGGTGATGCGCTCGGCGGCGGCGTTGAAGCAGATGACGCGGCCCTGCTCGTCGGCGACGACGAGCCCGTCGGGCAGCTGGTCGGGGTCGATGCCGAGGCCGACGAGATCCCCGGGCGGCCGGGCCGCGGCAGGCGGGCTCCCGGCGTCCTGGGCTCCCGGTGCGCTGCTCGTGCCGACGCTCATCCCCGTACCCCACCTCCAAGGCTCCGCAGAGGGGTCCCTGAGCTGGTCACCCTACTAGTTCCCGGTGACGGAACGGCACCCTCCGGAGGCGCGCTGTGCACGCGCCGACGCATAGAGACATACGGCGGCGGCGGTGGCGAGGTTCAGGCTCTCGGCCTTCCCGTGGATCGGGACGCGCACGACGGCGTCGGTGAGGGCGCGGGTCTCCTCGGGCAGGCCCCAGGCCTCGTTCCCGAAGACCCAGGCGGTGGGGCCGCCCATGGTGCCCTTGTCGAGCTCGTCGTCGAGGTCGCGGTCGCCGGCCCCGTCGGCGGCGAGGACGCGGACACCGGCGGCCCGCAGTGCTTCGACGGCGTGCTCCACGGGGACGCCGACGGCGACGGGCAGGTGGAACAGGGAGCCGACGGAGGCGCGGACGGCCTTGGGGTTGTACACGTCGACGGAGGCGTCGGTGAGGACGACGGCCTCGGCGCCGGCGGCGTCGGCGCAACGCAGCACGGTTCCGGCGTTGCCGGGGTCGCGCACGTTCGCGAGGAGGGCGACCAGCCTGGGCCGGGCCTTCAGGACGTCCTCGAAGGGCGTGTCCAGGAACCGGCAGACCCCGACGAGTCCCTGCGGGGTGACGGTGGTGGAGATGTCGGCGATGACCTGCTCTGAGGCGAGGTGCACCCGGGCTCCGGCGTCCCGGGCCGCCCCCACGATGTCGGCGTACCGCTCGGCGGCCTCCAGCGTCGCGAACAGTTCCACGAGCGTCGCCGAGTCCCCGGCCCGATGCCCGGCCGCCTCCCGCACGGCCTGCGGCCCCTCCGCGAGGAACAGCCGCTCCTTCCCCCGGAAGTTCCGCTTGGCCAGCCGTCGCGCCGCCAGGACGCGGGAGGAGCGGGGGGAGATGAGCTCGGGGGTGGCAGGGGACATCCTGTTCGCTTTCTCAGTAGCTGCACAGCAGGACCCGCAGGCCGTTCGGCCTGCGGGTCCTGTCAGTCACATCGGCTCGAAGCCGGCGTCAGGCCGCCTTGGGGGCGTTGACGTCGCTCGGCAGCGCCTTCTGGGCGACCTCGACGAGCGCGGCGAACGCACCGGCGTCGTTGACGGCCAGCTCGGCCAGGATCTTGCGGTCGACCTCGATGTTCGCGGCCTTCAGACCCTGGATGAAGCGGTTGTAGGTCATGCCGTTGGCGCGGGCAGCGGCGTTGATGCGCTGGATCCACAGCTGACGGAAGTCGCCCTTGCGCTTCTTGCGGTCGTTGTAGTTGTAGACCAGCGAGTGGGTGACCTGCTCCTTGGCCTTGCGGTACAGGCGCGAACGCTGACCGCGGTAGCCGGAGGCCTGCTCGAGGATCGCCCGGCGCTTCTTGTGGGCGTTGACTGCCCGCTTGACGCGTGCCACTTCTTAACTCCTTGTAGCGGGGCCGTGGTGGTCCTCACACGGCCCGAAATCGATTGGGTCCCGGTCTGACGTACGTACGGCGCTCACGCGCCGGGACGTCACTTGCCGAGAAGCTTCTTGATCTTCGCGGCGTCGCCCGGGGCCATCTCGGCGTTGCCGGTGAGGCGACGCGTCACACGGGACGACTTGTGCTCGAGCAGGTGGCGCTTGCCGGCGCGCTCGCGGAGCACCTTGCCGGAGCCGGTGATCTTGAAGCGCTTGCTGGCACCGCTGTGCGACTTGTTCTTCGGCATAGCGCCGTTCTCTCCTCGTCGGTGGCGCTCCGGTGCCCGGTCGTGAAACCGGGCACGGTGGAGCGTCGTCTTGTTTCGGTTGCTTCCTGGGACTGGCGTCCCGGGGGTCACGCCTCGGCGGGCTCCTCAGCCGGCGCCTCGGCGTCCGCGGCGTTCTGCGACTTGCCGGGGTTGGCCTTCGCTTCCGCCTTGCGGGCTTCCTGCGCCTGGCGAGCCTCGGCCATCGCCTCGGTCTTCTTCTTGTGCGGACCGAGGACCATGATCATGTTCCGGCCGTCCTGCTTCGGGTTCGACTCGACGAAACCGAGGTCCTGGACGTCCTCCGCGAGACGCTGCAGCAGTCGGTAGCCCAGCTCGGGCCGGGACTGCTCGCGACCACGGAACATGATCGTGATCTTGACCTTGTCGCCCTGCTTGAGGAACCGGACGACGTGACCCTTCTTGGTGTCATAGTCGTGCGGGTCGATCTTCGGCCGGAGCTTCATCTCCTTGATGACCGTGTGCGCCTGGTTCTTGCGCGCCTCACGGGCCTTCATGGCCGACTCGTACTTGAACTTCCCGTAGTCCATGAGCTTGCACACGGGCGGACGGGCGTTCGCCGCGACCTCGACCAGGTCCAGGTCGTACTCCTGCGCAAGCTCCAGTGCCTTGGCCAGGGGGACGATGCCCACCTGCTCGCCACTGGGACCGACAAGTCGCACCTCGGGAACGCGAATCCGGTCGTTGATGCGGGGCTCGGCGCTGATGGATCCTCCTCGGTAGCACCACGCGACGGTCTGGCGGACGGCCGCGTAACGTCTGTCGTTCGTTAGACCTAACCGCGCCGAAGCAAGAAAAATGCCCCGGACGATTCCCAGGCGGGGCTCCTCGAACTACCGGAGCACCGCCGCGGGAGCCGCGGGGCGCGCTTTCGGACGGATCGCCGCCGCTGGGACGGGACCGTCTGACCGGTGACCCGACGCCCTGAGGGCGGTCAGGTGGGAGTTCGAAAGCCTCCACTTGTGGGTCGGGCTCGCGGGCTGTGAGGCATACGGGTCCGACCGGTCGTTACACGAGATTACCAGCATCCGCCAGGAACGGCTAATTGTGGCGCCCCGGGGGCTGGTGCGGCGCACGCCCGGCCTGCGCCTATCGTGTGGGGCATGAGTGAGACCCCTCCTGAGTCCCCCGACTTCGACGCCATGGCCCGCGACATCGCCGAGGTCCCGGCGGTCGAGGTGATCGTGACGGTCGCCGTCAACCTGATGAGCGCGGCCGCCGTGAAGCTCGGTCTGACCGAGGAGGGCGAGAAGCACAAGGACCTGGACGAGGCCCGCAAGCTGGTGCACGCGCTGGCCGGCCTGCTGGACGCGTCCGCGACCGAGATCAGCTCGTTCCACGCGGCGCCGCTGCGCGACGGCCTGAAGTCGCTGCAGCTGGCGTTCCGCGAGGCCTCGCTCGTCCCGGACGAGCCCGGTCAGGGCCCGGGTGAGAAGTACACGGGCCCGGTCTACGGCTAGCCGCTCAGCGTACGAACAGGGGCTCGCCCGGGGGCGTCGCCTCGGCCGGCAGCAGTGCCAGGTCGAGGCCGCGCACCAGGCGGGCCCTCAGTGTTTCGTCGGCGGCCAGGCGCTCGGCGACGGACCGGGCGGCTTCGGCGGGGGCCGCGGACGGGTCCAGAACCAGGGCGAGGGTGCCGTCGGCCTGCCCGGGGCCGAGGTGGGCGCGCAGCACGGCGGGCTCGGCGGCCACGGCCTCGCGCACGGCGTCGACGACGGCCGGGTCGGCGAGCGGGTCGGTGGTGGCGCGGCCCTCGGCGAGGGCGAGCAGCGCGGGGCCGGTCAGCTCGAACGCCACCGGTCCGGCCAGGTCCAGCACGACGGTGTCCGCCTTCTCGTGCGCGGCGGCCTGCAGGGCCTGGTGCAGGGGTACGGCGACGGGTCGGGCGGCCGGGTCCCAGCGGGCGAGGGAGTCGGTGGAGGTGAAGGCGGGGAGGGCGGTGCGGTTCCCGGCCTTCAGGGTCGGTACGGCCATGTCGCTGGTCTTCTCGCGGCGCAGTCCCCGCTCGTCCTCCTCGACCTCGCCGAGCACGGCGACGACGGGGACCAGCAGCCGGGCGCCCTTGAGCGCCTCCAGGACGGGTCCCACGGCGGTGCGGTCCTCGGCCCAGGCGGCGAGGGCCGCGCTCAGCCGGGGGTCGGCGGAGCCGTCGTCGTCGGAGAAGCCGGGGTCGGGGATGTTCTTGTTCGCCACGGTCACCGACCCTATCGGCCGGGTGGCATGCCCCGGGCGGCGGCTCAGAACTCCTGGTGGCTCGTGCGGCGACCGCGCCACAGGACGACGGCCGCGACGAGCAGGACCCCGCCGGCTCCGCCCGCGAGGGGGGCGGCCCAGTCGGCGGTGCCGTCACCGGAGGAGGCGGTGTCCGGGCCGCTGCCGAAGTACTTCGCGCCGTACGCCGCCGACTGGAGGTCCTTCGGCTCGATCCGGTCGGCGGCCTCGATGGCGGCCGCCGGGTCGATGAAGCCGTAGCCGCGGGAGTCGTCGCGGCCGTCGACGGGGGCGTCGCGGGCGGTGTCCTCCAGGAGTGTCTTGATCTGGGCCGGGGTCAGGCGGGGGTGGGCCGCCTTGACCAGGGCGGCGGCGCCGGAGACGAAGGCGGCGGCGGCGCTGGTGCCCCAGCCCTCGTAGTACTTGTGGTCGGGGTCGGCGATGACGACGTCGACGCCGGGGGCGCTGACGGTGGCGTACCAGCGGCGGGTGGAGAAGGGGGCGCGGGTCCCGGCGCGGTCGACGGCGGTGGCGGCGATGACGCCCGGGTAGGCGGCCGGGTAGGAGATGCGGTCGCCCTTCTCGCCGCCGTTCCCGGCGGAGGCGACGACGACCACGCCCTTCTTCAGGGCGTACTGGATGGCCTGGTCCTCGGTGGGTTCGGGGTGGGCGGAGGCGGAGTCGTCGCCGAGGGAGAGGTTGATGACGTCGGCGCCGTGGTCGGCTGCCCAGCGGATGCCCTCGGCGAGGGCGTTGCCGCGGGTGCTGCGGGCCTTGGCGCGGGAGGGGTCGCCGTCCTCCAGGATCACGCGGACGGGGAGGATCTTCGCCTCGGGGGCGATGCCCAGGACGCCGTCGGCGTTGCCGGGGCCGTGTCCGTGGCCGGCGATGATCCCGGCCATGGCGGTGCCGTGGCGGGCCCAGGCGCGGTCACCGGGCTCGGCGCCGAAGCGGACCAGGTCCTTGCCGGGGAGGACGTTGCCGACCAGGTCGGGGTGGTCGGCCTCGACGCCGGTGTCCAGGACGGCGACGGTGACGCCCGCGCCCTTCGTGGTCCGCCAGGCCTCCTGCGTGTGCATGGCCTCCAGGGCCCACTGCTGCGCGCGGATGCCGTCGGCATGGGCGGTGGTGGAGGGGACCAGGACGAGGCCGGCGGCGAGGAGGACACTCAGGAACCCGCCCGCGCGGGACGTGACGGCTTTCACGACGGCTGCTCCGTGGCCGAGCGGACGTTCTTGCGGAGGCCGCGTTCGACGCGGTCGGCGAGGCCCTTCGCCTCGTGGCCGAGGCCGGCCTGGGCCGGGGCGGTGGTGGCGCCGGACTCCGTGGCGTCCTCGGCGGGCTGCGGGTCGTCGACGGTGCGGCCGTCGGCCCAGCCGGAGACGGCGTAGACGACGACCGGGGCCTCGGTGAGCACGGAGACCGTCCAGGCGGCGCGCTGCCGGGCTCCGAACTCCGCGGCGGCCGTGCCCTTCGCGGCGTAGGGCAGGGGCATGAGGTCGCTGCGGCGGTCCAGGCGCTCCTTGCGGAAACGGTTCGCGAGGGAGGCCATGCCGGGGGCGTCGGCCGTGGTGAAGAGCAGGCCGACGGTGGTCACGTAGCTCTCGGTGGCGTCGGTGTACGTGGCGCGCAGGAGGCGTTCGCAGCCGACGGGGGCGAGGGCCTTGCGGAGCAGGGGGTCGAAGGCGTCCTTGCAGCCGCTGTCCGGGGCGACGGCGATCCGGGTCCAGGTGCGGTCGGCTCCGCCGGGGCCGGCGCCCTGGCCCTGCACGGTGGGCGGGAACAGCTGGTCGACCGGGACGCTGTGCCAGAGGCCGCCGGCGGCGGTGAAGGTGCTGCGCGAGCCCTCGTCGCCGGAGTCCCCGACCAGCCAGCTGCCGGTGACCGCGCCGGAGATGAGCCCCAGCCCGAGCACGAGGCAGACGGCGGCCGCGGCGGCCTGCGACCTGCCGCGCCGCCCGAGCGGACGGGGCCGGGCGGCGCCGTCGTACCCCTCGGGCTCCCCGAAGGACACGATGGGCCGCGTGGCGCCGGGCGTACCGCCGGGGGCCAGGGGGGCGCTCCAGGAGAGTGCGGGATCGGGTGAGACGTGCGTGGTTTCCGAGGTGGGGCGGGCCGACGGCATCGGCGGAGTTGCCGGGGCTGGCGGGGCCGCCGGAGCAGGTGGGGCTAGCGGGGCCGGGGGTGCGGTGTGTGGCTGCCGGTCGGGCGTCGACGGCGGGCGTATCCCGCGCCCGGCGGTCGAGGCGGCATCGGCACCGGTCCCTGCGGCCGCATCGGTCCGGGGGTCGCGCGTGGGGCGCGGCGGCGTGCCTGGCCGTGCGGCACCGGGACGGCCTGCCGACGGCACGGCGGACGTCCCCGACGCGCCGGGGCGGCCGAAGGTTTCGGCGGTCTCGGCGGGTGACGGTTCCGCGGGGACCGGACGCAGGCGTGCGGTCGTCTCGGCGGAGTGCTCGTCCGGGGCGCCGGTACGGCGTGGCGTGGGGAGGCGGAAGGGCCGCGCGGTGGTCTCGGACGAACCCGACGACGTCCCCCCGGCCCGCGAGTCCGAACGGCCGCTGGGCGAGAGGCGGTACGGCCTATCAGCCGTCTCCGCCGAGTCCCCGGCCGAAGCGCCGGGACCGCCCACGCGGCCCGTCGGCGTCGCCGGGTGGGAGTCCGAGCGGCCGCGGGTGACGCTGGGCGGCGTGTCCGGGAAACGGGCGGAGGCGGGGGGCGGGGGCAGGGTCGTGGAGTCGCGGCGGTGCGGGTCGGTGGTGCCGAAGCTCGGGAAGCGGGGGCGGCCGGCAGGGCCACCGGCCTGCCCGGAGGACGCCGCGCCGCCCCGAGTCGCATGTCCCTGGTCCGTGCCGGCCCCGGCCGACGCGCCACTCAGGCCGAAGCGCCCGCCGGACGAGTCGCGGCCGTCGGCCGCGGAACCGGACGATTCCTGGCCCTCGGCCGTGGAACCGGTCGAGGCCGCGTCACTGTCCGAGGACGGCTGCGGCGCACGGGCCGCCGAACCCGCACGGGCACTCGCGCCCGAGCCGGAACCGGCACCGGACCCGGCGTCCGCACCGGCCCCCGCGCGGCCACCCGCACCCGAACCGAACCCAGCACGAGAACCGACGCCCGAACCGGCCCCGGCGACCGCATCGAACCCCGTGCGGCCACCCGAGCCCGAACCAGCCCCCGCACGAGCACCCATACCCGAACCGAACCCCGCACGAGCACCCGCGCCCGAACCGGCCCCGGCCTCCGCATCGAAGCCCGCACGGCCACCGGCGCCTGAGCCGGACCCCGCTCCGGACCTCTCACCAGCGCCCGAAACGGTACCCGTGCTCGCCCCGCCATCCGTACTCGCTCCAACACCCCGTCCAGGCTGGTCCGTGGCGCGCGGCGAGGTCGGGTGCGGTGTGCCCCGTCCGGAGCCGTCGGTGGTGGGATCCCCGCGTTCGTCCGTCACCGGGTCGGCAGGGGCGGTGCGCCGGTCCGTGGCGGTGTCCTCGGGTGGGTGGGGCGGGCGGGGCGGGGTGGAAGGGCGGGGAGGTGTCGAGGGGCGCGGGGGGAAGGAGGCGCGTCGCGCTTCCGTGCTCATGCACCCCCCGTTTCCTCGTACCCGGGCCGCTCGTTCTCGCGCGGGCCGGTGATGTCCTGCCCGAGGCCCGGCACCGACTCGTCCCGGGCACACATACCCGCACGGACGGAGCGTCATCCCGGCACGGCTCCCCGGCCGGCGTCGTTCCGCCGTACGTGCGCGTCACTCTACGGCTTGTCCCCGGGCGAACGGGAACCAGTCCACGAGCCCGGGGCATCTGCCCGGAACGTCCCCCTACCCTGCGGTAATCCAGTCTGGCAGGCTGCGTTCATGACTGCGCGCGCCGCCGACCGGGCCCGTTACGACCGGGCCACCGCCCATCTCGACGCCCCTCTCGCGATCGTGGACCTGGACGCCTTCGACGCCAACGCCGCCGACCTGGTCCGCCGCGCCGGGGGCAAGCCGATCCGGGTCGCCAGCAAGTCCGTGCGGTGCCGGGCGCTGCTGGAACGCGTCCTGGCCCGGGACGGGTTCGCGGGGATCATGTCGTTCACCCTCGCCGAGTCGCTGTGGCTGGCCCGGTCCGGGTTCGAGGACGTGCTGCTCGCCTACCCGTCGGCCGACCGTGCCGGGTACGCGGAACTCGCCGGTGATCCCAAGCTCGCCGCCGCCGTCACGGTCATGGTCGACGACGTCGCGCAGCTCGATCTGATCGACGCCTCCCGGGGCGGCGGGCGTGAAGTCGTGCGGGTGTGCCTGGAGTTGGACACCTCCCTGAAGCTGCTCGGCGGACGAGTGCGGGTCGGGGCCCGGCGCTCGCCGCTGCACTCCCCCGCCGAAGTCGCCGACGTGGCCCGGGCGGTGGCCCGGCGGCCGGGCTTCGAGGTCGTGGGGATCATGGCCTACGAGGGGCACATCGCGGGGGTCGGGGACGCCGTGGCCGGGCGGCCGCTGCGGTCCCGCGCCGTACGGCTGATGCAGGCGGCCGCCAAGCGCGAACTCGCCGAGCGGCGCGCCGAGGTGGTGCGCGCGGTGCGGGCCGTCGTGTCGGGGCTGGAGTTCGTCAACGGCGGCGGCACCGGCTCGGTGCAGCACACCGCGGCCGAGGACGCGGTGACCGAGATCGCCGCCGGGTCGGGGCTGTACGTGCCGCGGCTGTTCGACAACTACACGTCGTTCCGTGGCAGGCCGGCCGCGCTCTTCGCGCAGCCCGTCGTGCGGCGGCCGGGGGTCGGGGTGGTGACCGTGCTCGGCGGCGGTTATCCCGCCTCGGGCGCGGCCGGGCCGGACCGGTCGCCCGTGCCGTATCTGCCCGAGGGGCTGCGCTACGACCCGCAGGAGGGGGCCGGTGAGGTGCAGACGCCGCTGCTCGGCTCGCCCGCCGACGACCTGCTGATCGGCGACAAGGTGTGGTTCCGGCACGCCAAGGCCGGTGAGCTGTGCGAGCGGTTCGACGCGCTGCACCTGGTCGAGGGGGACGTGGTGACGGCGACCGTGCCGACGTACCGGGGCGAGGGCCACACGTTCCTGTAGCGGACCGGCGGCTCAGTCCGGCGGGCCGATGCTGCTGCCCACGCCGCCGCCCGTGTCCGCGTCGCCGAACGGCCGGATGCCCTTGGTGATGCGGTCCATGTCGGCGAGCGGCGGCCCGTCCCCGCCCGCGTCGAAGACGTACCGGACGAGGACCGGTGACTCGGTGCCGACGCTGGAGGGGAAGACGAGCGACTGGACGTAGCCGCCCGGCCCCTTGCCGGTGTGCACGCGCCAGCGCACGAGGTACCCGGCGCGGCCGGCCACCGCGACCGGCCCGGACCTGACGACCCGGTGGGACTCGATGCCCCCGTGGAGTTCGCGGCCGAGCTCGTCGCGGTCGTAGGCCTCGTCGGCCGCGTCCTTGATGTCCGCCTTGGCGAGGGCCTCGGGGGACTTCTCGTCGCTCTCGGTCACCGTGCGGGAGAAGACGAGGCCGTGGCGGCAGAGGCCGACTCCGCCGGGGCAGTCGTAGGTGCCGGCCGTCGTCATCACGACGTCGTCCTGGGCGACGTGCTGCGGGCGGACCCAGCCGTCGAGCAGGGGGAAGGTGACGCCGTTGAGCTGGTCCTCGACGACGGCCGGGTCGCCGACGGACGTCTCGGAGGCCGACGCCTCGGGGGTCGGCTCGGGCGGGCCGGCCGGGGACGTGGGGGCGGGCGCCGTCGGGGCCGACCTGGTGTCCGTGTCGCCGTCGAAGGCGACGGCCGCGGTGACGATCGCCGCGACGAGGACGGCTCCCGCGGCGGTGACCGCGACGGCCTTCGCCCGCCCGGCGCCGCCGCCCGGGGACGGGGGCACCGGGCCGGCCGGGGCCTCGGGCGCGCGGCGGTGTTCGGTCCACGCCGTGCCGTCCCACCAGCGCTCCAGGTGCGGGGCGTGCGGGTCGGGGTACCAGCCGGGCGGAGGCGACATGCTCATCCCGGCACTGTAGGGCGAGTGACCGGCCGCACGGACGCGGCTTACAGGGGTGTGACGTACGCCCCCGCGATACCGCCGTCGACGAGGAAGTCGGTGGCGTTCACGAAGGAGGAGTCGTCGCTGGCGAGGAAGGCCACGGCGGCGGCGATCTCCTCGGCCTCGGCGAACCGGCCCAGCGGGATGTGCACCAGGCGGCGCGCGGCCCGCTCCGGGTCCTTGGCGAACAGCTCCTGGAGGAGCGGGGTGTTGACCGGGCCCGGGCAGAGGGCGTTGACGCGGATGCCCTCGCGGGCGAACTGCACGCCCAGTTCCCGGGACATGGCGAGGACGCCGCCCTTGGAGGCGGTGTAGGAGATCTGCGAGGTGGCCGCGCCCATCCTGGCCACGAAGGAGGCCGTGTTGATGATCGATCCCTTGCCCTGGCGCCGCATGTAGGGGATGGCGGCCTTGCAGCACAGGTAGACGGAGGTGAGGTTGACCTCCTGGACGCGCTTCCAGGCCTCCAGTCCGGTCTCCAGGATGGAGTCGTCGTCGGGCGGGGAGATGCCGGCGTTGTTGAAGGCGATGTCGACGCTGCCGTAGGTGTCGAAGGCGGTGCGGAAGAGGGCCTCGACCTCCTCGGGGTCGGTCACGTCCACCTTCACGAAGGTGCCGCCGGTCTCCTCGGCGGCGGCCTTGCCCCGGGTCTCGTCGACGTCGCCGCAGACGACGTGCGCGCCCTCGGAGGCGAGGCGGCGGGCGGCGGCGAGTCCGATGCCGCTGCCGGCTCCGGTGACGACGGCGGTACGGCCGACCAGGCGGCGGCAGATGCTTTCCTGGGCAGTCACTGTGCGGGTCCCTCCGTGCTGATGAAGACGTTCTTGGTTTCGGTGAAGGCGGCCAGGGCGTCGGGACCGAGCTCGCGGCCCACGCCGGACTGCTTGTAACCGCCGAACGGGGTCCAGTAGCGGACGCTGGCGTGGGAGTTGACGGACAGGTTGCCGGCGCGGACGGCCCGGGAGACGCGCAGGGCGCGGCCGACGTCGCGGGTCCAGATGGAGCCGGAGAGGCCGTAGGGGGTGTCGTTGGCGAGGCGGATCGCGTCCTCCTCGTCGGTGAAGGGGAGCAGGACGGCCACGGGGCCGAAGATCTCCTCGCAGGCCGCGGGCGAGTCCGGCCGCTCGTCGGTGAGGACGGTCGGCGGGAACCAGAAGCCGGGCCCGTCGGGCGCGCTGCCGCGCAGGGCCGGGGCGTCGTCGGGCACGAAGCTCCGGACGCGGTCGAGCTGCTGCCGGGAGATCAGCGGGCCCATCTGGGTCTTCTCGTCGGCCGGGTCGCCCACCACCACGGCGGACAGGGCGTCGGCGAGCAGCTCGCGGACCTCGTCGTGGACGGACTCGTGGACCAGGACGCGGGTGCGGGCGCAGCAGTCCTGGCCGGAGTTGTCGAGGAAGGAGAAGGGGTCGACAGCGGTCTTGAGGTCGGCGTCGGCGAAGACGATGTTGGGGCTCTTGCCGCCGAGTTCGAGGGTGACCGGCTTGACCTGCTCGGCGCCGAGCGCGGCGACGCGCGTGCCGGTGCGGGTGGAGCCGGTGAAGACGATCTTGGCGACGCCGGGGTGTCGGACGAGGGCGTCGCCCGTGATGTCGCCGCGTCCGGGCAGGACCTGGAAGAGGTGCTCGGGGAGACCGGACTCCAGGGCGAGTTCGGCCAGGCGCAGGGCGGTGAGCGGGGTGGTCTCGGCGGGCTTGAGGAGGACCGCGTTGCCGGCCGCGAGGGCGGGGGCGGTGCCCCAGGCCGCGATCGGCATGGGGAAGTTCCAGGGGGCGATCACACCGACGACGCCGAGCGGTTCGAGGATCGTGACGTCCAGGCCGCCGGGCACGGGGATCTGCCGGCCGGTGAGCCGTTCCACTCCCCCGGCCGCGTAGTCCAGCAGGTCACGGACGTTGCCGGCCTCCCAGCGGGCGTTGCCGATCAGATGGCCGGCCTCGCGGACCTCCAGGCGGGCCAGTTCCTCCAGGTGCTCGTCGACGGTGGCCGCGAAGCGGCGCAGCAGCCGGGCACGGTCCCCGGGCGCGAGGGCGGCCCAGATCCGCTGTGCCCTGGCGGCGTGGGTGACGGCCGTGTCGACGTCGGCCGGACTCGCTCCGGCGACGGCGGCGACGACCTCCTCGGTCGCGGGGTTCAGTACTTCCAGAAGGTGCTCGGAAGACAACAAGGGCCTCACATGCGTTCGAAGGAGCGGCGCAGCTCCCAGTCGGTCACCGCGGCGTCGAAGGCGTCCAGCTCGACGCGCGCCATGTTGCGGTAGTGCGCGACGACCTCGTCCCCGAAGGCCGCCCTGGCGATGGTGCTGTGCTCCCAGAGCTCGGCGGCCTCGCGCAGGGTGGTGGGGACGTGGGCGAAGTCGGCGGTGTAGGCGTTGCCGGGGCAGGGTTCGGGCAGTTCCAGCTTCTGCTCGATGCCGTGCAGCCCGGCCGCGACCAGTCCGGCCACGGCGAGGTAGGGGTTGACGTCGCCGCCGGGCAGCCGGTTCTCGAAGCGCATCGAGCGGCCGTGGCCGACCACGCGCAGGGCGCAGGTGCGGTTGTCCTGGCCCCAGGCGACGGCGGTGGGGGCGAAGGAGCCGGGCTGGAAGCGTTTGTAGGAGTTGATGTTGGGGGCGTAGAGGAGGGAGAAGTCGCGCAGGGCGGCGAGCTGGCCGGCGAGGAAGTGGCGCATGACCTCGGACATGCCGCCTTCCAGGTCTCCGGCCATGGCGTTGTTGCCGTCGGCGTCCGCCAGCGAGAGGTGGATGTGGCAGGAGTTGCCCTCGCGCTCGTTGTACTTGGCCATGAACGTGATCGACATGCCCTCCTGGGCGGCGATCTCCTTGGCGCCGGTCTTGTAGACGGCGTGCTGGTCGCAGGTGACCAGGGCCTCGTCGTAGCGGAAGGCGATCTCGTGCTGGCCGGGGTTGCACTCGCCCTTGGCGGACTCGACGGTGAGGCCGGCGCCCGCCATCTCGTTGCGGATGCGGCGCAGCAGGGGCTCGATGCGGCCGGTGCCGAGGACCGAGTAGTCGATGTTGTACTGGTTGGCCGGGGTGAGCCCGCTGTACCCCGCGTCCCAGGCCTGTTCGTAGGTGTCCTTGAAGACGATGAACTCCAGTTCCGTGCCGACCTGGGCGGTGTAGCCGAGTTCGGCCAGGCGCTCCAGCTGGCGGCGCAGGATCTGGCGGGGGGCGGCGACGACCGGTGAGCCGTCGCTCCAGGCGAGGTCGGCGTGGACCATGGCCGTGCCCTCGTTCCAGGGGACGCGGCGCAGGGTGCTCAGGTCCGGGTGCATGGCGAAGTCGCCGTAGCCGCGGTCCCAGGAGGACATGGCGTAGCCGTCGACGGTGTTCATCTCGGTGTCGACGGCGAGCAGGTAGTTGCAGCCCTCGGTGCCGTGCCGGAGCACTTCGTCGAGGAAGAAGCGTGCGGCGAACCGCTTGCCCTGGAGCCGCCCTTGCATGTCGGGGAAGGCCAGGACGACAGTGTCGATCTCACCGCCGGCGACGAGGGCGTGCAGTTCCTCGACGCTCAGCGGGGGTGTGCGGTCTGCCACGGGAGAGCCTCCTTCGGCTTCTTTCGGCGAGCCGGGAGCCATAAGGTATTGCGGAGAACCATTGCTTGGGAAGGGGGTACGGCCACATGCCGGAGGAAGCGGTCGGCGGAGTGCGGGACCGGCTGACGCCGGTGCTGCGGCCGGTGCGCGCGGGCAACGGCTTCGAGGAGGCCCTGGAGCAGATCCTCCAGGTCGTACGGCTGGGCCTGGTGGCGGGGGGTGAGCGGCTGCCGGCCGAGCGGGAGCTGGCGGAGCGCCTGGGGATCAGCCGGGTGACGCTGCGCGAGGTGCTGAAGGTGCTCCAGGACCAGGGTCTGGTCGAGTCGCGGCGCGGCCGCTACGGCGGGACGTTCGTGCTGCCGCGCACGGACGCCGGCGGCGAGGACGAGCTGCGGCGGCGGGTCGCCGAGGTCGACATAGAGGACGTGCTGCGCTTCCGGGAGGTGCTGGAGGTGGGCGCGGCCGGGCTGTGCGCGGCGCACGGGCTGGACGAGGAGCGGGCGGACAGGCTCCGCGAGGCCCTGGCGCGCACGCACGACGCGCCGCTCGCCGAGTACCGCCGCCTGGACACGCTGCTGCACCTGACGCTGGCCGAGCTGTCCGGCTCCCCCACCCTCACGGCCCAGTACGCGGCCGTCCGCGCGACCGTCAACGACCTGCTCGACTGCATTCCGCTCCTCGTGCGCAACCTGGAGCACTCCCAGCAGCAGCACACCGCCCTGGTGGAGGCCGTGATCGAGGGCGACGCCGACCAGGCGCGGGAGATCATGCGCGAGCACTGCGGGGGCACGGCGGCGCTGCTGCGCGGATTCCTGGGCTGAGCCGGCCGGTGGCCGGGCTTGGTGAGGGTTCCCGGTGGCCGGGCTCGGTGAGGATTTACGGGCGATTAACGCACGGGTCTTGCCTTCCCCCGTCCGGCACCGCAAAGGTATGGCCTCATTCCATTGAGTCGTAGCGCGCTCGACCCCGTGACCGCCGCCCCGTCGGGAGTCTGCCCATGTCCGAGGAACCCACCATCACCCCCGTCGCCCCGGAGGGCGACGACTATCTGGAGCGCAGAGCGCTCCGCCGCGGCAGCGCCGGCTGGGTGCTGCTCACCGGTCTCGGCGTCGCCTACGTCGTCTCCGGTGACTACTCGGGCTGGAACTTCGGCCTGGCCGAGGGCGGCTTCGGGGGCCTGGCGATCGCCATGGTCCTCATGGGCGCGATGTACGCGTGCATGGTCTTCGCGCTCGCCGAGCTGTCCTCGATCCTGCCGACGGCGGGCGGCGGCTACGGCTTCGCCCGGCGGGCGCTGGGCCCCTGGGGCGGCTTCCTGACCGGTACGGCGATCCTCATCGAGTACGTCCTCGCGCCCGCCGCGATCGTCATCTTCATCGGCGACTACGTCGAGTCGCTGGGCCTGTTCGGGCTGGAGTCCGGCTGGCCGATGTACCTGGTCTGCTTCGCGATCTTCCTCGGCATCCACCTGTGGGGCGTGGGCGAGGCGCTGCGCTTCAGCTTCGTCGTCACGGGCATCGCGGTCGCCGCCCTCGTCGTCTTCGCACTGGCGGCGCTGCCCGACTTCTCCTTCGCCGCGCTGGACGATATCCCGGTCGACTCCTCGGCCGCCGGGTCGAACTCCTGGCTGCCGTTCGGCCTGCTCGGCATCTGGGCGGCGTTCCCCTTCGGCATGTGGTTCTTCCTGGGTGTCGAGGGCGTGCCGCTGGCCGCCGAGGAGACCAGGGAGCCGGCCCGGACGCTGCCGAAGGCGATCCGCTGGTCGATGGGCATCCTGGTGGTGCTCGCGGTGGTCACGTTCTTCGCGGCGGCCGGGGCGCGCGGGTCGGCGGCGATCCAGGAGGCGGGCAACCCGCTGGTCGAGGCGCTCCAGCCGGACGGCGAGGCCACGACCCTGAGCAGGATCGTGAACTACGCGGGCCTGGCGGGCCTGGTGGCGTCCTTCTTCTCCCTGATCTACGCGGGTTCGCGCCAGCTGTTCGCCCTGTCCCGCGCGGGCTACCTGCCCCGCTTCCTGTCCCTCACCAGCCGCCGCAAGGCGCCGTACCTCGGCCTGCTCGTGCCCGGCACGATCGGCTTCCTGCTGGCGGCGGTGTCGGGCAACGGCGCGCGCATGCTCAACATCGCCGTCTTCGGCGCGACCATCTCCTACGCGCTGATGTCGCTGTCCCACATCGTGCTGCGCCGCCGGGAGCCGGAGCTGCCGCGGCCGTACCGGACGCCGGGCGGGGTGCTGACGTCCTCGGTCGCCCTGGTGCTGGCCTGCGCGGCCCTGGTGGCGACGTTCCTGGTGGACGTGACGGCGGCGTTCATCGCGCTGGCGGTGTACGTGGTGGCCGTCGGGTACTTCGGCCTGTACAGCAGGAAGCGGCTGGTGGCGAAGGCGCCGGAGGAGGAGTTCGCGGCCCTGGCGGCGGCCGAGGCAGAGTTGGCACGGGACTGAACGTCGACCGGGAGGAAGTCGCAGTGGCCAGGCCGTTGATCGGGGTCAGTACGTATCTGGAGGCCGGCGCCCGCTGGGGCGTGTGGGAGCTGGAGGCGGCCCTGCTGCCGGTCGGCTATCCCCGGCTGGTGCAGCGGGCGGGCGGTCTGGCCGCGATGCTGCCGCCGGACGACCCGGAGCGGGCCGTCGAGGCCGTGGCCCGGCTGGACGGGCTGGTCATCTCGGGCGGGCCGGACGTGGAGCCGGTCCGGTACGGGGCGGAGCGCGAGCCGCGGACGGGGCCGCCGGCGCCGGAGCGGGACGCGTGGGAGCTGGCCCTGATCGAGGCGGCCCTCGCCTCGCGTATCCCGCTGCTCGGCATCTGCCGAGGCATGCAGCTGCTGAACGTGGCGCTGGGCGGCACGCTCGTGCAGCACGTCGACGGGCACGCGGAGGTCGTGGGCGTCTTCGGCGGGCACCCCGTCAAGCCGGTGCCGGGCACGCGGTACGCGGGGATCGTGCCGGAGGAGACGTCGGTGCCGACGTACCACCACCAGGCCGTGGACCGTCTCGGCACGGGCCTGGTCCCGTCGGCGTACGCCGCGGACGGCACGGTGGAGGCCGTGGAACTGCCGTCCGGTGAGGGCTGGGTGCTGGGCGTGCAGTGGCATCCGGAGATGGGCGAGGACGAGCGGGTGATGCGGGCACTGGTGGAGGCGGCGGCAGCGCGCTGAACTCCGACGGGCTTCACCTCGGACACGGCGAGAAGCTCACCCCCGCGTCAGCGACAGCAGGTCCCGCGCCGGACCCGTGGGCCGATGCCCCGTCGGCCACACCGCCCTCAGATCACGCGCCAGGGCCACCCCGTCCACCGGCACCCGCACCAACCGCCGCATCGCCAGCTCCTCCCCCACCGCCAGTTCGCTCAGTACCGCCGGCCCCGCACCGCTCACCGCCGCCGCCTTCACCGCCGTCGTCGAGGACAGCTCGATGAGCGGCCGGGCCAGACCCCCGAGCGCCGCGTCGAGCACCTGACGGGTGCCGGACCCCTTCTCCCGCAGGATCAGCGGTGTCGAGGCCAGCTCGTCCGCCGCCACCGGCCGCCGACGGCGCCCCCACGCGTGCCCCGGCGCCGTCACCACTATCAGCCGGTCATGGGCGATGACCACGGAGTCCAGCCCGGTCGGCACCGTCAGCCCCTCCACGAAGCCCAGATCGGCCTCGTCCGACAGCAGCCGTTCCGCCACCACCGTGGAGTTGCCCGCGTGCAGGGAGACCGCCGTGTCGGGCCGCTGCGCCCGCAGCGCGAGCAGCCAGCCCGGCAGCAGGTACTCCGCGATCGTCATGCTCGCCGCGACCCGCAGCCGGGAGTCCCGCCGGTCGCGCAGCGCCTGCGCCCCCACGTCGAACGCCTCCGCCGCCTCGACGATCCGCCGCGCCCAGTCCGTCACCAGCGCACCGGCGTCCGTGAGCCGGGACCCCCGGGGCGAACGGTCGACCAGCGCCACGCCGAGCTGACGCTCCATCGACCGGATCCGGCTGCTGGCCGCGGGCTGGGTGATGCCCAGTTCCCGCGCCGCCCCGCCGAGGCTGCCGAGCCGCGCCACCGCCAGCAGCAACTCCAGGGCTCCGAGGTCCGGGACCCGGTGCGCCAGGGACCCGGCGACCGCCGGGCCGCCGCCCTGCTCATCCGTGTTGCTCATAAACCCAGCTTATGTCGCCATAGAGGCAAACTCCCTGGTGGTGCCCCTCCCCCGGCTCCACCGTATGAGTCATGGTCACCGCAGCCCGGCCCCTCGCGTACCCCCTCTCCGTCCGCCACCTCGGACCCAACTGGTACGCCACCGTCATGGGCACCGCCGTCGTCGCCACCGCCGGAACCGCCCTCCCCCAGCACCTCCCCGGGCTGCGCGGAGCACTCGCCGCCGTCTGGGTCCTCTCCCTCGCCCTGCTCCTGACCCTGCTCGGCGCCCGCTGCGCGCACTGGGCCCGCCACCGCGACCAGGCCCGTGCCCACCTCCTCGACCCGGCGACGGCACCCTTCTACGGCTGTCTCGCCATGGCCCTGCTCGCCGTGGGCGGCGGCGCCCTCACCGTCGGCCGGGACGTGATCGGCCTGCGGGCCGCGGTGGCGCTGGACACCGTGCTGTTCACCGCCGGTACGGCTCTGGGGCTGGCCGCCGCCGTCGCCGTTCCGTATCTGATGGCCGTACGCCACCGGGTCGAGCCGGGGCAGGCGACACCCGTGTGGCTGCTGCCGCTGGTCGCGCCCATGGTGTCGGCCGCCGTCGGGCCGCCGCTGGTGCCGCAGCTGCCTCCCGGCCGGCCCCGCGAGACGCTGCTCCTCGTCTGCTTCGCGCTGTTCGGGCTGAGCCTGCTCGCGACCCTGCTCATGCTGCCGCTGGTCTTCGCCCGGCTGCTCACCGGCGGGCCGCTGCCCCTCGCCCTCACCCCGACGCTGTTCCTGGTGCTGGGGCCGCTCGGGCAGTCCACCACCGCCGTCGGCGCCTTCGCGGACGTCGCCCCCGGGGTCGTACCGGAGCCGTACAGCCAGGGCTTCGGTGCCCTCGCCGTGCTCTACGGCGTGCCCGTCATGGGGTTCGCGCTGCTGTGGTTCTGCCTGGCCACGGCCCATGTGTGGCGCGCGCGGCGGCACGGGATGCGGTTCGCCATGACCTGGTGGTCGTTCACCTTCCCGGTCGGCACCTGCGTCACGGGCGCCGCGGCGCTGGGCCGGCACACCGGGCTGGTGGCCTACACCGGGCCCGCGGCGGTCCTGTACGTCGTGCTCGTCCTGGCGTGGGGCGTCGCCGTCGGCGGCACCCTGCGCGGGCTGGTCAGGGGCGAGCTGCTCGCAGGGCCCGGCCCAGTACCCGTGGCGCCTCGGCCAGCGACGGCCCGTACCACGTCAGGTGCCGTCCGCTGACGAGCGCGCAGGGCAGGCCCGGGAACGCCTCCGGTCCGTCGTCGGCGGTGAAGCGGTACGGCTCGTCGGGGAGGACCACCACATCGGGTGCGCAGGCGCGGAGTTCGTCCAGCGGAACGCGGGGGTAGCGGTCGGAGTGCTCCGCGTGCACGTGGTCGACACCGAGGCGGGCCAGGACGTCGCCGGCGAAGGTGTCACGGCCCAGGACCATCCACGGGCGCCGCCAGATCGGCACGACCGCCGTCAGGCGTACGGCCGGCCGGGGCAGGGACGACCAGGTGTCCTCGGCCTCGTCCAGCCAGCGCGGCCGGGCCGTCACCCCGCAGGCGTCCAGGACCCGGGCCAGTTCCCGGAAGGCCTGCGGCACGTCGCGGACCTCCGTCACCAGGACCTCCACGCCCGCCGCGCGCAGGGCCGCCAGGTCGGGGGCGCGGTTCTCCTCCTCGTTCGCGATGACCAGGTCGGGGGCGAGGGAGAGGATCCGGTCGGTCCGCGGGTTCTTCGTCCCGCCGACGCGTACGGCGTCCAGGCCGGGCGGGTGGGTGCACCAGTCGGTGACGCCGACGAGCGTGCCGGGCGCCGAGCGGGCCACGGCCTCCGTCAACGAGGGGACGAGGGAGACCACCCTCACCGGCGTGGCCGGTCCCGGACCGCCTCGATGTGCTCCGCGACGGCGACGACGATCACCCGGGTGTCCGACTCCGCCGCCCGCCAGCGGTGCCGCACACCGCCGGTGAGGTACAGCGTGTCACCGCGGCCGAGGCGGTAGGCGCGGCCCTCCGCCTCGATCTCCACCGCGCCGTCGGCGACGTACATCAACTGGTCGTTGCGGTACTGGAATTCACGGCCCGCGTCGTGGTCGCCGGTGAACTCGGAGGCGTGCATCTGGTGGTGGCCGCGCACCAGGGAACGAGCCCGGGGCCGGGGCAGCGGCTCGGTGTCGTCGGCGCGGACGACGTCCACGCTGCACGCCGGGTCCGCGGCGGCGAGGAGCTCCACGGCGGTGGTGCGCAGGGCGTCGGCGACCTTCTCCAGGGAGCTTCGGCTGGGCCGCGCCCGGTCGTTCTCGACCTGGCTCAGGAACGGGACCGACAGGCCGCTGCGCTCGGCCACGACGGCGAGCGTGAGCTCCAGCGCGCGGCGCCGTCGGCGCACGGCCGCGCCCACCCGCAGGGGCTGCTCCTTGTGGTCGCCCATCGCTCCGGTTCCCTCCTTCGCCCGTCGATCCGCTCCCTGCGCGCCGGTGTCCCGGCGCACTCCTCGTGTTGAGTTGTCTGCACCCTACGCATGTTCGGCAAACCGTTTCATGCGCCCGTCACATCGACGTCATACGAGGTGACGCGGGACCTCACAGTTCGCGCCAGGGGATCCGCCGTGCCCAGGGGCGGGCGGGGATTCCTCCCGTGGACGGAACAGGGAGGCAGCGGGGGTCCGGGGGGTGGCGTAGCGCTCTGTGGTTGTCCGGATCCCGCTCGTGGGAACGGGGTGCGGGGCGGGACGCGGCGTGTCGCGCGTCCCACCCCCGAACCCTACTGCGGAGTCATCCGGTTCACCACGTCCGGATGCTCCTCGAGCCAGGCGGCGACGGCCTCCTCCTCATGGCCCTGCCCGCGGTCCTTGATCTCGCTCTCCAGGGAGCCGAGCTCGTCCTCGCTCATCCTGAAGTTCTTGATCCACTTCGTGAGCTGCGGGTACTGCTCGGGGAACTTCTCGTTGGAGATGGTGCGGATCGTGTTGCCCTCGCCGAAGGCCTTCTTGGGGTCCTTCAGCTTGGTCAGCTCGTAGTCGCTGTACGCCCAGTGCGGCGACCAGAGGGTGACGGCGATCGGCTCCTTCTTGGCGTAGGCGCGCTTCAGCTCGGCCAGCATGGCCGGGGTGGAGCCGTCGACGACCTCGTACTCCTTGTCCAGGCCGTAGGCGGGCAGGACCTTGTTCTTCGCCAGGTCCATCTCGCCGGTGCCTGGCTCGATGCCGATGATCTTCCCCTTGAAGGTGCCGGCCTTGCCCTTGAGGTCCTCCAGGGAGTCGACGCCCTTCACGTAGGAGGGTACGGCGATCTCCAGGGAGGTCGGTTCGTACCAGGTGCCGAGGTCCTTGAGGCGGTCCTTGTTCTTGTCCCAGTAGTTCTTCTGGGCGTAGGGCAGCCAGGCGTCGAAGTTGAGGTCGAGATCGCCCGAGGCCAGGCCCGTGTAGACGGGGCCGACGTCCATCTGCTTGAGGTTCAGCTTGTAGCCGCGCCGCTCCAGCACGTTCTTCCACAGGTAGGTGACGGCGATGTCCTCGTCCCAGGGGAACCACGCCACGTCCAGGGGCCGCTTCGCCTCGGCGGGGGTGCCGCCCCCGGCGTTCTTCACCGGGGCCATCCTGTCGGCGAAGCCGGGGTGCTGCTTGAGCCAGGCGCGCACGGCCTCCTGCTGGTTGCCCTTGCCCGCCTTGTTGATCTCGGCTTCGAGGCTGGTGAGCTCCTTCTCGCTCATCCTGAACTTCTTCAGCCACTCGGCGACCGTCGGGTCGTCGTCGGCGAAGCCCTTGCGGGACAGGGTGTGCACGCCGTCGCCCTCGCCCCAGGCGCCCTTCGGGTCCTTGAGCTTCCTGAGGTCGTAGTCGTTGTACGCCCAGTGCGGCGACCAGAGCGTGACGACGATCGGCTTCTTCTGGGCGTAGGCGCGCTTCAGCTCGGCCAGCATCGCGGGCGTGGAGCTGTCGACGACCTGGTACTCCTTGTCCAGGCCGTACTCCTTGAGGACCTTGCTCTTGAGCAGGGCCATCTCGCCGGCGCTGGACTCGATGCCGGTGATCCTGCCGCCGAACTCGGAGGCCTTGCCCTTGAGGTCCGCCAGGGAGTCGATGCCCTTCATGTAGGAGGGCACGGAGAGCTCCAGGGACGTCTTGTCGTACCAGGCGCCGAGGTCGTCGAGCTGCTTGCCGTACTTCTTCCAGTACTGGGCGTGGGTGGTGGGCAGCCAGGCGTCCGTCTGGAAGTCGACGTCGCCCTGGGCGAGGGAGGTGTACAGCGGGCCCGCGTCGAACTGCTTGGCCTCGACCTGGTAGCCGCGCTGTTCCAGGACCTCCTTCCAGAGGAAGGTGGAGGCGACGCCCTCGTCCCAGGGGATGTAGCCGATGCTGATCTTCTTGCCCTGGCCGACGTCCTTGCCGCCGGCGGCGGCCGTGGCGCCGGTGCCGCTGCCGCCGAGGACGCCCATGCCGCCCGCGGCGAGCGCGAGGACGACGACGCCGATCACGGCGACGGCCGGGCGAGGCCGGTACGACCAGATCCTCAGCCCCTGGGCGGCGCGCAGCTTGGCGGCGGCGCGGCGGCCGAGCGGGGAGACCTGGGTGCCCAGCGCGCTGGTCATGCGGTCGAGGTAGATCGCGAGGATCACGATGGCCACGCCGGCCTCGGAGCCGAGGCCCACGTTGAGCTGGCCGATGGCCTCGTTGACGTCGCCGCCGAGGCCGCCGGTGCCGACCATGCCGGCGATCGCGGCCATGGACAGGCCGAGCATGATGACCTGGTTGACGCCGGCCATGACCGTGGGCAGGGCCAGGGGGAGCTGGACGCGCAGCAGGGTGTTGCGGGGCGTCGTGCCGAACGCGTCGGCCGCTTCCACGAGTTCCTTGTCGACCTGCCGGATGCCCAGCTCGGTCATGCGCACGCCCGGGGCGAGCGCGAAGATCAGGGTGGCGACGATGCCCGCGGGGGCGCCGGTGCCGAAGAAGAGGATCGCCGGGATGAGGTAGATCATCGCGGGCAGCGTCTGCATGAAGTCCAGCACGGGCCGGACCAGTCCGCTGACACGGTCGGAGCGGGCCGCCCAGATGCCCACGGGCAGGGCGATCACCAGGGCGATGACGGTCGCCACGAGGACGAGCGCCAGGGTGATCATCGCGTTCTCCCACAGTTCGAGGGAGTCGATGAACGCGAATCCGGCGAAGGCGAGGACACCGGCGAGGGTGCCGCGCAGCCAGAAGGCGATCACGGCGAAGATGCCCGCGAGGAGCAGTGGTTCGGGGGCCTGGAGGACGGCGTTGATGCCGTCGTAGAGGCCGAGGAAGACGGTCTTGCAGAAGTCGAACAGCCACGCCATGTGGGTGGTGAGCCAGTCGACCGCGTCGTTGACCCAGGTGCCGAGCTGAATCCTAGGCACGGGCGATCACCTTCTCTCCGCCCTTGTCGCGCGGGGAGTCGCAGGGCTGCGTGTCCGTGTCCTGCACGTCGCCGAGGAAACGGACCAGGCGCTGCCGGGGCACGACGCCGATCTGCCTGTTGTCCTCGTCGACGACCGAGACCGGATGCGAGAGCCGGGCGCTGATGGCGCAGAGCTCCGTGAAGGGGGTGTCGGGCGTGGCGGTCTCGCAGTGGCAGCCGGGGTCGTCGGCGGTGACCGAGGTGTCCATGAGCTCACCGGCGGTCAGGACGCGGGAGCGGTCGACGTCCTGGGTGAAGGAGGCGACGTAGTCGTTCTCCGGCCGCAGCAGGATGTCCTGGGCGGTGCCGTTCTGGACGATGCGGCCGTCACGCATGACGGCGATGCGGTCGCCCAGGCGCATGGCCTCGTTCAGGTCGTGCGTGATGAAGACGATCGTCTTCTTGAGCTTCTGCTGGAGTTCCAGCAGCTGGTCCTGCATGTCGCGGCGGATCAGCGGGTCCAGGGCGCTGAAGGACTCGTCCATCAGCAGCAGGTCGGCGTCGGTGGCCAGCGCCCGGGCGAGGCCGACGCGCTGCTGCATGCCGCCGGACAGCTCGTCGGGCCAGGACTTCTCCCAGCCGGCCAGGCCGCACAGGGCGAGCGCCTCGTCGGCGCGGCGTGCGCGCTCGGCGCGGGGCACGCCCTGCACTTCCAGACCGTAGGCGGCGTTCTCGCGCACGCTGCGGTGCGGGAAGAGCGCGAAGTGCTGGAACACCATGCTGATCTTCCGGGAGCGGACCTGGCGGAGTTCGCGGTCGCCGAGCGCGGTCAGGTCCTGGCCGTCGAAGCGCACGTGTCCCGCGGTCGGTTCGAGCAGGCCGTTCAGCATGCGCAGCAGGGTGGACTTGCCGGAGCCGGACAGGCCCATGACGACGAAGATCTGGCCGGGCTCCACGGTGAAGGAAGCGTCGATCACGGCGGCGGTCGTGCCCTCGGCGCGCAGTTCCTCCCGGTCGGCTCCGTTCCGGAGCCGCTCGACCGCCTGGTCCGGTCTCCTGCCGAACACTTTGTACAGGCTCTCTGCCTCAAGGGTCGCTGACACGTGCACCTCTGTTTCGACGACGACGAGAACGCGGCGAGGCCGGGGCGCAAAACAGTTGAAATGCGCAACCGACCTCGCTCCGGGGCGGCGCCTACCCGGTGGCCGAAAACCAAACCCGGACGTGGGGAGCTTCACACAGAACGCGCACACCACAACGCGTTGCGCGGAGCGACCGGCTGTCAGTGCCGTGCGGCATGATGCGGGGCGTGACCGGACGACTGATGCTCCTCGACACCGCTTCCCTGTACTTCCGCGCCTACTTCGGCGTCCCCGAGTCGGTCAGGGCACCGGACGGCACCCCGGTGAACGCCGTGCGCGGCCTGCTCGACTTCATCGACCGCCTGGTCAGGGACCACCGGCCGGACCATCTCGTGGCGTGCATGGACGCCGACTGGCGTCCGCACTGGCGGGTGGAGCTGATCCCCTCGTACAAGGCGCACCGCGTCGCCGAGGAGCACGCGGCCGGCCCGGACGAGGAGGAGGTGCCCGACACGCTGTCGCCGCAGGTGCCGGTCATCGAGGCGGTGCTGGACGCGGTGGGCATCGCGCGCGTGGGCGTCGCGGGGTACGAGGCGGACGACGTGATCGGCACGTTCACCGCGCGGGCGAAGGGCCCGGTCGACATCGTCACGGGCGACCGCGACCTGTACCAGCTGGTGGACGACGCGCGCGGGGTGCGCGTGCTGTATCCGCTGAAGGGCGTGGGCACGCTGCAGCACACCGATGAGGCCGTGCTGCGCGAGAAGTATGGGGTCGACGGGAGCGGGTACGCGGATCTGGCCCTGCTGCGCGGCGATCCCAGCGACGGCCTGCCGGGCGTGCCGGGCATCGGGGAGAAGACGGCCGCCAAGCTGCTGGCCGAGTTCGGGGACCTGGCCGGGATCCTGGCGGCGGTCGAGGACCGGCGGTCGAAGCTGACGCCGACGCAGCGCAGGCGGCTGGACGAATCGCGCCCGTACCTCGCGGTCGCGCCGAAGGTGGTCCGGGTCGCGGACGACGTACCGCTCCCGGACGTCGTCACCGCGCTGCCGCGGGCGCCGCGCGACCCGGCGGCCCTGGAGGTGCTGGCGGCCCGCTGGGGTCTGGGCGGGTCACTGGAGCGCCTGCTGGCGACGCTCCGGGCCTGACCCGTTGGTGAGAGTGCGGCGTGACCTTCGCGTCCGAGAGGTGTGAATCGCGGGCGACGAGAGGTGTGAATCGCGAGCGAGGTGCTAACTTAGGTAACCCTAACTATGCGATACAGGGAGGTCCTCATGGCAGAGCGACCGGGACGCCAGCCGCGCACGCCGCACTCCGCTCAGGTCGTCCGCACCGAGCGGCTGACTCCGCACATGCAGCGTGTGGTGCTCGGTGGTGAGGGCCTCGCCGACTTCGCCGCGGACACCTGCACCGACCACTATGTGAAGCTGCTGTTCGCGCCCGGGGACGTGACGTACCCGGAGCCCTTCGACCTGCAGCGCATCCGCGAGGAGCTGCCCCGCGCGCAGTGGCCGGTGACCCGGACGTACACGGTGCGCCAGTGGGACCCGGAACACCGCGAACTGACCCTGGACTTCGTCATCCACGGCGACGAGGGCCTGGCGGGCCCCTGGGCCGCGCGCGTCCAGCCGGGCGAGACCGTGCGGTTCATGGGTCCCGGCGGGGCGTACGCGCCCGACCCGGAGGCGGACTGGCATCTGCTCGTCGGCGACGAGAGCGCCCTGCCCGCGATCGCCTGCGCCCTGGAGGCCCTGCCGCGCGGGACCCGGGCATACGCCTTCGTGGAGGTCTCCGGCCCCGAGGAGGAGCAGAAGATCGACTCGGACGTGGAGGTCGTCTGGCTGCACCGCGGTGACCGGCCCCTGGGCGAGGCGCTGGTCGAGGCCGTGCGGAACCTGGAGTTCCCCGAGGGCCGGGTGCATGCCTTCGTGCACGGCGAGGCGCATTTCGTGAAGCAGCTGCGCCATCTGCTCCGGGTCGAGCGCCAGGTCCCGCGCGAGGACCTGTCGATCTCCGGCTACTGGCGGCGCGGCCACGACGAGGACGGCTGGCAGGCCTCCAAGCGGGAGTGGAACGCGCGCATCGAGGCGGAGCAGGAGAGCAGCACGTCGGCCGCGTGAGGCAGGGACCGCCAGGCAAGTGCCGGGAGGCCTGGGCCGAGGGCGGGAGACATGAGCCGGGCGGGAGCATGAGTCCTGCCGGAAGGCAGGGACCCGCCGGGAGGGCCAAGAGCATTACCGGGCCGGGAGAGTGGGCCCTCCGGGAGGCAGGGCCTGCCGGGCGCACGAGCCCACCAGGAGGCACGAGCCCACCAGGAAGCTCGGGCCCGCCCGGGGCGGCTCAGTGCCCTCGCACGCGGGCGTGGAGATGCATATCGTGCCAGCCGTCCGGCTGCAGCGCGGCGCTGCGCTTCGTGCCCTCCAGGGCGTAGCCGGTGCTTGTGGCGACACGGCAGGACGCCTCGTTGCGCACGGCGTGCAGCAGCTCCAGCCGGTGGAAGCCGACCTCGTCGAGGGCCCAGCGGGTGAGCGCGGTCGTGGCCCGGGCGGCGACGCCCCGGCCCCGTGCCTCCGGGACGGTCCAGTAGGCCACCTCCGCCGTCCCGTCGTCCAGCCGTATCTCGCGCAGCGCGACCCGGCCCAGCAGCGCACCGGATCCCGCGTCGACGACGGCCCACTGCGCCTCCCGTTCCTCCTCCCACGCCTGGTGCCAGTCCCGGATCCAGCCGGCGACCTCCTCCTCGGAGTCGGCGGCCCGGGCGTGCCACTGGTGCATCACGGGGTCCTGGAAGACCTGGTACACCGCGGGCGCGTCCCCGGCCCGCCAGGGGCGCAGGAGGAGTCCGCCGTCGGTGGGGAGGGTGGGCTGCGGACGGTGGGTGAGGGCCCCGGCGGTCAGGACCGGGCCGATGAGGAAGGGCATGCCCGCATCCTGACAACCGGGCGGCCGGTGGCCCCAGCGGTTTTCCTCCGGGGCGCGCAGGCCTCGTACGCTGGGCCGCGATGAGACGCAAGACCCGCACCCCGCCCTCTCCCCTGCCGCAGCGCCACGGGGTGGACCCGGTGCGGGTGCGGCTGCCGGCCGCGGGCGCGTGGGCCACGGTGCGCGAGCACCTGGTGGAGCGGCTCTCCGGGGCGGAAGCCGGGGTCGTCGACGGGATGTTCGACGCGGGGCTGGTTGTCGGGGCGGACGGACGGGCCGTGCCGTCGGACGCGCCCTTCGTGCCGGGGATGTTCGTGTGGTTCCACCGGGAGCTGCCCGACGAGACGCCGGTGCCCTTCCCGCTGGAGGTCGTGCACCGGGACGAGCACATCGTCGTCGCCGACAAGCCCCACTTCCTGGCCACCACCCCGCGCGGCGCCCACGTCGCCGAGACCGCGCTGGCCCGGCTCCGCCGCGAGCTGGACATCCCGACCCTCAGCGCCGCGCACCGGCTGGACCGGCTCACGGCCGGGCTCGTGCTGTTCACCGTGCGCCCCGAGGAGCGCGGCGCGTACCAGACGCTGTTCCGCGACCGGCGGGTCCGCAAGGAGTACGAGGCCGTCGCCCCGTACGACTCCGCCCTCGCGCTCCCCCGGACCGTCCGCAGCCGGATCGTGAAGGAGCGCGGGGTGCTGACGGCGCGGGAGGTGCCGGGCGAGCCGAACGCGGTGAGCCGCGTCGAACTCGTCGAGCACCGGGCCGAGCCCCGGGTCGAGCACCGAACGGACGGGGCCGGCTCGCTCGCGATCAGCACCCTCGCCCGGTACCGGCTTCTGCCGGGTACCGGGCAGACCCACCAGCTGCGCGTGCACATGACCGCGCTGGGCGTGCCGATCCTCGGCGACCCGCTCTACCCGGAGGTGACCGGCCCCGTGCCGGCCGGTGACTTCCGGCGTCCGCTCCAACTGCTGGCACGGGGCCTGGAGTTCACCGACCCGGTCACGGGAGTGGAGCACCGGTTCCGCAGCAGCCGGGTGCTCGCGGCCTGGGCGTCGTACGACCGGTGGGCCGCCGGGACGTACGACGCCCCGTCACGCGGTCAGTAGCCGCGCCACCAGCTCAGGAAGCGCCGCCAGACACCCTTGCGCCGGGGCGGTTCCTCCGACGCCGGCTGCGGCTGGCCCGAGACCGGATGAGGCTGCACCGGAGCCGACTGGGGCTGCGGCTGCGCGGCGGCCGACGCGGGCTGGACGGGTGCGGCGACCGCTGCCGGCTGCGGTTGGGGTTGCGGCTGCACGGTGCCGATCTGCCAGTCGGAGCGCTGCGCCGGGACCGGCTTGTGGTTCGGCTGCTCCGACACGTCCTGCGGCGGCTTGGGCGAGAACTGCACCGGCATCGACACCAGGTGCCGGGAGGCGATGGACGCCGTCCAGCGCAGTTCCTCCTCGTCGCAGTCGAGTTCGACGTCGGGCAGCCGCATCAGCAGCGCGTCGACGCCGACGTCGGCGATGGAGCGGCCGATGTCCTGGCCGGGGCACTCGTGCGGGCCGCCGCCGAAGGCGAGATGGGAGCGGTTGCCCTGCATGCTGGCCTTCAGGTCCGGCCGCACCCGCGGGTCGACGTTGGCCGGGAGCGGGGCGAACAGCAGCCCGTCGCCCCGGCGGATGCGCTGTCCGCCCAGTTCGGTCTCCTGCTTGGCGAAGTACGCGAAGACCGTGCTGAACGGCGGCTCGTTCCACAGCGACTGTTCCACCGCCTCCGGCACCGTCATCTGGCCGCCGTTGAGCTGGGCCCGGAAACGCGGGTCGATCAGCACCGTGAGCAGCACGTTCGACAGCAGGTTGGTGGTGGCCTCGTAGGCGGCGAAGAGCACCAGGCGCAGGTGCTCCCTGACCTCGTCGTCGCTGAGCCGGGCCGGGTGGGTGATCAGGTAGCTGGCGAGGTCCTCCTCCGGCTGGGCGCGGCGGCGGGCGGTGAGCCGGCTCAGGGCGTCCATGACGTAGGAGTGGCTGGCGATCGCGGTCTCGGTGCCCTTGAGCGCGTCGCGGGCCGCCTCGACGATCCGGTCGTTGTACTCGCCGGGCATGCCGAGGATCTCGCACATCACCGCCATCGGCAGGTGCTCGGTGAACTGGCCGACGAGGTCGGCCTCGCCCTTCTCGCAGAAGCGGTTGACGATCTGCTGCGTGCTGCGGTTGATGTAGCGGCGCAGGCTGCGGAAGTCGATGGTCGAGATGGCGCCCATGACCGCGCCGCGCAGCCGCTTGTGCTCGTCGCCCTCGGCGTGCGAGGCGATGGGCTGCCACGCGATGTGCGGCATCAGCGGGTGGTCGGGCTTGACCAGGCCGTCCTTGAGGGGGGTCCAGATACGGCTGTCCCGGCAGAACTGCGAGGGCGAGCGCACCATGTGCAGGTTCTCGGCGTGGCCGAGGACGATCCAGATCGGCACGTCGTCGTGGAGCAGCACGGGCGCCACGGGGCCGTGCTGCTCCCGCAGTTGCTCGTACAGCGCTCCCAGGTCCTCCACCTCGTGCAGCCGGTGCAGCCCCCCGGGCCCGAGGCCGTGCGCGGGGCAGCCGGGGGGCGGCCCGGACCGGGTGTCGTCCGTACCGGTCGGGGCGTGGGATTCAGGCGTCACAGTGGTCGCTCCGAAACTTTCCAGTGTCTGGGGGAGATGTGGGGTGGGCCGGATACCGATCAGGTGCGCGAGCCCGTCATGGCGAGGGAGTGCAGGAAGCGCATGAGGGTCATCAGGACGTCGCGGCTGGAGGCCCGGCGGCGCGCGTCGCACTCCATGATCGGGATGTCGGGGGCGAGGTCGAGGGCCGTGCGCAGTTCCTCGATGGGGTAACGGGGCGCGTCGGGGAAGGAGTTGATGGCGACCACGAACGGCACACCACGTTCCTCCAGGCGCCCCATGACGTCGAAGCTGACCTCCAGCCGACGGGTGTCGACCAGCACCACCGCGCCGAGCGCGCCCTCGAACAGGCCGTTCCACAGGAACCAGAAGCGCTGCTGGCCGGGTGTGCCGAAGAGGTACAGCACGAGCTGGTCGGTGATGCTGATCCGGCCGAAGTCCATGGCGACGGTGGTGGCCGTCTTGGAATCGGAGCCGAAGTTGTCGTCGACACCGATGCCGGCCTGCGTCATGGTCTCCTCGGTGGTCAGCGGTTTGATCTCGCTGACCGAGCCGACCATGGTCGTCTTGCCGACGCCGAAACCCCCCACGATCACGATCTTGGCCGCGGCCTGCGTCGTGTGTGGCAACTGGTCCTCGGCCCGGGGGCCCGGGATGGTGTCAGAGCCTTTGAAGTCCATTCATCACCGCTTCGAGGAGGGAACGGTCGGGGACCGCCTGACGGACGATCGGGGAGCGCGCGTGCACCAGTTCCGCCGTGAGCAGCTCGGTGAGCAGCGTGCCCATCGCGCTGAACGGCAGGCTGAGGTAGGCCGACAGCTCCGCCACGGAGAGGGGGGCGGCGCAGAGCCGGAGCAACGCCGCCTGCTCGGGGGTGGCGGAGGGCGGCGGGTCTGCGGCACGCGCCACGATTAACGTCACCAGGTCGAGTTCGGCCCGTTCGCCGTCCGGGCCGGCCACCACGTACATCCGCTCGGGGTTGGGTTTGCCCTCGCCCTCCTGGGAAGGCTGCGGGGCCGGTTCCGGTGCCGGGTTGCGCCTCTGGCGTTGCGGAGGCGTCATACGATCTGCCCGTTCCGCCGGGGCGGACTGGTCAGATGGCCGCCGATCCGGACCACCAGGTCGCGCATCATCGCGCTCATCCGGCCGGGTTCGCACCGCACGTCGGAGAGCACGGCGAGGAAGGCGTTGGCGCCGGCGCCCATCAGATAGAAGTAGCCCTGGTCGATCTCGATCATGACGAGCTTCATCTCACCGTCGCCGACGCTGAGTTCCTGGCAGATGCTGCCCGCGAGGGACTGCAGGCCGGCGCAGGCCGCGGCGACCCGGTCGGCCGCGTCGGGCTCGCCCCCGTAGCGGGCGATGCGCAGTCCGTCGGCCGAGAGCACCACGATCATCTCGATGCCCGGTACGCCGTCGGCGAGTTGCTTGAGCATCCAGTCGAAGTTGCCTCGCTGCTGGATCACTTGAGATCCCCCTCGTCATCGGCCTCGGTGGGGGCCGGGTCGTTGAGCAGGTGCAGGTACTTGGTGGGATTCCGAATGAAGTCGGTCGGGTGGGTGCCGGGCTCGATGCCCTGCTTGAGTCCCTCCCAGAAGGCCTCCAGGCCCTTTCCGGGGGCGTCGGGGGCGCTCATGTCGCGCAGGGGCGGCACCTCGGGCTCCTTGATCGCGGCCCAGGGGTTGTGCTCGCCGCGTGCCTCGGCCTCGCGGTCGGCCTTCTCGTTGGCGGCCTGCTGGGCGAGTCGCTCGGAGAGCGGTGTCTTCACCCGGCTGCGGCGCTGCGGCAGGCCGTTCGCCGTCCACTCGGTGACCTCGGGGACGTCGTCGTCCTCCAGGGAGACCGTCGCGGGGAGCTTCGGGCTGGTGGGGCGGCGCTTCTTGGGGGTGCGCTTCGGCCCCTCGGGGATGCCGACCTTCATGGGGATGCCCGTGGCGCCGATGCCGTGGGCGAGTCCGACACCGGGCTCGTGGGTGATCATCTCGCTCGGCACGATGAGGATGGCGCGGACACCGCCGTACGCGGAGGCCCGCAGCGAGACCTGCATGTTGTACGCCGTGCAGAGGCGGCCCACCACGGCGAGGCCCAGGCGCGGGTGCTCGCCGATGTCCTGGAGGTCGACGCCGGCCTTGGCCGCCTCCAGCATGCCCTCGATCCGGGCGCGCGCCTCCTCGTTGAGGTTGACGCCGCCGTCCTCGATCTCGATGCAGACGCCGGTCTGCACCTCGGTGGCGGTGACGTGCACCTTGGTCTGCGGCGGCGAGTAGCGCGTGGCGTTGTCGAGGAGTTCGGCGGCGGCGTGGATGACCGGCTCCACGTAGATGCCCTTGACGCTGACCTTGGCGATGGAGGACAGCTGGATGCGCCGGTACTCCAGGATGCGGGACATGGCGCCGCGCAGGGTGCTGTACAGGGACACCGGCTGGGGCCACTGCCGTCCGGGGCGTCCGCCGCCGAGGACGGAGACGGAGTCGGCGAGGCGGCCGATCAGGGCGTTGCCGTGGTCGATGCGCAGCAGGTCGTCGAAGACCTCGGGGTTGCGGCCGTGGTCCTCCTCCATCTCCCGGAGTTCCTCGGCCTGCTGGTGGATGATCGCCTGGACGCGGCGGGCGACACTGACGAAGGAGCGCGCGGCGGCGTCCCGCATGGTCACTTCGCGATCGACGATCCTCAGCACCGTCAGCAGCGTCTCGGCCTGCGGCGCGGGGATGTCGCGGAACGCGGGGTTGGAGAGACCGAGCTTGCGAATCACCTCTCTGGGGGATTCTCCGGTGGCGAGCAGATCGAGCGCGGCGGGGATCATCTCCCGCGAGAAGCGGACCAACTCGTTCTCGTGGACGGCGATCCGCTGTTCCAGATGCGCGGTGTGGCGGGCGTGCTCCGCCCGCTGGTTCCGCAGGGCACGGCCGCGGCGCACCGCCTCGGCCGCCGTCGCGATCACGAGCGCGGTGGCGATGCCGCCGCACCAGCCGACGGCGAGCCGGGCCGGCTCCGCCACCAGGGCGACGGCGGCTCCGGTCGCCGCCGCCATCACTATGGCCGGCAGCAACAGCACGCGCGTGTAGGGCAGTTCACGGCGACCTGGAGGGGATTGAACACTCACCATGTGGGCCTTCTGACAGGAGACGACTGAGGTTCGGGGGGACTCGCAAGTGGGTATGTCATGAAACTGTCGGGATCTTCCGCACATTGGGGAACAAGCGCACGAATTCATCTCAAGCCGGTGCGCTGCGGGCGAGCTTAGTCCGACCGGATCATCGCCGTGTCATATTCCACAACTGCCGGAAACCGGTCGCGAAGGGATAGTAGGCTCATTCATTTATACGCTGCGACACCGTTCGAATACGGCTCGTAGCGGCGTACAGACATACGAAAGTCCCTCACCGTCACGGGTGAGGGACTCTCAGGACAACGCCCCTTCAGGGGCGCGGGGCTGTGTCATTGTGCGGCTCCGCCGCGTGGGCGCGAGCAACCACAATCCACCGGCACCCGCGCAACAAGCTCACCCCACCGACGAGTAGGCGACCACTCCCCGCAGCAACAGATCAACAGCCTTACGCGCGTTCTTCACCACGGAAGACCCGGGCGGCGCCGCCGCCGCGATCTGCCCCAGCACATCGATGACCTGCTTGCACCACCGCACGAAGTCCCCCGCCGGCATCTCCGCCTCGCGCAGCACCTCGTCGAGCCCCTTCCCGGAGGCCCACATGTACGCGGCCCAGGCGAAGCCGAGATCGGGCTCGCGCTGCCCGACCCCCTCGGTCTGGGTGATCCGGAACTCCTCCTCCAGCGCGTCCAGCCGCCCCCAGATCCGCACCATCTCGCCCAGCGCTGCCTTGGCCTTGCCCGACGGCAGCTTCGGCGCCAGCGCGTCGTCCCCGACGCGCGCCTCGTACACCAACGCCGAGACGCATCCGGCGAGTTCGGCCGGTCCGAGCCCCTCCCAGACGCCCTCGCGCAGACACTCGCTGGCGAGCAGGTCCAGCTCGCCGTAGAGCCGCGCGAGCCGCTTGCCGTGCTCGGTGACCTCGTCGGCGCGCAGGTAGTCCAGCTCGGTCAGCAGGGCGACGATACGGTCGAACGTGCGGGCGATGGTGTTCGTACGGCCCTCGATCCGCCGCTCCAGCTGCGAGGTGTCGCGCAGCAGCCGGTGGTACCGCTCGGCCCAGCGGGCGTGGTCCTCGCGGTCGCTGCACCCGTGGCAGGGGTGCGCGCGCAGCGCCGTCCGCAGCCGGGCGATCTCGCGGTCGTCGGCCGCCTGGGAGCGCCGCTTGCGGTGCCGGTCGGCCGGGATGTGCCCGGCCTTGGTGCGCAGCGCCGACGCGAGGTCCCGGCGGGACTGCGGGGAACGCGGGTTGAAGGACTTCGGGATCCGCATCCGCTCCAACGGCTCGACCGGAACCGGGAAGTCGATGGCCGCCAGCCGCTTCACCTGCCGCTCGGCGGTCAGCACCAGGGGGCGCGGCCCGTCGTGGTGGTCGAAGCCGCGGTGGCCGTTCGAACGGCCCGCGGGCAGGCCCGGGTCCAGGACCAGCGCCAGGCCCGCGTACTTGCCGGTGGGCACGTGGATGACGTCACCGGGCTTGAGCTTCTCCAGCGCGACGGCGGCTTCCGCGCGCCGCTGGGCCGCGCCCTGCCGGGCCAGCTCGTTCTCCCGGTCCTTCAGCTCGCGGCGGAGCCGGGCGTACTCCTCGAAGTCGCCGAGGTGGCAGGTCATGGAGGCCTTGTAGCCCTCCAGGCCCTCCTCGTTGCGCTGCACCTGACGCGAGATGCCGACGACCGACTTGTCCGCCTGGAACTGCGCGAACGACGTCTCCAGCAGCTCGCGCGAGCGGTGCCGGCCGAACTGCTCCACCAGGTTGACCGCCATGTTGTACGACGGCTTGAAACTGGAGCGCAGCGGGTACGTGCGCGTGCCCGCGAGACCGGCCAGGTGCTCCGGGTTCATGCCGCGCTGCCACAGCACCACCGCGTGGCCCTCGACGTCGATGCCGCGCCGCCCGGCCCGGCCCGTCAGCTGGGTGAACTCGCCCGGGGTGATGTCGGCGTGCTGCTCGCCGTTCCACTTGACGAGCTTCTCCAGGACCACCGAGCGGGCGGGCATGTTGATGCCGAGGGCGAGGGTCTCGGTCGCGAACACGGCCTTGACCAGCCCGCGCACGAACAGCTCCTCGACGACCTCCTTGAAGGTCGGCAGCATGCCCGCGTGGTGGGCGGCGATGCCGCGCTCCAGGCCCTCCAGCCACTCGTAGTAGCCGAGGACGTGCAGGTCCTCGCGCGGGATGGACGCCGTGCGCTCCTCGACCAGGGAGCGGACCCGCCGGCGCGCCTCCTCGTCGTTGAGCCGCAGGCCCGCGTACAGGCACTGCTGGACGGCGGCCTCGCAGGCGGCGCGGCTGAAGATGAAGGTGATGGCGGGCAGCAGCCCCTCGGCGTCGAGCCGCTCGATGATCTCGGGCCGGCTCGGCGTCCACACCCGGGACCGCTGTCTGCGCTCGCGCTCGCGGTCGGCCTCGCGCAGGGACCGGCCGCGCCGGCGGTCCTGGAACGACGGCCGGCTCGCCTCCATCCGCGCCATGCGCGTCAAGTCGGGGTTGACGGCCTTCTTGTGGCCCTCGCCCTCCTCGAACAGGTCGTACATCCGCCGCCCGGCCAGCACGTGCTGGAACAGCGGCACGGGCCGGTGCTCGGAGACGATCACCTCGGTGTCGCCGCGGACCGTGTCCAACCAGTCGCCGAACTCCTCGGCGTTCGACACGGTCGCCGAGAGCGAGATCAGGGTGACCGACTCGGGCAGGTGGATGATCACCTCTTCCCAGACGGCGCCCCGGAACCGGTCGGAGAGGTAGTGCACCTCGTCCATGACCACGTAGCCGAGGCCCAGGAGGGTCTGGGAACCGGCGTACAGCATGTTCCGCAGCACCTCGGTGGTCATCACGACCACCGGGGCGTCGGAGTTGACGCTGTTGTCGCCGGTGAGCAGGCCCACCTTGTCCGTGCCGTAGCGGCGGCACAGGTCGGCGTACTTCTGGTTCGACAGGGCCTTGATGGGTGTCGTGTAGAAGCACTTCTTGCCCTGCTGGAGGGCGAGGTGGACGGCGAACTCGCCGACGATCGTCTTGCCGGAGCCGGTGGGCGCGGCGACCAGCACGCCCTTCCCCGCTTCGAGCGCCTGGCAGGCCTCGATCTGGAAGGGGTCGAGGCCGAAGTCGTACATCTCGCGGAAGGAGGCGAGCGCGGTGGCCTGCTCGGCAGCGCGCTTGCGGGCTGCCGCGTACCGCTCGGCCGGTGAGAGGTCCTCTGTCATCGTGCTTTCGAGCGTACCGGGCCGCACTGACAACAGGACGATCATTATCCGGATCCGTCCCTGTGAAACCAGGGATCGGCGCAGCTCAGGGGCGACGGGCCTCAGGGGCCGACGACCCGCACGCCCCCGCGCACGCAGCGCGCGGTCAGCGGCAGCGGACCGAGCGGCTCCCCGTCGGCGTAACCGGTGACATCCTCGGCGGCGATCTCCACCCGGGCCGCCCGCAGCACCGTCACCTTCGGGTGGTCGACGTGCGTCCCCCGGTACACCCTCGGGAACACCCGCAGCAGCGTCGTACGGCTGCAGTCCCCGACCACCGTGATGTCGAACATCCCGTCGGTCGGGTCGGCGCCGGGGCAGATCCGCATGCCGCCGCCGTAGGAGGAGCCGTTGCCGACGGCCACGAGGGTGGCCTCGATCTCGCGCACCTCGCCGTCGTCCAGCCGGATGCGGTACGCAAGGGGCCGGAACGCGGCCAGCTCGGCGAGCATCGCCAGGTCGTACTTCAGGCGCCCGGCGGGGCGGCGCATGCGGTTGCCCCGGTCGTTGACGCGGGAGTCGAAGCCGGAGGCGAGGACGGTGCCGAACCAGCGGTCGCCGACCTGTCCGAGGTCGATGTCCCTGATCCGCTCGCACTTGAGGGCGTCGGCGATCATGCGGCCCGCCGCGGCCGGCTCACGCACGGGCAGGCCGAGGGCGCGGGCGAAGTCGTTGCCGGTGCCGACGGCGACCAGGCCGAGCGGGGTGCGCGTGCCCGCGACGGCCCGCAGGGCGAGGTTGGCCATGCCGTCACCGCCGACGGCTATCAGCGCTCCGGTGCCCGCCTCGACGGCGGCACGTGCGCGGACGAGGGCGTCCGCGGCGTCCTCCCCGAGCACCGTGCGCACCGAGAAACCGGCCGCCCGCAAAGCGGAAGCGGCCGGCTGCGCCGCGCGGGCGCCCCGGCCGCGGCCCGCGGTGGGGTTGACGAAGAGGGTGATCTCGCTGGTCACGCGACCGACCCTATGAGCTGCCCGCGGATCTTCAGGTCACGTCGTCATAACCGTTGACCCGGTCCGAGCGTTCCGCGCGCGCCTGCTCGGGCAGCGCCGCCCGGCTGGTGGTCACGGGCTCGATCTCGCCGATGTCCTCGGGGGTGAGATCCAGTTCGGACGCCTCGTCGTCGGCGGGGCCGAGGGCCTCGCGGCGGCTGCGGCGGCGGTCGTTCAGCAGGGAGAAGGCGACGGCCGCGAAGTACAGGATCCAGATCGGCGCCGCCAGCGCCAGCATGGTCAGCGGGTCGGTGCTGGGCGTGGCGATGGCCGCGAAGACCGTGATGCCCATGATCATGCCGCGCCACCAGCCGAGCATGCGCTTGCCGGTGAGCACCCCCGTGAGGTTGAGCATGACCAGCAGCAGCGGCAGCTCGAAGGAGAGGCCGAAGACGAGCACCATCCGCATGACCAGGTCGAGCAGGTCGTCCAGCGGAAGGAGGTTGGACGTGCCGCCCGGGGTGAACTCGAGCAGTACCTTCGCCGTGGTCGGGAGGACCGTGTAGGCGAAGTAGGCGCCGATGATGAACAGCGGGGCGCCCGTGGCGACGAAGGCGTAGGCGTACTTCTTCTCGTGCCGGTGCAGGCCCGGCGCGATGAAGGCCCACAGCTGGTAGAGCCAGACCGGCGAGGCCAGCACGACGCCGGCCATCAGCGACACCTTGAGCGCCAGGGTGAAGGGCGTGAGCAGGCCGTTGATGGTGATCTGCGCACACGGCTTCGAGCCCGCCTGCGCCCTGGCCAGTTCCGCGAAGGTCTTGTCACAGCCGACCGAGTCGAGGATCGGCTTGGTGATCAAGTTGATGATGTCGTTGTAGAAGAAGGCGGCGAAGACCGTGACGACGACGATCGCCAGGATCGCCTTGGCGAGCCGGTTGCGGAGCTCGCGAAGGTGCTCCGCGAGGGGCATCCGCCCCTCGGGGTCCTTCTCCTTCTTGCGGGCAGACTTCAGCAACCCACGTTCCCATCTCGTGCGGCGGGCCGGAGGTCACCGGCCCTGCGTCAGCGCTTGGTCGTGTCCGTCGGCTCGTTGACCGGGCGCGAGCTGGTCACGTCACCGGGGGCGGCCTGGATGGTGCGCTGCGCGGGCTCGTCGTTGTTCGGCGGGCCGGCCGGGGTCGTGGACGACTTGTTCTCGTCCTTCATCGCCTTGGCCTCGCTCTTGAGGATGCGGGCGGACTTGCCGAGCGACCGAGCCATGTCCGGAAGCTTCTTCGCGCCGAACAGCAGGATGATGACGACGAGGATGAGAATGATCTCGGGGGCTCCGAGCCTTCCGAACATAAGTCTTTACCTTCTCACCGAGGCGGCTGTGGTGGGGTGCTGTCCGACCGGTCGGACATATGTCCGAACGATCGTGTCGACAGCGATCGTAACGCTCAGGGGTGAACGTGAGGCAATCCCTCTGCAATCCCTGTGCGCACTCCCGTCCGCGGCCAGTGCCTCGTTAACCGGGCCGCGACCAGCAGAGTACCTGTCCGAACCGCCGAGGTGACAGGGCGAAGTGTCCCGAAGCGCAACAAGAGGTCGCCCGCCGGACGCCTCACAGCGCGTCCACGGACCGGGCCGCGCTCTCCGCCGCCCGCTCCAGGTCGTCGGCGGCCCGGCTGATCCGGCGCGCCGAATCCGTGACCTGCCTGCCCAGGCGCTGTGCCTCCACGAACACCCGCACGGCGAGCACCCCGAGCACGGAGAGACCCAGGAAACCCACGGCAATCGCGAACATCGGCCAGAACATGACGCCGAGCCTAGACCTTTCCCGGGGCTCGTCCCGCTAGAGGGTCGAGTGCAGCCGCAGGGTGCGCACGCCGCCGCCGGTCAGCAGCTCCACGATCCGCTCCCCCGCCGGCTTGCGGACCGACGCGCCGCACTCCGGGCAGGTGAACGAGTAGAAGGTGGTACGGCTCGTGGCCCCGATGGCGAGGCGCAGGGAGCCCGCGGTGAGCTCGAAGCGCCCCCGGCAGTCCGGGCAGCCCGCCTTGAACACCACCGGGGACACGCTTCTCATGCCGGCGAACGCGGACTCCACCGTCATGCCCCGCGCACCGGACGTCGCCGACTCGCTCACAGCCCTCGCTCCTCTTCCTGGGGTCGTTCGCCTCCGGGGCACCGCGGCCGGTGTGCGGGGCGGCCGGGCCGGGCCGCCGACGCCGGTGGGCGCCTGTGGCTCACTCGCGTCTGCCGTCCGGCCCGTCCGGAACCGCGTGCACCACGTGCGGCGCCTCGGCGGTCTCCACCGCGTCGGCCGCCTCGATCCCGTCGTACGCCGCCAGCGCCTCGCGGGCCGCCTGCCGGGCGCTGTCGGCCAGCTCCGGCGGGGAGACGATCCGTCCGTCCCGGCCGAGCCGCAGCGCCAGGCGCCGCAGCGACGCGGGGTCGGGGGTCCGCAGAGTGATACGGAGTCCGCCGTCCGCCAGCTCATCCGCGCTGTCGTGCGGGTAGTACTCGGCGACCCAGCGACCGCCGGGGCCGACCTCGACCACGACCTCCGGGTCCTCGGCCGCGGGCTGCACCAGCGCCTCGGACAGGTCCCGCAGCTCGATCTCCGGCGGCGCCGACGGCTCGTCCAGGATCTTGATCTCGGCGACCCGGTCGAGCCGGAAGGTGCGGCGCGCCTCCGAGCGGCGGCACCAGGCCTCGACATACGTGTGCCCGACGCTGACCAGGCGGATGGGGTCGATCTCGCGCTCGGTGACCTCGTCACGCGCGGGCGAGTAGTAGCGGATCCACAGCCGGCGGCGCTCGGCGATCGCCCGGTCGACGTCCGCGAAGACACCGCCCTCGGACTCGAAGGTCACCGACAGCCGCGAACTGGCACCGGCCGCCTCGCCGGCCGCGGCCTCCACCTTGGCCGTCGCCCGCAGCAGCGCCTGCCGGTCGCTCTCGCGCAGTCCGGGCAGGGTGGACACGGCCCGGGCGGCGACGAGCAGGGCGGTGGCCTCGTCGGCGGCGAGTCTGAGCGGCTCGGCGGCCTCCGCCGCGAGGGCGGCCGGGTTGTGCCACCAGATGCGCTCGCCGTCGGTGTCGATGTCGAGCAGGTCGCCCCCGCGGAAACTCGTGCCGCACATGGGCAGCACGTCGAGGTCGGAGACCAGCTCGTCCTCGGTGATACCGAAGGCGCGCGCGACGTCCTCGACCCGGGCCCCGGGGCGCTCCCTCAGATACGTCACCAGGGAGAGCATCCGCCGGGTCTGGTCGATGGCGTTCACGGGCCTGACCGGTTTGGCTGCCACTGTCTTCCCGCTCCCCCTCAACCCTTGGCCACGGCCCGCAGCCGGTCCACCACGTCGGCCCGCAGCTCGGCGGGCTCCAGGACGACCACGTCCGGCCCGAACTCCACCAGCCACGCGTCCAGCCCGTGGCCGTACGGAATCTCCAACTCGTCCCAGCCGTCGCCGAGTTCCCGCACGGACGTGGCCTTCGCCCGAAGGGGGTACCCCGCGTCCGAGCGCAGCCGGATCCGCGCCGAGCGGTCGGCGATCTCCCCGGCCCAGCTCGCGACGGTCTCACGAACGGTGACGACGTCCGGGACGTCAGCGGTGTAGCGGCCACCGCGCGAGCGGACCTTGCCGGTGATCCGGGACAGCCGGAACACCCGCTCGGCGCCCCGGTCGCGGTCCCAGCCCGCCAGGTACCAGTGGCCCCGCCAGCACTCCAGCGCCCACGGCTCCACGTGCCGCTGCTCGGGGTGCGCGGCGGTGGCCTTGCGGTAGTCGAAGACGACGGGCCGACGGTCCCGGCAGGCCAGCATCAGCGGCTCGAAGGCCGCCTCGTGCACGGGGATGCGCGGTTCCAGCGCGCCGTGCGGGCCGTACGGGTCGACGTCCTCGGGGAGTCCGGCCGCGCGCAGCTTCTGCAGGGCGCCGCTGGCCGCGCCGGCGAGCCGGGCCTGCTGCCACACCTTGGCGGCGAGCCCCAGCGCGGCGGCCTCCTCGGCGTCCAGGGTGATGGGCGGCAGGCGGTTGCTGTCGCGGCGGGCCAGGTAGCCGACCTCGCCGTCGAGGCTCTCCACCGTCTCGATGACGAGTCCGAGTTCGCGCAGGTCGTCCTTGTCGCGCTCGAACATGCGGTTGAAGGAGTCGTCGGAGCCGGACGATCCGTTGCCCGGTCCGAAGGCCTCTACGTAGGCCTCGATGGAGTCGCGCAGCTCGCGCTTGCTGAGCGGCCGCCGCGTCCCGAGCAGACACAGCGCCAGGTTCATCAGCCGCTCGGCCTTGGCAATGGCCATCGACGCGCTTCGCCTCCCTATGGTGCTTACGAGCGATGACCGTACCGCCACAGGGTGGCACGGCAAAAGCCGAGGGCCCATGCCCGAGCAGGCATGGGCCCCACGTGATCGAGTCTGTCCGAACCTTGCTCAGACCCCGAGCAGGTCGACCACGAAGATCAGCGTCTCGCCGGGCTTGATCGCCGGGGTCGGGCTCTGGTTGCCGTAGGCGAGGTGGGCGGGGATGGTCAGCTGGCGGCGGCCGCCGACCTTCATGCCCTGCACGCCCTGGTCCCAGCCCTTGATGACCCGGCCGCCGCCCAGCGGGAAGCGGAACGGCGTCCCGCGGTTCCAGCTGGCGTCGAACTCCTCGCCCGTGCTGAAGGCGACACCGACGTAGTGCACGGTGACGGTCTGGCCCGCCTGCGCGACCGGGCCGTCGCCTTCCCAGATGTCCTTGATCTCGAGGTCCGCCGGGGGCTCGCCGCCCGGGAAGTCGATCTCGGGCTTGTCGATGCTCACGTCTCTAGCTCCTGCTTGTCTGCGGAAAGGCGAACACGCACAGTCTTACATCCCCCGCACGTCACAGCTTCGCGAGGATGTCCACCGAGAAGACCAGCGTGGAGTCCTTCTTGATGCCGCTGCCCTGCGGCGGATTGTCGCCGTAGCCCAGCTCCGGCGGGATGACGATGAGGACGCGACTGCCGACCTTCTTGCCGGTCAGGCCCTGCGCCCAGCCCTTGACGACCTGCTGGAGCGAGAACGACACCAGCTGCTTGTTGGCGTAGGAGGAGTCGAACTCCTTGCCGCCGTCCCACAGCACGCCCTTGTACTGCACGAGCACGCTGTTGCCGGCGGCGACCTCCTCGCCGTCGCCCTCCAGGACGTACTCGGCGACGAGCTTCTTCGGGGCGGTGGCCTTGGGCACCTCGATGGAGGGGGCCTTGCCGTCGGTGTTGGTGCCGACCTTCGGGAGGTCCGCGTCGTCCTGCGGGACCTGCTTGCCCTTGGCGGAGCTGGTGGCGTTGAACGTGTCCTGCACGTCCACGACGAAGACCAGGGTGTCGGTGCCCTTGATGCCCGCCTGCGGGTTGCCCTGCGAGCCGTAGCCCCAGGTCGGCGGGACGGCCATCTCGATGCGGCTGCCGGCCTTCTTGCCGGCCAGCGCGTACCGCCAGCCGTCGATGATCTGGCCCTGGGTGAGCTGGATGGCCAGGCGGGCCTTGCGGTCGTAGGAGTTGTCGAAGACCTTGGCGGTGTTCCACACCTGGCCCAGGTAGTGCGCGACGACGAAGTCGTTCTCCGCGACGGTCTTGCCGCTGCCCGCGATCAGGGTCTTCACCGCGAGCTGCTTCGACGGCTCTCCGCTGCCCTTGGCGACCGTCGGCTTCTCGTCGAACTTGGCGCCCGCCGTGACCGCCGGCAGCGGACCGTCGACGATCTTCGGCGGCGGGGCCGCGGAGGGACCCGACGGTGAGGGCGACGGGCTGTCGCTGGCCTTGCTCGAGTCGGACTTGTCGTCACCGCATGCGGCGAGCGTGGCCAGTCCTGCGGGTACGGAGATGAGAAGTGAGCGTCGGCGCACTGTGGGGGCCTCGTAATCGGTCGATCTCGTTGATGGCGTGCGCGCAACTCTACGGCGTGAGAAGGGCGCCGCACTTGTAACGTACGGCGCCCGTGTGGCGTTCCGGCGATTTTCCCGCCGGCGCAATTCCTCACATTCCGGCGATCAGCTTCTCCACCCGGTCGTCCACGGAACGGAACGGGTCCTTGCACAACACGGTGCGCTGAGCCTGGTCGTTGAGCTTGAGGTGGACCCAGTCGACCGTGAAGTCACGGCGCTGCTCCTGGGCGCGCCGGATGAAGTCGCCGCGCAGCCGGGCCCGAGTGGTCTGCGGCGGGACGGACTTGCCCTCGAAGATCTTCAAGTCGTTGCAGACGCGGGCTGCCTGGCCCTTCTTCTCCAGCAGGTAGTACAGGCCGCGACGGCGGTGGATGTCGTGGTAGGCGAGGTCTATCTGCGCGACCCGCGGGTGCGACATGGTCATGTTGTGCTTGGCCCGGTACCGCTCGAGGAGCTTGTACTTCATGACCCAGTCGATCTCGGTGCCGATGCGGTCGAGGTCCTCGGTCTCGATCGCGTCCAGCGTGCGGCCCCACAGCTCCAGGACCTGCTCGACGGTGCCGGTGCGGATGCCGCGGCGCTCGCAGAAGTCCAGGGCCTTCTCGTAGTACTCGCGCTGCACCTCCAGGGCGGAGGCCTCGCGTCCGCTGGCCAGGCGGACCTTGCGGCGGCCGGTGATGTCGTGGCTGACCTCGCGGATCGCCCGGATCGGGTTCTCCAGGGTGAGGTCGCGCATCACCGTGCCCGCCTCGATCATGCGCAGTACCAGGTCGGTGGCGCCGACCTTGAGCAGCATCGTCGTCTCGGACATGTTCGAGTCGCCCACGATGACGTGCAGGCGGCGGTAGCGCTCGGCGTCCGCGTGCGGCTCGTCGCGGGTGTTGATGATCGGCCGGGAGCGGGTCGTCGCCGAGGAGACGCCCTCCCAGATGTGCTCGGCCCGCTGGCTGACGCAGTACACGGCCCCGCGCGGCGTCTGCAGCACCTTGCCGGCACCGCACAGCAACTGCCGCGTGACCAGGAACGGAATCAGAATGTCCGCGAGCCGCGAGAACTCCCCGTGCCGCGCCACGAGATAGTTCTCATGGCATCCGTAGGAGTTGCCCGCCGAGTCGGTGTTGTTCTTGAAGAGGTAGACGTCGCCCGCGATTCCCTCCTCGTGCAGGCGTCGTTCGGCGTCCACCAGGAGTCCTTCGAGAATGCGCTCGCCCGCTTTGTCGTGGGTGACCAGTTCGATCACGTTGTCACATTCCGGTGTCGCGTATTCCGGATGCGATCCCACGTCGAGATAGAGGCGGGCGCCGTTTCGCAGAAAGACATTGCTGCTGCGGCCCCATGACACGACACGGCGGAAGAGGTACCGCGCCACCTCGTCAGGAGACAGGCGGCGCTGTCCCCTGAACGTGCACGTGACGCCGTACTCGTTCTCCAGCCCGAAAATGCGGCGGTCCATGAGGGAACATTACGCCCGATCCCCTGAACTGAAACGGGGTTCGACGGCACGGTTTGGATCATTTTCCGAACCGGCCGCAACGACCGCTCCCTGGCCGGGAGCTGCGAGTACCCGTCCTGTGGCGCTCAAAACCAGCAAGGACACGCCACCCGCGACACCGGGCACGGCGAAGCCCCACAGGGCCCCGCCCGCCTCGACGACGGGCCCCGCGACGCCCGTTCCGACCGAGTGGCCCACGGTGAACGTCGTCACCAGCCAGGAGAACGCCTCGGTGACCGTGCCGCGCGGGGCGTGCCGGTCGACCAGGACGAACGCGCAGGCGATGGCGGGGGCGAGGAAGACCCCGGCGAGCGCGGTCAGCGCCACCATGGGCACGGCGTCCGGCATGAGCATCAGCGGCAGGTAACACACCACCAGAAGGGCCACGAGCACCTGGAGTCGCCGCGCGGGCTCACCGGCCCACTGCCGCGCCCCGTAGACGGTGCCGCCGACCAGCGCGCCGAACCCCAGGGCGGCCATCAGCCAGCCGTACACCGCGTCACCGCCGTGCTCGTCCGCGTAGGGCACCGAGGCGACCGTGATGGACCCGAGCGCCATCCCGATGAACAGGAACGCCGCCAGCAGGGCCGGCAGCCCCGCCGAGCGCAGCGCGCCGAGCCAGTGCGCCTCGCGCGGCGCCGACCGCCACGCGCGCGAGGGCGGCGACACGACGACGGACAGCGCCCCGAGCACCCCGACGACGTTCAGCACGAGCAGCGCCGCCTGGGCCGACCACAGGGACACGCACAGCGTCACCAGCAGCGGCCCGACGGTGAACATCACCTCCTGGGCCACGGCGTCCATGGCGTACGCCGTGTGCACCTGGTCCTCCCGCCGCAGCACGGAGGGCCACAGCGCCCGCAGCCCGCCCTCCAGGGGCGGGGTGAAGAGCCCGGCGGCCGCGACGGCGCCGTACGCGAGGGGCAGCGACCCGATGCCGCAGAAGGCGAAGGCGGCCATCGCCAGGCCGGACAGGACCGCCGCGGGCAGCTGCACGCGCGGCTGCCCGCGCAGATCCACGAGCCGGCCCAGCACCGGCTGCCCCACGGCGTTGGCGACGCCGTACACGGCCGCCAGCGCCCCGGCCAGGCTGTACGTGCCGCCCTCGGCTCGGACGAACAGCACGATCGCGATGGCCGCCGTGGCATTGGGCAGCCGGCCCACGAGCGTGCCGACGAGCAGTCGGGCGGCGTGTCGCGCCCGAAGGATCTCCAGGTATCCCGTGGCCATGTCCCCGCCCTAGGTTTTACGTATAACGTCGGCTCCCATACGTACCATGGCCGCTGTTCGCGAGTCCAGACGAAGGAGCGGCCCGACGGTGGCACGAGGCAGCACCCGCCCCACGAGCCGGGACGTCGCCCAGGCCGCCGGCGTCTCCCAGGCGGCCGTCTCCCTGGTCCTAGGCGACAAGTGGCGCGGCCGGGTCTCGGAGGCGACCGCAGAGCGCGTCCGCGAGGCCGCCCGCGACCTGGGCTACCGCCCGAACCTGGCCGCCCGGAACCTGCGCCTGGGCCGCACCCGCACGGTCCTGCTGGTGGTCCCGGCCCTGACCACGGAGTTCTTCGCCGGCGTCTACACGGGCGCGGCCCGCGTCGCCGCCGAGCACGGCTTCGGCGTGGTCCTGTACCCCTCCCCCGAGGGCATCGGACCCGCCCGCGACCCCTTCGCCTCCGCGCAGGCGGCCCTGGACGGCGTCATCGCCTCGTCCATGGCCGCGGACGCGCTGACCGCGATCCGCGGCGAGGCACTGCCCCTGGTCATGCTGGACAGCGACCCGGCGGGCAGTCTCGGCGCGGCGACGGTCAACCTGGACATCGCCGACGGCGTCCGCCAAGTCGTCGAACACCTGCTGTCCCTGGGCCACCGCCGCTTCCTCCACCTGGCGGCGGACGTGCCGTCCTGGACGTTCGAGGTACGGGCCCGGGAACTGGCGGCGCGGCTGGCGGGGGTACCGGGCACGTCGGTCCGCACGGCCCGGGCCCCCATCTCGATCGAGGGCGCCGTGGCCGCCACGGAGGCCGCGCTCTCGGTGCCCGGGCCGCGCCCCACCGCGCTGGTCTGCGACGACGACAAGCTGGCCGCGGGCGCGTACAAGGCGGCCCGCCGGCTGGGCCTCCGCATCCCCGACGACGTGTCCGTCACCGGGGTGGACGACCTGGCTCTGGCCACGGCCATCGACCCCGAGCTGACGACGGTCCGCCTGGACGCGGAGCTCTTCGGTGAACGGGGCATGCAGGCGCTTCTGGCAGTCCTGGAGGGCCGTTCACCCGAGGGCGGGGACATTCCGGTGCACCTGCTGGTACGGGGCTCCACGGCACCGCCAGCCTGATTACGCCCCCGCGTCGGTGCTGGGGCCGGGTGGGCCCGCAACCCGGCGGAACGGGGTGCCTCCCCCAAGCTCTCGGCTTCGCTCGAGCAGGGGGGACCCCCACCGCCCACCCGTGCCGCCCCTCGCGGCACGCCTGCCCGCAGCTAAGGCGAGACGCGCCCGCAGCCGCCGGCTCACGCAAGGGGACGTGTCGGGGGGTGTCCGCCCGCAGCGGTTGGCGCGTCAACGCCGGCGAGTCGGTGTCTCACCCCATCGCGCCGTTCCGAGCACGGACACCCCCCGGCGCGGCCCCGACCCACCACCCGGCGTATGCGGAACGCACGCGCCCCGGCCGAAACCAGCCGGGGCGCGTGAGAAGAACGAACGGCGGGACGCTACTCGGCGTCCTCGGATCCCTCCGAGTCCGACTCCGGCTCCGATCCCTCCGGCTGTGCCCCGTCCTCCCCCAGGAGCCGGGACAGCTGCCGCCCACTGATCCGCTTGAACTTCCGCTTCTGCGGTCGCGTCCGGTCCAGCACCGCCACCTCCAGCCGCTCCGCGGGGATCTCCCGCTCACTGCCGTTGGTGTCCCGGGACAGCGCCTGCACCGCCAGCTTCAGCGCCTCGGCCAGCGTCATGCCGTCCCGGTGACGCTGGTCCAGATAGCTGCTGATCTGCTCCGCGTTGCCGCCCACCGCGACCGAGCCGTGCTCGTCCACGATGGAGCCGTCGTGCGGCAGCCGGTAGATCTGGTCCCCCTCCGGGGTCTCACCGACCTCGGCGACGACCAGCTCCACCTCGTACGGCTTCTCCCCGACGCTGGAGAAGATCGTGCCCAGCGTCTGCGCGTACACGTTGGCCAGACCGCGGGCCGTCACATCGCCCCGGTCGTAGGTGTAACCCCGCAGGTCGGCGTAGCGAACGCCGCCGATGCGCAGGTTCTCGTACTCGTTGTACTTGCCGGCGGCCGCGAAGCCGATCCGGTCGTAGATCTCGCTGAACTTGTGCAGCGCACGGGACGGGTTCTCGCCGACGAACACGATGCCGTCGGCGTACTGCAGCACGACCAGGCTGCGGCCGCGGGCGATGCCCTTGCGGGCGTACTCGGCCTTGTCGGCCATCGCCTGCTGGGGTGAGACATAGAACGGCGTCGACACCGGTTATCCGTCCCTCTCTTGAAGATTCCGTCGGTTCACTGGACCACCCTCACAAGAACGCCCGCCGCCTACAGCAGCGCGGCCCGCGGACCGTCCGGCTGCTGCAGACGCCGCTCCAGGACGGAGCGCGCGATCTCGGACGACTCGTCCTCGGTGAGCCGACGGAAGCCGTCCTCGGTGATCACGGTGACGATGGGATAGATCCGGCGGGCGACATCGGGACCACCGGTCGCCGAGTCGTCGTCTGCCGCGTCGTAGAGCGCCTGGACCACGAGCGTCGTGGCCTCGGCCTCGCTGAGGTCGTCCCGGAAGAGCTTCTTCATCGCGCCGCGCGCGAAGATCGACCCGGAGCCGGTGGCCGCGTAGCCCTGCTCCTCGGAACGCCCGCCCGTGACGTCGTAGGAGAAGATCCGCCCCTTCTCCCGGTCCACGTCGTAGCCGGCGAAGAGCGGGACGACGGCCAGCCCCTGCATGGCCATGCCCAGATTGGAGCGGATCATCGTCGAGAGCCGGTTGGCCTTGCCCTCGAGGGACAGCTGCGCGCCCTCGACCTTCTCGAAGTGCTCCAGCTCCAGCTGGAACAGCTTCACCATCTCCACGGCCAGACCCGCCGTACCGGCGATGCCCACCGCCGAATACTCGTCGGCGGGGAAGACCTTCTCGATGTCCCGCTGCGCGATGACGTTGCCCATGGTGGCACGCCGGTCTCCGGCGAGGACGACACCGCCCGGGAAGGTCACGGCCACGATCGTCGTGCCGTGCGGTGCCTCGATGGCACCCTGGACGGGCGGCAACTTCTTGTTGCCCGGCAGCAGGTCGGGCTGGTAGTCGGAGAGGAAGTCCATGAAGGAGGAAGAGCCTGGCGTCAGGAAGGCAGCTGGTAGACGCCCGGTGCTACGAGTGTTGGCTTCCACGCGATTCCTTCCAAGTAAGCGGCGGCCCGACGGACGGCGTCGGGATCGTCTCCCAACTTGCCGATGGCCGAATTGCAGTTGAAGCACAGTACGCCACGGACCCTACCCGTCTTGTGGCAGTGATCCACATGGGCAGTCGGAGCTTTCAGGCAGATCACGCAGAGGCCCCTTTGAGAGGCGATCATCTCGTCGCGCTCGACTTCGGTGAGGCCGTAGTGGCGCATGAGATGCGCCGCACGCCCTTCAGTGGCTCGACACGCCTTACAGCGCGTCGACAACCCGTCCGACGCTGTTGCGTTGCGGTGCCATTCGCTCCACGGCTTCACCTCGCCGCACTTCAAGCAGAGCTTGTGGCCCTCGGGCACCTGAGCCTTCGGACGGACCTTCCGCCCGAGAGTCTCCTGGCGCGTCCGGTGATAGTCCGAAGCGCAATCCCGACAGTGCCGCTGGAGGCCGTCCAGGTTGGACCGCCTGCGAGCGAAGGCTGCGTACGGCTTGTCTTCACCGCACCGTACGCAGCGCTTCACACCTTCTTGATTTGCCAACTCCAGCTCCCCCGCCACCTTCGTTTCGAAGGCTACTGGCCGCCCTTCTGAACGAATGACCTCACGAAGTCCTCGGCGTTCTCCTCCAAGACGTCGTCGATCTCGTCCAGAACCGAGTCCACGTCGTCGCTCAGCTTCTCCTGACGCTCCTTGAGGTCCTCGGAAGCCTGCGCCTCCGCCGCCTGCTCCTCGACCTCCTCGGTGGACCGGGTGGCCTTCTGCTGTCCGCCGCCGGTGTCCTTGGTCGCCATATCCCTCACCCCGCTCGGTTCGCCCGACACAGTTGCTCGGTCAAGATCAGACCCTACTCGCCGGGTCTGACAATGGCCCCGCAGTTGCTCCAACGTACGGGGACCACCTCGATGATTCCCGGACCAGGGAATTTCCACCCTGTCCGGCCGGCTTCTCCCGAGTACCCGCGATCGGCCTCACCCGCCGGACAGAACCCTGACCAGGTCTTCCGCGGTGCGGCAGCGGTCCAGGAGCTCCTTGACGTGATTACGCGTTCCGCGAAGCGGTTCCAGGGTTGGGACACGCTGCAGGGAGTCCCGGCCCGGCAGGTCGAAGATCACCGAGTCCCAGGAGGCCGCCGCGACGTCGTCCGCGTACTGCTCCAGGCAGCGGCCGCGGAAGTACGCGCGCGTGTCCTCAGGAGGCGCCGTACGGGCCCGCTCGATGTCCGCCTCGGCCAGCAGGCGCTTCATGCGCCCGCGGGCCACCAGACGGTTGTACAGGCCCTTCTCGGGCCGCACGTCGGCGTACTGGAGGTCGACCAGGTGCAGTCGTGCCGCGTCCCAGTCGAGGTCGTCCCGGCGCCGGTAGCCCTCCATGAGCTCCCGCTTGGCGACCCAGTCCAGCTCGCCGGCCAGGCTCATCGGGTCGTGCTCCAGCCGGGTGAGCGTGTCCTCCCAGCGGGACAGGACGTCCTTGGTCTGGTCGTCGGCGTCCGCCCCGAACCGCTCCTCCACGTACTTGCGCGCGAGCTCGTAGTACTCCATCTGCAGCTGGACCGCGGTGAGCGTCCGGCCACTGCGGAGCGTGACGAGGCGTTTGAGCGAGGGGTCGTGCGAGACCTGGTGCAGCGTGCGAACGGGCTGGTCGACGGCCAGGTCCACGGCGATGAAGCCGTCTTCGATCATCGACAGGACGAGGGCCGTCGTACCCAGCTTCAGATACGTCGAGACTTCCGACAGGTTCGCGTCGCCGATGATCACGTGCAGGCGGCGGTACTTCTCGGCGTCCGCGTGCGGCTCGTCGCGGGTGTTGATGATGGGGCGCTTGAGCGTGGTCTCCAGGCCGACCTCGACCTCGAAGTAGTCGGCTCGCTGGCTGAGCTGGAAGCCGTGCTCGTGCCCGTCCTGGCCGATGCCGACGCGGCCCGCTCCGGCGAAGACCTGGCGGGAGACGAAGAACGGCGTCAGGTGGCGCACGATGTCCGAGAAGGGGGTCTCCCGCTTCATCAGGTAGTTCTCGTGCGTGCCGTAGGACGCGCCCTTGTTGTCGGTGTTGTTCTTGTACAGGTGGATCGGCTGGGCACCGGGCAGCTGGGCGGCCCGTTCCGCGGCCTCCGCCATGATCCGCTCGCCGGCCTTGTCCCAGAGGACGGCGTCCCGGGGATTGGTCACCTCGGGGGCGCTGTACTCGGGGTGCGCGTGGTCGACGTAGAGCCGTGCGCCGTTGGTGAGGATCACATTGGCCAGGCCGATGTCCTCGTCGGTGAGCTGGCTGGAGTCGGCGGCCTCGCGGGCGAGGTCGAAGCCTCGCGCGTCCCGCAGCGGGTTCTCCTCCTCGAAGTCCCAGCGGGCCCGGCGGGCCCGGTGCATCGCCGCCGCGTAGGCGTTCACGATCTGGGACGAGGTGAGCATGGCATTGGCGTTGGGGTGGCCGGGGACGGAGATCCCGTACTCCGTCTCGATGCCCATTACTCGCCGTACGGTCATGCGGCCCTCCTTGCCCGGCGGCACCCTCGGTCGTGGGCGCCACTCAGATACCGCTGGCGCTCGGTTGCGTGTGCGGTGCCCGTCCCCGCACTGCGCGACTCGGCGGTACGCAAGAGCCTAGAACGCCTTTGCGCTGGTGGGGAGATCATTTGCGTCATTGCGTTGCTCCAGCCGTGGCCTGAAAAACAGTCGGCTGCGGGTACCCGCCGAGGGCACCCGCAGCCGCCCTGCCTTTTACAGGTACTGACCGGTGTTCGCCACCGTGTCGATGGAGCGTCCGGTGTCCGCACCCTGCTTTCCGGTGATGAGCGTACGGATGTACACGATCCGCTCGCCCTTCTTTCCGGAGATGCGGGCCCAGTCGTCCGGGTTGGTGGTGTTCGGCAGGTCCTCGTTCTCCTTGAACTCGTCCACGCAGGCCTGGAGGAGGTGGGAGACGCGGAGGCCCTTCTGGTTCTTCTCGAGGAAGTCCTTGATCGCCATCTTCTTGGCCCGCCCCACGATGTTCTCGATCATGGCGCCGGAGTTGAAGTCCTTGAAGTAGAGGACTTCCTTGTCGCCGTTGGCGTAGGTGACCTCCAGGAAGCGGTTCTCCTCGGACTCGGCGTACATCTGTTCGACAGCCGTCTGGATCATGCTCTGGACCGTCGCGGCCTTGGAGCCGCTGTGCTCGGCGAGGTCCTCGCTGTGCAGCGGGAGGCGCTCGGTGAGGTACTTGCCGAAGATGTCCTTGGCCGCCTCGGCGTCCGGACGCTCGATCTTGATCTTCACGTCCAGCCGGCCGGGCCGCAGGATGGCCGGGTCGATCATGTCCTCGCGGTTGGAGGCGCCGATCACGACCACGTTCTGCAGGCCCTCCACACCGTCGATCTCGGCGAGCAGCTGCGGGACGATGGTGTTCTCCACGTCCGAGCTGACACCGGAGCCACGGGTGCGGAAGAGGGACTCCATCTCGTCGAAGAAGACGATGACGGGGGTTCCCTCGCTGGCCTTCTCACGGGCCCGCTGGAAGACGAGGCGGATCTGCCGCTCCGTCTCACCGACGTACTTGTTCAGCAGCTCGGGGCCCTTGATGTTGAGGAAGAAGCTCTTGCCGGCGGCCTGGCCGGTCACCTCGGCGACCTTCTTGGCCAGTGAATTGGCCACGGCCTTGGCGATCAGAGTCTTACCGCATCCAGGGGGTCCGTACAGCAGCACACCCTTGGGCGGCCGCAGTTCGTGCTCCTTGAACAGGTCCGGGTACAGGTACGGGAGCTCGACCGCGTCGCGGATGGCCTCGATCTGGCCGCCGAGACCACCGATCTGCTCGTAGCCGATGTCGGGGACCTCTTCGAGGACGAGCTCCTCGACCTCGCTCTTGGGAACGATCTCGTAGACGTAGCCGGAACGGGGTTCGAGCAGCAGGGCGTCGCCGGGCCGGATGTTCACGTCCAGCAGCGGCTCGGCGAGCCGTACCACCCGCTCCTCGTCGGTGTGCCCGAGCACCAGGGCCCGCTCGCCGTCCTCGAGGATCTCCTTGAGGGTGACGATGTCACCGACACGCTCGAACTCCATGGCCTCGACCACGTTGAGCGCTTCGTTGAGCATCACTTCCTGGCCGCGCCTGAGCTCCTCGAGCTCGACGCTGGGGCTGACGTTCACCCTGAGCTTGCGGCCGCCGGTGAAGATGTCGGCGGTGCCGTCCTCGTTCGCCGTCAGGAAGACGCCGAAGCCGGCCGGCGGCTGCGCGAGCCGGTCGACCTCCTCCTTGAGGGCCACGATCTGGTCACGGGCCTCACGGAGCGTGTTGGCGAGTCGCTCGTTCTGCGCGGACACGCCGGCCAGATTGGTCTGCAGCTCGACGATCCGCTCTTCGAGAATCCTCGTGTGTCGCGGAGAGTCGGCGAGCTTGCGTCGCAGGACGGCGATCTCCTGCTCAAGGTAGGCGATCTGCCCGGCCGGGTCGTCGGACCCGCGTCCCGGGCGGATGCCGCGGTTCATGTCGTCGTCGTGGGCTGCCACGGTCCTCACCTCCTCCAAGGGGAGCTGGACGCTTCCAGACCCTACCTGGGCGGGTGTCGATTGAAACCCCTAGATCACAAAGACGGTCGGGGTGTGTCCGATCTTCACCCTTGCGCTCTCCCTCACGCCAGGGGAATACCCACCGAACCTGATTGGAACCCAGGCGGAGGTAGGGTCGAAGCGTTCAACACCCGTCAGAGCTGGCCGGATTCCCGATACGGCCCGGCGGAGAAACGGCAGGAGAGATGAGCGTGCAGCAGGAGGCCGGCGTCGACGGCGAGGCTCTGGAGGTCTGGATCGACCAGGACCTGTGTACCGGCGACGGCATCTGCGCCCAGTACGCGCCGGAGGTGTTCGAGCTGGACATCGACGGGCTGGCCTATGTGAAGAGCACCGACGACGAGTTGCTCCAGGACAAGGGCGCGACAACGCCCGTACCGCTGCCGCTTCTCACGGACGTGATCGACTCCGCGAAGGAGTGTCCGGGCGAGTGCATTCACGTACGTCGGGTTTCGGACAGGACAGAGGTCTACGGACCGGACGCAGAGTGACTGCTTCTCTACGCACTGTCACTACTGTCTGATATCTCACACGCGCTGGCGCACGCGCCTCACACGCTGCGGGCACCTGCCGGCGTCGAGCGGACGAACGCGCCGTTCTGCCAACGCCATTTCACGTCGCTCCGCACGTCGGGGCAGCAACGCGGCACGTCGGCCGACGAGTAGCCGAGGAGCGTGGCCGTGACGGCCCCGTCGCGCACGGCGAAGTCCGCGACGGTGGTGCCGTCCTCGGGGTCGAGGAGCGTGGCCACCACCCGCGGCTTGCCGCCGTCGCCGTCCCGGGTGAGGACGTACACGCCGTCCGGCGGCGTGCCCATCGGGGAGTCACAGCGGACCACGGCCACCGTCTCGGGTGCGCCGTCGCCGTCGAGATCGCCGGAGGCCTTCTTCTTCACCACGGCCTTCACCGGGCCGCACTCGATCGGGAAGTCCACCGCGGCCGGATCGGGTGCGGCCATGTTCGCCGGAGCGCTTCTGGTCTCGGGGGCGGACGGCGGAGCGGCCGTCGCGGCGCCGGGCTGGAGGACCGAGGAGAGGGCCACCACGCCGGCCACGGCCGTGGCGGTGGCCAGCCAGTGGATGGGGCGGGTGTGGGTGTGGGCGAGCTCCGGGACGGCGGAAGGCTGCACTAGGAGTGTCTCCTGAGGGCTGTGCCGGTGGGGTGGCCAAGATGGTGCCACACGTCACACCGCGAGGGAACGGCGGGGTGTGCGCGTCCCGTGCCGGGGAAGTCAGAGGGGTTACGGTTCCTGCCGCTGTGTCAGCAAGCCCGGGCCGGCACGGGCCTCCTGCGGCGGGCGAGGCGGCTGCCGATCGTCTCGGAGCAGGTCAACGGTGTCGCGCGCGGTTTCCCCCCGGGCGGCAACGAGAAGGCGCCGTGGCGCAGTTCCGGTGCGGTGTCCGGGAACTGCGCCACGGCGCCCGTGCGTTGTGTGCGGTGACGGGCCGTCTCAGCGGGCGGTGCCACCGTCGGCGTTGGGTCCTGCGTAGTCCTCGCCGTAGGCGCCCTTGGCGGGGCGGCGGCGGCGCATGGGCGGCTCGACGCCGTCCGCGAGGCGGCGGGCGGTGAGCAGGAAGCCGGTGTGGCCGATCATCCGGTGGTCCGGGCGGACGGCCAGGCCCTCGATGTGCCAGTTGCGGATCATCGTCTCCCAGGAGGTCGGCTCGTTGAAGCAGCCGATCTCGCGGATGGACTCGACGGTCCGGGCGAGCTGGGTGGTGGTCGCGACGTAGCAGCAGAGGATGCCGCCGGGGACGAGCGCCTTGGAGACGGCCTCCAGGCACTCCCAGGGGGCGAGCATGTCGAGGATGACGCGGTCGACGTCGGTGTCGGACAGGTTGTCCTGGAGGTCGCCGACGGTGAGCTGCCAGGCGGGGTGCGGTCCGCCGAAGTAGCGCTCGACGTTCGCCTGGGCGATCTCGGCGAAGTCGGCGCGGCGCTCGTAGCTGTGCAGCATGCCCTGGTCGCCGATGGCGCGCAGCAGGAAGCTGCTGAGCGAGCCGGAGCCGACGCCGGCCTCCACGACGCGCGCGCCGGGGAAGATGTCGGCGAAGGCGAGGATCTGCCCCGCGTCCTTCGGGTACACGACGGCTGCCCCGCGGGGCATGGACAGGACGTAGTCGGGGAGCAGGGGGCGCAGCGCGAGGTAGGCGACGTTCCCCGTGGTGCGGACAACGCTGCCCTCGGGAGCGCCGATCAGTTCGTCGTGCGGGAAGGAACCCTTGTGGGTGTGGAAGTTCTTCCCGGCCTCGAGCGTGAACGTGTAGTGGCGGCCCTTGGGGTCGGTCAGCTGTACCTGGTCCCCGACCTTGAAGGGCCCGCGCCTGCGGGCGGCACCGGTCGGTTCGGACATGTGACCAGCCTACCGGCACCGGAGAGGGCCGCCGACCACCGGGACGGCCACCAGGACCACCGCTGGAAAGGCCGCTAGGACGGCCTGGCCATCGCCTTGACGAAGGCGCGCTCCACGTCGGCCGCCGACAGGACGCCGTAGATCTCGCCGGTCTCCTCCACGACCAGGTACTCGGTGGCCGGGGTGGCGCGCAGGGCGTCGAGGAGTTCCTCGCCGGACAGCTCCGCCGAGACGCGCATGCCGTCGGTGAGCTCCTGCGCGAGGCCGCTGACCGCGACCCAGGGGCGGCGGTGCTCCGGGACGCCGACGATGGCGGCCTCGCGGACGAGGGAGAGGGGTTTGCCGTCGGCGTCGACGACGACCAGGGCGCGGGCTCCGGCGGCGTTGGCCCGGCGCAGGGCCTCGGAGAGGGGGGTGTCGGTCTCGACGGGGACCGCGCGGCGGGTCAGCGTGCGGGCGCGCAGTTCGGGGAGGTGCTCGCGCAGACGGGCCATGCGCAGGCTGTTGCCGGCGCCGGTCCAGATGATCGCGGCGAGGATGGCGGCGAGCAGGGCGTCCAGGACGGTGTCCATGCCGACGTTGTCGACGGCGTCGGAGCCGAGGGCGCCGGACTGGGTGAGCAGGGGCAGGCCGATCAGGACGGAGACGGCGAGGGCGCGGCCGACCCAGGCGGCGGCGATGGTGCCGCTCATCGGCTTGCCGGTGAGCTTCCAGACGACGGCGCGGAGCATGCGGCCGCCGTCCAGGGGCAGTCCGGGCAGGAGGTTGAACGCGGCCACGATGAGGTTGGAGATCATCAGGCCGGCGAGCAGGACGCCGGGGACGGTGCCGGGTTCCACGGCCTGTACGGCGGCGTAGAAGACGCCGGCCAGGACGAGGGAGAGCAGCGGTCCGACGAAGGCGAGCACGAACTCGCGGCCGGGGGTCTCGGCCTCCTTCTCGATCTCGGAGACGCCGCCAAAGAACTGGAGCTGGATGCGGCGGACCGGGAGCTTGAAGCGGAGGGCGGCGACCGTGTGGGCCAGTTCGTGGACGAGCACGGAGGCGTAGAAGGCCACGGCGAAGAAGAGCGAGACCAGGTACCGGGCGGCGCCGAGCTCGGGCAGCACGCGCTCCAGCTGGCCACCGAACACCCAGGTGATCAGGGCGGCCACCAGGAACCAGCTCGGCGCGACGTACACGGGCACCCCGAACGGCCGCCCCATGAGCAGCCCGCCCCGGGGCTCGGGCCGCTGCGGAGCGGGGCCCTTGCCGTCGGCGGAGTGCGCGAGGGGGCGGTGGCCCGGGGTGGGGGTGTGCGCGGCCGGGGCCGGGGGTTCGGGGTGGTGGTCTGAGGCGCCGGGGGCTGACGTGGGGGCCGCGCGACGGGGCTCCGCGTCGGGCCGGTCGGCGGCGGGGGTGGCGGTGGGACGGGGGTCCGCCTCGGGCCGGCCGCTCGTGGGTGCGGTGTGAGGATCGCCGGCGTAGGCCCGGTCCGGGTGCGCGTCACCCTCGGAACGCGCGTCGCCCGTCCCATGGGCAGGGGTCGTGGAGGGACCGCCGGAGGCGGAGCCGGGGCGTCCGTCGCCCTCAGGCGTACGACTCCCGTCGGCCGCACCGCGGGCGGGGGCCGCGGCAGGGCCGTCCGAGGCGGAGCCGGTGGATCCGTCGCCATCAGGCACGCGACTCCCGTCGGCCTCGTCGCGGGCCGGAGCCGTGGCAGAGCCCTCAGAGGCAGAGCCCGTGAGGCCACCGTCGTCAGACGTGCCGCTCCGATCGGCCTCACCGTGGGCCGGAGCCGTGGCAGGGCCCTCGTCCCCGACAGGCCCCTCGTCCCCGACAGGCCCCTCGACCCCGGCAGGGCGGGTCGCCGGCGTGTCCGTCGGCGGGGCGTCGTCCCGCTGTTGGGGGGCGAAGCGCCGTTCCTCCGTGGGGCGTTCGTCGGCGGGGGTCGGGTCGGCGGCCCGGGCCGGAGGCCCTGCGTGGCGCTCGGCCGACTCGTCGTTGCCGGACCGCGGCTGCCCGTGCCCGCCGCTCTCGTCCACCGGTGTCCCCTCGTTCGAAGCGTCTCCCGCGCCTGCCGGACGGGAGGGTCTCGAGTCGATGGTATGCGTCCGCCGAGGTGCGTTCCGCCCCGGCACCCCTGTGTTTCCCGTACGTCGACCTCCCCTCCCGGCTTCCCCCACGGAACGCGCCTGGGTCACTGTCAGTGGCGGGCCGTATGGTCTGGGGCATGGAGACGAGCACCGAGGGCGCGGCGCAGCCCGAGAGCAGCCCTGCCGCGGCGGTGGATCCGCCGGTCACGGCGGGGCCCGAGGCGACGGCAGGGGACACGGCCGCCCAGGCAGTGGCGGAGGCGGCGGCGGAGACGGCCGCCGTGAGCGACTTGGTGACCGGGTCCACCGCCATACCGCCCGCCTCGCTGTCCCCCTCGCGTGCCAGTGACTTCATGCAGTGCCCGCTGCTCTACCGCTTCCGGGTCATCGACCGGCTCCCGGAGAAGCCGAGCGAGGCGGCGACGAGAGGCACGCTGGTCCACGCGGTCCTGGAGCGCCTCTTCGACGCCCCGGCCGCCGAGCGCACGGCGCCCCGGGCGAAGTCGCTGATCCCGGGCCAGTGGGACCGGCTGCGCGAGACGCGGCCGGAGGTCGTGGAGCTGTTCGCCGACGACCCCGAGGGCGAGCGGCTGGCGCGCTGGCTGGGCGAGGCGGAGCGGCTCGTCGAGCGCTGGTTCACCCTGGAGGACCCCAGCCGGCTGGAGCCGGCCGAGCGGGAGCTGTTCGTCGAGGCCGAGTTGGAGTCCGGGCTGCGGCTGCGCGGGATCATCGACCGGGTCGACGTGGCTCCCACGGGCGAGGTCCGGATCGTCGACTACAAGACGGGGAAGGCGCCCAGGCCCGAGTACTCCGAGGGCGCCCTGTTCCAGATGAAGTTCTACGCCCTGGTCGTCTGGCGGCTGAAGAACGTGGTGCCGCGCCGGCTCCAGCTGGTCTATCTCGGCAGTGGTGAGGTGCTGACGTACGATCCGGTCCTCGCCGACCTGGAGCGGGTCGAGCGCAAGCTGCTGGCGCTGTGGGAGGCGATCCGGCTGGCGACGGAGACGGGCGACTGGCGGCCGCGCCCCACGAAGCTGTGCGGCTGGTGCGACCACCAGGCCCACTGCCCGGAGTTCGGCGGCACTCCCCCGCCGTATCCGCTGCCGCTGAAGGTGACCGACCGGTGAGGGCGGCTGAGTCCGGCGGGCCCGCGCAGGGCAGAATGGGGCCGGACTAGCGAAGGAGACTTACGTGGCCATCCGCGTCCTACTGGTCGACGACCAGCCGCTGCTCCGTACGGGCTTCCGGATGATCCTGGAGGCCGAGCAGGACCTCGCGGTCGTCGGCGAGGCCGGAGACGGCCTCCAGGCGCTCGACCAGGTGCGGGCCCTGCAGCCCGACGTGGTCCTGATGGACATCCGCATGCCGCGGATGGACGGTGTGGAGGCGACCCGGCAGATCACCGGCCCCGGGCGGGACGGCCCGGCGAAGGTGCTGGTGCTGACCACCTTCGACCTCGACGAGTACGTGGTGGAGGCGCTGCGCGCGGGGGCCAGCGGCTTCCTGCTGAAGGACGCGCCCGCCAACGAGCTGGTGCAGGCGATCCGGGTCGTGGCCGCGGGCGAGGCGATGCTCGCGCCCAGCATCACGCGCCGGCTGCTCGACAAGTACGCCACGCATCTGCCCTCGGGCGACGAGCCCGTGCCGGACACGCTGCACACGCTCACCGACCGTGAGGTCGAGGTGCTGAAGCTGGTGGCGCGCGGGCTGTCCAACGCGGAGATCGCCGCCGACCTGTTCGTCAGCGAGACCACCGTCAAGACGCACGTCGGGCACGTGCTCACCAAGCTGGGCCTGCGCGACCGCGTGCAGGCCGCGGTGTACGCCTACGAGAGCGGGCTGGTGCGCCCCGGCGCGCAGTAGCCCTCCTCCCCCCGTACATGTGAAGAGGCCGCCCCCTGCCGAGCAGGGGGCGGCCTCTTCACAGGCGGGCGTCAGGCGTCCTTGCTCAACTCCCAGAAGCGGAACACGGTCGACGCGTCGAGGCAGTACTCCAGGCCGTAGACGCCGTCGCGGACGACCGCGTACTGCTTGGCCTGCCACACCGGCAGGACGGGCAGTTCATCGGCGACGATGTCCTGCAGCTCCCCGAACTCCTTGTCGGTGGCGGCCCGGTTGGTCAGGGCCGCGGTGCGCGGGATGAGCGAGCCGGTGATGGTGCTGTTGTCGTAGTTGTTGTTCAGCACGTTGCCCTTGCCGAAGAAGGGGGCCGTGAAGTTGTCGGCGTCCGGGTAGTCGGGCACCCAGCCCTTCACGTAGACGCCGTACTTGCCGGCCGCGATGTCCTTCTCGTACTGGCCGAAGGGGACGGACTTGACGTCGGCGTCGAACAGGCCGCTGGCGTTGAGCTGGCCGGCGATGGCGTTCAGCTCCTGGTCGGTGGCGGGGCCGTAGCGGGACGGCGTCGACCAGAGGGTCAGCTTCACCTTGCCGTTGATGCCGTCGGCGCGCAGCGCGGCCTCGGCCTTGGACTTGGACGGGCGGGCGCCGTAGGTGTCGAAGAAGGCCGTGTTGTGGCCCGCGATACCGGCCGGGATGATCGAGTACAGCGGAGTCGCGGTGCCCTGGTAGACATCCCTGATGAGGGCCTCGCGGTCCAGCAGATGGGCGATGGCCTTGCGTACGCCCAGCTTTCCGGCGACCGGATCGTCCATGTTGAACACCAGGTGCTGGACCTCGGCGCTGCTGCCCTCGACGACTTCGACACCGGAGCCGTTGTCGGCCTTCTCGGTGTCCGCGATGTCACTTGCGGTGAGGCCGCGGTAGGCGACGTCGATCTCCTCGTTCTGGATCGCCTGCTTCAGGGCGGTCTGGTCGCCGTCGAAGAACTTCAGCGTCACGCCGGAGTTGTTCACCTTGGCGGTGCCCTTGTAGTTCTCGTTGACGGAGAAGACGGCCTGGTCGTCGTCGAACGAGTCGAGCTTGTAGGGGCCGGAACCGACAGCCTGCCGGTCCGTGCGCAGCTTGTCCGCGTCGTACTCGTTGTGGTTGACGATGGAGCCGGCGCCGGAGGCGATCTTGCTCGGGAAGGTCGCGTCGGAGGTGTTGAGGTGGAAGACGACCGTCGACTCGTCGGGCGTCTCGACCTCGTCCAGCGTGGGGAACATGATCGCGGGCCCGTCGGGGTCGTTGATCTTCAGCATCCGGTCGAAGGAGAACTTGACGTCCTCGGAGGTGAGTTCGTCACCGTTGCTGAACTTCAGGCCGTCCTTCAGCGTGCACCGGTAGACCGAGCTCTGTGTGTCCGTGAAGGCGCAGCTCTCGGCGGCCTCGGGCTGCGGTTCCGTGGCGCCCTTGGGGAAGCTGAGCAGCGACTGGAAGACGTTGTTGAACAACAGCCAGGAGCCGGGGTCGTAGCCGGAGGCGGGGTCCGTGGCCAGGACGTCGTCGGACATCCCCACCACCACGTTGGAGCCCTCCCCCGCGGAGTCTCCGGTCTCCGTGCCACAGCCGGTGAGCAGGCCGGAGGCGAGTCCCGCCACGATCGGCAGGACCGGCCACTGGTTGCGTATGTTCACGTGTGTGCCTTGTCGTCGGTTCTCGAGAACGCCCGGAGCATGTCCCCGGCTCCGGGGCACGGATCCCCGGGGGCCGCGGTCACAGGCCCCCGGGGTTCCAGTGGGTCCGTCAGCCACTCACGCCCCGCCCGAGCTCCCAGAGCTGGAGCGTCGAGGAGGAGTTGAGGGCGTACGCGGTACCCGTGATGTCGTCGCGCGCGGCGACGTACTGCTTGCCCTGCCACAGCGGCAGCACCGGCACGTCACTGGCGACGATGTCCTGAATGTCCGTCAGGCTGGTGGAGGCGGACAGTCGGTCCGCCTCTCGGCGCGACTCGGGGATCAGGGTGTTGCGGATCCGGCTGTTGTCGTACGGCGAGCCGAGGGTGTTGTCCGCGTCGAGGAAGGGCGCGAGGAAGTTGTCCGCGTCCGGGAAGTCCGGGAACCAGCCCATGCCGTAGACGTCGTACTCGCCCTTCTTCTCGGCCGGGCGGAAGGTGTCCCAGGGGGTGCCCTTGATGCCGACCTCGAACAGGCCGCTGGAGTTCAGCTGGTCGCGCAGGACCTCGAACTCCTTCTTGGTGGCCGGGCCGTAGTGGTCGGTGGTGTAGTGCAGCGTCAGCTTCACCGGGGTGGTGATGTTCGCCTGGTTCAGCAGCGAGCGGGCCTTGGTGACGTTCGGGTCGCCGTACTTGTTGAAGAACGAGTTGGAGTGGCCGGTGATGGTGGCCGGGACCAACGAGTACAGCGGCTCGGCCTGGGAGCCGTAGACCTTGGAGACCAGCGCGCTGCGGTTGACGACCTGGGCCATCGCCTGGCGCACGGCCTTGGACTTGACGGTCGGGGCGTCGGTGTTGAAGCCCAGGTAGCGGATCTCCAGGCCGGGCATCTCGACGAGGTCGATGTCGGTGTCCGCGTCACCGGAGAGCTTGCGGATCTGGTCCGGCGACATGGTGCGGGTCATCAGGTCGATGTCGCCCTTCTCGAGCGCCTCGCCCATGGCGTCGGCGTCCTTGAAGGAGACCATGTCGATCTTGTCGTTGTTCACCTTGAGGCTCCCCTTGTAGTCGGGGTTGCGGGTGAACTCGGCCTTGACCAGCTCGCCGTTCTCGACGTCGGCCTTGAGGGTGTACGGGCCGGAGCCCTCCAGGTCGAAGCCGTCGCGCAGCTTGTCCTTCGGGTAGTCGTCGGGGTCGACGATGCCGGCGACCGGGGTCGACAGCTTGTACGGGAAGGTCGCGTCGGCCGTCTTGAGGTGGAAGACGACCTCGCGGTCGCCCTGCGTCTCGACGGTGTCGATGGTGGACAGCAGGGCGAAGACGCCGCTGTCGGCCTTGAGGGAACGGGCGCGGTCGATGGAGTACTTGACGTCGGCCGCGGTGACAGGGTCGCCGTTCGCGAACTTCAGTCCGTCGCGCAGGGTGCAGGCGTAGCGCTCGTTGCCGGTGTCGGTGAAGCCGCACCGCTCGGCGGCCTCGGGTACCGGCTCGCCCTCACCGCGGGGCTGGATCATCAGGGTCTGCACGGTCTGGCGCAGGATGTTCCAGCTGCCGACGTCGTAGGCGTACGCCGGGTCGAGGGGCGCGGGGGCGTCCTTCGAGGCGGTGAACCGGTCCGTGGTGCCGACGACGATCGCGCCGCTGTCGCTGCTCCCGCTGTCGGACCCGCCGCAGGCGGCGAGCACCGGCGCGAGCAGGCCGATCACGGCCGGCAGCACCAAAGTCTTGCGGTTCATGCTCGAGTTTCTCCAGAGCTGTCTACCCCGTGTATCCAGCATGCAGGGGTGGCGCAGCGGATCACGGGGGTGGGGCGATGTTCTCGCGACGAGATTAGTCCGGACCGGCAGGAGGGTTCGCAGCCACCGGAGTTGAGCACCCATCACGCTGCGGAACCGGGTGCGGACAGACCGAAAACCCGACAGCGGAAGCTTTGGTGCAGCGTTCCATCAATCGGGACACAAGGGCACGCCGACGGCCCTGTGGACGGGGTGCGCAGCACACGCCGGATCGACTGTCGACCCCGGATCGCGTGGGGAAGGTCACACCCGTAAACAGGTTCGAGCGTACGGGAATTCGACCATCCGGAGGGATCGAATTCACCTCCGGAATTACCGCCCTAACACCGCTGCACGCTGGGTGAACGACTAGCGCATTTCCGTCATCAACCCGTGCAGAAATGTCAGGTCGACCTGTTCCAGGGAGCTGACGACCGTCCGCCTCAGGGCCGGGGCGATGGGAGCGACGGAGGGCACCGCCACGACCCGGCAGCCCGCGGCCTCGGCCGCGGCGACGCCGGTCGCGGTGTCCTCGATGACGGCGCAGCGGGCCGGGTCCGCGCCGAGTCCGGCGGCGGCCGCCAGGTACGGGTCGGGGTGGGGCTTGGTGCGCGGCACCTCGTCGCCGGCCACGGTCAGGCTGAAGTGGTGCGCGCCGAGCGAGGTGAGCACCCGGTCGATGATGCGCCGGTGCGAGGCGGAGACGAGGGCTGTCGGGATCTCGTACTCGTACAGCTCGGCCAGCAGCCTGCCGGCGCCCGGCATCAGCGGCAGGGCGCGGCCGATGCGGTCCTCGAAACCGTCGTTGAGCAGGACCGTGAGCTCGTCGAGGGTGATGTCGGCGCCGGTGGCCTCGATCAGGAACCCCGCGCTGCGGGTCATGGGGCCGCCGACCACGACATGGCGCCAGGACTCGTCGAGCCTGTGGCCGAGGGAGGCGAAGACCTCGACCTCGACGTCCCACCAGAAGCCCTCCGTGTCCACCAGGGTGCCGTCCATGTCGAGGAGCACGGCCTGGAGGGCCGACCCTTCGGCCGTCCGGGTACCGAGCGCGGGGACCGTACTGGTCATCCACCTACCTCCTTGAGGGACGATCAGGCCGGTTCCCACGGGGGAACCGGCCTGCAGTGGACCTGCCAGTCTACGTCGTGCGCGGCGGAAGTGCCTCGTTTAGCCCGTGTGCCCCGGGGCACACGGACCGCACGCCGGGGGGCGGTGCGAGGTGTGCCCCAGGGGACTCAGCGAGGTGAGTCCCCTGGGGCGACTCAGCGGGCGTTGAAGTACTTGGCCTCCGGGTGGTGGATCACGATGGCGTCCGTGGACTGCTCGGGGTGCAGCTGGAACTCCTCCGAGAGGTGGACGCCGATGCGCTCCGGCTGGAGCAGGTCCGCGATCTTGGCGCGGTCCTCCAGGTTGGGACAGGCGCCGTAGCCGAGGCTGAAGCGGGCACCCCGGTACTTCAGCTCGAACATGCCCTGCATCTCGTCCGGGTCCTCACCGGCGAAGCCCAGTTCGGACCGCACGCGCGCGTGCCAGTACTCGGCGAGCGCCTCGGCCAACTGCACGGACAGGCCGTGCAGTTCGAGGTAGTCCCGGTAGGCGTTGGCCTCGAAGAGCCGCGCGGTCTCCTCGCCGATGCGGGAGCCGACGGTGACGACCTGCAGGCCGACGACGTCCGTCTCGCCGGAGTCCTCCGGCCGGAAGAAGTCGGCCAGGCACAGGCGGCGGCCCCGGCGCTGGCGCGGGAAGGTGAAGCGGGTGCGCTCGTTGCCCTGCTCGTCCAGGAGGATCAGGTCGTCGTCCTTGGAGACGCACGGGAAGTAGCCGTAGACCACGGCCGCCTCCAGCAGGTTCTCCGTCTGGAGCTTGTCCAGCAGCCCGCGCAGCCGGGGCCGGCCCTCGCTCTCGACGAGTTCCTCGTAGGACGGGCCCTCGCCGGTGCGGGCCTGCTTCAGGCCCCACTGGCCCTTGAACAGGGCGCCCTCGTCGAGCCAGCTCGCGTACTCCTTGAGCTGTACGCCCTTGATCACGCGGGTGCCCCAGAAGGGGGGTTCGGGGACCGGGTTGTCGGTGGCGACGTCGGAGCGGACGTGCCCCTCCTCGGGGCGCTCCTCCACGGCGGCCGGGGCGGCGGCCCGGACCCGGCGCTGCTTCAGCTCGGGCAGCTTCGCGCCCGGCACGCCCCGCTTGACGCCGATGAGGGCGTCCATCAGGCGCAGGCCCTCGAAGGCGTCGCGGGCGTAGCGCACCTCGCCCTCGTAGAGCTCGTGCAGGTCCTGCTCGACGTAGGCGCGGGTGAGGGCGGCGCCGCCGAGGATGACCGGGAAGCGGGCGGCCAAGCCCCGGGTGTTCAGCTCCTCCAGGTTCTCCTTCATGATCACGGTGGACTTGACCAGGAGACCGGACATGCCGATGACGTCGGCCCTGTGCTCCTCGGCGGCGTCCAGGATCGCGGAGACCGGCTGCTTGATGCCGAGGTTGACGACGTTGTAGCCGTTGTTGGTCAGGATGATGTCGACGAGGTTCTTGCCGATGTCGTGCACGTCGCCGCGCACGGTGGCGAGCACGATGGTGCCCTTGCCGCCCTCGTCGGTCTTCTCCATGTGCGGCTCGAGGTGGGCGACGGCGGCCTTCATCACCTCGGCGGACTGCAGGACGAACGGCAGCTGCATCTGGCCGGAGCCGAACAGCTCGCCGACGACCTTCATGCCCTCCAGCAGGGTCTCGTTGACGATGTCGAGCGCGGGCCGTTCCTGGAGGGCCTCGTCCAGGTCCGCTTCGAGGCCGTTGCGCTCGCCGTCGATGATGCGGCGCTGCAGGCGCTCGTCCAGCGGCAGGGCGGCCAGCTCCTCGGCCTTGCCGGCCTTGAGGGACTTGGCGGTGGCGCCCTCGAAGAGCTGCATGAGCTTCTGCAGGGGGTCGTAGCCCTCGGCGCGGCGGTCGTAGATGAGGTCCAGGGCGGTCTGGACCTCCTCCTCGCTGAAGCGGGCGATCGGCAGGATCTTCGACGCGTGCACGATCGCCGAGTCCAGGCCCGCCTTGACGCACTCGTCGAGGAAGACGGAGTTCAGCAGGATGCGGGCGGCCGGGTTGAGGCCGAAGGAGATGTTGGACAGGCCGAGGGTGGTCTGCACCTTCGGGTGGCGCCGCTTCAGCTCGCGGATGCCCTCGATGGTGGCGATGCCGTCCTTGCGGGACTCCTCCTGGCCGGTGCAGATGGTGAAGGTCAGGCAGTCGACGAGGATGTCCTCCTCGTGGATGCCCCAGTTGCCGGTGAGGTCGTCGATGAGCCGCTCGGCGATCTCGACCTTCTTCTCGGCGGTGCGGGCCTGGCCCTCCTCGTCGATGGTGAGCGCGATGAGGGCGGCGCCGTGCTCCTTGGCGAGCTGCGTGACCTTGGCGAAGCGGGACTCGGGGCCGTCGCCGTCCTCGTAGTTCACCGAGTTGATCACGGCGCGGCCGCCGAGCTTCTCCAGGCCGGCCCGGATCACGTCGACCTCGGTGGAGTCCAGCACGATCGGCAGGGTGGAGGCGGTGGCGAAGCGGCCGGCCAGCTCCTCCATGTCGGCGACGCCGTCGCGGCCGACGTAGTCCACGCACAGGTCGAGCATGTGCGCGCCCTCGCGGATCTGCTCGCGGGCCATCTCCACGCAGTCGTCCCAGCGGCCGTCCAGCATGGCCTCGCGGAACTTCTTCGAGCCGTTGGCGTTGGTGCGCTCGCCGATGGCCAGGTAGGAGGTGTCCTGCCGGAACGGGACGCTCTGGTAGAGGGAGGCGGCACCGGGCTCGGGCTGCGGGGCACGCTCGGTCGGGGTGACGTCCCGGACGCGCTCGACGAGCCGGCGCAGGTGCTCGGGGGTGGTGCCGCAGCAGCCGCCGACCAGGGAGAGGCCGTAGTCGCGGACGAAGTTCTGCTGGGCGTCGGCCAGGCCCTCGGCGTCGAGCGGGAAGTGCGCGCCGTCCTTGGTGAGGATCGGCAGACCGGCGTTGGGCATGCACAGCAGCGGGATGCGCGAGTGGCGCGTGAGGTAGCGCAGGTGCTCGCTCATCTCGGCGGGGCCGGTGGAGCAGTTCAGGCCGATCATGTCGATGCCGAGGGGCTCCAGCGCGGTCAGGGCCGCGCCGATCTCGGAGCCGAGCAGCATGGTGCCGGTGGTCTCGAAGGCCATCGAGCACAGCAGGGGCACCTCGACGCCGGTGGCCTCCATGGCCCGGCGGGCGCCCAGGACGGACGCCTTGGTCTGGAGGAGGTCCTGGGTGGTCTCCACGATCAGCGCGTCGGCGCCGCCGGCGAGCAGGCCCTCGGCGTTGGCCTGGTAGCCGTCGCGGATGGTGCCGTAGGTGATGTGGCCCAGCGTGGGCAGCTTGGTGCCGGGGCCGATCGAGCCCAGGACCCAGCGGGGGCGGCCGTCGCCGGCGGCGTACTCGTCGGCGACCTCGCGGGCGATGCGGGCGCCGGCCTCGGACAGCTCGTGGATCCGCTCGGGGATGTCGTACTCGGCCATGGCCGAGTGGTTGGCGCCGAAGGTGTTGGTCTCGACGCAGTCGACGCCGACCGCGAAGTACGCGTCGTGGACGGAGCGGACGATGTCCGGCCGGGTCACGTTGAGGATCTCGTTGCAGCCCTCGAGATTCTCGAAGTCCTCGAGCGTGGGGTCCTGCGCCTGGAGCATGGTGCCCATGGCTCCGTCGGCCACGACCACACGGCTGGCCAGGGCCTCTCGGAGGGCGGACACGCGGGTCCGGCTGTCGGTGGAAGGGGTCAGCGGCAACGAGGCCATGTAAAGGGCTCCCTCGGATGCGACGGCTGTCGGCTATGCGGCTTCCCGGACATCCGGAGGGCATCCGGGGGTGAGGCGCACGGCGCCAGCCTAACCGGGAGTCGGCCCGGATGGGCAGCGCGTCCACGGGACGGACGCCGAGGGCGGCCGGACGGCCACTGTGCGACCTCTTGAGCATCCGTCTGTGGGACCCATGAGCATCCATCCGCACCCCATGAGCATCGGTCGCGGCATCGATGCCGCAACATGTGGCGACCCGCCATTAGCGAGAGGTCGGCATCGACCGGTAGTGTTCGACATTGCCGAACGAGGGCTGTGGGCCCCACCTGTCGGCGGTCGAAGGGGACGGAGGCGGTACGGCGATGGCACGGAACATCCAGTCGCTCGAACGGGCGGCCGCGATGCTGCGGCTCCTCGCGGGCGGCGAGCGGCGGCTCGGCCTGTCGGACATCGCCTCGTCGCTGGGCCTGGCCAAGGGCACCGCCCACGGCATCCTGCGCACCCTCCAGCAGGAGGGCTTCGTGGAGCAGGACGACGCCTCCGGGCGCTACCAGCTGGGCGCGGAGCTGCTGCGCCTGGGCACCACCTACCTCGACGTCCACGAGCTGCGGGCGCGCGCCCTGGTGTGGACCGACGACCTGGCCCGCTCCAGCGGGGAGAGCGTCTACCTGGGCGTCCTGCACCAGCAGGGCGTGCTGATCGTGCACCACGTCTTCCGGCCGGACGACAGCCGGCAGGTGCTGGAGATCGGGGCCATGCAGCCGCTGCACTCCACGGCCCTGGGCAAGGTGCTGTCGGCCTACGACCCGGTGGCGCACAGCGAGGCCCTGGAGGCCGACCGCAAGGCCTTCACGGACCGGACGGTGTGCGAGCCGGACGCCTTCGAGCACATCCTCGACGTCACCCGCGCGCGCGGGTACGCGGCGGACGTGGAGGAGACCTGGGAGGGCGTCGCCTCCCTGGCGGCCCCCATCCACGACCGGCGACGCATGCCGGTCGGCTCGGTCGGCATCACGGGCGCCGTGGAGCGGCTGTGCCGGGACGGGGAGCTGCGCCCCGAGCTGATCGCGGCGGTCCGGGACTGCGCCCGCGCGGTCTCGCGGGACCTGGGCGCCGGGCGGTTCTGACGGAACGGGACGGGACCGGGGTGCCGTACGGCGTCCCGGTCCTCGGCATGCCCCGGCTCACCTGCGGCAAAGATCCATGGGACCGCGGCGATCAGTAACGATCGTGTTTTCGACAACACAGCCCTTGACGTGCTCGTAACGCCGAAGCAAGACTCCCGTCCATCGGTCGACATTGTCGAACAGCTACCGGCAATACGCGCTAGAGTGTGACAGCGCCAGGCCGGTATCGCACTTCCCCTGGACGAAGGACAAAGGAGTCGCGGGTGTCCAGCTCCGACATCTTCATCGGCGAGACCATCGGTACCGCCATACTCATCCTGCTCGGCGGCGGAGTCTGCGCCGCCGTCACGCTCAAGGCTTCCAAGGCCCGCAACGCCGGCTGGCTCGCCATCACCTTCGGGTGGGGCTTCGCGGTGCTCACGGCGGTCTACACGACGGCGCCGCTCTCCGGCGCCCACCTGAACCCGGCCGTCACGCTCGCTCTCGCGATCAAGGACGGCGACTGGAACAACGTCCCGGTCTACTGGGCCGGACAGGTCCTCGGCGCCATGATCGGTGCCGCACTGGTCTGGATCGCCTACTACGGCCAGTTCCACGCCCACCTCACCGACCGCGAGATCGTCGGCGGTCCGGGCGCGCAGGACACGGCGGCCAAGGCCGTCGAGGCCCAGGAGACGGGCGCCGGTCCCGTGCTGGGCGTCTTCTCCACCGGCCCCGAGGTCCGGGTCGCCTGGCAGAACCTGGCCACGGAGATCATCGGCACGATCGTGCTGGTGCTGGCCGTGCTCACGCAGGGCCTGAACGACGAGGGCAACGGCCTGGGCACCCTGGGCGCCCTGATCACGGCGCTCGTGGTGGTCTCCATCGGCCTCTCCCTCGGCGGCCCGACGGGGTACGCGATCAACCCGGCCCGTGACCTCGGTCCGCGTATCGTGCACGCCCTGCTGCCGCTGCCCAACAAGGGTGGCTCCGACTGGGGCTACGCCTGGGTCCCCGTGGTGGGTCCGCTGATCGGCGGCGCCATCGCGGCAGGCATCTACAACGTCGCGTTCGCCTAGGAGCCCGCTCAGGAGCTCGCTTCCGCGCTCGTAGCGAAACTTCCAGCACGCGCCGTACGTAAAGCCCCATAAACCCGGAATTACCAGGAGCACACAGTGACCGACGCGCACACCGCCGGCCCCTTCATCGCCGCCATCGACCAGGGCACCACCTCCAGCCGCTGCATCGTCTTCGACCGGGACGGCCGGATCGTCTCCGTCGACCAGAAGGAACACGAGCAGATCTTCCCCAAGCCGGGCTGGGTCGAGCACAACGCCACCGAGATCTGGACGAACGTCCAGGAGGTCGTCGCCGGGGCCATCGAGAAGGCCGGCATCACCCGTGACGACATCAAGGCCATCGGCATCACCAACCAGCGCGAGACGACCGTGCTGTGGGACAGGAACACGGGTGAGCCCGTCCACAACGCCATCGTCTGGCAGGACACCCGCACCGACGCCCTCTGCCGCGAGCTCGGCCGCAACGTCGGCCAGGACCGCTTCCGCCGCGAGACCGGCCTTCCCCTCGCCTCCTACTTCGCCGGTCCGAAGGCCCGCTGGCTGCTCGACAACGTCGACGGGCTGAAGGAGCGCGCCGAGGCGGGCGACATCCTCTTCGGCACCATGGACACCTGGGTCATCTGGAACCTGACCGGCGGTGTGGACGGCGGCAAGCACGTCACGGACGTGACGAACGCCTCCCGCACGATGCTCATGAACCTGCACACCATGCAGTGGGACGACAAGATCTGCGAGTCGATCGGCGTCCCGAAGCAGGTGCTGCCGGAGATCCGCTCCTCCGCCGAGGTCTACGGCGAGATCAAGGGCGGCAAGCTGGGCGACCTGCTCGGCGGCATCCCGGTCGCCTCCGCGCTCGGCGACCAGCAGGCGGCCCTGTTCGGCCAGACCTGCTTCTCCGAGGGCGAGACCAAGTCGACCTACGGCACCGGCACCTTCATGGTGATGAACACCGGTGACAAGATCATCAACTCCTACAGCGGCCTGCTGACCACCGTCGGCTACAAGATCGGCGAGCAGGACACGGTCTACGCCCTGGAGGGCTCGATCGCGGTCACCGGCTCGCTGGTGCAGTGGATGCGCGACCAGATGGGCCTGATCTCCACCGCCGCCGAGATCGAGACGCTCGCGCTCTCCGTCGAGGACAACGGCGGCGCCTACTTCGTGCCGGCCTTCTCCGGCCTGTTCGCCCCGTACTGGCGCTCCGACGCCCGCGGTGTGATCGCCGGCCTGACCCGGTACGTCACCAAGGCGCACCTGGCGCGTGCCGTCCTGGAGGCCACCGCCTGGCAGACGCGGGAGATCGCCGACGCCATGACGAAGGACTCCGGTGTCGAGCTGACCGCCCTCAAGGTCGACGGCGGCATGACCAGCAACAACCTGCTGATGCAGACCCTCTCGGACTTCCTGGACGCCCCCGTGGTGCGCCCCATGGTCGCCGAGACCACCTGCCTCGGCGCCGCCTACGCCGCCGGCCTCGCCGTCGGCTTCTGGAACAGCACCGACGACCTGCGTGCCAACTGGCGCCGGGCCGCCGAGTGGACCCCCCGCATGGACGCGGAGACCCGCGACCGTGAGTACAAGAACTGGCTCAAGGCCGTCGAGCGGACCATGGGCTGGCTCGAGGACGAGGAGTAAGAAACCGCATGACCAGTCAGTCCACCCTGCAGTCCGTGCCTGCCCTGGGGACGCACCCGGCCTCCGGCTCGAACCCGAGCCGAGCCGAGACCAGGGAGCAACTCGCCAAGGCGTCGTACGACCTTCTCGTGATCGGCGGCGGCATCCTGGGCATCTCCACCGCCTGGCACGCCGCGCAGTCCGGCCTCAGGGTGGCTCTGGTCGACGCCGGCGACTTCGCCGGCGCCACCTCCTCCGCCTCCTCCAAGCTGCTCCACGGCGGTCTGCGCTACCTGCAGACCGGCGCGGTGAAGCTGGTGGCGGAGAACCACTTCGAGCGCCGTGCGGTCTCCCGCCAGGTGGCCCCCCACCTGGCGAACCCGCTCACGTTCTACCTCCCCGTGTACAAGGGCGGGCCGCACGGCGCGGCGAAGCTCGGGGCGGGCGTCTTCGCCTACTCCGCGCTCTCCGCCTTCGGTGACGGTGTCGGGCACCTCCTCTCCCCCGCCAAGGCGGCGCAGGACGTGCCCGAGCTGCGCACCGAGAACCTCAAGGCCGTGGCCGTGTACGGCGACGACCAGATGAACGACGCGCGCATGGCGCTGATGACGGTCCGCGCGGCCGTCGAGGCGGGCGCGGTCGTCCTCAACCACGCCGAGGTCACCGGCCTGCGCTTCACCCAGGGCCGGGTGACCGGCGCCGAGCTGAAGGACCGCCTGTCCGGCGACGAGTTCGGCGTCAACGCCCGGCTGGTGCTGAACGCGACCGGTCCCTGGGTCGACCACCTGCGCAAGATGGAGAACCCGAACGCGGCGCCCTCCATCCGCCTGTCCAAGGGCGCGCACCTGGTGCTGAAGCGCACCTCCCCCTGGAAGGCCGCGCTCGCCACCCCGATCGACAAGTACCGCATCACCTTCGCCCTCCCCTGGGAGGACATGCTGCTCCTCGGCACCACCGACGAGGTGTTCGAGGGCGACCCGGCGGACGTCTCGGTCACCGAGCAGGACATAACCCAGATCCTCGACGAGGCCGCCTTCTCGGTCCGCGACCAGCAGCTCAGCCGTGACCTGATCACGTACTCCTTCGCCGGTCTGCGCGTGCTGCCGGGCGGCCCCGGCGACACCGCCAAGGCCAAGCGCGAGACGGTCGTCACCGAGGGCCGGGGCGGCATGCTGTCCGTCGCGGGCGGCAAGTGGACCACCTTCCGCCACATCGGCCGGACGATCATGAAGAAGCTGGAGGCGCTGCCCGGCCACCCGCTCGGCGACGACTTCGAGCCGATCAGCTCGCTGCCGAAGAAGCTGCCGCTGCCCGGTATCGCCAACCCGCGCGCGGTCGCCCACCGGCTGCTGACCGACCGCCCGGCCCCCGGCCCCCGCATGGCCGCCGACACCGCCCGGCACCTGGCCACGCACTACGGCTCGCTGGCCTTCGACATCGCCCGCCTGGCCAACGAGAACCCGGAACTCGCCGAGCGCGTCCACCCGGAGGCCCCGGAGATCTGGGCGCAGGTCGTCTGGGCCCGGGACCACGAGTGGGCCGAGACGCAGGACGACGTGCTGCGCCGCCGGACGACGCTCACGATCCGCGGGCTGGCCACGGACGACGTCCGGGCCAAGGTGCAGGACCTGCTCGACAAGAAGTAAAGACGCGCTCGGGGGACCGCGTACGGGAAGGGACGGCTCCATGCCGACGGAGCCGTCCCTTCCGCCTACCCGTCCCCGCATAATGACCTGATACGTCGGAGGTCTTAAGCGACAGGGAGGCCGGCCATGGCAGTCACCGACGAGGCGATCGAGAAGATCAAGGGAATGATCGTCTCCGGCGCGCTGCGGCCGGGCGACCGGCTGCCCAAGGAGAGCGAACTCGCCGCCGACCTCGGCCTGTCCCGCAACTCCCTGCGGGAGGCCGTCCGCGCGCTTTCCCTCATCCGGATCCTGGACGTCCGGCAGGGCGACGGGACGTACGTCACCAGCCTCGACCCGCAACTGCTGCTGGAGGCGCTGAGCTTCGTCGTCGACTTCCACCGCGACGACACGGTCCTGGAGTTCCTGGCCGTGCGCCGCATCCTGGAGCCGGCCGCGACGGCGATGGCGGCGCTGCGGATCAGCGAGCAGCAGCTGGACGCGCTCACGGCCCAGTTGGACAAGCTCGGCGAGGACCCGTCCGTGGAGGACCTGGTCGCCTGCGACCTGGAGTTCCACCGGGGCATCGTGCAGAGCTCGGGCAACTCCGTGCTGTGCTCGCTGCTCGACGGCCTGTCGGGTCCCACCACCCGGGCCCGGATCTGGCGCGGCCTCACCCAGGAGGACGCCGTGGGCCGCACCCTGCGCGAGCACCGGGCGATCCTCGCCGCGCTGCGCGACCGGGACGCCGAGGCGGCGCGCTCCTGGGCGACGGTGCACATCGCGAGCGTCGAGCAGTGGCTGCGTTCCACGCTGTGACCAGGGCCTCACGGACAGCTCGGACGACTCCGGGGTGTTCGGGGATGGATCACGGGGCAGTCATGGGGTCACTCCCCCTGCAAGGGGGCTGCGGACGCCCCCTTGGCACGCCGTAAGGTTGGGTGGTCAAGCGAGGGCACGTCGGAAGGAGGCACTGGGTGATCGAGCTCGAGGGGGTTCCCGAGCTGATCGACCCGGTCATGGTGGCCGCGTTCGAGGGCTGGAACGATGCCGGCGACGCCGCCTCCACCGCGGTCGCGCATCTGGACAGGGAGTGGAAGGGCGAGGTGTTCGCGGCGCTGGACGCCGAGGACTACTACGACTTCCAGGTCAACCGCCCCACGGTGTTCATGGAAGCGGGCGTCCGCAAGATCACATGGCCGACGACAAGGTTGTCGGTCGTCCGGGTCGGCGGCGAGAAGCCGCGTGATCTCGTCCTGGTCCGCGGTATCGAGCCGTCCATGCGATGGCGATCGTTCTGCAACGAACTGCTCGGCTTCGCGCACGAACTGGGCGTGGAACTGGTGGTCGTCCTGGGCGCCCTGCTCGGCGACACCCCGCACACGCGTCCGGTTCCGATCAGCGGGACGACGTCCGATCCGGACCTGGCCCGCCGCATGGACCTGGAGGAGACCAAGTACGAGGGCCCCACGGGCATCGTCGGCGTCCTCCAGGAGGCGTGCACGCATGCGGGCGTGCCGGCCGTGTCGCTCTGGGCGGCGGTGCCGCACTACGTGTCGCAGCCGCCCAACCCGAAGGCCACGCTGGCGCTGCTGAACCGCCTGGAGGACCTGATCGACGTGCGCATCCCGCTGGGCGAGCTGCCCGAGGACGCACGCGCCTGGCAGGTCGGCGTGGACCAGCTGGCCGCGGAGGACAGCGAGGTCGCCGAGTACGTCCAGTCGCTGGAGGAGGCCCGGGACACCGCGGAGCTGCCGGAGGCGTCGGGCGAGGCGATCGCCCGCGAGTTCGAGCGCTATCTGCGGCGCCGGGACGGGGGCGGACCGCCCGCTTCCGGCGGGCACGCGACGGCGGACGGCAGCGACAGCCAGTCGTACCTCCGGGACAACCCCGGCGGGCGCACCCGGCCGCCGAAGCCGCCCAAGCCGGGCAGCACGGACGACGAGGAGTCGTCGGAGGACTGAGCACCGACCACCGACCGCTGAGGCAGCGAAAAGGGGCGTCTCCCGCGCGGGAGACGCCCCTCAGCGCGTTCTCGGCTACAGCGCGACGCCCAGCAGCGCGTCGACCGCGCGGGACACCACGCCGGGTGCCCCCTCGTCCGTGCCGCCGCTCTCCTCCTGCCGCGCGACCCAGCGGTCGACCGCGGCGAGCGCGGACGGGGCGTCCAGGTCGTTCGCGAGGGCCTCGCGGATCTCCTCCACGAGCGCCTCCGCCGGCGGGCCGTCGGGCCGGGACACGGCGGCGCGCCAGCGGCCGAGCCGTGCGACGGCGTCCTGGAGGACCTGGTCGGTCCACTCCCAGTCGGCGCGGTAGTGGTGGGCGAGCAGCGCGAGCCGGATGGCGGCCGGGTCGACGCCGTCGCGCCGGAGCGTGGAGACGAAGACCAGGTTCCCCTTGGACTTGGACATCTTCTCGCCGTCCAGGGCGACCATGCCGGCGTGCACGTACGCCTTGGCCATGGGGAACTCGCCGGTGAGGGCCTGGGCGTGCGAGGCGCCCATCTCGTGGTGCGGGAAGGCGAGGTCGGAGCCGCCGCCCTGGATGTCGAAGCCCATGCCGAGGTGGTCCAGGGCGATGGCCACGCACTCGATGTGCCAGCCGGGCCGTCCGCGCCCGAGCGAGCGGCCGTCCCAGCTGGGCTCGCCCGCGCGGGCGGCCATCCACAGCATGGGGTCGAGCGGGTTCTTCTTGCCCGGCCGGTCCGGGTCGCCGCCGCGCTCGGCGGACAGCAGCCGCATCGCCGCGGCGTCGAGGTGGGAGACCTTGCCGAAGTGCGGGTCGGATTCGACGGAGAAGTAGACGTCGCCGTCGAGTTCGTACGCGGCGCCCGCGTCCCTGAGGCGCTCGACGAGCGGGACGATCCCGGGTATCGCCTCGACGGCGCCGATGTACTGGCGCGGCGGCAGCATCCGCAGGGCCGTCATGTCCTCGCGGAAGAGGGCCGTCTCCTGCTCGGCGAGCGCGGCCCAGTCGAGGCCGTCGCGCTGCGCCCGCTCCAGGAGCGGGTCGTCGACGTCGGTGACGTTCTGGACGTAGTGAACCTGCCGCTTGGTGTCGAGCCACACGCGCTGCACGAGGTCGAACGCGTTGTAGGTCGCCGCGTGTCCCAGGTGCGTGGCGTCGTACGGGGTGATGCCACAGACGTAGATACGGGCGACGGGACCGGGGTCGAGGGTGACGAGGCCGCCGGTCGCGGTGTCGTGGATCCTCAGGTCGCGGCCCTGACCAGGCAGGGCGGGGACCTCGGAAGCGGGCCAGGCATGCATGCCATGAGCCTAACCGGACTGAAGTTCCATATACGAATGGGAGCGGGCCGGACGGCCGAGAAGGCCCTCTTGCGGAAGCCGGGCGACTGTGGTGCTACACCGGCGGCCAGGGAATCGCCGGCCACTCCCCGCTCGGCTCCGGATGCGTCCCCGAGGCGAGCAGCGCGGCGACCCGCGCGCGGGTGGCGTCCAGCTCGGCGCCGGTGATCAGCGGTTCGAGCCGGGTGCTGAGGGCCCCGCCCGCCGCCAGGTCCTCGCGCAGGCCCTCCAGGACGTCGACGGCCTCCCGGGGCAGGGGCTCCCCGGCCCAGCCCCACAGCAGGGTCCGCAGCTTGTTCTCGACGTTGAACGTGACCCCGTGGTCGATCCCGTACAGCCGTCCCTCGCCGGTGGGCAGCAGGTGGCCGCCCTTGCGGTCGGCGTTGTTGATCACGGCGTCGAGTACCGCGAGCCGCCGCAGCCGCTCGTCGTCGGCGTGCACGAGCAGGGCCGTGCGTCCCTCGCCGACCTCGGCGAAGCCGATCGCCTTCCAGCCCGGCTCCGGCTCCTCCCCGTCGACCAGCGCGAGCAGCTCCGCGTCGGCCGTCGCCTCGACCCACAGCTGGCACATGCCCTCGCCGTAGGGGCCGTCGCGCAACACGGTGGGCGGCACCAGGCCCCAGCCGGTCGCCTCGGAGACCTCGTAGGCCGCGACCTCGCGCTGGGCGAGCGTCCCGTCGGGGAAGTCCCACAGGGGCCGCTCGCCCGCGACCGGCTTGTAGACGCAGGCGGCCTCCCGGCCGTCGTACGCCACCGTGCAGTACAGGGCCGCGTTGGACGCCTCACGGATGCGTCCGCGCACGGTGAGTTCGCCACGGGCGAGCAGCTCGACCGTGTTCTCGGCGGTGTTCTCAGCCGTGTTCGAAGGAGGTGTCACGCTCCGCGGCGGTATCCGTTCTGGCGCGGACATACGTGTCCTTCCGGGTCGAGCGGGAGGCTGCACAGCGGGCACGGCGGCCGCCCGGCGTTGACGACGTCGAGGGCGCGCTTGGCGAAGGCCCGGGCCTGCGCGCCGGTGAGGCGGACCCGCAGCATCGGGGGCCCGTTCTCCTCGTCCTGGAGGAGCCGTTCCTCGGCCTCGGCGAGGTCCTCCTCGGAGTCGGCGTCGAGCTCCACGAGCGCCTGCGCCTCGACGATCATGAGCTGCTCCTCGCCGTCCCAGGCGAGCGCCATGGTGCCGACCCGGAACTCCTCCTCGATGGGGGTGTCCAGCGGGGCGGTGTCGGTGATCTCGGACGGTGCGACGGCGGGGACGGAGGCGCTGCCTCCGCTACGGCGTACGACCTCGTCGAGCAGTTCGTCCATCCGCTCGGCGAGCGCGGCGACCTGGGTCTTCTCCAAGGCCACGCTGGTCACCCGGGAGCCGGCGGAGGCCTGGAGGAAGAACGAACGGCGCCCGGGCAGTCCGACCGTACCGGCCACGAAACGTTCCGGATGGTCGTAGAGGAACACCTGACGGGACACGTCCTGTCTCCATTGGGATCGTGGGAACCGTGTGAGTACGGCACTGCTGCGACCGCTTCACCCTACTGCGGCCGACGATCACGGTGCGCCCGCACCACCCCCGACAGGGGCCTCGTCGCCCGGCGGTTCCTCGCGCGGCACCAGGGACGTGAAGTCGCCGGTGTCGCCGAGGCGGACGAGAAACGGTCGCAGTCGTGTGTAGCGGATCGCGGTGATGGAACACGGTTCAACGGAAATCCGCTGGAAGAGGTCCAAGTGAAGTCCGAGTGCGTCCGCGACGAGAGACTTGATGATGTCGCCGTGCGAGCACATGAGGTAGACGGCGTCGGCGCCGTGGTCGCGCTCCACGCGCGCGTTCCACTCGCGCACGGCCTCGGCGGCGCGCGTCTGCATGGCCCGCATCGACTCCCCGCCGGGGAACGCCGCCGCGGACGGGTGCGCCTGCACCACCTCCATCAGGGGCTCGTCGTTGAGCTCGGCGAGCTTGCGCCCGGACCAGTCGCCGTAGTGGCACTCGCCGATGCGCTCGTCGGTGTGCGGCGTCAGTTCCGGCCGCGCCCCGAGGAGGGGCTGGATCGTTTCCTGGCAGCGCTGGAGCGGGCTCGTGACGATCTCGGCCAGGGGCAGTTCGGCGAGGCGTCCGGGCAGCGCGGCGGCCTGCGCGGCGCCGCGTTCGTCGAGGGCGACGCCGGGCGTCCAGCCGGCGAGCAGTCCCTCGGTGTTGGCGGTGGAACGTCCGTGCCGGACCAGGATCAGCGTGGGCATGCGCTCCAGCGTAGGCGCACGCGCGCGTGCCGTGTCCTTCGAGTGACGGGAGACTCGCTTCGTGATCGTCGACTGTGCCATCTACCGCGACGGACACCGGACGGAGGGGCCGGAGGACCTCTCCGACGCCCTCGGCCAGGCCCGTGCGGCGGGCGGTTTCGTGTGGATCGGGCTGCATGAGCCGTCGGAGCGCGAATTCGACCACGTCACCCGGGAGTTCGGCCTGCATCCGCTGGCCGTCGAGGACGCGCTCAAGGCCCACCAGCGGCCCAAGCTGGAGGTGTACGACGACTCGCTCTTCGTGGTGCTGAAGCCCGTGGCGTACGAGCCGGAGACCGACACCGTCTCCGCCGGCGAGATCATGGTCTTCCTGGGCGAGGGGTTCGTGGTGACCGTCCGGCACGGCGAGGGCGCCCCGCTCAAGGCGGTACGGCAGCGGCTGGAGCAGGAGCCGGAGCTCCTGGGCAAGGGCCCCACCTCCGTCCTGTACGCCGTCGCCGACGCCACCGTCGACCACTACCTGGACGTGGCGACCGAGTTGCAGGCCGACCTGGAGGGTCTGGAGGCGGAGGTCTTCTCGCCGGACGACGGCGGCTCACGGCACACGGCGTCCCGGATCTACGACTTCAAGCGGCAGGTCCTGGAGTTCCGCCGGGCGACCGGGCCGCTGGCCCTGCCGATGACCCGGCTGGCGGGCACGGCGCCGTACGGCGTGACCGTGCCGTTCGTGGACGACCGGGCCCGGCCGTTCTTCCGGGACGTCAGCGACCACCTCACGCGTGTGAACGAGTCCGTGGACGGCCTGGACCGGCTGGTGTCGGACATCCTCTCGGCGCACCTGGCCCAGATGAGCGTCCGGCAGAACGACGACATGCGGAAGATCTCCGCGTGGGCGGCCATGGCCGCGATCCCCACGATGCTCGCGGGGATCTACGGCATGAACTTCGAGCACATGCCCGAGCTGCGCTGGGCCTGGTCCTATCCGGCGCTCATCGCGCTGATGGCGTTGCTGGAGGTGCTGGTGTTCCGGCTGTTCAAGCGCCGGGGGTGGCTGTAGAGAGGGCCGGCGCCGAGGGTGACGTGCCCCCTCAGGCGAACTCGGGTTCCGCGGAGGCCGGGCCGCCGAGGGCGTTGCGGCGCTCGGGCGCCTTCAGCGAGACCATCCGACGCCAGCCGCCCAGCCGTTCGTACGCGTACACGGCGTGGATGCCGACCACGAGCACCGCCGACCTGGCCCTGGACCAGCCGAGGATGCGGCCCATGTGCGCCATGACCGCGAGGCTGACGTCCCGGTAGATCCTGATCTCGGCGAGCGCGCACGCGCGCAGGGTCCGCTGGATGGCCCGGCCGTGGCCCGCGCGGGCGAAGCGCAGCAGTTCCTCGTGGCAGTAGGCGAGGTGGTTGTCCTCGTCGTTGGAGATCTGCTTGACCGCGCGGCCGATGTCGGGGTGGTCGGCGAAGTGCTTGCGGAGCAGATCCATCTGCTCGGAGGCGCGCTGCTCGGTGACCCTGCTGTGCGAGAGGTAGGTGACGATGTCCTGGACGGTGAGCCGCTTGTCGCGCTTCAGCTGCTCGTGCGCGAGTCCGATGCCGTTCTTCTCCAGGAGCATCGTGTAGTCGGTCTCCGGGGGGACCGGGACGGGATCGAGGCCACGCTTCTTCATGAGGGCGTTGAAGATCCGTCCGTGCTTGTCCTCGTCGGCGCCGTGGCGGGTGATCTTGGGGGCGAGTTCGCGCTCGCTGTCGGGGACGAGCGCGGCGATGCGGGCGTTCTCCCAGCCGCCCTGTGACTCGCCGCTCGCGGCGATGGAACAGAACAGGGCGAAGGACTCGTCGTGGGCGAGGATCTCCTGGAACAGACTCTTGGCCGAAAGCATCGTGGGCACCTCTTCCCGCGCGCGTGCGCGTGCTGCAGGATCCGCAGGTTTCCGCGAAACGAGTCAAGTGCGGGGTGGGGGGCGCTGCAACAGGTGTGCCGGACATCTCCGCCAAATGGCGGACGCGTGGGGACCGGTCCGGGACGGCCCCGAACGGTACGGCGTAACCGCCCGGGGGCCCGGCGCGTTGTGCCGCGTGACGGCCGTGGCGGGGAAGACCCCCGAGCCCCCACCACGGCCGCTGGACCTCAGGCGAGCCCGGACCGCTCCAGGGCCTCCGCGCCCGCCCGGAGCGAGGCGAGCCGCTCGTCGAGCGTGAGGCCCGCGGGGGCGAGGCTGAGGGTGGTCACACCGGCCGCCGCGTAGGCCTTCATCCGGTCGGCGATGCGGTCCACAGAACCGAGCAGGGTGGTGCTGTCGATGAGGTCCTGCGGAATGGCGGCCGCGGCGCCCTGCTTGTCGCCGGAGAGGTACTTCTCCTGGATCTCGGCGGCCTCCCGCTCGTACCCCATGCGCTGGGCGAGCTGGTTGTAGAAGTTCTGCTTGCGGCTGCCCATGCCGCCGACGTACAGGGCGGTGTAGGGGCGGAAGGTGTCGGCGAGCGCGGCGACGTCCTTGTCGTCGCCGACGGCGAGCGGCAGGGTCGGGCAGACGTCGAAGCCGTCGAGGGTCTTGCCCGCCTTCTCGCGGCCCGCGCGGAGGTACTTGATCGCCGTGTCCTCCAGGTGGTCCGCGGAGGGGAAGATCAGCAGGGCGCCGTCGGCGATCTCGCCGGTCTGCTCCAGGTTCTTCGGGCCGATGGCGGCGATGTAGAGCGGGATGTGCTCGCGCTGCGGGTGCACGGTCAGCTTGATCGGCTTGCCCGGGCCGCCGGGCAGGGGGAGGGTCCAGTGCTCGCCCTCGTACGACAGGCGCTCGCGGGTCATGGCCTTGCGGACGATCTCGACGTACTCGCGGGTGCGGGCGAGCGGCTTGTCGAACTTGACGCCGTACCAGCCCTCGGAGACCTGCGGACCCGAGACGCCGAGGCCGAGGCGGAAGCGGCCGCCGGAGAGGGAGTCGAGGGTGGCGGCGGTCATGGCGGTCATGGCCGGCTGGCGGGCCGGGATCTGGAAGATCGCGGAGCCGACGTCGATGCGCTCGGTCTGGGCGGCGACCCAGGTCAGTACGGTCGCGGCGTCGGAGCCATAGGCCTCGGCGGCCCAGCAGACGGCGTATCCGAGCCGGTCGGCCTCCTGGGCGACGGCCAGATTGTCCGCGTCCATTCCGGCACCCCAGTAGCCGAGGTTGATACCGAGCTGCATGCCGCATCCCCTTACCGATCAGTAACTGCCTTGTCCGGAGACCATAGCGCGGGCGCGGCGGGCGCGGCATGCCCGGGGAAATCCGTCGTCCACAGCCACCCACACGGCATGTTCTGGCCAGTAATCTCGGCGTTCATGGAGCAGAGGCATCTCGGCCGCACCGGCCTGCGTGTGTCACGGATCGGGCTCGGCACCCTCACCTGGGGGCGGGACACCGACGAGCACGACGCCGCGGACCTGATGAAGACGTTCTGGGAAGCGGGCGGGACCCTCGTCGACACCGCGGACGTGTACGGCGACGGGGAGGCCGAGTACCTGCTCGGCCGGCTGATGGACGGCCTCGTGCCCCGGCGGGATCTCGTCATCTCGACCAAGGCCGGCAGCGTGCCCGACCCCGACCGCCGCTTCGACGGCTCCCGCGGCCATCTGCTCACCGCGCTGGACGCCTCGCTCTCCCGGCTCGGCACCGACTACGTCGACCTGTGGCACGTGCACGCCTTCGACCCGGACACCCCGCTGGAGGAGACCCTCCAGGCCCTGGACATGGCGGTCGCCAGCGGGCGGGCCCGGTACGCCGCCGTCTCCAACTTCTGCGGCTGGCAGCTGGCCAAGGCCGCGACCTGGCAGCTGGCCGCTCCCGGCACCCGGACCCGGCTGGCCGGGACGCAACTGGAGTACTCGCTGCTCCAGCGCGGCATAGAGCGCGAGGTCCTGCCGGCCGCGCTGGACCTGGGCATCGGACTGCTGCCCTCCTCACCGCTCGGGCGGGGTGTGCTCACGGGCAAGTACCGGGGCGACTCGACCCCGCCGGACTCGCGCGGCGCCTCGGAGCACTTCGCGCCGTTCGTGGCGCCCTACCTCGACGACACGGCGAGCCGCATCGTGGACGCCGTGGCGACCGCGGCCGACGGGCTGGCGGTGACGCCGCTCCAGGTGGCCCTGGCGTGGGTCCGCGACCGGCCGGGCGTGGCCGCCCCCGTCGTCGGCGCGCGCAACGCGCAGCAGCTCACGGCGGCGTTGTCAGTGGAGACCCTTAGTCTTCCTGACGAGATCTGCCGGGCGCTCGACGATGTGTCGGCGCCGGTGCACCGCTATCCCGATCACGACTGGAGCACGCTGTGAGCACGGAGCCCGAGACCACGGAGGACGGCGAGCCGGGGACGCCGGGCGCCGAGACCGCTGCGGCCGGTGCCGCCGAGGGTGAGGGCGGTGAAGCCGGTGCCGGACAGCTGTCCGAGGCCGAGGCCGAACTGCGCGCCCAGCAGATCGAGCGGGAGCGCATCGCGCAGCGCAAGGCCGAGAAGAAGGCACCGATCGAGGCCGGCGCCAAGCTGAGCGGCAAGGCCGCCGATCTGCTCGCGGCCGTACGGGCCGTGGAGAGCGGCGAGAAGCCCGCGGCCACGGTGTTCGCCGAGCCCGAGCCCGCCCCCCGGCGCTCCGCCCCGGAGCCGGTACGGCGGCCGCAGCCGGTGGCGGCCGAGACCGTCACCGCCTCGGCCGCTCCCGCTCCGGAGGCGGTGCAGGCCGTGCGCCGGGTACTCGCCGAGGGCGGCGCCCCGGAGGCGCTCGCACTGCAGGCGGCCGAGGCGCTGGGCGAGGGCGCGGACGAGCTGCTGCGGGCGGACCCCTGGCAGTTGCTGCGGGTCGCCGGGGTGCGGCCCGAGCAGGCCGACGGGTTCGCGCGGGCGCTGCTCGGCGCCGAGTGCGGCCCCGACGACGAGCGGCGGGGTCGGGCCGTCACCGTCTGGCTCCTGGACCAGGCGGCGCTGGCCGGGCACACCGCCCTGGAGATGCCGGCGCTGCTCGCGGCCCTGGCGCAGCGGGGTGTGCCGAACCCGGACGGTGCCGTGCAGGACACGATCGCGGAGGGCGATGCGTTGGTCTTCCAGGACGCCCTGGAGGAGCCCGGCGCTCCGGCCCCGGCTCCGGCGGAGGAGGACGGCGCGGACGAGGAGCGCCCGGTCCGGGTCCTGGTCGGGCTGGAGCGGTACGCGCTGGCGGAGGAGAGCCTGGCCGACGGCCTGGCCCGGCTGGTCAACTCGGTGCCCAAGCAGGACGGTTCCGCCGAGGAGTGGGAGCGGCTCGCCGCCGCGGCCCCGGGATCCACGGGTGAGCTGATCCGTGCGGTCGCCGGTCACGGTCTGGTGCTGCACACCGGCGGGGAGGCGTCCCTGGCCGAGCCGGCGGCGCTGCTGCGCGCCGCGCGTTCCCTGGGATTGCGCGCCTGGGCGGCCACCCACGGACCGATCGGCCGGGACCGCTTCGCCGCGCTGCTGCGGCGGTCCGACCAGGCGGCGGACTCCCCCGGACGAACCGGCGAGGCGCCCAACGCCGACTCCCCGGTCGCCACCGTCTCCGGCCTTCTGACCGGTCTCGAAGGGCCCGGCCGGGCCGCCGACGGAGCGCTGGACCTGGATCTGCTCGTCGTGCTCGACGCACCGCAGCTGGACGTCGAGACGGCGGCGCTGCTGACGGAGTCGCTGCCGGACGGGGCGCGGCTGCTGCTGGCCGGGGATCCGGCGGTGCTGTGGTCCGTGGGCCCGGGGCGGGTGTTCGCGGATCTGCTCGCGGCGCGGATCTGCCCGCAGGTCGCCTCCCGGCTGCCGGATCCCGGGCCGCTGGGCGAGCTCGTCTCCGGTGTGGGGGTCGGCGAGCTGAACCAGGTCGAGGCCCCTGGCAAGGAGCTGGTGATCGTGCCGGTGCGGGACGCGGGCGAGGCCGTGCACCGCACGGTGCAGCTCGTCGTGGACTCGGTGCCGCGGGCGATCGGCGTGCCGGCCGAGGAGACGCAGGTGATCACGCCGGGGCACGGCGGCGCCGTGGGCACGCGCGCGCTCAACGCCGCGTTGAAGGAGCGGCTCAACCCGGGCCCGGGCCGCTTCGGCGGCTTCGACCCCGGTGACCGGATCGTCCACTCCCCCGTCCCGGGGCGGGCGCTGCCGGGCCGTGTGGTGAAGGCGGACGCCGAGGGGCTGCATCTGTCGTGCGCGGGCGAGACCGTCGTCGTCCCGAAGGAGCGGGTGGAGCACTCCGTGCGGCACGGGTGGGCCATGACCGCGCACCAGGCGGTGGGCAGCCGGTGGCCCGCGGTGGTCGTGGTGCTGCCGGGAGACGCCGCGCAGGCCCTCAGCCGGCCGTGGGTGTACACGGCGTTCGGGCGGGCCGACCGCCATCTGTCCGTCGTGCACGGCGTGGAGCAGGCGCTGCCCAGGGCGGTGGCCGAGGTTCCGGCGAAGCCCCGGACGACCCGGCTGCCGGTGCTGCTCGCGCCGCAGCTCGCCGGAGAGTGACGACGGCGGTGGTCACGGGCCGGTCCCCGTGACCACCGCCGTCGGGTGGCTGACGCGCGCGCTCAGCGACGGTCCGCGTCGAGCGGCTCCAGGTCCTCGTCCTCGTCGAGGTCGGTGTCGAGGTCGTCCTCCAGGTCCTCCGCGTCGTCGTCCTCGTCGTCGACGTCGTCGATCTCGTCGTCGAAGACGGCACTGACGTCGAAGCGGCAGACCACCTGCTGCGGATCGACCTGCTCGAACGGCGCCTCCAGCCACTCGCCGGGGTCGGCCGGTTCGTCCGCCGCCGTCACCCAGAGCGTGGAATCGCCCTCCTCCAAACCGAACTCCTTGTGCCGGGAGGCGATCTCGTCCGGCTCGAACTCGCCGAACAGCAGTCCCAGCGCCCCGTGGACGGTCCCGGAGGCCGGGGACCCCTCGTCACCGTCCGCCGCCTCGATCCGCTGCGCCTGCGCCAGCAGCCGCTGTGGCTCGGCGACGGCGTAGTCGCGGCGGATCAGTACGCTCAGCGCGTTCGGTTCCTCGGGGCCCGTGTACGGGGGCAGCGCGTCCTCCGCACCGGGGATCTCGAAGGGAGTGACCTCGTCGTAGCGGTCGTAGAGCAGTTCGTCGTACACCTCTGCGGCCGCGGCCAGCTGGTTGAACGCCTCGTAGACGGCCGGGTCGTCCTCCCCCGACCTGCGTTCGACCGCGGCCAGGTGGCGGTCGAGCGCGGTCTTGACCGCCTCGGCGGCGGCGCGTACCTCGGCAGCGGTGGGCTGCGCAGCATCAGACATAGTGCAGACGCTATCCGTACCGGGCCCCAGCCCGCACAATAGATGCGATGCCGGAATACGAATTTGTCGACGTGTACGTACCTCGCGGGGTCTCCCGCAAGGAGACGGCACGTCTGCTGACCGACCACGCCGAGTACGGACACTGGGAGTTGTACCGTCTGAGCCTGCTGCGGGACGGCAGCCGCAAGGTGCGGTTGCGCCGACGGATCATCCGCCAGGTACGGGCCACGTGGTGAGCTGAGTCGGTGCACTGGGAGAAGGCCGGGAGAAGGCATACACGGGAGCGGGCCCCGCGGTTGCGGGGCCCGCTCCGTGTGCGGGGGGGGTGTCAGGCCGTGGCGCGCGCCTTGCGGTAGAGGATCGCGCCCGCCAGCAGTGCGCCCGCGCCGGCCGGGAGGGCCAGGCCGAGCGGCAGGTCGCTGCCGGTGTTCGCGAGCTGGGAGTCGCCCTCGGGGTGGGTGACGGACTGGGCGCCCGGCTGGTTGCCGTGCGAGGAGCCGTCCGGCGTCTCGCCGCCGATGCCGGGCGGAGTGCCAGGGGTCCCGGGGGTGCCGGGGTGACCGGGCTCTTCGGGGGTGCCGGGGTGCCCCGGGTTGCCCGGGTCACCAGGGTTGCCGGGATCGCCCGGGTGTCCGGGATCACCGGGGTTGCCGGGGGTACCGGGGCTACCGGGGTCGCCCGGGTGTCCGGGGTTCCCCGGGTGGCCCGGCTGCCCGGGTGTCTCGTTGCCGCCGCCGGGCGGGGTGCCGTGGTGGCCGCCGTTCGAGCAGTCGTTGCCCGTGCTGGGGTTGCCGACGCCGATGATGTCGACGCTGTTGCCGCAGACGTTCACCGGCGCGTGGACCGGGGCCTGGACGTGGTTGCCCGAGCCGACGCCGGGCGAGTCGGTGGCGTGGCCGCCCGCCTGCGAGCCGCCGTTTCCGCCGTGATCGCCGTATCCCCCCGACGACGATCCACCGCCCTGGTTGGCGCACGAGTTGCCCACCGACGGGTTGAGCACGCCGACGACGTTGACCGTGTTCCCGCAGACGTTGACCGGCGCGTGCACCGGCGCCTGCACGGTGTTCCCGGACAGCACGCCGGGCGAGCCCGAACTGGAGCCCTGCGCACCCGAGGTGGCGTGAGCGGAGGCGCCCGCGGCGGCGATCACGCCGGTCGCGGCCGCCACGGTCATCAGACCCTTGCGGGTGACCTGTCGCATTGCTGAATACCTGCCTTCGACCCTGTCTCGAATTCTTCTCGAATTCCTCGAAAGAAGCGTTCGGTCCCGGAGCGCATGGCAGGCGCTCCGGGACCGGTGGCTTTTGAACCCCCCTCTACCGAGGGGGAAGCATCACTGGTTGATGCAGGTGTTGCCGAAGGCGGGGTTCAGCACGCCGATCACGGAGACCGTGTTGCCGCAGACGTTCACCGGGACGTGAACGGGCACCTGAACAACGTTGCCGGACAGGACGCCCGGGGAGTTCACGGCGGCACCCTGCGCACCCGAGTCGGCGACGGCCAGGCCCGCGCCTGCGAGAACCAGCCCACCGGTGGCAGCCGCAGCAGCGACGACCTTCTTGATCATTATTCCTCCTAGTTGGCAAAGCGACCCATCTTGCGATCGCATTACCTGTAACGAGGAGGGAGTAATGAGGCTACGAGCTTATGGTCGCATTCACTCTTCCCAGTCGATCCCGTACGCGCGACCGAATACTGGCGTTACGTTTGGGCGTTTCAGGACGCGTCGATGAACCGGTCGAGCACCCGCACGCCGAACTTCAGGCCCTCCACCGGAACCCGCTCGTCCACGCCGTGGAACATGCCCGCGAAGTCCAGCTCCGGCGGCAGCTTCAGCGGCGCGAAGCCGAAGCCCCGGATGCCCAGGTCGTCGAAGGACTTCGCGTCCGTGCCCCCGGAGAGCATGTAGGGGATCGCCTTGGCGGTCGGGTCCTCGGCCAGCAGCGAGGACTGCATGGCCTCCACCAGCGCCCCGTCGAAGGTGGTCTCGACGGCCTTGTCGGCGTGGACGTCCTCGCGCCGCACCTTCGGGCCGAGGATGCGGTCCAGGTCGGCGAGGAACTCGTCCTCGAACCCGGGGAGGAACCGGCCGTCGACATGGGCGGTCGCCTCGCCCGGGATGACGTTGACCTTGTAACCGGCGCCCAGCTGCGTGGGGTTGGCCGTGTTGCTCAGGGTCGCGCCGATCAGCTTGGCGATGCCGCCGAGCCTGGCGAGGGTCGACTCCATGTCCTCCGGGTCGAGCTCGATGCCGAGCGCGTCACCGAGCTCGTCGAGGAACGCGCGGGTGGTCTTGGTGACCCGCACCGGGAACTTGTGCCGGCCCAGCCGCGCCACGGCCTCCGACAGTTCGGTGATCGCGTTGTCGCGGTGGATCATCGAGCCGTGACCCGCCGTGCCGGCCACGGTGAGCTTCATCCAGTGCATGCCCTTCTCGGCCGTCTGGATCAGGTAGAGCCGCCGCTCCTCGCTCACGGTGAAGGAGAAGCCGCCCACCTCGCTGATCGCCTCGGTGACGCCCTCGAAGAGGTCCGGGTGGTTGTCGACGAGGTGGCGCGCCCCGTACGTGCCGCCGGCCTCCTCGTCCGCGAGGAACGCGAGGACGATGTCGCGCGGCGGCTTGCGCCCGCTGCGCAGCCGGTCGCGGACGACCGCGAGGGTCATCGCGTCCATGTCCTTCATGTCGACGGCGCCGCGGCCCCAGACGCAGCCGTCGGCGATCTCGCCGGAGAAGGGGTGGTGGGTCCAGTCGTCGGCGTTGGCCGGAACCACGTCGGTGTGGCCGTGGATGAGGAGCGCGGGCCGGGAGGGGTCCTCGCCCTCGATGCGGGCGACGGTGGAGGCGCGGCCCGGGTGGGACTCGAAGATCCGCGGTTCGAGTCCGACCTCGGCGAGCTTCTCGGCGACGTACTCGGCCGCCTTGCGCTCACCGGGACCCGAGTGGTCGCCGTAGTTGCTGGTGTCGATCTGGATCAGCTCGCGGCAGAGGTCCACGACCTCGTCCTCGCCGGTGACGCTCCTGGCCGTGTCCGTCTCGCTCACGCGCTTCCTCCCGGTGTCACTGCTGGTGGGTCCCCCTCATCCTCCCTCTCCGCGGCGCGCTCCCCAAGGGCGCTCCCGGTCCGTCACACGCCGTTCACGCCCCGCCGGTGTGCGAGTGGGGTGTGATCGGCCACCCTCGAAAGCCTGGTAATGTTTACGTCGTCGCCGCGGGGAGAACCCGCGCGACAGACACCTTGTCCGGGTGGCGGAATGGCAGACGCGCTAGCTTGAGGTGCTAGTGCCCTTTATCGGGCGTGGGGGTTCAAGTCCCCCCTCGGACACATGAGGCTGAGGGCCGTGACCGCGAGGTCGCGGCCCTCAGGTGTTTTTCGCGAAGAGGTGACCATGACCAGGCGTTCCTGCCCGTGCGGGCTCCCCGAGGCCTACGGGGCGTGCTGCGGGCGCTTCCACTCCGGGTCCGCCGCCGCGCCCACCGCGGAGGCGCTGATGCGGTCGCGGTACTGCGCCTTCGTGCAGGGGGACACCGGGTATCTGCTGCGGACGTGGCACCCGCGAACGCGTCCCGGGACGCTGGAGCTGGATCCGGCGATGCGGTGGACCGGACTGGAGATCCTGGACACGCGGGACGGCTCGGCGTTCCACTCCACCGGGACCGTGGAGTTCCGGGCGTCGTACCGGGGCGGGTCGCTGCACGAGCGGAGCCGGTTCGAGCGGGTCGACGGGGCGTGGGTGTACGTCGACGGGGAGTTCCTGCCGTAGCGGTCCTACGGCGGTTCCTGCGGTAGCGGCCTTACGGCGCCAGGATGTCCAGTTCCTGGAGGGCGCCGACCGTGATCTCGCGGGTCAGTTCCTCGGCCCGGGCCGCGTCGCCCGCGCGGACCGCCTCGGCGACCTGGACGTGCAGGGTGACGGCGGCCGGGTCGGGGTCCTCGAACATCACGTCGTGGTGGGTGCGGCCGGCCAGGACCTCGGCGACGACATCGCCGAGGCGCGCGAACATCTCGTTGCCGGAGGCGTCCAGGATGACGCGGTGGAAGGCGACGTCGTGGACGAGGTACTCCTCCAGTTTGTGACCGCGTGAGTTGGCGACCATGCCGAGGGCGCACTCGGTGAGCTCGGCGCACTGCTCGGACGTGGCGTGCCGGGCGGCGAGGCCGGCCGCGACGGGTTCGATCGCCGAGCGCAGCACCGTGAGGGAGCGCAGTTGCCGGGGGCGGTCGGCGCCGGCCAGGCGCCAGCGGATGACCTGCGGGTCGTAGACGTTCCACTCGGCCATGGGGCGGACGGTGACGCCGACGCGGCGGCGGGACTCGACCAGGTGCATGGACTCCAGGACGCGGACCGCCTCACGCATCACGGAGCGTGATACGTCGAAACGCTGGGCGAGTTCGTCCGTGCGCAGCACACTGCCCGGCGGATACTCGCCGGCGGTGATCTCGGGGCCGAGGGTGTCCAGTACGCGGCCGTGCAGCCCCCGGCCCGGTGTGGTCATGCACTCAGCGTACGGGGTAGATCACGGAGACAAAAAGTCAGACTTATTCATCACGACCTCTTGAATTCGTCGTACCTAATGGGTTTCAGTTGCGTCGACATCACGTGTCGACGAAGACAGCAGACAGTGAGGCAGCGATGAACACCCCCCACGTCGTCGTGGTCATGGGCGTCGCGGGCACCGGCAAGACCACCATCGGTCCCCTGCTCGCGGCCCGGCTCGGCGTTCCGTACGCCGAGGCCGACGACTTCCACCCGCCGGCCAACATCGCCAAGATGTCGGCCGGGACGCCGCTCACCGACGAGGACCGGTGGCCCTGGCTGGACGCCATCGGCGACTGGGCGCACGGGCGGGCCGGGCTCGGCGGGGTGGTCAGCTGCTCGGCGCTGAAGCGGTCGTACCGCGACCGGCTGCGGTCCGCCGCGCCCGGCGTGGTCTTCGTGCACCTCACGGGCGACCGCGCGCTGATCGAGGACCGGATGTCGCACCGGCAGGGGCACTTCATGCCCACGGCGCTGCTCGACTCCCAGTTCGCCACGCTCCAGCCGCTCCAGGCGGACGAGGCGGGAGTCGCCGTGGACGTCTCGGGCAGCCCGGAGGAGATCACCGAGCGGGCGCTGCACGCCCTCAGCTCGCTCCCCGAGCCGATCCTCTAGCCCTTTCCGGTCCCCCCTTCCCCCGACTCCCCCCAACACAAGGGAACCCCAACCGTGACCAGACTCAGCGTCGAGATGCTGGCAGCGGACGCACCCGAGCCGATCACCTCGGCCGGCCACGCTCAGCTGGGCATCGCCGTCCTGGCGGGCATCGCCGTCATCGTCCTGCTCATCACCAAGTTCAAGCTGCACGCCTTCCTGGCGCTGACCATCGGATCGCTGGCGCTCGGCGCGATCGCCGGGGCGCCCCTGGACAAGGTCCTCACCAGCTTCAGCACCGGCCTCGGCTCCACGGTCGCCGGCGTCGGTGTACTGATCGCCCTCGGTGCGATCCTCGGCAAGATGCTCGCCGACTCCGGCGGCGCCGACCAGGTCGTCGACACCATCCTGGCGAAGGCCGGCGGGCGGTCGATGCCGTGGGCGATGGTGCTCATCGCCTCCGTGATCGGACTGCCGCTGTTCTTCGAGGTCGGCATCGTGCTGCTGATCCCGGTGGTGCTCATGGTCGCCAAGCGCGGCAACTACTCGCTCATGCGCATCGGCGTCCCGGCGCTCGCGGGCCTGTCCGTGATGCACGGCCTGGTGCCGCCCCACCCCGGGCCGCTGGTCGCGATCGACGCGGTCAAGGCCGACCTCGGGGTGACGCTGGCGCTCGGCGTCCTCGTCGCCATACCCACCGTGATCATCGCCGGTCCGCTGTTCTCGAAGTACGCGGCCCGCTGGGTGGACGTCCCCGCCCCCGACAAGATGATCCCGCAGCGCGCCTCCGAGGAGCTGGACAAGCGTCCCGGCTTCGGCGCCACGCTGTTCACGGTGCTGCTGCCGGTGATCCTGATGCTGGCCAAGGCGCTGGTCGACATCGTCGTGGACGACCCCGAGAACCTGGTCCAGCGCGTCTTCGACGTCATCGGCGCCCCGATGATCGCGCTGCTCGCCTCGGTGCTGGTCGGCATCTTCACGCTGCTGCGGCCCGCCGGGTTCTCCAAGGAGCGGATCTCGCCGCTGGTCGAGAAGAGCCTCGGGCCGATCGCGGGCATCCTGCTGATCGTCGGCGCGGGCGGCGGCTTCAAGCAGACGCTGATCGACTCCGGCGTGGGCCAGATGGTCCTGGAGATCTCCGAGGACTGGTCCATCCCGGCGCTGCTGCTGGCCTGGCTGATCGCGGTGGCGATCCGGCTGGCCACCGGTTCGGCGACGGTGGCGACGGTGTCGGCCGCCGGTCTGGTCGCCCCGCTCGCGGCCGACATGTCGACCACGCACACCGCTCTGCTGGTCCTCGCCATCGGCGCCGGCTCGCTCTTCCTGAGCCATGTCAACGACGCCGGGTTCTGGCTGGTCAAGGAGTACTTCGGGCTCAGCGTCGGCCAGAACCTGAAGACCTGGTCGGTCATGGAGTGCATCATCTCCGTGGTCGCGGGCGGCATCGTCCTTCTGTTGTCCCTCGTGATCTAGGAGCGCTGCGGCGATGACGGCTCACCCCCTCTTCGACATCAGCGGCCGGACGGCCCTGGTGACCGGCTCCAGCCGGGGCATCGGACTGGCTCTGGCCCGCGGTCTGGCGGAGGCCGGCTGCACGGTCGTGCTGAACGGACGCGACAAGGACCGGCTGGCCGAGGCCGCCGGCGAGCTGCCCGGCGACCGGGTGCACACGACCGCGTTCGACGTGACCGACGGACCCTCGGTGGCCTCGGGGGTCGCCGAGGTCGAGGAGCGGGTGGGCCCGCTCGACATCCTCGTCAACAACGCGGGCATGCAACTGCGCGCCCCGCTGCTGGAGTTCGCCGACGCCGACTGGCACCGGATCCTGGACACCAACCTGACCAGCGCCTTCCTGGTCGGACGGGAGGCCGCGCGCCGGATGACGGAACGCGGCCACGGGAAGATCATCAACATCTGCTCGCTGCAGAGCGAGGTCGTGCGGCCCGGGATCGCGCCGTACGCCGCCACCAAGGGCGCGCTGAAGATGCTCACCAAGGGCATGTGCGCCGACTGGGGGCCGCACGGGGTCCAGGTCAACGGGCTGGGCCCCGGCTACATCGAGACCGAGCTGACCCGGCCGCTGGTGGAGGACGAGGAGTTCAGCTCCTGGGTGCGGCGGCGTACCCCGGCCGGGCGCTGGGGACGTACGCGGGACCTGGTGGGCGGGGTGCTGTTCCTCGCCTCCCCCGCCGCGGACTTCGTCAGCGGGCAGGTGCTGTACGTCGACGGCGGAATGACGAGCGTGCTGTGACCGGCTGCCGGGAGGCTGTGATGCTGGGTTGTGTGATCCACGGTCGGGGCGACCTGCGCGTGGCGGAGCTGCCGGTGCCGGTGCCCGGGCCCGGGCAGGCGCTGGTGGCCGTACGGTACGGCGGGGTGTGCGGCTCCGATCTGCACTACTGGCGGCACGGCGGGGTCGGTGACTTCCGGCTGCGGGAGCCGATGGTGCTCGGGCACGAGGTCGTGGGCACCGTCGTGGAGTACGGGGCCGGCGCGTCGGGCCCGGCGCCGGGTACGCCCGTCGCCGTACATCCGGCGACGCCCTGCGGGGTGTGCCCGGAGTGCGAAAGCGGGCGGCGGAACGTCTGCCGGGACACCCGGTACCTGGGCAGTGCGGCGCGCTTTCCGCACGTACAGGGCGGGTTCGCGGCGCGGGTGGTCGTGCCCTGCGAGCAACTGCGGGCCCTGCCGGAGGGGCTCGGGCTGCGGCGGGCCGCGCTCGCCGAACCCCTGGCCGTCGCGCTGCACGCGGTGCGGCGGGCCGGGGACGTGGCCGGCCGGCATGTGCTGGTGACCGGGGCCGGGCCCATCGGCTGTCTGGTGGTCGCGGCGGCGAAGGCGGCGGGCGCCGCCCGGGTCACCGTGACGGACCTGCTCCCGGCCGCCCTGGCGTACGCCTCGGCCGCGGGCGCCGACACCCTCGTCCGGGCCGATGATCCCGACGACCCCGGGTGGCCGTCCGAGGTGGATGTCGCGATCGAGGCGTCCGGGGTGGCCCCGGGGCTGGACACGTGTCTGCGGCGGGTGCGGCGCGGCGGAGTCGTCGTGCAGCTGGGGATGTTGCCGGCGGGGCAGAGTCCGTTCGCGGGGAATCTCGTCGTGAGCCGGGAGATCGAGCTGCGGGGAGCGTTCCGGTTCGACGCGGAGTTCGACGATGCGTTGGGCCTGCTGGCGGCTGAGCCGGGGTTCGACGGGCTGGTCAGTGCGGTGGTTCCCGTGGGGGAGGCCGAGTCGGCGTTCGTGCTGGCCGCTGATCGGAGTCGGGCGTGCAAGGTGTTGTTGGAATTCGCCCCGGCGCCGTAGGGCTGTGCCGGTCGCGGGCGGGTGCGGGTGCGTCGTGGCTTGTCGCGCAGTTCCCCGCGCCCCTGAGGGGCGTTGCCTACCGGCGCCACAAAGGGTGCTCTCTGTCCGCCCACTCTCTGGTCACCCTGCCGGTGCGCATGCCCTTGCGGGACTCCGGGTCCGCCAGGGCCATGCCGATGTGGCCGGCCAGGACGATGCCGATCGTGAGGGCCAGCCAGTCGTGGACGAAGGTCGCGCTGGTGCGCCAGAGCAGGGGGGTGAGGTGGGTGAACCACATCATCAGGCCGGTGCCGAGCATGACGAGGGTGGCGCCGGCGATCCAGGACGCGTAGATCTTCTGGCCCGCGTTGAACTTGCCGGCGGGGCGGGACGCGGGGCGCTTGTCGCGGTGCAGGGCGGCGCGCAGCCAGGTGCGGTCGTGGGGGCCGAAGCGGTTGAGGTGGCCGAGGTCGGCGCGGAAGGCGCGGGAGACCAGGCCCGCCAGGACGGGGACGGGCAGGGCGAGTCCGGCCCAGATGTGCAGCGTGACGACGAGGGCGCGGCGGCCGACGAGTTCGGCGAGCTGAGGGACGTAGAGGCAGGCCGCCGTCAGTACGCAGACGCCCATGAGCGCGGCCGTCGTGCGGTGCACCCAGCGCTCGGCCCGGCTGAAGCGCCGGACGGTGACCGGGGTGTCAGCTCGTAGGCTCATCGTCGCGTCCGTTCGAGCGGCCCACCCAGGCGTCGATGTCGTAGCCGCGCTTCTCCCAGTAGCCGGGGCGGACCTCGTCGGTGAGGGTGATGCCGGACAGCCACTTGGCGGACTTGTAGAAGTACATGGGCGCGACGTAGAGGCGGACGGGGCCGCCGTGGGCGTGGCCGAGGTCCTTGTCCTGCATGCGCAGGGCGACCAGGACGTCCGCGCGGCGGGCCTGGGCGAGGGTGAGGCTCTCGGTGTACGTGCCGTCGAAGCAGGTGAAGCGGACGGCCTTGGCCGTGGGGCGGACCCCGGCCGCGTCCAGCAGCCGGGACAGGCGGACACCCTCGAAGGGGGTGTCGGGGACGCGCCAGCCGGTGACGCACTGGACGTCGCGGACCAGGCGGGTCTGCGGGAGGGCCTCGAGGTCGGCCAGGGTGTAGGTGGTGGGGCGGTCGACCAGGCCGTCGACCGTGAGGCGGTAGGTGTCGGCGTTCTTGCGCGGGACGGAGGAGGCGACCGAGTAGTAGCGGAAGCCGCCGCCGTTCGGGAGCAGGCCGGTCAGGCCGGTGGGGTCCTTGTCGGCGGCGCTGCCGAGGAAGCCCTCCAGGCCGCGTTGCAGCGGGGGCGCGGCGACCACGCCGAGAGCGCCCAGGGCGAGGGTGCCGAGGAAGACGCGGCGGCCGACCGGAGTTCCCCGTTCCGCGGGGGGTCCTTCTTTCACACCCTCAGGTACGTCCTCGTTCACGTACTCATTCGAACACCCGCGGCCCCTTCAGGACAGGGACCGCGGGTGCTCGTCAGAGTTCCGTAACCACTTCTTACGCGGGCGGGGTCAGGACGAGGCCGCCTTCTCCAGCTGGAACGCCTCGTTGCCGAGGCCGATCCGGGCGTGCTTCTCGGGGGCCCGGGCCCGCAGCACCAGGCCGAGGACCAGGCCGGCGACCAGGGCGAGGCCGATGGTGCCGGGCAGCACCCAGCTCAGCGAGGAGTCCGGGCCGGCGCCGACCAGCACCTCGAAGTCCTTGACCGTGTAGCCGGCGATGACGAGCAGGGCGATCCCGGCCAGCGCGGAGGTGACCAGCCGCCAGGCCTGGGCGCCCGCGGCTCCGCGGCGGACGAAGAAGACGACGACCGACAGCGAGGCCGCCGCCATCAGCACGATCACGCCGAGGGCGCCGATGTTGCCGAACCAGGTGAACAGGTTCAGGACCGGAGCGGTCGGGTCGCCGACCGGCTTGTCGTCGGCGACCGCGAAGGCGATCACGACCACCACGGCGACGACGGTCTGGAGCAGCGAGCCGGTGCCGGGGGCGCCGCTGGTGCCGCTGGTGCGGCCGAAGGCGGCGGGCAGCAGGCCCTCGCGGCCCATGGCGAAGGCGTACCGGGCGACGACGTTGTGGAAGCTGAGCAGGGCCGCGAACATGCCGGTGACGAACAGGACGTGCAGGACGTCCGTGAAGGTGCCGCCGAGGCGGGACTCGGTGAGGAAGAACAGCAGTCCGGCGCTCTGCTTCTGGGACGTGCCGACGATGGCGGAGGGGCCGGTGGCGACGGTGAGGGCCCAGCTGCTCAGCGCGAAGAACACGGCGACCCCGCCGACGGCGAGGAACATCACGCGCGGCACCAGGACGTGCGGGCGGCTGGTCTCCTCGGCGTACACGGGTGCCTGCTCGAAGCCGAGGAACGCGGCGATGCAGAAGCAGAGCGCGGTGCCGACGCCTGCGCCGGTGAGGGTGTCGGGGTTGAAGGCGTGCAGCGACAGGCCCTCCTTGCCGGGGTCGGCGAGGGCGGCGACGTCGAAGACGACGACGAGGAGCACCTCGATGACCAGCAGCACACCGAGCACGCGCGCGTTGACGTCGATCTTCAGCCAGCCGAGCAGGCCGACGGCGAGCGCGGCCACGAGGGCCGGTATCCACCAGGCGACCTCGATCTCCGCGTAGGTGGCGAGGAGCCCGGAGACCTCGAAGCCGAAGATGCCGTAGATGCCGATCTGGAGCGCGTTGTAGGCGACGAGGGCGACCAGGGCAGCGCCCGCTCCGGCGGTGCCGCCGAGGCCGCGGGAGATGTAGGCGTAGAAGGCGCCCGCGTTGTGGACGTGGCGGCTCATCTCGGCGTAGCCGATGCTGAACAGGATCAGGACGACGCCGAGGACGACGAAGAGCAGCGGCTGGCCGACGATGCCCATCACCGCGAATGTGGTGGGCATGACACCCGCGACCACCATGAGCGGGGCGGTCGCGGCGAGGACGGAGAGCAGCAGTCCGCCGGTGCCGAGCCGGTCTGCGCGCAGGGCGCGCTCCTGTCCCTTGAAGGTGCTGATGCCGCCGACGGCGGCTGTGCTCGGGCTCGAACTGTCCGTGGTCATCGGGAGAGCGTCCTCACTGGTGGGATTCCGGGGGTGTCAGGCCGTGCCGAGCGCGCCGGCGCGGGCGGCGGTGAAGGCGGTGTGCGGGTCGCGGTCCGGGTACGACCAGGGCGCCGGGGTGGCGTACCGGCCGATCCGGTGGAAGAGGGCGGCGGCCTCGGCGCCCCGCCCCTCGCAGAACTTGGCGTGGGCGAGGAAGTTCAGGTCGATCAGCCGGCGTGGGTGACCCTCCAGCTCCCACTCCAGCCACCAGTCGAAGGCCGCCTTCATGACCTGCCGGGCGCGGCGGCCGGTCCAGTGGCCCGAGGCGGCCGGGTCGGCGGGTTCGTGTCCGGCGGCGGCCAGCACGCGGTAGCGCTCGGCGTGCGCGATGACCGGGAGGATCGCGAGCGGGGAGTCGGCGGGTGCCTGTTCGGCGGCCCAGTTGGCGAAGTCGTAGACCTCGTGCAGCGGGTCCGGGCCGGCCTCGGTGCGGCGTCCGGCGAGGCGGGCGACCATCAGGTGGTGGGCGTGGTGGTGGTCGGGGTGCCGGGCGCGGACCTGCTCGAAGGCCCGGACCACGTCCTGGTCGGTGCCGGCGGCGCACTCCAGCATCAGCAGGCCGAGCCAGGGGGTGGGGTCGGCGGGGACCCGCTCGGCGGCCTGCCGGCAGGCCTCGCGGGCGGGCGCCGGCTTGCCCTTGCCGTGCAGGGCGCGCCGGACCTGGGCGAGGGCGAGCAGCACGGCGGCGTCGGCCGACTCGGGTTCGGCGAGCAGCCACTCGCGGGCCCAGGCGGCGCTGTAGGACTCCCGCGCGAGGACCGTGACGCGGTGGCCACGGCGGTCCCAGTCGTCCCCGGTGTGCACCAGCAGGGACCGGGCGTTCTGCCAGCGGCCCTGCGCCAGCGCGCCGCGGGCGGCCACGAGGTCGGCGTCGTCGAGGGCCTCGTCGAAGGCCTGCGCCGCACGTCTGCGGCCACGGCCGAGGGGAGGCGGGGGTGGGGACACCGCGGAACTTCCTCACGCGCTCTTCTGGTGTTTCGGCTCACGGCGGTCGGGGGCGCGGGTGTGCGCATTGCCATGAACTGATCACGCACAGCCAACCCCCCACCAACGGTTGACGTCAAGGGCCGCCAGGGCGTTACACGCGTCAACTGGCGTTACTTGTGAGGATTTTGCGATTGAAGGGGGCGCCGAGGAAGCCGGGATCGGAATCCGAATTATCCGTTTCGCCCTTTGTGACGTACGTCATAGCGTCGGCGAGAACCGCCCCTGACGATGGCAGGACGTACGGGCGCGCCGGGCGAAGCCGGCCGGTACAGTCGGCCCCTACGCCATCGTGAACCCGACCTGACGATCGAGGTACACCGCGTGTCGGTTCTGGTCCTGGTGCTCGCCCTGAGCGCCGCCTGCTGTCTGGGCTTCGGATTCGTCCTGCAGCAGAACGCGGCCCAACGGGCCCCGCTGAGCGACTTCCTCTCCTTCCGGCTGCTGATCGACCTGGTGAAGGTGCCGCGCTGGCTCGGCGGTATCGCGCTGATGGTGGTCGGCATGGGCCTGGGCGCGGCCGCGCTGGGGCAGGGGGAGCTGTCGCTGGTGGAGCCGCTGCTGGCGACGAACCTGCTCTTCGCGCTCGCGCTGTCCCGCAGGCAGACCCGGCAGCCGCTGGGCCGCCAGGGCTGGGCGGGTCTGCTGCTGCTGGCGGGCGGGGTGACGGCGTTCATCGTGGCCGGCCAGCCGGAGAGTGGTCCCGCGACGGCCGATCCGGTGCGGCAGTGGCTGATCATCGGGGTGATGATCGGGCTGGCGCTGCTGCTCACGGCACGCGGCAAGCGGTCCCGGCTCAGCTCGGGTCCGGTGCTGCTGGCGCTGGCCGCCGGGCTGCTGTACGGCGTGCAGGACGCGCTGACCCGGGTGAGCGGGCAGACGTTCTCGGAGGGCGGCTTCGTCGAGCTGATGACCGGCTGGCAGCCGTACGCGGTCCTCGCGCTCGGCGTCACCGGGCTGGTCCTGGTGCAGAGTGCCTTCGAGACCGCGTCCCTGCGCAAGTCACTGCCCGCCCTGACGGCGGCCCAGCCGCTCGCCGGGATCATCTGCGGCGTCGGCTTCCTGGGCGACCGGCTGCGGACCGACGCGGTGGCGCTGACCTGGGAGGCCGGTGGGCTCCTGGCCGTGGTGGCCGGGATCGTGCTGCTGGGGCTGCACCCGGCGATGCCGACGGGGATGGTGCCGGAGCGGGCCCGCGTGGCGGCCGCCGCGGTGAGCCCGGCTTCGCCCTGAGACGGGCCACGGCGTCCTCCGCCACACGCCCGGTCCCGTGCCGCCCCGGACCGCCCCCGGCCCGCTCCGGTTTCCCCCCTGCTTGGATGAGGGCATGAGCGCTGCTGACGAGATCATCGACATCGTCGACGAGCACGACCAGGTCATCGGGCAGTCCCCGCGGGGCGAGGCCTACGCCCGGGGGCTGCGGCACCGCTGCGTGTTCATCCAGGCCCGGGACGCCGAGGGCCGCATCTTCGTGCACCGGCGGACGCCGACCAAGCTGGTCTTCCCCTCCCTGTACGACATGTTCGTCGGCGGAGTCGTCGGCGCGGGCGAGGCCTACGACACGGCGGCCCTGCGGGAGGCCGAGGAGGAACTGGGCGTCACCGGCCTGCCGGACCCGCGCCACCTCTTCACGTTCCTCTATGACGACGGCACCGGCCGGACCTGGTGGTCGGCGGTGTACGAGGTGCGCTGCGAGCTGCCCGTCCGACCGCAGGCCGAGGAGGTCGCCTGGCACGACTTCCTGCCCGAGGACGAGGTGGAGCGGCGCCTGGGCGACTGGGAGTGGGTGCCCGACGGGCTGGCGGCGTACGAGCGGCTCAAGGCGTTCCGCGCCACGCCCGGCGAAGGGCTTGGGTAGGGTCGCGCAGGTGATCGAGTTCGTGCGGAACGTCCGGTTGTGGTTCGTGCCCGCGGAGGTCCGGCGGGACGGCGAGACGCCCGACTACCGGTTCTCGCTGGCGAACGAACGCACCTTCCTGGCCTGGCTGCGCACCGCGCTCGCGCTGATCGGCGGCGGCTTCGCCGTGGACCAGTTCCTGCCGGACCTGCGCTGGGGCTGGCGGGTCGGGCTGGCGCTCGCGCTGCTCGCCGCCGGCGTGCTGTGCTCGCTGCGGGCGGTCAACCACTGGGTGCGCTGCGAGCGGGCCATGCGCCGGGGCGAGGACCTGCCGGTGTCCCGGTTCCCGGCGCTGCTGAGCCTGGTCGTCGCGGTCGTCGCCGTCGCCATGGTCGTCGTGGTGCTCGTCGGGTGGGAAGGGTGAGCGCGCCGGCGGCCCGGCGGCAGGACCCCGACCGCGACCCCGGGCTGCAGCCCGAGCGGACCCGCCTGGCGTGGCGGCGTACGACGCTGTCGGGCACGGTCTGTGCCGTCCTCGCCGTGAAGACCGCGCTGCACGGCGGGGCGTCGACGCCCGGGATCCTCGCCTGCGCGCTGGTCTGCGCCCTGTGGCTGGGTTTCCTCGGCGTCGCCCACCGCCGCATCCGCACGCTCGCGGCCACCGCCGCCCCCGCTGCGTTCGCACCCCGGCACGCCGCGGCGGCGGCACTGTGCACGGTGGCGATGGCGGTGTGCGGGGCGGCACTCGTCCTATAGGGCCCCGGCTTCGCCCTCCAGGACCCCGGCTTCCGCGCGCCCCGGTCCTCACTCGCCGCCGTCGCCCTCCCAGGCCACCGTCACGACGATCTTGCCGCGTGTGCGGCCCTCCTCGTTCAGCCGGTGCGCCTCCGCCGCCCGCTCCAGCGGGAACGTCTCGTCGACGTGCACGCTCACCGCGCCCTGCTCCGCCAGTTCCGACAGCCGGCGCAGATCGTCGGCGTCGGGGCGGACGAAGTAGTAGCGGCCGCCGTAGTTCACCACCTCGTTGTCGGCGATGGACACCAGCCGGCCCTCGGGAGCCAGCAGGTTCGCCGACACCTTCAGCGCGTCCCCTCCGACCGAGTCGAACACCGCGTCCACGCCCTCCGGCGCCACCCCCCGCACCCGCTCGCCCAGGCCCTCCCCGTACGTCACCGGCTCCCCGCCCAGGCCCCGCACGAAGTCGTGGTTCGGCTCGCTCGCCGTACCGATCACCCGGGCACCGAGGTGGACGGCGAGCTGCACGGCGACGGAGCCGACGCCGCCGGCCGCGGCGTGCACCAGGACGGTCTCGCCCCGCTTCACCTGGAGCACCTTGACGAGTACCTGGTAGGCGGTCAGCCCGACCAGGGGCAGACCGGCCGCCTCCTCCCAGGTGAGGTTGCGCGGCTTGCGCGCGAGGGTGCGCAGGGGCGCGGCCACGTACTCGGCGAAGGTGCCGCGGGAGAGGAAGTCCTCCCGTACGTACCCGATGACCTCGTCCCCGACGTCGAACTCCGAGACGGCCACGCCGGGCCGCACCACGACGCCCGAGACGTCCCAGCCCGGCACCACGGGGAAGACCGGGGCGAGGACCCCGTCCAGGTGGCCCTCGCGCGCCTTCCAGTCGACGGGGTTCACGGCCGCCGCCCGCACCTTCACCAGCACCGCGTCCGGGCCGACCACGGGGTCGCGCACCTCCCCGAACGCCAGCACCTCGGGTCCGCCGTACCGTGAGTAGCTGATGGCCTTCATGGCTCTGACCTTCCGGGCTCGCGGGACGGCGCGCAAGCCGGATGGCCTGAACGAACCGGCCGGAGCCTCCCCGGCGCCCCGCCGCGGCGCCCCTCGGCCTATCGTGGCTCCGATCACGTTTCGGCCCCGCTCTGGACGACATACCGACCGGTCGGCATCATGAGTCGGGAACTGTTCACCTGCCCGTAGGAGCGACGCATGAGCCCCGACCACCCGCCCGGACTCGATCTCGACCGGCTGCGCGGCCTGCTCGACCGGGAGCGGCCCGGCCTGGTCGACGGCCCGCTGTCCGGCCGGCTGATCGAGGGCGGACGGTCGAACCTCACCTACGCGGTCTCCGACGGCAGCTCCCGGTGGGTCGTACGGCGGCCGCCGCTCGGCCACGTCCTGGCCACCGCGCACGACATGAAGCGCGAGCACCGGGTGATCAGCGCGCTGCACCCGACCGCCGTGCCGGTGCCGCGTCCGGTGCTGCTGTGCGAGGACGAGGAGGTGCTCGGGGCACCGTTCTACGTGATGGAGTTCGTCGAGGGCACGCCCTACCGCACCGCCGACCAGCTCGTGCCGCTCGGTCCCGAGCGGACCCGGGACGCGGTGCTGAACCTGGTCGACACGCTGGTGGAGCTGCACGCGGTCGACCCGACCGAGGTGGGTCTCGCGGACTTCGGGCGGCCCGAGGGCTTCCTGGACCGGCAGCTGCGGCGCTGGGGCAAGCAGCTCGACGCCTCCCGCAACCGCGACCTGGACGGCATCGACGAGCTGCACGCCGCACTCGGGCGGGAGCTGCCCGGCTCCCCCGCCCCGGCCGTGGTGCACGGCGACTACCGGCTCGACAACGTGCTGATCGGCGACGACGACGAGATCAAGGCGATCCTCGACTGGGAGATGTCGACGCTGGGCGACCCGCTCACCGACCTCGGCCTGCTGGTGATGTACAGCATGCCGCTCGGCATGCCCGACTCCCCCGTCTCCACCACCGCCGAGGCGTCCGGGCATCCGGCGCCGTCCGAGCTCATCGAGCGGTACGCCGCGCGCTCGGGGCGCGATGTCTCCGCGGTCTCCTGGTACACGGCGTTCGCCTGGTTCAAGCTCGCCGTGATCCTGGAGGGCATCCACTACCGCTACACGCTCGGCCAGACGGTCGGGCGCGGCTTCGACCGCATCGGCGACCTCGTGCCCGTCTTCGTCCGGCACGGACTGACCACGCTCGACGCAGGCCTCCAGGAGGGCTGATCCGTATGGACTTCGCTTTCGACGCGCGCACCGAAGAGCTGCGCGCCAAGCTCCTCGCCTTCATGGACGAGTACGTCTACCCGGCCGAGGCCGTCGCGCACGAGCAGCGCGCACGGCTCGACTCGCCGTGGCAGACCGTGCCCGTGGTGGAGGAGCTGAAGGCCGAGGCCCGCAGGCAGGGCCTGTGGAACCTCTTTCTGCCGGACTCCGAGTACGGCGCCGGGCTCACCAACCTGCAGTACGCGCCGCTCGCCGAGATCATGGGCCGCTCCCCGCAGCTGGCGCCGACGGTGACGAACTGCGCCGCGCCCGACACCGGCAACATGGAGGTGCTCACCCAGTTCGGCGACGAGCAGCAGCGCAAGCAGTGGCTGGAGCCGCTGCTGGCCGGTGAGATCCGCTCGGCGTTCGCGATGACCGAGCCGGACGTGGCCTCCTCCGACGCCACGAACATCACGACCCACATCGAGCGGGACGGCGACGAGTACGTCATCACCGGCCGCAAGTGGTACATCTCCGGGGCGATGCACCCGGACTGCAAGATCTTCATCGTGATGGGCAAGACGGACCCGGACGGGGAGGACATCCGGCGCCAGCAGTCGATGGTGCTGGTGCCGCGGGACACCCCGGGCGTCACCATCAAGCGCGCCATGCAGGTGTTCGGCTACGAGGACCACTACCACGGCGGGCACGCCGAGGTGATCTTCGACCACGCGCGCGTGCCGGTGTCGAACCTCGTCGGCGAGGAGGGCGGCGGCTTCGCGATCGCGCAGGCGCGGCTGGGTCCTGGGCGCATCCACCACTGCATGCGGCTGATCGGCATGGCGGAGCGGGCGATCGAGCTGATGTGCCGGCGGGCCGTGTCGCGGACGGCGTTCGGGAAGGCGCTGGCCCAGCAGGGTGTGGTGCACAACTGGATCGCGGACGCGCGGGTGACGGTGGAGCAGCTGCGGCTGCTGGTGCTGAAGACGGCGTGGCTGATGGACACGGTGGGGAACCGGGGGGCGCACACCGAGATCCAGGCGATCAAGATCGCGACGCCCCGGGCGGTGGTGGACATCCTCGACCGGGCGATCCAGCTGCATGGTGCGGGCGGGGTGAGCCAGGACTTCCCGCTGGCGGAGCTGTACGCGGGGGCGCGGACGCTGATGATCGCGGACGGGCCGGACGAGGTGCATCAGCGGTCGCTGGCTCGGCGGGAGTTGAAGCGGTACGTGTGATGTGGGGAGTCCAGGGGGCTCAGCCCCCTGGACGCGGTTACGGGCGCAGGGCTCGCAGCAGCAGGTCGGCCAGGTGGTCCGCGACCTCCTGGGGGCTGAGCGGGCCGTCCGGGCGGTACCACGTGGACAGATGGTGCACCGAGCCGAAGTGGTAGTCGACCACCAGGTCCGCCGGCGTCGCCTTGGAGAAGACGCCCGACTGCTGGCCCTCCTCGATCAGCGCGCGGAAGCGCTCGTGGTAGCGGCGGCGTTCCGCGCGCACCTGCTTGTTCTTCTCGGGGCTGAGGTGGTGCATCGACCGCCAGAAGATCATCGCGTCGTCGAGGTTGTCGATGGTCGTCACGACGACGTCCGCCGCCGCGGCCCGCAACCGCTTCTCGACCGGCTCGTCGGCGCCCGCGACGGCGTCCAGTCTCTCCTGCTGGATGCGCAGCACGCGCGCGTACACCTCGTGCAGCAGGTCGTCCTTCGAGCCGAAGTAGTGGTACAGCGCCCCTTTGGTGACACCGGCCGCCTCGACGATCTCCTGCACGGAGGTGCGGTCGTAGCCCTGCTCGGCGAAGAGCCGGGTGGCGGCGGCCAGGAGCCGCTGAGGGACGGGAGTGCCGTCCGAGTCCGTGGTCCTGGGCACTGCCGCCACCTGCCTTTCCGTACTGCTGTCAGTTGCCTTGCGTCCGGGAACGCAGTTCCCGACGGAGGATCTTCCCACTGGCCGTTTTCGGCAAGTCCGGCAGGATCTCCACCTGGCGCGGGTATTTGTAGGCGGCCAGTCTCTCCTTGCAGTGGGCGGCGAGCGCATCGGGGTCCGCCTCGGCGCCCGGGCGCAGGCTGATGTACGCCTTGACGGTCTCCCCGCGATACCCGTCGGGCACGCCCACGACGGCGGCCTCGCGCACCGCCGGGTGGGTGTACAGCACGTCCTCGACCTCGCGCGGCCACACCTTGAAGCCGGACGCGTTGATCATGTCCTTCTTGCGGTCGACGACGTACAGCCAGCCCTGCTCGTCCATGAAGCCGATGTCGCCGGTGCGCAGTTCGGCGCCGGGGAACGTCTCGGCGGTGGCGTCGGGGCGCCGCCAGTAGCCCGGCACGACCTGCGGGCCGCTCACGACGATCTCGCCCTGCTCGCCGAACGGCACCTCGTCGCCGTGGTCGTCGACGATCCGCACCACCGTGTCGGGGCCGGGCAGGCCCACGGCGAGGGTCCCGGAGACCGGGTCGACGGGCGCCTCCAGGCCGGGCGGCACGGAGGCGCAGGGGGCGGTGCACTCGGTGAGCCCGTAGCCGTTGCGGATGTACGGGCCGAAGCCCGCCCGGAACTTCTCCACCAGCGCGGGCGGCAGCGGGGCGCCTCCGGAGGAGATCACCCGGAAGGAGGAGAAGTGGTCCCGGGTGACGGACGGGTGGGCGGCCAGGGCCATGAAGGCCGTGGACGGGCCGACGGTGTAGTGGGGCCGGTGCTCGGCGAACGCGTCGAGCACCACGCCCGCTTCGAAGCGGTAGGCCAGCACGAGCGTGCCCGCGCTGTTCAGGCAGGCGCCGAACTGGCAGACCATGCCCGTGATGTGGAACAGCGGCGCCAGCGCGAAGTAGACGGGCCGCTCGGGCAGGCCGAGGCCGGTCCGCTGCCGTTCGGCGTTGTACATGATGTTGCGGTGCGTGTTGGTGGCGCCCTTGGGCGTGCCGCTGGTGCCCGAGGTGTAGCTGATCAGCGCGATGGCGGCGGGGTCGGGGTCCCCGTCCTCGGGCGCCTTGTGCCCGGCCCGCGCCACCGCCGCCAGGTCGTCGGCGTCCGCGGCCTGCGGCAGCCGCTCGAAGGTGAGCACGCGCGTGTCGTCCCGCGTCTGGAAGTCCAGCTCGCAGCCGGTGAGCACGATCCGCACCGGCGAGTCCGCCGCCGTCTCGCGCAGGTACGACTCCCAGGCCCGGTCCGAGCAGATCAGCGCGGCGACCTCGCCGTCCCGCAGGACATGGGCCACCTCGCCCGACTTGTACATCGGGTTGACGGGCACGACCACCGCGCCCGCCTTCCACGCGCCCAGCACGGCGAGCACGAAGTGCGGGGAGTTCTGCAGCAGCACCGCGACCCGGTCGCCGCGCTCCAGGCCGCGGGCCGCGAGGTGCCCGGCGACCGAGTCGGTGAGCTCGTCGACCTCGCGGTAGGTCAGCCGGCCGTCGAAGTAGGCCAGGAAGTCGCCGTCCGGCGCCTCGGCCACGGCCCGGCGCAGGGCGTGCACCAGGGAGCCGGCGGGGCTGATCGGGCCCTTCTGGGCGTCGCTGAGCTGCGCGAGCCAGGGCTGCGCCGCGTAACGGGACTCCGTCACCGGTTCCCCTCCCACTGCTGCTGGATGCGGTTCATGCCGGTCAGCCACCGGTCCGGGTCACCGGCCCGGGCCTGGTAATAGGCGGCGACCTCCGGGTGGGGCAGGATCAGGAAGCGGTCCTCCTCGACGCCCTTGAACAGGGCGTCCGCCACGTCCTCCGGCTCGATCGCGGTCGGCTGGAGCACCAGGTCGCCCGCGCTGCCGGTCGCGGCCAGCATGTCGGTGCGCACGCCCTGCGGGCAGATGGCGTGCACCTTCACGCCCCGGTGCCGGTAGGTCAGCGACAGCCACTCCGCGAAGGCGAGGGCGCCGTGCTTGGTGACGGCGTAGGGAGCCGCCCCGATCATGGTGAGCAGCCCGGCGGCGGACACGGTGGACACGAACCGGCCGCTGCCGCGCTCCAGCCAGTCCGGCAGCAGGGCGTGGGCCGCCCGGACGTGCGCCATGACGTTCACGTCCCAGGAGGCGTCCCAGGCCGTCTCGTCCAGCGGTCCGTCGGCGCTCCCGCCCTCGAAGGCGACACCGGCGTTGGCGCAGTAGACGTCGACGGTCCCGTCGAGCGCGTCGCGGGCGTCCCCGAGGATCGCCGAGGCGTCGCCGGCCACGGCGATCCCCCCGATCTCCTCCGCGACGCGCTTGGCCCGCTCGGCGTCCAGGTCGTTGACGACGACCCGGGCCCCCGCGGCGGCGAACCGCCGGGCGAGCGCGGCTCCGATCCCGCCCCCGGCCCCCGTGACGACGACGCCCGACCCCTGAAAGGCTCCCACCATCGGTCTCCTTAAGACGCGGCTCATCAAGCAGGCCCAGACTAACCGGTCGGTATGTTTGAAGGAAGGGGGTGGCGCAGCACCCTAGGGGCGCGAGGAACTGCGCGACCAGCCACGACGAACCGGCAGAAAACGGATCACGGAGGCCACTTCATGCGCCCTTCCAGACGAGCCGTCCTCACGGCAGCCGCCACGGCCGCCGCCTCGACAGCGCCCACCGCCGCCGCAGCCCCGCCCCACCGCCGACTCCGCACCGGCTTCGAACGACTCGCCCACGACGGCTACGCCCCGCTCGACGGCCAGAAGGTCGGCATCGTCACCAACCCCACCGGCGTCACCCGCGACGTCCGCCACATCGTCGACGTCATGCACGCCGACACCCGCGTGGATCTGAGGGCCGTCTTCGGCCCCGAGCACGGCTTCCGCGGCACCGCCCAGGCCGGCGGCTCCGAGGGCCGCTACGACGACCCGGCCACCGGCCTGCCCGTCTACGACACGTACCTCAAGAGCGGCCGGCCGCTGGCCGACATCTTCACCGCGTCCGGCGTGGACACGGTCGTCTTCGACATCCAGGACGTCGGCGCCCGCTTCTACACGTACATCTGGACCCTGTACGACTGCATGGAGGCCGCACAGCTCGCCGGCAAGCGGTTCGTGGTCCTGGACCGGCCCAACCCGGTGACCGGCCGGGCGGCCCTCGGGCCCGTCCTGCACAGGGAGTTCGCCACGTTCGTGGGACGTCAGCCGATCGCACAGGCCCACGGGATGACCGTCGCCGAGCTGGCACGGCTGTTCAACGGGGAGTTCCTGACCCAGCCCGTCGCGCTGGAGACCGTGCCCCTGTCGGGCTGGAGGCGCTCGGAGTTCTACGACGCCTCCGGGCTGCCCTGGGTGCCGCCGAGCCCGAACATGCCGACGCCGGAGACGGCCCTGGTGTACGCGGGGACGTGCCTGTTCGAGGGCACGAACCTGTCGGAGGGGCGCGGCACGACCCGGCCGTTCGAACTGCTCGGGGCAGAGGGCGTCGACCGGCGCTGGGCGGCCGCGGCGAACGAACTCGCCCTGCCGGGCGTGCGGTTCAGGGAGGCGTACTTCGCGCCCACCTTCTCGAAGTTCCAGGGCAAGACGATCGGCGGGGTGCAGGTCCATGTGCACGACCGGGCCGCGTTCGACCCTGTCCGCACCGGCATCGCCCTGCTCGTGACCGCCAAGCGGGTCTGGAGCGGCTTCGCCTGGCGCCCGGACCACTGGATCGACAAGCTCACCGGCTCCGCGCGCGTCCGCACGATGATCGACGCGGGCGCGGACACCGACGAGGTGGTGGCCGGGTGGCAGGAGGACCTGGCGGCATTCCGACGGATGCGGCGGCAGTACCTCCTCTACCGCTGAGCGCGGCCGCACGCCCGAATGCGCCCGTGACGTATGGCCAAGCTCCCCCGTTGGCAGGACGATGCGCCCACATCGTGGCGTCACCCGGGGGCGAGGGGGCCTGTCATGGCGGATCCGGCGATGAGCGTGACTCCCTACTGGGAGCTGACCTTCGACGCGGACGGGGACCCGGCGGGACGCCAGCGCGACCGGCTGCTCGCCGGGGTGCGCGAACGGAAGGTGCGCGACCTGATCGTCTTCGCGCACGGCTGGAACAACGACCGCTCGGGCGCGACGCGGCTCTACGACCGCTTCTTCGCGCCCGTCCCGCGGCTGGCTCCGGCCGCCCGGATCGGGTACGCCGGGGTCGTGTGGCCGGCGATGCGGTTCCCGGACGAGCCGATCCCCGACTTCCCCCGGGCCGTGGCGGCCGACGCGCCCCGGCGCCCGGCCCTCGACAAGGACACCCGGCACGCGCTGCTGGAGACCTTCCCGGGCCGGGCGATCCTGGTCGACCAGCTCGCCCGGCTGCTGGAGCAGCAGCCGCCGGAGGAGGCCGAGCTGGAGGAGTTCGGACGGCTGGTGCGGCTGCTGGTGGAGGTGGTGGCGCCCGGGCCGCAGGCGTTGTTCGCGGCGGACACGGTGGCGGAGGGAGTGCCGCAGAGCGAGCCGGCGATGTTCGCCGGGTCCTCGGCGGCGGCCTGCGCGGAGTTCGCGCGGGCGCTCGCGGAACGGGAGGTCTCCGCCGCGCCCCAGGGGTTCAGGATCCCGAACCCCTGGGACGGCGCCCACGAGCTGCTGCGGCAGGCGACGTACTACGCGATGAAGCGGCGCGCGGGCACCGTCGGCGAGCGCGGACTCGGCCGGGTCGTCGGGCAGCTCGCCACGGCGGCGCCGGACGTGCGCGTGCACCTCGTCGGGCACAGCTTCGGCGCCCGGCTGGTGTCGTTCGCGCTGCGCGGTCTCCCCGAGGGCGTCCGCACGGTGAAGTCGGTGACGCTGCTCCAAGGGGCGTTCTCGCACTACGCGTTCGCGGCCCGGTTGCCGCACGACGCCCGGGCCGGAGGGGTGCTCCAGGGGCAGCAGAACCGCGTCGACGGTCCCCTGGTGTGCTGTCACTCGCGGCACGACACGGCCCTCGGCACGATGTATCCGCTGGCCTCCCGCATGGCGGGCGACAGCCGCTCGGTCGCCGGCCTCGACCTGGGGCGGGCCCTGGGCGCCAAGTGGGGCGCGCTGGGCTACGACGGCGTCCAGGCGGTGCCGGGCACGCGCGCGTACACCCTCGCCCAGGCTTTGAAGGCCAAGCTGCCCGCCTCGGGGTGCGTGAACGTGGACGCGGCGGCGGTGGTGCGCCGGGGCGGGCCGCCGGCCGGGGCGCACAGCGACATCCTGCACGAGGAGCTGGCCCGGCTGGTGCTGGCGGCGGGCCGCGTCCGCTGACCCGCCGCCGGCTCCCGCGTCACCGGTGTGAGGTGAACTCCACGACCTGTTGGTAGGTCGGCCGGTTCTGCCAGCTGATCTTGCCGTGCTTGATGCCGCCGAGCGTGCGGTGGTTGATCGAGTCGGCACACCACTGGTCGCCCGCCGCGCACACGTCGTCGCCGGGGTAGACCTGGGCGGCGGCCTTGCCCGCCGCCTCCTTCAGGGTGCTGACGAGGGTGTCCCGGCAGGCGGCGAGGCTGCCGTCGCCGCAGTACGCGCGCGCCAGCGGCCCCTTTACCTGCTCGCCGAGCACGGCCCGGACGTCCTTGTCGACGTAGCTCCACCAGCCGTACTGGAAGGAGCTCCCGGCGTGCGAGCCGGTCGGGCCGTGCGAGGCCGACGGGGACTCGTCGACGGGCAGGTTGGCGGTCATGGCCTCGAAGAGCTCACTGCCCAGGCCCGGTTCGAACTCGGCCTTGACCAGCAGCGGCCACCAGGCGTCCAGGATGCGGATCGCGTCGGCGTCGGCGTACTTCTTGGAGCCGGCCGTAGTTTCGGTGCGCTTGCCGCCGGCCGCCACCCAGGCCTGGAGCTTGCTCACGGCCGCTGCGGCGGTGGAGTCGGTGACCGGCGCACTGTTGATCACCTTCAGCAGCTTGGGCAGCACGTCCTCGGCCCGCAGGTCGGCGAGCCCCGCGTCCGCCATGGCCTTCACCAGCGAGGCCCGGGTCACCCCGCCCTGCTGGACCAGTTTCCTCACCCGGTCCTCCAGGAGGTTGCCGCGGTGCACGGACCCGTTGCCCCAGGGCGCGGTCGTGTAGTCCTTGGCCTGCTTGTTGTTCCAGGAGATGTAGTAGTCCTGGTCGATGGAGTGGGGGTGGGCGGAGGCCGGAGTGTAGTCGGCCGTGTTGGTCGCCGGGTCCCAGCCCCGCCACTCGTACGCCGGCCGCGCCCACACCGGGAACTCGGCGTCGACGCCGCTCGCGCGCACCGGGTTGTCGCCGCTGTTGTAGTAGGCGGTGTGCTCGGAGTCGGCGTAGAACCAGTTGAAGGTGTAGTTGATGTGCTGCACCGCCTTCTGGAAGTCCTCCGGGCCCTTGACGTAGTCGGGGTCGTTCAGCATCTGGAAGCCGATGATGGAGTCGGCCTCGTGCAGGAAGGACGAGCGCAGGGTGGTGTAGGCGACCTTCTTGCCGCCGACCGTGGCGCGGTACTCCACCGGCCCGTACTTGGTGCGCCACACCCGCATCGTGTAGGAACCGGCGGCGGTGCCGTCGGCGACGGTCGGCTTCCAGGCGTTCTTCTGCTCGACCTTCTCCATCGGGGTGCAGGTGCCGCGGTACAGGTAGTGGTAGTCGTCCTGGCACAGTTCGACGGCGTATGTGTCGATGATGTCCTGGCCGGACGTGGTGGCGCTCCACGCGTAGTCCTGGCCGCGGCCGAGTTCGACGTAGAAGCTCAGGCCGGCGAAGGAGGCGCCGCGGGCGCTGATGCCCGGGCCCTGGAGCTCCTGGAGCAGCAGCAGCTGCGGGGCGAAGTAGCCGGTCTGCGGGCCGAACACGGCGACGGGGTGGCCGCTCGCGGTGTGCTTTCCGCTGACGACCAGGGCGTTGGACATGCCGCGCTTCGCGGACGACAGGGCCGTCTTCGCCGCGTCACGGGACGCGCCGGTGGCGCTCGACGCGGCGGCGCTGCCGGTGCGGTCGTACACGAGCGGCTCCTGCCGCACCGAGCCGGCGTCGGGCAGGGCCGTGCCCTGCGGGGCGTCCGGCCTGGCCGCGTACGGGAAGCTGCCGCTGTGCTGGGTGAGGACGGCCTCCGGATCGTTGCGCATCCGGAAGGACTCCCACACCCTGGTGCCCTCGGCGACGCCGTACTTCTCCTGGGCGGCCAGCAGCGAGATGGCGTTGTTGACCTCGCCGCCTCCGCCGGAGCCGAAGAGCGCGCCGATGACCGAGGCCAGCGCGACCAGGTCGGTGATCTTGAAGTGCTCTATCTTCCCGGCGTTGGTGACGGAGTCCTTGTGGCCCGTCAGCACGTACTCGCCGGGGAAGTACCGGCCGCTGTCGGAGGCGTCGATGTAGGCGTTGATGCCGTCGAGGTAGGCCTTGGCGTCGGCGAGGGCCTGTTTGCCGCGCTCGCCGTTGGTGGCGACGGCGTTGTCGATCTGCGCCTGCAGATCGGCCTCGGTGTAGGGCGCGTGCCGCCAGAACTGCTGCTCCAGGCCCTGGTTGGAGGGCGCGCCGCCCGCGAAGGAGGTCAGCTGCCCGCGCCCGACGTGCCGGAAGACGTCCATCAGCCACAGCCGGTCCTGGGCGGCCGCATAGCCGGCGCCGAACTCGGTGCCGTATCGGGTGGTACCGGTGATGTGCGGCACACCGGTCTTCTTGTCCCGGACGATCGTCACGTCACCACGGCCGGCGGGTTTGACGGTGGAGGCGACCTGATCGGCGGGCACCCCGAACGAGGCGTCGTTGAAGAACGTGTTGATCTTGTCGTTGGTGAGCCCGGTGTAGCCCTTGGCGAGGTCGGCGTAGGGCCCGAGCTGGTCCTCGGCGTGCTCCGGCTGGGTGCCGAAGGCCTGGTTGAGGAGGATCTGGGCGAGGGTGGCGTTGCCGTTCTGGCCGGGCGGGAGGATGTCCGAACACTGGTTGCCGCAGTGGTCGTTCGCGACGGCCGCGGCCCGGGCGGTCGCCGTCTCCGAGGCCGCCGCGGGGGCCAGCGGCGACAAAAGTCCCGCGATCAGGGCGCATACCGATGCGGTCTTCAGGAACCCGGGGATTCCGCGGGGAGTTCTCATTCTGTCGAGAACGGTGCGTGGGTGACGCCGTGGCATGGGAGCTCCTCCCGTGGGGGTGGGCGGGATGTTACCGCCGGTATCCCCGCGTTTGAAGATGAACAAGCGTCACTTTTGGGGGTCAGCACAACAGGCACACGGACCACGGCAGTCGACTGGCGAGCCTCTTCGGACCGCTTATGGAGGCCATTTGAAATCGGATGGAGCCGATTCGCTTGTCGATACGTCTATTCGGCGACGTCCGTACGACGACGCCGAAGTGACCGGATTACAGGTGCAGGTGTGACGGAGGTGCAGGACGATGGCCGGTTTCCGGAGTCTGGCGAGACAGGTCCGCGATCCGCGGTGCGATCTGGCCTTGCGGCGTTATTCGCTGCGCAAGTGCCTTGAGAGGTTCGCCCCTTACGGACACAGGGCGACCTGGGACCATTTGTGCTCCCGGGCAGGGTTCGGTCCCGAGGACCGGTCCCCCGATCCAGCGCGGCTCGTGGCCGCACTGGACGAACTGGAGGAGGCGCGGGCGGTCTGGCTGGCCTACGAGGTCGAGTTCGCCGAGCGCCGCAAGAAGGAGAAGCACGACGGACTGCGCAGGCCGGGCAGTGTGGACGACTGGCACCGGCTGACCTGGGGCGGTTTCGGCGTGGCGTGGTGCGACGATCCGGCGGTCCATCCCCGTGAACCGCTGGCCGAGGTGCTGCGCCGGCTGATCGCCGCGCTGGAGCGCGAGCCGGGCTCGACGTGCCCGGTGTGCGGCGGGGAGCAACTCGCCTGGAAGTACGGTCTGGACCACGAGCCCTCGGCGGGTCCGGTCTGCACGGACTGCGGGATCCTGGTGCCGCGGCCCGTGCTCACGCCCGAAGCCCTGGCGGACGCCAGGAGGGCGAGGTTGTTGGTGTCGGCTTGACGGATGCGGGTGCGCGGGGGGTGCGCCGGGGATGCCGCACCCCCACTGTCGGTGCCGGCTGGCACCATCGTCGACATGGTGCAGGTGTGTCTGAACGGTCCGCGGACCGCCGCCGACGGTACGGCGGTGCCGCTGACGCCCGAGTCGATGGCCGACTCCGCGGCGGCTGCCGTCGCGGCCGGGGCCACGGACGTCCATGTCCATCCCAAGACGCCCTGCGGGCGGGACACGCTGTCGCCGAGGGTGCTCGCGGAGACCCTGGCGGCGATACGGGCGCGCGTGTCGGTGCCGGTGGGTGTGACGACGGGGGCGTGGGCCGAGCCGGACCCCGCCGCCCGGCTCGACCGGATCCGGAGCTGGACCGTCCTGCCCGACCACGCCTCGGTCAACTGGCATGAGCCGGGGGCGGAACAGGTGGCCGCCGAGCTGCTCGGTCTCGGAGTGGGTGTGGAGGCCGGCATCTGGTCCGGGACGGACGCGGCGGAGCGCTTCGCGGTGTCGCCGCTCGGGCCGAAGGTCCTGCGGGTGCTGGCGGAGGTGACGGACCCGGACCCTTCGAGCGCGGCGGGCTCCGCGCGGGCACTGCTGTCCGACCTGGGCGCGGCCCACGGGCGTCCCGTGCTGCTGCACGGGGAGGACGGGGGTGCGTGGCCGGTGCTGCGGCTTGCGGGTCGGTTGGCGTTGGCGACGCGCATGGGGCTGGAGGATGTGCTGGTCCTGCCCGATGGGCGGCCGGCTGGGTCCAACGCGGAGTTGGTGACGGCGGGGTTGGCCGAGTACGGGAGTCGTTAGGCGCTCGGCGTTGACGCTGGGGCCGGGTGGGTCCGCAGCCCGGCGGAACGGGGTGCCTCCCCCAAGCTCTCGGCTTCGCTCGAGCAGGGGGACCCCCACCGCCCACCCGTGCCGCCCCAGCGGCACGATTGCCCGCAGCTCAGCCAGAGCGGGCCCGCACCCGCCGGACGACGCAAGGGGCCGTGTCGGGGGGTGTCCGCCCGCAGCGGTTGGCGCGTCAACGGACAGCGAGTCGGTACGCGACCCCATCGCGCCGTTCCGAGGACGGACACCCGGCGCGGCCCCGACCCACCACCTGGCGCCTAGGCGCTACGCGCACCCCCACCACCGTCGCGTTCCACCATCAGACGCGACCCAGCCCGGCGTTCGCCGAAGACGTCCCCCGGGTTGGACAGCACGCACGTGTCGAGGGACAGGCAGCCGCACCCGATGCAGTCGGTGAGGTGGTCGCGGAGGCGGTTCAGTTGCTTGATGCGTTCCTCCAGCTCCGAGCGCCAGACCTCCGACAGATGCGCCCAGTCCTCCTTGGTCGGCGTCCGCTCCTCCGGCAGCTCCGCCAGCGCCTCGCGGATCGTCGCCAGCGGGATGCCGACCCGCTGCGCGGCCCTGATGAACGCGACCCGGCGCAGCGTGTCCCGGGAGTAGCGCCGCTGATTGCCCGCCGTCCTGCGACTGCTGATCAGGCCCTTGGACTCGTAGAAGTGCAAGGCGGACACCGCCGCCCCACTGCGCGCCGACAGCTGCCCGACCGTGAGCTCGTGGATCTTCTCTGGAATCTGAGGCACCCCTCGAACCCTACCCAGTCCGTTGACACAACCCCCGGCGGCCGACCATGCTAAGCAGTCGCTTAGATAAGCTCCCCCGTACGAGAGGCCTGGACGACATGGCAGAGCCGAGGATCTTCACGTCCGTCGACGACCTGAGGGCGGCGATCGGCGAGCAGTTGGGACACACCGACTGGCTCGAGATCGACCAGAAGCGGATCGACCTCTTCGCGGAAGCCACCGGCGACCACCAGTGGATCCACGTCGACCCGGAGAAGGCCGCCGCGGGTCCCTTCGGCACCACCATCGCGCACGGCTATCTGACCCTGTCCCTGCTCCCCCTCTTCGGCCCGCAGCTGATCTCCGTCGAGGGCGTGAAGATGGGCGTCAACTACGGGACGAACAAGGTGCGTTTCCCCGCCCCCGTCCCCGTCGGCTCCCGCCTGCGCGCCACCGCGACGATCACCGGCGTCGACGACGTGCCGGGCGGCGCCCAGGTCACCGTCGCCTTCACCGTGGAGCGCGAGGGCGGCGAGAAGCCCGTCTGCGTCGCCGAGTCCGTCTCGCGCTACTACTTCTGAGTCGCGCCGTCCGAGACCCCCGCCCCCACGGCCCCCACCATCCGCAGCACGAGGTCGGCGTACAGCTCGCCGACCTCCTCCGGCGTGCGCGGCCCGTCCAGGCTGAACCACCGCGCGACGTCGATGCACAGCGACAGCACCGCCAGCGTCGTCCCGTGCACGTCGATGACCTGGAACTCGCCCGACCGCGCGCCCTCCTCGATGACCCCGCGCACCTCCGCGTCGACCTGGCGGCGCAGCGCGAGGATCTCGGCGCGGGCGTCGGGCCCGAGCGAGTCGAGTTCGTACTGCACGACCCGCGCGATGGTCCGCCCGCCCGCGTGCCAGCGCACGAAGGAGCTCACCGCGTCGGCGAGCCGCTCGGTGGCGCTGCCCTCGCGGCGGGACGCCGTCCGCAGGATCTCCAGGGCCTTCTCGTGCCCGATCCTGCTGATGCGGTGCAGCAGTTCTTCCTTGGTCTTGTAGTGGATGTAGAGCGCGGCGGGGCTCATCCCGGCGCGGCCCGCGATGTCACGGGTCGTCGTCGCGTGGTAGCCGCGCTCGGCGAAGGCCTCCACCGCGGCGATCAGCAGCCGTCGCGCCGCGTCGGGCGTGACCTCGCCCCACGCCTGCGCCTCGCCGCCGGCCGTCTCCTCCGCCGTACTCATCACTCGCCCCTCTCCACTGACAGGGACACCACCATACCGCCGAAGGTGAGCGAGCGCTTAGTGTGGGCGCCCGGCCTGCCCCTCAGTGCTTCTCGAAGGGGGTGTACGGGGACGTCGACGCCGTCCCCTCCTGCCGGTCCCGGATCACCTTGGCCAGCGTGAAGGAGGAGGTGACCAGGTACAGCACGGCGATGGCGAGGAAGCCCCGCACCCAGGCGTCGGCGCTCAGCTGGTAGATGCCGATCGCGGTGGCCGCCATGGCGACGGCGAAGGAGGCGACGGCCTGGCCGTAGAAGGCGGCCGTGTTCTGCGGCTTGCCCGGTGTGTCACTCATGGGGCCAGCTTCGGCGAACGTGGACCGTGCCACATCCGCTCGGGTACTCAGATTCCGCAGCAGGTTCCCGGCAGGTCCCCGACCGCTTCCTCAGAACGCCGAAACCCCGGTCAGCGCCCGCCCGATGACGAGCTTCTGGATCTGGCTCGTGCCCTCGTAGAGGGTCATCACGCGGGCGTCCCGCAGCAGCTTGCCCGCCGGGTACTCGTCGATGTAGCCGTATCCGCCGAAGACCTGCAGCGCGTTGTTCGCGGCGCGGACGGCCGCCTCCGAGGCGAACAGCTTGGCCTTCGACGACTCGACGGCGAACGGCCGCCCCCGGTCGATCAGGTCGGCGACCCGCCAGGTCAGCAGCCGGGCGGCGTCGACGTCCACGGCGATGTCGCTGATCAGCTCCTGGACCAGCTGGTGGTGGGCGATGGTCCTGCCGAACTGCTCGCGCTCGCCGGCGTGGCGCACGGCCGCGTCCAGAGCCGCCTGGGCTATGCCGACGCACCCGGCCGCGACGGACATCCGCCCCTTGGCGAGGGCGGACATCGCGACGGAGAAGCCCTTGCCCTCCTCCCCCAGCATCGCGGAGGCCGGCACGCGCACGCCCTCCAGGACGAGTTCCGCGGTGGCCTGGCCGCGCAGCCCGAGCTTGCCGTGGATCGTGCGGCGGGTCAGGCCGGGCGTGTCGGTGGGGACGAGGAACGCGGAGACGCCCTTGTGGCCGGGGGCGTCCGTGGAGCGGGCGAAGAGCAGGACGACGTCGGCCCAGGTGCCGTTGGTGATGAACATCTTGGTGCCGTCGATGACGTAGTCGTCGCCGTCCCGCACCGCCCGCGTCGTGAGGTTGCCCGCGTCCGAGCCGGTGCCCGGCTCGGTCAGCCCGAAGCAGCCGACCGACGCGCCGGAGGTCAGCCCCGGGAGCCAGCGCCGCTTCTGCTCCTCGCTCCCCCAGGCGGCGACGGTCTTGGCGACGAGCCCGAGGGAGACGGAGACGATGCCGCGCACGGACGAGTCGCCCCGGCCGAGTTCCTCCGTGACCAGGCAGTACGCGAGGTGGTCGCCGCCGGAGCCGCCGTACTCCTCGTCGATCGTCAGGCCGAGGAAGCCGACCTCGCCGAGTTTCCCGACGATCGCGCGGTCGACCTCCTCGGCGCGGTCCCAGGCGACGACGTTCGGGGTGATCTCCCGCTCCACGAAGTCCCGCGCGAGCCGCCTGACCGCGCTCTGCTCCTCGCTGAGCTCCAGGTTCACCACGAGTCACCCCATCCGGACGCCGTACCACACATGAAAGCCGCGCCTTTAAATTAGCACTGCTAGTTTACAGCCGCAGCCCTACTATGTGCGCCATGGCCCGACCGCGCAAGCCCTTGCTCAGCACCGACCGGATCGTCGAGACGGCCCGCGCGCTCGTGGACGCGGAGGGCCTCGCGGCCGTCTCCACGCGCCGGCTCGCCGCTGAACTGGGCGTCAGCGGGCCCTCGCTCTACAACCACTTCCGCACCAAGGACGAGATCCTGGAGGCGGTCGCCGACTCGGTGAGCGGCCAGGTGGACCTGTCGATGTTCCAGGACGGCCGGGACTGGCGGACCGCGCTGCACGACTGGGCCGTCTCCTACCGGGCCGCGCTGCGCGACCACCCGAACATCGTCCCGGTGCTGGCCCGCGGCCCCGGCCGCCGCCCGGCCGGACTGCGCCTCGCGGACGCCGTCTACGGCGCGATGGTCGCCGCGGGCTGGCCGCCCGCGCACGCCACGTCGATCGGCGCGCTGATGCGCTACTTCGTCATGGGCTCCGCCCTCGGCTCCTTCGCCGGGGGCTTCGTGGACGACGCGAGCGCCTACGATCCCGCCGACTACCCCCACCTCCAGCAGGCGCACCTGCTCGCCGAGCAGCAGGAGAAGATCGACGAGCGGGCCTTCGAGACCGGGCTGACGGCCCTGCTGGACGGGTTGGCGCGGCAGTACGAGCAGGTGCGGCGGCCGGTCTAGGAACACCGCGGGACACTTCGGCGGCGGCCGAAGGATCCGTGCCCCATGCTGGGGGCATGACGACGAGGGACCCGCAGGCCACGGCACTGGCGCGGCTCGCTGGGCTGATCGCAGACGAGACGCGGGCCATGTGCCTGCTCGCGCTGCTCGACGGACGGGCCTGGACGGCCGGCGAGCTGGCGCGGCACGCGGGTGTCGCCGCCTCGACGCTGAGCGAGCACCTGGGCCAGCTCGTGGCGGGCGGGCTGCTCGCCGAGGAGCGGCAGGGCCGGCACCGGTACGTCCGGCTGGCCGACGCCCGGGTCGCGCAGCTGGTGGAGGACCTGGCCGCGCAGGTCGGGCCGGCGGACAGGGCCGTACGGCCCCGGAGCCTGCGGGAGTCGAGCGCCGGCTCGGCGATGGCCCGGGGCCGCACCTGCTACGACCACCTCGCCGGGCGGCTCGGCATCACGGTCACGGACGCGCTGACGGCGCGCGGGCTGCTGGAGCAGGAGACCGGGTTCGCGCTCACCGACGCGGGGCTGGCCTGGTTCGAGGCGGCCGGCATCGGCCTCGAACGGCGGGGCCGGCGTCCCCTGGCCCGGGCGTGCCTGGACTGGACCGAGCGCCGCCCTCATCTCGCGGGTGTCGCGGGCGCGGCCCTGTGCCGGCACGCCCTGGACGCGGGGTGGTGCGTGCGCATCGGCTCCGAGCGGGCGGTGAAGGTGACGGCGACCGGCGAACGCGCCCTCTTCGACCTGCTGGGCGTCGACGCCGCCGCACTGCGCTAGGAGGTGTCCGGCGCCCCGTCCGAAAACCGCGAGCTCACGACCCTGTCACCCCCCTGACCTCAGGAGCATGATGAACGACTCCCCGCCCGCGCCCACCCGTCGAGCCGAGTGGGGGGCCGCCGCCGCGGCCACGGTCACCGTGGTGCTGTGGGCGTCCGCCTTCGTCTCGATCCGCAGTGCGGGCGAAGCGTACTCGCCGGGTGCGCTGGCGCTCGGGCGGCTGCTCGCGGGTGCGCTGACGCTGGGCGTGATCTGCCTGCTGCGGCGGTCGGCGTGGCCGCCGCGCTCGGCCTGGCGCGGGATCGCGATATCCGGGCTGCTGTGGTTCGGCTTCTACATGGTCGCCCTGAACTGGGGCGAGCAGCAGGTCGACGCCGGTACGGCCGCCCTGGTCGTGAACATCGGGCCGATCCTGATCGCGCTGCTGGGGGCCCGGCTGCTCGGCGACCCGATGCCGCCGCGGCTGCTGGCGGGGATGGCGGTGTCGTTCGCCGGCGCGGTGACCGTGGGTCTGTCGATGTCGGGTGAGGGCGGTTCCTCGGTGCTCGGAGTGGTGCTGTGCCTGCTGGCGGCGGTCGCGTACGCCGGTGGTGTGGTGGCGCAGAAGCCCGCCCTGGGCTCGGCGAGTCCGTTGCAGGTGACGACGTTCGGCTGCCTGGTCGGCGCGGTGGTGTGTCTGCCGTTCGCGGGGCAGCTCGTGCGGGAGGCCGCCGCGGCGCCGGCGTCCGCGACGCTGAACATGGTGTACCTGGGCGTCTTCCCGACGGCCCTCGCCTTCACGACGTGGGCGTACGCGCTGTCCCGGACGACGGCGAGCCGGATGGGCGCGACGACGTACGCGGCGCCGGCGCTGGTCGTCCTGATGTCCTGGCTGTTCCTCGGCGAGGTGCCGGGCCTGCTCACGCTGGTCGGCGGTGTGCTGTGCCTGGCGGGTGTGGCGGTGTCCCGGTCGCGGTCGGCCGCGCGGGCCGGGGCTCCGGGAGCGGTTCCGGAGCCCCGGCCCGAGCGGGCGCCGGGCTCAGCTCGTTGATCCGGGCTCAGCTCGCTGACTCGGCCTCCGCCTTGGCCTCGGGCGCGGCCTCCGGCTCCGCCGCCCGCGCCCGGTCCGCGAGCACCTTGATGGACACCAGCGCGATCACCGAGAGCGCGATGATGTAGCCGGACACGGCCATCGAGGTGCCGGTCGCCTCCAGCAGCAGCACCATCACGAAGGGGGCGAGCCCGCCGCCCGCGACGGCGGCGATCTGGTAGCCGAGGGAGGCACCGGTGTAGCGCATCTCGGGTGTGAACAACTCGGCGAACAGCGCGGCCTGGGGGCCGTACATGATGCTCAGGAAGCAGCTGGCGACGAACGTGCCGACCGCGAGCCACAGCAGCGAGCCGGTGTCGATCAGCAGGAAGAGCGGTACGGCCCACAGGGCGATGCCGACCGCGCCCAGGGCGTAGATCCGGATGCGGCCGACGCGGTCGGAGAGCGCGGCGGCGGCCGGGATCAGCACGAGCTGGGTCAGGCTGACGCAGAGCGAGACCATCAGGACCGGGCCCTTCTTCATGTCCAGCTCGCGGGTCGTGTAGTCGAGGACGCCCGTGATGAGGATGTAGAAGGTCGCGGTGTTCACGGCGAAGGAGCCGCCGGCCAGGAGCACCGTGCCGAGGTGGCCGCGCAGGATGGTGCGCAGCGGGGAGCTCTGCTCGGACTTCTCCTTCTCGGCGAGCGCGCGTTCGGCCTCGCGGAACGCCGGGGTCTCCTCGACGCGGGTGTGGATGTACCAGGCGAGGCCGAGCACCAGCAGGCCGACCACGAACGGCACGCGCCAGCCCCAGGCGGCGAACGCCGAGTCGGTGGTGAGGGCGCCGGCCAGCAGGAAGACGGTGTTGGCGGTGACCACGCCGATGGGGACGCCGAGCTGGACGACGCTGCCGTAGACGCCGCGCTTGCCCTCCGGGGCGTACTCGGTGGCGAGGAGCATCGCGCCGCCCCACTGGGCGCCGACGGCGACGCCCTGCGCGACCCGGAGCAGGACGAGCAGGATCGGGGCGGCGACGCCGATGGTCTCGTAGGTGGGGAGCAGGCCGATGCCGGTGGTGGCCACGCCCATCAGGGTGAGGGCGAGGACCAGCATCGGCTTGCGGCCGCGCTTGTCGCCGAGGTGGCCGGCGACGATGCCGCCGAGGGGGCGGGCGAGGAAGCCGACGGCGAAGGTGGCGAACGAGGCGAGGACACCCGCGGTCGGGCTGCCGGCGGGGAAGTAGAGGTCGCCGAGGACGAGGGCGGCGGCGATGCCGAAGACGAAGTAGTCGTACCACTCGACGGCCGAGGCGAGCGCCGCCGCGGTGGCCACTCGGCGGCGGTTGCCCACGGCGGGCGGGGTGGGGGCGGGCTGAGCGGATGGTGCCGTGTCCATGCGGTGCACGCTCCGGTGGGTGCGGGGACGGAACGGGGGGTGGCTCGGGTCCCGGGAACGTACTGACCGGACGGTATGCCCGTCAACAGGTCGTGCACCAGGAGTTTTTACTTGTACCTGGCATTCGGTGAGCGGACGGACATGCCTGCGGCCCCAGTCTCGGGGGGAGAGAGACCGGGGTGCGGGCGGAGGCGGCTAGAAGACGACCAGGGCGCGGCCGCCCTTGCCCGCCAGCATGTTCTCGAAGGCCGCCGGGATGCCGTCCAGGGAGATGCGTTCCGTCACCAGGGCGGCGAGGTCGAGGCGGCCCGCCCGGACGTGTCCGGCCAGGACCGGGAGGTCCCGGGCTGGGTCGGAGTTGCCGTAGACGCAGCCGGTCAGGGTGCGGCCCCAGTGGAAGATCTCCAGGGCGTTGAAAGTGACCTGCTGGTCCTTGCCGCCGATGCCGACGACCGTGGTACGGCCGCCGCGCCGGGTGGAGTCCCAGGCCGTGCGGATCGTGACGGCGCGACCGGCGCACTCGACGGCGACGTCGACGCCCTGCCTGCCGGTGAGGCCGCGGATCTCGCGGGCGGTGGTGTCGGAGGCGACGAGGTAGTCGGTGGCGCCGGCCGTGCGGGCCAGTTCCTCCTTGGCCGGGGAGACGTCCACCGCGATGATCTTCGAGGCGCCCGCGATCCGGGCGGCCTGGAGGGCGGCGAGGCCCACTCCCCCGACGCCGAAGACGGCGACCGTCTCGCCCTGCCGGACGCGGGCGGAGTGGTGGACGGCCCCGTAGCCGGTGAGGACGGCGCAGCCGAGGAGGGCCGCGTCGGTGAGCGGGACGCCGTCCGGTGCGGGCAGCACGCAGGAGGCGGAGACGACCGTCTCCTCGGCGAACGCGGCGACGTTCAGGCCGGGGTGGAGGTCGGTGCCCTCGGCGGTGCGGGCGTAGACGTCGGCGGCGCCGCTCAGGGCGTCGGCGCACAGCCAGACCTCGCCGAGCGAGCAGGCGTGGCAGGCGCCGCAGGACGGGGCCCAGTTGAGGACGACCCCGTCGCCGGGTGCGACGTGGGTGACGCCCTCCCCGACGGCGACGATCGTGCCGGCGCCCTCGTGGCCGAGGACGGCGGGGACGGGCACGCGCATGGTGCCGTTGGACAGGGACAGGTCCGAGTGGCAGACCCCGGCGGCGGCGAGCCGGACGCGGACCTGGCCGGGTCCGGGGTCGGGCAGGTCGATGCCGGTGATCTCCAGCGGGGAGCCCACGGCGGGCAGGACGGCGGCGCGGACAGCCATGACGGAAGGGACTCCCCTGACTAGAACTGGAGGGACTTGGTCTGGAGGTACTCGGCCAGGCCGTGCACGCCGAGTTCGCGGCCCACACCGGACTGCTTGTAGCCGCCGAAGGGGGCGAGCGGGTTGAAGCGGCCGCCGTTGATGTCGACCTGGCCGGTGTCCATGCGGCGCGCGAAGGCCACCGCCTCGGTCTCGTCCCCGGCCCAGACGGCACCGGCCAGGCCGTAGACCGTGCCGTTGGCGATCCGCAGGGCGTCCTCCTCGTCCTCGTACTTCAGGATCGAAAGGACGGGGCCGAAGATCTCCTCCTGCGCGATGGTCATGTCCTCGGTGACGTCGGCGAAGACGGTCGGGCTGACGAAGAAGCCCGTCTCGCGCGGGGCCTCGGGGCCGCCGGCGACCAGGCGGGCGCCCTCGGCGACGCCCTTCTCGATGTAGCCGCGCACCCGGTCCCGCTGCTTGGCGTTGACGACCGGGCCGATGCGGTCGCCGTACTTGGCGGCGGCCGTCGCGGCGAGTTCCACCGCCTCGTCGTACCGGTCGCGGTGGACGAGCATCCGGGTCCAGGCGCTGCACGTCTGCCCGGAGTTGGACATGACGTTGGCGACGCCGACGTTGACGGCCTTGGCGAGGTCGGCGGTCGGGAGGATGACGTTGGCGGACTTGCCGCCGAGTTCGAGGGCGACCTTCTTGATCTGCCCGGCGGCGATCGCGGCGATCCGGCGGCCGACGGCGGTGGAGCCGGTGAAGGAGACCAGGTCGACGCCGGGGTGCTCGGCGAGGGCCTGGCCGGCGACCGGGCCGAGGCCGGTGACGAGGTTGAAGACGCCCGCCGGGACCCCGGCCTCGTGCACGGCCTCGGCGAAGAGCCGGGCCACCAGCGGGGTGTCCTCGGCGGGCTTCACCACGATCGTGCAGCCGGCCGCGAGGGCCGGGGCGACCTTGGCGACGATCTGGTGCAGGGGGTAGTTCCAGGGCGTGATCGCGGCGACGACACCGATCGGCTCGTGGTGGACCACCGAGTTGCCGGTCTTCTCCTCGAAGGAGTACGTGGCCGCCAGCTCGGCGTAGGAGCCCGCGACCGCGATCGGCACGGCGGCGTGGACGGCCTGCGAGAACTTCAGCGGCGAGCCGAGTTCGGCCGTGACGGTCTCGGCGATCTCGTCCGCGCGGGCCACGAGCCCGTCCCGCAGGGCGGCCAGGCGGGCCGCGCGCTCGGCGGGCGGGGTCGCGGCCCAGCCGGGCAGGGCGTCACGGGCGGCCCGTACGGCGGCGTCGACGTCCTCGGCGGTGCCCGCCGGGACCGCGCCGATGACCTGCTCGTCGACCGGGTTCACGACCTCGATCACGTCCTGGCCGGCGGCGGGGCGCCAGGCGCCCCCGATGTACATGCCGTCGTATGCCTTCATCGCGCTTCCTCCAGGGCGGGGCGTCGTCGTCCGGCACATAAACTAGCGACGATAGTTTTCTCACGCCAGACGTCCCGGGTCGGGATCATCACAGCACGGAGTCGGGCCCCGTCGGGTGTGCGGCTCCTCACTCCCCCAGGTCGGGCAGGCGTGCGGGGTGCGGGCAGATGCGGTCGCCGTGCTGGTCGAAGACGAAGAGGTGGGCGAGGTCGACCAGGAGCGGCACCTGCATGCCGTGGCGGAGGGCCAGGTCCGGGGTGGTGCGGACGATGAGGTCGCCGGGCAGGCGGGGTTCGGCGGCCGTGGGGCGAGGATCGGCGTCCCCGGGGTGCTCCAGGGCCACCACGGGCCCGGCCCGGCCGGCTCCGGTCCGCTCGCGCAGGCGGGTGAGGACGGAGCCCGCCCGGCGCCGGCGCCGGGCGGGTCGGCCGGGGCGGGGGCGCGGGGCCTCCAGTTCCGGGACGACGGCCGGGCTGGAGCCGGTGTTGAAGTGGACCAGGATCTCGTGCCCCTGGAACTCCACGTGCTCGACCAGTCCGGTGATCGGCACCTCGCCGGGGCGGGCGGCGCTGTGCTTGGCGATGCGCACGGCCTCCGACCGCAGGCCGACGATGACCTCGCGGCCCTGCTGGACGCGCAGTAGCTGGTGGTCGAGCGAGAGCGGCTCGGGCAGGCGCAGGAACTGCTTGCCCAGGCTGATGGTCATCGCCCCGTCCAGGGGCGCTCGCACCAGGCCTCGCAGCAGGTTGATCCGCGGGGTGCCGATGAACGCGGCGACGAAGACGTTGCTGGGCAGCGCGTAGACGACCCGCGGGCTGTCGACCTGTTGGAGCACACCGCCGCGCAGTACGGCGACCCGGTCGCCGAGGGACATGGCCTCGGCCTGGTCGTGGGTGACGTAGAGGGTGGTGACGCCCAGTTCCTTGGTGAGCTGGGATATCTCGGCGCGCAGATGCGTGCGGAGCTTGGCGTCGAGGTTGGACAGCGGCTCGTCCATGAGGAAGGCGGAGGGGTGGCGGGCGATGGCCCGTCCCATGGCGACCCGCTGGCGTTCACCGCCGGAGAGCTGGCCGGGCAGGCGGTCGAGGAGGTCCTCGATGCCCAGCATGCGGGCGGTGGCGTCCACGCGCGGGGCGGGGTCCGTGCCCGGGGCCTCGATGCGCAGCGGGAAACCGATGTTGGCCCGGCTGGTCATGTTCGGGTAGAGGGCGAAGTTCTGGAACACCATCGCCATGTCCCGGCCGGACGGCGGCAGGTCGTTGGCGTACTCGCCGTCGAGCAGCAGCTCGCCCTCGTCGATCTCCTCCAGGCCGGCGATCATCCTGAGCACGGTCGACTTGCCGCAGCCGGACGGGCCGAGCAGCACGAGGAACTCGCCGGGCGCGATGTCCAGCGACAGCCGGTCCACCACGCGGGCGCCTCGCGTGTAGGCCTTGCTCACGTCGTGCAGGGAGATGGCGCGTGTCATGAGGGGCCCCCGAGGGGTCATCAGGGCGCTGGTGCTCCGCGGTCGGAAACCCCGTGCGGGTCGCACGGGGCTGTGGGTCACGGAAGTTAACGGAATGTGCGCGTGCGGGGGAAGAGACCGGGCGGGATCGGGTGCTCCGGTCCATCTGGTGAGAAGGTGGACGGCCTGATTCGGCCGGGCACGGGCCGCGGGGGCGGTCAGCGGACGCCGGTGAGGTGGGCGAAGACCACGACGTTGCCGGAGTAGCCCTTCCTGCGGTCGTAGCTGCCGCCGCAGGATGGTCCAGTTGACCTTCTCGCCGGGGTCGAAGTTGAACGCGGCGAGGTAGAAGTCGCAGACCTTCGGGTCGTTGCGCTGGTCGTCGGCCCGGGTCGTGCTGGCGTGGATCTTGACGTCTCCGTTGTCCCCCCGGGATGGGTTGGGCCACGGCGGGCACACCGCTCAGGGTGGTCCCTGCGAGGGTGAGAGCGGCGAGGACGGCGGTGCGGGTGCCGGCCTACGACGTGTCAGATGTCGCTCCTCCGGCGCAGCGCCACCCCACGCCGACGCGCTCTCGGCACCCCCTGGGCCTTCTCACCACCCGCGCCCTCGGGCTCCCCGGGCGACCGCAACGCGACCCCGGAGGACACCAGCAGCAGCACCCCCAGCATCACGAACGGCGCCGCCACACCCGCGACCCCGGCGATCATTCCGGCCGCGGCGGGCGCGGCGACCTGGCCCAGCCGGTTCCCGGTCAGCCGCAGCGCGAGGGCCGTGGAACGGGCGTCGTCGGGGGCGGCCTGGACGACCGTCGTCATGGACAACGGCTGCCCGACCCCGAGGCAGAAGCCGAGCGCGACCAGCACCACGGCGAGCGCCCACACCGGCACCGGCAGGGCGATGCCCGCGCAGAGCACGGCCGCCAGCAGGCAGGTCACGGTCAGCAGCAGGGTCCGGCCGAGCAGCCGCAGCAGGGGCGTCAGCACGAGGCGGCAGGCGATCGTGGCCGCCGCGCGCAGGCTGAGCAGGACGCCGATCACGGACGGCGCGATGCCCCGGTGCTCACCGACCACCGGCAGGTAGGCGGTGAGGATGTCGGTCGCGGACAGCACGGCGAGGCTGATGAAGATGCCCGCGGGGACGCCCCGGGTGCGCAGGATGCCCCGGACCGGGACGCGGTCGCCCTTGTCCGGACGGGACGCGGACGCCGTACGGCGGTGCTCGATGCGCCACAGCGAGGTGAACGCGACCGCCGCGACGCCGCCCGCCACGATCAGGGCGAGCGCGCTGGTGCCCACCCTGTCGTCGCCGCCGATGAGGGCGCCCGCGGCGATCGGGCCCACCAGCTGGCCCAGTGCGGCGCCGATGGTGAAGTGGCCGAAGTTGCGGTCCTGTTCGTGCGGCTCGGACTGCCGGGCGACGAGGGACTGGGAGCCGATGACGAAGCAGAGGTGGCCGAGTCCCATCACCCCGCTCCACAGGGCCATCGCCCACAGGGAGTTCGCCACGCCGCTGAGCGCGCATCCGCCGGAGATGAGCACCACGCCGACCGGCAGCAGGGGCGCGCAGCGGCCGTGGTCGGTGCGGCGGCCCAGGGGGACGGCGGCGAACAGCGGCAGCAGCGCGTACACGCCGGCGATCACGCCGACGGCCCGCTCGTCCGCGCCCAGCGCGAGGGCCCGGTAGGAGACGGCGGGCCGGGCCATCGACACCGCCCCCTGCGCGAAGCCGAAGGCGATGACGAGGCGGAGCAGCCAGCCGCGGTACCCACCGGGCCTCACAATGTCCTCCACGGGAGCGTCGGTCGAACGGTCAGATGATGCCGAAGAGCATGCCCGCTCCGAGGATGACCAGGCAGGTGAGGGCGGCCCACTTCACGACGAACTTCGTGTGGTCGCCGAACTCCACCTTCGCCATGCCGACCAGGACGTAGACGGCCGGGACGAGCGGGCTGGACATGTGCAGCGGCTGGCCGACCAGGGAGGCGCGGGCCATCTCCAGCGGGGAGACGCCGTGCGCGGCACCGGCCTCGGCGAGGACGGGCAGGACGCCGAAGTAGAAGCCGTCGTTCGACATGAAGTAGGTGAGCGGGAGGCTCAGGATGCCGGTGACGAGGGCCATGTGCGGGCCCATGCTGCCGGGGATGACGTCCACCATCCACTTGGCCATGTTGTCGACCATGCCGGTGCCCTGGAGGACGCCGGTGAAGACGGCGGCGGCGAAGACCATGCCGGAGACGTTCAGGACGTTGTCGGCGTGGGCGGCCAGGCGGGCCTTCTGGTCGGGGATGTGCGGGAAGTTCACGGACAGGGCGAGCGCGGCGCCGAGCAGGAACAGCACCGGGATCGGCAGCCACTCCATGATCATGGCGGTGAGCAGGGTGACCGTGAGCAGCGCGTTGAACCAGTAGAGCTTGGGGCGCAGGGTGGACCGGTTCGGGTCGAGACCCTGGAAGCCGTCGTCGTCCGCGGAGTCCCCGGCGCCACCGGCGTTCTCGGCGGCGTCCGTGCCGGAGCCGGCGCCGCCCGTGACGGCCACGGCGCCCTTGCGCATGGAGACCTTGCCGTCGCCGGAGCCGCCGGCGCCCACGAGGACCGTCTCGGTCTCCTTCTCCTCGTCCAGCACCTCGTCCAGCGTCAGCACGCCCAGCCGCCTGCGCTCGCGCACACCGAGGACGTAGGAGAGGACGAAGACGAAGAGCAGGCCGACCAGGAGCGCCGGGATCATCGGGACGAAGATGTCGCTGGCGTCGAGCTTGAGCGCGGTGGCGGCGCGGGCGGTCGGGCCGCCCCAGGGCAGGGTGTTCATCACGCCGTTGGCCATGGCGGCGACACCGGTCATCACGACCAGGCTCATCTTCAGGCGCTTGTACAGCGGGTACATCGCCGAGACGGTGATCATGAAGGTGGTGGAGCCGTCGCCGTCCAGCGACACGATCGCGGCGAGCAGGGCGGTGCCCACGACGATCCGCATCGGGTCGGCTTTGCAGAATTTGAGGATGCCTCGGACGATCGGGTCGAAGAGACCGACGTCGATCATCACTCCGAAGTAGACGATCGCGAACATGAGCATCGCCGCGGTGGGGGCGAGGTCGGTCACGCCGTCGAGGACGTAGTCGCCGAGCTTGGCGCCCTTGCCGACGAACACGCAGAACAGCGCGGGAATCAGCACGAGCGCCGCGATCGGCGACATCTTCTTCATCATGATCAGGACCAGGAAGGTCGCGATCATGGCGAAGCCGAGGATGGTCAGCATGAGTGGATACCTAACGTTCGCCCTTGAACATCCCACCAGGGCCGGCGGTGTCCGAGACGTTAGGTCCCGTCAAGCAGCGTTAACAAGACGTTGACGTGCGAGCAATAAGCGCAAAACTGCTGGTCACAGCTTTGCTCAGGTCAGAGGCGTGAGCTTTTCGGTCAGAGATGGGGTCTCCGGGACGGTCGCGGGGGCGACGTCGACGGGTACGCCGTTGAGGACCGCGTTGCCCGACAGCGGGTCGAGGAGGCTGCCGTCGAGGAGCTGGTTGACGTTGACGCCGGGGTCGGTGGCGGCGTGGCGGAGACGGGTGCCGGGGCGGTCGTGGCCCCAGCCGTGCGGCAGACTCACCACACCGGGCCGAACCGTGTCGGTGACCTCGGCCGGTGCGGTCACCTCTCCCCCGGCGCCCTTCACGCGCACCGCCTCACCGTCGCGTACGCCGAGCCGTTCGGCGTCCGCGGGGTGGATGTGCAGGGTGCAGCGGTTGGAACCGCCGGTCAGGGCGGGCACGTTGTGCATCCAGCTGTTGTTGGAGCGGAGGTGGCGGCGTCCGACCAGGACGAGCCGCTCGGGGCGTTCGGCGAGGGCCGCGCGCAGGCGGGGCAGGTCGGCGGCGATCGGCTCGGGCAGCAGCTCGACCTCGCCGCTCCTGGTCTTCAGCGGCTGCGGCAGGCGGGGGCGCAGCGGGCCGAGGTCGATGCCGTGCGGGTGCGCGAGCAGTTTCTCCAGGGTCAGTCCGTCCGGTCGTACGCCGAAGCCGTCGCCGTAGGGGCCGAGGCGGAGCATCATGTCGAGCCGTCGCTCGGGGCCGTTCTCGCCCGTGAGCCGGGCGGCGAGTTCGCGCGGGTCCCGGCCGTGCACGGGCGAGTGCGGTTCCCTGACGGCCTTGCCGAGGGTCTGGTCGACGACCATCTGGTCCACGGCGGCGGGATCGGCCCCGTGCATGCCCGTCACGGCGAGGATCAGGCGGGCCAGGATCTCCGTCTCCGCCATGCGGTCCGGCTCCAGCGGGATCGCGGCGCGGGTGTAGCGGACCTGGTTGCGCACGGCGAGCGTGTTGAAGGCGAAGTCGTGGTGCGGACTCCGGGAGGGCGGGGGCGGGGGCAGGACCACGTGGGCGTGGCGCGAGGTCTCGTTGAGGTACGGGTCGACGCTGACCATGAAGTCGAGAGAGTCGAGCGCCTTGTCGAGCCGGTCGCCGTCGGGTGCGGACAGCACGGGATTGGCGGCGACGGCGATGAGCGCGCGGATCGGCTCGCCCTCCTCGGTGGCGGTGTCGATCTCCTCGGCGAGGGCCGACAGAGGCAGCTCGCCCTTCGCCTCGGGGTGGCGGCTCACCCGGGAGTGCCAGCGCCCGAGGGCGAAGCCCCGGCCGGGCCCGGCGGGGCGCGGGGTCTTGTCGGTGGCGGCCTGCGGGAAGAGCGCGCCGCCGGGCCGGTCGAGGTTGCCGGTGAGGATGTTCAGCACGTCGACGAGCCAGCTGGCGAGGGTGCCGTGCGGGACGGTGCAGCTGCCGATGCGGCCGTACACGGCGGCCGTGGGAGCGGCGGCGAGGTCGCGGGCCAGGACGCGGATGAGACCGGCCTCGACGTCACAGGCGTCGGCGACGGCTTCGGGGGTGAACTCCCGCAGGGCGTCGGACAGTTCCTCCACGCCCCGGACGTGCGGGGTCGGCTCGACAAGACCCTCGTCGAAGAGCACCCGGGCCATCGCCGCCAGCAGCAGCGCGTCGGTGCCGGGCCGCACCGCGATGTGCCGGTCGGCGAGCTTGGCCGTGCGGGTGCGCCGCGGGTCGATCACGACGAGGGTGCCGCCGCGGGCCTTGAGCGCCTTCAGCTTGCCGGGGAAGTCGGGGGCGGTGCACAGACTGCCGTTGGACTCCAGCGGGTTGGCGCCGATGAGGAGCAGATGGTCCGTGCGGTCCAGGTCGGGCACGGGGATCGCGTTGGCGTCGCCGTAGAGCAGGCCGCTGGAGACGTGCTTGGGCATCTGGTCGACCGTGGAGGCGGTGAAGACGCTGCGCGTGCCGAGCCCGGCGAGCAGCACGGGCGGGTAGAGGGCGCCGGCCATGGTGTGCACGTTGGGGTTGCCGAGGACGACACCGACCGCGTTCGGGCCGTACCGCTCGACGACCGGCCGGATGCCGGCGGCGACCGCGTCGAAGGCCTCCTCCCAGGTGGCCTCGCGCAGTTCGCCGTCCCTGCGCACCAGTGGTGTGCGCAGCCGGTCGGGGTCGGAGTCGACGGCCCCGAAGGAGGCGCCCTTGGGGCAGATGAAGCCCCGGCTGAAGACGTCGTCGCGGTCTCCGCGGGCGTGGGTGACGCGCGTCCCCTCGATGGTGAGCGTCAGGCCGCAGGTGGCCTCGCAGAGGGGACAGATGCGCAGGGCGGTGCGGGACACGGGTCCTCCCGGGGCGGCGGCTACGGTGACGTGCGGACGCGGCCGAGCATACCGACCGGTATGCACGGAGGGGAGTCCTCGCCGGCCGCGGGATCGGTCGAGCGCCCTGGGGCAGGCGATCCCGGCGCGGTGCCCCGGCAGGTTCAGTCGAGCACCCGGGCCAGGTACCCCCGCAGCATCTCCCGGGCCTCCGCGATGATCTTCTCGTCACCCTCCGGCGCGAGCCGGAACGCCAGGTGGACGAGGGTGTCGGCGGTCTCCACGGCGATCAGGAACACCCGGCGCAGATCCTCGTCGGGCTCGCGGTCGAGGTGGCCGGCGAGGAGTTCGGTGAGGCGGTCGGCGACGCGGTGGTTGGGTTCGGCGTCGCGGGCGCCGACCGGGATCTGGTTGCCGAAGTCGACCAGGGAGAAGCCGGGCGCGGTGCGCTTCATCTCGAGGTACTCGTCGAGCACGGCGTCCATGGCCTCGCGCCAGCCTCCCTCACCCGCCTCCCGCAGGCGCTCGGTGACGCGGGTGGTGTACCGCTCCAGGTTGCGCTGGGCCAGTGCGTCGACCATCTGGCGTTTGTTGCCGAAGAAGCGGTAGACCGAGCCGATGGGCACACCGGCGCGCTGGGCGACGGCACGGGTGCTCAGGGCGTCGTAACCGACCTCGTCGAGGAGGTCGGCGCAGGCGTCGAGGATCCTGGCCAGGCGTTCGGCACTGCGCCGCTGCACGGGCGCACGACGGAGCGATGTCGCGTGGGGCACGGGCTTCATGATGCCTTTCCGGCGCGACCCGGTGAACCTCGCCCCCCGGACTGCACCCAGGCGACCACCACGGGCGCCGCCGCCCTCTGCCGGGCAGTCGCATTCGGCACCACAGACGCCCCCGCTCCCTGCCGAGCGATCGCGCTCGGCGCCACAGGCACCCGCACCCCCTGCCGACCGCCCACGCTCGACACCACAGACGCCCCCGCCCCCCGCCGAGCGATCACGCTCGACACCACAGGCACCCGCACCCCCTGCCGACCGCCCACGCTCGACACCACAGGCACCCCCGCCCCCCGCCGAGCGATCACGCTCGACACCACAGGCACCCCCGCCCCCCGCCGAGCGATCACGCTCGACACCACAGGCACCCCCGCCCCCCGCCGAGCGATCACGCTCGACACCACAGGCACCCCCGCCCCCCGCCGACCGCCCACGCTCGACACCACAGGCACCCCCGCCCCCCGCCGAGCGATCACGCTCGACACCACAGGCACCCCCGCCCCCTGCCGACCGCCCACGCTCGACACCACGGGCACCCCCGCCCCCCGCCGAGCGATCACGCTCGACACCACAGGCACACGCACCCATTGCCGGGCGGTCACGCTCGACACCACGGGCACCCCCGCCCCCTGCCGACCGCCCACGCTCGACACCACAGACGCCCCCACCCCCCGCCGAGCGGCCGCGCTCGGCCTCGCGCCCGGGGCGGGTCCCGACGCGGTGATGTCGGCTGTGCTCTCCACCGGCCTGCCGTCCACCGCCCACACCGTGCCGTCGTCGGCGTAGAGGCGGGCCGTGACGTGGTGCGTGCCGCGCGGGACGAGGCCGGCGGCGAGGCGGTGCCCGGGGGCGCGCAGCCGGGCGACGAGGCGGCCGTCGACGTAGAGGTGCGCGAGGCCCCGCCCGGCCACCGCCCGGGCCGCCGCGCCGGCCGGCGAGAAGCGGAAGTTCCGCACGGTCAGCCGTACGTCCCAGCCACCGGACCGGCCCGGCTGGACCTCGACACCGACGTCGGGGGCGTCCTCCGCCTCCACCTCGCGGTAGGGCCGCCCCTCCTTGTCCCGGTCCTCCAGGAGCCTGCCCGCCGGGGTGGGTGTCGTCCCCCCGCCCGGGGTGTCACCGGAGCCGCAGCCCGCGGCTCCGGCCAGGAGGGCACAGACCGCGAGCACGGTCAGAGGTCTGCGTGTCCACGACATATCCGGGAGCCTAGAACACCTGTCCGGGCGGCGGATCATCCTCAGGTCGGGTTCGGGTCATCCGCGAAGAGGAGGGCCCGAGTCCCTCTTGCGCCGGGGAAATCGCAATCCTACGGTGTTGCATAGGAATCGGACCGCAAGGGAGCAGCGATCATGGGTGCGGACGCGCGGAAGACCGCCGAAGGGCTGACCTACCTCTCCGGCTTCGGCAACGAGCACAGCTCCGAGGCCGTCCCGGGCGCACTGCCCGAGGGCCGCAACTCGCCCCAGCGGGCCCCGCTCGGACTGTACGCGGAACAGCTGAGCGGCACGGCCTTCACAGAGCCGCGGGCCCACAACCGCCGCTCGTGGCTGTACCGGATCCGCCCCTCGGCCGCGCACCCGGCGTTCAGCCGGACCCACAACGGCTCGATCCGCACGGCCCCGTTCACCCAGACCGTGCCCGACCCCAACCGCCTGCGCTGGAACCCCCTGCCCGACCCGGCGCCGGAGACCGACTTCCTGGCCGGCCTGTGGACCCTCGGCGGCAACGGCGACGCCACCCAGCGCACGGGCATCGCCGTGCACCTCTACACCGCCAACGCCTCCATGGAGCGGGTGTTCAGCGACGCGGACGGCGAACTGCTGATCGTCCCGGAGCGCGGCGGGCTGTTGCTGCGCACGGAGTTCGGCCTGCTCCATGTGGAGCCAGGCCATATCGCGCTGATTCCGCGTGGTGTCCGCTTCCGTGTGGAGCTGCTCGAGGATTCCGCCCGCGGCTATGTGTGCGAGAACTACGGGGCGCCGTTCCGCCTCCCCGACCTGGGCCCGATCGGCGCCAACGGCCTCGCCAACGCTCGCGACTTCCGCGCCCCGGTCGCCGCGTACGAGGACGTCGAGGGCCCGGTGGAGGTGGTGAACAAGTTCTGCGGCAACCTGTGGACCGCCACCTACGACCACTCCCCGCTCGACGTCGTCGCCTGGCACGGCAACCATGTGCCGTACGCCTACGACCTGCGCCGCTTCAATGTGCTCGGCACCATCACCTACGACCATCCCGACCCGTCGATCTTCACGGTGCTGACGTCCCCGTCGGACACCCCGGGCCTGGCCGGAGTCGACTTCGTGGTGTTCGCGCCGCGCTGGCTGGTGGGCGAGGACACCTTCCGGCCGCCGTACTTCCACCGGAACGTGATGACCGAGTACATGGGCCTGATCGAGGGCGCCTACGACGCCAAGACCGCCGGGAAGGGGGGATTCGTGCCGGGCGGCGGCTCGCTGCACAACATGATGTCGGCGCACGGCCCCGACCGGGAGACCTTCGACCGCGCGAGCGCCGCCGAGCTGAAGCCGCAGAAGATCGACGACGGCCTGGCGTTCATGTTCGAGACCCGCTGGCCGATCACCCTCACCCCGCACGCGGCCCGGGCGGAACACCTGCAAGAGCGCTACGACGACGTCTGGCAGGGCCTGGAGCGGCACTTCAACCCCTTGCACTGATCATTTCCTACCGGTACGGATGGCCCGTGACCTCCTTCGCCCCGGACTCGATCGTCCTGAACCGCAAGCTGCCGCTCTGGTACCAGGTGTCGCAGTCGCTGCGCGCCTCGATCCTCGGCCGCTCGCCCCAGGACCCGCTGCGCCTGCCCACCGAGGAGCAGCTGGCCGGGCACTACGGGGTGAGCGTGCTGACCATGCGGCAGGCGCTGAAGGAACTGGAGGACGAGGGACTCATCTCGCGTCATCGTCGGCGCGGCACGTTCATCGAGCCGGACGCGCGCCGGGGTTCGCCGGTGCGGCTGCTGGGCTCGGTGGACGCCATCGTGGCCCAGCAGTCGGGGATGACGACCGAGCTGCTGGACCACGGCACCACGCCCGTGCCCGGTGAACTCGCCGAGTTCTTCCCGGACCTACGGGAGGTCTCGACGTACCACCGGCTGCGGAGCGACGAGAAGACCGGCGAGCCGACGAACCACGCCCGGAACTACGTCCGTCCCGAACTGGCCGCGCGGATCGACCTGGACGACCTCGTGCGGTGGCCCATGACCAAGGTGCTGCGGGACGTCGTCGGAGCGGACATCAGCCGCATCACGGACACGGTGGAGGCCCGGCTGGCCGACCCGGAGACCGCGAAGCTGCTCCAAGTGCCGCTGCTCAGCCCGATCCTGCACTACACGGGCGTGACGTACGACAGCGAGGGGCGGCCGCTGGACGTGGCTGTCATCCAGTACCGGGGCGACCGCTTCTCCTTCTCGGTGACGCTGGATGCGTAGTCACCGGTCCGCGGGCCGGTGGGGGCCGGTCGCGCCCGTGCGGCGGAGCCGCACAGGACGCAGTCCCGCGTCCCTTCGGGGCGTCGTACGATGCGGGGCGTGACGCACGACGACGCTCCGCCGCTGGCGGACCTCATGCCGTGGTCCGTCGCACCGCCGCGGCTCGGCCGGGGCTGGCCGGCGGCCCCCGACGCGGCGTCCCTGAAGGCGCGCTGGGACGCCTTGGTGAAGGCCGAGGGGCCCGACCGCGAGACGCTGTTCGAGCCGAGCCGCTCGCGCACGCTGCACACGGCGGTCGGCCAGTTGCCCGGCCGGGCCGACAGCGGCACGGAGAAGCTGGTGCGCGCCTCGGGCCCGTGCCCGGAGCCGGTGCGCGTGCTGCTCGCGCCCTTCGACGAGCAGTGGCTCATCCCCGACCAGCGGCTGATCGACGCGGCCCGCCCGGAGCTGTGGCGCGTGGCGGACGAGCGGCAGGCCTTCCTGGTGGAAGCGCCCGAGGCCCTCCTCGTCACCTCGCTGCTCCCCCTGCTCCGCCCCGGCCGCGTCCGCCCCCTCTTCCGGCGCCCGGGCGGCCGTGAACCGAACCTGGCCCCCGGCCTGCTGGGGCACCTGGGCGCCCGCCTGGGCGGCACACCCGCCCCGCTGGACGTGCTGGCCTGGATCACGGCGACGGCCCGGCCGGACCTCACCGTCCCGCTCACCGGCGACGCCGACGAGTGGGAGCGGGGCATCGAGCTGGGGCACCGGATGCTGTGGCTGATGCGCCGGGACGGCGAACGCCCGAAGCTCCCCGGCGGCCGCCGCCCCTACGTCCGCGCCCCGCTGCCCTCCCGGCCGCTGACCCTGCGCTACGACCGGGACGAGGAGGCCCTGTTGCTGGACGAGGGCCGCGTCTCCCCGGTGCCGCCGGAAGCCTGGGACTTCGAGGTGGGCGGGGTCCGCGTCCTGGAGCAGTGGTTCACGGCACGCGTCACCGATGCCGAGCCGGGCACCCTGGCGGCGATCCGCCCGACCGTCTGGCCGCAGACCTGGACGTCGGAACTGCTGGAGCTGATCACGGTCCTGGCGCTCCTGGCCGAACTGCGCCCCCTGGAGGAGCTGACGCTCCCCGACCCGATCACCACCGCCGAGCTGGCCGAGGCGGGCGTGCTCCCCGTACCGGCGACGGCCCGCCGCCCGGCCTCCGTCCTGGACGGCCCCGAGGAGGGCCCGGAGGGGCAACTCGCACTGCTCTAGCGCGGCTCGGGGTCGAAGGCGTCCATGACCCGTTCGAGCGCCCGTCGGAACACCGCCTCCAGATCCACCGGGCCGCTCTGCTCCGTGAAGGCCGCCGCCAGTCGCGGATACGCGCCGGTGGCCACCTGGCTGCCCAGATAGGCCATGCGGACCGCGTTCTCCTCCTCCACCGACCAGGGCATGGAGCGGGTGCGCTCGACGGTCGCGATGTCGTTGGCGGTGTACGTCGTCACCACGCCGTTGAGCAGCGCGATCAGCTCCGTCTTCGTCCCGGCCGGGACGTCGAGCGGTTCGAGGCAGGCCAGGCAGTGTTCCAGGTAGCGCAGGGTGTGGGGGCCGAAGCCGTGGACGCCGGCCATCAGCCGTGGCACCCAGGTGTGACGGCGCATGATGGCGCGGGTCTCCTCCGCGTTGCGGAGCATGTCGGCGCGCCAGTCGCCGGTGGGCTCGAACAGCTCGTGCTCGGCACCGACGGCGTCGATCATCAGCTCGTACAGGTCCTCCTTGCGGGGGACGTAGTTGTAGAGCGACATCGTGCCGCAGCCCAGTTCGGCGGCGACGTGCCGCATGGACACCGCGTCCAGGCCCCGCTCGTCCGCGATCCGCACGGCCGCCGCCGCGATGTCGGCGCGGGTGAACGCCGGTTTCGGGCCACGGCCGGTGCGCTCGGGGCGCGCCCAGATCACTTCGGGTACGGCCGCTCGGCCCGCCATCGATCATCACCTCGGCCACCATCCTAGTTACGTACAGCGTACGTAGTGCGCTATGGTCCTGCCATGACGACTTCTACGTACGCTGTACTTAGTGAAGGTCTCGAAAAGCGGTTCGGGGAGGTCCACGCCCTGCGCGGGCTGGACCTGGCGGTCGCCGCGGGGACGGTGTGCGGGGTCCTCGGGCCGAACGGGGCGGGCAAGACCACGGCCGTGCGGCTGCTGACCACGCTGCTGCGACCGGACGCGGGCTCCGCCCGGGTCGCCGGGCACGATCTCGTCCGCGAGGCAGCCGCCGTGCGGAGCCGGATCGGCGTCACCGGGCAGGACACCTCGATCGACGGGGACCTCACCGGCCGCCAGAACCTCCGGCTGTTCGGCCGGCTGCACCGGGTGCGCGGTCCGGCCGACCGGACCGCCGAGCTCCTCGACCGCTTCGGGCTGACGGAGGCCGCCGACCGGCCCGCCTCCACCTACTCCGGCGGCATGCGCCGCCGCCTGGACCTCGCGGCGAGCCTGATCCGCCGCCCCGAGGTGCTGTTCCTGGACGAGCCGACGACCGGACTCGACCCGGTCAGCCGCACTCTCGTCTGGGACGTGGTGCGCGGCCTGGCCGCCGAGGGCACGACCGTGCTGCTCACCACGCAGTACCTGGAGGAGGCCGACCGGCTCGCCGACGACATCGCCCTGGTGGACCGGGGCCGGGTCGCGCACACCGGGTCGCCGGCCCGGCTCAAGGCGTTGGTCGGCGCGCACGCCGAGGTCGTCGTACCGGACGCGGATGTGCTCACGAAGGCGGCGGCCGTCCTCGACCGGCTCACGGGCGGGCAGCCGTCGTTCGACCGCGAGCGCAACGCCGTCGGCGTGGTCAGCAAGGACCCGACGCTCACCCTGCCGCTGCTGGTGCGCGCCCTGGACACGGCGGGCGTGCCGCTGCTCGACGCGAGCCTGCGGCCCCCGACGCTCGACGACGTGTTCCTGCGCCTCACCGAGACCGGCACCACCGACACCGTGAAGGAGCGTGCCGCATGAGCATGCTGGCGTACGACGGGACCGCGATGCTGGGCCGCCAGCTGCTGCGGATACGTAACAACCCGGGCCTGCTGATCCTCACCCAGACGATGCCGATCAGCATGCTGCTGTTCTTCGGCTACGTCTTCGGCAGCGCGCTGGCGATGCCGGGTGAGGCCTACCGGTCGTTCCTCGTGCCGGGCCTGCTGGTGGCGACCGCCGCGGGCGGGATCATGACCGGCATGTTCCAGGCCGCCCAGGACACGCACCGGGGCGTGGCGGACCGCTTCCGTACGCTGCCGATGAGCCGGGCGGCCGTACCGCTCGGGCAGGCCGCCGCGGACGTGGTGGTCACGGCGGCCGGGACCGTGCCGTTCGTGCTGGTGGGGCTCGCGGTGGGCTGGCGGGTCGAGGGCGGCCCGCTGCAAGCGGTCGCGGCCTTCGGGCTGTTGCTGCTGTTCCGCTTCGCGTGCACCTGGGCCGGGATCTACCTCGGCCTGCTCACCCGCGACGAGGAGGCGGCCGGTCAGCTCGGCGGGGCCACCTTCCTGCTGCCGCTGCTGTCCAGCGCGTACATCCCGACGAGCGGGCTGCCGGGGTGGCTGCGGACGGTCGCCGAGTGGAATCCGATCAGCGCGGTGACGACGGCTCTGCGGGACCTCTTCGGCAACGCGCCGGTGCCGGACGGGGCGGCCTGGCCGGTGGCCCACCCCGTCGCGGGGTCGCTGCTGTGGTGCGCCGTGCTGCTCGGGGTGTTCGTGCCGCTGGCCGTGCGCCAGTACGCGCACGGGGAGCGGTGACGGGGCGGTTCGGGCGTCGAGGCCGCGCGGAGCCCCCGGTCACTGCCGGGCGGGGATGAGGCACCGACAGGGGGCGTACCGCGCTCGGGAACACACCTGGCGCCGCTGCGTGCCGCGGGGATGACGGACGACGAGTGCGCAGCGTGCGCCGGGGGCGGTGCGACCGCCCGAGCGCGGGCCCCTACTTGCCGCCGAACAGCGAACGGCGCAGGCGGCGCAGCGGTGCGAAGAGCGAGACGCGGCGTACGCGCGCGCCCCTGCCGCTGCGGTCGTGCGGCTGACGCGCGGTCAGTTCGCGCATCAGCGAGGTCGCCTCGACCGTCTCCCGCTGCGGGACGGCAGGGCCCGCCAGCACCGAGAGATGGCGGTCGAGGCGCGAACTGGTCGCGCTGCTCCCGCAGGTGATCGCAGGGACCCTGGCCCTGCTGCGCACTGTTATCTGTTCCATGTCACTCCCCACCCGTACGAGTCCACCCGGCCCGGGCAGGTTAACCCTATCGCCCCGTCCGGGCACACGTGTATCGCGGTCACAGGATTCACCTTCCCCATAAGGGGGTTGACGATGTATCTCCGATCACTCTCCGAATCCGACAGATTTCAGGGCGAGTTGGACGATCGGCTGGGTAGTGGGCTGCGGCGATCCGCCCGCGGGCTCGACGGTCACGGCCAGTGACGTCGCGGAGGTGCCGAGACCGGTCGCGACCAGCGGCGTGTCGCCCTCGAAGAGGCCCAGGGAGCGTGGTTGCGCGCCCGGGCGCATGAGCCACAACTGGTGCACGCGGCCGCCGGACGGGTCGCCGTACCCGCCGAGGGTGACCACCGCGCTCCCCTCCGTGGCGGAAGCGATCACTCCGATGGTGCGGCCCCGCCCGTCCCGTCCACTGCTCGCGCGGGCGTCCGGAGCGGCCAGAACGTGGGCGATCTCACGCGACCGGTCGCGCTCGGCGGTCAGTTCGTCCTGGGTGCGGTTCGCCTGCACGGCGAACAGGGAGGCGACCACGAGGGCCGCGGCGGCGGTGGCCGTGGCGAAGGGCACGAACAGCGGGATCCGGCGCCGCTCCCGCTGTCGCGGCGGCGGCTGGGTGCCCCACACGTGCGGCGGCAGCTGCGTCGCACGCGCGCGTGCCGGTGCCCGGGCGGTGTCCTGGGGCGCGGGGTCCTGCGGGGTCGTCCGTACGGCGGCCATGACCCGGTCGCGCAGGGCGGCCGGGGCCGGGGTGGCGGCCGACCAGGCGAGCCGGACGGCGTCCTCGGACAGGGCGCGCACCTCGGCGGCGCAGCGGTCGCAGCCCTTCAGATGCTTCTCGAAGCGGACCCGCTCGGGGGGTTCGAGGGCGTCGAGCGCGTAGGGCGCGGCGAGCGAGTGGAGGTCTTCGCGGCGGAAGAGACTCATGCCACGCCTCCCAGGCACTCGCGCATCCGGGTCAGCCCGTCGCGCATCCGCGTCTTGACGGTACCCAGCGGCAGGGAGAGCCGCTCGGCCACCTCACGGTACGTGTAGCCCTCGTAGTAGGCGAGCGTGACGGACTGGCGCTGCAGGACCGTGAGCCGGTCCAGGCAGCGGCGCACCAACTCGCGCTCCAGACCGGCCTCGACCTCCTCGGTGACGTGGTCGAAGGCCGGCTGGTTGGCGCGCAGTGCCTCGCGCTGCTCGCGCTCCCCGGCCGCGCGGGCGCTGCGTACCCGGTCGACGGCACGGCGGTGGGCGAGGGTGAGGATCCAGGACATCGCGCTGCCGCGCCCCGGGTCGAACTTCGCGGCGGACCGCCACAGTTCGAGCAGCACCTCCTGAGCCACCTCCTCCGACTGGGCGGGGTCGCGCACCACACGCCGTACGAGCCCGAACACCGGGCCCGACACCAGTCCGTACAAATCCTCGAACGCCTTCTGGTTCCCGCTCGCCACGAGCAGCAGCAGTTCGTCCGCCTCCACTCGGTCCCCCTCTCCGAGGCCGCACCGGGCCTGTCCCCTCACTCGAGGCATTCGCAACGCACACACCTCCGGATGGGGTTACGGATCAGCGCCCGGAAAACGCGGGTCCCCCGGTGATGAAACAACTTTTCAGATGCTCCGTAAGAACGTTTGAGATTCGACCAATCCACTCTGCCGACCGCTCCGAATGGCGTGTGTCAGGCAAGTTGACACGGAGGACGGACGGCATGACACCTAACCCCAGGACCCGTGCGGGACGCAGGAGCATCGCGACCGCGGTGTGTGGCGCGCTGGCCGCAGGCGGGCTCACGGCCGCCGGTGTGACCGCGCTGGCACCTGAGGAGGCCTCCGCCTCCAGTCACCGGGAGGCCCCGTTGATCTCGGGGACCCCGCAGTACGACAACACGGACGTGTACGCGTTCGTCAGCCCGGACAAGCCGGACACGACGACCATCGTGGCGAACTGGATCCCGATGGAGGAGCCGGCCGGCGGGCCCAACTTCTTCACGTTCGCCGAGGACGCCCAGTACGACCTGCGCATCGACAGCAACGGCGACGCGCAGGAAGACCTGCTGTTCCGGTACACGTTCAAGACGCACACGAAGAACGACAAGACGTTCCTCTACAACACGGGTCCCGTCGAGAGCCTCGACGACCCCGACCTCAACATCACGCAGACGTACGACCTGGAACTGATCAAGCTGCGTGATCTCAAGGCCGTGTCGAAGACCAAGGTCGCCGACGATGTGCCGGTGGCGCCGTCGAACGTCGGCAAGGCGTCGATGCCGGACTACAACACCCTGCGCAAGCAGGCGATCCACAAGCTCGCCGGGGGCGCCCAGACCTTCGCCGGGCAGGCCGACGACCCGTTCTTCCTGGACCTGCGCGTCTTCGACCTGCTGTACGGCGGGAACCTCTCCGAGGTCGGCAACGACACGCTCAAGGGCTACAACGTCAACACGATCGCCCTGCAGGTCCCCAACAGCTTCCTGACCGAGTCGCACGAGCAGCCGGTCATCGGCGTCTGGTCGACGACGCAGCGCAAGAACGCCCAGGGCTACTTCGCGCAGGTCTCGCGCCTCGGCAACCCGCTGGTCAACGAGGTCGTCAACCCGCTGAAGGACAAGGACAAGTTCAACGCGTCCGCGCCTCGGGACGACGCCCAGTTCCTGAAGAACGTCACCAACCCGGAGCTGCCCAAGCTCATCGAGGCGATCTACAAGATCCCGGCGCCGGACGAGCCGCGCAACGACCTGGTCGACGTCTTCCTCAAGGGCGTCAAGGACCTCAACCAGCCGCCGCACGTCACGCCGTCGGAGCAGCTGCGGCTCAACACCTCGATCAAGCCGGCCGCGAAGCCCAAGCGGCTCGGTGTCCTCGACGGGGACAACGCGGGCTTCCCGAACGGCCGCCGTCTCACCGACGACGTGATCGACGCCTCGCTCCAGGTCGTCGAGGGTGAGCTGCTGGGTGCGAAGAACGACCTGGGCGACGCGGTCGACAAGAACGACAAGGAATTCGAGAAGTCGTTCCCGTACGTCGCCCTGCCGACGGAAGGGTCGCGCGGCCCGCTCGCCAAGGGCGTGGACGGGGGCAACGACGTCCGCAGCCAGCTGGGCGACGCGCTCCAGCCGGCGAACGCGCAGGGCTCGGACGACATGCGGCTGATCGCCGCGTCCGCCGGCGCCGGAGCGGGCGGCATCGTTCTGATCGGCGCGGCCCTGATGTGGTGGCGCCGCATGCGGAACCGGGCGTACTGACCCGTTCCGCTCCCTCTGCCGGCGCGGCCCGTTCCCACCATCCCCCACGGCACGGGCCGCGCCTCACCTCCCGCACCAGCACACCCGACCGAGGAGAGGTCATGCCTCCGCGTACGACCGACAGCACACCGGAGAGGCGCGACGACCGCCCGCGGTCGACGGACCCGGAGCCCGAGACCGACGGACCGCGGTCCGCGGGACGGGCCGGGGGCCCGGCCGCCGAGGCGGGGGCGCAGCGGGCCGGTGACGCCCAGGGCGGGACGGCCACCGCCGAAGCGGAGACGGACCCGGCCGAGGCACGGACCGACCCGGGCACCGAACGACGGCCCGAACCGAACCCACCGGGCGAAACGGCCCCCCGCACCGCCTCCGACACCGGACGACGGCCCGACCCCTGTGCACCCGCCGGTCCGGGCACCCGCCATCCCGCCGCGGGCGACTCCGGCAAGGGAAACGAGCCGCACCCCCACGGCTCGGCCGACGCCGACAACCCGGCCGACGCCCGGGACTCCGCCGACGCCGACGACCCTGCTGACGCCGACGGCCCCGTTGACGCCCACCACGCCGCCGTCGCCCACGACTCCGCCGACGCCCAGGGCTTCTCTGACGCCGACGACCCTGCTGACGCCCACGGCCCCTCCGACGCCCACGGCTCCGCCGACGCCCAGGGCCTCTCTGACACCGACGACCCCGCTGACGCCCCAGCCCTCGCCGATGCCCACCACCCCGCCGACACCCACCACCCCGCCGCTGCCGACGGCGTCGCCCGGCGCGTGGCCACCATGCGGCGGGCCGCCGACGGGGCGCGGCGTTGGCGCGCGGCTCATCTGGCCGGGTGTGCCGCGCTGCTGGCGGTGGCGCTGACCGGCGGGGCCGTCGCCTTCGGGGGTGTGGGGGACGGCGGTGCGGGCGTCGGTGCCCAGGCCGTGTCCGCCGCCGGGGCGCTGTCGCCCGGCGATCTCGCCCGGGGTGATCTCGCCGCCGGGATCGCGTCCCTCCAGCGGCACCTGCGGGCCCAGCCGCGGGATCACGGCAGTTGGGCCACCCTCGGGGTCGCCTACGTCGAGCAGGCCCGTACGAACGGCGACCCCTCGCGCTACCCGCAGGCCGAGCGCGCGCTGCGGCGGTCCCTCGACCTGAAGCCCGGCAACGACCAGGCCCTCGCCGGCCGCGCTGCCCTGGCCGCCGCCCGGCACGACTTCCCGGGCGCCCTGGAGTACGCCGACCGGGCCCTGGAGCAGAACCCCTACAACGAACGCGCCCTGTGCACCCGTATCGACGCCCTCGTCGAACTCGGCCGGTACGACGACGCCGCCGAGGCCGCCGACACGGCGGACGACCGGCGCCCCGGCGTGCCCGTCTTCACGCGGTACGCGTACGTGCGCGAGCTGCGCGGCGACGTCCGCACGGCGCGGGATGTGCTGGAGCGCGCGCTGAGCGCCGCCCACGCGCCCGCAGACATCGCGTACGTCGCCACGGCCCTCGGCCAACTCGCCTGGAACCAGGGCGACTACCCCACGGCCCTCGACCACTACGCCCGCGCCCTCGCCGCCGACGACGACTACCTCCCCGCGCTGGAGGGCCGCGCCCGCGCCCAGGCCGCGAACGGCGACCGGGCGGCGGCGGTCAAGGGGCTGGAGCGGGTCGTCGCCCGCTTCCCGCTGCCCGGCCCGCTCGTCGCGCTCGGCGAGCTGTACGAGGACCGCGGCGCCGACGGCGACCGGGCGAAGGCCGACGACCAGTACGCCCTGGTGGACGCCTGGACGTCCCTCGCCCGCGCGGGCGGGGTCAACGCCGACCTGGACGCGGCGATGGCCGCCGCCGACCACGGCGACAGGAAGGCGGCCCTGCGCGCCGCCCGCGCCGAGTGGGACCGCCGGCAGAGCGTGCACACCGCCGACGCCCTCGCCTGGGCGCTGCACGTCAACGGCCGCGACGAGGAAGCCCTGCCGTACGCGCGCCGGGCCACGGCCACCGGCTACCGCAACGCCGCCTTCCTCTACCACCGCGGCATCATCGAGCGCGCGGCCGGCGACGAGCGCGCCGCCCGCGACCATCTGAAGGCCGCGCTGGACCTGAACCCCGGCTTCTCGCCCCTCGGCGCGCGCGAGGCCCGTACCGCACTCGAGGACCTGGAGGGGAACCGGTGATCCTGCGCCGGCTGTTCGCGTCCGGCGCCGCCGTCCTCACGGCCGCCTGCGCGCTCACCCTGCTGCCCGCCGCCACGGCGAGCGCCCACCCGCTGGGCAACTTCACCGTCAACCGCTACGACGGCCTGGTGGCCGCCCCCGGCGAACTCCGCGTCCACCACGTCGAGGACCTCGCCGAGATCCCGGCGACCCAGGCGAAACCGGAGATCGAGCGGCTGGGCATGACGATGTGGGCCCGCGAGCGGTGCGCCGCGGCCGCCCAGGACAGCCGGGTCACCGTCGACGGCCGGGCCGCCCGCCTCACCGCCGAGCGCAGCCACGCGCGCGTGCGGCCCGGGCAAGCGGGGCTGGACACCCTCCGCGTGGAGTGCGAGCTGACCGCTCCCCTCCCGTCCGGCGGGTCGGACCGGGAGAGCCTGTCCCTCGGCTTCCGTGGCGCGGGCGCCTCCTCCGGCCCGGGCTGGCGGGAGATCACGGCGCGGGGCGACCGTATGACGCTCAGCGCCTCGGACGTGCCGGAGAAGTCGATATCGGCCGAACTGACCACGTACCCCGAGGAGTTGCTGTCCTCCCCCGCCGACACGGCGTCCGCCGCGCTGCGGGTGCGGCCCGGCGGCCCGGCCCTGGCCGAGGAGGGGTCGGACGCCCCCGCCGCCTCGGTGCTGCCGCGCGGCGCCGACCGCTGGACGCGGGCCCTGGACGAGCTGGTCGCCCGGCACGACCTCACGGCCGGTTTCGCCGCGCTGGCCCTCCTCATCGCCGTCGTCCTGGGCGCGATGCACGCGCTCGCCCCGGGGCACGGCAAGACCATCATGGCCGCGACGGCGGCGGCCCGGGGTGGCCAGGCCCGGATGAAGGACGTCCTGCCCATGGCCGCCTCGGTGACGGTCACCCACACGCTGGGCGTGGTCGCCCTCGGCCTGCTGGTCACGGCCGGGTCGGCGGCGGCGCCCTCGGTGATCGCCTGGCTCGGCGTCGCCAGCGGGATCCTGGTGACCCTGGCGGGCGCGAGCCTGCTCCGCCGCGCCCTGCGCAATCGCACGCACCCCCACCGGCACGGCCACGGCGGCCACAGCCATGACCACGACCACCCTCACGATCACGCGCACGACCACCATCACGACCACGACCACGACCACGACCACGGGCATGATCACGACCATGCGCACGGTCACGATCACGACCACACCCACCCGCACGACCGCAGCCACCCCCACTCCCACCCCCACACCATCGAGCACACTCATGGCGGGTTCACCCATTCCCACCCCGTCGCCCCCACCCTGCGCGGCACGATCCTCATGGGCTTCGCGGGCGGGCTCGTGCCCAGCCCGTCCGCCGTGGTGGTGCTCGTCGGAGCCGCGGCCCTGGGGCAGGCCTGGTTCGGGCTGCTGCTCGTCGTCGCGTACGGCGTCGGGCTGGCGCTCACCCTCACGGCCGCCGGGTACGCCGTCGTCAGGGCGGGCAGCGGCATGACCCGGCTGCTGGACCGGCGCCCCCGGTGGACGGCCGGACCGCTGGCGACCCTGGTGCGCCGCACCGCCCCGCTCGGCTCGGCCTTCGCCGTCGTCGTCCTCGGCGCCGGACTCGTGTTCAAGGGGGCGGCATCCGCACTGGGCTGAGTTACGTTCGTGAGGAAATCCGACGTCCTGGGGAAAACAGACCTCATGGAGATTCCGCCCGGCTGCGAATGGGGGCGCCGTGTCCGAAGAACCGGGCCATGAGCGGGTGATCGCGGGCCGCTACCGGCTCCTGGCACCGCTCGGCGAGGGCGGCATGGGGACGGTGTGGCGCGCCCGCGACGAGGTGCTGCACCGCGAGGTCGCCGTCAAGGAGGTGCGCGCCCCGGCCGGGCTGGAGGGCGACGACGTGCGGCGGATGTACGCCCGGCTGGAGCGCGAGGCGTGGGCCGCGGCCCGGGTCGCCAACCGGAACGTGGTCACGGTCTACGACGTGGCGACGGACGGCGGCCGGCCGTGGATCGTCATGGAGCTGGTCCGTGGCCTCTCCCTGGCCGAGGTCCTGGACGCGGAGGGCCCGATGGCGCCGCAGCGGGCCGCGCACATCGGCGCCGAGGTGCTGGCCGCGCTGCGGGCGGCGCACGAGGCCGGAGTGCTGCACCGGGATGTGAAGCCGGCCAACGTGCTGATCGCGAACGACGGCCGGATCGTGCTCACCGACTTCGGGATCGCCATGGTCGAGGGCAGCTCCGCGCTGACCATGACCGGGGAGGTCATCGGCTCGCCCGAGTTCCTCGCCCCGGAGCGGGCACTCGGCCGCACGCCCGGCCCCGAGTCCGACCTCTGGTCGCTCGGGGTGCTGCTCTACGCGGCGGTGGAGGGCCATTCCCCGTTCCGTCACGACACCCCGCTGAGCACCCTGCGCGCGATCGTCGACGAGGAGCTGCCGCCGCCGTACCGGGCCGGTCCGCTCACCCCCGTCATCGAGGGACTGCTGCGCAAGGACCCCGAGCAGCGGCTGCCGGCCGAGCGGGCCGAGCAGGACCTGCGGGTCATCGCCGCGGGCGGCTTTCCGCACGCGGACACCGTGCGGGCCGTTCCGTACCCGCCGACCGTGGCGGCTCACCCCGAGCCCTCTCCGACGCCCCCGATGCCGTTCCCGGGCGGGCCGGCGGCGTCCGGGTCGGGGGCGACGACGACGGCCACCGGTCGGGACCGTGACCGCCGGGCCGGCCGGGTGCTGGTCGCGGGCGTGGTCGCGCTGGCGCTGGCGGTGGGCGGGCTGACGTACGCGCTGCTGAACAACGGCGACGGCGACGGGAACGGCGACCGCGGTGCCGGGGTGGGAACGCCCACCGAGACGAAGAGCGCGCCGCCGAACACCGGGAGCGGGAAGTCGAGCCCCTCCCCGACGCCGAGCGAGAGCGAGAGCGAGGAGAGCAGTCCGCCGCCGCAGTCGGTGCGGGTCGGCCTGGACGGCACGCGCACGGACTACTCGGGGCCGTGCCCGCCGGCGAACGAGCGGGCGCCGAGGTTCACGGCCACGTTCACGGTGGGGCGGCTGCCGGCCGAGGTGCGCTACCGCTGGGTGACGCAGGACGGCACGGTGCTCGACGGGGGCTGGAAGACGCTGTCGTTCCCGGAGGGCGGCGGCCGGACGAAGCAGGACGCGGTGACCGTGACGACGGACGCGGAGAGCGGGACGTTCGAGAACGAGATCGGCGTCGAGGTGCGGGAGCCGGTGCGTACGACGTCCGGGTCGGTGCCGTTCTCGATCGCCTGTGAGACGGAGACCCCGACGGACGGGGCCTCCCCTTCTCCTTCGGGCACCGGTTCGGACGGGGGTTCGGACACGGAGTCGGACACGGACTCCGGCTGAGCGGTCAGTCGTTGGCGTTGAGCACGGGCAGGTAGCCGCCCGACTGGCCGGGTGCCTTCGGGTGGTAGGACTCGCCGATGTTGAGCCAGTTGACGCTGTGCAGCCAGGAGTCGCCGGAGCAGATCTCGTGGCCGGTGAAGGTGCCGCGTACGTCGCCGAAGGTGAAACCGTGGTCGGCGGCGCGCTTGCCGATGGCGGTGTTGAGGTGGTCGGAGGCGTCGTTGATGGCCTTGCGCTTGGTCTCGGAGAGGCCGAGGCAGGTGGTGCCGAGCTTGTAGAAGCGGGGGTAGCCGAGCACGACGACGCGGGCGTTGGGCGCCTTGGAGCGGATCGCCGAGTACACGCTGTCGAGCTTGCCGGGCAGGGTGGAGTCGACGTACGCGCGGGCGGTGTTGATGCGGGAGACGCAGGCGCTGTCGGACTGGGTCACACAGGTCGTCATGACGTCGGCGAACCCGGCATCGTTGCCTCCGACGCTGACGGAGACGAGGGCGGTGGCGGCGCTGAGCGGGGCGAGCTGTCCGGAGAGAACATCACCCGTTCGGGCGCCGGAGCAGGCCGTGAAGTCGAAGGTCGAGGGTGAGTGGGCGGCGGCCCAGAGGTAGGGGTAGGCCTTCGTGCTGCGCTTGCAGTCGCCGCTGGAGCTGATGTAGCTGCCGGCGCCCACTCCGGAGGAGTAGGAGTCACCGAGCGCCACATAGCCGCCAGTTGCGACGATCGAGGACGCCTGCGCCGTGGCTGCCCCGGTGAGGGCGGTGCCGGCGGCGAGGAGGAGCGAGCTCACGAGGACGACAAGTCGGGAACGTCTCATGGAACCTCCCTTTAGCAGGATCTCTGCCATAACCGTCGTAGCAGCTACGCGTGTTGACAGGAAGTGTCCATGCCAAGTCTTTTCAGCCCTTTTCACGGCATGTGGCGCGTTCACCACACCTCTCGTCACGTATCCGCCCGCACTTGTTACGTGCCCATGACAGATTTGTTGACGACCGCTCAACTCTCTTGTTCTACGCCGGTAGATGGTCGACGCTTTACTCCGGCCGCGAGCGGAACGCGACGCTCCCGGTCCGTGTGCGCGAGCACGCGCACACCCCCCACATGACGCGCGCCCCACCCAGGCGCGCGCCGCCTAGAGGAGGACTCCCTCGTAATGGCACAACTGCGTAGCAAGAGACTCGGATTCGCCGCCGTCACCCTGTCGGCGACCGCCGCCCTCGTGGGCGGGCTCACCGCCCTCCCCGCCCAGGCCGCCCCCGCCGAGGGCCGGGTGCTCGCCGCCGACTCCCCGGCCGCCGTCAAGGACAGCTACATCGTCACGCTCAAGAAGAGCGCGGGCCTGAAGGCGTCCTCGGCAGCGGGCAAGAACCTCGTGAAGGAGTACGGCGGCACGGTCGAGAAGACGTTCGGCAAGGCGCTGAACGGCTACTCCGCCGAACTCTCCGCCGCCGAGGCCAGGCGCCTCGCCGCCGACCCGGCGGTGGCCTCGGTCGAGCAGAACCAGCGCGTCCAGCTCTCCGCGACCCAGACCAACGCCCCCTGGGGCCTGGACCGCGTCGACCAGGCCTCGCTCCCGCTCTCCGGCACCTACACCTACCCGGACAGCGCGGGCAGTGGTGTGACGGTCTATGTGATCGACACCGGTGTGCGCATCACCCACCAGCAGATCAGCGGTCGTGCCGCGCACGGCTACGACGCCGTCGACGGCGACACCAACGCCTCCGACGGCAACGGCCACGGCACCCATGTGGCCACCACCATCGCGGGCTCGACCTACGGCGTCGCCAAGAAGGCGAAGATCGTGGGTGTGCGGGTGCTGAACAACAGCGGCTCCGGCACCACGGCGGGCGTGATCGCGGGCGTCGACTGGGTGACGCGCAACCACTCGGGCCCCTCGGTCGCCAACATGTCGCTCGGCGGCGGCGCCTCCACCGCCCTGGACACGGCGGTCCGCAACTCCATAGCCAGCGGCGTCACCTACGCCGTCGCCGCGGGCAACAGCAGCACCACCGCCTCCTCGTCCTCCCCGGCCCGGGTCGCCGAGGCGATCACCGTCGGCGCCACCACCAGCACCGACGCCAAGGCGAGCTACTCCAACTACGGCTCGGCCCTGGACATCTTCGCGCCCGGCTCCTCCATCACGGCCGGCTGGCACACCAGCGACACCGCCACCAACACCATCTCCGGCACCTCGATGGCGACCCCGCACGTCGCGGGCGCCGCGGCGGTCTACCTGGCGGGCCACACCTCCTCCACCCCGGCCCAGGTCGCCTCGGCCCTGGTCGGCGGCGCGGTCACCGGCAAGGTCACGAGCGCGGGTTCGGGTTCGCCGAACCGGCTGCTGCAGCTCGTCCCGTAAGCACGAACATCTGAACGACCGTTCCCCGGCAGGCCTGACGCGCCTGCCGGGGAACGGCCGTTCATGCGACGGGAACCTTTCCACTTGCGCCCCACAACACACGTCACGCAACGACCAAACCAACAAAAACGTGAGCGGCCGTTCCAGGTCTTGCCATACGGGTTCAATCGTCAATACCGTCATACATCTCACCCGCATCGGTCCGTCAGTACGCGGCTCTAGGGGAGGGCTCAAGGACCGCGACGTACCGGCGCGGGGCGCGGTAGGGGGGTGCCGTGCTCGGTGACCGCAACTGTCTCCGGGCCGTGCCGCGCGGTCGGCTGCCGTTTTCCGGGGGTCGGCCAGCTTTGCCAGCTCACCCGGCGTGCCGAAGGTCCATCTCGGCGTGCCCCGGGTGAGAACCCCCCTTTCGAACCGGACTGGATCCGGACTGCCCTGGGGGGGCGGTCCACCGGACGAGAGGGCCCCGACTCATGAGCTCAGTTCTGCAGCCGGCCGTGACGGACGAGCATCCGCCGACCGCAGCGAAGTACCGGCCCGTCTCCTCTCACCTGGCGATAGCGCCGCCGGTGAGCGTGGTCATCCCGGCCATGAACGAGGCGGAGAACCTTCCGTACGTCTTCAAGACCCTGCCCGACTGGATCCACGAGGTGGTCCTGGTCGACGGCAACTCCACCGACGACACCGTCCGGGTGGCCCGCGAGCTGTGGCCCGAGGTCAAGGTCGTCGAGCAGCGCGGCAAGGGCAAGGGCGACGCCCTGATCACCGGCTTCCAGGCCTGCACCGGCGACATCATCGTGATGGTCGACGCCGACGGCTCGGCCGACGGCAACGAGATCGTGTCGTACGTCTCCGCCCTGGTCTCCGGCGCGGACTTCGCCAAGGGCTCCCGCTTCGCCAACGGCGGCGGCACCGACGACATGACCTTCATCCGCAAGCTCGGCAACTGGGCGCTGTGCACGGTCGTCAACCGCAAGTTCGGCGCCCGCTACACCGACCTGTGCTACGGCTACAACGCCTTCTGGCGGCACTGCCTCGACAAGATCGAGCTGGACTGCACCGGCTTCGAGGTCGAGACGCTGATGAACATCCGCGTCGTCAAGGCCGGCCTCAAGGTGCAGGAGATCCCGAGCCACGAGTACCTGCGCATCCACGGCACCAGCAATCTGCGGGCCGTGCGCGACGGGCTGCGCGTGCTGAAGGTGATCCTCCAGGAGCGCTCCAACCGCCGGGCTCTGCGCCGCCGTTCGGCACCGTCCCCGATGCTCGACGCCGTCCGGGGAGAGGTGCGTTGAGCGGTCCCGGCATCTCCGTCGTGATCTGCGCGTACACCGAGGACCGCTGGGAGGACATCCTCGCGGCGGTCTCCTCGGTGCGGGCGCAGTCCCGGCCGGCCCTGGAGACGCTGCTGGTCGTCGACCACAACCAGACCCTCCTGGACCGGCTCGGCAAGGAGTACAAGGAAGCCGACGACGTGCGGGTGCTCGCCAACGCGGGCCCCCGCGGCCTGTCCGCCGGCCGCAACACCGGCATCGCCGCCGCGCGCGGCGAGGTAGTGGCGTTCCTCGACGACGACGCCGTGGCGGAGCGCGACTGGCTGCGGCACTTCGCCGAGGCGTACGAGGACCCGCGCGTGCTGGCGGTCGGCGGGCGCACGGTGCCGGTCTGGGCGTCGGGGCGGCGACCGGCCTGGTTCCCGGAGGAGTTCGACTGGGTGGTGGGCTGCACCTACCGGGGCCTGCCGCCCGGCCGGGTCCGGGTGCGCAACGTGCTCGGTGGCAACGCCTCGTTCCGCCGCAGCGCCTTCGACGCGGCGGGCGGCTTCGCCACCGGCATCGGCCGGGACGGCGACAAACGCCCGCTGGGCTGCGAGGAGACGGAACTGTGCATCCGCCTCAGCCGCGCCCGGCCCGACGCGGTGCTGCTGATCGACGACCGCGCGGTGATCCACCACCGGGTGCCCGAGGTCCGCGAGCACTTCCGTTACTTCCGCACGCGCGCGTACGCCGAGGGCCTGTCCAAGGCCCTGGTGGCCCGGAGTGTGGGCGCCGAGAAGGGCCTGGAGTCCGAGCGCCGGTACGCGACCCGGGTGCTGCCGGCCGGGGTGGCGCGAGGCCTTCGGGACGCGCTGCTGGCCCGGCCGGGGGGCGCGGGGCGGGCCGGCGCGATCGTGGCCGGGGTGCTGACGGCGGCGGGCGGGTACGTCGTCGGCAGCGTCCGGGCCCGCCGGGGCGGCACCACCTTCCGGGTGCCCGCGGTCGAGGAGGCGGCCCGTGAGTGACGAACGCGTACCGATCCTGATGTACCACGCGGTCGCGACCCACCCGAACGAGGCGACCCGCGCGCTGTCCGTGACCCCGGAGGCGTTCGCCGAGCAGATGGCGGTGCTCGCGGACCGGGGCCTGACCCCGCTCACCACGGCCGACCTCGCGGCCCGCTGGCGCTCCGGCCGCCCGCTGCCCGACCGGCCGGTCCTCATCACCTTCGACGACGGCTACGAGGGCGTGCACCGGCACGCCCTGCCCGCCCTCGCCAAGCACGGCTTCCCGGCCACCCTGTTCGTCTCGACCGGGTGGCTGCGGGGGCCGTACGACACCGGGGGCGGCCTGGACACCATGCTCGACTGGGACCAGGTCCGCGAACTGGCGGCGGCGGGCGTCGAGATCGGCGGGCACAGCCACAGCCACCCGCAACTCGACCAGGTCTCCCACGCCACCCTGCGGTTCGAGCTGATCCACTGCAAGGAGATCGTCACCGACCAACTGGGCGCCGTACCGGCCTCGTTCGCCTACCCGTACGGCTACTCCAACCGCCGGGTCCGGCAGACGGTGCGCGAGACGGGGTACACCCAGGCCCTCGCCGTGGGCAACGGCCTCGCGCGCCGCGCGCAGGGGCCGTACGCCCTGCGGCGCGTGACGGTGCGCCGCGGCACGGGCATCGACGAGTTCGAGCGGGTGATCGAGGGCCGCGCGATCGCCCGTACGTTCGCCAAGGACCGCGCCCTGACCAAGGGGTACGCCGTGGTCCGCGGGGCACGCCGGGCGGGCCGGCTGGTGTCCCGCCCCGGCGGCTGAACCGCACCCGGGAACACGCCGCGTGCACCGGGAAACGGGGTGCACGCGGCGCCCTCGTGCCGGATCATGGCGGCATGTCTGGGAACCCGCACGAGACGCTGCCGATCCGGCTCACCGTCGACGACTCCGACTCCCCGTCCGACGTCGTCGACGCGCTGTTCCTCGGCCGCTTCGCGACGGGCGAGCAGCCGTACTCCCACGCGGCGAACATCGACCGCGTCCGGTCCGGGGCGACGCTGATGCCGCCCGGCGCCCGCGTGCTGCGCGTCGCCCGGGACGACGACCGCAGCGCCACCCTCGCGGAGGGCGACGGCTGGACGCTGCTGATCTCCCGCTGGAACCGGGGCGCCGACGTGACGGTGACGGCGACCAGCGCGGAGCTGGCGGAGAAGGTCCTCGACCAGGCCACGGACGGCGCGGCGGACGAGCCCGAACCGCAGCCGGAGAACGTCACGATGGGCTTCTGGTACGTCTCCCCGCGCCGCGGCCCGCACCGCACGACCCGCCAGATCGCGGCGGGCACCTGGGACGAGGTGCGGCCCAACTACACGGCGCCGGTGGCGGACGCCATGGACCGGCTGATGAAGACGACCCCCGAGGACATCGCGGGCCGTCTCCTGCTGCTGCACGGCCCGCCCGGCACCGGCAAGACGTCGGCGCTGCGGACCCTGGCCCGCTCCTGGCGCGACTGGTGCCAGGTGGACTGTGTCCTGGACCCCGAGCGGCTCTTCTCCGACGTCGGCTACCTCATGGACATCGCCATCGGCGAGGAGGACGCGGCGGGCAAGGGCCGCTGGCGGCTGCTGCTCCTGGAGGACTGCGACGAGCTGATCCGCGGGGAGGCCAAGCACACGGCGGGCCAGGCGCTGTCGCGGCTGCTGAACCTGACCGACGGGCTGCTCGGCCAGGGCCGCAACGTCCTCGTCGGCGTCACAACCAACGAGGACCTGGAGCGCCTGCACCCGGCCGTGGTCCGCCCCGGCCGCTGCCTCGCCCGCATCGAGGTGGGTCCGCTGACCCGCCGGGAGGCGGTGGGCTGGCTCGGCACGGAGGAAGGCATCGGCCGCGAGGGCGCCACCCTGGCCGAGCTGTACGCGCTGCGCCGGGGCACGTCCCCGACGGCCCTGCCGGAGCCGCGTGAGGGTGCGGACGCAGGGTTGTACCTGTAGCCCGGTCCCGCACAACCGCCTCTCACCTCCCCATTACCCGGGTGTGCCAAGGTGGGCGCGGCGGCGGCACCACGCTGCGCCGGGACGAAGGAGGGCTCTGATGGCACACACGGCACCCACCGTGTTCGGCGAACCCGCCCACCGCCTCGCGCGGTGGGTCCTGCCCGTCGCCCTCGGTGTCGTCTACGGCAACTGGGTGGCGGTGAACCGGCGTCACGGCGGTCCCATCACCGGGCCGGACGTGGCATGGGGCGTGTGGAGCGCGCTCGCCTTCGCGGCCGTCTGCGTCGCCGTGGTCCAGGTGACCCGGCGTCTGCGGCGGGAGCTGCACGCCCTGCACTCCCTGCTCCGGGCCGTCTTCGCCGGGGCCGCGCTGGGCTTCCTCTACAGCCAGACCGGCGACGACCTCCGCCCGGTGGTCATCACGTCGGTGCTGGTCACGGCGGCCGTCTTCCTGCTGCTGCTCTACCGCTTCCACACGCGCGCCGACGCGTAGCGGCCCGGCGGACCGGGTCGCCACCGCCCCCTCCGGGACGTCCGGTGCTTTGATGGGGGTATGACCCTGTACGTCGGTACGTCCGGGTGGCAGTACAAGGACTGGCGGGACGTCCTGTACCCGTCCGGGCTGCCGATGCGGCTCTGGCTGGAGGAGTACGCGGGGCACTTCGCCACCGTCGAGATCAACAACGCCTTCTACCGGCTGCCGGCCCGGGAGACCTTCGAGGACTGGCGCGGGCGGGTGCCGCCGGACTTCGTCGTGGCGGTCAAGGCGAGCCGCTATCTGACCCACATCAAGCGGCTGAAGGACCCCGAGGAGCCGGTGCACCGCCTGATGAGCCACGCGGCCGGTCTCGGCGACCGCCTCGGGCCGGTCCTCCTCCAGCTCCCGCCCAACCTGCGCGCCGACCCGGGCCTGCTGGACGCCTGCCTGGCCTGCTTCCCGGCCTCGACCAGGGTCGCGGTCGAGCCCCGCCACGACTCCTGGTGGACGCCGGAGGTCCGCTCGGTCCTGGAGTCCCGGCGCGCCGCCCTGTGCTGGGCCGACGTCCTCGCCCGTCCCGCGACACCGCTGTGGCGCACCACCGACTGGGGCTACGTCCGCTTCCACCAGGGCCGTGCCCACCCCTGGCCCCGCTACGGCCGCCGCTCCCTCGCCACCTGGCTCGACCGCATCGCCACGACCTGGACCGGCGGCGAGGACGTCTACACGTACTTCAACAACGACCCGGGCGGCGCGGCCGTGGCGGACGCGAGGGCGTTCGCGCGGGCGGGGAGGTCGGCGGGCCTGGAGATCACCCGGACGCCGGAGCACCCGGTCCGCACGTGACAGGCGCTGCTCAGCACGTCGCCCCGTCCCCCGGGCGCCCCTCGGCACATGCCCTGTCCCCCGGGCGCCCCTCAGCGCGTCGCGCTATCCCCCGTGGGCCGCCCGCAGGGCGTCCCGTACCGCGGCGAGCGCCGCGTCCTCCCCCTGCCCCAGCCGACGGGCCCGCTCCACGTACGCCTGGGCGGCGGACGCCAGCTCCCGTTCCGCCGCCGAACCGGCGGCGGCCACGAACGTGCCGTTGCGGCCCCGCGTCTCGATCACGCCGTCCGCCTCCAGCGCGCGGTACGCCTTCGCGACCGTGTTCGCCGCGAGGCCCAGCGACTCGGCCAGCCCGCGCACGGTCGGCAGCCGGTATCCCACCGGCAGTTCGCCCGACCGCGCCTGCTCGGAGATCCGCGCCCGCACCTGCTCGTAGGGCGGGGCGCTGTCGTCGATGTCGATCTTCAAGGTCACAGGGCCGATTGTCCCGCACGGGACGGAAAATGAGAGGCACCCGGGGCACGCCCCCACGTAACGTCCGCCTCCATGACCGTGATCGTGCGCGACCTGCGACCCGATGTCCGAGCCGACGCCGAGGGGTTCTCCACCACCCGCCGCCTCGCCCTCCCCTACATGCTCTCCACGCCCGAGTCCGTGGTGCACACCCTGACCCACGCCCACCCTGACGCCCACTTCACCCAGCTCGTCGCCGAGGAGGACGGGGAGATCATCGGCACGGCCCAGGTCAGTGTCGCCCACGACAGCCCGGAGCCCGGCCAGGGTTCCGCCAACATCTACGTGCGCCCCGACCGCAGGCACCGCGGTGCCGGTTCCCTCCTGCTGCGCACCGCCGAGGAGCGTCTCGCGGCGCTGGGCGTCACCAAGCTGTTCGCCTGGGTGCTGGACGAGCCGGAGAACCGCGCCTTCGCCGAGCGACACGGCTTCCGGGCCAGCCGGTCCGCCTACTTTCTCCGCCTCGACCTGACGGCCGGCACCCTGCCGCCCCGCCAGGACCCGCCGGCCGGCGTGGAGCTGCGCACCGCCGCCGACTTCGCGGACGACCCGCGCCCGCTGTTCGAACTGGACGCGGAGGTCGTGAGCGACGAACCCGGTGACATCGCCGTCGAATTCACCGACTACGAGGCGTGGCTGGAGGAGAACTGGAGGCACCCGCTGCTGAACCGCGATCTGACCGCGGTCGCCGTCGTCGACGGCCGGCCGGCCGCCTTCAGCGTCGCCCACACCGACGGCACCCGCTACGGCACCGCCATGACGGGCACCGCCCGCGCGTTCCGCGGCCGGGGCCTGGCGAAGCTCGCCAAGAACGAGTCCCTGCACCGGGCGCGCGCGGCGGGGTACCGGGAGGCGTTCACCGGCAACGACACCGGCAACGACCCCATGATCGCCATCAACAAGTGGTTCGGCTACGAGATCGCCGCGACGGAGGTGCGCCATGTCCGCGAACTCGGCTGACCGCCCCGCGCGGCTGGACGTCGTGCTCGTCAAGGCGGGCCGCACGAAGATCCGTTACAGCAGCGAGCTCCTCGCGGACGATGGCACCCGCATCGCGGTCCGCGCCTCCTGGGCGGGCTCCGGGGTCCGCGACTTCGGCTTCGTCCGCTTCGAGCCCGGGGACGTCTTCACCGAGTTCTACTGGCGCGACCGCTGGTACGCGGTGAAGGAGGTCCGCTCCGCCACGGGCGCGCTGAAGGGCTGGTACTGCGACATCACGCGCCCGGCGCGGCGCTCCGGCCCGGAGCTGGTCGTCGAGGACCTCGACCTGGACCTGTGGCGCTCCGCGGACGGCACGGACGTACGGCGCCTGGACGAGGACGAGTTCGCCGACAGCGGCCTGGCGGAGTCGGATCCCGGTGCGGCGCGAGCCGCCCTGGCGGCCCTCGACGAGCTGGAGTCACGCGCCCGCGGCGGAGGCTTCGCCGAGCTCCTGGCCTGACGCCCGGGCCGGCGCGACCACCGCGTACCGCTCGTCCGTCACCTCCTCGCCCCACAGCAGCGGGTCGCCCGACAGCCGCTCCACGCGCACCTGCCCGGCCATCGGGGTGAGGAGGCCCACGAGCCGGTCCGCCGGTATGCCGACCGGGTCGGTGCTCCCCCAGACGCCCTCGACCAGGACGAGCCGCCCGCCCGGCCGCAGCAGCCCGCACCAGTGCCTGAGGGCGCGGGCGGGGTCGGGCAGGGCCCACAGGACGTGCCGAACGAGCACGGCGTCGAAGCGCTGCTCCCCGACGGGCGGTGCCGCGGCGTCGCCCACGAGGAACACCGCGTCGCGCCCGGCCAGTTTCTCCCGGGCGAGCGTCACCATCGCCGGGGAGAGGTCCACGCCCGTCACCCGGTGCCCCTGCTCGGACGCGAGGAGTGACAGGCTGCCCGTGCCGCAGCCGAGATCGAGGACGTCGCCGGCGCGTCCGGGCAGCCAGCCGCGCAGCCGCCCGGCCCAGGCGCGGCGCACCGCGGGGTCGCTCAGTCCGTGGTCCGGTTCCTCGTCGAAGGAGGCGGCCCGCGCGTCCCAGTCCACGTTCGCCGAGGTCATGCCGTCACTCTGGTTCGTCATGCGCCCAAGAGTGACACCCGCCACTGACACTCGAATCGTGACTGCCGCCACTGACAGACCAGGAGCGATGAGGAACTCTCCCCCGAAAGGTCTACCTCCGTGAGAACGCGGAACCCGGTAGACCCGTAAGGAGGCAGCCATGCGCCGTGTGACCGTGCAGAAGCCCCTGAAGAAGACGGACGTCCGCCGGGTCCGCGAAGAGGCCGACGAGCGTCCCGCCGGGCGCCCGGAGGTCCGCAAGGACATCGCACGCACCTGGTGGCCGGACGCCTGAGCGGCCGGTACCGATCACGAGACGCACGCGTCAGAGCAGCCGCTTGCGGTAGTGGACACGGTCGTAGGACCCGTCCATGCGGCGCTCCACCAGCTCGTAGCCGTACTTCGGATAGATCTTCTGGTTCTCCCACATCAGCGCGTTCGTGTAGAGCCTGACCTCGGACAGGCCCAGCGCACGCGCGTGTGCGTCCACGAAACGCAGCAGCCGCCGCCCCACTCCGCGCCCGTGCGCGGTGGGGTGGACGGCGATGGTGTCGAGGAAGAGGTGGCCCTCGAACGCCTCGACGACCACCAGGCCGAGCACCGGATCCCCGGTCACGAACACCCTGCCCGCGGCCACATTCGCCGCGTGGTCCTCCTCCATGGGCTGCGGCACCCGGCCGATGCGCTCGACGTAGGGGCGGAAGGCCGCGTCGATCACATCCGCGACGGCCGGTACGTCGGCGGCGCCGGCCGGCCGGATCTCCTCGTCTGCCATGCCGTGACGGTACCTACCTCATGCCAGTCTGAGCACTCCCTTAACGCGACCATAAGGATCTCCTCCACCCGCCTTCAGCAGGCGATTTCCCGCTCCTCGGGGGCTAGCTTCGGATCACCCCACGGGATTCGGCCCGTTCGGGCCCGGCCCTGAACCACGCACCGTTTCGAGGAGTTCCCGCATGCCCGCACGCCGCACGGTAGCCAGCGTCGCCGCCCTCGGCGCCCTCCCGCTCGCCCTCACCGCGCTGACCGCCACACCGGCGGCCGCGCACGGCTCGATGGGCGACCCGGTCAGCCGGGTCTCGCAGTGCTACGCCGAGGGCCCGGAGAGCCCGAAGTCGGCCGCCTGCAAGGCCGCGGTGGCGGCGGGCGGCACCCAGGCCCTCTACGACTGGAACGGCGTCCGCATCGGCGACGCGGGCGGGCGCCACCAGCGGCTCATCCCGGACGGCAAGCTGTGCAGCGCGAACAACGAGCAGTTCAAGGGGCTCGACCTGGCCCGCGCCGACTGGCCCGCGACCACCGTCAAGAGCGGTGCGCACACCTTCAAGTACCGCGTGACGGCCCCTCACAAGGGCACCTTCACGGTGTACCTCACCAAGCCCGGCTACGACCCGGCCCAGCCGCTCGCCTGGGACGACCTGGACCTGGCGAACCCGGTGGCCACGGCCACCGACCCGGCCGCCGCGGGCGGTTTCTACACCTTCTCCGGCAGCCTGCCCGAGCGTTCCGGCAAGCACGTGCTGTACGCGGTCTGGCAGCGCTCGGACAGCCCGGAGGCGTTCTACTCCTGCTCGGACGTCAGCTTCGGCGGCGGTACGGCGGCCGGCGGCGGCGAGTCGTCCGGTGAGGGCGGGGCGTCCGGCGGTGCCGCTCCGGCCCCGTCCGCCTCCGCCCCCACCGAGGAGCAGGGCAACGACAAGTCGACGATCGAGCACGGCGGGCACGGCGACGACGACCCGAGCACCTCGGCGGAGCCCGCCGCGGCCCCGAAGGACACCGCCCCGGACGAGCCGAAGGCGGCAGCCGCCGCTCCCAACGAGCCGAAGGCCGCGGGTGCCACCGCCGATCTCGCGGAGACCGGCGGTGACGGCAGCACTCCGTACGTCGCGATCGGCGGCGCGGCCGCGCTGGCGCTGGGCGCGTCGGCCCTGTTCCTGTCGGCGCGGCGCCGGGCGGTGAACGGCGGGCGGCACGGCCGCTGACCCTCGCCACCTCCCCCGACTCGGGGCCTGTCCGGCGGCTCAGGCCGGACAGGCCCCGAAACGTTTCCCTGACACGTGTCAGACGCCTTGCGTGTCGAACGACACGTGTCAGTCGAACGCCGAAGCACAGGTGGTGGGCGTCGCCCGAGCCGGATCGAGTGCGTTGGCCACCTCGTGGAAGGCGATCCGGTCCAGCAGCCCGACGGCCACGTGCTCCGACAGGTCGACGGGACACAGGTCCTGGAGCAGGACGTTGCGCACGTCCGGCCCGCTCAGGTACTGGCTGCGCCACGGTGTGACGACCTCGTCGTACTTGGTGGCGATGACGGTGTAGCGCACGCCGGGCACGGTGTCGCCGCCGGCGTTGAGCTTCTTCAGGAAGTCGGAGCCGACGACCTGGTCGGCGAGGGCGGGCGTGTTCTTCGACAGCAGGTCGGCGGCGCCCGGGAAGTAGGGCAGCAGGCGGGTGAAGCCGTTGAGGTCGGTGCCGTGGTTGCTGGGCGCGATGCCGACCAGGGCGTTCACCTTGGCGGCTCCGCCGAGGAACCGCAGGTACCAGCGGGGCATCATGCCGCCCTGCGAGTGTCCGACGAGGTCGGTCTCGGCGGCGCCGGTGGCGGCGAGCACCTTGTCGACGAAGTCCCTCAGCTGTGCGGCGGACTTCTCGACGGGGCCGAGGCCGTGGAAGAAGGGGACGCCTTCCACCTGGCCGTAGTCGAGGGAGAAGACGCAGTAGCCGCGGACCTTCAGATAGGGGGCGAGGCCCAGCCAGTTGTCGACGGAGTTCCCGAGGGTGCCGTGGACCAGGACGACGGGGCGGGGGTGGGCGGCCGAGGGCTTGCAGGAGTAGTCGTTCCAGCCGGAGCTCGAAGCGTCGGCGGCCTGGGCGGTGGTGGTGGCGGGGACGGTGGCGATCGCGGCGGTCAGCAGCAGTGCGGCCAGGGGTCTGAGCGCTCGTTTCCAGGGCAGCATCGGGTGATCTCCTTGCGGCTCAAGGGGGTGCGACGGCACGAAGCCCTGTGATCCGGATCACGAGGATGCTGTTCACTCGTCAAGTTACGAGCGGGTAGTCAAACTGGGAAGTTACGCGTCAGTAAAAACTTCCAGCGGTAACCGACGCCGCCGGAACCGCCTGACACCTCCTCACCAGGCAGGCCGCACCGGCCCGCGGGGGGCGATCCGCAGCAACTGCTCCCCCAGGACACGCACTTCCCGCTCCCCCAGCAGGTCCCCCCATTCCCCCACGGCTTCCGCGGCCGCCTCCTCGGCCGCCCGCGTACAGTCCCACCCCCGCCCGGTCAGCACGACCAGCCGTGCCCGGGCGTCCTCGGGATGCGGCCGCCGCTCGGCATACCCCTTGCGGACCATCTCGTCGACGAGCTGACTGGCGGCCTGCTTGGTCACCCCGAGGTGGACGGCCAGGTCGGTGACCGTCGCGCCGTCCGGCGCGAGCCGGGCGAAGGCGAAGCCGTGCGCGGGGCGCAGCCCTTCGAATCCGCGCGCGACCACGCCCTCGTGGATGCGCTGCGTGAGCCCGCCGGCGGCGGCGAGCAGGGCGGCGGACAGGGCCATGGCCTCGGAGTTCTGCACGCATGCATTGAAACACCCTTGACGCGATGGTCAAGCAGCTTGACCATGTAGTCAAGCTGCTTGACTACATGGAGGCCGTCATGCCCGTCGTCCGCGCATCCCAAGCCGTCACCCACGAGATCCACGGCGCCCGCTTCGTCTCGTATGCCACGCCCCGCAGCGGCAGCGAGGAGCTGTGCGCCTGGCGCGGTGAGATCCCCGCCGGGCTCAAGGCGCCGGCGCACACCGTCAGCCGGGAGGAGATCTTCCATCTGCTCGACGGCGAGCTGCTGATCACCCTCGACGGCCGCACCGAGCGGATCGCGGCGGGCGACACCGTGATCGTCAACGCCGGTGCCACCCTGACCGTCGAGAACCCCACCGACCGGACCGCGCACTCCTGGGTGACCACCTTCGTGGGCCTGGAGGCACGGCTCACCGACGGCACCCGGCTCGTGCCGCCGTGGGCCAACTGACGTCACGCAGGAGGATCTACGCCGCCAGTCCCCCTAGTCCCCCGGGCATCACCGCCCGCGGCCCGAACTTCGCCCGCGCGCGGTCGGCGACCTCCTCGATGCGGCGGACCTTCTCGTCCACGGGGTCGAAGGTCAGCTGGTGGGAGGCCTGGTCGGCGGGGTCGAGCCCCTCGGCGCGCAGGGCGATCGCCCGGACCCGGGCGCGCTGCAGCCCGAGCGCCTCGTACATGCGGTACGCGGCCCTGGTCAGCGCCGGGGAGTGCGCGGTCGGTTCGGTCAGCGTGCGGCTGCGGGTCGTGGCGGACCGGTCGGCGTAGCGCACGGTGAGGGTGAGCGTGCGGCAGACCTTCTCCAGGGCGCGCAGCCGGGCGCCGATCTCCTCGGTGGCCGAGAGCAGTGCCCGGCGGTGCCGGTCCGGGTCCAGTTCGTCGCGTTCGAAGGGGCGTTCCGCGGCGAGGGACCGCGAGACGGCGTTCGGCACGACCCGGCCGCGGTCGACGCCGTTCGCCTTCTCGTGCAGCTCGCGGCCGGCCTTCGCGCCGACCAGCCGCTGCAGCGTGGACAGCGGTGCGGCGGCGACCAGGCCGAGGGTGTCGAGGCCGTACTCGCCCAGCGTCCGGGCGGTCGCGGCGCCCACGCCGGGCAGCGCGGCGACGGGCTTGTCCGCGAGGAACTCCGCGATGGCGTCCTGCCCCTCGGGCACCGCGCAGGTCACCCCGGGCAGGGCGTCGCGCAGCGCCACGCGCGCCAGCATCGGCCCGGGCCCGGCGCCGATCAGGCAGTCGACGCCGTACAGCGCGAGCGACCGCACCCGGATCACCGAGGCCAGTTCGACGGCGTCCCGCCCGAAGTACCGCTCGGCGCCCCGCAGGTCGGCCAGCGCCCCGTCGGGCGGCAGGGCCTGGACGACGGGGGTGAACTCCTCCAGCATCCCGAGCAGTCGGGGCAGGTCGGCCTCGCGGGCCGGAGGCAGCTGGAAACGTACGCAGAGGATGGTCATCCCGCACTCCCCGGACTCTGGTGCCACAACTTTCTTCCCACCGCGGGCCCTTCGCCCGCGGGGCGCAGATCGGCCCAGGGGTGCATCTCGTACCCCGTGGGCATGCGGATCTTCCGCTGCTCCATCGGATCCCGGGCCGCGGAGCCCGCCGGCGCGGGCGCTCCCTCGGAGCCGGCGAGCCGCCGGCGCGCGGCCCCCTCACCGTCATCGCCGGCCCCACCGGAATCGCCGGCACCGGCCAACCGGGCCGCGACGCCCTCCAGTCCCTCCTCCCGGCGCACCTCCAGCAGGTCCGCGAGGTTCCAGACGGCGGACCCGACCACGCTGAGGCTGCGCGGGCCGCGCCGCTGCACCACCCCGCGCACCAGCAGCAGCCAGGAGTGGAAGACGGTGTGGGCGCAGGCGTCGTGGGAGTCGTCGAAGAAGGCGAGGTCGACCAGGCCCGTGCCGTCGTCCAGGGTGGAGAAGATGACCCGCTTGCCGGACCGGATCGGCGGCGTCTGGGTGGCCGCCTTGGCGCCCGCGACCAGCACCGTCTCCCCGTGCCGGGCCTCGCGCAGCCGCCGCGCCGACACCACGCCCAGTTCGTCGAGGAACTGCCGGTGGTCGTCCATCAGGTTGCGTGAGGCGTCCATGGACAGCACGCCCAACTCGGCGCTGAGCCGCTCCGCGGAGGTGAGGTCGGGCAGTCCGGCCGGGGCGGTCTTCCGCCCGCCGGCCAGCGGCAGTTGGCCGCCGCCCGCGCCCCGCGCGCCCCGGTGCAGCTCGGTCAGATGCAGTTGCAGGTCACGGCGGTTGGCGCCGAACGCGTCCAGCGCGCCCACCTGCGCGAGCCGCTGGGCCAGCGGACGGCTGGGCCGGCCCCGCTCCCAGAAGTCGACCAGCGAGGCGTAGGGCTGCCCCTCGGCGATCCGCGCCGCCTCGGCCTCGCTGATGCCGTGCACATCGGAGAGCGCCAACCGCAGACCCCATTTACCGAACACCAGTTCGATACGGTGTGCGACCCCCGACTTGTTCACGTCCAACGGCAGCACGGGCACCCCGCGCCGCCGCGCGTCCGCCAGCAGCAGCCGCTTCGGGTACATGCCGGGGTCGTGCGTGAGCAGCCCCGCGTAGAAGGCGGCGGGGTGATGCGCCTTCAGCCACGCCGACTGGTACGTCGGTACGGCGAAGGCGACCGCGTGGGCCTTGCAGAAGCCGTACGACCCGAAGGCCTCGACGATCTCCCAGGTCCGCTGAATCGTTTCCGCGTCATAGCCGTTCGCCGCCGCGTGCTGCGCGAACCACACCTTGATCCGCCCCTGCGACTCCGGGTCGGACAGCCCGCGCCGCACCCGGTCGGCCTCACCGCGCCCGCAGCCGGTCATGATGTCGACGATGTCGATGATCTGCTCGTGGAAGACGACGACCCCGTACGTCTCCTTCAGCGGACCTTCGAGATCCGGGTGCGGGTAGCGGATCGGCGCCCGCCCGTGCCGCGCCTCGATGAACGGCCGCACCATGTCGGCGGCGACCGGCCCGGGCCGGAACAGCGAGATGTCGACGACGAGATCGTGGAAGTCGGCCGGCTGGAGCCGCCCGACCAGGTCCCGCTGCCCGGGCGACTCGATCTGGAAGCAGCCGAGCGTCTCGGTGGACCGGATCAGCCGGTACGTCTCCGGATCCCCCGGCGGCAGGGCGTCCAGATCGACCCTCTCCCCCGTGACCCGCTCCACTTCCTCCACCGCGTGCGCCATGGCCGACTGCATCCGCACCCCGAGCACGTCGAGCTTCAGCAGCCCGAGGTCCTCGACGTCGTCCTTGTCGAACTGCGACATCGGAAAGCCCTCACCGCTGGTCGGCATGACCGGCGTACGGGCGAGCAGGGAGGCGTCGGACAGCAGCACCCCGCACGGGTGCATGGCCACCCCGCGCGGCAGGGCGTCAAGACCCTCGACCAGCTCCCACAGCTTCCCGTACTTCTCCTTCTCCCCCGCCAGGGCACGCAGTTCGGGCAGTTCCTCCAGCGCGGCACGGGCGTCCCGCGCCCGGATGTGCGGGAAGGACTTGGCGATGCGGTCGATGTCGGCCGGGTCCATGGACAGGGCGGCCCCCACATCCCGGATCGCGTGCCGCACGCGGTACGTCTCCGGCATCGCGACCGTCGCGACCCGCTCGGTGCCGAACCGGTCGATGATCGCGCGGTAGACCTCCAGCCGGCGCGCGGACTCCACGTCGATGTCGATGTCGGGCAGCACGACCCGCTCCTTCGACAGGAACCGCTCCATCAGCAGCCGGTGCTCGATCGGATCAGCGTGCGCGATCCCGAGCAGATGGTTGACGAGCGACCCGGCGCCGGACCCCCGGGCGGCGACCCGGATGCCCATCTTCCGTACGTCGTCCACCACTTGGGCGACGGTCAGGAAGTAGGAGGCGAAGCCGTGGTGGGCGATGATGTCCAGCTCGTGGTGCATCCGCTCCCAGTACTCCCGCCGCCGGTCGTACCCGTGCAGCACCATGCCCGCCGCCGCCCGTGAGGCCAGCGTCCGCTGGGCGGTGCGGCGCCCGGCGCCGACCAGGTGCGGCTCGGGGAAGTGGACGGTCCCGATCCCGAGGTCGTCCTCGGGGTCGACCAGGCACTCGGCGGCCGTGGCCTCGGTCTGCTCCACCAGCCGGTGAGCGGTGTCCCGCCGGAACCCCGCGGCCTCCACGATCCGCTCGGCGGCACGCACCATGGCCCCCGGGTCCTTGAGCCAGGCCTCCCCGGAGTCCAGCTCCTTGGTCGGGTCGATGGGCACCAGGCGCCGGGCGGCGTCCAGCACGTCGGCGACCGGCCCCAGCCCCGGGTCGGCGTACCGCACGGCGTTGGTGAGCACGGGCCGGATCCGCTGCTCGGCGGCGAACCCGACGGTACGGGCGGCCAGCCGCAGCGACCCGGGCCCGGTGCCTTTCCGGCCGTGCCAGACGGCCTCCAGCCGCAGGTCGTCGCCGTAGACCTCCCGCCAGGGCACGAGCAGCCGCGCCGCCCGGTCGGGACGCCCCGCGGCCAGGGCGCGCCCGACGTCCGAGTCCGGCCCGAGCAGCACGGTCAGTCCCTCGGCCTGGTTGCGGTCCCACGGCAGCAGGGGCGTCCCCTCCCCCTCGTGGGCGGCCGAGACGAGCCGGCACAGTTCCCCCCACCCCCGGGCCCCGTCCCGGGCGAGGAAGATCACCCGGGGAGCCGACTCATCGACGAAGGCGCCGCCGCGCACCGGGGTCCGGCGCCGCCCCTGCCGCCCGGCCGCGCCCGGAGGCTCCGCTCCCGCCACCGCCAGATCCGCGCCGAACAGCGGACGGACCCCCGCCTTCCCGCAGGCCTTGGCGAACCGGACGGCACCGGCAAGCGTGTCGCGGTCGGTGAGGGCCAGGGCGTCCATGCCCCGTTCGGAGGCACGTTCGGCCAGCCGCTCCGGGTGCGAGGCTCCATAGCGCAACGAGAACCCGGAGACGGTGTGCAGATGCGTGAAGCCCGGCACACGCACCTCCCGCACTCGTGAACCACACCGGCTCTCGAACATCTGTTCCCAGCTACCTCACCCCCACCATACCCCCATCCTCGAATGTATGTGCGACATCTGTTCGGCCCCGCCCCACCTGCGGAAACACCGCGCACCCCCTCGACCGTGGAGGCATGCCGCACCGCTCGTTCGTCGCCGAGGTGAGAGACGCCGTCACCCCCCGGGTCACCCTGCTCATCCTCGGCGTGCTCGCGCTCCAGCTGCTCTTCATCGCCTCCTACGTAGGCGCACTGCACGATCCGAAACCCAAGGACGTGCCCTTCGGCCTGGTCGCCCCGGGGGGACGCGTCCGCCCGAACGGTGACCCGGCTGGAACGCCTCCCGGGCTCCCCCCTGGATCCCCGCGCCCTGCCGGACGAGGCCACGGCCCGGGAGCGGATCCGGGACCGGGACATCGACGCGGCGCTGATCATCGACCCCGCCGACACCACCGGCCATCAGCGCCGGGGCACGACCCGCCAACCCCTCCCGCGCCGCTATCCGCCTGGCGGTGATGGCCCTGGTCGCGATCACCGGCGGTCTCGGCGGGGCCCTCATCCCCGGCCCCATCCTGTACGCCCTCCCCGGCGGCACCGCGGCCCTCTGGGGCCCGGGCACCCTGATCATCTTCGCCGTGGGCACGGCCACCCTCGCCCTCCAGGGGCTCTTCGGCACGATCGGCATCGGCCTGGTCATCCTGCTGGTGGTCGTCCTCGGCAACCCGAGCGCGGGCGGCGCCCTGCCCCCACCCCTCCTCCCACCCTCCTGGAAGGCGATCGGCCCCGCCCTGCCCCCGTGCGCCGGCACCTGGTCGACCTGCTCGATCGCCTACTTCGACAACCACGCGATGACCGGCCCGCTGCTGGTACTGGCAGCCTGGGCACTGGCGGGCACGGCCATCACACTGGCAGCGGCGGCCCGCCGCAGAACGCCGTGACCGGACGAGAGGACGGCCCACACCCCGCTCCACACCCGGCGTGAAGCCGCACACCGAACAGCCGCACCCACACGCGAAAGCCCCGCCCCCACAAGAGGGGCGGGGCTCACGAACTCATGCTCAGCCGATCTGCGTCCCCGTGGCGGACAGCGCCTCCGTCACCGGCTGGAAGAACGTCTCCCCGCCGGAGGTGCAGTCACCACTGCCACCGGACGTGAGCCCGATCGCCTTGTCACCCGAGAACAGCGAGCCCCCGCTGTCGCCCGGCTCCGCGCACACGTCGGTCTGGATCAGCCCGTTCACGATGTCGCCGTTGCCGTAGTTCACGGTGGCGTCCAGCCCCGTGACCTTCCCGTCGTGCACCTGCGTCGTCGACCCGCTCCGGACGACCGCCATGCCGACGGTCGCCTCCGCGGCACCGGAGATCTTCTGGGTGGACCCGTCGTACAGGTTCACCTCACTCGGGTGAGCCACGTCCGCGGTGTACTTGACCAGCCCGTAGTCGTTGTCCGGGAAGCTGGAGTCCGCGTTGGTGCCGATCTCCTTGCCGCTGGAGTCGGACCACGTGGAGATGCCCTCGGTGCAGTGCCCGGCGGTCAGGAAGAACGGCTCGCCGCCCTTGACCACGTTGAAGCCCAGCGAGCAGCGGCCACCGCCCCCGGTGATCGCGTCGCCACCGGCGATGAAGGGCTTGTACTCCCCCTTCGTCCGCTTGAGTTCGGCCTTCGAACCGAGCCCGTCGACGACCTTCGTCAGCTTCGTCCACTCGGCCTTGGAGACCGTACGGTCGGCGGTCACGACGACCTTGTTCGTCGTCGGGTCGGTCACCCAGGAGGTGCCCGGGATCGTCGCGTCCTGCTGCAGCGTGCTGCGGGCGCTCTTCAGTTCGGCGAGGGAGTTCGCCACGACTCTCGCCTTGGCCCCGGCCTTCTCGACGGCTTGCGCGGCGGCCTCGTCGAGCACGTTCACCACGAGGCTCTTGCTCTTCGTGTCGTAGTACGTCCCCGCCGCGTCGGCGCCCAGGTCCTTGGCCAGCGTCGAGGCGAGCTTTCCGGCCGCCGTGACCGACAGCGTCCGGGGCGTGGAGGCCTCCGGGGTCTCGCTGGCGTTCGCGGTCTGGAACGTCACTCCCGCGGCGACCAGTGCGGCGATGCCCGCACCTGCCACGGCTGCACGCCGCTTGGGTATGCGTCGGTGCTTCAACTCACGTCCTCCTGTGGGGGGTCGGCCCGAGAGGTTGTGGGGACCTCGCGAACCGGAAGGCTTGGTTGACGAGCGCCCACTATTCCGAGGACAACGGGGAGCACACAAGGGTGAGTTCGAGACGCGCGTAGACAGCGCTTCGCACGCCCCTTATTTTGACCGCGCACGGTCAAATCGGGCCCAATCAACTCCCGTTCGCACTGCAAACATTACGCGTGAGTAATATGTGCGCACTCTGTGAGGTCTGCACATGGCTGGTTTTCGCCCCTACTTGAGAGCGCAAAAAGCCCCCGCACGCCGAAGCGCACGGGGGCAGGATGCCGCGAACCGCGGGCCGAACCGGCCTAGTAGACGCTGACGCCGTAGGCGCTCAGGGCCTCGGTGACCGGCTGGAAGAACGTCGTACCGCCGGAGGAGCAGTTGCCGCTGCCGCCGGAGGTCAGACCGTACGCGGTGCCGTTGCTGCCGTAGAGCGGACCGCCGGAGTCACCGGGCTCGGCGCAGACCGTGGTCTGGATCAGGCCGGAGACGACGTCGCCGCCGCCGTAGTTGACGGTGGCGTTGAGGGCGGTGACGCGGCCGCTGTGCGTACCGGTCGTGGAGCCGTCGCGGATGACGGTGGTGCCCACGCTGGGCGTGGCGGCGCGCGTGATGTCGACGCCGTTCGCGGTGCCGGGCCGGCTGACGGAGCCGCTGTAGCGGACGATGCCGTAGTCGTTGCCCGGGAAGCTGGAGCCCGTGGTCGAGCCGATGACCGTGGTGCGGCCGGAGTTGGAGTACCAGGTGCCCGCGCCGTCGGTGCAGTGGCCGGCGGTCAGGAAGAACTGCTGACCGCTGCTGTTCTGGACGTTGAAGCCGAGGGAGCAGCGCCAGCTACTCGCATAGATGGCGTCGCCGCCCTGGATCAGCTTGTTGAACTTGCCGGGGGTGCGCTTGATCGTGAGCGCGTCGGCGTTGGCGCCGGCCTGCTGCTTGATCTTCGCGATCTCGGCCTGGGAGACCGTGCTGTCGACGGTGACGAGCACGCGGTTGGTCTTGCTGTCGACGGCCCAGGCGGTGCCCGGGATGTCGGCCTTCAGTATGGAACCGCTGGCGCTCTTGAGCTCGGCGGCGCTGAAGGTGCTGGGGGTGTCGGACGCGTTCGCGCTGGGGATCGCGATCGCTGCGGCGGCCACGAGGCCGGTGGAAACGGCGATCAGCCGGGTCCGTCTCGAAATGCCGCTGCGGGGGGTGGTGCGCTTGATCCTCACTTTTCGTTCCTCCACAAAGGAAGTCGGGGGCCCTCGTGGGGTTGTGGGCCCGTGAGGCGCAGTCCGGGACCGGCTGTCCGGATTCCGAACACACCGTGTCCCTGACAAGCGCTGGAGGGAGTATTCGGCCGAACGGACGGTCGGCGCAAGGGTGCCTTTCGGTCGTCGGCTTGTGAACGGAAGCGAGGATGTCCGGAAGTCGACCGTCCGGATAGCCGGGGACAGAGCTTCCCCGGACGGCCTGACGCCGCCTCAGCAGCTGCAACCGCAGTCGCAGCCGTCGCAGCCACACTGGTCACAGCAGTTGCCGCAACACTCGCAACAACTGCAGCAGTCGCCGCATCCGCTGCAGTCGCAGTTGGCGCACTGCCCTTCCTTGCGCTCGCCCGTCCACGGGTCGTGATACGTGCCGCAGCACATCTGACATGTACAGGCGAGCCCGAGCCACACCGCGCACCCGGCGAGCATCCCGCGCCGGTTGCCGCCCGGCGGCCCGGGCGGCAGCGGGGCGCCGGGCCCGCCCGGGGCGCCGGTGCCGGGCGGCGCGTAGGGGCCGGCCGCGCGGGGGCCGGCGGTGTGGGCGCAGCTCGTCGTGCCGAAGGCGCGGTCGACGGAGGTGCGCAGCTCGTGCGCGAGGAGCCGGTGGACCAGCCGCCCGTCGGTGAACTCCGCCTCCCGCAGCGCCAGCCGGACGCCGTGCACCGCGTCGTCGGCGAGCCGCCGGACCTCCGCCTGTGGGGTACCGGTCGCGGCGATCGGGTTCCAGGCGCCTGACGCGGCGTCAGCCCGCAGGTCCTCCACGGCGTCCAGGAGATGAGCCAGCCGCCCGAAGAGGCGTCCGGCCTCGGCGAGCGGCGCGGCGTTGTCCGGCCGGCCGGCGAGGACCGCCGTGTGGGCGAAGGCCGCGGCCGTCGCGGTCTCCGTCGGTTCGGTGACCGTCAGGATCGGCGTCCCGGGCCCGGCCAGCGCCTCGATGCCGGTCTGCCGCTCCACGGCGTCGACCAGGAGGGCGGTGTCGAACCCCACGGCGGTGCCGGTACGGGCGCCGGCCGCGTCCCAGCTCGCGGCGACCCGGCGAGCGGCGCGCGCCACCGGCCGGCGGGCCAACAGCCCGTCGCCGTCGACGACGTGGTCGCGCACCTTCGCGGAGGCCAGCACCAGGGACACGGCCGCCGCCAGCCGGGCCCCCTCGCCGTGCGCGACGGAGGCGGTGCGCATGCCGCGCAACGGGCACGGCCCGGCCGTACGCCGCCCGGCCGCACCGGGATCCGCCTGAGCCTCCGTCAAAACCGATATAAGGAGCCCGTCATAGTTCGTCACTATTCGAGCGAACTGTCCGTGGTCGCCACGCAGTGCGAGGCACAGCCCGCACAAATGCGCCATCCACTGGCTAGTGAACTTCTCACCAAGGCGGTGCCTGCAGGGCCTGACGATTCCGAACACGGCGCTCCCCCGAGCTTCGTTACGACGCTGAGCTGCGGCATCGTACCGACCCGGGCATTCACCCGTACGCCCCGCCCGTCACCCGTACGCCGAGAAGAATCGTATTTCACTCACAGTCAGCAGCCGTTTGGGAAACGACCCTTGGGACACACGGACTCTCGACGGATTCGCTGTGCACCAGTACCGTCACAAACCCCCCGCGCGGCGTCTATCCACTTGGCGCGCCATCCGCATCATGGACGACCATAGGGATGCGGAAAGCAGAAAGACCGCTGTGAGAGGAGGCGTCCATGGGATCGGTACGCAAGGCAAGTGCCTGGCTTGGCCTCGTCGACGACAACGAAGACGAGCGTTACTACGACGACGACTACTCCGACGGGACCGAGCCCGGGGATGCCTGGGTCACCGATCCGCGCGTCAAGGTGGCCTCGGACGTCGCCGAGGAGAAGGGCCGCCGCATCGGCACGGTGACCCCGGACAGCTTCCGGGACGCCCGCGCCATCGGCGAGCTGTTCCGCGAGGGCGTGCCGGTCATCATGAACCTCACGGCCATGGAGGCCGGCGACGCCAAGCGCGTGGTCGACTTCGCGGCCGGGCTGATCTTCGGCCTGCGCGGTTCGATCGAGAGAGTGTCGACCCGAGTGTTCCTGCTGACCCCCGCCCACACGGAGATCGTGAACGGCGACCCGGCCGCGCACCGCACGGACGGCTTCTTCAACCAGAGCTGAGGCAGGGCCGCTCACCGGCCCTGCCCCCGCGGTTCACCGGCCGGGGTCTACCGGAAGGCGTCGAGCCCGGTGAGCGCCTTGCCCAGCACGAGCTGGTGCATCTCGACGGTGCCCTCGTAGGTGAGCACCGACTCCAGGTTCGTCGCGTGCCGCATGACGGGATATTCGAGCGAGATCCCGTTGGCCCCCAGGATGGTGCGGGCCGTGCGGCAGATCTCGATCGCCTCCCGCACGTTGTTGAGTTTGCCGAAGCTGACCTGCTCGGGACGCAGGCGGCCGGCGTCCATCCGCCGCCCCAGATGATGGGCGAGCAGAATCCCCTTGTGCAGTTCCACCGCCATGTCGGCGAGTTTGGCCTGGGTGAGCTGGAAGCCCCCGATGGGCCGCCCGAACTGCTCCCGCGACTTCGCGTAGTCGACCGCGGCCTCGAAACAGCTGCGGGCCGCGCCCATGGCGCCCCAGACGATTCCGTACCGGGCGTGCGACAGACAGCTGAGCGGTCCGCGCAGGCCGGTGACCTCCGGGAGGACGGCGTCGGCGGGCAGCCGTACGTCGTCGAGGACGAGCTCGCTGGTGACGGAGGCGCGCAGGGACCACTTGTGCTTGATCTCCGGTGCCGAGAAGCCGCGGCTGTCGGTGGGGACGGCGAAGCCACGGATCCCGTCCTCGGTCTGCGCCCACACGACGGCGACTCCGGCGACCGAGCCGTTGGTGATCCACATCTTGCGGCCGTTGAGGATCCAGTCGGTGCCGTCGCGCTTGGCGTACGTGCGCAGGGAGGCGGGGTCGGAGCCGTGGTCGGGCTCGGTGAGGCCGAAGCAGCCGATGACCTCGCCGGCGGCCATCCGGGGCAGCCAGTGCTGCTTCTGCTCCTCGCTGCCGAAGCGGTGGATGGCGTACATGGCGAGGGAGCCCTGCACGGAGACGAGGGAGCGGATGCCGGAGTCGGCGGCCTCCAGCTCCAGGCAGGCGAGCCCGTACTGCACGGCGCTCGCCCCGGCGCAGCCGTACCCCTCCAGGGACATGCCGAGGGCCCCGATGCCGCCGAGCTCCCGGGCCAGCTCCCTGATGCCCGGCAGCTCCCCCGTCTCGTACCACTCGGCGACGTGGGGCAGGACCCGGTCGGCGGCCCAGGACCGCACGGTGTCCCTGATGCCGAGGTCCTCCGGTTCCAGCAGGTCGTCCAGCCCGAGGGGGTCGGCGGGATCGAAGGGAGGCAGCTTGGACGACTCGGACATGGGGGCACCCTCCGGGGACTCTTTAACTAGCACCGCTAACCCAGACGCTACGACCTTCGCCCACCCCCGCACCACCCGTAGCTGCCAAGTGTGAGGGCGAGGTCACAGGGTGAGGGCACCGCAGTCCACCACGGCCGCAAGCCGCCGACGGCGCCCCGCCCCCACAGGCGACCTCCACCCCTGAGTCAGCAGATACGGGCGGCGCCTGGGTGGGCGGAAGGGCGTTACACCGAGACGCGTGACTCCGCGGCGTCCCTCTGCGCGGGCACCTCCACCGGCCCGTTGCCCTCGCACTGCATGACCCGCGGCAACCGCAACGCCATCACCGCGCCGAGCAGCAACAGCCCCGCGCTCACCAGCAACGTCACATGCAGCCCGTGCACGAACGCGTCCCGGGCGGCGTGCCGCAGGGCAGCCCCCGCCGCACCGCCCAGCCGCGCGGCGACCTCGTAGGCCTCCCCGAGCGAGTGCCCCGCCGAGGAGGACGCCGACTCCGGCACCCCGGGCACGCCCGACAGCGCGGGCGCGTACGCCGCGTTCATCACGCTGCCGAGCAGGGCGATCCCGATCCCCGCCCCCAGCTGGTACGACGTCTCCCCGATCGCCGCCGCCCCGCCGGCCTGCTCCGGCGGGGCCTCGCTCAGCATCGACTCGTACGCCCCGAACAGCGTCGTCTCCAGACCGAAGCCCAGCAGCACGAACCCGGTCAGCATCAGCGCGCAGTCGTCGGTGCGGCCCAGGGCCGTCAGCAGCACCACGGCGAACGCGGTGAGACAGAACCCGGCGCACACCATCCGCCGCGGCCCGAACCGCCGCAGCATCCGCGCCCCGGCCAGCCCGGCCGCCATCGCCGCGAACGTCAGCGGCAGCAGCCGCAGCCCGGTCTCCAGCGGCGACAGCCCGAGCACCAGCTGCAGGTACTGCGCCGCGATCAGCTCCAGACCCACCAGCGCGAGCATCGCCAGCACGATGCACCCGACGGACGTGCTGAACGCCGGCCGGGCGAACATCCTGAGGTCGACCAGCGGATGCTTCCGCCGCCGCTGCCGTCGCACGAACCCCACGAGCAGCGCCGCGCCCGCCACCAGCGGCAGCACGGTGAACAGGCTCCCCACCGGCTCCCCGCCCCCGAGCCGCTTGACGCCCAGCACCACACCGAACAGACCGGCGGCCGCCATCAGCGCGCCGACGACGTCCCAGGGCCCGTCGCCGTCGCCCTTCGACTCGGGCAGCAGCAAACGTCCCACCGGGAGGCTGACCAGCATCAACGGGATGTTGACGAGGAAGACCGAGCCCCACCAGAAGTGCTCCAGCAGGAAGCCGCCGAGCAGCGGCCCGACCGCCGCCCCGACCGCGGCCACGGCGCTCCAGACGCCGATCGCGAGCGCCCGCTCACGCCGGTCGGGGAAGACCTGCCGCAGGATCGACAGGGTCGCCGGCATGATCATCGCGCCGCCCACCCCGAGCAGCGCCCGCGCCACGATCAGCAGCTGCGCGCTGTCCGCGACGGCCGCGAGCCCCGAGGCGACGCCGAAGAGCGCGTACCCGAGGAGCAGGACCCTCCGGCGCCCGACGCGGTCGCCGAGCGTGCCGAACAGGATCAGCAGCGACGCGCAGACCAGCGGGTAGACATCGACGATCCAGAGCAGCTCGATCCCGCCGGGCTTGAGGTCCTCGGTGACGGCGGGGACCGCCACGTGCAGCACGGTGGCGTCGACGGCGACCAGCAGCAGGCTGACGCAGAGGACGACCAGGACCACCCAGCGGTTGGCACCGGCCCCGGCCGCCCGACGGCGCAGCGCAGCGGCGGCCGTGGTCGTCCCGGACATGTACGTACCTCCAAGATGTTCCTCGCGATCGGCGGGCTCACGGGGTGGGGGACGCCCCCGCGACTCGGCCGGGGAGGAGCGGTGGTCCCCGGCCCGCGCAAACGAAAAGCGAGTGACACGTCAGAGTACGCGAGTCCGCGCCGGAGCCCAGTGGCGGACCTCTCACAGCTTCGGACGGGGGATGTGGCGTACGTCACTCATCCCCTCGTCGACCACGCCCCGCCCGACCGGCCGGTTCCCGCCCCGGTCGATAATCGGGCCCGTGACCGATCTTGAGACGCGCGCGGCCCCGTCCCGCGCCGGGGCGCTGCGCCGGGCGGCCCCGGCGCTCCTCGGGTACGCGGCCGTACGCGCCCTGGGCCTGATCACCCTGGCCCTGTGGAGCGCGGCGCGGGACAAGAGCGCGTACACGCTGCTGACCGCCCGCTGGGACGCGCTCTGGTACACCAGGGTCGCGGACCTCGGCTACGGCTACGAGGTACGGCTGGCGAACGGGGACGTGCACTCGAACCTCGCGTTCTTCCCGCTGCTGCCGTGGCTGGAGCGGCTGGTGGCCGCGGTGTCCCCGTTGTCGTACGCGGACGGGGGTTTCCTCGTCAGCCTCTTCGCCTCGCTCGCCGCGGCGTGGGGGATCTTCGCGGTGGCGGACCACGTCTACGGCCGCCGGGCCGGGGTGTGCGCGGTACTGCTCTGGGCCGTTCTGCCGGTCGGGATCGTGCAGTCGATGGCGTACAGCGAGTCGCTGTTCACGGCGCTCGCCGCGTGGTCGCTGTACGCGGTGCTGACCGGCCGCTGGGTGACGGCGGGCGCGCTGGCCCTGGCGGCGGGACTGACCCGTCCGGTGGGGATGGCCGTGGTGGCGGCGGTGTGGGTGGCGGCCGTGGCCTCGTTCGCGCGGGACCGGCGCACGGACGGTGCGAGCGGCACGGCACGCGCCGCCAGCATGCTCCTCGCCCCCCTCGGCACCGCCGGGTACGTGCTCTGGGTCGGCCACCGCACGGGCAAGGGCCCGCTGGGTTATCTCGACGTCCAGGCCGGCTGGCGCAACGGCTTCGACGGCGGTTACGCCTTCGCCCGGTTCGTCGCCGAAAAGTTCACGTCGTTCCCCTCGGCCCTGGCCGGCGCGGGGCTGATCCTCGGGGTCGCGTCAGTCATCTGGCTGTATGCGGTCGGCGTACGTCAGCGCCAGCCGCTGCCGTTGCTGGTCTACACCGGCGTCGTCACCGCCCTCGCCCTGTGCGCGTCGAGCTACTTCGGCTCGAAACCGCGCCTGCTGATGCCCGCCTTCCCGTTGCTGCTGCCGCTCGCCCTGGCCCTGGCGAAACTGAGTATCCGCAGGTCGGCGTGGGTGCTCGGGCCCGTGGCGGTCGTCTCGGCGGTGTACGGGGCGTTCTGGCTGAACGGCTCCGGTCCACCCTGACCCGCTGTGAGCGCCGGGAGAATTCCGGCCCATGCTCCGGTGAACGAATTCAAAAGCGCAATAAAACCCGCCTCCGGAATGATCAAAGGAATTGAAGGCCACAGCGCCCGACGATTGCAGATTCGCTGGAAATAAACCTCCTCCTGAGAGGAATCCCACATCACATCGTCATCACAAAGCCGTTGATTCGACCGGGATCTGAGCTCACTCGCTGTAACGTCGATTGGGTGCGTACCGAACCGAAGCTCACCCGTCTGGACCGGGTGTTCGCCCGGCTGGACCGTGAGCCGGAACGACCGGCCCACATCGATGTGCCGAAGATGAGCAGGCACCGCATCGTGCTCTTCGCGGCGACCCTGGCCTTCTACGGGGCGATCGTGTGGGCCGTGATCATCACGTCCTGGCTGGTCCGGCTCGACTGGCAGGTCATGTTCTTCCGGCCGTACCAGCAGTGGTCGGAGATCCACTGGTTCGTCGACTACTACGTGGTGCTCGGCCAGCGCGGCCCGACCGCCGTGATGGTCGCGGCCTGGCTGGGGTGGCGCTCCTGGCGTCAGCACACCCTGCGCCCGCTGCTCGCCCTCGGCGTCTCGCTGCTGCTGCTGAACGTGACGGTCGGCGCCGCCAAGTACGGCATGGGCCGCCTGGGACCGCACTACGCGACCGTGATCGGCTCGAACGAGATGTGGCGCGGCGGCGATATATTTCCGAGCGGTCACACCGCCAACGCCGTGGTGACCTGGGGAATCCTGGCCTATCTGGCCTCCACCCCGAGAGCGCGCCGCTGGCTGTCCGCCGTGTCCGCCGTGACCTCGCTCGGCGTGGGCATGGCCACCGTCTACCTCGGTACGCACTGGCTGAGCGATGTGCTGCTCGGCTGGGCCGCCGGCCTGCTGATCCTGCTCGCCCTGCCCTGGTTCGAGCCGCTCATCGCCCGGTCCGAGGAGCGCATCTTCGACCTGCGCGACCGCTGGCGGGAGCGCCGGAGCCGTGCCGCGACCGCCCCGGTCAGCACCCCGCCCGTGGTGGTCACGCCGCTGCCCGCCGACCGGGAGGACGTCGCCGCCCGCTCGCCCCGGGCCCCGGTCTACCTGGCGCCGGGCCCGCACACGGCCCGCTCGGAACGCACGCCGATCACCCCGGCCGGCAGCCGCCGGCCGCCACAGCCGGAGCGGCATCCGCGCGGCTCGACCTCTTCGGCCCGACCGCTCACGGGCGGCTGACCACGGCGGACGACCGGGTCGGTGCGCACACCCGGCCAGGCAGGGCGAAGGCCCCGGTTCCCGAGCGGGACCGGGGCCTTCGCCGTGTCTTCAGCCCTTCCAGGCCCGCGCCACCCGGCCGCCCCTCACCTCGAAGTTCAGCCGGCCCACGCGGTACTCCATCGTGATGATCGCCCCCGGCGGCAGCGCGCGCACCGTCGCCCAGCCGCGCTCGCGCGCCAGGCGTTCGGCCCGGTCGGCCGCCAGGCCGACATAGGTGTCCGGGCTGTCGTCGGGTTCCGCGGAAGGTGTCGGAATCGGTGCCATGCGGCCACGCTATGTCCTGCCCGGCGACCGGGGAAGTCCGGGGCGGCGAGACGGTCACCGTCCGTCTCCTGTCACGCTTCTGTCACAAGATCACGACAGGTGTTTCGTGGCGTGCCGGTCACACGGACGAGCGGTTCCGTAGGCCTTCCGCAGGCATTCGATCGTAATTCCCGGCTGCCGCATGAGCTGATGGAAAAGCCCGTCGAAAAGGCCCGGGAGAGGTTCGCCCGGGGCTCGTTCCATTCCGGTCCCGCACCGGGTCCGCGGGGCCGTACGCCGCACCGGAAATGCAGGACTTAGGCGTGAAGAGGCCGGTACGCCCCCTGTCGGAGCCCGCGGTGACGCGAGCATCATGACGGGGGCTCGCGGGTACGTGTGGCGCGGGCTTCGGCGGGCCCGGTACGCGATGAGCGAAGGGGCGAGCGAGCGATGGGGACGCAGACCGTACAGGCGGCGGCGCGGCCCGCGCCGAGGAAGCGGCACGGGCGGGTGGTGGTCGACTGGCTGACGACGACGGACCACAAGAAGATCGGCCATCTCTACCTGATCACGTCGTTCGTGTTCTTCCTGGTCGCCGGCGTGATGGCGCTGCTGATGCGGGCCGAGCTGGCCCGTCCGGGGCTGCAGATCATCGACAACCAGCAGTTCAACCAGCTGTTCACGATGCACGGCACGATCATGCTGCTGCTGTTCGCCACGCCGACCTTCGCGGGCTTCGCGAACGAGCTGATGCCGTTGCAGATCGGCGCGCCCGACGTCGCCTTCCCGCGGCTGAACATGTTCTCGTACTGGCTGTTCCTGTTCGGCGGGCTGATCGTGCTCGGCTCGCTGCTGGTGCCGTCGGGCCCGGCCGACTTCGGCTGGTTCGCCTACGCGCCGCTGAACAGCGCGGAGCGCACGCCGGGTATCGGGGCCGATCTGTGGATCATGGGTCTGGCGCTGTCGGGCTTCGGCACGATCCTCGGCGCGGTCAACTTCATCACCACGATCATCGGGATGCGCGCCCCCGGCATGACGATGTTCCGGATGCCGATCTTCACCTGGAACACGCTGTTCACGTCGATCCTGATCCTGATGGCGTTCCCGGTGCTGGCGGCCGCGCTGCTGGTGCTGGAGGCGGACCGGCGGTTCGGCTCGCAGGTCTTCGACGCGGCCAACGGCGGGGCGATCCTGTGGCAGCACCTGTTCTGGTTCTTCGGGCATCCCGAGGTGTACATCATCGCCCTGCCGTTCTTCGGCATCATCACGGAGATCATCCCGGTCTTCAGCCGCAAGCCGATGTTCGGCTATCTGACGCTGGTCGGCGCCACGATGGCGATCACCGGCCTGTCGATGATCGTGTGGGCGCACCACATGTTCGCCACGGGCGCGGTGCTGCTGCCGTTCTTCTCCTTCATGAGCTTCCTGATCGCGGTGCCGACCGGCGTGAAGTTCTTCAACTGGACCGGCACCATGCTCAAGGGCTCGCTGTCCTTCGAGACGCCGATGCTGTGGGCGACGGGCTTCCTGGTGACGTTCCTGTTCGGCGGGCTGACCGGGGTGATCCTGGCGTCGCCGCCGCTGGACTTCCACGTGACGGACACGTACTTCGTGGTCGCGCACTTCCACTACGTCGTCTTCGGCACCGTCGTCTTCGCGATCTTCGCCGGGTTCTTCTTCTGGTGGCCCAAGTTCACCGGGAAGATGCTCGACGAGCGGCTGGGCAAGATCCAGTTCTGGGCGCTGTTCATCGGCTTCCACACCACGTTCCTGGTGCAGCACTGGCTGGGCGCCGAGGGCATGCCCCGCCGCTACGCCGACTACCTCGCGGCGGACGGCTTCACGGCGCTCAACACCGTGTCGACCATCGGCGCGTTCCTGCTCGGCATCTCGACGCTGCCCTTCCTCTACAACGTGTGGAAGACCGCCAAGTACGGCGAGAAGGTCGAGGTCGACGACCCCTGGGGCTTCGGACGTTCCCTGGAGTGGGCGACCTCCTGCCCGCCGCCCCGGCACAACTTCACGACGCTGCCCCGGATCCGCTCGGAGTCACCGGCGTTCGACCTGCACCATCCGCAGTACGCGGCGGTGACTGCGCAGCCCGAGCCAGAGCCCCATCAAGCCGGTCGCGAGTCCTCCTGATCGCGTCGACCAGCTCGACCGGCTCCACCACCTCGAACTCGAAGCCCAGCATGACGACGTGGATGACCATCACGTCGAGGCTGCCCGCGCCGCAGCGCAGCAGGCAGGTGTCCGGGCCCTCGGCCTCCAGCACTCCGGCGGAGGGCGAGATGTGCGCGGCGGCCTCCTCCAGGGGCGCCAGGAGCCGCACGACGGCATGGGCGGCGTAGACGCGAGTGGAGACGCCCTGGGAGACGTAGGCGGCGAGGTCCTCGGCGGGCGGCTCGCGGGGAACGAAGCGCGGGCCGTGCGGCGGCTTGGGCGTGAGGCGGTCCACGCGGAACGTGCGCCAGTCCCGCCGGTCGAGGTCCCAGGCGACCAGGTACCAGCGGCGCTCGGTGCACACCAGGCGGTGCGGTTCGACGGTGCGGCGGGACGAGGTGCCGTCATGGCCCTCGTACGCGAAGCGCAGCCGTTCGGCGTCCCGGCACAGGTGGGCGAGTTCGGTCAGCACGGCCGGGTCGACCGCGGAGGGCACCGGGCCGCGCAGCATGGGCACGGTGAAGGCGTTGAGGGCGCCCACGCGGCGGCGCAGCCGGTCGGGCAGCACCTGTTCCAGCTTGGCGAGGGCCCGGACGGAGGTCTCGCCGATGCCCTCGATGCCCTGCCCGGCGGCCGTGCGCAGCCCGACCGCCACGGCCACGGCCTCGTCGTCGTCCAGCAGCAGCGGCGGCAGTTCGGCGCCCGCGCCCAGCTGGTAGCCGCCGCCCGTGCCGGGGCTGGCGTTGACCGGGTAGCCGAGTTCGCGCAGCCGGTCCACGTCCCGGCGCAGGGTGCGGGCGCTGACGCCGAGCCGCTCGGCCAGGTCCGGGCCGGACCACTCGCGGTGGGCCTGGAGCAGGGACAGCAGACGCAGCAGACGTGCCGAGGTCTCCAACATGGGGCGAGTCTGCCAGCCCTTGCGGACAGCCGCTGTCCTCAAGGCTGGTAGGCCAGTTGCGGGACGGTGAAGCAGGTGCGGTTCATGTCCCCCTGGCTCACCCAGCCCCTGCCGTCCTGCCAGCGGGCCACCGAGAGACAGGTGTCGCCGGTCTTCGGCGGTTCGGCCAGCCGCGCGAACTCGACGGGGAGGAGCAGGCCGCCGGCGGTGTAGCCCTGGCTGCGGTTCATGTAGGCGTCGACGCACGCGCGCGTGATGCCCGTCCGCGCGCAGGACCGCGCGGCGTCGGTGAACCAGCGGGCGGCGGCCCAGCCCTCCAACTGCCACTGGGAGTGCGTCCTCAGGTCCTTCGTCGCCTCGCGGAACTCCCGTACGGCCGGGTGACCGGTGTCGTCGAAGTTGCGGCTGGAGCCGGTCGCCCAGAGGGCGTTGCGGCAGCGCGGGGCGTCCTTGTAGTCGTCGGGGACGGTGGACGTCCAGTTCTGCACGTTGGTCACCTTGGCGGTGACGTCGGCGCCGACCTCGTCCATGGCCTGGCAGAGCCGGGCGTTGCCGTGCCCGTCGATGGCGTCGAACACCAGGTCGGCGCCCTGCTCCTTCAGGTCGGCGGCGACGGCGCGGAAGTTGGGCAGGGCGAAGTCGACCTGTTCGGTGACGACCTTGTAGCCCTCGGCGCGCAGGCCCCGCTCGACCAGCCGGGCGTAGGCGGCGGACGCGGACTGGTTGTAGGAGACGACGGCCGCCGTGCGGGCGCCGTGCTCACGCTTGAAGTAGCGGTAGACCTCGGTGCCGCCGTACAGGGTGCCGTCCCAGCCGGTGGTGCCGTTCCTGGGCGCGAGACTGCCGTAGATGCCGTAGAGGTGCGGGTAGGTGTCGTAGGCGGCGCCGATGGGCTGGCCGCCGATGTCGGGCACGCGCGCACGCGAGACGCGCGAGGCGCCCGCGTAGTCGAGGGCGGTGGTGGCGACCAGGGCGACGACCTCGTCCTCCTCGACCAGTCGGTGCACGCACTCGTTGTTGCCGACGCCGCTGCCGCCATCGTCGCACAGGCGCACCTCGACGCGCCGGCCGTCGATGCCCCCGCGCGCGTTGAGCCGGTCGAACCAGGCCTTGGCCCCGTCGCGCGGGCCGGTGAAGGCGGCGCCGCCGACCGGGCTGGTGGCGCTGGTGATGATGCCGACCCGCAGGGGCGCGGCGTCCTGGGGCGCGGGCGTGCGGTCGTCGTGTTCGAAGTCGCTCTCCGGGAGCCGGCTGCCGCAGGCCGCGCTCAGGGCGAGGAGCAGCGCCGCGGCGACGGCCTCAGCAGCCCGGTACCGGCGACGCATTGCCGCTCAGTTGCACCAGCGCGCACAGCGTCTTGGCGGACACCTTCCAGGTGCCGTCCTGCTCCACGGCCGTCCCGGAGGCGTCGGGCAGGGCGGTGGCGCCCTTCAGGGTGAGCGTGTACGTCACGTCCGCCTCGGTCGCCGAGGTGAACTCGACCTTGGTGACCTGGGCCTGGACCTGCCCGCCGCGTGCGTCACCGCTGAAGGCCTCCAGGACGGGGGCCATCCGGTCGCCGTTCTCCAGGACGGCGACCTTGTCCTGGGCGGAGGTCTTGGGGTCGAAGAACTTCTGCCAGTTCTGCTTGATCTCCGCCTCGGCCGCCGCCCGGTCCGCGGGGGCGCTGGCCGGGGCGCTCGTGGTGCGCTCCGCGGTCGGTGTGGGTGGCGTGGCGCCGTCTCCGCCGCCGTTGTCGTCGCCGCATGCCGCGAGGGCCGGGAAGAGGGCCAGTACGAGGGCGGCCGTGATCGCCGTGCCCCGTCCCGCGGTGCGCGGGCCCCCCGTCGCGTTCCCCCGCCTGAGGTCGCTGCCGAGAACCATCTGGCTCACCACCGGGTGTCGGTCCGGGCGATGCGCGCCCGGTGCTTTCAGGGTCAGCTTCCACAGGGCATAGTGCAAGCGATCGGCGGACTTGAACAGGCAGCCAGGCGCGTGCCCAGCCATGACCGACGTGTGGGAGCCAGCGAATGCGGACAAGCCGACTGAGGACCGTGCATCCCGTCCTGTGGGCCGGCTGGGCCGCGCTGGCCGTCGGCGCGGTGCTGTGCGTCGTCGGCTGGTACGGCGTCTCCGGCGAGCGCCACGCCGAACGGCAGCTGCCCTACCTGGCCTCCTGCACGGTCCCCGGTGCCGCGCTGATCATCGCCGGGGCGGTGCTGCTGGCGCACGGCCGGGGCTCGGTCGCCGCCGCGCGCGTGGAGGAGCTGTACGGCCTGCTGGTGGCGGCCGGGCCCGGCGACGACCGGGCGGACGCCGGGACCGGGCAGGCGGTGTCGGGGCCGCTCGCGGTCAGCGGCGACCTGCTGATGGTGCCGGGCGGCACGCTGTACCACCGCGCGGACTGCCCGCTGGTCGCGGGGAAGGCGGAGGCGGTCCCGGTCGATTCCAAGCCGGTGGCGAGCGGTGAGCTGGGCCCCTGCCCGATCTGCGAGCCGGCCGAAGAAACCGACTGATGTCCTCGCTCACGTACGACCTCACCCTCGCCGGCCTCTCCGTCGGCAGCGCGGCGGCGCTGACCGGGATCGGCCTGATCGTGACGTACCGCGCGACCGGCGTGCTCAACTTCGCGCACGGCGCGATCGCGATGGTGTGCGCGTACGCGCTGCGGCAGTGCGTGGTCGAGTGGGGCTGGCCGCTGTGGCTCGGGGCGACGGTGACGCTGCTGGTGCTGGCGCCGGGCCTGGGTGTCGTCCTGGAGTGGTTCGTCTTCCGGCCCCTGTCGGTCCTGGGCTCGGACCCGGCGCAGACGCTGGTGGCGTCCATCGGGGTGTTCGTGCTGCTGGTGGGCGGGGCGGCGCTGCTGTGGGGGCAGGGGGCGCGGGACGACGCGCCGGAGCTGGTGCCGGACGAGCCGTGGGGGCAGCTGGCGGTGGTGCTGGTGCTGGCCGCCGGGGTCGCGGCGGTGGTGCGCTGGACGCGGTTCGGGCGGGAGCTGCGGGCCGTGGTCGACGACCGGCGGCTGGCGGTGCTGGGCGGGATCGACGCGGACCGGGTCGCGGCGGCGGGCTGGGCGTTCGGCTCGTTCACGGCGGGCCTGACGGGCGTGCTGCTGGCGCCGTACGTGCGGCTCGACCCGTATGGGCTGCCGCTGCTGGTGATGGAGGTCGTGGCGGTCGCGGTGGCCGCGCGGATGCGGAGTCTGCCGGTCGCGGTGGTGGTGGCGCTGGGCATCGGGGTGGCGCAGAGCCAGCTGACGCGGCTGCACCCGTCCGGGTGGGGCGAGCCGCTGCTCCAGGCGGCGACGACGAACCTGTTCGTCGTCGCGCTGCTGGTCGCGGCGCTGGTGCTGCCGGGGGTCGGCGCCCGCGACGCGCTGCCGCGCACGGCGACCGCCCGGGTGCCCACGCCGCCCGGCGTGTGGATCGTGGCGGGCGTGCTGTTCCTGCTGCCACTGGGCCTCGCCGGCCGGGACCTGCACACGTCGGTCCAGGTGCCGGCGCTGGCCGTGATCCTGCTGTCCCTGGTGGTGGTCACCGGCCGCGGCGGCCAGATCTCACTGGGGCAGGCGGCCTACGCGGGGCTGGGCGCCCTGTTCATGGCGCTGCTGGCGGCCGGGCGTTTCCCGGGCCTGCCGGCCCTGCCGGAGCTGGCGGCCCTCGCGGTGGCGGTCGTCCTGGTGGCGCCGCTGGGCCTGCTGACGGGCTGGCCGGCGATCGGCCGCCGGGGCCTGGCGCTGGCGCTGGCGACGTTCGCGATCGGCGTGGGGGTGAGCCGCTTCGTCTTCGCCCAGCCGTACGCCACGGCGGGCCTGTCGCTGGGCCGCCCGGCGGGCTTCGACGGGGACCGCGCCTACTACGTCCTGGAGTTGGTCCTGCTGGCGGTCGCGCTGCTGGCGACGCACGCGCTGCGCCGGGGCCGGACGGGACGGGCGCTGGCGGCCATGCGGGACCACGAGGCGGGCGCGCAGGCGGCGGGCGTCCGGGTGCCGTCCCTCAAGCTGGGCGCCTTCGTGGCGGGCGCCGCGCTCGCCGCGCTGGGCGGCGGCATGCTCGGCATGGGCCTGCGCGCCTTCGACGCCGCCGCGTACGACCCGGTGCGCGGGCTGCTGTGGTTCGCCGCGGTGGTGGTGCTGGGCGCCGACAGCACCCTCGGCGCCCTCGCCGCCGCCGCCCTCCTGGTCGGCCTGGACGCGGGCACCCGCGGTGGGGTCGCCGCGGCCCTGATCGGCGTCCTGGCGATCCTGGTGGGCCGCTTCCCCGGCGGCCCGTACGAGGCCCTGCGCACGGTGGCGGACCGGCTGCGCCCGCGCCGCACACCGGCCCTGACACCGACGGGGGTCCGGGCCCGCGGCCTGCTGCGCCCGGCGGAACCACGGGAGCCCCGCAGGGCGCCGGTGCCGGTGGGGGCCACGGCAACGGGCGCGACGGCGGGCGGGACCCCCGGCACCGGCGGGCGGCCACCGGCCTCCCCGGTCCCCCGCACGCCCCCCACCCCGTCGGCTCCCCTGCTCACCGCCCGTCGGCTCCACGCCCGCTACGGCGGCTTCACCGCCCTCGACGGAGTCGACCTGGACCTCTCCCCCGGGCGGATCACCACGGTCGTGGGCCCCAACGGGGCCGGGAAGAGCACCCTGTTCCACTGTCTGGCCGGGACGCTGCGGCCCGCGCGCGGGACGGTGCGGCTCGGCGGGCGGGACATCACCGCGCTGCCCGCGCACGCCCGCACCCGCCTCGGGATCGCGCGGACCTTCCAGCAACTGGCCGTCTTCCCCTCGCTGACCGTGGCCGAGAACGTCCGGGTCGGCGCCGAGCAGGGCCGGGTGACCGACCGGGGCGCCGTGGAGCGGACGCTCAGGCTGCTGGGACTGGACGGGCCGGTGCGGGCGCTGCCCGCCGCCGGGCTGCCCACGGGGACGCTGCGCCGCGTCGAACTGGCCCGTGTCCTGGCCGGCGGCCCCCGCGTGCTGCTGCTCGACGAGCCCGCCGCCGGCCTCGACACCGCCGAAGTCGCCGCCCTGGCCCGCGTCCTGAAGGCCCTGGCCGCCGACGGCACGGCCCTGCTCGTCGTCGAGCACGACCTGGACCTGGTCGCGGGCCTCGCCGACGTCGTGCACGTGATGAACGCGGGCCGGATCGTCGCCTCCGGTCCGCCCGGGCGGGTGCTGGACGCCCTGGGAACGGGGGCGGGCCGATGAGCACCGGGAACTCCCCGGAGCCGGGAACCCGCCGGTGCGTCGCACCCGGGAGTGCGGGAGCCGGCCGATGACCACCGTCTCCCTGCGCCACGCGCGCGTGCGCTACGGCCCGTTGGAGGCCCTGCACGGCGTCACCCTCGCCGCCCCCGGCCCGGGTCTCACCGTGCTGCTGGGCCGCAACGGCTCCGGCCGTACGACCGTCCTGCGCGCCTTGGCGGGCACCGTCCCCCTGTCGGGCGGCGCGGTGGTGTGGGACGGGGCCGACGTCACCCGCGTACCGGCGTACGAGCGGGCCCGGCGCGGACTGTGCCTGGTCCCGGAGCGGCAGGCCGTGTTCGGCTCGCTCACCGTGCGCGAGAACCTCGCACTCACCGCCCCGGACCACGACGCGGCCCTGGACGCCTATCCGCAGCTGCGGCCCCTGCTGGAGCGCCGCGCCGGCACCCTGTCCGGCGGGGAGCAGCGCATGCTCGCCCTGTCCCGGGCGCTGCTGGCACGCGCGCGCGTGGTGCTCGTCGACGAGCCCGCCCAGGGCATGTCGCCCCCGGTCGCGGCCCGCACCTACGAGCTGCTGGGCGGGCTCGACGCGTGCGTGGTGGTCGCCGAGCAGCGGCTGCCGCCCGCGCTGCGGGACCGGCCGGTCCTGGTGTACGAACTACGTCGCGGAGCCGTCGTGTTCGCCGGGGAGGCGGGTGAACTCGCGCACTGACCCGGAGCGCCGGGACCCCGCCCGATCGGTCCGACCGGACGGGGCCCGTGTCCCGGCGAGGGGCGCAGCGGCTCAGATCTCGAGGCGCAGGCCGGGCACGATCACATCGGGGTCGTCGCCGATGGCTGCCTTGTTGGCGGCGTAGAGGCGCTGCCAGGTGGTCCCGTGCCGGGCGGCGACGCCGCTGAGGGTGTCGCCCTCGCGGACGGTGTAGTCGCCGCGGGCCGAGCCGCGGTCAGGGTGTTCCGCGGCACGCGCCGGTGCCGTCGAGGCCTTGGAGGGCTTCGAGGGCTTGGAGGGTACGGACTCGGTGGTGTTCACCGGGTCGGCGGCGGGTGCGCTGCCGCTCGCCCCGGCGCGTGCCGAGCAGGTCGGCCAGGCGCCCCATCCCTGGGCACGCTGGACCTTGGTGGCGACCGCGATCTGCTGGGACCTGCTCGCCCGGTCGGCGGTGGGCGCGTAGGCGGTGCCGCCGTAGGCCCGCCAGGTGGAGGCGGCGAACTGGAGCCCGCCGTAGTAGCCGTTGCCGGTGTTGATGTGCCAGTTGCCGCCGCTCTCGCACTGGGCGATGCGGTCCCACACTCCGCTGTCGGCCGCCGCGGCGTTTCCGGTCGCGGCCAGCAGTCCGAGGGGCGCGAGCAGTGCCGCCCCGGCGAGGACCGCCGTCGTACGAACCTGGTTCTTCCGAGCGTCGTGGCGAGTGGTATCGGCACATTCGGACATGTGGTTCCCTCTCGAAACACCCGGGGTCCCCCAAGGCGGAACGCCACTCCCCGCGCCATGGGGCGCGGAGGTCGCGCTCGCCCCGTCCGCCGGTGCGGTGCTGCGCCCGGTTCCGGAGAACCGTGCGGTCGACGGACGTACCCGAGCGGTGCTCGCTGCACACGGCCGAAGAATCTAAGGAGGTCGGCGGTCCGGCATCAACCAGTCGCCTGTTACGGCAGGCCAGTTCGCCGATACCTCAGGTAACGGCTATTTCCGGACACCCACTTCATTCGCGGATTTCCGGATTTGTCGACCAACCCACCCGATGGCCTGTGACCCAGTTCACCGATCCAACGCCCTTCACAGCGCGGCCACTTGACACTGAGTGCGCCATTCCGGACCGACCGTGACCCTGTGCGCAGGATGGTTCGATTCCGTTCGCTCTGGGGCGTGACTCCCGCCACAGATCGCCCGTTGTCTTCTTCATGAGCCGGGACCCACCCGGACCACGGACCGGGGAGCCACCCGGCCCCGCCCCGCACCACATCCCCGAGGGAGCCACCCGTGCCGCGCATGCTCGACGTCAGCGACGAGGTACGCGCCGAGATCGGCGACGAAGAAGCCGACCGCCTGCTCGCCGGAGAGACCGCCCCGGGCAGTTACGACTGCACGTCCTGCCGCACTCCGGGCGATTCGGAACAGGAGCGCACCAGCACCGTCCTGTTCATCGGGGACGAGACCGCCGTCCTCGCCTTCGCCCACGCCGGCTGCCTACCCTCGCAGGTCGTCCAGGTCACCGAGGAGCAGCTGCGCGGCGCCGTGAAGTCCATCACCGGCGACACCGTCGACCTGGAGCCCGACAAGGTGGTGCCCGAGCAGGCGGTGCTCGGCGTGACCAGCGGACTGGTCCTGATCGGCGGGGAGTTGCACCCGGCCCTGGTGGTGGAGCCGACCGCGCCCATCGCCCGGCCCGGCACGACCGGCCGCGGCGACGACTTCCTGCCGCTGCTCATCGAGCAGGGGTTCATGCCCCTGAGCGAGCTGTCCGCCGTACCGCCGGTGCTGCACGGCTGGTCCGTGCTGCTCGCCGTGGGTCGGCTGCACGCGGTGCTCCAGCCGGGCAGCAACGGCGGCCAGCCGGTGGCGTGGTGGCAGGCGCACCAGCCGCTCCAGGTCACCGAGGGCTGGCGGGCGGCCGCCAACAAGCACCAGCAGGTGCTGATGTTCGCCGCGCCGGTCGGCTCGATCGGCCGCCAGCCGCGTGAGGACCTGCTGCGGGACGCGCTGGACAAGGCGGCGGCCAACGGCCAGCTGGTTGGTGCGGCACTGCCGCTGGCCGGCACCTGAGCCGCGAGTCACCCGCCTGGGCCGCAGCCCCGCGAAAGCCGTAACCGGGGCCGCATCCCTTGACCCGCGGGGTCGTTTGGACATACGTGCACGCATACGACGTTCCCCGCCGCCAGTCCTTCTCGTCGATCCCCTCCGCGCGGTCGGCTCAGGACTCCCAGGGCGGCCCATCGGCCACGCCGATCTACGACGCGCTCTACGCCGAGTACGTCAAGTCCTTCCGCGCACTGCCCGGCGACCGCAGCGGCGAGGAGAAGCTGGGCTTCACCGCCTTCGGGAACATGTCGCACGGTACGGGCTCGTACGGCAGTTCACACGGCAGCTCGTACAGTGCCTACAGCGCGGGGGCGCAGAGCGCCCGGCACGCCGCCGGGCAGCAGCCGCAATGGCAGCGGGTCGGGACCATCGACTCGCACGGCGGCACGGGGATGCACCACGTGCCCGCCGCGCTGCCGCCGGGCCGGCGCAGCGGCGTCTGAGCGAGCACCGCACAGTGGAAGGGGCGGCCCCCGACGGGGCCGCCCCTTCCACTGCCTGCTGGGCTACTTCTTCTTGCCGCGCTTCTCGCGCACCCGCACCGAGATGTGGATCGGCGTCCCCTCGAAGCCGAACTCCTCGCGCAGGCGGCGCTCGATGAAGCGCCGGTAGCCCGCCTCGATGAAGCCGGAGGCGAACAGCACGAACCGCGGCGGCTTGGTGCCCGCCTGGGTGCCGAACAGGATGCGCGGCTGCTTGCCGCCCCGGACCGGGTGCGGGTGGGCGGCGACCAGTTCGCCGAGGAACGCGTTCAGCCGTCCCGTCGGGACCCGGGTCTCCCAGCCCGCCAGGGCCGTCTCGATCGCCGGGACCAGCTTCTCCATGTGCCGCCCGGTGCGCGCCGAAACGTTCACCCGGGGCGCCCACGCCACCTGGCCGAGCTCGGTCTCGATCTCCCGCTCCAGGTAGTAGCGGCGCTCCTCGTCGAGCGTGTCCCACTTGTTGAACGCCAGGACGATCGCGCGGCCCGCCTCGACGGCCATGGTGACGATGCGCTGGTCCTGCACCGAGATGGACTCGGCGGCGTCGATCAGGATGACCGCGACCTCGGCCTTCTCGACGGCGGCGGCGGTGCGCAGCGAGGCGTAGTAGTCGGCGCCCTGCTGGAGGTGGACGCGCTTGCGGATGCCCGCCGTGTCGACGAACTTCCAGGTGACGCCGCCGAGTTCGATCAGCTCGTCGACCGGGTCGCGGGTGGTGCCGGCCAGCTCGTTGACGACGACGCGCTCCTCGCCCGCCACCTTGTTCAGCAGGGAGGACTTGCCGACGTTCGGGCGGCCGATCAGGGCGATGCGGCGCGGGCCGCCGATGCCGCCCCCGCCGAACGTCTCGCGCGGCGCCTCGGGCAGCACCTCCAGGACCTGGTCGAGCATGTCGCCCGTACCGCGGCCGTGCAGCGCGGAGACCGGGTACGGCTCGCCGAGGCCCAGCGACCACAGGTAGGCCGCGTCGGCCTCGCCGCTCGGGCCGTCCACCTTGTTGGCGCACAGCACGACCGGCTTGCCGGCCTTGCGCAGGAGCCGGACGACGGCCTCGTCGGTGTCGGTGGCGCCGACCTTGGCGTCGACGACGAACACGACGGCGTCGGCGGCCTCGATGGCGTACTCGGCCTGGGCGGCCACGGAGGCGTCGATGCCGAGGACGTCCTGCTCCCAGCCGCCGGTGTCGACGACCTTGAAGCGGCGGCCCGCCCACTCGGCCTCGTAGGTGACGCGGTCGCGGGTGACGCCGGGCTTGTCCTCGACGACCGCCTCGCGACGGCCGATGATGCGGTTCACCAGGGTCGACTTGCCGACATTGGGGCGGCCGACGACGGCGAGCACGGGCAGCGGGCCGTGGCCCGCCGCCTCGATGGCGCCCTCGACGTCCTCGAGGTCGAAGCCCTCCTCCGCGGCGAGCTCCATGAACTCCGCGTACTCGGCGTCGCCGAGCGCCCCGTGGTCGTGCTCGTGCGCGCCCTCGGGCTGGATGTGGTCGTTCATGAAGTCCGTACCTCGTCGTTCATCGTGGTGGTCGGTGGAGTACCCCGCTGTGCGGCGGGCTGATCCACTACTCAAGTGTCGCCTAGCGCCTGGTGAGGCGCCTGGCGTTTTCCAGGTGGGCGGCCAGCTGCTTCTGTATGCGCCCGGTCGCCTCGTCGAGCGCCTTGCGCGTGCGGCGGCCGCTGCCGTCGCCGGCCTCGAAGGGCTCGCCGAAGACGACGTCGACGCGCGAGCGCAGCGGAGGCAGCCCCTTTATCAACCGTCCGGGCCGGTCGGAACTTCCCAGCACGGCGACCGGCACGATCGGGGCGCCGCTGCGCACCGCGAAGTAGGCGAGCCCCGCGCGCAGCGAGGCGAAGTCGCCCTCGCCCCGGGTGCCCTCCGGGAAGATGCCGAGCACGCCGCCGTTGTCCAGGACGCCGAGCGCCCGGGTGATCGCCGTACGGTCGGTGGTGTCGCGGTCCACCTTCAGTTGGCCGATGCCGGTCAGGAACGGGTCGAGCGGGCCGACGAACGCCTCCTTCTTGATCAGGAAGTGCGTCGGCCGGGGCGCCACGCCCATGACCATCGGCCCGTCGATGTTGTGGGAGTGGTTGACCGCGAGGATCACCGGGCCGGTCGCGGGCACCTTCCAGGCGCCGAGCACGCGCGGCTTCCACAGCCCGTACATCAGGCCGACGCCGATGCGCCGCCCGACCTCGGCGCCCCGCGTCGAAGGCAGCTCGGTCACTTCCCGGCCCGCTTCTCCTCGACGAGGGTGACGACGCACTCGATGACCTGGGCCAGCGTGAGCTCGGTGGTGTCCACCTCGACGGCGTCGTCCGCCTTGGCGAGCGGGGAGGTCTTGCGGCTGGAGTCGGCGGCGTCGCGCTTGATCAGGGCCTCGCGGGTGGAGTGCACGTCGGCGCCCTTCAGCTCACCGCTGCGGCGGGCGGCGCGCGCCTCCGCGGAGGCGGTGAGGAAGATCTTCAGGTCGGCGTCCGGCAGCACGGTCGTGCCGATGTCCCGACCCTCGACCACGATGCCGTGCTCGGCGGAGGCCGCTATCGAGCGCTGCAGCTCGGTGATCCGCGCCCGCACCTCGGGCACCGCGCTGACCGCGCTGACCTTGGAGGTGACCTCCTGGGTGCGGATCGGGCCGGCCACGTCGACGCCGTCCACGGTGATGGTGGGGGCCTGCGGGTCCGTCCCGGACACGATCTCGGGCTTGCCGGCCGCGGCCGCGATCGCGGCGGGGTCGTCGATGTCGATGCCGTTGTTCACCATCCACCAGGTGATCGCCCGATACTGGGCGCCGGTGTCCAGGTAGCTCAGCCCGAGCTGCGCCGCCACGGCCTTCGAGGTGCTCGACTTGCCCGTGCCGGAGGGGCCGTCGATGGCGACAATCACTGGCGTGGCGCTTTCCACAGTGGGGACCTTCCTGGACCGGGCTGGCGGGGGTGGGGGCGCGACTGCCCCGCACAAGGTTACTGGGTGCGCGTCACTCGTCCGGCACAGCGGGGATGAGCCACCCCCGGCCCCGCTCCGGCTACTGCCGGATCGCCCAGCCCCGCTCCCGCAGCGCGGCGGACAGCACCGGCGCCGCCTTCGGCTCCACCATCAACTGCACGAGACCGGCCTGCTGCCCCGTCGCGTGCTCGATCCGCACGTCCTCGATGTTGACGCCCGCCATGCCCGCGTCCGCGAAGATCCGGGCCAGCTGCCCCGGCTGGTCGTCGATGAGCACCGCCACGACCTCGTAGACCCGCGGCGCGGACCCGTGCTTGCCGGGGACGCGGACCTGCCCGGCGTTGCCGCGCCGCAGGACGTCCTCGATGCCGCCGGTGCCCTCACGGCGCTTGTGGTCGTCGGAGGACTGCAGCGCGCGCAGGGACCGCACGGTCTCCTCCAGGTCGGCGGCGACCTCCGTGAGCAGGTCGGCGACCGGCCCGGGGTTGGCGGAGAGGATGTCGATCCACATCCGGGGGTCGGAGGCGGCGATCCGCGTCACGTCCCGGATGCCCTGCCCGCACAGTCGTACGGCGGCCTCCTCGGCGTGCTCCAGGCGCGCGGCGACCAGGCTGGAGACCAGGTGGGGCATGTGGGAGACGAGGGCGACGGCCCGGTCGTGGGCGTCGGCGTCCATCACCACCGGCACGGCACGGCAGTGCGAGACCAGCTCCAGGGCGAGGTTCAGCACCTCGGTGTCGGTGTCCCGGGTCGGGGTGAGCACCCAGGGGCGGCCCTCGAAGAGGTCGCCGGTCGCGGCGAGCGGGCCGGACTTCTCCCGGCCCGACATGGGGTGCGTGCCGATGTAGGCCGCGAGGTCGAGGCCGCGTTCCTCCAGCTCGCGGCGCGGTCCGCCCTTCACGCTGGCGACGTCGAGGTAGCCGCGCGCCAGGCCGCGGCTCATGGCGTCGGCGAGCACGTCGGCCACGTGCGCGGGCGGGGCGGCGACGATCGCCAGGTCGACGGGCCCGTCCGGCGCCTCGTCCGTGCCGGCACCGAGCGCGGCCGCCGTACGGGCCTGCTCGGGGTCGGGGTCGGCGAGGTGCACCGTGACACCCCGCTGGGACAGGGCAAGGGCGGCGGACGTGCCGATCAGCCCGGTGCCGATGACGAGTGCCGTCCTCACTGGGCGATGTCCTTGCGCAGGGCACCCGCGGCGCCGAGGTAGACGTGGGCGATCTCGGCGCGGGGCCGGTCGGACTCGATGTGCGCGAGGACCCGGACCACGCGCGGCATGGCGCCCTCGATGTCGAGTTCCTGCGCGCAGATCAGCGGGACGTCGACGATGCCGAGCTTGCGCGCGGCGGCGGCCGGGAAGTCGCTGTGCAGGTCGGGCGTGGCCGTGAACCAGATGCTGATCAGGTCGTCGGCGGTGAGGTCGTTGCGCTCCAGGATGGCCGTGAGCAGGGCTCCGACCTGCTCGTCCATGTGCCCGGCCTCGTCCCGTTCGAGTTGGACGGCCCCCCGGACCGCTCGTACCGCCACGGCGCTGCTCCTCGCTGACGTACCTGTCGCTCTCTGTGTCAAGCCTAGTCAGCCCGCGCGGACCGGGTGCGCGGCGCCCGCCGGGTGAGACGCCGAGGTTGCTTCTCCTGAGGCGGGTTCGGTGCCAGGATGCAGCTATTTCCGATTTATCCGTCTTCGGCATCCTCGGAGTGACGACATGACCCCCAGCACGACACGCCGCACGGTCCTCCTCGCGACGGGCGCCACGGGCGCGGCGGCGCTCGTGGCGGCCTGCGGCTCAGGCGGTGACGACAACGGCTCCGCGTCGACGGCCACCCCCACCGACCAGGGGGCCACCGGCACGGAGACGGCCCGCGGCGGCAAGGAGCTGGCCTCCATCGACGAGATCCCGGTCGGCGGCGGCAAGATCTTCAAGGACGACGAGGTCGTGGTGACCCAGCCGGAACAGGGGCAGTTCAAGGCGTTCTCGGCGATCTGCACCCACCAGCGCTGCACGGTGGGCTCCGTGTCCGACGGCACGATCAACTGCCCCTGCCACGGCAGCCGGTTCCGCGTCGCCGACGGCTCGGTGGCCAACGGCCCGGCGACCCGGCCGCTGCCCGCCGAGCAGATCACCGTGGAGGGAAATTCGGTGCGGCTGGCCTGAGGGTTCCGCGTACGCTCCCGGGCATGCAGCCCGAGACCCTGGTACGCGACCACACGATCTACGCCTGTGTGATGGGGTCGCGCGCCTTCGGGCTGGCGACGGACGGCAGCGACACCGACCGCCGGGGCGTGTTCCTTGCCCCCACGCCCCTGTTCTGGCGCTTCGACAAGCCGCCGACGCACGTCGAGGGGCCGGGCGAGGAGCGGTTCAGTTGGGAGCTGGAGCGGTTCTGCGAACTGGCCCTGCGCGCCAATCCGAACATCCTGGAGTGCCTGCACTCCCCGCTCGTGGAGTACGCCGACGACACCGGCCGCGAGCTTCTCGCCCTGCGGGGGGCGTTCCTGTCCCGGCGGGTCCACGAGACGTTCACGCGGTACTCGCACAGCCAGCGCCGCAAGCTGGAGGCCGACGTCCGCACCCACGGCGCCCCTCGCTGGAAGCACGCGATGCACCTGCTGCGCCTGCTCCTCAGCGCCCGGGACCTGCTGCGCACGGGCGCCCTGACGGTCGACGTCGGCGAGCACCGGGAGTCGCTGCTCGCGGTGAAGCGCGGCGAGGTGCCCTGGTCCGAGGTCGAGTCCCGGATGGCCCGCCTGGAGCGGGAGGCCGACGAGGCCGTCGGCCGCAGCCCGCTCCCGGCGGAACCGGACCGGCGGCGCGTGGAGGACTTCCTCACCCACTGCCGCCGGGCCTCGGCCCTGTAACCGCACACGGCACACGGCACACGGCACACGGCAGGGTCAGGCGTCTGGCGTCTGGCGTCAGGCGTCCCAGAGCGCCCCGAGGGTCAGCAGGTCGCTCCGGTACTCGATGCGGTCGGCCCAGTCGCCCGGCCAGGCTTCCGCGCCCAGGTGCGCACCGGCGAAGGCCCCGGCCAGGCAGGCGATCGAGTCCGAGTCGCCGGCGGTGCAGGCGGCGCGGCGCAGCGCCGTCACCGGCTCGTCGGGGAAGAGCAGGAAGCACAGCAGCCCGGTCGCCATGGCCTCCTCGGCGATCCAGCCTTCGCCGGTGGCCAGGCACGGGTCGTTCTCGGGCGAGACGGTGCGCACGGCGTGCTGGAGGCGGTCGAGGATCTCCAGGCACTCGTCCCAGCCGCGCGCGATGAACTGCTCGGGGGTCGGGTCCTGGGCGCGGCGCCACAGGTCGCCGAGCCAGCGCTCGTGGTAGTGGCTGCGGTTCTCCAGGGCGTACGACCGGAGCATCCCGACCAGCGCGGCCGGCTCGGTGCCCTGCGCGAGCAGGCGTACGGCGTGCGCGGTGAGGTCGGAGGCGGCGAGGCCGGTCGGGTGCCCGTGGGTCAGCGCCGCCTGCAACTGGGCGGCGCCCGCCCGCTGTTCGTCGCTCAGCCCGGGCACCAGCCCCAGGGGTGCGACGCGCATGTTGGCGCCGCAGCCCTTGGAATTGATCTGGCTGGCGTCCTGCCAGGGCCGGGCCTCGTCCTTCAGAAGCGCGCAGGCCCTGAGGCAGGTCCCGCCGGGAGCCCGGTTGTTCTCCGGCGACTGGTACCAGTCGAGGAACTCCTCACGCAGGGTCCGGGCGAGCTCGGACGGGGTGAGCAGCCCCCGGTCCATGGCCGTGCGCACCGCCCGCCCCACCGCCAGCGTCATCTGCGTGTCGTCCGAGACGTAGGCGTGCTTCGGCAGCGGCAGTTCCCGCCAGGGCCCGTGCTTGGCGAGGATCGTCGGCACGTCGTTGAACTCGGTCGGATATCCCAGCGCGTCCCCGAGGGCGAGCCCCGTGAGTGCTCCGGTGGCGGCTTGCTTGTGAACGAGCGTGGTCATGTGGGGCGTCCTTCCCGGGGCGGCCGGAGGAGAGGCGGATGGAGGGTGGTGGCGGTACCGGCGCGGTACAGCGCGGCGGGTTTGCCCCGGCCGCCGGTCAACCGCGCGGTGCCGGGGACGGGTTCGACGAAGCCCGGCGTGGCGAGCACCTTGCGCCGGAAGTTGGGCCGGTCGAGTTCGGTGCCCCACACGGTCTCGTAGACCCGCTGGAGCTCGCCGAGGGTGAACTCGGGCGGGCAGAAGGCGGTGGCGAGGCAGGTGTACTCGAGCTTGGCGCCGACGCGGTCGTGGGCGTCGGTCAGGATGCGGTCGTGGTCGAAGGCGAGCGGTCCTGCGGTGCCGTAGGGCACCCAGTCGGCCCGCGCGGCGTCGCCGCCGCCGTGGACCTCGGGCGCGTGGGGCAGCAGCGCGGCGAAGGCGACCGACACGACCCGCATCCGGGGATCGCGGCCGGGCTCGCTGTACGTCCGCAACTGCTCCAGGTGCAGCCCCGAGACGTCCGACAGGCCGGTCTCCTCGGCGAGTTCACGCCGCGCGGCCGTCTCCACGGACTCGTCCGGCTGGAGGAACCCGCCGGGCAGGGCCCGGTGTCCGGCGTACGGCTCCTGCCCGCGCTCGACGAGCAGTACGTGCAGGGCGCCGTCCCGGAGGGTGAGGACGGCGAGGTCGACCGTGACGGCGAAGGGTTCATGGGCGTACTTGTCGTAGCCGTCCATGACCTGCACCCCCTTTAATAGTCATCACGACTATAAAAGGGGGTGCGTGTCACTCACAAGTTCTGGAGGTCGACTTCCAGTTCTAGAGGTCCACTTCCTGCATCAGCATCCCGACCTCCGTGTTGGACAGCCGGCGCAGCCAGCCCGACTTCTGGTCGCCGAGGGTGATCGGTCCGAACGCGACCCGCACCAGCTTGTCGACCGGGAAGCCGGCCTCCGCCAGCATGCGGCGCACGATGTGCTTGCGGCCCTCGTGGAGGGTGACCTCGACGAGGTAGTTCTTACCGGTCTGCTCGACGACCCTGAAGTGGTCGGCGCGCGCGTAGCCGTCCTCCAGCTGGATGCCGTCCTTGAGCTTCTTGCCCAGGTCGCGCGGGATGGGGCCGACGATGTGCGCGAGGTAGGTCTTCTTCACGCCGTACTTCGGGTGGGTCAGGCGGTGCGCCAGCTCGCCGTGGTTGGTGAGCAGGATGACGCCCTCGGTCTCGGTGTCGAGCCGGCCCACGTGGAAGAGGCGGGTCTCGCGGTTGGTGACGTAGTCCCCGAGGCACTGCCGGCCCTCGGGGTCCTCCATCGTCGAGACGACACCGGCGGGCTTGTTCAGCGCGAAGAACTGGTAGCGCTGGGTGGCGACGGTCAGCCCGTCGACCTTGATCTCGTCCTTCTCGGGGTCGACCCGCCTGCCCTGCTCGAGGACGATCTCGCCGTTGACCTCGACCCTGGCCTCGTCGATCAGCTCCTCGCAGGCACGCCGGGAGCCGAAGCCCGCCCGGGCGAGGACCTTCTGCAGCCGCTCGCCCTCCTGCTCGGCGCCGGGGAAGGTCTTCGGGAGCTTGACCTCCTTCTTCCCGGCGTACCGGTCGCGGTTGCGCTCCTCGATCTGCGCCTCGTACTCACGGGGGCGCGCCGGGGCCGTGCGGCCCTGCTTCTGGGGCTGCTTGGGCCCGCCCTTGGCGCCGCCCCGGGCGGCCCCGCCGCGTCCGGCCTTGGGGCCGTCCTTGGTCGCCCCGGGGCCCACGTCGTAGCGGCGCTCCTCGGGGCGGGGCTTGCGGGGGCGGCCCTGCCCCTGCTTCTGGTCCCTGTTGTTGCCGGCGCCGCGGTGGTTACCGCGCCCGCCGCTCTTGCCGCTGCCGCTGCTTCGCATCAAAGTTCCGTCTGGTCGTCTTCGTCGTCGGTCCCCGGGCTCACCGGGCGGCCCGGCGCGTCGTCGTCGGGCGCGTCCGGGTCGAACGACGGTACGCCCTCCTGGGTCTCGGCCTCGATCGCCTCCGCCTCCGGGAGGAAGGGCGCGAGCTCCGGGAGCTCGTCCAGACCGCGCAGGCCCATCCGCTCCAGGAAGTAGTTCGTCGTCCTGTACAGGATCGCACCTGTTTCGGGTTCCGTGCCCGCCTCCTCTATCAGTCCGCGCTGGAGGAGGGTGCGCATGACACCGTCGCAGTTCACTCCGCGCACGGCCGAGACCCGGCTGCGGCTGACCGGCTGGCGGTAGGCGACGACCGCCAGGGTCTCCAGGGCGGCCTGGGTGAGGCGGGCCTGCTGGCCGTCCAGCACGAAGCGCTCGACGGCCGGCGCGTACGCGGCGCGGGTGTAGAACCGCCAGCCGTTCGCGACGAACCGCAGCTCGAAGCCGCGGCCCTGGACGGTGTACTCGTCGGCCAGCTCGCGCAGGGCGTCCGCGATCTGCCGCTTCGGCCGCTCCAGTATCTTCGCGAGGTGCTCCTCGGTCGCGGGCTCGTCGACGACCATGAGGACGGCTTCGAGGGCGGGCTTGAGATCGAGACCGGCGACGTCGCGCAGCCCGGCCGGGACCTCGGTGGTTTCCTGACTCACGCCTTCTTCTCCTCCTTCGGCGGCTCGGGCGGCCGGTCGAACTCGTCGGTGACGGTCGGTGTCTCGTCCCCGTCCCCGCCGGTCCACCGCACGAGCAGCTCCCCGAGCGCGGCCTCCTGCTCCAGCGCCACGGCCTTCTCGCGGTACAGCTCCAGCAGCGCGAGGAACCTCGCCACGACGGTCAGGGTGTCGTCGGTGTCCGCCACGAGCGCCCGGAAGCTGGCCTCGCCGAGCTCCCTGAGCCGGGCGACGACGATCTGCGCCTGCTCCTGCACGCTGACCAGGGGGGCGTGGATGTGGTCGACGTACACCTGCGGCTTGGGCTTCGGCTGCATCGCCTTCACGGCGAGCCTGGCGAACCCTTCCGCCCCGATGCTGATGACGACCTCGGGCAACAGCTCGGCGTGTTCCGGTTCGAGGCCGACGGTACGGGGGTAGCGCCGGGCCTCGTCGTCGAGCCGCCCGCTGAAGATGTCGGCGATCTGCTTGTACGCGCGGTACTGGAGCAGCCGCGCGAACAGCAGGTCCCGGGCCTCCAGCAGCGCCAGGTCGGCCTCGTCCTCGACCTCGGCGGCGGGCAGCAGCCGGGCCGCCTTCAGATCGAGCAGGGTGGCCGCGACCACGAGGAACTCGGTCGTCTCGTCCAGGTCCCAGTCCGGCCCCATGGCCCGGATGTGCGCCATGAACTCGTCGGTCACCTTGGACAGCGCGACCTCGGTGACGTCCAGCTTGTGCTTCGAGATCAGCTGGAGCAGCAGGTCGAAGGGCCCCTCGAAGTTGGCGAGCCGAACCTTGAAGACCCCGTCGTCGCCCTCGGCACGCCCGGCGGCGGACTCGCCGGCGTCCCCCGACTCGGGGGCGGGGCGCTCGGCGTCGATGCCGGCCCCGGGGGCGTACGCCTCGCGCGGGGACCCGGTCGTGACGGGCTCGGCGGCCGGGGCGGCGGACTCAGCCGTTGCCACCGTTGCCGGGGCGGGATGTCCACGCCCCGTCGTCGGACGGCCGACCTCGGGCCCAGGCCCGGCCACGTGGTGCGCCCCGTTCCCCGACTCGGCGGCCCCGACGCCCGCGAGGCCCACGCCGGACTCGGCAGCTCCGGTCCCGGCCGACGGCCCACCCGACTGGCCGGTGTCCGCGGCCTCCGCCGACGGCGCCCGCGACCCGGCGGTGCCCGCAGGCAGCACCTCAGATCCGGCCGTGTCCGCAGGCAACGCCTCAGGCCCGGCCGTGTCCGCAGGCAGATCCTCAGACCCAGCCGTGGCCGTCGCCGCCGGCGGCGCCTCGGGCTCGTCCACGCCCGTCGGCGGCACATCCGGCTCCACCGCATCCGTCGGCTCCCCCGGCGGAGCCACCCGCGGAGCCCCCGGCCCGCGCCCCAGCGCGCGCCGGCGGCCGGGCGGGCCGCCGGGGGGAGGTGGGGAAGCGTTCGAGGTCATGGCCCCCGCAGGCTACCGCTACCGCCCGCGCAGTCGTCGTACGAGGATGCTGGCGTCCCCGCGGGTCTCCAGGTCGGCCAGGACCACGGCCACCGCCTCGCGGACGATGCGCCCGCGGTCGACGGCCAGGCCGTGCTCGCCGCGGAGCACGAGACGGGCGTGCTCCAGGTCCATGAGCTCCTCGGCCGACACGTACACCGTGATCTTCTCGTCGTGCCGCTCACGGCCGCTGGGGCGGCGCGTGGCCGCCCGCCCGCGCTTGCGCGGTGCCGCCGCGGCAGCGGCGGCAGAACCTTCCTGCGCCGCCTGCCGACGCCCGGCTCCGGACCGCTCGGCGGCCGCGGAACGGCTGCGGGACTCCCCGGCCTCGGCCGGCTCCGCGTCGGCCGCGACGTGCTCCGCGCCCTCGCCGTCACCGCCCTGCGCGGGCACCGACTGCGGCGCGTCCTCCGCGGCCGCTGCCGCCGCCGCGTCGCCCTCGCCCGCCGGAGCGGGCACCCGGGCGTCGCCGTTGGCCTGGCGCCTGGGCGTGGACGACTGCAGCCCCATCCCCCCAGTCGTACGGAAGAGTTCGTCGGCCCCCGGCAGACTCACTCGGCGTGACACCGGGCGAGCACCTCCCTGGCGAGCTGGCGGTAGGCGGCGGCACCGACGGAGTTGGAGGCGTACGTGGTGATCGGCTCACCGGCGACCGTGGTCTCCGGGAAGCGGACCGTGCGCCCGATGACCGTGTGGTAGACGTGGTCGTCGAACGCCTCGACGACACGCGCGAGCACCTCACGGCTGTGCACGGTGCGCGAGTCGTACATCGTGGCGAGGATCCCGTCGAGTTCCAGGTCGGGGTTGAGCCGTTCCTGGACCTTCTCGATGGTCTCCGTCAGCAGGGCCACACCACGGAGGGCGAAGAACTCGCACTCCAGCGGCACGATCACCTTGTGCGCGGCCGTCAGGGCGTTGACCGTGAGCAGGCCGAGCGAGGGCTGGCAGTCGATGACGATGAAGTCGTAGTCGTCCAGCAGCGGCTTCAGGGCGCGCTGCAGCGTCGACTCGCGGGCGACCTCGGAGACGAGCTGGACCTCGGCCGCCGACAGGTCGATGTTGCTGGGCAGCAGGTCCATGTTGGGGACCGCCGTCTTCAGCAGCACCTCGTCGGCCGCCATCCCCCGCTCCATGAGCAGGTTGTAGACGGTGAGGTCGAGCTCCATCGGGTTGACGCCGAGACCGACCGACAGCGCGCCCTGCGGGTCGAAGTCCACGAGCAGGACCCGGCGTCCGTACTCCGCGAGCGCGGCACCCAGGTTGATGGTCGACGTGGTCTTGCCGACGCCGCCCTTCTGGTTGCACATCGCGATGATCTTCGCGGGTCCGTGGTCGGTCAGCGGGCCCGGGATCGGGAAGTACGGCAGCGGGCGCCCGGTCGGGCCGATGCGCTCCCGGCGCTGTCTGGCCGCGTCGGGCGCGAGAGTGGCCGCGTACTCGGGGTCGGGCTCGTACTCCGCGTCGGGGTCGTAGAAGTGCCCCTCGGGCAGTTCGTCGTAGTCGGCGAAGTGGTTGTGGGGCGCGCCACTTCCGTCGCCGGCCATGGCGTTCACGTGATGGCCATCCATCTTCTGGTGTGCTGTGTGAGTCGCCTGCTGACTCTGGTGGGCTGCGAAGGTGCGCACAGCGACGGAGCCGACAGCCTCGAACCCCGCGGAGCCCTGGCCCCGTGCAGGCATTCCTGGTTGAGCACCCCCGGGAGTAAATGTCGACTCATTCACAAGTCGTCTTACCTCCTTGGTGACCAGGAAACTTCTAGACAGGTCAGCGTGGCACCATGCCGACGGTTGGCGACTCTATGGCGTGTCGGGCGTCCGCAGCAACACAATCCGCCGGACCCGGCCCGATGTGTCGGCAATGAAACATCCCGCTGTCAAGGGCGTACGGCCGTCGCACGGCAGGTTTCACCGGTGTGCGAATCGGTTGAAGGGTTACGTTCGAGGCGAGTTGCTCGAGAATCGCGAAGTGACCATACACACATCCGGCCGGACCTTGTCGGGCAAGGTCCGGCCGGGTGCGCGGCGTTGACGAGCCGTGTTGACGTATCGCCTTTGCCGTGAGGTGACTTAGCCGACTTACCGGCTGCCCGGGTGTCCGGGCGGGGTGGGGCGGGGCTCAGCCGAGCAGCGAGGACAGCTCCACGTGCTCCACGCCGTGCGCCTCCGCGACCTCGCGGTAAACGACCTTGCCGTCATGCGTGTTGAGGCCCTTGGCCAGCGCCGGGTCGCGGCGCAGCGCGCCCGCCCAGCCGTGGTCGGCCAGTTCGACGATGTACGGCAGCGTGGCGTTGGTCAGCGCGTAGGTGGAGGTGTTGGGGACCGCGCCGGGCATGTTGGCGACGCAGTAGAAGACCGAGTTGTGGACCTGGAAGGTCGGCTCGGCGTGGGTGGTCGGGCGGGAGTCCTCGAAGCAGCCGCCCTGGTCGATCGCGATGTCGACAAGGACACTTCCCGGCTTCATCCGGGAGACGAGCTCGTTGGTGACCAGCTTCGGGGCCTTGGCGCCTGGGACCAGGACGGCACCGATGACCAGGTCGGCCTCCAGGCAGGCCTTCTCCAGTTCCAGGGCGTTGGAGACGACGGTCTGGATCTTCGTGCCGAAGATCTTGTCCGCCTCGCGGAGCTTGTTCACGTCCTTGTCGAGCAGGGTCACGTGGAAGCCCAGGCCGATGGCGATCTGCGCGGCCTGCCAGCCGGAGACACCGCCACCGATGACGACCGCCCGGCCGGCCGGCACGCCGGGAACACCGCCGGGGAGCACGCCCCGGCCGCCGTTGGCGCGCATCAGGTGGTAGGCGCCGACCTGCGGGGCCAGCCGGCCCGCGACCTCGGACATCGGGGCGAGCAGCGGCAGCGCGCGGCTGGGGAGCTCGACCGTCTCGTAGGCGATCGCCGTGGTGCCGGACTCCAGCAGGGCGTCCGTGCACTCCTTGGAGGCGGCCAGGTGCAGGTAGGTGAAGAGCGTCTGGTCCTTGCGGAGGCGGTGGTACTCCTCGGCGATGGGCTCCTTGACCTTCAGCAGCAGGTCGGCGGTGGCCCACACCTCGTCGGCGGTGTCCAGGATCCGCGCACCGGCGGCGACGTACTCCTCGTCCGTGATCGAGGAGCCGACGCCGGCGCCGCGCTCGATGACGACCTGGTGGCCGTGGCGCACCAGCTCGTGCACACCGGCAGGGGTGATGGCCACCCGGAACTCGTTGTTCTTGACCTCGCGGGGGATGCCGACCTTCACGTCGATCACGGTCCTTGGCTCAGAGGGTATGGGGGGTATTTCTTAGACATACCCGGGCACGCACGGGCACACCGGGAGAGACCGCAGGAGAACGTGCGGCAGAGCCAGTCTAATGAAGGTGTTCCCGCTGTCTAGCCTTTCATTGCATCAATCTTCAGCCGATGCGGTACGGATTTCGCAGGCGTCGGGTTCCGTTTGAAGGTTTGAGTCGCCGAGGAGCCGCTCGGCGGCGCCCCGGTGCAGCCCGGCCGAGGCGGGGTCGCCGAGGTGTTCGAGGGTGTCGGCGACCCGCAGGTGCAGCGCGGCCTGCAACCGCGTGTCCTCGGCCCGCCGGGCCCACTCCACGGCCTCCCGGCAGGTGCGCAGCGACTCCTCGGGCCGGCCCGCGTACTCCTGCACCCGCGCCAGCTCGCTCAACGCCCGCGCCTGGGCGGCCACATCACCGTTCTTGCGGTGCCCGGAGATCGCCGAGCGCCAGTTGCGCAGGGCCTCGCCGTAGCGGCCGGCGAAGGTGTGGGCGGCGGCGATCCGCCCGTACAGCCGGGCGGCGTCGGCCCGCTCGCCCCGGGCGAGCCGTTCGACCAGGGCGCGACCGAACCAGTCGGCGGCCCGGTCGAAGTCACCGAGCTCCAGATGCGCGCCGCCTACGGATTCCATCGCGCGGCCGGTCGCATACGGGTCGTTCACCTCGCGTCCGGCGTCCAGCGCTGCCCGGTAGCGGGCCAGGGCGTCGGTCGTGCGGCCGGTGCGGGCGTCCAGGTCGCCGAGGTTCAGCAGGGCGGCGGCCCGTTCCCGGGGCAGGTCGCGGCGCTCGGCGATGTCGAGGACCAGGCTGTGGATGTCGTACAGGTCGGGCGCCGCCGCCCGGGTGCCGAGGTGGGCCACCATGGCCCGCACCAGCTGGGACATCAGCCGCCGGGCCAGGGTGTCCAGCTCCCCGTCGGCGACGGCGAGCCGGGCCGAGGCCAGCAGGGCGGGCCGGGTCAGGCGCAGCCAGTCGGCCGCCGCCCGGGGGGTGGGGAAGCGCAGGGCGCGTGGCATGTCGAGGAGCTTCTGACGCGCCTGGGGGCTGTCGGTCTCGGTGATCGCGCGGCAGGCCTGGAGCAGCCGTACGGTCCGCTCCAGCATGCGGGCGCGGGCCAGCTGTAGCTCGGCCGGGCGCTCGTGGTGGCGGGCGAAGGTGCGGAGCAGGGGGTGCAGGCAGGCGGGCACCTCGTACTGCGGCAGCGGCGAGTTCACGGCGTGCAGGAAGCCGAGGGCGACGAGGTCGTCGAGGGTGGTGTGGGCGGTGCCGACCGAGCAGCCGGCGAGTGCGGAGGCGGTCTGCGGGTCGACCAGCCCGGCCGGGGCGAGGGAGAGCAGGCGCAGCATCCGGGCGGCGGTGGCGGGCAGGCCGGCGTGGGCGAGGCGGAAGACCCGGGTCAGGGCCGTGCCCTCGGGTTCTGCCGCGCGCAGCTGCTTGGCGAGGTCGGAGACGGCCGCCTTGGGGCGGGCGGCGAGCCAGCCGGCGGCCAGCATCAGCGCGGCCGGCTGTCCCTGGCACTCCTCGGCGAGGCCCTCGGCGGCCCGGGGGTCGACGGTGATGCGGACCGAGCCGGTGTGCCGGGACAGCAGCTCCACTCCGGACTTGGCGTCCAGGCCGCCCAGAGTGCAGGGGCGGACGTCCGAGATACCGGTCAGCGGGCCCTCGGAGACCGCGACGACCAGGCAGTCCGGGGCGTCGGGCAGCAGGGCGTCGACCTGCTCGGCGTCGGCCGCGTCGTCCAGCAGGAGCAGGGCCCGGCGGGCGGCGAGGGCGGTGCGCAGGGCGTCGGTGAGGTCGTCCTCGGCGGCCCCGGCCGGGGCGTCCTCGTCGAGGGCGGTGAGCAGGTCGCGGGCGGCACGCTCGACGGGTACGGGGGTGCCGTCGGGGTCGGTGAGCCGCGCACGCAGCACGCCGTCCGGGTAACGGTCCGCGACCTGCCGTACGAGTTCCTCCGCGAGTGCGCTGCGGCCCGATCCGGGCCGGCCGGCGATGAGCAGGACGCGCGCGCGGGGCGGTTTGCGGCCCGCCAGCGTGTCCAGGCCGGCGCGCTCGATGTCGGCGCGCAGCTCCTTCAACTCCCGTGTGCGCCCCAGGAACCGGTTCTCCTCGGCAGCGCCTCCGGTCAGCCGCACGTCGCCTGTCTCCACGACCTGATCCGTCACGGGCCACACTCCCGTCCCACCGCACACGCAAGCCCGCCGGGACTCCGGTTCGGGCGTGTTGCAGAGCCTAGTTCACGCTCTGCAACGTTCCGGGCGGCGCACGGTGGGCGGGCCGGATACATCGCTCGATCGGATCAGCCGATCTTCACACTGCTGCTGTCGAGGCGGGGCCGGGGACCCCCCGGAGCGTTCAGACCTCGAACGGACGAGCCGGCCACTGCGCCTGAGCCGGGCGCAGTGCGTCCAGGCCGTCGCCGCCGCGGGCCGCGACCAGGGACAGGACGCCCACGACGAGGCAGTTGTTGTGGAGCTCGCCGGCCAGGACGCTCCGGACGAGGTCCTCGACCGGCACCCGGTCGAGCTCCATGTCGGCCTCTTCCTCCTCGACGGCGAAGCGCTCGCCCTCCGCCTCGGACAGATCACGCGCGAGGAAGATCCGGACCGCCTCGTCACAGCCCCCGGGGGTGGTGTACACGTCGGTGAGCACCCGCCAGTCCTCGGCCTTGACGTGCGCCTCCTCGTACAGCTCGCGCTGCGCGGCGTGCAGCGGGTTCTCGCCGGGCACGTCGAGCAGTCCGGCGGGGATCTCCCACAGCTTGTGGCGCACGGGGTGGCGGTACTGGCGCAGGACCAGGACGCGGTCGGCCTCGTCGAGGGCGAGGACGGCCACGGAGCCGGGGTGGACCTGGTAGTCACGGCGCACCACGGTGCCGTCGGGCATGACCACGTCGTCGGTGCGCACGGAGGTCTTGTTGCCCACGAAGGGGGTCTCCGTCGCCCGGATCTCCCACTCCTCCGGGGTGTCCTTGATCGTCATGCCTGTCCTTCCAGTACCAACACGACCTGCCGAAAAGAAACCGGGGTGCACACCCTTTGAAGGGATGCACCCCGGCCACCGTACAACTGGTGTGTTACTTCGAAGTCTTCCGCTCGACCGCGGCCTTGACCAGCCCGGCGAACAGCGGGTGCGGACGCGTCGGGCGCGAGCGCAGCTCCGGGTGCGCCTGCGTGGCGACCAGGTAGGGGTGGACGTCGCGCGGGTACTCGACGTACTCGACGAGCTTGCCGTCCGGCGAGGTGCCGGAGAACAGGATGCCCGCCCTCTTCTCCAGCTCGGCGCGGTAGGCGTTGTTCACCTCGTACCGGTGACGGTGCCGCTCCTCGACGTACTCCTTGCCGTCGTACACCTCGCGCACGATCGAGCCCTCGGCCAGCTTCGCCGGGTACATGCCGAGCCGCATGGTGCCGCCCATGTCACCCTCACCGGCGACGATGTCGAGCTGCTCGGCCATCGTGGAGATGACCGGGTGGGCGGTCGCCGGGTCGAACTCGGTGGAGTTGGCGTCGGAGATGTCGGCGAGGTTGCGCGCGGCCTCGATCACGATGCACTGCAGGCCGAGGCAGAGGCCGAGCAGCGGGATCTTGTTCTCGCGGGCGTACTTGATCGCGCCGACCTTGCCGAGCACGCCGCGGTCGCCGAAGCCGCCCGGGATGCAGATGCCGTCGACGTCGCCGAGCTGGGCCGCGGCTCCGGCCGGGGTCTTGCAGTCGTCGGAGGTGACCCACTTGATCTTCACGCGGGCCCGGTTGGCGAAACCGCCGGCGCGCAGCGCCTCGGTGACCGACAGGTAGGCGTCGGGCAGGTCGATGTACTTGCCGACCAGCGCGAGGGTGATCTCGTGGTCGGGGTTGTGGACGCGGTCGAGCAGGTCGTCCCAGGTCGTCCAGTCCACGTCACGGAACGGCAGGTCCAGCTTGCGGACGACGTAGGCGTCCAGGCCCTCGCCGTGCACGGTCTTCGGGATGTCGTAGATGGAGCGGGCGTCGGGGCAGGCCACGACGGCGGCCTCGTCGACGTCGCACATCAGCGAGATCTTCCGCTTGATCGCGGTGGGCACCTCGCGGTCGCAGCGCAGCACGATCGCGTCCGGCTGGATACCGATGTTGCGCAGGGCCGCAACCGAGTGCTGGGTGGGCTTCGTCTTCAGCTCACCCGAGGGGCCGATGTACGGCAGGAGCGAGATATGGACGACGAAGACGTTGTCACGGCCGACCTCGTGACGGACCTGGCGGACGGTCTCCAGGAACGGCAGCGACTCGATGTCGCCGACCGTGCCGCCGACCTCGGTGATCACGACGTCGACCTCGTCCGTCGCCATGCGGCGGATGCGGTGCTTGATCTCGTTGGTGATGTGCGGGATGACCTGCACGGTGTCGCCCAGGTACTCGCCGCGCCGCTCCTTGGCGATCACGGTGGAGTACACCTGGCCGGTGGTGACGTTCGCGGAGCCGTCCAGGTCGCGGTCGAGGAAGCGCTCGTAGTGGCCGATGTCCAGGTCGGTCTCGGCGCCGTCGTTGGTGACGAACACCTCACCGTGCTGGAAGGGGTTCATCGTGCCCGGGTCGACGTTGAGGTACGGGTCGAGCTTCTGCATCACGACGCGCAGACCGCGGGCCTTGAGCAGCATGCCGAGGCTGGAGGCCGTCAGGCCCTTGCCGAGCGAGGAGGCGACACCCCCGGTGACGAAGATGTGCTTGGTCGTCGAGTTACGAAAAGCGGCGGGCGGCATGGCCAAGACGGGGCTCCCGTGGTCGCGGTCTGGGGGTGCGGTGCGGCTGCCCGCCGGAAATCTCCGGGGTGCCGTCGCTGCGGTTCGGGGGTTCCCTGTCGGGAAGGGGCCCACCGGTCCACGGGCTACCAGCGTATCAGCGCCGCGAGGGGAAGGCTTCCGGCCACGCTCCGCGCACGCGCCGACACGGAGACGATCGCCGTCACCGGTCTCTCACCCGTTGCTCACTCGTTCGGCGTACTCGCCTTGCCCGGAGCGGCACACACATCATCTGCGTGCGTCGTATCCTGCTCGGACACTCGCTGCCGAGCCCGCCCGGCCCAACGGCACCACCCACCGCCCGTGAGTACCGGAACAACGTGAGCTCGTCAGTTCGTTGAGCAACAATTGGCGCTTTGCATGACGGCTGAGTGACCTGTTTTGCTTCACCGCTCAACGACGCATTGCAAGACTTGCTGAAAACCCCCCTTGACCGCACTAGCGACAGCCCCCTCGTGGGGTGACGTGGCCGTTCGACTGGAGTTGCACGTGGCCGGGCGCATCGAAGACTACGCACTCATCGGAGACATGCAGACCGCTGCCCTGGTCTGCCGGGACGGGACAGTCGACTGGCTGTGCCTGCCCCGCTTCGACTCGCACGCCATCTTCGCCGGCCTGCTGGGCAACGAGGAGCACGGCTTCTGGCGGCTCGGCCCCGCGTACGCCTCCGACCAGGCGCCGCCCACCGCCGCCCGGCGCAGCTACCGCGGCGACTCGCTGATCCTGGAGTCCGAGTGGGACACCCAGCGGGGCACGGTCCGGGTGACCGATTTCATGCCGCCGCGTGACGGCGCCCCGCAGCTGATCCGGATCGTGGAGGGCGTCTCGGGCCGCGTGCCGATGCGCTCGGCGCTGCGGATGCGGTTCTCCTACGGGCGGGTGGTGCCGTGGGTGCACAAGCACGACGGGCGCACGGTGGCCGTGGCGGGCCCGGACTCCGTGTGGTTCGACACATCCGCCGAGACCTACGGCAAGTCGCTCACCACGTACGCGGACTTCACGGTCGCTCCGGGTGACCGGATCGCGTTCACGATCTCCTGGCAGCCCTCGCACAAAGAACCGCCGCCGCTGCCCGAGCCCGAGCAGTCCCTGGAGGCGACGGAGGACTTCTGGCGCGAGTGGGTCGACCACTGCACGTACCACGGCCCCTACCGCGAGGCCGTCGTCCGCTCGCTGATCACGCTGAAGGCGCTGACGTACGCCCCGACCGGCGGCATCGTCGCCGCGCCCACCACCTCCCTGCCGGAGGACATCGGCGGCGTCCGCAACTGGGACTACCGCTACACGTGGCTGCGCGACGCGGCGATCACCCTGTCCTCGCTGCTGCGCACCGGCTACCGCGAGGAGGCCCGCGCCTGGCGCGAGTGGCTGCTGCGCGCGGTGGCCGGCGACCCGGAGAACCTGCAGATCATGTACGGCATCGCCGGCGAGCGCGAACTCGGCGAGGCGGAGCTGGACTGGCTCCCGGGCTACGAGGGCTCCACCCCGGTCCGCGTCGGCAACGGCGCCGCGCACCAGCTCCAGCTGGACGTCTACGGCGAGGTCACCGAGGCCCTGCACCTGGCCCACATGACGGGCCTCGCGCGCAACGACTACGCCTCGCTGCTCCAGCTCAAGCTGATCCGCTACCTGGAGGACCACTGGCAGGACCCGGACGAGGGCATCTGGGAGGTGCGCGGCCCGCGCCGCCACTTCGTGCACTCCAAGGTCATGGCCTGGGTCGCCGTCGACCGCACGATCAAGCTGATCGAGTCCGGTGACGCGGACGGCCCGCTGGAGCGCTGGAAGGAACTGCGCGACGACATCCACCGGGACGTGTGCGAGAAGGGCTACGACAAGGAGCGCAACACCTTCACGCAGTCCTACGGCTCGAAGGAACTGGACGCCTCGCTGCTGCTGATCCCGCAGATGGGCTTCCTGCCGCCGGACGACAAGCGGGTCATCGGCACGATCGAGGCGATCCAGCGGGAGCTGTCCACGCCGGACGGCTTCATCCTGCGCTACCCGACGCAGGGCGACAACGAGGGCGTCGACGGCCTGCCCGGCGACGAGGGCGCGTTCCTCGCCTGCTCGTTCTGGATGGCCGACGACCTGGCGATGATCGGCCGCGTGGACGAGGCCCGCAAGCTGTTCGAGAAGCTGCTGTCCCTGCGCAACGACCTGGGCCTGCTGGCCGAGGAGTGGGACCCCCACCTGCAGCGCCAGGTGGGCAACTTCCCGCAGGCGTTCAGCCACGTGCCGCTCATCGACACGGCACTGCGTCTGACCGCCTCGGGCGCCTACGGCGGCTGACCGGACGGTCGACCGGACCGGTGGCCCGCGCGGGCGTCACCGCGGCCTGAGGGCCGTGAGCGTGCGCTCCCCCGCCGGGTCACCCGCCGTGGCCGGAACCAGGGCGATCTCGTCGAGACCGGCCTCGGCGTAGGCGTCGACGCGGGCGCGGACGGTGCCGGCGTCCCCGACGAGGCCGACCGTGCCCGCGGCCCTGGGCGGCAGGGCCCGCAGCAGGGTGTCCGGGTCGGCGCCCTTGGCGGCCAGCTCGACGACCTCGGCGAACCCGGCGTCGACGAACACGTCGCTGTAGCCCGGCACGGTGAGGTAGCCGACGACGCTGCGCAGGATCTGCCGGAGCGACTCGGGCTCCGGGTCCACGGCGGCGGGCAGCCAGGCGGCCAGCCGCGGTGGCGTACGGCCCGCCCGCTCGGCGGCCGCGAGCATCCGCGCCCGCAGCACGCGGACCTGCTCCGGGGAGACGAGGTCGAGCAGCATCCGGTCGGCGTGGGCGACGGCCGTGGCGACCGCGCGCTCCCCGAAGGCCGCCACGGTGAGCATCCCCCCGGGCGGCGGCAGCCGGCGCGGGAAGCCGCTGCCGGGCACGATCGGCTCGCCCGGCACGCTGTCCATCAGCGCGCGCACCGTCGCGGCCGACTCCTCCAGGGTCGCGGCGGGCCGGGTGCGCGGCCGGCCGTGCACGCCCTCGACGACCCGCTTGCTGGAGGTGCCCAGGGCCACGCCCACGGGCCGGCCGGTGACGGCCGCGGTGGACGCGGCGCCCCGGACGACGGTGAGCGGGTCGCGCACCGACACCGGCACGGGCCCGGCCGTCAGCGTGGCCTGCCGCGTGGCCGCGCCGATCGCCGTCGCCAGGACGAACGAGTCCCACGTCGGTCCCTCGCCCGCCCACACCTCCCGGTAGCCGAGCCGGTCGGCGAGCACCGCCACCCGCAGCGGCTCCTCGACCGGACTGTCGTCCTCCCGCCCCACGGCGACCACGCTGATGTCCATGACGGCGCCCGTACCCGGTCGATCACGCGGTAATCCCGGGCGTGATCGTCCCCGGGCGGCCGCGGAGATGTCCGGGAGGCACCCGCGCGGGTAGCGTCCGGCCCATGGAGAGCGAGACGGACAGCGGCTACGACACGCGGGGCGCCGGGATCACCGTGCAGCGGGCGCTGGAGCTGCCGGGGCTGCGCGGCGGGCTGCCCGAGGTGCTGGCGGGCGCCGACCGGCTCGGGCGGACCGTGCGCTGGGTGCACGCCGGCGAGGTGCCCCACATCGCCTCCCTCCTCAAGGGCGGGGAGCTGCTGCTGACCACGGGCTACGGCCTCGGCACCCGTCCGGCCGAGCAGCGGGCGTTCGTGCGCACACTGGCCGAGCGCGGCATCGCCGCCCTGGTCGTGGAGCTCGGCCCGCGCTTCACCCGGCTGCCAGCGGCCCTCGTCGACACGGCCCGCTCGTCCGGGCTGCCGCTCGTCCAACTCCACCGCGAGGTGCCGTTCGTCACCGTCACGGAGGAGATCCACACCGAGATCGTCAACGGCCACTACGCGCTGCTCCAGCGGGCCGAGGAGGTGCACCGGCGGTGCACCGGGGCGGTGCTGGGCGGCGGCGGGGTGCCCCAGGTGCTCGGCATCCTGGCCGACTTCGGCGACAACCCGGTCTTCCTGGAGACGGCGGACGGGCAGCTGCTCTACGCCGCCGGGGCCGGTCCCGAGGGCGCGGACCCGCTCCAGGTGTGGGAGGGGCTGCGCGGGCAGCACAGGGACGAGCCGCCCCTCGCGGGCTCGGTCCTCGTGGACGTGCCGGGCGGCGGGCCCGGCAGCGGGGGCGTCCGCGCGCGTCTCGTCCTGCTGCCCGTGCGGACGCCCCTGGCGCCCGTGCACCGGATGGCGGCCGAGCGGGCCGCGGGCATCCTGGCCGTGGTGCTGATGCAGGCGCGGCAGGAGGAGGAACTGGCGGCACGCGGCCGCGGCGACTTCCTCACGGACCTCGCCGAGGGCCGGGTCACGGCTCAGGACGCCCCGGCGCAGGCGCGGGTGCTGGGCTTCCGGCCGGGTGAGGGGCCGCTGTTGCCGGTGGTCATGCGGTTGGGGGACGCGCTGTCGCCGGGGGGAGGCTGGGCGGTGCTGGCCCGGGCGGTCTCCGAGGAGCTGGCCGCGGTGGGCGTGCCGGTGCTGCTCGGGGTGCGGCCGGTGGAGGGCCGGGTGCCGGTGCTGCTCGGGCTGCGCTCGGAGTCGGAGCGGGCGACGGTCGCGGACCGGGTCGCGGCGGCGCTGCGAACCGGTGTGGAACGGGCCGGGATGCTGCGGCCGGGCGGGCCGCGGCCCGTGGTGGTCGTGGGGGTGGCGGGCGGCTGGACGGCGGCGGCCTCGGGTCTGCGGCACGCCGCCGAGACGGCCACCGCGGCCCAGGGCCTGCCGGACCGGCCCTGGTACGACGCCCGCCGCCTGGACATCGACCTGCTGCTGTGGCGGCTGCGCGACCACCCGGACCTCGCGGCCTTCGTCGACCGGGCGCTCGGCCCGCTGCTGGACCACGACCGCCGCTCCCGGCCGCCGCTGCTGCCCACCCTGACGACCTACCTCGCCCACGCGGGACGCAAGGCGGAGACGGCCCGGGAGCTCCACCTCAACCGGCAGACCCTGTACAACCGGCTGGCGCGCATCGGGGAACTGCTGGGCACGGACCTCGACGATCCGCAGACGGTACTGGCCCTGAGCCTGGCGCTACGGGCCCGCAGGCACGTCCCCCAGGGCGGCTAGGCGAGGGGCCGGAGCCGGGTCAACTCGTCGTAGACGCTGAGGACCTGGGCGACCGTCTCGTCCTCGGTCGGCCAGCTCGCCGCCTGCCGGGCGCCCTTGTCCTTCAGCAGCTCCCGGCGGGCGGGGTCGCCGAGCAGGCGTACGACGGAGTCGGCGAGGGCCTTCGCGTCGCCGTACGGCACGAGTTCGGCGGCGTCGCCGACGAGTTCGGGGATACCGCCGGCGTCGGTCGCGACGAGCGGCACGCGCGCGTGGAGGGCCTCCTGGGCAAGGACGGAGCGCGCCTCCCAGCGGCTCGGCAGCAGCGCCAGGTCGGCGGCGGCGAGCAGGTCGGTGATGTCGTCGCGCCGGCCGATGAGCCGGACCGGCAGCCCCTCCTCCTCGATCCGCCCCTGGAGTTCGCCGCGCAGCGGCCCCTCCCCCGCGATCACGACCAGGGGAACCGGGTCGAGGCGGCGCCACGCGCGTGCGGCGTCGAGCAGCACGTCGTACCCGCGGTGGCGTTCCAGGGAGCCGACGGCCATCAGCAACGGGCGTCCGATGGCGCCGAGTTCGGCGCGTACCTTGGGCCGCATCCGGTCGGGGTCGTCCGGCTCCACGGGGCTGCGGGGGCCGGGCAGCGCGACGGCCGCGAGCCGCGCGTCCCGCGCGCCCGTCCGCCGGGCCCGGTCCACCAGCGCCGACGTCGTGCCCAGCACGACGGTGGCCGCCTTCATGACCCGCCGCTCCAGCACCTTCAGCAGATGGGCACGCGCACCGTCGGCGTGCGCCCGGTCGTGCCACGTCACGACCAGCGGAGTACGCACGCGCCGCCCGCTGAGGGCGAGCACGGTACGGAAGGAGGCGTGCAGGCCGTGGGCGTGCACCAGATCGGCGTCGGCGCAGGCCGCCCGCAACGCCGCCACCGACACCGGGTCGCTGCTGCGCGGCACGTGCACGTGGTCCGCTCCGACCCCGCTGAAGTCATAGGCGTGATCCGCCTCGACGGGGGCGCACACCGTGACCTTCACGCCCCTCGCGACGAGCCCCGCGGCCAGCGAGCGCACATGCGCACTGCTGGCGGCGTTGCCCCCGCCCAGCACCTGCACGGTGCGCAGCGGGGACTGGCCAGGCGGTGGCTGGCTGCTCACGGGGGTCACGTGGCCGGGCTCCTGGTTCGGGTCGGGCGGTCACGGCGCGGTTTCCCACGGCGTACTCCGCCAAGGATGCCAGGACATACGGGGGTTCAGGGAACGCCGGAAACCCGTCGGCGCGACCATGGGGTGCGGCATCGGGGGAATGCGCCGGGCCGGGTCACCCACACGAGTGAAGTTGGGCGACCCGCCCGGCCTGGTCCACCCTCCGGCTACCTGTCCGCCCGGGCCGTCGCCAGCAACTCCTCGGCATGCGCCCGGGCCGTCTCCGAGTCCTCCTGGCCGGCGAGCATCCGGGACAGCTCCCGCACCCGGTCCTCCCCATCCAGGACCTTGACGCCGGAGCGGGTCACGGACCCGTCGTTCGTCTTCTCGACCAGCAACTGCCGGTCGGCGAAGGCGGCCACCTGGGGCAGATGCGTCACGACCACGACCTGCGCGGTCTTCGCCAGGCGGGCCAGCCGTCGGCCGATCTCGACCGCCGCCTTGCCGCCGACCCCGGCGTCGACCTCGTCGAAGAGATACGTCGGCACCGGATCCGTCCCCGCGAACACCACCTCCACGGCCAGCATCACGCGGGACAGCTCACCGCCGGAGGCGCCCTTGGCGATCGGCCGGGGCGGCGCGCCCGGGTGCGGGGCGAGCAGCAGTTCGACCTCGTCGGCTCCGGCGGGCCCGTAGGCGACGGGACGCCCGCCGACCTCGACGCCGTCGGGGTCCTCGGTCTGCCGGATGTCGAAGGACACGCGCGCGTGCGGCATGGCCAGCGAGGCCAGCTCGGCGGTCACGGCGGCGGCGAACCGCTCGGCGGCCTCCGTCCGCGCGTCCGTCAACGCCTGTGCGAGCCCGCCCAGTTCGGCACGGAGCGCGTCCCGCTCGGCGGTCAGCTCCCCGATCCGCTCGTCGTCGCCGTCGAGTTCGGTCAGCCGGGCGGCGCCGTTCTCCGCCCAGGCCAGCACGGCGGCGATGTCCTCGCCGTACTTCCGGGTCAGCCCGGTGAGCGCGGCCCGCCGCTCCTCGACGGCCGCCAGCCGCAGCGGGTCGGCGTCCAGGTCGTCGGCGTACCCGGCCAGGTCCCCCGCCGCGTCGCGCAGCAGGATCCCGATCTCCCCGATGCGGTCGGCGAGCGCGGCCAGCGCCGGGTCGTGCGACCGCACGGCTTCCAGGGCCCGCTGGGCGCCCGCGACGAGCGTCCCGGCGTCGACGCCCTCGGGGTCCTCCGGATTGCCCGCCAGGGCGGCGTGCGCGGCCGCCGCGGCGGACGCCAGGGCCTCGGCGTGCCCCAGCCGCTCGGCCTCCTCGGCCAACTCCGTGTCCTCGCCGGCCCGGGGCTCGACGGCGGCGATCTCGTCGAGCCCGTAGCGCAGCATCTCGGCCTCCTGGGCCCGTTCCCGCGCGCGCGTGGTGATCTCGTCGAGCTCGGCGGAGACGGCCCGCAGCCGCTTGTACGCCTCGCCGTACTTGGCCAGCGGCACGGCGACCGCGTCGCCCGCGTACCGGTCGAGCGCCTGCCGTTGCCGGGACAGCTTGAGCAGCCCCTGCTGGTCGGTCTGCCCGTGCACGGCCACCAGTTCGTCGGCGAGCTCGGCCAGCACGCCCACGGGCACGCTGCGTCCGCCCAGGTGCGCCCGGGAGCGCCCCTCGGCCGAAACGGTACGGCTGATCAGCAGGGCCCCGTCGTCGAGCTCGGCCCCGGCCTCCTCGGCGCGTACGGCGACCGCGGCGTCCTCGGGCACGGTGATCCGCCCCTCGACGACGGCCTTCCCGGCCCCGATCCGCACGAGCGCCGGGTCGGCCCGGCCGCCCAGCAGCAACCCCAGGCTGGTGACCACCATGGTCTTGCCCGCACCCGTCTCACCGGTGACCGCGGTGAACCCCGGCGACAGCTCGACAACAGCGTCGTCGATCACACCGAGCGACCGTATCCGCATCTCCTCCAACACGGACACGACCTTACGAGGTCCGGGCCACGGATTGCGACTGGCCTGCCCTTGTCACCCACGAGAGTGGATCGTGGTTCAGGGGCGCGGGGAACTGCGCGACCAGCCACAGACGGCCCGCACCCGCCGACAACGGGCAACCACGCTAGTAACGAGCGACCACGCTAATGAGGAGCCCCCCGCCACCCGGAAACCGGCAGCGCGAACTTCGCCACCAGCCGGTCGGTGAAGGACGCATGGTGCAGCCGAGCCAGCCGTACCGGCACAGCCCCCCGCCGCACCTCGACCCGCGCCCCCGGCGGCAACTCCACGGTCCGCCGCCCGTCACACCACAGGACCCCGGGCGGAATGTGCGGCAGAACCTCCACAGCCAACACAGAATCCGGCGATGTCACCAACGGCTTCGCGAACAGCGCGTGCGCGGAGATCGGCACCATCAGCAGCGCCTCGACCTCCGGCCACACCACCGGCCCGCCCGCCGAGAAGGCGTACGCGGTCGACCCGGTCGGAGTCGACAGCACGATCCCGTCACAGCCGAACCCGGTCACCGGCCGCCCGTCGATCTCCAGGACGACCTCCAGCATCCGCTCGGCGGACACCTTCTGCACGGCCGCCTCGTTCAGCGCCCAGTCCGTGTGCACGATGTCCCCGTTGCGGTGCACCACGACGTCGACGGTCATCCGCTCCTCGACCTCGTACGCCTTGGTGACCACCCGGTCGACCACCTTGTCGAGGTCGTCGCGCTCGGCCTCCGCGAGGAAGCCGACCCGCCCGAGGTTGACGCCGAGCATCGGCACGCCCGACGCCCGCGCGAACTCGGCGCCGCGCAGCAGCGTGCCGTCACCGCCCAGCACGATGAGCAGCTCACAGCCGTCGAGGCACTGCGGGGTCGCCTCCTTGACCAGGTCCACCTCGTCCGGCAGCGGCAGGTCCCGCGCCTCGTCCTCGAGGACCCGCACACCCAGTCCGGAGCGCAGCAGCCCCTTCACGACGAGCTCGGCACTGCGCACGGCCGCGGGCCGTCCCGTGTGGGCGAGGAGGAAAACAGTACGAGCTCGGTTCTCGGTCAACGGGGCCCCTCCGCCACTGCTCGGTCGACGTCGGCCGGGTCCAGTTCCGGTGCCCCGGCCCGCAGCCACAAGAAGTATTCGACATTCCCCGACGGCCCGGGCAGCGGACTGGCCGTCACGCCCTTCGCGCCGAGCCCCAGCCCCCAGGCCTTCTCGGCCACCCCCCGGACCGCTTCGGCCCGCAGCTGGGGGCTGCGCACGACTCCCCCGCTGCCCAGCCGCTCCTTCCCCACCTCGAACTGCGGCTTGACCATCATCACCAGGTCGGCGTCCGGCTTCACGCACCGCACCAGGGCGGGCAGGACCAGCCCGAGCGGGATGAAGGACAGATCCCCCACGACAAGATCCACAGGCTCCCCATCGATCGCTTCAAGCGTCAACTCGCGTACGTTCGTACGGTCCTTGACGGTGACGCGTTCATCGTTCCGGAGGGACCAGGCGAGTTGTCCGTATCCGACGTCCACGGCGACGACGTGGGCGGCGCCCGCCCGCAGCAGGACGTCGGTGAAACCGCCGGTGGACGCGCCGGCGTCGAGCGCCCTGCGCCCCTCGACGGCGAGGCCCTGCGGCACGAACACCTGCAGCGCGCCGGCGAGCTTGTGCCCGCCTCGGGACACGTAGTCGGGGTCGTTCTCGTCGGCCGCGACGACGATCGCCGCCGCGGTCTCCACCTGCGTGGCGGGCTTGGTCGCGACGGTCTTGCCGACGGAGACGCGCCCGGCGGCGATCAGCTGGCCGGCATGCTCACGCGAGCGCGCGAGCTTCCGGCGGACCAGCTCCGCGTCCAGACGGCGGCGTGCGACTCCTGCCACGTTCGGTTCAGCTCCTAGGTCCGTGCTGCGACGGGGGCGCCGGAGGTCCCGGGCGGGCGTCGAGCGCGGTGAGCGCGTCGCGCAGCCCCCGGTGTACATCCTCGTACACCTCGAGGTGTCCGTCCGTGGCGAGGTGGTCCGCGTCACCGAGCCGGTCCAGGGCCGCGTCCACGTCGGCGTCGCCGGTGGGGGCGCGGGGCACGTTCAGGGGTGCGGGGGCGGCGGGGTCGTACGCGGGTTCTTCCTCCGCCACCGCCGGGGTCTCGGGAACTGCGTCGTCCATGCCCCGACGCTACCGCGAACCGCTGCGGTACCGTCGAGCGCGATGGCCACGATCGAGGAGTGCCGCAGCGCACTCGACAAGCTCTCGGACAACATGCAGCGCGCCGAGGGGGACGCCCGCGAGGCCGCGGCCCTGGACCGCTCGGTGAGCTGCCACATCACGGACCTGGACGTCACCTTCGTCGGCCGTATGCGGGGCGGGCGGATCGAGGTGCAGGACACGGTGCAGGGGCCGCCGCCCGGCAAGGCCGAGATCAGACTGGCCATGACCGGTGACGACCTCGTGGCCCTGGTCGACGGCGAGCTGAACTTCGCCACGGCCTGGGGCTCGGGCCGCGTGAAACTCCACGCGGGCCTGCGGGACCTGCTCCGCCTCAGGAAGCTCCTGTAGCGCCCGGCGTCAGGAAGCACCCGGTAGCGCCCGGCCTCAGAGGCGCCCGTGGCACCCGTGGCGCCCGGCCCCAGAAGCCCCCGTGACGCTCCCCTCAGGAGCTTCCGTGACGCTCCCCCTCAGGACGCTTCCGTCGCGGCGACCTTCTCCGCGCCCGCCCCGGACTCCGGCCCTGCCGCGTCCTTGATCCGTGCCTTCCGCGCCGCCGGCACGATCAGCGGCGTGCCCGTCTCCGGGTCGTCGATGACCTGGCAGCGCAGCCCGAAGACCTCCTCGACCAGCTCGGCCGTGACGATGTCGTTCGGGGCGCCCTGGGCGATGACACTGCCCTCGCGCAGGGCGATGAGGTGGGTGGCGTAGCGGGCGGCGTGGTTCAGGTCGTGCAGCACCGCGACGAGCGTGCGCCCCTGCTCCTCGTGCAGCTCCGCGCACAGGTCGAGCACGTCGATCTGGTGCTGGATGTCCAGGTACGTCGTCGGCTCGTCGAGCAGCAGCAGCGGGGTCTGCTGAGCGAGCGCCATGGCGATCCACACGCGCTGGCGCTGGCCGCCCGACAGCTCGTCGACGTAGCGGTCGGCGAGCTCGGCGACTCCGGTCTGCCGCATGGACTCCTGGACGACGCGCTCGTCCTCGGTGGACCACTGGCGCAGGATGCCCTGGTGCGGGTAGCGGCCCCGGCCGACGAGGTCGGCGACGGTGATGCCGTCGGGCGCGATGGACGACTGGGGCAGCAGGCCGAGGGTGCGCGCGACCTTCTTCGCGGGCATCGACTGGATGACCTGCCCGTCGAGCAGCACCCGGCCCTCGCTCGGCTTGAGCATCCGCGACAGCGCCCGCAGCAGCGTCGACTTGCCGCACGCGTTGGGGCCGACGATCACGGTGAAGGAGTTTTCGGGTATCTCCACCGACAGCTGCTCGGCGATGACCCGCTGGTCGTAGGCGAGGGTGACGTTCTCGGCGGACAGACGGTTCACGGTGCTCCTTTGGTTGTTCAGCCCGCTGTTGATGCTGCGCTCGGCGGTCGTGCCCACGCCGGTGCCGGTGCTCATATCCGGCCCGCCCTGCGTTCGGTGACCAGCAGCCACAGCAGGTAGACACCGCCGAGCACACCGGTGACCACGCCCACGGGCAGCTGTTCGGCGCCGAACGCCCGCTGCGAGGCCCAGTCGGCGGTGACCAGCAGGGCGGCGCCCATGCACAGGGACGGCAGCAGGTTCGGGCCGGGCGAGCGGGTCAGGCGCCGGGCGAGCTGCGGCGCGGTGAGCGCGACGAAGCTGACGGGCCCGGCCGCGGCCGTCGCCGACGCGGTGAGCAGCACGGCCGCCACCATCAGCAGCAGCCGGACGCGCTCCACCCGCACGCCGAGGGCGTACGACACGTCGTCGCCCATCTCCATCAGCCGCAGCCCGCGCGCGTTGACGAGGACCAGCGGCACGAGCACGGCGCACAGCCCGAGCAGCGGCCAGACCTGGGCCCAGTCACGGCCGTCGAGGGAGCCGGTCATCCACACGACCGCGCGGGCCGCGTCCACCAGGTCGGACTTGGTGAGCAGATAGCCGTTGACCGCTGTGACGATCGCGGAGACGCCGATGCCGACCAGCACCAGCCGGTAGCCGTGCACGCCCCGCTTCCAGGCGAGGACGTAGATGGCGAGCCCGGTCACCAGGCCGCCCACGAGCGCGCCGACAGCCACCTGGTTCGCGCTTCCGGAGAACAGCACGATCACCGTGAGCGCGCCGGCCGCCGCGCCCTGGCCGAGGCCGAGCACGTCCGGACTGCCCAGCGGATTGCGGGAGATGGACTGGAACAGGGCACCGCCGAGTCCGAGCGAGGCGCCGACCAGCAGCCCGACCAGGACCCGCGGCAGCCGCAGTTCGTTGACGATGAACTCCTGGCCCGCGTTGCCGTCGCCGACGAGCGTCCTGAGCACGTCGGCGGCCGGGATCGGGAAGTCGCCGGTGCCGATGAGCACGACACTCGCCGTGAGCGCCGCGCCCAGGAGCAGGAGCACGACGGTGAGGGCCCGTACGTCCAGGCGTACGGAGAGCCCGCCCGGTGTCCGCAGAGCACGGTTGGTGGTCTTCACAGCTGTGCCGTCCTCCGCCGTCGTACGAGAAAGATGAACACCGGTCCGCCGAGGATCGCGGTGACGATGCCCACCTGGAGTTCCGAGGGCCGGGCCACGATCCGGCCGAGGACGTCGGCGCCGAGCAGCAGCACGGGCGAGAGGATCGCCGCGTACGGCAGGATCCAGCGCAGGTCGGGCCCGGTGAAGGAACGCACGACGTGCGGCACCATCAGCCCGACGAACACGATCGGCCCGCAGGCGGCGGTCGCGGCCCCGCAGAGCACGGTCGCGGCCAGCATGGACAGCGCCCGCGTCCGGTTGAGGTTGGCGCCGAGCGCCTTGGCGGTGTCGTCGCCCATGGCCATGGCGTTGAGCGGCCGGGCGAGGGCCAGCGCGAGGACCATGCCGGCCAGCAGGAACGGCAGGACCTGCGTGATGACCGAGTCGGTCGCCGCGGACAGCGAACCGATCGTCCAGAAGCGCATCTTGCCGAGCGCCGCGTCGTCCATGATCATCACGGCCTGGAGGTAGCCGTAGAGCGCGGCGCTGATGGCCGTACCGGCGAGCGCGAGCCGTACCGGAGTCGCGCCCCGGCTGCCACCGAGGAACCAGACGAGCGCCCCGACCGCGGCCGCGCCGAAGAACGCGAACCAGACGTAGCCGCTGAGCGAGGTGATCCCGAGGAACGTGATGGCCGTGACGACCGCGGCGGACGCGCCCGCGTTGATGCCGAGCAGTCCGGGATCGGCCAACGGGTTGCGGGTGAGGGCCTGCAGGACCGCCCCGGCCAGGCCGAGCGCGGCACCGGCGAGCAGCCCGAGCACGGTCCGCGACAGCCGCTCCGCGACGACGACATCGCCGTACGTCCCCGAATCCTCGAACAAGCCGTGCCAGACCTGCCCGAGGGACAGCTCTTTCGCTCCGATCGCGATACTCGCCAGCGCGACGAGCACCAGGATCGCGACGGACAGGAGCAGCCCGAAGGCCCGTACCGCCCGTCGGGTCGGGGGCGCGGGGGCGGTCTCCGCGCGCTGTTCAGGGGGACTCTCGACCAACACGCAGTTAGGTTAGCCTACCCTCGCATTGGATCACGATGTCGGATCCCGGCCGCTCCGCGGGCACCTCGTACCAGCGTGCCCGCCAACCACCGCTCCCAACCGGCCGTCAGAACCCCAGTCGGGCCAGCGCCTTGGCCCCGTCCAGCTCGCACCCGCCGTCACCGGCGGCCGTCCAGGCCACCGCGCACAAGGCGCGCAGCCCGTCCAGCGCTTCGCCGTCGCCGTCGAGCTGCAGGCGGTCCGTGCCGGCCGTCGCCGTCCAGCCTCCGCACCAAAACCCGCCGTCGCCCGCCGCGACCACGTCCGGCTGGCCGCCGAGCAGCCCGCGCAGATCGGCGTCCACGTACGTCGGCCGGTGCCGCGGCGGCGCGGCCAGCAGCTGCGCGCCGTCGGTCACGCCGGTCAGGACGAGCAGCGAGTCGACGTCGCCGTTGAACGCGCCCTCGATGTCCGTGTCCAGCCGGTCCCCCACCACCAGCGGCCGCTGGGCCCCGGTCCGCAGGATGGTCTCGCGGTGCATCGGCGGCAGCGGCTTGCCGGCGACCTGCGGCTCGGCGCCCGTGGCGATCCGGACGACCTCGACCGCCGCGCCGTTGCCCGGCGCGATGCCACGCCCGCTCGGAATCGTCAGATCGGTGTTGGACGCGAACCAGGGCACACCGCGCGCGACGGCGTAGCAGGCCTCGGCGAAACGGCCCCAGGGCAGCTCGGGTCCGCCGTAGCCCTGCACCACCGCCGCCGGATCGTCGTCCGCCGACTCGACGGGCACCAGCCCGCGCTCGCGCAGGGCCACCCGCAGCCCCTCCCCGCCGACCACCAGCACCCGGGCGCCCTGCGGCACCTGCTCACTGATCAGCCGCGCGACCGCCTGCGCCGAGGTGATGACGTCGTCCGCGCCCGTGGGTATCCCCAGCTCGGTCAGATGCTCGGCCACCGTGTCCGGAGTGCGCAGCGCGTTGTTGGTGACGTACGCCAGCCGCATGCCGCCGGCCCGGGCCGCCGCCAGCGACTCGACCGCGTGCGCGATCGCGCTCCCGCCCGCGTAGACCACACCGTCCAGATCGAGCAGCGCCGTGTCATACGCCTCGCTCAGGGCCTGCCCACTGCCCTCGGGCCTCGTCCTGACGCTCCGGCTCATCCCGCATCGCTCCTCGTTCGACGGCTTTCCCCCGATCATCCCCCATGCCACTGACACCCGTACGATGCCGGGATGAACACAGCAGGTCACTCGGCGGCAACGGCGCACCGAGGCCTGGAACTCACCCCGTTCCGAGGCCTTCGTTACGACCCCGACCGGGTCGGCAGCCTTGCCGCCGTCACATCCCCGCCGTACGACGTCGTGGTCCGCCCCGACGGCCTGCACCACCTGGAGTCCTCCGACCCGTACAACATCGTCCGCCTGATCCTCCCCCAGGCCGCCACACCCAGCGCCCGCAACGAACAGGCCGCCGTCACCCTGCGCCGCTGGCTCTCCGAGGGCGTCCTGACCACCGACCCCGAACCCGGCCTCTACGTCTACGAGCAGCGCGACGGCGACGGGATGCTGCAACGCGGCATCATCGGCGCGCTGCGCGTGTCGGACCCGGACGAGCAGGTGGTCCTGCCGCACGAGGACGTCATGCCGCACGTCGTCGCCGACCGGGCCGACCTCATGCGGGCCACCTCCGCGAACCTCGAACCGCTGCTGCTGACCTACCGCGGCGACGACTCGGCGACCGCCACCGCGAACCTGATCGAGCGCACCGCCGACCGGCCTCCCCTCCTCGCCACCACCACGGAGGACGGCTTCAGCCACCGCCTGTGGTCGGTCACCGCCCCCGCCGACGTCGCCACGATCCAGACGGACCTGGCCCGTCACCAGGCCCTCATCGCCGACGGCCACCACCGCTGGGCGACCTACCGCCGCCTCCGCACGGAACACCCCTCCCCCAGCCCCTGGGACCACGGCCTGGTCCTGCTGGTCGACACGGCCCGCTACCCCCTCCGGGTCCGCGCCATCCACCGCCTCCTGCACGGCCTGCCGGTCGACGCCGCCGTGGCCGCTCTGGACGGCCGCTTCCGCGTCCGCCGCCTCGACGTCCCGCTGCCGGAGGCCCTGGAGGCGCTGGCGGACGCGGCCTGCGCGGGCAACGCGTTCCTGCTGGCCGGCGACGGTTCCTTCCACCTCGTCGACCACCCGGATCCGGACCTCCTGGCCCGCACGGTCCCCGCCGACCGCCCCGCCGCGTGGCGCACTCTCGACGCGACGGTCCTGCACGCCACGCTCCTCGACCACGTCTGGCGGATCCCCGAGGACTCCCCCGCCCACATCGCCTACATCCACGACACGGCCGCCACGGTCGCGAAGGCGGAACGCGACGGCGGTACGGCGGTCCTGATGCACCCGGTCCGCGAGGAGGTCGTCCGCGACCTGGCCCGGCAGGGCGTGACGATGCCGCGCAAGTCCACGTCGTTCGGCCCGAAGCCGGCGTCGGGCCTGGTACTGCGCGCCCTGGACCTCTGAAGCCCGAACAGGGCGCCTGACACGTGAAGGGGGGCGGGTCCCGGCCGGGACCCGCCCCCCTTCACGTCACCCGACGTCAGTCCTTCTCCTCCGCCTCATCCGACCCCTCAGAGGCAGCGTCTTCGCCCTCCTCGTCGTCATCGGCGAGGGCGTCGACGAACTCCACGCCGTCCAGCTCGGCGAGCCGGTCCGATGCATCCGTGCTGCCGTCCCGGTCGGCCTCGACGGCCTTCGCGAACCACTCCCGGGCCTCGCTCTCCCGCCCGGCGGCCAGCAGCGCGTCGGCGTAGGCGTACCGCAGGCGCGCGGTCCAGGGCTGCACGGAGTTGGCGGCCAGCTCCGGGCTCTGCAGCGTCACGATGGCCGCGTCCAGCTGCCCCATGTCCCGCCGCGCGCCGGCCGCGACGAGCCGCATCTCGACCTGCCCGGCCTTGTCGAGCTTGTGCACCTCGGGTGCCCCGGCCATGTCGAGCGCCTTCTCCGGCCGCCCGAGCCCGCGCTCACAGTCGGCCATGACGGGCCACAGGTCGATGTTCCCGGTCATCCGCTTGGCGGCCCGGAACTCGGCCAGCGCCTCGCCGTACTTCTGGTTGGCGTACGCGGCGAACCCGGCGGCCTCGCGGACGGCGGCGACGCGTGAGGCCAGCCGCAGCGCGATCCTGGAGTAGGCGTAGGCGCCCTCGGGGTCCTCGTCGAGGAGCCGCGCGACCATCACCAGGTTCCTGGCGACGTCGTCCGCGAGCGTCTTGGGCAGGCTCTGCAGTTCCTGCCTCACGTCCTTGTCGATCTCGTCGCCCGTGACGTCCTCGGGGATCGGCAGCCGCTTGATCGGCTCCCTGTCCCGCTCGCGCTCCTCACGGAATCGCCCGGCACCGCGCCTGTCGTCACGGCCCCGGAAGCCCCCGGGCCGCCCGCCGCGGTCATCGCGCCGGGGCCCGCGCCCGCCGCGGTCGTCCCGGCCTCGGAAGCCGCCGCGGTCGCCGCGGTCGCCGCGCTCGCCGCGGTTGTCGTCGCGCCGGAACTCGCTGCGATCGCTTCGAGGGCCGTCATCGCGGCGGTAGCCGGTACGCCCGCCCCGACCGCTGTCGTCGCGCCGGAAGCCGCCGCGGTCCCCACGATCGTCCGCGCGGCGCTCGTCGCGCCCACGGAAGCCGCCGCGGTCGTCACGACGGTCGTCACGGCGATCATCACGCCGGTCGTCACGCCGGAATCCACCACGGTCCCCGCGATCGTCGCCACGGAAGCCACGGTCACGGTCATCGCCACGGAAGCCACGGCCGCGGTCGTCACCGCGGAAGCCACGGTCACGGTTGTCGCGGCGCTCGCCACGGTCGTCGCGGCGGGGGAATCCACCGCGGTCGCCCTCGCGCCTGTCGTCACGGCGGTCATCGCGCCTGTCGTCCCGACGGTCGTCCCGTCGGAAACCACCGCGCGGTCCACGGTCGTCTCCCCGGCGGACATCGCCGCGGCGGTCGTCGCGCCGGCCGTAGCCACCGCCGCGGTTGTCGTCACGGCGGTTGTCGTCACGCCGGAAGCCGCCACGGTCATCACGGCGATCGTCACGGCGATCGTCACGGCGGTCGTCACGGCGCTCTCCGCGGTCGTCGCGCCGGAAGGTGGGACGGTCGCCACGGTCGTCGCGGCGGAACCCGCCCCGGTCGCGGTCGTCTCGGCGGGGCCCGCGGTCGCGGTCGTCGCGCCGGCCGTACCCGCCACCACGGTTGTCGTCACGCCGGAAGCCACCGCGGTCGCCACGGTCGTCGCGGCGGAAGCCGCCACGGTCTCCACGGTCCCCGCGCTGTCCGCCGCGGTCGCTCCGGGCCCCCTCCCGTCGCCGCTGGTCGCGCTCCGGTCGGTCGTCGGGAGAGTTGGTGGACATGGTGACTCCTGTCTTCGGTACCGCAAGTCATTCTCGCGCAGTCGGGTGCCCAGCGCGCAGTGCAAAAACAAAAAGGACCCCTGGTCCCAGCTGAACGCTGGTGACCAGGGGTCCTTCCAAAGATTGTTCGGCGGCGTCCTACTCTCCCACAGGGTCCCCCCTGCAGTACCATCGGCGCTGTAAGGCTTAGCTTCCGGGTTCGGAATGTAACCGGGCGTTTCCCCTACGCTATAACCACCGAAACCCTAATGGTTTCGAGCGAACAAGCACACTCTTCAATTGTTTGTTCTGCTCAAAGCCGACAACTGTTCGTTGTCTCAGAACTAACACAGTGGACGCGAGCAACTGAGGACAAGCCCTCGGCCTATTAGTACCGGTCAACTCCACACGTTACCGTGCTTCCATATCCGGCCTATCAACCCAGTCGTCTACTGGGAGCCTTACCCCATCAAGTGGGTGGGAGTCCTCATCTCGAAGCAGGCTTCCCGCTTAGATGCTTTCAGCGGTTATCCCTCCCGAACGTAGCCAACCAGCCATGCCCTTGGCAGAACAACTGGCACACCAGAGGTTCGTCCGTCCCGGTCCTCTCGTACTAGGGACAGCCCTTCTCAAGACTCCTACGCGCACAGCGGATAGGGACCGAACTGTCTCACGACGTTCTAAACCCAGCTCGCGTACCGCTTTAATGGGCGAACAGCCCAACCCTTGGGACCGACTCCAGCCCCAGGATGCGACGAGCCGACATCGAGGTGCCAAACCATCCCGTCGATATGGACTCTTGGGGAAGATCAGCCTGTTATCCCCGGGGTACCTTTTATCCGTTGAGCGACGGCGCTTCCACAAGCCACCGCCGGATCACTAGTCCCGACTTTCGTCCCTGCTCGACCCGTCGGTCTCACAGTCAAGCTCCCTTGTGCACTTACACTCAACACCTGATTGCCAACCAGGCTGAGGGAACCTTTGGGCGCCTCCGTTACCCTTTAGGAGGCAACCGCCCCAGTTAAACTACCCATCAGACACTGTCCCTGATCCGGATCACGGACCCAGGTTAGACATCCAGCACGACCAGACTGGTATTTCAACGACGACTCCACACTAACTGGCGTTAGCGCTTCACAGTCTCCCAGCTATCCTACACAAGCCGAACCGAACACCAATATCAAACTGTAGTAAAGGTCCCGGGGTCTTTCCGTCCTGCTGCGCGAAACGAGCATCTTTACTCGTAGTGCAATTTCACCGGGCCTATGGTTGAGACAGTCGAGAAGTCGTTACGCCATTCGTGCAGGTCGGAACTTACCCGACAAGGAATTTCGCTACCTTAGGATGGTTATAGTTACCACCGCCGTTTACTGGCGCTTAAGTTCTCAGCTTCGCCCTGACGAATCAGAGCTAACCGGTCCCCTTAACGTTCCAGCACCGGGCAGGCGTCAGTCCGTATACATCGCCTTACGGCTTCGCACGGACCTGTGTTTTTAGTAAACAGTCGCTTCTCGCTGGTCTCTGCGGCCACCCCCAGCTCTGGCAGCAAGTGCCGTCACCGGATGTGGCCCCCCTTCTCCCGAAGTTACGGGGGCATTTTGCCGAGTTCCTTAACCATAGTTCACCCGAACGCCTCGGTATTCTCTACCTGACCACCTGAGTCGGTTTAGGGTACGGGCCGCCATGAAACTCGCTAGAGGCTTTTCTCGACAGCATAGGATCATCCACTTCACCACAATCGGCTCGGCATCAGGTCTCAGCCTTAATGAACGGCGGATTTACCTACCGTCCGGCCTACACCCTTACCCCGGGACAACCACCGCCCGGGCTGGACTACCTTCCTGCGTCACCCCATCACTCACCTACTACCACCTTGGTTCAGCGGCTCCACCACTCCCCTTTGCCCGAAGGCTCCGGGGCGGCTTCACGGCCTTAGCATTAGCGGGCTCGATGTTTGACGCTTCACAGCGGGTACCGGAATATCAACCGGTTATCCATCGACTACGCCTGTCGGCCTCGCCTTAGGTCCCGACTTACCCTGGGCAGATCAGCTTGACCCAGGAACCCTTAGTCAATCGGCGCACACGTTTCTCACGTGTGAATCGCTACTCATGCCTGCATTCTCACTCGTCAACCGTCCACAACTCGCTTACGCGGCTGCTTCACCCGGCAGACGACGCTCCCCTACCCATCACGATCCCCGTTGGGGGTATATATCGCAATGACACGACTTCGGCGGTACGCTTGAGCCCCGCTACATTGTCGGCGCGGAATCACTAGACCAGTGAGCTATTACGCACTCTTTCAAGGGTGGCTGCTTCTAAGCCAACCTCCTGGTTGTCTCTGCGACTCCACATCCTTTCCCACTTAGCGTACGCTTAGGGGCCTTAGTCGATGCTCTGGGCTGTTTCCCTCTCGACCATGGAGCTTATCCCCCACAGTCTCACTGCCGCGCTCTCACTTACCGGCATTCGGAGTTTGGCTAAGGTCAGTAACCCGGTAGGGCCCATCGCCTATCCAGTGCTCTACCTCCGGCAAGAAACACACGACGCTGCACCTAAATGCATTTCGGGGAGAACCAGCTATCACGGAGTTTGATTGGCCTTTCACCCCTAACCACAGGTCATCCCCCAGGTTTTCAACCCTGGTGGGTTCGGTCCTCCACGAAGTCTTACCTCCGCTTCAACCTGCCCATGGCTAGATCACTCCGCTTCGGGTCTTGAGCGTGCTACTCAGACGCCCTATTCGGACTCGCTTTCGCTACGGCTTCCCCACACGGGTTAACCTCGCAACACACCGCAAACTCGCAGGCTCATTCTTCAAAAGGCACGCAGTCACGAGAACAAGGCAAGCCTTGCTCCGACGCTCCCACGGCTTGTAGGCACACGGTTTCAGGTACTATTTCACTCCCCTCCCGGGGTACTTTTCACCATTCCCTCACGGTACTATCCGCTATCGGTCACCAGGGAATATTTAGGCTTAGCGGGTGGTCCCGCCAGATTCACACGGGATTTCTCGGGCCCCGTGCTACTTGGGTGTCTCTCAAACGAGCCGCTGACGTTTCGACTACGGGGGTCTTACCCTCTACGCCGGACCTTTCGCATGTCCTTCGCCTACATCAACGGTTTCTGACTCGTCTCATGGCCGGCAGACCATGAAAGAGAGATCCCACAACCCCGTATACGCAACCCCTGCCGGGTCTCACACGCATACGGTTTGGCCTCATCCAGTTTCGCTCGCCACTACTCCCGGAATCACGGTTGTTTTCTCTTCCTGCGGGTACTGAGATGTTTCACTTCCCCGCGTTCCCTCCACACTGCCTATGTGTTCAGCAGCGGGTGACAGCCCATGACGACTGCCGGGTTTCCCCATTCGGACACCCCCGGATCAAAGCTCGGTTGACAGCTCCCCGGGGCCTATCGCGGCCTCCCACGTCCTTCATCGGTTCCTGGTGCCAAGGCATCCACCGTGCGCCCTTAAAAACTTGGCCACAGATGCTCGCGTCCACTGTGCAGTTCTCAAACAACGACCAGCCACCCATCACCCCGAACCCTTACGGTCCGAGTGCACTGGGGCCGGCGCCGAGGAAAGTTCATTCCCTCAGACACCCAACAGCGTGCCCGACACCCTCGCCCCTCGTGATCTGCGTTCCACGCTCCGAAGAGCAGTACTAGCAGCCCGAGTTGGCTGAAGATGCCGAGTAGTCAACGTTCCACCCATGAGCAACCAGCATCAGACGTTCGCTGATGTACTGGCCTCTGACCTCACCCCGAAGGGGATCGGTAAGAAGTGCTCCTTAGAAAGGAGGTGATCCAGCCGCACCTTCCGGTACGGCTACCTTGTTACGACTTCGTCCCAATCGCCAGTCCCACCTTCGACAGCTCCCTCCCACAAGGGGTTGGGCCACCGGCTTCGGGTGTTACCGACTTTCGTGACGTGACGGGCGGTGTGTACAAGGCCCGGGAACGTATTCACCGCAGCAATGCTGATCTGCGATTACTAGCGACTCCGACTTCATGGGGTCGAGTTGCAGACCCCAATCCGAACTGAGACCGGCTTTTTGAGATTCGCTCCACCTCGCGGTATCGCAGCTCATTGTACCGGCCATTGTAGCACGTGTGCAGCCCAAGACATAAGGGGCATGATGACTTGACGTCGTCCCCACCTTCCTCCGAGTTGACCCCGGCGGTCTCCCGTGAGTCCCCAGCACCACAAGGGCCTGCTGGCAACACGGGACAAGGGTTGCGCTCGTTGCGGGACTTAACCCAACATCTCACGACACGAGCTGACGACAGCCATGCACCACCTGTACACCGACCACAAGGGGGACCCTGTCTCCAGGGTTTTCCGGTGTATGTCAAGCCTTGGTAAGGTTCTTCGCGTTGCGTCGAATTAAGCCACATGCTCCGCCGCTTGTGCGGGCCCCCGTCAATTCCTTTGAGTTTTAGCCTTGCGGCCGTACTCCCCAGGCGGGGCACTTAATGCGTTAGCTGCGGCACGGACAACGTGGAATGTTGCCCACACCTAGTGCCCACCGTTTACGGCGTGGACTACCAGGGTATCTAATCCTGTTCGCTCCCCACGCTTTCGCTCCTCAGCGTCAGTATCGGCCCAGAGATCCGCCTTCGCCACCGGTGTTCCTCCTGATATCTGCGCATTTCACCGCTACACCAGGAATTCCGATCTCCCCTACCGAACTCTAGCCTGCCCGTATCGACTGCAGACCCGGGGTTAAGCCCCGGGCTTTCACAACCGACGCGACAAGCCGCCTACGAGCTCTTTACGCCCAATAATTCCGGACAACGCTCGCGCCCTACGTATTACCGCGGCTGCTGGCACGTAGTTAGCCGGCGCTTCTTCTGCAGGTACCGTCACTTTCGCTTCTTCCCTGCTGAAAGAGGTTTACAACCCGAAGGCCGTCATCCCTCACGCGGCGTCGCTGCATCAGGCTTGCGCCCATTGTGCAATATTCCCCACTGCTGCCTCCCGTAGGAGTCTGGGCCGTGTCTCAGTCCCAGTGTGGCCGGTCGCCCTCTCAGGCCGGCTACCCGTCGTCGCCTTGGTGAGCCGTTACCTCACCAACAAGCTGATAGGCCGCGGGCTCATCCTGCACCGCCGGAGCTTTACACCATCAAGGATGCCCAAGATGGTCATATCCGGTATTAGACCCCGTTTCCAGGGCTTGTCCCAGAGTGCAGGGCAGATTGCCCACGTGTTACTCACCCGTTCGCCACTAATCCCCACCGAAGTGGTTCATCGTTCGACTTGCATGTGTTAAGCACGCCGCCAGCGTTCGTCCTGAGCCAGGATCAAACTCTCCGTGAATGTGTACCGGTAATCCGGTGCAACACCACGAGAGCGGAACAGTCAGGCGGAATAAGCCCGACCGTTCACAGCGTCCTCGCTGTGTTTTTTCAAAGGAACCTCGACCATCGGTTGTCCGATGGACGGGGTATCAACATATCTGGCGTTGACTTTTGGCACGCTGTTGAGTTCTCAAGGAACGGTCGCTTCCTTTGTACTCACCCTCTCGGGCTTTCCTCCGGGCGCTTCCCTTCGGTCTTGCGTTTCCGACTCTATCAGATCCTTTTCTCGATCCGATTCCCTGTCGGCGGGATTTGCCGTCCGGCCCGGGCTTTCGCTCGTCGGCCTTTCGACATTCACTACGTTAGCCGATTCCCCGTCCAACTCATAATCGAGTCCGTCGGCGTCGAATTCAGGCATGCGCGCACGCCGAATTCGCCCCTGCTGAGGGGAGTCGCTAGGTAGTGGTTTGGCCGCTTCCGGCTGCTGGCGATTGCCGTACCCGGTTCAAGCGGCTCGGGCTACATTACGCACCTTGCCTGGACGCGTCAACTTCGGCGGCGCCTCGGGACATGGGCCCGATAGGGGCTGACCGTCGGGTCGTTGGCGATCCAGAAGCGCCAGGGGTGCACGGCTCCTTCGCCGGCCACACCGGTGCGGGGGCCATTGAGTACCTGGTCGGAGGGCACGGGCGTGCCGGTCAGCATGCGGAGGGGGGTCTCCTGCGAGGTGCACGCGTCCGTGCCGTCCAGGGAGCGGTCCACGTCCAGGGCCGTGGCCAGACGGGCCGGGCCTTTGGCCAGTTCCTTGTCGTTGCGGGCCGAGAGTCGACGGGTGCGGGCGAGTTCGGCGCCCTCGATGATCTCGCCGGCGCGGAGCAGGACCGCGCTCGCCTTTCCCTCGGGGCCGCACACCAGGTTCATGCAGAACCACATGCCGTAGGTGAAGTAGACGTAGACGTGCCCGGGCGGACCGAACATCACCTCGTTGCGGGCCGTGCGGCCGCGATAGGCGTGGGAGCCGGGGTCGGCGGTGCCGTCGTAGGCCTCGACCTCTGTCAGGCGGAGGGCGATCGGACCGTCCGGGGTGGTGCGGACCAGGATGCGGCCGAGGAGGTCGGGGGCGACATCGAGGACGGGCCGGTCGAAGAACTCCCTGGGCAGGGGCGTACGGTCGGGGGTCGCGATCATGCCGTCCGAGGGTACTGGAGACGGGTGGCACGGTGGGGTGGCCGAAGGGCGCAGGCCTTGCCAGGGTGAGGGCATGGAACCGGCCACGGCCGGATCGCGTTTGTAGGGATCAAGGATCCACCCGTAGTGGGCGAGAGGGAGAGTCATGGCGTTCAAGAAGCTGCTCGCGAGCCTGGGGGCCGGCGGGGCTTCCGTCGAGACGGTGCTGCACGAGGTCAACGTCGTGCCGGGCGGTGTCGTCCAGGGTGAGGTGCGGATCCAGGGCGGGTCCGTGAACCAGCAGATCGAGGGGCTCTCGGTCGGGCTGCAGGCCAAGGTCGAGGTGGAGAGCGGCGACCAGGAGTACAAGCAGGACATCGAGTTCACGAAGTCGCGGCTGGGCGGCGCGTTCGAGCTCCAGGCGAACGCGGTGCACGCGGTGCAGTTCGGCCTGGAGATTCCCTGGGAGACGCCGATCACGATGATCGACGGGCAGGCGTTGCGCGGCATGAACATCGGGGTGTCCACGGAGCTGGAGATCGCTCGGGCCGTGGACTCCGGTGACCTGGACCCCGTCAACGTGCACCCGCTGCCGGCGCAGAAGGCGATCCTGGACGCGTTCATCCAGCTGGGCTTCCGGTTCAAGAACGCGGACATGGAGCGCGGGGTCATCCGGGGTACGCGGCAGAAGCTGCCGTTCTACCAGGAGATCGAGTTCCACCCGCCGCAGCAGTACCGGGGGCTGAACCAGGTCGAGCTGAGCTTCGTGGCCGACCAGCACGCCATGGACGTGGTGCTGGAGATGGACAAGAAGCCGGGCCTGTTCAGCGAGGGCAGCGACACCTTCCGGTCGTTCCAGGTGGGTCTCAACGACTACCAGGGGACCGACTGGGTCGCCTACCTGAACCAGTGGCTGTCCGAGGTCGGCAGCAAGCGCAACTGGTTCTAGGAAGGCCCTAGGCTCGGGTGGGACTGCAAGAACCGACCAGGAGGTACCGAGGTGACCGAGCTCAAGCGGCGGCCGCTCCCCCACGACTTCCATCCGCCCGTGCCGTCGTTCACGGTCGAGAGCAAGGACGTCCGGGAAGGGGCGACGCTCAAGGACGCTCAGGTCTACGCGGCCGGCAACACCTCACCGCACCTGCGGTGGGAGGGCTTCCCGCCGGAGACCAAGAGCTTCGCCGTGACGTGCTACGACCCTGACGCCCCGACGGGCAGCGGGTTCTGGCACTGGGTGCTGTTCGACATCCCGGCGTCGGTGACCGAGCTGCCGGTGGGTGCGGGCAGCGGCGCGTTCGAGGGGCTGCCCGAGGGCGCGATCCACGCTCGTAACGACTACGGCAGCAGGGACTTCGGCGGGGCCGCGCCGCCGCCCGGCGACGGGTCACACCGGTATGTGTTCACGGTGTACGCCGTGGACCAGGAGAAGCTGGGTCCGGACGCGGACGCCAGTCCGGCTTTCGTCGGATTCAACCTGCGTTTCCACACCATCGCGCGGGCCCAGCTGATCGGTGAGTACGAGGTGCCCGCCGAAGGCTGAGCAAGCCGTCCTGACGATCCCAGCGTTCACGGAACGTTTGCCCGCTCCTGGTCTTGGAATTGATCAGGAGCGGGCATTTTTGTTGCCGGGGGTCGCGGGGGTCACCCCCCGTGGGAGCAGCAGATATTGCGTTGTCCATCTCGGCGTGCCCGGCCAGAGTTGATCCCAGCCCGCCAGGGGGTGGGCCGGTGCACACGGGAGGTGGGCTGGTATGCGGGACACGCTGGTACTCAACGCGAGCTTCGAGCCGCTGTCGACGGTGACGCTGAACCGAGCCGTCGTTCTGGTGCTTCAGGACAAGGCCGTCGTCGAGCAGGCCCACCCCGAACTGCGGATGCGGGGAGCCGCGGTCGACATACCGGCGCCCCGTGTGATCAGGCTCTGCCAGTACGTACGGGTGCCGTTCCGAAGACGAGCTCCGTGGTCGAGGCGGGGTGTGCTGGTCAGGGACCGGCACAGGTGCGCGTACTGCGGGAGGCGGGCGACAACCGTCGACCACGTGGTGCCGCGGTCGCAGGGTGGGCAGGACACGTGGCTGAACACGGTGGCCTCGTGCGCTCAGGACAATCACCGGAAGGCCAATCGGACTCCGGAGGAGGCGGGGATGCCGCTGCTCCGGGAGCCGTTCGAGCCGACTCCGGCGGACGCGATGCTGCTGGCGCTCGGGCAGGAGGACTTCGCCGCGCTGCCGGACTGGCTGGCGCTGGACGCGGCCTAGCGGACGTGTGAAGGGGCCCGCTTCTCCGGGAAGCGGGCCCCTTTTCGTATGGGTCGCGTCAGTCGATGGACGGCTTCTCGCGGCGTTCCTGGGCGGGGACCTGGGCTCCGGTCGCGCCGCCGTTGCCGCCGGAACCGCCGCCGATGCCGCCGAAGTTGCCCATCGCTCCGGACAGGCCCTTGAGGGCGTCGCCGATTTCGCTGGGGACGATCCAGAGCTTGTTGGCGTCGCCCTCGGCGATCTTGGGGAGCATCTGGAGGTACTGGTAGGAGAGGAGCTTCTGGTCCGGGTCGCCGGCGTGGATGGCCTCGAAGACCGTGCGGACGGCCTGGGCCTCGCCCTCGGCGCGCAGGGCGGCGGCCTTGGCCTCACCTTCGGCGCGCAGGATCTGGGACTGCTTCTCACCCTCGGCGCGCAGGATCTCGGACTGCCGGACACCTTCGGCCTGGAGGATCGCGGCGCGCTTGTCGCGGTCGGCGCGCATCTGCTTCTCCATCGAGTCCTGGATGGAGGTGGGCGGCTCGATGGCCTTCAGCTCGACGCGGTTGACGCGGATGCCCCATTTGCCGGTGGCCTCGTCGAGGACGCCGCGCAGGGCCGCGTTGATCTCCTCGCGGGAGGTCAGGGTCCGCTCCAGGTCCATGCCGCCGATGATGTTGCGGAGGGTGGTGACGGTGAGCTGCTCGATCGCCTGGATGTAGCTGGCGACTTCGTAGGTCGCGGCCCGGGCGTCGGTCACCTGGTAGTAGATGACGGTGTCGATGTTGACGACCAGGTTGTCCTGGGTGATCACCGGCTGCGGCGGGAACGGGACGACCTGTTCGCGCAGGTCGATGCGGTTGCGGATGGTGTCGATGAACGGGACGACGATGTTGAGGCCCGCGTTCAGGGTCCGGGTGTAGCGGCCGAACCGCTCCACGATGGCCGCGCTGGCCTGTGGGATGACTTGGATCGTCTTGATCAGGGCGATGAAGACCAACACCACCAGAATGATCAGGACGATGATGACCGGTTCCATCGTCGTTCCCCGTACCCTTCTCCGCCTCGGCGCCTTCGGCAGATCTTATGGTTGTTGAAGATCTTGCTGGTCGAGTCTGACAGACCGTCGCGTACCTCGCGAGGAGTTCTCACCAGTTACGTCGTGCGAGGTCACATGACGATCGCAGTCGCTCCCTCGATGTCCACGACATCCACTTCCTGGCCTACTTCGTAGGCGCGGTCGGTGGCGAGGGCGCGGGCCGACCAGACCTCTCCGGCCAGCTTGATCCGGCCTCCGGAGGCGTCGACGCGTTCCAGGACGACGGCTTGTCTGCCCTTCAGCGCGTCCACGCCGGTGGCGAGTTGGGGTCGTTGGGCGCGATGTCGGTTCGCGATGGGGCGTACGACCGCGATGCCCGCGGTCGAGACGACGGCGAAGACGACGACCTGGGCGACGGCCCCGCCGCCGAAGACGCCGGTGGCCACCGCCGCGGCGATGGCGCCCACCGCGAGCATGCCGAGTTCGGGCATCGCGGTGACCACGAGCGCGATGCCGAGCGCTGCCGCGCCGATCAGCCACCACAGCCATGCGTCGATTTCCACATGGTCATGGTAGGTCCGCGGACCCTGTCGCGGACAGGGCGCCCTGCGTGTGAAATGCCGTTCTTACCCTGGGATTTGTGGGGCGCGAGGGCCGGTCAGGACAGCGGGAGGCCCTGCGCGGTCCAGCGGTCGCCCACCTGTTCGACGACGAGGGGGAGGCCGAAGCAGAGCGAGAGGTTGCGGGAGGTGAGTTCGAGCTCCAGGGGGCCGGCGGCGAGGACCTTGCCCTGGCGGATCATGAGGACGTGGGTGAAGCCCGGGGGGATCTCCTCGACGTGATGGGTGACCATGAGCATCGAGGGGGCGATGGGGTCGCGGGCGAGCCGGCCGAGGCGGCGGACGAGGTCCTCACGGCCGCCGAGGTCGAGGCCGGCGGCGGGCTCGTCGAGGAGCAGCAGCTCGGGGTCGGTCATCAGGGCGCGGGCGATGAGGGTGCGCTTGCGCTCGCCCTCGGAGAGCGTGCCGAACTTGCGCTCCAGGTACTCGCTCATGCCGAGGCGGTCGAGGAAGGCGCGGGCGCGCTGCTCGTCGATCTCCTCGTAGTCCTCGTGCCAGGTGGCGGTCATGCCGTACGCGGCGGTCAGGACCGTCTCCAGGACCGTCTGGCGCTTGGGGAGCTTCTCGGTCATGGCGATGCCGGCCATGCCGATGCGCGGACGCAGCTCGAAGACGTCGGTGCCGGGCCTGCCGAGGGTCTCGCCGAGGATGGCGGCGGTGCCCGAGCTGGGGAAGAGGTAGGTGGAAGCGAGGTTGAGGAGGGTGGTCTTGCCCGCGCCGTTCGGGCCGAGGATGACCCAGCGCTCGCCCTCCTTGACCGACCAGGAGACCTGGTCCACCAGAGCCCGGCCCTCGCGGACCACGGATACGTCCTGAAGCTCCAGAACATCGCTCATGAGCGCGTTGTCTCCCCTTGCAGTGTGGCCGGTCTCGGCTGTCGCGTACGCCTGTGGCTCGGTCCGCCGCGCCGGTGGGCGCAGCCCTCCATGAAATCTACGCCACCGGTCGGCCGGGACATTCCCTCGGTCCGGTCCTTGGAGGGTCCTAGGGTGGGAGCATGCTCACGGAACCGCGCGCTGGACGTCTCGCAGCTTGGGGAAATGCCCTTTTGGCCGGACTTGTCTCGCCGGATGACGCCGTGCTCGCCATCGTGGGCGAGGACGCGGTGCACCGGGTGGAGGGGCTGCCCGGGGAGTCGGCGCCCGTCGGGCTCACGTTGGCGCTGGGGCGGCTGCGGGCGCTCGGGGTGACCGGGTTGCGGGTGGCGCTGCCCGCGCCGGGGCATCCGCTGGGGCTGAGCGGGCCGCCGGAGTTCAACGCGCGGGCGCTGGACGCCGAGGAGGCGGTGGTCTGTTACGGGGCCGCGTTCGGGCTGGTGCCGGAGGTGCACGAGGCCGGGCCCGAGGGTGATGTGCACGTCGAGGTCGTGTGGCATGTGCTGCCGGTGCGGGAGGCGCCGCCTGCGGATGTGCCATCGCTGGGTGAGGCGGAGCGGGAGCTCGCGGAGGCCCTGCGGGAGGCGACCGAGGTGCTGACGCGGCTGGATGTCGCCGGGTCGGGGCCGGTGGCGGAGGCGGCGATCGACGCGTACCGGGCGCGGGCCGAGCGGGGGCGGGAGGTGCTGGCGCCGGGGTATCCGCCGCGGGCGGTGCGGGTGCTGGAGCTGGCGCAGCGGGTGGGGACGCTGATCGGGGTGGCCACGGAGAGTGGGCACGGGGGTGCGGTGAGTTCGGCTGAGATCTTCGCTCGGCGGGAGGCGTTGCGGCCGGTGGAGCGGACGGCTCGGCGGGCGCAGGTCGCGGCGTACAACTCCGTTGTGGAGGAGCGGGAGCGGGGGGTGCGGTGAGTGTCGGTTTCTCGTAGCCGGCGTTGCCGCGAGGTACCTGGGGGCTTCGCCCCCAGATCCCCGTCGGCCTGAACGGCCTCGTCCTCAAGCGCCGGACGCTGGATCACACTCACCGGCGCTGCACAGCACTCAAGGCCTGACCGGCCTCCCAGGCGTGCCCGGGAGGCCGGTGTCACCTCCGGCTCGGGGGCGGAGGTGGGGTGTCAGTGGTTGACGGCGGAGTTGCCGAAGGCGGGGTTCAGGATGCCCACGACGTTCACGCTGTTGCCGGAGACGTTGACCGGGACGTGCACCGGGGCCTGGACGACGTTGCCCGAGCCGACACCCGGGGAGCCCACGGCCTGGCCGTCGGCGTGCGCGCTGGTGGCGGAGGCCATGCCCGCGCCCGCGGCCAGCAGGCCACCGGTCACCATCGTCACGGCCGCTGCCTTCTTCAGGTTCTTCACTTCTGAGCCCTCCTTGCGATTGCCGCGGCAGGCGCCGCAGCACGCACTGGAGAACGGCGGAGATCCACCGAGGATGCGCCATGTGAGGGACGTTCCCACGACAGTATGAATCTCGGTCCGGAATGGAACCCTCCGCGTTGTCGTGGTGAGCGTGTCAGCCGGTCACGCCATGGCGTACGGCCCACAGCGCGGCCTGCGTTCGGTCGGCCAGGTCGAGTTTCATGAGGATGTTCGAGACGTGGGTCTTGACGGTCTTCTCGGAGAGGACGAGTGCGCGGGCGATCTCCCGGTTGGAGCGGCCGTCCGCTATCAGGCCGAGCACCTCGCGCTCCCGCTCGGTGAGTGAACCGCCCCTGCCGGGACCGGAGTTGGCTTCCTCCTGGGAGAGCAGGGCGCCCGCGACCTCCGGCTGGAGGAGGATGTGCCCGGCGTGGACCGAGCGGATGGCTCCGGCGAGGGCGTCGGGGTCGACGTCCTTGTAGACGTAGCCGGCGGCGCCCGCGCGCAGGGCGGGGACCACCGTGCGCTGCTCGGTGAAGCTGGTGACGACCAGCACCCGCGCTGGGTTGTCGAGTTCGCGGAGTCTGCGCAGGGCGTCGACGCCGTCCATGCCCGGCATCTTGACGTCCATGAGGATGACGTCGGGCCGCAACTCCTCGGCGCGGTCGACTCCTTCGGCACCGTCGGCCGCCTCGCCGACGACCTCGATGTCGTCCTGCACCTCGAGGAACGTGCGCAGGCCCCGGCGGACGACCTGGTGGTCGTCGACGAGCAGCACCTTGATCGCGTCAGCCACCGGGGACCTCCATCTCGATCGTGGTGCCCTTGCCGGGCACCGATTCCACGGTCAGCGTGCCTCCGGCCCCGCTGGCCCGGTCCCGCATCGAGACCAGGCCGAGGTGGCGCCCCGCGCGGCGGACCGCCTGCGGGTCGAAGCCGCTGCCGTCGTCCGTGACCCGCAGGACGGCTCCGCCGCCGCGGCGGTCCAGGGTCACGTCGACGTGGTCGGCGCCGGAATGCCGCAGGGCGTTGTGCAGGGCTTCCTGGGCGACGCGCAGGAGGGCCTCCTCCTGGGAGGCGGGCAGGGCCTTCACGCCGTGGCCGGAGAAGGTCACGCGGGCGCTGTGGGCGCGGTCGAGGACCTGTATCTGCGTGCGCAGAGTGGCGACCAGGCCGTCCTCGTCCAGGGCTGCGGGGCGCAACTCGACGACCGCCGCGCGAAGTTCGTCTGCGGCCTCGGCGGCGAGGGCCGCCACCTGCTGGAGTTCGCCCTTGGCGCGGGAGGGGTCGCGGTCCACCAGGCGGGCCGCCGCCTGGGCCGTCAGGCGGAGGGAGAAGAGCTTCTGGCTGACCGCGTCGTGCAGTTCGTGGGCCAGGCGGGAGCGCTCCTCGGCGATGGTCAGTTCGCGGCTGCGTTCGTACAGGCGGGCGTTGGTGAGGGCGATCGCGGCGTGCTGGGCGAGGATGCCGAGCAGTTCCTCGTCGTCCTGGGTGAAGCCGCAGCCGCCCTCGGGCTTCGGGCCCGGGGGGTGTGGGGGGTGTCCCCCCACAGGACGCAGCTTGTTGGCGAGGAACAGCGCGCCGATGACCTCGTCGCCGTCCCTGATCGGCAGGCCCAGGAAGTCGACCAGGTCCGGGTGGGCCTTGGGCCAGCCCTCGAAGCGGGGGTCCTTGCGGACGTCGGCGAGGCGCTCGGACCTGGCCTCGTGCAGCATCGCGGCGAGGATGCCGTGCTGGCGCGGCAGGGGGCCGATGGCCTTCCACTGCTCCTCGCTGACGCCGTCGACCACGAACTGGGCGAAGCCGCCGTGGTCGTCCGGGACGCCGAGCGCGGCGTACTGCGCGTCGAGCAGCTCGCGGGCCGAGGTGACGATCGTCTTGAGGACGTCGCGCACCTCGAGATGCCTGCTCATGGCCAGCAACGCGGAGCTCACCGCGGCGAGGCCGGACCGGGGACCGTGGCTCATGTCCTCACGGTACCGGCGGGCTGTGACAGCGCGGATCGGACCGGTGACGGTGGAGGCCCGGCCGGTGGACCTAGGTCGCGGGGCCGAGGCGGAGTCCCGGACCCCGCGTTCGCGGCGTGATCCGAATGACAGGCCCTAGGTCCAAGGGCGGCGGGCCCGTGGCGTAGGGCGAAGGGACCTGGTGGGTTGCGGCCCGGGGCCGAGGCGGCCTTGGCGGTCCCGTTCCTACGTTGAGGGCACGCGATCACGACGAGGGAGCTGATCATGCCGGTTGCGATCATCACGGGGGCCTCGAAGGGGCTGGGCCGGGCGCTGGCCGAGGCCCTGGCCGGGCGCGGCTGGGATCTGGTGCTCGACGCCCGGGGCGCCGAGGCCCTGGCGGACGCCGCCGAGGCCGTTTCCGCGCACGGCACGCGCGTGACGGCCCTGCCCGGGGACGTCACGGACGCCGCGCACCGGGCAGAGCTGGTGGCGGCGGGGTGGCGGCTGGGCGGGGTCGACCTGCTGGTGCACAACGCGAGCGCGCTGGGCGCCGAGCCACTGGTGCGGCTGGAGGAGCTGCCCCTCGACGGACTCCGGCGGGCGCTGGAGGTGAACCTGGTGGCGGGGCTGGGCCTGGTCCAGGAGGCGTTGCCGCTGCTGCGGGCTTCACAGGCGGGGGCGGTGCTGGCGGTCAGTTCGGACGCGGCCGCCGAGGCGTACGAGACGTGGGGCGGCTACGGGGCCTCCAAAGCGGCACTGGACCACCTGGTGGCGGTGCTCGCCGTGGAGGAGCCGGGGCTGCGGGTCTGGGCGGTGGATCCCGGGGACATGGCCACGGACCTGTATGCGGCGGCCGTACCGGACGATCGCGAGCCGCGGTCGGAGCCCGCCGCCGTGGTGCCGGGGTTCCTGCGGCTGCTGGACGAGCGGCCGGCGAGTGGGCGGTACGGGGCTCCGGCGCTGGTGGACGGGGCCCGATGACCCTGGCCCTGCGCGTGCCGGAGGAGTTGTCGGCCCGGGTTCCCGTCGAGCAGCGGGGGCCCGGGCTGGACCGGGACGCCGTACGGATGCTGGTGTCCCGGGGGGCCGAGGTGGCGCACCACCGGTTCTCGGAGCTGCCGCGGCTGCTGCGGGCCGGGGATCTGCTCGTGGTCAACACCTCGGCCACGCTGGCGGCGGCCGTCGACGGATGGATCGGGCACGCGCGCGTGGTGGTGCACTTCTCCACCCGTGGGGACGACGGCCGCTGGGCGGTGGAGCTGCGGGAACCGGACGGGCGGGGCACCACGCGCGCGCGTGCGGCCACGCCTGCGGGGAGGGAGGTGTGGGTGCGCCTGCCGGGGGGTGTACGGCTGCTCCTGGAGGAGCCGCTGAGCGGGCGGAGCGAGCGGCTGCGGTGGGCGCGGGTGTCCGGGGGCGGAGTGCCGGGGCTGCTGCGGGAGCACGGGCGGCCCATTCGGTACGCCTATACGGAGCGGGACCAGCCGCTGTCCGTCTACCAGACGGTGTTCGCGCTGCCGTCCGGGGACGGAGAGGGCAGTGCGGAGATGCCGAGTGCGGCACGGCCCTTCACGACGCGGCTGGTGACGGAGCTGGTGAGCCGGGGAGTGCGGTTCGCGCCGGTCACCCTGCACACGGGGGTGGCCTCGGCGGAGGCGCACGAGCCGCCGTATCCGGAGCGTTTCGCGGTGCCGGAGGCGTCCGCGGGGCTGATCGACGCCACGCGGGCCGGGGGCGGCCGGGTCATCGCGGTCGGCACGACGGCGGTACGCGCCGTGGAGTCGGCGGTGGAGGGTGACGGGGTCGTGCGGCCACGGGCGGGGTGGACCGATCTGGTGGTGACACCGGAGCGCGGGGTCCGCGTGGTGGACGGGCTGCTGACCGGGCTGCACGAGCCGGAGGCCTCGCATCTGCTGATGCTGGAGGCGGTCGCGGGGCGGGCGGCGATCGAGCGGGGTTATGAGGCCGCCCTCCGGGGCCGGTACCTGTGGCACGAGTTCGGGGACGTGCACCTCCTCCTGCCGTAGCCGTAGCCGTAGCCGTAGCCGTAGCCGTACACACCCTCACGCAGAGCATCGCTTGTGCAACTAGCCGTGAGACCGTGCGTCGTCCGATGTGAGCCCGCGCATAGGACGCACGTCACGTACGAAAGTGCGTAGGAGACAAAGCCCCACCTATTGAGCGGCGCATACAGTCCAATCTGCCCCGATTTGCCCTTCCCTGATCCACTATCGGGCATCGTACGTCACACCTTTGCCACGCCATTTTGCGGCCGCTAAGAATTGCTGGCGTCGCTCAGCGCCGTGGGTTCTCCCCCGCGGCGTTCGTGTCGGAAACACACCCGTCCAACGCCGGACGCCGAGCGACTCCCGCGCTATTCGAAGAGGTCCCACCACCATGCCCAAGAACATCTTCAGCCGTGGCCCCAGTCGTACCCTGACCCGTCACCACAAGATCGCCATGGCGGGTGTCGCCACCCTCGGTGCCGCCGCCATCGGTTTCTCCGCGGTGCCGAGCGGCGCGTCGACCAAGACCACGACCGAGGCCGCTCAGCCGGCTGCGGTGGCGTTCAGCACCGAGCAGATCAAGGACGTCAAGGCGAGCGTCACCGACCAGATGGCCGGTGCCAGCCTGAAGGCCGAGCAGATCGCGGCGAAGAAGAAGGCCGACGCCGCGGCCGCCGCCAAGAAGAAGGCCGCCGCCGAGGCGGCGAAGAAGAAGGCCGAGGCCGCGCGCAAGGCCAAGGAGGCCGCGAGCCGCGACGCCAAGCGCGCCCAGGTCAAGAAGGCCGCGGCGAAGAGCTACCCGAACAACCTCGACGGCTGGATCCGCGAGTCGCTCGACGTCATGAAGAAGCACGGCATCCCCGGCTCCTACGACGGCATCAAGCGCAACATCATCCGGGAGTCCTCGGGCAACCCGAAGGCGATCAACAACTGGGACATCAACGCCATCAACGGCGTCCCGTCGAAGGGCCTGCTGCAGGTCATCCCGCCGACCTTCAAGGCCTACCACGTCCCCGGCACCTCCTGGGACATCTACGACCCGGTCGCCAACATCACCGCCGCCTGCAACTACGCGGCCGACAAGTACGGCTCCATGGACAACGTCTTCGGCGCGTACTGAGGCTGGCGCGGACCTCTGCTCGCTGAACCGAACGCCGAAGGGCGGCGCCCCACTGACGGGGTGCCGCCCTTCGGGCGCGGTGGACTGGTGACTACTTGCGCATGACCTCGGGCTCGTGGCGGCGCAGGAAGCGGGCCACGAAGAAGCCGCAGATCACGCCGAGCGCCAGGAGCGCGCCCATGTCCATGGCCCAGGCCCCGACCGTGTGCTCCCACAGCGGGTCGTTGTCGCCGGCCGTCTCGGGCGGACTGATCTTGTTGAAGTCCAGCGTGGCACCGGACGCGGCGACCGCCCAGCGCGACGGCATCAGGAACGAGAACTGGTTGACGCCGATCGAGCCGTGCAGTGTGAACAGGCAGCCCGTGAAGACGACCTGGATGATCGCGAACATCACCAGCAGCGGCATGGTCTTCTCGGCGGTCTTCACCAGCGACGAGATGATCAGGCCGAACATCATCGACGTGAAGCCCAGCGCCATGATCGGGATGGAGAGCTCGACGAGGGTCGCGCTGCCGAGGACGAGCCCCTCCTCCGGGATCTCCCGGCTGGAGAAGCCGATGACCCCGACCAGCAGGCCCTGCAGCACGGTGATCATGCCGAGCACGAACACCTTCGACATCAGGTACGCCGAGCGGGACAGGCCGGTCGCGCGCTCCCGCTCGTAGATGACCCGTTCCTTGATCAGCTCGCGGACGGAGTTCGCCGCGCCGGCGAAGCAGGCGCCGACCGCGAGGATCAACAGGACCGTGGTGGCCGTGCCGTTGGGGATGATCCGGCCGGTCTGCGGGTTCTCCGGGTTCGGCAGCAGGCCCCGGTCGGGGTCGATGAGCAGGCTCACCGCACCGAGCACGGCCGGCAGGATCACCATCAGCGCCAGGAAGCCCTTGTCGGACGCGATCACCGAGACGTACCGCCGGACGAGCGTGACGAACTGGGACATCCAGCCCTGCGGCTTCGGCGGCTTCATCGCCTGCATCGGCGGAACCTGTACGGACTGCGGCGCGACGGCGTCGATGTCCGCGGCGTACATCTGGTAGTGCTGCGAGCCCTTCCAGCGGCCCGCCCAGTCGTAGTCGCGGTAGTTCTCGAAGGCGGAGAAGACGTCGGCCCAGGTGTCGTAGCCGAAGAAGTTCAGCGCCTCCTCCGGCGGGCCGAAGTAGGCCACGGAACCGCCGGGCGCCATCACCAGGAGCTTGTCGCACAGGGCCAGCTCGGCCACGGAGTGGGTGACGACGAGGACCGTGCGCCCGTCGTCGGCGAGGCCGCGCAGCAGCTGCATGACGTCGCGGTCCATGCCCGGGTCGAGGCCGGAGGTCGGCTCGTCCAGGAAGATCAGCGACGGCTTGGTGAGCAGCTCCAGGGCGACCGAGACGCGCTTGCGCTGGCCGCCGGAGAGGGAGGTGACCTTCTTGTCCTTGTGGATGTCGAGCTTCAGCTCGCGCAGCACCTCGTCGATGCGGGCCTCGCGCTCGGCGCCGGTGGTGTCGGCCGGGAAGCGGAGCTTGGCCGCGTACTTCAGGGCCTTCTTGACGGTCAGCTCCTTGTGCAGGATGTCGTCCTGCGGGACCAGACCGATGCGCTGGCGCAGTTCGGCGAACTGCTTGTAGAGGTTGCGGTTGTCGTACAGCACCTCGCCCTGGTTGGCCGGCCGGTAGCCGGTCAGCGCCTTGAGCAGGGTCGACTTGCCGGAACCGGACGGGCCGATGACCGCGATCAGCGACTTCTCCGGGACGCCGAAGGAGACGTCCTTGAGGATCTGCTTGCCGCCGTCGACCGTGACGGTCAGGTGGCGCGCGGAGAAGGACACCTCACCGGTGTCGACGAACTCCTCCAGCCGGTCGCCGACGATCCGGAACGTCGAGTGGCCGACGCCGACGACGTCGCTCGGACCGAGCAGCTGCGAGCCACCCTTGGGGATCGGCTGGCCGTTGACGTACGTGCCGTTGTGCGAGCCGAGGTCGCGGATCTCCATGCGCCCGTCGGGCATGGCGTGGAACTCGGCGTGGTGCCGCGAGACCTGGAGGTCGGAGACGACCAGTTCGTTCTCCAGGGCACGACCGATGCGCATCACGCGGCCGAGCGAGAACTGGTGGAACGTGGTCGGGCTGCGGTCGCCGTAGACCGGCGGTGCCCCCGCGACACCGCCGGGGCCCTGCTGCTGCGGGATGTGCGCCGCGGGCTGTTGCGACTGCTGCGGCTGCTGCCAGCCGGCCTGCGGGGCCTGCTGCTGCGGTGCCGCCTGCTGGTGGGGCGCCTGTTGCTGCGCCTGCTGGGCGGGGGCCTGCTGCGCCCAGCCGGGGTTCGCGCCCTGCGCGGCGTACGGCTGCTGCTGGGGCTGGGCCTGGGGCGTTGCGACGGAGGCCGCGGCGCCGGAGAGGTTCAGGCGCGGTCCGTCGGTCGCGTTGCCCAGGTTGACGGCCGAGCCGGGGCCGAGCTCCATGTGATGGATCCGCTGCCCCTGCACGAACGTGCCGTTGGTGCTGCCGTGGTCCTCGATGACCCAACTGCGGCCGTTGAAGCTGACCGTGGCGTGGCGCCAGGAGACCCTGGCGTCGTCGAAGACGACGTCCCCCTGCGGATCACGTCCGAGGGTGTATGCCCTGGACGGATCGAGCGTCCAGGTACGTCCGTTTGATTCCAGTACGAGTTCCGGCACTCCATGCCCCACTGAGTTGTCCCCCGAGTTATCCCCCGACATGGGGAGTCTAGGGATGTCGAACATCGGGGGGAACTATTTCAGGAGCGGCCCCCTGACCGAAAGTCGGGCCTTGTGAAGCCCGCGTTCGGACGCATCAGCCGATTCCGTTGACGGGGTTGAAAACGGGCCGGAGAGTGGTATTTCGACGCGAGGGGGACATGCGCGGTGTTCCCCGCCGCGCAGCGGATCGGGGGGTCTGCCATGGGTGGTGCCACAGGTGTGGGCGGGGCGAGGGACGACGCGCGCGTGCCGTGGGGGGACGTGCTGATGTCCGCCGTGGCCGCCGTGAGCTGGGCGTTGATCGGCATGGCGGGCACGGCGGCGTTGGGCCTGCGGCTGCTGGAGGCGGACGCGGCGGGCTCGTTGGGGCCGATGACCGCGGCGGTGGTGGCTCTCGCCGCGGGGGGTTCGGTCACGCCGTCCGGTGACGTGTCGGCGTTCGGCCTCACGAGCGCCGAGGCGGACACGGCCATCGAGATCACGCCACTGGGCGTGAGCCTGGTCGGGGCGGTGCTGCTGGCGTACTTCTTCCTACGGTCCCTGCGGGCGGCGGGAGTTGTGGTATCGCCCGCCGAACTCCTCGCGCGCGTCGGTGCGTTGGTCGCACTGTTCGTGGCGATGCTGGGCGGGCTGGCCTGGGCGGGGCATGACGTCATCACGATCGACGGCGGTGCGCTGGGGCTGGATGACGTGACCGGAGGAGGCGGGGGCGTCGAGGTTCCGGGGCTGGGGGACCTCGGGGGACTGCTGCCGGACCGGCTCGGCGATCTGGTCGACGCGCGGGCCTCGGTCGGTTTCACGGTCGACACCGTGCCCACACTGCTCGGCGGGCTGTGCTGGTCGGCCGGGATCCTCGTCATCGCTCTGCTGGCCTCGCGCCGCACGCCGCTGCCGCGGGGCTGGGAAGCCGTGCACCAGGTGGTACGGCCGGCCGTGTCCGCGGTGGTGACCGTGCTGCTGGTGGCGGTGGCGGCAGGGCTCGCCGCAGCGGTGTACGCGGCGATCGGCGACGACCATCCGCGGCGCATCGCCGGGGCGGCGCTGCTCGGGGCGCCGAACGGGGTGTGGCTGGGCATCCCGATCGGCCTGCTCGTGCCGTGGGACGGGCGGGCGACCGGGGAGCTGACCCGCTTCCTGCCGGACCCGCTGGACGACCTGCTCTCGGTCGGCTCCGACCAACCCGTGACGCTGGGGCGACTCGCCGAGTTGGACGGCCGGGTGTGGCTGCTCGGGGTGGCGGCGGCCCTGATGATGCTGCTGGCCGGGGTGCTGACGGCGGCGCGGACGCCGGTCGGGGGCGGCGGGGTAGGAGCGGTGGGGCGGGCGGCGGCGACGGGCTCCGGGGGTTCTGAGGGCTCAGGGGGCTCATGGGGCTCAGAGAGTTCCGGGGATGCTGTGGGCTCCGGGAGTGCCTCGGGTGTACGGGGTTCGGGTGCCCTCGGTTTCACGGGGCGGTGTGCGCTGCGGCTGGGGATCGCGACCGCGCTCGCCCTGCCCTTGCTGGCGTGGCTGACGGAGGTGTCCGTGACCGCGTCCCTGTCCGTGCTCGGCTTCGACGCGTTCGGCGCGGGCATCGAACTGCAAGGGCACCTCGGCATGGCACTGCTGCTGGGCGCGGTGTGGGGCGCGGGGGCCGGGGCCGTCGGGGCGCTGCTGGCGTGGGCGAGCGGGGCAGCGGGGCGGGCGGCGGCGCCGTTGGCCCGGGGGGTGGGGCTCAGGGCTGATGCAGGGCCCGCCGGTTACGGCATCGGCGCCGGGCCGCATCAGGCCTCGCCCGGATCGGGCAACCCACCGGCGTCGCACAGGGAGGAGCCCGGCCCCTACGCGCCGGGTGCGCCGCACCGGCCGCCGAACCCGGCCACCAATCCGTACCTCCGGGTGCCGGAGGAACTGCGCGAGCCGGAGGACGCACGGCCCCCCGGCGGCGCCGCCCGGCACGCCCGGCCCCCGCGGCCGGGCGAAGACCCTGACCGGCCCCGGCAGCCGGGCGAAGCTCCGCGCCCCGGTGTGTCCAGGCCCTCGGATGCCGCGCGGCCGGGCGGTGGCCTCGCGAGGGACGGTGGCTCCGTGAGGGACGGTGGCTCCGCGCGGACCGGCGACTCCGCGGGGGCCGGTGACTCCGCGGGGGCCGGTGACTCCGCGGGGGCCGGTGACTCCGCGGGGGCCGGTGACTCCGCTCAAGCCAATGCCTCCGCGCAAGCCAATGACTCCGCCCGGACCGGCGACCCCACGGCCGCCGGCGACATCTACGGCGCACCCACCGTGGCACGTCCGGTCGGGCCGCCTCCGCGTCGTCCCCGGCAGCCGCCCGGGCCCAGGGGCGGGAACGGGCCGCCGGCCCGGCCGGACGACGGGCCGCCGCCTCCGCCGCCCCCTCCCCCGCCGCCGCGGAAACCACGCGGCGGGAGGTGATCCCGGAGGCACGGGGACGCCGTACCGGTACGTAAGGTTCACGCCATCGGCGCGACACCCAGTGTTCGCTGTCCGCCAGGCGGACCTCACGGGCGGTATGCGCTGGCTGCCGGATACGGTGGAACCACCATGAGCGCTTCGCAGACCTCGTCCTCCGACGTCCCCACCCTCCTTGTGAAGATCTTCGGCAAGGACAGGCCGGGCATCACGGCCGGCCTCTTCGACACCCTCGCCGCCTACTCCGTCGACGTCGTCGACATCGAGCAGGTCGTCACGCGTGGCCGAATGGTGCTGTGCGCGCTCGTGACCGAGCCGCCCCCCGGGCTCGAGGGAGATCTGCGGGCGACCGTCCACAGCTGGGCCGAGTCGATGAAGATGCAGGCGGAGATCATCTCCGGCCTCGGTGACAACCGGCCGCGTGGCCTGGGCCGCTCGCTGGTCACCGTGCTGGGGCACCCGCTTACCGCCGAGGCGACGGCGGCGATCGCCGCGCGGATCACGAAGACCGGCGGAAACATCGACCGTATCTTCCGGCTCGCCAAGTACCCCGTGACCGCCGTCGAGTTCGCCGTCTCCGGCGTGGAGACCGAGCCGCTGCGCACCGCCCTGGCGATCGACGCGGCGAAGCTCGGCATCGACGTGGCGGTCGTCGCCGCCGGTCTGCACCGGCGCGCGCAGCGCCTGGTCGTCATGGACGTCGACTCGACGCTCATCCAGGACGAGGTCATCGAGCTGTTCGCCGCGCACGCCGGCTGCGAGGACGAGGTCGCCGAGGTGACGGCGGCCGCGATGCGCGGGGAACTGGACTTCGAGCAGTCCCTGCACGCGCGCGTGGCGCTGCTGGAGGGACTGGACGCCTCGGTCGTGGACAAGGTGCGCAGCGAGGTGCGGCTGACGCCGGGCGCCCGCACCCTGATCCGTACGCTGAAGCGTCTCGGCTACCAAGTCGGCGTCGTCTCCGGTGGGTTCACCCAGGTCACCGACGATCTGAAGGAGCGGCTCGGGCTGGACTTCGCCCAGGCCAACACGCTGGAGATCGTCGACGGCAGGCTGACGGGCAAGGTCACCGGCGAGATCGTCGACCGCGCGGGCAAGGCCAGGCTGCTGCGCCGGTTCGCCGCGGAGGCGGGTGTGCCGCTGTCGCAGACGGTGGCGATCGGTGACGGGGCGAACGACCTCGACATGCTGAACGCGGCCGGTCTGGGCGTCGCCTTCAATGCCAAGCCGGTGGTGCGCCAGGCCGCGCACACCGCGGTGAACTTCCCCTTCCTGGACACGGTCCTGTACCTGCTGGGCATCACGCGCGAAGAGGTCGAGGCGGCGGACACCGTCGACACGGTCTGAATCGAGCGGGAAGGGCCCGGCACCGCACCGGCGCCGGGCCCCTCGTCACGCGGAGGGGGTCACTCGGCGGGCGCCCAGTAGTCCCGCAGCGTGGCCACGCCCGGCTCCAGGCTCTTCCACTCGCCGGTGTAGGTCAGGACGGCGAAGGCGGCGGCCGGGAACCCGCGGCGGCCCATCCGCTCGCGGGCGTCGCCCTCGGCCGAGCCCGCCAGGATGTCGGCGAGGCCCTGGATGCCCGGGTTGTGGCCGATCATGAGGATGTTCTGCGCGTCGTCGGGGGTCTCGTTGAGCACGGCGATCAGTTCGCCTGGCGAGGCCTCGTAGATCCGCTCCTCGTAGACGGTTTTCGGCCGCTGCGGGAACTCCTGGACGGCGAGCTTCCAGGTCTCCCGGGTCCGGACCGCGGTGGAGCACAGGGCCAGGTCGAAGGGGATGCCGGTGTCGGCGAGCCGGCGCCCGGCCTCCGCCGCGTCCATTCGGCCCCGGTCAGCGAGCGGGCGCTCGTGATCGGTCACCTGTGGCCAGTCGGCTTTCGCATGGCGGAAGAGGACAATCCTGCGGGGTTCTGCGACGCTCATGAGATCCAGCTTCGCATGAAACACGCCACAGGGCGCAGGGAGTTGACCAGCGGATCCGGCCGTGCTCAGCGGGTTATCAGCTGCTGCGCCCGCTCGAAGAGGTGCGTGAGCGCGGGGTCGCCGGTGGCCGCGTGGGCGTCGGACGGGTTCAGGATCAGGGCGAGCAGTGCGGTGAAGGCGAGCATCGGCAGGGCGAGCGCCCACCAGGGCAGCCGGCTGTCGGCGCCGGCGCGGGTCGCCGGGTGGGGCCGGGTGTGCGTGGGAGCCGACATGCGTGCCTCCGCTCTTCGGACGGTCGGTGACCCGCTATTCGTGGCCACACCTCGAAGGTACGGAATCCGCTGCCGCCGCCCCATCCGGTGATCCACCCACTTGACCCTGACCCTCGCCCCCTAGGGGACAGGGGGCTAGCCCCACCATGGGCCGGGCAGGGCCGGGTCAGGGCGAGGCGAGCGTCGCGATGACGGCGATGACGATGAAGATCGCGAAGAAGGCGCCGAACACGAGCAGCATCTTCTTCTGACCGTGCTGGGGATTCGGGTCGAGCACTGGCATGGGCCAAGTCTCGCACCCTCCCCGGGCGCCGGACGCCCCGGGGTGGCCCTACGGACCCGCGTCGGCCGCGGGGGCTCAGCGGGCCGCCTCGTCCTCCACCGTGCGGTCGCGGCCCGCCAGGAAGCCGACCACCATCTGCGGGATCATCAGGGCGCTCATCAGCGCGATCGGCAGCCCCCAGCCTCCGCTGTGCTGGTACAGGACACCCACCAGGAGCGGGCCCGGGATGGAGATCAGGTAGCCGGTGCTCTGCGCGAACGCCGACAGCTGGGCGACGCCCGGCCCGGTCCTGGCCCGCATTCCGACCATGGTCAGGGCGAGCGGGAAGGCACAGTTGGCGACGCCGATCAGCAGGGCCCAGGCCCAGGCTCCGGCAGCCGGCGCGAGGTACAGCCCGGCGTAGCCGGCGAGGCCGCAGACGCCCAGGGCGAGCACGATCGGGCCCTGGTGGGGCAGTCGCGTGGCCAGGCGCGGTATGACGAAGGCGAGGGGTACGCCCATGACCATGGTGACCGCGAGCAGCAGTCCCGCGGTGCCGGCGGGCACACCGGCGTCCCGGAAGATCTGCGCCATCCAGCCCATGGTGATGTAGGCGGCGGTGGCCTGGAGTCCGAAGAAGACGGCCAGGGCCCAGGCGGTACGGCTCCGGGTGATCCGCAGCGTCGGCGGCTCCTCGCGCGCGGGTTCCGTCCCGGCGGAGTCCTGCGCGTGCGTCGCGGACCGCCCGTCGGTCGCTGTCCCGGCAGCGTCCCGGACCCCGGCCCCGGGCGCCGTCACGCGTCGTCGTACGAACGGCAGCCACGGCAGTACCGCCGCCACGGCCAGACCCGCCCACAGGGCCAGGCCCGACTGCCAGCTCCCGCCGAGGGCGTCGGTGAGGGGCACCGTCACCGCCGCCGCGAGCGAGGTGCCCAGGGCGAGCGCCATCGAGTACAGGCCGGTCATGGAGCCGACGCGGTCGGGGAACCAGTGCTTGACGATGACCGGCATCAGGACGTTGCTGACGGCGATGCCCATGAGGGCGAGGGCGCTGGCGGCCAGGAACCCGGCCGTGCCGCCGGTGTAGGGCCGGAGCAGCAGGCCGGCGGCGATGGCGACCATGCCGGCGCACACGACGGCGCCCGCGCCGAAGCGGCGGGCGAGCCGCGGGGCCGTGACGCCGAAGACGGCGAAGCACAGCGGCGGCACGGACGTGAGCAGCCCGGCCACGCTGCCGCTCATGCCGAGCCCGTCGCGGACCTCTTCCAGGAGGGCGCCGAGGCTGGTGATGGCGGGGCGGAGGTTGAGCGCGGACAGCACGATGCCGAGGACGAGCAGTCGCATCGTCCACGCGCGCGTGGTCGTCCCGCCCGGTTCCCGGGCGTCGTGCGCGGCCGAGCCGCGTACGGTCGGGGGCGTCATCGTCCGGGTTTCCTCCACAGCCATGAGGCCCATCATAGAATCATGGGATGATTGGCTGTCCAGTTCCCGGCTGCGCTCCGGCGCCCCGATCGTGGGAAGGTGTGCCATGCCTCTGAGCCATCCCCGTCGTTCGGCGCTGTCCGAGCAGGTCATCGCCGCGCTGCGGGCCCAGATCACCTCGGGCGAGTGGCCGGTCGGCTCCCGCATCCCGACCGAGCCGGAGCTGGTCGAGCAGCTGGGTGTCGCCCGCAACACGGTCCGTGAGGCCGTCCGCGCGCTCTCACACAACGGCCTGCTGGACATCCGCCAGGGCTCCGGCACGTACGTCGTGGCGACGAGCGAGCTGGCGGGCGTGATGCAGCGGCGGTTCGCCGACGCCGACCCCCGGCACATCGCCGAGCTGCGCTCCACGCTGGAGTCGGCCGCCGCCCGGCTGGCCGCCGAGCGGCGCACGGAGAAGGACCTCAAGCAGCTCGACGCGCTGCTGCTGCGGCGTGAGGAGGCGTGGGAGTCGGGTGACGCGGAGGCGTTCGTGACCGCGGACGCGACCTTCCACCTGGCGGTGGTGTCCGCCTCCCACAACGACGTGATGACCGCGATGTACGCGGACCTGGGCGAGGTGCTGCGGGACTGGCTGCGCGAGGACGTCGGCGAGGAGCTGACGCCGGAGACGTACATGGACCACGGGCGGCTGCTGGACGCGATCCGCGCCGGCGACGCGGCGGAGGCGGCCGCGGAGGCCGCCCGCTATCCGTTCCTGTGCCGCCTGGGCGGGGTCAGTTCCCCCGCCGGTGACTGATCCACACCTCGTCGACTTCCTTCCAGCAGCGTCCGCTCAGCCGCACGGTCTGTGCGGGCCCGGCCTCGACCGGGGAGCTGTCGGTGTCGATGTCCCACCAGCGGGCGCACTCGACGTGCAGGCTCACGCGGTCGGTCTCCGGGTACGGGTTGTGGCAGTGGGCGGTCACCGTCGATCCGGTGACGCGGATCCGGCAGGCGGCGCCGAACGGCTCCGCCGACTCCTGGTCTCCGGCGGGCACGCGCGCGTGGGGCACCGCCTCGTGCGCCAGGGTCATCACGAGAGCGACGGCGAGGGACAGTGAGGCCGTTCGGCGGGACAAGCGCACAAGGGGACCTCCTCGGCCGTGCTGGGGAGGGGATCGCGTGGTGAACGCGTACTCCAGAGTGCCCAGTTGCAGCGCTCCCCCGCCCGGCCGGATGGGCCGAACGGGTGACGCCCCGCTCCCCGCGCGGTGCGGGGAACGGGGCGTCGACGGCGTACGGCGGATCAGGCGCCGATGGCGTGCAGACCGCCGTCCACGTGGATGATCTCGCCGGTGGTCTTCGGGAACCAGTCGCTCAGCAGTGCGACGATGCCGCGGCCGGCCGGCTCCGGGTCCTTCAGGTCCCACTCCAGCGGGGAGCGGGAGTCCCACACGGAGGCCAGCTCGCTGAAGCCCGGGATGGACTTGGCGGCCATGGAGCCGAGCGGGCCGGCCGAGACCAGGTTGCAGCGGATGTTCTGCTTGCCCAGGTCACGGGCCATGTAGCGGCTGGTGGCCTCCAGGGCGGCCTTGGCCGGGCCCATCCAGTCGTACTGCGGCCAGGCGAACTGCGCGTCGAAGGTCAGACCGACGACGGAGCCGCCGTTCTGCATCAGGGGCAGGCAGGCCATGGTCAGCGACTTCAGGGAGTACGCCGAGACGTGCATGGCCGTGGCGACCGACTCGAACGGCGTGTTGAGGAAGTTGCCGCCGAGGGCGTCCTGCGGGGCGAAGCCGATGGAGTGCACGACACCGTCGAGGCCGCCGAGCTCCTCGCCGACGATGTCGGCCAGGCGCGCGAGGTGCTCGTCGTTGGTGACGTCGAGCTCGATGACCTTGACGGGCTTGGGCAGCTTCTTGGCGATGCGCTCGGTCAGCGTGGGCCGCGGGAACGCCGTGAGGATGACCTCGGCGCCCTGCTCCTGGGCCAGCTTGGCGGCGTGGAAGGCGATGGAGGCCTCCGTCAGCACACCGGTGATCAGGACGCGCTTGCCCTCGAGAATTCCGCTCATGGTGATCAGTGACCCATTCCCAGTCCGCCGTCAACGGGGATGACGGCTCCAGTGATGTACGAGGCGTCGTCCGAGGCGAGGAACCGCACCGTCGCGGCGATCTCCTCCGGCTGGGCGTACCGGCCGAGCGGCACCTGCGACACGATGCCGGCACGCTGCTCGTCGGTGAGCACCTTGGTCATGTCGGTGTCGACGAAGCCGGGTGCGACGACGTTGAAGGTGATGTTGCGCGAGCCCAGTTCCCGGGCGAGGGAGCGCGCGAAGCCGACCAGGGCGGCCTTGGAGGCGGCGTAGTTGGCCTGCCCCGGCGAGCCGTACAGACCCACCACCGACGAGATGAGGACGACGCGGCCCTTCTTGGCGCGCAGCATGCCGCGGTTGGCGCGCTTGACGACGCGGAAGGTGCCGGTGAGGTTCGTGTCGATGACCGAGGTGAAGTCCTCCTCGGACATGCGCATCAGGAGCTGGTCCTTGGTGATGCCGGCGTTGGCGACGAGGACCTCGACGGGGCCGTGGTTCTCCTCGATCTCCTTGTAGGCCTGCTCCACCTGCTCCGGGTCGGTGATGTCGCACTTGACGGCCAGGCAGCCCAGATCTGTCAGGGCGGCGGGCGGCTCACCCGAGCGGTACGTGATGGCGACCTTGTCGCCGGCATCGGCGAAAGCACGGGCGATGGCGAGGCCGATGCCCCGGTTGCCTCCGGTGACGAGAACCGAGCGGCTCAACGGATCACCCTTTCGGTAGCGGTCTGATACCCCGCCCGGGCGCCTGGACGACAGGCGACGATGACAGGCGGCTTCCCCGAAAACCTATCGGTCCCGGCACGCCCGCGGACAATCGGGCACCGACAGTGGCGTACCGGACTGACTGTCGGGTCCCTACAGAAAGCCCCGGTCACCGGTTCGGAAACTCATGGCCCGCGCGCGGGATGGGCGACATGATCGGAGCAGTCACAGAGCACGGCAACCACGGTCACCTCGACAGAAAGAGACGGCGGTGCCTCATACCATCGACGAGGCCTTCACGGCCCTCCCCCTACGCGCCCTCGCCGACGCGGCCCTGGCACGCGCGCGTGCGCTGGGTGCCGAGCACGCGGACTTCCGGTTCGAGCGGGTGCGCAACGCGTCCTGGAGGTTCCGGGACGCCAAGCCCGCCGGGTCGTCGGACACCACCGACCTCGGCTACGCGGTGCGGGTGGTGCACGGCGGCACCTGGGGATTCGCCTCAGGCGTCGATCTCAGCATGGACGCCGCCGCCAAGGTCGCCGGGCAGGCGGTGGCCATGGCCAAGCTGTCCGCGCAGGTGATCAAGGCGGCCGGTTCGGACGTGGGGGCACCTCCCACGCCTTTCGGGCAGTGGGGGAGGGTGGAGCTGGCCGACGAGCCGGTGCACGCGGAGAAGACGTGGGTCTCGTCGTACGAGATCGATCCGTTCACCGTGCCCGACGAGGAGAAGGCCGGGCTGATCGCGGAGTGGAGCGCACGGCTGCTGGCGGCCGACGGGGTCGACCACGTGGACGCCTCGCTGCTCACGGTCCATGAGAACAAGTTCTACGCCGACACCGCCGGGACCGTGACCACGCAGCAGCGGGTGCGGCTGCACCCGGTGTTCAACGCCGTGGCGGTGGACGAGTCGAGCGGCGAGTTCGACTCGATGCGCACGCTCGCGCCGCCCGCCGGACGCGGCTGGGAGTACCTGCGAGGCACCGGCTGGGACTGGGAGGGCGAGCTGGAGCGGATCCCGGAGCTGCTCGCCGAGAAGATGCGCGCGCCGAGCGTCGAGCCGGGCCTGTACGACCTGGTGGTCGACCCGTCCAACCTGTGGCTGACCATCCACGAGTCCATCGGGCACGCCACCGAGCTCGACCGGGCGCTGGGCTACGAGGCCGCCTACGCCGGCACCTCCTTCGCGACCTTCGACCAGCTGGGCAGGCTGCGCTACGGCTCGGAGCTGATGAACGTCACCGGCGACCGCACCGCCGAGCACGGCCTCGCCACGATCGGCTACGACGACGAGGGCGTCCAGGCGCAGTCCTGGGACCTGGTGAAGAACGGCACGCTCGTCGGCTACCAGCTGGACCGGCGGATCGCGAGGCTGACCGGCTTCGAGCGGTCCAACGGGTGCGCCTACGCCGACTCCCCCGGACACGTGCCGGTGCAGCGCATGGCCAACGTGTCGTTGCGGCCGGACCCGGCCGGGATGTCGACCGAGGACCTGATCGGGGGCGTGGAGCGCGGCATCTACGTCGTCGGGGACCGGTCCTGGTCGATCGACATGCAGCGGTACAACTTCCAGTTCACCGGGCAGCGCTTCTACCGCATCGAGAACGGGCGGCTGACCGGTCAGCTGCGGGACGTGGCCTACCAGGCGACGACCACCGACTTCTGGGGCTCGATGGCCGCGGTGGGCGGCCCGCAGACGTATGTGCTGGGCGGCGCCTTCAACTGCGGCAAGGCCCAGCCGGGCCAGGTCGCCGCCGTGTCGCACGGCTGCCCCTCGGCCCTCTTCAAGGGCGTCAACATTCTGAACACGACCCAGGAGGCCGGTCGATGAGCGGGCACACCAGCAAGCCGCACGAGGTCGTCGAGCGCGCCCTCGAACTGTCCCGGGCGGACGGCTGTGTCGTCATCGCCGACGAGCGGTCCACCGCCAACCTGCGCTGGGCGGGCAACGCGCTGACGACGAACGGTGTCACCCGTGGGCGGACGCTCACGGTCGTCGCCACGGTCGACGGCAAGGAGGGCACGGCCTCGGGGGTCGTGTCCCGGTCCGCCGTGACCGCCGACGAGCTGGAGCCCCTGGTGCGGGCCGCCGAGGCCGCCGCGCGCGGCGCCGGGCCCGCCGAGGACGCGCAGCCGCTGGTCACCGGTGTGCCGCGGTCGCCGGAGTTCACGGAGGCACCCGCGGAGACGTCCTCGGCGGTGTTCGCCGACTTCGCGCCGGCGCTCGGCGAGGCCTTCGCACGCGCGCGTGCCGGGGGCCGGGAGCTGTACGGCTTCGCCAACCACGAGCTGGTGTCGTCGTACGTGGGCACCTCCACGGGGCTGCGGCTGCGGCACGACCAGCCGAACGGGACGCTGGAGCTGAACGCCAAGTCCCCGGACCGGACCCGGTCCGCGTGGGCCGGGCGCTCCACGCGGGACTTCAAGGACGTCGACCCGGCCGCCATGGACGCCGAACTGGCCGTGCGCCTCGGCTGGGCCGAGCGGCGCGTGGAGCTGCCCGCGGGACGCTACGAGACGCTGCTGCCGCCGACGGCCGTTGCGGACCTGCTCATCTACCAGATGTGGTCGGCTTCGGGCCGGGACGCGGTCGAGGGCCGCACGGTCTTCTCCAAGCCGGGCGGGGGCACGCGGGTCGGCGAGAAGCTGACCGACCTGCCGCTGACCCTGCGCAGCGACCCGAACGAGCCGGGCCTGGAGTCCGCGCCCTTCGTGATCGCGCACTCCTCCGGCGGCGACCAGTCGGTGTTCGACAACGGGCTGCCGCTCGCGGCCACCGAGTGGATGCGCGAGGGCGAGCTGCGGCATCTGACGACCAGCCGCCACAGCGCGGGCCTGACCGGGCTGCCGGTGGCGCCCGGCATCGAGAACCTGATCCTCGACGGCGGTGCCGACCGCTCCCTGGACGAGATGGTCGCGGACACCGAGCGCGGGCTGCTGCTGACCTGCCTGTGGTACATCCGCGAGGTCGATCCGGCGACGCTGCTGCTGACGGGTCTGACCCGGGACGGCGTCTACCTCGTCGAGAACGGCGAGGTGACGGGCGAGGTGAACAACTTCCGGTTCAACGAGTCGCCGGTGGGTCTGCTGGGGCGGGCCACGGAGGCCGGGCGGACGGAAAAGACGCTGCCGAGGGAATGGAGCGACTGGTTCACTAGGGCTGCGATGCCGGCCCTGAGGGTGCCGGACTTCAATATGAGCTCTGTCAGCCAGGGCGTATAACCTCGTACCTGATTACGAGCCCACTCAAGGAGATACGAGAACCGTGACGGACATCGTCGACGAGCTGAAGTGGCGCGGGCTGTTCGCCCTGTCCACTGACGAGGACGCTTTGCGCAAGGCGCTCGCGGACGGTCCCGTCACGTTCTATTGCGGCTTCGACCCGACGGCGCCGTCGTTGCACGTGGGGCATCTGGTGCAGGTGCTCACCGTGCGCCGGCTCCAGCAGGCCGGTCACCGTCCGCTGGCGCTGGTCGGCGGTGCCACGGGCCTGATCGGCGACCCGCGCCCGACGGCGGAGCGCACGCTGAACGACCCGGAGACGGTCGGTGGCTGGGTCGACAAGCTGCGCGCCCAGATCGAGCCCTTCCTCGACTTCGAGGGCGAGAACGCGGCCGTCATGGTCAACAACCTCGACTGGACGCAGAACCTCTCCGCGATCGAGTTCCTGAGGGACATCGGCAAGCACTTCCGCGTCAACAAGATGCTGACGAAGGACTCGGTGGCCCGCCGCCTGGAGTCCTCCGAGGGCATCAGCTACACGGAGTTCAGCTACCAGCTCCTCCAGGGCATGGACTTCCTCCAGCTCTACCGGCGCTACGGCTGCACCCTCCAGCAGGGCGGCAGCGACCAGTGGGGCAACCTGACGGCCGGCCTGGACCTGATCCACCGGCTGGAGCCGGACGCCACCGTGCACGCGCTGGCGACGCCGCTGATGACCAAGGCGGACGGCACCAAGTTCGGCAAGACCGAGGGCGGCGCCGTCTGGCTCGACCCGGAGATGACGACGCCGTACGCGTTCTACCAGTTCTGGCTGAACGTGGACGACCGGGACATCTCCCGGTACATGCGCATCCTGTCCTTCCGTTCCCGCGAGGAGCTGGAGGAGCTGGAGAAGCAGACGGAGGAGCGTCCGCAGGCCCGGGCCGCGCAGCGCGCGCTGGCCGAGGAGCTGACGACGCTGGTGCACGGCGCCGACCAGACGGCCGCCGTGATCGCCGCGTCCAGGGCCCTCTTCGGGCAGGGCGAGCTGGCGGAGCTGGACGACAGGACGCTGGCCGCGGCCCTGTCGGAGCTGCCGCACATCCAGGTCGCCGAGCTCGGTCCGGTCGTCGACCTGTTCGCCGAGGTCGGCCTGGTGGCCAGCAAGTCGGCCGCGCGCCGCACGGTGAAGGAGGGCGGCGCGTACGTCAACAACGTCAAGGTCGCCGGCGAGGACGCCGTCCCCGCCAAGGAGGACCTGCTGCACGGCCGCTGGCTGGTGCTGCGCCGGGGCAAGAAGAATCTGGCGGCGGTCGAGGTCACGAGCGGCTGAGCGCGTGGAAGGGGGGCGGTCTCCGAAGCCGGAGGCCGCCCCCCTTCGCCGTGCACCCCGTTAGGGGCCGTGCACCCCGTTAGGCCCTTCGTCTGCTTCCCCTGGCCGCCGTCCAGGCCCGGTCGCCGAGACCGACGAGGATGACCGCCATCACCAGCTGGAAGACGTGCCGCCACCAGTCGATGCCGGCCGTGGCGTCGACACCGGCCGCCCGGGCGATGGCGTTGCCGGCGATAGCGCCGATCATGCCCAGGATGACGGTCAGCCACAGCGGCACATGCTGCTTGCCCGGAATGATCGCCTTGGCGATCAGGCCGAGTACCAGTCCCACGATGATCGCCCACAACCAGCCCATCGCTGCCTCCTCGTACGGCTCGACGTGAGCACTACGGCCAGTGTCGGCCCAGCCGCGGTACGCCGCATTACGACGCGGGCCGTACGTGGTAGGGCGCAGGCCGGTCGCACCGGCCGGACCGGCCCCGGTCTCGTAGCGGACGCAGACGCGGCGTAACGTGGGAGCTGTCCTGGTCAGGTTCCCCGACCGGCCGGGGACGGCTACGGGGCGGGGAGAGTCCGATACGGGCGGATGGTGGAATGCGATGCGGAAGCAGCATGGCGGCGGCAACGTCCAGGTTTTCCGGATCACCGGCGCCCGGGCGGGGCTCCAGGAGGACGTACGCGGGCGGCAGCGCCGGTACGTGATCTCGATGACGATCCGCACGATCTCCGTGATCCTCGCGGCCACCCTGTGGAATGTCGAACGGCACGTGGCCATCGTGGCGTTGGTGCTCGGGCTGGTCCTGCCGTACATCGCGGTGGTGATCGCGAACGCCGGGCGCGAGAACGCGCCGTCCCTGCCGTCGACGTTCGTGGCGCCGCCGGTGCGTCCGATGATCGCGCCGCCGGAGGCCCAGGACGGGCCGGCGGAATCCGTCGCGGAAGACGCCGTGTCCGGGACGGTGCCGGGTGCGCGGACCGAGTCGCACGAGCGGTAGGGCCGTCCGCGGGTGATCACAAACGGAAGTCATCTTCCCGCCAAGCTCAAGAAAAGCTCAGATCAATCATGTTGTTCCGGTGCCGGGCCCGGGGTTACCCGTGACATACTTCGTACGCGCTCCGCATCCCCCGTCGGAGCGACGGACCGACGCCGGGCAGCTCCCCCCGTGGCTGCTCGGCGTCGCCTTTTCTGTGTGCAGTGGTGAGACGAAGCTGTGAGTGACGAGACGCCCATCTGTTCCGCGAAGGGCTGCCGCGCCGACGCGGTGTGGGTACTTGCCTGGAACAACCCGAAGATCCACACGCCGGAGCGGCGCAAGACGTGGCTGGCCTGTGAGGAGCATCGCGAGCATCTGTCGCAGTTCCTCGGTGTGCGGGGGTTCCTGAAGGACGTCGTTCTTCTCGAGGAGTGGGAAGAGAGCGCCTAACGGGGTGCGTCAACCGCCGATCGCCGACATCGGGCGGTCCGGCTGGACGAACGTCGGGTCGTCCAGGCCCGCTCCCGCCTTCTTGCCCCACATCGCGAGGCGCCAGATGCGGGCGATCTCCTCGTCGGGGGCGCCGGAGCGGAGGGCGGCGCGCAGGTCCGTCTCCTCCCGGGCGAACAGGCAGGTGCGTATCTGGCCGTCGGCCGTGAGGCGCGTACGGTCGCAGGCCGCGCAGAAGGGGCGGGTGACCGAGGCGATGACACCGACCACGTGCGGGCCGCCGTCGACCAGCCAGCGCTCCGCCGGGGCCGAGCCGCGCTTCTCCTCGCCCTCGGGGGTCAGGTCGAAGCGCGTACGCAGAGAGGTCAGGATGTCCCCTGCCGTGATCATGCCGTCGCGCTTCCAGCCGTGCTGGGCGTCCAGGGGCATCTGCTCGATGAAGCGCAGCTCGTACTCGTGCTCCACGGCCCAGGCGAGGAGGTCCGGGGCCTCGTCGCCGTTGAGCCCCGGCATCAGGACCGAGTTGACCTTGACCGGGGTGAGGCCGGCGTCGCGGGCGGCGTGCAGGCCCTCGATGACGTCCTTGTGGCGGTCGCGGCGGGTGAGGGTCTTGAAGACGTCCGGCCGGAGCGTGTCGAGGGAGACGTTGACCCGGTCCAGGCCAGCCGCCTTCAGGGCCGCCGCCGTGCGCTTGAGGCCGATGCCGTTGGTGGTCAACGACATCTGCGGGCGGGGTTCCAGGGCCGCGACGCGCTCGACGATGCCGACCAGCCCGGGGCGCAGCAGGGGCTCGCCGCCGGTGAAGCGGACCTCCTCGATCCCGAGGGACGTGACCGCTATGTCGATCAGGCGGACGATCTCGTCGTCCGTCAGCAGGTCGGGCTTGGCCAGCCACTGCAGGCCCTCCTCGGGCATGCAGTACGTGCACCGCAGATTGCAGCGGTCGGTCAGCGAGACCCTCAGGTCGGTGGCCACTCGGCCGTAGGTGTCGATGAGCACGTGGGCCCCCTCCCTAGACGCGGATCGTGCCCGGAGCACTGGTTCTCCGACACCTGTGAGCCTACGTGACCCCACTGACAACTCCACAGGCCCGATCCCACGACGTGGGACGCGGCCGCGCCGCGGGAACCTGGAGGTTCCTACGACGCGGCCGCGGGTGGACCGTCGTGCTCAGTGGGCGCCGGTGCCGGTCAGGGACCTGACCTCCAGCTCGGCGTACTTCTTGACGTCCGGCTCCTCCTTGGACAGGACCGTGCCGAGCCAGCCCATGAGGAAGCCGAAGGGGATGGAGATGATGCCCGGGTTCTTCAGCGGGAACCAGGCGAAGTCCACCTCGGGGAACATCGCCTTGGGGTCGCCGGAGACGACGGGCGAGAACAGCACCAGGCCGACGGCGACGATCAGGCCGCCGTAGATCGACCACAGCGCGCCCTGGGTGGTGAACCGCTTCCAGAACAGGCTGTAGAGGATCGTCGGCAGGTTGGCGGAGGCCGCGACCGCGAAGGCGAGGGCGACCAGGCCGGCCACGTTCAGGTCGCGGGCCAGGGCGCCGAGGCCGATGGAGATGACGCCGATGAAGACGGTCGCCCAGCGGGCCGCGCGCACCTCCTCGGCGCCGGAGGCCTGCCCCTTGCGGATGACGTTGGCGTAGATGTCGTGCGCGAAGGAGGACGACGAGGCGAGGGTGAGGCCGGCGACCACGGCGAGGATCGTCGCGAAGGCGACCGCCGAGATCGTGGCGAGCAGGATCGCGCCCCAGGCCGAGTCGACGCCGCCGAGGTGCAGGGCGAGCAGCGGCGCTGCCGTGTTGCCGGACGGGTTGGAGGCGATGATCTCGTCCTGGGAGATCAGCGCGGCGGCGCCGAAGCCGAGGGCGATGGTCATCAGGTAGAAGGCGCCGATGATGCCGATGGCCCAGTTCACGGACTTACGGGCGGCCTTGGCGTTGGGCACGGTGTAGAAGCGGATCAGGATGTGCGGCAGGCCGGCGGTGCCGAGGACCAGGGCGATGCCCAGGGAGATGAAGTCCAGCTTGGAGGTGCCGGTCGCGCCGTACTGGAGGCCGGGCTCCAGGAAGGCGGCGCCCTTGCCGCTGTTCTCGGCGGCGGTGCCGAGCAGGTCGGAGATGTTGAAGTTGAACTTCAGCAGCACCAGGAAGGTGATCAGAAGGGTGCCGCCGATGAGCAGCACGGCCTTGACCATCTGGACCCAGGTGGTGCCCTTCATGCCGCCGATGGAGACGTAGACGATCATCAGGATGCCGACCAGGGCGACGATGAGGATCTTGCCCGCGTCGGAGGTGATGCCGAGCAGCAGCGAGACGAGGACGCCGGCGCCGGCCATCTGGGCCAGCAGGTAGAAGATCGACACGACGATCGTGGAGGTGCCTGCGGCGGTGCGGACCGGGCGCTGGCGCATGCGGTAGGCGAGGACGTCGCCCATGGTGTAGCGGCCGGAGTTCCTGAGCGGCTCCGCCACCAGGAGCAGGGCGACCAGCCAGGCGACCAGGAAGCCGATGGAGTACAGGAAGCCGTCGTAACCGAAGAGGGCGATCGCGCCCGCGATGCCGAGGAACGAGGCCGCGGACATGTAGTCGCCGGAGACGGCAAGGCCGTTCTGGAAGGCGCTGAACTGGCGGCCGCCCGCGTAGAAGTCGGCGGCGTCCTTGGTCTGGCGGCCCGCCCAGATCGTGATGCCGAGGGTGGCGAGGACGAACAGCGCGAACAGGGTGATGATCAGCGGGCGGTGCTCGCTGGCCTCGTTCGCGGCGAGAAGGGTCTGCTGTGCGGTGCTCATGCGCCGCCCTCCATCCGGGACTTGATGGCCTCGGCCTTGGGGTCGAGCTTCGCGGCGGCGTGCTTCGAGTACCACCAGGCGATGAGGAACGTGGTGACGAACTGGGCGACGCCGAGGACGAAGGCGACGTTGATGTTGCCGAACAGCTTGGTGCCCATGAGGCCGCCCGCGTAGTTCGACAGCAGGACGTACAGCAGGTACCAGGCGATGAAGGCGACGGTCAGCGGGAAGGCGAAGGAGCGGTAGGAGCGGCGCAGTTCACCGAACTCCGCGCTCTCCTGCACCTCGCTGAACTCCTCGGGTGAGGGGAGTTTGTGTTGCTCTTTCGAGGGGGGCGGTGCGTCGGTGGCCACGGAGTCTCCTCGCAATGACGGAAGCGGTTGTGAACGGGGACGGAGGCGAGTGTCCTCGCGCTCCCTGTCCAACGTCACGGCGGCACGCGAGGAGCGGTTCAACGGCGTCGCGTTCTTTCCGAAGTCGTTTCGACAAAACGTTGCTGGCCAGCGAGAGGCCGGGATAGCTTCACCCTGCACCACCCGTCATGTACCTGCCCGAGCACCACCTGTGCCTCGGGCCGGTTTCGTTTCCGGAGGATGTGGAGACCCCATGTCTCATCTGCGTTCCAGACGCCGGCTCGCCCTCGCCGTGCCCGTCGTGCTGTCCCTGACGGCCTCGCTGGGCTTCCTGCCGGCCGCCGCGTCGGCGGCCCCGCAGGCGGAGTCGGCCACCCGGCCGGCGGACGCGCCGCGGCTGTCGTACGTCGTCAACACCAAGGTGGACCGGCACACGATCGCGTCGGTGAAGAAGGCGATCGGGAAGGCCGGCGGCTCGGTCGTGGCCACCTACGAGCGGATCGGCGTGATCGTCGTCCACTCCTCGAACGCCGACTTCGCCAAGAGCATCCGCTCGGTGCGCGGCGTCCAGTCGGCCGGTGCGACGCGCACGGCGCCGCTGACCGCCGCGGGCACGAAGGAGGAGGGGGCCGCCCAGTACCTGACGGCCGCGCAGGCCGAGCGGGTCGAGGCCGCCTCCGCGCAGACGCCCGAGAGCGAGCCCCTCGAAGCGGACCAGTGGGACCTGCGCGCGATCGGCGCCGACAAGGCCGCGCAGATCAACCCGGGCAGCCGCAAGGTGACGGTCGCCGTGATCGACACCGGAGTGGACGACACCCACCCCGACATCGCCCCGAACTTCTCCGCGTCCCAGTCCGCCAACTGCGCCGGCGGCAAGGCCGACACCAGCGAGGGCGCCTGGCGGCCGTACACGCCCGAGGACTACCACGGCACGCACGTCGCCGGCTCGATCGCCGCCGCCCGCAACGGAGTGGGCGTCGCGGGCGTCGCTCCCGGTGTGAAGGTGTCCAGCATCAACGTGACCGACCGGGCGAGCGGCCTCTTCTACCCGGAGAGCGTCGTCTGCGCGTTCGTGTTCGCCGCCGACCACGGCGTCGAGATCACGAACAACAGCTACTACGTCGATCCGTGGCTCTACAACTGCATGGACGACCCGGACCAGCGCGCGATCGTGGACGCCGTCAACCGGGCGCAGCTGTACGCCCAGAAGAAGGGCACGCTGCACGTCGCGGCGGCGGGCAACTCCAACCACGACCTGGACGCGGACGCGATCGTCGACGACTCCAGCCCGAACGACACCACGCCCGTCGAGCGCACCGTCGACCCGCACGAGTGCTTCGACATACCGACCCAGCTGCCGGGTGTCGTCACCGTCAGCGCGACCGGCGTCAACAACCTCAAGTCGTACTACTCGACGTACGGCGAGGGTGTCGTGGACGTCGCCGCGCCGGGTGGTGACCGCCGCTACCAGATACCGGACACACCCTCCAAGGACGGCCGCATCCTGTCCACCATGCCGAACGGCGCGTGGGCCTTCCTGCAGGGCACCTCGATGGCCTCGCCGCACGCCTCGGGCGTCGCCGCGCTGCTGAAGTCCAAGTACCCCTGGGCGTCTCCGGCCCAGCTCCAGATGATGCTGAAGGCCCAGGCCGACCGGACCGCCTGCCCCGAGTCCTACGACCAGGACGGCGACGGCACGCAGGACGCGGTGTGCGAGGGCGGCAAGCGCGTCAACGGCTTCTACGGGCACGGCATCGTCAACGCGCTGCGCGCGGTCAAGTGACCGCGTCCTCACGACTTTCCGCACAGCCCGCTCGTACCGCGAACGAACTGGAGACAGCATGACAGCGCCGCACGCGCGCCACCGCCGCGCCGTCGCGATCCCGGCCGGGATGGCCATGGCCACGGCCCTCGCGTTCCTGCCGAACACCGCGGCCACGGCCGCCGAGGACGCCCCGGCCCCCGCCGCGGCATCGGCCGACGCGACCTCGCTCAGCTACGTCGTCAACGTCAAGCCGGGCCACGGCACTTCGGCGTACGTGAAGAAGGCCGTCGCCAAGGCCGGCGGCACGATCGTGACGTCGTACGACCAGATCGGCGTCATCGTCGTCCACTCCTCGAACCCCGACTTCGCCAAGACCATCCGTACGGTGCGCGGGGTGCAGTCGGCCGGGGCCACCCGCACCGCGCCGCTGCCCGCGGCGTCGACGGGCGACCTGGGCGCGCCGAAGGTGCTGAGCGCGGCCGAGGTCGCGAAGGCGGAGGCGGCGGCCGGGCAGGACCCGCTGGAGTCCCTGCAGTGGGACCTGCCGGCCATCAAGGCGGACAAGGCGCACGAGAAGTCGCTGGGCAGCAAGGACGTCACGGTCGCCGTGATCGACACCGGTGTGGACGACACCCACCCCGACATCGCGCCCAACTTCGACCGCGAGGCGTCGGTCAACTGCGTGACGGGCAAGCCGGACACGTCCGACGGGGCCTGGCGGCCGAGCGCCGAGGAGAGCCCGCACGGCACGCACGTCGCCGGTGAGATCGCCGCCGCCAAGAACGGCGTCGGCATGACCGGTGTGGCGCCGGGCGTGAAGGTCTCGGGCATCAAGGTGTCGACCACGGCCGGCTTCTTCTACACGGAGGCCGTGGTGTGCGGCTTCGTGTGGGCGGCCGAGCACGGGGTCGACGTGACGAACAACAGCTATTACACCGACCCCTGGTACTTCAACTGCAAGAACGACCCGGACCAGAAGGCGCTCGTGGAGGCCGTCACCCGGGCGTCGCGGTATGCGGAGAAGAAGGGCGCCGTCAACGTCGCGGCGGCCGGCAACGAGAACTACGACCTCGCCTCCGACGAGATCACCGACCCGGCCTCGCCGAACGACTCCACGCCGGGCGACCGGGTCATCGACCCCTCGAAGTGCCTGGACATCCCGACGCAGCTGCCGGGTGTCGTCACGGTCGCCGCCACGGGCGCGAAGGGCATCAAGTCGTCCTTCTCCAACTACGGGCTGGGCGTCGCCGACATAGCCGCCCCGGGCGGCGACTCGACGGCCTACCAGAAGCCGGAGCCGCCGGCCACGAGCGGGCTGATCCTGGGCACGCTGCCGGGCGGCAAGTGGGGCTACATGGCCGGTACGTCGATGGCGTCCCCGCACGTCGCGGGCGTCGCCGCCCTCATCAAGTCGACGCACCCGTACGCCTCCCCCGCCCTGGTGAAGGCCCTGCTGTACGCGCAGGCCGACGCCAAGGCGTGCACGGACCCGTACGACATCGACGCCGACGGCAAGATCGACGCGGTGTGCGAGGGCCCGAAGAACCGCAACGGCTTCTACGGCTGGGGCATCGCGGACGCGCTGGACGCGGTGACCAAGTAGAGCTGAGGTGAAGACGGGCCGGGCCGGGCGGGGACACCTGCCCGGCCCGGCTCGTGTGCATGAGTGGGCGCGGATGCGTCTGTGCGGCAGGATGCCTGGTCATGAACGTGTACGAGGACCCGTCCACCTGGACCGCCGAACCGGTCCGGCCGCGGTGGCGGCTGGCCCTGCGGTTCGCCGGGGGCGTGGTGTGGTTCCCGGTGGTCGGCGTGCTGTGGGTGGCGGTCGCTGTCGCGGGCTTCGTCGTCGGACTGTTCGCCGACGCGGTCGTCAGCAGCCGCTTCGAGCGTGCCTACGTCGACTTCGTGGGCGCGACCCTGCGGCGCGTCAAGGGGCTGGCCTCGTGGTGTGTGACCTGGCCGGAGCTGCTCCACGAGGGCGACGCCGACTACTACAAGGCGCGCGTGGACAGGGTGGTCCGGGACTGGACGGCCCGGGCCGCGGCGCCGCGCCATCCGAAGAAGTCGAGACCCTCTGTCGAGTGTGCGATACCGCTGCGGGACTACCGCGGTGTCGGCGGCTGGTACGTCGCCGAGGTCGCGCTCGCGCAGGGGTGGGAGCTGCGGCCGACGGACCCGCGCACGGAAGTGCGGCTGTGGTGGTCGACCGCGTCCGGGGCCGCCTGAGTTCGTTCTCGTGGATTTGCCAGCCATGTGAAGGCTGGTGAAGATCTCGGGGTGACCCTGACAAGATCCGTCGCCGTCCTGGTGCTCGTGGCGCTGGCCGGGCTGATCCCGCTGCTCGGCCCGGCCACCGCGCTGCACGGCACCGGGGAGGCACGGGCGCCCGGCGCCGGGGGCATAGCCCTGCTGCGCACGGTGCTGTTCGCGGCGCTGTGCATACCGGTCGGCGAGTTGTTCGTGAACCGGCTGGCGCGGTCCGTGCCGGGCGCGGAGGCCGGGCCGTGGGGAGTGCCCCGGAGTTGGTCGCCCTTCGCGGCCGCCGCCGGTTTCGTCGCCGCCCTGGGGCTCGCCTCGGTCGTGGCCACGGGCAATCTCGTGCCGGACGCGCTGTCGGACATCGACGTCGGCGGGCTCTACGCGTCCCGGGACGGCAAGCTCGCCCTGCTGGAGGTCAACGCGTTCCTCGTGGCGTGGCTGTGCGCGGTGTCCGCCCGGCCGGTCACGCAGGTGTGGCCGCTCGCCGCCGTGATCGTCGCCGAGGCCCTGCGCGCACACCCCGCGACCGAGCACACCCCGCTGACCGGGTCCGGGCTGACGCTCGTCCACCTGACCTGCGCGGCGCTGTGGGCGGGCGGGCTGCTGCACGCGCTGCGCACCCTGCGGCTGTGGCGCGGCCGGCAGGGCACGGAGGCGGGTGCGGCCCTGCTGGGCCGCTACGCGCGCGTGGCGGCCGTCCTGCTGGCCGCCATCACCGCGACGGGCGTGTGGAGTTCACTGCGCCGGATGCCGCCGGAGACGGTCCTGGAGCAGCTCACGGCGACGGGGTACGGGCGGGCCCTGCTCGCCAAGGTGCTCCTCGTGGCGGCCGTCGCCGCTCTCGCCCTGTGGGCGCGGCGCCGGCTGCGCCGGGCGGCCGACCCGCTGACGGCGTGCGTGCCGGCGCGGGCGGAGGTCGTCGTCCTGGGCCTGGTGGTCGCGGTGTCCGGGCTGCTGACGGCGCTTCCGGTGCCCATCCGCTGGTGACACCGGCGGGCCTCAGGCGGCTCGCATCTCGCCGTACGTCGCGGCCGGTGCCCGGCGCGCGTCGAGCGCCCCGAGCGTGCCGCCGGCCAGCAGGGCCTGCGCGGCGGCGTATGTGAGCATGATCCAGAAGTCGGGGGCGGGCGGCTGCGGCCAGTCGGCGACGCCGGTCGCGATGAGTGTGTCGGAGAGCAGGAAGAGCGCCCCGCCGAGCCCGGCGAAGAGGCCGAGCCGGGTGGCGGCGCGGTACGCCATGGCCGTCAGCAGGAGGCTGTACGCGGCGACGGGCACGCGCAGGTCCCCGGGCAGGTCCGGCCACAGCAGCGTGACGGTCGTGACGAGGGCGGTGGCGTAGCCGAGGGCGAGGAGACCGGCACGCGCGCGTGGGACCGCGTTCCGGCTGCCGTGCGTCGCGAAGAGGACGAGGTAGCAGACGTGTCCGGCGGCGAAGCTGCCCATGCCGGCGAGGAAGGCCGGCTCGGCGTCGGACAGCAGCAGGATGTCGCCGCCCCAGCCGAACAGCAGGGCGGCCACCAGCGGCCGGGGCGCCCGGCGCCGGGCGGCCCAGAGGGCCAGGAGCGGCATCAGGAGGGGCTTGGCGACGGCGTGCCCGGTGTCGAAACCGGCCACGAGGGAGAGGAGATCGGCGGCGACGGCGAGACCGAAGGCGGCGAGGAGAAGGCGCGAGGGGGTCACGCCGACGCGCCCTCACCGGCGGACACGCCGTTCCCGACGGACACGCCATTCCCGGCGGACACGCCCTTCGCGGCGGCTGCTCCCTTCCCGGCCGGGATGGTCTCGTCGACGGGCATGCGCTCTTCCGCCCGCTTGCTCCCGCCGACAGGAGCGCTCTCCCCTACGGGCGCGCTCTTCTCTACGGGCATGCTCTCGCCACCTGGCGTGCCTTCACCGAGGGGCCCGCGTTCTCCAACCGGCGTGCTCCGGCCCACGGGCGGGTCCTGCCCGACGGGCGCGTCCTGCGCGACCGGCGTGCCCTCACCGACCGGCACGCTCTCACCCACGGGCATGCTCTCGGCGTCTGGCGTACCCTCACCGACCCGCAGGCGCTCCCCAACCGGCAGGCGCTCCCCACCCGGCGCGTTCTCGCCGACCGGCGATGCGGCCATGTCAGTCCCCAGTAGCACCGCCGTACCCGCCCCAGCCGCCGAAGTCTGCGGCCGCGCCGGCCCCCACCCCGGCCCCCGGAACACCCGTCCGGCGCGCTCGCTCCAACTCCCCGCCGCCCTCAGGTCCTTGGCGATGGACACGTACTCGTGCGTCGCCACCTTCAGCAGGTTGTACGTGTCGATGTTCTTGGTGAGTCCGTACCGGGGCCGTTCGGTCTCGGCGACGAACGATCCGAACAGCCGGTCCCAGACGATGAGGATGCCGCCGAAGTTGCGGTCGAGGTAACCGCCCTGGGAGGCATGGTGGACCCGGTGGTGCGAGGGGGTGTTGAAGACGAACTCGAACCAGCGGGGCATCTTGTCGATGCGCTCGGTGTGGATCCAGAACTGGTAGACGAGGTTCGCGGAGGAGCAGAACGCCAGCGCGGCCGGGTGCACCCCGGCGACGATGAGGGGCACGTAGAACGGCCACACGGTCAGGGACGTCCAGGGCTGGCGCAGCGCGGTGGTGAAGTTGAACTTCCGGCTGGAGTGGTGGACGACGTGACAGGCCCACAGGATGCGGACGACGTGGTGGCCGCGGTGGGACCAGTAGTAGAAGAAGTCCTGCGCGAGCAGCATCAACGGGACGGTCCACCACAGGACGGGGACGCGCAGGGGCGTGAGTTCGTACAGGGCCGTGTAGACGGCGACGATCGGGATCTTCCACAGGAAGTCGAAGGCGAGGCTGCCGAGCCCCATGCCGATGCTCGTCGCGGCGTCCTTCGCCTCGTAGCCCTCCGCGTCCTCGTCGGGATGGAGGCGGTAGCTCACCATCTCGACCACGGTGAGCAGCACAAACGCGGGTATCGACCACAGCACGACATCGGGCAGGTTCGGCATGTCTGCACCGTAGGACCGCCGTCCGGCTCCCACCAGACGTTGTTACCGACAAGTATTACCGACGGTACGCGCTTGCTTCTTGGCGATCTCCACCAATACGGAGTGCCGGACCTCGCTCAGACGTACGCCTCGTGAACGGACAGAACGGACAACGCGCCTGAGGGATCGTCGGAAGAACCGGTCGGACGCACCTGGCGGACGGGAGTGTCAGTCCCGGCCCGTATCCTCAGGGACCATGCTGGAAGACCTGACGACCGCCGCCTTCTCTCCCACGTCGTGGCCGACCGCGTATCCCAAGGGGTACGCGGTCGTTGACGTGGAGACCACGGGCCTGGCCCGGGACGACCGCATCATCTCCGCGGCCGTCTACCGGCTGGACGCGCGCGGCGAGGTCGAGGACCACTGGTACACGATGGTCAACCCGGAGCGTGACCCGGGCCCCGTGTGGATCCACGGCCTGACGAGCGAGGCGCTCGAGGGCGCACCCCTCTTCCAGGACATCGCCGAGGAGTTCACGGCCCGGCTGGCGGGGCGGGTGCTCGTCGCGCACAACGCCGTCTTCGACTGGCAGATGATCGCCCGGGAGTACGCGCGCGCGGAGCGCGAGGCGCCGGTGCGCCAACGGCTGTGCACCATCGCGCTCTCCAAGGAGCTCGGGCTGCCGCTGCCCAACCACAAGCTGGAGTCCCTCGCGGCACACTTCGGCGTGGTCCAGCGGCGGGCGCACCACGCGCTGGACGACGCGCGCGTGCTGGCGGAGGCGTTCCGGCCGAGCCTCAAGGCCGCGGCGGCGAGCGGCGTACGGCTGCCGCTGCACGAGTGCCGGCCGCTGACCGAGTGGTCGGACCGTCCGGCCGCGCCCCGCATCGGGCAGCAGGCGGGCTACGGCGGGTCCCGGGCGGGCAGTTGGCGCCCCTCCCGGAAACGGCCCGCCTGCCCCTACCCCAACCCGGGGCGCTACGAGCCGGGCGGGCGGCTCAAGCAGGGCATGCGGGTCGCCTTCTCGGGTGACACCTCGGTCGAGCGGGAGCTGCTGGAGGACCGCGCCACCGAGGCCGGGCTGCACGTGGCGTCGAGCCTGTCCCGGCTGACGAGCCTGCTCGTCACGAACGACCCGGACTCGGGCACGTCCAAGGTGGTCAAGGCCCGCCAGTTCGGCACCCCGGTGGTGGACGAGGCGGCGTTCGGGCAGCTCCTCGCGGACGTGGAGCCGGCGTCCGAGGGGTGAGCGCGGGCGGGGCGCGGGGCGACCGTACGGACGGGTGATTGCCGGGCGACTCGCCCGGCGGCCGCTCGCCCGGGCCGGAGTGACGGCCCACCCTGTGGCGCATGGCGACCTGTGAGGTATGTGGCAATCAGTACGGAATGACCTTCGAGGTGCACGCGCAGGGCGCGGTGCACGTCTTCGACTGCTTTGCCTGCGCGATCCACCGCATGGCCCCCATCTGCGAGCACTGCCGGGTCCAGATCATCGGCCAGGGCGTGGAGGTCGAGGGCCACTGGTACTGCGGCGCCCACTGCGCCCGCGCGGAGGGAAAGGTGGGAATTGTCGACAAGGTGTAAACCCGTACCCGCCTGAATGCACCCCACGACCGAGTTGTACGGTCGTGGGGTGTACCGCTTCCTGATGTCCCGGCAGTGGGTGATCCTCACGCTGATCGCCCTGCTTCTCATCCCCACGATGATCAGGCTGGGCATCTGGCAGATGCACCGCTACGAGGAGCGCACCGCCCGGAATCAGCTGGTCACCGACGCGCTGGCCGCCAAGCCGGTGCCCGTGGAGAAGCTCACCGCCCCGGGGCACACGGTCACCAGCGCCGAGCGGTACCGGACCGTGACCGCGACGGGCCGGTTCGACACGGAGGACGAGGTCGTCGTCCGCCGCCGCACCAACTCCGACGACGAGGTCGGCTACCACGTCCTGACCCCCTTCGTCCTCGACGACGGCAAGGTCCTGCTGGTCAACCGGGGCTGGATCCCCTCCGACGGCCCGAGCCAGACCACGTTCCCCAAGGTCCCCGCCCCGCCGAGCGGCGAGGTCACCGTCCAGGGCCGGCTGATGCCCAGTGAGACGACCGCGGCGAGCGGCATCAAGGACCTCAAGGGCCTGCCCGACCGTCAGATCATGCTGATCAACAGCGAGCAGGAGGCCCGCCGCCTGGACGCGCGGGTGCTCGGCGGCTACATCGCCCAGACGGCCCCCGAGCCCAAGGGCGACATTCCCGAGCTGCTCGGCAACCCGGGCAAGGAGGACGCGGCGCTGAACTACGCGTACGCGATCCAGTGGTGGCTGTTCGCCGCGGCCGTCCCGGTGGGCTGGGTGGTCCTGGCCCGCCGCGAGGCCCGGGACCGGGCGCAGGCGGCGACCAAGGAGCAGGACGCCAGTGAGGCGGAACCGGCGACGGTGTGACCACCGCCGGTCGCCCCGGCCGCGTCAGCAGCAGCGACCCTGCCGGCACTCCTCCCGGTGCGACCGGTCGAGCACCTCCGCGAGCTCCCGGACATACCAGCGCACCGTCCGCACCCAGCTCAATACCCGAGTCGCCCTCACGACCGCGCCCCCGCCAACGGCTCCTCCGGCACGTCGAGGCGGGACTCCACGTACGGCGCCTCGGTCACCGGCAGGGAGCCCGGGGACCTGATCGCCCGCACGCAGACCACCGCCGCGTTGCCGATCACGACGGCGACGAGCAGCAGGAACAGGGCGATCAGCACGCCGTCCACGGTGGAGTTGGTGACCACGGTGTGCATGTCGTCGAGGTTCTTGGCGGGCGGCAGGACCTGGCCCGCGTCGAGGGCGTCGGCGTACCGCGCCCGCTGGGCGAAGAAGCCGATCTTCGGGTCGTCGGAGAAGATCTTCTGCCAGCCCGCGGTGAAGGTGATCGCGACGACCCAGGCGAGGGGGACGCCCGTGACCCAGGCCCAGCGCAGCCGGCCGGACTTGATCAGGATCGTGGTGCAGACGGCCAGGGCGATCGCGGCGAGGAGTTGGTTGGCGATGCCGAACAGCGGGAAGAGCTGGTTGATCCCGCCGAGCGGGTCGGTGGCGCCGGTGTGGAGGAAGTAGCCCCAGGCCGCCACGACGAGGGCGCTGCAGAGCCAGATGCCCGGCTTCCAGGTGACCCGGCCGAGGGGCTTGAAGACGTTGCCGAGCATGTCCTGGAGCATGAAGCGGCCCACGCGGGTGCCGGCGTCCACCGTCGTCAGGATGAACAGCGCCTCGAACATGATCGCGAAGTGGTACCAGAAGGCCTTCATCCCGGCGCCCCCGGAGACCCCGGAGAAGATCTCCGACATGCCGACCGCCAGGGTCGGCGCTCCGCCGGAGCGGGCGATGAGCGTCTGCTCCTCCACGGCCTTGGCGGCCTGGGTGAGCTGGTCGGGCGTGATGGTGAACCCGAGGCCGGCGACGGCGTGGGAGGCGGACTCGGCCGTGGTGCCGAGGAGGGCCGCCGGGGCGTTCATGGCGTAGTACAGGCCCGGCTCCAGGGTCGCCGCGGCGATCAGCGCCATGATCGCGACGAACGACTCCATCAGCATGGCGCCGTAGCCGATCATCCGGACCTGGGACTCCTTCCGGATCAGCTTCGGGGTGGTGCCCGAGGCGACCAGCGCGTGGAAGCCGGACAGCGCGCCGCAGGCGATGGTGATGAAGAGGAAGGGGAAGAGCCCGCCGGCGAAGACGGGCCCGGCGCCGGAGGAGGCGAAGTCGGTCACCGCGTCCGCGCGCATCACGGGTGCGGCGACGACCACGCCGACCGCGAGCAGGGCGATGGTGCCGATCTTCATGAAGGTGGAGAGGTAGTCGCGCGGCGCGAGCAGCATCCACACCGGCAGCACGGAGGCGACGAAGCCGTAGCCGACCAGGCAGAACACGAGGGTCGTCGGGCTCAGGGTGAAGGCGGAGGCCAGCGAGGACTCCTGGATCCAGCTGCCGCCGACGATGGCGAGGAACAGCAGGACGACGCCGATCAGGCTGGTCTCGACGACCCGGCCCGGGCGGATGACGTGCAGCCAGAAGCCCATGAACAGGGCGATGGGGATGGTCATCGCGACGGAGAAGGTGCCCCACGGGCTGTGGGCGAGGGCGTTGACGACGACCAGCGCGAGCACGCCCAGCAGGATGATCATGATGGCGAACACGGCGATCAGGGCAGCGGCACCGCCCAGCCGCCCGATCTCGTCGCGGGCCATCTGTCCGAGCGAGGTGCCGTCCCGCCGCATCGACAGGAACAGCACGACCATGTCCTGCACGGCGCCCGCGAAGATCACCCCCGCCACGATCCACAGGGTCCCGGGGAGATAGCCCATCTGTGCCGCGAGCACCGGGCCGACCAGCGGGCCGGCGCCGGCGATGGCGGCGAAGTGGTGGCCGAGCAGCACCCGGCGGTCGGTGGGCTGGAAGTCGACACCGTCCTCCAGGCGTTCGGCCGGGGTGGCCCGTCGGTCGTCCGGCTTCAGGACGCGGCGGGCGATGAACCGGGAGTAGAAGCGGTAGGCGATGGCGTACGAGCCCAGGGCGGCGACCACCAGCCAGACCGCGGAGATCCGCTCGCCGCGGGCCAGGGCGAGGACGCCCCAGGCGACCGCGCCGAGCAGAGAGACGGCGGTCCACACCACGAACGACCGCATTCGGGACTTTTCCGGCACCTCGGGGCCGGTTTCGGGCAGGGTTGATGTAGGCATGGCGGCTCCTCGCCTCAACAGGTGGGTGAAAACAGGGGGTGCGGATCAGCGGTGTGCGGTGTCGTTCAGCGATGTCGTTCGGTCAGCGCGTACGCGGCGAGCAGGCACAGACCGCAGCCCGGTACCCAGGCCAGCTGGTACCAGTAGAAGAACGGCGTCCCCGCGAGCCGCGGATCCGCCCCGGCGTACAGCGGGACCCACAGCAACCCGGCCGCGGGTGCGAGGAGCAGCAGGGCGACGGCGACGCGCCGTAGCCGGGGATGCCCGGTCCGTGCCATGCCCTGCGCTCCTCTCCCGCTCACTGTCGGTCTGTGCAAGAGTTGCGCACCCGCCGGAAGTGGTTGACACGGCGTTTCCAGAAGATTTCTCCCCGGTTCCCTGTCCTCCGGACGGGCCGTCCGCGCAACTTACGCGCGAGGGCACAGGCACACCAAGGACGGTGACCCATGGCTGACGGCGCCATGACCGCGACGTTCCTCGCCGTGATCGGCGGGGCGTCGCTGCTCGCCGTCACCGCGCGGCGGCTGCGTCCGGTCGACCGGCTGCCCTCGCTGGAGGGCTGGGCGCTGGCCGACCGCGGCCTCGGCCCCGGCTGGACCTGGCTGCTGCTCGGCGGCACGATCTTCACCGCGTACACGTTCACCGCCGTACCGGGGCTGGCGTACGGCAACGGCGCTCCCGCCTTCCGCGGTGCCGTACACGGTGATCGTCTGCCCGCTCGCCTTCGTGCTGCTGAGCCGGCTGGGGAGCGTGGCCCGGCGGCACGGCTACATCACCGCCGCCGACTTCGTGCGGGGCCGCTACGGATCGTCCCCGCTGGCGCTGGTGGTGGCCCTGACCGGGATCCTCGCCACCATGCCGTACCTGGCGCTGCAACTGCTCGGCATCCGGGCGGTGCTGACGGCCGGGGGCGTGTATCCGAGGGGCGCCGCCGGGGACCTGGTGCTGGTGGCGCTGTTCGCGGGGCTCGCGGTGGCCACCTACCGGCACGGACTGCGGGCGCCGGCGGTCATCTCGGCGCTGAAGGCGGTGGCCGTGTTCGTGTCACTGACCGCGGTGACCTGGCTGGTGCTGGAACGCTTCGGCGGCCCGGGCCCGGTCTTCGACGGCGCGGCGGAGCGGCTGGGCGGTCCGGCGCTGCTGCTCTCCCCCGAGCAGCAGCCGGCCTACGCCACCCTCGCCCTCGGCTCCGCGCTCGCCCTGCTGATGTACCCGCACGTGCTCACCGCCGGTTTCGCCGCCGACGGGCCACGCACCCTGCGCAGGGTCTCGGTGGCGCTGCCCGCCTGGACCGGCCTGCTCGCGCTGTTCGGCTTCCTCGGCGTCGCCGCCCTCGCGGCGGGGGTGCGGGCACCGCGCGGAGGCGCCGAGGCGGCCGTGCCGATGCTGGTCGACCGGCTGATGCCGGCGCCGCTCGCCGGGCTGGTGTTCGCCGCGATCGCCGTCGGGGCGCTGGTCCCGGCGGCGGTGATGTCGATCGCCGCGGCCACGAGCTTCGTCCGCAACGTGTACGTCGAGTACGTCCATCCGACGGCCACGCCCAAGCGGCAGGTGCGGATCGCCAAGGCCGTGTCCCTCACCGCGAAGGTGGGTGCCGTGGCGTTCGTGTTCGGGCTGCGCGACCAGGACGCCGTCAACCTCCAGCTGCTCGGCGGCGTGTGGATCCTGCAGATCTTCCCGGCCGTCGCCGTCGGGCTGTTCACCGGGCGACTGCACCCGCGGGCGCTGCTCGCCGGGTGGGCCGTGGGCATGGCGTCGGGGACGTACCTGGTGGTGCGCGAGGGGTTCTCCTCGATCGTGCCGCTCGGCACCGGCGCCGGGCCGCTGGAGATCTACGCCGGGCTCGCCGCCCTGCTGCTCAACCTGACCGTCGCGGTGGGCGGCACCGCGGCCCTCGAACGCCTCGGCGTCCCGCGCGGCGCCGACGCCACCGACCTGCCGTCCCGCCTGACCGTCCGGCGCCGCCCGGAGACGGGAGCGAACAACCCGTGAGACGCAGAGAGAACCCCACGCTGCCCCCGGCGGCGGCACCGGCACCGGCCGAGCCGCTCGCCTCCCCGGCCGGCGACCCCGCCGACCTGGAGCGGGAGGCCGGCGTCGCCCACCTCTTCGAGCTGCACTACTCCTCGATGCTGCGCCTGGCCGTGCTGCTCGGCGCCGACGACCCGGAGAACGTGGTGGCCGAGGCGTACTACCAGATCTACCGCAAGTGGCGGCGCCTGCGGGACGTGGCCGCGGCGGAGGCCTATCTGCGGTCCACCGTCTGCAATCTGACGCGAATGCGGATACGCCACCTCCAGGTCGCCCGGCGGCACGAGGAGAACCCGCCGGACGAGACGGTCGCCTCCGCCGAGCACGCCGCCCTGCTCCGCGAGGACCAGCGCGTGCTGATCGACGCGCTCCAGCAGCTGCCGCCCCGACAGCGCGAGGCGCTGGTGCTGCGGCACTGGCTCGGGCTCAAGGAGAGCGAGATAGCCGCCGCGATGGGCATCTCCGGCGGCTCCGTCAAGACGCACACGGCACGCGGCATCGCCGCCCTGACCCAGGCGATGGAGGCCCGGCGATGACGCACCGAGACGCGACCCCGTCGCACGGCACCGACCGGACCGAGCAGGAACTGCGCGAGGCGCTGCGGGCACTGGCGGGCGGGGTGCTCCCCGATCCCGACGCGTACCGCACGGCACGCGGGGAGTGGCTGCGGCGCGAGCGCCGGCGGCGGCTCGTGCTGGCCGTGCTGATCACCGTCGTCTTCGCGCTGGCGGTGCTGATCGGCCTGTGGGTGCTCAACCAGGCCCCGTCGGACCCGGGGGTGATCTTCTCGGGCACCGGCGCCGCGGCCGCCGACGGGCTGTCACTCCCCCGGCCCCTGCCCTGATTGCCACGCCGAGTTGCCGGGAACCCGCACTGCGTGCATCCCAGCATCGAGGACTACGCGATCGTCGGCGACGAGCAGACCGCTGCCCTGGTCGGCACGGACGGATCCGTCGACTGGCTGTGCCTGCCCCGCTTCGACTCCGCCGCCTGCTTCGCCAAACTGCTCGGTGACGAGGACAACGGCTACTGGCGCATCGCCCCCGTGGGGGCGGACCGGTGCACCCGCCGCGCCTACCGCCGCGACACCCTCGTCCTGGACACCGACTGGGAGACCGAGCAGGGTGCGGTCCGGGTCACCGACCTGATGCCCCAACGCGACCGCGCCCCCGACCTCGTACGCATCGTCGAGGGCCTCGACGGCGAGGTGACGCTCCACAGCGTCCTCAAGCTGCGCTTCGACTACGGCTCGATCGTGCCGTGGGTGCGCCGGTCCGACGGCCACCGCGTCGCCGTCGCCGGACCGGACTCCACGTGGCTGCGCAGCGAGCCGGAGGTGCGCAGTTGGGGCGAGGACTTCGGCACACACGCGGAGTTCACGGTCCGGAAGGGGGACACGGTCGCCTTCGTCCTGACCTGGCACCCCTCCCACGAACCGCGCCCCCCGCTCGTCGACCCCTTCGACGCGCTGCGCCACAGCGTCGAGGACTGGCGGGCCTGGGTGTCGCGCTGCCGCTACGACGGGCCGTACCGGGACGCCGTCGTCCGCTCCCTGATCACCCTCAAGGCGCTCACGTACGCGCCGACCGGCGGCATCGTCGCCGCCGCCACGACCTCCCTGCCCGAGGAGCCGGGCGGGGTGCGCAACTGGGACTACCGCTACTGCTGGCTGCGCGACTCCACCCTCACCCTGGGCGCGCTGCTGGCGGCGGGCTACCAGGAGGAGGCGGAGGCCTGGCGGAACTGGCTGCTGCGCGCGGTCGCGGGCGACCCGGCGGACCTGCAGATCATGTACGGCCTGGCGGGCGAGCGACGGCTGCCCGAGTTCGAGCTGCCGTGGCTGTCCGGCTTCGCCGAGTCCACCCCCGTCCGCATCGGGAACGACGCCGTCAACCAGCTCCAGCTGGACGTCTACGGCGAGGTCATGGACTCCCTGTCCCTGGCCCGCGAGTCGGGCCTGTCCCCGCAGCCGGACGTGTGGGCGCTGCAGACGGCCCTGCTGGACTTCCTGCGCACGCACTGGCGGCAGCCGGACGAGGGACTGTGGGAGGTGCGCGGCGGCCGGCGCCAGTTCGTGCACTCGAAGGTGATGGTGTGGGTGGCCGCCGACCGTGCCGTGCGGACGCTGGAGCTCCACCCGGAGCTGGACGGCGACCTGGACGGCTGGCGCGCGCTGCGCGAGGAGGTGCACCGCGAGGTGTGCGAGAAGGGCTACGACCCGGAACGCAACACCTTCACCCAGTCCTACGGCTCGCGCGAGCTGGACGCCGCGCTGCTGCTCATCCCGCGCGTCGGTTTCCTGCCGCCCGACGATCCGCGGGTGATCGGCACCATCGACGCGGTCCGCAAGGAGCTGGACCACGGCGGCTTCCTGCGCCGCTACAGCACCACCGACTCGGACCAGGCGGACGTCGACGGACTGCCCGGCAGCGAGGGCACCTTCCTGGTGTGCTCGTTCTGGCTCGCGGACGCCCTGCACATGACGGGCCGTACGCGGGAGGCCCGGCAGCTGTTCGAACGGCTGATGGGGCTCGCCAACGACGTCGGCCTGCTGGCCGAGGAGTTCGACCCGGTGACCGGTCGGCAGCTCGGCAACTTCCCGCAGGCGTTCAGCCACATCGGCCTGGTGAACACGGCCCTCGCCCTGTCCCGGGAGGACGGGGCAGGATAGGGGCCATGGATCTTGGACTGAAGGACCGGGTGTACGTCGTCACGGGGGCCACGCGGGGCCTGGGCAACGCCTCCGCGCGTGAGCTCGTCGCGAACGGGGCGAAGGTGGTCGTCTCGGGGCGGGACGAGAAGGGTGTCGCCGAAGCGGCGGCCGCGCTGGGCCCGAACGCGGTCGGGGTGGCCGCCGACAACGCCGACCCCGAGGCGGCGGGCCGGCTGATCGGGGCCGCGCGGGAGCACTTCGGGCGGATCGACGGTGTCCTGGTCAGCGTGGGCGGGCCGCCGGCCGGGTTCGTCGCGGACAACACGGACGAGCAGTGGCAGACGGCGTTCGAGTCGGTGTTCCTCGGCGCGGTGCGGCTGGCTCGCGCCGCGGCCGCCGAGCTGGAGTCCGGGGGTGTCATCGGGTTCGTGCTGTCCGGGTCGGTGTACGAGCCGATCCCGGGGCTGACGATCTCGAACGGGCTGCGGCCGGGCCTGGCGGGCTTCGCCAAGTCGCTCTCCGACGAACTGGGGCCGCGGGGCGTCCGGGTGGTGGGCGTGCTGCCCGGGCGGATCGACACGGACCGCGTGCGCGAGCTGGACGGGCTGTCGGCGGACCCGGAGGCGACCAGGGCGGCGGCGGAGTCCAAGATTCCGCTGCGGCGGTACGGGTCGCCCGAGGAGTTCGGGCGGGTGGCCGCGTTCCTGCTGTCGCCGGCCGCGTCCTATCTGACCGGGGTCATGGTGCCCGTCGACGGAGGAGCGCGGCACGGGTTCTGAGCGGCCCGGCCGCGGGTTCGCGGGGATCGCTCGCGCGGTTCCCCGCGGCCCCGGGCCCTCGCTCAGCTCACCCGCTCCGCGTGGTGCCGGACGCCGCTCAGCCGCACCTCCGCCGGAAGTGACGCCAGCCCGGCGGACTCCCGGGCGTGAGCCAGTGCCTGACCCGTGAAGTCGTCCAACGCGGCCCCGGGGTCGACGTGCGGCTCCAGTGCGAGGCGTACGCGGGCCTCCGGGGCGCTGCGGCGGCCCCTCAGGTGGGCGCGGGACCGGTCGACGCCGTCGATCCGGGCCGCCTCCCCGGCGAGGACGTTCTCCAGGGCCCGGCCGCGCAGCAGCGCGCCCTCGCCGTCGCCGGTGTCGACGAGGACCTCGGCCAGGCGGCGCCGGCGCAGCACCGAGACGAGCCACCACAGGGCGAGCAGCAGGAGGACGGCGAGCACGGCGATGACGACCGGCCACCACCAGCCGGCGTCGCGCCAGCGGGTGCGTTCGGCCTCGCTCAGCAGCACGTCGTGCCGGTCGTGGTGGATCCACCAGGAGGGCGCCGGGGCGCCGAGGCCGACGGCCAGGACGGAGCCGCCCAGCACCAGCAGGACGAGGCCCACCAGACCGAGGAACACGCGGTTGACGATCCTGAGCACCGGCCTCACCCCTTCCGGCCGGGGCGCCGGACGCGCACGGACAGCGAGGGCGGCCGGGACAGTCCCAGTCCGCGGACCGCGTCGGCGAGCACGGCGTCCAGGTCGGTTCGTACGTCGTCCAGTTCACGGAAGTGGGACAGGGCGCGGACGTCCGCGCGGCGCCGACGCACCCGTACCCGTGCCGACTGCACGCCGGCGACCTCCATGGCCCGGTCGCGCAGCGCGGTCGCGGCGGCGTCCCGGTCCAGTCCCGCGCGGACGTCGGCGTGCGTGCGGCGCATCGGGAGCACGTGCCGCAGGCCGGGTGTGGCGGCCAGGACCAGCAGCCAGAGCCCGAGGGCGGCGGCGACCCCCGCCCCGACGAGCACCCAGGTGTCGTCGAGGGGCCGTTCGGCGAGCTGCCGGGCCAGCTCCCGGCGCCAGCTCATGCCGGGCCGGTCGGCGCGCACGGAGACGATGTCGTAGAGGAACAGCCCGGCGAGGGCCAGGAGCAGCAGGGCGACGATGCCCGCGGGGATGCGGCGCGTCGACCAGAAGCGGCCCGCGCGGCCGCCCTCGCCGTCGAGCGCGGGCGGCGGTCCGTGGGCGGCCGACGGCGCGGACTGGTCGGGGCCGGTGCCGGCCTGCGACTTCTCCAGGACCGGCAGGCGCTGTGTGGTGCCCTCGGACTCGTGGGGTTCCCTGTCCTGGGGTTCGCTCATCGCGTCCTCCCGTGTGCCGCGCCGGGCGCCGCGCTCAGGTGCAGCCGCTCCACGTGGACGACGACCTCCGGCACCTGCATGCCCACCAGGGCGCCCACCCGCTCGACGACTTGGCGACGCACCCGGCGGCAGCGGTCGCCGATGTCGCAGGGGTAGTCGAGTTCGACGTGCACGCGGACGTGGACCACGTGGTGGTGGACGACGACCGACGCGGACGGCCGCCCCGCGTCGGGGGGCAGCGTCCCGACGGCCTCGCGGGCCGCCTGGGAGGCGATCTTCGCGACGACCCGGTCGGCGATCCGGGTCGCGCCGCGCTCCTCCGCCGGGACGACGGTCAGAGGTCTGTCGAGCTCACCGGCCCCCGTGCTCACGGACGTCACCGCCGCCGTTCGCCACGGGTGCGGAAGAAGTCGCCCAGGTCCATGTCCCCCTCCAGGAACCGGCCGACGACGAAGCCGACGGCGCCGAGCGCCGCGACCAGCAGGAAGGCACCGAATCCGCCGAAATACCCGGCGAAGCCCAGCGCCATGCCGGCGATCATGCCGACCACGGCCATGCTCATGCGCTCCTCAGCTCCTCAGCTCCGCAGACGCTGTGTTGTCCGGTGCCCCTGGGCCTCACTGGATCCGGCGCTCCGGTTCCTCTTCCTCTTCGTCCGGCAGCTTCACGTCGCTCACCGCGATGTTGACCTCGACGACCTCCAGGCCCGTCATCCGCTCGACGGCGGTGATGACGTTCTCCCGTACGTCCCTGGCCACGTCGGCGATCGACACGCCGTACTCCACGACGATCTCCAGGTCGAGGGCGGCCTGCACCTCGCCGACCTCGGCCTTCACCCCGCGGGTCACCGACTTCTGGCCGCCGGGCACGCGGTCGCGCACTGCTCCGAACGTGCGGGACAGTCCGCTGCCCATGGCGTGTACGCCGTCCACGTCGCGTGCGGCGAGCCCGGCGATCTTCTCCACGACGCCGTCCGCGATGGTGGTCCGGCCCCGGGAGCCCGGGTCCGCGCCGCCGCGCTTGGCCAGTGGACTCCTGCGTGCCGCCGGACTCTCGGTGTCCCCGCCCCGGTTCTCGGTCATGTCAGTCATCGCCGTTCGTCCTTTTCGGTTGTCGTCCTGGGACCACCGTAAGCACGGTTACATGGTGGCGCGCCTCTGATGCGGCAGGCTGGAGGAATGACGGCCGACCGGTGGACACGGGCAGTGAGACATCAGCTGGGATTCGGCAGGCTCCTGCCGTTGGGTGAGGCGCGCGACGGCGCGTGGATCGCCGAGCAGGCGGCCGAGGCGGTGCTGCGGCGCGCGGCCGAGGACGCCCCGGGCGTGCGCGTCGACGCGCTGCGCATCGTGCTCGCCGACTCGGCGGACACGCGGGAGCCGGCCGTGCCCGCTCCGCCGAGCGCGCTGCCGCCCGGCCCGCTGCGGGTGACGGCCGAGTTCGCGGCCACGGCCTCGGAACCGCTGCCGACGACGGCGTCCCTGCTGCGGGCGACGCTGGCGACCGCCGCGACACAGCGGATCGGCCTGGCGGTGCGAGAGGTGGATCTGCGGGTGACGGGGCTGCTGGACGAGGAGGCGGAGCCCGGGCCCGCCGTACGTCTGCCCGAACCGTCCCGGGCCGCGCGCCCGGAGGAGGGCGACGAGGCTCGCGTGGCGGCGACGGCCCTCGCGGTCCCGGGCGTGCTCGACCTGACCGGCGCGCTGGGCCACCCCGTGCACATCGAGGAACTGCCGGGCGACGCCGCGCTGTCCCACCGCCATGTCCGGGTGGAGCTGGCGGTGGGCGCGGACCACCGGGCCCGGGACGTGGCCCGCGCGGTCCGTACGGCGGTCAGGACGTCGCTGCCGGACCACCCGACGGTGGCGGTGCTGGTGAGCGCGATCGGCTGACCGCCGGGCCGGTCCGGCGGTCTCAGTCGCCGACGCCCGCGAGGTCCCGCAGCCTGCGCGCCTGGGACTGGCGTTCCGCGGCGCGCTGCTCCTCGTAGGTGCGGTCCTGGGCGCCGCGCAGCAGGGCCTTGGTCTCGACGACGGCGTCGCGGGGCGCGGCGAGGACGGCCGCGGTGAGGTCGCGGACCGTGTCGTCGAGCTGGTCGGCGGGCACGGCCACGTTGGCGAGCCCGGTGCTGACGGCCTCCTCGGCCGTGACGAAGCGCCCGGTCACGCAGATCTCCAGCGCGCGGGCGTATCCGACGAGCCCCACCAGCGGATGGGTGCCCGTCAGGTCGGGCACGAGTCCGAGGCTGGTCTCGCGCATGGCGAACTGCACGTCGTCGGCGACGACGCGCAGGTCGCAGGCGAGGGCGAGCTGGAAGCCCGCCCCGATGGCATGCCCCTGGACAGCGGCGACGGAGACGATGTCGCTGCGCCGCCACCAGGTGAACGCCTCCTGGTATTCGGCGATGGTCGCGTCCAACTCGGCGTCGCCGCCCCGCGCGAGGTCGACGAACGACGGTTCGCCGTCGAAGCCCTCGGGCGTGAACGCCTGCCGGTCGAGGCCGGCCGAGAAGGACTTGCCCTCGGCCCGCAGCACCACGACGCGGACGGAGCCCGGCAGCAGCCGCCCGGCCTCGGTCAGCGCCCGCCACAGAGCGGGGCTCTGCGCGTTGCGCTTGGCCGGGTTGGTCAGCGTCACCGTGGCGATCGCGTCGTCGACGGTGAGCCGTACGCCGTCCTTGTCGAGTACGGGAACGAGGTCCTGGTCGGACGAAGCCATGGGACGCCTCCGATGCGTGCGGTCGTCTTCCGTACCGTGCGACGGCGGATGTCCCGCCGTACCACGGCACAGCTAAGTGACTGCACAGTAACCACCCGGCCGCTCAGCCTGCCGACCGGGTGGCCACCATCGAAGCCGTGGGGCCACCCGGGGTCAGGCCGTGGCCTTTTTGCCCCGTGTCGCCCCGCCACGCCCTCGCAGCGTGACGCCCGACTCACTGAGCATGCGGTGCACGAAGCCATACGAGCGGCCGGTCTCCTCGGCCAACGCCCGGATGCTCGCACCGGCGTCGTACTTCTTCTTCAGGTCTGCCGCGAGCTTGTCGCGCGCGGCGCCGGTCACCCGGCTGCCCTTCTTCAGAGTCTCGGCCACCCGTGCCTCCTCATGGGAAGTGCGCTCTGGTCTCCTCATGATCACCCCTCCGGGCCTTGATGGCCACCCATTCGGCAAGGTCCGTGAGACAAGGTTGTGACGACGGGAGCACATCCCCACATGCGGAATAGGAAATTCCGAAGAGGAGTGTCCGTACGGCCGAACGGATTGCCCCGGGAAATACCAGGTCAGAAAGGCGGCGCGGCCGAGCTCGGAAGAATCGGGGACTCGGCCGCGAAATCGATGTAGGACACACCTCGGTACGAGGAGATCTCACACAGATGATGGATCACCGCTAGGCCGAATGATCCATACGCCGTTGATCACGCATTCGATCAAGCGAGCGCGACGAGGTCCGCGTAGTCCGCGCCCCACAGGTCCTCGACGCCGTCCGGCAGCAGGATGATCCGCTCCGGCTGGAGCGCCTCGACGGCGCCCTCGTCGTGCGTGACGAGGACGACCGCGCCCTTGTAGGTGCGCAGCGCGCCGAGGATCTCCTCGCGGCTGGCCGGGTCGAGGTTGTTGGTGGGCTCGTCGAGGAGCAGCACGTTCGCCGAGGACACCACGAGGGTGGCGAGGGCGAGGCGGGTCTTCTCGCCGCCGGAGAGGACGCCGGCGGGCTTGTCGACGTCGTCGCCGGAGAACAGGAACGAGCCGAGCACCTTGCGGACCTCGACGAGGTCCATGTCGGGCGCGGCGGAGCGCATGTTCTCCAGGACCGTGCGGTCGGGGTCGAGGGTCTCGTGCTCCTGGGCGTAGTAGCCGAGCTTCAGGCCGTGGCCGGGGACGACCGCGCCCGTGTCGGGCTGCTCGACGCCGCCGAGCAGCCGCAGCAGGGTGGTCTTGCCGGCGCCGTTGAGGCCCAGGATGACCACGCGGGAGCCCTTGTCGATGGCGAGGTCGACGTCGGTGAAGATCTCCAGCGAGCCGTAGGACTTCGACAGGCCCTCGGCCATCAGCGGGGTCTTGCCGCAGGGCGCGGGCTCGGGGAAGCGCAGCTTGGCGACCTTGTCGGACTGGCGGACCGCCTCCAGGCCGGAGAGCAGCTTGTCGGCGCGGCGGGCCATGTTCTGCGCGGCGACGGTCTTGGTGGCCTTGGCGCGCATCTTGTCGGCCTGCGAATGGAGCGCGGCGGCCTTCTTCTCGGCGTTGGCGCGCTCGCGCTTGCGGCGCTTCTCGTCGGCCTCGCGCTGCTGCTGGTAGAGCTTCCAGCCCATGTTGTAGACGTCGATCTGGGCGCGGTTGGCGTCCAGGTAGAACACCTTGTTCACGACCGTCTCGACCAGGTCGACGTCGTGGGAGATCACGATGAAGCCGCCGCGGTAGGTCTTCAGGTAGTCGCGCAGCCAGATGATCGAGTCGGCGTCGAGGTGGTTGGTCGGCTCGTCGAGCAGCAGCGTGTCCGCGTCGGAGAACAGGATCCGGGCCAGCTCGATGCGGCGGCGCTGACCGCCGGAGAGCGTGTGCAGGGGCTGGCCGAGCACGCGGTCGGGCAGGTTGAGCGCGGCGGCGATGGTGGCGGCCTCGGCCTCGGCGGCGTACCCGCCCTTGGTGAGGAACTCCGTCTCCTGGCGCTCGTACTGCTTGAGGGCCTTCTCGCGGGTGGCGCCCTTGCCGTTGGCGATGCGCTGTTCGTTGTCGCGCATCTTGCGGATCAGGACGTCCAGGCCGCGCGCGGAGAGGATGCGGTCGCGGGCGAGGACGTCGAGGTCGCCCGTGCGCGGGTCCTGCGGCAGGTAGCCGACCTCGCCGGAGCGGGTGATGGTGCCGCCGGCGGGCTGTGCCTCGCCGGCCAGGCACTTGGTGAGGGTGGTCTTGCCCGCGCCGTTGCGGCCGACCAGGCCGATGCGGTCGCCCTTGGCGACTCGGAAGGTGGCGCTTTCGATGAGGACGCGGGCACCGGCGCGCAGCTCGATACCGGAGGCGGAGATCACGGACAGACTCCAGGGCGGATAGCGGGGGCGGGGTGGGCGGCTGAGGACGTTCCCGCCGTCTAATGCGCGAGGAGAAAGGCCATGGGGGACAGTCTAACGGGGCCGTGCAACCACTTTTTCTGCGCGCGGGTGTTCGGTTCGTCTCGCCGGGTCGTTGTCAGTGGCGGGTGCCAGACTGAGCGGCAGGACCGGATCATCGGATTTCGGCGATCAAGCACAAGACCGAACACAAGACCGAGCACAAGGGAGTGATCGGTATGGCAGGCACGTCCGGCGGGCGTCCCAGCGTCTACCCGACGCTGCTGTACGCCGACGCGAAGGCGGCGATCCGGCAGCTCACGGAGGCCTTCGGCTTCACGGAGCTGTCGGTGTACGAGGGCGAGGACGGCTCGGTGCTGCACGCGGAGCTGGCGCAGGGCAACGGCGCGGTGATGGTCGGCAGCAAGGGCCGCGGCGGCGTGTTCGACGCGGCCATGAAGGACGCGGGCACCACGGGGGTGTACGTGGTGGTGGACGACGTGGACGCGCACCACCGCCGCGCCGTCGGCCACGGCGCGGAGATCCTCATGCCCCCGACGGACCAGGACTACGGCTCGCGGGACTACATGGCCCGGGACCTCGAGGGCAATGTGTGGAGTTTCGGCACGTACGCGCCCGAGATGGCGGGCTGATCCCGCCCAGGGTCGGGCGCCGGTCCTAGCTGCCGCCGGTGTGCACCTGGAAGGCAGCCCGGCGCACGGCCTTGGCCAGAGCCGGGTCGGGGTGGGCCGCGGCCAGGGCGACCAGGACCTGCACGGTGCGCGGGTGGCCCACGGCCCGGACCTCGTCCAGGAGCATCGGGACGGTCGGCTGCACGGCGGACTCCAGGTGGCGGACGAGCAGCGGGGCCTCCCCGTGGTCGGCGACGGCGGCGGCGGTGTCCACCCACAGCCAGGTCGCCTCCTCGCGGGTGAGGACCGTGTGGGCGTCCTCCGGGTCGGTGCCGTCGTGCTCCGCGAGCCACAGCAGGGCGTACGGCCGGAGCGTGGGCTCGTCCAGCACGGCGCGGACATCCGGCTCGGCGGGGGCGCCGACCACGCGCAGCGCCTCGAAGGCGAGGCCGCGCAGCAGGGCGTCCTCGCCGCGGGCGGCGCCGAGGAGCTCGGTGACGGCGCTGCCGACGGGCCGGGCGGCGAGCCAGGCGCGGTACTCGGCGCGGGCCGCGTTCGGGCGCAGCTGGGCACAGCCGCGGAGCATGTCCTCGGCGGACTGCTCGATGTTCCCGGCGGGGCTCTGCGCGGCGACGCAGATCTGCTCCAGCTTGACCCAGACGGCCCAGCTGCCGAGCGGGGTGAGCGTGGCCTGGCCGTCGCCGTAGGTGAGGGCGCCGACGGAGGCGAGGGCGCGCAGGGCCCAGTCGAGGAGCGGGGCGAGCGGGGCGTCGGTGGGCTCCGGTTCGGCCGCCGGCTCGGGCTGGGGGCCATAGGGGATCTCGCAGCGGGCGGTGCGCAGTTCGGTGACGCGCTGCTCCAGGAGGTCCAGGAGCTGCTCGACGGGGACGGGGCCGGCGGACAGTTGGAGGAAGGAGAGCACCTGCGGCATGGCCGAGACGACCTCGGCGACGGCGGCGGGCTCGTGGTCCTCGGGTTCCGGATGGGCGAGCGACCAGGCGTCGAAGAGGGCGACCCAGCCGCGCAGGACGGCGCTGTCGTCGCGGTTCCAGGCGCGCAGCCGCCAGCCGGGGCGGGCACTGTCGCCGTGCACCTCGACCAGGCCGGCGAGGCGGGCGGTGTCCCAGTCGGCTCTGACCTGAGCCGGGGTCAGGTTCAGGTCCGAGGCGGCCCGTTCGGCGGTCGCGTCGGAGAGGGTGGCCTTGCCGTCGGCGGTGGCGCTGTCCCCGCCGGGGCCGAGGGCGGCGTCGGCCCAGCGGGCGACGCGGGCGGCGCCGGCCAGGCCGGAGCGTGCCATTCTGGCCAGCTCCGCCGGTGCCGGGGTGCCCTCCGGGGGGCGCGGCGCGGGGCGGCGCGAGCGCTGCTGGTTCATCGCTCTGGGGGCGGCGGCCAGGGGTCGCGGGCGGACGAGTCGAAGCCTGGAGTCGCGCGGGATACGGGACGTCACGGGGGCAGTCTTCCGGTTGACGGTCCGAAAACCCAAACGGAATGTCACGGCGGGCGACGGGGATGGCCAACGCACCGGTCCCCGGGAGTGGTCGAGGGCCGGGAACAGGCCAGTGGTACGACGCTAAACGGAATCATCACGACCGGTCGGTAGGGAGCCGGGCGGGACGTGGTTGCAGGGGGGCGAAGGGGGCGTGAACGGGGGGTGCGTGAGGTGCCGGCACCGCCGGAGGGGTCACATGAGCGGGGTCATGAAGCGCCGCAGGGCCTCCTCGTACGCCTGGGGGTCGGCGTTCCACATCGCTCCGTGGGGGGCGCCGCGGACGGTGTGGAGGGCGACCAGGTCGGGGCGGACGTCGGCGAGGCGTCGGGAGAGCCGCCAGGGGGCGACCGTGTCGTCCGGGCCGTGGAAGAGGAGGGTGGGGACGCGGACTCCGTCGTACGGGGCGGTCCCCGTGGCGCGGTCGCCGTACAGGCCGGTGCGGCCCTGGGCGGCGCGGACCGCGAGGGGCAGCAGGGGGCCCGGGGTGCGGCGGGCCGCGGCCAGGGCGCGCAGCGTGGTCTCCCAGGAGAGGACCGGGGAGTCCAGGACGAGCCCGGAGACGCGGTCGCGGAGCCCCGAGTGCTCGGCGGCGCGCAGGGCCATGGTGGCGCCGGTGGACCAGCCGTGCAGGACGACCTGGCGGGCTCCGTGGCTCTCGGCGTGGCGGATGGCCGCGTCGAGGTCGCGCCACTCGGTCTCGCCGAGGTGGTTCAGGCCGTCGGGCGGGCGGGGTGCGCCGAGGTCGCCGCGGTAGGCGAGGGCGAGGACCGGGAAGCGGTTGCGGTGCAGGAACTCTATGACGTTCATGGCGATTTCCCGGGTGGTGCCCAGGCCGTGCACGGCGATCACCCAGGTGTCCCGGGCGCCGGGCACGAACCACGCGGGCAGCGGGCCGAGTTCGCCGGGGATGTCGACGTCGGCGTGTTCGAGGCCGAGGGCGGTGCCGGGGTTGCCGACGTACACGTTGGGGGTGAGCCAGGCCTTGTCGCCGGGGCGCAGGGTGCCGTGGGTGACGCTCTCGAGGCGGCGTACGACGGTGTCGGCGGCGTGCGGGGCGTCGGCCAGGACGGGGCCGACGACCGCGTGGGAGCCGTCGCCGGCCAGACCGTAGCGGCCGGGCCGCAGGGCGGCCAGGTCCCGGGTGAGGCTGATCTGCCCGGCGGCGGTGCCGTGCACGGTGAGCCGGGGTTCGGTGGGCAGGGGCCTGCCGGGAGGCGCCTTCAGCGCGGCGTCGCTGGCGAACCGGCCGGCGGCCACCGCGGCGGCCCCGGCCCCGATCACAGCGGTGACGGCAGCGGCCGTCGCTTTGACAGTGCGCACCCGTCCAGTGTCCTGGCGGACCTGGTCCGCGACCAGTGGGGGGCGGCGGTGGGGTGAGGGGTGGAGGCGGCGTGCGAGTGGGGCGGGGTGCGGCGTCCGGGGGGCGCGTGGGCGGGCGGGGCGCAGGGCCGACGCCCGGCGGCGCCCCGCCTGGGTGCCGCGGTGCCGAGCCCGGCGGCGCCCAGGCCGGCCGCGGTGCCGCGGCCCAGCGGCGTGCACGCCGAGCCGCGGCTCCGGCGGCATCCAGGCGGGGCCGCGGTGCCGACCTTCAGCGGCGTGCGGTCGGAGGCCGCAGGGGCTGTGGCGGAGCGGCTGGGGTCCTGAGGGCGGCAGCGGCCGGTGATGCCGCGTTTCCTGGGCCCGGGCGGCCCGGTCACCGGCGCTGGCCGTAGCCGCGCAGGCGGTGTTCCACCTCCGTCAGCTGTTCGCGGGACAGCAGGCTCGGGGACAGGCCCGGCACCGACGTGGCGGTCAGCCAGAGGCGGCACATCCATTCCAGCTGTGCGGTGCGGTCGTAGGCCTGGTCGAGGGTGGCGCCGTAGGTGATGGTGCCGTGGTTCTGGAGGAGGCAGCCGGAGCGGTCGGCGAGGGCGCGGAGCATGTTCTCGGCCAACTCGTCGGTGCCGTACGTGGCATACGGGGCGACCCGGACCGGCCCGCCGAGCGCGGCGGCCATGTAGTGGATCAGCGGGAGCTCGCCGACGAGCGTGGAGACGGCCGTCGCGTGCACGGCGTGGGTGTGGACGACGGCGTGGGCGTCGGCCGTGCGGTAGACGGCGAGGTGCATGGGCAGCTCGCTGGTCGGGACGAGCGTGCCGAGGACCTGTCGGCCGTCGAGGTCGACGCCGGTCACGTCGCCGGGCGTCAGCCGGTCGTAGGGGACGCCCGACGGCGTGACCAGCACGGTGTCGCCGACGCGCACCGAGACGTTGCCCGACGTGCCGACGACGAGCCCCTCGGCGACCGTCCTGCGGGCCGTGGCGACGAGGTCCTCCCAGGCGCGCGCCTCCTCGGGTCGGACACTCCTCCGCCGCGGCTCCCCCACACCCTGTCCGTCACCCCGGGCGTCCCGCCCGCCCCGCTCGTCACCTCGCTGCTCAGCCATGCGGCGATCCTGCCAGCCGGTTCCTCAACCCGCCGCCGGGCGGGGGCACTTTAGGCCGGAAGCCGACCATCCGTAAGAGTGCAGACCGGTACAAAAGGCCGCGCGATCTTTCTTGGCCGGAGATCTTCGGGCATTCAACGATCTTCCAGTACGCTCTGGGGGATTTGCCGTGCACGTTGCCATTCCGGGGGGAAACATGGCCCGTGACCGCACACCGACCCGACGCCGCGGCCGATGGCTCGCGGTGTACGCGGCGGCACTCGCTCTGGGAGGGACGGCGCTGGCCGAGGCGCCGGCCTCGGCGGCGAGCCGCCCGAAGGGGCACGACGTCTCGTCCCACCAGAAGAACGTCGACTGGCGGAGCGCGCAGCGGAAGGGCGCCCGGTTCGTCTACGTCAAGGCGACCGAGTCCACCACCTACCGCAATCCCTACTTCGGTCAGCAGTACAACGGCTCGCGCGCGGCGGGCCTCGTCCGCGGCGCGTACCACTTCGCCCTGCCGAACCGGTCGTCGGGCACGGCGCAGGCGGCGCACTTCGTGGGCAACGGCGGCAGCTGGAGCGCGGACGGCTGGACGCTGCCGCCCGCGCTGGACATCGAATACAACCCGTACGACAAGAAGCGGAAGTGCTACGGCCTGAGCAAGGCGGCGATGGTCGGCTGGATCAAGGCGTTCAGCGACGAGGTCAAGCGGCTCACCGGCCGCCGCCCGGTGATCTACACGACCACCCACTGGTGGAAGACGTGCACGGGCAACAGCTCCGCCTTCGCCGCCGACCACCCGTTGTGGATCGCCCGCTACGACTCGGCGAGCGCGGGGACGCTGCCGGCCGGATGGTCGTCGTGGACCTTCTGGCAGTACGACAACGGCAGCGGCACCCTTCCGGGTGACCAGAATCTCTTCAGCGGGTCACTCGATCGACTGAAGCGGTTCGCAAGGGGCGCCTAGCCGTTGGGGCGCAAGGCCTGCCAGGACAGGGCGGAACACCGACCTTCTGTTGCGGACACCCCTGCGCCCCTCCCAGTTCATCTTCCGTTCACTCAGGTTACTTACGGTCGTCGCGCCAACGACCTCGAACGATTGCCTGGGTAAATGGAAAGCTTCTCGCTGATCCTCGCGATTGTGGTGGTAACCGCACTCGCGTTCGATTTCACGAACGGTTTCCACGACACCGCGAACGCGATGGCCACGACCATTTCCACGGGCGCCATGAGGCCCAAGGTCGCGGTGGCCATGTCCGCGGTCCTCAACCTGGTCGGCGCCTTCCTGTCCGTCGAAGTCGCCAACACGATCTCCAAGGGCCTCGTCGACGAGGCCGGTATCCGTCCCGAGGTCATCTTCGCCGCCCTGGTCGGCGCGATCCTCTGGAACCTGCTGACCTGGCTGGTCGGTCTGCCGTCCAGCTCCTCGCACGCCCTGATGGGCGGCCTGATCGGCGCCACCATCGCCTCGGCGGGCGTCGGCGCGGTGCACGGCGACGTGCTGGTCACGAAGGTGCTGATCCCGGCGATCGCCGCCCCGCTGGTCGCGGGCGTCGCGGCGATGCTCGCCACGCGGCTGACGTACTCCCTGGGCAGGAAGGCCGACGGCAAGGCCTCCGAGAAGGGCTACCGGGCCGGCCAGATCGCCTCCGCGGGCCTGGTCTCCCTGGCGCACGGCACCAACGACGCGCAGAAGACGATGGGTGTCATCACCCTGGCCCTGGTCGCCGGCGGCGCCGTCGCGCCCGACTCCGACCCGCCCATGTGGGTCATCCTCTCCGCGGGCATCGCGATCGCGCTCGGCACCTACCTGGGCGGCTGGCGCATCATCCGCACGATGGGCAAGGGCCTGACCGACCTCCAGCCGCAGCAGGGCTTCGCCGCCCAGACCAGCGCGGCCACGGTCATCCTGGCCTCCTCGCACCTGGGCTTCTCCCTCTCCACGACCCACTCCGTGTCCGGTGCGGTGATGGGCGCGGGTCTCGGCCGCAAGGGCGGTGTCGTCCGCTGGTCGACGGCGACGCGGATGTTCGTCGCCTGGGGCCTGACCCTGCCGGCGGCGGCCCTGGTGGCCGCGCTCGCCGAGTACGTGACCGGCTTCGGCGACTGGGGCACCGCCGTGGTGGCCGTCTTCCTCGTCGCCTCCTCGGCGGTCATCTGGAAGATCTCCCGCCGTGAGGTCGTCGACCACACCAATGTCAACGACACCGACGACGCGGAGCCGGCCGGTGTGGTGACCACGGCGATGGCCGCGGTGACGCCGCCGCCGGCGGGCGGCACCGCCGCCGACGTGCCGCCGATACCGGCCCAGGCCACCGCCGAGCGCACGCCCTCCACGACCACCACGGTCTGACCCGCCCACCGGCAGCGAGAAGGAAGCAGAGATGAAGATCGACTGGGCGGCCCTCGGCTCCGTCTTCGGCGTGAGCCTCGTCGTCACCGTGGCCCTCGTGGGCCTGTTCACCCTCGGGATCACCGGCCTGTCGCGCCGCGAGCGCGCGGTCGCCGAGGGCGGGTCCGCGGGCCTCGCCGTCACGGGCGCGTACGCGTGCTTCGCGGCGTGCGCGGCGGCCGTGGGGTACGGGATCTATCTGATCGTGGCCTGAGTTCCGAGCAAGCGGTGCCGGGTGGGTGCGGGACGCGGTCCCGTACCCACCCGAACGCATGTCAGGGGCACGGGGGCTCCGAGGTCCCCCCGGCCCGTTCCAGGAGGCGCTTCTCGGCCCGCGTGTAGGCACCGTCCCAGCGCCGGCACAGGGTCTGGTGCCAGCTGTCGGGATCAAGCGGGACACGCATCCGGGTGTCGGCCTGTTCGACGATGAGGTGGCGTGGCCCGAGGCGCTGCGGGGTCAGCCGGAGATCGTCGGACGTCGTGTCGAAAGGGAACCTCAGGAACGGCTCCCGGGTGTCCTCGGGGCGCCACAGGGCGAGCTGCTCCTCGTCCTCGGTCACCAGCGTTCCGTCGGCCGCCAGGAGCAGTGCCGAGAGGGTGGCGCCCCCTCGGACGGTGCGCCCGACGCGACGGCCGCTCTCCACCTCCCAGCGGACGATGGTGGTCTTGTCGATCGATGTGGCGACGGTCTTGCCGTGTGGATCGAACGCCATGGACTTGGAGCGGAACTCGCCTCCGTCGGCCAGCAGGATGCCGGTGTCCTCGCGCTTGTCACCGGTCTCGGCGTTCCAGAGACGAACCCGGCCCCGAGCGTCGGCGACGGCGACCTCTCTGTGGCCGGGGCGGACGGCGATGTCGCGGCAGGCGATGCCGTCCCCGCTGCACGGGTTGTCCGCCAGCACCCGACGCCGCTTCGAGGCGACGTCGTAGCGGACCAACTGGTTGTCCGTCAGCACGACGACGGAACTGCCGTACACGGGCACCACTTTGCTGATGCTCTCCGAGAACTTCGCCGTGTCCGCTGCGCCCGGCCGGTCCGCACTCCTGGCCGACAGCAGGTTGCCGTTCCAGAGGACCAGGTGGCGGTTGTCGCGTGTGAACCCGGCCCCGGCGGGCGGTCCGTCGAACTCGGAGAGCAGCACAGGGTCGGCAGCGTGCTCGCGGCCGCGACGGGCGACAACGAGTCTTTGCCCGACGTCCGTTTCACCGAAGTGTGCGCGGTACGTGCCGTCGGCGGAGCGGACATAGGTGTCGTCGCTCGACCAGTTGTACGGCGAGACGTCGGGCAAGGGGGACTCCCGGTCGGCCGTCGTCTCCAGGACCAACAGGTCGGAGCCCAGGGCCAAGAGCACGAGCGGAGTGCCGTTCCCTCCCGGCAGGACGGCCACCGCACTCTTGGCCCGCGTGAAGACGAGCTCGCCCAGACGCGGGCTGCAGGGGACGCTGTACCGCAGCCCCGTGTCGAGGTCCGTCACGGACAGCGACCCGATGAGCTCCACCAGGTAGCGTCCGGTGACATCCGGACCGGCCGACTCGACCGCCAGCAGGCGCCGCTTCGAGGAGTCGGCCGGTTCTTTCACCGCCTGCACCACGTGCCGACCGTAGCCACCGTCCGCGATGACATCCGTGCCTCTCCCGGCGATCCACTCGGCCTCCGGGAACCTCTCGCGGACGGCGCCGTCCGCCACCCGCCGCAGTTCCGCGACGGGTTCCTGCACAGCACTCGGGTCGTCGAAGTCACGTCTCAGGTAGACGACCTCGCGGCCATCGCGCACCAGCGCCGCGCCGGCCGCCTCGGGGCCGGGCGGAACGCCCTTCTGGGACGCCGGCACCGTCCGGCCGCTGCGGGCGTCCCAGATCTGGACCAGGGCAGTGGGCTGCCTGCCCTGTCCCGTGCCGCGCGTGCGGTTGACGGCGAGACGCAGCAGCCGACGGCCGTCCGCGGAGAAGTCCAAGGCGGAGGTCTCGACCCGCCCGAGTGCGCCGAGCGCCGGGCTGGAGCGCAGCCACAGCCGCGTCCGCCGCCGTACGTCCCACACCCCCATCGAGCCGTCTTCGGAGGCGATCGCCAGCAGTCGCCCGTCGTCACTGAGTTCCGCCCCTCGGGGGATGCCCGGGGGGATACCCCGGACCGGCCACGGTCGCGCACGCCCCTCGAAGACGCCGCTCCAGACCTGCGCGTGTCCGGCGCCGTCCGGTCCCTGCGATGTCGTCACCACGACGGAGCCGTCCGGTGTCATGTCGAACCCGTGGATCTGTTCCGCCCCTTGCCCCCGGTACCCGTGCACCACGGAGGCACCCATCAGGTAGGCGTCCAGCAGCGCCTGCCTCGCCTCCTTGCCCCGCGCGTTGCGCCAGGCCGCCAGGGCCAGTCGCACGGACGACACCGGGGACACCTCGGCGACAAGGGACGCCTCCTCCGCCAGAGCGCGGGAGGCGATGGCCTGTCCTCGTGCCTCCAGCACCGAACCCCTGCGCCACGCCTCCCCCGCCAGACCACCGGCGAGCAGCGCGAGGATGACCAGCATCGCCGCGGCGAACCGCCAGCGTCGCAGGCCGCGCTGCTCGTGGCGATGGCTGGTCCGGATGTAGTCGTGCTCGGTCCGGGTGATGCCATCGCGGTGGGCCGGGTCCGCCGCCCTTTCCAGCGATGTGGCCAGCATCGTCCCCCGCAGCAGCGCACCTGTCTCCTCACCGGTGTCCTGCCAGTGCGTCAGGGACTGCAGGAGCCGCTCCTGCCACATGCGGAAGTCCCGGGAGTCCTCCAGCCACCGCCGCAGCCGCGGCCAGGACCGGACCAGTTCCTCGTGCGCCAGGTCCACGATCGGTTCGCCGTCGGGACCGTGCGTGATCCTCACGAATCGGGTGCGCGTGGCCAGTGCTTCGGCGGCGGACCGAACCTCGGGAGGCAACGGGGACAGCCGTACCGGCTTCCGGGTGAACCCGTCCGTTTCGTGAGGGCGAGCCAGCTGCGTGAACAGGCTGCGGACCGGCTTCTCGCCGTACTCCGCGATGATCTCGCCGACCCGCTTCTCGGCATGGGCGGACAGCGCGCCGGCGACCCCGCCCAGGGCCTCGTAGCCCGCGTGGGTGAGTCGGATGCCCTGCTCGTGGGACCAGAGTTCGGTGAGGGCGAACTCCACCATGGGCAGGTGGCCGGGCTCGTCCTCCGCGTCGTCGACGATGCGCTCCGCGAGGCCGGGGTCGAGGGTGAGGCCGGGTACGCGGGACGCGGGGCCTTCGACGGCGCGGAGCAGACCGGTGCGCCCCAGTGGCGCGACGACCTGGGCGCAGTCGCTGAGGACGGCGGCGGTGGCGGGCTCCACGAGGTCGTCGAGGCAGGCGGAGCGGAGGGTGGCGAGGACGCGCAGGCGTTTGTCCTCGGCCGGGACCGAGGCGAGGGCGACGACCAAGGCCAGCAAGGCGCGTGCGGTGGCGGGTTCGGCCACCACGATCTCTTCGAGCTGGTTGAGGAAGAAGACGTGGCCGCGCGGGCCGCAGTGGTTCAGCAGGCGCTGGCCGAGACCGGCCGCCGCCCGGCCTCCCCCGGCGTCCAGGAGGGCCGCGAGCTTCAGGGCGCCGCGTTCCTGGTCGGCCACGCCCTGGTCCGGTTCCAGCAGTGGCGCCAGCGCCCGTGCCAGGGTGAGCGCGGCAGGGGTGCCTGGCAGCGGGCGGATCTCGGAGACGGTGTGGCCCTGGGCGCGCAGGTGCGGCAGCACTCCGGCGCGCACCAGTGAGGTCTTGCCGCTGCCGGAGGGGCCGGCCACCGGTACGACGAGGTGCCGGTCCACCGCGTCGAGCAGCCGTGCCGTCTCCTTCTCCCGGCCGAAGAAGAGCGCGGCGTCCTCCTCCCGGAAGGCGTCGAGCCCTCGGTACGGACAGCGGCGCAGGCCCGGTTGCAGGTCCAAGAGGGCGGCTGCGGGAATGAGGTAGGAGGTGGCGGCCGTACGGCCTCGGTCGGTCGCGACCGTCATGCCGACCACGGCGCCGAGTTCCTCGTCCCAGACGGGTGCCCCGCTGCACCCCGGGGAGATGTGGTGTGCGGTGCCGTCCGCCTCCATGGAGATCCAGCCCTGTCCGACGGCGCCGAGCAGCCGCCCGCCGATCCAGGCACCGTGCTCGGCCGTGGCGGGGAACGCCAGGATGCGGAAGCGGTGGTCCCAGACGTCGCACGCGCCTGCCAGCGGGACCGGCGTGGTGGCGCTTTCGGGCAGGCGCAGCAGTGCGATGTCGCCCGTGCCGTCCGGGGCCACCGGCCGCCAGGCCGATACCGAGGCCTCGTAGGCGACGCCGCCCCGTTGGAGTGGGAACTCGACGGTCACGGGGCGGGTCGGCGCGGAGGTGTCCCGTTCGTCGCTGCACAGGGCCTGCGCCACCACGTGGGCACAGGTGGCCACCGTGCCGGGTGCGACGAGGAATCCCGAGCCGACAGGAGTGCCGTCGGCCGACCGCACGCGGGCCACCGCGGGGCCGAGCCCCTCCGGGAAACGTCCGCGGGTCACCTGGCCGGCTCCGGACGGCGGTCGGTGATGTCCACGAAGACCGGCTCGGCCGCGTCATGCACTGCTCTGCCCTTTCCGTACGCGTATCCCCCTGTGCGAGGTATTGGAGGGTTCGGGTCGGGCGGGTGCAAGCCGGTCGCCGGAACACGACCCGCACAGGGGAATTCGCCCCGACTCGGTCCCGGGAGCGAGGCGGGGTGCTAGTGGTGTGGGGTTCTCCACACTCTCCCCGCGCAGGTCAAGGGCAAGTTGACGGCGGTTCGCGGCCGTGGTGGACTTCCGGAGCCAGTACGGCGGCAGGAGAGGAAGCCGGTGTGAGTCCGGCGCGGTCCCGCCACTGTCACCGGGGTAGCCATCCCCCGGGAGCCAGGAACTCTCACCGCCGGTCTCGTCGAACCAGGGCGTGGACACCCTGAGTGAGGACATATCGCCATGCGCGGCTGCCGATCGAGGTTCAGTACCCCACCCCTGCCTGCCCTGTTGGCCGGCTGAGCCCATGGGTGCCGGTCGCGTCTTCGCGTACGGCGCCGCCGCCGGCCTGATCGGTGACCTGCTGCTCGGCGACCCCCGCCGGGGGCATCCGGTCGCCGTGTTCGGGCGGGCCGCGGGTGCCGTGGAGCGGGTGTTGTGGCGGGACCACCGCGGGTGGGGCGCGCTGCACGCCGGGGTGTGCGCGGGAGGCGCCGTCGCGCTGGGGGCCGTCGCCGAGCGTGCGGTGCGGTCCTCCGCCGTCGCCTCCGTCGCGCTCACCGGTGCGGCCACCTGGGCCGTCGTCGGGGGGACTTCACTCGCCCGTGAGGCGCGGGCCGTCGGGCGTGCCCTGGAGGCGGGGGACGTGGAGGCGGCCCGAGCGCGGCTGCCGCATCTGTGCGGGAGGGACCCGCAGGCCCTCGACGCCGACGGGATAGCCCGGGCCGTGGTCGAGTCCGTCGCCGAGAACACCTCCGACGCGGTCGTGGGAGCGCTGGTGTGGGGGGCCGTGGGCGGGGTGCCGGGGCTGCTCGGGTTCCGGGCCGTCAACACCCTGGACGCCATGGTCGGGCACAAGTCGGCCCGTTACCGGCGCTACGGGTGGGCCTCCGCGCGTCTCGACGACCTCGCGGGCTGGCCGGGGGCGCGGCTGACCGCCGTGCTCGCGGTGCTGGCCGGGCCGGATCCGCGCGGGGCCGTGCGCGCCTGGCGGGCCGACGCGGCGAAGCACCCCAGTCCCAACGCCGGGCCCGTGGAGGCCTCGTTCGCGGGGGCGCTCGGGGTGCGGCTGGGCGGGACCCTGTCGTACGGCGGGCGGGTGGAGCACCGGCCCGTGCTGAACACCGGCGGGCGGGCCGTCGTCCGGCGCGATGTCGAACGGGCCGTGCGGCTCTCGCGGCGCGTCACCTGGCTGGCGCTCGGGGTGTGCGCCGGCGTGCGGTTGCTGAAGAGGGGGAAGTGAGCATGAGCGGTGGGCTTCTCGTCGCCGGGACCACCTCCGACGCGGGCAAGAGCGTCGTGACGGCCGGGATCTGCCGGTGGCTGGTGCGGCAGGACGTCAAGGTCGCGCCCTTCAAGGCGCAGAACATGTCCCTGAACTCGTTCGTGACGCGGGAGGGCGCCGAGATCGGGCGGGCGCAGGCCATGCAGGCCCAGGCCTGCCGCGTCGAGCCGACCGCGCTGATGAATCCCGTGCTGCTCAAGCCCGGGGGCGAGCAGAGCAGTCAGGTCGTGCTGCTGGGCAGGCCGGTGGGTGAGCTGAGCGCGCGCGGCTACCACGGCGGGCGGCAGCAGAAGCTGCTCGGGACGGTGCTGGACTGCCTGGAGCAGTTGCGGGGCACGTATGACGCGGTGATCTGTGAGGGGGCCGGTTCTCCCGCCGAGATCAACCTGCGGCGGACCGACATCGTCAACATGGGCATCGCCCGCAACGCCGGGCTTCCGGTGCTCGTCGTCGGCGACATCGACCGGGGCGGTGTCTTCGCCTCGTTCTTCGGGACGGTGGCGCTGCTGTCCCGCGAGGACCAGGAGTGCGTCGCCGGGTTCCTGGTCAACAAGTTCCGCGGGGACGTCTCCCTGCTGGAGCCGGGCCTGGACATGCTGCACGGGTTGACGGGGAGGAAGACGTACGGCGTGCTGCCGTTTCGGCACGGACTCGGGATCGACGAGGAGGACGGGCTGCGCGTCTCCCTGCGGGGAGCCGTGCGGGAGTCCGTCGTCGCGCCGCCGCTCGGCGAGGACGTGCTGCGCGTCGCCGTGTGCGCCGTGCCGCTGATGTCCAACTTCACCGACGTGGACGCCCTGGCCGCCGAACCGGGCGTCGTGGTGCGGTTCGTGGACCGGCCCGAGGAGCTGGCCGACGCCGACCTCGTCGTCGTGCCCGGCACCCGTGGCACGGTCCGCGCGCTGGACTGGCTGCGCGAGCGGGGGCTCGCCGACGCCCTGGTGCGCAGGGCCGCCGAGCAGCGGCCGGTGCTCGGCGTCTGCGGCGGCTTCCAACTCCTCGGCGAGCACATCGAGGACGACGTCGAGAGCCGCCGCGGCCATGTCGACGGGCTCGGGATCCTGCCCGTGCGGGTGCGGTTCGCCCGCGAGAAGACCCTCACCCGGCCGGAGGGCGAGGCCCTCGGCGAGCGGGTCGAGGGTTACGAGATCCACCACGGGGTCGCCGACGTCACGGGCGGTGAAGCCTTCCTGGACGGCTGCCGGGTCGGCCAGACCTGGGGCACGCACTGGCACGGCTCGCTGGAGTCCGACGGGTTCCGGCGGGCGTTCCTGCGCGAGGTGGCGGCCGCCGCGGGCCGCCGTTTCGTGCCGGCGCCGGACACCTCGTTCGCCGCGCTGCGCGAGGAGCAGCTCGACCGGCTCGGCGACCTGATCGAACAGCACGCGGACACCGACGCGCTGTGGCGACTCATCGAGTCCGGCGCGCCGCAAGGACTGCCCTTCATTCCACCGGGAGCACCCGCATGAGCACTGTGTTGTTGTTGTCGACCGCCGACACGGACCTGCTGGCGGCCCGGGCCGCCACCGGTGCCTCGTACCGGATCGGCAATCCGACCCGCGTGGACGTGCGCGAGGAGCTGCCGGCGCTGCTCGACGGCGCCGACCTCGCCGTGGTGCGGCTGCTCGGCGGCAAGCGGGCCTGGGAGGACGGGCTCGCGGCGCTGAAGGCCTCCGGGATCCCGACCGTGCTGCTGGGCGGCGAGGCCGTGCCGGACGCGGAGCTGATGGCCGAGTCGTCGGTGCCGGCCGGTGTCGTCGCGGAGGCGCTGAAGTACCTCGTGGAGGGCGGGCCGGAGAACCTCACCGAGCTGGCCCGGTTCCTGTCCGACACGGTGCTGCTCACCGGCGAGGGCTTCGCCGCGCCGCGCAAGATGCCCGAGTACGGCGTCCACGGCGAGCGGCCGCACCACGCGGGCCGCCCGACCGTCGGCGTGCTCTTCTACCGGGCCCACGAGCTGAGCGGCAACACCGCCTTCGTGGACACCCTGTGCGACGCGATCGAGGCTCACGGCGCCAACGCCCTGCCCGTCTACTGCGGTTCGCTGCGCGGCGCGGACGAGGGGCTGTACGAGATCCTGGGCCGCGCGGACGCCCTGGTCGCCACCGTCCTGGCCGCCGGCGGCACACACGCCTCGCAGGCCTCGGCGGGCGGCGACGAGGAGGCCTGGGACATCGGCGCCCTCGCCGAGATGAACGTCCCGGTCCTGCAGGGGCTGTGCCTGACGTCCTCGCGGCAGGCGTGGGAGGAGTCGGACGCCGCCCTCTCCCCCATGGACGCCGCGATGCAGGTGGCGATCCCGGAGTTCGACGGGCGGCTGATCACCGTGCCGTTCTCCTTCAAGGAGCAAGGCCCGGACGACGTGCCCGTGTACGTGGCCGACCCGGAGCGGGCGGCGCGGGTCGCCGGCATCGCCGCACGGCACGCCCGGCTGAAGCACAAGGAGAACGGCGAGAAGAAGCTCGCGCTGGTCTTCACCGCGTACCCGACCAAGCACTCGCGCGTCGGCAACGCGGTCGGACTGGATACGCCCGCCTCGGCGGTGCGGGTGCTGGACGCCCTGCGGGACGCCGGGTACGCCGTCGAGGGGTACCCCGACAACGGCGACGAGCTGATCCACCGGCTGATCGAGGCCGGTGGGCACGACGTGGAGTGGCTGACGGAGGAGCAGCTCGCTTCGGCGCCCGCGCGGGTGCCACTGGCCGACTACCGGGCCTGGTTCGACAAGCTCGACCCGGAGCTCAAGGACGCCATGACCGAGGCGTGGGGCGAGCCGCCGGGGAGCCTCTACGTCGACGGGGACGACATCGTGCTGGCGTCCCTGCAGTTCGGGAACGTCGTGGTGATGATCCAGCCGCCGCGCGGCTTCGGCGAGAACCCGATCGCGATCTACCACGACCCGGACATGCCGCCCTCGCACCACTACATGGCGGCCTACCGGTGGCTGGAGAACAGTTTCGGCGCCGACGCCGTCGTCCACATGGGCAAGCACGGCACCATGGAGTGGCTGCCCGGCAAGGGCCTCGGGCTCAGCGGCGGCTGCGCCCCGGACGCCGTGCTCGGTGACCTGCCGCTGGTCTACCCGTTCATCGTCAACGACCCGGGCGAGGGCACCCAGGCCAAGCGCCGCGGGCACGCCACGGTCGTCGACCACCTCGTGCCGCCGATGGCCCGCGCCGACACCTACGGCGATCTGGCCAAGCTGGAGCAGCTCCTCGACGAGTACGCGCTCGTCTCCGACCTGGACCCGGCCAAGGCCCCGGCCGTGCGGGCGCAGATCTGGACGCTGGTGAAGGCCGCCGAGCTCCACCACGACCTGCACGTCGACGAACAGCCGGACGACGAGGAGTTCGACGAGTTCGTCATGCACATCGACGGCTACCTGTGCGAGATCAAGGACGTGCAGATCCGCGACGGCCTGCACATCCTGGGCGGTGGCCCGGTCGGTGAGCCGCGCGTCAACCTGGTGCTGGCCGTGCTGCGCGCCTCGCAGGTGTGGGGCGGGCAGGCCAACGCGCTGCCGGGTCTGCGGGCCGCGCTGGCGGAGCACTTCGGGCTCGTGGAGAAGGAGCTGCTGGCCGAGCCGGGCGCCCCGGTGAAGGTGCCCGTCGAGCTGACGGACCTGGTCGACGGCCCGTCCCGCAGCGCCGCCGACGCGATCGACCTGCTGGAGCAGCTGTGCCGGCGGATCGCGGAGGGCATGGAGGAGCGCGGCTGGAACGCGGCCGCGGTTCCCGCGCTGGTCCGCGAGGTGCTCGGCACCGAACTGCCCGACGCCGTCGCCGTGCTGGAGTTCGCCTGCGCCGAGGTCGTGCCCCGGCTGGAGCGGACCACCGACGAGATCGGGCACATCCTGCGCGCCCTGGACGGCGGGTACGTCCCGGCCGGCCCCTCCGGCTCGCCGACCCGCGGTCTGGTCAACGTGCTGCCGACGGGCCGGAACTTCTACTCCGTCGACCCCAAGGCCATCCCGTCCCGGCTCAGCTGGGAGGTCGGGCAGTCGCTCGCGGACTCGCTGGTGCAGCGGTACCTCCAGGACACCGGGGAGTACCCGAAGTCCGTCGGCCTGACGGTGTGGGGCACCTCCGCCATGCGCACCCAGGGCGACGACATCGCCGAGATCCTGGCGCTGCTGGGCTGCCGGCCCGTGTGGGACGACGCCTCGCGCCGGGTGACCGGCTTCGAGGTCATTCCCCTGGCGGAACTGGGCCGGCCGCGCATCGACGTGACCGTCCGTATCTCCGGATTCTTCCGGGACGCGTTCCCGCACGTGGTGGGGTTGATCGACGACGCCGTGCGGGCGGTGGCCGAACTGGACGAGCCGGCCGAGTCCAACTACGTCCGCGCCCACGCCGACGAGGACACCGCCGAGCACGGTGACCGGCGCCGCGCCACCGCCCGCATCTTCGGCTCCAAGCCGGGGGCGTACGGGGCCGGTCTGCTGCCGCTGATCGACGCCCGCAACTGGCGCTCGGACGCGGACCTCGCCGAGGTGTACGCGGTGTGGGGCGGCTACGCCTACGGGCGGGGGCTCGACGGGCGGGCCGCGCGCGGGGACATGGAGACGGCGTTCAGGCGGATCGCGGTCGCCGCGAAGAACGTCGACACCCGCGAGCACGACCTGGTCGACGCCGACGACTACTTCCAGTACCACGGCGGCATGGTCGCCATGGTCCGTCACCTCACGGGCGCCAGCCCCGAGGCGTACGTGGGCGACTCGGCCACCCCGGACCAGGTGAAGACCCGCACGCTGGGCGAGGAGACGCACCGCGTGTTCCGGGCCCGGGTGGTCAACCCGCGCTGGATGGCGGCCATGCGGCGGCACGGCTACAAGGGCGCCTTCGAGATGGCGGCGACCGTGGACTACCTGTTCGGGTACGACGCCACGGCCGGGGTCGTGGACGACTGGATGTACGAGAAGCTCAGCGCCGAGTACGTCTTCGACCCGGAGAACCGGGACTTCATGAAGAAGTCCAACCCCTGGGCGCTGCGCGGCATCACCGAACGGCTGCTGGAGGCCGCGGAGCGTGGGCTGTGGGCCGAGCCGGACGCCGAGACGCTGGAGCGGCTGCGCGCCACCTACCTGGAGCTCGAAGGCGATTTGGAGGGCGACGACAAGTGACCATCCCGTTTCCGTTCACGGCCGTCGTCGGCCAGGACGACCTGCGGCTCGCGCTGCTGCTGAACGCCGTGTCACCGGCGGTCGGCGGTGTGCTGGTGCGGGGCGAGAAGGGCACGGCCAAGTCGACGGCGGTGCGGGCCCTGTCGGAACTGCTGCCTGAGGTGCCGGTCGTCCCCGGCTGCCGTTTCTCCTGCGACCCCGCCTCCCCCGACCCGGGGTGCCCGGACGGGCCCCACGAGACCGGCGGCGGTGTCGAACGGCCCGCCCGCATGGTGGAGCTGCCGGTCGGCGCCTCCGAGGACCGCCTCGTCGGCGCGTTGGACATCGAGCGGGCGCTGTCGGAGGGCGTGAAGGCCTTCGAGCCCGGCCTGCTCGCCGACGCGCACCGCGGGATCCTCTACGTCGACGAGGTCAACCTCCTCCACGACCACCTGGTCGACCTGCTCCTGGACGCCGCCGCGATGGGCGCCTCGTACGTCGAGCGCGAGGGCGTATCCGTGCGCCACGCGGCCCGCTTCCTGCTCGTCGGCACGATGAACCCCGAGGAGGGCGAGCTGCGGCCGCAGTTGCTCGACCGGTTCGGGCTGACCGTCGAGGTCGCGGCCTCCCGGGAGCCGGACCAGCGGGTGGAGGTCGTGCGCAGGCGGCTGGCCTACGACGACGACCCGGCCGCCTTCGCGGCCCGGTGGGCGGAGGACGAGGCCGAGGTACGGGCGCGGATCGTGGCGGCGCGCGAGCTGCTGCCGTCGGTGCGGCTCGGCGACGGGGCGCTGCGGCAGATCGCGGCGACCTGCGCGGCCTTCGAGGTGGACGGCATGCGCGCCGACATCGTGATGGCCCGGACCGCGACCGCGCTGGCGGCCTGGGCCGGGCGGACGGACGTGCTCGCCGAGGACGTCCGGCAGGCGGCACTGCTCGCACTGCCGCACCGGCGGCGGCGCAACCCGTTCGACGCGCCCGGGCTGGACGAGGACAAGCTCGACGAGACGCTGGAGGAGTTCGGCGGCTCGGAGGAGGACGACCCGGATCCGGGCCCCGGGCCGGACGGGCCCGGCGGGGGCGGCGGCCAGCCGGACCCCGGCGAGGGCCCCGAGGGCGGTGACACCGGTGCCTCGCCCGAGGCCGGGGAAGGCGGGCAGCCGCAGCCGTCCGGAGGCGGCGAGCAGTCGGCCGTACGGGCTTCCGAGCCGTTCAGGGCGAAGGTGCTGAGCGTGCCCGGGATCGGTGAGGGCGTCGCCGGGCGGCGTTCGCGGGCGCGGACCGAGCACGGGAGGACCACCGGGGCGCGGCGGCCGCAGGGCGCGCTCACCAAGCTGCACCTCGCGGCGACCGTGCTGGCCGCGGCGCCGCACCAGCGGGCACGCGGGCGGTCCGGGCCGGGTCTGGTGGTGCGCCGGGACGATCTGCGGCAGGCCACCCGCGAGGGGCGCGAGGGCAATCTCGTGCTGTTCGTGGTGGACGCCTCCGGGTCGATGGCGGCCCGGCAGCGGATGAGCGCCGTGAAGGGTGCCGTGCTGTCGCTGCTGCTGGACGCCTACCAGCGTCGGGACAAGGTGGGTCTGGTGACCTTCCGGGGCACGGGCGCGGACGTGGCGCTGCCGCCGACGTCGTCGGTGGACGCGGCGGCGGCCCGCCTGGAGTCGCTGCCGACCGGCGGACGGACGCCGCTCGCGGCGGGGCTGCTGCGGGCGCACGACGTGCTGCGCGTGGAGCGGCTGCGGGACCCGGCGCGGCGGCCGCTGGTCGTGGTGGTGACGGACGGGCGGGCCACCGGTGGTCCGGAGCCCGTCGCCCTGGCCGGGCGTGCGGCGCGGCTGTTCGCGGCCGACGGGGTCGCCTCCGTGGTCGTGGACTGTGAGTCGGGGCCCGTGCGGCTGGGGCTCGCCGGGCAGCTCGCGGGTGAGCTGGGCGGTACTGCGGTGACGCTGGACGAGTTGCGGGCGGACTCGATCGCCGGGTTGGTGAAGGACGTGCAGAGGAGGGCCGCGTAATGCCGCAGGGACAGCCGAGTGTGGTGCCGGACGACGGGCTGACGACCCGGCAGCGCCGGAACCGGCCGCTGGTCGTGGTGCACACGGGCGTCGGCAAGGGCAAGTCCACCGCCGCGTTCGGGCTCGCGCTGCGGGCCTGGAACCAGGGGTGGCCGATCGGGGTGTTCCAGTTCGTCAAGTCGGCGAAGTGGAAGGTCGGCGAGGAGCGGGCGCTGCGCGTGCTCGGCGACTCCGGCGAGGGCGGCACCGTCGACTGGCACAAGATGGGCGAGGGCTGGTCGTGGGTGCAGCGCGACATCCAGGGTGACAACTCGACCAACGAGGAGAAGGCCCGCGAGGGCTGGGAGCAGGTCAAGCGGGACCTGGCGGCCGAGACGTACAAGCTGTACGTGCTCGACGAGTTCGCGTACCCGATGCACTGGGGATGGGTCGACACCGACGAGGTCGTCGACGTCCTGCGCGACCGGCCCGGCACCCAGCACGTGGTGATCACCGGGCGCAACGCCCCCGAGAAGCTCGTGGACTTCGCCGACCTCGTGACCGACATGTCCAAGGTCAAGCACCCCATGGACGTCGGGCAGAAGGGGCAGAGGGGCATCGAGTGGTGAGTGCTTCCGTCCCTCGGCTGGTCGTCGCCGCGCCCTCCTCGGGCAGCGGCAAGACCACCGTCGCCACGGGGTTGATGGCCGCGTTCGCCGCGCGGGGGCTTGCCGTGTCCCCGCACAAGGTCGGGCCCGACTACATCGACCCCGGGTATCACGCGCTCGCGACCGGGCGCGTGGGGCGGAACCTGGACGCGTACCTGTGCGGGCCCGAGCTGGTCGGGCCGTTGTTCCTGCACGGGGCGCGGGGGTGTGACATCGCCGTCGTCGAGGGCGTGATGGGGCTGTACGACGGGGCGGCGGGGGAAGGGGAGCTGGCCTCCACCGCCCATGTCGCGAAGTTGCTGCGGGCGCCGGTGGTGCTGGTCGTCGACGCGTCGTCGCAGTCGCGGTCCGTTGCGGCGTTGGTGCACGGGTTCGCGTCCTGGGATCCGGAGGTGCGGGTCGGGGGCGTGATCCTTAACAAGGTCGGGTCCGACCGGCACGAGGAGCTGTTGCGGGAGGCACTGGATTCGGCCGGAGTGCCGGTGCTGGGTGTGCTGCGGCGGGTCGGGCAGGTGGAGACGCCGTCGCGGCATCTGGGGTTGGTGCCGGTCGCCGAGCGGCGGGCCGCTGCGGTGGAGGCCGTGGCGGCGATGGGGGCGCAGGTCGCCGGCGGGTGTGATCTGGAGGCGTTGGCCGCGCTGGCGCGGAGTGCGGGTGCGGTGCCGGGTGCGGCTTGGGATGCGGCTGAGGCCGTCGCCTCGCCCACCCACCACCCGACACGGTCGGACGAGACGCCGGGCCGACAGCCCGGTGACGGCGCCGCCGGTGCCGGGCCGAAGGACCCCGGTGACGGGCCGAAGGACCCCGGTGACGGGCCGAAGGGCGCCGGTGGCGGGCCGAGGGTCGTCGTTGCCGGTGGCCCCGCCTTCACCTTCTCCTACGCCGAGCACGCCGAGCTGCTCTCCGCCGCCGGGGCCGACGTCGTGGTCTTCGATCCGCTGCGGGACGAGGAACTGCCCGAAGGGACCCGGGGATTGGTGATCGGGGGCGGGTTCCCGGAGGTGTACGCCGCCGAGCTGTCCGCCAACGAGCCGTTGCGGAAGGCCGTCGCCGAGCTGGCGAACAGCGGCGCTCCCGTGGCCGCCGAGTGCGCCGGACTGCTGTATCTGTGCCGGGAGCTGGACGGGCTGCCGATGTGCGGGGTGCTGGACGCCTCGGCGCGGATGAGCGAGCGGCTCACGCTGGGCTACCGGGACGCCGTCGCGGTCGGCGACAGTGTGCTCGCGGTGGCCGGGACGCGGATGCGCGGGCACGAGTTCCACCGGACCGTCGTGGAGCCCGAGTCGGGGGCGGAGCCCGCCTGGGGCGTGCGCACCCCCCGGCCCCGGGTCGAAGGTTTCGTACAGCGCGGTGTGCACGCGAGTTATCTGCACACGCACTGGGCGTCCGAGCCCGGTGTCGCCCGTCGGTTCGTGGAGAGGTGCCGGACGTCATGAGCAGCAGGCTGATCGGAGTCGGGGTCGGACCCGGGGATCCGGAGCTGGTGACCGTCAAGGGCGTCAACGCCCTGCGGGAGGCCGACGTCGTCGTCGTGCCCGTGATGGACACGGGTGAGCGCGGGCGGGCCGAGGCGACCGTGGTGCACTACGTGCCCGAGGAGAAGGTCGTCCGGGTGGTGTTCGCGCTGAACGAGCGCAGTGACCGGGGCCGGCGCGAGGCCGCCTGGGACGCGGCGGGCGCACGCGTCGCCGAACTGCTGCGGGCGCACGACGCCGTGGCCTTCGCGACCATCGGTGACCCCAACGTGTACTCGACCTTCACCTACCTCGCGCAGACCATCGCCGAGCTGGTGCCGGGGACCGTCGTTCGGACCGTGCCCGGCATCACCGCGATGCAGGACCTCGCCGCCCGGTCGGGTGCCGTGCTGACCGAGGGGACCGAGCCGCTCACGCTGGTGCCCGTCACCGCGGGGGCGACCGTGCTGAAGGAGGCCCTCGCCGGGCCGGGCACGGTCGTCGCCTACAAGTTCGGCCGGCAGGCCCACGAGGTCGCCGAGGCGCTGCGCGAGACCGGGCGGATCGAGGGCGCGGTGTGGGGTTCGTCGCTGGGGCTGGCGGAGGAGTCGATCCGCCCGGCCGCCGACCTCGACGGCGCTCCCCTGCCGTATCTGTCGACGCTCATCGCGCCCGCCCGGCGCGAGGGCGGCCGCGGCGGAAAGCTCTGACCCGAGCGCGTCCGTTCATCACCGTCCACCCCCTGTACGAGAGGACCCACCCCATGGCCGACGCCCCCGCCGGCAAAGTGACCTTCGTCGGTGCCGGCCCCGGCGCCGCCGACCTGCTGACGTTCCGCGCCGCGCGCGCCATCGCCGAGGCCGACGTCGTGATCTGGGCGGCCAGCCTGGTCCAGGCCGAGGTCCTCGACCACGCGCGCGAGGACGCGGAGATCCTCGACTCGGCGACCATGTCCCTGGAGGACGTCGTCGCCGTGTACGAGCGTGCCCTGCGCGAGGGCCTGCGGGTGGCCCGTATCCACTCCGGCGACCCGGCCCTGTGGGGCGGTACGCAGGAGCAGCTGGACCGGTGCGCCGAGATCGGCATCGCGACCGAGATCGTGCCCGGTGTGTCGTCCTTCTCGGCCGTGGCGGCGCTGGCGCAGCGCGAGCTGACCATCCCGGAGGTCGCCCAGTCCGTGGTGCTGACCCGGCTGGGCGGGGGCAAGACGCCCATGCCGCCGGGGGAGGAAGTGCGCGAGTTCGCCAAGCACGGCACCACCATGGCCGTCTTCCTGTCCGCCGCCCGCAGCGGGCAGCTGGTGCGGGAGCTGCTGGAGGGCGGCTACCCGACGACGACCCCGGTCGTGGTGGCGTACCAGGCGACCTGGCCGGAGGAGCTGGTCGTGAAGTGCACGATCGGCACGCTGGAGGAGACGGTCAAGGAGCACAAGCTCTGGAAGCACACGCTGTTCCTGGTCGGCCCGGCCCTCGACGCGCACGGCACGCGCTCACACCTGTACCACCCGGGGCACTTCCACGGCTACCGCAAGGCCGACCCTGAGGCCCGCCGGGCGCTGCGCGAGCGGGGGGCGAGTACGTGATCACGGTCATCGGCACGAGGACGGGGGCATCGCCTACCGAGGACGTCCCCGCCGACGTCCTCGCCGACGTCCTCGCCGGAGCCGAGCTGGTCGTCGGCGGACGGCGGCATCTGGATGCCGTACCGCTGCCCGACGGAGCCGAGCGGGTCGTGCTCGGGCCGCTCGCGCCCGCCCTCGACACCATCGAGGAGTACGTCGGCAAGGACCGTCCGGTGGTGGTGCTGGCCTCCGGCGACCCGGGGTTCTTCGGGATCGTGCGCGTGCTCGCCGAACGGTTCGGGCCCGAGCGGCTGGACGTGCGGCCCGGGGTGTCGTCCGTCGCCGCCGCCTTCGCGCGGATCGGGCTGCCGTGGGACGACGCCGTGGTGGTCAGCGCCCACGGGCGGGAGCTGCGGACGGCCGTCAACGTGTGCCGGGCTCGGGCGAAGACGGCCGTGCTGACCGGGCCGGGGGCCGGTCCGGCCGAGCTGGGTGCCGCGCTGGTGGGCGAGGACCGGGTGCTGGTCGTCGCGTCCGGGCTCGGCTCCGCGGCCGAGCGCGTGGAGCGGGTGACGCCCGCCGAGGCCGCCGCCCGGGACTGGGGCGCGGCGGTGAGCGTGGTGCTGTGCCTGGACGAGAGCCGGGCGCTCGGGCCCGTGCGGACGGTCGCGGGGCCCGGGGAGCGGCCGGCCTGCTGGGCCCTGGACGAGGCGGAGTTCGCCCACCGCGACTCGATGATCACCAAGTTCGAGGTGCGGGCACTGGCCCTGGCCCGGCTGGGTCCGCGGCCGGGTGACCTGGTGTGGGACGTGGGCGCGGGGTCCGGTTCGGTGGCCGTGGAGTGCGCCCGGCTCGGGGCGGCGGCCGTCGCCGTGGAGAAGGCGCCCGACGGGGTGGAGCGGATCCGCGCCAACGCCGCCGCGCACGGCGTGGACGTGCGTGTGGTGCACGGCGCGGCGCCGGACGTGCTGGACGGGCTCGCCGACGACCCGGACGCCGTGTTCGTCGGGGGCGGCGGGCGGGATCTGCCCGCGATCGTCGCCGCGTGCGCCCGGCGGGCCCGGCGCGCGGTGGTCGTCGCGATGGCCGCGCTCGACCGGGTGCCCGCCGCGCGCGCGGCCCTGACGGGCGCCGGGTTCTCCTGCGACGGGGTGCTGTTGCAGTCGTCCCGGCTCGCGCCGCTGCCGGGTGACGTGACCCGGCTGGCGGCGACCAATCCGGTTTTCCTGTTGTGGGGGGTCCGTGAACCCCTGGATCGTGAGGGAGTTGCCCAGTGATCGGCCTCATTTCCGCCACCGCGGCGGGGGCGGCGGCACGCGACCGGCTGGCCGCGGCGTGGCCGGACCGCACCCGCCTGTACGAAGGGCCCGTGGCGGACGCCGTGCGGCGGGCGTTCGCGGAGTGCGAGCAGCTCGTGTGCTTCCTGGCGACCGGCGCGGTCGTGCGGATCATCGCCCCGCTGCTGGCGGACAAGGCGAGCGACCCGGGGGTGGTGTGCGTCGACGAGGGCGGGCGGTTCGCCGTGTCGCTGGCCGGCGGGCACGGGGGCGGCGCCAATGAACTCGCCCGCGCGGTGGGTGAGGTGCTGGGCGCCGAGCCCGTCGTGACGACGGCGACGGACGCCGTGGACCTGCCCGGGCTGGACACGCTCGGCCTGCCCGTGGAGGGCGACGTCGCCGCCGTCTCGCGGGCGCTGCTCGACGGTGAGCCGGTGGCGCTGCGGGCCGAGGTGGCCTGGCCGCTGCCGCCGCTCCCGGTCGCGGCCGAGGGGGCGTACACGATCCGGCTGACCGACCGGCTCGTCGAGGCGGCCGAGCGTGAAGTGGTGCTGCGGCCACCGTCCCTCGTCGTCGGTGTGGGCGCCTCCTCGGGCGTTCCCGCCGAGGAGGTGCTGGGGCTGGTCGAGACGGCGCTGCGGGAGGCGGGCCTGTCGGTCCGCAGCCTGGCCGAGTTCACCACCGTGGACGCCAAGGCCGAGGAGCCGGGCATCGTCGAGGCCGCGCGGCGGCTCGGGGTGCCGCTGATGACGTACCCGGCCGGGGAGCTGTCCGGGGTCGAGGTGCCGAACCCCTCCGACGCGCCCCTCGCCGCCGTCGGCACACCCTCGGTGGCGGAGGCCTCGGCGTTGCTGCGCGGCGGTGAACTGCTCGTGCCGAAGCGGAAGTCGGAGCGCGCCGACGGCACCGCGGCGATGGCGACCTGTGCCGTCGTACGGCGGCCGGGACGTGGACGGCTCGCGGTGGTGGGGCTCGGGCCGGGCGCCCGGGACCTGCTGACGCCGCGTGCGAAGGCCGAACTGCGGCGGGCCGCCGTGCTCGTGGGGCTCGACCAGTACGTCGACCAGATCCGGGACCTGCTGCGACCCGGCACGCGCGTGCTGGAGTCGGGGCTCGGGGCCGAGGAGGAGCGGGCCCGTACGGCCGTCGAGGAGGCCCGCAAGGGGCAGGCCGTCGCGCTGATCGGCAGCGGGGACGCGGGCGTGTACGCCATGGCCTCCCCCGCGCTCGCCGAGGCGTCCGACGACATCGACGTGATCGGTGTGCCCGGTGTGACGGCGGCCCTGGCGGCGGCCGCGATCCTGGGTGCGCCGCTCGGCCACGACCACGTGTCGATCAGCCTGTCGGACCTGCACACGCCGTGGGAGGTCATCGAGCGCCGGGTGCGGGCGGCGGCCGAGGCGGACATCGTGGTCACCTTCTACAACCCCCGTTCGCGCGGCCGCGACTGGCAGCTGCCCAAGGCGCTCGCGATCCTCGCCGAGCACCGCGCGCCCGGGACCCCGGTCGGTGTCGTGCGCAACGCCTCCCGGCCGGACGAGGCGAGCCGACTCACGACCCTGGGTGCTCTCGACCCGGCGACGGTCGACATGATGACGGTCGTGACCGTGGGCAACACGGCGACCCGGGACATCGCGGGGCGCATGGTGACGCCGCGCGGCTACCGCTGGCAGACCGCGCAGGAGGGCGCTCGGTGAACCGTGTCGTGCATCCCATCGAGGTGGAGTCCTACCGGCGGCTGCGCGCCCGGCTGGACACCTCGCACTTCCCGCCGCTGACCCGGGCGGTCGTGGAGCGGGTCATCCACTCCGCCGCCGACCTCGACTACGCCACCGACCTCGTGATGGCCGAGGCCGACCTGGAGAAGGCGCACGCCGCGCTGCACGCCGGGGCGCCCGTCGTCGTGGACGTGGAGATGGTCGGGGCGGGCATCACCCGCCGTGAGACCGTCTGCCGGCTGCGGGACGCCGAGGCCGGTCCGGGGCTGACCCGCTCCGCGCACGCGATCCGGCTCGCCTACGAGCAGGTCGGCCCGGGCGCCCTGTGGGTGATCGGCAACGCGCCGACCGCGCTGGAGGAACTGCTGACCCTGGACGCCGACCCGGCGCTCGTCATCGGGCTGCCCGTCGGGTTCGTCGGCGCCGTCGAATCGAAGGCCGCGCTGCGCGAGAGCGGGCTGCCCGCCGTGAGCAACGTGTCCGAGAAGGGCGGCTCGGCGGTCGCCGCCGCCGCGCTCAACGCCTTGCTGTACCACCCCACTTCCGCCGAGGAGAAACTGTGACCACCCCGCCCGCCCTGCTCATCGCCGGCCACGGCACCCGGGACGACGCCGGAGCCGAGGCGTTCCGCGACTTCGTACGGGAGCTGGGGGCCCGCCACCCCGAACTGCCCGTCGCGGGCGGCTTCATCGAGTTGTCCCCGCCGCCGCTGGGCGAGGCCGTGACCGAACTCGTGGAGCGGGGTGTGCGGCGGTTCGCCGCCGTGCCGCTGATGCTGGTGTCGGCCGGGCACGCCAAGGGCGACATCCCGGCCGCGCTGGCCCGGGAGAAGGAGCGGCACCCCGGCATCTCGTACACGTACGGGCGTCCGCTGGGCCCGCACCCGGCGCTGCTGAACGTGCTGGAGCGGCGGCTTGACGAGGCGCTGGGCGCCGGCCCGGGGCGCACGCCCGGGGACCGGTCCGACGTGACGGTGCTGCTGGTGGGGCGTGGGTCGACGGACCCGGACGCCAACGCCGAGGTGCACAAGGCGGCGCGGCTGCTGTGGGAGGGGCGCGGCTACGCGGGCGTCGAGACGGCGTTCGTGTCGCTGGCGGCGCCGGACGTGCCGAGCGGGCTCGACCGGTGCGTGCGGCTGGGCGCGCGCCGGATCGTGGTGCTGCCCTACTTCCTGTTCACGGGCATCCTGCCGGACCGGGTGCGGCAGCAGACGGAGGGCTGGGCGGCCGCGCACCCGGAGGTCGAGGTGCGCTCGGCCGAAGTCATCGGGCCGGAGCCGGAGCTGCTCGACCTGGTGTGGGAGCGGTACGAGGAGGCCCTCAAGGGCGATCTGCGGATGAACTGCGACTCGTGCGTGTACCGCATCGCGCTGCCGGGCTTCGAGGACAAGGTGGGGATGCCGCAGCAGCCGCACTTCCATCCGGACGACGACGGGCACCATCACGGTCATGGCCACGGGCACGGGCATCACCACGGCGCGCACTCGCATGCCCACTGACGACGGGCCCGACCTGCGGCACCACGGGGACGCGGAGGTCCGGGACGACGGCGGCTCGCTCGTGGACCTGGCGGTGAACGTCCGCGCGGACACACCGCCCGCCTGGCTGCGGGAGCACATCGCCGGGTCGCTGGGCGGCCTCGCGGCCTATCCGGACGGCCGGGCGGCGCGCGCGGCGGTGGCGGCCCGGCACGGGCTTCCCGTGGAGCGGGTGCTGCTGACGGCGGGCGCGGCGGAGGCGTTCGTGCTGCTGGCGCGGGCGCTGAAGGTGCGGCGGCCGGTCGTGGTGCATCCGCAGTTCACGGAGCCGGAGGCGGCGCTGCGGGACGCGGGGCACACGGTCGACCGGGTGCTGCTGCGGGAGGAGGACGGCTTCCGGCTGGACCCGGCGGCCGTCCCCGAGGACGCGGACCTGGTCGTGATCGGCAACCCGACGAACCCGACGTCGGTGCTGCATCCGGCGGACGCGATCGCCTCCCTCGCCCGGCCCGGGCGGGTGCTGGTGGTGGACGAGGCGTTCATGGACGCGGTGCCGGGCGAGCGGGAGTCCCTGGCCGGACGGACCGACGTGCCCGGGCTCGTGGTGTTGCGCAGTCTGACCAAGACCTGGGGGCTGGCCGGGCTGCGGATCGGGTACGTGCTGGCGGCGCCGGAGAGCGTCGAGGAACTGGAGCGGGCGCAGCCGCTGTGGCCGGTGTCGACGCCGGCGCTGGCGGCGGCCGAGGCGTGCGTGGGGCCCCGGGCGGTGGCCGAGGCGGCGCACGCCGCCCACCGCGTCGCCGCGGACCGGGCCCACCTCCTCGCGGGTCTCGCCCGGTTCGCCCCGGCCGGGCTGCGGGTGGCCGGGCCCGCCGAGGGCCCCTTCCTCCTGGTCCGCCTGCCGCACGCGTCCGTCGTACGCCGGCGCCTGCGCGACCTCGGCTACGCCGTGCGCCGCGGGGACACGTTCCCCGGCCTGGGCGAGGAGTGGCTGCGGCTGGCGGTGCGGGACCGCGCGACCGTGGACGGCTTCCTGCGGGCGCTGGAACAGGCGCTGCACGGCTGACGCCCCGGCCGCGGGTGGTCGCTTTCGCGGCGCGTCAGCCCCGCCGGGAACACCGCTCCGCCGCCCCCGGCCAGCAACGCCACCGCCCGCCCACCAGGTACGGTGTCGCCGAACTGCCGCCCGTCTCCGCCAGGTTCGCCTCGGCGGGGGCGCCCTGGGGCTTGGTGTCGGCGGGCGGGTCGGAGGCTTCGGCCGCGGGGCCGGGGGTCTTGCAGGTCGCCTCGGCCAGGGTGAGCGTGCCGTCGTCCGGGCGTTCGACAGGTCCAGGCGCACTGCGCCGACGCCCGGCACCGTGACGTCGGTCGGGCCTCCGGCGGTCAGCTTCACGCGCTTGCCGAGCACGGTGACCGAGCCGGGCAGGTCGGTCGTGGCGACCGGCTTCCTGCCCACCTCGCAGGTGGCCGTCGAAATGACCTGCTCGATCTCGATCAGCGACAGCAGCGGCAGGCTCGGGACGTGCAGGCGGGCGTGGGCCGGGGTGGCGTTGCCCTCGGCCTTCGTGGCGGTCGTGGTGGCCGTCGCCCGGGCCACGTCGCCGGTGGCGTGCGCCGGGCTCGCACCGGCCAGGACCACGGGCCCCACTTCACCCCAACGGGGCGAGATCGCCGCTGTATTCGAATCCCCGGGCACAGGCGTTCCCCGCCGTCACCCCCATGGCTACCCGACCACGCGCCCGTTGAGCACCACCCGGCGTGGCGCCGCCAGCACGCGCACGTCCGCGCGCGGGTCCTCGTCGTAGACGACCAGGTCGGCGGGGGCGCCCTCGTCGAGGCCGGGGCGGCCGAGCCAGGTGCGAGCGCGCCAGGTGCCCGCAGCCAGGGCCTCGACGGGCGGGATGCCCGCGGTGACCAGTTCGGCGACCTCCGCCGCCGCCAGGCCGTGGGCGAGGCCGCCGCCGGCGTCGGTGCCGACGAAGACGGGGATCCCGGCGTCGTAGGCGCCCCGGACGGTGTCGTAGCGCCGTTCGTGGAGCCGCCGCATATGGGCCGACCAGCGCGGGAACTTGCTCTCGCCGCCGTCGGCGAGCCGCGGGAAGGTCGCGATGTTGACCAGGGTCGGCACGATGGCGACGCCCCGCTCGGCGAACAGCGGGACCAGGTCCTCGGTCAGGCCCGTGGCGTGCTCGATGCAGTCGATGCCCGCCTCGACGAGGTCCCGCAGGGAGTCCTCCGCGAAGCAGTGCGCGGTGACCCGGGCGCCCAGGCGGTGCGCCTCGGCGATCGCCGCCTCCACCGCGCCGCGGGGCCAGCAGGCCGACAGGTCGCCGAGGTCGCGGTCGATCCAGTCGCCGACCAGCTTGACCCAGCCGTCGCCGCGCCGGGCCTCCTGGGCGACGTAGGCGACCAGGTCCTCGGGCTCGATCTCCCAGGCGTAGTTGCGGATGTAGCGGCGGGTGCGCGCGATGTGCCGCCCGGCGCGGATGATCTTCGGCAGGTCCTCGCGGTCGTCGACCCAGCGGGTGTCGGAGGGCGAGCCCGCGTCGCGGATCAGCAGGGTGCCCGCGTCCCGGTCGATCAGCGCCTGCTTCTCGGCGACGTCCTGCGGGACCGCGCCGTGCCGGTCGAGTCCCACGTGGCAGTGGGCGTCGACGAGGCCGGGCAGGGCCCAGCCCTCGACCGTGCGGACGTCACGGGCTTCGGCGGGACGGTCGTAGGAGACGCGGCCGTCGACGACCCACAGTTCGTCCCGGACGTCCTCGGGCCCGACGAGCACCCGTCCCTTCACGTGCAGCACCGCGTGATCGCTCATGTACGGCACCTTAATGAGCCGCCGGTCGTGGCCTGAAGGGGCCCGGTGTGCGGGGGCTCCGCCGCGAAGGGGCGGGTGGGACGCCGGTTACCCTCGATGCCGTCGAACCTGTGAGTGAAGAGAGCATTGCCGTGACGCATCCGTTTCTGGACCTGGCCCCGCTCGGCGCCGACCGCTTCGCCGCGATCGAGGACAGCGTGGCGCGGCTGCTGGGCACCGACCAGGACGTCGTGATCATGCAGGGCGAGGCGCTGCTGCCGCTGGAGGGCGCGATCCGCGCAGCGGCCGGCCCGGGCACGACGGCGCTGAACGTCATCACGGGCCCGTACGGGCAGACGTTCGGCGACTGGCTGCGGGACTGCGGCGCGACGGTGGTCGACCTGGCGGTGCCCTTCCACACGGCGGTCACGGCCGAGCAGATCCGGCAGGCCTTCGCCGAGCACCCGGAGATCGACTTCGTGTCCCTGGTGCACGCGGAGGCCGCGACCGGCAACACCAACCCGGTCGCCGAGATCGGCGAGGTGGTGCGGGCGCACGGGGCGCTGTTCTACCTGGACGCGGTGGCGTCGATCGGAGCCGAGCCGGTGCTGCCCGACGCGTGGGGCGTGGACCTGTGCGTGATCGGCGCGCAGAAGGCGATGGGCGGTCCGGCCGGCGTCTCCGCGGTGTCGGTGAGCGAGCGGGCCTGGGCCCGGATGGCGGCGAACCCGAAGGCACCGCGGCGGTCGTACCTGTCGCTCCTCGACTGGAAGGAGCGGTGGATCGACGGCGGCCGCAAGGCGCTGCCGCACGCGCCGGCGCAGCTGGAGATGCTGGCGCTCCAGGCGTGCGTGGAACGGATCGAGGCGGCCGGGCTGGACGCGGTGATGGCCCGGCACGCGTCGGCCGCGGCGGCCACCCGGGCCGGGGCGCTCGCGCTCGGGGGCGGGCTGGAGCCGTACGTCTACGAGGCGCGGGACGCGGCCCCGGTCGCGACGACGCTGCGGGCGCCGGCCGGGGTGGTGGCGTCGGAGCTGGTCGGGCGGGCCCTGGAGGCGGATCCGGCCGTGCCGGTGGCCGCCGGCGGGGGTGCGCTGGCCAAGGAGATGATCCGGGTCAACCACTACGGGGCGGACGCGACGCCGGGAGCCGTGCGGGCGTCTCTGGCCGCGCTGGGGGTCGCCTTGTCGGACAAGGGACTGTCGGTGGACGTGGCGGGGGCACTGCGGGCCGCCGAGGAAGCGTGGCGGTAGTCCGCGGCTGAGGTCCGCCGGGGGCCGGCGATCTCAGTGGCCCGTGCCATGCTCCCGGCATGACCACTGACCCGCCTCACGGCACCACCCTCCCCGACGGCCGCCCCGTCCCCCGCCTCACCGGCGACGAGCGGGCCATGCTCGAGAGTTGGCTCGACTTCCACCGGGCCACGCTGGAGCTGAAGTGCGCCGGGCTGGACGACGCGCAGGTACGGGTCCCCTCGGCCCCGCCATCGCGGCTGACGCTGCTGGGGCTGGTGCAGCACCTCGCCGAGGTCGAGCGGAACTGGTTCCAGCGGGTGGCCTGCGGCGCCGACGTGCCGCCCCTGTTCGAGGACGAGACCGGCTACGCGCTGGATCCCGGGCGGGGACTCGACGAGGCGCTCGGCGTCTGGCGGCGGGAGATCGCCCGGGGGCGGGAGCTGTGCGCCGGGCTGCCGCTGGACCACATCGGGCGGGTGGCCGAGGGGCCGGTGCCCGGGATGGAGGTCAGTCTGCGCTGGGTCCTCATTCACATGATCGAGGAATACGCGCGGCACAACGGTCACGCCGATCTCCTGCGGGAACGTATCGACGGAGTGACCGGGGCTTGAATTACACGTGCTTTCCGCAACATCCCCGCATGTAAGCTGGCACACAATTAAGAATTCTTCCAAGAACAGCTTCCCGTACTCTTCTGCCCGCTTTTCCCGGTCCTAAACGCGTAGGTTTTGAGGACACTCGGCGAGGCAATTCGGGGAGATCTCGTGGCGGTTACACGGCTGTGACGCGTTACACACCGTGACAGCTTTGCCCGTTATTATCCGGACAATGCCGGGCAAAGCTCCGCCATCCCCTGCGCGCTCTCGCGCCCGCGTGATAACACAGACCAGCCTCATTCGTAACCCCGATCGGCGATGCAATTTTGAATTTCGCTGGGTAAGTTCAATTCGCATGACTGCCGTACAAGCAGATCCGCAAATCGACCGCCCCACGGTGGCTGACGGAGCCGCGCTGTGGCGGATGGCGAAGGACTCGAAGGTTCTCGACCTGAACTCGTCCTACAGCTATCTGCTGTGGTGCCGCGACTTCGCGGCCACGTCGGCCGTCGCGCGTGACGAGCACGGCGAGCCGATGGGCTTCATCACCGGGTACGTGCGGCCGGACAGCCCGCGCACCCTGCTGGTCTGGCAGGTGGCGGTGGACGAGGCCCACCGCGGGCGCGGGCTGGCAGCCGCGCTGCTCGACGGTCTGGTCGCGCGGACCGTCGCCGAGCGCGGGGTGACGACGGTGGAGACCACCATCACCCCGGGCAACACCGCCTCCGAGCGCCTGTTCACGTCCTTCGCCGAGCGTCACGGCGCGCGGCTGGAGCGCGAGGTGCTGTTCGACACGGGCCTGTTCCCCGACGGACCGCACGACCCCGAGGTCCTGTACCGCATCGGCCCGCTGCCCCACTGACTTTCCCACGCCTGACGTCCCACCCGACTCCCCAGACTTCCCCCACGTACCGAGGAGCGATTCGTCGTGACCATCACCCAGCCCGACCTGAGCGTCTTCGAGACCCTGGAGTCCGAGGTGCGCAGCTACTGCCGCGGCTGGCCCACCGTCTTCGACCGTGCGGTGGGCAGCCGCATGTACGACGAGGACGGCCATGAGTACCTCGACTTCTTCGCCGGAGCGGGGTCACTGAACTACGGGCACAACAACCCGGTCCTGAAACGTGCGCTGATCGACTACCTGGAGCGGGACGGCGTCACGCACGGGCTCGACATGTCGACCACCGCCAAGCGCCGTTTCCTGGAGACGTTCCAGAACCTGCTGCTGCGCCCGCGCGACCTGCCCTACAAGGTCATGTTCCCGGGCCCGACCGGCACCAACGCCGTGGAGTCCGCGCTGAAGCTGGCGCGCAAGGTGAAGGGGCGCGAGGCGATCGTGTCGTTCACCAACGCCTTCCACGGCATGTCGCTGGGGTCGCTGGCCGTGACCGGCAACGCCTTCAAGCGGGCCGGCGCCGGCATCCCGCTGGTGCACGGCACGCCGATGCCGTTCGACAACTACTTCGACGGCCAGGTCCCGGACTTCCTGTGGTTCGAGCGGATCCTGGAGGACCAGGGCTCCGGCCTGAACAAGCCCGCCGCCGTGATCGTCGAGACCGTGCAGGGCGAGGGCGGCATCAACGTGGCGCGGCCCGAGTGGCTGCGCGCGCTGGCCGACCTGTGCGAGCGGCAGGACATGCTGCTCATCGTCGACGACATCCAGATGGGCTGCGGCCGCACCGGCGCGTTCTTCTCCTTCGAGGAGGCCGGCATCACGCCGGACATCGTCACCGTCTCCAAGTCGATCAGCGGCTACGGCCTGCCCATGTCGCTCTGCCTGTTCAAGCCCGAGCTCGACGTCTGGGAGCCCGGCGAGCACAACGGCACCTTCCGCGGCAACAACCCCGCCTTCGTCACGGCCACCGCCGCGCTGGAGACGTACTGGGCGGACGGGTCAGCGATGGAGAAGCAGACCCGCAAGCGCGGTGAGCAGGTCGAGCAGGCGCTGATCTCCATCACGGAGGAGAACCTGGCCGACGTGAAGGAGTACCGGGGCCGCGGCCTGGTGTGGGGCATGGAGTTCCACGACAAGGCCCGCGCGAACAAGGTCGCCAAGCGCGCCTTCGAACTCGGGCTGCTGATCGAGACGTCCGGCCCGGAGAGCGAGGTCGTGAAGCTGCTTCCCGCCCTCACCATCACGCCCGAGGAACTGGACGAGGGCCTGACGACGCTGGCCCGCGCCGTCCGCGAGACCGCCTGACCAACCAACCGGCACCACCCCACCTAGGAGGCATCGCAGCACCGTGATTGTCCGTTCGTTCAAGGAGATCGAAGGTACCGACCGGCACGTGAAGGCGGCGTCCGGCACGTGGGAGAGCAAACGCATCGTCCTCGCCAAGGAGAAGGTGGGCTTCTCCCTGCACGAGACGGTCCTGTACGCGGGCACGGAGACGTCGATGTGGTACGCGAACCACATCGAGGCCGTCGTCTGCGTGGAGGGCGAGGCCGAGCTGACCGACCACGAGACCGGGCAGAAGTACACCATCACGCCCGGCACCATGTACCTCCTGGACGGGCACGAGAGGCACACGCTGCGGGTCAAGCAGGACTTCCGCTGCCTCTGCGTGTTCAACCCGCCCGTGACCGGACGGGAGGACCACGACGAGAACGGCGTATACCCGCTGCTCACCGAGGAGGTGTGACGTTTCCATGACGACCATCACCGACACCACCACCGGTATTCCCGACCTCTACCCCAGCCGCGGTGCCACCGAGGTGCTGACCCCGCGTCAGGACCCGGTCGTCTGGGGCGCGCCGGACGCCCCGGGCCCGATCGCGCCGGCCGACCTGCTGTCCTACGAGCGCGACGGCTTCCTCGCCATCGACCAGCTCATCACGGACGACGAGGTCGCCGTCTACCGCAACGAGCTGAACCGGCTGGTGACCGACCCGGACATCCGTGCCGACGAGCGGTCGATCGTCGAGCCGAAGTCCAAGGAGATCCGCTCGGTCTTCGAGGTCCACAAGATCAGCAAGATCTTCGCCGACCTGGTCCGTGACGAGCGGGTCGTCGGCCGGGCACGGCAGATCCTCGGCTCGGACGTCTACGTCCACCAGTCGCGGATCAACGTCAAGCCGGGCTTCGGGGCGAGTGGCTTCTACTGGCACTCGGACTTCGAGACGTGGCACGCCGAGGACGGTCTGCCGCGGATGCGCACGGTGTCGGTCTCCATCGCGCTGACCGAGAACTACGACACCAACGGCGGGCTCATGATCATGCCGGGGTCGCACAAGACGTTCCTCGGGTGCGCGGGGGCCACGCCGAAGGACAACTACAAGAAGTCGCTGCAGATGCAGGACGCCGGGACGCCCTCCGACGAGGCGCTGACCCAGCTGGCCTCGCAGCACGGCATCAAGTTGTTCACGGGCAAGGCCGGTTCGGCGACCTGGTTCGACTGCAACTGCATGCACGGCTCCGGCGACAACATCACGCCGTTCCCGCGCAGCAACGTGTTCATCGTGTTCAACAGCGTGGAGAACCCGGCGGCGGAGCCGTTCGCGGCACCGGTGCGCCGACCGGAGTTCATCGGGGCGCGGGACTTCACGCCGGTGCGGTGACCGGTCCCTCGGCCGGGGGTCCGGGGGTTGCCCCCGGGGGACACAGCATCGGGGCGCGGGACTTCACGCCGGTGCGGTGACCGGTCCCTCGGCCGGGGGTCCGGGGGTTGCCCCCGGGGGACACAGCATCGGGGCGCGGGACTTCACGCCGGTGCGGTGACCGGTCCCTCGGCCGGGGGCCCGGGGGTTGCCCCCGGGGGACACAGCATCGGGGCGCGGGACTTCACGCCGGTGCGGTGACCGGTCCCTCGGTGAAGTGACCGTGTGACACAGCTGCCTGGTGGGGCCTCCTCGTGTGGGACGGGAGGCCCCACCCGGTTTTGCATGCCTTCATGCCTTCAGGGCGTCCAGGAGCCGGTCCACGTCCGCCGCCGTGTTGTACAGGTGGAACGCGGCCCGCAGGTTCCCCGCCCGGTCGGACACCTGGATGCCCGCCCGGCTCAGCTCCCCCTGCCGGTGGCCGAGCCCCGGCACGCTCACGATCGCCGACCCCGGCGAGGGCACCGGCTCGTGGCCCAGCTCGGCGAGCCCGGCGCGGAAGCGGTCCGCGAGGCCGACGTCGTGGGCGTGGACGACGTCGACGCCGATCTCCTCGACCAGCTCGAGGGACGCGCGCAGCCCGGCGTAGGTGAACAGGGCCGGGCTGATGTCGAACCGCCGTGCCGAGTGGGCGAGTTGCTCGACGGGGCCGTAGCAGCTCTCCCAGGGGACCTCACCGGCCACCCATCCGGCGAGCAGCGGCGTCAGCCCGCCGAAGTCCTGCGGGGCGACGAAGAACGCGGCCCCGTGCGGCCCCAGCAGCCATTTGAAGCCGACGGCGGCGAGGAAGTCGTCGGCGTCGGCCTCCATCGGCAGCCAGCCCGCGGACTGGGAGGCGTCGACGTAGGTGCGGGCACCGTGCGCCCGGGCGGCCTCGCGCACGGCGGGCAGGTCGGCGAGGCGGCCGTCGGCGGACTGGGCCGTGCTGACCGCGACGAGCGCGGTGCCGGGCCGGACGGACTCGGCGAGCCGCTCCAGGGGGACGGCCCGCACCTTGAGGTCGCCGCGCGCGTGGAACGGGTTCACCAGGGAGGCGAAGTCGCCCTCCGCCGTGAGGACTTCGGCGCCGGCGGGCAGGGCGGCGGCGATCAGCCCGCCGTACTCGGCGATCGAGGCCCCGGTCGCGACGCGCTCGGCCGGCACCCCGGCGAGCCGGGCGAAGGAGGCGCGGACGAGCTCCACGTTCTCGTACAGGGGACCGATGGGCGTGCCGTCGGCACGCATCCGCGCCGCCTCGTGCAGGGCGGTGACGGTACGGGCGGGCAGGAGCCCGTTGCTCGCGGTGTTGAGGTAGGTGTGCTTCGGGGCGAACTCGGCACGGACGAGGTTCTCGAAGGTCTCCATGGGACCACTCTGCGGCCCCCCGGATCTCCCCGTCCATTGCCGATTTCTGCGTGATGTCGCTAAGGAGCGCTTATACATGCGCTCCGAGCTGCGCGTTCAGCGCTGGGGCACCGCGCAGCCGTCCGGGCCGCAGACGTCGGCGCCGCCGGCCTCGCCGCTGTCGACGATCTTCAGGGGCGCGTGCTCGCCGTACGCCTGGGTCAGGGCCTGGGCGAAGACCTCGGCGGGCTGGGCGCCGGAGACGCCGTACCTGCGGTCGAGCACGAAGAACGGCACACCGCTCGCGCCGAGCTGCGCGGCCTCGCGCTCGTCGGCCCGCACCTCGGCGGCGTACGCCTCCGGGTCGGCGAGCACCGCGCGAGCGGCCTCCGCCTCCAGTCCGGCGGCCACGGCGAGCTCCACCAGCCGCTCGTCGTCGTTGAAGACCGAGCGCTCCTCGGCGAAGTTGGCCCGGTACAGCAGGTCCAGCAGCTGCTCCTGGCGGCCGTGCTCCTTGGCGAAGTGGAGCAGGCGGTGCATGTCGAAGGTGCTGCCGTGGTCGCGGCCGCGGGTGCGGTAGTCGAGTCCCTCGGCGGCGGCCTGCGCGCCCAGGTTGTCCTCGCCCGCCTCGGCCTGGGCCGCGCTCATCCCGTACTTCCTGGTGAGCATCGTGATCACGGGCTGGATGTCGTCCTTGGCGCGGCCCGGGTCCAGCTCGAAGGAGCGGTGCACCACCTCGATGTCATCACGGTGCGGGAAGTCCCGCAGCGCCTTCTCGAAGCGGGCCTTGCCCACGTAGCACCAGGGGCAGGCGATGTCGCTCCAGATCTCGACGCGCATGTGTCGGCTCTCTCCAGGTCGTACGGTACGGAGACTCCCTCCGCCGAGTGCATGAACGTTCAAGCAGCTTGGTTCATTCCCCGGGCAGGCCGAGCCGCATGCGCTGGTGATGGTCCCCCGGCTCCGCCGGTTCTGCCACCCAGCCCTGCCGCCGGTAGAAGCCCTGGGCCCGCCGGTTGTCCACGTGCACGTCGAGGACGGCCGTCCGCCTGCGGTCGGCCTGCCACTCCTCGACGCAGGCGGCGTGCAGGGCGGTTCCGACACCACGGCGCCAGTGGTCGGGGTCGACGTGGAACTGGAACAGCTTCACCACGTCCGGCGGAGCGTCGTCGGGGGTACGGAAGGACGCCACGCCGACGATCCGCCCCGCCTCGACGACGCACAGCACCCGGCCGTCCGGTCGCGTGAGGGCGCTCCGCCAGGCGGCGCCCCAGTCGGTGCCGTCCTGCGGCAGCCCGTCGGGGTAGTACGTCGCCCTGGCCCGGGCGTGCAGCGCGACGACGTGCTCCACCTCGGCGGGCAGCACCGTACGGATCACACGGCCGGAGGTCACTCTGTCCTTGATCATGGAACGGAGGACGCGCCCGGTCCGGAGGGCGGTTCCCGGTCCCGAGGGCGGTTCCCGGTCCGCCCTCAGCTGCCGTCCCTCAGGTCCTTCGGCCAGTCCGGCCGGAACTCGATGTGGTCGTACGTCACCACACAGCCCTCCCCCATCGGCGACTGGGTCATGAAGCCGACCAGGGCCGCGCCCGTCTCCTTCTCGTCGCCGAGGGTGAAGAGGCGGACGAAGGTCCAGCGTTCACCGTCGCGGGAGGCGTGGAAGGCGAACGCGCGGCCGGTGCGGCTCACCCGGAGCCAGACGGAACTGCCGTCGACGGTGAAGGAGTTGGCGTCGTCGGAGTGCCCCCGGGTGACGACCGTGCAGACGGTGGGGACGTCCGGGGAGTACTCCAGGCAGAGTTTCGCCCAGGCCCGTTCCCCCACGTGCACGTAGAGCACCCCGGCGTCGAAGGCCGCGCCGAAACCGACCGTGACCTTGGCGATCAGCTGGAAGTCCCCTTCGGGCGCCCCCAGCAGCCGCGGCGCGTCGGAGGCGGGGTCCAGCCCCTCCCCGGTCGGCGGCACGAACCGGTCCTGCCGCGGACCGGCCCACCCGGTGAGCACACCGTCCTCGTAGGACCACTGCGCCTCGGGCCCGTAAGCACGCAGGGCGAAAGGAAGTTCGGGAAGTTCCAGTTCCATTCGACCGAGTCTCCCAGCTCCGACCTCAAGGGGCGCGGGGAACTGCGCGATCAACCACAACGAACCCGCGGCCGGCAGTCCACCCGCACCCCTACGGCGCTTACCGCTCCAACTGCCCGTTGAACCTGCGAGGCAGCCCCAGCGGGTTCTCGTCCCGCAGCTCGGCCGGCAGCAGCGCCTCCGGCGCGTTCTGATAAACCACCGGCCGCAGCCACCGCTCGATCGCCGTACCGCCCACCGACGTGGACGTCGACGTCGTAGCCGGGTACGGCCCCCCGTGGTGCTGCGCCGGCGCGACGGCGACACCCGTCGGCCAGCCGTTGACCAGCACGCGCCCGGCCAGCGGCGTCAGCTCCTGCAGCAGCTCCGCGCCGCGGCCCTCGCCCGCCGCCTCCTCCTCGGACAGCTGCACCGTCGCCGTCAGGTTGCCCGGCAGCCGCGACAGCACCGCCTTCACCTCGGCCTCGTCCTCGTAGCGGGCCACGACGGTGACCGGCCCGAAGCACTCCTCCAGGAGCAGGTCGTGCTCGCCCTCCTGGGCCAGCCTGCTCGCCGGGACCGTGAGGAAGCCCGCGCTGACGGTGTGCTCGCCGCCCGCGCCCGGCGTGACCGGGGAGTCGACGTCGGGCAGCTCGGCCCGCTCGGCGACGCCCGCGACGAAGTTGTCGCGCATGCGGTGGTCGAGCAGGACCCCGGCGTCGGTGTCGCTGACGGCGTCGGTCAGCGACTTCAGCAGGGCGTCACCGGCGGCGCCGGACGGCGCGAGGACCAGGCCCGGCTTCACGCAGAACTGGCCGACGCCGAGTGTCATGGAACCGGCGAGGCCGGAGCCGATCGCCTCGGCGCGCTCGGCGGCGGCGGCCTCGGTGACGACGACCGGGTTCAGGGAGCCCAGCTCGCCGTGGAAGGGGATCGGCACCGGACGCGCCGCCGCCGCGTCGAACAGCGCGCGACCGCCGCGCACCGACCCGGTGAAGCCGGCCGCCGCGACCAGCGGGTGCTTGATCAGCTCGACACCGGCCTCGAAGCCGTGGACCAGGCCCACGACGCCCTCGGGGATGTCGTGCCGGGCGGCGGCGCGGCGCAGCACCTTGGCGACGTACTCGGACAGGGCCGGGTGGTCCGGGTGGGCCTTGACGACGACGGGGCAGCCGGCCGCGAGGGCGCTCGCGGTGTCGCCGCCGGCGACGGAGAAGGCGAAGGGGAAGTTCGACGCCGAGTAGACGGCGACGACGCCCAGGGGCACCTTGTAGCGGCGCAGGTCGGGGATCGGCGGGGTCGCGGTGTCGTCGGGGTGGTTGATGACGACGTCGAGGAAGGCGCCCTCGTCGACGATGTCGGCGAAGGCCCGCAGCTGGTAGCAGGTGCGGGCGAGCTCGCCGGTCAGGCGGACCGGGCCGAGCGCGGTCTCGGCGTCGGCGGTCTCGACGAGTCCGTCCTTGGCCGCCTCCAGTTCCTCGGCGGCGCTGCGCAGGAAGGCCGCGCGGACGGTACGGTCCGCGAGTGCGCCGCGCACCTCGTGCGCGGCGCGGACGGCGGCGTCCACCTCCTGGGCTGTGGCCTCCACCGCAACCTGTTCACGCTGCTTCCCGGTTCGGGGGTCGACACTCCAGACTGGTGCTGCTGCCACCGCGGGTCCCTCCACACATGTAATGCCGCAGTACTGGGTCATCCACCAGGCACGTTCGATATACTGAACGCTGTCTCTGATGATGAATATGCTGTGGAGACTATTTCCCGTCGAACGAAGGGGTCAAGGGCGATGTCGGCTGGCGAGACGGGCGGCGGGGCGCAGGTCAAGTCCGCGGTAAGAACGGTTGAACTGCTCGAATACTTCGCCGGGCGTCCCGGTATGCACTCCCTGGCCTCGGTCCAGGAGGCCGTCGGGTACCCCAAGTCCAGTCTCTACATGCTGCTGCGCACCCTGGTGGAGCTGGGCTGGGTGGAGACGGACGCGACGGGCACCCGGTACGGCATCGGGGTGCGGGCCCTGCTGGTGGGCACGTCGTACATCGACGGCGACGAGGTCGTCGCGGCGGCCCGGCCGACGCTGGACCGGCTCTCGGACGACACGACCGAGACGATCCACCTGGCCCGGCTGGACGGCACGAACGTCGTCTACCTCGCCACCCGCCAGTCGCAGCACTACCTGCGCCCGTTCACCCGGGTCGGCCGCCGGCTGCCCGCGCACTCCACGTCCCTCGGCAAGGCGCTGCTGAGCACGTACTCGGACGAGCAGGTCCGCAAGATGCTCCCGGAGACGCTGCCGGCGCTGACGGAGAACACGATCACCGACCGGGAGAAGCTCATCGAGGAGCTGCACCAGGTGCGCGAGCAGGGCTTCGCCGTGGACCGGGAGGAGAACACGCTGGGGCTGCGCTGCTTCGGCGTGGCGATCCCGTACCGCACGCCCGCGCGCGACGCGATCAGCTGCTCCGTGCCGGTGGCCCGGCTCACGCCGGCGCACGAGCAGCTGGTGAAGGACGCGCTGTTCGACGCGAGGGACCGGCTGACCCTCGCGACCCGGAGGCTCTGAATCCATGGAGGTCGCACTCCGACCCGTCCACGACAGCGACCTGCCGGTCTTCTTCCGGCAGATGAACGACCCCGAGTCCCTGCACCTGGCGGCCTTCACCGCCAAGGACCCCGCCGACCGGGCCGCCTTCGACGCGCACTGGGCGAGGATCCGCTCCTCGTCCGACGTGGTGCGGACCGTCCTGGCCGACGGGGACGTGGTCGGCCACGCGGCGGTGTACGGGGTGCCGGGCGAGCGCGAGGTGACGTACTGGGTCGACCGCGCCTACTGGGGGAAGGGCATCGCCACGGCGGCCCTGCGGGCGCTGCTGGCCGAGGTGCCCGAGCGTCCCCTGTACGCCCGGGCGGCCTCGGACAACGCGGGGTCGCTGCGGGTGCTGGAGAAGTGCGGGTTCCGGGCCGTGGCCACGGCCAGGGGGTACGCGCGGGCCCGGGACGCCGAGATCGACGAGACGGTCCTGCTCCTGGAGGGCTGATCCACCTCCCCCGTCCCGGCGTCTCCCCCGTTCGGCGGAGGCGGATCGTCGTCTCGCAGGAGGTGCCGTCGGTCTCCCCCGCGGGAGCCTGAGCGCATGCCTCAGACGATCGCTCCTCGCATCGCTCCGTCTCCCGCCACCCGCCTCAGCCGTCCCCGGCGGCTCCTGCGGGCCGTCGCCGTCCTCGCCTGCGGGCCGTACCTCGGTCTCAAGGCCGCCTGGATCGCCGGGAGCAGCGTCGGCATCCCCGAGGGGAGTCCGCTGCTCGACGACCGCCTCGCCGTGGCCGTGATCAACGGCGTCTCCGTGCTGCTGGACAGCGCGGTGATCGTGCTGGCGCTGGTGCTGACCCGGCCGTGGGGGCTGCGGGTGCCCGCGTGGCTGCTGGCGTTCCCCGTGTGGGTGGCGACCGGGCTGCTCGCGCCGATCATGGCCGGGTTCCCTGCGCAGCTGGTGGTACGGGCGTTCGCCGGGGCGGAGCCCCCGGGGCGGGACGCCTTCCTGGACGAGTGGGTGTTCGCCGTCGTGTACGGCGGGTTCATCGTCCAGGGTCTCGCGCTCGGCGGTCTCTTCGTGCTCTACGCCCGCGACCGCTGGGGGCACCTGTGGCGCGGCCGGGTGGGGGACCTGCCCGTCGGTGTCCTCGGGCCGGCGCACCGGGCCCTGGCCGTCGCGGCGGCCGTGCTCGCCCTGCTGCCCCTCACCCTGCACGCGCTGTGGGCCTGCGGCGTGACCGCGGGGCTCAGCGAGGGCCGGGCGGCGGACCGGGGCGGTGACTTCCACGTCCTGGAAGCCGTCTACGTGGTGTTCCTCCTCGCGGCCGTCGCCGGCGGCGGTCTGCTGGCCTTCCGGCGCGGGCGGGCCCTGCCTGTGTCGGTGCCGCTCGGTCTCGCCTGGGTCGGGTCCGGTGCGGTGGCCTGCTGGGGCGGCTGGCTGTCGCTCGCCTCGCTGGGCGGTGTCGAGAACATCGCCGACCGCCCCACGCCGCTGATGAGCCTCGCCTACGCTGTCCAGATGCTCGTGGGCTTCCTGGTCGCCGCCATCGGCGCCTACTCCTTCGCGGAACGTTCGGCCGGGGCCGTGCGGCGGGCGGCGTGAGGGATTTCGCCCGGTTCCTGCTCGGGCGGCGAGCACGGCAGCGCTGGATCCACCTCGTCCTCGGCGGCGCGCTCGCCATGCCGTACTTCCTGGTCGGCTCGGTGATCCTCGGCCCGGTCACCGGCTCCACCGACGTCTTCGGCTCCTTCCCCCTCCAGCTCGCCTCGTTCGGCGTGGGCCTGCCGATCGCCGCCGTCACCTCCCTGTTCCCGCTGACCCGGCCGCTGGAGTCCGCCGCCGCGCGCTGGCTGTGCGGGGTCGACGCGGACCGGCTCGCCCCGGGACCGGCCCGGACGCGGGACGAGAAGCGCCGCACGGCGGCCTGGTTCACGCTGCACCTCGGGCTCGGCGGGATCATCGCGGGGATGTCGCTGGCCCTGCCGCCGTTCGCCGCCGTGCTCATCGCGCTGCCCCTCGTCGCGGGGCTGCGCGGCACCCGGCTCGGGCTGCCCGAGGTCCTCGACCACACCTGGGCCCTGGCGCTCGCCCCGGTCGTGGGGGTGGCGTCGCTCCTCGCCCTCGCCGGCTGCGCGGCCGGCTGCGGAGCGCTGCTGGCCCGCTGGGCGCCCGTCCTGCTCGGTCCGTCGCCCGAGGACCGGCTCGCCGCCGCCGAGGCACGCGCCGCCGACCTGGCCGTACGCAACCGGCTGGCCCGGGAGCTGCACGACTCCGTGGGTCACGCCCTGAGCGCGGTCACCCTCCAGGCGAGCGCGGCGCGCCGCGTCCTCGACTCCGACCCGGAGTTCGTCCGCGAGGCCCTCGCCGCCATCGAGGACACGACCCGGCGTACCGTCGGCGAACTCGACGCCGTCCTGGGCGTGCTGCGCGAGGGCGACGCCCCCGGCACGGCCCCGGCGCCCACCCTCGCCGCCGACCTCGACGGCCTGCTGTCCCGGACCCGGGCGGGTGGCGCGCGGGTGTCCGCCACGGTCGACGCCGACCCGGAGGCGCTGCCGCCGCTGCTGTCGCGCGAGGCCTACCGCATCGTGCAGGAGGGGCTGAGCAACGCGCTCAAGCACGCCGGGGAGCGGGTCGCCGTGACGGTGCGGATCGCGGTGGCGGGCGGGGACCTGGAGATCACCGTGGAGAATCCGGTGACCGGCCCCGCGCCCTCCCGCCCCGGCGGCGGCCACGGGCTGCGGGGCATCGCCGACCGGGCACGGCTGCTGGGCGGCACCACGACGGCGGGAACCGCCGGACCGGCCGGAGACCTCTGGCGTCTGCACGTACGCCTGCCGATGAAGGGACCCGCATGACCAGCCCGACGCCGATCCGTGTCGTCCTCGCCGACGACGAGCGCATGGTGCGCACCGCGCTGCGCGCCATCCTCTCCGCCGAGCCGGACCTGGAGGTGGTGGGCGAGGCGGCCACCGGTGCCGAGGCCCTGTCGGTCGTCCGGGACGTGCGGCCGGACGTCGTCCTCATGGACGTCCGGATGCCGGAGATCGACGGCATCCGCGCCACCGAGCAGATCCTCGCCACCCTGGACGAGCCGCCCCGGATCGTCGTCGTGACGACGTTCGAGAACGACTCCTACGTGTACGACGCGCTGCGCGCGGGAGCCGCCGGGTTCCTGCTGAAGCGGGCGGACGCCGACGCGCTTGTGCAGGCGGTCCGGCTGGTGGCGCGCAGCGACAGCCTGCTGTTCCCGGCGGCCGTCCGCACGCTCGCGGCCGAGCACGCCCGCGCGCACCCCCGCGCCGCCCGCGTGGGTGGCGAAGCTCACGGAGCGCGAGGGCGAGGTGCTGCGGCACATGGCGCGGGGCCTGACCAACGCGGAGATCGCGCGCCGGATGGGGGTCGGCCCGGCCACGGTGAAGTCGCACGTGGCGGCGGTGCTGGCGAAGACGGGGACCCGGGACCGCACGCAGGCGGTCATCGCGGCGTACGAAGCGCGCTTTCTGAACGGCGGATGAGAAAACCGGACGGGTGGGAACGATCCACCCGACCTCGCTCGTCCTCCTGTTCGGAATGAACAAGACGATCAGGCGCGCATCGGTCTTCACGCTGCTGCTGGTGTTGGCCCTGCTGGGCAGGGCGACCTGGGTGCAGTTCTACGAGGGCCAGGCGCTCGCAGACGACAAGGACAACCGGCGGAACGCCATAGAGACGTACTCGGCGCCGCTCGGGAACATCATCGTGGCCGGCCGGTCGATCACCGGCTCGGCGCCGACCAAGAACAGCGACCTGAAGTACAAGCGCACGTACACGGACGGCGAGCTGTACGCGGCGGTGACGGGATACGCGTCGCAGGCGTACGCGCCGACCCAGCTGGAGGGCATCTACACCGACCTCCTCAACGGCACGGACAACCGGCTCAAGTCCGTGATGGACACCCTCACCAACCAGCGGGCCGACCCGGGCAACGTGGTCACGACGATCGACCCGGACGTGCAGAAGGCGGCGTACGACGCGCTCGGCGACAAGAAGGGCGGGGCCGTCGCCATCGACCCGAAGACCGGGAGGATCCTGGCGGTCGTGTCGACGCCGTCGTACGACCCCTCGGCGCTGACGGACGCCAACACGGCGGGGACGGCGTGGAAGAAGCTCACCACCGACCCGGAGAAGCCGCTGGTCAACCGTGCGCTGCGGCAGCCGCTGCCGCCCGGCTCGACGTTCAAGCTGGTCGTGGCGGCGGCCGCCCTGGAGGACGGGCTGTACTCGTCGGTCGACGAGAGGACCGACAGCCCGAACCCGTACCCGCTGCCGGGCACGAGCCGGACACTGGACAACGAGAACCCGAGCGCCCCGTGCGCCAACGCCTCCATCCGGGTCGCGTTGCAGTACTCCTGCAACAACGTCTTCGGGAAGATGGCCGTCGACCTGGGCCAGGACAAGGTCAAGGCGATGGCCGACAAGTTCGGCTTCAACGACGACAAACTGGATGTGCCGGTCCGGGCCTACACGAGCGTGTACCCCTCGGACATGTACCCCTCGGAGACCGCGCTGACGGGCATCGGCCAGTTCGACGTCACCGCGACCCCACTCCAGATCGCCATGGTGTCGGCGGCCATAGCCAACGGCGGCAAGCTGGTCTCGTCGCATATGGTTTCGCAGATCACCAACAGCGGCGGTGATGTGCTGCAGAACTACGACGACGAGGCGGGCACGAAGGAGATCGTCTCCTCCTCGACCGCCGAGCAGCTCCAGTCGGCGATGCAGACGGTCGTGGAGAAGGGCACCGGCACGAACGCCCAGGTCCCGGGCGCGACCGTGGGCGGCAAGACGGGCACGGCCCAGCACGGCGAGAACAACAGCCAGGTGCCGTACGCCTGGTTCACCTCCTACGGCAAGTCCGACTCGTCGGGCAAGGAGGTCGCGGTGGCGGTCGTGGTGGAGCAGTCCGACGCGGCCCGCTCGGAGGTCAGCGGCAACGGCCTGGCGGCGCCGGTCGCCAAGGCGATGATGGAAGCCGCGCTGAAGGACTGAACCTCCGACGTCGACATGGCGTCTGTACAGATGGGCCGCCCCCTTCCCCCCGGGGGCGGCCCTTCGGCGTTACTTGGCCCCGAGAAGCTGCTCGATCGGGTCGATCGCGAAGTACACCAGGAACAGGGCCGAGGTGGCCCACAGCAGCCAGTGCACCTCCTTGGCCTTGCCGAGCACGGCCTTGATGAGGACGTAGGCGAGGAAACCGGCGCCGATGCCGTTGGTGATGGAGTAGGTGAACGGCATCACGGCGATGGTGAGGAACGCGGGGATGGCGATGTCGTAGCGGTCCCAGTCGATGTGCTTGACCTGGGTCATCATCAGGAAGCCGACGGCGACCAGGGCCGGGGCGGCCGCCTGGAGCGGGACGATGGTGAGCAGCGGGGTCAGGAACAGGGCGAGGGCGAACAGGCCGCCGGTGACGAGGTTGGAGAAGCCGGTGCGCGAGCCCTCGCCGACGCCGGCCGCCGACTCGATGTAGGAGGTCGCGGAGGAGGCCGAGGCCGCGCCGCCGGCGACCGCGGCGGCACCGTCGATGAGCAGGACCCGGCCGAGGTTCGGGACCTTGCCCTCCTCGTCGAGCAGGCCCGCCTCGGCGCTGACGCCGACGACCGTGCCCATGGTGTCGAAGAAGTCGGACAGGATCAGGGTGAAGACCAGCAGGACGACGGTGATGACACCGACGCCGGGGGCGCTGAAGGCGCCGAACAGGTCGAAGTCGCCGATGAGTCCGAAGTCGGGGGCGTCGACGAGCTTGTCGGGCCAGGAGGGTGTGGTCAGGCCCCAGCTCTTGATGTCGGCCAGGGAGTTGATCACTACGGCCAGCACGGTCATGGTGACGATGCTGATCAGGATGGCGCCCTTGACCTTGCGGGCGAGCAGGCCGATCGTCAGCAGCACGCCGAGGCAGAAGACGAGCATCGGCCAGCCGGTGAGGGTTCCGGTGCCGCCCAGCTGAACGGGGACGGTGGTGTTCGCGGCGTCCGGGATGCGGCTGACGAACCCGGCGTCGACGAAGCCGATGAAGGCGATGAACAGACCGATGCCGACGCTGATCGCCTGCTTGAGCGGCTGGGGGATGGCGTGCATGACGGCCTCGCGCAGGCCGGTCACCACCAGCACGCAGATCAGCAGGCCCTCCAGGACGATCAGGCCCATCGCGTCGTCCCAGCTCATCAGCGGGGCGATCTGGAAGGCGACCACGGCGTTCAGGCCGAGTCCGGCGGCGAGCGCGAGCGGCAGGTTGCCGGCGACGCCCATGATGATCGTCATCACGGCGGCCACCAGGGCGGTGGCGGTGGTGAGTTGGACGGCGTCCAGCTGGTGCCCGAACTTGTCCTTGGCGCTGCCCAGGATGATGGGATTCAGGACAAGGATGTAGGCCATCGTGAAGAAGGTGGCGAAGCCGCCGCGTATCTCACGGCCGAAGGTGGATCCCCGCTCGGAGATGCGGAAGAACCGGTCGACGCTGTTCACCGGGGGTGGTGCCGCGGTCGGCCGGTCGGCCACCTGTTGCGGTTCGGACATGGCGCGTGCTCCTTGATGCCTGGGTGATCGGTGTGCGGATGCTGGCTGGATTGTTCCCGCGTTGAACCCCGTTCAGGTTTTCTCCGTGTTACGGAATCAGAGTCCGGCCCGCCATACGCCGTTCGAAGCTCCGTACGAACCATCCCGAGATCGCTGCTACGCTTCCGGATCTCGTCCGGGCCTCCCCCGGATGATCACATGTCACCTACATGACACTCACAGGCACCCCGGCCGGGAGTGCCCGAAGCCGCCGCGAGGAGAGGTCGCCCGTGGGCACAGTCGTCGACGACGCCGCCTCCGTGGAGTTCCACGCCTTCTTCGAGCGCCATTACGCCGAACTGTCCCGTCTGGCCTATCTGTTGACGGGCGAGTCGGACACCGCCGACGACCTGGCGGCGGACGCGTTACTGGCGCTGTGGCACCGCTGGGACCGGGTGCGCGCGGCCGACCATCCGGCCGCCTACGCCCGCGGTGTGGTCGCCAACCTGGCCCGTACCCGGATCCGCAGCGCCGTGCGGGAACGGCGGCGCATCGCCCTGTTCTGGTCGCAGCGCGAGGAGAACACCGAGAACCCGGACGTCGCCGGCGTGGTCGACGTCCAGGAGGCCCTGCGCAGGCTGCCGTTCCGCAAGCGCGCCTGCGTGGTGCTGCGGCACGCGTTCGACCTGTCGGAGAAGGACACCGCGCTCGCCCTGGGCGTCTCGGTGGGTACGGTGAAGAGCCAGACCTCGAAGGGAATGGCCGAACTCCAGCGGTTGCTGGGCACACAGGGTGTGCCGCAGCGGATGCACGCGGCGGTGGGCGCACCCCGCTGCGCACCCGCCGTGGAAGGCTTGCGCACCGGTGAGGGCGGAGGGAGGGACCGATGACCATGCGGCGGGACGTGCACGAGGAGCTGCGCGCCCGGCTGCACGCGGCGGCCGGGGGCCACGAGCCCGACCGGGAGCGCATCCTGGCCCGGGTCGAGCGCGGCATGGCCGGTCCGGCCACATCCGGCCACCGGGCGACGCGTCCGCCGGTGTTCGGCTGGATGCGGGTGGCCGGTGCGACGGCCGCGGTGGCGAGCGTGCTGGCGGTGGGCGGTTACGCGGTCGCGTCCGCGGTGAAGGAGGAGGCGGCCCCACGGCAGCAGGAGGTGGCGACGCCGCCGACCCCCACGCCGTCACCGGAGGCGACGAGCCGGCCGCCCGCGCCGCCGGTGGATCCGACGCCGAGCAGCCCGCCGGAGCGGCGCGAGTCCGCCCCGCCGCCCTCCAGGACGCCCAGCCCCTCCACCCCCGGGCGGTCGCCCGCCGCGACCGAGGACGGACCGCTGTGGTCGGACGGCTCGGTCGACCCGCACAGCAACGACTTCTGGGCGCAGAGCAACATCACGATCAAGGCGCGCGAGGAACTGACTGCGCTGACCGTGCGGTTGAGCGTCGCCCAGACCGGCGGCGTCTCCGACGCGGGTGCCTGGCGGTCGCTGCCCGAGCAGGACTTCACGCTCACGGTCAGCGAGCGGGACGGCTTCCTCGTCTACACGTGGACGCTCAAGGAGGGCCGTAAGGTCCCGGCGGGCGAGTGGGTGTTCGCGGGGCAGTTCGACCACGAGCGCGGTGGCCGTGACGCCGGCGCCGACCGCTACGCGGTGACCGCCGCCGCCGGTGCGGAGCGGCTGTCCGTGGGCGGCGGTTTCGCGGCTGTGGACGACGCGGAAGACGACTCGTGAAAAATTCCTGAAGGCACGGCAACCCTTTCCTCACCGGTGGCGACCACCAGGCGCAAGAGTCACCACCCCATTGAGGAATCCGTACATGACTGCACCAGCAGAACAGCGCGTCCGCCACCGCCGCCGGGTCACCAAGCGGCGGGCCCTGATCGCCGGGTTATCCGCGTTCGGTATCACGGGAGCGGCGGTCGTCACCACGTCGATGCTCTCCACCGCGGGCGCCGCGTCCTCCTGGCCCACGGACAAGGGCAAGACGCCCGTGTCGAAGACCATCCCGGTCTCCGGTGTCCGCGACGGCGGGATGAAGATGTTCTACGGCACCGGCGCGCTCGGCGGCGACGGCCAGGACGAGGGCCAGGACCCCATCTTCGAGCTGGCCGACGGCGCCATCCTCAAGAACGTCATCATCGGCACCCCGGCCGCCGACGGCGTGCACTGCAAGGGCAGCTGCACGCTGCAGAACGTCTGGTGGACGGACGTCGGCGAGGACGCGGCCAGCTTCAAGGGCAAGTCGTCGTCGGCGGTGTACAAGGTGATCGGCGGCGGCGCGAGGAACGCCGACGACAAGGTGCTGCAGTTCAACGGCGCCGGCACGCTGAACGTGTCGGGCTTCCAGGTGCAGAACGCTGGCAAGCTGGTCCGCTCCTGCGGCAACTGCAAGACGCAGCACAAGCGCACGATCGTGCTCAGCGACATCGACGTCACGGCGCCGATGAACTCGATCGTCGGCGTGAACGCCAACTACGGCGACACGGCCACGCTGTCGAAGATCCGCATACACGGCGACAGCAAGAAGAAGATCAAGACGTGCGTGCGCTTCGAGGGCAACAACACCGGCAAGGAGCCCAAGGAGCTGAAGCCGGCCGGCCCGGACGGCAAGACCTGCAAGTTCAAGGCCTCGGACATCAGCTACCAGTGACGCCGCGGCACGTGTGAGCTCCGGCCGGACCGAAACCCCCCTCGGTACGGCCGGATGCCGGATGTCCGGGCCCCCAGTCGGACTCCCGGCACCCCCGACCCTCCGGAGCCCCCCTCCGGACGGTCGAGCAGCCCTGGCCGAGCCCCCCTCGGCCGGTCGGCAGGACGCCCCCGCCGGTTCCCACCGGCGGGGGCGTCGTCGTACGGCGGCGCGCCTAGTTCATCGTCGAGCCCATGGTGGTGGAGCCGGTCGTCAGGAACACCGTGGCGGGGAGGGAGCCGTCCGCCCCGCGCGGCCCGTGCGCGCCGGTCGCGTCCGTGGAGGTGAAGGGCGGGGTCGCGACGCCGCTGTCCCAGTTGTTGCCCGCGGAGACCGTGGAGGAGCCCAGCTCGGCGCGGCCGCCCTCGTCGCTCACGGCGAGGTTCCGGCGCAGGCGGGCCGTGCCGGTGGCGAAGTGGAAGCCGTTCCCGGCGTTGGCGTACGCGGTGTTGCGGTTCAGGGCGATGGCGCCGGTGTTGGAGTTCTCGGTGAAGCCGTGCAGCGTGTTGTCCCAGGCCGCGTTGTCGTCGACGACGTGGGCGACCGAGGCGCCCCCGCCGCCCAGTTCGAAGCCGTTGCCGTTGCCCTCGAAGGCCGGGTCCTTCCAGCGGTTCTCGCCGTTGCCGAAGGCCCAGGAGTGCTCGATGGTGACCGGCGAGGAGAACTGCCACAGGTCGAGGCCGTCGTCGGAGTTGTCGTACAGCCGGGCGCCGGTGATCCGGTTGCCCGTGCCGGAGCCGAACTTCACGGCGATGCCGTCGGCGTTCCGGCCGTGTCCGGCCGGGTCGTAGTTGCCGTGGCTGTCCAGGTTCCGCACGAGGTTGCCGGTGGTGCCGTCGCCGCGCAGGGTGAAGCCGGAGTCGCCGTTGTCGGCGGTGACGAGGTTCTCGAAGATCCCGCCGACCGAGGAGGTGGCGACGAAGCCCTGGGCCGGGGAGTCGGCGAAGGTGAGGTCCTGGACGGTCCAGTAGTCGCCGTCCACGGCGGCCAGCCAGGAGCCGGCGGGCAGCTCGGAGCCGTCGATCCGCACCTTCTCGCCGGGGTGCGCCCGCAGGGTGACGCGTGCGGAACTCGTGCCGTTCGCGGTGCCCCTGAGGGTCGCGGTCGGGTGGTAGGTGCCACCGCGGACCTGGATGGTGGTGCCGGCGCCGGCGTTCCGCACGGCGGCTTCGAGCTGGGCCGTGGTGGAGACGGTGACGGTCGTGGAGGCGGCCCGCGCACCGCCCGTCGTCAGCCCGAGGTAGACGCCGCCCGCCCCCGCGGCACAGGCCACCGCGGCGGCGATGGAGAGCGTACGGGTGCTGCGGTGGCGTCCGGTGCTGAGCAGCACGGAGCGATCCTTTCGTTGGGATTCGAGGAGGAAACGGCTCGGAGGGGCCCGCTCCGGCACGTTTCGACCACCAGTCGCCGCCGCGCGGGGAAAGGGTTGCCGCCGCGCCCTCGATGTTCCGAAAGTTTCGGAACCACCGGCCTCATGCACACCCGTTGACGCCCCGCTTCCCTCCGGTGACACTCCGAGGGCCGCCATCCAACAGAATCCCCCAGACTCCGACAGGAAGTGTCATGCGCCCCCGCACGCTTCTGCTTCCGTTCCTGGCCCTGACCGGCCTCTTCCTGAGCCTCCTCACGGCACCACCGAGCACCGCAGATCCCGGAGCACCACCCGTGAAGCACTCCAAGTACGCCGGCTATCTCTTCGCCTACTTCACGGGCGAGGGCACCGCCGACGGCGAGCAGATCCGCTACGCCCTCAGCCGCGGCAACGACCCGCTGCACTGGCGTGAGCTGAACGCCGGCAAGCCGGTCCTGACCTCGACGATCGGCGAGAAGGGCCTGCGGGACCCGTTCGTGATCCGCTCCCCCGAGGGCGACAAGTTCTACCTGATCGCCACCGACCTGCGGATGTACCAGAACTCCAGCGGCAGCTGGGACCAGGTCCAGCGGCACGGCAGCAAGTCGATCATGGTGTGGGAGTCCACCGACCTGGTCAACTGGACCGACCAGCGCCTGGTGAAGGTCTCCCCGGACAACGCGGGCAACACCTGGGCCCCGGAGGCCTACTGGGACGACGAACTCGACGCGTACGTCGTCTTCTGGGCGTCGAAGCTGTACGCGGACGACGACCCGGAGCACAAGGGCAACACGTACAACAAGATGCTGTACGCGACCACGAAGGACTTCCGCACCTTCAGCGAGCCGAAGATCTGGAACGACCCGGGCTACTCGGTGATCGACTCCACGGTCGTGAAGTACAAGGACGAGTACTACCGCTACACCAAGGACGAGCGGGACCCCAGCTCCTCCAGCCCCTGCTCGAAGTTCATCACCGGGGAGAAGTCGACCTCCCTGACCTCGACGAAGTACGACTTCGTGGCGGACTGCATCGGCAAGGGCGCCATGGACCGCGGTGAGGGCCCGACGGTGTTCAAGTCGAACACCGAGAAGAAGTGGTACCTGTTCATCGACGAGTACGGCGGCCGCGGCTACCTCCCCTTCGAGACCACCGACCTCGCCTCCGGCAAGTGGACCCCGTCGACGAACTACCAGCTCCCGGCGAGCCCGCGGCACGGCACGGTCCTGCCGGTGACGCAGGAGGAGTACGACCGCCTGCTGGCCGCGTACCCGTCTACGCCCACCTCGGTGGTGGACGCGACGGCGAAGCACCAGAAGGGCTACGCGATCGTCACGGACAGCGCCTCGAAGGTCGTCCTGCCGATGGAGCCCGACGCCGATCTGCGCGGCCTCGCCCCGAAGCTGTGGGTGGGCAAGGGCGCGACGTTGAGCCCGAAGTCCGGCACCCGGCGCGACTTCCGCACACCGCAGAAGTACAGCGTGACGGCGGCCGACGGCACCAAGCGCACCTGGACGGTCGAGGCGGTCCGCACCCGCAGCCCCATGCTGCCCGGCCTGAACGCCGACCCCGACGTCCACTACCTCAACGGCAGGTACTGGATCTACCCGACGACGGACGGCTTCCAGGGCTGGAGCGGCACGAAGTTCAAGGCGTACTCGTCGAAGGACCTGGTCCACTGGAAGGACCACGGCGTCATCCTCGACCTCGGGCCGGACGTGACCTGGGCCGACAAGTACGCCTGGGCGCCCGCGATCGCCGAGCGGAACGGCAAGTACTACTTCTACTTCTGCGCCGAGCAGCAGATCGGCGTGGCGGTGGCCGACTCCCCCGCCGGCCCCTTCAAGGACGCGCTCGGCAAGCCGCTGGTCGCCAAGGGCGGTGCCCTGAAGGGCCAGATGATCGACCCGTCGGTCTTCACGGACGACGACGGCAAGGCGTACCTGTACTGGGGCAACGGCCACGGGTACGTCGTCCAGCTGAACGACGACATGGTGTCGTACGACGCCTCGCAGGTGAAGGACATCACCCCGGCCAACTTCCGCGAGGGCTCCTTCGTGATCAAGCGGAAGGGCACGTACTACTTCATGTGGTCGGAGGACGACACGCGCAGCGAGAACTACCACGTGGCGTACGCGACGGGACCGTCCCCGCTCGGCCCGTGGACCAAGCGCGGCACGATCCTGGAGAAGCGGCCCGAGTACGGCATCCTCGGCACCGGTCACCACTCGGTGGTGAACGCCCCCGGCACCGACGACTGGTACGCCGTCTACCACCGCTTCGCCCTCAACGGGCCCGGCCGCCCGGGCGGCGACGGCATGCACCGCGAGACGACCATCGACCGCATGGAGTTCGCGGCCGACGGCACCATCAAGCCGGTGACCCCGACGCTGGAGGGGATCAAGCCGGTACGGCGGTGAGCCTCACAGGACGTCGTCGAGCCACCTGAAGACCTCGTCATGCATCCGGTCGGTGAAGACGTGGCCGAACTCCGGCCACGTCTTCGTCCGTATCCGGTCCTCGGCGTTCCGCGCCCGCCAGACGGCACGCAGCTTGTCCTCGGCGACCCGTACGCCCTCGGCCGGGAACAGCGTGTCGAGTCCGCCGTGGAAGAACAGCATCGGCCGGGGGGCCGCGATGCTCGCCACGTCGGGGATGTCGAGGTGCCGGGCGAGCCCGGGGTGGAGCATGTAGTACGCCGACTGCCCGCGCAGCGTGTTGTTGCCGGGCACCATCATCTCCTTCAGGCCGGTCATCCAGCAGACGCTCGCGGCGGCCGCTACGTGGTCGCTGAGGGCGGCGGTCTGCCAGGCGCGGTAGGCGCCCATGGAGAAGCCGACGGCCGCGACCCGCCGGGCGTCCACCCGGTCGAGCCCCGCCAGGAAGGCGGCGGCCCGCTCGTCCTCCCGGGCCATGAGCCCGGCAAGCGAGGAGCCGAGGTTGAGGAAGTTGGACGCCAGGGCCTGCTGCTGCTCGTAGGCGAGGGGCCCGCGGTCGCCCCAGCCGAGCGCGTCCAGGCACAGCACCACATAGCCCCGCCGGGCCAGCTCGTCGCCGACGAACCGCCCGCTGAAGTACTTGTCGGCCCAGGCCGAGGCGGAGGCGAGGCGGGTGTCGTCGTACCAGGGCCGGATGAGTTTCTCCTTGCCGATGTCGAACCGGGCGCCGTGGTCGTGCAGGAGCAGCACGGCCGGGAAGGGACCGCGGCCGTGCGGGGTGAGCAGGGCGCCCCGTACGCGCTCGTAGCGGGTGAGGGAGACGGTCACCGACTCCCGGGTGAAGCCGTCCCCCGGGGAGCGGTCGCCGAACTCGGGCGCGTACGGCGTGCGGTCCTGCCGCTCGACGAGGAGGTGCTCCTCGACCGTGGCCCGGGCGGCACGCCGCCAGGCGCGGAAGTCGCGGATCGGGGACCGGCCCCAGGCGAGCGGGAAGGTCAGGGCGTCCTTCAGCGCCGGGTGGAAGTCGGGCAGCGGGCCGTCGACGACCGCCGCCTCCGCCCCGCTCACCGCTCCCCCCGCCAGCAGGGCCGCACCGGCCCCGACCACGAACCCGCGCCGCCCCAGCGGCTCATGGGCGTCCATCCGGCCTCCCCGCTCCGGCGTGCCGCAGCACGTACCGCTCGACCGCCGACGGCGACGTCAGGGCACGGTGGTCGTACACGTCGGCGGGGTCCCAGCCGACGTCGCTGTCCAGGCCCAGTCCGCTCGCCACGGCGTCCAGGCGGGCGGGCCGGCCGTTGAACCAGGAGCCGGTGTCGTGGAACCGCTCGCCCCCGTACGCGGCGAGCGCGACGGACGGTCCGGCTCCCGGGTACCGGAAGACGTTGCGCTCGGAGAAGAGCGCGGACTCCACGCCGACGCCCAGGGCGTAGAGCGGGGGCCGTCCCCGGTGGACGTTGTTGACGACGTGCACCTGCCCGAAGCGGACGCGTGGGGCGCGCTGCGTGAGGCCGTCGAAGAGGTTGCGGGCGAAGGTCACCTTGAGGTGTCCCCGGTCCCGGTCGCCGCGCCCGTCGCCGGAGCCGACCAGGATCGCCTTGTCGTGGTCCTCGAACCGGCTGTCGGAGACGGTGACGAAGTCGGAGCCGTCCTCGATGTCCAGCAGCCCGTCGTGCCGCTGCACGCGCTCGCCATGAAAGCCGAGGGGCGCCTCGCGGTCGGGGAACCGGCCGTCGGTGAAGGTGCAGTGGTCGATCCAGAGGTGCTTGCCGGTGATGACGGTGAGCGCGTCGAAGCGGGCGTTCCAGCTGCCGTGCGTGCCGTCGTCCGGGGACCAGCTGGTGAAGTGGTCGACGGGTGCCTCCAGGTGCAGGTTGCGCACGATGATGTTCCGGCCGGTGTTGACGGTCAGGAACACCCCGAGCAGCCGGGCGTCGCGGCCGGCGCCGACGAGCGTGGTGTTGCTCGGCACGGTCAGCTGGATCTGCGCCTTCTGTCTGTTCGATCCGGTCTGGCGCAGTTGCCGCTGCTGTTTGCAGTGGTCGAAGCGGGTGTCGGACCAGGCGGAGCCGTCCTCCCCGAAGCAGGACATGTACTTGTGGAGGTCGTATCCGGGTGCGTAGTCCTGCTCGCCGAGCAGGGAGCCGTCGTCGCTCTCGTGGCCGTCGATGTCGCCGACGACCCGGATCACCTTGGGCGCGGTGGGTTCGCCGCCGTTCGCGAGGGCCTCCTCGAGTTCGGCGCGGGTGTCCACCGTCCAGGTCCGACCGCCCGCCCCGCCGGTGGTGCCGGAGCCCGTCGAGGCCCAGCCGACGGGGGCGCGTTCGGCGGCGGAGGCCGGCGGGGCCGGCCAGAGCAGGCACACGCCCAGCAGGGCGGCGGCGGCCCTACGCACCGGGCCGCCAGTCGCCGAGGTAGGTCTCCTTGGTGTGCGACCGAACCTGGTCACGGGTGAGCTGCGGCCGGTTCTCCGGCACGGAGACGGCGGCTCCCGGGCCCGTGTTCCGGTACTCGGCGAACCGCATGGACTGCCAGGGGTGGGCCTCCCGCATGTTGGTGTAGGGGGCCACCGCGTCGATGCCCGGCCCGATCCGGGTCTCGCGCACGACCAGCGACGGCCGGGCCGTGGTCTCGTACGACGGCACCCAGGGCCGGGCCAGCTTGTACGCCCCGTCCTCGGCGCCGGAGGTGATGCGGCAGCGGACGGCGAGGATGCCGTACGGGTTCGCCCGGGCCGTGGAGGGGGCGAACACCATGCCCTTGGGCGTGAAGTCCACGTCCCGCGCGAGGGTGCGGAAGTGGCACTCCTCGAACACGGCCGTCGCCCGTCCGAAGACGAAGTCGACGTCGCCCTCGATGTGGCAGTGCCGGAAGTACTGCCGGTCGAAGGCGTCCAGGGCGGTGGTGTCCACGAAGAGGGTGTCCTGGTGGGCCAGGAGCCGGACGTTCTCGAAGCGGGTCCGGTCGCCGTACGTGTACGCCGCCACGGCCTGCGTGCCCGTGATCTCGGGGTGGTCGGCGCGCAGCCAGTCGTTGGCCAGGGTCAGGTCGCGGACGGTCAGCCCGGGGGCCGCCGAGGTGAAGGTGGCGGAGCCGGCCGTGCCGTAGGTGCCCGAACCGTCCGGCTTGGGCGTGCCGTTGGCGTTGTCGTACACGATGACGGTGTCGCGGGGGTCCCGGGTGAGACCCCGGAGGGAGAGCCCGACCGCCCGGGCCGGGACCTTCACCACCTCGCGGTACGTCCCCGGGTGCACGACGATCGTCCAGCCCGGCCCGTCCACCGCGTCCACCGCGGCCTGGACGGAGTCGCCGGGCCGGACGTGCAGGATGCGGCGGTCGGCCGCGGCGAAGGCGGGTGCGGCACCGGCGGCGACCAGTCCGCCGGCGAATCCGGTGAGCAGGGTGCGCCGGTGCATCAGCAGGTCTCCTTCCACGGCTCCCAGTCGCCGAGGTGGGCGGCGCGGGTGGCGGACCGGGCCTGTTCGGCGGTGAGTTGGGGCCGGTTCTCGGGAACCGTGATGCGGGCGCCGGGGCCGGTGTTGCGGTACTCGGCGAACCGCATCGACTGCCAGGGGTGGGAGTTCGACATGGTGGCGTAGGGCGCGACCGCGTCGATGCCCGGGCCGAGCCAGGAGTCCCGGACGGTGAGCATGGGCCGGGCGGTGGTGTCGGAGCTGGGCACCCAGGGCCGGGCCAGCTTGTAGAAGCCGTCGGGGGCCTCGCTGCTGACGCGGCTCCTGGTCACCAGGTAGCCGAGCGGATTGGCCCCGGCGGTCGACGGCGCGAAGACGAAACCGTACGGGGCGCCGGACAGGTCGGTCCGGTCCAGGGTCCGGAAGTGGCAGTGCTCGAAGACGGCGGTGCCCCGGCCGAAGACGAAGTCGACGTCGCCCTCGGCGTAGCAGTGCGCGAAGTACTGGCGGGCGAAGGTGCCGAGGGCCATCGAGTCGGCGTACAGGGTGTCCTGGTGGCCGAGGAACCGGCAGTGGTGGAAGGCGGACCGGTCGCCCTGGACCTTGAGGGCGACGGCCTGGGTGCCTGTGATGCCGGGGTGGTCGGCGCGCAGCCAGTCGTTGGCGAAGGTGATCCGGTGGGCGGTGAAGCCGTCGGCCTGCAGGGTGGTGGTGGCGGAGCCGGTGGTGCCGTAGGTGCCGCCGCCGGGCTTGGGGGTCCCGGCCGCGTTGTCGTAGACGATCACGACGTCCCGGGGGTCCTCGCTCGCCCCGATCCAGGTCATCTCCGTGCGGGCCCGGTCGACGGCGACGGTCTGCCGGTAGACGCCCGGGGCGATGACGAGGGTGTACCCGCTGCCGTTCGCCGCTGCCACGGCGTCCCGGACCGTGGTGACGTCACCGGCGCCGCCGGGGTGGACGTAGAGCGTCTTGGGGTTCAGTCGGGCGGCCGGTGAGCCGTGGCGGCCGAACGGGTGGGGGCGGGCGGCGGCCCGCGCGGGGCCGGGGGCGAGGCCGAGGGCGGCGCCGGCCGCGGCGCCCGCGCCGAGGAACCCGCGGCGGGTGAGGGAACGACGGTGCTGCGAGGGCATGCGGCTGCTCCTTCGCGGTGCGGCTGATACGGGGTGGGGAACGGGGTGGGGAAGGGCCGGGGCGGGCGCACCCCCGGGGCGGGAGGTGCGATGCGGGCCGCCCCGGCCCGTTTCGCGAGCGGGTCAGGTCAGCACACGCGTCCGGCGCCCGCCCGGGCGCCGACGATGCCCGGGACGGCCTTCGCGGGATCGACGCCCGCCCGCAGGGTCGGGGTCCAGCCGGCACCGGACTGGAGCGTCTCCCCGGGGATCTCCGCGTTGTGCACGGCGATCAGGTCGACGGCCTTGCCGCCCACGACGTTGCCGTTCGCGGTGACGGGCGCCTCGCTCCACTTCTTGAGGATCTTCGCCGGGCTGATGCCCTCGGCCAGCGTGAACGCGTTGTGCTCGGCGACGAGCCGGGACTCCTTGCCGATGCCGTAGACGTAGCCCCACTTCTGGGCCTTGGTGACCACGAAGTGGTTGTTGTACGAGTCGACCTGCCCGAACCGCACCCGCGGGGCCCGCTCGACGATGCCCTCGAAGCGGTTGTGGTGCAGCGTGACCTTCAGTTTGCCCGTGTCGTCGGCGGTGGCGCTGTCGCTGTTGCCGATCAGCATGGTCTTGTCGTGGTCGTTGAAGGAGTTCCAAGACACGGTCACGTGGTTGGAGCCGCGCACGATGTCGAGGAGCCCGTCGTGCTGTTGGTAGGTCTTGCCGAAGTACGACGGCAGGGAGCTGTCCGGGTAGCGGCCGTCGGTGAGCGTGTTGTGGTCGATCCACACGTGGGTGGAGCCGTAGACGACCATGCCGTCGTACTCGGAGTTCCAGGCGCCGGTCTTGTTGTCGTCGGTCGGGTCCCACTGCGGGAAGCAGTCGACCGGCGCCTCGAAGGTGAGGTTGCGGACGATGACGTTGTCGACGCCCTTGATCTGCAGGCTGCCGCCGAGGATGCCCGATCCCTTGCCCACGCCGATGATCGTGGTGTTGGCGGGCACGTTCGCCTTGATGGTCTTGTCCTGGTTGGCGGCGGACGCGGCCCGCAGGTCCTCCTGCTCACCGCTGACCGGCTTGTCGTGGCCCCACACGGCGGGGTCGTAGGCGGCGAGGTACTTCCGGAAGTCGTACCCCTCGGCCGCGAACGCGTCGCAGCCCTCGGAGACGGCGTCGATCATCCCCTTCACCTTGATGATCTTGGGCGCGGACCCGCCGTCCTTCAGGGCGGCCCTGAACTGCTCCCAGGTGGTGACGGTGTAGACGTGCTCGGCGTCGGCCCGGGCGCCGCCCGTGGTCCCGGTGCCGTACGCGCCCCACCCGTCGGTGGCCCCGAGCGTCTGCCGGGCCACGTCCCGCGGCTGGGCCTGCGCGCCGGTGCCGGTCAGGGACAGCACGAGCGCGGTGCAGCCGGCCAGCACGACGGCTCTCACAATGACATGATCATGACACTTCCGAACGTTCATGGTGCGGCTCTCTTCTCTCGTCGGGGACGGTGCTCTCCGTTACGCGGCGGCTTCCGGCCAGGTGATCCAGGACTCGGGGATCCGCTCGTCCAGCCGCCGCACATCGCGCGGCCCGAGCACCCTGGTCCGCAGCAGCTCCCGCGCCACGAGCCGGGCCACCTCGATGGCTCCCGGCGGATTGAAGTGCGTGTTGTCCTGCTCGGTCGCGGTCCAGTTGAAGTACGTCTTCGTCGCCTCGGGCCCCAGCTCCTGCCACCGGGCGAGCGACAGCGTCTGGAGGTCGAGCAGCGCCACCCCCTCCTCGGCGGCGAGCGCCCGCATGGCCGCCGGGTACTCCCCGTGCGTGGGCAGGGCCTTTCCGGCGGCGTCGAACCTGCGCCGCTCCACGGACGTGGCCAGCACCGGCCGCGCCCCCCGGGCCCGGGCCCCCTCGACGTACCTCCGCAGATACTGCTGATACGTCGACCAGGGCTCGGTGTAGCGGGTGGGGTCCTCCTTCTTCTCGTCGTTGTGACCGAACTGGATGAGAAGGAAATCCCCGGGCCGTATCACGGAGAAAACGGCATCGAGCCGCCCCTCGTCGACGAAGCTCTTCGAACTCCGCCCGTTCACCGCATGATTGGCGACGAAGAGATCCTTGCGGAGAAAGAACGGCAGCGCCATTCCCCACCCGGTCTCGGGCGCGGCGTTGGCGTATTTCTGGGCGGCGGTGGAGTCACCGGCGATGTGGAGGGTGCGGCGACCACGCGCGTGCGCGGTACCGCCGACGGACAGTGCGAGAGGCACAGCGGCCATTCCGGCGACAGCCACTTGTCTACGACTGAGAGACACGCAGAGTTCCTTTCAGGAAGGGGTTGGTTCCACGCCCTGAGGGGCGCGGGGAACTGCGCGACCAGCCAGGGACGGCCCGCAGCCCGCACACCACAGGCCGTCCCACGGCGAGACCCGGCAATCAACCGTTCTGCTGGTTCCACTCCTCCTGCGCGGTGTTCAACTGCTCAGCCATCGTGTCCAGGAATTCCTTCGCACTCATCTTCCCGAGCAGCACCTTCTGGAAGTTCGGCTCATTGTCGGCCTTGGAAATGGTGTTCCAGTCGGGCAGGTAGTACGGCAGCTGCACGATCGTCGTCGTCCCGTCCGACAACGCCTGCGCCGCCAGCTTCGTGGGCTCGGCCTTCGCGATCCACGCGTCCTGCGCCGCGTCCGTGTTCGACGGCACCTGCCCCGCCGCCTCGTTGAACTTCGAGTTCTCCGCCTTGGACGTGGCGAACTCGATGAACTTCCAGGCGGCCTCCTTGTTCTTCGAGCTCTTGAACAGTCCGAGCCCGTCCACCGGGTTGGAGACCTGCACCCGCTTCCCGCCGGGCCCGGTCGGCTGCGGAATACCGCGGAACTTGTCGACCCCGAGCGCCTTCACATGGTCCTGGTACGACCCGAGATTGTGGTTCAGCATCCCGATCGTGCCGGAGTCCCACTGCGCGACCATCTTCGTGAAGTCGTTGTTGAGGTCGGCGGCCGGAGTGACCCTCTTGTACAGCTTCGCGTACTTCTCCAGCGCGGCCACGTTCTTCGGGTCGTTGACCGTGGTCTTCTCACCACTGGAATCCCAGAACGAGGTGATACCGGACTGCCCGTACATCGCGTCCAGCGCCTGGGCGATGGAGCCCGCGCCACCCCGGATGGTGTAGCCGAACTCGTTCTTGCCCTTGTTCGTGAGCTTGTCGGCGGCCGTGAAGAACCGGTCCCAGGTGGTCGGCTCCTCCAGGCCGGCCTTCTTGAACAGGTCGGTGCGGTAGTACAGCACACCGTTGTTCGCGGAGGTCGGGATCGAGTACAGCTTGTCGTCACCGCCGCCGGCGGCCTTCAGCGACTCGACCATGTCCTTGTTGAGCTTGCCGTTCAGCGACGACTTGGCGAGCCGGTCGTCGAGCGGCTCCAGCGCGCCCTGCGCGGCGAACCCGGCGAGCATCGCCGCGCCCACGCCGCCGACGTCCGGCAGGCCGCCGCCCTGGAGGGCGGTGTCGACCTTGGACTGGTACTCGGTGGAGGCGATCCCGACGTACTCGACCTTGATGTCCGGGTGGGCCTTCTCGAAGTCGGCGATGACCTCCTTCCAGATCTCGGTGCGGACACCGCCGTTGTTGTCCCAGAAGACGATCTTGCCCTTGCCGCTTCCCTCGGAGCCCTTGTCGCCGCCCGCCCCGCTGCCGTCGTCGCCGCATGCGGTCGCGGTCAGCGCGAGCACGGCCCCCAGGGCGACGGCGGCCGAGGTCCGGCGCCCGCCTCTGCTGCTGGTTCGATTGCTGATCTTCATTGGTCGGCTCTCTTCTTCTGGATCCAGCGAACTGTGTGGGTGTGGGGGGTCAGTGGTGGGCGTGGGGCGCCCAGTCGTCCGTGCCCTTCAGGTAGGCGGCGACGGTGTGGGACCGCGCCTCCTGGTGGCTCAGCTGCGGACGGTCGGCGGTGACCGTCGCGCCCGCTCCGTGGTTGCGGTACTCGGCGAACCTCGCGTCCTTCCACGAGAACCCGCTCATGTCGGTCCACGGAGAGCTCTTGATCGCGGCGGGCAGTTCGGTGTCCCGGATCAGCACCTGGCCGATCGCGTCCGGTTCACCGCCCGGGTGCCAGGGCCTGCCGAGGTGGAACGTCCCGGCGGGGGCGTCACTGACGATCCTCGACCTGGTGATCAGGAACCCGTACGGGTTGCCCTTCCAGGTCGAAGCGGCGGTGATGTAGCCGTTGTTCGTGTCCGAGCCCCGGCTCAGCGCCCGGATCACCGACCGCTCGATCACGGTGGTGGCCCGTCCGTAGACGAAGTCGACGTCGCCCTCGATGTAGGAGTCGCGGACGTAGACCCGGCTGACGGTGGTCAGCTTGGGGCTGTCGGTCATCAGCGTGTCCTGGTTGCCGAGGAACGCCGTGTCGTCGAAGACGATCCGGTCGCCGGTCGTCTTCATGGCAAGCGCCTGCTCGCCCTTCAGCTCGTGCGCGGCCTCGTCGAAGTCGTTGCTGAAGGTGAGGTGGCGTGCCGTGATGTCGTTCGCGGCGATCCGGACGGTGGCGCTCCCCGTCGAGCCCCCGTACTCGGCGGGCGTGTCGAAGACGATGACGGTGTCGGAGCGGTGCCGTCCGGTGCCGCGCAGCTCGATGTGCGGCTTGCCCGCCGGGATGAGCACCTTCTCGCGGTAGGTGCCCGGCGCGACGGCGATCCGCACCGGCACGTCGTTGCCGTCGGGCGCGGCGTCCACGGCGGCCTGCACGGTCGGGTAGTCGCCCGGGACGTGGAGCGTGACCGGTCCGCCGATCCGCTTCTGCGGTCCGGAGAACCGCTTCACCAGCGCGGGCACGGCCGCGGCCGGGTCGAGCCGGTAGGCGTAGAACGCGCGCGGGTCGAACGCCGTGCCCCAGGCGTCGTGCCGGCCCGTCGTGTTCCTCAGGACCGACCCGCGCTGCACCAGCTCGGCGGTGGCGTCGGCCTGGTAGGGATGCTGGACGCCGTCGTAGTAGCTGTTCTCGACGACCATCTTCGTCCGGCCGCGCGCCCAGTTCCCGTACGTCCACACGGGGTCGCCGTCGGACAGCTGCGAGGACAGGTAGTTGTTGTAGAGGTGCGCGTAGGCGCAGTTGTCGGCGGACGGGTTGCGCTGCTTGGTGTTCCGGAACCAGTTGTGGTCGACGGTGATCTGGGTCTTGACGTTCGGGGTCCAGCCGATGCCGAAGGTCTTGTTGTTGTCGGTGAACTGGTTGGAGGAGACGGTGACGTACTCGCTGTCCTTGCGGATGTCGAGCTGGCCGTCGCAGATCCGCGAGAACCGTATGTGGTCGATCCACACGTGGTGGGCGGTGTCGAGGCGGATGCCGTCGTAGTCGGTGTCCTTGCAGTCCCAGTTGCCCTCGATGGCCGTGTCGCGGATGGTGAGGTTGCGGATGATGACGTTGTGCGTGCCGGCATCGAGGGTGAAGCCGCCGTGGACGATCTCGGCGGTGTCGCTCACGCCGATGATGGTCTTGTCCGAGGCGACGGGTATCTCCGTGCCGAAGGGGTCCATGTCCAGCGATCCCTTGACGCGGATGACGTACGGCTCCTCGGCCGCCGCGTACTTCGCCAGCGCGGCCTGGTCGGTGACGGTGACGACCTTGCCGCCCGCCCCGCCGGTGGTGCCGCCGGCGAGGGAGGCGAAGCCGTGGGGCCGGTCGGTCCAGCGGTCGGCGGCGGGCGCGGCCTGCGGTGCGGGCGCCGCCGCCTGCGCGTCACCGATCGCCCCGAGCCCCAGCGCGGCGACGAGGCCGAGCACGGTGGCCACGACCTTGCCGTGCCCCGGCCCCGGCAAGCGCTTGCTCCGGAAGTGCGTCATTGCGGCTCCCCACAGGCGTACGAGGGTGACTTATGCGGGCGTGACTCTGAACCGCGTGAAGGTCGCGGCTCCGGCGTGCCCGCCTCCGGCGGGCGCGAGGGCGAACAGGCCGAGCAGGGCGCCGACCCAGCGCCAGGGGGTGGCGGCGAAGACCGGGCCGGACGGCCGGAAGCCGTCGCCGGTGTCGGCCGAGAAGCGGCAGCGCGCTCCCGCGCCGATCTCGATCCGCAGCCGGGCCCGGCCGTCGGGGGCGAGCCGGGCGTGGTCGGCGTCCCGCTCCCGTTCGGCGACGCCCTCCGCGAACCGGTGCACGAGGTGCACGGCCCCGTCGGCGCCCCGCTGGAGCCCGATCCAGGAGAACGCGTCCCCGAGCACCGCGAGCCCCGCCCGTGCCCCGGGCTCGTCGCTGTCGAGCCGCAGCTCCACCTCGACCGCGCAGGGCTTGCCGGGCAGCCGCTGGGTGAGGACGTTCGGGAGTCTGCGCAGGTCGTGGGCGTCGGCCGAGCGGACGCAGGTCAGCCGGAGTCCGTCCCCGGAGTGCTGGGTGGCCCAGCCGTCGCCGGGGTTGGCCGTCCACTGCCACTGGCGGCCGAACCGTCCGCCGGGGAAGTCGTCGTCGGTGGCCGGCGCGGCGGGCGGCTGCGGCGGCAGGGCGGGGCGGCGGTGTTCGGTGACGGGGGCGCCGTCGTTCCCGAGCACGGGCCAGCCGTCCTGGCCCCAGCGCATCGGCTGGAGGAGGACGACCCGGCCGTAGGGGCCGCGCTGCTGGAAGTGCAGGAACCAGTCCTCGCCGGACGGGGTCCGCACCCAGCCGCCCTGGTGAGGGCCGTTGACGTCGGTGTCCTTCTGCTCCAGGACGATCCGCTCCTCGTACGGCCCGAAGAAGCCGCGCGAGCGGAAGGCGCCCTGCCAGCCGGTCTCCACTCCCCCGGCCGGGGCGAAGATCCAGAACCAGCCGTCGTGCCGGTAGAGCTTGGGTCCTTCGAGGGTGAACCAGCCGGGTATGCGGTCGGCGTCGACGATCACCTTGCCCTCGTCGAGGAGTTCGGTGCCGTCGGGGCGCATCCGGTGGCCGGTGAGCCGGTTCTTGACGCCGGAGCGGGACTTGGCCCAGGCGTGGACCAGGTAGGCCTCGCCGGTCTCCTCGTCCCACAGGGGGCAGGGGTCGATCAGGCCCTTGCCCGCCTTCAGCAGGTGCGGGCGGGTCCAGGGGCCCCTGATCCGGGGGGCGTTGACCTGGAAGATGCCCTGGTCGGGGTCGCCCCAGAAGATCCAGAAGCGTTCGTCGTGGTAGCGGAGGGACGGGGCCCAGACGCCGCAGTCGTGCCGGGGCGTGGCGAACGCCGCCGCCGGTTCGAGGCGTTCGAGGGCGTGGCCGACCAGGGTCCAGTGGACCAGGTCCCGGGAGTGCAGCAGGGGCAGGCCGGGGGCGCGGCCGAAGCTGGAGGCGGTCAGGTAGAAGTCGTCGCCGACGCGCACGACGTCCGGGTCGGACCAGTCGGCGTCGAGGACGGGGTTGGTGTAGGTGCCCGGGGACGTCTCGGCGGTCACGGGCTCACCGCCTTCCGTACGAGGGCCGCGGCGGCGTCCCGGCCGAGGCGGCCGTCGGCGACGACGGTGACGATCCGGCGGGCGACGGTCTCGCCCGGCGGGATCGGCAGCCGCTCGTCGTACGCCAGCGAGGAGCCGACGCCGGGGTACTCCTCGGTGCGCACGAACCACGGGTCGCGCCGGGTCTGTTCGGTGGCCCCGGCGAAGACCAGCGTCCAGCCCGCCCCGGCCAGGGCGAGCCAGTCGGCGCGCCCGCCGTGCGCCCCGGCCTCGCCCTCGGTGTCGGCCGTGAAGACCTCCGGCGCGGCGGCCTCCTTGCGGGCCCGCCAGAAGAAGCCGCCGTAGGCCGCGCCCGGGCGGCCGTTGGTCGCGGGGCTGCCGATCGACAGTGGTGCCTTCGTGACGTTGGTGAGGGAGAAGGTGAGGTCCAGCGCCCAGGCCTGGTCGGTGAGTTCGGTGGCCGCGACCGTGCGGCGCTCGCGCAGCAGCTCGCCGCCCGCGGCGACCCAGCGCAGCTCCTCCACGAAGCCGTCCGGGTCGCGCAGCTGGAAGGCGATGTGCCGCTGGGAGCCGTGGTTGTCCAGCTCGGTCGGGCCCTGGTCGCGGACGTAGGTGCGTCCGCCCCAGAAGTTGAACCCCTCGACGTCGGGAACGGCGACACCGACGCCGAGGTGGTGTGCGTGGTCGGCGGGGCTCAGTTCGGTGACCGCCGTGCCGGCCAGGGTGGTGACGGGGTGCAGATAGGGCCGTGGGGAGAGCCGGTCCGGCAGCTCGGGCCGGGTGACGTACCGGCCGACCGGTCGGCCCGCGACGCGCAGGACCGCGGTGTCGCTGCTGGTCATCGGGTGCTCACCTCTTTCGACAGGTGCTCCGCGTTCAGTGCCCAGGGGGCGCCGAGCTCGGAGTAGAGGGAGAGGGTGTCTGCGGCGGCCGCGACGAGCCCGTCGATGCCGGGCACCACCCGGCGGTTCTCGCCGGGGATCCGGTGCCAGCCGCCGTCCGGCAGCGGCGCCGGGTCGGGAGCGGTGCGGATGGCCTCCACGACCTTCATGAAGGCGCCGGTCCGGTCCGGCGGGACGAGCAGGTCGGCGCCGGTGGTGAGGTGGTCGACGAGGTTCTCCAGCAGGTCGGTGCGGCCGTGCTCGAACTCCTCCGGACCGTGCCCGGCGCGCTGGAGCAGCACGCGGTCCTGCTTGTACCAGAAGGTGATGCGGCCGCTGCTGCCGTGCACCAGCACGTACGGCTCGTCCGCCCGCTCGGCGCACAGGGTCGCGGCGACGGTGACCGGGTGGCCCTGCGCGGTGGTGATCCGCACGCAGGAGGTGTCGTCGGACTCGATGTCGTTGGCGCGCAGCAGTTCGGTCTCGATGTCGGTGACGTCCTCGGCGCGGGTGCTGCCGCCGAGGGCGAGCGCCGTGGCGACGGCGTGCGCGAGGGGGTTGGTCAGGGCCCCGTCGATCACGTCGACGCCGTTCATCCGCCGCTTGCCCGCCCAGGGGGCCCGCCGGAAGTAGTCCTCGTCCCGCACCCAGGCACCGGCTCCGCCGAGCCCGACGAGCTGCCCGATCGCGCCCTGGTCGACCAGTTCGCGGATGGCGGGCAGGGCGTGCGAGCCCAGTGACTGGAAGCCGATCTGGCAGACGACTCCGGCCGCGGCGACCCCGTCGGCCATCCGGCGGAACTCCGCGTACGAGGGCGCGGGCGGCTTTTCCAGGAGGAGGTGCACGCCCCGTTCGGCCGCGGTGAGCGCGAGGTCGGTGTGGGTCGGGATCGGCGTGCAGATCACCGCGATCCGGGCGCCGGTGGAGTCCAGCAGGGCACCGAAGTCGGCGGACTGCTCGGGGGTGCCGAGGTCGCCGAGTTCGTCCTCGGTCAGCGGTGTCAGCTCGCAGACCCCGACCAGCCGGACGAGGCCCTTCTTCTGGAGCCGGCGGATGTTCTCCACGTGCCAGCGGCCGTGACCGCGGGCACCGGCGAGGACGACGGGCACAGGTGTGTTCATGGCGTCGATCATGCGACCGGTCATGGGATCCTCCCCGCTCCCGCGCCGCGGGCCACCGCCCGGTCGGCCGTGGCGGCGCTGTCGATCGGGCCGTGCAGGACGGGCGTCCAGCCGACATCGGCCGTCAGGTCGCGCTCGCTGCCGGAGTTGTAGGCGTTGTAGATCATGAGCAGGTCAACCGGGAAGCCGTTGAAGAGCGTGCCGCTCTGCTGCAGGGCGCTGCCGTTCCAGCTCTTGACGAGGTCGGCGACCTCCACGTGGCCGGGCGCGTGGAATGCGTTGTTCTCGGCGTGGATCCTGGACTCGGTGGAGACGCCCAGGGAGTAGCGGTAGTCGTCGCCGGTGATGTCGTAGCGGTTGTTGTAGACGTGGACCTGGCCGAAGCGGACGCGCGGGGCGCGCTGGACGACCGACTCGAAGGCGTTGTGGTGCAGGGTGACGCGGAGTTTCCCGCGGTCGCCGGTGGCGGTGTCGCCGTTGCCGATGAGCATCGCCTTGTCGTGGTCGGCGAACCGGCTCCAGGAGACGGTCACGAGGTCGGAGCCGTTGGTGATGTCGAGCAGGCCGTCGTGGCGGAGGTAGTTGCGGGCGAAGTGGGTGGGTTCCTTCGCGTCGGGGTGGCCCCGGTCGGAGGCGGTGATGTGGTCGACCCACACATGGGTGGCGCCGGCCAGCCAGAGGTTGTCGTAGGCGGCCTTCCAGTCGCCGAGGCCGCCGGTGTTGGGCTGCCACACGGGGAAGCAGTCGTAGGCGTCGCGCAGTTCGAGGTTGCGGATGATCACGTTGTCCGCGTCGCGCACCTGGAGGCTCGCACCCTTCAGGACCGCCGAGTCGCCGAGGCCGACGATCGTGGTGTTGGAGCCGACGGGCAGCACGATCCGCTCGGCCTGCCGCGCGGCGGAGGCCTGGCGGGCCTCCTCCTGCGGCCCGCTGGGCTTGGCGGCGCCCCAGGTGCGCGGGTGGTAGGCGGCGAGGTACTTCTTCAGGCTGTAGCCGCCGGTGGCGTAGTCGGCGCAGTCCAGGCGGTCGCCGTCGTCGTCGGTGTTGGCGTCGATGGTCCCGGCGATCTGGATGATCTTCGGGGTGTCGCTGCCGCCGTCCAGGGCGCGGACGAGCCCGGCGCGGTCGGTCACCGTGTGGACGTGGTGGGCGTCGGCGGCCGCGCCTCCGGTGGTGCCCCGTCCTTCGGAGGCCCAGCCGTCGTTCGCGGGGAGGGTGTCGCGGCCGAGGTCGCGGGCCTCCGCGTGCGCGGGGACGCAGAGCACCCCCAGCAGGCCCGCCGTGACGGCCAGTCGTCCGGGTCTCATCCCTTCACCGCCCCCGCGCTGAAGCCGGTGATCAGCCACTTCTGAATGAAGGCGAAGACGACCACGACCGGCACGGCCGCGATGATGCCGCCCGCCGCCAGGGCGCCCAGGTCGACGCTGTCCGCGCTCATCAGGGTGTTCAGGCCGACCGGGATGGTCTGCTTGTCCTGGTTGTTGAGGAACATCAGGGCGAACAGGAAGTGGTTCCAGGAGTGGACGAAGGCGAAGGAGCCGACGGCGATCAGGCCGGGCCGCAGCAGCGGCAGCACCACGATCCGGAAGGCCGTCATGCGGTTGCAGCCGTCCACCCAGGCCGCCTCCTCCAGGGAGTACGGCACGTTCTTGATGAAGTTGCTGATCAGGATCATCGACAGCGGCAGCTGGAAGACCGTCTCGGCGAGGATGACACTGCCGAGGCTGTTGATCATCTGGAGTTCGGCGAAGATCTCGAACAGCGGGACCAGCAGCAGCGCGCCCGGTACGAACTGGGAGCAGAGCAGCGCGAGCATGAACGCCCGCTTGATCTTGAAGTCGAACCGGGCGAGGGCGTAGCCGCCGGCCAGGGCGACGAGGGTCGTCATGACCAGGGTGGCGATGCCGACGAGCACGCTGTTGGTGAAGTAGGTGCCGAAGCTCCGCTCCGTCCACACCTTCTCGAAGTGGTCGAAGGTCATGGGCCAGGGCACCAGCGACGTGGAGCCGGCCGGGCGCAGGGCGAACAGCAGGATCCAGTAGAAGGGGATGAGGGTGAAGACCAGGTAGATCCCCAGGGGCAGGTAGATCTGCCAGCGGGGTGCCTCGTCCCAGGCCCGGTTGCGCTTCGCCGGACGCGGCGGTGCGGGGGTGGCGCGCACGGGGGCGGGCGCCGTCTTGGTCGCTTCCTTGACGCTCACTTGCTCTCGCCTCCGAACTTGCTCAGCCGCAGGTAGACCATCGAGCAGAAGAGCAGGATCACGAACGCCACCGTGGTCAGGGCCGACGCGTAGCCGAAGTTGTGGGCGTCGACGGATGTGTTGGCGATGTAGAGCGGCAGGGTGGTCGTCTCGCCCGCGGGGCCGCCGCCGGTCAGGGTGTAGAGCAGGTCGACGTTGTTGAACTCCCACACCGCGCGCAGCAGCGTGGACAGGATGATGGCGTCCTTCAGGTGCGGCAGCGTGATGTGCCAGAACTGCTTGAGGCGGCTGGCCCCGTCGACCTCGGCGGCCTCGTAGAGGTCCTTGGACACGGACTGGAGGTCGGCGAGGATGAGGATCGCGAAGAACGGCACCCCGCGCCACAGGTCGGCCACGATCGCCGCCGGGAAGACGGTGGAGGTGTCCGAGAGCCAGCTCGTGCCGTAGGAGCCGATGCCGATGTCCGCGAGGTAGCGGGTGATGCCGGTCTGGGAGTTGTAGAGGAGCACCCAGATCGCGGAGGTGAGCACGCCGGAGACGGCCCAGGGGGAGAAGACCAGGGCGCGTCCCAGGCCCCGGCCCACGAAGGTCTGGTTGACGATGAGGGCCAGCGCGAGACCGAACAGCAGCTGGAGTCCGACCTCGACGAAGACCCACTTGGCGCTGAAGACCAGGGTGTCCCAGAAGACCGGGTCCTTGGTGAAGGCGTGGACGAAGTTGTCGAAGCCCGCGAATCCGTTCCGCCACGGCTTGGTGGGGTTGTAGTTCTGCAGGCTGTAGTAGAAGACGCTGATGACCGGGTAGGCGATGAAGCCCAGCATGAGCAGGGCGGCCGGCCCGATCAGCAGGTACGGGAGCCTGCGCGGGGTGGCGGAGGCACGGCGCCGCCGGGGTGGCGCGGGCGGTTTCGCCACGGCTGCGGCTTGGGCCATGACTGTTCTCCGTTCTCAGTACGTCGTGGTACGTCGTGCTCGGTGCGTGCGCGGGAAGCGCTTTCTTCCTGGGCAGGGTCGTGCCGGGTCGTGCTGAGGTGCGTGGGTGGTGCTGAGGTGCGTGGGTGGTGCTGAGGTGCGAGGGTGGTGCGGCCGTTCAGCTCGCGTACGGGTCGGCGACCCGGCCCGGACGGGCGAGGAACTCGAAGTCGCAGCCGGTGTCGGCCTGCGTGATCTGCTCGTTGTAGAGCGCGCCGTAGCCGCGCTCGTACCGGGCGGGCGGCGGCGTCCACTCCGCCCTCCGGCGCTCCAGCTCCTCGTCGTCCACGTTGAGCTGGAGGGTCCTGGCCTCGACGTCCAGGGTGATCGGGTCACCGGTGCGGACCAGGGCCAGCGGCCCACCGACGTACGACTCGGGCGCGATGTGCAGCGCGCACGCGCCGTAGCTGGTGCCGCTCATCCGGGCGTCGGAGATCCGGACCATGTCCCGTACGCCCTGCTTGAGCAGGCGGTCGGGGATCGGCAGCATGCCGTACTCGGGCATGCCGGGGCCGCCCTTGGGTCCGGCGTTGCGCAGCACGAGCACGCTGTCGGCGGTGATGTTCAGTTCGGGGTCGTTGATCGTGCGTTGCATGGTCTTGTAGTCGTCGAAGACGACCGCGGGACCGGTGTGCTTGAGCAGGTGCGGCTCGGCGGCGATGTGCTTGATGACGGCGCCGTCGGGGCAGAGGTTGCCGCGCAGCACGGCGACCCCGCCCTCGGCGGCGACCGGGTTCTCGCGGGTGCGGATGACGTCGTCGTCGTGGACGACGGCGCCGGCGAGCTGCTCTCCCAGGGTGCCGTTGACGGTGGGCCGGTCCAGGTGGAGCAGGTCGGTGATCCGCGAGAGGAAGGCGGGCAGGCCTCCGGCGAAGTGGAAGTCCTCCATGAGGTAGGTCTGTCCGCCGGGCCGGACGTTGGCGAGCACCGGCACGGTGCGGGCAATGCGGTCGAAGTCGTCGAGGGTGAGCCGGACGCCGGCGCGGCCCGCCATGGCGATCAGGTGGATGACGGCGTTGGTGGAGCCGCCGAGTCCGAGCACCGTGGTGACGGCGTCCTCGAAGGCCTCGCGGGTGAGGATCCGGGACGGCTTGAGCGCGGTCCAGGCGAGTTCCACGGCACGGCGCCCGGAGGCGGCGGCCATCCGCTCGTGCCCGGAGTCGACGGCCGGGATCGAGGAGGCGCCGGGCAGCGTCATACCGAGGGCTTCCGCCGCCGCGGTCATCGTCGACGCGGTCCCCATGGTCATGCAGTGACCGGGGGAACGCGCCAGCCCGCCCTGCAGCTCCCGCAGTTCGCAGTCGGTCAGGTTGCCCGCGCGGTGCTCGTCCCAGTACTTCCACATGTCGGTGCCGGACCCGAGGGTCTCGCCGCGCCAGTGGCCCGGCAGCATCGGCCCGGCGGGCACGAACAGCGCCGGTACGTCGGCGGAGGCGGCGCCCATGAGCAGCGCGGGCGTCGACTTGTCGCAGCCGCCGAGCAGCACCGCCGCGTCGACCGGATACGACCGCAGCAGCTCCTCTGTCTCCATGGAGAGGAGGTTGCGGTAGAGCATCGGGGTCGGCTTCTGGTACGTCTCGGAGAGCGTGGCGACGGGGAACTCCAGCGGGAAGCCGCCGGCCTGCCACACCCCCCGCTTGACCGCCTCGGCGCGCTCGCGCAGATGGACGTGGCAGGGGTTGATGTCGGACCAGGTGTTCAGGACGGCGATCACCGGGCGGCCCTGGTACTCCTCCGCCTCGTAACCGAGCTGGCGCATGCGGGCGTTGTGCGACCAGGTGCGCAGCTGGCCCTCGACGCCGTACCACTGGTGGCTCCTGAGGTCCTCGGGACGCAGTCTGCCGGTCATATCGACCACCCCGCGGCGATCGCGGCGACCTCGGCGCGCTCGTCCTCCCGGAGGGTCCGGCTCGGCGGGCGGACCTCGCGGCGGCACAGGCCGAGGGAGGCGAGGGCCTCCTTGACGACGGTGACGTTGTTGGCGGAGCCGTTGGCCGCGCGCAGTTCCTCGAAGCGGCGGATCTGCTCCCAGACCTTCATGGCGGCCGGGTAGTCGCCGGAGCGCAGCGCCTCGATCATGTTCAGGGAGACGGCCGGGGCGACGTTCACCAGCCCGGAGGTGAAGCCGGTGGCGCCCGCGGAGAAGTAGGAGGGGGCGTACGGCTCGGCGAGTCCGGCCACCCACACGAACCGCTCCAGGCCCGCGTCCCGGGCGAAGGCGGCGAACTTGGCGGCGTCCGGCACGGCGTACTTCACGCCGATGACGTTCGGGCAGGCGTCGGCGAGTTCGGCGAGGCGGGCGCCGGTGAGCTGCGGGTTGCGGATGTACGGCACGACGCCCAGCTCGGGCACGGCCTCGGCGACGGCGCGGTGGTAGTCGACCCAGCCGGCCTGGGAGACGTACGGGTGGACGGGCTGGTGGACCATCACCATCTGGGCGCCGAGCTCCCGGGCGTGCCGGGCGGAGGCGACGGCGGTCGGGATGTCGTGCCCGACGCCGACGAGGATCGCGGCGCGGTCCCCGGCCTCGTCGATGGTCAGCTCGGTGACCAGGCGGCGTTCCTCGGGCGTGAGGGCGTAGAACTCGCCGGTGTTGCCGTTCGGGGTGAGGGTGGTGATGCCACCGTCGAGCAGACGGCGCAGCAGGGCCCGGTAGGTGTCCGGCGCGACGGAGCCGTCCTCGGCGAAGGGGGTCACCGGGATCGCCACCACGTCGGCCAGGGCCGCCCGCTGGGTCTCGAACGCCACGCTGCTCATTCCTGACCTTCCTGTTCCAGTGCTGCCTGGGGGAAAGCGCGCTGCACGAACGACGCGATGTGGGAGTGGAGGGCGCGGGCCGCGCCGTCTGCGTCGCCGTCGAGGGCGAGCCGCAGGATCTCGTGGTGTTCGCCGGCCTCCCGCTCCCAGGAGGGCGAGGCGGCCCAGGCGACGGCGGAGACCAGGGCGGCCTGGTCGCGGACCTCGTCGAGCATCCGGCCGAGCAGCGGGTTGCCGCAGGGCAGGTACAGGGCGCGGTGGAACTCCCGGTTGGCGAGGGAGCGTTCGGCGGTGTCGGTGGCGGCGGCGGCCCGGGTCAGCGCGTCCCGGGCGGCGTCCAGGGAGGCGCCGCGCTGCACGGCCCGCTTCAGCGCCTCGGGCTCCAGCAGCAGCCGCACGTCGTAGACCTCGCGCGCCATGTCCGCGTCCACCATGCGCACCGTGACGCCCTTGTACTGGCTCATCACGACCAGCCCGGTCCCGGCGAGGGTCTTGAGCGCCTCGCGCACCGGGGTCTTGGACACCCCGAACTGCGCGGCGAGCTCCGTCTCGACCAGCGCCTGACCCGGCGTCAACTGCCCGGTGAGGATGCGGTGTTTGATCCCCTCCAGCACGTACTGCGTGCGGGAGGGGATCGGCGTGGGCACAGAGGTCATGCGCGCCTCTCGGATCTCGCGTCTCGGTGGATCGCGTATCGGATCTCGCGTATCGCGTCTCATATATGACGTACGAAGTACGACGCGATGACGGTAGGAGGGCGGCTGGGGTTCGTCAATGCTTTCGACAGAGGAAGTTGCCGTCGGGCCTCACCCGCGGGTGGGTTCCCGGACCAGTCGGCGGCTCCGTGCGGCCCGTCGGGCGGGTGTGCCGTCCACGTCGGACAGTTCGGCCAGGTAGTGCAGCAGGTCCGTCACGGCGTCGCGGTCCGGGCCGCTGTCGAGGAACGCCTCGGTGGCCTCCGCGGCCCTGTCCTCCTCGTCGAGGAGGAGCGCCCGGAACAGGCTGAAGAACCGGGTGGCGTCCTCGTCGCCGGACTCCGCCGGGCGGGCGAGGAGTTCCGTCCACCGGTCACGGCATGCCTCTCCACCGCGTCGGGTTCCGTCACGCCCCGGGTGGCGAGGAGATCCCTGGTCTCCGCTGCGGTGAACACGTCCAGCGGGACGTCGGCCGCGAGGGCCCGCAGCGGAGCCCACTCCCGTTCCGCGAGTTCGTCGCGTCCGGCCAGGACCACCATCACGTGGGCGGGCAGCGGCCCGAACGCGTCCTCCAGCAGGTCGCGCAGCCATCCGTCGAGGTAGCGGCCGGTCACCTCCCAGGTGTCGAGGAACAGGACGACCCACGGGTACCGGCCGCAGAGCCGGTAGAGCTCGGAGACGAACGCCCGGCTCACCTCGACCGCGTCGCTCGCGCGGGCCCGGCGGCCGCGCACCCGGGCACCGGAGCGGAGCCGGTCCAGTCCCTGGGCCGCGGCGTCGGGGCCGGCCATCGCGGCGACCGGGCCGGCGCCCGGTATGAGCGACACCGCTCCCAGGGCGGCCTGCGCCACGACCCTGCTGGACACCGAGGCCTCGCCCTCCGCCGGCACCGACTCGGCGGCGGTCTCCTGCTCCCGGCGGTACTGCTCGGCCGCCCGGTCGTACTCCTTGAGCGGCCCCGCCTGCCCGGCCAGTTGCCGCGCCAGGTCCGTCAGGGCCTGCTGGACGCCGTGGACGTCGCCCTCGTCCACCACCGCCGTCACCGCGCCCGCGCGCCGGGCGGTCTCCTGCCACTGGCGCAGCAGCGTGGACTTGCCCACGCCGCCCACCCCGCGCACGTGGAAGAGGCGACGCCCCGAACCCGCCATGCCCCACCCCGTTCCGACCACTGCGCGTGTGCCGTCGCCCGGGATCATTCTGCCGCGCGGACGGGGCGGGGACACGGCCGTCACCGCCCCTTCGGCCTGGGCGGTGACGCGTTCCCTACGGCTTGGGCGTCCACCCCGGGTCGCGCCCGCTCAGCCCCACCGCCCGGTCCAGCAGCGGCGCGTCCGGCCCCACGGGGACGACGGGGCCGAAGATGGCGTCGCGGCCGGGGTCGTCGACGGCCGCGGCGAGGAAGTCGTGGCAGGTCCGGAGCGCGGCCGGGTCGGGGTCGTAGGCCTGGCCCGTCGCACGGGCCAGGTCCCAGCCGTGGACGACCAGTTCGTCCACGGCGACCAGGCCCGCGACCTCGCCGGGCAGGTCGACGCCCCCGGCGCGGGTCATGCCGGTCCAGGCGGCCGGGTCGCGCCAGGCCTCGGCCAGTTCGGCGAGGACCTTGGGCAGTTCCTCGCGCCAGCCGGGGGCGAGGTCCGGAAGCGCGGAGTCCGGGCTGGTGTCGGTCGTGACGCCGAGGTCCTTGCGGCCGGCGTCACGGAAGGCGGCGGCGAGCCCCGCCAGGTGACCCAGCAGGTGGCGCACCTCGTACGCGGGGCAGGGCGTCGGGCCGGCCAGCTGCTCGTCGGTGACGCCGGCGGCGAGCCGCGCCAGGACCTCCGTCTGCGGTCCGAGGTCGAGGGGCTCTCCGGTCGTCCCGGTGGTGTCGGTCATGCGCTGCTCCTTCTGCGTGAGGTCTCGGGAGGTAGACCGACGCCGACCCCGGAACTCATCGCCCGCCCGGACTGCATCTAGGGCACCTGCCCGATCCCGGCCGCCGGTGCTTAGTCCCACGATGACCAGGCATGACGACCAAGACGACCTGGCCCCTGGGGCGCGTGCTGCGCGACCGCGACTCCGGGCTCTTCCTCTCCGCGGTGGTGGTCTCCGGCTTCGGCACCTCGGCCCTGTGGCTGACGTCCGGTGTGTGGGTGAAGGACCTCACCGGCTCGGACGGCCTGGCCGCGCTGTGCCTGCTCGCCCTGTGGCTGCCGACCCTGGCCGGACCGCTGCTGGGGACGCTCGCCGACCGGGTCCGCCGCAAGCCGCTGCTGATCGGCGTGAACCTGCTCCTGGGCGCCCTGCTGCTCACCCTCCTGAGCGTCGACTCGCCGGGCGATCTGTGGCTGCTCTACGCGGTGCTGTTCGTGTACGGGGCGGCGGGTGTCGTCCACGACGCGGCCGAGTCGGCCCTCGTCGCGAGCGCCGTCGACCCGTCCCTGCTCGGTGACTTCAACGGCCTGCGCATGACCGCCGGCGAGGGCATGAAGCTGCTGGCCCCTCTGGCGGGCGCGGGCCTGTACGCGGCGTACGGCGGAGCGAGCGTCGCGCTGCTGGACGCGGCGACGTTCGTACTGGCCACGGCGTTGTACGCCCTGCTGCGCGGCCGGGAGGAGAAGCCCGCGCCGCCCAGCGGCGGCCGTCGGCGGCGGACCGCCGAGGGCGCCCGTCACCTGTGGGCGCACCCCGTACTGCGGCCCCTGGTCCTGGCGGGCGGCGCCACCATGCTGTGCGCCGGCCTGAACGGGGCGATGGTGTACGCCGTCGTCGACGACCTCGGTCACTCCCCCGCGTACGCCGGTGTGCTGTACACCGTGCAGGGCGCCGGTTCGGTCGCCGTCGGCCTGCTCTCCGGCCCCGCCCTGCGCCGCCTGGGTGAGCGGCGCTTCGCGGCGTACGGCATCGCCCTGCTGGCGTGCGCGGTGGCCCTGCGGACGGTGCCGTACGACCCGTCAGCGCTGGTGTGCAGCGCGGCGATCGGGGCGGGGCTGCCGGCCGTGCTGATCGCCACGCTGACGTCGGTGCAGCGCGAGACGCCCGGCCCGCTGCTGGGCCGGGTCACCGCCACGGCCCACACCCTCGTGTACGCGCCGAACGTGGTGGGGCTGGCCGCCGGGGCGGCCCTGGTCGAGCTGGTGGATCACCGGCTGGTGCTGGTGGCCCTGGGCGTGGGCCTGCTGGTGACGGCGGCCTGGCTGTTTCAGAGCCCGGCGAGGGCGGAGCGCACCGTCTCCAGGTCGCCGTCGGACGCCAACCCGGCGTGATACAGCCGCAGTTCGGTGGCGCCGAGGCGCCGTGCCCGGGCGGCGTCGGCGGCGAGGGTGCCGGGGCTGCCGCCCATGCCGGAGACGACGGTGAAGTTGGCGGCGATGACGGCGCCCTCCCGGCCCTGCTCCGCGAACGGCGTCAGCGTGCCGGTGCCGCCCGCGCAGGGGACGACCACACCGTCCGCGACGGACAGGATGTGCGCCGGGTCCACGCCCGGGTTGGCGCCCACGTGGTACGACACCGGGTCCGCGTGCAGCAGCACCTGGAAGTCCTCGGGCGCGGCCGCCCGGACCGCCGCGACGGCCTCCTCCTGGAGCGTGCGGGCGGTTTCGTCGCGGTACGCGCGCGTGGTGTTCGCGAGCGTCTCCCCGAGGAGCTTCTCGACACCCGGCCAGCCCCCGTCGGACGGCGCCCCCTGCCAGACCGGCTCCAGCGCGGTCCGGACGGCGGCGGCCAGCCGGTCCGCGTCCAGGCCGTGCCGGCCGTAGCCCTCCCGGCAGGACCGGCAGAAGCAGAGCGCCATCAGGTACTGCCCGGCGTCCCCGAGGCCGACGCCGCCGGTCTTGTCGTGGGCGTGCAGATGCTGGAGCCCGTACCAGCCGAGGGACTCCAGCTCGGTGCCGCGCGCCCCGGGCCGGACGGCCGCCTCCGCCGCCAGGTCGGTCAGGTACGCGCGCGTGGCGGGCTGCGCGATGCAGGGTGCCCAGGGGTAGCGGTCGCCGTAGGCGTTGACCACCGAGGTGTCCGGATGTTCGGCGCCCATGCGGGAGTTGTGGGCGAGGACGACCCAGGTGTGCACCTCCAGGCCGGCGTCGGCGAGCGCGGCGGCGGCCTGGCCGAAGGCGTCGCCGGGGGCCCAGTCGCCGGCCGCGTAGGGGCGCAGTTCCCGCCCGTGCCAGCGGTCGCCCGCCGGGTAGAGCACGGCGGCGTGTTCGGCGGTGACGATGCGGTGGCGCGGGTGGCGGGGCGTGAGCGCGCGGGTGGAGTGGTAGGCCGCGGCGAGGGTCACCTGTGCCACGCCGAGCGCGGCGATCCGCGCGGGCGCCTCCGGGTCGCCGTTGACGTCCCAGGGGTAGACGAATGCCGACGCCTTCACTTGGCCTCCTCCAGCAGCGCGTAGCCGCGTTCGATCAGTTCGGCGAGCTGCTTGACATGATCCTCCGTCGGCTCGTGCAGCGGGGGCCGGACCTCCCCCACGTCCAGTCCGCGCAGCCGTACGCCGGCCTTGACCAGGGCGACGGCGTAGCCCCGGCCCCGGGCGCGGAGTTCGACGAACGGGCGGAAGAAGCCGTCCAGCAGCTTCCGCACGGTGGCGTCGTCGCCGCTCCTGAGGGCCTGGTGGAAGGCGAGGGCGAGTTCGGGCGCGAAGCAGAACACGGCGGACGAGTAGAGCGTGACGCCGAGGGCGCGGTAGGCGAGCTGGGTCTGCTCGGCCGTCGGCAGGCCGTTGAAGTAGAGGAAGTCGCCCGGGACCTCGGAGCGGACGGCGCTGATGACGCGCTGCATGAGGTCGAGGTCGCCGAGCCCGTCCTTCAGGCCGATGATGCCGTCGGTGCGGGCCAGTTCGACGACCGTCTCCGGGGTGAAGACGGCGTTGTCGCGCTGGTAGACGACGACCGGCAGGGCGGTCGCGGCGGCGACCTCCCGGTAGTGCCGCAGCAGCCCCTCCTGCCCGGCGACGACGAGGTACGGCGGCATGGCGAGCAGCCCGTCCGCCCCGGCCGCCTCCGCGAGCCGGGCGTAGCGCACGGCGAGGGCGGTGCCGTACCCGGCGCCCGCGACGACCGGCACCCGTCCCTCGGCTGCCTCGACGGCGACCCGTACGCAGGCCTCGAACTCCTCGGGCGTCAGCGCGTGGAACTCGCCGGTGCCGCAGCAGGCGAACACGGCGGCGGCTCCGGCCTCCACCCCGCGACGGACATGCGTGCGGTAGGCGTCGAGGTCCACGGAGCCGTCGGGTCCGTAGGCGGTGACCGGGAAGAACAGCGGCCCGCTGGGGACGTTGAGTCGAGCGGCGAGAGGGGCTGACGTCACGAGCTCTCCCGGTTCCATATTCATGATTGGCGTCTATATTTCTGAACACCTCCACGCTAGGGTGCAGCCTTGGTGCCGGTCAAGCGCGCGCACGCGCGTCGCACCAGCGGATTCACCCCCTCCGCGGCACACTTGACGGGTTCCGCCTCACCTCCCTAGCGTGTCCACGCATATGAATGCCGTGCGCCCATGTGCACGGTTGGCGATCAAGGAGACCCGAGGATGCCCGCTCCCCGCACCGTCCTGCTCACCGGCGCCGCCGGCGGCCTCGGCACCCTGATGCGGGACCTGCTCCCCCAGTACGGCTACGAGCTGCGCCTGTTCGACCTGCGCCCGGTCGAGGGCGCGCCCGACGCGATCACCGCCGACCTCGCCGACCGGGACGCCGTGCGCGAGGCGGTCCGGGGCGTCGACGCGATCATCCACCTCGCGGGCATCTCCCTGGAAGCCCCCTTCGAGAAGATCCTCAAGGCGAACATCGAGGGCACCTACCACCTGTACGAGGCCGCCCGCGAGGAGGGCGTCGGCCGGATCGTCTTCGCCTCCTCCAACCACGCCGTCGGCTACACCCCGCGCCCCCAGGGCGACGACCCCCTGATCCCGATCGACACCCCGCGCCGCCCGGACACCTTCTACGGCCTGTCCAAGTGCTTCGGCGAGGACCTGGCGCAGCTCTACTGGGACAAGCACGGTCTGGAGACGGTGTCGGTGCGGATCGGCTCCTGCTTCCCGGAGCCGACCAGCGTGCGCATGCTCTCGGTGTGGATGAGCCCCGCCGACGGCGCCCGGCTCTTCCACGCGGCCCTGACCGCCGAGCACGTCGGCCACACCGTCGTCTACGGCTCCTCCGCCAACACCCGCCTGTGGTGGGACCTCACCTCCGCCCGGGCGCTCGGCTACGAGCCGCAGGACGACTCCGAGCCCTGGGCCGAGAAGCTCATCGCCGAGCAGGGCGAGCTGGACCCGGAGAACGAGGCACACGCCTACCTCGGCGGCCACTTCCCGACGGACCCGCCGATCTGGCCGTACTGACCGAAAACACATCACCCACAAGAGCGGGCGGGCAGAGAACGGACCCGCCCGCTCGGGCATTCGGGCACGTCTCCGAAGCGGCAGGGCAGCGCCCTCAGGGGCGCGGGGAACTGCGCGACCAGCCACAACGCAGCCGCATACGGGCATGGCACCCCCGCCACCCCGTCCACATCCGCAAGACCGAACGGGCACACACGGGCAGGATCCCGCCCGCAACAGACCTGGCCACCGCGATGCACCCGCTGTAGAACTTCCCCCATGGCCCGACCGAGGGCCCGAACGGGCAGCACAGCAGGAAGGCGGGTGACGGCCATGAACAGAACCGCGGAAGAACGCCAGCGCGAGATCGTGCTGACCGCACGGCGTGACGGCTCGGTCGACGTCACCGCCCTCGCCGCCGACCTGGGCGTGGCCAAGGAGACCGTACGGCGCGACCTGCGCGTCCTGGAGGACCACGGCCTGCTCCGCCGCACCCACGGCGGCGCCTATCCCGTGGAGAGCGCCGGGTTCGAGACGACGCTCGCCTTCCGCGCCACCAGCCACGTCCCCGAGAAGCGCCGGATCGCGGCCGCGGCGGCCGAGCTGCTCGGGGACGCGGAGACCGTCTTCGTCGACGAGGGCTACACCCCGCAGCTCATCGCCGAGGCACTCCCCCGGGACCGGCCGCTGACCGTGGTCACCGCGTCCCTGCCGGTCGCGGGCGCCCTCGCCGGGACCGACACCGTCTCCGTCCTGCTGCTGGGCGGACGGGTCCGCTCCGGCACCCTCGCCACCGTCGACCACTGGACGACGAAGATGCTGTCCGGCTTCGTCGTCGACCTGGCGTTCATCGGCGCCAACGGCATCTCCCGCGAACACGGCCTCACCACGCCCGACCCGGCCGTCAGCGAGGTCAAGACCCAGGCGATCCGGGCCGCCCGCCGCACCGTGTTCGCGGGCGTGCACACCAAGTTCGGAGCGGTCAGCTTCTGCCGGTTCGCCGAGATCGGCACGCTGGAGACGATCGTGACGAGCACGCTGCTGCCGGCGGCCGAGGCCCACCGCTACTCCCTGCTCGGACCGCAGGTCATCCGCGTCTGACCCACCCCCCTCCGCACCCACCGGGCGCAGCCACACCCTCACGCTGCCCCATATCTCCCCAATCTCCCCATTCATTCCAGGAGCGATCCATGCGAACCCAGAGCCGACGACGGCCTCCGCGAGCCACGCTCGCCCTGGCCGCCGCAGGGACGCTGCTCGCCCCGCTGCTCTCCGGCTGCTGGGTCGGGGCGGGCGGGGCCGGATCAGGCGGCGACGCCATCAACGTCCTGATGGTCAACAACCCGCAGATGGTCGAGTTGCAGAAGCTGACCCGCGCCCACTTCACCAAGGAGACGGGCATCAAGGTCAACTTCACCGTCCTGCCGGAGAACGACGTCCGCGACAAGATCAGCCAGGACTTCGCCAACCAGGCCGGCCAGTACGACGTCGCCACGCTGTCCAACTACGAGATACCGATCTACGCCCGCAACGGCTGGCTCCACGAGATGAACAGCTATGTGGCGAAGGACCCGGGCTACGACGAGCAGGACGTCCTCAAGCCGATGCGCCAATCCCTCACCGCGGAGGACGGCAAGCTCTACGGCCAGCCCTTCTACGGCGAGTCGTCGTTCCTGATGTACCGCAAGGACGTGTTCGAGAAGCAGGGCCTGACGATGCCCGCACACCCCACCTGGCAGCAGGTGGCGGACCTCGCGGCGAAGGCGGACGGCGCCGAACCCGGCATGAAGGGCATCTGCCTGCGCGGCCTGCCCGGCTGGGGCGAGGTGATGGCCCCCCTGACCACCGTCGTGAACACCTTCGGCGGCACCTGGTTCGACAAGGACTGGAAGGCACGGCTCGACTCCCCCGAGTTCGAGAAGGCCACGAAGTTCTACGTCGACCTGGTGCGCGAGCACGGCGAGTCCGGCGCCGCCCAGTCCGGCTTCGCCGAGTGCCTGAACAACATGACGCAGGGCAAGGTCGCCATGTGGTACGACGCCACCTCCGCGGCCGGATCCCTGGAGGCGGCGAACTCCCCCGTCAAGGGCAAGGTCGGCTACGCCCCCGCCCCCGTCGAGAAGACGGAGTCCTCCGGCTGGCTCTACACCTGGGCCTGGGGCATCCAGCAGGCCTCCCGCAACCCCGACCACGCCTGGAAGTTCGTCTCCTGGGCGTCCGGCAAGGAGTACGAGCAGCTGGTCGGCGACCGGATCGGCTGGTCCAACGTCCCGGCCGGCAAGCGGGCGTCCACCTACGCCAACCCCGCCTACCGCGAGGAGGCCGCCGCCTTCCAGGAGATGACCAAGGAGGCCATCGAGCAGGCCCGGCCCAATGACCCCGGCGTGCAGCCGCGGCCCGCGCCCGGCATCCAGTTCGTCGGCATCCCCGAGTTCACCGACCTCGGCACCAAGGTCTCCCAGGAGATCAGCGCGGCCATCGCCGGACGCCAGTCCGTCGAGTCGGCCCTGCGGAAGTCGCAGGCGCTCGCCGAGAAGATCTCCGAGGAGTACGAGGGACGATGACCGCCATGACCACGGCCCCCGTGGCCGCTTCCGAGACACGCACCCCGGTCCGCCGGCCCTCCGCCCGGCTGCGCGCCTGGGCGACCCGCGCCCCGCTGCTCCCCGCCCTGATCTTCATGATCGTCGTCACCCAGCTGCCCTTCGTGGCCACGCTGGTGATCTCCTTCTTCGACTGGAACAGCCTCTACCCCGACGCCCGCCGGTTCGCGGGCCTCGCCAACTACCAGGAGGTCCTCACCGACGCGGACCTGCGCCACTCGGTGTGGACGACCGTGCTGCTGACGGTCGCGGTCGTGCTGGCCAGCCTGGTGCTGGGGCTCGTCCTGGCGCTGCTGCTGGACCGCAGGTTCCGCGGCCGGGGCATCGTACGGACCCTGCTGATCGCGCCCTTCCTGGTGGTGCCGGTCGCGGCGGCCCTGCTCTGGAAGCATGTGCTCTACAACCCTGAATACGGCCTGTTCAATGGGCTGTTGCACTATGTGGGCGGCCCACAGCCCGACTGGATCTCCAACACCCCGCTGCTCGCGGTCGAAGCGGCGCTCGTCTGGCAGTGGACGCCCTTCATGATGCTGATCCTGCTCGCCGGACTGCAGAGCCGTGACCACGAGCAGATCGAGGCGGCCCGGGTCGACGGCGCGAGTGACTGGCAGATCTTCGTGCACCTGACGCTGCCGCACCTGCGCCGCTACCTCGAACTCGGCGCCCTGCTGGGCTCGATCTACATCGTGCAGAACTTCGACGCGGTCTTCACCATCACGTCCGGCGGCCTCGGCACCGCCAACCTCCCCTACACCGTCTACCAGAGCTTCTACCAGGCCCACGAGAACGGCCTCGCCTCGGCCGCGGGCGTCCTGGTCGTCATCGGCTCGATCGTCATCGCGACCTTCGCCCTGCGCGTGGTGTCGTCCCTGTTCCGCGAGGAGGTGTCCCGCGCATGAGCACGACCGCCCTGCGAGCCCGCCGGGTCCGTGGCAAGGGAGCGGGCCTGGGCCTGCTGGCCTGGCTGCTCGGCATCGCGTTCTTCCTGCCCATCGCGTGGATGGCGCTGACGTCCTTCCACTCGGAGGCGGACGCGGCCACCAACCCGCCGTCCTTCGCCGCCGCCCTGACCCTGGACGGCTACCGCGAGTTCTTCGGCGCGGGCGGCGGCGCGAGCCCCTGGCCCGCCCTGATCAACTCCACGGTCGCGTCCGTGGCGTCGACCCTCCTCGTCCTCCTGCTGGCCTTCCCGGCGGCCTACGCGCTGTCCATCAACCGCGTCCGCAAGTGGACGGACGTCCTGTTCTTCTTCCTCTCCACGAAGATGCTGCCGGCCGTGGCGGGCCTGCTGCCGATCTACCTGTTCGCCAAGAACGCCGGGATGCTCGACAACATCTGGTTGCTGGTCCTCCTCTACACCTCCATGAACCTGCCGATCGCGGTGTGGATGATGCAGTCCTTCCTCGCCGAGATCCCGGTCGCGGTGATCGAGGCGGCCCGGGTGGACGGCGCCCGGCTGCCGACGGTCCTGGCCCGGGTGGTGGCCCCGATCGCCCTGCCGGGCATCGCCGCCACGGCGCTGATCTGCTTCATCTTCAGCTGGAACGAACTGCTCTTCGCCCGGGTGCTGACGGGCGTGGTCGCCGAGACCGCCCCCGTCTTCCTGACCGGCTTCATCACCAGCCAGGGCCTGTTCCTGGCGAAGGTGTGCGCCGCGTCGCTCGTCATCTCCCTGCCGGTGCTCGCCGCGGGGTTCGCCGCCCAGGACAAACTGGTCCAGGGCCTGTCGTTGGGAGCCGTCAAATGAAGGCCGCCGTCATCGAGTCCGTGGGCAGGGCCGTCGTCGCCGAGGTCCCGGACCCGACGCCAGGGCCGCGCGAGGTCGTCGTCGAGGTCGCGGCCTGCGGGCTGTGCGGCACGGACCTGCACATCCTCCAGGGCGAGTTCGCCCCGAAGCTGCCGATCGTGCCCGGGCACGAGTTCGCGGGCGAGGTCGTCGGGGTCGGCACCCAGGTCACGGAGGTGTCGGTGGGCGACCGGGTCGCGGTCGACCCGTCGCTGTACTGCTACGAGTGCCGCTACTGCCGTACCGGCCACAACAACCTCTGCGAACGCTGGGCGGCGATCGGCGTGACGACGGCCGGCGGCGCGGCGCAGTACGCGGTGGCCCCGGTGGCGAACTGCGTGAAGCTCCCGGACCACGTCCGCACGGAGGACGCGGCCCTGGTGGAGCCGCTGTCCTGCGCGGTACGCGGTTACGACGTGCTCCAGTCGCGCCTCGGCGCGCACGTGCTGATCTACGGCTCCGGCACCATGGGTCTGATGATGCTGGAGCTGGCCAAGCGGACCGGCGCGGCGAGCGTGGACGTCGTCGACGTGAACCCGGCCCGCCTGGAAACGGCCCGCACCCTGGGCGTCTCCGCCACGGCGGCCAACCCGGACGAGCTGGACCGCCCGCAGGGCTGGGACCTGGTCGTCGACGCCACCGGCAACGCGGCGGCGATCCAGGACGGCCTGGACCGGGTCGCCAAGGCCGGCACCTTCCTCCAGTTCGGCGTCGCCGACTACGCGACCCGCGTGACCATCGACCCCTACCGCATCTACAACCAGGAGATCACCATCACCGGGTCGATGGCGGTGCTGCACAGCTTCGAACGGGCGGCGGAGCTGTTCGCGGGCGGCGTCCTGGACCCCGGGGTCTTCATCAGCGACCGGATTCCTCTGGAGCGGTATCCGCAGGCGCTGGAGCAGTTCGCGGCGGGGGTGGGGAGGAAGATCGTGGTGGTGCCGCAGCCGTAGCGGCCCGGGTGTGCCGCCGGAGCAGCAGGGCGTAGGCCGTGTCCAGAACGGCGGCGCACACCCCCAGCGCCAGCGCGAGCACGCTCCTGGTGTCCTCCACGACGACGACGGTCGCGGCGGCCGTACCGATCCCCTTCGACACGGCGATCGTCAGGGACTGGCCCGCCGCGTTCCCCCGCTGCCCGAGCATGCCGAGGAAGGCCAGCGACATGACCACGTTGCTGAAAAGCGCGGAGTAGGCGTCGACCGGATGGCCGTCGAATTCCCGCGCGACCAGGTAGTTCACCGCGAGGCAGCCCGCGAGGAAGGCGACGCTCCAGGGAACGAAGTACCTCTCGTCGTACCGGAGTGAGAACTCCGGTCGCCCGTACTTGAAGTACGCGACCAGGATCGCGATGTCGAAGAGGAACCAGACGATGTTGATCGCGATCTGGAGCGCGTACGGGCTGGGTTCCACAAAGGCGTAGGTGAACTCCCAGGTGATGTTCAGCGCCAGGGCCACGAAAGGCATTCCGTAGGTCCGGTCCCTGAATCCCCGCACAATGATGGCGACATAGGCCGTCGTCCAGGCGATTCCGGCGACAAGGGACAGTGCGGTGGCCGTCATGTGCCGTTTCCCCTCCTCGGCGAGTCATGGGTGGGTCAGCGGTCGCGATAGGCCGCGCGGAACGCCATGTCTGCGAATTCCCGCTGCCAGACCGGGTCCAGTGAGGATGTCCGGACCGCCGCGCAGGCTTCCTCGGTCAACTGCTCGATCCGCCGCTCCACTTCCGCCGCCCCGCCGTTCGCCGCCATGCGTCCGCGCAGCGCCGCGGCGTCCCAGCCGTGCCCGGCGCTCTTTCCGCTGCGTTCACTGTCGTCGGCCACGCCGATGAGGTCGTCGCGCAGTTGGAAGGCCTCGCCCAGTTTCTCGCCGTACGTCTCGAAGGCCGGGGCGAGATCGGACCGGCCGGCCACGGCCGCGCCTATTTCGAGGGGGCGGCGAACGGTATAGCTCCCGGACTTCCACACGGCGATCCAGCGGGCGAGTTCCGGGGTCACCTCGCCTCTGACCGCCGTGTCCACATCCAGGTATTCACCGACGATCAGCTCTATGCGCAGTTCGTCCCAGATGGGTTTCACCTCCGGCGGCAGACCCGCCATGAGGCGGTCGGCGTAGGCCAGCGCCAGATCACCGGCGAGTACGGCGACACTCTCGCCGAAGCGCCGCGGTTCGCCGTTCCAGCCCTGCGCCCGGTGCTCCTCGGCATGGCGTGCGTGAGCCGTCGGGAGACCGCGGCGGAGCCGGGCGCCGTCGGCCACGTCGTCGTGGAGCAGGGCGCAGGTGTGCAGGAACTCCAGGGCCGCGGCGGCGTCGACGATCTCCGGGGCGTCGGGGGCGCCGCCCGCCGCGAGGTAGCCGCTCACGCAGAACAGGGGCCGGAGGCGTTTTCCGCCCGCTCTGACGAGGGAGGCCACCTCACCGACGGGCACGACGGCGCGCTCCCCGTGCGCCGACCAGCGGTTCAGCTCCTCCTTGAGGACTCCTGCCAGGCGTTCCTCGACCGCGGCGAGCAGGCCGGACCGGACCGAGGACACGGACGCGGGATCCACGGGCGTCATCCCCTCACCACGCGAACGACGACGGGCAGGAACAGCTGGAACAGGAAGAGCAGGCCGAGTTCGGCGAACCAGCAGAACCGCTGGCTGCGCTCCAGCAGCACGGGCCGGAAGACCACGAGCCAGGACATCACGGCTCCGATGACGAGGCAGAGGACGGCCAGGGTCCGCAGCGGCGCCACCAGACCGGGAATGTCTCCCCTGCCGTCGAGCAGGCCCACCCCCGCGTACAGGACGATCCACGGCACCGTGTAGCCGGCCACGCCGATCGCGTGCACCCCCCGCCTCGGGATCTTCATGGCGAGCGAACTGCCGCCGACGTGCGCGTCGCCCGCCAGGTCCTTGATGTCCTTGAGCGGGATCACGAACAGGTGGTGGAGGAAGCAGACCAGGCCCACGAGCAGGATCACGCCCTTGCCCGCGCCGGCCGAGGCGTGGAGCGACGTGCAGCTCAGCACGGCCAGCACACCGCACACCGTCGAGGTGACGAGGGTCAGCGGCCCGAGCAGCCACTGCCGTCCGAACCGCACGCCGGGGAAGGAGTACAGCAGGGAGAACAGCAGGTGCAGGGCGAACATGACGGCGCCGAACGCGGGCGGGGCGAGCGCGAGCGCGCACAGCACGGAGCCCGCGAAGCAGCCCGCGACCACGGCCCACCCCTGGGCGATCGAGACCCTGCCGGAGGGGAACGGCCGCTCCGGGTGGTTGATCCGGTCCGCTTCCACGTCGTTGATGTCGTTCAGAACGCTGCAGAAGCCCTGCGCGAACAGGCCGAAGAGCCCGACCGCGATCACCTCGGACACCGCCGGCGACGCGTCGACGGCCCATTCACCGAAGAGGTACAGCGCCAGCGCCTGAAGAACGATCATCAGCGTGATTTCCCAGCGGCAGATGATCGTGCTGACCATGCTCACTTCGGCAGAACGAGCATGCCGACCATTCCCAGGTCGTGGAACACGGCACCCGGATATTTTCGCGCTTCCGCCCGCCACAGGCCGCGCGGAAACGTGTAGTCCGCGGTATAGCGCTGGAGGTCCTTGAACGCCGGCTCCTCGGGCAGCCGGTACAGGCCCATGGACCGTGCGACGCCCCGGACCGGGGGAAGCTTGCGCACCTTTGCGTGGGCCAGGCACAGACGCAGGAAACTCCCGGCGAGCATTGCCGGAGAAACGCTTCCCACGGGGGCCCGGCCGCTGGTCAGCACTTCCACGGCGATGACTCGCCCGCCGGGTTCGGCGAGGTCGTGCAGGCGCCTGAGATAGTCGGACGGATTCCCCATGTAATCGGCCACGAAGCTGCTGGCGACCACCTGTGCGGGCCGCAGCCTGGCGGCCGCTTCGAGAAAGTCGTCCTGCACGACGTCGAGGCGCGCGCCGGGCCTTCCCTCCAGCAGCGGGGTGAGCCGGCGGCGGCACTCCTCGGCCGCGTCGGAAATCTCCACGACGGTCACCTCGCGCAGGGCGGGCCGCTTGTGCAGCACCCGCCGCATCCACAGTCCGGTGGCTGCCCCGACTTCCAGGATGCTGGACGCGTCCCTGGGAACGTAGTGGGCCATCAACGACCCGAGATAGGCGTCGTTGCCGCCGATCCCGTCCGTGAAGTAACCCTGTTCGTTCAGGGTGTTGTACGCATGGGCAATTCGTGCTCTGCGTGAGGCATGCCGCTCCGGTAAGGCCACCGATTCCCCCTGATATTCGGTTCAGGCCAGGGCTGTGCTTGCGGGGTCAGCCTGCACGAGGCAAGGACGGCGGCGCAAGACAGGCGCCGTGCGTTCCTCTCCGGCGACGGCCGCCCGATTGGCGGTCCGGTAAGGGAACGGTAAAGCGGTGCCGGTCGTTCACCAGGCATGACAGCTATGACCCCCGGCTCGAACATCCCCCTCTCCGCCGCCCGCGTGACGGTGGACGTCGCCGCGCCCGTGCGGCTCGACGTATCGGGCCTGCTGCTCACCGCCGACGGCAAGGTGCGCTCCGACGACGACTTCATCTTCTACAACCAGCCGTCGGGCCCCGGCGTGACGTACCGCTCGGGCGGCGGCACCGCACCCGACGCGATCACGGTCGACACGACCGCCCTCCCCCCGGGCATCGAGAAGATCGTCGTGACGGCCAGCCCGGACGCCGCGGGCCAGACCTTCCAGGGCATCGAGCCGACGGCGACGATCCGCAACGCGGACGACAGCTCCGTCCTGGCCACGTTCACGCCCCCGCAGCTCGGCAGCGAGACGGCCCTGGTGATCGTGGAGATCTATCTGCGCAACGGCCAGTGGAAGGCCCGCGCCGTCGGCCAGGGCTACGCCAACGGCCTCGCGGGCATCGCCACGGACTTCGGTGTCACGGTGGAGGAACCGGCCGCCGCCGCCCCGGCCCAGCCGATGACCCCGCCGCCGGCTCCCGTGCAGCCGCCTGCCGCTCCCGTGCGGCCGCCTGCCCCGCCCGTCACCACGCCCGCCGCGCCCCCGGTCGCCCCGGCCACGCCCCCGCCGCCCGCGCCCGGCGCCGGGAAGATCAACCTCGACAAGGGCCGCGTCAGCCTCCAGAAGAACCAGACCGTCTCCCTGATCAAGGGCGGCCGCCCGCTGCTCTCCCAGGTCAAGATGGGCCTCGGCTGGGAGCCGGCCTACCGCGGCAAGGACATCGACCTGGACGCCTCGGTCATCGCCTACGGGCCGCAGCGCAACCACCTCGACAGCTGCTACTTCGGCAAGCTGCAGATCATCGGCGGCGCGATCCGGCACTCCGGTGACAACCTCACGGGCGAGGGCGGCGGTGACGACGAGGTCATCACGGTCGACCTCGGCCGCCTCCCCCAGGAGGTCACCGGCCTGGTCTTCACGGTCAACTCCTTCTCCGGCCAGAAGTTCACGGAGGTCGCCAAGGCGTACTGCCGCCTCCTGGACGGCACGTCCGGCGAGGAACTTGTCCGCTTCGACCTCACCAGCGCCGAGCCGCAGACCGGCGTGATGATGGCCAAGCTGATCCGCCAGTTCTCCGGCGAGTGGGAGATGACGGCGATGGGCGACTTCGTGAAGTCCCGCACGGTGAGGGGCATGGTGAAGCCGGCGGCCCAGGCACTCTGACCCCACACGCCCGCCCCAGAAACCGCCCCCGGCCCAGGCCCACACCCTCCACGCCCCACACACCCGCCTGCCGGGGGCACGCCCTGTCGAGACCTCCGCAACCCCCTCTGCCCAGACGGCTCAGCGGTCCCTCGGTCCCAACCCCTCCATCAGCAGTCCCAGATACCGGCGGATCTGCCGGCCCTCCGCGTCCGCCAGTTCCGACGCCGTCGTCACGCCGTGGGCCAGTCGCAGGACGTCCATCGGCTCCACGTCCGGGCGTAGCGTGCCCTCCTGCCGGGCCGCACGGACCAGCCGGTCCGCCGCGTTCCTCACCGAGTCGCCGCAGGCCGTGGCCACGGCCGCGTCGCCCTCGGTGACGGCCGGGCCGAGGAGCGCCCTCAGGCCACGCATCCGGATCATGCCGACACCGAGTTCGTACAGCCACTCCCCCAGCGCCTCACCCGGCGGCCGTTCGGCCGCGAGCGTGTCGGCCCGCGCCGCGAGCGCCTCGATCCGGTCGAGATAGGCCGCCTCCAGCAGCGCCTGCCGCGTCGGGAAGTGCCGGTACAGCGTGCCGGAGCCCACCCCGGCCCGCTTGGCGATGTCGTCGAGCGACGCGCCCTCCCCGTGCTCGGCGAACGCCTCCACGGCCACCTTCAGCAACCGCTCGTAGTTGCGCCGAGCATCCGCCCGCATGGGCCTGACCTGGGCCATGCAGCCACTCCTCACCAACCGGGGACCCTCTCCGCACCCTACCGAGACGGAGCCCCGCGGACCCGGCCCCTCACATCTTCATCGCCCCGGCCGCGAGGTCCCGCAGGAAGTGCCGCGCCCCGATCAGGAACACCACCTCGGGGTCGATCATCACGACCAGGGGCCAGATGTAGTCGTTCCAGAGGGATGTCGGCGGGTGGCTGGTGGTCGCGCCGCCGACGGATACGGCGGTCAGGCGGACTCGCGGACCACCAGCTCGGGCGTCACCCACGCGTCCGCGCCCCGCAGCGGCTCCTCACCGGCGCGCAGCCGGGCCACCTGCTCCACGGCCAGCCGTCCCAGGCGCCGCTTGTCGATGTGCAGCGTGGTCAGGCCGGGCTCCACCAGCTCGCCCAGGGAGAGACCGTCGAAGCCCAGTACGGCCAGGTCGTCCGGCACGCGCCGGCCATGGCGGCGGGCCGTGCGCATCGCCCCGACCGCGATCAGGTCGTTGAAGCCGAAGACCGCGGTCATGCCGGGCCGCTTCTCGAGCAGCCGTTCCATGCCGGCCTCGCCGCCCGCCACGCTGTGCTCGGGGCACATCACGACCCACTCCTCGTCGACCGGCAGGCCGAGCCGCCGCACCTGCTCCAGGAAGGCCAGCCTGCGGGGGCCGGGGCCGTGCACGCCGTCCAGCATGCCGATCCTGCGATGCCCCGCGCGGAACAGGTGGGCCATGCCCTGCTCGACACCGGTGGCGGCGTCGATGCCGACGGCCGCGAACCGGGTCTGCTGCGGACCCCGCTCCAGCAGCACCAGCGGCACTCCCCCGAGATGCCGGGTGAGCACGTCGTCCGGGTCCTTGAAGTAGCCCACGACCGCGTCCGCCTGGTGGGAGAGCACGTCGAGGGCCTGCCGCTCCCTGGCCTCGTCGATGCGGGAGTCCCACACCACGACCTGCCAGCCGCGCTGCTCGGCCGCCTCCAGTACGCCCGCGGCCACCTCGGGGAAGAAGGGGTTGCGCAGGTCCGGGATGACCAGGCCCGCCGTCACCGCGCCCTTCTGGACGAGTCCGCGCGCGAACCGGCTCGGCCGGTAGTCCAGGAGCCGCGCCGCCTCCAGGACCCGCTCCTTGGTGGCCGGGTCGATCTCACCCTTGTCGTTGACCGCGCGGGAGACCGTCTGGCGTGACACCCCGGCCAGTCGTGCGACGTCGTGGATCGTGGCCCGGCGCCGCGCACCGTCGGGCCGCTCGGCACCCGGCTCCGCGCGCTGATTGTCCGTCCACACGCTGAGCACTGTATCCGGCACCGGAGGCCGCCCGGCAGGGGCAGCCGGGCGGGGCCCCTCAGCCGTCCAGCTCCGTGAACAGGGTCAGCTGCAGGGCCCCAGGGGCTTCGAGCCGGGAGTTCAGGGAGTTCCAGGGAGTGCGGGTCGGCTCGGCGATCACCTCGGCTCCGGCGGCGGCCAGCTTCGCCGTGGTGGCGGTGGAGTCGTCCACCTGGAAGGCGACCCGGACGTGCCCGGCCACTCGCCGCCCCACCTCGACGTCGTCGATGAACGCGGCGTGGTTCGGGTCGGTCAGCTCCAGCGTGGCCCGTCCCGCCTCCAGGATCGTCACCCGCCCGTCCTCCGAGGCGAACGCGCCCCGCTCGGTCAGCCCGAGCACGTCCCGGTAGAAGTGCAGCGCGGCGTCGTAGTCGTCCGCCGTCACCACCAAGCGGAGTTCTCGGACGGCTGACTTGTCGGTCATGGCGGCTCCTCGCTGACGTCGGGTCACGGCTGACAACCCGCCGGCCGGGCGGTTGATTCCCGGACGCCCTGTCAGTGCCGCTGGCCGCCGTGGACCCGGCCGCGGCGGCCAGCGAAAATGCGGCGACAGCGCGGAGCGGGGCACGCTACGGTCCGCTGACATGACCCCTTCGCTCGAACATCCCCCCTTCCAGGCAGACGAACGCACCGCGCTCATCGGATGGCTGGACCTGCAACGGAACATCCTGCGCTGGAAGTGCGAGGGTCTCAGCGAGGCGGACGCGCACCGCTCTGTCGTCCCGACCTCGCCGGCGATGACGATGGCCGGGCTCGTCAGCCATATGCGGTGGGTCGAGCACACCTGGCTCGAGGTGCTGTTCCTCGGCGGAGACGAGTCCCGGAACCCGTCCTTCGACGAGACGGTCGAGGACGCCGAGTGGCGCACCGACTCCGTCACCCTGCAGCAGGTGCTCGCGGAGTACGAGGCCCAGTGCGCCCGCAGCAACGAGATCGTGGCCGCGGCGTCCCTGGACGACGTCGGCCGCCACCCCGGGTACGCCTCCGGCAAGGCCAACCTCCGCTGGATGCTCATCCACCTCATCGAGGAGACCGGACGGCACGCCGGCCACGCGGACATCGTGCGCGAGCTGCTGGACGGGACGAAGGGGTACTACTGACGAAGGGGTACTACTGACGAAGGGGCTACCACAGCCGCTGTGCGGACCGGCCTAGAACAGCGCGCTGTACGCGTTCAGGGCGGGCTGCCCGCCCAGGTGGGCGTAGAGCACCGTGGCGTCCCGGCCGATCTCGCCCCGGGACACCAGGTCGATGAGCCCGGCCATGGACTTCCCCTCGTAGACGGGGTCGGTGACCATCCCCTCCGTGCGGGCCGCGAGCCGCATCGCCGCCAGGGTGGTCTCGTCGGGGATGCCGTACACGCCCGCGTGGTACCGCTCGTCGAGTTCGACGTCGGCCTCGGTCAGCTCGCGTTCGACGCCGATGAGCTGCCCGGTGCCGTGGGCGATCCGGGCGATCTGGGCCCGGGTGGCGGCCGGTTTCGCGGAGGCGTCGATGCCGAGCACGCGCCGGGGCCGCCCGCCCGCCTGCTCCAGCGCGGCGAACCCGGCGACCATGCCGGCCTGGGTCGACCCGGTCACCGAGCACACGACGACGGTGTCGAAGAAGACGCCCAGCTCCCGCTCCTGCTCGGCCACTTCGTACGCCCACCCGGCGAAGCCGAGGCCGCCGAGCGGATGGTCGGAGGCCCCGGCCGGGATGGCGTAGGGCTTCCCGCCCGCCTCCTCGACCTCCCGGAGCGCCTGCTCCCAGCTCTCCTTGAACCCGATCCCGAACCCGGCCCGCACCAGCCGTACGTCGGCCCCGGCGAGCCGGCTGATCAGGATGTTGCCGACCTTGTCGTACACGGCGTCGGGCCAGTCCACCCAACTCTCCTGGACCAGCACACACTTGAGCCCGGCGCGGGCGGCGACCGCCGCGACCTGGCGGGTGTGGTTGGACTGCACCCCGCCGATCGACACGAGCGTGTCGCAGCCCTGGGCGAGCGCGTCGGCGACCAGGTACTCCAGCTTGCGGGTCTTGTTCCCGCCGTAGGCGACACCGGAGTTGCAGTCCTCCCGCTTGGCCCAGAGGGAGGCACCGCCGAGGTGCGCGGTCAGGCGCTCCAGGGGGTGGACGGGCGAGGGCCCGAACAGGAGGGGGTAACGCGCGTACGAGGCAAGGGACATGGGTCCTCCCTGGGTCGGGGGTCGTCTCAGTCGGCGAGCTCTTCGAGCCCCCGCCAGATCTCCGCGGTGACGCGGACCGCCTCGGCCGCGTCACCGGCGGCGCAGGCGTCGATCAGCCGCTCGTGCAGCCCGGCCGAGCGGCAGTTGCCGCCCTCGCCGAAGCGCCGGCGCTCCAGGCGGCGGATGAGCGGGGTGTAGCGGGCGATGGTCGCGGCGGCCGCCCGGTTGCCGCTGACCCGGACGAGGACGTCGTGCAGTTCGTCGTCGGCGCGCAGGGCCGTGTCCACGTCTCCAGCTCGCACGGCCGCGGCGAACCGCTCGTTCGCGGCGCTCATCGCCGCGACGTCCGCTGCGGAGAGCCGGGGCACGGCGACCCGCGTGACGAGTTCGTGCAGGGCGCCGACCACGGCGGCGGCGTCCCGGACGTCGGCGGCCACGAGCGGGGTCACCCGGGTGTAGCTCTGCGGCTTGCTCTCCAGCAGCCCCTCGTCCACGAGCCGGGAGAACGCCTCCCGCACGGGGGCCCGGGACAGCCCGAGCCGCTCGGCGAGCTCGGCGTCCCGCACCACCGCACCGGGTTCGATCTCCCCGGCCACGATGGCGTCCCGGATCGCCGCGTACGCCCGGTCCCTGAGCAGGGTGCGGGGCACGGGCCGGATGGCTTCCATGAATTGAAATGTTAGATGTCAGTTCGCCCTTCAACAAGAGTCCGGGCATGACCGTGGCCCGCACTCCCCACGTGGTGCGGGCCACGGTGTCTCAGGCCGCCCAGGGCCAGTCGGCGTCCCGGGAGGCCTCGATCAGCGGGACCATCCGGAAGGCGGCGTCCGACAGGCCGCCGAAGGTGTGCCGGTTGCCGGTGCCCGACGGGCCGTGGCCCGCCCGGTGTCCGGCGAGGTTCCAGGTGTAGACCGGCACGTCGGCCGGGATCTGCTCGGTGGGATCGCCCCGGTGGTGGCGTGTGTACTGCTCGTCGGTGACGATCAGCACCCGGTCGTGCTTGCGGTAGTGGCGGCGCACCGCCTCCGTCGTGTCGGTGCCGCCCAGGTCGCCGAAGCGGTCGAGGACCTTCAGCACCGACTCGCCCTCGCGGAACGCCACACGGTCACTCGTCGTGCCGAACTGGACCAGGTCCGCGCGTTCGGCCCGCAGCGCGAGCGCCGTGCCGAAGACCGCCGCCGCGTCGGCCCAGGTGAGCTGCGAGCGGTCGGACAGCCGCGACCAGAACATCGAGCCCGAGCGGTCCACAAGCACCAGCGTCCGGCCGGGCAGCGCGGGCACGTTGGCCAGCGAGTGACCGAGGGCCCGCTCTAGGGCGTACGACCAGCGCAGCGACGGCGCGTGCCGGTACGCGGCGAGGTACCGGAAGGGGAACTGCCGCGAGCGCGCGACCTCCGCCGGGTCGCTGATCCGCGCGGCGACCCGCTCGGCGACCTCGTCCGAGACACCCGCCTCGTCGAAGTTCCGCAGGTTGCGCCCGAGCGCCATGGCCCCCATGGACGGGATCACGGCCTCCCAGGCCGCCTTGTCCATCGGCCCCTGGAGCCAGCCCGCCAGCATCTCCCACGTCATCCCGGCCTCGGCCAGCCGCTCGGCACCGTCCGCGCCCGTCACGACCGCCCGCCGCTGTTCGACCGGCAGCGCCATGAGCGCGTGGTGCGCGGTGAGGACGCGGTCCGACGCGGGCGGTACCGCGGTGTCCGGGTGGTGCCGGCGGTCGAGGGCGTACCGGAACAGCTCGCCCTGCCACGGCTTGTCCGGGTCGGGTGCCGCGTGCACGAGGTTGAGGACGTCGCCGAAGCGGTAGCCCCTGGTGGCGCTGTCGTACTTCAGCAGCGCCTTGCCGTGGTAGAGACGGCGTACGGCGTCGGCGATGCCGCGCTTGACCGGCTTGGGCACGCCGCGGCCGTACGTCGCGGTCCAGTAGGCGAGCAGTTCGCCGGGCTCATCGGGCCGCTGGAGCACGGAGGCGACGACCTGCCGGTTGGACGGGCCGCCGGTCGCGCCCGCGTCCAGGCGGGCCTTGACGTACTCGGCGGCGCCCACGACCGAGGCGGTGCGCAGGTTGCCCGCGCCGCGCAGCCAGCCGAGGAGGCCGGCCGTCCACTCCGGGTCGGTGACGGCGAGTTCGCGCACGAGCTTCGCGAAGCGGTCGTCGCGGTCGGCGCCGGACTCGTAGAGGGTCCGCTGCGCGACGAAGTTCGACACGGCGAGCAGGAACAGCTCGGAGCGCGCGTCGCGCTCGCGGCCGCGGCCGCCCTCGTACGTCCGCAGCAGACGCCCGGTGGACGTCACCCACGAGACGGGACGCGCCCGTGCCGCCTTGCCGTTGAATCGCGCCATGGTGAATTCCCCCGAATTCTTTGCAGATTTCCGAGGGAAGCGCGCATGAGAAAGGTGGGTGCCCGAGGACAGAATTCGGCGACGGACTTATCCGGATGCTCTGCCGATTGAGCTACAGCGACCCGAAGTCGCTGACGGGACTCGAACCCGCAACCGTCCGATCAAAGGAAGTAACCGTTGCCTGCGCACCGGGCACCCACCCCATGCTGCGCCTCCCGAGATCAAGTCGGCGGCGGCGTCGGATTCTTTGGAAGAGAAGTAGCCGCTGCCATCGCACCGGGAGGTGCGTGACGTTGTGATCTCACTGTAGGAGGGGCCGCACCGGAACTGCGAGCGATTAATTACTTCTTCTGGCGCTTCCAGGGACCGGTGATGGCCAGCAGGATGCCCGGGTCCTGGATGTTGGCGTAAAGGGTCTTGCCGTCGGGCGAGAAGGTGACGCCGGCGAACTCGCTGTACTCCGGCTCCTCCTCGGTGCCGACGTTCAGGTCGTTGCGGGCGATCGGGTAGGTGCGGCCGCTGTCGGTGGCGCCGAAGAGGTGCGAGACGCCCTCGCCGTCCTCCGCGAGGACGAGGCCGCCGTACGGGGAGACGGTGATGTTGTCGGGGCCGTCGAACGCGCCGTCCTCGGACGGGTCGGGGTTCACTCCGAGCAGCACCTTCAGCGTCAGCGTCCGGCGCCTCGGGTCGTAGAACCAGACCTGGCCGTCGTGCTGGACCGGGCTCTCCTCACGGGCGTACGAGGAGACGATGTAGGCGCCGCCGTCGCCCCACCACATGCCCTCCAGTTTGCGGGCGCGGGTGACCTCGCCGTCGGCGAACTGCTCGCGCACCGGGGTGGTCCGGGCGTCGCGGTCGGGCACGTCCACCCAGTCGACGCCGTAGACGGTGCCGGTCCTCGTCGCGCGGGACAGGTCGTCGACGAACCGGCCGCCGGCGTCGAAGCACTTGGGTGCCTGGAGGACTCCTGCGTCGTCGGCGAGCTCGCGGAACTTCCCGGGGCCGTACGTGAAGCCCTTGGGCGGGGTCCAGCGGTAGAAGAGGCCGTTGGGTTCGTCGTCGTCCTCGGTGAGGTAGGCGTGGCCGCGCTTGGGGTCGATGACCACGGCCTCGTGGTCGTAGCGGCCGAAGAACTTCAGCGGCTTGGGATCGCGGTTGGCGCGCCGGTCGACGGGGTCGACCTCGAAGACGTAGCCGTGGTCCTTGGTCATGCCGTTGGTGCCGGCCCGGTCGGAGTTCTCCTCGCAGGTGAGCCAGGTGCCCCAGGGAGTGGCGCCGCCCGCGCAGTTGGTGGAGGTGCCGGCGATGCCCACCCACTCGGCGACCCGCCCGTCGGGGCGCACCTCGACGACGGTGCAGCCGCCGGACGCGGCCGGGTCGTAGACGAGGCCCTCGGTGAGCGGCACCGGGTGCTTCCAGTTGGCGCGGGGGCCCTTCAGCTCGTGGTTGTTGACGAGCAGGGTGGTGCCGCGCGGGCCGTCGAAGGCGGCGGTGCCGTCGTGGTTGGACGGCGTGAACTCGCCCGACTCCAGCCTGGTCCTGCCGCTGTAGGTGATGATCTTGTAGGTGAACCCGGCGGGCAGGGCCAGGATCCCGTCGGGGTCCGGGACGAGCGGCCCGTAGCCGACCCCGTTCCCGCCGTCCGCCGCGTCCTCCGCGCTGTCGGTGTCGGTGTCGTAGGACGCGAGGGCGTTCGGTGCGGTGGCGAGGGCGCCGACACTGCCCGCCAGCGCGACACCGGCACCGGTGATCGCGGAGGTTCTGGCGAAGTCCCTGCGGGTGAGCGACATGGGTGTCTCCTGTGACGGGGGATGCCGTGGAGGGTGGCGAACCTCGTTCGGCGACACCGTCGCGCTCATCCATGAACGCCGGTTGAACAACACCTCAGGGGCGCGGGGAACGGCGCGACAAGCCGCGACGACGCCGCACCCGCTGAACTCGGATCAACCACCCTGTTGCGATCGCGCCTTGAACGCAGCCTTCCGCGCTTCCTTCGCCACCTTCTTGTCGGGATGCAACCGCCCCATCGCTTCCAGCACATCCGCGGTCGCAGGGTGATCAACCCGCCACACGGCCTCGAAAAACCCACCGTGCTGCCGCGCCAGCCCCTCCACCAGCGCCCGCAGTTCCTCGGAGTTGCCCTCCGCCGCCAGCTGCGCGGCCACCGTGTCGATGGTCAGCCAGTACACCATCGCCTCGGACGGCGCGGGCACGTCCGCCGCTCCGTGCTCGGTCAGCCACACCCGGGCGAGCCCACCCAGCTCGGCGTCGTCGAGCACCTCCCGCAGCGCCGGCTCGGCCGAAGCCCCCACCAGCGACAAGGCCTGCTGGCACCGCAGCCGACGCAGCGGCGCCCCGGTGTCGGAGCCCCGTGCCGCCGCCAGCAACTCCCGTGCCGCCGCCAGGGGTTCGCGCCGCTGGAGCCACTGCTCGGTCTCGGCCTGCGCCGCACCCGGCGGGTACGCGGCCGTGCCGTCGAGCAGCGCGTCGGCCCCCTTGTCCGCGAGGTCCCCGACGGCCGGCGCCTCGAACCCGGCCTCCAGCAGCCGGGCGCGCATGCCGTACAGGCCGAGGGGCGTGAGCCGGACCATGCCGTAGCGGGAGACGTCGGTGTCGTCGACGGGCGCCGCGGGCTCCTCGTCGGCATCGGCCATGAGCGCCTCGTCCACGGGCCGGTAGGCCACGAGCCCGACCGGCTCCAGCATCCGGAACTGGTCGTCCAGGCGCATCATCGCGTCGGAGACCTGCTCCAGGACGTCGTTGGTGGGCTCGCCCATGTCGCTGGGCACGATCACCGAGGCGGCCAGCGCGGGCAGCGGCACCGGGGCGTCGCCGGGTGTGTCCTCGCCTGCGGTCAGCAGGTAGAGGTTGCCCAGCACGCCGTCGAGGAACTCGGCCTCGGCCTCGGGGTCCCAGTCGAGGGCGGAGACGTCGACCTCGCCGTCCTCGTCCAGGAGCCCGTCCAGGTCGGGCACGCTCGCGTCGGCGAGCACGGTCTCCAGGGCCGCGAGCCACACGGCGAGCACGTCCTGCGGGGAGCCGCCGGTGAGCAGCGCGAGGTCCTCGCCCGCCCGGACGGTGCCCTCCTCCTCGTCGACGACCTCGACGAGACCGGCGTCCACGGCCACCCGCCAGGCCTCACTGGCGTCGGCGGCGGCGTCGTCCCCGCTCAGCCCGAGCACCTCGGCGGCGGCCGGCACCTGCTCGTCGACGAGCCCGCCCCCGGCGTCGACCCGGGTGTCCGGCCCGGCCCAGCGGGCGAGCCGGGCGGCCCGGGACAGCAACGGCGTGGACAGCGCGTCGCGCGCCAGCTCCGCTTCGGGGTGCAGCCGCACCGGCGGCAAGGGGGAGCTGTCTGACATCGGCTGTTTCTCCTAGCGGCGCCTCATACGACTCAGCCGCTCAGCCTAGACGGATTTCCACCCATGCCGCCCACTTCATCTCCCCGTCAGCCACCGTACATGGCCGAAACCTTGACAAGTGATGTGACCAGGCTGGAGATTGACGCGCGTAGAAGTCGGCGGACACTTGTTCACCGGGCCTGCCCCACCACGTGCCCCGTCCGCAGCCCTCTACGCGCGTCACACCGCCCGCCCCACAGGTAGCGGCAGACAGTCCGAGCACCACCCTCGTCCCGGCGCCCTGTCACGTCCCCGGAGGGAATCCCGTTGCCGAGCAAGTCGTCCGCGCGCCTCGCCGCGCTCACCGTCGCCGCCGCGTGCTCCGCGGCATCCACGATCGTCCTCACCACCCCCGCGCACGCGGAATCGGTCCGTGTCCACGACATCCAGGGCAGCACCCGGATATCCCCGTACGCCGGCAAGCAGGTCACGGACGTGACCGGAATCGTCACCGGCATCCGCACCTACGGCTCGTCCCGCGGCTTCTGGATCCAGGACCCGACCCCGGACGCCGACCCGGCGACCAGCGAGGGCGTCTTCGTCTTCACCGGCTCCACCCCGAAGGGCGTGGCCGTCGGTGACTCCGTCAAGGTCAGCGGCACGGTCGCGGAGTACGTCCCCGGCGGCACCACCTCCGGCAACCAGTCCCTGACCGAGATCACCAAGCCGACGACCACGGTCGTCTCCAGCGGCAACCCGCTCCCGGCCGCGACCGTCGTCGACGCGAAGTCCGTCCCGGCCGCCTACGCCCCGGCCGGCGACACCGCCGCGAACGGCTCGGTCAACGCCCTGCCGCTCCAGCCGTCGAAGTACGCCCTCGACCGCTACGAGTCCCTGGAGGGCATGACCGTCCGGGTCTCCGACGCGCGCGTGGTCGGCGCCACCGACCCGTACACCGAGCTGTGGGTGACGGTGAAGCCGTACGAGAACCGCAACCGCCGCGGCGGCACGGTCTACGGCTCCTACGACGCCCAGAACACGGGCCGCCTCCAGATCCAGTTCCTCGGCTCGACGGCGGACTTCCCGAAGGCGAACGTCGGCGACACGCTCGCGGGCAGCACCACGGGCCCGCTGGACTACAACCAGTTCGGCGGCTACACCCTGGTCGCGAGCGAGCTCGGCACGCTGAAGAGCGCGGGCCTGGAGCGCGAGACCACGCGCAAGCAGCGCTCCTCGGAACTGGCCGTCGCGACGTACAACGTCGAGAACCTCGACCCGACGGACGACACGTTCGCCGCCCACGCCGCCGCGATCGTGAACAACCTGCGGTCGCCGGACGTCGTGTCCCTGGAGGAGATCCAGGACAACAACGGCGCGAAGAACGACGGCACGGTCGCCGCCGACCAGACCCTGACGAAGCTGATCGACGCGATCGTCGCCGTCGGCGGCCCGCGCTACGACTGGCGCTCGATCGACCCGGTCGACAACACGGACGGCGGAGAGCCGGGCGGCAACATCCGCCAGGCGTTCCTGTTCAACCCGGAGCGGGTCTCCTTCACGGACACCCCGGGCGGCGACGCCACGACGGCCACCGGCGTGACGAAGATCCGCGGCAAGGCGCACCTGACGCACAGCCCCGGCCGTATCGCCCCCGCCGACGAGGCCTGGAAGAACAGCCGCAAGCCGCTGGCCGGCGAGTTCGCCTTCCGCGGCCGCACGGTCTTCGTGATCGCCAACCACTTCAACTCCAAGGGCGGCGACCAGGGCCTGACCTCCCAGTACCAGCCGCCGTCCCGCAGCTCCGAGACGCAGCGCCACCAGCAGGCCACCCTGGTGAACGCCTTCGTCAAGGACATCCTGGACACCCAGAAGAACGCGGACGTCATCACGCTCGGCGACATCAACGACTTCGAGTTCTCGCAGACCACCGAGATCCTGGAGGGCCGCGGCGAACTGTGGTCCGCCATCAAGTCGCTCCCCCGCAACGAGCGTTACTCGTACGTCTACCAGGGCAACAGCCAGGTCCTCGACCAGATCCTGATCAGCCCGTCGATCCGCCGCGACTGCGACTTCGAGTACGACAGCGTGCACGTCAACGCGGAGTTCAACGACCAGATCAGCGACCACGACCCGCAGGTCCTGCGGTTCCGCCCCTAGCACGGCGGGGCGGGGCCGGACGCGCCGTCCGGCCCCGCCCCTCAGGGCACCAGCCCGAGGACGTGGTCGTACCGCTTGACGGAGCCGCTCTCCAGCAGTCCGGGCCAGTTCTGCACCCGCTTCCACTGCTCGGTCGCCGAGCCGACACCGTCGCCCGGCGCCGCCAGGGCGTCGATGTGCGCCTGGGCACTCTCCCACTCGGCGTAGTTGAGCACCCGGGTGCCGTCCGTACTGAGGTGGAAGTGGGCGGAGATACCACCGGGACGCGGCTCCGACTCGCTCGCCAGGGCCTCGAAGACCGCGTCGACCCAGGCACGCTGCCGCTCCTCGTCGGGCCCGTCGAACCGGACGTCGACGATCACGACACACCCCGGAACCGGCGCCGCGCCCTCACGCCCGCCGCCGCTGCGATAGCGCCGGTACGGCACGAGCTCCACCCGCTCGATCCCCGGCACGGCCGTGTCGATCTCGTCGACGCGCTCCTGCCGGTGGGTCTTCGCGAACGCCTCGTAGGCCTGCTCGGTTCTCCACTGCGAGTAGTGCAGCAGGGTGTCCCCGTCGTGCCCCGCGTACACGTGGTACCCCAGCAGGTCTCCGGTCGGCCAGGGCCGACGCTCCCAGGCCCGCGCGATCGCCTCCACGGCCTGCCGCTGCCGCTCGGGGGTGCCGACCCGCCAGGTACTGAAGAAGGGAGCACCGATGCGGGGGTCGGTGAGATCGGGGTGCTGTTCGGTCCGCCGGGTCATTGAACACTCCAGTCGTGTACGCCGATTGCCACGCCCCTCACCTTTCAACCTCGACCGAACTTGAGGTCAAGTGGGGTTCGGCGACTCGGCGTTGCTGCTGGAGCCGGGTGGGCCCGCAACCCGGCGGAGCGGGGTGCCTCCCCCAAACTCTCGGCTTCGCAGAGCACGCCCGCAGCCGGGCGGGGCGGGTCCCCGCGGCGGCGGGCCTGCGGCGGCAGCCACGACGCGCCCGCACCCGCCGTCGTACGCAAGGGGCCGTGTCGGGGGGTGTCCGCCCGCAGCGGTTGGCGCGTCAACGAACAGTCGGTCGGCACCCAAGTCGATCGCGCCGTTCCGAGGACGGACACCCCCCGGCGCGGCCCCGACCCACCCACCGGCGAGTAGGCGCGACACAAGCCCCCACACAGCCGCACAGGCCGCCGCAGGCACCGCGCCACGCGTCACCGCACCTCACCGATGCCCGTGCGCATGCCTCCACCGCACGACCCCGACAGCCACCACGGCCCCCGCCGCCCCGGCCACCAGCACCGGCTTCGGATGCCGCATCCCGGCCTGCACCACGGTCCGCACCGGCCGCGGCCCGACATGAGCAGCACGGTCCTGCACGGAGTGCCCCGCCTGCGCCGCGCTGCTGCGCAACTGCACCGTCATGGCCCCGGCCTTGTCCCGAAGGTCGGCGGCCCGCGCCCGCGCACGCCCCTTCACATCGGCCTTCCCGGCCAACTCCTCCACCGTGTTCCCGAGTTCACCACGCGTCCGCTCGATCTGACGCCGCAACTCGTCGGGCCCTTTCGCCCCACCCGTCGGCTCCGTCATCGATGCGCCCTTTCCCTGATCTCCTCGACGTCCGCCTTCACACTGCCGATCGCCTGCTCAGGCGTCGGCGGCGCGGCCCGCCGCAGCTGCCCCCGCCCCACCGCGGCCAGCACCGCCGCGATCAGGAACAGCACCCCCGTCACGATCAGTGCCGCGGCCCACACGGGCAGTACCAGCGAGAGAGCGGCGACACCCGTACCGGCCAGCGCGAGCAGCCCGGCGTACGCGACAGCACCCGCCGCGCCGAGCAGCCCACCGCCACGCCCCGCCCGCCGGCCCTTCTCGGCCAGCTCTTCCTTGGCGAGAGCCACTTCCTGCCGCACGAGACGGGAGAGCTGTTCCGCGGCCTGTCCGACGAGCTCACCCACGGAGTGGTGCTCGTCGTGCACGGCCCGATGATCCATGGTCCCGGTCACGGTGTTCCGCCTCCTCTCGAAGTAGGAACCCCCGAGTACCCGGACGCCCCCCCGGCTACCCCTGCGGCCGAACCCGGCCGCCTCTACGGCCCGACCCGGTTGCGACCCGGCTGCGTCCTAGCTGTTCCGCTCCCCGCTCGCACTCCCACTCCCCCGCTCCCGAAGCCGCGCCAGCTGCGCCTGGAACCAGTCGAGCCGCGCCTGCAACAACGCCGCCTCGGCCACGAGTTCCGGCACGCCCATCCCGTCGGCCGCGCCCACCGCCGTCACCCCGCCAGACCCCGCCGACGCCCCACCCCCACCACCCACAGCCCGCACACACACCCGCACCCCGTCCCCCGCCAACCGCGCGAACCCGGCCGGCGACAGCGACGTCCGCCCCCGCAGACACCCCCCGCAGCAGGGCGCGAGCGCCCGCCACCCGACAAGCCCCCACCCGGCGTCGACCAGCGCACTCGCCCGGGCGCCGCAGGCACAGGGCCCCACCGTCACCACCCGCACCCGCTGCCGCGCATACCGGAACCCGCGCTCGAAGCGGATGTAGGCCCCGAGGACGGAGACCTCCAGCAGTACGGCGGTCCGATGGTCGTCCGCGCAGAGCAGCGCCTCCGCCGCCGCCCGGTCGTGCACGCAGTGGAAGCCGCAGTCACAGCGGCGATGCGGCGGCCGGTGCCGCAGCCCGTACACACAGGACGCGTCGGCCACGACGCCGTACGGCAGCGCGCCGCCCAGCGACACACCGGTGAACCCGGCCCGGGTGCCGTCCTGGGACAGCACCGGGTGGGCGATCTTGTATCCGGTCGGCGGCTCCGTCGGACGCTCCGCCGGAAGCCGCAGCCTCATCGGGCGACCGGAACCTCTTCGGGCGCGGTCTCCTCGACGTCCTGGAGGTCAGGGAGGTCAGTGAGCTCGACCTCCTCGTCCCGAACCTGCGGCTGCTCCTCCGCGACCCCGATCGCCAGTGCCTTGCCGAGCTTCATGACGCCTCCCATGACTTCCCGTCCGCGACCGTCCTGGCCATGGTGACTCATCGCGCCCCCGCTGGGAAGAACACCCAACCCTGAAGCACCCCTTAAAAACACCCCTTAGGAAAATTAAGTAGAACTACACAATCAAGCCGTCGACACTAAGCGCATGACACCTCTCTTCGGCCGCACGCTGTGCGCCATGGTCACCCCGTTCTCCGACTCCGGCGCCCTGGACCTGGACGGCGCCCAGCGCCTCGCCGCCCACCTGGTCGGGAACGGCTGCGACGGCCTCGTCCTCTCCGGCACGACGGGTGAGTCCCCGACCACCACGGACGCCGAGAAGTCGGCCCTGATCGCAGCGGTCCGCGAGGCCGTGGCCGACCGGGCCTCGATCGTCGCGGGCGTCGGCACCCCCGACACCCGCCACACCGCCGAACTCGCCAGGGAGGCCGAAAAGGCGGGCGCGGACGGCCTGCTGGTGGTGGCGCCGTACTACAGCAGGCCCCCGCAGGACGCGCTCGAGGCCCACTTCCGCGAGATCGCCGACAGCACCGGACTCCCGCTCATGCTCTACGACATCCCGGCCCGCACCGGCACCCGCGTCGAACCGGAGACGCTCCTCCGCCTCGCCGACCACCCCGGGATCGTCGCGGTCAAGGACTGCTCCAACGACTTCCTGGCCGCCCAGAAGGTCCTGGCCCGCACGGACCTGGCGTACTACGCGGGCTGCGACGAGCACAATCTCGCGCTGTACGCCGTGGGCGGCGCGGGTTACGTCAGCACGGTCGCGAACGTGATCCCGGACCACCTGCGGGCCGTCCTGGACGCCTTCGACGCGGGCGACACCTCCCGGGCCGCCCGGCTCCAGCAGCGGGCCACGCCCCTCATCGAGGCGATCATGTCGGCGGGCCTGCCGGGCGCCGTCACCGCCAAGGCGCTCCTCGGCGCGCTGCACCTGCCCGGGGGCCGGGTCCGCGCACCGCTGCGGCCCGCCGACCCTGGGACGGCCGACGGACTGCTCGCACTCCACAGAAACCTGATCAGCACGTGATCAGCGCTCAGCACGTGATCACCACTCCACGCGATAACCGCTCCGTGCGTGATCACCGCTCCGCGAACACCGGCTCCCACCGCCCCTTGGTGTTGTCCTTGGGCGACCGGAAGTCACTGAGCGGGGTCGTCTTCTCGCCGCCGATGGTCACCAGCACCAGCCGCTGGTGGTACTCGTTCCCGTCCGGCCCGATGTCCCAGGCGACGAGCGAGTTCCCGTCGGCCCAGGCCAGCAGCTGCTGCCCGCGCACCTCGCGCTGCTTGCCGGTGCGCGCGTCGAGGACGAAGGAGGACGTCTTCCACTTCTGCCCCGCGAACGGACCGGCGACGAACTGCCCGTCCGGCGACACCCGCGCGTCGACGGACCAGTCCAGGTACCGGTCCGGCGCGGGCCCGGGGACCTCCTTGCCGGTGAAGTCGTAGAACTTCTCACCGGGTTCGGTGGGCATCCCGGACCAGACGAGACGGCCGTCGCGCGTGAAGGCGAAGTCCTGGCGGGAGTTGATGAACACGTCGGGGTTGTGCGCGCCGCCGCCGATTTCCACCCCGGCCCAGGAGCTGCTCCCGGAGGCCACGTCGATGACGTGGAACCCGGTCCGGTCCGACTGCCCGAACGGGGCGTCCCAGCCCTCCGAGCCCTCGATCTTCACCCGCCGGTCGGGGTTCTCGCTGTACGTCGTCGCGACGAGCTTCCTGCCGTCGGACGAGAACTCCACGCCCGCCACCGGCCGGTCGACCGGGATCCACCGCTTGACCTGGCCGCTCGCCAGGTCGAGCAGCCCGATGCGCGGCACGGGCAGGTCCCGCTCCAGGACGGCGGCGGTGGTCGTCCCCGGGGCGACCGCGACGTAGGACCAGCGCTCGTCCTTCACGTACTTCTTCGTCCGCGGGTTCAGCAGCCAGTACGTACGCTGCGACACGGCACGGTCGGCGGACTGCTCGACGGTCGCCCTGGTGAAGTAGGCGGCCAGCGCGACCCGCCCGGCCACGATCATGTCGCGCGGCGGCGACTGGTCCGGGTGAGCGGTGATGCCGTTCTGCTCCACCCCGCCCGAGGGGCGGACGTCCTCCTTGCCGGAGTCCAGCACGGGCACGGCCACGGCCACGGCGATCACGGCCGCGGCGGCGGCCGCGGCGGACGCGATGCGCCGACCGCGACGGCGCCGGCGGACCGCGAGCACGCGGTCGGCGAAGCCGGCCGGGGCGGGCTGCTGCCCGTCGGCCTGGTCGCGCAGTGCGTCACGCACGAGTTCGTCGACGTTCACTGACGCACCTCCACGGGCGAGTAGTCAGGGGAGGGCCGCTGCTCGGCGGCGGCCGGACCGAGGGCGGCCAGCTCGGGCGCGAGGGCGCGCAGCCGGGCGAGGGAGCGATGGGTGGCGGACCGTACGGTGCCGACGGAGCAGCCCAGGATGCGGGCCACTTCGCTCTCGGGCAGGTCCTCGAAGTAGCGCAGCACCAGCACGGTGCGCTGCCGCGCGGTCAGCCGGGCCAGCGCGCCGCGCATCAGCAGGCGCAGTTCGGCCGCGCCGGAGGCGTCCGGGGCGGTGCCGGTCTCCGGCGGTTCGGCGACGCTCAGCTCGCGCCTCGGCCACTTCAGCCGCCAGCGGCTGACCTGCTGCCGGTAGAGGACCTGCCGGACGTAGGCCTCGGGTTCGTCGATGCGGTGCCAGCGGCCCGCCGCCTTGATCAGCGCGTTCTGCAGCAGATCCTCACCCGCGTGCCGGTCGCCGCCGCTCAGCAGGACCGCCGTCTTCAGCAGCGCGGACGACCGGTTCGCCACGAACTCCCGGAAGCTCTCCTGCGCTTCGGCATCCATCGTCACCTTCGCTCTCCCCCGGGGCGGACCCTGTGCCCGCTCCCCGTACCCCTTGTGACGCGCGCGGGCACCCCCCGCTATGCCACCCACCGGTACAAAAAAGGAACGGCCCGCGTCACAGCCACCTGCAACACGGACCGTCCGCCGAGGTACGGGTACGCTCCCCCGTTCAGTTCCAGGCGTACCCGTCCCCGAACAACAGCGTGTGCTCCAGCACGTCCTCAGCCGGGTCGTCGACCTGACCGACGTTGACCAGCCCGACCCGGTGACCGTTGTGCGAGCCCGTGTTGCTCTCGTCGGCGTGCGCGACCCCCGCCGGCAGCCAGCACACCGCCACCACCGCGACGGCCCCCGCCAGCAAGCGCGCCGCGCCCCGTCCCCGCTCGTTCCTCATGCTCCGGTCCTCGTTTCGTCGTTTCGGCGAATGATCGGACACTGCGTCCACCCGTTCATCTGCCAAGCCCACCCCGAGGTCACGCCCGGTCATCCGTACGGGATCGTCGGCCGTCCCGCTCCCGGGCCGGCCGTCGGCCAAACCCTCCGCCGATGCTGCAAGTTGGCGATCAGCGGCGGCCTCTTGAGTGTCTGGGCGCTGCTGTAACAGAAGCAGACACCAGAGCTGCATGCACCGTGCTCAACAAAGTGCGCCCTCCCGGGCCGTCCTCGGGCCGCGGAAGGGCGCTCATCGGTGACCACGTCGACAACTGCTCAGCAGCGGGTCAGTGCTCGGTCTGGCGACCGCAGCTCACGGCCGCCGATGATCAGTTGTGGCTGTGCAGGATCTCGTTCAGCCCGCCCCACACCGCGTTGTTCGGCCGGGCCTCCACCGTGCCGGTGACCGAGTTGCGGCGGAAGAGGATGTTGGAGGCGCCGGACAGCTCGCGGGCCTTGACGATCTGGCCGTCGGGCATGGTGACGCGGGTGCCGGCGGTGACGTAGAGGCCGGCCTCGACGACGCACTCGTCGCCGAGGGCGATGCCGACGCCCGCCTCGGCGCCGATCAGGCAGCGCTCGCCGATGGAGATGATGACGTTGCCGCCGCCGGACAGGGTGCCCATCGTGGAGGCGCCGCCGCCGATGTCCGAGCCGTCGCCGATGACGACACCGGCGGAGATGCGGCCCTCGACCATCGACGTGCCGAGCGTGCCGGCGTTGAAGTTGACGAAGCCCTCGTGCATGACGGTGGTGCCCTCCGCGAGGTGGGCGCCGAGGCGGACCCGGTCGGCGTCGGCGATGCGGACGCCCTTGGGGGCCACGTAGTCGGTCATGCGGGGGAACTTGTCGACGGAGGTGACCTGGAGGTGCAGGCCCTCGGCACGGGCGTTCAGCCGGACCTTCTCCAGGTCGTCGACGGCGACCGGGCCGAGCGAGGTCCAGGCGACGTTGGCGAGGAAGCCGAAGATGCCGTCCAGGCTCTGGCCGTGCGGCTTGACCAGGCGGTGGGAGAGCAGGTGCAGACGCAGGTACGTGTCGTGCGCGTCGATCGGCTTCTCGTCGAGCGAGGCGATGACCGTGCGGACCGCGACCACCTCGACGCCCCGGCGGGCGTCCGGGCCGATCGCCGCGGTCGCGCCACCGCCGAGCAGCTCCGCGGCCCGCTCGGCGGACAGCCGCTCGGTGCCGGACGGGCCGGGCTCTGCGACGAGCTCGGGCGCGGGGAACCAGGTGTCGAGGACGGTGCCGTCGGCGGCGATCGTGGCGAGGCCGGCGGCCACGGCGCCGGTGGTGCGAGGAGCAGTCGTGTCGGTCATGAGGGCAACCTAACCGGCGGACGGCGGTCGATGCGAACCGGTGTGGGGGCGTCTCACGGGACGGGCGGTATCCACCGCGGCACAGCACCCCTCAACAGCACGGACACCGACGTCACGACATCCGCGCACACCGAGTCCGAGACCATCCCACCGGTGACTCCCCGGCCGCACCCCCTCTGCCCGCGGCCACCCCACCCAGGCCCCCGGCCACGGTGCCCCGGCCAGGGTGCCCCGGCCAGGGTGCCTCGCCCTCGGACAACCCCCACCGGCATCACCCCTCGGCCCCCGCCAACACCCGCCCTAGCACCTCCCGCGCATACGCCTCGTCATACGGCACCCCGGTCAGCAGCACCTGCAGGCAGATGCCGTCGACGACCGCCACCAGGGCCCGCGCGGTGACGGGATCCGTTCGCCGGGACAGCTGCTCGGCGACGTCCTCGGCCCACTCGGCGGCGACGGGCCGCAGGGCGGGTCGGCGCAGGGCGGCCAGGTAGAGCTCGTACTCCAGCTCGACCCCCGTGCGGTCACCGGAGAGCCACTGCCCGATCCAGCCGGCGAGTTCGGCGGCCAGGTCGGTCCGGGGGTCGTCCAGGCCACCGCACGAGGCGATCACCTTGGCGAAGCCCTCGTTGGTCTGCCGCAGCGCGGCGACCAGCAGCTCGTCGAGGGTCCTGAAGTGGTACGTCGTGGAGCCGAGCGGCACGTCGGCCTCGGCGGCGGCGGTGCGGTGGCTCAGGCCCGCGATGCCCTTCGAGCCGACGACCCGGATCGCCGCGTCGATGATCCGCTGCCGTCGCTCGGGGTCGTGGCGCCGGGGCATCAGTGGGCACCTCCCAGGTTCAGCACCACGACGCCGACGATGATCAGCCCGATCCCGGCGGCCTTGGCGACCGTCATCCCCTCTCCCAGGAAGGCGATGCCGATCGTGGCGATGGCGGCCGTGCCCACCCCGGCCCAGATGGCGTAGGCGGTGCCGACGGAGACGGTCTTCAGCGTCTGCGCGAGCAGCCCGAAGGAGAGCAGGTAGCCGAGGAGCGTGAGCAGCGAGGGCCCGAGCCTGCTGAACCCGTCGCTGTACTTCATGGCGGTGGTCGCGCCCACTTCGGCGGCGATGGCTCCGGCCAGCAGCAGATAACCCATGTGTGCGAGCGTACACATGATATGTACGCCCGTACACAACGAGACCGGATACCGATGAGAAACCGCTCTCACAAAACGCGCCACACGAGTCCCACGCGTCCACTACGGTGTCCACCCGATCACACACCGGGCCCCCACAACCGCGCCGCCGTCAAGGGTGCCCCGCCGGAGGAACAGCGCATGTCAGAAGAGAAGTCCCGGCCGCCGCAGGACCGCCCCTGGGAGAGCGGCTGGGCCCCGGACACCACCAGGGCACCGGGAACGCGACGCCTGTGGCTGGCGGGCGCCCTCGCCCTGGCCACGGTCACCGCGTGCGTCACCGCCATCACCGTGATGGAGAACGAATCCGCCGAGCCGGCCCACGAGGCGGCGGAGCCGACCACCCTCAGCAGCTCGGCCCCGGGCGGCCTGATCTCCTTCGCGACGCCCTCCAAGAGCGCCTCCGACGCACCGGGCGCGGACCGCGGCCGCCCGTCCCCCACCCCCGCCACGAGCGCGCCCACCAGCGCCGCCCCCTCCCCGAAGCCGCAGGAGAAGGCGCCCAAGCCACCGGCGTCCGGCAAGCCGTCCAAGCCCGCGAAGCCGCCGGCCCCCGACGGCACCTCCATACGCTCGGTCAACTACCCGGACCGCTACTGGCGCGTGCGCGACGGCTATGTGCGCCTGGACCAGATCGGCTCCGGACCCGAGCAGCGGGAGGACGCCACCTTCCGGCGCGTCGCCGGTCTCGCCGACTCCTCCTGCTACTCCTTCGCCACGGCGGACGGCCGCTACCTCCGCCACCGCAGCTTCGTCCTGGTCAAGGAGGGCAACGACGGTTCGTCCCTGTTCCACAAGGACGCCACCTTCTGCCCCCGCCCCGCCTCCCACCCCGGCGCGGTCATGCTGGAGTCGGTGAACCACCCGGGCCGCTTCCTGCGCCACCGCAACTTCCAGCTCCGCCTGGAGCCGTACGAGCACAGCGCCCTGTACCGCGCGGACACGGCGTTCCGGCTGGTGGGCGGACTGGCCTGAGCATGCGTGAGGGCGGCACCCCGGAAGGTGCCGCCCTCACGTCAGTCGGTGGATCTCAGACGTTGAACCCGAGCGCCCGAAGCTGCTCCCGCCCATCGTCCGTGATCTTGTCCGGGCCCCACGGCGGCATCCAGACCCAGTTGATGCGCAGCTCGTTCACCAGGCCGTCCGTGGCGGACTTGGCCTGGTCCTCGATGACGTCCGTCAGCGGGCAGGCCGCCGACGTCAGGGTCATGTCGACGGTCGCGATGTTCGCGTCGTCGATGTGGATGCCGTAGATCAGGCCCAGGTTGACGACGTCGATGCCCAGCTCGGGGTCGACGACGTCCATCAGGGCCTCACGGAGTTCCTCCTCCGAGGCCGGCTTCATCTCCACGGTCTCGCTCATGCCGTCGTCTCCTTCTCGGCGTCGGCTCCGCCCAGCACCTGGGCCGTAGCGTCCTTCCAGGCCATCCAGCTCAGCAGGGCGCACTTGACCCGGGCCGGGTACTTGGACACCCCGGCGAACGCGACCGCGTCCTCCAGGATGTCCTCCATCGCGTCGTCGGGCTCGAGCTTCCCCTTGGACTGCATCAGCTCCAGGAAGGTCTCCTGGATCTTCCGCGCGTCCGCGAGGTCCTTGCCGACGAGCAGGTCGTTCAGTACGGACGCGCTCGCCTGGCTGATCGAGCAGCCCTGGCCCTCGTACGAGACGTCCTCGATCCTCGTGCCGTCGTACTTCACGCGCAGCGTGATCTCGTCACCGCACGTCGGGTTGACGTGGTGCACCTCGGCGTCGCCATCCCGCAAGCCCCGCCCGTGCGGGTTCTTGTAGTGGTCCAGGATGACTTCCTGGTACATGGAGTCCAGCTTCACGGTCTCAGCTCACGCCCTTCAGCCGAAGAAGTTCCGAACGTGCTCCAGGCCGTCGACCAGCGCGTCGATCTCGGCCGGCGTGGAGTACAGATAGAACGACGCTCGCGTGGTCGCAGGAATTCCGTAGCGCAGGCAGACCGGTCGGGCGCAGTGGTGGCCGACCCGGACGGCGATGCCCTGTTCGTCGAGGACCTGGCCCACGTCGTGCGGGTGGATGTCCCCGAGGGTGAAGGAGATCGCCGCGCCCCGCTCCTCGGCCGTGGTCGGGCCGATGATGCGCAGGTCCGGGACCTCCAGCAGCCGCTTCACGGCGTACTCGGTGAGCGCGTGCTCGTGGGCGAGGATCTTGTCCATGCCGATCGAGTTGAGGTAGTCGATCGCCGCGCCGAGACCGACCGCCTGGGCGACCGGCGGGGTGCCCGCCTCGAACTTGTGCGGGGCCGGGGCGTACGTCGACGAGTGCATCGACACCGTCTCGATCATCTCGCCGCCGCCGAGGAACGGAGGCAGGTCCTCCAGCAGCTCCTGGCGGCCCCACAGGACGCCGATGCCGGTCGGGCCGCACATCTTGTGGCCGGTGAAGGCCACGAAGTCGGCCTGGAGGGCCTGCACGTCCAGCGGCATGTGCGGGGCGGCCTGGGAGGCGTCGACGCAGACCAGGGCGCCGACCTCCTGGGCGCGGCGCACGATCGCCTCGACCGGGTTCTGGGTGCCGAGGATGTTGGAGACCAGCACGAAGGAGACGATCTTCGTCTTCTCGGTGATGACCTCGTCGATGTTCGACAGGTCCAGGCGGCCGTCGTCGGTCAGGCCGAACCACTTCAGCTTCGCGCCCGTGCGCTGCGCGAGCAGCTGCCACGGCACGATGTTGGAGTGGTGCTCCATCTCCGTGATGACGATCTCGGTCTCGGAGTCCACGCGGTAGGGCTCGTCGGCCCAGCCCAGCATGTTCGCCACGAGGTTGAGCGACTCGGAGGCGTTCTTGGTGAAGATCACCTCGTCGCGCGAGGGCGCGTTGATGAAGTCCGCGACCTTGTCGCGCGCGCCCTCGTACAGCGCCGTGGCCTCCTCGGCGAGCACATGCACACCGCGGTGGACGTTGGCGTTGTAGCGCTCGTAGTACTCACTGAGTGCGTCCAGCACCTGACGCGGCTTCTGGCTGGTCGCCGCGTTGTCCAGGTACACGAGCTTCTGACCGTCGTGGACCTGGCGGTCCAGGATCGGGAAGTCCTTGCGGATCGCCTCGGTGTCGAGGAGGCCCGGCAGCTGTGTCACGCGGATGCGCCACCCTTCGTGTATGCCTCGTAGCCCTCTTCCTCCAGCTTGTCGGCGAGCTCGGCGCCGCCGGACTCGACGATCCGGCCGCCGGAGAAGACGTGCACGTGGTCGGGCTTGATGTAGCGCAGGATGCGCGTGTAGTGCGTGATCAGCAGGGTGCCGACCTCGCCCGTCTCGCGGACGCGGTTCACGCCCTCGGAGACGACGCGCAGGGCGTCGACGTCGAGGCCGGAGTCGGTCTCGTCGAGGACCGCGACCTTCGGCTTGAGCAGCTCCAGCTGGAGGATCTCGTGGCGCTTCTTCTCACCGCCGGAGAAGCCCTCGTTGACGTTGCGCTCGGCGAAGGACGGGTCGATGTTGAGGCGCTCCATGGCCTCCTTGACCTCCTTCACCCAGGTGCGCAGCTTGGGGGCCTCGCCGCGGATGGCGGTGGCGGAGGTGCGCAGGAAGTTGCTCACCGACACGCCCGGGACCTCGACCGGGTACTGCATGGCGAGGAACAGGCCGGCGCGGGCGCGCTCGTCGACGGACATCTCCAGGACGTCCTCGCCGTCGAGGGTGACGGTGCCGCCGGTGATCGTGTACTTGGGGTGACCCGCGAGGGAGTAGGCGAGGGTCGACTTGCCCGAGCCGTTGGGGCCCATGATGGCGTGCGTCTCGCCCTGCTTCACGGTGAGGTCGACGCCCTTGAGGATCTCCTTCGTGGCGTTGTCGGCCTCGACGGTGACGTGCAGGTCTCGGATTTCAAGCGTTGCCATGGGTGCCTCAGGACTCCTGGGTGAGGGAGACGAGCACGTCGTCCCCTTCGATCTTTACGGGGTATACGGGGACGGGGCGCGTCGCCGGAAGGGCGTCGGGCTTGCCGGAGCGGAGGTCGAAGCGCGAGCCGTGCAGCCAGCACTCGATGTGGCAGTCGTCGACCTCGCCCTCCGACAGGGAGACGTTCGCGTGCGAGCAGATGTCGTGGATCGCGAACACCTCGCCCTCGGTCTGCACGATGGACACGGGCGTGCCGTCGAGTTCCACCCGCTTCGGGGTGTCGTCCTCCAGCTCGCCCAGTCCGCAGGCGCGTACGAAGGTCATGCGACGGCCGCCTCCAGCTCCTCCTCGATCTTGGCGATCAGGCGCTCCTCGATGTCGGGGAGGCCGATCTGCTGGACCAGTTCGGCGAAGAAGCCGCGGACCACCAAGCGGCGGGCCTCGTGCTCCGGGATGCCGCGGGCCATGAGGTAGAAGAGCTGCTCGTCGTCGAAGCGGCCGGTCGCCGAGGCGTGGCCGGCGCCGACGATCTCGCCGGTCTCGATCTCGAGGTTCGGTACGGAGTCGACGCGCGCCCCGTCCGTGAGGACCAGGTTGCGGTTCATCTCGTACGTGTCGGTGCCCTCGGCCTTGGCCTCGATGAGCACGTCACCGATCCACACGGCGTGGGCGTCGTCGCCCTGGAGGGCGCCCTTGTAGACGACGTTCGACTTGCAGTGCGGGACGTTGTGGTCGACGAGGAGGCGGTGCTCCTGGTGCTGGCCCTGGTCGGTGAAGTAGAGGCCGAACAGCTCGGCCTCGCCGCCGGGGCCTGCGTACTGCACGCGCGGGTGCAGCCGGACGACGTCGCCGCCGAAGGTGACGACGACAGACTTGAAGGAGGCGTCGCGGCCGACGAGCGCGTTGTGCTGCGCGACGTGGACGGCCTTCTCGTCCCAGTCCTGGACGGAGACGACGGTGAGCTTGGCGCCGTCGCCCAGGAGGTAGTCGACGTTGGCGGCGAGCACCGCGTCACCGGTGTGGTCGATGACCACGACGGCCTCGGCGAAGGCGCCCAGCTCGATCACCTGGTGGCCGAAGGCGGTGCCGCCCTCGCCGTGCACCGCGATGCGGACGGGCTCGGTGAGGACGGTCTCCTTCGGGACGGTCACGACCGAGGCCTTCTCGAAGGCCGAGTAGGCCTGGGCGGCGATCCGGTCCACCGGGGTGCCGGCCTTGCCGAGCCGCGCGTCGCCACGGCCGACGGTCTCGACGGTGACGCCCTCGGGGGCCTGGACCTCGACCTTCACGCCGTCGCCGTTCGCGACGGCGGTGCCGTCGTGCAGGCCGCGCAGGCGCTCCAGCGGGGTGAACCGCCACTCCTCCTCCCGGCCGTGCGGGACGGGGAAGTCCGCCACGTCGAAGGACGGGGGCGCGCTCATGCGCGTGGCGACGGTCGACTCCGCGGCGACCGCGATCGAGCCCGCGGTGGTGGATCCCACGGGGATGTTCTGGGCCTCAGCCATGGCTGTCGTAGTGCTCGCTTTCCGTTGCGTAAGGGGCTTGATGGGGCTGCGGACGGATTAACCGACCGCGCCTTCCATCTGCAGCTCGATCAGCCGGTTGAGCTCCAGCGCGTACTCCATGGGGAGCTCCTTGGCGATGGGCTCGACGAAGCCGCGCACGATCATCGCCATGGCCTCGTCCTCGCTCAGGCCGCGGCTCATCAGGTAGAAGAGCTGGTCCTCGGAGACCTTGGAGACGGTCGCCTCGTGGCCCATGGACACGTCGTCCTCGCGGACGTCCACATAGGGGTAGGTGTCCGAGCGGGAGATGGTGTCGACGAGCAGCGCGTCGCAGAGCACGTTCGACTTGGAGCCCGGGGCGCCCTCGCCGATCTCGATGAGACCGCGGTAGGAGGTGCGGCCGCCACCGCGCGCCACCGACTTGGAGACGATGTTAGACGAGGTGTTCGGGGCCATGTGGACCATCTTGGCGCCCGCGTCCTGGTGCTGGCCCTCGCCCGCGAAGGCGATGGACAGGGTCTCGCCCTTGGCGTGCTCGCCCATCAGGTAGACGGCCGGGTACTTCATCGTCACCTTGGAGCCGATGTTGCCGTCGATCCACTCCATGGTCGCGCCCTCGTAGGCGACGGCGCGCTTGGTGACCAGGTTGTAGACGTTGTTCGACCAGTTCTGGATGGTCGTGTAGCGGCAGCGGGCGTTCTTCTTGACGATGATCTCGACGACCGCGGAGTGCAGCGAGTCCGACTTGTAGATCGGGGCGGTGCAGCCCTCGACGTAGTGCACGTAGGCACCCTCGTCGACGATGATCAGGGTCCGCTCGAACTGGCCCATGTTCTCCGTGTTGATGCGGAAGTAGGCCTGGAGCGGGATCTCCACGTGGACGCCCGGCGGCACGTAGATGAAGGAGCCGCCCGACCACACGGCGGTGTTCAGCGCGGCGAACTTGTTGTCACCGGCGGGGATGACCGTGCCGAAGTACTCCTTGAAGAGCTCCGGGTGCTCCTTCAGCGCGGTGTCGGTGTCGAGGAAGATGACGCCCTGCTCCTCCAGGTCCTCGCGGATCTGGTGGTAGACGACCTCCGACTCGTACTGCGCGGCGACACCGGCGACGAGGCGCTGCTTCTCCGCCTCGGGGATGCCGAGCTTGTCGTACGTGTTCTTGATGTCCTCGGGCAGGTCCTCCCAGGACTCCGCCTGCTTCTCCGTGGAGCGCACGAAGTACTTGATGTTGTCGAAGTCGATGCCGGAGAGGTCCGAGCCCCAGTTCGGCATGGGCTTCTTCTCGAACAGGCGCAGGCCCTTGAGACGGAGCTTGGTCATCCACTCCGGCTCGCTCTTCTTGGAAGAGATGTCCCGGACGACGTCCTCGCCCAGGCCGCGACGCGCCGACGCACCGGCATCGTCCCGGTCGGCCCAGCCGTATTCGTACTTGCCCAGGCCCTCGAGCTCAGGGTGGGCAGTCTCCGTGGGGAGAGTCATGCGGGGTTCCTCCCGGCCGTGCTTGCAGATGCGTTGTGGGAAATCTTGGGGATGAACGTCGTGCAGACGCCGTCGCCGTGCGCGATGGTGGCGAGCCGCTGTACGTGCGTACCGAGCAGCTCGGCGAAAAATTCCGTCTCCGCCTCGCACAGCTGGGGGAACTGCTCGGCGACGTGGGCGACCGGGCAGTGGTGCTGGCAGAGCTGTTCACCCTTCTGCGGGTGGGGGGCGCTGCGCGCCGTAGCAGCGTACCCGTCCATGGTGAGCGCCTTGGCCAGCGCTTCGGTCCGCCGCTCGGGCGGGGCGGCCTCGACCGCCTCGCGGTACGCGCTCGCCTGTGCGGCGATCCGGGCGCGGGCGAAGGCGGCGATCGCCTCGCTGCCGCCCTCGCGGTCGGCGATCCAGCGCAGGGCGTCCGCGGCGAGCTTGTCGTAGGACTGGTCGAAGGCGTCCCGGCCGCAGTCCGTCAGGGCGAAGACCTTGGCAGGACGGCCGCGGGTGCGCGTGCCGTAGACCCGCTGCTCGCGGGGCTCCACGACACCGTCGCCCGCGAGGGCGTCGAGGTGCCGGCGTACGGCCGCCTGGGTGAGGCCAAGCCGCTCGGCGAGTTCCGCGACGGTCGAGGGGCCGTGGTCCAGGATGGATCGCGCGACCCGGTTGCGGGTGGACCGCTCCCCGGTCGCGAACTCCTCCTTCGGGGGCCCTGTGGGGGCCTCCCGAGCCTCACCGACGTTTTTCACAACGCCATTGTTGCGTAATTCGTCATGGGCGGGCAAGCCGCGCCGGACCACGCGACGGTGCCGTGCGTCACTTAGGCATACCTAAAATGACCTGCGGAAACGATCTTTGCCCATCGGCCGACACCGTGCACATCAGGTGGGGCCAATGCGCCAACTGTGGCGAGAGTGCCCATTTGATCCTACTTTCGAGATAAACGCTCTCTTCATCTGGATGCCGATGAACACACAGCACGGACTTGTACACGTCTTGGTGGTCGAGGACGACCACGATGTCAGCGCCCTGCTGAAGCGGCATCTGGCGGGACTCGGCTGCCGCGTGACCGTCGCCGACACGGGCGAGGAGGGGCTGGATCTGGCGCTCGCGGATCCCCCCGACATGGCGATTGTCGACGTACTGCTGCCCGGAATCGACGGGCGGGAAGTCATTCGCAGACTGCGGGCGGACGAACGGACGCAGCACTGCCATCTGGTCGTCTCGTCCGTGCTCGATGCGGAGGACCTGGTCGAACTCGCGACGGACGAACTGCTGGCCAAGCCGTTCCGGCAGGGGGCGGTGGCACGGCTGCTCGCCTCCTACCGGAACTCCGCATCGCAGGAGGAGTAATGGCTCGTGTCCTGATAGCCGACGACGACCCCGACATCCGGGATCTTGTGGCGTTCAAGTTGACGCAGAACGGTCACCAGATCACGGCAGTGGAAGACGGCATGGCCGCGCTGCGAGCGGCGCGTGAGCAGCCTTTCGATCTCGTTCTCCTCGACATCCGGATGCCGGGGATGTCGGGACTGGACGTCTGCCGCTCGGTGCGCGCGGCCCCGGAGACGGCCTCGCTCCCTGTCATCCTGATCACGGCGAGATCCCAGGAGGGAGACGTCGAACTCGGCTTCGCGGCGGGTGCCGACGACTACATCGTGAAGCCGTTCAGCCCGCGGGAGCTGTCCAGCCGCGTCGCCGCGATGCTCAGCCGGGTAGAGCGGTGATCCACCTGGGATTCGTCACCCAGGCGCTGCTGTTCCTGCCGGGCCTCGGGCTCGTGCTGAGTCTGCTGATCACGGGCACCCGCCTCGTGCGTACCTACCGGCAGGGCAGACGCCGGCGCCTCGCGGCGCCGGTGCGCGCTGTGCTCCTGGAACTGCTGTGCGCACCGGAGGACGAGCAGAGCGAGTTGCTTGACCGCATCGCGCCCGCCGACAAGCGGACCTGGAAGGCGCTGGAGCCGACCGTCGCGGCGATGCTGGGCAAGGTCTCCGGACGAGCGCGCACGGCGCTGGTGCTGCTGTACGAGCGGCGTGGGTCCCCGGCGGACGCGGTCGCCCGGCTGCGCAGCCGCAGCGCGGCCCGGCGGGGGCGTGCCGCGCAGGTGCTCGGCCGGCTGCGCCACCGCCCGGCGACCGAGTCACTGTGCCGTCTTCTCGACGACCGGGACCGGGAGGTGCGGCTGACCGCGGCACGGGCGCTGGGCCACATCGGTGACCCCGTGGCCGTACCGCACCTGCTGGAGAGCCTGCGCGGGAAGCGCACGGTGCCCCCCGCGGTGGTCACCGCCGCGCTGACCTCCCTCGGCCCTGACGCGGTGCCCCGCGTCGCGGCGGGGCTCGGGGACCCGGCGCCCCTCGTCAGGGCCGTGGCCATCGAAGTGCTGGGGGTGACCGGCGCGATCACCCGCACCCCCGACATCGTCCGTGCGCTGTGGGAGGGTCCCGAGACCGAGGTCCGGATCCGGGCGGCACGCGCCCTGGGCAGGCTGGGCATGCCCGACGGCCTGGAACCGCTGCTGGCGGTTCTCCGGCCCGGTCAGCCGGTCACCCTGCGCACGGTGGCCGCCGGGGCGCTCGGCAATCTGGGAGCCGTGGCGGCGACAGGCCCGCTGAAGGAGGTGCTCGGTGACGCCGACCCGCACGTGGCGGGCGCCGCGGCGCGGGCGTTGCTGCGGCTCGGCCCGGCGGGTGAGGCGGCGCTGCGCGAGGCCGCCGTCGGCCGCTCGGACCCGCGGGCCGCCGCCCAGGCCAGGGCCGCCCTCGCGGAGGCGGCCGTCGGCAGCACGCGCCGCGTCCCGGTGGAGGTGGTTCTGTGAGTCCTGGTGAGGACGGCCCTGTGCTTGTGCACGCGGCGCACGCCGAGGTATGGGACGGAGTGCTGGGCACCCTGCACGGGCTGATCGCGGTGTGCGACACCGCGATCATCTTCTACTTCCTGGCCATCAACAGCGGCTATCTGGTGCTGATCCTCCTCGCCCTCGCCGAGCTCGTCAGGAGGCTGCGCCGGGTCTCCTTCGCCGGCTACGAGGACGCCGCCGCCAGCCCGTTCACTCCTCCCATCTCGGTGATCATGCCCGCGTACAACGAGGCGGCGGGCATCACGGAGGCCGTGCGGGCCATGCTGCTGCTGCACTACCCGGTGTTCGAGGTCATCGTCGTCGACGACGGCTCCACCGACGGCACGCTCGACGCCCTCACCGACGCCTTCGACCTCGCCGAGGTGGAGCACGTCGTCCCCGAGGACGTCCCCATGCGGGGCGAGGTCACGTCCCTGCATCTGCCGAGGGGAGGTCCCGTGCCCCTGGTGGTCGCCCGCAAGGAGAACGGCGGCAAGGCCGACGCGCTCAACGTCGGGATCAACCTGGCCCGTTACCCGCTGGTGTGCATGGTGGACGCCGACTCCATCCTGGACTCCCAGTCCCTGCTCGCCGTCGCCAAACCGTTCAGCGACGACCCGCTGCGGGTGGTGGCGGCGGGGGGCGTCGTCGGCATCGCCAACGGCTGCACCGTGGAGGCCGGACGCGTGGTCGATGTGCACGTCCCCACGGACCTGCTCGGACGCGCACAGGTCGTCGAGTATCTGCGCGGCTTCTTCCTGGGCCGCACCGGCTGGTCCAAGGTGGGCGGGCTGCTGATCATCGCCGGCGCCTTCGGCCTGTTCCGGCGGGACGTGGTGGTGGCGGTCGGCGGCATGGACCCGGACTGCATCGGTGAGGACGCGGAACTCGTCGTCCGCCTCCACCGTCATCTGCGTGAGCAGGGCCGCCGTCATCGCGACTACCGCATCGTCTTCGTCACCGAGCCGATCTCCTGGAGTGAGGCGCCCTCCACGTTGCGGGTCCTCGCACGCCAGCGGCGCCGGTGGCAGCGCGGCCTGACGGAGATCCTGCTCAAGCACCGCCGCATGATCGGCAACCCTCGCTATGGCCGCGTCGGGCTGGTGGCCCTGCCGTTCTACGTGCTCTTCGAACTGCTGGCCCCGCTGGTGGAACTCGCCGGTCTGGTGCTGGTGCCGCTGGGCGTGCTGATCGGCGCGGTCGACCCAGGCTTCCTGTGGCGCTTCCTGCTCGCCGCCTACGCCTACGCGGTGATCGTCGGACTCTTGTCGGTCGCGGTCGAGGAGTACGCCTACCACCGCTTCTCACGGTGGCGGGACGTGTGGGGCGTCCTCGTCGGCGCGGTTGTCGAGAACGTCGGCTACCGCCAGATCACGGGGTGGTGGCGGTTGCGCGGCATGTGGGACGCGCTGCATCGGGCACCCCAGGTGTGGGGCTCGATGACACGCAGTGGATTCGGCCCGCCCCAGGGGGGCCGGAAGGGCGGCGATCGACTGTGAGAATCACCAGCGAACGACGCGGCGTACGCGTGGCACGACGGCTCGCCATGGCCTTCGGCCTGCTGATCGCTCTGCTCCTGCTCGTGGGGGCAGGGGCGCTCACGGTGTCCCGGGTGGCGGACGCGATGCATGATCAGAGCTACCGGTTGCAGCCCGCACTGCGAGAGAACATGCACATGCGCGAGCAGGTGACCCGCATGAGCCGTGCCGTGCGCACCTACCTGCTCACCGGTGACACGGCCGCGCGCAGCAGCTACCGCCAGTTGCGTGACGAGCCCGTCGCCACCCTGGCCGAGGCCCGGCGGGTCGCCCCGGCGTGGGCCCGCTCCAACCTCGCGGCGCAGGACCGGCAACTGCGTGCCTATGTGCGGCTCGCCGACCAGCAGGCTCAGGCGGCTCCCGGAAGCGCCGACGCCCGCCGTCTGACCGACGAGGCCAGCCGGCGGTTCACGGCCTTCGACATCACCAACCAGCGGCTCGAGACGCGGCTCACCAGCGAAATGCAGCGTCTGGAGGACGGAGCCGACACGTTCCTCGACGGCAGCAACGTGGCCATCGGCGTCCTACTGGCGGCGGGCGGGGCACTGTCCGTGTTCGCGGCGGTGCGCACCACCCGCGCACTCACCAGGCCGCTGCAGAGCACCGCGGCGACGCTGGACCGGCTCGCCTCGGGCGAGCACTCGGCGCGCGCGCAGGAGACAGGACCGGAGGAGATCCGCGCGGTGGCACGGTCGGTGAACGCACTCGCGGACGAGAGTGACCGGCTGCGCGCGGACGAGGCGGAGCGCCGCGCACTGTCACAGGCCGCACGGGACACCGGCCGGCGGATCAGGGACCGACTCGACGTCGACTACGTCCTCGACGCGGCGTGCACGGGGATGAGCGAGGTCCTGGCTGCCGACTACGTCTTCATCCTGCTCGCCGAGAACGACGGCTCGGCGTTTCCCGTGGCCCGGGTGTGGTCCGCGGAACGAGGCCTGCTGCCAAAGGAGGAGGGGAGGAACATACCGACACTCCCGGCGGATGTGGTCCGCGACCACTACCGACGGGGCACGGTCTGGCTGATCACCGACATGCCCCGGTACGTGGCCGACACCACACCGATGCCGGGCGCCCCCGGATCCTTCGGGAAGACCGGTATGCCCGCCGAGAACCGCGCCGCCGCGGCGGCGCTCGGTCTGGACTCCGTGGTGATCACGCCCATCGGCGTGGGAGAGGAACCGATCGGTGCCGTGGCCGTGGCCCGTACCAGCGCCGACCGCCCCTGGCGTGAGATGGACATCGAAATCGTCGAGTCCATGGCCAGCGGCATCGGCCGGGCACTGCACACCGCCCTGCTCTACGAGCAGGAGGCGAGTCTGGTGGAGAAGCTGCGCGCCCTGGACAAGGCCAAGAGCGACTTCCTGTCCACCGTCTCCCATGAGCTGCGCACCCCGCTGACCAGCATCGTGGGATACATCGAGTTGCTGAAGGACGAGGAGACCGGTCCGCTCACGCCTCCGCAGCTGCGCATGCTGGACGTGGTCGACCGCAACGCCAACCGCCTGCGGGCGCTCATCGAGGATCTGCTGACCCTCTCACGCATCGAGTCGGGCGCGTTCGGCTCCAAGAAGGGACCGGTCGACCTGTGCAGTCTGGTGGTGTCGGCGACCGACGCCATCCGGCCGGCCGCCGCGGCCGCCTCCGTCGTCCTGGAGACGCACTGTCCCTCCCGGCCCCTGGTGCTGGAGGCGGACAGCGACCAGCTCGACCGGGTCCTGATGAACCTGCTGTCCAACGCCGTGAAGTTCACCCCGGAGGGCGGGAAGGTCACCGTACGCGCCGAGGCCCGGGACGGCGAGGCGGTGCTGAGCGTCAGCGACACGGGTATCGGCATTCCCGCCGCCGAGCAGGAGAAGCTCTTCCAGCGGTTCTTCCGTGCGTCGAACGCCACCGACGCGGCCATTCCGGGCACTGGCCTCGGACTGACCATCGTCCGCACCATCGTGGCGAACCATGGCGGCGAGGTGTACGTGAGCTCCGCGGAGGGCCGCGGCACCACCTTCACCGCACGGCTGCCGATCGCCACCCCGCACGGGGCGGCCGCCGCGTCCTGAGCCGCCCCGGCGGGTACGCGGTGAGTCAGACGGTGTCCTCGAAGGTCACCCCCCGCGTCCGGTAGTCGGCGACGGCGGCCTGCACCTCGGACGGGCTGAGCACCTGGTCCTGGGCGAAGTACACGTAGTCGACCTTCTCCTCGTACGCGCGCGTCTTCCGGCTGCTGATCCCCGTCAGGTTGATCAGCCAGTGGTTGAAGCGGATGCTCATCGCCGACTCGGGCAGGTACGGCTCACTGTGCGTGGCGAAGTGCCGGCCGTCGATGTAGTAGGTGATGGCGGTGCTGTCGACCGTGATGACCAGGTCGTGCCACCCCGCGAAGCTCGCGCGCTCCTGGGTGGTGACGTGGTCCTCCTGGGGCGGGTCCTCCGAGTACGTCTCCCAGGAAGAGGCGAGCAGGGCGCTGCCGGGGATGCCCCATCCGCCGTTGGGCAGGTACTCGAAGTCGAGTTCGCTGTAGTTCGGGTCCATGGAGTAGTTCAGCGGCGAGATGGTGAAGAACGTCTGCACCATGCGGTCGCCGTCCGGGCCGTAGCTCGGCACGTCGGTGAAGTGGACCCGCGCGGCGTAGGTGCCGTACAGGAACTTGCGCTGCTGGTAGATCTCGGTGTGCTCGGTGCCGGCCGCCGTGCCGTTGGTACCGGAGCGCATCGTCATCACGGAGTTCCCGGACGCGGTGGCGAAGGTGATGTTCTGGGGCCTCCACGTGGCACCGGGCACGCCCGGCCCGCCCTGACCGGACCGCGGGGTCCAGCCGTGCTGGGTGAGCAGCGGATCCGTGTGGCCCGTGTAGTTGAAGTCGTCGAACAGCGCCGGGCCGACGACGGGCTGGGCGGCCGCGCGCGGGGCCGGGAGGACGACGAGGGCCGCGCACAGCAGCCCGAAGGCGACGAGGCCGGCAGCGGCCCTCACCCGTGAGAGCAGAAGGTGTCTGAGCATGAGTCAACTGCCTTTCCTGGGACGTCAGAAGGCGTCCGCTGCCCGACCTGGCGGACCACGGTCAGTGAAACATCGTCAGAAGATCGGTATGGGGCGAATAGTGCCGGTTCACCCGAACAGCCCAAAGCCCGCCGGTGGGTGGGGTCCCCAGGACCCGCGGCGGGGATTTACCCGGCCCCGCCGGCCGCCGTGACCGTCTCGGCCCAGCGCTGCGGCGCGGACCACTCAGCTCAGCCGAACGGCGCCCTTGACGGTCAGGTAGATGCCGAAGACCAGGCAGATGACCACGCCGATGGTGCGACTGTGCCGTTTCGCCGCGGTCAGCAGCGGGGTGAGCACCGACTGCGCCTGAGCGGGGGCGATCAGGTACAGCACGAGCGGCACGAGCACGGCCAGGAGCGCCAGTACCACGGCGATCGCCAGGACGACGGTCTGCTCGGCCGCCGAAACGGAGGCGGCGAGGGCGATCTCCTTCACCGCCGGAACGAACAGCGCCAGGCTGGAGAAGTTCACCGCCATGAGGCCCGCCCCGAGCAGGGCGCAGGCTCTGAGGCTCGTGACGGCGCGGTGCCTGCGGTGGTGCGATGTGCCGCGCGCCGGTCTGAGCGCCGCGCGTACGGCCAGCAGGAGCAGGAGTACGCCGAAGACGATGTCCACGACCGGCGAGACCCTGAAGGGGGCCTGTGCGCGGGCGCCGCGGAAGAGGACGAGCCCGGCAGCCCCGATGACGGCCAGCGGAACCGCCGCTCCCACGGCGAACGAACCCGCCCGTCGGCGCGGTCGGACCGGATCGGACAGGAGCACGACGGCGGCCACGAAGAGAGTCGGGCTCACGGCGGCTCCCAGGGCAAGTGGCAGTACCTTGGCCAGCAGTGTCGTCACAGAGCCAGTCAACGACGCTCCGGAGTCACGCCAGTGCCAACACGCCTGGCCCGGCGGCGGCGTCACTCTCACACAAGGCCCCGGGAAGGGGATCACCAACCCGCCCGTTCCGGGCGGCGGGCACGTACCTAGACTCGGGGCCATGCGAAGTGAGCCCGTGGTCCAGGTCCAGGCCCTGGTGAAGCGGTACGGCCCGAAGACCGCGGTGGACGGGCTCGACCTGGTGGCCCGGGAGGGTGTGACCGCCGTGCTCGGCCCCAACGGGGCGGGCAAGACGACCACGGTCGAGACCTGCGAGGGGTACCGGAAGCCGGACTCCGGCACGGTGCGCGTTCTGGACCTCGACCCGGTGAGAGACTCCCGTGCGCTGCGGCCCCGGGTCGGCGTGATGCTCCAGTCCGGCGGTGTCTACTCGGGCTCGCGCGCCGACGAGATGCTCCGCCATGTCGCCAAGCTGCACGCCCACCCCCTGGACGTGGACGCGCTCATCGAACGCCTCGGGCTCGGCTCGTGCGGCCGTACGACGTACCGGCGGCTGTCGGGCGGGCAGCAGCAGCGGCTCGCCCTTGCCATGGCCGTGGTCGGGCGCCCCGAGCTGGTGTTCCTGGACGAGCCGACCGCCGGGCTCGACCCGCAGGCCCGCCGCGCCACCTGGGACCTGGTCCGGGACCTGCGCGCCGACGGCGTCTCGGTGATCCTCACCACGCACTACATGGACGAGGCCGAGCAGCTCGCCGACGACGTGGCGATCATCGACGCCGGGCGGGTCATCGCGCAGGGCTCCCCGGAGGAGCTGTGCCGGGGCGGCGCCGAGAACACCCTCCGCTTCACCGGCCGGCCCGGCCTGGACGTGGGGTCGCTGCTGAAGGCCCTGCCCGCCGACTGCTCGGCCGCCGAACTGACACCGGGTTCCTACCGGGTCACCGGCAAGGTCGACCCGCAGCTGCTCGCGACGGTCACCTCCTGGTGCGCCCAGCACGGCGTGATGCCGGAGAAGATCTCGGTCGAGCGGCACACCCTGGAGGACGTCTTCTTGGAGCTCACCGGCAAGGAGCTGCGCTCATGACCGCCACCGGCACCGGGACGTACACGCCGAGGCCCGGCGCGGCCCCCCTCCCCCGCATGATCGCGGCCCAGGCCCTGCTCGAGACGAAGATGCTGCTGCGCAACGGCGAGCAGCTGCTGCTGACCGTCGTCATCCCGACCCTGCTCCTGGTGCTCTTCAGCACCGTGGACATCGTCGACACGGGTTCCGGAAAGGCGGTCGACTTCCTCGCGCCCGGCATTCTCGCGCTCGCGGTGATGTCGACCGCGTTCACGGGGCAGGCGATCGCGACCGGTTTCGAGCGCCGCTACGGCGTCCTGAAGCGGCTCGCCTCCTCGCCCCTGCCCCGCTGGGGCCTGATGACGGCGAAGACGCTGTCCGTGCTGGTCACCGAGGTGCTCCAGGTGGTCCTGCTGACGGTGATCGCCTTCGCGCTCGGCTGGTCGCCGCACGGCAACCCGTTCGCCGTCCTGCTGCTCCTGGTCCTCGGTACGGCGGCCTTCTCCGGCCTCGGCCTGCTGATGGCCGGGACGCTGAAGGCCGAGGCGACGCTCGCCGCCGCCAACCTGGTGTTCCTGCTGCTGCTCGTCGGCGGCGGGGTCGTCGTCCCGCTGGACAAGTTCCCGCCCGGCGCGCAGGACGTGCTCGGCCTGCTGCCCATCTCGGCGCTGTCCGACGGGCTGCGGGACGTGCTCCAGCACGGGGCCGGGATGCCCTGGGGCGACCTGGGGATCCTGGGCGTGTGGGCGGTCGCGGGGCTGGCGGCGGCCGGGAAGTTCTTCCGCTGGGAGTAGGGAAGGTGTCCTGTGACGGACCCTCGTGAAAGCGTGCACAAGCGGCGTCCTACGATGGGTCGCGTGCCAAAAGTGACCCCCGCCGACACCAGGGCGGCCCTGCGCAACCCGCTCGCCTTCATCGCCGAGCGCTGGACCCCGCAACCCCGGACGGTCCAGCGCGCGGCCCTCTCCGCCGTCCTGATGTCGGTGCTCATCGTGGTCACCGGCGGTGCCGTACGGCTGACCGGCTCGGGTCTGGGCTGCCCGACCTGGCCCAAGTGCACCGACGACTCGCTCACCGCCACCAGCGCGATGGGCTTCCACGGCGCCATCGAGTTCGGCAACCGCATGCTGACGTACGTGCTGTGCGCCGCCGTCGGCTGGGCGATCATCGCCGCGCGCTCCCGCAAGCCGTACCGGCGCGGTCTGACCCGGCTGGGCTGGGCCCAGTTCTGGATCGTGATGAGCAACGCGGTGCTCGGCGGCATCGTGGTGCTGGTCGGCCTCAACCCGTACACGGTCGCGGCGCACTTCGTGGCGACGTCCGCGCTCATCGCGGTGGCCACGGTGATGTGGCAGCGCACCCGTGAGGGCGACGGGCCGCCGCGCCCGCTGGTCGGCAAGGCCGTGCAGCAGCTGGTGTGGTTCCTGGTCGCGGCGGCCGTGCTGCTCATCCTGGTGGGCACGGTGGTCACCGGCGCGGGTCCCCACGCGGGCGACTCCAGCGAGGTCGAGCGGATGCCGGTCGACTGGGAGACGGTGAGCAAGCTGCACGCCGTGCTGGCGTGGATCGTGGTCACGCTGACGTTCGCCCTGTGGTTCGTCCTCAAGGCGGTCGACGCGCCCAAGGGCCCGCTGCACCGCACCCGCGAACTGTTCCTGATCCTGCTGGCGCAGGGCGTCATCGGCTACGTCCAGTACTTCACCGACCTGCCCGAGGTCCTGGTCGGCCTGCACATGCTCGGCTCGGCCGTGATGTGGATCTGGGTGCTGCGGGTGGTGCTGTCGCTGCGGGAGCGGCCGGAGGTCGTGGCCGACGTACCCGGCCCGGCGACCGAGGCGACCCTGACCAAGGCCTGATCCAGGGCTCTAGTCGAGCCCGTACACCCGCCGCGCGTTCCCCGACGCGAGCATCCCCGCCACGCGCTGCGCGTCGGCCAGGGACCAGGCGCCCTCGGCCACCCAGGTGCCGAGCACCCGGCCTAGGGCCTCACGGAACAGCCGGGCGCCCACCACGTGCAGTTCGGGCAGCCCCTGGGCGCCGGTGGAGAACAGGATCTTGCCGAACGGGGCCAGCTCCAGGATCTCCGCGAGGACGGACGCGGCCCGGGCGCCGGTGCGGACCAGCGCGGCGCCGGAGTCGACGTAGACGTGCGGGAAGACGCCGGCGAGATGGGCGGCGTGCCGGTGGTACGGGTAGCCGTGCAGCAGCACCAGGTCCGTGCCGAGCCCGGCTGTGGCCCGCACGAAGTCCGTCAGGAGCACCGGGTCCGTCCGGTCGATGCGCAGGCCCGGCGCGCCGAGCCCCGCGTGCAACTGCAGCGGCAGCCCCGAGGCGACCGCGCTCCACAGCAGGTGCCGCAGCAGCACGGAGTCGCTCAGCTCCCCGCCGACGCCGCGCCCGGCGAGCCAGCGGCCGACGGCGCCCCGCACCTCCCCCGGCCCGGGCGGCTCGGGCGCCAGCGCGAGGCCGTGCCGTACGCCCGCGACGGAGGTGAAGGCGACGGCGTTCGCGGCGGCGGCGTGGACGGACTCGGCGAGGTTGGCGAGGAAGGACTCGACGGTTCCGGAGGTGTCGGCGACCTGCTCGGCGAGCAGTTCCAGGCGGACGATCTCGTGGGCCTTGGCCGACCCGGCGGAGGCCAGCTCTCCGGGGCCGGTCAGATCACCGGGCAGGCCGGTGTCGACGAGGTAGGTCGTGATGCCGCTGCCGCGCAGCAGCCGGCGGCCGGACTCCAGGACGCCCAGTTCGCGGCGGCGTGCGAGGTAGCGGGCGGGCGGGCAGTGCGGTTCGAGGCCGAGCAGGGGTGGGCACCAGCGCCGCACGGCGAAGCCGGTCTGGGTGTCGAAGAGGGTGGTGCCGGGGGCGGGTGGGCCCTCGGTGCGGGAGAGGTGGGCCTCGAAGGTGCCGAGGCCCAGCTCCGTGCGGAGCACTCCGTGGCAGTACTGGTCCACCAGTGACGGCGTTTCGATCATCCGGGCCTCCCCGTGGACCGTGTTGTTCTACGGGTCCTAACGGGTGAAGCGGGTTTGAGGTCGCGGGGCCGCCGTGTGGGTACCGGTGCGTTTGGCGGATGCGGGGCGGTTGTGGCTGGTCGCGCCCACGCGGCGGAGCCGCATATCGCTACAGCCCCGCGCCCCAAGAAGTCAGTTGTTCTTGGGGCCGCCTACCTGGATACCGGCCATGCGGGACCACTCGTAGCGGCCCGTCTTCACCTTCGCGGCGAATTCGCCGTCGAAGGACTCGTGGCGGGTGATGCCCGACTTCTCCACCGCCTTCTCGGCGATCTCGAAGGACGGGGCGACCAGGTCGCCCCAGTTGCCGTCCTCGCCGACCAGGACGATGCGGGCGCCGCGCTCGCCGAGGTAGGCGACCTGGCCCTCGGCGCCGCCGTGGGCCTTGGAGAAGGAGGTGATCTGCTGGGCCAGCCGGGCCGCCTTGCGCTCGGCCTTGGGGTCTGCCTGCTGCGTCTCTGCCATGACCAGGATGCTACTCACGGGTAGATCGACTGGCGAGGGCAGGGCCCTGTGACGTACGTCAGCGCAGGAACGGGTCGACCGCGACCGCAACGAAGAGCAGCGAGACGTAGGTGATCGACCAGTGGAACAGGCGCATCTCCTTGAGCTTCGCGCCCGTGATCTCCGCCTTCGCGCGGTTCTGCAGGCCGTGCGCCTCCCAGAGCCAGAAGCCGCCCGTCAGCAGCGCGACCGACGTGTAGAACCAGCCGGTGTAGCCGAGCGGCTGCAGCAGGAGCGAGACGGCGACCATCACCCAGCTGTAGATCACGATCTGCTTGGCGACGACCTTGTTGGAGGCGACCACGGGCAGCATGGGCACGCCCACGCGCGCGTAGTCCTCCTTGACCTTCATGGACAGCGGCCAGTAGTGCGGCGGCGTCCAGAAGAACATGACGAGGAAGAGGATGATCGGCGCCCACGACATCGAGTTCGTGACCGAGGACCAGCCGATCAGCACCGGCAGGCAGCCGGCGATGCCGCCCCACACGATGTTCTGCGAGGTACGGCGCTTGAGGATCATCGTGTAGACGACGACGTAGAAGAGGAGCGCGCCGAGGGAGAGCCAGGCACTCAGCCAGTTCACGGTGAGGCCGAACAGCAGCGTCGAGGCGATGGCCAGCGTGATGCCGAAGGCCAGGCACTCGCGCGGGCTGACCATGCCGGTGACCAGCGGGCGCTGCGAGGTGCGGTCCATCAGCGCGTCGATGTCGCGGTCGATGTACATGTTGAGCGCGTTGGCGCCGCCCGCGGACATGTAACCGCCGACGCAGGTCAGCAGCACCAGCGTCAGGTCGGGCACGCCCTGCTGCGCCAGGAACATCACCGGCACCGTGGTGATCAGCAGCAGCTCGATGATCCGCGGCTTGGTGAGAGCCACGAACGCCTTGACACGGGCCCCGAACGGCCGGTGGGCCGGGCTCTGGTCCGTCCCGATCTCCCCCATGGCCTCAAGGGCATGGGTGGTGCCCCCACCCGCTGGACGGGATTCAACGGCCGTCACGCACACCCCTACAGAGACATCCCAGCAAGCCTCACCCGTGTGAAGTCCCGGTAAAGGCTCGCGCGTACCACGCCACTTTAGACGTTGCCCAGAGTCGGACATTCGCGGGGGTCGGGTCGTGTTGGGAGGCGGCTTCCGAAGGGCGCGCGGAAGCTCGATTGAGCACCCGGATGAGCGGCTCCGTATTCACCTGTCGAATGCGGTACGGCCCAGTCAGGAGGCGGATCGGGATCGGCCCCGGCACTCTGGAGTGACTCGAAAGAACGCACGTCCCGCAGGGGTAGGCTCGACTGCGGCCGGTGGGCGCCCCGATACACCGGCATCCGACATGTGGAGAGGAGCCCTGACCCAGGGTGAGCACCAAGCCGACCACCACAGACCTCGAGTGGACCGAGTTGGACCAGCGGGCCGTCGACACCGCGCGTGTCCTGGCCGCCGATGCCGTACAGAAGGTCGGTAACGGCCATCCGGGTACGGCGATGAGCCTGGCGCCTGCCGCCTACACCCTCTTCCAGAAGGTGATGCGGCACGACCCGGCGGACGCCGACTGGGTCGGGCGGGACCGTTTCGTGCTGTCCGCCGGCCACTCGTCCCTGACCCTCTACACCCAGCTGTACCTGGCCGGCTTCGGCCTGGAGCTGGACGATCTGAAGTCCTTCCGCACCTGGGGTTCGAAGACCCCGGGTCACCCCGAGTACGGGCACACGACCGGTGTGGAGACGACGACCGGCCCGCTCGGGCAGGGTGTCGCGAACGCGGTGGGCATGGCGATGGCCGCCCGCTACGAGCGCGGCCTGTTCGACCCGGAGGCGCCCGAGGGCGAGTCCCCCTTCGACCACTTCATCTACTGCATCGCCGGTGACGGCTGCCTCCAGGAGGGCATCTCCGCCGAGGCCTCCTCGCTGGCGGGCCACCAGAAGCTCGGCAACCTGATCCTGCTGTGGGACGACAACCACATCTCGATCGAGGGCGACACCGAGACGGCCGTCTCCGAGGACACCGTCAAGCGGTACGAGGCCTACGGCTGGCACGTGCAGCGGGTGGAGCCGAAGGCCGACGGCGACCTGGACCCGGCGGCGATCTTCGAGGCGGTCCAGAAGGCCAAGGCCGTCACGGACCGGCCGTCGTTCATCGCGATGCGTTCGATCATCGCCTGGCCGGCGCCCAACGCGCAGAACACCGAGGCCGCGCACGGCTCGGCGCTGGGCGACGACGAGGTCGCCGCGACCAAGCGGGTCCTCGGCTTCGACCCGGAGCAGAGCTTCGAGGTCACCGACGAGGTCATCACCCACACGCGCAAGGCGATCGAGCGGGGCCAGGCGGCCCGGGCGGTGTGGGAGAAGTCCTTCCAGCAGTGGCGGGACAACAACCCCGAGCGCGCCGCCGAGTACGACCGGATCGCCAAGGGCGAGCTGCCGGCCGGCTGGGAGGAGAAGATCCCGGTCTTCGAGGTCGGCAAGGGCGTGGCCACGCGTGCCGCCTCCGGCAAGGTGCTCCAGGCGCTCGGCGCGGTGATCCCCGAGCTGTGGGGCGGCTCGGCCGACCTGGCCGGCTCCAACAACACCACGATCGACAAGACGTCGTCGTTCCTCCCGGCGGACAACCCGCTGCCGGAGGCGAATCCGTACGGGCGCACGATCCACTTCGGTATCCGCGAGCACGCGATGGCCGCCGAGATGAACGGCATCGCGCTGCACGGCAACACGCGGATCTACGGCGGCACGTTCCTGGTGTTCTCCGACTACATGCGCAACGCGGTGCGGCTGTCGGCGCTGATGCACCTGCCGGTGACGTACGTGTGGACGCACGACTCCATCGGCCTCGGTGAGGACGGCCCGACCCACCAGCCCGTCGAGCACCTCGCCTCGCTGCGCGCCATCCCGGGCCTGAACATCGTGCGCCCGGCGGACGCCAACGAGACCGCGATCGCCTGGCGGGAGATCCTGCGCCGCTGGACGAAGGAGTTCGGCAAGGGCCAGCCGCACGGTCTGGCGCTCACCCGTCAGGGTGTGCCGACCTACGAGCCCAACGACGATGCCGCGCGCGGTGGTTACGTCCTGTTCGAGGCCGACGGCGGCGAGCCCGAGGTCATTCTGATCGCCACCGGTTCCGAGGTGCACGTCGCCGTCGAGGCGCGCGAGCAGCTCCAGGGCGCCGGCGTGCCCACGCGCGTGGTGTCCATGCCGTCGGTGGAGTGGTTCGAGCAGCAGGACCAGGGGTACCGGGACAGCGTCCTGCCGCCGTCCGTCCGCGCGCGTGTCGCGGTGGAGGCCGGGGTGGGTCTGACCTGGCACAAGTACGTCGGGGACGCCGGCCGCATCGTTTCCCTGGAGCACTTCGGTGCTTCCGCCGACGGCAAGGTCCTTTTCCGCGAGTTCGGCTTCACTGCCGAGAACGTGGCCGCCGCCGCCCGGGAATCGATCGCCGCAGCTCAGCGCTGACGCTCATATACGACACGTAGGAGATGGAATTTCCATGACAGACGCACTCAAGCGCCTCTCCGAGGAAGGCGTCGCGATCTGGCTGGACGACCTGTCCCGCAAGCGGATCACGTCCGGCAACCTCGCCGAGCTGCTCGACCAGCAGCACGTCGTGGGCGTCACGACCAACCCGACGATCTTCCAGAAGGCGATCTCCGAGGGCGACGGCTACGACACGCAGCTGACCGACCTCGCCGCCCGCAAGGTCACCGTCGAAGAGGCCATCCGCATGATCACGACGGCGGACGTCCGTGACGCCGCCGACATCCTGCGCCCGGTCTTCGACGCCACCGGCGGCCAGGACGGCCGGGTCTCGATCGAGGTCGACCCGCGCCTGGCGCACAACACGCGGGCCACGGTCGCCGAGGCCAAGCAGCTCGCCTGGCTGGTGGACCGGCCCAACACCCTCATCAAGATCCCGGCGACCGAGGCGGGCATCCCGGCCATCGCCGAGACCATCGGCCTGGGCATCAGCGTCAACGTCACGCTGATCTTCTCGCTGGAGCGCTACCGCCTGGTCATGGACGCGTTCCTGACCGGCCTGGAGAAGGCCAAGGAGCGCGGCCTGGACCTCTCGCAGATCCACTCCGTGGCGTCGTTCTTCGTCTCCCGTGTGGACACCGAGATCGACAAGCGCATCGACGCGCTCGGCACCGACGAGGCCAAGGCGCTGCGCGGCAAGGCCGCCATCGCCAACGCCCGGCTCGCCTACCAGGCGTACGAGGAGGTCTTCTCCTCGGACCGCTGGAACGCGCTGGAGAAGGCCGGCGCCAACAAGCAGCGTCCGCTGTGGGCGTCGACCGGCGTGAAGGACAAGGCGTACAAGGACACCATGTACGTCACCGAGCTGGTCGCCCCGAACACGGTGAACACCATGCCGGAGGCCACCCTGCTGGCCACCGAGGACCACGGCGAGATCACCGGCAACACCGTCGCCGGCACCTACGAGCAGGCCCGCGCCGACCTCGACGCCGTCGAGAAGCTCGGGATCAAGTACGACGACGTGGTGCGGCTGCTGGAGGAGGAGGGCGTCGAGAAGTTCGAGGCGTCCTGGACCGACCTGCTGAAGTCGACCGAGGCCGAGCTTCGGCGCCTCGCGCCCTCGGAGGGCTGAACCGGTGTCGAGCAGCAACCCGCTGCGTGACCCCGCGGACCGACGGCTCCCGCGTATCGCGGGGCCGTCGGGCCTGGTCATCTTCGGCGTCACGGGCGACCTGTCACGCAAGAAGCTCATGCCCGCCGTGTACGACCTCGCCAACCGGGGTCTGCTGCCGCCGGGCTTCTCGCTGGTGGGCTTCGCCCGCCGCGAGTGGGCGCACGAGGACTTCGCGCAGGAGGTCCACGACGCGGTCAAGGAGCACGCCCGCACGCCCTTCCGCGAGGAGGTCTGGCAGCAGCTCATCCAGGGCATGCGCTTCGTGCAGGGCACGTTCGACGACGACGACGCGTTCGAGCGGCTGCGCTCCACGATCGAGGAGCTCGACAAGGCGCAGGGCACGGGCGGCAACTTCGCCTTCTACCTCTCCGTGCCGCCGAAGTCCTTCCCGGTGGTCATCCAGCAGCTGAAGAAGCACGGGCTGGCGGACCAGACCGGCGGTTCCTGGCGGCGCGCGGTCATCGAGAAGCCGTTCGGCCACAACCTGAAGTCGGCCGAGGAACTCAACAAGGTCGTCCACGAGGTCTTCGCCCCGGACCAGGTCTTCCGCATCGACCACTACCTGGGCAAGGAGACCGTCCAGAACATCCTGGCGCTGCGCTTCGCCAACACGATGTTCGAGCCGATCTGGAACCGGTCCTTCGTGGACCATGTGCAGATCACCATGGCCGAGGACATCGGCATCGGCGGCCGGGCCGGCTACTACGACGGCATCGGCGCCGCCCGGGACGTCATCCAGAACCACCTGCTCCAGCTGATGGCGCTGACGGCGATGGAGGAGCCCGCCTCCTTCGACGCGGACGCGCTGGCCGCCGAGAAGACCAAGGTGCTCGGCGCGGTGAAGCTGCCGAAGGACATGGGCCGGGACACCGTCCGCGGGCAGTACTCGGCGGGCTGGCAGGGCGGCGCGAAGGTGATCGGCTACCTGGACGAGGACGGCATCGACGCCTCGTCGAAGACCGACACGTACGCGGCGATCAAGCTGGAGATCGACAACCGCCGCTGGGCGGGTGTCCCCTTCTACCTGCGCACCGGCAAGCGCCTGGGCCGCCGCGTGACGGAGATCGCGGTCGTGTTCCAGCGGGCGCCGCACTCCCCCTTCGACACGACGGCCACCGAGGAGCTGGGCTCCAACGCGATCGTCATCCGCGTCCAGCCGGACGAGGGCGTGACGGTCCGCTTCGGCTCGAAGGTGCCCGGCACGTCGATGGAGATCCGGGACGTGTCGATGGACTTCGCGTACGGCGAGTCCTTCACGGAGTCCAGCCCGGAGGCGTACGAGCGGCTCATCCTGGACGTCCTGCTCGGTGACTCGAACCTCTTCCCGCGCACCGAGGAGGTCGAGCTGTCCTGGAAGATCCTCGACCCGATCGAGGAGTACTGGGACAAGAACGGCAAGCCCGCGCAGTACCCGGCCGGTACCTGGGGGCCCGTCGAGGCGGACGAAATGCTCGAGCGACACGGACGGAGCTGGCGCCGGCCATGAAGATAGACCTCACGGACACCACGGCCAGCAAGGTCAACAAGGCGCTGGTGCAGGGCCGCCGGGCGATCGGCACCCCGGCGGTCGGCATGGTGCTCACGCTGGTCATCGTGACGGACGAGGAGAACGCCTACGACGCCCTGAAGGCGGCGAGCGACGCCTCGCGCGAGCACCCCTCACGCACGCTGGTGGTCATCAAGCGCGTCTCCCGCTCGCCCCGCGACCGTACGCAGTCCCGCCTGGACGCGGAGGTCCGGGTGGGCGCGGAGGCCGGCACCGGCGAGACGGTGGTGCTCCGGCTGTACGGCGAGGTCGTCGACCACGCCCAGTCGGTGGTGCTCCCGCTGCTGCTGCCGGACGCCCCGGTGGTGGTGTGGTGGCCGGTGAACGCGCCGCTCGACCCGGCGAAGGACCCCCTGGGGGCCCTCGGGCAGCGCCGCGTCACCGACACGTACGCCTCCGAGCAGCCCGTCCGGGACCTGGCCACCCGGTCCGGGACCTACACCCCCGGCGACACGGACCTGTCCTGGACCCGCATCACGCCCTGGCGTTCGATGCTGGCCGCCGCGCTCGACCAGGTCGCGTGCGAGGTCAGGGCCGTCGAGGTGGAGGGCGAGGAGTTCAACCCGAGCTGCGAGCTGCTGGCGATGTGGCTCGCGGACCGGCTGGACGTGCCCGTGCAGCGCTCGCTGTCCGGCGGACCCGGTCTGACAGCGGTCCGCATGGACACCAACTGCGGCCCGATCACCCTGGACCGGGCCGACGGCTCCCTGGCCACCCTCTCCATCGAGGGCCAGCCGGACCGTGCGGTGGCGCTCAAGCGCCGCGACACGGCCGAGCTGATCGCGGAGGAGCTGCGGCGGCTGGATCCGGACGACACGTACGCCTCGGCGCTGCGGTACGGGGTGGACCGGCTGAAGGCCTCGTCGTCGGTGCCGTCGGTGCCCAAAAGTGACGGGCGGGCACGACTCGCCCTCCCCGCTCCCGTTGAAGCGGCTGCGAAAGCTCCCGCTGCGGAGGCGACGGCGCAGGCACCGGTGAAGCAGGAGCCGGTGCAGCAGGAGCCGCCGAGGCTGGAACCGGTACGGAAGGCGACGACGAAGTGAGTACGGCACCGCAACTGGTCGTCCACCGGGACAAGGAACTGATGGCGCAGGCCGCGGCGGCCCGGCTGATCACCAGGATCGTGGACGCGCAGGCCTCCCGGGGCTCGGCGTCCGTGGTCCTGACGGGCGGCCGCAACGGCAACGGCCTGCTGGCCGCGCTGGCCGCGGCGCCCGCCCGGGACGCCGTCGACTGGAGCCGGATCGACCTGTGGTGGGGCGACGAGCGGTTCCTGCCCGAGGGTGACCCGGAGCGCAACGTCACGCAGGCACGGGAGGCACTGCTCGACTCCGTGCCGCTCGATCCGAAGCGGGTGCACGCGATGCCCGCGTCGGACGGCCCCCACGGCGGCGACGTGGACGCGGCGGCGGCCGCGTACGCGGAGGAACTGGCGGGGGCGGCGGGCCCGGAGAACCACGGCCCCGTCCCCACGTTCGACGTGCTGATGCTGGGCGTCGGCCCGGACACGCATGTGGCGTCGCTGTTCCCGGAGTTGCCGGCGGTCCGGGAGACGGAGCGTACGGTCGTCGGCGTGCACGGCGCGCCCAAGCCGCCGCCGACACGGGTGACGCTGACACTGCCGGCGATCCGGGCCGCCCGTGAGGTGTGGCTCCTGGCGGCCGGGGAGGACAAGGCACAGGCGGCGGCGATCGCCCTCTCGGGCGCGGGCGAGATCCAGGCTCCTGCGGCGGGAGCCTATGGCCGCAGCAGGACGTTGTGGCTGCTGGACGCCGCCGCAGCGTCGGAGCTGCCCCGTTCGCTGTATCCACCGGCTTCGGCTTAGGCACACCAGGGGGCTCCGCCCCCTGGTACCCCCGGGCCTATGCCCACCCACCGCCCCAAGCGGTCAGCCAGGAGGCTGGACTCGCGAGTTGCTCTCCTTCAAGGGCAGTTCCAGGTGGCGGATGGGCATAGGCGGGGGTCCAGGGGGCGGAGCCCCTTGGTACAGCGGCTACTTGACCGACCCGGCCATCACGCCCTGCACAAAGTGCTTCTGGAACGCGAAGAACACGACGACAGGGACGACCAGGGACACGAACGCCCCGGGCGCCAGGACGTCGATGTTGCTGCCGAACTGCCGTATCTGGGACTGCAGTTCCACGGTCAGCGGCTGCGACGCGCTGTCCGCGAACAGCAGCGCCACCAGCATGTCGTTCCACACCCACAGGAACTGGAAGATGGCCAGGGAGGCGATGGCCGGCCGCCCCACGGGCAGGACGAGCCGCGTGAAGATGCGCCACTCGCTGCCGCCGTCCATCCGGGCGGCCTCCAGCATCTCCTTCGGCATCTCGGCGAAGTAGTTCCGCAGCAGGAACACCGCGAACGGCAGGCCGTAGGCCACATGGAAGAGCACGACTCCGGGAATCGTGCCGAACAGGCCCAGCTGTCCGAAGAGTTTGGCCACCGGCAGCAGACCGATCTGCACGGGCACCACCAGCAGCGCGACGACGACCAGGAAGATCGCCTCCCGCCCGGGGAAGTCCAGCCACGCGAAGGCGTACCCGGCGAGCGCCGCGACGACCACGACCAGCGCCGTCGTCGGCACCGAGATCAGCACCGTGTTCCAGAACGCCTGCGTGATGCCGGCGTTCCCCAGCAGCGAGGAGTAGTTGTCGAAGGACAGCTGCCCGGGGCTGGTGAACACCGTCCACCAGCCGCCCTTCGCCGTGTCCTCGGCGGACCGCAGCGAGGACAGGAACAGTCCGGCCAGCGGGGTCATCCACACCAGCCCCACCACCACGAGGAAGGCCTGGACGACTCCGTTGCCCAGCCCGCGCCGCACCGCGTTCATCGCTGACTCCTTCGGAAACGCCGGACGTTGAACACCATGGCCGGGACGACCAGCAGCAGGAGCAGTACGCCCAGCGCGCTGCCGAGGCCCTGGTTGTTGCCGCCGCCGAACGACACCAGCCACATCTGCGTCGCGAGGACGGTCGCGTCCTCCTGCACGGGCCCGGGCGCGATGATGTAGACGAGGTCGAAGACCTTCATCACGTTGATGACGAGGGTGACGAAGACGACCGTGAGGACCGGGGCGAGCAGCGGCACCGTGATGCGGCGGAAGATCTGCCACTCGTTGGCGCCGTCCATCCGGGCCGCCTCCAGGGCGTCCCGGGGCAGCGTCGACAGGCCCGCACCGATGAGGACCATCGCGAAGCCGGTCCAGATCCACAGGTAGGCACCGATGATCGCCGGGGTGACCAGCGCCGGGCCGAGCCAGGAGACGCCCTCGTAGGGCGGGGCGAAGTTGGACGACGGCAGCTTCACCGCGTAGGAGCCCGACTCCAGGCCCTCGAAGCGGAAGGAGCCGTCGGCGGCGGTCGTGGCCGTGGCGACCGGCTTGCCGTCGCGGACCGCCTCGACCTTCATTCCGGGCAGTCCGCTCTCCCGGGCGTCGACCTTGCCCTGCTCTCCTCCCCCGCCGGGGGTGAAGTCCAGGTAGACGACACCGCGCAGTTCGTCGGAGGCGGCCTGCTGTCCCGCCGCCCCGGAGGCGGGCCGGGCGTCGCCGGGCAGGTCGCCGGGCTGCACGCCGACCAGGCCCAGCGTCACCGCGTCCCCGGGCGAGACGGACGCGCTCGTGCGGTAGGAGCCGTCCTTCTCCTTCGTCAGGCCCTGCCCGTCACGTGCCCGGGCCGTCGGGTAGGAGGACTGCTCCTTGAACGCGTCGTGGACGGAGACGACCGCCGCGTTCAGCACGCCCTTGTCGGGGTCCTCGTCGTAGGCGAGGCGGAAGATGATGCCGGCGGCGAGGAAGGAGACCGCCATCGGCATGAAGAGGAGCAGTTTGAAGGCGGTGGCCCAGCGGACCTTCTCCACCAGGACGGCCAGGATCAGGCCGAGCCCGGTGAGCAGGGCCGGGGCCACGACGACCCAGATGGCCGTGTTGCGCACGGCCTTGAGGGTCGCCGGGTCGCGGAACATCTCGGTGTAGTTGTCGCCGCCGACGAAGGTCGTGCCGGAGGCGTCGAAGAAGCTGCGGCCGACGCTGAAGAGGACGGGGTAGACGACGAGCGCGCCGAGCAGGAGCAGCGCCGGGAAGACGAACAGCAGGGCGACGATCTTCCCGCGCCGCCGCAGCCGCCGGGTACGGTCGGCGACCGGGCCGGGCGGCGGCGCCGGGGGGCTCGTCTCTTTCACGAGGGTGGCTGTCATGGCGGATCAGTCCTGGTACGCCTTGGCCGCCGCGGCCTCCAGCTTCGCCGCGGTGCCCTTCGGGTCGGACGGGTCGCGCAGGAAGTCCTGGAGCAGCTTCCACTCGCCGGCGCCCTTGGTGCCACCGAAGGCCGCGGGGGCCTGGTCGGACATGTCGAAGCGGACCGAGTCGCCGGCCTCGACGAGGGACTTGGCGGTGGCGCGGGTGACGTCGTCGCCGTAGGAGGCGAGGTCGAGCTTCTTGTTCGGGGAGAGGAAGCCGCCGGCCTCGGCCCACACCGCGGAGGCCTCGGGGGTCGCCAGGTACTCCAGGAGGGCCTGGGCGGCCTTCTGGTTCTTGCCGTCCTTGAGGACGACGGCGGCGTCACCGCCACTGACGACGGGGGCCTCGCCGCTGCCGACCGCCGGGAACGGGAAGAAGTTCGCGTCCTCGCCGACCTTCTTGCCGAACTGGTCCTTGGCGATACCGGCGACGAAGTCGCCCTCGTAGACCATGCCCGCCTCGGGTTCCGGCCCGAACACCTTCTCCACCGAGCCGGGGAAGTCGGTGTTCAGGGCGCCCTTCTGGCCGCCGGCGATGAGCTGCTTGTCCTTGAAGAGCTTGCCGAGGGTGGTGAGGGCGTCGACGACGGAGGAGTCGGTCCACTTCAGCTCGTGGGCGGCGAGGGCGTCGTACTTCTCGGGTCCGGCCTGGGAGAGGTAGATGTTCTCGAACCAGTCGGTGAGGGTCCAGCCGTCCTGACCGGCGACGGAGAACGCGGCGAGCCCGGAGTCGGAGACGGTCTGCCCGGCCTTGAGCATCTCGTCGTAGGTCTTCGGGGGCTTCACGCCGGCCTGGGCGAGGGCGTCGGGGCTGTACCAGACGGTCGACTTGTGGGCGGCCTTGAAGTAGAGGCCGTACAGGGTGCCGTCGACGCTGCCGTACTCCTTCCACACGGGGGCGTAGCCAGCGTCGACGGCCTGCTCGGTCTTCTTCGACAGCGGCTTGAGCCAGCCCTTCTGCGCGAACTGCTTGAGCACGCCGACCTGCGGGACCATCACGACGTCGGGGGCGTTGCCGCCCTCGATCTTGCTGCCGACGACGGTGGAGACGTTGTCGCCGGTGGACGTGAACTGCGTCTTGGCGCCGGTCTTCTCGGTGAAGGCGTCCAGCACCTTCTGGAAGTTCTTCTGCTCGGTGCCGGACCAGACGCCGGCCACGGTGACGGTCTGGCCGTCGAGGGCCTTGTCGCCGCCGCCGGCCGTGACCGGGCCGCCGCCGCAGGCGGTCGCGCCGAGTGCCAGGGCGAGGGCGGTGCAGCCGGTGAGCAGGGTGGTACGTCGTCGCATCATCGTTGATGTCCCTTCGGGGAGTTGACTTGCGGGGCGGTCAGGAACGGATCCACCAGGCGGCCGTCGAGCCGGAGAGCACTCCGGGCGGGCAGGGGCCGCTGGCGAGCAGCGGGGTGCCGGAGACCGGCGCGGGCGTGGGGGCGGTGCCGAAGTTGACGGCGCATACGAGGTCGTCGCCGCGTTCGAAGGCCAGGACTCCGGGCGGGGTGTCCAGCCAGCGCAGCGTGCCCTCGCCCAACTGGGGCAGCGCGGCGCGCAGTTGGAGGCCGTCGCGGTACAGGTGCCAGAAGGAGCGGGTGTCGGCGAGGGCGCGGTCGGTGGCGTACTCGGCGAAGTACTCGGGCTGCGGCAGCCACGGCTTGGCGCTCTCCGCGCCCGGGGTGAAGCCGAACGGCGAGGCCTGGCCCGACCAGGGCAGCGGCACGCGGCAGCCGTCGCGGATGCGGGCCCTGCTTCCGGTGCGGCGGAAGATCGGGTCGGTGAGCACGTCGTCGGGCAGGTCCACGACCTCGGGCAGGCCGAGTTCCTCGCCCTGGTAGATGTAGGCGGCGCCGGGCAGCGCCAGCATCAGCAGGGCGGCGGCGCGGGCCCGGGCGGCGCCGAGTCCGCTGCCCTCGGTGGCGGGTTCGCCGTAGCGGGTGACGGTGCGGACCTGGTCGTGGTTGTTGAGGACCCAGGTGACGGTCGAGCCCGTCCCGGCGATGTCGTCCATGGCCTCGGAGATGACCTTGCGGAAGGCGTCCGGGTCCCAGGGGGCGCTGAGCAGGTCGAAGAAGAAGGCCTGGTGGAGTTCGTCGGGGCGGACGTACTGGGCGTGCTCGCGGGCGGTGGGGACGGAGACCTCGCCGACGAGGAGGCGCTCGCGGCCGTCGCGCTCGGTGTACTCCTCGCAGACGGAGCGCCAGCGGCGCCACACGTCGTGGACCTCGGGCTGGTTCCAGGCGAGCGGGTTGACCGAGTCGCGGGTGCGGGCGTCGGCCTCCGGGTCGTCGGAGTCGGGCAGCTCGGGGTGCTTGTAGAGGCCGGCGGCGACGTCGATGCGGAAGCCGTCGATGCCGCGGTCCAGCCAGAAGCGCAGGATCCGGTCGAACTCGGCGGCGATCTCGGGGTTGCGCCAGTTCCAGTCGGGCTGCTCGGGGGCGAACATGTGCAGGTACCACTGGCCGGGCCGGCCGTCGGGTTCGGTGACCCGGGTCCAGGCGGGTCCGCCGAACATGGAGTGCCAGTTGTTGGGCGGCTCGGAGCCGTCGGGGCCGCGGCCGTCGGCGAAGTGGAAGCGGGCCCGGGCCGGGCTGCCGGGGGCGGCGGCGAGGGCCTGGCGGAACCAGGGGTGCTCGCTGGAGCAGTGGTTCGGGACGATGTCGAGCAGCACCTTGATGCCGAGCCGCCGCGCGGAGCCCACCAGCAGGTCGAACTCGCCGAGGTCGCCGAAGAGCGGGTCGACGTCGCAGTAGTCGGCCACGTCGTAGCCGTGGTCGTGCTGCGGCGAGGGATAGAAGGGGCTCAGCCAGATCCCGTCGACGCCGAGCTTCTTCAGGTACGGCAACCCGGCCCGGACCCCGGCGAGATCGCCGATGCCGTCACCGGTGCTGTCCAGGAAGCTGCGGACATACACCTGATAGATCACGGCGTCGCGCCACCAGTGGTACTTACTCAGCATGCATGCATGTTAGGTAGGCGTGTCGCAGGGGTGTCAATGAAAAGAACAGCGGTTACTGCCAGGTTGGGCGACCAAATGCGGACTTACTGGGTCAATCGCACGACAGATGAGACGTCGCCGTTACTTAACAAGTAACTAGCGGCTGGAGATGGCCGCCAGCTCCCGCGCCAGACGCCGAACCGCCGCCTCGGGTGTCTCCCGCCCGGCCAGCGCGTCGTGCACGACCGCCTGCACGGCCAGGCTGACCTGGTCATAGCGCGGGCTCTTGGGGCGCGGGGCGGCAGCGAGCACGCTCTGGCGCAGGGTCGGCAGATAGGGGAACCGGCGGATCAGCTCCGGGTCCTCGTAGAGATCGGCCCGCACAGGCGGCAGCGCGCCGCGCGTGAGGACCTGGCGCTGGACGCGCTCACTGGTGAGGTACGCGATCAGCCGGGCGGCCGAGTCGGGGTGCCGGGCGTGCGCGCTCACGGCCAGGTTGGACCCGCCGAGCACACTGGTCCCCGGCCCGTCCGGTCCCGGCAGCGGTACGGCGCCGACCTCGCCGGCGACCTTCGAGCCGGGGGCGGAGGCGCCGACGTAGGCGTACGGCCAGTTCCGCAGGAAGAGCAGCCGGCCGTCCAGGAAGGCCTGCTTGGACTCCTCCTCCTTGTACGTCAGCGCCTCTCTCGGGATCCAGCCCTCGCGCACCCCGCGCGCCAGGAAGCCGATGCCTTCGCGGGCCGCCGCCGAGTCGACCGTGACGCGCTCGCCCTCGTCGCCGAGGATCGAGCCGCCCGCCGAGTAGACGGCCTCGGCCGCGTTGACGGTGAGGCCCTCGTAGGGCAGGAACTGCCCGGCGTACCCGTCGAGGCCGTGTTTCGGGGCGATGGTCTTCGCGTACCGCTCCAGCTCGGCCCAGGTGCGCGGCGGCTCGACGCCCTCCTTCGCGAGGACGTCCTTGCGGTACAGCAGCAGACCCGCGTTGGTGACGTACGGGACGGCGTAGAGCTGTCCGTCGTAGGTCGCCGTGTCCACAACGGGCTGGAGGAAGGTGTTCAGCGGGAAGCGGTCGCGGGGCAGGGGCCGGATCCACCCGGCGGCGGCGAACTCCGAGGTCCAGTTGACGTCGATGTTGAGCACGTCGAACCGGCTGCGGTCGCGGTCGCGCAGGTCGGTGACCATCTGCGCCTGGGTCTCGTCGGCCGAGTCGGGCAGCTCGACGAGGGTGACCTTCTCGCCTGGGTGGGTGCGGTTCCAGCCCTCCAGCAGAGGGCCGAGGTAGCCGGTGAGGTCCCCGGCGGTGGCCAGGGTGAGCGGTCCGCGACCGCCCTCCGACGGCTCCCCGGCCTGCGCTCCGGCGGCGACGTAACCGGTCAGGACCACGACGAGAACGAGAAGGCCCCTACCCGCGGCATGGATCCACCGCATAGGTTCCTCCCTGTACACCGGCGACGGGCACCCTTGCCCGGAACAGAGGCCATGTATACCTGTTAGGTATGGGCGATACTAGGGCCTGGAGCACATTGGACCGGACAGGAGGACTGCACGCGTGCGCCTGCCCCTCCTGGCACTCCTCGCCCGCGGACCCGCCCACGGCTACGAGCTCAAGCAGGACCTTGAGCAACTGCTGGGCTCCGCGTACCCTCAGCCGAACGTCGGCCAGATCTATGTGACCCTCGGCCGCCTCGAGAAGTCGGGACTGATCGAGGGCGAGGACGTGGCGCAGTCCAGCCGGCCCAACAAGAAGGTCTACCACCTCACCGACGCCGGGCGGGAGGCGCTGCGCGCCTGGTTCGAGGAGCCCGAGGACGAGCCGCGGGTACGGGACGAGTTCTTCATGAAGCTGGCGCTCGCCCCGCAGACCGGCCTCGCCGACCAGATCGCCCTGATCAACCAGCAGCGGCGCCAGTACCTGAACACGATGCGGCAGCTGTCGAAGCTGGCCGCCGCCGAAGACCGCGACAACCGCATCGCCCATCTGCTGATCGAGGGCGCGATGCTGCACCTGCAGGCCGACCTCGACTGGCTGGAGCGGTGCCAGGAAGAGCTGGAGGAGCTGGAGTGAGCGACGACCGTCCCGCTCCTGTGCTGCGCGCCGAGGGGCTGGTGAAGACCCACCACGGCGAGGGCGCGCCCGCCCACGCCGTGCGCGGGGTCGACCTGTGCGTCCGGCAGGGCGAGTTCGTGGCGATCACCGGCCCGTCCGGCGCGGGCAAGTCGACGCTGCTGCACCTGCTCGGCGGGCTCCAGCGGCCGGACGCGGGCAGCATCTGGCTCGACGGCGAGCCGACCGACTCCTACAGCGAGGCCCGCTGGGCGGTGGAGCGCAGGAAGCGGATCGGGATCGTCTTCCAGTTCTTCAACCTCGTGTCGAACCTGTCCGTCGCCGACAACGTGGAGCTGCCGGCGCTGCTCGCCGGGACCCCGCCGAAGCAGGCGCGGGCCGAGCGGGAGCAGCTGCTGGCCGAGCTGGGGCTGACCGGCAAGGAGCGCAGCATGCCGGGCGAGCTGTCCGGCGGCGAGCAGCAGCGGGTCGCCCTGGCCCGGGCCCTGGTCAACCACCCTCCGCTGCTGCTGGCCGACGAGCCCGCGGGCAGCCTCGACAGCAAGGGCACCCGCGAGGTGATGCGGCTGCTGTCCCGCTTCCACCAGCGCGGCCAGACGATCCTGCTGGTCACCCATGACGCGCGACTGGCGAGCGCCGCGGACCGCGTGATCAGCTTCTTCGACGGCCGGATCGCCGACGACGCGACCCTCGACGGCGGCACCCCGCCGCGCCGTGCCGGCATATCCGGCGTGCTGGAGCTCAGGGACTGACATGCGCGTGTACGACGATCCCCGGAAGGGCTGACCCGTATGCGAGCCACCCTGCGCTGGGCGCACTCCGATCTGCGCACGCACCGCGGCGAGGCGCTGTTCCTCGTCCTCGCCACCGCGGGCATCGTCGCCTCGCTGCTGCTGGCGACGGCCCTGTTCGGGTACGCCACCAACCCCTGGCAGCGGGTGTTCACGCAGTCGCACGGCGCCCACGTGTGGCTGCACACCGACACCGCCGCCGACACCGGCAGGCTGGCCGAGCTGGACGGCGTCGACGCCGTCGCCGGCCCCTACCCCACCGCCTCCACCACCGTCTCCGCACGCGGCAGCCGGGCCTCCGTCGAACTGCGCGGCACCCCGGAACGGCCCTCCGTCGGCCGCCCCCCGATCGTCTCCGGCCACTGGCTGGACCCCGCGACCCCGAACGGCGTGGTCCTGGAGAGCCGCCTGGCCCGTGCCTTGCTCGCCGAGCCCGGCGACACCCTCACCGTGCCCGGCACCGCCCGCGAGCTGACCGTCGTCGGCCTCGCCGACAGCGCCGAGCCGCGCTACCGGCCCGGTGAACAGCCCGGACTGGTGTGGGCGCTGCCGTCGGCCGTGCCGGATCCCGGCGGCCAGGTGATCGGGCTGCGGCTGACGGATCCGGGCGACACGTCCTACGCCGTCCAGCGCGCCGTGACCGTGCTGGGCGCCGGGGCGATCGGCGAGGTGTCGACGTGGCAGCAGGCCCGGGCCGAGGCGCAGGGCGACAACCGGCTCCTCGGGCAGGTGCTCGGCCTGTTCGGGCTGGGTGCGCTGGTCGCCGCCGGACTCGCCGTGCACGGCGCCATCGGCACCCGCATCCGCGGCCACCTCCGCGACCTCTCCGTGCTGAAGGCGATCGGCTTCACCCCCGGGCAGGTCGTCCGCGTCTTCCTCCTCCAGCACCTCGCCTACGCCCTGCTGGGCGCCGTGGCCGCCGCCGCGCTCGCCGAAGCCCTCGGCAGCCGGATCCCGGGGCGGCTCGGGGACGCGGTCGGGGTGTGGCAGGGGCTGCCCGGACACACGGTGGCGCTGCTCGTGATCCCGGCGGGTGCGGTGCTGTTCATCGGCGCGACCACCTGGCTGGCCGCCTGGCGGGCGGGGCGCGTGCCGCCGGTGCCGGTACCGAGGCCCGCCGCGACCCCCGGCGGGCGGCTGTCCGGCGTGGCCCGCCGGGCCCTGGGCGTGCGGATCCCGCCCGCGCTGGTGCTGGGCTGGCACAAGGCGTTCACCCGCCGTCCCCGGTCCCTGGCCACGGTCGCCCGACTCACGCTGCCGCTGCTGCTGATCGTCGTGGCGATGAGCGCCTGGACCACCCTCGACCGCTTCCACAGCAGGCCCGAGCAGATCGGCCTGCCCACCACGCTCAGCGTCCGCGCCGACACCGGCCTCACCGACCGGGAGGCCCGCGCTCTGCTGGAACGCGACCCGCAGGTGGCCGCCGCCTACCCGGGCGTCGAGACGGCCGCCCTGGTCCCGGGCCAGACGGCGACCATCGCCCTGCGCGGCCTCGGCACCCACCAGGCCCCCTACCCGTACACGCTCGCCGAGGGCCGCCCCGCCCGCGGCGCCGACGAGGCCGTGGCCGGGCAGGGGCTGCTCGACCTGCTGAACGTGCGCGTCGGCGACTGGGTGCGGATGACCGTCGGCGACCAGCCGCAGATCCTGCACATCGTGGGCCGCAGCATCGAGCCGGAGAACGCCGGCCGGGTCATCTCCACGTCCCTGGACACCCTCCGCGCCAACGACCCCGGACTCCGCCCGACCCTCTACGAACTGCGCCTCGACCCCGGTGCCGACCCGAGCGAGGTCGCCGACCGGCTCGCCACGGCCGGACGCGGCCACCTGGACGTGCACACCGTGACCAACCCCGCCGACGGGCTCTCCCCGCTGCGCGCGGTCGTCGCCGGGCTGATCGCCGTCCTGGCGCTGATCGGCCTGATCGAACTGCTGACCGCGATCGGCGGCACCGTCCGCGAGAGCGAACGGGACCTGCTCGCGCTCAAGGCCATCGGCCTGTCGCCCCGGCAGATCACCGCGATCACCGTCACGGCCACCGGTCTCACCGCTCTCGCGGCCGTGCTCGCCGCCACCGCCCTGGGCCTCCCACTCGCCTACTGGCTGATCGACGCTCAGGGCAGGTCCAGCGGCATCGGCGCCGGCATCGCCCAGGGCCCGTCCGCCCCGCTCATGCTGCTGCTCGGCGCGGCGGCGGTCCTCTGCGCGGCCGCCCTGGCCGCCGTACCCGCCGCCCGGGCGGCACGGCGACGACTGGCGGACACACTGAGCGCGGTGGCCTGACCGGCCGGTCCCCGACGGCGTCCCCGACGGCCGACCGCGCAAGGGGAGACGGACACGGCTCCCCGCGGCCGGGCGGGAAGCGGACGACGTGCCTCCCACCCCGCGGTCTCCCGCCCCGCGGTCGTCACTGCCGGCCGCGCAGCTCCCGGTACGTGGCGACCAGGGCCTTCGTGGAGGCGTCCAGGCCCTCGACCTCGGCGCCCTCCGTCAGCGCGGGCTCGACGCGCTTGGCGAGGACCTTGCCCAGCTCCACGCCCCACTGGTCGAAGGAGTCGATGTTCCACACCGCGCCCTGCACGAACACCTTGTGCTCGTAGAGGGCGACCAGCTGCCCCAGGACGGACGGCGTCAGCTCGGGCGCCAGGATGGTGGTCGTCGGGTGGTTGCCCCGGAACGTCTTGTGCGGCACCAGCTCCTCCGGCACACCCTCGGCCCTCACCTCCTCGGGCGTCTTGCCGAAGGCGAGCGCCTGCGTCTGGGCGAAGAAGTTGGCCATCAGCAGGTCGTGTTGCGCCTTCAGCTCGTCGCTCAACTCGGCGACCGGACGGGCGAAGCCGATGAAGTCCGCCGGAATCAGCTTCGTGCCCTGGTGGATGAGCTGGTAGTAGGCGTGCTGCCCGTTGGTGCCCGGGGTGCCCCACACCACCGGCCCGGTCTGCCACTCCACCTCTCGCCCGTCCCGGCCGACGTACTTGCCGTTGGACTCCATGTCGAGCTGCTGGAGATAGGCCGTGAACTTGGACAGGTAGTGGCTGTACGGCAGCACCGCGTGCGACTGGGCGTCGTGGAAGTTGCCGTACCAGATGCCGAGCAGGCCCAGCAGCAGCGGCACGTTGGACTCGGCGGGCGCGGTCCGGAAGTGCTCGTCGACGATGCGGAAGCCGTCGAGCATCTCCCGGAAGCGGTCCGGGCCGATCGCGATCATCAGGGACAGGCCGATCGCGGAGTCGTAGGAGTAGCGGCCGCCGACCCAGTCCCAGAACTCGAACATGTTGGCCGTGTCGATGCCGAACTCGGCGACCTTCTCGGCGTTCGTCGACAGGGCGACGAAGTGCCGGGCGACGGCGGCCTCGTCACCGAGCGCGGCCAGCAGCCACGAGCGCGCGGACGTCGCGTTGGTGACCGTCTCGATCGTGGTGAAGGTCTTGGAGGCGATGATGAACAGCGTCTCCGCCGGGTCCAGGTCCCGGATCGCCTCGTGCAGGTCGGCGCCGTCCACGTTCGACACGAACCGCAGGGTCAGGGAGCGGTCCGTGAAGGCGCGCAGCACCTCGTAGGCCATCGCGGGCCCGAGGTCGGAGCCGCCGATGCCGACGTTGACGACGTTCCGGATCCGCTTGCCGGTGTGGCCGGTCCACTCGCCCGAACGCACCCGGTTCGCGAAGTCGGCCATCTTGTCGAGCACGGCGTGCACACCGGGCACCACGTTCTCGCCGTCGACCTCGATGACCGCGTCCCGCGGCGCGCGCAGCGCGGTGTGCAGCACGGCCCGGTTCTCGGTGGTGTTGATCTTCTCGCCGCGGAACATGGCGTCCCTGAGCCCGAACACGTCGGTGGCGGAGGCCAGTTCGCGCAGCAGCCGCAGCGTGTCGTCGGTGACCAGGTGCTTGGAGTAGTCGACGTACAGGTCGCCGACCCGGAGGGTGTACGCGGTGCCGCGGCCGGCGTCGGCGGCGAACAGCTCGCGCAGCCGGACATCGCCCAGCTCCTCGCGGTGCTTGGCCAGTGCCGTCCACCCGGGCGTCTGGTTGAGCCTGGTACGGCCGTCTGCGTTCATCTCGGACTTCAGCCTTCTTTCCTGTCCTGCCTGTGCTGCTGCGTAACCGCCCCGCTGCCGGTCCCAACCTAGTTGATCAGCGGTTGCCGTGGCCTGTGGTCGCGCTGTCCTGCGGCGCACCAACAGGTACGTCCGGACGGCGCGCGGGTATCAGCGCGGTGACGGACAGGACGAAGAAGGCGGCCGCGAGCAGCGCCGGGGTGTTCTCACCCCAGGTGGTGGCGGCGGCTCCGCCCAGCAGGGCGCCGAGGGGGGCGCCCGCGATCGCGAGCGTCCGGTAGGCGGAACTCACGCGGCCCAGCAGCTCGGCGGGGCTGCGCTGCTGCATCAGCGTCGTGGTGTTGACGTTCCACAGCATCCCCATGAACCCGAAGACGGCCAGGGCCGCCACCAGCGCGACCATGCTGCGCACCGAGCCCATGACGAGGAGCGCGGCGGTCTGTGCCGTCCCGGCGACGAGCACCATGCGCATCCGTCCGAACCGGGCGACGAGCCGGCCGCCGAGGGCTCCCCCGGCCAGACTGCCCACCGTGTACGCGGTCATGGCCGCCGCGTATCCCGCGTTGCCGGCGTCGAGCCAGCCGGTCACCAGGACCACGAGGGTGGCGACGAGGGCACCCATGCCGATGTTGCACAGGGCGGTGGCGGCGCACAGCCCGCGCAGGGCCCGGTCCCGCGCCAGCGTGCGCAGCCCTTCGGCGATCTCCCGGCGCAGGGTGCTGCCCGCCGGTCCGGGCTTCCGGTCGGGCGCGGCGGCCGGCAGCGAGGCGATCAGCGCGGCGGCCACCAGGAAGGTCACGGCGTCGGCCGCGAACGGCACGGCCGCCCCGGCCGCCAGCAGCAGCGGCACCACGGGCCCGCCCAGCAGGCCGCCCGCGATGCGCTGGCCGGTCATCAGCCGGGCGTTGGCGCTGCCCAGCGCGTCCCGGTCGACCAAGGCGGGCAGCAGCGCCGTGGCCGCGTTGTCGAAGAGGGTCTGCAGGGTGGTGAGCGCGAAGGCCAGCGCGATGAGCAGGCCGATCGAGGCGTGGCCGAGGGCGACGGCCACCGCGAAGGCGGCGACCAGCAGCCCGCGTAACGCGTCCACGAGCCACATGGCGCGCCGCTGGTCCACGCGGTCGGCGACGGCCCCGCCGAGCAGGCCGAAGACGAGCCAGGGCAGATAGCCGCAGGCCGTGACGGAGGCGATGAGCAGCGGCTCGTCGGTGAGCGTGACGGCCAGCAGGGGCAGCGCGGCCGTGCGCAGTGCGTCACCGAAGCTGGACAGCACGGCGGCGGTCCACAGCCGCCCGAAGCCCCCGCGCCACGCGGGCGCGCGCACGCTCTCCACCTCGACCGTCGTCACTGCTCCCCCTCACGGTTCCGCCCGATGCACAAACCGTAGAGGGCACCACTGACAATCGGTCGGCGAGCAGCCGTCCGCCGGTGCGGAAAGCGGCTCCGGCCGGGCACCCGCTGGTGCCCGGCCGGTCTCAACTCCTAGATCTCGCCCCGCAGTTTGGCGAGCGCCTCGGCGAGGATCGCCTCGCCGTCCGCGTCGCTGCGCCGCTCCCGCACATACGCCAGGTGCGTCTTGTAGGGCTCGGTGCGCGGCGGGTCCGGGGGGTTGTCCCGGTCCTGGCCGGCCGGAAAGCCGCAGCGGGGACAGTCCCAGGTGTCGGGCACCTGCGCGTCGCTGGCGAAGCTCGGCTGGGTCTCGTGTCCGTTGGAGCACCAGAAGGAGACGCGCAGCCGGGGCGCGGACTCGCCGCGCTCGGCCTCGCCCATCGGCCCCGCCCCGACCCGGCTTCCCCGGATCGCGTTGCCACTTGCCACGGTCGTAACTCCCTGCGTGATGGTGCCGCGAAGCGAGTCGGCGTTCCGCTTCGCTGCGAGCGCCTCAGTCTACGTAAGGCCCAACGCGCGTCCAGTGATTGGAGTTACAACCCTCACACCTAGACGCAAGCCCCATGATAGGCCGCGCTCAGCTGCGCGTACCGAACATGGGGCCCTACGTACGAGTTCCGTGCGGATTGCGGCTCGGTCAGTTGTTCACCTTCATCAGGATGCCGAGCACGACAATGCACGCGAACCACAACAGACCGACCACGACGGTGATCCGGTCGAGGTTGCGCTCGGCGACCGAGGAGCCGCCGACGGAGGACTGCATGCCGCCACCGAACATGTCGGAGAGGCCGCCGCCCTTCCCCTTGTGCATCAGCACCAGCAGCATCAGCAGCAGGCTGAAGACGATCAGGGCGATGGAGAACCCCAGAACCACGGCTGGACCAACTTCCTCGGATGCGGATGGACGACGCGGGGCCCAGCACAGCGCTGGACCCCGCAAGGGTACGACGGATCGCCGCTACGGCCTACTCACTGGTCGCGGAAGCGCACGATCTTGACGAACTCGTCGGCGTCCAGGGAGGCGCCGCCGACCAGGGCGCCGTCGATGTCGGCCTGGGCCATGATCTCGGCGACGTTGCCGGACTTCACGGAGCCGCCGTACTGGATGCGGATCTTGTCGGCCACGTCCTGGGTGTACAGCTCGGCGAGCTTGCCGCGGATCGCCGCGCAGACCTCCTGGGCGTCCTCGGCGCCGCAGACCTTGCCGGTGCCGATGGCCCAGACGGGCTCGTAGGCGACCACGACGGTCTCGGCCTGCTCGGCGGGGAGGTCCTTCAGACCGCCCTCGACCTGGGCGAGGGTGTGGGCGACGTGGTTGCCCGCCTCGCGGACCTCCAGCTCCTCGCCGACGCACAGGATGGGGGTCAGGCCGTGCTTGTAGGCGGCCTTGACCTTGGCGTTCACCAGTTCGTCGGTCTCGCCGTGGTACTGGCGGCGCTCGCTGTGGCCGATGGCGACGTACGTGCACTTCAGCTTGGCCAGCATCGGGCCGGAGATCTCGCCGGTGAAGGCACCGCCGTCGTGCGCCGAGATGTCCTGGGCGCCGTACTTGATCTTGAGCTTGTCGCCGTCGACCAGGGTCTGCACGGAGCGCAGGTCGGTGAAGGGCGGCAGGACGGCGACCTCGACGGCCTCGTAGTCCTTGTCGGCCAGGGCGAAGGCGAGCTTCTGGACGTGCGCGATGGCCTCGAGGTGGTTGAGGTTCATCTTCCAGTTGCCCGCCATCAGCGGCGTGCGCCCAGAAAGATTAGATGCAGCCATGTGGGTCAGTCCTCCAGTGCGGCGAGGCCGGGGAGCGTCTTGCCCTCGAGGTATTCGAGGGAGGCGCCGCCACCGGTCGAGATGTGGCCGAATGCCGTCTCGTCGAAGCCCAGGGTGCGCACGGCGGCGGCGGAGTCTCCGCCGCCGACCACGGTGAAGCCCTTGGAGTCGACGAGGGCCTGGGCGACCGCCTTGGTGCCCTCGGCGTAGTCGGGGTGCTCGAAGACGCCCATGGGACCGTTCCAGAAGACGGTGGCGGCGTCGGCGAGCTTGGACGCGTACAGCTTGCGGGTCTCGGGCCCGATGTCGAGGCCCTCCTGGTCGGCCGGGATGGCGTCCGCGGCGACGGTCGTCGGGTTGGCCGGGGCCTTCGTCTTCAGGTCCGGGAACTCGGGCGCGACCAGGGCGTCGACGGGCAGGACCAGCTCGACGCCGGTCTTCTCGGCCCGCTCGATGTACTCCTGCACGGCCGGGACCTGGTCCTCCTGCAGGAGGGACTTGCCGACCTCGTGGCCCTTGGCCTTGAGGAAGGTGTAGGCCATGCCGCCGCCGATGAGGATCCGGTCGGCCTTGCCGAGCAGCTGGTCGATGACGGCGAGCTTGTCGGAGACCTTGGCGCCGCCGAGAGCGACGACGTAGGGCCGCTTGACGTCGTCGGTGAGCTTCCTGAGGACGCCGACCTCGTTGGCGATCAGGTAGCCGGCGTAGTGCGGCAGCCGCGCCGGGAGGTCGTACACGGACGCGTGCTTGCGGTGCACGGCGCCGAAGCCGTCGCCGACGTAGACGTCCGCGAGGGCGGCGAGCCGGTCCGCGAAGGCGCCGCGCTCGGCGTCGTCCTTGCTGGTCTCGCCGGCGTTGAAGCGGAGGTTCTCGATGACGGCGACCCTGCCGTCGGCGAGGCCGGCGACGGTGGCCTCGGCGGACTCGCCGACCGTGTCGGTCGCGAACGCCACGTCGGCGCCGAGCAGCTCACCGAGGCGCGCGGCGGCCGGGGCGAGGGAGAAGACCGGGTCCGGAGCACCCTTGGGGCGGCCCAGGTGGGAGGCGACGACCACGCGGGCGCCCGCCTCGGCCAGCGCCTTGACGGTGGGCAGCACGGCGCGGATGCGGCCGTCGTCGGTGATGGTGGTGCCGTCCAGCGGCACGTTCAGGTCGGCGCGGACGAAGACCCGCTTGCCGGCGACGCCTTCGGAGAGAAGTTCGTCGATCGTCTTCATGAAGGGGACTCCTGGGGAGGGCTCGTGATCGCTCGGAAGCGCTCGGGATCCAACATGATCAGGACGTGCGTCAGGGCTCGGGCGGCGCGTCCCTGCGCCGCCCGAGCCCTGCTCTCACATCGAGGTGCCTGCTCTGGATATCAGAGCTGGTCGCCGACGAAGACCGTGAGGTCGACGAGGCGGTTGGAGTAGCCCCACTCGTTGTCGTACCAGCCGATGACCTTCACGTTCTTGCCCTCCTGGACCATGGTCAGGGAGGAGTCGAAGGTGCAGGACGCCGGGGCGTTGACGATGTCGGAGGAGACGATCGGGTCCTCGGTGTACTCGAGGAGGCCCTTGAGCTCGCCCTCGGCGGCCTTCTGGAAGGCGGCGTTGACCTCTTCCTTGGTGACCTCGCGGCCGAGCTCGACGACCAGGTCGGTGACCGAGCCGGTCGGGACCGGGACGCGCATCGCGATGCCGTCCAGCTTGCCCTTGAGCTGCGGCAGGACCAGCGCGGTGGCCTTGGCGGCACCGGTCGTGGTCGGGATGATGTTCTCGGCGGCGGCACGGGCGCGGCGCAGGTCCTTGTGCGGGAAGTCCAGGATGCGCTGGTCGTTCGTGTACGCGTGCACCGTCGTCATCAGGCCCTTGACGATGCCGAAGTTCTCGTCGAGGACCTTGGCCATCGGCGCCACGCAGTTGGTGGTGCAGGAGGCGTTGGAGATGACGTGGTGGTTCGCCGGGTCGTACTTGTCCTGGTTGACGCCCATCACGATGGTGATGTCCTCGTCCTTGGCCGGAGCCGAGATGAGGACCTTCTTGGCGCCGCCGGCCAGGTGCTTCGCGGCGTCTTCCTTCTTGGTGAAGATGCCGGTCGACTCGATGACGATGTCGACGCCCAGCTCGCCCCACGGGATGTCGGCGGGGTTGCGCTCGGAGAGGACCTTGATGGTCTTGCCGTCGACGGTGATCGTGTCGGCGGTGTGCGAGACCTCCTGCTTGAGGCGGCCCAGGATGGTGTCGTACTTCAGCAGGTGAGCGGTGGTCGCGGTGTCACCCAGGTCGTTGACAGCCACGATCTCGATGTCTGCACCCTGCTCCAGCAGCGCGCGGAAGTAGTTACGACCGATGCGGCCGAAGCCGTTGATGCCTACGCGGATCGTCACGAACCGATCTCCTCGTTGGTACGCCGGCCATGAGGTGCCGGCGAGCTCTGTTTGGGATGTCCCCGACCGACTCCGACCCTACCTCCCTGAGGCCCGGGTGGTGACATCCAGATGCCCCATACACGGCAGGGCGGTCCGTACCGGCCAGTAGGGGTACGGACCGCCCGCCTCCGAGAGCGAGATCACTCGTTTTCGCTACTCGGAGTGGTGCCAGTTGACCGGGGGGTTCCCCCCTCGGAGCAGGTCACACGTCAGGTCACACGTCCAGGGAGGCGAGCGCCTTCCTCATCAGTGCCGCCCGGTCGGCGGGCGCGGCGACGTGCTCCAGGCCGAAGCCCAGCAGCACGGTGTCGTCCGTGGTGACCGCGCCGTACGTCTCGAGCAGGGCGCCGGTGCGGGTCCAGTCCTTGGTGACGGCCGGGCTGCCCGCGGGCGGTCCGGCGACCTTCCAGGCGCCGAGGGAGGTCTCGAAGCCCTCGGTCTCCTTCGCCGTGCCGCCGACGACGAGCGAGGTCTCGTCGGCCAGGACGCCGTAACCGCCGGTGCCCGGGTCGGTGACGTAGCTGATCGAGATCTCGACGGTCCGGCCGGCGTAGGCGCTCAGGTCGAAGTCCACCTGCTGCCAGCCGCCGGAGGTGCCGGTGAGGCTGTTCCACGATCCGGTGCTGCCGGTGGCGGTGCAGCCCTCGGCCGACTGGGTCAGGTAGTGCTTCAGCCAGGGGTGCTCGCCGATGTAGAAGCCGCCCTCGCACTCCGTCGGCACGGTGGTCCTGGTGGCGCCGCCCGCCTCGGGCAGGGTCGTCCAGTCGTCGGCGCCCGCGGTGTGGGCCTCGACCAGGACGTTGTCGTAGCCGGGTTCGGTGTCCCACATCAGCCGGCTGCGCAGGGTGGGCCGGTCGGCCGCCGTGACGCCGGTGAGGTCCACGGTGCGGGTGAGGCGCTTGTAGGCGTCGTCGGTGTGGACGGCGGCGGCCATCGAGGAGCCCGCGTAGGGACCGAAGGGGTTGGCCGCCCCGGCGAACTGCCCGGCGCCCTCGCTCGCGAACTGCGGGAATGTGTCGGCGGGCAGTTCGTCGGAGGTGACGCCGTACCGGCCGGCCTTGTCCAGCGGGTTGCCGGGCGCGGCGGCGAGCGGTCCCGTGAAGCCGCCCAGCTCTCCGGAGCCGGTGAAGCCGGTGGCCCCGGCCGCCGAGGTCCGGCTGTAGGCGCCGAGGTAGTACTGGCTGAAGTCGTCGGACGGGGTGCCGTCGCCGAGGTCGACGCTGCCGCCGGCCTGCTCGCCGGCCTCGATCAGCCGGCCGCCCTCGTTGAGGAAGGCGCGCAGTTGCAACTGGGTGGCGTTGCCGGGGACGCCCGCGCCCGTGTAGTGGACGACGGTGTCGAAGTGGCTCAACACGCCCAGCGCGTCGGGCGCGCCCCGCTCGGCGACATCCCAGACGGTCGCCCTGCGGCCGTTGGCCTTGAGCGCGTCGACGTACTTCTGCGCCTGCGTGGCGGCCGCGCCCTCCTCGGCGACGACGAGGGTGTTCGCCCGGGGCCGTTCGGCGACGGTGTAGGTGAAGCGCTCGCTGGAGACCTTCTTGCCGTTCCTCGTCTCCCCGGTGAACCACACCTCGACCTTGTCGCCCGGGTCGCCGTCCTTGACCTTCGCCCGGTACTCGTCGAAGTAGAGGTTGTCCTCGCCGCCGTAGGTCTCGCCGCCCTTCCAGGGCTTGAGCGCCATGTCCTCGGTGCGACCGCCGTTGACGCGGTACTTCAGCTCCTTGTCGCGCAGCGACTTCCGTGCGACGACGGAGACCTCCTGGTCGGCGCCGCGCGAGTAGGACGTCGGGAACGCCGCCGGGGTGAAGTCGGCCGCGTTCAGTCCGACCGACGAGGACGGCCGGTCGGGGTGCGCGGCGGATTCGGCGACGGAGAGCGCGAACGGGATGTTCTTGGCGAACTCCTGCTGGATCAGCTTCTCGTCGTCGGGGAAGGTGAAGACCGACCGGCAGTCGGCTGCCTTCCACTCGTCGTTCGGGTCGAGGTTGGAGGCGGCCTGGCAGGTCGACATCTCGGGGGTGAACATCGCCATGCCGTTGACGTTCGCCGCGTGGCCGTCCGCCTCGCCGTTGGTCGTGTACAGCTCGGAGGAGACCTGCGGGCGGTAGCCGGGGATCGCGGGGTTCTCGGGTGTGCCGGCGAGCGCCTTGTACAGGACGTCGTCGGGGGTGGACGTGGCCACCTGCCAGCCGACGCCGTAGAGGATCAGCTCGGCGGCGGAGTGGTAGTTGATGCCGTACGTGAAGCCGATCCGCTTCTGGAAGGCGTCCAGGGCCTGGGTCTCCGGCTCGGAGTTCGGGCCCGCGCCGCGGTAGGTCTCGCTGCTGGGGTTGGGGGACGAGCCCTCGTTGTCGTAGCCCCACTTGTAGGCGAAGTTGCGGTTGAGGTCGACGCCGTCGCCGGTGGTGATGGTGCCGTCGCCGTTGACGTCCCGCAGGTTCTTGCGCCACATGCGGTTGGTGTCGGCGGTGAAGGTGTGGTCGTAGCCGTCGGGGTTGGCCGAGAGGACGAACCACAGTTCGGTGGAATCGACGATCTTCTTGACGCGCCGGTCCTTCTTGTAGTTGTCCAGGTAGTGGTGCATCAGGCGCCGGGTCATCTCCGGCGTGATCCACTCGCGCGCGTGCTGGTTGGACAGGTAGAGGACCGAGGGCTTCGAGCCGTCCTTCGTCTTCTTCGCGCCCTTGGTGAGCTTCAGCGCGAGGATGTCCTGGCCCCGGACGGTCTTGCCGATGGAGACGACCTTGGTGAGGTCCGGGTGCTGCTGGGCCGTCCGGAGGATCTCCTGCTTCAGGCCGTTCTCGCCGCTGTACGGGCGGAACACGCCCTCGGCGGCGTTCTCGACACGGGCCTCCGCCCGGGTGGAGAGGTCGTGCTCGGTGAGGTCGACGCCCTGCTTCTCCAGCTGCTTCGCCTGCCGGTCGGTGAGGTAGACCTCGACAGTGGCGGTGCCCTTCTCGGGTACGCGCTCGCTGAGTTCATGGCCGTCCTGGCCGGCGGCCAGCAGCAGGGGGACCTGCCGCTGGGTGACGTCGGCGCGGAAGACCTTGACTTCGTCCGGGTCGGACGGGGGTGTGCGTTCCGGTTGTGCCTGGGCGATGGGTGCGATGCTTGCTCCGCCGATCAGGAGCGCGCCGACAGCGAGGATCGATCTCGCTCTTCGTCTCATGAACCCCCCTAGCGTGGGTTCGCCACAGCAGCGAACAGATGCCAGGCTCATGACAGTCCATGATCGAGTCAAGGGTGCCTCAGCGACACGCGAAAGCCGGTACCTGTCACCCAAGTGGGCTCCGGCACCGGCTTCCTGACGACCTGTCGGTCAGCCGACAAGGTTGTCGGCCAGCTCCTCGGTGAGGTTCGCCTCCGTGCCCGGAATGCCGAGGTCGGAGGCGCGCTTGTCGGCCATGGCGAGCAGGCGGCGGATGCGGCCGGCGACGGCGTCCTTGGTCAGCGGCGGGTCGGCGAGCGCGCCCAGCTCCTCCAGGGAGGCCTGCTTGTGCTCCATGCGCAGCCGGCCGGCCGCGGCGAGGTGCTCGGGGACGTCGTCGCCGAGGATCTCCAGGGCGCGCTGCACCCGGGCGCCCGCGGCGACGGCCGCGCGGGCCGAGCGGCGCAGGTTCGCGTCGTCGAAGTTGGCGAGCCGGTTCGCCGTGGCCCGCACCTCGCGGCGCATCCGGCGCTCCTCCCAGGCCAGCACCGACTCGTGGGCGCCGAGACGGGTGAGCAGGGCGCCGATCGCGTCGCCGTCACGGACGACGACCCGGTCCACGCCGCGCACCTCGCGGGCCTTGGCGGCGATCGACAGGCGGCGGGCGGCGCCGACCAGGGCGAGCGCGGCCTCGGGACCCGGGCAGGTCACCTCCAGGGAGGAGGAGCGGCCGGGCTCGGTGAGCGAGCCGTGCGCCAGGAACGCGCCACGCCAGGCGGCCTCGGCGTCGCAGGTGGCCCCCGAGACCACCTGCGGGGGCAGGCCGCGGATCGGGCGGCCCCGCCCGTCGACCAGGCCGGTCTGGCGGGCCAGCTGATCACCGCCCGCGACGACCCGCACCACGTAGCGCGAGCCGCGGCGCAGCCCGCCCGGTGCCATCACGATCAGTTCGGAGCTGTGGCCGAAGATCTCCAGGATGTCCCGCTTGAGGCGGCGGGCCGCCATCGCGGTGTCCAGCTCCGCCTCGATCACGATCCGACCGCTCACCAGGTGGAGGCCGCCGGCGAACCGCAGGATGGCGGAGACCTCCGCCTTTCTGCAGCAGGTCCGGGTGACGGGGAGCCGGGAGATCTCGTCCTTCACCGCTGCCGTCATCGCCATGGGCCGATCCTTCCATGCATCCGAAAAATACGGTCGTACGCGGCGGCCAACAGCTCCGGGTCGTGCCTCGGGGTCCCGTCGGGCCGGGCCACCGGCGCCAGCTCGACCGCGGCCCCGAACCGCTTGGCGGCCTCGGTCAGGGAGTCACGGTCGGGCACGGCGGCCTCGTCGGCCAGCACCACGTCCAGGGCGAGTTTAGGGGCGTGTCGTCCCAAAACCTCCAAATGACGCTGCGGGGAGAAGCCCTCGGTTTCTCCGGGCTGCGGGGCGAGGTTCAGGGAGAGTACCCGGCGGGCCTTCGTCTGCGTGAGCGCGTCCAGCAGCTCGGGCACCAGCAGGTGCGGGATGACCGAGGAGAACCAGGAGCCGGGGCCGAGCACCACCCAGTCCGCGTCCAGGACGGCCTCGACCGCCTCGGGCACGGCCGGCGGGTCGTTCGGCACGAGGTGCACGGACTGGACCTCGCCCGGGGTGAGGGCGACCGTGGCCTGGCCGCGGACCGTGTCGACCTCGTCCGGGCGATCCGGGTCGTGGCCCTTGACGAGGGCCTGGAGCTCCAGCGGGACCGCGGACATGGGCAGCACGCGTCCCTGGGCGCCCAGCAGCCGCCCGACCAGGTCGAGCGCCTGGACGTGGTCGCCGAGCTGCTCCCACAGGGCGACGATCAGCAGGTTGCCGACCGCGTGCTCGTGCAGGTCGCCCTTGGACTGGAAGCGGTGCTGGATGACGCGGGCCCAGGTCTGGCCCCAGTCGTCGTCACCGCAGAGCGCGGCCAGCGCCTTGCGCAGGTCGCCGGGCGGCAGCACGCCCAGCTCGTCGCGCAGCCGGCCGCTGGAGCCGCCGTCGTCGGCCACGGTGACGACGGCGGTGAGGTCGCCGGTGATCCGGCGCAGGGCGGCGAGCGAGGCGGACAGGCCCATGCCGCCGCCGAGGGCGACGACCTTGGGCTGGGCGCCCCGGCGGCGCGGCCTCGCGCCCCGGGCCTCGGCGGGCCGGCCGCCCTTTCCGCCGGTGTTGCCCTCGGGCACCACCCGGCGCAGCCGGCTCAGCCGCGGAGTACGTCGTGTCATTCGCGTCCCATGTCCCGGTGTACGACCACCGTCTCCACGCCCTCGGCGGCGAGCCGGGCGGCGAGCTTCTCCGACATGGCGACCGAGCGGTGCTTGCCGCCCGTGCAGCCCACGGCGATGGTCACGTAGCGCTTGCCCTCGCGGCGGTAGCCGGTGGCGACGAGCTGGAGCAGCTCGGTGTAGCGGTCGAGGAACTCCTTGGCGCCGGGCTGGTTGAAGACGTAACCCGACACCTCCTCGTTGAGGCCCGTGTACGGGCGCAGCTCCGGGACCCAGTGCGGATTCGGCAGGAAGCGGCAGTCGACGACGAGGTCGGCGTCGACCGGCAGGCCGTACTTGTAGCCGAAGGACATCACCGTGGCCCGCAGCTCCGGCTCCTCCTCGCCCGCGAACTGGGCGTCCATCTTGGCGCGCAGCTCGTGCACGTTCAGGCTGGAGGTGTCGATCACCAGGTCGGCGTCGCCGCGCAACTCGCGCAGCAGCTCGCGCTCGGCGTCGATGCCGTCGACGATGCGGCCGTCGCCCTGGAGGGGGTGCGGGCGGCGCACCGATTCGAAGCGTCGCACCAGGGCCTCGTCGGAGGACTCCAGGAAGACGATCCTCCGGGTGACGTTCTTCGCCTCCAGGTCGGCGAGGGACTCGCGGAGGTTGTCGAAAAATCGGCGGCCGCGGACGTCGACGACGACGGCGATCCGGGCCACGTTGCCCTGGGAGCGGGCGCCGAGCTCCACCATGGTGGGGATCAGCGCGGGCGGCAGGTTGTCGACGACGAACCAGCCGAGGTCCTCCAGGCATTTCGCGGCCGTCGAGCGGCCGGCCCCGGACATGCCGGAGATGATCACCAGCTCGGGGATGGCCGCCTCCGGGACGGGGGCCTTGTCGTTGGGCGTGCCCGTACTCACCTGTGCTCCGTCTCCGGCTTGCTCGTGTTGCCCGTCGTGCTCGTTCACATTCATGTCTCCTGCCCCCGTCGTTCGTCCGGGGCGCCCATCGTCACGGGCTCCCAACTGGAACCCATGGTGCCGGGTTCCTCCTCCATGATCTCTCCAGTCGCCGTGTTGACGGCGGGTGCGGCCGGGGCCGCCTGGGCGAGGGCCGCCGCGATCGCCTCGGCGGTCTTGCGGCCTATGCCCGGGACCTCGCAGATCTGGTCGATGGTGGCGGATCGCAGTTTCTTCAACGAACCGAAGTGCTTCAGAAGTGCCTGCTTGCGCGTCTCCCCGAGGCCGGGGACGTCGTCCAGGGGGCTGGAGCGGAAGCGCTTGGACCGCTTGGTGCGCTGGTAGGTGATCGCGAAGCGGTGGGCCTCGTCACGGACCCGCTGGAGCAGGTACAGGCCCTCGCTGGTGCGGGGCAGGACCACCGGGTCGTCGTCGCCGGGCAGCCAGACCTCCTCCAGGCGCTTGGCCAGGCCGCACACGGCGATGTCGTCGATGCCCAGTTCGTCCAGGGCCCGCCGGGCGGCCGCGACCTGCGGGGCGCCGCCGTCGACGACCACGAGCTGGGGTGGGTAGGCGAACTTCTTGGGGCGGCCGTCGTCCTCGGTGAGGCCGGTCCCGACGATCTCGCCGTTCCTGTCGATCTCAGGGGCCTCGGCGTTCTCCCCGTCGGTCCACTCGCCCGTCTTCTCCTTCTCGGCGAGGTAGCGCCGGAAGCGGCGGGTGATCACCTCGTGCATCGAGCGGACGTCGTCCTGCCCGGCGAAGCCCTTGATCTGGAAGCGCCGGTACTCGCTCTTGCGGGCCAGGCCGTCCTCGAAGACGACCATGGACGCGACGACGTCGTCGCCCTGGAGGTGGGAGATGTCGTAGCACTCGATCCGCAGCGGGGCGCTGTCCAGGTCGAGGGCGTCGGCGATCTCCTCCAGGGCGCGCGAGCGCGTGGTGAGGTCGGAGGCGCGCTTGGTCTTGTGCAGCACGAGCGCCTGCTGGGCGTTGCGCTGCACGGTCTCCATGAGGGCCTTCTTGTCGCCGCGCTGCGGGATGCGCAGGGAGACGCCGGAGCCGCGCCGCCCGGCGAGCCACTCCTGGACGGGCTCGACGGGGTCGGGCAGGGCGGGGACGAGGACCTCCTTGGGGACGGCGTCCCCGGTCTCCTCGCCGTACAGCTGCTGCAGGGCGTGCTCCACCAGGGCGCCGGTGGTGATCTCCTCGACCTTGTCGGTGACCCAGCCGCGCTGGCCGCGGACGCGGCCGCCGCGCACGTGGAAGATCTGGACGGCGGCCTCCAACTCGTCCTCGGCGACCGCGATGAGGTCGGCGTCGGTCGCGTCGGCGAGCACGACCGCGTTCTTCTCCATGGCCTTCTTCAGGGCCTCGATGTCGTCGCGCAGGCGGGCCGCCCGCTCGTACTCCATCTCCTCGGCCGCCTCGCCCATCTGCTTCTCCAGGCGGCGGATGTACGTGTTCGTGCGGCCGGTCATGAAGTCGCAGAACTCGTCGGCCAGTTCGCGGTGTTCCTCGGCGGAGACGCGGTCCACGCAGGGGGCCGAGCACTTGCCGATGTAGCCGAGGAGGCAGGGGCGGCCCGTACGGGCGGCGTTCTTGAACACGCCCGCCGAGCACGTGCGCACCGGGAAGACGCGCAGGAGCAGGTCGACCGTGTCGCGGATCGCCCACGCGTGCGCGTACGGCCCGAAGTAGCGCACGCCCTTCTTCTTGTGACCGCGCATCACCTGCACGCGCGGGTACTCCTCGTTCATCGTCACCGCGAGGTACGGGTAGCTCTTGTCGTCGCGGTACTTGACGTTGAACCGGGGGTCGTACTCCTTGATCCAGGAGTACTCCAGCTGGAGTGCCTCGACCTCCGTGGACACCACCGTCCACTCCACGGACGCGGCCGTGGTGACCATGGAGCGGGTGCGCGGGTGCAGGCCCGCCAGGTCCTGGAAGTAGTTCGCCAGGCGCTGGCGCAGGCTCTTCGCCTTTCCGACGTAGATCACCCGGCGGTGCTCGTCACGGAACCTGTAGACCCCCGGCGAGTCGGGGATCTCACCCGGCTTGGGGCGGTAGCTGGAGGGGTCGGCCATGTCTCACACCCTACTGGCGAGCACCGACAGTCCGGCGGGAGCGCGGGCACGATCAACGGCTCGGCGGGAGGCAGTTTCCAACGGCATGTCCCGCGCCGGGGTTACGGCGGGCCGGGAGCGGGAATGCAGGCTTCCCACGGGGGACACGGCGACGTCCGGCGGACGGAGGCCGTGTCGTGCAGACACAGGTTGTCAGTGCGGACCGGCCGCTCCGGCTGCGGAGCGGGCGGGCCACGGGTCGGAGGGCTGCGCAGATGAAGCGGATGCGGATCGAGAAAACCCGGCGGACGGTCCGGGCCCGCCGGTACGCGGACGAGGCGTTCGGGCTGCGCGACGTCCTGGACCCGCGCGACCCCGACATAGTGCGGGCCAAGCGCCTGGCCCTCGAGGAGGGCTCGAGCGAGCGCTCGTAGAAGCTCACTATCGGCTGCGAACGCCCGGGGCGCGCGCCCCGGGCGTTCGCATGCCCTGGGCGCCCCGGCCCGGAGTACATCACTGTCCGGCATCAGGTGTTGTCGGGACCAGGTCAACACGCTTCAATGCGGAGGAGCTCGGGACCCTGAACGACGGCGTACGGATGTGAAGACCTCCCCTGCGCCGACGGGACGGCCCCGGGCGCCCCGCGCGAACGGTCTGACCAGCCGTCGCCGACTCACAGAGAGGCCCCTGCATGCCGCACGCCCCACAGCACGCGGACGTCGCCACCGCGGAACTGGACTCGGCCCTGCGAGGCGGCCCCTTCCACGTCGCCCTGCGGGCCGCGATCGCCGCCCGCGGGCTGCCGCTGCAGCGCGTGCAGCACCATCTGTCCCGCCATGGCGTGAAGGTCGGCGTCACCAGTCTGAGTTACTGGCAGCAGGGGGCCAGGCGCCCGCAGCGGCCCGAGTCGCTGCGGGCCGTGCGCGCCCTGGAGGAGATCCTGGAGCTGCCCGAGGAGTCGCTGATCCGGCTGCTCGCCGAGTCCGGCGACAGTCTGTCCGGCGGGCAGCGGTCCGGGTCCCGGTCCTACCGCTCCCTGGTCGAGGCCTCCGGGGTCCTGGACCAGCTGCTGGCCGAGCTGGGCTGCCCGCCGGACGGGGGCCTGCACACCCTCGCGCACCACGAGCGGCTCCGCATCGGGGCGCGGCGCGAGCTGGCCGAGCGGGAGGCGCACCACATCGTGCGCGCCCACCGGGACGGGGTCGACCGTTTCGTGGCCGTCCACCACGGTGACCGGGGCGCCGTGCCGGAGCGCATGGCGGTGCACGCCCTGGAGAACTGCCGTGTCGGACGCGTCCGTTGGCACAGCGACACAGGGGTGCTCGCGGCCGAGCTGCTCTTCGACACGCGGCTGCGGGCCGGGGACACGTTCCTCTTCCGGTACGGCGTCGAGGACGGCACGGCGGGCGTCTCACGCGAGTACGTCCGCGGCTTCGACTCCGCCGGCGGCCAGTACGCGCTCCAGGTGTGCTTCGACGCGGCGGCCCTCCCCGTGCGCTGCCACCGGTTCGCCCAGCACTCGGTGGCCGCGCCCCGGAGCGGCTGCCAGGAGCTCGCGATGAGCGGGCGGCACCGGTCGGTGCATCTGGTGGAGCCGCGGGTGCGGGCCGGGTTCCTGGGGATCGGCTGGGACTGGGAGTAGGGGTCGGGCGGGCGCAGGGGACCGGGCGTCGGCGCCGGACGCGCCCTGCGTCGCCGCAGGACGTAAACGCTTGCGCAAGCGTTTACGTCCGGCCCGGGATGCGATACGTTCCCGACCTGGGCGCGCAGCGGAGGAGGGAGCGGCATGCCGACCATGGCCGACGTCGCACGGAGCGCCGGTGTCTCCGTGGCGACCGTCTCGCACGTGCTGAACGGCACCCGGCCGGTGCTGCCGCACACCCGCCAGGCGGTCCTGGACGCCGTGGAGGAGCTCGGCTACACCACGAACACGCTGGCCCGCTCCCTGGTGACGTCCCGCACCCGGTCCATCGGACTGGCGGTGTCGGCGATCAGCAACCCGTACTTCACGGAGATCCTCCAGGGTGTCGAGGCCGCGGCGCTGGAGGCCGGATACAGCCTGCTCATCGCCGATCCGCACGACGACCCCGAGCACGAGCGCAAGGTCGTGCAGCTGCTGCACGAGCGCCGGGTGGACGGCATGATCGTCGCGCCCTCCGCGGACCCCCGGGGGCTGCTCGCGTACCTGAGGCGGCACGCCGTACCGGCCGTGTTCCTGGACCGGCTGGTGGACGCGCCGGGGGCGGACGGCGGTCCGCGCTTCGACCAGGTCTGCTCCGACAACGCCGCACCGACGTCCCGGCTGGTCACCCATCTCGCCGGGCTCGGCCATCGGCGGATCGGGCTGGTGGCGGGGTTGCCGGGGCTCAGCACCACGAGCGAGCGGATCATGGGCTACCGCAGCGGCCTCGCCTTCGCGGGCCTGCCGTACGACGAGCGGCTCCTGGTGCACGGCGACTCGGAGTCGGCCGGTGGCGAAGCGGCCACCGCGGCCCTGCTGTCCCTCGCCGTGCCGCCCACCGCACTCGTCACCGGCAACAACGCCATGACCATCGGGGCGCTGCGTGCCCTGCGCGACCGGGGCCTGTCCGTGCCGGGCGACCTCGCGCTGTGCAGCTTCGACGACTTCGCCTGGGCGGACCTGTTCTCGCCCCGGCTCACCGCGATCGCCCAGCCCAGCAAGGACATCGGTGCCCGGGCCGTACAGGTGCTCCTGGAGCGTCTCGCCGAGCCGGACCGGCCCGCCCGGACCGTGCGGTTGCCCTGCGCCTTCGTCCACCGCACGTCGTGCGGCTGCCCCGACCCGTCCGAGAGAGGAACCCCGTCGTGATCGTCGTCGCCGGTGAGGCACTGATCGACCTGGTACCGCAGGGCGCCGGCGCCCTGTCGGCCCTGCAGCCGGCGCTCGGCGGCGGCCCCTACAACACGGCGGTGGCGCTGGGCCGCCTCGGCTCCCCCGCCGCCTTCTGCTCACGGGTGTCGTACGACGCCTTCGGGGAGGCCCTGCTCGACCGGCTGCGGGAGACCGGCGTGGACGTGGCGTCCGTACAGCGCGGCACCGAGCCGACGACGCTCGCCGTCGCCACGGTCGACGAGGACGGCTCGGCCGCGTACTCCTTCTACGTCGACGGGACGGCGGACCGGCTGTTCCAGGCGCCGTCCGCGCTGCCCTCCGGCACCCGCGCGGTCTCCTTCGGCACGTGCTCGCTGGTGCTGGAGCCGGGAGCGAGCGCGTATGAGGAGCTGATGCGCTCGGCGTCCGCGCGGGGCGTGTTCTCCGCGCTGGACCCGAACATCAGGGCCGGGCTGATCCCGGACGCGGACGCCTACCGGGCGCGGTTCAAGAGCTGGCTGCCATCGGTGACGCTGCTGAAGCTGTCCGAGGAGGACGCCCGGTGGCTCGGCGGCACGCCCCAGGAGTGGCTGGCGGCCGGACCGGCGGCGGTCGTGATCACCCGGGGCGGCGACGGGCTGACCGCCTACACCGCCGACGGCGGCACGTACGCCGTGCCGGGCGAGCGGGTGGACGTCGTGGACACGATCGGCGCGGGCGACACGGTCAACGCGGCCCTGCTGCACGGGCTCGCGGTGCGCGACGCGCTCAGCGGGCGGGCGCTGGCCGCGCTGGGGCCGGACGGCTGGACGGAGTTGCTGGGCTTCGCGGCCCGTGCGGCAGCCGTCACGTGCTCGCGCGCGGGAGCCGAGCCGCCGTACGCGCACGAGCTGGACGGCTGACGGGCGCGCACGAGCCGGGCTCTGACGGGACCGGGTTTCCAGCGGTCCGTGGTGCCGAGGTACCTCAGCCGGTCTCCCCCACCGCTCGCAGCGCGCCGGGACGGCGCCCGTTGAGGCGGTCCAGCGCGGCGGCCGTGGCCTGGTCCGCGGGCAGATGGACGATGAGGCGCTGGCCCACGTCGGAGAGCGCCAGCGTCTCGTGCAGCAGTCGCAGCGAGCCGGCCTCCGGGTGATCGAGGTGCTGGGAGCCGGTGCGCCGCGGTGTCGTGGTGAGGTCGGCGAACCGGTCGGCGAAGTCCGCCCCGGCCGTCACCGTCAGCTCCTCGGCCAGCTCGGCGAGGTGCGGGTCGCGGAGAGGGACGCCGTGCCGGAGCCGGGCGACGAGGTCGTCGGCCACCCGGTCCCAGTCGCGGTAGGCACTGCGTGCCCGCTCGTCGGTGAACAGGTGCCGGAGCAGGTTGGGCCGCTCGTCGTCGAACAGACCGATGGGGCCGACCAGCCGCGCGTACCCGGCGGTGTGGGCGAGGACGTCGCCGATCCAGTTGACCACCACGGCGGGGGCCGGTTCCAGGTGGTCGAGGACGGCCCGTACGGTCGGGCGCGCCGTGCGGCTGAGCGTCGGGGCCGCCGCGCAGACCAGCGGGTCACCGCCGTCCCCCTCCTTGGTCAGACGGCGGAGCAGCATCCGGTCGGCCAGGGACAGGTTCAGGGCGTCGGCGAGGGCGCCGAGCACCTGGGCGGACGGGTTGCGGTCGCGGCCCTGTTCCAGCCGGGTGAGGTACTCGACGCTGATGCCGGCCAGCGTGGCCAGCTCGGCGCGCCGCAGGCCAGGTGTGCGCCGTCGCGGGCCCGCAGGAAGGCCGGCCTCCGCGGGGGTGACGGCTTCGCGCCAGGTGCGCAGGTACGTGCCCAACTCGTTGTCGCTCACCCGCCGAACGTACAGCGCCCGCGGGCGCGGAGGGTGGCCCCGTCACTACCAGGCTCCGGCCGGTCTCCCTCCCGGGCCGCGCGGCCCTCAGGGTGGAGGGCATGACGAATGACACCGCCACCGCCACCACTCCCCTGCCGCTCGCTCCGGGCCACTGGTCCCTCGACCCGTTCCACTCCTCCGTGAACTTCACCATCCGTCACCTGGGCATCGCCAAGGTGCGGGGGCGGTTCGAGCGCCTGGAGGCCGGGCTGTTCGTCGGGGAGCGGCTCGAGGACGTGCGGGTCTCCGCGACGGTGGACCTGGCCTCGGTGAACACCGGCAACGCCGACCGGGACGCGCACGTGCGCGCCGCCGACCTGCTCGACGTCGACAAGCGCCCGACGATGACGTACCGCTCGACGCGGGTGTCGGGCCAGGGCGAGGACTGGACCATGGAGGGCGAGCTGACGATCGGCGACGTGACCCGCCCCGTGACGCTCGCCGTGGAGTTCGGCGGGCTGGTCGACGTGCCCATGGACGGCAGCCGGCACGCCGGGTTCGAGGCGACGGGCGAGATCCGGCGCAGCGACTTCGGGCTGGACTTCGCCCCCGGACTGCTCGGAGACGTGGTGAAGATCCAGCTCGACATGCAGTTCGTGGAGCCGAAGGGCGCCTGACCGCGTAGCGACGCGCCGCGCCCCCACAGGGAGCCCTGTGGGGGCGCGGCGCGTTCGGCGAGAGGCGTCAGCCCTTGGTCGTCCGCGTGGTCTTCTTCGCGGCGGCCTTCGTGGTCTTGGTGGCTGTCTTCCTGGCGGTGGTGCTGTCGACCGTCTTGGTGGCGGTCCTCCCCGTCCTGGTGGCCTGCGCGGGGACCGTCTTCTTCGCCGTCCTGCGCGGTGCCTTCACCGAGGAGGCGTCGCTGATGCGGTCGGCGCCGAGGATCTCCCGGAGGAACTTGCCGGTGTGGCTGGCGGGGACCCCGGCGACCTGCTCGGGCGTGCCCTCGGCGACGACCAGGCCGCCGCCGGCTCCGCCCTCGGGGCCCATGTCGACGATCCAGTCGGCGGTCTTGATCACGTCGAGGTTGTGCTCGATGACGATGACCGTGTTGCCCTTGTCGACCAGGCCGGACAGGACCTTCAGCAGCTTGCTGATGTCCTCGAAGTGCAGACCGGTGGTCGGCTCGTCCAGGACGTAGACCGTGCGGCCGGTGGAGCGCTTCTGCAGTTCGCTGGCGAGCTTCACGCGCTGCGCCTCGCCGCCGGACAGGGTGGTCGCGGCCTGGCCCAGGCGGACGTAGCCGAGGCCGACGTCCTTCAGGGTCTTCATGTGCCGGGCGATCGCGGGAACGGCCTCGAAGAACTCGGTGGCCTCCTCGATCGGCATGTTCAGGACGTCGGCGATGGACTTGCCCTTGTAGTGGACCTCCAGGGTCTCCCGGTTGTACCGGGCGCCGTGGCAGACCTCGCACGGGACGTAGACGTCCGGGAGGAAGTTCATCTCGATCTTGATGGTGCCGTCGCCCGCGCAGTTCTCGCAGCGGCCGCCCTTGACGTTGAAGGAGAAGCGGCCGGGCTGGTAGCCGCGGACCTTCGCCTCGGTGGTCTCGGCGAACAGCTTGCGGATGTGGTCGAAGACGCCGGTGTACGTGGCCGGGTTGGAGCGGGGCGTGCGGCCGATGGGCGACTGGTCCACGTGCACGACCTTGTCGACGAGGTCGTCGCCGTCCACGCGCGTGTGCCGCCCGGGCACGTTCCTCGCGCCGTTCAGCTCGCGGGCCAGGTGCGTGTACAGGATGTCGTTGACCAGCGTCGACTTGCCGGAGCCGGAGACGCCGGTGACGGCGGTGAACACGCCCAGCGGGAAGGAGACGTCGATGTCCTGGAGGTTGTTCTCCCGGGCGCCGTGCACCGTGAGCTGCCGGGACGGGTCCAGCGGACGCCGGATGTCGGGCAGCGGGATGGCCTTCTTGCCGGACAGGTACTGGCCGGTCTGGGACTCCTCGTTGGCGAGGAGTTCCTTCAGGGAGCCGCTGTGCACGACCTTGCCGCCGTGCTCACCGGCGCCGGGGCCGATGTCGACGACCCAGTCGGCGGTCTTGATGGTGTCCTCGTCGTGCTCGACGACGATGAGCGTGTTGCCCATGTCGCGCAGCCGGACCAGGGTCTCGATCAGCCGGTGGTTGTCCCGCTGGTGCAGGCCGATGGACGGCTCGTCCAGGACGTACAGGACGCCGACGAGGCCGGAGCCGATCTGCGTGGCCAGGCGGATGCGCTGGGCCTCGCCGCCGGAGAGCGTGCCGGCCGCGCGGTTGAGCGAGAGGTAGTCCAGGCCGACGTCGACCAGGAACCGCAGCCGTTCGTTGACCTCCTTCAGCACGCGCTCGGCGATCTTCTTGTCGCGGGCGGTGAGCTTCAGCTCGCCCAGGAAGTCCGCGCAGTCGCTGATGGACATCGCGGAGACCTCGGCGATGGACTTGCCCATGATCGTGACCGCGAGGACGACCGGCTTCAGGCGCGTGCCCTCACAGGTGGGGCAGGGCACCTCGCGCATGTAGCCCTCGAAGCGCTCGCGGCTGGCGTCGGACTCGGCCTCGCTGTGCCGGCGCTTGACGAAGGGGACGGCGCCCTCGAAGGCCGTGGTGTACCGGCGCTCACGGCCGTAGCGGTTGCGGTAGCGGACCTCGACCTGGGTCTTGTGGCCGTGCAGCAGCGCCTTCTTGGCGCGCTGCGGCAGGCCGGCGAAGGGGATGTCCGTACGGAAGCCCAGCGCGTCGGCGAGGGCGCCGATGAGGCGGCCGAAGTAGTCCTTGGTGTGGCCGTGCGACCAGGGGTGGATGGCGCCCTCGTCGAGGCTCTTCTCCTCGTCCGGGACGATCAGCTCCGGGTCGACCTCCATGCGCGTGCCGATGCCGGTGCAGTCCGGGCAGGCGCCGAAGGGCGAGTTGAAGGAGAAGGAGCGGGGCTCCAGCTCCTCGAAGGACAGGTCGTCGTACGGGCAGTACAGGTGCTCCGAGAACATGCGCTCGCGCTCGGGGTCGTCCTCGGGGAGGTCGACGAAGTCGAGCACGACCATGCCGCCGGAGAGGCCGAGGGCGGTCTCCACGGAGTCGGTGAGGCGACGCTTGGCGCCGTCCTTGACCGTGAGGCGGTCGACGACCACCTCGATGGTGTGCTTCTCCTGCTTCTTCAGCGTCGGCGGGTTGGACAGCTGGATCGTCTCGCCGTCCACGCGCGCGCGGGAGTAGCCCTTGGTCTGGAGGTCGGCGAAGAGGTCGACGAACTCGCCCTTGCGCTCGCGCACCAGCGGCGACAGCACCTGGAAGCGGCTGCCCTCGGGCAGCTCCAGGACACGGTCGACGATGGCCTGCGGCGACTGGCGGGAGATCGGGCGGCGGCACTCGGGGCAGTGCGGCTTGCCGATGCGGGCGAAGAGCAGGCGCAGGTAGTCGTAGACCTCGGTGATGGTGCCGACCGTGGAGCGCGGGTTGCGCGAGGTCGACTTCTGGTCGATGGAGACCGCCGGGGAGAGGCCCTCGATGAAGTCGACGTCCGGCTTGTCCATCTGCCCGAGGAACTGCCGGGCGTACGAGGAGAGCGACTCCACGTAGCGCCGCTGCCCCTCGGCGAAGATGGTGTCGAAGGCCAGCGAGGACTTGCCCGACCCCGACAGGCCCGTGAAGACGATGAGCGAGTCGCGCGGGAGGTCGAGCGAGACGTTCTTGAGGTTGTGCTCGCGCGCTCCACGAACGATGAGACGGTCGGCCACGCCGGTCCGCACCTTTCTTGAGAGAAGAGACAGGGGCGGGGCCCCCGTCCTTCTCAGACTAGGGGGAGCCACTGACAACGCCGGTCGGATTCACGGGTTGCCAACAAACCCCGGCTCTCCAGCATGCCCGACGCCACGTCCGACCATATAGCACGTGCTTTCGATTTACGGCACTCCTTCACCACCTTCACCCGAAGGTGTGGCGGAGCTAGGGTCAGCATCATGATTGATCACGCTCATGACCTGGCGTCTGTACGTGACGCGACGGAGCGGCTGCTGACCGCAGTCGGCAAACTGGACAACGCGGCTGTGACGGAGCCGTCACGGCTGCCCGGCTGGAGCCGCGGCCACGTCCTGGCCCACCTCGCCCGCAACGCGGACGCCCTCGTGAACGTCCTGGAGGGCCGCCCCATGTACGTCTCCGGCGAGGCCCGCGACGCCGACATCGAGCGGGACGCCCCGCGCGCGCTCGATGTCCACCTCGCCGACCTTCGGGAGAGCGCGGCCCGCTTCCAGGAGGCCGGGGACGCCCCGGCGGACTGGTCGCGCACGGTGGAGCTGCGGGGCGGCGTCACGGACTCCGCGGCCCGGGTGCCGTTCCGGCGGTGGGTGGAGGTGGAGCTGCACCACGTGGACCTGGGCATGGGGTACGAGCTGGAGGACCTCCCGGCGGAGTTCACGGAGCGGGAGATCGCCTTCCTCGCCGACCGGTTCTCCGGGCACCCCGACGTGCCGTCCACGCGCCTCACGGACGGCACGCGCGCGTGGAGCACGGGGCGGGAGGCGGACGACGGGCCCGAGGTGACCGTCACCGGCCACCCGGCGGACCTGCTGGGCTGGCTCGCGGGCCGGCGCACCGGAGCCGCTCTGACCGTGGCCGGCGGCCCGCTCCCGGCGCTGCCCCCGCTGTAGGACCCGGGCCGCTCCCCCGCTATAGGCTGGCGGACATGACGTACAGCGGACAGGTGACGGTCGGCGGACCTGCCGACGTGCACGAGCTCAAGGACCTGATGATCACCAAGATCGCGGTGGGTCCGATGAACAACAACGCCTATCTGCTGCGCTGCCGCGCCACCGACGAGCAGTTGCTGATCGACGCCGCGAACGAGGCGGCCACGCTGCTCGGCATGATCGGTGACGACGGCATCGCGTCGGTCGTCACGACCCACCGGCACGGCGACCACTGGCAGGCGCTCGCCGAGGTCGTGGCGGCCACCGGCGCCCGCACCTACGCGGGCCGGGAGGACGCCGAGGGCATCCCCGTCCGGACCGATGTGCTGGTCGACGACGGCGACACCATCCGGGTCGGGCACGTGGACCTCACCGCGCGCCACCTGGTCGGGCACACGCCCGGCTCGATCGCCCTCGTCTACGACGACCCGCACGGGCATCCCCATGTGTTCACCGGGGACTGTCTCTTCCCCGGCGGTGTGGGCAACACCCACAAGGATCCGAAGGCGTTCGCCAGTCTCCTCCACGACGTCGAAACGAAGATCTTCGACGTCCTCCCGGACGAGACCTGGGTCTATCCGGGACACGGCAACGACACGACCCTGGGCGCGGAACGACCGCAGCTGCCGGAGTGGCACGCGCGCGGGTGGTGAACCACTGCGCGGGGCGCACGCGTGGGGAGCGGTAGGCCGCGCACGCGCCCCGTGTGAATCATTCGCACACGTCGGCGTCGTACATACGCTCCCCTTGCGCGTAGTTGCGCAGTCAACTGGTAGGAGCCCCGCGCAGGATGACGGCTCCTGGGCGGATGGGCCGCCGGCCTGTCGATCCCCGCCCTCGGCCGGCGGCCCCGGCGTCCGCCGAACTCGCGGGCACACGGGGCCCGTTCACATGACCGCAACACCCGTTCCCATCATCCGGACATCTGTTGCCGTGACCTCGACAAACGGGAGCGTCGGCTGCCAGTCTCCCGCCATGCATCCTGCTCCGCGTGCCCTGCGCCGCGCTGCCGCCGCCGTCGCCCTCCTCGCCACCGCCGTGAGCTGTGCCCCGCAGCCCGAGGCGTCCTCGGACAAGCCCTCGGCATCGGCCGGAAACACCTGCGCCCGGGGCAAGTTGGCCACCGAGACCCCGGGCAGGCTCACGGTCGCCACCGACGAACCCGCCTACGAGCCCTGGTTCCAGGACGACGACCCCGCGAACGGGAAGGGCTTCGAGTCGGCGGTCGCGTACGCCGTCGCCGAGGAGCTCGGGTACGGCAAGGAAAAGGTCGTCTGGCAGACCGTCCCCTTCAACAAGGCCTTCGCGCCGGGCGAGAAGACGTTCGACTTCGACATCAACCAGGTGTCCATCAGCGAGGAGCGGAAGAAGGCCGTCGACTTCTCCTCCGGCTACTACGACGTGCGGCAGGCCGTCGTCGCGCTGAAGGGCTCCAGGGCCGCGAAGGCGAAGAGCATCGCCGACCTGAAGGGCGTGAAGCTCGGCGCCCAGGTGGGCACCACCAGCCTCGACTACATCGACGACGTGGTGCGGCCCACGCGGAAGGCCGCCGTGTACGCCAAGAACGACCAGGCCAAGTCCGCCCTGAAGAACGGCCAGGTCGACGCGATCGTCGTCGACCTGCCCACCGCCTTCTACATCACCGGGGCCGAGATCACCGACGCGGTGATCGTCGGTCAGTTCGAGAACCAGGGCGGCACGCCGGAGCAGTTCGGGCTCGTGCTCGACAAGGGCAGCGCGCTCACCTCCTGCGTCTCGCGGGCCGTGGACGCGCTGCGCGACGACGGCACGCTGCAGAAGATCGAACAGCAGTGGCTGTCCGACGCCGTCGACGCTCCGGTGCTCAAGTGACGCTGGACAAGGGGCAACTCGCCGAGAGCTCGGGCGAGCCCGACGACTACGTCCCGTCCCAGCGGCGCCTGGACCGTGAGCGCTACCGGCGCGCCCGCGCCCGGCGCGCCACCGCGATCGGCGCGCTGTCCACACTCGTCACCGGAGCCGTCCTCTACCTGGTCGTCGTCAACGCCCCGGGCTGGCCGCGCACCAAGGAGACCTTCTTCGACTGGGGGTACGCGCGCGAGGCGTTCCCCAAGGTGCTCGAAGGGCTGTGGCTGAACGTCCGGCTGCTGCTGGTCTGCGGAGCCGCGGTCCTCGTCCTCGGCATGCTGATCGCCGTCGCCCGGACGCTGCGCGGTCCCGTGTTCTTCCCGCTGCGCGTCCTGGCCGCCGCGTACACGGACTTCTTCCGGGGGCTGCCGCTCATCATCAACCTGATGATCGTCGTCCTCGGCGTCCCGGCGCTGCGGCTCCAGGGAGTGACCGTCGATCCGGTGCTCCTCGGCGGCACCGCGCTGACCCTGACCTACTCGGCGTACGTCGCCGAGGTGTTCCGCGCCGGCATCGAGTCCGTGCATCCCTCGCAGCGCGCCGCGGCCCGGTCGCTCGGGCTCAGCAACCGGCAGGCGCTGCGGTACGTGGTGCTGCCCCAGGCGGTGCGCCGCCAGGTGCCGCCGCTGCTGAACGACCTGGTGTCGCTGCAGAAGGACACCGGGCTCGTCTCGATCGGGGGTGCGGTGGACGCCGTACGGGCCGCCGACATCATCGTCGGCCGCAGCCTCAACTACACGCCGTACATCGTCGCGGGTCTGGTCTTCGTCGCGCTGACCATCCCCATGACCCGTTTCACGGACTGGGTGACGGCACGCATGGACCGGCGGCGGGCCCAGGGAGGAGTTACATGAGCGAGACGCCCGTGCTGCGGATGGAGTCCGTCCGCAAGAGCTTCGGCGGCTCGGTCGTCCTGCGGGACGTCGATCTGGAGGTCGCCCCGCACACGGTCACCGCGCTGATCGGCGCCTCCGGCTCCGGCAAGTCCACGCTGCTGCGGTGCGCGAACCTGCTGGAGGAGATCGACGACGGGGCGATCTGGCTGGACGGCGAGGAGATCACCGACCCGCGCGCCGACCAGGACGCCGTGCGCCGGCGGATCGGCGTGGTCTTCCAGGCGTACAACCTGTTTCCGCACATGACCGTCCTGGAGAACATCACGCTCGCTCCGCGCCGGGTGCACGGCGTGCCCCGGGCCGAGGCCGAGGCACGCGCGCGTGAACTGCTGGAGCGGCTCGGGCTCGGCGGCAGGGCGGGCGAGTACCCGGACCGGTTGAGCGGCGGCCAGCAGCAGCGCGTGGCGATCGTCCGCGCCCTGGCCGTGCGCCCCCGGCTGCTGCTGCTCGACGAGATCACGGCCGCCCTCGATCCCGAGCTGGTGGGCGAGGTCCTCACAGTCGTGCGCGACCTCAAGGACGAGGGCATGACCATGGTGCTGGCCACGCACGAGATGGGCTTCGCGCGGGAGGTCGCCGACCAGGTGTGCTTCCTGGAGGGCGGCGTGGTGCTGGAACGCGGTACCGCGGAGCAGGTCTTCGGGGAGCCGCGGCAGGAGCGCACACGGCGCTTCCTGCGGCGGATCGTGGAGGCGGGGCGCTTGTAAGAGGCGTCTGCAAGGGACGGCGGTAAGGGGCGGCTGTAAGGGGCGACCGCCATGGTCCGCGGGGCTTACGTGCGGCGGCTCAGGTGTCCGCCTGCCCCGCCCCCGCCAGCGCCGCGACCCGCTCGACGCCGAACACGTACCCCTGCACCCCGCAGCCCGCGATGACGCCGTCGGCGCGCAGCGAGACGTAGGAGTGGTGCCGGAACGCCTCACGCTGGTGGATGTTGGAGATGTGGACCTCCACCACCGGCATGCCGTCGCAGGTGTTGAGGGCATCGAGGAGGGCGACGGAGGTGTGCGAGTAGGCGCCCGGGTTGATCACGATGCCGCAGTGGTTCAGACGCGCCTCGTGGATCCAGTCGACCAGCTCGCCCTCGTGGTTGGACTGGCGGAAGTCGACCGTGCCGCCGTGCGCGGCCGCCGCCTTGGCGCACAGGGCCTCGACGTCGGCGAGAGTGTCGGAGCCGTAGATCTCCGGCTGGCGCTGGCCGAGCAGGTTCAGATTGGGGCCGTTGAGGATCATGATCGGGGCGTTGGCCAGGGTGCGGGGCACGGTTCCTCCGGTCCGGTCAGGGTCGGGCGGCCCGTCGCGGACCGCTGCTCACAGCCGGTTTATCACGGTGCGCCGACCGCCTGCCGGGTCGTAACCTCCGGGCATGACGAGCCTCCTGTACCCGCCCAAGCCGTCCCCCGGGGACCGCATCGCCGTGATCTCGGCCTCCGGAGGCCTGCCGGAACTCTTACCGCTCCCCTACGAACTGGGCCTGGAGCGGCTGCGCAAGGAGTACGAGCTGGAGCCGGTCGAGTACCCGGCGACCCGCAGGATGGGCTCGACGCCCCAGGAACGGGCCGCCGACATCCACGCCGCCTTCGCCGACCCGGCCATCAAGGCGGTCATCGCGTCCATCGGCGGGGACGACCAGATCACCGTGCTGCCGTACCTGGACCGTGAGTTGATCCGCGCGAACCCGAAGCCGTTCTTCGGGATGAGCGACAACACCAACCTGCTCGCGTTCCTGCGCAACAGCGGCATCGTCGCCTTCCACGGCGGCAGTGTCATGGGCGAGCTGGGCCGCCCCGGGGCCATGCACCCGCAGACCGCCGAGTCCCTGCGCGCGGCCCTGTTCACCTCCGGCCCGTACGAGCTGCGGCCCGCCGAGCGGTGGCGTGACATCGACCGGGACTGGGCCGACCCGGCGACCTTCGAGGCGGAGCCGGAGACCCGGCCCGGGACCGGCTGGACCTGGGTGAACCCCGACCGGGTGGTCGAGGGCCGTACCTGGGGCGGCTGCCTGGAGATCGTCGCCTGGCTGCTGATGGCCGACCGGGAGATCGCACGCGACCTGTCCGAGTACGAGGGGGGTGTGCTGCTCCTGGAAACCTCGGAGGACATGCCCAGCGCCACGGAGGTCTACTACACCCTGCGGAACATGGGCGAGCGCGGACTGCTCCAGCGCTTCCCGGCGCTGCTGATGGGGCGCCCGAAGACCTGGTTCTTCACCCGCCCCAACACTCCCGAAGAGGCCGCCCGTTACGCCTCGGACCAGCGTGAGGCCGTCCTGCGCGCCATGCGGGACTACGCCCCCGACACCATGATCGTCTTCGACGTGGACTTCGGGCACACCGATCCGCAGCTGGTGATCCCATACGGGGGCACCGTGCGCGTGGACGGACCGGCCCGGCGCATCACGGTCACGTACTGAACACCCCCGAGCCCTCCGCGCGCCCCCGTAACCGCCCGTCACCGTAGGTAGTTGACGCGGCATGCACGACGTACGCACCGTAAGGGCACCTTCCATGCCGCGCCTCGCGGCCGCCTCACTCGCCGGCACGGCCATCGAGTTCTACGACTTCTTCGTCTACGGCACCGCGGCGGCCCTGATCCTGGGGCCGCTGTTCTTCCCGACCTTCTCGCCGGTGGCGGGGACGCTGGCCGCCTTCGCCACCTTCGGCGTGGGTTTCGTGGCCCGGCCGCTGGGGTCGGTGCTGTTCGGGCACATCGGGGACCGGCACGGGCGACGGCCGGTCCTCGTCGCCTCCCTGCTGCTCACCGGTGCCTCCACGGTCGCGGTCGGCTGCGTGCCGACGTACGACACGATCGGCGTGGTCGCTCCCCTGCTGCTTCTGGTCCTGCGGTTCCTGCAGGGGCTTGGGCTGGGCGGGGAGTGGGGCGGTGCGGTACTGCTGACCGTGGAGCACGCGCCCGCCGAGCGGCGCGTGCTGTGGTCGAGTTTCCCCCAGGTCGGGCCCGCGGTGGGGTTCCTGCTCGCCAACGGTGTGGTGCTGGGCCTGTCGGCGACCTTGTCCGAGGCGCAGTTCGCCGCGTGGGGGTGGCGGGTGCCGTTCTGGGCGGCGGGCGTGCTGGCCGTGGTGGGGCTGTGGCTGCGTTCGTCGCTCGCCGAAAGCCCTCGTTTCCTGGAGATCGACGACCACGCGCGCGTGCCGCTCGTCGAGGTCGTGCGCCACCACTGGCGTCTCCTCCTGCTGACCGGCGGCGCCCTCGCGATCGGCTACGCCATCTTCTACGCCGTGACGACCTGGTCCCTCTCCTACGGCACGGAACGGCTCGGGGTGAGCCGCACCGTCATGCTGACCTGCATCATGGGCGCCGTCCTCGTGAAGGGCGCGCTCACACCGCTGGTGGCGCTGCTCGGGGACCGTTACGGCCGCCGCCCCCTGTGCCTGGCCGGCTGCGCGGCCGCCGCCCTGTGGATGTTCCCCATGGTCGCGCTCCTCGCCACCGGCGCGCCGCTGCCGATGTTCCTGGGCTTCCTCGGGGCGATGCTCTCGTTCATCACGATGTTCGCCGTGATCGCCGCGTATCTGCCGGAGCTGTACGAACCGCGGGTGCGCTGCACCGGCGCCGCCGTCGGCTACAACCTCGGCGGGGTCGTCGGCGGTGCCCTCACGCCGATCGTGGCGACGGCCCTCGCCGAGCAGGGCGGGCGGGTGCCGTGGGGCGTGGCCGCGTACCTGACGGCGATCGCGCTGCTCAGCCTGGGCTGCTTCACCCTGCTGCCGGAGACGCGTCCGGTGCCGGTGGGGGCGACTGCGGAGGCTGCTTCCGGCTGACCGCCGGCCTAGGGATTGATCGCCAGCTCCAGATACGCCGCGAACAGCACCAGGTGGACCCCGCCCTGGAGCGGCGTGGCCCGGCCCGGGACCACGGTCAGCGAGGCCACCACCACCGTCAGGGCGAGCAGCACCATGTGGGTGGCGCCCAGGCCGAGGACCAGCGGCCCGGAGAGCCAGACGGACGCGAGCGCCACGGCGGGGATGGTCAGGCCGATGCTCGCCATCGCCGAGCCGAGGGCGAGGTTCAGACTGGTCTGCACCCGGTCGCGGCGGGCGGAGCGCAGCGCGGCGATGCTCTCCGGGAGCAGCACCAGCAGCGCGATGATCACGCCGACGACGGCGTGGTGCAGCCCGGCGGCCGCCACACCGGACTCGATGGTGGGCGACACCCCCTTGGCCAGGCCGACCACGCCGATCAGGGCCAGGCCCAGCAGCCCCAGGCTGATCAGGGCGGCACGGGCGGAGGGGGCCGCGGCGTGCTCCTCCGCGGTGATCACCTCGCCCTGCCGGGTGATCGGCAGGAAGTAGTCCCGGTGCCGCACGGTCTGCGTCGCGACGAACAGGCCGTACAGGATCAGCGAGGAGAGCGCCGCGAAGGTCAGCTGGACCGTGGAGAACTCGGGGCCCGGCTTGCTCGTGGTGAACGTCGGCAGGACCAGGCTGAGCGTGGCCAGGGTGGCGACGGTCGCGAGCGCGGCGCCGGTGCCCTCGGGGTTGAAGACCGCCGTGACGTGCCGCAGTGAGGCGACCAGGAGGGAGAGGCCGACGATGCCGTTGCAGGTGATCATCACGGCCGCGAAGACCGTGTCGCGTGCCAGCGTCGAGCTCTTGTCCCCGCCATCGGCCATCAGGGTGACGATGAGGGCGACCTCGATGATCGTGACGGCGACGGCGAGCACGAGGGAGCCGAACGGTTCGCCGACCCGGTGGGCCACCACTTCGGCGTGGTGCACGGCGGCCAGGACGGCTCCCGCCGCAAGCGTGGCCCCATGGCGTGTGCTGCCGGGCTACTTGGGGTCGCGTGCGTCCAGGAGGTCGCAGTTGGTGTACACCCGCTCCCCGAGGCAGAGCGCGCCCAGTTGCTCCGCCATCCTGCTGGTCTCGGGGTCGTCGCTGTTGCGCATGGCTTCGTCGTACGACTCGAACTCGATCAGCGCCAGGTAGCGGCGCGGATTGTCGCGGTCCTTCAGGAGCATGCGGTGCGTGGGGCCGCCCGTCCGGCCGGCGAGATGTTGCCCGGCCTCCTCGAGGAGCTGCTCCATCTCGTCCAAGCGCTCGTCTCGAAGTCGATGATCTGCACGAACTTCATGGCACCTCCAGCCGGCCACGGCGCCCCCGGGCGGGGGAACCGTTCAAGGAACAAGCAAGCACCGGGACCGGTGGTCGGCAATTCGCCGAGCACCGGTCCCGGTGATGGTTGTTCCTACGTCCGGCGTGGTCAGACGTCGATGCTGTCCTTCGGAGCGCTTCCGCTCTGCGCCTGCGCCGCCTCGGCCGCCGCCTGCTTCTTGGAAGCCCGCAGGCTGGTGATCGTGGTGACGATCAGGACGGAGCAGATGACGCCGAGCGAGACCGGGATGCTGATCTCGGGGACGTGCACCCCGGACTCGTGCAGGGCGTGCAGCACCAGCTTCACGCCGATGAAGCCGAGGATGATCGACAGGCCGTAGGAGAGGTGGACCAGCTTCTTCAGCAGGCCGCCGATGAGGAAGTACAGCTGCCGCAGACCCATCAGGGCGAACGCGTTGGCCGTGAAGACGATGTACGGGTCCTGCGTCAGGCCGAAGATCGCGGGGATGGAGTCGAGGGCGAACAGCACGTCCGTCATGCCGATCGCGAGCATCACGACCAGCATCGGGGTCATGACCCGCTTGCCGTTCTGCTGGATCCACAGCTTGGTGCCGTGGTAGCGGTCGGCGACGCCGAAGCGGCGCTCTGCGGCCTTGAGGAGCTTGTTCTCCTCCCACTCCTCGTCCTCCTCGTCCGCACGGGCCTCCTGGATGAGCTTCCAGGCGGTCCAGATGAGGAAGGCGCCGAAGAGGTAGAACACCCACGAGAAGCTGGCGAGGATCGCAGCACCGGCGGCGATGAAGATCGCGCGCAGGACCAGGGCTATGAGCACGCCGATCAGCAGCACGCGCTGCTGGTACTGCGAGGGCACCGCGAACTTCGCCATGATCAGGACGAAGACGAAGAGATTGTCGACACTCAGCGACTTCTCGGTGATGAAGCCGGCGAAGAACTCACCGGCCGGCTGGCCGCCGCCGAAGACCAGCAGGCCGAGCCCGAAGAGCACGGCCAGGACGATCCAGACGACCGTCCAGATTCCGGCTTCCTTGATCGATACGTCGTGCGGCTTGCGGCCGATGAAGAAGTCGACGGCGATGAGGGCCGCCAGGCCCACGATCGTCAGGACCCACAGGGTCACGGAAACATCCACTGCGCCTCCGGCAGTCGTCACGGCAAATGTCAGCGTCGTAGCTGCCGGAGGTCTCTTCCACCCAACGATGGGCCGACGCCCCGGGACCAGGCCGTATCGACCTGATCCGTATTGACGGGTACGCCGCAGCAGACAGGGAGTACTCCCCTCCGTGCCGACAACAGTACCCAATTACCAAGAACAGGTAAAGCGCTTGGCAAAAGAAAGACCAAAATCCCTGGTCAGAGGGCTTTACGAGTACTTGGTACGGGCGGCCGCGACCTGGGTGAGCACCTGCTGGAGGACCTGGCTGCCGGGCGGCACGAGCGTCGGCTCGTACGTCCAGGCATGGCCGACCCAGGGGTCGGCGAGGTGGTCGTCGGGCACCGGGGTCAGTCGCAGCAGCGAACGCCACAGCGGGTCGAGCAAAGGACCGTAGCCGGAGGACTCCTCGCGGTCGGCCACCATCATCAGGTGGACGCCGAAGGCGGGCCCCTCGTCGGCGAGGTAGCGCAGCTGGTTCACGGCCCGGTCGTCGAAGCCGTGCGGGAAGTCGTTGACGATCAGCAGCTGCTGTGAGGTGTCGAAGCCGGGCGGGAGCGAGTCGGCGGCGCCTCCCCGGACCGCCATCTGCACCAGGTCGACCCGCTGGGTGAGCCGGGTCAGCACGTCCGTCACCCCGGCGGCGCCGAGCGCGGGCGGGGCCGCGAGCACACCGCTCTGCACGAGGGGCGCCAGGGGTTGTGCTCCAGAGCCGGCCGGGTCGATGACATGGACGGTGAACTCGCCCGCCGGGTGGACGGCGAGCAGCCGGGCCGCGTGCGCGACCGCCGTCTCCATGGCGAGACGTCCCGATGTGTGCGCGTCGGTGAACAGCCCCTCGGTCGACTCGGTCCGTCCGCTGTCGATCCACAGGCCCCGCTCCAGCGGCAGCCGGACCAGCATCGGGATGCGGATCCGGTCGGCCTCGGGGAGATGCAGGTCGCCCAGGCGCAGGGCCATGGGGAACTCCATCGGCACCCGGTAGGCGTGCCACACGGGGTTGTCCCAACGGGCGTAGGCCGGCGGCAGGGCTGGTTCGACGACGTCGACCTCGGCCTTGAGCTGGGCGAGGTCCCGGTCGAGGGCCTCCCTGGCCTGGTCGACGAGCTGGGCGTGCCGGGCGCGGGCCGCCTCGCGGGCGGCGTCGCCCTGCCCGCCGATCCGGCTGCGCGGGTCGGACAGGACCTGTTCGAGCTCCTTGTCCATGCGCGACTCGGCGAAGTCGACGGCGCTGCGGTAGGCGGCGGTGGTACGGGCGAGGTCCTCGAACATGCCCCACACCTGGTTGTACAGCCGCTCCTCCATGGACCAGCCGGTCGCGTCGCCCGCGACGGGCTGCGCGGGCTGTCCGGGGGCGGCCGGGGGCGCGGTGGGCGGAGGCGGGGGCGGCGCGGCGTTCCGGCGGCGCGGATGGCTGTAGTCGATCGGGCCGCCGCCCGGGGTGGGGGCGGCGGGCTGGCTGACGGCCGAGGGGTCCGGCGCGGCGCCCGGGTACCCGGGCGGCTGCCCCTGTCCGCCGGTCGTCTGTCCGCCGGTCGTCTGCCCGCCGTACGGGGACACCGGTGGTACCGGCCCGGGTTGGGGCGCCGTGCCGCCCTGGTCCGGGCCGAGGGCGGGGGCCGCCGCCTGCCGGGAGCGGTCGCCGTCCGCCGTGCGCGGCGGGGGCGCCTGCACCGAGCGGGCCAGCCCTTGGGCCACCGCGTCGTTGATGCTGCCGGCGAGCTGCCGGGCCTGCGGCAGCCCTTGGTCGGTGAGGAGTTCGGCGAGGCCGCCCGCGTAGCCCTGGCCGACGGCGCGCACCTTCCAGGCGCCTTGCCGGCGGTACAGCTCCAGGGCGACGACGGCCGACTCGGCGTCCAGGCCCGTGATGGTGTAGCTGGCGACCTCGGCGCCGTCGAGGCCGGTGACGGCGACGAACGGGGCGGCCAAGGCGCCGAAACGGACCGGGCCCGCCCCGCCGGCGGGCAGGGCGAGCAGCACGCTGACGCGGTGGACGGTCTCCGGCATGGCGTCCAGGTCCACCGCGAGGCGGTGGTCGGCGGCGGCCTGCCGGGACACTTCGAGACCCGGCTGGGTGGGCGCGCCCGGGTGGGCCACCCACTCCACGCCGTGGATCCTGCCGGTCTCGTCGCTGAGCGCGGCCGCTGCCACGATCGGCGTGCCGGCCGAGACCCGGATCTCGAGACGGACCTGGGAGAGCGGGTGATTCTGCCCCCGCACCAGCTCGGCCGTCATCGCCTTCGTCCCCCTGTGTCGTTGTGTGGTGTCGTGTGCCGCTCGCCGGCCCCTGCGGTCCGGGTCCCGCCCGTTCTCAGAGAAGCGGCAGGATGGACGGCATCAGGTCCTGGAAGGTACGGCCGTTGGCCGGGTTGCCCAGGGCCGTCATCGTCCAGCCCGAACCCGAGCGGTGCACCTTCGCCATGATCTGGGCCGTGTACTGGCCGCCGCCGGCGAGCGTGTAGCGGGCGAGCTCCTGCCCGTTGGTCTCGTCGACGAGGCGGCAGAACGCGTTCTGCACCTCCTGGAACGTCTGGCCCGTGAAGGAGTTCACGGTGAAGACGATCTGGTCGATGTGGACCGGGATGCGCGCGAGGTCGACGAGGATCGCCTCGTCGTCGCCGCCCTGGCCGACACCGCCGACCAGGTTGTCCCCGGTGTGGCGCACCGAGCCGTCGTCGCTCACCAGGTGGCGGAAGAAGACGACGTCGACCGGCTGCTTGTCCGCGAACAGGACGGCGGAGGCGTCGAGGTCGATCTCTCGCGTGCGCGAGCCGAACAGGCCGCGCCGGGGAGCCGCCTGCCAGCCGAGACCCATGCGCACCGCGGTCAGGCTGCCGCCGTCGTTCTTCTGCAGACTGATGGCCTGACCCTTGGTCATGTTGACGGTCACGCGCTGATTCCCCTCTCGAACGTCCCCTGTTGCCGCGCAGTCGCGGTTGACCTGAACACTACGCAGGGGCACTGACAGCGACGTAGCCCGGTCCGCACTTTGTGTCGGTCTTGCAACACTGCGCGTACGCCGTCCGCTGTCAGGCCAATCCCGCCTCCTTCATCTGGCGCAGTTCCTTCTTCATCTCGGAGACCTCGTCGCGCAGCCGGGCCGCGATCTCGAACTGGAGGTCCGCGGCGGCGGCCCGCATGCGCGTGGTGAGCTCCTCGATCTGCTCGGCGAGTTCGGCCGCGGGGCGGTCGGTCGGTACCGTCTCCTTGGCCTTGCCCCTGCCCTTGCCCTTGGCGGGCTTGGCCATCTCGGCCGCCTTGCCGAGGGAGGGCACGGGCGCCTTGGTGCCGCCGCCGTCCTTCCTGGACTTGCGGTAGCCCGAGCCGAGCAGCTGCTCGGTGTCGATGTCCTCGCGGGCGATCTGGGCGACGATGTCGTTGATCTTCTTGCGGAGGGGCTGGGGGTCGATGCCCTTCTCCTTGTTGTACGCGATCTGCTTCTCCCGGCGGCGGTTGGTCTCGTCGATGGCCTTCGCCATCGCCGGGGTGATCTTGTCGGCGTACATGTGGACCTGGCCGGAGACGTTGCGCGCGGCGCGGCCGATGGTCTGGATCAGGGACGTGCCGGAGCGCAGGAAGCCCTCCTTGTCGGCGTCCAGGATCGCCACCAGGGACACCTCGGGCAGGTCGAGGCCCTCGCGCAGCAGGTTGATGCCGACGAGCACGTCGAACTCGCCGGAGCGCAGCTCACGCAGCAGTTCGACACGGCGCAGGGTGTCGACGTCGCTGTGCAGGTAGCGCACCTGGATGCCCAGCTCCAGAAAGTAGTCCGTGAGGTCCTCGGCCATCTTCTTCGTGAGCGTGGTGACCAGGACGCGCTCGTCCTTCTCGGTGCGCTGCCGGATCTCGTGCACCAGGTCGTCGATCTGGCCCTCGGTGGGCTTGACGACCACTTCCGGGTCGACGAGGCCGGTGGGGCGGATGATCTGCTCGACGACGCCGTCGGAGCGGGAGAGCTCGTAGTTCCCCGGGGTCGCCGACAGGTAGACCGTCTGGCCGATGCGCTCCTGGAACTCCTCCCACTTCAGCGGGCGGTTGTCCAGGGCGGAGGGCAGCCGGAAGCCGTGGTCGACGAGGGTGCGCTTGCGGGAGGCGTCGCCTTCGTACATGGCGCCGATCTGCGGGACCGTGACGTGCGACTCGTCGATGACGAGGAGGAAGTCGTCCGGGAAGTAGTCCAGGAGGGTGTTGGGCGGGGAGCCGGGCAGGCGGCCGTCGAAGTGCATCGAGTAGTTCTCCACGCCGGAGCAGGTGCCGATCTGGCGGAGCATCTCGATGTCGTACGTGGTGCGCATCCGCAGGCGCTGGGCCTCCAGGAGCTTGCCCTGCTTCTCCAGCTCCGCGAGGCGCTCGGTCAGCTCCTTCTCGATGTCGTTGACGGCCCGCTCCATGCGCTCGGGGCCGGCGACGTAGTGGGAGGCCGGGAAGACGTAGAGCTGCTGGTCGTCGCTGATGATCTCGCCGGTGAGCGGGTGCAGGGTGGAGAGCGCCTCGATCTCGTCGCCGAACATCTCGATGCGGACGGCGAGCTCCTCGTAGACCGGGAAGATCTCGATGGTGTCGCCGCGGACGCGGAAGGTGCCGCGGGTGAAGGCCATGTCGTTGCGCGTGTACTGGATGTCGACGAAGCGGCGCAGCAGCTCGTCGCGGTCGATCTCCTCGCCGACGCGGAGGGGGACCATGCGGTCCACGTACTCCTGCGGGGTGCCGAGGCCGTAGATGCAGGAGACCGAGGCGACCACGACGACGTCGCGGCGGGTGAGGAGCGAGTTCGTCGCGGAGTGGCGCAGGCGCTCGACCTCCTCGTTGATCGAGGAGTCCTTCTCGATGTAGGTGTCCGACTGCGGGACGTAGGCCTCGGGCTGGTAGTAGTCGTAGTACGAGACGAAGTACTCGACGGCGTTGTTCGGCAGCAGCTCGCGGAACTCGTTCGCCAGCTGGGCGGCCAGGGTCTTGTTCGGCGCCATCACGAGCGTGGGGCGCTGGAGCTTCTCGATCATCCACGCGGTGGTGGCGGACTTGCCGGTGCCGGTGGCGCCGAGGAGGACGACGTCCTTCTCGCCTGCCTCGATGCGCCGGGCGAGCTCGGCGATGGCCGTCGGCTGGTCGCCGTTCGGCTGGTAGGGGCTGACGACCTCGAAGGGCGCCACCGTGCGTTCGATCTGGGAAACGGGCCGCATGGAATCCACCGTACGACCCCGCACTGACAACGCGCTCCGATCAGCGGTTCTGCGGGGTGCGGGCTCCTCGGTGCTCCACGGCGCGGCGGGGGCGGAACCGCAGGCGGTGCGCGGAGTGCGGGACGGCGGTGTGGGTGTGGGCGGGGATGCCGGGCCGGTGCTCGACGGGGGCGACGGTGGGCTTGCCCATGACCATCAACGGGTCGAACATCACCACGACGCCCGCGAGCAGCAGGAAGGCGAGCGGACCGACCAGCATGGGGGCGAGCAGGGCCGCGGGCGACTCTCCCGTGGTGGGTTCGGCCGTGCCGTGGAGGTGGACGCTGAGTGCGGCCATCCCGGTGTAGTGCATGCCGCTGACGGCGAGGCCCATGACGAGGCTGGCGCCCACGCTCCACAGGAATCCCCTGACCTGGCCGGCCGCCCACAGGGCGGCGGTGGCGGCGCCCATGGCGATCACGACGGAGACGCCGACGGTGAACGTGTTGTACTCCAGCTTCCCGTCCAGGCGCATGCTGGCCATGCCGAGGTAGTGCATCGACGCGATGCCCAGGCCGGTGATCGTGCCCCCGGTGAAGAGGGCCGTCCCGCGGGCTCCCCGGTATCCGACGATGAAGATCCCGATGCCCACCATCACGATCGCGACGGCCAGGCTCGCGAAGGTCATCGACTTGTCGTAGTGGATCGGGGTGCCATGCACCGTGAACCCCATCATCGCGATGAAGTGCATGGTCCAGATGCCGGAACCGATGGCGGCCGAGCCGAGGGCGAGCCAGCCGGGGCGCCAGGACTGGGCGACGAGCATGGATCTCGTGGTGCAACGCAGGCCCAGGGCCCCGCCCAGGCAGGCCATGAGGTAGGCCACCAGGGGTGTGACCAGGCCGTAGCTGAATCCGTCGACCGTGCCCTGCATGCGCGGCTGCCCTTCCCGCCCTTTGCGTCCCGGAATTCCTGATGTGCGCCCCCTCCCAGGACCGCACGAGCGGTCAGGGTTGACGCAGAGAGTATGACCCCCACCGGAATGGTCGAACGACTTTCCGGCAAAGAAACACGCCCTTGCCGCAGTTGTGCGGCACCAGTGAGCGGAGTTGGGTCATCTCCGTTCAACGTGTGGCCATCCTGCACCCCTCTCGCGTTGACCCTCTGCTGTCACAGTGGTGCTGTCTGTGACGTAGTGATCGCTCGACGCGAGGAGTACGCATGCACGCGCGCGCTGTTGCCGCCTCGACCACCGCACTCCTGGGCACCGCCGCCCTCCTCTTTCCCGCCTCCCCCGCGCGGGCGGCCGGAGGTGGTGTGTCGCCGCTGGTCATCGCGCACCGGGGGGCCTCGGCGTACGCGCCCGAGAACACGCTGGCCGCCGTGGACAAGGCGGCGGAGCTGGGTATCCGATGGGTGGAGAACGACGTCCAGCGGACCCGGGACGGCGAGCTGGTCGTCCTCCACGACGACAACCTGCGGCGCACCACCGACGTCGAGGAGGTCTTCCCCGACCGGGCTCCCTGGAAGGTGAGGGACTTCACGGCCGCCGAGATCGCCCGTCTCGACGCGGGCAGCTGGTTCGGACCCGCGTACGCGGGCGCGCGCGTGCCGACGCTGGAGCAGTTCGTGCACCGCGTCGAGCACCATCACCAGAAGCTTCTCCTGGAGATCAAGAACCCGGAGCTGTACCCGGGCATCGAGCGGCAGACGCTGAAGGTCCTCAGCAACGAGGGTTGGCTCGACCGGCGCCATCTGGCGGGCCGGCTGATCGTGCAGAGCTTCAGCGCGGACAGCGTGCGGACGGTGCACGAGCTGAAGCCCGGCGTGAAGACCGGTTTCCTGGGGACGCCGCCCGTGTCGGACCTGCTGGACTACGCCGGCTTCGCCGACCAGATCAACCCGTCGCACGGCTCGCTCTCCCCCGCCTACGTGGCCTCGGTGCAGGCGTTCGACGGGCCGCACGGCAGGCCGATGGAGGTCTTCACCTGGACGGTCGACGACGCGGCGACGGCCCAGCGGGTCGCCGGTTACGGCGTCGACGGCATCATCACGAACAAGCCGGATGTGGTGCGCAAGGCCGTGCGCGGGTGATCCGTCGTCCCGTCGGGACGGCGTTGTCAGTGGCGGGTCGTACCGTGGGCGCATGGACAGTCAGGAGCGGGTCGAGCCGCGGGTCGTGTGGGCGGTCGTGGAGAGCGCGATCGGGCCGTTGCTGCTGGCCGCCGGCCCAGGCGGCCTGGTCAACGTCGTGTTCCACGCCACGGACGAGGTGCGGGACCGGGCGGTCGAGCGGCTGGCGGCGCGGCTCGGCACCGAGCCCGTCGAGGCACCCGGCTCCCCGCTGCTGGCCGAGGCGATACGGCAGTTCGAGGCGTACTTCGCGGGTGAGCGACGCGACTTCGACCTCCCGCTGGACTGGTCGCTGATCTCCGGCTTCAACCGGGAGGTCCTGCGCGAGCTCGCCTCAGGCGTGCCGTACGGCACGGTCGTCGGGTACGGCGATCTGGCCGGGCGGGTCGGTCAGCCCGGCGCCGCCCAGGCCGTGGGCATGGCGATGGGCGCCAATCCGCTGCCGGTGGTGGTGCCCTGTCACCGGGTCGTCGAGAGCGGTGGCGGCATCGGCGGCTTCGGGGGCGGGCTGGAGACCAAGCGGAAGCTGCTCGCCCTGGAAGGAGTGCTGCCCGAGCCTCTGTTCTGAGGCCCGGGCCGGGGAGGCACGGGCCTGGTCAGTCGTAGTGCCGCGCCTCGAAGACGTTGCCGTCCGGGTCGCGGAAGTAGAAGCTGCGCGTGGCCTTGCCCCGGGCTCCGAAGGAGTCGTACGAGAGGTCGGACACCGGTACGGAGCGTTCCTCCAGGCGGCCGAGGAGGGCGTCGAAGTCGCCGCGGGGCAGCGACAGGCAGACGTGGTTGACGGGGTGTCCCGCGCTGTCGGCGGCGCCGGGGAGCATCGTCATGCGTGCCGCGAAGGTCAGCGGCATGAGGTCGAGGATGGTCGCGTCGTTGACGCGGACGGAGGGGAACGGCACCTCGCCGGCGGCGAACTCGGTGAGCCTGAGCGCCTCCAGGCCGACGGCCTTCTCGTAGAAGTCGGCGGCGGCGAGCGGGTCGCGCACCCAGAGGACGACGTGGTCGAGACGTGCGGTGTGGTCCGTCATGCACCCCAGGCTCGTGAGGTCCGCGACAGCCCGCAAGGGTTTGGCCCGGCGCGCCGCCCGCCAGAGATGAGGAAGACCGACTGACCGACTGACAGGAGGCGGGCGCGTGGTGCTGGTGGTGTCCGAAGAAGTGCGGGAGGCGATCGACGCGCGCCGGCCCGTGGTGGCCCTGGAGTCCACGATCATCGCCCATGGGCTGCCCCGGCCCCGCAACCTGCAGGTGGCGCTGGAGCTGGAGACGGCCGTGCGGCGGGAGGGCGCGGTGCCCGCGACCATCGCCGTCCTCGACGGGCGGCCCCATGTCGGGCTGGACAAGGAGCAGCTGGAGCGGGTCGCGAACGAGGACGGGATCCGCAAGCTGGGCCATCGCGACCTGCCGCTCGCGGTGGCGTCCGGGGTGAGCGGGGCGACCACGGTGTCGGCGACGGCGCTGCTGGCCGCGCGGGCGGGCGTACGGGTGTTCGCCACGGGTGGGCTCGGCGGGGTGCACCGGGAGTGGACGGTGACGCAGGACGAGTCGGCCGACCTGGGGCTGCTGGCGCGGACGCGGATCACGGTGGTGTGCGCCGGGGTGAAGTCGATCCTGGACGTGCCGGCGACCCTGCAGCGGCTGGAGACGCTGGGTGTCGCGGTGGCCGGTTACGGCACCGACAGGTTCCCGGGCTTCTATCTGTCGGACTCGGGGCATCCGGTGGACTGGACGCTGCGGACGCCGGAGCAGGTGGCGGGCGTCATGCGGGCCCAGGACACGCTCGACGGCCCCGAGTCGGCGCTGATCGTCGCCAACCCCGTCCCCGAGGAGGAGCAGCTCGATCCGGAGCTGCACGCACGCGTGCTCGCGGACGCGCTGCACGCGTGCGAGGAGGAAGGGATCACCGGCCAGGCGGTCACCCCGTTCCTCCTCGACTACCTGGTCCGGCACACCGACGGCGCCTCCCTGAGCGCCAACCTGGCGGCGGTCCGCGGCAACGTCCGCCTGGCCGCACGGATCGCGGCGGCCTGGGCCCGGGGATGAACGAGGCGGGGGTCGGGGGCGGGGTCGGGCTGGGATCGGTCGAGGGCAGAGCGATGCCGGGCGAGGGCCGAGAGGTGCCGGGTGAGGCCGGGGTGGGATCGGCCGAAGCCTCGGCGGGGTCGGCGGGGCGCGGCGCCGGTTCGGTGGGAGGCCGGGCGTTGCTCGTCGTGGGGGACGTCATCACCGATGTCGTCGCGCGTCACCGGGGTCCGCTCGCGGTCGGCACGGACACGGTTGCCTCCATCCGCACGGTGCCGGGCGGGGCGGGCGCCAACGTCGCGTGCTGGGCCGCGCACGGGGGCGTTGCGGAGGTGCGGCTGCTCGGGCGTGTGGGGGCGGAGGCAGCCGCCTGGCATGAGCGTGAGCTGACGGCCCGGGGCGTGCGTCCCCGGCTCGTCGTCGACCCGCAGGCGCCGACCGGAACGGTGATCTGCCTGGTGGACGGGGGCGCTTCGGCGGAGCGGACGTTCCTCACCGACAGCGGCGCGTCGCTGCGGCTCGAACCGGCCGACTGGTCGGACACCCTGCTCGACGGGGTCGCCCGGCTTCATCTGTCGGGCTACCTGCTGTTCTCCGACTCGAGTCGCGCCCTGGTGACGCTGGCCCTGAACGCCGCACGCGCGCGTGGCGTGCCGGTGAGTCTGGACCCGGCGTCGGCCGGCTTCCTCGGGGAGCTCGGCGTCGAGCGGTTCCTGGCGCTCGTCGAGGGCGTGGACGTGCTGCTGCCCAGCCGGGACGAGGCGTGCCTGCTGACAGGGCTGACCGACGCGGCCGCGGCGGCTGCGGAACTGAGTCTGCGCATCCCACTGGTCGTCGCGAAGCAGGGCCATGAGGGAGCGCTCGTGGCCCGCTCGGGGAAGGTGTGCGCCCGCGTCCCGGCCGTACCGGCCACGGCACGGGACACCACGGGTGCCGGGGATGCCTTCACGGGGGCGTTCCTCGCCGCGCTCCTCTCGGGGGCGGGGCCGGAGGAGGCGGCGCGGGAGGGCTGCCGGGCGGGAGCGCGGGCGGTGGAGCAGGTGGGGGGCAGGCCGCCCTCGCAGGGCTGACGGCGGCGCTCACCCGACGGCTCGTCCCAGGTCGAAGGACGGACGGCGCGTATCCGACCGGGCGACGCGGTCCGGTTCACGGCGCCTCGCGCTGCTTGCGCCCCCACGCCGAGATCATCGGTGCCGTCGTCAGATCGAGCACTCCGGAGGTGACGTTCACGAGATGCCGGTCGATCTCCTGGTCCGTGGCGAGGCCCGCGGTCACCAGTTGGTCCCGGATCTGGCGGATCGTGACGGACTCCAGGGCCGCGCAGGCCGGCGAGGCGAGGGGGAAGTAGGCGTCCGCGTGGACACGGGTCAGACCGGCCTCCCTGAGCAGGCGCGGCAGGGTGCGGCCGCAGGGGAGCTCGGTCCCGCGGTCGGCGAGCAGCTTGCGGAAGCCCTGCCGCAGCCGGTTCGCGAGCTGTTGCTCGGGACCGTACTCGTCGGGGCAGAGCAGGGGCTGAAGGCCGGGGTCGGCGTCCTCGACGAGAAGCCGCCCGCCGGGGCGCAGGGCCGTGACCATGGACCGCAGAGCCTGCTCCCGGTCGGTGACGTGGACGAGGGCGAGGCGGGCGTGCACCAGGTCGAAGCCCTCCCCCGGCGGGTCCTGCGCGCCGAGGTCGTGGACGCGCACCTCGACGGGCGGCCGGGCGGCCGGGGCGAGCCGTGCGGTGTCGGTGTCGGTCGCGACGACGCGTCCGGTCGGTCCGACCTTCTTCGCCAGCCAGGACACCACGGAGGTGCCGGCACCGACCTCCCAGCACCGCCAGCCGGATCCGATGCCGAGCGCTTCGAGATGCCGGAACGTCGTGGGGTCGAAGAGGGCGGCGAAGGCGCTGAAGTGCTCTGCCGCCTCGGGCCGCCGGTTGTCGAGGAGGTGCCCATCGGTTCGCGTCATGCCGCGATCATCCCAGTTGCCCCACTTGTCGGTAATGGTCGACGCACCGGTATGAAGAACCGCGTCGACGCTCCGGCACGGAGAGCTCGTGGCGCGTCGTTCGTCCACAGCCGGGAACCAAGCGGAACGAGGCGTTTCCACAGGCTTACCCGCAGCTCACGTCGGCCTGGCAGACTGACGCGCCAAGGCGCAGGAACGGCGCGAGGAGTTCCACGCAAGGAGATCCGGATGTCCATGGCAGGGAATCTGCGGAAGGTCACGAACCTCGGCGGGGTCGGCGGCCTGCGCAGAGTGGCTCGGCTGGCCCGGCGGCGCCCGCGCGTCGACCTGAGCCACCCGGCCCGGTCCCCGCTGGGCTCCTCGGTGGTGAACTGCGTGACGTACCGGGACGGCGTCCGCACCCCGGCGCGCGGCGATCTGGTGGACGTCGTGGAGCGGGTGCGCAAGAGCCGGGACGGCTTCGTCTGGCTCGGTCTGCACGAGCCGAACGACCAGGAGTTCGCGGGCATCGCCGAGCTCTTCGACCTCCACCCACTGGCGGTGGAGGACGCCGTCGAGGCCCACCAGCGCCCCAAGCTGGAGCGCTACGGCGAAACGCTCTTCGCGGTGTTCAAGACCGTCTGCTACGTGGAGCACGAGGAACTCACGGCCACCAGCGAGGTGGTGAACACCGGCGAGATCATGGTGTTCGTCGGCGAGGACTTCGTGATCACGGTGCGGCACGGGCGGCACGGCTCGCTGGGCCCGCTGCGCGAGGAGCTGGAGTCCGACCCCCAGCAGCTGGCCAAGGGCCCGTCCGCGGTGCTGCACGCCATCGCGGACCATGTGGTCGACGACTATCTGACCGTCACGGACTCGGTGCACGAGGACATCGACCAGGTCGAGACGGACGTGTTCGCGGAGAACGGCGCGCGGGCGGACCCGGGGCGCATCTACCAGCTCAAGCGTGAACTGCTGGAGCTGAAGCGGGCGGTGGTGCCGCTCAGCCGACCGCTGGAGGACCTCGCCACCCGGCCGATCCGCGTGGTCGACCCCGAGATACAGGCGTACTTCCGCGATGTCTCGGACCACCTGCTGCGGGCGAAGGAGCAGATCGCCGCCTTCGACGAACTCCTCAACTCCATCCTGCAGGCACACCTGGCGCAGGTCACGGTCGCACAGAACGAGGACATGCGGAAGATCACGGCGTGGGCCGCGATCATCGCCGTGCCGACGATGGTGTGCGGGGTGTACGGCATGAACTTCGACCACATGCCGGAGCTGCACTGGAAGTACGGCTACGGCATGGTCATCGGCGTCATATCCGTCGCGTGCCTGGCGCTGTACCGGGCGTTCCGGCGCAGCGGGTGGCTCTGACCAGGGCGGGTGACCCGCGCGAGAGCCTCACCGGGGTGACCTACGAAGTGGTCCTGGCGTAGACGCTCCCGGCCCAGGACGCGATCTGGTCGCTCGCCAGGTGCCGGGCGAGGTCGGCCTCGCTGATCATGCCGACCAGGCGCTTGTCCCGGATGACGGGCAGCCGGCGGATCTGGTGCTCCTGCATCTCGCGGAGCACCTCGCTGACATCGGCGTCCGCGTCGATCCAGCGGGGGGTGCCCTGGGCCATCTCGCCCGCGGTGACCCTGGCCGGGTCGTGGCCCATGGCGACGCAGCCGACGACGATGTCGCGGTCGGTGAGGATGCCGCAGAGCCGCTCGTTCTCGTCGCTGATGGGCAGGGCTCCGACGTTCAGTTCGCGCATGAGCTGGGCGGCGCGGTCGAGGGTTTCGTGGGCGGGGATCCACTGGGCGCCGCGGTGCATGATGTCTCCGGCGGTGGTCATGGGGTACCTCCCGGTGCCGGACGGCCGGCGCGGCGCCGGACGCACCGCGAGTCCCGGCGCCCTTCGTTCGCCCTTCATTCTCGCCGTGCCGCCGGATGCCCGCACACGGGGACGGCGTCCGCGCCGAGTGGCCCAGACGGCACCATGCCGACGCACCGCACCCGGCCGCACAGTGGCTCCCCGGCCGCCCGGCCGCCCGACCGGACAGCCGCTCAGCCACCCCACGCAGGGTGGCGAGGATCGTCGGCCCGTACCAGGACGTCGGCCGTGCCCGCCGGGTCGGTCTCCTGTTCGTAGCGCTCGAAGGCCGGCAGGGTCCAGTGCTCGGCCTCGGGCGTGCGGCGGCGCAGGGCGCCCGGGGAGAGCAGGACGTGGACGCTCAGATCGAGGGGGAACCAGTGTCGGAGGAGGAAGGGTCCGTGCAGCAACAGCACGCCACCGCGCGGGAGTTGGACGTAGGGGCTGCGGGTCGCCCGGTCGGCGGCCGGGTCCCACAGGTCGGGCAGGACGCGGCCGTCGCCGTCGGCGTCGAGGGGACCGAACACCTCGCGCCACAGGGCGCCGGTGTCGTACCAGCCGCTGTAGTAGGCCTCGACGTCCCGGTGGCCGTACTCCAGACGCACGGAGGCGGGGCGCAGGAATCCCTCGGTTCCCACCACGAGCGAGGAGCGGCCGCGCACGCGCAGCGCTTCCGAGACCCGCTGGGCGAGGTCGCCCGGGCGGGCGGCCGGGGCGCCGTCGAAGGCGATGCGCGGCCAGGGACTGCCGTCGGCGGGCTCCAGGTCGAGCAGGCGCTCGGCGAGCAGGTCGCCGAGCCGGTCCCAGGTGATCGCTTCGAGTCGCACACGGCCCATGATGCGTCAGGCCGCGGCGGGGCGTCCCGGAGGCCGCCGTCGTCTCCGGCGGCGCACGTGGTGCGTGCTGTCGTCAGGGGGAATGAACCCCGTATGGCCCCTCGCGCGACGCTCCCGCCCCACCCCGGACCGCTCGTCTTCCAGCCCCTGAAGCGGCGGCACTGCGCCGAGTGCCGACGGGGGCCGCTGCCGCTGCTCGTCCTGGAGGACAGCGCCCCGCGCTGCCTCGACTGCGCGGACCTCGGGCATCTGGTGTTCCTGCCGCGCGGCGACACGGCGCTGACGCGCAGAGCACGGGAGGAGAGCGCGCTGTCGGCGGTGGTCGTGCGGTTCAACCGGCGCCAGAGCCGTTACGAGCGGCAGGGCGTCCTGGTCGAGGAGGAGGCGCTCGCCAGGGCCGAGCAGCGGTGCCTCGCGGACGCAGAGGCGCGACGGCGGCGCCGGATGCGGGACGCGCGGCGGCGGGAGGCCCAGGACGAACTGTTCGCCCATGCGTTCGCGACGGAGATACGGCGGCTGTTCCCGGGATGCCCGCCCGACCGGGCGCGGGCCATCGCCGCGCACGCCTCGGAGCGGGGCAGCGGCCGCGTGGGCCGCAGCGCGGCGGGGCGGGCGCTGACCGAGGGGGCGGTGACCTCGGCGGTGGTGGCGTCGGTACGGCATCTGGACACGCCGTACGACCGGCTGCTGATGAGCGGCGTGCCGCGGCACGAGGCACGGCGGCGGATCTCGGCGGCGGTGGAAACGGTGCTGAGGGGGTGGACCGAGGCGGGGCTCGGTTCCGCGGGGTGATGTGAGAGGCGCGCCTGGTTCGAGGGCCGTGGACATGCGGCGGTCGTGGACGTTCTCGTATGCCCCCGCGCCGCTCGGCCATGGTCTCTGTGATCGTGCGGGATTTCACTTGTGGTGAGGCAGGGCGCCGGGCAGGATCCCGGCTCGACGGGCGGGAGAGGCTGACATGATCGACGGACCGTACTTCGTGCTGACGGTGCTGGGTGTGCTCGGGACGGGCCTGGTGGCCGGGGTGTTCTGCGGCTTCTCGACGTTCGTCATGCGGGGCCTGGCCGCGCTGCCGCCGGCGCAGGGGGTCGCCGCGATGAAGGCGATCAACGTGGCCGCGGTGACACCGCCCTTCATGGCCGTGTTCCTCGGCTCGGCCGTGCTGTGCGCGGTGATCGCCGTGGTGACGTTCGTGCTGTGGCCGGAGGAGGGGACGGTGGAACTGCTGGTGGGCAGTGCGCTGTACCTGTTCGGCTCCTTCGGACTGACGATGGTCGCGAACGTGCCGCGCAACGAGGCGCTGGCCAAGCTGGAGCCGGGCACGTCGGAGGCGGCCGCGTACTGGCCGGCGTACGTGCGCGAGTGGACGATGTGGAACCACGTCCGCGCGGTCGCCTCGGCCGGGGCGGCCCTGGCGTACGTGCTGGCTCTCACCTGACGCCCGCACCCACCCGACGCCCGCACCCACCCGACGTCCGCACTCACCCGACGCCCCCATCCACCCGACGCCCGGGCCACACGGCGACAGGCACCGGCCCGGAGGCGGACGTATCGTGGCGAAAGGAGTGCCGCCCGACGAGGCACGGCCTGTCATACGCGCACGCAAGGAAGACGGCCATGGCCGATCCCAAGGGTTTCATGACCACGCCCCGCCAGGACTGGCCGCGCAGGCCGGTCGAGGAGCGGGTGCGGGACTGGAACGAGGTGTATGTCCCCGGCGCGCTGCTGCCGATCATCGGCAAGCAGGCCGATCGCTGCATGGACTGCGGCATCCCCTTCTGCCACGAAGCCTGTCCGCTGGGCAATCTGATCCCCGAGTGGAACGACCTGGTGTCGCGGGAGGACTGGCGGGCCGCCGCCGACCGGCTGCACGCCACGAACAACTTCCCGGAGTTCACCGGCCGGTTGTGCCCGGCGCCGTGCGAGGCGGGATGCGTGCTGGCGATCAACCAGCCGGCCGTCACGATCAAGAACGTCGAGTGCGCGATCGCCGACCGGGCGTGGGAGGAGGGCTTCGCGCCGCCGCGCCCGCCGGAACGGCTCTCCGGCAAGACGGTCGCGGTGATCGGCTCGGGCCCCACCGGACTGGCAGCGGCCCAGCAGCTGACCCGGGCCGGGCACACGGTCGCGGTGTACGAGCGGGACGACCGGCTCGGCGGGCTGATGCGGTACGGCATTCCCGCGTTCAAGATGGAGAAGCACCATCTGGAGCGGCGGCTGGAGCAGATGCGGGCCGAGGGGACCAAGTTCCGTACGTCGACGGCGGTCGGGCGGGACATCGGGGCCGATGAGCTGCGGACTCGCTACGACGCCGTGGTGATCGCGACCGGGGCGACGGCCTGGCGGGAACTTCCCGTGTCAGGACGGGGGTTGACGGGGGTTCACCAGGCGATGGAGTACCTGCCGCTGGCCAACCGGGTCTGCGAGGGCGACCTGGAGACGTCCCCGCTGTCGGCCGCCGGGAAGCACGTCGTCATCGTCGGCGGCGGCGACACCGGGGCGGACTGCCTGGGCACGGCCGTACGGGAGGGCGCCGCGTCCGTGACCCAGCTGGACATCTACGCGCTGCCGGGCGCCGAACGCGACGAGGACACCGAGCCCTGGCCGACGTATCCGGTGCGGCTCTACCGGCTGTCCGCCGCGCACGAGGAGGCGCGTGACCTGCGGACCGCTCCGGTGGCCGACGCGGACGCGCGACTGTTCGCGGCGTCCACACTGCGCTTCGACGGCGACGCGGAGGGGCATGTCCGGTCGCTGCACCTGGTCGAGGTGGACGCGCGGCGCCGCCCGGTGGACGGCACCGGGCGGACGCTCCCCGCCGACCTCGTGCTGCTCGCCCTCGGCTTCACCGGTCCCGACCGGCAGGACGGGCTCGTCGACCAGCTGGGGCTGGAGCTGGAGCCCCGCGGCACCATCGCGCGGGACGCCGCTTTCGCCACCAACGTGCCCGGCGTGTTCGCGGCGGGGGACGCCGCCCGGGGCCAGTCGCTCATCGTCTGGGCGATCGCCGAGGGGCGGGCGGTGGCGGCAGCAGTCGACCGTCATCTGACGGGCAGTTCCACGCTGCCGGCCCCGATCGGCCCGTACGACCGGCCCATGGCGGTTTAGCCGCCGACCGGCCCGTACGACCGTCCATGACCGTGTAGCCGCCCCGGGTCACCTCTCGTCCGTCCCCGCCACCTTCCCCGTGGACAGCGCCACCCGGTTCCACGTGTTGATCGTGAAGATCAGGGCGAGCACCTGCGCCAGTTCCCGCTCGTCGAACTGTGCGGCGGCCTCGGCGTAGACGTCGTCCGGGACGCCGGCGTCGGCGACCAGGGTCACCGCCTCCGTGAGGGCGAGAGCCGCCTGTTCCCGCTCGGTGAAGAAGTGGCGGGCCTCGCGCCACACGGCGACCATGTGCAGCCGGTCCTCGCTCTCGCCGGCCTTGCGGGCGTCGTTGGTGTGCATGTGGAGGCAGTACGCGCAGTGGTTGAGGTGCGAGGCGCGGATCTGGATCAGTTCGACGAGGGCCGGGTCGAGGCCCTCCCGGGCGGCGGCGTCGAAGGCGATGAGGGCCCGGAAGGCCTTCGGGGCGGACTTCGCGAACTCCAGCCGGGGCGCCTTCACGGGGGTGGTGTTCGTGCTCGTGTTCGTGCTCGTGTTCGTGCTCGTTTTCGTCGTCATGCCCTTCAACCTACGGGCCGGAAAGACCCCCTGTAGGGTGCATTTCCATGGCGGATTCATGGGTCAATTCGTGGGTCAACTCGTGGGTCGACTCGGCGGAGCGGATCGGGTCCGACCTGCATCTGGAGCTGACCGGTCCGGGCGGTCGGCGCGCGGCGCTGATCCGGGCCCTGCGCGAGGCCGTGCGCAGCGGGCGGCTCGCCCCGGGCACGCGGCTGCCGCCGTACCGCTCGCTCGCCGCCGACCTCGGCGTGGCGCGCAACACCGTCGCCGACGCGTACGCCGAACTCGTCGCGGAGGGCTGGCTGACCGCCCGGCAGGGCTCGGGCACGCGGGTCGCGGAGCGGGCGGAACCGCTGCGGCCCGCCGCCCGCGTGCCCAAGAAGTCACCTCCACGCGCGCGTGGCCCCCGGCACGACCTGATGCAGGGCACCCCGGACACCTCGGCGTTCCCGCGCGCCGCCTGGCTGGCCTCCTACCGCAGGGCGCTGCAGCAGGCGCCCAACGAGGTGTTCGGGCCGGGCGACCCCGCCGGCCGGGTCGAGCTGCGGGAGGCGCTCACCGAGTACCTGGCCCGCGCGCGGGGCGTGCGGACCGAGCCCGGCAGGATCGTGATCTGCTCGGGCTTCGCGCACGCGCTGCGGCTGCTGTTCGGCGGGGGCGTCCTGCGCGGGCCCCTCGCGGTGGAGGCGTACGGGCTCGGGTTCCACCGGGAGGTCCTCGCCGCCGCCGGTGTGCGGACCGTGCCGCTGCCCCTCGACGAACACGGCGCCCGGGTCGACCGGTTGGGGCGAGAGCGGTCCGTGCTGCTCACGCCGGCGCACCAGTTCCCGACCGGCGGCCCGCTGCACCCCGCACGCCGGGCCGCCGTCGTCGACTGGGCACGCGCGCGGGACGGGCTGGTCCTGGAGGACGACTACGACGGGGAGTTCCGCTACGACCGCAAGCCCGTCGGCGCCGTCCAGGGGCTCGACCCCGAGCGCGTGATCCACATCGGCTCGGTCAGCAAGAGCCTGTCGCCGGCGGTGCGGCTGGGCTGGATGGTCCTCCCGGAGCGGTACGTCGACGCCGTGCGGGCCACCAAGGGGGAACGGGAGGCGTGGTCGAGCGTGCTCGACCAGCTGTGCCTGGCGGACTTCCTCACGTCGGGGTCGTACGACCGGCACGTACGGCGGATGCGGCAGCGGTACCGGGGCCGCCGGGACCGGCTCGTCACGGCGCTCGCCGAGCACGCGCCGCATATCGAGGTCACCGGGGTCGCGGCCGGGCTGCACGCGGTACTGCGGCTGCCGCCCGGCACCGAGTCGTCGGCGGTCAAGGCCGCGGCGTGGCAGGGCATCGCCCTCGACGGCCTGGCCGCGTTCCGGCACCCGGAGACCGACATGCCGGCGGTCGACGGCCTCGTCGTCGGGTACGCGACGCCCTCCGAGCACGCCTACGGGCCGGCCTTGGAGGCGCTGTGCGGTGCATTGCCGCCGCCGTGACCGGCCCATGAAACAACGGGGCTACGGGAGGCTACGGGGAGCTACGGGGGGCTACGGCTTGCGCCCCACCGCCCCGTACCCGGGGATCACCCCGTCGTCCTGCCCGGGCACGGGCTCGCCCAGCTCCGGGTGCCAGCGGTGGGGCACCTCGACGCCGGGCTCGACGAGGTCGAGGCCGTCGAAGAAGCGGGTGAACTCCGCGCGGGAGCGCAGGGCCAGGGTGACGCCGGCGGCACGGAGCTTCTCCGTGGCCGCCTTCGACTCCTCCGGGGTGAAGTCGGCCGTCGCGTGGGTGATCACCAGGTGGCTGCCGGAGGGCAGTTCGGCGAGCAGCCGGCCGACCAGTTCGTGCGCGCCGTCCTCGTCGGGGACGAAGTGCAGCAGCGCGATCAGCGACAGCGCGACGGGCCGGGTGAAGTCCAGGACCTTCCTGGCGCCCTCCAGGATGGCGTCCGGGTCGCGGACGTCGGCCTGGAGGTACTCGGTCGCGCCCTCGTCCGTGCCGCGCAGCAGGGCCGCCGCGTGGGCCAGCACGATGGGGTCGTTGTCGCAGTAGACGACTCGGGCGTCGGGGGCGATCTCCTGGGCGACCTGGTGGAGGTTGGGCTCGGTCGGGATGCCCGTGCCGATGTCCAGGAACTGCCGTACGCCGTTGCGGGCCAGCCAGCGCGTGGCCCGGTGCATGAACGCGCGGTTGACGCGGGCCATCACCGGCACCCTGGGGTCGAGGCCGAGCATCTGACGGCCCATTTCCTCGTCGACCGGGTAGTTGTCCTTCCCGCCGAGGTACCAGTCGTACATGCGCGCGGGATGGGGTCTGGTCGTGTCGATCCTGACGGCCGACGTGGGGTCGTCCTGCCCGGTCATGAGGCACTCCGTAAGACACAAAAGGTGGTCAATTCAGCACCAGCGATTCAGTACGAGCGATAGAGGTCGAGCCATGGAGGTCGAGCCATAGAGGTCGAGCGAGAGCAACGGCGAGCACGTCAGGACAGCAGGAAGTCCGCCTCCCCCGCCTTCGCCCCTTCGATGAAGGCGGTCATCTCGGCGGTGGTGTAGATCAGCGCCGGACCGTCCGGGTCGGTGGACTGACGGACGGCGATCCGGCCGTCGGCGAGCTTCATCGCCTCCAGGCAGTTGCCTCCGTTCCCGCCGCTCCACGGCTTGTGCCAGCCTTCACTGCCCAAGTCACGCGCGGGCATGCCGTTGTAGACGTGTTTGCGCGGCTTGATGCGATCCATTCACAGCTCCTTGCGGAGATCCCCGAGGATCTCCTTCGTGCGATGTGCCGTAGCGGCCTGTGCCGCCATGCGGTCCATGACCTCGAGGTGGGTCGCCACCTCGGCGCGCGCGTCGAGGTAGACCGCGCCGGTCAGGTACTCGCTGTAGACCATGTCCGGCAGTTCGGGCATGGCGAATCGGAACAGCACGAACGGCCCGTACGTGCCCGGGTGCGGCCCGTTGGCGAACGGCGCGACCTGCAGCGTGACGTTGGGCAGCTTCGTGGCCTCGAGCAGCTTGTCGATCTGGGCGCGCATCACCTCCGGCCCGCCGACCGGCCGCCGCAGCGCGGTCTCGTCCATCACGACCCACAGCCGGGGGGCGTCCTCGCGGGTGAGCAGGTCCTGGCGCCGCATGCGCAGGGCGACATGGCGCTCGATGTCCTCGGGGCTGGTCTGGCCGATGGCGCCGGAGCGGAGCACTCCGCGCGCGTACTCCTCGGTCTGCAACAGGCCGGGGACGAAGTGCGGTTCGTAGCTGCGGATGACGCTGGCCGCGCCCTCGAGGCTCACGTACATCGAGAACCAGCCGGGCAGGATGTCGTGGAAGCGCTGCCACCAGCCGGGTTTGTTCGCTTCCTCGGCCAGCTGGACGAAGGCGTCGGCCTCCTCGTCGCAGATTCCGTAGGCCTTCAAAAGCAGCTGCAGGTACGGGATTTTGAACGCGACCTCGGCCATCTCCATACGGCGGACCGTGGCGGGGGCGACGCGGAGGATGCGGGCGGCCTCCTCGCGCTTCATCCCGGCGCGTTCCCGCAGGTCCAGCAGGCGCCGACCGAGGACGACCTGCCCGACAGTCGGCGCGGACCGCGGTTCGCTCACGCTCCACCTCCACCAAGAGTTCTGACGAGCCGGCCACAAAAGAACGCTGACAGCCCTGCGGCGCCATTCGAAGACCTTTTCGAAGAGTCGATCCGAACAGAGGTTTTCGAACGAATCTTCGACGATCTCAACTGGCGCCGCGCGGGGTGCTGTTGCGAGCAGTGTGCCACGGCCTTCCAGACCGTCACACAGCACTCTGCAATTTTCAGAGTGACACTTGCCAAGTGTTCTCGGCGGGGCGATAGTGGCAAGCGTGATTCCGTCCGCGCCCTTAGGAACAGACGCCGCCGCAGGCCTTTCCGGCCTCGGTGCCGGAGACGGTCCCCTCGGGGCCGCCGCCGAGCGCCGGTTCCGTTTCGAGCTGGCCGCACATCCGGGTTCCCCCGCACAGGCCAGACGGCTGACGCGGGCCCGGCTGACCGGCTGGTCGGTGTGCGAGGACACCTGCGACAGCGCGGCCCTGGTGGTGTCGGAACTGGTCACCAACGCCATCGTGCACACGGCGAGCACGCACATAGTGTGCGAACTGCACGACGGCGACGACCTGGTGCGGATAGCCGTGCGCGACGAGGGCTGCGCCCCGGACCAGCCGCACGCCGCCGCCCGGACCCGGCCCGAGGAGGAGCACGGGAGGGGACTGCTTCTCGTCGACGCCCTCTGCCATGCCTGGGGGGTTCACGAACACGGCCCCGGGCTGCTGGTCTGGGCCGAGCTGCCGCGCACGGCGGACGCTCCGCAGGATCCCGCCGAGCCCCGGAACGACCTGGGCTGGGGCACCCGCCCGAAGCCTGGTCCGTCCGACGACTCGGGCGACCCGGACCGGAACCGGGGGCGCGAGGCGCGGGCCGCCTCGGAGGTCCCGGCTCAGGAGCGACGCCGAGAGCGGGGGCCGGCGTGAGGCCCGGCCCCGGTGGCCGCGTGCTGAACCTGGACACCCTGGCCCGCCTCCGGCGCGGGCTGCGCACGCCGGGCCCTGCCCTGCGCCTGCCGGTGCCCGAGGGCATGACCGCCCCGCTCGGCTGCGACGCGGTCGCAGTGCCCGCCCGTTTCGGCCCGCTGGTCATGCCTCGGCTGCCCCGTGTCGGCTGTGTCTACGCCGACGGGACGACCTGGTGGTGGCTGGTGCCGTCGGACTCCGACCACGCCCTGGAGTGGCCGACCCCCGCGCGCTACGCCACCGGCGCGGTCGTCCCGGACGCCCCGGAGCTCCCCGACCTGATCCACCGCCCTGACGGGGGGCTTCCGTACACCCCGCCGATCCCCCTGTACCTGGCCCTGTGCCGGGTGACCGGGACGTCTCCGGCCTGGTCGCGGTCGGTCAGCGCGTAGGGGCCCGGAGCGACGTGCGCGTAGGGGCCCGGCACGACGTACGCGGAGCGGCCTGGAACGACGTAAGGGCATGGGCCGACCGGCCGGTACGCGAGACCTGAGCAGCACGTCAGCACCAACAGCGGCACCAACAGCGGCAGCGGCAGCGGCAGCGGTAACGCAAGCGGCAGCGGCAGCGGCAGCGGTAACGCAAGCGGCAGCGGCCGCACCGCGCTCCAGGCCGCCCCCTGCACGCACTCCGGCGCGCACCCCCGCGCACGACGCCGCAGCCGGACCCGGCGGGGCATGGACGCCGCTCCCCCGCACCACCACCCCACGACTCCGCGCCGTTCCGTGTGGCCTTCGGCCGGGTCGTGCGCCCGCGCGCATCCGGCGCCCTGGGCTGCGCCCTGCCCGGGCGGGCACCGCACCGCAATAGTGACCGTTCATCCAAGAACGGGCCACGAGCGGAGGTCGGTCGACGGTGGCGAAGAAGCGGACCGCGCCGGAGGTGTCCGAGTCGGAGCGGCTGCTCTTCGGCGGGCCGCTGCGCTACGACATGGGCTGGAACCAGCACGCCGACGCGTTCCTGGAGCTGAACTTCCGTGCCATGATCACGCGGCTGCCGTCCCTGCTGGCGTCCAGCCTCCGGCTCGCCCGGCAGGCCGACCGGGGCGCCGCTCGGGTCGTCCTGGCCGCCGAGGCGGGCCGGGGCGTGGCGCAGGCGGTGAGCCTGCTCGCGGTGAACAGCGTGCTGGCCCGGCTGATGGGCGGCGGCCCCCTCGAGGACCGGCTGCGCGGAGCCGTCCCCGCGCTGGTGACGGTGGCCGTCGTCATGCTGCTCGCGGCCCTGCTGCGGGCCGCGAGCACGTATGCCACCGGCCGCCTGGAGCCGAAGGTGGAGCGGGTCGCGACCGAGCAGTACCTGGAGCGGGCCGCGGCCGTGGAGCTGGCCGCGATCGAGGACCACGCCTTTCACAAGCTGCTGGACACCGCGCAGTACGGCGCCGCCTCCGCCCGCCGCATGATCGCGTACGGCACACGTGTGATCAACGCGATGATCTCGCTGGTCGCGGCCGCCGGCGTGCTGACCGTACTGCACCCCGCCCTGCTGCCGCTGCTGGTCACGATGACGCTGCCGAGCGCCTGGAGCGCGCTGACCGTCGCCCGGCGGCGCTACGAGTCCTTCCACGCCTGGGTACAGCACGCGCGCGCCGGACGGCTGCTCGGCAACCTGCTCATCGAGCCCGAGGCGGCCCCCGAGATCCGGGTGCACGGGGTGGGATCGTTCCTGCTGCGGCACTTCCGCGCGATGTCGGAGACGGCGGAGGCCGAGCAGGCCCGCCTCGCCCGGCTGGCCGCCCGCACCGGTCTGATCGCGGCGGCGTGGACGGGCCTGGCGACGGTGGCGACGTACGCGACGCTCGGCGGGCTGCTGCTGGCGGGGGCGATGGCCCTGTCGGTGGCGGGTACGGCCGTGATCGCGATCCGGACCGGTTCGCAGAGCCTCGACACGCTCGTGGTGGAGGTCAACGCGCTGCACGAGGAGGCGCTGTTCGTCGGCGACCTGCACCGGCTGTACTCGGAGGCGGCACAGCGGGCGATCCCCGAGGGCGGCCGGCCCCTGCCGGAGAACCCGCGGGAGATCCGCTTCGAGAACGTCACGTTCCGCTACCCGGGCGACGCCGCGCGCCCCGCCCTCGACGACGTGACCCTCACCCTCCCGCTGGGCCGGATCGTGGCGCTGGTCGGGGAGAACGGCTCCGGCAAGACGACCCTGGTCAAGCTGCTCGCCGGGCTCTACACCCCGGAGAAGGGGCGGATCCTGTGGGACGACGTGGACGCGGCGACCGCCGACCGGCACCTGCTGGCCGAGCGGATCGCGATGGTGGCGCAGGACTTCAAGAGGTGGCCGTTCACGGCCCGGGTGAACGTCGCCCTGGGGCGTACGTCGGCGCCCGTGTGCGAGGAGCGGCTGGCCGCGTCGATCGCCGAGGCCGGGGCGGAGACGGTGGTCGCCGACCTGCCGCGCGGGCTGGACACGCTGCTGGCCCGCAACTTCAGCGGCGGTCACGAACTGTCGGGCGGCCAGTGGCAGCGGCTCGGCATCGCCCGGGCGGCCTACCGCAGGGGCCGCATCCTGATCGTGGACGAGCCGACGGCGGCCCTGGACGCCCGGGCCGAGCTGGAGGTCTTCGAGCGGATCCGCGCCCTGGCCGACAGCGGCCAGACGGTCGTGCTGATCACGCACCGGCTGGCGTCCGTGCGCCACGCGGACCTGGTGCACGTCCTGGACCAGGGGCGGCTCGTGGAGTCCGGGACGCCGGAGGAGCTGCTCGCCACCGGCGGGCTCTACGCCGAGCTGTACGCGCTCCAGGCGGAGCAGTTCGCCAAGGCCCCCACGCCGGTCACGCCGGCCGCGCCGGTCCCGAAGGTGCCGGCGCCGAAGGCGGGCTGAGCCGGCACGTCACGCCGTGGCGTCGGCACCGTCCCCGCTGCGCACGATCACCAGGAACATGTCCGTCGCGAGATCCATGACGACCTCGGCAGGCAGGCCCTCCAGACGCCGCGCCTGCGCGAACTCCTCCGCCGGCCAGGAGCCACGTGGCCCACCGGCGGGAAAGCGCTCGAGCACCGTTCGCCCGTTCACCCTGCACCTCCATGTAGCGCTGTACTCGTAGAGTTAAACGCCAACCATGGGGTGAACGGCTCGCGAAGTGACGGTTCTGAGACGTAGTTGACACGCGTTCACCGTCAAGTGTGAGCAAACTCTCAGCCGCTTGGCTTATTTCCTCACTTTGCGTGTCAGTCATCGTACTCGTCGTGATAGCGGATGCGCTCACTTCCCGCAGGCGCCCCAAGAGCCGACGCGCGCCCCTTGGGCTCTTCCCACTCCTCCTGGCGGCCCAGTGCGGTGAGGTCGAGCAGGCTGGTGGTCGAGCCGAGGCCGTCGAGGCCGCGCTCGTACGTCGAGTACGTGTGGAAGATACGGTCGCGGTCCCGCAGGAAGCAGCTGAGGCCGGGCCGCTCGACGAGCTCGCCGTCGCGTTCGAGCGTCACCTCGAAGTCGCGGTTGAAGTCGCCGCCGTACGAGGAGTACCAGGGAACCGTCCAGCCCATCCGGGCCTTGAACGGCAGGATCTTCGGATACGGGGCCCGGGACACGGCCGCGAACGACGTGCTCCGCGCCGCGAGATGGGCGAGATGCCCGATTTGATCCAGGAATCCGGAGCAGCTGCGGCAGCCCGCGTCCCACTCCGGCGCGAACATGAAGTGGTAGACGACCAGCTGGAGCCGGCCGTCGAACAGATCGAGCAGGGTGGCCTTGCCGTCCCCGCCCTCGAAGACGTACTCCTCCTCGACCTCCACCATGGGCAGTCCGCGCCGCTCGGCATTGAGCGCGTCCCGCGCGCGGGTGACGGTCTTCTCCTTGACCAGCAGTTCCGCGCGCGCCGCGCGCCACTGCTCGCGCGAGACGATCTCCGGAAGCGACATGGGCCCTCCTGTGACAACGGTCCGTCCGGGGTGGTGACCGGCGGGAGGCGCGGAACTCATCGCTGCCCGGGAAGATTCCTCGCGAGCGGTTTCCGGGGCGTCAGGTGTCGTACTCCTGGACGCGGCGGCCGTGGCTGCGGTCGACGAGCGCGGGCAGGCGCTCCCGGAGCTCCGCCACCACCGTCGGCACGTCGATCGTCAGCAGTTCCCGGTCCCGCATGAGGACCCGTCCGTCCACGATCGTGGTGCGGACGTCGGCGGAGCGGGCGCTGTGCACGAGGGTGGCGGCGAGGTCGTGGACGGGCTGGGTGTGCGGGCCGCTGAGGTCGACCAGGACGATGTCGGCCCGGCGGCCCGGCGCGATGGTGCCGACACTGTCCCCCAGACCCACGGCCCGGGCGCTCTGCAGCGTGGCGTGGTGCAGGGCCTCACGGGAGGTCAGCCAGCGCGGGTCGCCCTCGGCCGACTTCTGGACCAGCGAGGTGAGGGCCATCGACTCCCACACGTCGAGGGAGTTGTTGGAGGCGGCCCCGTCGGTGGCGAGCCCGACGTCGACGCCGATGGCGCGCAGGGCGCGGACGGGCGTGGTGTCGGGCCAGGCGAACTTGAGGTAGCCGCGGGGCGCGGTGGCCACGGCCGTACGACCGTCCGCCCGCTCCAGGAGGGGCAGGTCGCGGTCGGTGATGCCGGTGCCGTGGGCGAGGAGCAGGTCCGTGTGGAGGATCGTCGTACGGTCGAGGACCTCGATCGGGGTGACGCCGTGGCGGGTGAGGCTGGTGTCGGTCTGGTCCCGGTTCTCGGCGGCGTGGAGGTGCACCGGCAGGCCGTGCGTACGGGCGAGTTCGGCGGTGGCGGAGAGGTCGTCGTCGACGACGGTGTAGGGGGCGTGCGGTGCCAGGGCGGTGGTGATGCGGCCGTCGGCCGTGCCGCGGTGGCGCAGCGCGAATTCCAGTGACCGCTCCCGGCCTTCGGGTCCTTGCGAGGAGAAGAAGGCCTCCCCGAGCAGGGCCCGCATGCCGCTCTCCGCGACGACGCGCGCCACCGCGTCCATCGCGAAGTAGTGGTCGGCGAAGCAGGTGACGCCGCCGCGGATCATCTCGGCACAGGCGAGCCTCGCCCCCAACTCGACGTGCTCGGCCGTGAGGTTGGACTCGACGGGCCAGACGACGTCGTTGAACCACTCCTCCGTGGGCAGGTCCTCGGCGAGGCCGCGCAACGCGACCATCGGGGCGTGGGTGTGGCAGTTGATCAGGCCGGGCAGGGCGACCTGGCCACGGGCCTCGATCCGCTCGGCGGCGGGCAGGCCGGCGACCGCGGCGGTGGTGGTGACCGCCTCGACGACCCCGTTCCGTACGACGATCGCGGCGTCCTCCGCGAACCCGATCCGCTCTTGATCGTCGTGCACGAGGACGGTACATGCGCTGATGATGAGCTCGGCGGGACTGTCCGCGGCAGAAGGCGTCATCACGCCAACGTACGACGACGTCGTAGGGCGGCATGAGCCGAACCGCACATCCCGTCGCGGCTCTGTCGCGGGGCCGGCCGGGCAGGCACCCTGGCCTGACCACCCCGCCTGTCGGCTTCGGAAAGGAGCCCGGCATGCTCCTCGGCACCTGGAACCTGGAGAACCTCTACCGGCCCGGCGGCCCGTACGGCCCGGAGGACGACGCCGCGTACGGGAGGAAGCTCGCCGCGCTGGCCGCCGTGATCACGGAACTCGACCCGGCGCTGCTGGGCGTGCAGGAGGTCGGCGACCCCGAGGCGCTGAAGGACCTGGCCGGGATGCTCGGCGACGACTGGCATGTCGCCCTGTCCGAGCACGCGGACAGCCGGGGCATACGGGTCGGGTTCCTGAGCCGTGCGCCCTTGACGGTGGTGGCGGACACGGTGGCGTTCCCGACGGAGCTGCGGCCCGTGCAGGCGGACGACTCGGGGCTGACGGTGGCGGGGGCGGGGCGGACCCTGCTGGCCGTGGAGGTCAGGGACGGGCCGCCGGGGGACGGGTCTTCGCCCGACGAGCCGCTGCGGGTGGCCGTCTGTCACCTCAAGTCGAAACTACTGTCGTACCCGGACGGCCGGTTCCAGCCGCGCGACGAGGGCGAACGGGCCCGCTACGGCGCCTACGCCCTGTACCGGCGGGCCGCGGAGGCGACGGCCCTGCGCGCCCTCGCCGACGAGTTGCTGGAGGGCGACGGGCGGGCCCGGGACGTGGCGGTCCTGGGCGACCTGAACGACGAGACGCAGGCGGCGACCACACAGATCCTGCTCGGCCCGCCCGGCTCGGAGATCGGCACGCCGGGGTACGACAGGCCCGATCACGGGGACGCGACGCGGCTGTGGGACGTGGCCCCGCTCGTCCCCGCCGGACAGCGCTGGTCCCGCGTCACCTCCGGGCGGCGCGAGCTGATCGACCACATCCTGCTCAGCCACCGGCTGGTGCGGCGGGTGACGGCGGCGGGCACGGGCCTGCCCGGCGAGGGCCCGCCCGACCTGCCGTCGGTCGGCCCCGACCCGGCGGAGCGGCGGGGCGCGCCCGGGTCGGACCACGCGCCGGTGTGGGTGCGGATCGGCGGCTGAGGGCCATCGACATCCCGGAGCGGCTGAGGTGGGCGGTGCGGATCCTCGACCCCGCCCCCGACGACCGCGTGCTGGAGATCGGCTGCGGCCGCGGCGTCGCGGTCGCGCTGCTCCGCGACCGCCTCACCACGGGCACCGTCACCGCCGTCGACCGCTCCGCCACGGCCGTGGCGGCGGCCCGGCGCCGCAACCGCGAGGCGGTCGCGGCCGGGAGGGCCGCCTTGCACGTTCTCTCCCTGGAGGACGCCGACTTCGCCCCTGAATCCTTCGACAAGGTCCTGGCGGTGAACGTGAACCTGTTCTGGACGCGCCCGGCGGACGCGGAAGTGACGGCGCTGCGACGCTGGCTGGCACCGGGAGGCGTGCTCTGCCTGTGCTGGGAACCGCCGGACGGGAGGCGGGCCGGGGAGATCGCCGGGGTGGTGGAGCGGGTGGTCGCGGCGCACGGGTTCGCGACGAGGACCGTGCGGGACGGCGGGCTGGTCGCGGTGCTGGGCGTGCTAGCCGGCGAGGGGCGTCCGGGGCAGCCGTAGGCCCACCCGCTCCACCGGCCCGGCGAGTTCGGCGAGGACGGCGGCGAGGCGTTCCCGGTGGCGTGGGCCGATCTGTCCCGTGTCGTCGAGGTGCACGGCGCAGGCCGTGGTGGTGTCGACGAGGCGTTCGAGGATGTCGGCCACCTCGTCCGCGCCCTCGGTGTGCCGGGCGAGGGCGGGCAGTTCGTGCGCGGCGAGGGAGATGGCCGTGCGGGCCTCGGCGAGGGTGCGGTAGGCCTCGCGGCGCAGGGTCCAGCGGGTGGCGCGGTGGTCGGAGGGGGTACCGGGGGTTCCTATGCGTGGGGTGTCGGGGATGCCCGAAGTTCCGACGCGCGGGGCATCGGGGGCGCCGGAGGTCTCGACCCTCCGGGCTTCGGGGGTGCCGGAGGTTCCGATGCGCGGGGCGCCGGGGGTCCCGGGGGCTCCGGAGGTTCCGATGCGCGGGGCGTCGGCCTCGTCGAGGACGTGGGTGAGGTAGGCGTGCGCGGCCTCGTTCGCCGCCGCCAGCCGGGCGCGCACGCCGCCGCCCCGCTGTCCCGGCATCGGCAGGTGCCCGACGATCAGGACGATCGCGCAGGCCAGCAGCGTCTCGCCGATCCGGCCCGCGGACGCCTGCGGCTCCCCGCCGACCATGACGAGGGCGAGGACGAGGACGGTGACGACGGCGGTCTGGGCGGCGAAGTGCCGGGTGGCGACGGGGATGAGCGCACCGCTGAGGGCGACGAGCGCGATGAGCCCTTCCGGCCGGGGCAGGACGGCGGCGAACCCGGCGAAGAGGAGAGCGCCGAGTACGGTGCCGGCGGCCCGGTTGAGCACGCGGGAGGCCAGGGGGCCCAGGTCGGGCTTGACGAGGAAGACGGCGGTGGCGGGCAGCCAGTACCAGTGCTCGTGCTGCCCGTACCACTGGGTCCGGTGCAGGGCCTGGGCGACCGCCGCGCTGGCCCCGAAGCAGAGGGCGACGCGCAGCCCGTACTCGCGTCCGGCGCTGCCGAAAACGGCGCGCAGTCGATCCCGGGCGGTACGGGGCCGGGTGTGCAGGTCGCCTCCCCCGCCCTGGTCGAACACCTCGGCGGCGTGCAGCAGGGCGTCGTCGAGGGCGCGCAGAGCGGGTGCCGAGCGGGAGGGGGCGGGCAGTGGACCGGTGTGCGCGTTGCCGCGGACGGCGGCGGCGAGCCGCCGGGGTCCTTCGGAGGCCCGCTCGGAGACGGCCTCTCCGGCCCAGGCGAGGGCCGTGGCGGCCTCGGCGAGGGGCAGCGCGGCGGCGTACTGGGCGTGCAGCCGCCGCTCGGCGGAGGAGGAGGCGTACCGCCGCAGCCGGGGCCCGGCGAGGGCGTCCTGCGCGTGGTCGAGGGCGGCGGTGAGCGCGGCCCGGCGGCGGATGGCCTCGGGCCCGCCGACGGCGTCGAGGAGCTCGGCGACGGCGTCGTACACGCCGGCCACGGCCTGCCGCTCCCCGTCGAACCGGAAGTCGCCGGTGAGGGAGCCGGGCGTGGGCAGGACGAGCCGCAGCACGATCAGCCACCCGGCCCCCGCGAGGAAGGCGAGCGCACGGCCCCATCCCGGCTCCGGCAGGGGCATCCCGGCCCCGACCGCGGAACCGACGAGCACCTGCGTCCCGACGGCGGACGCGACGGGCCCGATCGCGCTGACCGCCCCGGCGACGAGCCCGACGACCGTGAGGATCACGGTGAGCACGACCGCGCCCGTCCCCTGCCCGGCGTACGTCCCGATCACCATTCCCAGGGCACCGCCCAGCGCGGGCATCCCGATCCGCTTGACGGAGGCCCGACGGCTCCCCGGCCGGTCGTTGATCCCGGCGAGCATGGCGGCGATGGCGGCGACGACGCCGAGCGAGGTGTGCCCGGTCCCCACGGCCACGAGCAGCAACGGCCCGGCGGACAGGGCTCCCCGCGTCACCGCGCTCCAGGGCACCGGCCCTCGCTGGGAGCGCAGGGCGTGCGCGAGCCAGGGCGGAAGATGCAGAGCGGCGGGGAGGCGGGGCACGGAGCTCCAGTCGTCTCGTCGGAGGCAGGGGTGGGCCTTCGGGCGACGGTGGCCGGGCGGTGTTGGGGCCCACGGTAGGCGGGGTTCCTGGAGGAAAGGTTTCCGGAACGTGACGGAGGCCGCGAAAGTCGGCGTTCTTTATGAACGCAACTCCGAGCACTGGGGTGGCGGGCGTGTGGCCAGATCCGCACTGTTCCGCACAGGCGGCTGATACAGATGAAGATCTCGTTGTCAGTGGCTTTTGTGATGCTGAGGGACGACTGAGGGAATGTGTTCGCCGGGGATTCACGGGGGTTGGTGTGACAGGATGGGACATCTCGCCTTCCGGTGTGGGGTCGGTGGTCTCCACGGTGCGGGAGGCGGCCGACGCCATGAACGAGGGCATCACGCTGTACGGACGATCCGTGCAGGGGGCGATGGAGTCGGTGGGCACGCTGTCGTTCGGTGACGGGGGCGCGGCAGCCGGTGGCGGCCGGGCCGCCGGTCTCGTCGCGGTGGCACTGGCGGAGTTCGTCGCCGGCACCGAACGGGATGTGGCGTTCCTGCCACTGCGCGCGAGCAACTCCGCGAACGGCGCGATCGAGGCGACCAACGCCTACGTGGCCGGCGACCTGGAACAGGCGTGGAACGCACAGCGTCAGGCCGCCCTGGCACCGGACGTGACCGCCTTCCTGGAGGCCGCCCGCAAGCAGGCGGGTGACAAGGGTTGATCAGCCCGGACAACATACCGACGTTCACCGGCGACCTGGTCGCACTGCAGCAGCACATCTCCTCATTGCGTCGGGCGGCGAAGGCGATCCGGGACAACGGCGGCGAGGTCCATACCCGCTTCCAGCGCCTGGCCCCCTCCTACACGGCACCCGAGGCCGAGCAGCTTCTCGCCACCACGCAGCCGGTCGAGTCGAGGTCGTCCTCGTTCGCGGACGACCTGGAGACGGTGGCCGCGGCGCTCACCGCGCACGTCATCGAAGTCGCCGAGATCGTCAAACGGCTGGAGACCCTGCGCGGCCAGGCCATGGTGTTCGTCGAGTCCGTCAAGGGCGATGACGGCCTGCTGCGCAGCTGGCAGCAGGACCAGGACAAGGTGGATGAGCACCAGGCCATCTGGGACGGCGTGAACGCGGCGGTCGCGGCCTTCCAGCAGGCCGAGGTCGACTGCGCCGACAAGATCACCGCACTCGTCGGCGGCACCCAGTGGCACATCAACGACGGCAGCCCCAAGCAGGACAACCCGTACGGTTTCAGTGCCGAACAGCTCGGCCAGGCGGACGAACTGCCCTGGGGCACCCCTGCCCACCACGAGGCGCTGCCGTTCGGCATCGACTACCACCTGCGGGAGGTCGGAGTCTCCCTGTGGGACAACGCCGCGGGCTCGGTCGAGGGCTTCATCGACCTGTTCAGCCCTGGGGAGGAGGGCGACGCCACCCGTGAGGGGCTGGTCCGGGCGATCGTCGGGATGGAGTCGTATCTGCTCGACCCGCACGGCGACCGCGAGGGCTCCGGGCCGTGGAACCTGCCGTTCGCGCAGGAGAGCCGGCCGTTCGCGAAGGAGTTCGCCAAGGGGCTGGTCGGCTGGGACGACTGGCAGACCAACCCGGGCAAGGCGTTCGGCACCGTGCTGTTCAACGGCCTCACCCTCGGGGCCGGCCCGCTGGGCGCCGCGGCCAAGGGCGCGTCCGCCGCCGGCAAGGCGGGGGCCGGAGCCCGCGTGGCCGGCACCCTGGCCAAGGTGGGCGAGGTCCTCGATCCCATCGGCGCCGCCGCCAGGACAGCCGGAGCCGCGGCCCGCGCCCTGCCCCGTGTCGCGGACCTGACCGCCGGGGTCCGCGCCGCCACCGAGGCGGCCGCCGCCGCAGACAGCACCCACAGCGTGCTACGGCTTGCCGACGGCTCTGAACTCCGCATTGCGGACGGGGAGTTCATTCCCGGCAAGGGTGGTGTTGTCGACAACACCCGTGCCCGTCACGAACCCCCAGCTACCGAGCGGACTTCGTCTGGAGACCTCCCCCGACAGCATGAACTGATCGGCGTAGGTGCACGCGCTCCTGAGGCCACTGCCCACACCGGCGACAGCCTGCCGCCCGGAGCCAGCCATGACGTACCCGGTGGGTCAGGTCCCCGCGATGCCGCCTCGACTCATACGAGCCACGCCACCGAGAGCGGCGAGCAAGGAAATCACACGGGCAGGACGGAGACCCATTCTCGGAGCGGAGCCGACAACTGGACCTCTGTCCCGGATCACTCGGAGCCTGGGGACATCCCACCTGATGGCCATGGGAGTGGCGGCGTACGGCATCCGGAGGACAACCACGGTGGTCAGGCAACCGAAACCACTCCGGGTCCACTGGAGCTGGGGGGTGAGGCCGAGCATCGACTGCGCGAAGGAATCCGCGGCATTCCCAGAAACACCATGAAGCCCAAAGTGCTGGAGAGGATTGTCAGCAGATTGGGCGAGGACCCATCCGGCCGCGAAATTGCCGAGATCATCAGCTCCGGCCACCTTTCCCAGTCGCAAGGGTTCCTGGATACGGTCTCCATGGTGGGATCATCCAACCCGCACCAAGTTCCACGGGCCATTGATCAGATCCGGCTCGGCGATCAGCTCTACAGAAGCGGCTTGCGGAACATCGAATTCGAAGTAAAGGACGCGGCACTCAAGGCGGATCTCGACGTGCGGGTTACTGATGATTCAGGGCAAAGTTACGGGTATCAACTCAAGCGTCTGGATAATCCGAAGGAACCTATCAACGAGATTGCGAAGTCGCACCATCTCGGCCAGCTCTCCAAATCGGAAGCCGACCATAAGATCATGCTCGTCGACGGGCAGGGCACCGTCGCGGAATGGCAGGCGAAAGGGGTGCCGGAGGAGCTACTCCAGGTACATCATGGCGAGCATCCGGTGAAGAGCAAGAAGGGTCGTGGCATCCTGTTCGTGATCAGGCTCGAGGACGGAACGCTTGTGATTCCGCCGGGCGCCAAGGTTGATCCGCGAGGTGTTCTGTGATTACGACGATGCCGGTTGGCAGCTGGTCCTGGGAGACCGTGACGCGGCGTCCGGACGACAATCCGGTCACACGGTGCGTTCAGCTGGTGCTCGACTTGTGGGCTGCCCTGCGGGGTCTGGGTCTGGCCGAAGGCGACGCCCGAGCCGACATCACCGCACAGGGCGTAAGCCAGGGCTCGCTCCTGGTTGACCGCAAGAGGGTGCACGTTGAGGCGAATCGCGCCGCCTCGGACAGCGAGCTCTCACGCGAACTGCGCTCGGTGGATCCTGCACGGGTCGAGGTCGTGACGATCGATCTGGCCACGCCGGGAATCTGCCTCCGCGGGGGCGAGACCCACCATGTCCAGAAAATGTTCGTGATTTCCGTCGAGTCGTGGTCAGGCGGTGCGGGAACGGTGACGCTTCACACCTTCTCCGATGCTTGGCTGTCCCATGACCTACGCGGACACAAGCAGGTCGAGGTGCAGCGCGAGAACGCTCCCCGTTTGACGGCGGCGCTCGCCGAGATCAGCAGACTGACGCAATCTCAGACCGTTCCCTCAGACCCTCGCACATACGGCATTCCGACCGCAGACGGCTTCGAAGACTTCCCGGACGACGACCCGGACCTGCTCGACTTTTGGTACATGCTCGAAGTGCCGCGCAGAACGAGATGGCTATTGCAGCAACTGCCATCAGAGTCGGTGCATTTCGAGGCGCAGACCGAATCGCCGGTCACGTTCGCGGAAGTGGCGGTGAATGACAAAATTGTCGGGTACATCTGGGCATCCGACAATGATGACGCAGCAGGATATGAGCCGCGTACCCCAGCAGGGGATCTCGCCCTCGACGCCGGAAAGGAGTGGCTGACACGGCTGAGCGAGGCAAAGCAGCGCGGCTTGTCTCCCTCCGGGGCACTGCACACGCTCTCGTCATCGCCGGGAAACGCACAGTCGGGGGCCGTTGTGCCGGGCTCGCTGCGGAAGTTCCCCTCACTGGAGGCTCTGCAGGACCTCTCGGGGAGAGAGTGATGAGGGCACAGGATGCCCTCACCTTCACACCCACGCCGATCTAGCCCAGGAATCCCGTGACACAAGACGTCATCGCCCTCACACCGAAGATGCCCGACACCCGCACCCTGCTCGCGGCGTTGTATGCGGGCGGCCCCGATCTGCGGGTGGACAGTGCTTCCGAGGGCGCCGCGGTCCGGCTCCACGCGCCGGACGGGCGGCCCCTGGTGACCGTGGAGGTGCCGCTCTTCCTTCAAGTCCCGGGCGAGATCGGTCGTTTGTTCGGCGGGAGCGTGCCGGAGGAGACGCCGATGTGGTGGACCGAGGTGCGGGCCACAGCTGCCGTGGAAGAGGCACAGCGGCTGGCCGGGTCGGTGGCAGGACGCCTGACCGCCGTGCTGGGTGGCAGTACATGGCCGCCCGGTGCCGCCCGTACGGGCGTCGTGCCCGTCCCTTTCGCGGACGCCGCGGAAGGGCAGGCCTCCTCCGCAGCAGGCGACGACCCACTCGACGTCGATGTGCTCACCGACAGGGCGGCCGTGGTGTTCCAGGACCGCCCAGTCGTCGCCGCGACCACCTGGTTCAGCGACCTCCTGCACCGCGCCGTCACATCGGACCGCGAACTGCAGGTCGTCACGCCTCCCAGTTCTCGCCTGACCCTGCCCACGCGCGCTCTGCTCACCGGCCTGCCCGCCCGCTGGGTCGTCCGGGGCCCCAAGGGCGGCTACTACGACGGGCTCTCCGGCGCCGTACTGCACTGGCATGAGGGCCGCTTCGCCCCCGCCCCGGCCGAAGGCGGTGGTTTCCAGCTCGCGGACACCTTCACGTCGACTCCGGCCGCCCGCACCGACGGCGAGCAGCAACTGATTCTGACCGTCCGTACCACCCACCCGGCCACCGAACAGCTTCTCCTCGGCGGAGCACTGGAAGCCTGCTGGCAGAGCCTCACCGGCAACCCGCCGGCCGGCTGGTCAACCGCCGAGCCCGTCAACCTGCCGTGGTCACCAAGGCAGTTGACCGAGTTGGCCCGCTCCCGTGCCCAGAGGTCGGCCCCCACCTGGCTGATCGCCGTCGGCGCCCCTGACCGCCCGGCGATCGCGACCTTCCGTGTCACCCACACCCGAGCCGGAGTCGAGGAGCACATCACCCTCGCCCTCGGCTACGCAGCCGGCCGGCACCCACCCGTCGACTCCCTGCCCGAACTGGCCGAGACGCTCGCCACGCGGCACCACCTGACCTCCATGCTCACCCACCTGCGCCCCGCCCGGGCCGACCTGACCACCCCGCCCCACCACGAGCCGCCCCCGATCCCGCTCTCCTTCACCTTGGGCCCCGACGCCGTGACCACCATCGGCCGCACTCACGCCCAGTCCATGCCGGGAACGCGCCCGGCCCTTCTCGGCCCTAAGGCCCGCCCCGCCCTGCACTACACCCTCGGCGACGGCACCGACCTCGCAGCCCTGCATCGCCTCGCACAGCTCAACGAGCACCTGACCAGCGCCATGGCATGACCGGATACGGAAAGGAGGCAACCGCTGAGCGTCCGCTCGGACTCGGTCGAGGGCTTCATCGACCTGTTCCGTCGGTGGACGTTCACGCGCCCTTCCGCCAGGTCCGAGTCGGGCGGCCGTGCTCGTCCCACGTGTGCTCCTCCAGGAGCGTCATCCCGTTCTCGGCGAACACTTGTCTCGCAGCGAGCACGCCATTGGAATGCCATTCCCTGAATTCACCTACGGCCAGCCCTGCCCGCAGTGTTCCCTCCGAGCGAAGAGTGCCGTCCTGGTACCACTCGCGGGACGGCCCGTTCTTGTACCCGTCGACGTAGCTGTCGAGGCTGACCAGGCTCTCGCCGAGGTGTTCGGTCACCTCGCCGGTGAACGGCCGGCCGCTGTAGTACAAGCGCTCCGAGCCGTCCATGTCGACTTCGGGGTCGTCGATGTCAATGCGCTGCACGGCTGTCATAAGGGGAATCGTGCCGCGTTTCCCCACACCCTTTGTCTGCACGGAGGTTGACGGGTCTGCGGCGTCGTTCCACCGCCATAGCTGGCGATCATGCCTCGAAGCGGCCCGCCCGATGTCGGCCCGTCCGAGATCGCGACGGCTGCCCAGCCCGGCCTTCTAACCTGACCACATGATCGACTACGACGATTTCGGCCGCCCTGTGGTCCAGGTGGGGGACTCCGGGCCCGCACGCCTACTGCTCTCGGAGCCGTCCCGGCGGTACGAGGACGAGCCAACACTCGACTTCCTCGTCAGGGCCCGCGGACCCTGGGGAAGTGTCGAGACCTCGGTGGAGACCTGGGGCGGCGACGGTCTCGACACCTTCCTCACCTCACTTGCCGAAGACTTCCGGGGCTGGGAAGGAGCGCGCACCTGGCACTCCCTCTGCTACGACCTGACCCTCTCAGCGGAACACCACCCTGGCGGCCACGTCCGACTGAGCTGGGGAATCCGCGACAGGGCACCCTCCGAGGAATGGCAGTTCGAGACCACCACGGTGCACGCGGCAGGGGAGGACATGCGCAACCTCACCGCCGAGATCCACATGTTCATCGCGAGCGTGGCGGAGTAGCTGAACAAGCCCGGATACACAGCCACCACGTGAGACGACGCCTTAGGGCGTCGTGAGGCTGGAACTGCGGTAATGCCCCGATCCAGCGGCCCTGAGCGCCACTTCGCCAGCGATCCACCGCGTACGCCGCGGCAGCGTACGCGGTCACCGACTGGACAGTACATGTGACGGTCCGTAACCATGGACGGGCTCGATGTGGGCGACGGGGCGGGTGCTCGGGAGGTTGCCGATGGTGGCGGACAGCATGACGGGGACGGGGACGGGGACGGGGACCGGGGGCGAGCCGGAGTCATCCGACAGTCTGCGGACGTTCGGGGCGGTGGTCCAGGCCCTGCGGGAACACGCGGGGCTGAGCCGGGCGGAGTTGGGCGATCTGGTCCGCTACTCCAAACACACCGTGGCGTCGGTGGAGCAGGGGCGGCGGATGCCGGATCCGGCGTTCGTGGAACGGGCGGAGGAGGCGCTGGGCAACCTCGGCGCGTTGCGGAGGGCGGCGGGGTGCCTGGCGCGGCAACCGGGGCTGGCGGCGTGGTTCCGGCAGTGGGCGAGGCTCGAGGCGACGGCGATCAGCCTGTACACGTACGAGTGCCGGGTCGTGCCGGGGTTGTTGCAGACCGAGGCGTACATGCGGGCGGTGTCCCTGAGCGTGCCGCCGATTCCCGACGAGGAGGAGCTGAACGAGCGGACCGCTGCGCGCCTGGCGCGGCAGGAGTTGCTGTCGACGAGGCGGAAGCCGGCGTGCGCGTTCAGTTTCATCGTCGAGGAGGCGGTGCTGGCGCGGGGTACGGGAGGGACGGACGTCATGCGGGGGCAGTTGGACCGTTTGATCGACGTCATCGACCGGCACTGGAACGTGGAGGTGCAGGTCATGCCGCTGCGGCAGCCCTGCATGCCGGGTTGGATGGGCCAGTCCGGCTTCTGGAAACTCCGGACAATCAGTGGTTCGCGTACTCGGAAGGGCAGCAAAACGGCCGTCTCATCTCGGACCGGAAAGAGATCAGCCTGCTCCACCACCGGTATGCGAAACTGCGCTCGCAGGCTCTCATCCCCGAGGACTCCAGGAGTCTGCTGGAGCGAACGCGAGGAGCGCTATGAGCAGCAGGACGTCCGAACTGGCCTGGTTCAAGAGCAGCTACAGCGGCTCGCAGGGCGACGACTGTGTCGAAGTAGCTCTCACTCCCGCCACGATCCACGTCCGGGACTCCAAGGACCAGCAGAGTCCGCGACTCGCCCTGTCCCCGGCGGCTTGGGCCGACTTCTTGTCGTACGCCGCCCGGGGCTGACGTCAAGCAGGGATCGCGCCCCGTTCCAGAAGCCGTCGGCAACCTTTGCGGCCCCGGCGGCCACTGATGAGTCGGAAGTCGTGTTCTCCCGAACGACGTAAGGACCTGTCCGTGGCATCCCGTTCCCACCGCCGCCCGCCCCGCACGCGGCGACACACCGCCCTCGTCTCCGCTGTCGTCGTGGCGGCTGCCGTGCTCGTCGTATCGCTGGTGGTGGCTCTCCGCCCGGACCGGGATGCCGATTCCGCGTCGGCCACGGTCACGCCCGTCGCCGGCGCGCAGGGAAGCGCCTCCCCGACGGCGCCGACGCCCGAGCCGAAGTCCAAGTCCACGCCCAAGGCCAAGCCCAAGCCGTCAACGGCCTCTCCGTCCCCGAAGCCCGCCATGGCCGCCCCGTCGGAGCGCTCGTCACCCACACGCGCTGCCCAGCCCACGCCCCGGCCGGTGTCCGGCAGCGCGCCGCTCGCCGGCCGGATCAAGCCCGGGACCACCTACCAGGGCGTCGCCACCCACTACGACGCCGCGGACGGTAACGGCGCGTGTCTGTACGGCCCGAGCCCCGACCTCATGGTCGCGGCGATGAACCACACCGACTACGAGACGTCCAAGGCGTGCGGGGCGTACGTCCTCGTTCGCGCGGCGAACGGCGCCTCCGTCACGGTCCGGATCACCAACGAGTGCCCGCTGCCCTGCGCCCCCGGGCAGCTCGACCTCAGTAAGGAGGCCTTCGCGAAGCTCGCCGGTCTGTCCGCGGGCCGGATACCGATCACCTGGAGCCTGCTGAGCCCGAGCACGTCCGAGACGGTCTCGATCCGCTACAAGACCGGCTCCAGCCGCCACTGGTGCGCCGTCCAGGCCCTCGGCCACCGCAATCCGCTGGCCCGGCTGGAGGTCGCCACCGGCAGCGGCTGGCACCGCCTGACCCGCACCGAGTACAACTACTTCCTCTCCCCCGACGGCACCGGCTGCGGCGGCTCCCTCAGGCTCACCGACATCTACGGCGAACAACTCACCGTCGAGGGCGTCACCGTGCGCCCGGACGCCGTGCAGGCGACCCGCGTCCAGTTCGCCCGGCACTGAGGGGCCGCCCTCAGGGAGCTGCGCCGGCTCCTGCGGCGCGGAACAGCGCCTCCGCGTCGGCGACCGCCCGGACGAGGGCGTCAGGTGTCGCCGTCAGGCTCGCGACGAGGGCGTCCACCTCGCCCAGACCGGCCCGGGCCACGAGTCCCTTCTCGTTGGTGACCCACTCGCCGCGCGCCGCCAGCACCGCGTGCGCGGTCTGGGTCGCCGCGAGGGCGATCGCGCCCGCGACCTGGGTGACCGCGCCCTTGGGGGCGTGGCCCGCCTTCGCGTACGCGAGGGTGGCCGCGGCCATGCCGTGCCAGTGGGACGGGGCCGTCTCGCGCAGTTTCGGCGGGTAGGTCGTGGGGCGTCGCAGGGCGCCCCGCAGCACCTTGTTGACGGCGAGTTCGGCGACGAGGAGGTACGTCGGGATGCCCGCCAGGTGGAACATCAGGGGCTCGACGCGGAAACGGCCCTCCTCGGCCTCCGCCCACTCGTGGTCCACGACGTCGAGGTCCCGGTAGTGGACGTCCACGCGCCGGCCGTCGATCGTCAGCCAGGCACCTCCGTTGAAGACGCCGCCGCCCCACGCGCCGAGCTCGGAGACCTCGCCCTCCCAGCCGACCGCCCGGAGGTCGTCGGGGTCGAAGGCGCCCCGGTAGTAGATCGCCAGGTCCCAGTCGCTGTCGGGTCGTTCGGTGCCCTGGGCCCGGGAGCCGCCCAGGGTGACGGCCCGGACGGTGGGGAGGGCGGCGAGGCGGTCGGCGGTGGTGTCGAGGAAGGTCTGGTCCGGCAGGGTGGGCACGGCGGGCTCCTCGGCGGTCGGGGTCCGGAAAGCGTAGGGGGATCGCCCGGTCGGCGCGAAACGAAATACGGGTGCGTTCGGGGCCGGCGCTCCGCATGATCGGTGGGTTGCCCTGTCGCCGCCCCGATCGGAGATCCCGTGATCCAGCGCGTCACCGTCCCGAGCCTCTTCCCGCCCCCCACCTACTCCCACGCCTCCGTCGTCGAGGCGGGCACCAGGCTGGCCTTCCTCGCCGGGTCCGTGCCGCTTGACGCCCGCGGCGAACTCGTCGGCCCGGGGGATCCCGTACGGCAGGCCGAGCAGGTGATCGCCAATCTGCGGGAGCAGCTCGACGCCGTCGGCAGCGACCTGGCGCACGTCGTGTCGACCGACGTGTACGTCGTGGCCGACGAGCCGGCCGTGCTCTCCGCCGTCTGGGCTGTCGTCGAGTCGTCCGGACTCAGCACCGGACCGCACTCCTCGACGCTGATCGGCGTGGCGTGCCTCGGGTACACGGGGCAACTGGTGGAGATTACGGCGACAGCCGTCGTTCCCGACTAGCGCCCGGCCCGTCGTTCCCGACCAGCCGCCCCGCCGCAGGAGTCCGCCCATGTTGATCGAGCACCGCGGGCGGCGCCCCGTCGTCCCCGAGTCCGCGTACGTCGCTCCCACGGCCGTGCTGTGCGGGGCCGTCGTCCTCGGTGAGCGCAGTCGCGTGCTGCACGGGGCCGTGCTCACCGCCGAGGACGGGGAGGTGCGGGTCGGCTCGGACGTCGTCGTCATGGAGAACGCCCTGGTGCGGGGGCGGGCCCGGCATCCGGCCGTGATCGGTGACGCCGTGCTCGTCGGGCCGCACGCCCATGTCAACGGGGGAACCCTGGAGGACGAGGTCTTCGTGGCGACCGGCGCCTGCGTCTTCCCGGGGGCCGTCGCGGGCGCCGGCGCGGAGCTGCGGATCCACAGTGTGCTGCACGTCAACTCCGTGCTGCCGCCCGGCACCGTCCTGCCCATCGGCTGGATCGCCGCGGGAGCGCCCCGGGCCCGCCTCTTCGCCCCCGGCGAGCACGACGAGCTGTGGCAGATCCAGGAGGCGCTGGACTTCCCCGGGACCGTGTACGGCATCCCGCGCGGCACCTCGATGCGCGAGGTCATGGCCCGCCAGGTGGACCTCTACGGGGCCCATCGCGACGACGTAACGCTCGACGGACCGTCATGAGCCACTGCCGTCCGGCCTCCCCCACACCCTGCGTTTCGGCAGCGGCTCGGCGTAGCTCCCCACCCGGCTGGTCGTCAGCCCCAGCGCCACCAGCGACTCCGCCAGTCTGACCGCCGCGGCGACCCCGTCGACGACGGGCAGGCCCAGTTTCTCGCCGACCACCCGTTGCAGGCCGGTCATGCCGGCGCAGCCCAGCACGAGCACCTCGGCGCCGGCCGCGCACGCCCGTTCGGCGGCGGCCAGGAAGGCCGTCTCGGTGCGCTCGTCGTCCCCGAGGTCGAGGACGTTCAGGCCCGTGCCGACGACCGCGGCGCAGTTGCGCGCCACGCCCGCCGTCTCCAGGCTGTCCTCGATCTGCCCGCGGGACCGCTCCAGCGTGGTGACGACGCCGTAGCGGCGGCCCAGCAGGCAGGCGAGGTGGGCCGCGGCCTCCGTGATGTCGACGACCGGGACGTCGACCAGTTCCCGTACGCCTTCGCGCCCGTGCTCCCCGAAACCGGCCATGACCACGGCGTCGTACGGCGGTCCGTCGTAGGTCCGCAGCGTGTCGAGGACGGCCGCGGCGGACAGGTAGCTGTCGAGCCAGCCCTCGGCGGACTCGGGCCCCCAGGCGGGGGTCAGTCCGGTCACGGTGGTGCCCGGGCCTGCGGCGGCCCGGGCACCTCGTACGATCTCCTCGGTCATCTCCTGCGTGGTGTTGCAGTTGGTGACGACGATCCGCACGTCTCTCAGACCTCCGCGGTGGCGCGCTCGGGGCGGCACAGCGCCGCGTACAGCCCGGCGGCGAGCGCCGTGCCGATGAACCAGGAGTACGGGGCGACGTCGCTGAAGGTCTTCACCAGGGCGAGCACCGCCGCGACGCCGGCCGCAGGCAGGAACGCCCACAGCGCCTTGGGGTTGAAGCCCTTGCGGTAGTGGTAGCGGGAGCCGGGCGTGGCGTCGAACAGTTCGTCGACGTTCACGCGGCCACGCTTGACCCAGTAGTAGTCGACCATGATCACGCCGAACAGCGGGCCGAGGAAGGCGCCGAGGCCGCCGAGGAAGTAGTTCACGACGGTCGGGTTGGAGAAGAGGTTCCAGGGGGTGACGAGCAGCGCCGCGACGGTGCTGATCATGCCGCCGACCTTGAACGTGATCTTCTGCGGCCAGACGTTGGCGAGGTCGTACGCCGGCGAGACGAAGTTGGCGACGATGTTGACGCCCATGGTGGCGATGGCGAAGGTCAGCGCGCCCAGCACGAGCACCCAGGTGTTGCCGATCTCGGCGACCAGGTAGGCCGGGTCGGTGATCTCCTTGCCGAAGACCTCGAAGGCGCCCGCGGTGACGATGACCGACACGATCACGAAGGCCGTGGAGTTGATGGGCAGGCCCCAGAAGTTGCCGCGCTTGACCGTCCGGTAGTCGGGCGAGAAGCGGGAGAAGTCGCAGAAGTTCAGCATCAGGGTGCCGTAGGTGGCGAGGACCAGGCCGATCGCGCCGAACCACTGGCGCCACTGCTCACCGACGGAGACCGGGTGCGGGGTCGAGGTCAGCGAGATCGTCCAGCCGGCCTTGGCGAGGATCCACACGGCCAGCGCGATCATCACGAGCCAGATCGCCGGGCCGCAGAAGTCCTGGAACTTGCGGACCGATTCCATGCCCCGGCTGATGATCGCCGCCTGGACCAGCCACAGGGCGATGAAGGAGATCCAGCCGAGCGCGTCCAGCCCGAGGAAGGAGTTGTGCGTCCACGACTCCAGGCCCGGCCAGGCGGCGAGCAGCATCACGTTGACGGCGACGGAGGCGAGGTAGGTCTGGATGCCGTACCACATGATGGCGATCACGGCCCTGATCAGCGCCGGGATGTTGGCGCCCCAGATGCCGAAGGCGATCCGGCTGACCACCGGGAAGGGCACGCCGTGGCGCTGGCCGATCTTCCCCATCCAGTTCATTCCGATGTAGATGATCACGAAGCCGACGAGCAGGGACGTGAAGATCTGCCAGACGTTCATACCCAGGAAGAGCAGTCCGGCGGCGAAGGTGTAGTTGCCGAGGTTGTGGACGTCGGACATCCACATGGCGAAGAGGTCGAAGACCTTCCAGTTGCGCTTCTTCGCGGGGGCGAGGTCTTCGTTGGTGAGCCGGGGATCGGGGACGAACGCTGGGGTGCCGGTGGCTGCGGCACGGTCGGCCAGGGACACGGGGGCCTCCATGAGCAAGGGGACGACGGAGGACTGCTCCGCAGGGTTGGGGGGGGCGCCCTGCGATGTGTTTGGTATACCAAACTGCGCCATGGTCTCCTCGTCAACCGTTCTGACCGATGTCGCTCTTGTTAACGCTGCGTAAAAGACACCTCGCGTCGACGAAGATGGGCTGCATGACGAAGATCGAACCCCTCGGAGCGATGCGCGAGCGCGTCACGGCCGATCTGCGCCAGGAGATCATCGCGGGCAGCCTCCGTCCCGGCGACCGCCTGGTCGAACGGGAGCTGGCGGAGCGTTTCGGTGTCTCGCGCGTGCCCGTACGGGAGGCGATCCGGGCCCTCGTGGCCGAGGGTTTCGTCCACTTCGAGACACCCCGCCGCACGGTGGTACGCCGTCTCACCCCGACCGACGTCAAGGAACTGTTCGAACTGCGAGAAGCCCTGGAGGTCTACGCCGCCGGACTCGCCGCCACCCGCGCGACCCCGCAGGACCTGGCCGAGGTCCGGGAACTCCTCGACCGCGCGGCGGCCGCCACCGAGGCCGGGGACGCCGAGACCATCACGGACGTCAACAGCCGCCTGCACGACCGCATCGTGGCGACGGCCGGCAACAGCCTGCTGACCGAGGCCCTGGAACCGGTCGCCGGCCGGCTGCGCTGGATGACCCGGCGCAACGAGGAGTGGCCCCAGCTCCTGGTGGAGCACCGCGAACTGTACGAGGCGATCGCCTCGGGCGACCCGGACCGGGCCCGCGCGCACGCGCTCACGCACGTGCGGACCAACTACCGCTCCACGGTCCGCCACCTGTTCGGCGAGGAGGCCCCCTAGGCAGTGCCGGTGGGCAGGCCCGCCGCTCGCCCAGCCGTCCGCAGCACGTCGCGCAGCATCGCGGGGGTGAGCCGGCCGGTGAAGGTGTTCCGTTGGCTGACGTGGAAGCAGCCGAAGAGCTCCAGGTCGCCCAGGAGGTAGCGGGCCCCGTGGGCGAAGGCGGGCCGGGGCCGGGGCACGGGCCAGCCCGCCTCGGCGAACGCGGGCAGCGCGGCCTGCCAGCCGAAGCCGCCGAGCACCACCACGGCGCGCAGCGTCGGGCGCAGCAGCCGCAGTTCCTGCACGAGCCAGGGGCGGCAGGTGTCCCGCTCCTCGGAGGTGGGCTTGTTGGCGGGCGGGGCGCAGTGCACGGGCGAGGTGACGCGCACGCCGTACAGCTCCAGACCGTCGTGGGCGTGCACGGCGGTCGGCTGGGAGGCGAGGCCCACGTCGTACAGCGCCTCGTACAGCACGTCCCCCGAGCGGTCGCCGGTGAACATCCGGCCCGTGCGGTTCCCGCCGTGGGCCGCGGGCGCCAGCCCCACGATCAGCAGCCGGGCGTCCGCCGGTCCGAAGCCGGGCACCGGCCGGCCCCAGTACGTCCAGTCCGCGAAGGCGGCCCGCTTGGCACGGGCCACCTCCTCACGCCAGGCGACCAGTCGGGGGCAGGCCCGGCAGTCCGCGATGCGCCGGTCGAGGAGGGGGAGACCGCTGGCGTTCATCACTCCACCGTAGGCGCAGGTGCGGACGTGGTCGTCGGTGCGGACGACGTCGTCCGTTCCTCGCGGCCCCGGCGCCAGAGCACGGCTCCGGCGAGCAGCCCGACGCTCGTCAGCAGCCAGGGCAGCGGGCCCGGCCGGAGCGCCCCGACGAGCAGGCCGACGAGCGCGCCGACCAGCTGCTGGGCGAGGGACTGGACGGACAGGGCGGTGGCGCGGCCCGCGCTGGGGACGCGTCGGTGCAGCAGGTCGTTCTCGTTCGGGGACGCCGCACCGAGACCGAGGTAGACCAGGCCGAAGCCGGCGACCGCGAGGGCCGTGGTCACGGGATGCGTGGCGGAGGCGGTGACGCCGAGCAGCAGCAGCCCGCCCGCCCCGGCCGCGAGGCAGACCAGCACGGCCCGCTCGCCACCGCCCGCGACCCGGGCGGCGAAAGGCGCGAGGTGGCTGCCGACGCCGAAGCAGACGAAGCCGCCGCAGGCGAGTACGGCGTAGACCATCGCCCCGGAGCCGGTCGCGCCGGTCAGCGCGACGGTACGGCCCGGTATCAGCAGTTCGACGGTGGCCAGGGCACTGCCGACGGCCGCGGCGGTGAGCAGGACCCGGCGGACCAGCGCGTCCCGTCCGCCCAGCCGCAGCCCGCCCAGGACCGTGACGGGGACACCGCGCAGTACGGAGCGCAGGGTGGCGGGCGGTCGCGCCGGCTCGCGCAGGGCGGCCAGGACGTAGCAGACGAAGACGACCCGGACCGCGGCTCCCAGCAGCATCGGGACGGACAGCGGCAGCACCGACCCGGATGTCGCCTCGCTCAGCCTCGCGCCGAGGTCGGGGCCCAGACCGAGCAGCCAGGGCAGGGCCCCGCCGAGCAGGAGGCCGGCCGCGAGCGCCGCGGAGGTCGCGGAGCCGCCCCGGGCCAGGCCCGTGCGCAGTTCGGCGTCGGGGCCGGAGCATGCCTGGACCGTGTCGACGTACCAGGCCTCCGCGGTACCACTGGCCAGGGCACGGGCCACGCCCATCAGCACCATGCCGACGGTGAGCACCCAGGCGGTGGTGCCGAGTCCGACCAGGACGCAGGCGACCACGTTGAGCGCACCCGACATGGCCAGGACCGGCCGGCGCCCGAGGACGTCGGAGAGCCCGCCCGTGGGCAGTTCCAGCGCGGCCACGGTCAGGGAGTGGGCCGCGAAGAGCCCCGCCACGGCGGCCAGGGACATGCCGCGCTCGCCGAACAGCAGCACCATCGAGGCCAGGCCCAGGCCCGGCGGCAGCCAGAGGAGCGCGCAGACGGTGACGTAACGGCGGCGAGCGGTCCGGATTACGGTCGACTCGGTCACGAGGCCGGTCATGGGGTCGGTCACGCGGTCGGTCACGACGTGCCCTCGTGGGCCGTGTCCTCCGCCGTGGCGGCGTCCTGTTCGCGCGTGCTGTCATCCCGTTCACGCGTGCTGTCATCCCGTTCACGCGGGGCGAGCGGCAGGCCGGCGGTGAGGAGCACGACCTGTGCGGCGCGCGGGTCCTCCGCGTCCCGGGCGGTCAGTTCCTCCAGCTTCCGGGCGATCGTCTCCCAGAGTTCCGTGAGCGACCCGGCCGTCAGCCGCGGCATCAGGTCGCTGATCCCGGACGGCTCCACCCACTCCTGACCGAGCCGCCCGGCGGCCATGTCCGTCTCGTGCCGGACGAGGGCCGACTCCAGGTGCTCGATCTGCCGCCGCCGCGCCAGGCTGACGAAGGCCCGGCCCGCCGCCGAGGACTCCATCGTCTCGTTGCTCCAGGAGGTCACGGTGTGCAGCGCCCGCCAGCGCCGCTCCCGCCCGTCCCGGTGCTCGGCCTCCGCGATGAACGCGTACTTCGCCAGCACTCGCAGGTGGTAACTGGTCGACGCCGACGACTCCCCCGTCCGCGCGGCGAGCTCGCTGGCCGTGGCCGGCCCGTCCTGCCGCAGCAGCCCGAGCAGCTGGATGCGCAGGGGGTGGGTGAGAGCCTTCAGTGCGGCGGTGTCGCGCTCGGGATCCAGTACGCGTCCGTGCTCGTCGCTGTCCATGCGGGGAGAGTAAGCCGCATCCCTCCCATGGCAAAACTATTTTTGCAAAAGTTGTTTGGCGGATTTGGACGGAGCCCGAAATGCCCGCCCGTCCCGGGCACGGGGAAGGCTAAGGTCGGGGACATGGCTTCACGAGGTGCGGAGTACGACAGGACGGGCGGGAGCGACGACACGGCGGCCGGTGCCCCGCCGCCCGCCGACACGTCGCCCGCGAACGCCTCGCCGGCCGAGGCGAGCGGCTCCGAGGGCAGCGCCGGGGAGGCGAGCGGCACCGGGGAGGCGAGCGGCACCGGGCTGGCGAAGACGCTGGATCCGAAGATCGCCGCCGCCATCGCCGCCGCGGAGGCCGCCGGGCCGCAGCGCGGCGAGACCGTCCGCGTCGACAGCTGGATCTGGTCCGTACGCCTCGTCAAGACCCGTTCCCTGGGCGCCACGGCCTGCCGGGGCGGGCACGTGCGCGTCAACGGCGAGCGCGTGAAGCCCGCCCACGCCGTGCGCGTCGGTGACGAGGTGCGCCTGCGGCACGAGGGCCGGGAGCGGGTCGTCGTCGTCAAGCGGCTGATCCGCAAGCGGGTCGGCGCTCCCGTGGCCGCCCAGTGCTACATCGACAACTCCCCGCCGCCCCCGCCCCGCGAGGCCGTCGCCCCGGCCGGGATCCGCGACCGCGGCGCGGGCCGCCCGACGAAGCGGGACCGCCGCGAACTGGAACGCCTCCGCGGACTGGCAGGCCCCGGCGGCAACCTCGGCGGCGGCCCCGGCCCTGGAGGCTTCGGTCCCGGCGGCTTCGGCAGCGGCTCGGGCAAACCGCGGCCCTGAGCGGAGCGTCCCGACGGGCAGGCGGGGCGGCGGAACACGGCACCACCCCGTCGCACGCGGCACGCTCACGCCGCTCGCCGCAGCAGCCGCAGCAGATCGGCGTTGTGCCCCCGCCGCGCCCAGGCGATGAGGGCGAGCGGCACGAGCAGGATGAGCGGTGTCGCCGCGTACTGCCCGTCGAAGACGGCTATCTGCACGATGAACGCGCCCACCATCAATGCGCCCAGCGCCATCGCCGCCACCGACTGCAGCACCGGGATCAACAGGGCGACCGCACCGGCCAGTTCGAGTGCTCCGATGGTGTACATCCCCGCGCTGCCCCACCCCAGCTCGTCGAAGGACTCGGCAGCCGAGGCGTGCCCGATCAGCTTGGGCAGGGCGCTCGCGACCGCGTAGAAGAGGGCGAGCAGGATCTGCAGACCTCGCAGCGCGATCCGGGCACGCCGCCCGCGGGCGGTCGCGGACTCGGCGATGACGACGCCGGCCGGGGCGGCGGGGGCGGAGGAGGTGGAAGGAACGGCGCTGACGGAAGCGGTGTTCTCGGACATGGAGGTCTCCTGGGGAAGCGGTCCGTGCTGATGTCGCAGAGGTAGACCGCCCCTCGCCCTGGAACTCATCGCCGCCCGGCGGAATAGGCCCCTGACTTGCTCGCCTCGTGGACGGCCGCCGGCCGGGCGCGCCTAGGCGGCCTTGCCCGTCGGCACCGCCCTCACCCATATGCGATCCTCCGTCAGATACCGGTCGACCCTCAGCCCCGCCTCCTCCAGTGCTTCCTCGAACTGCTCCTTGGTCAGCGGCCGGGCTCGGAACGTCTGCGTCCAGACCGCGTCCGGGAACTCGTACTCCGCGCGGACCGAGTTGACCCCGTCGCCGACCGGCTCCGAGGAGACGATGCGCACGGTGAAGCCGCTGGGGTCCACCCGCTCGCGCGGTACGTTCGAGTGGTAGTCCTCTCCCTCCCGCTGGATCAGCACGCAGCCGTCTTCGGTGACATGACGCGTACAGGTGCGCAGCAGGCCCCGCCGCACCTCAGGGTTTCCCGTGTGCACGAGGAACGACGCGAGCAGCACCACGTCGAACGTCTCGCCCAGGTCCAGTTCCTCGATCGGGCTGCATATCGTCCGCGCGCCGCGTACGCGCTCCAGCATGTCGGCGGACTCGTCCACCGCTGTGACCGTGAACCCGCGCTCCAGCAGTCCATGCGTCATGCGCCCGACGCCGCTGCCCAGTTCCAGGATGCGGGCGCCCTCGGGCACCGCGGCGGCGATGATGGCCGGTTCCTCCCCGACGGGGAGCCGTGAGTAGAGCTCCACCGCGCAGCCGTCCGGGGTGATGGCCCCGGGTCCCGTCCCCTCGTACCCCTCACGCATTTTCAGCTCCATGCCCGTCCAACGGGCCGCCCCCGCACAGCCGTTCCCCTCCCGCCCGCCTTCACCCGACCGAGTGAACCGGCAGACAGCTCCAGGGGGAAGCTCCAGCGACTACAGCAGGAACCAGCCGTGCCCCGTACCAGTGGCCGTCGGCCCGCAGGTGGTCCCCGACGGCCCGCTCCCCGAGCCGCGCCCGCTCGAACTGGAGCCGGCCCAGTGGAACACGTACACGGAGAAGTACGGGCCCAGGGCCGCCGGGGCCTCGGCGAGCCGCTCGGCGAGGCCCTCGGCGAGCCGAATCTCGAAGGATCTCGGGCAAGGCGTCGGCGCCCGGCAGCACGACTCCCCCTGTCGGCCTTTGGTGGACCCTTGCCGGGAAGAGTACGTTGCAAAGAAGGAGTGGTGATCGGACGATGCGTACCGGCAGTGAACCGAGGACCGCGCGCAGTGCGCTGCGGGCGCGCTTCTGGCTGAGCCTGTGGGGGCTGCTCTGGGCGCTCGTCGGGACGGTCGCGTTCGCGCTCGCCGGGCGGCCCGGCTGGGCCATCGCCTGCGGCGTGCTGCTCCTGGTGGTCACGGTCGACCTCGCCGTCGTCCTCCGGCACATCCGCCAGGGCCCGCACTACCAGCCGGGCCCCGACATCCCGCCCTACCGGCCACCGGACGACCGCACCTGAGGGGGCGGGGCCGGGCTCAGGACTCGAAGCGCGCCGCCTTCAGGAACTCCGGGTTCGGATCCAGCGCGGCCGCCAGGCGGAAATGGCGTTTCGCCTGGTCGGGGCGGCCCTGCCGCTCATAGGTGCGGGCGAGTGCGAAGTGCGCGAACGCGTTGTCCGGCTCGCGCTCCAGCACGATGGAGAACTCCAGCTCGGCCGGCCTCAGCTGTGCCGCGGCGAAGAAGGCACGCGCGCGCAGCAGCCGCGCGGCGGTGTTCTCCGGGTGCGCGGCGATGACCGAGTCGAGCAGCTTCACCGCGCCCCGCGGGTCCCGCGCCGCGAGCAGTTGTTCGGCGGCGCGGAAGTCGATGACGTTCGTCTCCGGGGTACGTCCGGTCGAACCGCTGGTCTCGGGCACGGCAGAGTCCTTCCCTCACTGCGCAGGTTCAACGCCCCCTCGGGGGGCCGCTATTCCTGAGGGGACGGCCGGGACGCCCGGGACCTGCGCAGCAGCTCCGTCCACACCTCCCGCACCCGGCGCTCCAGCTCCTCCAGCGGCACGTCGTTGTCGATGACGACGTCCGCGATCTCCCGGCGCTGCTCGCGTGTCGCCTGGGCGGCCATCCGCGCGCGGGCGTCCTTCTCGGTCATGCCGCGCCGCGTCAGGAGCCGGTCGAGCTGGGTCTCGGGGCTCGCGTCGACGACGATCACGACGTCGTAGAGCGGCGCCAGGCCGTTCTCCGTGAGGAGCGGGACGTCGTGGACGACGACAGCGTCCTCGGCGGCGGCCTCCTCCAGTTCGCGGGAGCGGGCGCCCACCAGGGGGTGCACGATCGAGTTGAGGGTGGCGAGCTTGGCCGGGTCGGAGAAGACGATGGAGCCGAGCTTGGGCCGGTCCAGGCTGCCGTTGGCGGTGAGGACCTCATCGCCGAAGGCCTCCACGACCGAGGCGAGGCCCGGGGTACCGGGTGCGACGACCTCCCGGGCGATGCGGTCCGCGTCGATCAGCACGGCGCCGCACTCGACGAGCAGCCGTGACACCTCACTCTTGCCGGCGCCGATACCACCGGTCAGGCCCACCTTCAGCATGTGCCGCAGCGTAGACGCTCCGCCGGGGAGGCCGTACGGCAGGTGCGCACCCGTGGGGGCCGGGAGCGCCCCGCGGTGCAGCCGCGTCTCGGCACAGGCCCACGCCCCGGGCGGGGCGCGTCAGCCGTCGCCTTCTCTCTCCGCCAGGAACTTTTCGAACTCACGGCCGATTTCGTCCGCCGACGGGATGTCGACGGGCTCGGCGAGCATGTTGCCGCGGGTTTCCGCGCCGGCCACGGCGTCGTACTGGTGCTCCAGGCCCTCGACGAGGGCGGTGAGGTCCTCGTCGCCCTCGCGGATCTGCCGGTCGATCTCCGTCTGGGTGCGGTGGGCGTCCGAGCGCAGGGCGTGGGCGATGCCGGGCAGCACCAGTCCGGTCGCCGCCGTGATGGCCTCCAGGACCGTCAGGGCCGCGTCCGGGTACGGGGAGCGGGCGATGTAGTGCGGGACGTGGGCGGCGACGCCGAGCACGTCGTGCCCGGCCTGGAGCAGGCGGTACTCGATGAGCGACTCGGCGCTGCCGGGCACCTGCGCCTCGTCGAACGGGCTGCGGTGGCCCGGGACGAGGTCCGTGCGGTTGCCGTGCGGCGTGAGGCCGACCGGCCGGGTGTGCGGGACGCCCATGGGGATGCCGTGGAAGTTCACGGACAGGCGGACGCCGAGCCGCTCCACGATCTGCTTCACGGCCGCGGCGAAGCGCTCCCATTCCACGTCCGGCTCGGGGCCGGACAGCAGCAGGAACGGCGCTCCGGTGGCGTCCTGCACGAGGCGCACCTCGATGGCGGGGTCCTCGTAGTCGCTCCAGCGGTCGCGCTTGAACGTCAGCAGCGGGCGGCGGGCACGGTAGTCCACGAGCCGGTCGTGGTCGAAGCGGGCGACGACCTGGTGGGGCAGCGAGTCGAGGACCCGGTCGACGATCTGGTCGCCGGCCTCGCCCGCGTCGATGTATCCGTCGAAGTGGTAGAGCATGACAAGACCGGCCGACTCCTGCGCCAGCGCCATGTCGACGACGGCCAGGCCCTTCGGCTCCCATGCGTACAAACCCTGCGGATCAAGCACAGTGACCGCTCCTCCTCGTGTTCATACTCCACAACGCCGTTGCGGGCATGGGCATTCCCGGAAGAGGAGAATTCCGATCTTGGCTGGAGCCGGGCCCGGCACGCACCGAGGGCCCGCACCTCGAAAGGTGCGAGCCCTCGGTCAGGAACAGCTACTGGTCAGCGAGCGTCAGCTCTGCCCACCGGCCAGCTTCTCGCGAAGCGCGGCGAGCGCCTCGTCCGAGGCCAGCGCACCGGAGTTGTCCGGGCCCTCGGAGGAGTACGAACCGCCACCGGACGCGGCCGGAGCGGCGGCCTCGCCACCCTCGGCAGCGGCCTGGGCGTCCGCCTCGCGGGACTTGATGACCTGCGCCTGGTGCTGCTCGAAGCGCTGCTGCGCCTCGGCGTACTGGCGCTCCCACTCCTCGCGCTGCTTCTCGTAGCCCTCGAGCCAGTCGTTGGTCTCGGGGTCGAAGCCCTCGGGGTAGATGTAGTTGCCCTGGTCGTCGTAGGACGCGGCCATGCCGTACAGGGTCGGGTCGAACTCGACCGCGGCCGGGTCGGCACCGAAGGACTCGTTGGCCTGCTTCAGCGAGAGGCTGATGCGACGGCGCTCGAGGTCGATGTCGATGACCTTGACGAAGATCTCGTCGTTGACCTGGACGACCTGCTCCGGGATCTCCACGTGGCGCTCGGCCAGCTCGGAGATGTGGACCAGACCCTCGATGCCCTCGTCCACGCGGACGAACGCACCGAACGGAACCAGCTTCGTGACCTTGCCGGGCACGACCTGGCCGATCTGGTGGGTGCGGGCGAACTGCTGCCACGGGTCTTCCTGGGTCGCCTTCAGCGACAGGGAGACGCGCTCGCGGTCCATGTCGACGTCGAGGACCTCGACCGTGACCTCCTGGCCGACCTCGACGACCTCGGAGGGGTGGTCGATGTGCTTCCAGGACAGCTCGGAGACGTGGACCAGACCGTCGACGCCACCCAGGTCCACGAAGGCACCGAAGTTGACGATCGAGGAGACGACGCCGGAACGGACCTGACCCTTCTGGAGGGTCGTGAGGAACGTCTGGCGGACCTCGGACTGGGTCTGCTCCAGCCAGGCACGGCGGGACAGGACCACGTTGTTGCGGTTCTTGTCCAGCTCGATGATCTTCGCCTCGAGCTCCTTGCCCACGTAGGGCTGGAGGTCGCGGACGCGGCGCATCTCGACCAGGGAGGCCGGGAGGAAGCCGCGGAGGCCGATGTCGAGGATGAGACCACCCTTGACGACCTCGATGACGGTACCGGTGACGATGCCGTCCTCTTCCTTGATCTTCTCGATGGTGCCCCAGGCACGCTCGTACTGGGCGCGCTTCTTCGAGAGGATCAGGCGGCCTTCCTTGTCCTCCTTCTGGAGGACCAGGGCCTCGATCTCGTCGCCGACGGCGACGACCTCGTTCGGGTCGACGTCGTGCTTGATCGAGAGCTCGCGGCTCGGGATGACACCTTCGGTCTTGTAACCGATGTCGAGCAGGACCTCGTCCCGGTCGACCTTCACGATGACGCCGTCGACGATGTCGCCGTCGTTGAAGTACTTGATCGTCTCGTCGATCGCTGCGAGGAATGCTTCCTCGTTACCGATGTCGTTGACCGCTACCTGCGGGGTGGTGGCGGTGGTCTCGGTGCTGCTCGTCATGTGGGAAAGGGCTCCGGTACGGACATTGAAGTCGTAGGTACTGCTACGCCGGGAGCCCGTTTCGCTCTGCAGAAGCCGGACAGCCAAGGAAGCGCCACACAAGAACGGTGGCGCCTCGACAACCGAGGGGACATACATACAGATGCGAGCGCAGCCTGCTACGTCTGAGGTGCGCAGGCCCGCAGCGCAACTTGTAGCATACGGGGGCAGCCGGGCAGGGTCAATGCGCGAAGCCGCCCACGCGGGACGGAACGCCGCATACCCGGCACAAGTCATATCGTCCGAGGCCACGTGGGCCGTATGACACGCCCTTCGTGACGCCGCCGGGACCGGCTGGACGGAAGAGTACGACGAGGGAGCCGATCATCCAAGAGTCCGAAGCGTCCGAACCCGAGGCCACCCGGCGTGCCGCCGGGGTCACGGAGAGCTCCCGCGCCAACCGTGGCTGGTGGGACCGCAACGCGGACGAGTACCAGGTCGAGCACGGCACGTTCCTCGGCGACGACCGCTTCGTGTGGGGCCCCGAGGGGCTGGACGAGGTGGAGGCCGAGCTGCTCGGCCCGCCGGAGGAGCTGAAGGGCCTGGACGTCCTGGAGATCGGCGCCGGCGCCGCCCAGTGCTCGCGCTGGCTGGCCGCCCAGGGGGCCCGCCCGGTCGCCCTGGACATCTCGCACCGGCAGTTGCAGCACGCGCTGCGCATCGGCGGATCGTTCCCCCTGGTGTGCGCCGACGCCGGTGCGCTGCCCTTCGCCGACGGCTCCTTCGACCTGGCCTGCTCGGCGTACGGGGCGCTGCCCTTCGTCGCCGACCCGCGCCAGGTGCTGCGCGAGGTGCGCCGGGTGCTGCGTCCCGGAGGCCGCCTGGTCTTCTCGGTGACGCATCCGATCCGCTGGGCCTTCCCGGACGAGCCGGGACCGGAGGGCCTGTCGGTGTCGGGCTCCTACTTCGACCGCACGCCCTACGTCGAGCAGGACGAGGAGGGCCGCGCGGTCTACGTGGAGCACCACCGCACGCTCGGCGACCGGGTCCGGGACGTCGTGGCGTCGGGCTTCCGGCTGGTGGACCTGGTGGAGCCGGAGTGGCCGTCCTGGAACACGTCCGAGTGGGGCGGCTGGTCGCCGCTGCGCGGGAACCTGATCCCGGGCACGGCGATCTTCGTATGCGTACGAGACTGACCGCGTGATCCGTTACGAGACTGACGGCGTGATCCGTTACGACGCCCTGGACGCGCTGCCCGTCCGCAGTGCCCTGCCCGGTCTGGACGACGCCCTGGAGGGACACGGCACCGCCGTGCTGGTGGCGCCGCCCGGCACCGGCAAGACAACGCTCGTTCCGCTCGCGCTGTCGGGGCTGCTGGGCGACCGGCCCGGGCGGCGGGTCGTCGTCGCCGAACCGCGGCGGATCGCGGCCCGGGCGGCAGCGCGGCGGATGGCGTGGCTGCTGGGCGAGAAGACCGGCGAGAGCGTCGGCTACACCGTGCGCGGGGAACGGGTCGTCGGGCGGCACACGCGCGTGGAGGTCGTCACGACCGGTGTGCTGCTCCAGCGGCTGCAACGGGACCAGGAGCTGGCCGGGGTGGACGTGGTGGTGCTCGACGAGTGCCACGAGCGGCACCTGGACGCCGACACCGTGGCGGCGTTCCTGTGGGACGTACGGGAGACGCTGCGGCCCGAGCTGCGACTGGTGGCGGCGTCGGCGACGACGGACGCCCAGGGGTGGGCGGGCTTGCTGGGCGGCGCGCCGGTGGTGGAGGCGCGGGGGGCGGCTCATCCGGTCGACGTGGTGTGGGCGCCGCCGGTGCGTCCCGTGCGGCCGCCGCACGGGATGCGGGTCGACCCGGCGCTGCTGGCGCACGTGGCGTCGGTGGTGCGGCGGGCACTGGCCGAGCGGGACGGGGACGTGCTGTGTTTCCTGCCGGGCGTCGGGGAGATCGCCCGGGTCGCCGGGCAGCTCGGGGGGCTCGACGGTGTGGAGGTGCTCCAGGCGCACGGGCGGGCGCCCGCGGCCGTGCAGGACGCGGTGCTGGCGCCCGGGGAGCGGCGGCGGGTGGTGCTGGCCACGTCCGTGGCGGAGTCGTCGTTGACGGTGCCGGGCGTGCGGGTCGTCGTGGACTCGGGGCTGGCGCGGGAGCCGCGGGTGGACCACGCGCGCGGTCTGAGCGCGCTGACGACGGTACGGGCGTCGCAGGCGGCCGGGCGGCAGCGGGCGGGGCGGGCCGGGCGCGAGGCGCCGGGGGCGGTGTACCGGTGCTGGGCGGAGGCCGAGGACGCGCGTCTGCCGCGGTATCCGTCGCCGGAGATCAAGGTGGCCGATCTGACGGCGTTCGCGTTGCAGGTGGCGTGCTGGGGGGATCCGGACGCGTCCGGGCTGGCGCTGCTCGATATGCCACCGGGTGGGGCCATGGCGGCGGCTCGGGACGTCTTGGCCGCCGTGGGGGCGGTCGACGCCGTCGGGCGGGCCACTGAGCGGGGTGTTGTTCTGGCTCGGTCGGGGCTTCATCCGCGGTTGGGGCGGGCCTTGGTGGATTCCGTTCCGCTCGTGGGGGCTGAGACGGCCGCGGAGGTCGTCGCCCTGTTGAGTGAGGAGGCGCCTCGGGAGTACGGGGATGATCTGGCGGGTGCCTTGCGGCGGGCTCGGCGTGGGGGTGACGCCTACTCCTCGCGGTGGCGGAGTGAGGTGCGGCGGCTGCGGGCCGTTGTTTCGGAGATTTCCCACCCACCCACGCGTAACCGCCCGCAAGATGCCGGTGTCGGAGCCTTGGCGGACTCCCCGGAAGAGCGGCAGGTCGGGTTCGTTGCCGCTCTCGCCTTTCCCGAGCGGGTCGCCAGGAGCGACGGCGGGTCGTACCTCATGGTCTCCGGGACCCGTGCCGAGGTCGGTGACGGGAGCGCGCTGCGGGGCGTTCCGTGGCTCGCCGTCGCCGTCGCCGACCGGCCCGTCGGCAAGGGGCACGCGCGCGTGCAGCTCGGGGCCGTCGTCGACGAGGACGTGGCGCGGCTCGCGGCCGGGGCGCTGCTCCAGGAGCGGGACGAGGTGCGCTGGGACGGCGGGGACGTCGTGGCGCGGCGGGTGGAGCGGCTGGGGGCCGTGGAGCTGGCCGTGCGGGCGTTGCGGGACGCCGATCCGGGACTGGTGCGCGGGGCGCTGCTGGACGGGCTGCGGCGGGAGGGGTTCGGGCTGCTGCGGTGGTCGCCGGAGGCCGTGGTGCTGCGGCAGCGGCTGGCGTTCCTGCGGTTGCATCTCGGGGAGCCCTGGCCCGACGTCTGCGACGACGCGCTGCACGCGCGCGTGGAGGAGTGGCTGGAGCCGGAGCTGGGCCGGGCGCGGCGGCGGGCGGATCTGGCGCGGATCGATGCCGGGGAGGCGTTGGCGCGGCTGCTGCCCTGGGCGTCCGGGGAGGCCGGGCGGCTCGACGAGCTGGCCCCGGAGCGGATGACCGTGCCGAGCGGGTCGAGCATCCGGATCGACTACGCGCGGCCCGAGCAGCCCGTGCTCGCGGTGAAGCTGCAGGAGATGTTCGGGCTCCAGGAGTCGCCCCGGGTCGCCGGGGTGCCGCTGCTGGTGCACCTGCTGTCCCCGGCCGGGCGGCCGGCCGCCGTCACCGCCGATCTCGCCTCCTTCTGGCGGGACGGCTACAAGGGTGTGCGGGCGGAGTTGCGCGGGCGGTATCCGAAGCATCCGTGGCCCGAGGACCCGGCCGGGGCCGAGCCGACCCGGCACACCAACGCGCGGCTCAGGCGCTGACGGGGGACGGTTCCTCGGCCGCCGTGGGGGCCTGGCCGGAGCGGCGGCGGCCGCGGGCCTCCACGTAGAGCGCGAGGGCCAGCAGGAGGACGCCGAGGGTCAGGGAGCCCCAGGGCAGCCAGGACGTCATCAGCAGGATGAGCTGCCGCTGGGACTTCACCAGGTCGACGGTGTGCGTGATGTAGTCCTCGCGCATCTTCACGTGGCCGGCGAACGCGGTGACCTTGTCGCGGTCGCCGAGGAGGGTGCCGCCGCGCAGTTCCTCCTGGTGGAGTTCCTCGCCGTAGACGGGGGCGCCGGTGAGGGGTTCGACCCAGAACTTGCGGACCGTGGTGTACCAGCGGGTCGTGCCGGTCTGGGCGACCGACTCGGGGGTGAGGCCCTCCACGGGCAGGACCTTCGGGATCTTCACCTTGGTCCAGGGGATGGTCTGCTCGAAGTAGTAGACCTCCAGGCCGCGGAAGTCACGGGTGCCCTTGTAGTGGATGGGGGCCGTGACGCGGGCCTGGGCGTCGAAGTACGCGTAGTCCCGCTTCTCGGTGAGGAAGGGCCACTTGAACTCGATGCCCTCGCGGCGCACGGGGTCGCCGTCGACCATCTCGCCGGTGGCGTGGACGGGTTCCTGGGTGTGGGCGTCGAAGATGTAGCGCTCGGGGATCTTGGACACCATCTTGCCGTCGGGGCCGACGACGTAGGACAGGCCGTCCCAGACGACGACGTCCCGGCCCGCCGACTCCTCGATCCGCTCGGAGGCCTCCACGTTGCCCTTGAGGGTCTGCACGATGGTGACCTCTGGGACCTTCTTCGCCCGCATGGTGGCGTAGTCGAGGAGGGTGGCGTCCTTCGCCTGAAGGACCATGTCCTGGTACTGGTGCGCGGGGACCTTGGCGAGGCGCGGGAAGGCGTACCAGCGCAGCAGGGGGGACAGTGCCGCGAAGAACACGGCGAGGGCGAGCAGGACCAGGCCGGCCTTGCGGCGCATCTCGGTCTCCCTCCCGGGCGGGCGGTCAGGGGTGTGCGGGCACCGTCGTCAGCAGCGGCTTCGGGGATGTCCCGCCCGAGGGCGTGCCGAGGGCGGTCAGCGTCAGGACCACGGCGAACGCGACGGCGAGACCGGTGGCGGCGGCGACGAGTGCGCGCATACGGGGCCTCCCCACGGTTGAGCTGATACACCGTCAGGTTTCTCGGCACCGTAGCAACGGGCGGCGGAGATGAGAACACGTTGCACACACAACGACGCCCCTCTTCAACAGAGGGGCGTCGTATGTCCTACCTGAGAACTACGCGCTCGGGCTCGCCGACGGGCTCGGCGAGGACGTCTCGGCGGCCGCCACGGTCAGTTCGACGGTGAGGGTCGCGCCGCCCGCGGTGCTGATGCGGAGCAGGAACGTGCCGGTGGTGTCGTCCGCGTAGAGCTTCGGCAGCTTCAGCAGGCCGTTGCCGTCCGTCTTCAGGCCCGACAGGGTGCGCACGGTCTTGCCGTCGGCGTCCTTGAAGTAGGGGCCCTTGTCGTTGGCGGTCGGGTCGTCCGCCGACTTGATGAGCGTGGCGGTGGCCGCGACGCCGTCCGCCACGGCGCCCTTGTAGGTGGCCTTCACCTCGACCTGGTTGGCGAACTCGCCGCCGGGGGTGCAGGTCAGCGCTGCGTCGCCGGTGCGGGCGAGGGTGTCGGCGGCGCGTTCGGTGACGGTGGCCGTGTAGTCGAGGCCGGGAACGGTACGGGCCACGACGGTGGCCCGGACGGTGACGCCGCCCGTCTTCTCGCCCGCGCGCAGGGCGGGGGCGACGGCCACGCCGGAGCTGTTGGTGGCGACCGTGGCCACGCTCTCGCCGCCGGTGAAGGTGGTGTCCGTGTCGCCGAGGATGGTGAAGCGGATGCGGACCTTGGCGACGGCCTTGCCGGCCTTCGTCTCGGCACGGGTGCTGATGCGCTGGGCGAACGTGTCGCCGGCCATGGCGGTGAGCTTCGCCGTTCCGGCGTCCTCCAGGTGGTGCACCGTGTCGGTGGGGGTGGGGGTGGGCGTGGGGGACGTCGAGGGCGGCGCGCTCGGAGTACCGGGCGAGGTGGGCGGCGGCTTCGGGGTGGTCGTGCCGCCGCCGGGCTTCTCGGGCCGCGGGCTGGGCTTCGGTTCGGAGGCGCCGGAGGACGGCGTGCCCGGGGCGGAGGGACTCGGGCGCGCGCCGGCGCCGTCGTCGCTGCGGTTGTCCGGCAGCGTGCCCGTGCCGTCCGGGACCTCGTGCGTGCCCTTGCGGTAGTACTCCAGCCACCTCATGACGAGGTTCAGGTACTCGCGCGAGTTGTTGTAGCTGAGGATCGCGCGGTCGAGGTCGTCCTGGTCGGACAGGTCCCAGTTGTTGCGGCAGAGGTAGTGGCCGGCGGCGAGGGCGGCGTCGTAGATGTTGTTGGGGTCCTTCTTGCCGTCGGCGTTGCCGTCGCGGCCCGCCCACGCCCAGGTGGACGGGATGAACTGCATGGGGCCGACGGCCTGGTCGTACGTGCTGTTGCCGTCGTACGCGCCGTTGTCGGTGTCCCTGATGAGGGCGAAGCCGTTGCCGTCGAGCTGCGGGCCGAGGATCTTCCCGATCGTGGTGCCCTCGGCGTCGACCCGGCCTCCGCGGGCCTGGCCCGACTCCACCCGGCCGATGGCGGCGAGGAGTTGCCAGGGCAGGTTGCAACCGGGCTTGGACTCGCGCAGCGAGGCCTCGGCCTTCTTGTACGCGTCGAGGACGGTCGCGGGGATGCCCGCCTCGGTCTCGCCCTGGCCGCCCGGGGCCGGCCCGGCGGACGGGGAGGGGTTGGGGCTCTTGAGCGGCGGCAGGTCCGTGTAGTACGGCGAGTTGCCGGTGGCGCTGCCGTCGGAGGCGCCGGCTTCGGGCGAGGGGCCGGCGTCCGCGGCAGTCTGTCTGCCGTGGTCGTTCACGCCCGGAGCCTGGGAGGCGGACAGGGCCGCGACCGCTACCGCGGCCACGGCGGTGGTTGCCGCCCCTTTGCGCAGCCTCCTGCCGAATTGCGCCGCCATAGAGTGAACCCCTCCCGTGGACGCCCGAGCGCCCGTCTCTGTCTCTCGCGCTCCGTGTGGTGCGTTCGCGTACTGCTGTTGCGTTCGCTCAGTTTCGCTTTGTTGTGACGATCGACCGGCCCGAGTGGTTGCCCTCCGGCGGCCTGTCTCCTGCCCCCGGGACGGTGACCCTGGCGACCCTACGACAACTTCCTTTGCTCGGGCACCCGTTCGTGCCCGTTTTTCACCAGTTGGTCATGCGGAGAGCGCGACGGACTGCCCGTGTGCGGCATCCCGCATACTGGGGCCTTCCGAACTGCCTGGTAACGACCGTCGTGAGGAGCCGAGTTGCCGTTCACGCTGAGCCACGCGGCGGCCGTACTGCCCGCCGTGCGCACCGACGGGAGCGGCCGGGGCCGACTGGTGCCCGCCGCGCTCGTGGCGGGTTCCTTCGCGCCCGACATGACCTACTACGCGGCGAGTGTGCTGTCCGGGGCGATGGAGTTCGGTGACGTCACGCACTCGTTGCCGGGCGTCTTCACGGTCGATGTGCTGGTCGCCTGGGCGCTCGTGGGGCTGTGGCTGCTGGTGCGCGAGCCGCTGGTGGCGCTGCTGCCGCGGGGCCGGCAGGGGCGGGTGGCCGCCCTGGTGCGGTGCGGGGCGCCACGCGCGCGCGTGCGGCCGTCGCTGGTGGTGTGGTGGTACGTGTCCGCGGTGCTGGGCGCGCTGACGCACGTCGTGTGGGACGCGTTCACGCATCTCGACCGGTGGGGAATGCGGCTGTTTCCCGTACTGGGCCGGGAGGTGGCGGGCTCGCCGCTGTACTGGTATCTGCAGTACGGGGGTTCGGCGGTGGCGGCGGTCGTGATCGCGGTGTTCGTGGCGCGCGCGGTGCGGCGGATGCCCGGGGGCGAACCGGTGGGTGTTCCGGTGCTGTCGGTGCGGGACCGGTGGGGGGCCGCTGCCGTGATCGGCGGTTTCGCGTTCGTGGGTGCGGTGCAGCGGGCGTCGCGGTGGTGGGCCTACTGGGGCTCGGCCGCGAAACCGTGGGAGATCATTCCGACGGTGTGCTTCGGCGCGGGTGCGGGGCTCGTCCCGGCGCTGCTGCTGTACGCGGTCGGGGTCAGGGTGTGGCGTCCGGTTCCGGCCCCCGGCGGTTCCGGCCGCGTCGGCGAGACGGAGCCGAGCAGTCCGGCCGCTCGCTGAGGAAGCCGTCGGTCGTCGCGAGGAACACGGTGATGGTGGTGTGCGCCGGGCGGGGCCGCGGGAGCAGCGCGAGAACGAGGGTCAGGTAGCCGCGGGCCAGCTCGGCCCAGGGGTGGGGTGTCCGGCCGGGTGCGGCGGGGGTGCCGGGGCGTGGGGCGGCGGGGGTGCGGCCGGTGAGGCCGGGCGTGGCGGACGGGTCGATGCCGGGCCGCAAGGCGGCGGTGCCGGTGGGACCCGTGCCGAAGGGCCCCGCAGCGGCTCCGGTGGGACCCGCGCCGAAGGGCCCCGCAGCCGTGCCGGTGGGTCCGGTCGGCCGCCATCCCTGGGTCAGGTGTTGCCGGAGGCCCGCCGTCGCCTGGTGCAGGGCCGCCGCGAGGCCGGTGGGGACGCGGACGGTGCTTGCGGTTGCCGCGAACACCGGAACCGACGTGATCGGCGCGGCCGGCGCGAGTCCCACGCCTGGCGCCGAGCGGCTGAGGAGCGTGCGTATGCCCATGCCCGCATCCTTACGACCGGCGGGGGGTGGGGCGCCTTCTCGAGGGCCACGTGGGTGATGCACGCCCGCCCCTGCCCACCCGCAACACCGCCCCCTGCCCCATGCGAGGCCCCATGCCCTGCGGTCCCCGGGCAGGGAACCCCCTGCCCGGTCCGGCCGGCGCGGCGGCCTAGTGGGCCGCCGACTCCCAGTCGGGTCCCGCGCCCACCGAGACGCCCAGCGGGACGCGGAGGTGCACGGCGTTCGCCATCTCGCGGCGGACGAGTTCCTCGGCGGTCTCCCGCTCTCCGGGGGCGATCTCCAGCACGATTTCGTCGTGGACCTGGAGGAGCATGCGGGAGGACAGGCCCGCCGCCCGCAGGGCGTCGTCCACCTTGAGCATGGCGATCTTCACGATGTCGGCGGCCGTGCCCTGGATGGGCGCGTTGAGGGCCATCCGCTCGGCGGCCTCCCGGCGCTGCCGGTTGTCGCTGTTGAGGTCGGGCAGGTAGCGGCGGCGGCCGAAGAGCGTCGCCGTGTAGCCCGTGGCCCGGGCCTCGTCGACCGCCCGGCGCAGATAGTCGCGTACGCCGCCGAACCGCTCGAAGTACGCGTCCATCAGGGCGCGGGCCTCCGCCGCCTCGATGTTCAGCTGCTGGGAGAGGCCGAAGGCGGACAGTCCGTAGGCCAGGCCGTACGACATGGCCTTGATCTTGCGGCGCATCTCGGCGTCCACCGCGGTCGGCTCGACCGCGAAGACCTGGGAGGCGGCGGTGGTGTGCAGGTCCTCGCCGGAGGTGAACGCCTCGATCAGGCCCTCGTCCTCGGAGAGGTGGGCCATGACGCGCAGCTCGATCTGGCTGTAGTCGGCCGTCATGAGGGACTCGAAGCCCTCGCCGACCACGAAGCCGCGGCGGATCGCGCGGCCCTCGTCCGTGCGGACCGGGATGTTCTGCAGGTTCGGGTCGGTGGAGGAGAGGCGGCCGGTGGCGGCGACCGTCTGGTTGAACGTGGTGTGGATCCGGCCGTCCGCGGCGATCGTCTTGATCAGGCCCTCGACGGTGACGCGGAGCTTGGCCTGCTCGCGGTGGCGGAGCATGATCACCGGAAGCTCGTTGTCCGTCTGCGTGGCGAGCCAGGCCAGCGCGTCGGCATCCGTGGTGTAGCCGGTCTTGGTCCGCTTGGTCTTGGGCAGGGCCAGCTCGCCGAAGAGGACCTCCTGGAGCTGCTTGGGCGAGCCGAGGTTGAACTCGTGCCCGGCTGCCGCGTGGGCCTCCTTCACCGCCTGCTGGACGGCGCCGGCGAACATCTGCTCCATGGCCTCCAGGTGGGGCCGGTCGGCCGCGATGCCGTGCCGCTCCATGCGGGCGAGCAGCGCGGACGTGGGCAGCTCCATGTCACGCAGCAGATCGGCGGCGCCGACCTCCTCCAGGCGGCCCTCGAAGGCCTCGCCCAGGTCGAGGACGGCGCGGGCCTGGATCATCAGGGCCTCGGCCTCGGCGCCCTCGTCCGCGCCGAAGGCGAGCTGGCCGTCGGCCGCGGCGGCGGGGGCCAGCTCGCGGTGCAGGTACTCCAGGGAGAGCGCGTCCAGGTCGAAGGAGCGGCGGCCCGGCTTGACCAGGTAGGCGGCGAGCGCGGTGTCCATGGTGACGCCCTCGACGCTCCAGCCGTGCTCGGCGAAGACGCGCATGGCGCCCTTGGCGTTGTGGAAGACCTTGGGCCGGGCGGCGTCGGCGAGCCAGGCCGCGAACGCCGTCTCGTCGGCCTCGTCCAACTGGGAGGGATCGAACCAGGCGGCTGCCCCTCCGGGCGCGGCGAGGGCGACCTCGGCGACGGAGCCGGTGCCGAGCGCCCACGTGTCGACCGTGGCGACGCCGAGGGGCCCGGTGGCGTACTCGGTGAGCCAGGCGGTCAGCTCGCCGGTGGAGAGCACCGTGCCGTCCAGCTCCACGCCTTCGGCGCTGATCGGGGTGGTCTCGGCCTCCTCCGCGCCGGGGTCGACGGCGAAGAGCCGCTCGCGCAGGGAGGGGTTGCGGATCTCCAGGGTGTCCAGGACCATCGCGACGGCCTTGCGGTCGTACGGGGTCCGCTCCAGTTCGGTGACGCCCTTGGGGAGCTCGACGCGGCGCTCCAGCTCGGTGAGGCGGCGGTTGAGCTTGACCGCTTCCAGGTGGTCGCGGAGGTTCTGTCCGGCCTTGCCCTTGACCTCGTCGACGCGCTCGACGAGCTCGGCGAAGGAACCGAACTGGTTGATCCACTTCGCGGCGGTCTTCTCGCCGACGCCGGGGATGCCGGGGAGGTTGTCGGAGGGGTCGCCGCGCAGGGCCGCGAAGTCGGGGTACTGCGCGGGCGTCAACCCGTACTTCTCGAATACCTTCTCCGGGGTGAAGCGGGTCAGCTCGGAGACGCCCTTGGTCGGGTACAGCACCGTGGTGTGCTCGCTGACCAGCTGGAACGAGTCCCGGTCGCCGGTGACGATCAGCACCTCGAAGCCCTCGGCCTCGGCCTGCGTGGCGAGCGTGGCGATGACGTCGTCCGCCTCGAAGCCGTCCACCGCGAAGCGGGCGGCGCCCATCGCGTCGAGGAGCTCGCAGATCAGCTCGACCTGGCCCTTGAACTCGTCGGGGGTCTTGGAGCGGTTCGCCTTGTACTCCGTGAACTCCTGGGAGCGCCAGGTCTTGCGGGAGACGTCGAAGGCGACCGCGAAGTGCGTGGGCGCCTCGTCGCGCAGCGTGTTGGCCAGCATCGACGCGAAGCCGTAGATCGCGTTCGTCGGCTGGCCCGTCGCGGTGGTGAAGTTCTCCGCGGGCAGCGCGAAGAACGCGCGGTAGGCCAGCGAGTGCCCGTCCATGAGCATCAGTCGCGGACGGCTGCCGCCGGAGGTCGTGTCGGTCGTCTTCGATGCTGTCTCTGCCACGCCCCCGATCCTGCCACGCCCCACTGACACTCGGCCCCGACCCCGTCCGCGCGCACACCGGGGCGGGCCGCCGCCCGGCACGGACCGCCCGGCCCGCCCTCACCCGATGTCACCACCGCGTGCGAGGATCGGAGACGTACCTCACAGTGCAGGGGAAGGGGAGCGTGCGATGGCGTCGAAACCGCCCAAGAGTGATCCGGTCCAGGACGCGCCGCAGGTCGCCGGGCCGAAGCACGCGGCAGCGGGTCTCCCCGCGATCGGGCACACGCTGCGCGTCGCCCAGCGGCAGATGGGCGTGAAGCGCACCGCGCTGACGCTGCTGAGCGTGAACCAGAAGGACGGCTTCGACTGCCCGGGCTGCGCCTGGCCGGAGCCGGAGCACCGGCACAAGGCGGAGTTCTGCGAGAACGGCGCGAAGGCCGTCGCCGAGGAGGCCACCCTGCGCCGGGTGACGCCCGAGTTCTTCGCGGCGCACCCGGTCGCCGACCTCGCCGGCCGCAGTGGCTACTGGCTGGGCCAGCAGGGCCGCCTCACCCACCCCGTGTACCTGCCGGAGGGGGGCACGCACTACGAGCCGGTCACCTGGGAGCGCGCCTTCGACATCATCGCGGAGGAGATCACCGCGCTCGGCTCCCCGGACGAGGCCGTCTTCTACACCTCGGGCCGCACCAGCAACGAGGCCGCGTTCCTCTACCAGCTCTTCGCCCGCGAGCTCGGCACGAACAACCTCCCCGACTGCTCGAACATGTGCCACGAGTCGTCCGGCTCGGCCCTGTCGGAGACGATCGGCATCGGCAAGGGCAGCGTCCTGCTGGAGGACCTGTACAAGGCGGACCTGATCATCGTCGCCGGCCAGAACCCGGGGACGAACCACCCGCGCATGCTCTCCGCCCTGGAGAAGGCCAAGGACAACGGGGCGCGGATCATCAGCGTCAACCCGCTGCCCGAGGCGGGCCTGGAGCGCTTCAAGAACCCGCAGACCCCGCAGGGCATGCTCAGGGGCGCGGCGCTCACGGACCTGTTCCTGCAGATCCGCATCGGCGGCGACCAGGCGCTCTTCCGCCTCCTCAACAAGCTGATCCTGGAGCGGGAGGGCGCGGTCGACGAGGCGTTCGTGCGGGAGCACACGCACGGCTTCGAGGAGTTCGCCGAGGCCGCCCGCGCCGCCGACTGGGACGAGACGCTGAAGGCGACCGGTCTGACCCAGGAGGACATCGAGAAGGCCCTGCGCATGGTCCTGGCCTCCGAGCGGACCGTCGTCTGCTGGGCGATGGGTCTCACCCAGCACAAGCACTCCGTGCCCACGATCAGGGAAGTGGTCAACTTCCTCCTCCTGCGCGGCAACATCGGCCGCCCGGGCGCGGGCGTGTGCCCGGTGCGCGGGCATTCGAACGTGCAGGGCGACCGCACGATGGGCATCTTCGAGCGCCCCGCCCCGGCGTTCCTGGACGCCCTGGAGAAGGAGTTCGGCTTCGCGCCGCCCCGGGAGCACGGCTACGACGTCGTCCGGGCAATCCGCGCCCTGCGCGACGGCGAGGCGAAGGTGTTCTTCGCCATGGGCGGCAACTTCGTCTCGGCCTCCCCCGACACGGAGGTCACGGAGGCGGCCATGCGGCGGGCCCGCCTGACCGTGCACGTGTCGACGAAGCTGAACCGCTCGCACGCGGTCACCGGCGCGCGTGCCCTGATCCTGCCGACGCTCGGCCGCACCGAGCGCGATCTGCAGGGCAGCGGCGAGCAGTTCGTCACGGTCGAGGACTCCATGGGCATGGTGCACGCCTCCCGGGGCCGCCTGGAGCCCGCGAGCGCGCACCTGCTGTCGGAGCCGGCCATCGTGTGCCGCCTGGCCCGCCGCGTGCTGGGCGAGAACAGCCGTACGCCGTGGGAGGAGTTCGAGAAGGACTACGCGACGATCCGGGACCGCATCGCGCGCGTGATCCCCGGTTTCGAGGACTTCAACGCGCGCGTGGCCCGCCCCGGCGGCTTCACGCTCCCCCACGCCCCGCGCGACGAGCGCCGCTTCCCGACGGCGACCGGCAAGGCCAACTTCACCGCCGCCCCGGTGGAGTACCCGGAGCTGCCCGAGGGCCGCCTGCTGCTGCAGACGCTGCGCTCGCACGACCAGTACAACACCACGATCTACGGCCTGGACGACCGCTACCGCGGCATCCGGGGCGGCCGCCGGGTGGTGCTGGTCAACCCCGAGGACGCGCGGGCCCTGGAGCTGGCGGACGGCGCTTACGTCGACCTGGTCAGCGAGTGGAAGGACGGCGTGGAGCGCAGGGCGCCCGGTTTCCGGGTCGTGCACTACCCGACGGCCCGGGGCTGTGCCGCCGCGTACTACCCGGAGACCAACGTGCTGGTGCCGCTGGATGCCACCGCGGACACCAGTAACACCCCGGCCAGCAAGTCCGTCGTGGTGCGTCTGGAACAATCGGCGGCCGACTGAGCGTTTGCTCAGTCGCCAGCGGTCGAGTGACGAGGACGAACGGAGCCGGGCCCCATGGGTGAGCAGCAGCATGTGAAGTTCCCGCAAGAGGTCATCGACGAGTACGCCTCGCTCGGGGTGGACCTCCCGGCCCTGTTCTCCGCGGGCCACCTCGGGACCCGGATGGGCGTCCAGATCAGCGAGGCGTCGGCGGACCGGGTCGTCGGGACGATGCCGGTGGAGGGCAACACCCAGCCCTACGGACTGCTGCACGGCGGGGCCTCCGCGGTGCTCGCCGAGACACTGGGCTCGGTCGGCTCGATGCTGCACGGCGGCAGCTCCAAGATCGCCGTGGGGGTCGACCTGAACTGCACCCACCACCGCGGGGTGCGCTCCGGCCTGGTCACCGGTGTGGCCACCCCCGTGCACCAGGGGCGCTCCACCGCCACGTACGAAATCGTCATAACGGACGAAAACGGAAAAAGGGTGTGCACTGCCCGGCTGACCTGCCTGCTGCGGGACGTGAAGCCGGGCGACGAGGAGTTCATCCGCGCCGCGAGCTGACCCGACGTAGGGAAAACCCTGGAGGGGCGGGCGCGCTCTTGTCGCGGCCGCCCCGTCGCGCTTCACTGACGCTCCACCCCCACAGGAGAAGACCCGTCCCACCCCCAGAAGGGTTTCTCTTGACCTCCGTACGTGCCCTCGCCGTCACCGCCGCGGCCGGCGCCGCCGTGCTCGCCACCGCGCTGCCGTCCTCCGCCATCAACTCCTACAACGCCACCCCCGCCCCCGAACGCACCGAGGTCGGCGCACTCGTGGCCACCTGGGACAACGACGGCGACCCCGCGACCCCCGACCGGGTCGACTGGGTCTGCTCCGGCACCATGATCGACGCGGACACCTTCCTGACCGCCGCGCACTGCACCACCGACTGGCCCGACAACGTGCGGTTCTACGTGTCCCTCGACCAGGACGTGCAGTCCGGCCTCGACGCGGCGGCGAAGAAGTACCCGGGCGACCCCGCCGCACAGGCCGCCGCGGTCGCCGTCCAGGGCACCGCCCACTCGCACCCCGACTACCCGGGCCCCGCCTCCGACACCCACGACATCGCCGTGGTCCAGCTGCCCGCCGCCCAGGTCAAGGCCCGCTGGAGCTTCACCCCGGCCACCCTGCCCACGGCCGACCAGCTCGGCAGACTCGGCCCGCGCGGGCTGAACAGCACCGACTGGGTCGTCGCCGGCTACGGCACCCAGGAGGCCGTCAACGGCCCGGCGGCCAGACCCACCCCGGCGGCGGCGTCCGCATGAAGGCACCCGTCACCTTCGACGCCCTCAACGACTCCTGGGCCCGACTGGCGATGACCGCGCCGCAGGGCAACGGAGGCGCCTGCTACGGCGACTCGGGCGGCCCCAACTTCGCCATGATCGGCGGCAAGCGCATCCTCGCCGCCACCACCATCACCGGCGACACCCCCTGCTACGCGACCAACGTGACGTACCGCCTGGACACCCCCGGCGCCCGCGCCTTCCTGTCGCCGTTCACGCGCCTGCCCTAGGGGGCCTCCGCACCGACGCACACCGACCGCCCCGCCGCACCCGGCACCACCCCCGGGAGCGGCGGGGCGCCGGCCTGTAGGAACCCAGCAAGTCAGCTGCGCAAAAACAGAGTTACGCCTTCACCGGCCGCGCCGATCCCGTCGAACTCACCCGCCCGGGGAAATCCGGGATTCCGGCACCCCGGAACACCCCCCGACGCGCCACCCTTCCTTTCTCTCCGTAACGCTCCGTAACACACGCGCAATACAACGCAACACTTCCATCCCCGGCCGCGCCCACCCCCGGAACCTTTCCGATCCCGTCCGCGCCGCCCGCGCCCCGGCAACCGCATGATCTCAGCCACTGCCAACCGGAAGTGCGCGTTCTCAGAATGCGGACTGCGGCGAAAATCCACCAAACCCGCCGAGAGCGGCCGCCGCCGAGATCAGACATCCACCCCGTCATAACAAGAAAGTCACAAGCCAGCCCACGCCGCTGACCCTGCCCTTACCCCGGGCTTAGAGTCACGGCCAGTCACCGCTCCATCGGGAGTTCGGTACCAGCGCGGCACTCACCCCCCGACCAGGGCGGGGCCTGCCTGTGAAAGGACTGATTGTGCGACAGCGTTCCTTGGTGATTCTTACCTCCGTTCTCACGACCGGAGCTCTGACTCTCACCGCCTGCGGCTCCCGAGACGACAGCGGTGACAAGAGCGGAGACAGCGGGAGCAGCACGACGCTGACCATCGGCGTCGACGCCCCCCTCTCCGGTGAGAACTCCACCACCGGCCTCGGCATCCAGTACGGCGCTCAGATAGCCATCGACGACGCCAACAAGAACAACTGGGTCCCGGGCGTGAAATTCAAGCTCAAGGCCCTCGACGACAAGGCGCAGCCCGCCACCGGCCAGTCCAACGCGACCAGCCTCGTCGGCGACAAGACCGTCGTCGGAGCCGTCGGCCCGCTGAACTCCGGCGTCGCCCAGACGATGCAGCAGGTCTTCGCCTCGGCCAACATGGTCCAGATCTCCCCCGCGAACACCGCGCCCGAGCTGACCCAGGGCAAGAACTGGCAGACGGACAAGAAGCGCCCGTTCAAGACGTACTTCCGCACCGCCACCACCGACGAACTGCAGGGCAGCTTCGCGGCCGGCTACGCCTACAACGGCCTCAAGAAGAAGAAGGCCTTCGTCGTCGACGACAAGCAGACCTACGGCGCCGGCCTCGCCAAGATCTTCAACGAGCAGTTCAAGAAGCTCGGCGGCCAGGTCGTCGCGACCGACCACGTCAACACCGGCGACAAGGACTTCGGCTCCCTCGTCACCAAGATCAAGAACTCCGGTGCCGACCTGCTCTACTACGGCGGCCAGTACGACGAGTCCGCACTGATCACCAAGCAGCTCAAGGACGCCGGCGTCAAGATCCCGCTGTTCGGCGGCGACGGCATGTTCGCCTCCACCTACATCGAGGCCGCCGGCAAGTCCTCCGAGGGCGACCTCGTGACCGCCATCGGTGTCCCCGCCGACACCCTGCCCGCCGCCAAGCAGTTCATCCAGACCTACAAGGACAAGGGCTACAAGGGCGACTACGGCGCCTACGGCGCCTACGCCTACGACGCCGCCACCGCCATCATCAAGGCCGTCAAGGCCGCGGCCGACGCCAACGGCGGCAAGGTGCCCTCCGACATCAACGACCTGCGCTCCAAGGTCGTCGACGGAGTCCAGAAGTCCGACTTCGAAGGCCTCACCGGCAAGGTGTCCTTCGACGAGTACGGCGACACCACCAACAAGCAGCTGACGGTGTACCAGGTCGAGAAGGGTGCCTGGAAGGCCGTGGAGACCGGCACCGCCGACCTCCAGTAGTCCGGCCCCCCAGTAGCCGCACCACGGGCCGCGCGGAGGACGACCCCGACCGCGCGGCCCGTTTTCACACCCCCACACATCACGCGACCACGCACGCATCCAGTGCACACGACCACCAGCGACATGGAGGCCACGCGGTGAACACCCTGCCGCAGCAGCTGGCCAACGGGCTGCTTCTCGGCTCGATGTACGGGCTGATCGCCATCGGCTACACGATGGTGTACGGCATCGTCCAGCTCATCAACTTCGCGCACGGCGAGATCTTCATGACCGGGGCGTTCGGCGCCCTCACGGTCTACTTCTACATCCTGCCCGACGGCACCTCGATGGCCCTCGCCGTACCGCTGATGCTCCTCGGCGGCGCCCTCGTGGCCATCCTCATCGCCGTCGGAGCGGAACGGTTCGCCTACCGCCCCCTGCGCGGAGCACCACGCCTGGCACCCCTCATCACGGCCATCGGTCTGTCCCTGGCCCTCCAGGAGGTCGTGCGCAACTTCTACCCCGGCGCCGACCGCGCCCGCGCCTTCCCCGGCCTCGACGCCACCCACGACATCGGCTCCATCACCATCAAGGACGCCGACATCTTCCTCATCCTCGCCGCCGTCGTCTGCATGGCCGCCCTCGCCTTCTTCGTGCGCCGCAGCCGCACCGGCCGCGCCATGCAGGCCACCGCGCAGGACCCCGACACCGCGCAGCTGATGGGCATCGACACCAACCGCATCATCGTCATCGCCTTCGCCATCGGCGGCTTCTTCGCCGCCGTCGCCGCCGTCGCCTACGGACTCAAGTACGGCAACGTCGACTACCGCATGGGCTTCCTGATGGGCCTCAAGGCCTTCACCGCGGCCGTCCTCGGCGGCATCGGCAACATCTACGGCGCCATGCTCGGCGGCGTCGTCCTCGGCATCGCCGAGACCCTCGCCTCCGCCTACATCGACGAGATCCCCGGCATGCAGCAGCTCGGCGGCCAGAGCTGGGCCAACGTGTGGGCCTTCTGCCTCCTCATCCTCGTGCTCCTCTTCAGGCCCCAGGGCCTGCTCGGCGAGCGCGTCGCGGACAGGGCGTGATCACATGACCGAGACGACCAAGACCCCCGCCCCGGACGCCACGCCCACGCCGCCCGCCCTGCGCGGCCTCATACCGCTGCCCGCGGCGGCCGCCCGCGCCCTGCTCCTCGCCGGCGGCATCGCCACCGCGGCCTCCGCCTTCCTCGCCTGGACCTGGACCGCCGAATTCCCCGGCGACCTCACGATCAACGGCTACCCCGGCGGCCTGCAGTGGCTCACCTTCACCGCCGGCGTCCTCACCGCCCTGTTCGCCCTCGCCTCCTACGGCATCCGCGGACTCGGCTGGCTGCTGCCCGCCCGCAACAACGCCCCGCTCGTCCTCACCGCGCTCGGCGGCTTCACCGTCACCTGGTTCACCGTCATCGCCATCAGCGTCGAACTCGGCGGCGTCGTCAACCTCGAACCCGGCGGCTGGATCGCGGCCATCGCCTCCCTCCTGCCCCTCATCGGCGCCTTCGCCCTCCCCCAGGAGCGCACCGGCACCGACGGCATCAAGGAAGCCCTCAAGGCCTACATCGCCAAGCCCGACCGCATCCCCGCCCCCCAGGCCACCGCGCCCTGGGTCCAGCGGGCCGTCATCACCGTCGTGACGATCATCGGCCTGGGCGTCTTCACCTACGGCATCGACACCGAGTACGGCGAACTCTTCGTCGGCTACCTCTTCGTCGTCACCTTCGCCATGTGGGCCCTGCACACCGCCGGCCTCCTCGACCGGTTCTCCGCGCAGGTCGCCGCCAACCGCAGCTTCACCCTCGCCATGGGCTTCGCCGCGGCCATCGCCTTCCCCTTCACCCAGACCGACGACCACTACGCCAACATCGGCGTCAACATCCTCATCTTCGGAACCGTCGCCCTCGGCCTGAACATCGTCGTCGGCCTCGCCGGACTCCTCGACCTCGGATACGTCGCCTTCCTCGGCGTCGGCGCCTACACCGCCGCCCTCGTCTCCGGCTCCGAGTTCTCCACCATCTCCGGCGTCCACTTCCCCTTCTGGGCCTCCGCCCTCACCGGCGCAGCCGCCTCCCTCGTCTTCGGCGTCCTCATCGGCGCCCCCACCCTGCGACTGCGCGGCGACTACCTCGCCATCGTCACCCTCGGCTTCGGAGAGATCTTCCGCATCGCCGTCAACAACATGGACGGCGACTCCGGACCCGACGTCACCAACGGCCCCAACGGCATCTCCAACATCCCCGACCTGAACCTGTTCGGCTTCAACTTCGGCCAGGCCCACGACATCGGCGGATTCACCCTGGGCCGCTTCGCCAACTACTACCTGCTGATGGTCCTCATCATGGCCATCGTCGTCCTCGTCTACACCCGCGCCGCCGACTCCCGCATCGGCCGCTCCTGGATCGCCATCCGCGAGGACGAGACCGCCGCCACCGCCATGGGCATCAACGGCTTCCGCGTCAAGCTCATCGCCTTCGCCCTCGGCGCCGCCCTCGCCGGCCTCGCCGGCACCGTCAGCGCCCACGTCACCTACAGCGTCGTGCCCACCCCGTACCAGTTCGCCGGATCCACCCCGCCCAACTCCGCGTTCCTCCTGGCCGCGGTCGTCCTCGGCGGCATGGGCACCGTCGCCGGACCGCTCCTCGGCGCGGCCCTGCTCTACCTGCTGCCCGAGAAGCTCGTCTTCCTCCAGGACAAGTCGCTCCTCGCCTTCGGCATCGCGCTCATCCTCCTGATGCGCTTCCGCCCCGAAGGCATCATCGCCAACCGCCGCCGCCAACTCGAATTCCACGAGACCGGCCAACTCGACGTACCCAAACAGACCACGCTGACCGACGAACCGGCCGTCACCAAGGCGGGGGCGTAATCACCATGACCACACCTGTACTCGAAGCACGCGACGTCACGATGCGCTTCGGCGGCCTCACCGCCGTACGCTCCGTCGACTTCACGGTCAACGCCGGCGAGATCGTCGGCCTGATCGGCCCCAACGGCGCCGGCAAGACCACCTTCTTCAACTGCCTGACCGGCCTGTACGTCCCCACCGAGGGCACCGTCTCCTACAAGGGCACCGTCCTCCCGCCCAAGCCCCACCTGGTCACCCAGGCCGGCATCGCCCGCACCTTCCAGAACATCCGCCTGTTCGCCAACATGACGGTCCTGGAAAACGTCCTCGTCGGCCGCCACACCCGCACCAAGGAAGGCCTCTGGTCCGCCCTCCTGCGCGGCCCCGGCTTCAAGAAGGCGGAAAAGGCCAGCGAGGAACGGGCCATGGAACTCCTCGAGTTCATCGGCCTCGCCCACAAGCGCGACCACCTCGCCCGCAACCTCCCCTACGGCGAACAGCGCAAGCTGGAAATCGCCCGCGCCCTGGCGAGCGAGCCCGGCCTGCTCCTCCTCGACGAGCCCACCGCCGGCATGAACCCCCAGGAGACCCGCGCCACCGAGGAACTCGTCTTCGCCATCCGCGACAAGGGCATCGCCGTCCTCCTCATCGAGCACGACATGCGCTTCGTCTTCAACCTCTCCGACCGCGTCGCCGTCCTCGTCCAGGGCGAGAAACTCGTCGAAGGCACCTCCGAAGTCGTCCAGGCCGACGAACGCGTCATCGCCGCCTACCTCGGCGAACCCTTCGAAGGCGACCCCGGCGAGGCCGAAGCCGCCGAGGTCGAGGCCGCCGAAGCCGCCGCCGACGCGACCAGCACCACCAGCAGCACCAAGGGAGAAGCCAAGTGACCGCACTCCTCGAGGTCGAGGACCTCCGGGTCTCCTACGGCAAGATCGAAGCCGTCAAGGGCATCTCCTTCAGCGTCGAAGCCGGCCAGGTCGTCACCCTCATCGGCACCAACGGCGCCGGCAAGACCACCACCCTGCGCACCCTGTCCGGCCTGCTCAAGCCGACGTCCGGGAAGATCCTCTTCGACGGCAAGCCCCTCAACGGGGTCCCCGCCCACAAGATCGTCGCCCTCGGACTCGCCCACTCCCCCGAAGGCCGGCACATCTTCCCCCGCCTCACCATCTTCGAAAACCTCCAGCTCGGTGCCTTCCTGCGCAAGGACAAGGACGGCATCGAAAAGGACATCCAGAAGGCGTACGACCTGTTCCCCATCCTCGGAGAACGCCGCAACCAGGCCGCGGGCACCCTCTCCGGCGGTGAGCAGCAGATGCTCGCGATGGGCCGCGCCCTGATGTCCCAGCCCAAGCTGCTCATGCTCGACGAGCCCTCCATGGGCCTCTCCCCGATCATGATGCAGAAGATCATGGCGACGATCTCCGAGCTGAAGTCCCAGGGCACGACGATCCTCCTCGTCGAACAGAACGCCCAGGCGGCACTGTCCCTGGCGGACCAGGGACACGTCATGGAGGTCGGCAACGTCGTCCTGTCCGGGACGGGGCAGGACCTGCTGCACGACGAGTCGGTACGCAAGGCGTACCTCGGCGAGGACTGAGGTCCCTGACGTATACGAAAAAGGGCCCGCCCACCTTCCGCAGGAAAGGTGGGCGGGCCCTTTCGTGCCGCTCAGCCCTTGTTGGCCTTCTTCTCCTCGGCGTCCTGGATGACCGCCTCCGCGACCTGCTGCATCGACATGCGGCGGTCCATCGACGTCTTCTGGATCCACCGGAACGCGGCCGGCTCGGTCAGCCCGTACTCCGTCTGGAGGATCGACTTCGCCCGGTCCACCAGCTTGCGCGTCTCCAGCCGGAGCGTGAGGTCCGCGACCTCCTTCTCCAGCTCCTTCAGCTCCGTGAACCGCGACACGGCCATCTCGATCGCCGGCACGACGTCGGTCTTGCTGAACGGCTTCACGAGGTACGCCATGGCACCGGCGTCCCGGGCGCGCTCCACCAGGTCGCGCTGCGAGAAGGCGGTCAGCATCAACACCGGCGCGATGCTCTCCTCGGCGATCTTCTCCGCCGCGGAGATGCCGTCCAGCTTCGGCATCTTCACGTCCAGGATCACCAGGTCGGGGCGGTGCTCACGGGCCAGCTCCACGGCCTGCTCACCGTCACCGGCCTCACCGACGACGGTGTACCCCTCCTCCTCCAGCATCTCTTTGAGATCGAGCCGGATCAGCGCCTCGTCCTCGGCGATGACGACCCGCGTCGTCATCGGAGGCACGTGCGACTTGTCCTCATCAGGCACGTCAACAGGCTGGGGCGACTCGGGGGCGCTCACGTGGGCTCCTTGGTACGGGGCAGGCCGGTACTGCTCCCAAGAGCGTACCTAGCTGCGGTATGGTGGTCAGGCAGTGGGTCGTGGTCAACCTTCGATTCACTGGGCCCCGGTAGCCCAATTGGCAGCAGGCAATGGATTCAAAACCCATACAGTGTCGGTTCGAGTCCGACCCGGGGCACTTTTCCTTGGTTTCCAAGGTCACCCATTCGAAGCGGATGTCCACATTCTCGTGAACATCCGCTTTTTGCTGCGTGTCGACATGATCACAGTTCCACAGTGGCCACATGTACGACCTCAGCACACGCAAGCGAGCGCTCGCACTGGTGGCTCAAGGCCGCAGTCTGAACTCGGTGAGCCGGGAGACAGGCATCTCTCGGGCTGCGATCCGCTCCTGGCGGGACCGCCTTGAACCGCTGCCCCGTATGGCGCCTCCGGAGCCCGAACCGCCCGCCGACGAGTGCCAGTACGCCTACCTACTGGGCCTTTATCTCGGCGATGGTTGCATCAGCTGCCATCCTCGCGGCACCGGCTATTACCTGAGAATCGCGTGCGCAAACTCTTGGCCCGGTCTGATCGAAGCATGCGAGATTGCCATGCGCGCCATCAACCCGAGCGGGTGCGCCTCTCGCACTCAGGCGCAGGGATACGTCTCAGTGGTCAGCTACAGCAGGCACTGGCCGCACCTCTTCCCCCAGCACGGCCCCGGCAAGAAGCACGAACGCCGTATCGCCCTGGAACCCTGGCAGCAAGCCATCGTCGACGCGCACCCCTGGGAGTTCATCCGGGGGCTCATCCACTCCGACGGCTGTCGGATCACCAACTGGACGACCCGCATGGTCGCCGGCGAGCGTAAGCGCTACGAGTATCCCCGGTACTTCTTCACCAACGTCTCCGAGGACATCCGGCGGCTCTACACCGACACCCTCGACAAGCTCGGTGTCGAGTGGACGCACTGCACCCGCAACGGCAACCCGTTCAACATCTCCGTCGCCCGCAGAGACTCCGTCGCCCTCATGGACGCCCACGTCGGGCCCAAGTACTGACGTCCTACTTCGGGGCGTCGTCCTCGCCGATGTGGTGAACGCGGACCATGTTCGTCGAGCCCGAGACCCCGGGCGGGGAGCCGGCCGTGATGACCACCGTGTCGCCCTTGGCGCAGCGGCCGTAGCGGAGGAGGAGTTCGTCGACCTGGTCGACCATCGCGTCCGTGGAGTCGACGCACGGTCCGAGGAAGGTTTCCACGCCCCAGGTGAGGCTGAGCTGGGAGCGGGTCGCCTGGTCGGGGGTGAAGGCCAGAAGGGGGATGGGTGAGCGGTAGCGGGAGAGGCGGCGGGCCGTGTCGCCGGACTGGGTGAAGGCGACCAGGAACTTCGCGCCGAGGAAGTCGCCCATCTCCGCGGCCGCTCGGGCGACCGCGCCGCCCTGGGTGCGGGGTTTGTTGCGCTCCGTCAGGGGCGGCAGGCCCTTGGCCAGGATGTCTTCCTCCGCCGCTTCGACGATGCGGGCCATCGTGCGGACGGTTTCGACGGCGTGTTTGCCGACGCTGGTTTCGCCGGAGAGCATCACCGCGTCGGTGCCGTCGATGACGGCGTTGGCGACGTCGGAGGCCTCGGCGCGGGTGGGGCGGGCGTTGTCGATCATCGAGTCGAGCATCTGGGTGGCGACGATGACCGGTTTGGCGTTGCGCTTGGCCAGTTTGATCGCGCGCTTCTGGACGATCGGGACCTGTTCCAGTGGCATTTCGACGCCGAGGTCTCCGCGGGCGACCATGATGCCGTCGAAGGCGGCGACGATGTCGTCGATGTTCTCGACGGCCTGGGGTTTTTCGACCTTGGCGATGACGGGGAGGCGGCGGCCTTCCTCGTCCATGATGCGGTGGACGTCCTGGATGTCGCGGCCGCTGCGGACGAAGGAGAGGGCGATGACGTCGAAGCCGGTGCGCAGGGCCCAGCGGAGGTCGTCCTCGTCTTTTTTGGAGAGGGCGGGGACGGAGACGGCGACGCCGGGGAGGTTGAGGCCCTTGTGGTCGGAGATGACGCCGCCCTCGACGACGGTGGTGCGGACGCGGGGGCCGTCGACCCGGGTGACTTCGAGGCAGACTTTGCCGTCGTCGACGAGGATGCGTTCACCGGGGGTGACGTCGTCGGCGAGGCCGGCGTAGGTGGTGCCGCACATGTGGCCGTCGCCTTCGGCGCCGTCTTCGACGGTGATGGTGAAGGTGTCGCCGCGTTCAAGGAGTACGGGGCCTTCGGTGAAGCGGCCGAGCCGGATTTTCGGGCCTTGAAGGTCGGCGAGGATGCCGACGCTGCGGCCGGTCTCGTCGGCGGCCTTGCGCACCCGGTGGTAGCGCTCCTCGTGCTCGGCGTGTTCGCCGTGGCTGAGGTTGAAGCGGGCCACGTCCATTCCGGCGTCGACCAGGCCTTTGATCTGGTCGTAGGAGTCGGTGGCGGGCCCAAGGGTACAGACGATCTTTGCTCGGCGCATAGGTCCGAGCCTATGAGTTACCGGTGGGTAGAGAATTGGTCGAGCGTGACTACTCAACAGACTTTGCGTGAAGCGTTATTGACAAGTGTTGAATTGTGCAGTGGGGCGCTCCGATGAGCACCCCGAGGGGAATTCGGTCGTGTTTTCGGAATTCGCTCCGGGGGGCTTACAGCCGCGGCGGCACCATCGTGAAGCGGGCGTTGATCTGGGCGTGGACGCGCTGGCGTTGGGGTTCGAGGTCGAGGGGGGCGGCGGGGGCGCTTTCGGCGGCGGCGCCGTAGGCCGCGGAGCGCATGCGGCCGGGTGCCTGGGGGTAGGCGGGCGGGCTGCTCTCCGCGCCGATGTCGGCGAGTTCGACGAGGGCGGAGAGGGTGGTGCCGAGGGCTTCGGCGTATTCGCGGGCGCGTTGGACGGCTTCCGTCACGGCCTTCTTGCGGGCTTCGCGGTGGGCGGGTGAGTCGGGGCGCAGGGCCCACCAGGGGCCGTCGACGCGGGTGAGGTCGAGGTCGGCGAGGCGGGTGGTGAGTTCGCCGAGGGCGGTGAAGTCGGTGAGTTCGGCGGTGACGTGGACGCTGCCGTGGTAGGTGCGGACGCGTTCGCCGCGGCCGTGCTTGGTGAGTTCGGGGGTGATGGAGAAGGCGCCGGTCTCCAGGCGTTCGACGGCGTCGCCGTAGGACTTGACGAGGTCGAGGACGCCGGCGTTGCGGCGGGTGAGGTCGTCGAGGGCGGAGCGGCGGTCGCGGCCGCGGGCGGCGACGGTGATGCCGATGCGGGCGATCTCGGGGTCGACTTCGAGGCGGGCCTCGCCGCGGACGGCGATGCGCGGGGCGTCGGGTGTGCCGTAGGGGACGGCGGGCTGGCTGGCATCTCCGGCGGGCGTGGTCATACGCCCCACTCTGTCATGTCTTGGCTGGCCGGAGGCCTGGAGTCGGCGATCCCGAGTCATCTAATCGCAACCTGCCGGGGCTGTTGCTGCCGGTCATGAACGGGTCAGAATCTACGCGCGTTATCTACGCGCGTTGTTCACCGTGTCCCCGAGGAGTGCCAGCCATGCCGCTGAACCGCCGGAAGTTCCTGGAGAAGTCCGCCGTGACCGGGGCGGGGGTGGCGCTGACGGGTGCGGTCGCGGCGCCGGCTGCGCAGGCGGCCGAGACATCGGGTGCTGCCGGGCGGCGCGCGAAGCGGTACGCGTTCACGGTGATGGGGACGACGGACCTGCACGGCAACGTCTTCAACTGGGACTACTTCACGGACGCCGAGTTCGACGACAAGGCCCACAACGACGTCGGCCTCGCGAAGGTCTCGACCCTGGTGAACCAGGTCCGTGAGGAGAAGGGCCGCCGCAACACGCTGCTCATCGACGCGGGCGACACCATCCAGGGCACGCAGCTGTCGTACTACTACGCCAAGGTCGACCCGATCACCGCCGAGGGCGGCCCGGTGCACCCGATGGCGCAGGCGATGAACGCCATGGACTACGACGCGGCGGCGCTCGGCAACCACGAGTTCAACTACGGCATCCCGGTGCTGCGGAAGTTCGAGCAGCAGTGCCGCTTCCCGCTGCTGGGCGCCAACGCGCTGGACGCGAAGACGCTGCGCCCGGCGTTCCCGCCGTACAGCATGCACCGGCTGCGCACGCCGTTCGGGCGGGACGTGAAGGTGGCGGTGCTGGGGCTGACGAACCCGGGCATCGCGATCTGGGACAAGGCGAACGTGCAGGGGAAGATGACGTTCCCGGGTCTGGAGGAGCAGGCGGCGAAGTGGGTGCCGAAGCTGCGGTCGATGGGCGCGGACGTCGTCATCGTCTCGGCGCACAGCGGCTCGTCGGGGACGTCGTCCTACGGTGACCAGTTGCCGTACATCGAGAACGCGGCCGGGCTGGTGGCCGAGCAGGTGCCGGGCATCGACGCGATCCTGGTCGGGCACGCGCACACGGAGATCCCCGAGTACTTCGTGACGAACAAGGAGACGGGCAAGCAGGTCGTGCTGTCGGAGCCGCTGAAGTGGGGGCAGCGGCTGACGCTGTTCGACTTCGAGCTGGTGTGGGAGAAGGGCTGCTGGAAGGTCGAGAAGGTGGGGGCGCAGGTCCTGAACTCCAACACCGTGGAGGAGGACCCGGAGATCGTGCGGCTGCTTCTCGACGAGCACGAGAAGGTCGTGGCGTACGTCAACCAGGTCATCGGCACGAACGCGGCGGAGATGACGTCGGCGGAGGCGCCGTACAAGGACGTGCCGATCATCGACCTGATCAACCACATCCAGGCCGACACGGTGAGGCAGGCGCTGGCGGGCACGGAGCACGCGGCGCTGCCGGTGCTGTCGCAGGCGGCGTGCTTCTCGCGCAGTGCCCGGATCCCGGCGGGCGAGGTGACGATCCGGGACGTGGCGGGCCTGTACGTCTTCGAGAACACGCTGGAGGCGCGGCTGATGACGGGTGCGCAGATGAAGGCGTACCTGGAGTTCTCGGCGAACTACTTCGTGCGGACGGCGCCGGGCGCCGCGGTGGATCCGGCGAAGCTGACGAACGCGAACGGCACGCCGGACTACAACTACGACGTGGTGAGCGGTCTGTCGTACGAGATCGACATCGCGAAGCCGGCCGGGTCGCGGGTGACGAACGTGCGGTTCGAGGGGCAGCCGCTCGCGGACGACGCGCGGTTCGTGTTCGCGGTGAACAACTACCGGGCCAACGGCGGCGGGAACTTCCCGCATGTCGCCGCGGCGCCGCTGCTGTGGTCGAACTCGGACGAGATCCGCAACACCATGATCGCCTGGGTGAAGGCGAAGGGGTCGATCGACCCGGCCGAGTTCGCCGCGGTGGACTGGAGGCTCACGCGGGAGGGCACGCCCGTCTTCTGAGCCGCGTGCCGCCTGGAGCCGCGTCCTTCGTCACCTTCGGTCGTCGACGAGCGGGGTCAGGGCCGGTGCCTCGCGGGGCGACGGAACCTGCTGCCGCTGGGTGAGGCCGAAGGTGGTGAAGGCGGTGCGGCGCGGGAGTCGGTAGGCCTCTCTGCCGGTCAGGGAGTTGAGGATGATCGCGCCGCGCCAGGCGGCGAGGCCGAGGTCGGGGGCGCCGATGCCGTGGGTGTGGGTCTCGGCGTTCTGGACGTACACGGTGCCGGTGACGGAGGGGTCGAGGACGAGCCGGTAGTCCTCGTCGACGCGTGGCCGTTCCTGGCTGTCGCGGCGCATGTAGGGGTCGAGGCCGGCCAGGACGCGGTCGAGGGGGCGTTCGCGGTAGCCGGTGGCGAGGACGACGGCGTCGGTGGTGAGGCGGGAGCGGCTGTCCTGTGTGGCGTGTTCCAGGTGCAGTTCGACCTTGGTCGTGGCGACGCGGCCGGCGGTGCGGACGCGGACGCCGGGGGTGAGGACGGCGTCGGGCCAGCCGCCGTGCAGTGTGCGGCGGTAGAGCTCGTCGTGGAGGGCGGCGATGGTGCCGGCGTCGATGCCCTTGTGGAGTTGCCACTGTCCGGTGACGAGCCGGTCGCGGGCGGACTCGGGCAGGGCGTGGAAGTAGCGGGTGTGGTCGGGGGTGAAGTGCTCCAGGCCGAGCTTGGAGTACTCCATGGGTGCGAAGGCCTCGGTGCGGCCCAGCCAGTGCAGTTTCTCGCGGCCGGCGGGCCGGTTGCGGAGCAGGTCGAGGAAGATCTCGGCGCCGGACTGTCCGAGGCCGACGACGGTGACGTGCTCGGCGGCGAGCAGGACGGCGCGGTGGTCGAGGTAGTCGGCGGCGTGCAGGACGGGCACGCCGGGGGCCTCGACGAGGGGCTTGAGGGGTTCGGGGACGTAGGGCTCGGTGCCGATGCCGAGGACGACGTTGCGGGTGTAGGTCCGGCCGAGGGCCTCCGCTTCGCCGTCGGTGTCGAGCTGCGTGAAGTCGACCTCGAACAGGTCGCGTTCGGGGTTCCAGCGGACGGCGTCGACCTGGTGGCCGAAGTGCAGGCCGGGGAGGTTCTCCGAGACCCAGCGGCAGTAGGCGTCGTACTCGGCGCGCTGGATGTGGAAGCGCTCGGCGAAGTAGAAGGGGAAGAGCCGCTCGCGGGACCGGAGCCAGTTGAGGAAGGTCCAGGGGCTGGTGGGGTCGGCGAGGGTCACCAGGTCGGCGAGGAAGGGAACCTGGATGGTGGCGCCCTCGATGAGCAGGCCGGGGTGCCAGGCGAAGGCGGGGCGCTGGTCGTAGAAGGCGGTGTCGAGGTCCCCGAGCGGGTGGGCGAGCGCGGCGAGGGAGAGGTTGGCGGGGCCGATGCCGATGCCGACGAGGTCGCGGGGGGCGTCGGGCTCGTGGTGCGGGTGGGGTGTCGGGGTGGGGTCTGGGGTCGGTGGGGGGTTCATCGGGGGGTGTGTCCTTCCGCGAGTGTCGCTCGGCGCGCTGCCACGAGGTGCAGCAGGGCGGCCAGGTCGTCGGGCCCGGTGGCGGGGTTGAGGAGGGTGGCCTTGAGCCAGAGCCGGCCGTCGAGGCGGGCCCGGCCGAGGACGGCGCGGCCGTCGGTGAGGAGGGCGCGGCGTACGGCGGCCACGGTGGCATCGGTGGCGCCGGCGGGTCGGAACAGCACGGTGCTGATGACGGGCCGGGCGTGGAGGTCGAAGCCGGGGTGTGCCTGGACGAGGGCGGCGAACTCGCGGGCGCGGGCGCACACCTGGTCGACGAGTGTGCCGAGGCCGCGGCGGCCGAGGGTCTTGAGGGTGACGGCGAGCTTGAGGACGTCGGGGCGGCGGGTGGTACGCAGGGAGCGGCCGAGGAGGTCGGGCAGGCCTGCCTCGGTGTCGTCGGTGGCGTTCAGGTAGTCGGCGTGCTGCCGCAGCGCGGTCAGGTCGTGTGCGTCCTTGACGGCGAGGAGGCCTGCGGCGACGGGCTGCCAGCCGAGTTTGTGCAGGTCGAGGGTGACGGTGTCGGCGGTGTCGAGGCCGGTGAGGCGGTGCCGGTGCCGGTCGCTGAAGAGGAGGGCTCCGCCGTAGGCGGCGTCGATGTGCAGGCGGGCGCCGTGGGTGGTGCAGCGGGCGGCGATCTCGGGCAGCGGGTCGATGTGTCCGGCGTCGGTGGTGCCGGCGGTGGCGGTGACGAGGAGGGGGCCGGGCAGACGGGTGAGGGCCGCGTCGAGCGCGGTGGGGTCGAGTGTGCCGGTCGGGGCGGGTACGACGACGGGTTCGGGCAGTCCGAGGAGCCAGGCGGCGCGTGGGAGCGAGTGGTGGGCGTTCGCGCCGACCACGAGCCGTACGGTGCCGCCGCACGCTTCCCGGGCGAGGAGCAGGGCGAGTTGGTTGGACTCGGTGCCGCCGGTGGTGATGACGGAGTCGGGGGTTCGGCTCTGTCCGGGGCCGTAGATCTCCGTGGCCAGTGCCGCGGTGACCCTCGCCTCCAGTTCCGACGCGGCCGGGGCCTGGTCCCAGGAGTCGAGGGACGGGTTGAGGGCGGAGGCGGCGAGGTCGGCGGCGGTGGCGACGGCGAGGGGCGGGCAGTGGAGGTGGGCGGCGCACCGGGGGTGTGCCGGGTCGGCGGCGCCCTCGGCGAACGCGTGGACCAGGGTGCGCAGGGCGTGTGGGTCGCCCTGGTCGGGCAGGACCTCGCCCACCGCCTGCCGAAGACGCGCGGCGACGGCCTCAGGCCCGCCCGCCGGCAGCGGCCCGCCCCGTGCCCGGGCGCCGGCGTCCAGCGCGTCGAGCACGGCGTCGAGCAACGGGCGCAGGGCGTACGGGCCTTCGGGGCCTGAGGCGAGGGGCGGCGTGCTCATGGGCTGTCCTCCGGGGCGCGGGGCGGCACGCCCGAATAGCCCAACGACGGGACCCGGGAGGAGGTACTTCCGCACGGGAAAAAGGCTGTGAAGCCGCCCGGCTCGGCGCTCCCGGACGCGGCCCGGTCGCGGGGGGCGGGGCCGGGAGCCCGGACACGGCCGGGGCCCGGACGAATCCCTCAGGGCCCGCCCACCAGCGCCCTCACCCCCTAGACGTCCTGCGTCTCCTGGTCGCTCCGGTTTCGCTGGACCCGCAGTGCCCGTGCCAGGTCGTCCAGTTGGTCGACGAGTTTGCGGTGCAGGGCCGGGACAGGGTTCGCGTTGCGCAGGCACTCCTCGCCGAGGCGGAGGGTGTCCGCGTCGACGGCGTGGGCGGGGAAGGCCCAGCGGCCGGCGGCTTCGGCGATGGCGGGGCCGCGGCGGTCGGCGACGGCGACCGCGTCGGCGTAGTAGCGCGGCACGTACTCCCGCACCAGGTCGGCCTGTTCCGGCTGCCAGAAGCCGGCGGCGGTGGCGGTGAAGAGGTAGTTGGAAAGATCGTCGGAGGCGAACATGGCATCCCAGGCGCGGGATTTGGCCTCCGGGTCGGGCAGCGCGGCCCGGCAGCGGGCGGCGCCTTCCTGGCCGGTGGCGCTCGGGTCGCGCTCGAGCTCGGCGGCGATGGCGGCCTCGTCGGTCGCGCCGAGCACGGCGAGCCGGGCGAGGACGCGCCAGCGCAGCTCGGGGTCCAGCTCCGGGCCGCCGGGGACGGTGCCGTCGGCGAGCCAGGCGGCGATGGTGTCGGGGTGGGCGGCGACGTCGATGCGGTGGCGTACGGCGATCAGGCGCAGGCCGGGGTTGTCGCCGTCCTCGGTGCGGCGGATGAGGTCCCGGCACAGCTCGGACAGGGTGGCGAGGGCGGCGGGCCGCTCCTCGGGGGTGAGGTAGCGGTCGGCGATGTGCGTGGCGGCGAAGGCCAGCACGCCCTGGACGATGGCGAGGTCCGTCTCCAGGGGGAGGTGGGTGCGCGCGGTCTCCAGGTAGGCGGTGGGGGCGAGTTCGCCGTCGCGGACGGCGTCGCGCAGGGCGTTCCAGACGACCGCGCGGGTGAGCGGGGTGGGCAGGCCGGACAGGTCCTTGCGGACGGTCTCGAAGGACTCGGGGTCGAAGCGGACCTTTGCGTAGCTGAGGTCGCCGTCGTTGAGGAGGAGCAGGGCCGGGCGCTTGCCGATGGGGTGGGCGCCGTCCTGCGGGAGGTCCAGGTGGAGGCGTTCGCGCAGCGCGAGGTGGCCGCCGTCGTCGCCGAGGTCCCGGTCGTACAGGCCGACGGCGATGCGGTGCGGGCGGCTGCCGGCGCGGTCGACGGTGAGGGCGCAGGTGCCGTTGTCTCCGGGGGCGACGCGCGGGGTGAGGGTGTCGACGCCGGTGGTGCGCAGCCAGGCGTCGGCCCAGGCGTGGACGTCGCGTTCGGTGGCGCTCGCGAGGTTGTCGATGAAGTCGGCGAGGGTGGCGTTGGCGAACTTGTGCCGGGCGAAGTGGTTGTTGATGCCGGCGAGGAAGTCCTTCTCGCCGAGCCAGGCGACGAGTTGCCGCAGGGCACTGGCGCCCTTGGCGTAGGAGATGCCGTCGAAGTTGAGCAGCGCTGAGGCGGTGTCGTCGACGGCTTCGGGGGCGACGGGGTGGGTGGAGGGGCGCTGGTCGGCGTCGTAGCCCCAGGACTTACGGGTGACGCCGAAGTCGGTCCAGGTGTCCGTGAAGCGGGTCGCCTCGGTGAGGGTCTGGTAGCCCATGTACTCGGCGAAGGACTCGTTGAGCCAGATGTCGTCCCACCACTTGAGGGTGACGAGGTCGCCGAACCACATGTGGGCCATCTCGTGGGCGACGACCATGGCGCGGGTCTGGCGCTCGGTGTCGGTGACGGCGGAGCGGTAGACGAACTCGTCGCGGAAGGTGACCAGTCCGGGGTTCTCCATGGCTCCGGCGTTGAACTCGGGGACGAACGCCTGGTCGTAGGAGTCGAAGGGGTAGGGCTCGTCGAACTTCTCGTGGTAGCGGTCGAAGCAGGCTCGCGTGACGTCGAGGAGTTCGTCGGCGTCGGCGTCCAGGTAGGGGGCGAGGGAGCGGCGGCAGTGCAGGCCGAAGGGCAGGCCGCGGTGCTCGGTGCGCACGGAGTGCCAGGGGCCGGCGGCGACGGCGACGAGGTAGGTGGAGATGAGCGGGGTGGGGGCGGCCTGCCAGAGGCCGTTCCCGGTGTGCCGGGTGATGCCGTTCGCGAGGACGGTCCAGTCCTCCGGGGCCTGCACGGACAGCTCGAAGACGGCCTTCAGGTCGGGCTGGTCGAAGGCGGCGAAGACGCGCTGGACGTCGTCCAGGAAGAGCTGCGTGTAGACGTAGGTCTCGCCGTCGGTGGGGTCGGTGAAGCGGTGCATGCCCTCGCCGGTGCGGGAGTAGCGCATGTCCGCGTGCACGCGCAGTTCGTGCTCGCCGGCGGTGAGGTTCTTCAGGGGCAGCCGGTTGCCGTCCAGGGTTTCCGGGTCCAGGGGTTGTCCGTCGAGGGTGACGGAGCGCAGCTCGGCGGGCTTGACCTCGACGAAGGTGTCCCCGTCCGAGCGGGCGCTGAACCTGATCGCGGTGCGGGAGCCGAAGGTGTCGTCGCCGCTGGTCAGGTCGAGTTCGATCGTGTAGCGGTGGACGTCGAGGAGCTCTGCTCGGGTCTGCGCTTCGTCGCGCGTCAGTACGGACATGCAGGACATGCTGCCTGATGGCACGGGCAAGGCACAGAGGCGGATCGGTACGTGCCCAATGTCCGGTCTATGTGCGGTCTTTTTCGAGCTCCCCGGCGTGCGCCCCCATGGGTCGCTGGGTCGGTACGCGGGCGTCCGGGTGCGGCAGGGCGGGGCGCGGGGGGTGCGCGGTGATCTCGGTGTGCTCCCGGACGACGGAGCGCAGCCGGCGCACCTCGCGCTCCAGGGCGAGGTGGCGCCGGTGGGTGTCGTAGAGGTAGCGGACCTTGGTGCGCAGGGCCCAGGGGTCCACGGGTTTGAGGACGAGGTCGGCGACGCCGAGTCCGAAGGCGGCGGTGGTCAGTTCGTGGTCGGCGCCGAAGCCGGTGAGCAGGATGACGGGGATGTGCTGGGTCTGTTCGACGCGCCGCATGTAGCGCACGACCTCGAGGCCGCTGACGCCCGGCATGCGCACGTCGAGCAGGAGCAGGCCGACCTGGCCGCGGAGGACCTGCTTGAGCGCCTCGTCGCCGCTGGTGGCCCGGCCGAGCTGGTAGCCCAGCGGGGCCAGGGCGCTCTCCAGCGCGTAAAGCGTGTCCTCGTGGTCGTCGACGATGAGGATCCTGGTATCCGACGGCATGGCCCGACGCCCCTCCCTCGTGGAGGACCAGAGTAGTCCGGGACACTGACGCGCAGTGCTCGTCAGCTGACATGCTGTGCACAGCGCAGCATGCACCGCCCGGGCCGCCGTGTCACCACCCCCGAGGTCAGTTACCGGCGGTCGCGGAGCCGTTGAGTGCCTCGTCGGCGATGCGTTCGTGGTGGCGGATCACCTCGGCGACGATGAAGTTGAGGAACTTCTCCGCGAAGGCCGGGTCCAGTTTGGCGTTCTCGGCGAGGGCGCGCAGCCGGGCGATCTGGCGGGCCTCGCGCGCGGGGTCGGCGGGCGGCAGCTGGTGGCGTGCCTTGAGGTGGCCGACCTGCTGGGTGCACTTGAAGCGCTCGGCGAGCATGTGGACGACGGCCGCGTCGATGTTGTCGATGCTGTCGCGCAGCCGTGCGAGTTCCTCGCGGACGGCGGGGTCGACGTCACCGGTGGCGGTGTTGCTGGTGGTCATGGGGGTTCAGCGTAGAGGGCGGAGGCCGGGCGGCCGCGGGGTGTCTCACGCATCGGCCGGGCCGAGCCGCTTGTGGAAGTAGACGTCCTCGTGGCCGCCGGGCACGCCTTCGATGCGGGCCCGTTCCCGGTAGCCGAGCCGCGGGTAGAAGCCGGGGGCCTGGAAGCTGTACGTGGAGACGATCATGTCCGTGCAGCCGCGCCGGGCGGCCTCGGTCTCCGCGGCGCGCATCAGGCGGCTGCCCCAGCCGGCGTGCCGCTGGTCCTCGCGCACCCAGAGCATGTCCACCGAGCACAGGCTGCCCCAGGTCCAGGCGGTGAGGCCGCCGACCAGGTCGCCGGTCGTGTCGGTGGCGCGGACGGAGAGGGATTCGGTGGGGGCGCCGTCGGTGGCGGCGGTGTTGAAGGCGGTGAGTTCCTCGTCGAGCCACTTCTCGAGGTCGTCGTCCTGGCCGCCCACCTGGAGCGCGGTGTCCACGGAGCGCTGTTCACTGGTCACGGTCCGGATTCTGCCGGCGGTCCCGGGGGCGGACGACCGGTTTTCGCCGCGGCGGGGCCCGTCCGCGGCGCGGCGCGCCCTCGTACAGTGGAACCGGGTTCCAGGGGCGTCTTGGGGGTGAGGCGTGGCCAACGACGGGCCGGTCGAGCACGGCTACCCGCATCTGGAGACGGTGCGGGCCGCGATCACGGCGCTGTACAGGCGGCTGTCGTACGACACGATCCAGACGTTCGCGACGAGTGTGCTCCCCGCCGACGTGGCGTTCGCCGACACCGACGACCTGTATCTGGGGGCGCAGCGGGTGGCGCGCGAGCTGGTGCGGCACTACCGGTTGCCGGACGCCCGGCTGATCGTGAGCTTCCGGGAGATGCGGCACGCGGCGAACGTCGAGCTGGCGGCCGGGCCGGAGTACTTCGTGGAGTTGAACGACCGGTTCCGTACGCATCGGCGGGACATCGGGGCGGCCCTCGCGCACGAGGTGATGCACGTGTACCTGCACCGCCTGGACCTGTCCTTCCCGGGTGTCCGGGACAACGAGATCCTGACGGACACGGCGACGACGTACCTGGGTGCGGGGTGGCTGCTGCTGGACGCGTACCGGGAGGACGGGGCGTCGTCGCAGAAGCTGGGGTATCTCACGCCGGAGGAGTTCGGGTACGTGCTGGCCAAGCGGGCGCTGGTGTTCGGGGAGGACCCGTCGGTGTGGTTCACCAGTCCGCAGGCGTACACGGCGTACGTGAAGGGCAGGGAGCTGGCCCGGCGTGACGGGCAGCAGCCGCCGTTGACCGCGGCGGGGTGGGCGGGGCGGCGGAGGTACGCCAGGGACCGGCGGCACGCGTCGGCGGGGCCGCCGCAGCCGGGGGTGCGGTACGCGTTCTCCCCTGACGGGGGCGGCCGGTTGCGGGTGTCGTTTCCCTGTCCCACGTGTCATCAGCGGATCAGGGTGCCGGTGCGGGGGCGTGTGCGGGCGCGGTGTGCGTTGTGCCGGAGTGTGCTGGAGTGCGACACGTGATCGGTGCGCGCTCTCATGCCCCGTAGACGGCCCCCGGCGGTTCCGCTTGCGCCAGGAGCCTGCGGGTCCGCTCCCCCGCCTCCGCCGGGCACCACCGCGCGCCCTTGTCGGCGCTCGGCCCCCGCCGCCACCCCTCCATGACCGTGATCCGGCCCCCCTCCGCTTCGAAGACCCGGCCCGTCACCCCGGCGCTCGCGGCCGAGCCCAGCCAGACCACCAGGGGGGAGACGTTGTCGGGGGCCATCGCGTCGAAGCCGTCGGCGGGGGCCGCCATGGTGTCGGCGAAGGTGTGTTCCGTCATGCGGGTCCGGGCGGCGGGGGCGATGGCGTTGGCCTGGACGCCGTAGCGGCGCAGTTCGGCCGCGGCGACCAGGGTCAGGGCGACGATCCCGGCCTTGGCGGCGCTGTAGTTGCCCTGCCCGACCGAGCCGAGCAGGCCGGCTCCGCTGCTGGTGTTGACGATCCGGGCGTCGCGCCTGCGGCCCGCCTTGGCCTCGGCCCGCCAGTGGGCGGCGGCGTGCTTCAGGGGCAGGAAGTGGCCCTTGAGGTGGACGCGCACGACGGCGTCGAAGTCGTCCTCGTCGAGGTTGACGAGCATCCGGTCGCGCAGGAAGCCCGCGTTGTTGACGAGGGTGTCGAGCCGGCCGTACGTCTCCAGGGCCGTGGCGACGAGCGAGGCGGCGCCCTCGGTCGTGGCGATGTCGCCGCCGTGCGGCACGGCCTCGCCGCCCCGCGCGCGGATCTCCGCGGCGACCCGGGCGGCGGGGCCGTCGGGTTCGGGGGTGCCGTCGAGGCCCACGCCGAGGTCGTTGACGACCACCAGCGCCCCCTCGGCCGCGAACGCCAGGGCGTGGGCCCGGCCGAGCCCGCGGCCCGCGCCCGTGACGACGACGACCCGCCCCTCACAGATTCCGCTCATGTCGGCTCTCCTTGTCGGCGACAGGCCCGGGGCCGGGGTGCGCCGCGTCCAGGAACGCCGGCCGCTCTCCGCCCCCGTGCACGAGCAGGCTCGCCCCGCTGATGTACGCGGCGGCGTCGGACGCCAGGAACACCGCCGCCGCGCCCACGTCGGACGGCTCGGCGAGACGGCCCAGCGGGACCGTGCGGGAGACGGCGGCGATGCCGTCCCGGTCTCCGTAGTGGAGGTGGGACAGTTCGGTGCGGACCATGCCCACGACGAGGGTGTTGACCCGGATGTGGGGCGCCCACTCCACGGCCATGGAGCGGGCGAGGTGCTCCAGGCCCGCCTTGGCTGCGCCGTAGGCGGCGGTACCGGGTGAGGGGCGGCTGCCGCTGACGCTGCCGATCATGACGATGGCCCCCTGGGTGTGCCGGAGATGCTCGTAGGCGGCGAGGGACACGGTGAGCGGGGCGAGGAGGTTGAGTTCGACCACGCGCGCGTGCCGGTCCGGGCCGGCCTCGGTGAGCAGCCGTGGGGGTGCGCCGCCCGCGTTGTTGACGAGGACGTCCAGCCGGGGCAGGGCGGCGAAGAAGCGCCGGACGGCCTCGGTGTCCCGGACGTCCAGCGGCATGAACTCGGTTGCGGGGTCCGGGACGTCCGGGGGGTGGCGGGCGCAGACGACGACGCGGGCGCCGGCCCGGGCGAGGGCACGCGCGATGCCGGCGCCGACGCCCCGGGTCCCGCCCGTGACGACGGCGACCTTCCCGTCCAGCTCCATCCGCTGCTACCTTCCACCTAACAAACGTTTGGTGGAAAGGTAGCTGATGCGGCCATGGGTGTCTCCACCTCGTGCGGGGAAAAGGGCATCGCCGTCGTCACGGTCGACTTCCCGCCGGTGAACGCCCTGCCGGTGGCCGGCTGGTTCGCCCTGGCCGACGCGGTGCGCGCGGCGGGGCGCGACCCGGAGGTCCGCTGCGTGGTGCTGGCGGCGCAGGGGCGCGGGTTCAACGCGGGCGTGGACATCAAGGAGCTCCAGAGGGACGGGAACAGCGCGCTGATCGGCGTCAACCAGGCCTGCGCGGAGGCCTTCGCGGCGGTGTACGAGTGCGAGGTGCCGGTCGTGGCGGCGGTGCAGGGTTTCTGTCTGGGCGGCGGCGTCGGCCTGGTGGGGAACGCGGACGCGATCGTGGCGAGCGAGGACGCGGCGTTCGGGCTGCCGGAGCTGGACCGGGGCGCCCTGGGCGCGGCCACGCACCTGGCCCGGCTGGTCCCGCAGCACCTGATGCGGGCCCTGTACTACACGGCGCGCACGGCGAGCGCGGCCGAGTTGCACGCGCACGGCTCGGTGTGGCGGGTGGTGCCGCGCGGGGAACTGCGCGCGGCGGCCCTGGAACTGGCCCGGGAGATCGCCGCCAAGGACGGCCGGCTGCTCCGTCTGGCGAAGGCCGCGCTCAACGGCATCGACCCGGTCGACGTGCGCCGCAGCTACCGCTTCGAGCAGGGCTTCACCTTCGAGGCGGGCCTGAGCGGAGTGGGCGAGCGGGTGCGGGCCGGCTTCGGGAAGGAGGGGCGTGAATGAGCGACAAGACGATGACCGCCGACGAGGTCGTCTCCCGGCTGCGCAGCGGCATGACCCTCGGCATCGGCGGCTGGGGCTCGCGCCGCAAGCCGATGGCCCTGGTGAGAGCGGTGCTCCGGTCGGGGCTCACCGATCTCACGGTGGTCTCCTACGGCGGTCCGGACGTGGGTCTGCTGGCCGCCGCCGGGCGGATCCGGGAACTGGTCACGGCCTTCGTCACCCTCGACTCGATCCCCCTGGAGCCGCACTACCGCGCGGCCCGCGAGCGGGGCGCCTTCGCGCTGAGGGAGGTCGACGAGGCGATGTTCATGTGGGGGCTGCACGCGGCGGCGAACCGGCTGCCGTTCCTGCCGGTGCGGGCCGGGCTCGGCTCGGACGTGATGCGGGTCAACCCCGGCCTGCGCACGGTCACCTCGCCGTACGAGGACGGGGAGACGTTCGTGGCGATGCCCGCCCTGCGGCTCGACGCCGCCCTGGTGCACGTCAACCGCGCCGACCGGTCGGGCAACGGGCAGTACCTGGGCCCCGACCCGTACTTCGACGACCTGTTCTGCGCGGCGGCCGACACGGCGTACCTGAGCTGCGAGCGGATCGTCGACACGGCCGAGCTGACGAAGGCGGCCCCGCCGCAGACCCTGCTGATCAAGCGGCACACGGTCACCGGTGTCGTCGAGGCCCCGAACGGCGCGCACTTCACGTCCTGCGCGCCCGACTACGGCCGGGACGAGGCCTTCCAGAAGACGTACGCGACCACGCCCTGGCCGGAGTTCGCGGCCCGGTTCCTCGCCGGGGACGAGCAGGCGTACCAGTCGGCCGTCCGGGAGGGGACATGACCGGGGCCACCCGCGCCGAGTACTGCGTGATCGCCTGCGCCGAGGCCTGGCGGGGCGACGGGGAGGTGCTGGCCAGCCCCATGGGCCTGATCCCCTCCCTCGGCGCCCGGCTGGCCCGGCTCACCTTCGCGCCGGACCTGCTGCTGACCGACGGCGAGGCGATGCTCGTCCGCCCGGACGGGACACCGGAGGGCTGGCTGCCGTACCGGCAGCACCTGGCCCTGGTCACCGGCGGGCGGCGGCACGTGATGATGGGCGCGAGCCAGATCGACCGGTTCGGCAACCAGAACATCTCGTGCATCGGCGCCTGGGAGCGGCCGCGGCGGCAGCTGCTCGGGGTGCGCGGCGCCCCCGTCAACACCCTCAACAACCCGACCAGTTACTGGATCCCGAGGCACTCCCGGCGGGTCTTCGTGGAGCGGGTCGACCTGGTCTGCGGCGTCGGGTACGACCGTGCGGCCGGGGCGCGGTACCACCGCGTCCCGCGGGTCGTCTCCGACCTGGGCGTCTTCGACTTCGCCACGTCCGACCGGTCGATGCGGCTGGCGTCGCTGCACCCGGGGGTCACGGTGGAGCAGGTCAGGGAGGCGACGGGATTCGAGCTGGCCGTCCCGGAGGAGGTGCCGCCGACCCGCGAGCCGACCGCGCGGGAGCTCCGGCTGATCCGGGAGGTCCTGGACCCGGCCGGCACCCGGGCCGGGGAGGTCGCCGCGTGAGGGAGACGCCGCTGACCCGGCTCATCGGCGTCCGCCATCCGATCGTGCAGACCGGGATGGGCTGGGTGGCCGGCCCCCGCCTGGTCTCCGCCACGGCGAACGCGGGCGCCCTCGGCATCCTGGCCTCCGCGACGATGACGCTCGACCAGTTGCGCGCCGCCGTACGGGAGGTCCGGGGGCGCACCGACCAGCCGTTCGGGGTGAACCTGCGCGCCGACGCCGCCGACGCGGGTGACCGGGTGCGGATCCTCGTCGAGGAGGGCGTCCGGGTCGCTTCTTTCGCCCTGGCCCCGTCCCGGGAGCTGATCGGCGAGCTCAAGGAGGCGGGCGTGGTCGTCATGCCGACGGTGGGGGCGCGGCGGCATGCGGAGAAGGTCGCGGCGTGGGGTGCGGACGCGGTGGTCGTGCAGGGCGCGGAGGGCGGCGGGCACACAGGCGAGGTGGCCACGACCGTACTGCTGCCGCAGGTGGTGGACGCGGTGCGGATCCCGGTCGTCGCGGCGGGCGGGTTCTGCGACGGGCGGGGACTGGTCGCGGCTCTGGCCTACGGGGCGGCGGGCGTGGCGATGGGCACGCGGTTCCTGCTGACGTCGGACTCGACCGTGCCGGACGCGGTGAAGGCGCGGTATCTGGCGGCGAGCGTGCGGGACGTGACGGTGACCAGGGCGGTGGACGGGCTGCCGCACCGCATGCTCCGCACGGAGCTGGTGGACGCGCTGGAGCGGTCCGGGCGGGGACGGGCGCTGGTGCGGGCGTTGCGGCACGCCTCCGGTTTCCGCGGGCTCTCGGGGCTGACCTGGCGGCGGATGGTCCGCGACGGGCTCGCCCTCAAGCACGGCAAGGACCTCTCCTGGTCTCAGGTGCTGCTCGCCGCGAACACGCCGATGCTGCTGAAGGCCGCGATGGTGGACGGCCGTACGGACCTGGGCGTGATGGCGTCCGGGCAGGTCGCCGGGGTGATCGACGACCTGCCGTCGTGCGCGGAGCTGGTGGAGCGGATCATGCGGGAGGCCGACGAGACGCTGGCCCGGCTCAGAGCCGTTCGATGATCGTCACATTGGCCTGGCCGCCGCCCTCGCACATGGTCTGCAGGCCGAACCGGCCGCCGGTGCGCTCCAGCTCGTGCAACAGCGTGGTCATCAGCTTCACGCCCGTGGCGCCGAGGGGGTGGCCCAGGGCGATGGCCCCGCCGTTGACGTTGACCCGCTCCGGGTCGGCGCCGGTCTCCTTCAGCCAGGCCAGGACGACCGGGGCGAACGCCTCGTTGATCTCGACGAGGTCGATGTCGTCGATGGTCAGGCCGGTCTTCTTCAGGGCGTGGGCGGTGGCCGGGATCGGGGCGGTGAGCATGCGGATCGGGTCCTCGCCGCGCACCGAGAGGTGGTGGACGCGCGCGCGTGGCGTGAGGCCGTGGTCGCGCACGGCCCGCTCGGAGGCCAGCAGCATCGCCGCCGCCCCGTCGGAGACCTGCGAGGAGCAGGCGGCGGTGATCGTGCCGCCGTCGAGGACCGGCTTGAGCGCGGCCATCTTCTCCAGGGAGGTGTCCCGGCGCGGGCCCTCGTCGGCCGTGACCTCGCCGTAGGGCACGGTCTCGCGGACGAAGCGGCCCTCGTCGATCGCCCGCAGCGCCCGCCGGTGGGAGCGCAGGGCGAACTCCTCCTGGTCCGTTCGGCCGATCCCCCACTTCGCGGCGATCATCTCCGCGCCCACGAACTGGTTGACGGGCTTGTCCCCGTAGCGGGCGCGCCAGCCGACGCTGCCCGCGAACGGGCCCTGCGTCAGCCCGAGCGGCTCGGCGGCCTGCCGGGTGGCGAAGGCGATGGGGATCATCGACATGTTCTGCACCCCGCCGGCGACCACCAGGTCCTGCGTGCCGGACAGGACGGCCTGCGCGGCGAAGTGCACGGCCTGTTGCGAGGAGCCGCACTGCCGGTCGACGGTGACGCCCGGCACCTCCTCGGGCAGCCCCGCCGCCAGCCAGCAGGTCCGCGCGATGTCCCCGGCCTGCGGCCCCACGGTGTCCAGACAGCCGAGGATGACGTCCTCCACGGCGGCCGGATCGGCGCCCGTGCGGCTCATCAGCTCCTTGAGGACGTGCGCGCCGAGGTCGGCCGGGTGGACCGCGCTCAGCCCTCCCCCGCGCCGCCCGACGGGCGTCCGCACCGCTTCGACGATGTAGGCCTCGGCCATGGCAACTCCCTGCTGTCTGGGGGTTATTCGCGTACGGCGATCCCGTCCAGCACCATCGACAGGTACTGCCGGGCGATCTCGTCCGGGCTGTGCTGTCCGCCCGGCCGGTACCAGGAGGCGGCGACCCACACCGTGTCGCGCACGAACCGGTAGGTGAGCCGGACGTCCAGGTCGGCGCGGAAGGCCCGCTCGGCGACGCCGCGCTCCAGCGTGGACAGCCAGGCCTCCTCGAACCTGCGCTGCGACTCGGCGAGGAACGCGAACCGCTCCTGCGCCACCAGCTGCCTGCTCTCCTTCTGGTAGATCGCGACGGCCGCCCGATGCCGGTCGATCTCCCGGAACGACTCGGTGACCAGGGCCTGAAGCGTCTCGCGCGGCCCCAGCCCCGCGCCCAGGACGGTGTCGTAGCCGTCCCACAGCTCATCGAGGAAGGTGCGCAGGATCTCCTCCAGCATCGACTCCTTGGAGTCGAAGTGGTAGTAGAGGCTGCCGGCGAGCATCCCCGCGTGGTCCGCGATCTTGCGGACGGTGGTGGCGTTGTAGCCCTGCTCGGCGAAGACCTCGGCGGCGGTGGAGAGGAGTTCGCCGCGGCGATCGCCGGGGGTGGCGGTCGCGGCGGGCTCGGTCGCGGTCACCTGGGGGTTCTTCTTCGTTGGAGGCACGCGTCCATTGTCGTCCTAGGGGTGCCTGCTGCTGACGGAGACCACTTCTCCGGTCATGTAGGAGGAGTAGCCGGAGGCGAGGAACACGATCACGTTCGCCACCTCCCAGGGTTCGGCGTGGCGCCCGTAGGCCTCGCGGGCGGTCAGCTCGGTGAGCAGCTCCGGGGTCGTCACCTTCACCAGGTGCGGGTGCAGGGCGAGGCTGGGTGCCACGGCGTTGACCCGCACCCCGTAGGCGGCGGCCTCGACCGCCGCGCACCGGGTCAGCGCCATCACGCCCGCCTTCGCGGCGGCGTAGTGGGCCTGTCCGGCCTGGGCGCGCCAGCCGACGACCGAGGCGTTGTTCACGATCACGCCGCCGCCGGTGTCCCGCATGCGGCGCAGGGCGGCGCGGGTGCACCGGAACGTGCCGTTCAGCGTCACGTCCAGGACGCGGGACCACTGGTCGTCGGTCATGTCGACCAGTTCGGCGGTGCCGCCGAGGCCGGCGTTGTTGACGACGACGTCAAGGCGTCCGTGGTCCCGCACGGCAGTGTCGAAGAGGGCGCCGACCTGCGTCTCGTCGGTGACGTCGCAGGGCACGGCGGAGACCGGGCCGGTGCCGAACTCACCGGCCAGCTCCGCCTCGTACTCCTTGAGCCGCCGCACGTGCGCGTCGCTGATCAGCACGCGGGCGCCCTCCTCCAGGAGGCGCCGCGCCGTGGCCCCGCCGATGCCCGCGCCGGCCGCCGCGGTGACGACGGCGGTCCGCCCTTCCAGCAGGCCGTGACCGGGCACGTACGACGGACTCTCGACGTCTGTCATGGGCTCACGCTAACCTACCAAACACTTGTTAGGGAAGGAGGGGGCGGTCGTGGACCTGGCGTTCTCCCCGGCGGACGAGGCGTTCCGCACCGAGGTGCGCGTGTGGCTGCACGCGCACGTGCCGCGTGAACCGCTGCCCTCCCTGGAGACCGAGGAGGGCTTCGCCGCGCACCGCGCCTGGGAGGCGGTGCTGGCCGCGGACCGCTGGTCGGTGGTCGACTGGCCGTCCGAGTACGGCGGGCGGGACGCGGGGCTCGTGCATTGGCTGCTCTTCGAGGAGGAGTACTACGCGGCGGGCGCGCCGGGCCGGGTCGGTCAGAACGGCATCCATCTGCTCGCCCCGACCCTCTTCGCGCACGGCACCGAGGAACAGCGGGCCCGGGTGCTCCCTCCGATGGCCTGCGGTGAGGTGGTGTGGGCGCAGGCCTGGTCGGAGCCGGAAGCCGGTTCGGACCTGGCGTCGCTGCGGGCGAGGGCCGTGCGCGTGGACGGGGGCTGGCGCCTGAGCGGGCAGAAGACCTGGTCCTCGCGGGCCGCGTTCGCCGACCGCGCGTTCGGCCTGTTCCGCAGCGATCCGGACGCGCCGAAGCCCCACCAGGGCCTGACGTACCTGATGTTCGGGCTGCGGGATCCTGGTGTCACGGTCCGCCCGATCGCCCGGCTCGACGGCAAGCCGGCGTTCGCCGAGCTGTTCCTGGACGAGGTCTTCGTGCCCGACGAGGACGTGATCGGCGCACCGGGCCAGGGCTGGCGGATCGCGATGTCGACAGCGGGGAACGAACGCGGGCTGATGCTCCGCTCCCCCGGCCGTTTCCTCGCCTCCGCGCGGCGGCTGGCCGGGTTGTGGCGGGAGCGGGGCGGCCCGGTGACCGCGCGGGACCGGGTGGCCGACGCGTTGATCGGTGCCCGCGCCTACCAGCTGTTCACGTACGCGGCGGCCTCCCGCTTCCTGGACGGCGAGGCCGTCGGCCCGGAGTCGAGCCTGAACAAGGTCTTCTGGTCCGAACTGGACCTGGCGCTGCACGAGACGGCCCTCGACCTCCTCGGCCCGGAGGGCGAACTGGCCGGCACGGACTGGGCGGAGCGGTACGTCTTCGCGCTGGCCGGTCCCCTTTACGCGGGGACGAACGAGATCCAGCGCGACATCATCGCCGAACGGCTGCTCGGCCTGCCGAAAGGGCGCCGCTGATGCCGGGGGCTCTGCGGGGGCCGGGGATCTCGCTGCCGCCTGGGGCGCCGCAGGTCTCACCCCGAGCGGCTGACCCGGCTCACACCGAAGGAGCACCGCTGATGCGCTTCCTCCTCGATGCCGAGCAGCGCGCCTTCGCCGCGTCGCTGGACGCCCTGCTGACGGCGGCGGACACACCGGCCGTGGTGCGGGAGTGGAGCCGGGGCGACCACGCGAGCGGGCGGGCGCTGTGGTCCCGGCTCGCGGAGGCGGGCGTGTTCGCGCTGGCGGTGCCGGAGGCGTACGAAGGGCTGGGGCCGCGGCCCGTGGACCTGGCCGTCGCCTTCGTGGAGCTGGGCCGTCACGCGGTACCCGGGCCCCTGGTCGAGACGGTCACGGCGGCGGTGCTGCTGACGGGCTCCGACCCGGGCACCGCGAAGCGGCTGCTGCCGGGGCTGGCGAGCGGGGAGACGGTGGCGACGGTGACACCACCGGGTCCGGCCGCATCCGTAACGGAACAACCACCAGGGCCGACCGGGACGGTGCCGGAACAACCACCCGGCCTGGCAGAGACCCTGCCGGAACAACCACCTGGCCCGGCAGGGACCGTGCCCGAACATCCACCGGGGCCGACCGGGACCCTGCCCGAACAACCACCGGGGCCGACCGAGACCGTGCCGGAACAGCCACCCGGCCCGGCGACCGTGCCCGAACAACCACCGGGGCCGGCAGAGACCCTGCCCGAACAACCACCCGGCCCGGCCACGACCCTGCCCGAACAACCACCGGAGCCGACCGAAGCCGTGCCGGCTCAGCCACCGGTCGGCACGCGCGCCCCGGGTCTTCCTCAGGGCTCCTATGCCCTCGACGGCGACGCCGCCACCCTCCGGCTCTCCTGGGAACCCGACGGTGTCCGCCTCTCTCCCGGCCACGGCCCCGCCCGGGCCTCGCTGGACCCAGCCCGTCGCCTGACGCCCCTCACCCCCGGTGGTGAACTCCTCGCCGCCCCCTCGCACGCCGCCCTCTCCTGGGCCCGCCTCGCCACCGCCGCGCAGGCCCTCGGCGTGGGCCTGGCGCTCCTCGACCGGACCGCCGATCACGTCAAGCGGCGTCACCAGTTCGGCGTGCCCGTCGGCTCGTTCCAGGCCGTCAAGCACCGACTGGCCGACGCGAAGATCGCCCTGGAGTTCGCGCGCCCCCTGGTCTTCGGCGCCGCGCTGACCCTGGACCCGGCCGACGTCGCCGCCGCCAAGGTCACCGCGTGCGAGGCCGCGTACACCACCGCCCTGACGGCGCTGCGCCTGCACGGCGCGATCGGCTACACCGCGGAGTTCGACCTGTCGCTGTGGCTGACCAAGGCCCGGGCCCTGCGCACCGCCTGGGGTACTCCCGAGGAGTGCCGGGCCCTGGTCGTCAGTGCCGGTGATCTCCGCTGGTGATCTCCCGGTACTCCTCCACCGTCGGCTTCTCGATCCGCGCGTCGGGCCCGAACATGGCGTGCGCGAGCCGGGCGCGCAGCCGCTCGGACCACTTGACCTTGCGGCGTACCCCGCCCGCGTCGACCTCGGGCCCGACCTCGTACGGCGGGTTCTGCTCGTGCTGGGTGAGGGTGAACAGCTCGGCCTGCGCCAGGGGCTCGTGCACCTCGATGTACTCGCCGGTCGGCAGCCGTTTGATGGTGCCGGTCTCCCTGCCGTGCAGGACCTTGGCGCGGTCGCGGCGCTGGAGCCCCATGCAGATCTTCTTCGTGACGATGAAGGCGACGACCGGCAGCACGAACACGCCGATCCGCACGAACCAGGTGATCACGTTGATGGACAGGTGCAGATGGGTGGCGACGATGTCGTTGCCGCCGCCGATCAGCAGCACCACGTACAGGGTCAGCCAGGCCACGCCGAGGCCGGTGCGCACGGGCACGTTGCGCGGCCGGTCCAGGATGTGGTGCTCGCGCTTGTCGCCGGTGATCCACGCCTCGATGAAGGGGTAGGCGCCGAGGGCGAGCATGACCAGCGGGAAGAGCGCGAAGGGGATGAACACGCCCAGGACCAGCGTGTGGCCCCAGAGGTTGATCTCCCATCCCGGCATCACCCGGATCAGGCCCTCGGAGAAGCCGAGGTACCAGTCGGGTTGGGCGCCGGTGGTGACCAGGTCCGGGCGGTAGGGGCCGAAGGCCCACACGGGGTTGATCTGGGCGATCGCGCCCGTCACCGTCAGCACGCCGAAGACGAGGAAGAAGAAGCCGCCCGCCTTCGCCATGTAGACCGGCAGGAAGGGCATCCCGACCACCGACCGCTCCTTGCGTCCGGGCCCCGGGAACTGGGTGTGCTTGTGGTAGAAGACCAGGATCAGATGGGCCGTCACCAGGCCCAGCATGATCCCGGGCAGCAGCAGCACATGGACGGGGAAGAGGCGCGAGATGATGTCGTCGCCCGGGAACTCCCCGCCGAACAGGAAGAACGCCACGTACGTCCCGACGATGGGGATCGACAGGATCGCGCCGTGCGCGAAGCGCAGGCCGGTGCCGGACAGCAGGTCGTCGGGGAGGGAGTAGCCGGTCAGGCCCGTGATGATGCCGAGCATCAGCAGGGTCCAGCCGAAGACCCAGTTGAGTTCGCGGGGCTTGCGGAAGGCGCCCGTGAAGAACACCCGCATCATGTGCACCATCATGCCGGTGATGAAGACCAGCGCCGCCCAGTGGTGGATCTGCCGGATCAGCAGCCCGCCCCGCACGTCGAAGCTGATGTCCAGCGTGGACTCGAACGCCCTGGACATGAGCACGCCGTTCAGCTCCGTGTAGGAGCCGTGGTAGACGACCTCCTGCATGCTCGGCTCGAAGAACAGGGTGAGGTAGACGCCGGTGAGGATCAGAACGATGAAGCTGTAGAGGGAGACCTCGCCCAGCATGAAGGACCAGTGGTCCGGGAAGACCTTGCGCATGTTGGCCTTGGCCAGCGCGTAGAGACCGAGCCGCCCGTCCGCCCAGTCGGCGAGCTTCTCGCCCTTGCCCGCGGGAGGTTTCCTGCGAGCGGAGGCCGTCCCGTATACCCGTCGTGCGCCGTCGTCGCCCATACGTCGTCGCCTCCCCGTCGGATCCTTCCCAGCGTGGCACGGCTCCAGGACCACGCCAACGGGGCGAGGGAGCGGCTAGGCCAAGGGGGCGAGCAGGCGTCGAGGAGTCCCTGTTCCTTGTAGGGGCGCGGCAGCCGGACTGGGCGCGGCCCCGTACCCCTCACGGAGGGCCGGCTCAAGCGCCTGATTCACACGATCCCCCGGGCCCGCGCGGCCACGAGCCACTTCGGGAACTCCCCCACCAGCCGGTCGTACAGCTCGGCGTCCGAGACCTCGCGCGGGTCCTCGCCCGCGTGGAAGAACCCGGCGTTGTCGACGACCCGCTTGTCCGGCACGGCCAGCTCGTCCAGCTTGCGCAGGAAGTCGAACTGCTTGCCGCTCGGGTCGCCGAAGCCGATGAACTGCCAGAACAGCGGGAGCTTCGCCGCCTTGCACAGATACCGTTCGGCGGCGAGCTTGTTGAGGGGCCCGCCGTCGGTCTGGAACACGACCAGGGCGGGCTCGGTCGTGCCGCTGTCGAGGTAGTGGTCGATGACGGCGTCCATCGCCAGGTGGTAGCTGGTCTTCCCCATGTGCCCGAGCCCGGCCACGATCCGGTCGATCCGCCCCTGGTGATCGGCCAGGGCGATCTCGGTCTCGGCGTCGACGTCGGTGGAGAAGAACACGACCGGTACCGTGCCGTCGTCGTCGAGGTGCGCCGACAGTCCGAGCACCCGGTCGGCCAGGGCCTGCACGCTGCCGTCCTTGTAGTACGGCTTCATGGAGCCGGAGTAGTCGACGACCAGGTAGACCGCGGCGCGCAGCCCGTCCAGCCCGTGCTTGGTGAGGGACACCCCGGCGCTCTTGTAGAGGTTCACCAGCGCGGGAGCGGTCTCCTGGACCTTGGTGAGACTGATCGCGGCCATGGCCTCACTCTCTCACCCTTCGACGACCACTCCGTCGCTCAGTTCCAGCACCCGGTCGGCCAGGCCGAGGAGTTGGGGGTCGTGGGTGGCGACGAGGGCGGTGACGCCCTCGCTGCGGACGACGGCCCGCAGCAGCTCCATCACCGCCAGACCGGTGGCGGCGTCGAGCTGGCCGGTCGGCTCGTCGGCGAGCAGCAGGGACGGGCGGTTGGCGAGCGCCCGGGCGATGGCGACGCGCTGCTGCTGTCCGCCGGAGAGTTCGGCGGGCCGCTGCGCCTCATGGCCGGCGAGGCCCACCAGGGCCAGCAGCAGCGCCACCCGCTCCTCGCGTTCGCGGGGCTCGGCCCGGCGCAGCCGCAGCGGCACGCCCACGTTCTCGGCGGCGGTGAGGATGGGGATCAGCCCGAAGGACTGGAAGACGAAACCGATCCGGTCGCGGCGCAGTTCCAGCAGTTCGCTCTCGCCCAGCGCCGACAGGTCCGTGCCGTCCACGACGACCCGGCCGCGCTGCGGGGAGTCGAGGCCGCCGATCAGCTGCAGCAGCGTCGACTTGCCGGAGCCCGAGCGGCCCTTGAGGGCGACCAGTTCACCGCGCCGGACGGCGAAGGTGGCCCCGCGCAGCGCGTGCACGGCCGCGGCTCCCGTGCCGTAGGAATGGTGCAGGTCCTCCACGCGCAGCATCGGCTCGTCGGACGCGTCGTCGGCGAGGGCGGCACCGGACCCCGGACTGGTGTTCTCGGTCATCATCGCATCCCATACGGAACCGGTCCGGACGGTCAAGAGCTGAACAACCCGGGTTCGAACGCATGTGCCGTGCCGGTAAGTACGTGATATGCATGCCGAGTTGGGAGAACAGTGGCTCGGCCATCGGGTGGGGGAAGAGTGACGGGCTTACTGCTGCTGCGCCTGCGCGCGCACCGGCTGCTGCTCACGGCCGCCCTGCTCGCCGTCCTGCTGACCACCTCGGTGCTCGCCGCTCTGACGGCCTTCTCCGGCTCCGTCGGGGACGCGGCGCTGCGCGGCACCCTGAGCGGCCGGGCCGCGGCCTCGGCCTCCCTCGTCGTCGAGGCGGACGTGCCCCGGGAGCGGCGGGACGCGGCCCAGCGGGCCGTGGTGCGCGGGGCGCGGGAGGCGTTCGGCGGGCTGCCGGTGACCGTGCGGAGGCTGGAGCGGTCCGGGCCGTACGCGCTGCCCCGGTCGCTGCAGAGCGCCGACGCCCGCGCCGGGGAACCCGATCTCACGCACCTGGCCGCCCTGGACCGGTCACGGATCAGGCTGGTCTCCGGCGCCCTGCCGGGCCCGGCCCCCGCCGCCCGCACGGCCGCCGTGCCCGTCGCGCTGCCCGAGGCGGCCGCCGAGAAGCTGCGGCTGCGGCCCGGGGCGCAGGTCACGCTCACCGACCGGCTGGGCGGCGAGCCCCTCCGGGTGCGGGTGACCGGCGTGTACCGGGCGGCCGACAGCTCCGATCCCTACTGGCAGGCGGACACGCTCGGCGGCCAGGGGGTGCGCACCGTCGCCTTCACCACGTACGGGCCGCTGCTGGCCGACACGTCCGTGCTCGCCTCCGAGGACAGTACGGGCTGGGTGGCGACGGCCGACTACCGGACGTTCACCACCGACGGCATGGGCGCGCTCCGCGCGGCGGCCGTCCGCGCGGCCGGGGCGCTGCGCGAGGACCCGGCGCTCGGCGGTGACGCGGATGTGCGCACCGGGCTGCCCGAGGTGCTCGACCGGACCGGGCGGACCCTGCTGGTGTCCCGGTCTACGCTGCTGATCGTCTCCGTGCAGCTGGTGCTGCTCGCCGGGTACGCGCTGCTGCTGGTGGCGCGGCTGCTGGGCAGTGAACGGGCGGGCGAGACCGAGCTGCTGCGGGCCAGGGGCGCGTCGCGCGGCCGGATCACCGGTCTCGCCGCGCTGGAGGCGCTGCTGCTGGCGGTCCCCGCCGCGGTCTGTGCCGCGCTGCTGTCCGGGCCGCTGGCCCGGCTGCTGGCCCGGTGGTCCTCGCTCGACCGGATCGGGCTGCGGCTGGACACCGCCCCGTCGGGCGGGGTCTGGCTGGCCGCGGCCGGGGTGGCGGCGGCGTGCGCCGTGGCGGTCGTGGCGCCCGCGCTGGCGGCGACGGCCGGTACGACGGTACGGCTGCGGCGCGTGCGCGCCGCCACGTCGGCCGCGCCCGTGCGCGCCGGAGCCGATGTCGGGCTGCTGCTGATCGCGGGTGTGGCGTACTGGCAGCTGGAACGGCAGACCGACGCGACCGGCGGCGGGGTGCTCAGCCGGGACCGGGCCGGGGAGCTCGGCATCGATCCGCTGCTGGTCGCGGCGCCCGCGCTGGCGCTGCTGGCCGGCACGGTGCTGACGCTGCGTCTGCTGCCGCTGCTGGCCCGGCTCGCCGAGCGGCGGTCGGCGAGGGGGCGCGGGCTGCCGGCGGCGCTGGCGGGCTGGCAGTTCAGCCGGCGCCCGCTGCGCGGGGCGGGCCCGGTGCTGCTGCTGGTCATCGCCGTGGCGACGGGGATGCTGGCGATCGGGCACGGCGCCTCCTGGGACCGGTCGCAGGACGACCAGGCCGACTTCCGGACGGGCGCCGCCGTCCGGGTCCTCGACCACCGGCCGGGCAGCCCCGGCCAGACAGGTCTGTACGCCGCGCTGCCCGGGGCCCGGGACGCCGCCCCCGCGCACCGCACCACCCTGGCCCTCTCCGGCGACCGCGAGGCGACGGTCCTCGCCCTGGACACGGCCCACGCCCGGGACGACATGCTGATGCGCGGCGATCTCGCCGACGAGCCCCCGGCCGCGCTGCTGCGGGCACTGGCGCCGCCCGCGCGGGACGACGACCGGGCGGTGCGGCTCCCCGACGGCACCCGGCGGATCGCCCTCGACGTGCGGATCGCCGACGAGCGCTCCCGCACGGGGCGCTCCCCCTCCGGCCGCGCGCCCCTGATCACGGTGGTCGTCGAGGACCGGTACGGCATCGCGTACCGGCTGGGCGCCGGGAGCGTCCCGGTGGACGGCCGGGTCCACCGGGCCACGCTCGACCTGGACGTGACGGCGACGGGCCGCCGTGCCGCCCCGGCCGGACCGCTGCGGCTGACCGGGCTGCAACTCGACGACACCTCCCCCACCGTCCGTCCCGAACACCACCGGTTCACCGTCGAACGGCTGCTCGCCACCGGCCGCGACGGCGCCGCGCGGACCGTCCCGGCGCCCGCCGGGACCCGCTGGCGGGGCGACCGGTCCGTCACGGAGAACGGCGAGGTCGTCACCCGTTCGGCCACCGAGCCGGCCGTGTCGGGCACCGCGCCGCTGACCGTGGCGTACGGCACCGGCGCCGACCCCGACGGGAACGAGGGAGCCTCGCGGATCTACACCCTCCGCGTCGCCACCACCGGGGCCGGGGCACCGCGCGACCTCTCGGCCGTCGCCACCCGGGACTTCCTGCGGGCGGCGGGGGCCGGGCCGGGCGACACCATCGACGTACCGCTGTCCGGGGAGCAGCTGCGGGTGCGGATCGTGCGGTCGGTCGCGGAGTTGCCGACCACCGCCGCGGGCCTGGACGGGGAGGCCCTGGACGGCGGGGCGCTGCTGCTCGATCTGCGGGCCGTCGACGCCGTGCTGGCGCAGCGGGCCGGTGCGCCGCTCGTCCCCACCGAGTGGTGGGTGAGCGCCGCTCCCGGCAAGGCCGCCGAGGTCGTGGCGGCGCTGCGGGCGCGCCCCGACCTCGAACCGCAGCAGGTGCTGGTGCGGGACGAGACCGCGGCCGAGCTGCTGCGGGATCCGCTCGGCGCCGGGCCACGTTCGGCGCTGACGGCGGTGGCGGTGGCCGCCGTGGCCCTGGCCGCCGGCGGGTTCGCGGTGAGCGCCGCCGGGGCGCGCAGGGAGCGGGCCGCGGAGTTCGCGGTGCTGCGTGCCCTGGGCACGCCCCGCCGGGATCTCGCCCGGCTCGTCGCGACGGAGCAGAGCCTGCTCATCGGCGCCGGTCTGCTCGCCGGGCTGGGTCTGGGCACCGTCCTGACCCGGGCCGTCGTGCCGCTGATCGTGCTGAGTTCCTCGGCCGCGCGGCCGGCCCCGCCCGTCCTCGTCGAACTCCCGGTGGCGCGGGTGGCCCTGCTCCTCGCGGGGGTGGCCGCCCCGCTGCTGCTGATCACCGTCGCGTCGGCGCTGCGCCGCGCCGAGCCGGCGGTCGCGCTCCGCCATCAGGGAGAGGACTGAGCCATCAGGGGAAGGACTGAGATGCCGCCGAACGCGCAGGGCGCGCCGTGGGTGCGGACCCGGCTGCGGACCGCGCCCTGGGCCGCCGTCGCCTTCGGTGTGCTGGTGCTGGTCACGGCGTTCCTCGCGGCCGTCCTGCCCCGGGCCGTCGAGGCGTACGAGACGGAGGGGCTGCGCGAGGCCGTCGCCGAGGCCTCCCCCGAGTCCACCGTGCTGGAGCTGAAGGCGCCGCCACCCGGTCTCGAACGGCCGGAGGCGGCCCGGGCGGACGCGGTCCGGCCGGAGGCCCTCGCGGCGGTCGACGCCCAGGCGAAGGCGCTGCTGCCCGGGCCGCTGCGGGCGGACCCGGCCGAGTCGGCGTACGGGGTGCGGACCGGGAAGAGCCTGGAGGCCCTGGACGCCTCGCTGCCCCGGCCGGACGGGCTGCCGCCGCGGTTCACTCTGCTCGCGCAGTCGGGAGCGGCCGGCCACGCCACCGTGCGGGAGGGGCGGCTGCCCACCGCCGGCGCGGTGACCGGGGACACCAGGTCGGTGGAGGGCGCCGTGACCAGCGAGACCGCCCGCACGCTGCGGCTGCGGGCCGGCTCCACGCTCAGCCTGGCCGGCTTCCCGGACGGGCCGCTGACCGTGCGGATCACCGGCGTCCTCGAACCCCGCCACCCGCAGCGGAGTTACTGGTCCGCCGAACCGGTCCTGCGCACCCCGGCCCTGGCCACCACCTCCGGCCGGCCGCCGCAGTTCTACTGGGAGGCGGGTGTCCTGCTGGCGCCCGGGGCCGCGCCGGCGCTGCTCGGCGGCCAGGGCGAGCCGGAGAAGTACTGGCGCATCGCGCCCGCGACCGGGCGGCTCACCGGGGCGGACACCTCGGCGCTCGTCGCGGCGGTCGCGTCCCTGGAGGACGGGCCCGGGCTGGTGCGGATGCGCGGGGCCGCCGGTCCGACGGCGCAGCTGTCCACCGGTCTGGAGCAGGTGATCGGCGCCTACGCCGAGACCCGGGAGGCGATCACGCCCGTGGTCGCCGTCGCGGCCTTCGGGATCGCCGCGGTCGCCGTCGTCGTCCTGGTCATGGCCGGTGGCCTCGCCGCCGCCCGCCGCGACGCCGAACTCGCCCTGCTGCGGGCCCGGGGCGGCTCCCTGCGCGGCATCGGCGGGCGGCTGCTGGCCGAGACCGCGGTGGCGGCGGTGCCCGCGGCGGCCTGCGGCCTGCTGCTCGCCCTGCTGGTGGTGGACGAGGGCCCGCCGCTGCCCGCCGTGCTCGGGGCGGGCGCCGTGGCCCTGCTCGCCTGTGCCGCGCTGCCGGTGCGCGCGGTCGTGGCGCACCGCAGGCCGCGGGCGCACCGGGAGCGCGACGACCTCGCCCACGCCCGGCCCGGCGCGCGCCGCACGGTCGCCGAACTGACCGCGCTGGTGCTGGCCGTCGGCTCGGTGGCGGCGCTGCGCCGCCGCGGTACCGAGGGGTCGGGCGATGTGCTGGTGAGCGCCGCTCCGGTGCTCGTCGGGGTGGTCGCCGCGCTGGTCCTGGTGCGGCTGTACCCGCTGCCGCTGCGGTGGGCCGCCGGTCCGGCCGGGCGGCTGCGCGGCCTGGTCGGGTTCCTGTCGCTGGCCCGTGCGGGCCGCTCCCCGGCGGCGGTCGCCGTGCTGCCCCTGCTCGCCCTGCTGACCGCCCTGACGATGGCTGCGTTCGGAGGGTCCGTGCTGACCGGCGTGGCGGACGCCCGGGACCGGGCCGCGCTGCTGGAGACGGGCGCGGACGCGCGGATCGACACCACCGACGGCGGCCCGCTCCCCGCGGAACTGGCGCGAGCGGTACGGGGTGTTGCGGGCGTGCGGCAGGTCACGGCCGTGCGGTTCACGTTCGCCGGGGAGCGCCCCTCCGACGAGACGCGGTCGCTGACCGTGGTCGGGGTCGAGCCGGGGGCCTACGCGGACGTGGCCCGGCGGATGGGGCTCGGGGGTTTCCCGGCCGGCCGGCTGGGCGCCGGGGGCGGGGTCCTGGACGCCGTCGCCTCCCCCGGGGTCGCCGAGCGGCTCGGGCGGGCACCGCGCCGGATCGTCACGGACGACGGGCCCGTCACGGTACGGATCACCGCCGTCCGCCCCCGCACCCCGGCCGTCCCCGCGGGCGAGTTCCTGCTGGTCGACGCGGCGGGACTGAAGGGCCCCGGCGGTCCCACGACCCTGCTGGCCGCCGGTGCCGGGCTCGACGCGCACGCGCTGCGGGCGGCCGTGCGCGGCACCGGGTCCGCCCTCTCCGTGACCCTGCGCGGCGAGGAACGGGCGGCGCTGTCCGACTCGCCGTTGCAGACGGGCGCCGAACGGATCTACGTCTGGGCCGTCGTCGCGGGCGCCGGGTACGCCGTGCTCGCCCTGGTGCTCGGCCTGCTGCGGTCGGCGCCGGAACGGGCCGCGCTGCTGGCCCGGCTGCGCACCCTGGGTCTGACGACCCGCCAGGGGCGCCGGCTGCTCGGCCTGGAGGCGCTGCCCCAGGCGCTCCTCGCGGCCGGCGGGGGCATGGCCGTCGGCTGGGCCACGGTACGGCTGCTCGCCCCCGGCGTCGACCTGGACCGGCTCGCCCTGGCCGACGCGTCCGGCGGCGAGGTGCCGGGCGGTGCCGTGCTGCGGGCGGACGTGTGGTCGCTGGCCGTCCCGGCCGGGGTCACGGTACTGCTGGCGGCGGCGGTGGCCGTCGCACAGGCCTGGTGGGCGGGGCGCCGGACACCGATCACTCACCTCAGGGCAGGAGACATGCGATGAGCGGTACGACGGAGTCGCTCGCGGAACTGGAGCGGCGGGCGGCGCACCACCGCGACCGGCCGGCGTACGGGCACGACGCCCTGATCGCCTGCGACCGGCTGGTGCGGATCTTCGCCAAGCGCGGCGGCGGTGACGCCGTGGAGGTGCAGGCGCTCCAGGGGCTCGATCTGCTGGTGCGCGAGGGCGAGTTGATGGCGCTGGTGGGGGCGTCCGGCAGCGGCAAGTCGACCCTGATGAGCATCCTCGCGGGCCTGGACGTGCCCACCGCGGGCGCCGCGAAGGTCGCGGGCCACGATCTGCTGGCGATGGACGCCAAGGCGCGGCTGCGGTACCGGCGCGAGGTGGTCGGCTTCGTCTGGCAGCAGACGGCCCGCAATCTGCTGCCGTATCTGACGGCGGCGCAGAACGTGGCGCTGCCCATGCAGCTGGCGGGGCGCTCCCGGAGGGAACGGGCCGGACGGGCGGAGGAGTTGCTCGCCCTGCTGGGCGTCGCCGACTGCCGGGACCGGCGTCCGCAGCAGATGTCCGGTGGCCAGCAGCAGCGTGTCGCGATCGCCGTCGCCCTCGCCAACGCCCCCGCCGTCCTGCTCGCCGACGAGCCGACCGGCGAGCTGGACTCGGCGACCGGGCAGCAGGTCTTCGCGGCGTTCCGCCGGGCCAACGAGGAGCTGGGCACGACGATCGTCATCGTCACGCACGACCAGGCGGTGTCCGGCGAGGTCCGGCGCACGGTCGCGATCCGCGACGGCCGCACCTCCACGGAGGTGCTGCGCCGCACGGAGGTCGACGAGGCGGGCCGGGAGTCCCTGGTGGCACGCGAGTACGCGATGCTGGACCGCGCGGGCCGCCTGCAGCTGCCGGCCGAGTACACGGCGGCCCTGGGCATGCGGGACCGGGTGCTGCTGGAGCTGGAGGAGGACCACGTCCAGGTGTGGCCGGACGGGAACGGGCCCGGGAACAGGAGCGGGAACGGGCCCGGCTGAGGGCATGCGACGGCGCCTGCCCGTTCGTCCGGTCGGGGACAAGGGGCAGGCGCCGTCTGGTGTTCCGTACGCCGTTGTACGGGACGTCTTTTCGAGGGCCTGTCAGACCATCAGGGCCTGTCAGACCATCAGGGCCCGGTCCGTCGGACGGATCGGCGCCGGCAGCTCGCTGGCGCCCGTGAGGTGGCGGTCCACCCCGCGCGCCGCCGAGCGGCCCTCGGCGATCGCCCACACGATGAGCGACTGGCCGCGGCCGGCGTCACCGGCGACGAACACGCCCGGCACGTTGGTCTGGAAGTCGGCGTCGCGGGCGATGTTGCCGCGCTCGTCGAGCTCCAGGCCGAACTGCTCGACCAGGCCGTTCTCCCGGTCGGTGCCGGTGAAGCCCATGGCGAGGGTGACCAGCTGGGCGGGGATCTTGCGCTCGGTGCCCGGCTTCGGGGTCAGCCTGCCGTCGATGAACTCCACCTCGGTGAGGTGCAGCCACTGGACGTTGCCGTCCTCGTCGCCCTCGAAGTGGGTCGTCGAGACGGAGTAGACGCGCTCGCCGCCCTCCTCGTGGGCCGAGGTGACCTTGTACAGCATGGGGAAGGTCGGCCAGGGCTGGTTGATCGGGTGCCGCTCGTCGTTCGGGCGGGGCATGATCTCCAGCTGCGTGACGGAGGCCGCGCCCTGGCGGTGGGCGGTGCCCACGCAGTCCGCGCCGGTGTCGCCGCCGCCGATGACCACGACGTGCTTGCCCTCGGCCGAGATGGGGGGCGCCACGAAGTCGCCCTCCTGGACCTTGTTGGCCAGGGGCAGGTACTCCATGGCCTGGTAGATGCCCTTGAGCTCGCGGCCGGGCACCGGCAGGTCGCGGGCCGTGGTCGCGCCGACGGCCAGGACGACCGCGTCGTAGCGCTTCTTCAGGTCCGTGGCCTTCAGGTCGCGGCCGATCTCGATGCCCGTGCGGAAGCGGGTGCCCTCCGCGCGCATCTGCTCGATGCGGCGGTTGATGTGCCGCTTCTCCATCTTGAACTCGGGGATGCCGTACCGGAGGAGGCCTCCGATGCGGTCCGCGCGCTCGTAGACGGCGACGGTGTGGCCGGCGCGGGTCAGCTGCTGGGCGGCGGCGAGGCCGGCCGGGCCCGAGCCGATGACCGCGACCGTCTTGCCGGACAGGCGCTCCGGGATCTGCGGGGCGACGTCCCCGGTCTCCCACGCCTTGTCGATGATCGAGACCTCGACGTTCTTGATGGTGACCGGCGGCTGGTTGATGCCGAGCACACACGCCGACTCGCACGGGGCCGGGCACAGGCGGCCCGTGAACTCCGGGAAGTTGTTCGTCGCGTGCAGCCGCTCCGACGCCGCGCCCCAGTCCTCGCGGTACGCGTAGTCGTTCCACTCGGGGATGAGGTTCCCCAGCGGGCAGCCGTTGTGGCAGAACGGGATGCCGCAGTCCATGCAGCGGCTGGCCTGCTTGCTGATGATGGGCAGCAGGGAGCCGGGGACGTAGACCTCGTTCCAGTCCTTGACGCGCTCCTCGACGGGGCGGGACTTGGCGACCTCGCGCCCGTGGTTCAGGAAGCCCTTCGGGTCAGCCATTGATCGCCGCCTCCATCATCTTCTCGTGGGTCTCGGTCTCGGAGAGACCGGCTCGCTCGGCGGCGTCCTTGGCGGCGAGCACTGCCTTGTACGTGCTGGGGATGATCTTGCTGAAGCGCTCGACGGCGGTGTCCCACTCGGCCAGGAGCTTCTCGGCGACGGTGGATCCCGTCTCCTCCTGGTGGCGGCGGACCACGTCGTGCAGCCACTGCTTGTCGGTGTCGTCCAGCGCCTCGATCGCGTCGAGGTTGCCCGCGTTGACGTTGTCCCGGTCGAGGTCGATCACGTAGGCGATGCCGCCGGACATGCCGGCCGCGAAGTTGCGGCCGGTCTCGCCGAGCACCACCGCGTGACCGCCGGTCATGTACTCGCAGCCGTGGTCGCCCACGCCCTCGGAGACGACCGTCGCGCCGGAGTTGCGGACGCAGAACCGCTCACCGGTCTTGCCGCGCAGGAACATCTCGCCGCCGGTGGCGCCGTAGCCGATGGTGTTGCCGGCGATGACGCTGTACTCGGCGAGGTGGTCGGCCGCGCGGTCCGGGCGGACGATGATCCGGCCGCCGGAGAGGCCCTTGCCCACGTAGTCGTTGGCGTCGCCCTCCAGGCGCAGCGTGACGCCGCGCGGCACGAACGCGCCGAAGGACTGGCCGGCCGAGCCGGTGAAGGTGATGTCGATGGTGTCGTCGGGCAGGCCCGCGCCGCCGAACTTCTTCGTCACCTCGTGGCCGAGCATGGTGCCGACCGTGCGGTTGATGTTGCGGATCTGCACCTGGGCGCGGACCGGCTGGGCCTCGGTGGCGTCCGAGGCGGCCAGGGCGTCCGCCGCCAGCTTGATCAGCTGGTTGTCGAGCGCCTTCTCCAGGCCGTGGTCCTGTGCGATCAGCTGGTGGCGCACCGCGCCCTCGGGCAGCTCGGGCACGTGGAACAGCGGCTCCAGGTCCAGGCCCTGCGCCTTCCAGTGGTTCACCGCGCGGGTGACGTCGAGGGCCTCGGCGTGGCCGACGGCCTCCTCGATGGAGCGGAAGCCCAGCTCGGCGAGGATCTCGCGGACCTCTTCGGCGATGTACTGGAAGAAGTTCACGACGTACTCGGCCTTGCCGTTGTACCGCTCGCGCAGCACCGGGTTCTGCGTGGCGATGCCGACCGGGCAGGTGTCCAGGTGGCAGACGCGCATCATGACGCAGCCGGAGACGACGAGCGGCGCGGTCGCGAAACCGAACTCCTCGGCGCCGAGCAGCGCGGCGATGACCACGTCGCGGCCGGTCTTCAGCTGGCCGTCGGTCTGCACGACGATCCGGTCGCGCAGGCCGTTGAGCAGCAGCGTCTGCTGGGTCTCGGCGAGGCCGAGCTCCCAGGGACCGCCCGCGTGCTTCAGGGACGTCAGCGGGGAGGCACCCGTACCACCGTCGTGACCCGAGATCAGGACGACGTCCGCGTGCGCCTTGGACACACCGGCCGCGACCGTGCCGACGCCGACCTCGGAGACCAGCTTGACGTGAATCCGCGCCTGCGGGTTCGCGTTCTTCAGGTCGTGGATCAGCTGGGCCAGGTCCTCGATGGAGTAGATGTCGTGGTGCGGGGGCGGCGAGATGAGGCCGACGCCCGGCGTCGAGTGCCGCGTCTTGGCGACCCACGGGTAGACCTTGTGGCCGGGCAGCTGGCCGCCCTCGCCGGGCTTGGCGCCCTGGGCCATCTTGATCTGGATGTCGTCGGAGTTGACGAGGTACTCGGAGGTCACGCCGAAGCGGCCGGAGGCGACCTGCTTGATGGACGACCGGCGGGCCGGGTCGTACAGGCGCTCCGGGTCCTCGCCGCCCTCACCGGTGTTGGACTTGCCGCCCAGCTGGTTCATGGCGATGGCGAGCGTCTCGTGCGCCTCCTGCGAGATGGAGCCGTACGACATGGCGCCGGTGGAGAAGCGCTTGACGATCTCGGAGACCGGCTCGACCTCGTCGATCGGGATGGGCTTCCGGTCGGACTTGAAGCCGAACAGGCCGCGCAGCGTCATCAGGCGCTCGGACTGCTCGTTCACGCGCTCGGTGTACTTCTTGAAGATGTCGTAGCGGCCGGAGCGCGTGGAGTGCTGGAGGCGGAAGACCGTCTCCGGGTCGAACAGGTGCGGCTCGCCCTCGCGGCGCCACTGGTACTCGCCGCCTATCTCCAGCGCGCGGTGCGCCGGGGCGATGCCGGAGGCCGGGTAGGCCTTGGCGTGCCGGGCGGCGACCTCCTTGGCGATGACGTCGATGCCGACGCCGCCGATCTTGGTGGCCGTGCCGTTGAAGTACTTCTCGACGAAGGCCTCGTCGAGACCGACGGCCTCGAAGACCTGGGCGCCGCGGTAGGAGGCGACGGTCGAGATGCCCATCTTGGACATGACCTTCAGCACGCCCTTGCCGAGGGCGTAGATGAGGTTGCGGATGGCCTTCTCGGGCTCGACGCCGGGCAGGAACGTGCCGGCGCGGACCAGGTCCTCGACGGACTCCATCGCCAGGTACGGGTTGACGGCGGCGGCGCCGTAGCCGATGAGCAGGGCGACGTGGTGGACCTCGCGGACGTCGCCGGCCTCGACCAGCAGGCCCACCTGGGTGCGCTGCTTGGTGCGGATGAGGTGGTGGTGGACGGCCGCGGTGAGCAGCAGCGACGGGATCGGCGCGTGCTCGGCGTCGGAGTGGCGGTCCGACAGGACGATCAGGCGGGCGCCGTTGTCGATGGCGGCGTCGGCCTCGGCGCAGATCTCCTCGATCCGCGCGGCCAGCGCGTCACCGCCGCCGTGCACCCGGTACAGGCCGGACAGGGTCGCGGCCTTGAAGCCGGGCATGTCGCCGTCGGCGTTGATGTGGATGAGCTTGGCCAGCTCGTCGTTGTCGATGACCGGGAAGGGCAGCACGACGCTGCGGCAGGAGGCCGCGTTCGGCTCCAGCAGGTTGCCCTGCGGACCCAGTGACGAGCGCAGGGAGGTGACCAGCTCCTCGCGGATGGCGTCCAGCGGCGGGTTGGTGACCTGCGCGAACAGCTGCGTGAAGTAGTCGAAGAGCAGCCGCGGGCGGTCCGACAGCGCGGCGATCGGCGAGTCCGTGCCCATCGAGCCGATCGGCTCGGCACCGGCCTTGGCCATCGGCGCGAGGATGACGCGCAGCTCCTCCTCGGTGTAGCCGAAGGTCTGCTGGCGGCGGGTGACCGAGGCGTGGGTGTGGACGATGTGCTCGCGCTCGGGCAGGTCGCCCAGCTCGATCTCGCCGGCCTCCAGCCACTCCGCGTACGGGTTCTCGGCGGCGAGCTCGGCCTTGATCTCGTCGTCCTCGATGATGCGGTGCTCGGCGGTGTCGACGAGGAACATGCGGCCGGGCTGCAGGCGGCCCTTGCGGACGACCTTGGCGGGGTCGATGTCCAGGACGCCGACCTCGGAGCCGAGGACGACCAGGCCGTCGTCGGTGACCCAGTAGCGGCCGGGGCGCAGGCCGTTGCGGTCGAGGACCGCGCCGACCTGGGTGCCGTCGGTGAAGGTGACACAGGCCGGGCCGTCCCAGGGCTCCATCATCGTGGAGTGGTACTGGTAGAAGGCGCGCCGGGCCGGGTCCATGGAGTCGTGGTTCTCCCACGCCTCCGGGATCATCATCAGCACGGAGTGCGGCAGCGAACGGCCGCCCAGGTGCAGCAGCTCCAGGACCTCGTCGAAGGAGGCGGAGTCGGAGGCGTCCGGGGTGCAGATCGGGAAGATCCGCTCCAGGTCGTCGCGGCCGCCGAAGAGGTCGGAGACGAGCTGCGACTCGCGGGCCACCATCCAGTTGCGGTTGCCCTTGACGGTGTTGATCTCGCCGTTGTGCGCGACGAAGCGGTACGGGTGGGCCAGCGGCCACGACGGGAACGTGTTCGTCGAGAACCGGGAGTGCACGAGTGCGATCGCGGAGGCGAAGCGGCGGTCGGACAGGTCCGGGAAGAAGGGCTCCAGCTGGCCGGTGGTCAGCATGCCCTTGTAGACGATGGTCCGCGCGGACAGCGACGGGAAGTACACGCCGGCCTCGCGCTCGGCGCGCTTGCGCAGCACGAAGGCCTTGCGGTCGAGGGCGATACCCGTAGCGGGCACGGCGGTGCCGTCGCTGACGAAGATCTGCCGGAAGACCGGCATGGTCGACCGGGCGGTGGCGCCCAGCAGCTGCGGAGCGACCGGCACCTCGCGCCAGCCGAGGACGGTCAGGCCCTCGTCGGCGGCGATCGTCTCGATCTGCGAGACGGCCTCGTCGGCGGAGTCCTCCGGCAGGAAGGCGATGCCGACGGCGTAGGCACCGGCCTCGGGGAGTTCGAATCCGGCCACCTCACGGAAGAAGGCGTCCGGGACCTGCGACAGGATGCCGGCGCCGTCGCCCGAGTCGGGCTCGGAGCCGGTGGCACCGCGGTGTTCGAGGTTGCGCAGGACGGTCAGAGCCTGCTCGACCAGGGTGTGGGACGCCTCGCCGGTGAGGGTGGCGACGAAGCCGACGCCGCAGGCGTCGTGCTCGTTGCGGGGGTCGTACATACCCTGCGCAGCAGGGCGAGCATCCATGAACGACCAGTTCTGGCCATTCGCGGAATGCTGGGACGGCTGGCGCGGCGTACGCATCGGCTCTCCCGTCGTCGTCAGGTGGCATGTGCAAGTGCCGAGGGACGACGTTGGCCCTCGCGTGATCGCAAAATTTCGTGCAGGTTACATGATGGAGCGGTTCTCGGGAACCGGGATAACCCGTTCCAACATGCGGACACCGCTGGCTCGCGGCGGGGGTACCGCGCCCGCGGTGGAAGCTATGGGGGGCCAGCACGGAACGACCGGGTGAGATCGATGCCCGTCGGGCCCGACAGGTGGTAAGGGCGTCTTCGCCCACTCCACTGGGATGCGCGGCGGGCGTCATTGCCCGCAGCGCTTACGGCTCATGCCCCGTGGTTGCAGGTTCGAAACCAGCGAGTAACGGCTACTTATGCGGCCCATCGCATAAGTCGGAGCCGCGCTATCCTACGGCCGTTCCGAACAGCGTGCCCAGGGCGTACGTCACACCGGCCGCGGCACCCCCCAGGAGCAACTGGCGCAACCCGCTGTACCACCAGGTCCGGGCGGTCACCTTGGCCACCACCGCACCGCACAGGAAGAGCCCCAGCAGCGCCAGCAGCACGGCCGGCCACAGGCTGCTCGCCCCCAGCAGATAGGGCAGCACGGGGATCAGCGCGCCCAGCGCGAAGGAGCCGAAGCTCGACACGGCGGCCACGGTGGGCGAGGGCAGATCGGCGGGGTCGATGCCCAGCTCCTCCCGGGCGTGGATCTCCAGCGCCTGCTCGGGATCCTTCGACAGCTGCCGGGCGACCTCGTCGGCCAGCTGCGGCTCGACCCCTCTCGCACGGTAGAGCGCGGCGAGCTCGGCCTCCTCGCACTTCGGGTGCTTCCTCAGCTCGCGCCGCTCCACATCCAGTTCGGCCTCGACGAGCTCGCGCTGCGAGGCGACGGAGGTGTACTCGCCGGCGGCCATGGAGAAGGCACCGGCGGCCAGGCCCGCGAGCCCGCTGAGGACGACGGTGTGCTGACCGACCGCCCCGCCCGCGACACCCGTCATCAGGGCGAGGTTGGAGACGAGGCCGTCCATCGCACCGAACACCGCGGGACGCAGCCAGCCGCCGTTCACGTCCCGGTGGGTGTGGTTGTCCCGGTGCGCCTCGTGCAGCGCCGCCTCGGTCTCGATGATGGCCATGGAAAGAACCCCGCTCCCCTACTTTGGACAAGTTCCAGAGTTTTACAACACCAAAACTACGCCCGGAATTCCGTTCCCGCCAGCAAGGAAAGGCTGGGCTAACCTGCGGGTTTACCGCTTTCCGCTCACTTGATCATGGGCCCGCGCAGATGTCGACCGGGTGATGCTGGGGCTCCTGAGGCTCGCCAGGTTCGTCGCAGTGGGACACATGCCGTATGGCATCGATCGCCTGCATCCCCTCCGTCCCGGCGCCCGGGGACGCCGCCGGACTCCGCGCACGGGCCCGGGGCGCACTGCTGGGCCTGGCCGTCGGTGACGCCCTCGGGGCACCCGCCGAGAACATGAAGCCGTCCGAGATCCGCGCGCGGTGGGGCCGCATCACGGGCTACGTGGCCGAGAAGCCGTCCGGCACGGACGACACCGAGTACGCGATCTTCTCCGGCCTCCTCCTGGCCCGGCACGGCTCCGCCCTCACCCCGGCCCACGTGGAGGCGGCCTGGCACGAGCTGATCGCCGACCGCGACGAGGGCCCCTTCCGGGGCGCCGGGTTCAGCGAGCGCGGCACGCTGGAGAACCTGCGCCGGGGCCTGGCCGCTCCCATCTCCGCCCAGCACCGACACGCCTGGAGCGACGGCCTGGCCATGCGCGCGGCGCCCTTCGGGGTGTTCGCGGCGGGGCGCCCCGCGGAGGCGGCCCGGCTGGTCGCGATCGACGGTTCGGTGAGCCACGACGGCGAGGGCATCTACGGCGGCCAGGCGGTGGCGGCCGGGGTGGCGGCGGCGATGGCCGGGGCCCCGCCGATCGCGGTCGTGGCCGCGGCTCTCGCGGTCGTGCCCGACGACTCCTGGACGGCCCGCAGCCTGCGCCGCGCGGTGACGGTGGCCCACCGCGGCGAACGCGCGGTCCGCTCGGCGGTCGTCATCGGCGGCTACCCCTGGACCGACCTGGCCCCCGAGGCGGTCGCCCTCGCCTTCGGCGCGTACGCGGCGGCCGACGGCGACTTCGAGCAGTCGGTCCTGACCGCGGTGAACATGGGCCGCGACGCGGACACGACGGCGGCGGTGGCGGGCGCGCTGGCCGGCGCGACCCGCACGGTGTCGGCGATCCCGACCGCCTGGGCGTCGGCCATCACCCCCGCCCGGGGCTCCTGCCTCCCGGCGATGGCGGGCCACCACGTCCTGGACGTGGCGGACCTGCTGACACCGGCACCGCCCGAGACGGAACCGGAACCGACGGACTTCGTCCTGGCGGCGGGCGAGGGAACGGAGGCCGTTTCATGAGAACGCACGAGTCCGCGGCCGCCGACGGCGAGATCGCCCCACGGGAGACCAGGACCCCTCGGGTGACGGTCACGGGCGGTGCGCGGGTGGGAGACAAGAGGGCCGAAGGCCTCCTGCTCGGCCTGGCGGCCGGCGACGCCGCCGGCTGGCCCGCGGCCCGCCACCGGGCCGCCCGCATGCCCGACTGGACCCGCCGCCTCACCCGCGAACTCGACACCTTCGCCGAACACAACGCGACGACCACCCTCCCCGTCCCCATCGCCCTCAACCAACCCCCCGAGCCCCTCCGTCTCGGCCCCTCCGACGACGCCGAATGGGCGGCCTTCGCCGCGGAAGCCCTCCTCCGCGCCGGCGACGACACCGTCCTGAACGACCTCAGCCGAGACCGCCGCACCCGAGCCGCGATCGACCTCACCTGGAACGCCATCGCCGGCGAGGTCGCCGCGGCGGCGGACCGCGCGCCCGAGATCGAGTCCGCGGTCCTCCCCCTGCGCGCCCGCATCTCCGTCCGCGCGGGCCTCGGCAACCTCGCCACGGGCCTGCGCCCGCCCGCCACCGGCCACGACAACCCGCACTACTTCGACGACGCCGCCTGCGTCCGCGCCTGCGTCCTGGCCGTGGCCCACCCGGGCGACCCCCGCCGCGCCGCCGACCTCGCCGAGTTCGACGCCCGCTACACCCAGGACGGCGACGGCGTCCACGGCGCCCGCGCGATGGCCGCGGCGCTCTCCCTCGCCCTGGCCGGCGCGCACGTCGACGCCTGCGTCACCGCCGCCCTCGCCGAACTCCCCGAGGAGACGGAGATCGGCCGCAACGCCCGGCACGCCCTGAAGCTCGCCGCCGCCGCGGACAGCGCCTTCGCCCTGGTCCCGCCCCTGGAGCACCAGATCGTCGACCACGTCTACAGCTACGGCATCGCCGCCGCCGAAACCGTCCCGGTCGCCCTCGCCCTGGCCACCGCGGCCCGCGGCCGCATCACCGAGGCGGTCCCGGCGGCGGCGTGCCTGTCCCGCGTCGCGGACTCCGCCCCGGCGCTGGCGGGCGCCCTCACCGGCGCGCTCGGCGGCGGCGTGTCGATCCCGGCGTCCTGGCGGGAGACCTGCCGCACGCTCTCCGGCTGCGTCCTGCCCCGCCTCACCGGCACGGACCTCGTGGAACTCGCCGGACTCCTGGAAGCCGCACAACCGGCCCGCCCGGGTGGATGATGCGGCCATGCAGCCCAAACCACACCAAAACGCCCCACTGGACGAGAGGATCACCGGAGCGCTGGTCGGAGCGGCCGTCGGCGACGCCCTCGGCGGCCCCGTCGAGGGCTACTCGCCGGAGCAGATCCTCGAACGCCACGGCGGCCGGGTCCACGGCGTCGTCGGCCCCTGGCACGGCGACGACTGGCGCACCGCCCGCCCTCTCGCCCCGTACCACAAGGGCGACGGCCACGTCACCGACGACACCTTGATGACGCACGCCCTGGTCCGCGTCTACGCCCGCGTCCGCGACCACCTCGACGCCTACGCGATCGCCGACCACCTGGTCCCCGACCTGATGACCGAGCCCCGCTGGATCCCGGAACTGGAGACCGAGACCCTCCCCCTCCAGCGGATCTTCCTCGCGGAGAAATGGCTCGTGACACGCCTCCACTACGGCCACGCCGACCCGCGCGAGGCCGGCACCGGCAACATCGTCAACTGCGGTGCGGCGATGTACATGGCGCCGGTCGGCCTGGTCAACGCGGCCGACCCGCGAGCCGCCTACACCGAGGCCCTGGACGTCGCCGGAGCGCACCAGTCGTCGTACGGCCGTGAGGCGGCGGGCGTCCTGGCCGCGGCGGTGGCTGCGGCCTGCACCCCCGGAGCGACCCCGGACTCGGTCGTCTCGACGTGCCTGTCCCTGGCGAAGGACGGTACGCGCACGGCGATCGAGCGGGTCTGCGAGGAGGCCTCCCGCCACACGGACTTCGAGTCGGCGCTGCGCCCCCTGCGCGAGGCGGTGGCCCCCTACGACACCGTGGGCCCCGACTACCGCGCCCCGTCCCTGGGCGCCCGCCGCCCGTCCCGCCTCCACGCGATCGAGGAACTCCCCGTCGCCCTGGGCATGCTGCTCGTCGCCCGGGGCGACTACCGCCACGCGGTGCTGGGCGCCGTGAACTACGGCCGGGACTGCGACTCCATCGCCACGATGGCGGGCGCCCTGGCGGGAGCCCTGGGCGCACCGGTCCCGGAGGACTGGGCCAAGACGGTCGCGGAGGCCAGCCGCCTGGACCTGTGGGAACCGGCGGCCACCCTCACGGAGGTGACCCGCGAGATCTTCGCCCGGGACGTCTCCCGCCGCCGCACCCACGAACGGGCCTTCGCGTCGCTCGGAGGCCGGGAATGCTCCGACTGACCTGGGTCCAGCCGGAGGACCTGCTCGGCCACGAACTCCGCCAGGCGACCCAGGACGGCCGCGAGCCCAAGGCCATCGCGGCACGCTGGCGGGCGGCAGGCGGCCCCGAGGCACCGGCCACCGCGGGCGCCTCCCCCACCCCCACGTCCCGCTACCTCCGCCAACTGGCGGAAGACCTCCTGGACGAACTGGCGGACCTGCCCAGCGCGTTGGCGGACGACGAACCGACGGACCTGGAGAAGATCAGGACGGTTTGCGTCGATTGGCCAGCGCCCGCGCCCACCCCGGCCCCGCCCCACCAGCCCCTCGAAGCCGCCTGGCTGGGCCGGGCCATCGGCTGCCTCCTGGGCAAACCAGTGGAGAAACTCCCCCTGGAAGGCATCCGCCGCCTGGCCAAGTCCACCGGCAACTGGCCCTTGTCCACCTGGTTCACGGCACGAGGCGTCCCGGACGAACTCCTCACCGCGTACCCCTGGAACCGCCGCTCGGCACAAACCTCCCTCGCCGAGAACATCGACGGCATGCCCGAGGACGACGACCTCAACTACCCCCTCCTCAACCTGGTCCTCCTCCAACGGCACGGCAGGACCTTCACCACCACGGACGTGGCCCGCACCTGGCTCGACGAACTCCCCGCCGGCCGCACCTTCACCGCCGAACGCGTGGCCTACCGCAACCTCCTCAGCGGTCTGGAACCCCCGCGCACCGCCCGCCACCGCAACCCGTTCCGCGAATGGATCGGCGCCCTGATCCGCGCCGACGTCCACGGCTGGACCAACCCCGGCGACCCGGCCGCCGCGGCCGAACAGGCCCACCGCGACGCCACCCTCACCCACACCGCCAACGGCGTCTACGCGGCGATGTTCACGGCGGCCACCATCGCGACGGCCGCGACCGGCACCGCCGACGTCCACACCTGCCTGCGCACCGGCCTCACGGTCGTCCCGCCACGCTCCCGCCTCGCCCGAGCGGTCCGCCAGGCCATCGAACTGGCCCACGAGCACGCCGACTTCGACACGGTCGTCGACGCCCTCCACACCACCCACGCCACCACCCACCACTGGGTGCACGCCGTCCCCAACACCGCGCTGATCGCCGCCGCCCTCACCCACGCGGACGGCGACTTCACCGGCTCCATCTGCCGTGCGGTAGGCGGCGGTTGGGACACCGACTCCAACGGCGCCACGGCCGGCAGCATCGCCGGCCTGCTCGCCGAAGACCCCGCGGCGCTCCCCGATCGCTGGACGGCCCCGCTGAAGAACCGCCTGTCCACCTCCATCGGCGACTTCAACGGCGTCGGCTTCGACACCCTCGCCCACCTCACCCACCGGGAGACCCACCGCCCATGACCGCTCCCCAGCCCGCGCCCCTCACCGGCCTGCGCGTCCTCGATCTCGCCACCCTCTTCGCCGGCCCGATGGCCGCCACCCTGCTCGGCGATTTCGGCGCGGAGGTCATCAAGGTCGAGCACCCCACGAAACCCGATCCCTCCCGCGGCCACGGCCCCTCGAAGGACGGCGTGGGCCTGTGGTGGAAGATGCTCGGCCGCAACAAGCGGACCATGACCCTCGACCTGTCCCGGCCCGGGGGCCGCGCCACCCTCCTGCGCCTCGCCGCCACCGCCGACGTGATCGTCGAGAACTTCCGCCCCGGCACCCTGGAGAAGTGGGACCTGGGCTGGCCGGAGCTGTCGGCCGCCAACCCCCGCCTGGTGCTGGCCCGCGTCACCGGCTTCGGCCAGTTCGGCCCCTCCGCGCACCGCCCCGGCTTCGGCACCCTCGCGGAGGCGATGAGCGGCTTCGCCGCGATCACCGGCGAGCCGGACGCACCCCCTACTCTGCCTCCCTTCGGGCTCGCCGACGCGATCGCCGGCCTGACCACGGCGTACGCGGTGATGACGGCGCTGGCCGCCCGGGACCGGACGGGCGAGGGCCAGGTCGTCGACATGGCCCTGATCGAGCCGATCCTGGCCGTCCTCGGCCCCCAGCCCCTCTGGTACGACCAGCTCGGCCACGTCCAGCCCCGCACCGGCAACCGCTCCCCCAACAACGCCCCGCGCGGTGTCTACCGCACCGCCGACGACACCTGGGTCGCCGTCTCCACCTCGGCCCAGTCGGTCGCGGAACGTGTGATGCACCTGGTCGGCCGCCCGGACCTGATCGACGAGCCGTGGTTCGCCACGGGCGCCGACCGCGCCCGCCACGCCGACGTCCTGGACGAGGCGGTCGGCGGCTGGATCGCCGCGCGCACCCGCACCGACGTCCTCGCGGCCTTCGAGAAGGCGGAGGCGGCCGTGGCCCCGGTCCAGGACATCCGGGACGTGATGGCCGACCCGCAGTACCAGGCCCTGAACACCATCACCACCGTCGACGACCCGGAACTCGGCCCGCTGCGCATGCAGAACGTCCTGTTCCGCCTCTCCGCCACGCCCGGCGCGATCCGCTGGGCCGGCCGCCCGCACGGCGCCGACACCGACGAGGTCCTCACCGAACTGGGCCTGTCCCCGGACGACCTCACGGCACTGCGCGCGGAGGGCGCCCTGTGACGGCGTTCCCCCTCACCTGGCTCTACGCCCCGGGCGACCGCCCGGACCTGGTGACGAAGGCCCTCACCTGCGGCGCCGACATCGTCGTCGTCGACCTGGAGGACGCGGTCGCCCCCGACCGCAAGGAGTACGCCCGCGCCGCCACCGCCGACCTGCTCGCCGACCCGCCGCCGGTCCCGGTGCACGTCCGCGTCAACTCCCTGGACGGCCCCTGGGCCGAGCGGGACATCACCGCCCTCGCGGAGGCCCCCGGCCTGTCCGGACTGCGCCTGCCCAAGGTGACCTCCCCGGCCGAGATCACCCGCGTCGCGCCCCGGGCCACGGCCGGGCTGTACGCCCTGCTGGAGACGGCCCTCGCCGTGGAACAGGCGTACGCCGTCGCCACCGCCCACCCGAACCTGCGCGGCATCGCGCTCGGCGAGGCGGATCTCCGGGCCGACCTGGGCGTGCGCGACGACACGGGCCTCGACTGGTCCCGCTCCCGGGTGATCGTGGCGGCGCGGGCGGCGGGCCTGCCCCCGCCGCCGCAGTCGGTCCACCCGGACACCCGCGACCTGGAGGGCCTGGCCGCCTCCTGCGCGCACGGCCGGGCCCTGGGCTTCCTGGGCCGCGCAGCGATCCACCCCCGCCAGCTCCCGGTGATCGAGCGGGCCTATCTGCCCACCGAGGAGGAGATCGAGCGGGCCGAGACGGTCCTCAAGGCGGCCGCCACGCAGCAGGGCGCCCAGGCCCTGCCGGACGGCCGCTTCGTCGACGCGGCGGTGGTGACGGCGGCCCAGCGCACTCTGTCCCTGGCCCGCCGCCGCTGACCATCCCCCACCGGAAAAACGCCGAGGGCGCCCGACAAGCTCCGGGCGCCCTCGGTCACGTACGGCAGACCATCAGATCTTCTTCGCCGACCCGGCCTCGTCATCGACCTCGCTCTTGGCCCCGTCCTTGCCGGACTCCGCCTCGTCCTCGGTCGCGGCGTCCTCGCCGGTCTCACCGCCGGTGGCCTCCGCGCCCGGCTCCACCACTTCTTCCCGGCCGGGCCGCTTCTTCGCCGACACCACCAGGTACGTCACGGCGAGCAGGAACACGAGGATCGCGGTCCACACGTTCAGCCGGACGCCCAGGATGTGGTGGGCGTCGTCGACGCGCATGTACTCGATCCACCCGCGCCCGGCGCAGTACGCGGCGACGTACAGCGCGAACGCCCGCCCGTGCCCGAGCCGGAAGCGGCGGTCCGCCCAGATCACCAGGACCGCGACGCCGATGCACCACAGCGACTCGTACAGGAACGTCGGGTGGTAGGTGCCCGGCACCCGCCCGTCCGCCGAGGAGGTGATCTCCAGGGCCCACGGCAGGTCGGTGGGCTTGCCGTACAGCTCCTGGTTGAACCAGTTGCCCCAGCGGCCGATCGCCTGCGCGAGGGCGATGCCCGGCGCGACGGCGTCGGCGTAGGCGGGCATCGGGATGCCGCGGCGGCGGCAGCCGATCCACGCGCCCAGCGCGCCGAGCGCGATCGCGCCCCAGATGCCGAGGCCGCCCTCCCAGATCTTGAAGGCGTCCACCCAGTCACGGCCCTCGCTGAAGTACAGCTCATAGTCCGTGATCACGTGGTAGAGGCGGCCGCCGACCAGGCCGAAGGGGACGGCCCAGACAGCGATGTCGGCCACCGTGCCGGCCCGCCCGCCCCGGGCGATCCAGCGCTTGTTGCCGAGCCAGACCGCGACGAAGACGCCGATGATGATGCAGAACGCGTAGCCGCGCAGCGGAATGGGGCCGAGGTACAGCACCCCGCGCGACGGGCTGGGAATGAAGGCAAGTTCCATGGCAAGGTCGACGCTACCGTGCGGGACCGGGCCCCGGGCAGGGGGCCCGGCTACGGGTCCATAACAGGGGCGTGAGAAAACGCCTTACGCCTTGTTCGCCTCCTGCACCATCTGCTTCAGCTTGGCCGGGGTCATCGTCCGGTCCTGGTAGATGTTCTTGCCGTCGAACAGGACGGTCGGCGTGCCCGAGAAGCCTCCCTTGTCGAAGGCCTGGTGGGACTTGTCGACCCAGGCGTTGTGCGTACCGTCCTTGACGCAGGCGCGGAAGGCCGGGGTGTCCAGGCCGTCGACCTTGCCGGCCAGCTCGATCAGCTTGTCGGTGCTCGCGTACGCGTCGTCGATCTCCGGGGGCTGGTTGTCGAAGAGCACGTCGTGGTACGCGGGGAACTTCCCGGCGTCCTGGGCGCAGGCGGCGGCGTTGGCCGCGTTGCGGGAGCCGCTGCCGCGCATGTTGCCGTCGATGAGCGTGACCAGGTGGTACTCGACCTTCAGCTGGCCGGCGTTCGTCAGCTCGTGGATCACCGGCCGGTACCCCGTCTCGAAGGACTTGCAGGCCGGGCAGCGGAAGTCCTCCCACACCGTGAGCGTGGACTTGGCGCTGTCCTTGCCGACCGGGATCGCCAGGCCGTCCTTGCCCTGGGCGCCCGAGGGGGCCACGACCGGGCCCGAGGCCTCGCCGCCGTCGTCCTTGCCTGCGTTGGCCGCGACGACGCCGATCACCGCCGCGAGTCCCAGGACAGCGACGACGGCGCCGCCCACGAGCAGCGCGCGTCGGCGCTTCTCCGCGGACTTCTGCTTCTCGCGCTCGACCGCCAGCTTCTCCCGGGCGGTGCGCTTTCCCTCACGGTTCTTCTCGCTCACACCCCGGAAACGAACCGGGGAGGCGCACCGCGCCTCCCCGGCCTCAGGTCCACCCGTACGAGGGACCCGTATGACGTGCGGCTTTCTACGCCTGTCGGCGCACGCCCTGGGCGAGGTCGCCGGCGAGCGCGCGCACGGCCTCGACACCGGCCGCGTCGTCCGGGGCGTCGAGCATCGCCTTGACGAAGGCCGAGCCGACGATCACGCCGTCGGCGAAGCCGGCGACCTCGGCGGCCTGGGTGGCGTTCGAGACGCCGAGCCCGACGCAGACCGGCAGGTCGGTCCCGGTGGCCCGGGTGCGTTCCACCAGGTCCTGGGCCTGCGAGCTGACGGTGGCGCGGGTGCCGGTGACGCCCATGAGGGACGCGGCGTAGACGAAGCCGCTGCCCGCCGCGGTGATCTGCGCGAGCCGCTCGTCCTTGCTGCTGGGGGCGACGACGAAGACGGTCGCGAGACCGTGCTTCTCGGCGTGCTCCCGCCACAGCGCCGACTCCTGCACGGGCAGGTCGGGCAGGATGCAGCCCGCGCCGCCCGCCTCGGCCAGCTCCGCCGTGAACCGCTCGACGCCGTAGCGGTCGATGGGGTTCCAGTACGTCATGACGAGGACGGGCTTGCCGGTGGCCTCGTGGGCCTCGCGGACCGTGCGCATCACGTCGGCGATCTTGACGCCGCCGCGCAGGGCGATGTCGTCGGCGGTCTGGATGACGGGGCCGTCGAGGACGGGGTCGCTGTGCGGCAGGCCCACCTCGACGACGTCGGCACCGCCGTCGAGGACGGCCTTGATCGCCTCGATGCCGCCGTCCACGGTCGGGAACCCGGCCGGGAGGTAGGCGATGAGGGCCGAACGTCCTTCGGACTTCGCCGCGGCGAGGGTGTCGCTCAACAGCTGCAGGTTGCCGCTCACTTGGCGTCCCCCTCGATCTCGGCGGTGTCGGTGTCCGCGTCGGCGGCGACCTCGGCGTCGGTGTCGTAGAGGCCGAAGTAGCGGGCGGCGGTGTCCATGTCCTTGTCGCCGCGGCCGGACAGGTTGACCACGATCAGCCCGTCCTTGCCGAGCTCCTCGCCGACCTCCAAAGCGCCGGCCAGGGCGTGGGCGCTCTCGATGGCCGGGATGATGCCCTCGGTGCGGGACAGCAGGCGCAGGGCCTGCATGGCCGCGTCGTCGGTGACCGCGCGGTACTCGCCGCGGCCGCTGTCCTTGAGGTAGGAGTGCTCGGGGCCGATGCCCGGGTAGTCCAGGCCGGCCGAGATCGAGTAGGGCTCGGTGATCTGGCCCTCGTCGTCCTGGAGGACGTAGGAGCGGGAGCCGTGCAGGATGCCGGGCTCGCCGGCGGTCAGGGTCGCGGCGTGCTCGCCGGTGTCGACGCCGTGGCCGGCCGGCTCGCAGCCGATGAGGCGGACGCCCTCGTCGGGGATGAAGGCGTGGAAGAGGCCGATGGCGTTGGAGCCGCCGCCGACGCAGGCGATCGCGGCGTCGGGGAGGCGGCCGGCGCGCTCCAGGAGCTGGCGGCGGGCCTCGACGCCGATGACCCGGTGGAAGTCGCGGACCATGGCCGGGAAGGGGTGCGGGCCGGCGACGGTGCCGAAGAGGTAGTGGGTGTGGTCGACGTTGGCGACCCAGTCGCGGAACGCCTCGTTGATGGCGTCCTTCAGCGTGCGGCTGCCGGACTTCACGGCGATGACCTCGGCGCCGAGCATGCGCATGCGGGCGACGTTGAGGGCCTGGCGCTGCGTGTCGATCTCGCCCATGTAGATGGTGCACTCGAGGCCGAAGAGGGCGCAGGCGGTGGCGGTGGCGACGCCGTGCTGGCCGGCGCCGGTCTCGGCGATGACGCGGGTCTTGCCCATGCGCTTGGTGAGCAGGGCCTGCCCGAGCACGTTGTTGATCTTGTGGGAGCCGGTGTGGTTGAGGTCTTCCCGCTTCAGGAAGATCCGGGCGCCGCCGGCGTGCTCGGCGAACCGGGGCACCTCCGTGAGCGCGGACGGCCGGCCGGTGTAGTTGACCAGGAGGTCGTCGAGTTCCTTGGCGAACTCGGGGTCGTGCTTGGCCTTGTCGTACTCGACGGCGACCTCGTCGACGGCGGCGACGAGGGCCTCGGGGATGAACTTGCCGCCGAAGGCCCCGAAGTAGCCTTCGGGGTTGGGCGTTTGTCCCTCGGGGTCGGGGATGAAGAACTGGCTGGGCATGCGGAAACCTCACGGTGAGTGTTGTGGAAAACCGATCGCCGTGGGGGCCGGGTAGTCGGACGACCTCAGGCCGTGGGTGGCTGGTCGCGCCGTTCCCCGCGCCCCTGGGTGGGCCATCGCATGCCGTTGACCTGCCCGGGCTCATCACCGATGACGTACCGGACGCGGCGGCCGTGGACCCGGCGGGCCGGGGCTCGGCAGCCGCGGGGGCGGCAGCCGCGCGCGAGGCGGGCGTACCGGTCCACGGTCGTCATGGTGAGAGTCATCGGGGCAAGCCTAGCGGGTGATCAGCTCCGGCCGTGCCGGAGTGCGGGGTGCTCGCCCGCCGCCACCAGGTCCGAGACCGCCGTCTTGGGGTCCTTGCCGGTGACGAGGGACTCGCCGACCAGGACCGCGTCCGCACCGGCGTTGGCGTAGGCGATGAGGTCGTGCGGGCCGCGGACGCCGGACTCGGCGACCTTGATGAGGTGGGCGGGGATCTCCGGTGCCACCCGCTCGAAGGTGCCGCGGTCGACCTCGAGCGTCTTGAGGTTGCGGGCGTTGACGCCGATCACGCGGGCGCCGGCGTCGACCGCGCGCTCGACCTCGTCCTCGTCGTGGACCTCGACCAGCGGCGTGAGCCCGATGGACTCGGCGCGCTCGATGAGGGACTCCAGGGCGGGCTGGTCGAGGGCGGCGACGATCAGCAGGGCGAGGTCGGCGCCGTAGGCGCGAGCCTCCCACAGCTGGTACGAGGTGACGATGAAGTCCTTGCGCAGGACGGGGATGTCCACCCGGGCGCGGACCGCCTCCAGGTCGGCGAGCGAGCCGCCGAAGCGCCGCTGTTCCGTCAGCACGGAGATGACGGCCGCGCCGCCCGCCTCGTAGTCCGCGGCGAGCCCGGCCGGGTCGGCGATCGCGGCCAGCGCGCCCTTGGAGGGGCTGGAGCGCTTGACCTCGCAGATGACCTTGACGCCGTCGCCGCGCAGGGCCGCCGCGCCGTCCTTGGCCGCGGGAGCCTTCGCCGCGCGCTCCTTGAGCTCGTCGAGGCTGACGCGCGCCTGCCGCTCCGCGAGGTCGGCACGGACTCCGTCGATGATCTCGTCGAGCACACTCACGCGAGCGGCCCCCTTCCAGACTCTTGACAGTTCCAGCGACCGATCGGAAACCGATGGTCACTGCGATGGTATCCGCAGCGAGGCGTAGGACTCGCATCCGGTTGACGCCGGTCCCACTACCTGGACATACACAAGATGATCAAGGATGGAGCCAGCCACCGAAGGGCAGGTTCCGGACAACCGTGAAGACCAGCAGCAACGCGCCGAGGCCCCACACCAGCCCCGGGCGGGGGTCGATCCGCAGCGGGCGTCCACGCACCGCGTGGACCACCCATACGGTCCACAGCACGGCGAAGGCCAGATAGCCGAGGACGGCGAGCGCGTTGGCGTGCAGCGCCGCCGGGAGGTCGCCGTGGACGAAGGCGTGGGCGCTGCGCAGTCCGCCGCAGCCGGGGCAGTACAGGCCCGTGTAGTGCAGCAGCGGGCAGACGGGGTAGTGGCCGGGTTCGTTGGGGTCCACCGCGCCCACGTAGGCGAAGGCGGCGACGGCTCCCGCCAGGAGCCCCGCGGGTACGGCCAGGCGTCGCGCCGGACCGTGCGTCACCCTTCGGCTGTCGGCGTTCACGGTAGGCATTGTGCCCCGCACACGCGTGAGGGGCGGTCCCGGCACCCTGGTGTCGGCCGCCCCTCATGCGGGATGCGCGTCGTTCCGCCGGGATCAGCCCTCGACGCGGGCCGGCTCGCGGTCGCCCGTCATCTTGTGCGGTGCGTGCAGGTCCTTGGGCTGGCCCAGGCCCATCATCCGCATGATGCCGCCGACGACACCGCCGAGCAGCACGACGACCATGCCGGCCCAGAAGCCCGCCGGCTGGTCCATCACCATGAACGCGCCCGCGACGCAGAAACCGATGAAGGCGATCGTGACACCGGTCCAGGCGGCCGGGGTGTGACCGTGGCTGCTGCCCGCCATTGCTTGCTCCTCGTTGCTGTGTGCGTGTCTGAGCAGGACGCTCGGGCCCATTGTCCCGCACGCGCGCGTGGGCGGTGAGCGGGGGTGGTCCGGCGCTCCCCCGGGTGGCTCAGGCCCCGGCCCGGGTGGCTCAGGCCCCGGTCCCCGAGTGGCTCAGGCCCCGGTCGGGTCCTCGCCCCGGTCGAGTGCCTTCCACAGATCCTCGGGCCGGTCGGGGTCGACGGCGGGGGCCTTGCGGCGGGGCTGGGGCGCGCCGCCGCGCTCGTAGCGGCCGGACATCGCGGGCCACAGCCGGCCGTAGCGCAGGGCGAGCAGCCCGGCCAGCAGGAGCAGCGCGCCGCCGACGGCCGCGACGTACGGCCAGGCGGTGTGGCTGAGTGCGGCCACCGAGGCGGAGGTGTCGCCGGACGCCTGGGCGGCCTTCTCGTCGAGGGCGGAGCTGTCGGAGGCGCCGAGCAGGGCGGCGGCGACGGTGCCCGCGCCGGAGAGCGCCAGCAGCGCGGCCACGACGACCCGGCCGGCGCGGCGGACGGCGAAGACGGCGACGAGCGCGGCGAGGCCCACTATGGCGAGCGCCGCGGGGACGCCCGTGACGTCGCTGCCGTTGGCGGTCAGCGGGAAGGCGCCGCCGGCCACCGTCGCGGTGCCCTCCGACCACTGCTGCCGGGTGGCGAGGAGCGCCACGGCCGCGCCGAGCGCGCCGCACAGCAGCGCGGCGGCGAGGCTCAGGCGGCCGGCCCGGGCGGATCCGGCGGCTTGGGAACGGGGGTGAGGTACAGCAGTCACGCACCCCACTATCGCCTGAACCCCGGGCGAACCGTCACCCGGGGGTCATCTCAGGCCTTTCCCAGCCGGTTCGCCGTGTGCACGGCGCGCAGGACGGCGGCCGCCTTGTTGCGGCACTCGGTGTCCTCGGCGACCGGGTCGGAGTCGGCGACGATGCCCGCCCCGGCCTGCACGTACGCGGTGCCGTCGCGGAGGAGGGCGGTGCGGATGGCGATGGCCGTGTCGGAGTCGCCGGCGAAGTCGAGGTAGCCGACGCAGCCGCCGTACAGGCCGCGCCGGGACGGCTCCAGCTCGTCGATGATCTGCATGGCGCGGGGCTTGGGGGCGCCGGAGAGGGTGCCGGCCGGGAAACAGGCGGTGAGGACGTCGAAGGCCGTGCGCCCGGCGGCCACGCGGCCGGTCACCGTCGAGACGATGTGCATCACGTGCGAGTACCGCTCGATGGACATGAAGTCGACGACCTCGACGGAGCCGGGTTCGCAGACCCGCCCCAGGTCGTTGCGCCCCAGGTCGACGAGCATGAGGTGCTCGGCGCGTTCCTTGGGGTCGGCGAGCAGCTCGTCGGCGAGGGCCTGGTCCTCCTGCGGGGTGGCGCCGCGCCAGCGCGTGCCGGCGATGGGGTGGACCATGGCCCTGCCGTCCTCGACCTTGACGAGCGCCTCCGGGGAGGAGCCGACGACGTCGAACCCGTCGAAGCGGAACAGGTACATGTACGGCGACGGGTTGGTGGCCCGCAGCACCCGGTAGACGTCCAGCGCGCTCGCCGTGCACGGCGTCTCGAAGCGCTGGGAAGGGACCACCTGGAAGGCCTCCCCGGCCCGGATGCGCTCCTTGATGTCCTCGACGGCCTCCTGGAAGTCGGGGCCGCCCCACAGCGCCGTGTACTCGGGCAGCTCGGAGGGCGGGAGGACGGCCGGGGGCTGGGCGACCGGGCGGGAGAGGTCGGCCTGCATGGCGTCGAGCCGGGCGACGGCGTCGGCGTGGGCCTCGTCGACGCCGGTCTCCAGGTCGTTGTGGTTGATCGCGTTGGCGATCAGCAGGACCGAGCCCTCCCAGTGGTCCATGACGGCGAGGTCGCTGGTGAGGAGCATGGTGAGCTCGGGCAGCTTCAGGTCGTCGCGCTCGCCGGGGCCGATCTTCTCCAGGCGGCGGACGATGTCGTAGCCGAGGTAGCCGACCATGCCGCCGGTGAAGGGCGGCATGCCCTCCTGGTGGGGGGTGTGCAGCGCCTCGATGGTGGCCCGCAGGGCGGCGAGGGGGTCGCCCTCGGTGGGGACGCCGACCGGCGGGGTGCCGAGCCAGTGGGCCTGCCCGTCGCGCGCGGTGAGCGTGGCCGCGCTGCGGACTCCCAAGAACGAGTACCGGGACCACGAGCGGCCGTTCTCCGCGGACTCCAGCAGGAACGTGCCGGGGCGCTCGGCGGCGAGCTTGCGGTAGAGCGCCACCGGCGTGTCGCCGTCGGCGAGGAGCTTGCGGGTGACCGGGATGACCCGCCGGTCGGTGGCGAGCTTGCGGAACGTCTCGAGGTCCATGGCGGCTGACCTTACTGATCCGGGGCGGAGACGTCGGAGCCGCCGTCGTCCTTGAGGAGGACGTCCTCGTCGAAGCAGGTGCGGGCGCCGGTGTGGCAGGCGGCGCCGACCTGGTCGACCTTGACGAGCACCGTGTCGGCGTCGCAGTCCAGGGCGACGGACTTCACCCACTGGAAGTGGCCGGAGGTGTCGCCCTTGACCCAGTACTCCTGGCGGCTGCGCGACCAGTACGTGCACCGGCCGGTGGTGAGGGTGCGGTGCAGGGCCTCGTCGTCCATCCAGCCGAGCATGAGCACCTCTCCGGTGTCGTACTGCTGGGCGACGGCGGGCAGGAGGCCGTCGGCGCTGCGCTTGAGGCGGGCGGCGATCTCCGGGTCGAGGCGGCTGGGCCGGGCGGGCGTGCTGGTCATGCCGACCATTGTGCCGCGCGCCACGGACAGCGCAGGTGCCGTGTCCACTGGGCGGACCGGCGCGGACCGGGAACGGCAGGTCCGCTGGGCGGACCGGGGGGCCGGTCGTAGGCTGACTCCATGTCGACCCATGCCAAGCGTGAACGACTTCTCCTCGCCGACCTGTTGGAGACCGCGGGCCCGGACGCGCCCACCCTGTGCGAGGGCTGGACGACCCGGGACCTCGCCGCCCACGTGGTGGTGCGCGAGCGCCGCCCCGACGCCGCCGGCGGAATACTGATCAAGCAGCTCGCGCCGCGCCTGGACCGGGTGATGGCGGAGTACACGGACAAGCCGTACGAGGAGCTGATCCAGCTGATCCGTACGGGCCCGCCGCGTTTCTCACCCTTCTCGCTCAAGCCGGTCGACGAGATGTCGAACATCATCGAGTTCTACGTCCACACGGAGGACGTCCGGCGCGCCCAGCCCGACTGGTCTCCGCGCGAGCTCGACCCGGTCTTCCAGGACGCCCTGTGGTCCCGCCTGGAGCGGAGCGCCCGTCTGATGGGCCGCGGCGTCCCGACGGGCCTGGTGCTGCGCCGCCCCGACGGCCAGACGGCGGTCGCCCAGCGCGGCACACCGGTGGTCACGGTCACCGGCGAGCCGTCGGAGCTGGTCCTGTTCTCCTACGGCCGCCAGAGCGCCGCCAAGGTCGACCTGGACGGCGACGAGAACGCGATCGCGAAGCTGCACGAGACGAAGCAGCTCGGGATCTGAGGCGGATACGCAGCGGCTCCGGATCTGAGGCGGACATGAAGCAGCCCCGGCCGCGGCGGGCGGCCGGGGCTCCACCGCGCGGGTGTCACCGCACGGGGTGGCCCGCCTGACGCAGGGTCTCCTTCACCTGGCCGATCCGCAGGTCCCCGAAGTGGAACACCGACGCGGCCAGCACCGCGTCCGCGCCCGCCTCGATGGCCGGCGGGAAGTCCGTCAGCCGGCCCGCGCCGCCCGAGGCGATGACGGGGACGGTGACGTGCTTGCGTACGGCCCGGATCATCTCCAGGTCGTAGCCGTCCTTGGTCCCGTCGGCGTCCATGGAGTTGAGCAGGATCTCGCCGGCGCCCAGTTCGGCGGCCCGGTGCGCCCACTCGACGGCGTCGATGCCGGTGCCGCGGCGGCCGCCGTGGGTGGTGACCTCGAAGGAGCCCGACTCGGTGCGGCGGGCGTCGACCGAGAGGACCAGGACCTGGCGGCCGAAGCGTTCCGCGATCTCGCGGATGAGGTCGGGGCGGGCGATGGCGGCGGTGTTGACGCCGACCTTGTCCGCGCCCGCCCGCAGCAGCTTGTCGACGTCCTCGGCGGTGCGGACGCCGCCGCCGACCGTGAGCGGGATGAACACCTGCTCGGCCGTGCGGCGCACCACGTCGTACGTCGTCTCGCGGTTGCCCGACGAGGCGGTGATGTCCAGGAACGTCAGCTCGTCGGCGCCCTCGGTGTCGTACACCTTGGCCATCTCGACGGGGTCGCCCGCGTCGCGCAGGTTCTGGAAGTTGACGCCCTTGACGACCCGGCCGTTGTCCACGTCCAGGCAGGGGATGACTCGGACCGCCAGGGTCATCAGGTCACGGCTCCTCTGAATGCTTCGATTTCCACGGACACCAGCACGCGGGGGTCGACGAACCCCTCCACGACCAGGAAGGTCGCGACCGGGCGCACGGTGTCGAACAGCTCCTTGTGGGCGCGGCCCACCTCGTCGAGATCCCGTGAGTGCGCCAGGTACACGCGCGTGCGGATCACCGACCCGGCGCCGAGCCCGAACTCGGCGATCGCGTCGAGCGCGCTGGTGAAGGCCACCTTTGCCTGCTCGTACGGGTCGCCCTCCCCGTACAGCACGTCGCCCTTGAAGGACGTGGTGCCCGCCACCAGCACGTGGTCGCCCGCCGCGACGGCACGTGCAAAACCGAAGGACTCTTCCCAAGGACTTCCGCTCTGCACCCGCCGCACGGCTTCGGACGTCATGACGACACTGCCTCCAGGGCCTCTTCAAGAGTGAACGCCTTCGCGTACAGCGCCTTCCCTACGATCGCGCCCTCGACACCGAGGGGCACGAGGCCGGCGAGGGCCCGGAGGTCGTCCAGCGAGGAGACGCCGCCGGAGGCCACGACGGGGCGGTCGGTGGCCGCGCAGACGTTCTTCAGCAGCTCCAGGTTCGGGCCCTGGAGCGTGCCGTCCTTGGCGATGTCGGTGACGACGTAGCGGGCGCAGCCCTCCTTGTTCAGGCGCTCCAGCGTCTCGTAGAGGTCGCCGCCGTCGCGGGTCCAGCCGCGGCCGCGCAGGGTGGTGCCCCGCACGTCCAGGCCGACGGCGATCTTGTCGCCGTGCTCGGCGATGACCTTGGCGACCCACTCGGGGGTCTCCAGGGCGGCCGTGCCGAGGTTGACGCGGGTGCAGCCGGTGGCGAGGGCGGCGGCGAGGGTGTCGTCGTCGCGGATGCCGCCGGACAGCTCGACCTTGATGTCCATCGCCTGGGCGACCTCGGCGATCAGCTCGCGGTTGTTCCCGGTGCCGAACGCGGCGTCCAGGTCGACCAGGTGCAGCCACTCGGCGCCGGAGCGCTGCCAGGCGAGGGCGGCCTCCAGGGGGGAGCCGTAGGAGGTCTCCGTGCCGGACTCGCCGTGCACCAGGCGGACGGCCTGGCCGTCGCGGACGTCGACGGCGGGGAGGAGTTCGAGCTTGCTCACAGTGTTCCGATCCAGTTGGTGAGGAGCTGGGCTCCGGCGTCGCCGGACTTCTCGGGGTGGAACTGCGTGGCCCACAGGGCGCCGTTCTCGACGGCCGCGACGAACGGCTTGCCGTGGGTGGACCAGGTGACCTTGGGGGCCTCGATCGCCGGGTTGCGGGTCTCCAGCGACCAGTCGTGGACGGCGTAGGAGTGCACGAAGTAGAAGCGCGCGTCGGCGTCCAGGCCGGCGAAGAGCCGTGAGCCGGGTGCCGCGTCCACGGTGTTCCAGCCCATGTGGGGCACGATCTCGGCCTGGAGCGGCTCGACGGAGCCGGGCCACTCGTCGAGGCCCTCGCTCTCCACGCCGTGCTCGATGCCGCGTGCGAAGAGGATCTGCATGCCGACGCAGATGCCCATGACCGGGCGGCCGCCGGAGAGCCGGCGGTCCACGATCCAGTCGCCGCGTGCCTCGCGCAGGCCCGTCATGCAGGAGGCGAAGGCGCCGACGCCGGGCACGAGCAGCCCGTCGGCGTTCATGGCCTTGTCGTAGTCACGGGTTATCTCGACGTCGGCTCCCGCGCGGGCGAGGGCACGCTCGGCGGAGCGGACGTTGCCGAAGCCGTAGTCGAAGACGACGACGCTCTTGCGGGGGGCGCTCAATTCCACACCTCCAGCCTCAGGACACCGGCCGCCAGGCACATCGCGGCGCCGATGGACAGCAGGACGATCAGGCCCTTGGGCATCTTCTGCTTGACGAAGGAGTAGATCCCGCCGACGAGGAACAGGCCGACGACGATCAGCAGGGTCGAGATGCCGTTCACAGGGCGCCCTTCGTGGAGGGGAGGATGCCGGCCGCGCGCGGGTCGCGCTCGGAGGCGTAGCGCAGGGCGCGGGCGAGCGCCTTGAACTGGCACTCCACGATGTGGTGCGCGTTGCGCCCGTAGGGCACGTGCACGTGCAGCGCGATCTGGGCCTGGGCCACGAAGGACTCCAGGATGTGCCGGGTCATGGTGGTGTCGTACTCGCCGATCATCGGCGCCATGTTCTCGGGCTCGGTGTGCACGAGGTAGGGGCGGCCCGACAGGTCGACGGTGACCTGGGCGAGGGACTCGTCCAGCGGGACCGTGCAGTTGCCGAAGCGGTAGATGCCGACCTTGTCGCCGAGGGCCTGCTTGAAGGCGGCGCCCAGCGCGAGGGCGGTGTCCTCGATGGTGTGGTGCGAGTCGATGTGCAGGTCGCCCTCGGTCTTCACCGTGAGGTCGAACAGACCGTGGCGGCCGAGCTGGTCGAGCATGTGGTCGTAGAAGCCGACGCCTGTCGACACGTCGACCTTGCCGGACCCGTCGAGGTCGATCTCGACGAGCACCGACGTCTCCTTGGTGACTCGCTCCACGCGTCCCACGCGGCTCATGTGCTCTGCTCCTTCTTCAGTTCACGGACCGCGTCGAGGAACGCGTCGTTCTCTTCGGGGGTTCCGGCCGACACACGCAGCCACCCCGGAATGCCGTTGTCCCGGACCAGCACGCCCCGGTCGAGGATCTTCTGCCAGGCCGCGTGCGCGCCGCCCTCGCCGTCGAATCGCCCGAACTGCACGAAGTTGGCGTCGGACTCGACGACCTCGTAGCCGGTCGCGCGCAGTTCGGTGACCAGGCGGTCCCGCTCGGCCTTGAGCTGCTCGACGTAGCCGAGCAGGGTGTCGGTGTGCTCCAGGGCGGCCAGGGCGGTCGCCTGGGTGACGGCCGACAGGTGGTAGGGCAGCCGGACCAGCTGGACGGCGTCGACGACGGCCGGGTGCGCGGCGAGGTAGCCGAGGCGCAGGCCCGCCGCGCCGAACGCCTTCGACATCGTGCGGGAGATGACGAGGTGGGGGCGGCCCGCCAGCAGCGGCAGCAGCGAGTCGCCGTGGCTGAACTCGATGTACGCCTCGTCCGCCACGACCATCGAGGGATTCGCCGCCTGAGCGGCCTCGTACAGCGCGAGGACCGTCTCCGGTGGGACCGCGTTGCCGGTGGGGTTGTTGGGGGTGGTGATGAAGACGACGTCCGGCTGGTTCTCGGCGATGGCCTTCTCGGCGGCGGCGAGGTCGATCGTGAAGTCGTCGTTGCGGGGCCCGGAGATCCAGCCCGTGCCGGTGCCGCGCGCGATCAGGGCGTGCATCGAGTACGACGGCTCGAAGCCGATCGCGGTACGGCCCGGCCCGCCGAAGGTCTGCAGCAGCTGTTGGATGACCTCGTTGGAGCCGTTCGCCGCCCAGACGTTCGCAAGGCCGACCTGGTACCCGGAGGTCGTCGTCAGGTACTCGGCGAGCTTCGTGCGCAGCTCGACCGCGTCCCGGTCCGGGTAGCGGTTGAGGTTCCGGGCGGCCTCACGGACCCGCTCGGCGATGCGTTCGACCAGCGGCTCGGGCAGCGGGTAGGGGTTCTCGTTGGTGTTCAGCCGTACGGGGACGTCCAGCTGGGGCGCGCCGTAGGGGGACTTGCCGCGCAGCTCGTCCCGTACGGGGAGATCGTCGATGCGTACGTCGCTCACTTGCCCTGCGGAACCTTCCAGTCGAACCTCGCCTTGATCGCCGCGCCGTGGGCCGGCAGGTCCTCCGCCTCGGCCAGCGTGACCACGTGGTGCGCGACCTCGGCCAGCGCGTCCTTCGTGTAGTCGACGATGTGGATGCCGCGCAGGAAGGACTGGACGGACAGGCCGGAGGAGTGGCAGGCGCAGCCGCCCGTGGGCAGGACGTGGTTGGAGCCGGCCGCGTAGTCGCCGAGGGAGACCGGGGCCCAGGGTCCGATGAAGATCGCGCCGGCGTTCTTCACCCGGTCGGCCAGTGCGGCGGCGTCGGCCGTCTGGATCTCCAGGTGCTCGGCGCCGTATGCGTCGACCACCTTCAGGCCCTCGTCCATGCCGTCGACCAGGACGATCGCGGACTGCTTGCCGGACAGGGCCGGGACGATCCGGTCGTCGACGTGCCTGGTGGCCGCGACCTGCGGCTCCAGTTCCTTCTCGACCGCGTCCGCGAGCTCCACGGAGTCCGTGACCAGCACGGCGGCGGCCAGCGGGTCGTGCTCCGCCTGGCTGATCAGGTCCGAGGCGACGTGCACCGGGTCGGCCGTGTCGTCGGCGAGGACCGCGATCTCGGTCGGGCCGGCCTCGGCGTCGATGCCGATCTTTCCGGTGAAGTAGCGCTTGGCGGCGGCGACCCAGATGTTGCCGGGGCCGGTGACCATGTTCGCGGGCGGGCAGGACTCGGTGCCGTGGGCGAACATCGCGACGGCCGTGGCGCCGCCGGCCGCGTACACCTCGTCGACGCCGAGCAGGGCGCAGGCGGCGAGGATCGTCGGGTGCGGCAGGCCGCCGAAGTCGGCCTGGGCCGGGGAGGCGAGCGCGATGGACTCGACGCCGGCCTCCTGGGCGGGCACCACGTTCATGATCACGGAGGACGGGTACACGGACCGGCCGCCGGGCGCGTACAGCCCGACCCGCTCGACCGGCACCCACTTCTCGGTCACGGTGCCGCCGGGCACGACCTGGGTGGTGTGCGGGGAGCGGCGCTGCTCGCGGTGGACGATCCGGGCGCGGCGGATGGACTCCTCCAGGGCCGCGCGCACGGCCGGGTCGAGCTCCTGGAGCGCGCGCGTGAGCGCGGCGGCCGGCACCCGCACCTGGTCGAGCCTGACCCCGTCGAACCGCTCGGCGTACTCGATCAGCGCCGCGTCGCCCCGATGATGCACGTCCTCGCAGATCGGACGCACCTTCTCCAGGGCGGCCTGAACGTCGAACTCGGCTCGGGGCAGCAGGTCACGCAGGGCGGGGCCCTCGGGAAGGGCGTCGCCGCGCAGATCGATTCGGGAGATCACGTGCTCAATTCTCTCAGACCCGGGTGAGGCGCCGTCCGCGCGTATCAATGACTGATACGGCGCGTCGCGCGAAGCCGGAAGATCCCCTTCACGCACTGCTTTCGGGGCGTCACCCAGCGGGCATGAACAGTTGTACGAAGGGACGAACCGGCGAGTATCCGGGGAGGAAAGGAAGAGCTGTGACCGAGGGGGCCGGCGCGCGCGCCGGAGATCTGCCCGACGACCTGACCGCGGCCGAGGCCGGCATGTGGCAGGCCTTCCGCAACGGCACGGTGTACGACCTGAGCAGCGGCGACACCGTGGCGGACGATCCGCACGGCGGCCACCCGTGGGGCGAGGAACGGACCGTGCGGGCCCGGATCGTGTGCTGGCTGCTGCTCGACGGACCGCCCGCCCTGGCCGGCCGGGTGTCGTCGCTGAAGCTGGTCGGCGTGCAGGTCAGCGGCTCGCTGGACCTTGCGGGCGGCCAGGTGGTGCCGTACGTCGAGATGCGCCGGTGCCGGTTCGAGCAGGACGTGCTGCTGCCGGAGGCCCGCTTCACGACCGTACGGATGGTGGACTGCTCGGTGCCGCGGCTGGAGGCGGCCCGGGTGCACACCGAGGGCGATCTGCATCTGCCCCGCTGCCGCTTCCACCGCGGCATCCGGCTCACGGACGCGCAGATCGGCACGGACCTGATGCTCAACCAGGCGATCGTGCACCGGGACCGCAGCGGCCGGTCGATCGCCGCGGACGGCATGACCGTCGGGCAGGACTTACAGGCGGAGCTGCTGGAGTCGCACGGCGAGCTGAGCCTGCGCGCCGCGACCATCGGCGTCTCCCTGAGCCTGCGCGGGGCACGCCTGGCCAACCCGTACGAGCGGCTCGCGCTGAACGCGCCGCAGCTGACCGTCGAGCGCAGCCTGTACCTGACCCCGGCGGGCGTCGGCGCCCAGGCGATGAGCGGCATGACCCCGGCGCGCGGGACCCGGATACAGCGCTTCGAGTGCGAGGGCGGGATCCGGCTGGACGACGGGCGGTTCGGTGACGCCGTCGACTTCGAGCGGGCCCGGTTCACCCTCACGGACGACCAGGAGCTGTCGCTGCGCCGGGTGCAGACGCCGGAGCTGCGGTTCCTCGGGGAGCCTCCGGCGCGCGGGCGTGTGGTGCTGTCGGGCGCCAAGGTCATCAACCTGATGGACCGGGCGGACGCCTGGCCCGGCCCGGGGCGGCTGCACATGGGTGGTTTCGCCTACGAAAACCTCGTGCCGCGCGGGCCGTTCCCGCTGGCCGAGCGGCTGGACTGGGTGGCGGCGGCGACCGCCGAGTACAACCCGGAGCCGTACGAGCGGCTGGCGGCCGTGCTGCGGGCCGGCGGGGAGGACGAGGACGCCCGGGAGGTGCTGCTCGCCAAGCAGCGCCGGCACCGCGAGAGCCTGCCGCTCGCCGCCAAGCTGTGGGGCTACGCGCAGGACTGGACGGTCGCCTACGGGTACCGGCCGGGCCGGGCGGCCGTGTGGATGGCGGTGCTGTGGGCGGCGGGCTCGCTCGCCTTCGCGCAGGCCGGCCACCCACCGCTGAAGCGCGGCGAGCACCCGGAGTGGAACCCCACGCTCTTCACCCTGGATCTGCTGCTGCCGGTCATCGATCTGGGCCAGGTGGGCTTCTGGCAGCTGCGCGGGGGCTGGCAGTGGCTGGCGACGGCGATGATCCTGCTGGGCTGGATCCTGGCGACGACGGTGGCGGCGGGGGCCACGCGGCTGCTGCGGCGCAACTGATGGTGTTGCTGTGACTGTGGTTGTTGAACTGGCACATCTTTACGCTCTCTTGACCATCGGGCGTACAACTTTCCGGAGGTTCGATGAACGCTCTGGCGCCGCCGTGACCAGCGGTCTTTCAATGGTCGGCACCATGGCCATGCAGCTGCCGTTCATCCGCGCGAGCCGGATGACAAGGACCGCTCCCCACCCCGTCGGCGAGCCGTACACCGACGACGAGGTGCTGCTCGACGCGCCCGACGCGCGCCTGAGCCCGGCACTGGTCGCCGCCGCCCGGGGCGATCACGGACCTGCCGCGGGGCTGCTCCTGGCCACCCGCGCGGCGGCCGAGTGGGAGCGGCGCGACCGCTACGTGACCCGGCTGGCCGCCTTCGCGCGCTCGCGCCCCGAGTGGCTGGACGCCTGGCTCGCCACCTCCCCGAAGGACCCGGACGCGCTGCTGGTCGGGGCGCAGCTGGCGGTGGACCGCGCCTGGCAGTCACCGGCCCGGGCCGAGGCGCTGCGCGAGGTCAGCCCGCTGATCACGGCGGCGGCCCGGGGCGACCAGCGCGACCCGGTGCCGTGGCGGCTCGCACTCGACCACGCCCGGGGCGCACAGGCCGGGCACACCTACTTCGAGGAGCTGTGGGCGGCGGCCGTGCGCCGGGCCCCGCACCACTACGGCTGCCATGTGGCGGCCCTGCGCTACCTGGCCACCTCCTGGCACGGCTCGCACCACGAGTGCTTCGACTTCGCCGACCGGGCCGCGCAGGACGCGCCCGCCGACGCGCTCGTCCAGGCGCTCGGCGTGCGGGCGGCCTTCGGCTACCTCACCGACCGCTGCGGGCCTGTGGTGCCGCGCGAGCGGCTGGACGCGGCCGCCGACCGGGCGATCGCGCTGTCCCCGCTGCTCCCGGCTGCCGACCCCTGGCCCGCCCGGATGCGGAACCTGCTCGTCTACGTCCTGGTCCGCCTGGAACGCTGGCCGGACGCCGCCGAACAGCTGCGCCTGAACGGCCCGTACGCCACCTCGTTCCCCTGGGACCAGGTGTCGGACGACCCGCTCGGGCACTTCCTCCGGGTGTGCGGCGACGTCCGGGCCGCGACCGCCGGTGAGCCGTCCGGGCATCCACGGAGTGAACGGGGCGGACGAGTCCGCTCCGGCGACCATTAGGCTTTTGCGTCGTGACCACCGTCCGGCTCCCCCTCTTCCCCCTGAACTCGGTGCTGTTCCCGGGGCTCGTGCTCCCGCTCAACGTCTTCGAGGAGCGGTATCGCGCCATGATGCGCGAGCTGCTGAAGACGCCGGAGGACGAGCCGCGCAGGTTCGCCGTCGTGGCGATCCGCGACGGCCACGAGGTGGCTCCGAGCGCGCCCGGCATGCCCGACCCGACGGCCGTGCCCGAGCGGGGGCCCGCGGCCGGATTCGGCGCGGACCCGGCGAAGGCGTTCCACAAGGTGGGCTGTATCGCGGACGCGGCGACGATCCGGGAGCGCACCGACGGCTCCTTCGAGGTGCTGGCGACGGGCACGACCCGGGTGAAGCTGCTGTCCGTCGAGGCGTCCGGTCCCTTCCTGACGGCCGAGCTGGAGCCGCTGGCGGAGGAGCCCGGGGACGAGGCGGCGCCACTGGCCGAGGGGGTGCTGCGCTCGTTCCGGCAGTACCAGAAGCGGCTGGCGGGCGCGCGGGAACGGTCCCTGACGACCGGCGCCGACCTGCCCGACGAACCGGGCGTGGTGTCGTACCTCGTGGCGGCGGCGATGATGCTGGACACGCCGACCAAGCAGCGCCTGCTTCAGGCGCCCGACACGGCGTCCCGTCTGCGCGACGAGCTGAAAGTCCTTCGCTCCGAGACGGCGATCATCCGTAGTCTGCCGTCGTTGCCCGCGTCGGAACTGACGCGCGGCCCGATGAGTCTCAACTGAACGTCCGGAGCGAGCGGATCGCATGGCGAAGAAGTCGAAGAAGCAGCAGTCCGGCGGCACACCCGCGACGGTGGCCCTCACGGCGGCGGGAGCGGAGTACACGGTCCACTCCTACGACCACGACCCGTCCCACCCGTCCTACGGCGAGGAGGCGGCCGAGGCGATGGGCGTCTCCCCGGACCGCGTCTTCAAGACCCTGGTCGCGGACGTCGACGGCACGCTGACGGTGGCGGTGGTCCCGGTGGCGGGCCAACTGGACCTGAAGGCCCTTGCGGCGGCGGTGGGCGGCAAGCGCGCGACGATGGCCGACCCCGCCCTGGCGGAACGCACCACGGGTTACGTCCGGGGCGGCATCTCACCGCTGGGCCAGCGCAAGAAACTCCCGACGGTCCTGGACGCGTCGGCCTCGGCCCACCCGACGATCTGCGTGTCGGCGGGGAGGAGGGGGCTGGAGGTGGAGCTGGCGCCGGAGACTCTGACCAAGCTGACGGAAGCGACCCTGGCCCCGATCGGTCGTCCGTAGCCGCTGCCTGGCTGCTCTAGGCAGCCGGCTGTGACGGATACGCCCCGTGCTCGAACTCCGGCTCAGGATCCCGCGGCCCGAACAACGCCGTCAGCCCCAGATGCAGCACCAGCGCGGCAAGCGGCCAGGCCAGCAACGCCCCCTTCGCGCCCAGCTTCAACGGCGCCGAGAACGTCACCCCCTTGCCCACCTCCCGCGCGTGCGCGACCACGTCCTCCGCGGGCCCGAGCCACACCCCGAGCCGCCAGGCCAGCAACGACCCGAGCAGCCCGCCGAGGGCGAGACCCACCACCAGCGGCACACCCCCACGCCGCCGCAGCAGGAAGACCACGAGCGCGCTCACGACCCCGAACCCCAGCCCGAGCAGGGTGAACGTACCGTCCACCCCCACGGCCTGCTCGCCCTCGGTGTCCTTGAGGTAGACGACCCAGTTCCCGTCCACCACGTCACCGACCAGCGGCACGTGCGGCGCGAGCCACCACCACAGCACACCCAGCAGCACCCCACCGAGCGCCACGGCCAGGGCGACCACACCGGCCTCCCGCACTTCCGTCTTCATGCCGGGGCCGTCCTGTCCGTACCAGCCGTGCGCGTACTCGGCGTACTCGGCCTGCTGGGACCCGGGAGCCTCAGCCCCGGGCGCCGCGGCCGGCGGCTGCCACGAACCCTGTGCGGAACGTTCATGCGGTGGCGGTGGCGGAGTCAGTGGTGCGGTCACCCTGCCATCGTGCCAGGCCCGCCTGTGCCCCGCGTCACCGGACGATCCCTCCCCGCTCATCGGACGGCCGCCCGCCGGTAGGCCCAGGTCGCCACGGCCAGGGAGACGACGCCCACCACACCGCACACGGCGAGATCTCCGAGTACGAACGCCCAGTCGGGGTCCGGCCCGAACGTGCGCGCGAACGCCTCGACGCCGTACGTCGACGGCAGCAGGTCCCGCGCGAAGCGCACGACCTCCGGCATCCGGTCCGCCGGCAGCACGCCCAGCAGCAGCGCCGCCGACATGCCGAGCTGCCCCAGCAGCGTGGCCAGCTCCGGCCGGGGCGCGAGCAGCCCGAGCGCCGCCCCCAGCCCGGCGAGCGCGGCGCCCGCCAGCGGGATCACGGCCACCAGGATCCACAGGTGCGCCAGCGGCAGCCCGAACAGCACACAGCCGAACACCGCCGTCACGACGGTCCCGGGCACGGTGAAGGACGCGTACGCGCCGGCCGCGCCCAGCACCACCGCCGCGGGCGGCACCGGCAGGGTGGCGTAGTGGTCGAGCCCGCCGCTGGCCCGCAGCTGCCCGAAGTACTGCGCGAGCAGGTTCAGCGCGACGAAGGCGACCACGAGGACCGACGACCCGGCGACGACGGCCTGCGCCTCCGCCCCGTCGTCCACGACCCCGCGCATCAGGATCATGATCCCGATCGACTGGAAGGTCGCCACGAACAGCAGCGGGATCCGCGCGACCCGCGCCCGGGACAACTGCGCCCGGTACACGGCCGCCAGCGAAGGCCACAGCCGCGCCCGAGGTCCGAGCTCGGCCGCGCACGCGGCGGGCTCCTCCGCGGCCAGGGCACTGCCCGGCAGGACATCGGCGGGTACGACACTCACGTCGCGCTGCTCCCCTTCGTCGGGTCCACTGCGGCAGTCGCCCTGTTCGGTACGTACACGGCGGCCCACGCGCTCAAGGCCTCGGTGTTCCTCACGTCCCTCACGCCTTCACCAGTCCCTGCTGCGCGGCACCGCCCAGGGCCAGGTACACGTCCTCCAGGCTCGGCGTGGCCAGCGTGAAGTCGTCCAGGGCGGCGAAGGCGGCCCCGCCGGTGACGGTGGCGACGACCGCCCGCGCCTCCTCGGGCCCGAGCCGGAGCGTCCAGCGGCGGCCCGACTCCACGGCCCGGTCCCGCAGCGCGGCCACCTCCGGCACGTGCAGCGGCGCCGCGTCCCGCCACACCAGGTCGACGCGCACCTCACCGGCGACCTGCTCCTTCAGCCCGGCCGGGGTGTCGCAGGCGATCACCCGCCCCCGGTCCAGGACGGCCACCCTGTCCAGCACGGTCTCGGCCTCGATGACGTTGTGGGTGACGAGCAGCACGGTCGTCCCGCGCTCGGCCCGCCGCCGGTCCACCGCGGACCACACGGCCCGCCGCGCCACCGGGTCCATGCCGGTGGTGGGCTCGTCGAGCACGAGCAGCGGCCGCTCCCCCACCAGCGCGGCGGCGAAGCACGCCAGGCGCCGCTGGCCCCCGGACAGCTTCTTCAGCGGCCGCCCGGCGAGCGGTGTGAGCCCCAGCTCGGCGAGGACGTCGTCGCGTTCGGCCCGCGCCCGCCGGACGTCCAGGCCGCGCAGCCGCCCGGTGGTCTCGGCGGCGAGGGACACGGTCAGTTCGTCGAGGGCGGTCGACTCCTGCCCGAGGTAGGCGAGGATGCGCGCGGCCCGCTCCGGGTGGCGGACGATGTCGTGGCCGAGGATCTCCACGCTGCCGTGGTCGGGCCGCATCAGCCCCGTGAGCTGCCGGACGAGGGTGGACTTCCCGGCGCCGTTCGGCCCGAGCAGGCCGAAGATCTCGCCGCGGCGGATGTCCAGCCGTACGTCGTCCGTGGCCCGGACCTCGGGTGTGCCGGGCGTGCCGCGGCGGCCCCGGACCGCCGGATAGGTCTTGGTCAGCCCGCGCACGGCGCACACGACGTCACCATCGTGCCGAAATGCCTGTGCCGCGCGCGTACTCACAAGGGACGAGACTACGGGGTCGGCGGGCCCGGTCCGCTCTCGGGTCGGTCCACAACCGGAAATCCGCCGGCAAAGTCCTCAGTCGCCGACCGGGGCGTGCTCCACGCCCGTGCGCACGCCGATCTCCTTCCAGAAGCCGGCCCGGATGGCGTACCGGTCGCGTTCGTCGATCTGGTCGTCCTTGTGGGCGAGCAGGCCGAAGCGGGCGGCGTAGCGCAGCAGCTCGCCGTCGACGCGGTGCGGGATGCGCGGGTACATCCCGGACAGTTTCTGCAGGTGGCTCTGGTCGCCGAGGCGTTCCACCCAGCGTCGGGCGAAGACCTGCCCCACCTCGTAGGGGTCGCCGCCGACAGTGGTGATGTCCTCCTCGCGGTCCGCCCACCGCTGCTCGGCGGTGGTCAGCTGGGCGAGCGTCGGCATCGAGGCGGCCTCGGGGGGCTCGACCGGGGGCCGGTCGACCCAGCCTTTGTCGGAGGACCAGCGGAGGGTGGCGGAGGCGGGGTGCTGGGCGGGCTGGGTGCCGGGGGCGCGCAGGGCGGCCAGGTCTTTGGGCGTCGGGACCCCTTTGGGGGCGGGCACCCGTTCCTCGCTGCCGTTCTGCCCGGGACCGGCCGCCGGGTGCTGGGGCGGCGGGGCGGGGCGCTCGGGCGGGGCGGAGAGGGCGGAGTCGGGCAGCGGCGCGGAGAGGATCGCGGCGATCTCGGGCCGGGGCGCGGGCTGGGGGGCGCACACCCCCGAGTACTCCTTGGCGCGGACGGCCTTGGTGATCCACGTGCGGTCGAGGACGCGCCGCTCGTCGGCCTCGGCGACGAGGTCCTCGGACTGGTTGTAGTCGCCGTCGGCGGCCTGCACGGCCCACAGGTGGACGGCGACGCCGTGCTCCTTCGCGGCCATCATGCCGGGCAGCAGGTCGCCGTCGCCGGTGACGAGGACGACGTCGGAGCAGGCGCGGTTGCGGGCCAGTTCGGTGAGTTCGGCGTGCATGGCGGCGTCCACGCCCTTCTGCGCCCAGCGGCCGTCGCTGCGGGTCAAGGCGCCGAGCCGGACGGTGACCCGGGGCATCACGCGCAGCCGGCGGTGCTCGGGCTGCGGGACGCGGTCGGGGGCGCCGTCGAACCAGTAGATGCGCAGCAACGGCTGCTGTGTGTCGGATTCCGCGCGCTCACGCAGCCCCTGGATGAGGGCCGTGTGGTCGACGGTGATGCGGGACCGTGAGGGCTCCCCGGCGAGGAGACTCGCCGCGGCTCCCAGCAGATACCCGGCGTCCACCAGGACGATGCAGCGGTCCACGCGACTCACCCTCTTCCCAGGAGGTTTGCTTCGGGCTTGCTTCGAGTCTGCCCGACGGCGCGGAGGTTAACGGCCGGAACTCGATCTTCGGCGTGGCGTTTCGCGCCACCCTGCTCCGACTCCCCCTGTCACGCAGGGTAATTGTCCGACATGCGATCGTTGTCGGCCTGTGTGAATCTGGTCCCGGCCCTGGCCCCTAGATCCCCACAGGAGGCATCACCATGGCCAAGAACAAGAACCGTGACCGTAAGCAGCAGCGTCCGACCGAGCGCGGTCAGCGAGCGGACCGCCGTCCCACGGCGGAGACGGAGCCCCAGCCCGAGGTCGAGCTGACCCCCGGTGACGTGGCGTCCCGCAAGCGGAAGCGCAGCTTCGGCCACAACTGACGTCTGTGTGACGGGTCGTCGAGACCCAGGCGCATGCACGAGGGGCGTACCCAGGTACCGGGTACGCCCCTCACGCGCATCGAGAGCCGTCCGCGGCTCGCTCGTCATCCCGCCAGGCAGGACGGCCCGAGCAGCACCTTCAGGTCGCCGAAGAGCGCCGGGTCGGGCTTCACCCGGTGCCGGTCCAGGCGGAGCACGGTGGTCTTGGTCGGTCCCTGGAGCTTGATCCGGACCTCGCTGTCGCCCTTGTGGTGGCTGAGGACCTCGCCGAGACGGCTCACCAGAGGCGGCGTGACGCGGGTGGCCGGAATGGTGAGGACCACGGGCGCGTTGGTGCCCGCGTTCGACAGGTCCGGCACCATCAGCTCCATGGCGACGAGCCGCGGCACGTCCTCGCGCTTGTCGAGGCGGCCCTTGACGAACACCACGGCGTCCTCGACGAGCTGGGTCGAGACGAGCTGGTACGTCGCGGGGAAGAACATGCACTCGATCGAGCCGGCGAGGTCCTCGACGGTGGCGATGGCCCAGGCGTTGCCCTGCTTCGTCATCTTGCGCTGCAGGCCCGAGATGATGCCGCCGATGGTGACCACGGAGCCGTCGGAGTAGTCACCGCCGGTCAACTGGGAGATACCCGCGTCGGCCTTGTCGGACAGGATGTGCTCCAGGCCGAACAGCGGGTGGTCGGAGACGTACAGACCGAGCATCTCCCGCTCCTGGGCGAGCAGATAGGTCTTGTCCCACTCCTCGTCGGTGAACTGCACGTCGAGGCCGAAGCCGGGCTCGCTGCTCTCCTCCTCGCCCATGCCGCCGAAGAGGTCGAACTGCCCCTCGGCCTCCTTGCGCTTGACCGCGACCACGTTGTCGATCATCGGCTCGTACTGCGCGGTGAGGCCCTTGCGGGTGTGCCCCATGGCGTCGAAGGCGCCGGCCTTGATCAGCGACTCGGTGGTGCGCTTGTTGCAGACGACCGCCTCCACCTTGTCGAGGTAGTCCGGGAAGGAGGTGTACTTCCCCTTGGCCTTGCGGCACCTGATGATCGACTCGACGACGTTCGTACCGACGTTGCGGACGGCGGAGAGGCCGAAGAGGATCACGTCGTCGCCCTGGGCGGCGAAGTTGGACATCGACTCGTTGACGTCCGGCGGGAGCACCTTGATGCCCATGCGGCGGCACTCGTTGAGGTAGACGGCCGACTTGTCCTTGTCGTCCTTCACGGACGTCAGGAGCGCGGCCATGTACTCGGCGGGGTGGTTCGCCTTCAGGTACGCCGTCCAGTACGAGACGAGTCCGTACGCGGCGGAGTGGGCCTTGTTGAACGCGTAGCCGGCGAAGGGGACCAGTACGTCCCAGAGCGCCTGGATGGCCTCGTCGCTGTAGCCCTTCTTGCGGGCGCCCTCCTGGAAGAGGACGAAGTTCTTCGCCAGTTCCTCGGGCTTCTTCTTGCCCATCACGCGGCGGAGGATGTCGGCCTCGCCGAGCGAGTAGCCGGCGATGATCTGGGCGGCCTTCTGCACCTGCTCCTGGTAGACGATCAGGCCGTAGGTGACGTCCAGGACCTCCTTGAGCGGCTCCTCCAGCTCGGGGTGGATGGGCGTGATCTCCTGCTGCCCGTTCTTGCGCAGCGCGTAGTTCGTGTGGGAGTTCATGCCCATCGGGCCCGGGCGGTACAGGGCCGACACAGCGGAGATGTCTTCGAAGTTGTCCGGCTTCATCAGCCGGAGCAGGGAGCGCATGGGGCCGCCGTCGAACTGGAAGACGCCGAGGGTGTCGCCGCGCTGGAGCAGTTCGAACGTCGTGGGGTCGTCGAGCGGGAGGCTCAGGAGATCGATGTCGATCCCCTTGTTGGACTTCACCATCTTGACGGCGTCGTCCATGATCGTCAGGTTGCGCAGGCCGAGGAAGTCCATCTTCAGCAGGCCGAGCGACTCGCAGCTCGGGTAGTCCCACTGCGTGATGGTCACGCCGTCGGTGTGCCTGACCCAGACGGGCACGTGGTCGGTGATGGTCTCGCTGGACATGATCACGCCGGCGGCGTGCACGCCCATCTGCCGGACCAGGCCCTCGACGCCCTTGGCGGTGTCGATGACCTTCTTCACGTCGGGCTCGTTCTCGTACATCGCCCGGACCTCGCCCGCCTCCGAGTAGCGCGGGTGGTTCGGGTCGGTGATGCCGTCCAGGTTGATGCCCTTGCCGAGGACGTCGGCGGGCATGGCCTTGGTGATGCGGTCGCCCATCGCGTACGGGTAGCCCAGCACGCGCGCGGAGTCCTTGATCGCGTTCTTGGCCTTGATGGTGCCGTACGTGCCGATCATGGCGACCTTGTCGGCGCCGTACTTCTCGGTCACGTACCGGATCACCTCGACGCGCCGGCGCTCGTCGAAGTCGATGTCGACATCGGGCATGGAGATGCGCTCGGGGTTGAGGAACCGCTCGAAGATCAGGCCGTGCGGGATGGGGTCGAGGTCGGTGATGCCGAGGGCGTAGGCGACGATCGAGCCGGCCGCGGAACCACGGCCGGGGCCGACCGCGATGCCCTGCTTCTTCGCCCACATGATGAAGTCGGCGACGACGAGGAAGTAGCCCGGGAAGCCCATCGAGATGATGGTGTCCATCTCGTACTCGACCTGCTTCATGCGGTCGTCCGGGATGCCGTCCGGGAAGCGGCGGTGCATGCCGCGCAGGGTCTCCTCGCGGAACCAGCTGACCTCCGTGTACCCCTCCGGGATGTCGAACTTGGGCATGAGGTCGCGCTTCTCGAACATGCCGGTCGTGTCGACCATCTCGGCGATCAGCCGGGTGTTGGCGCAGCCCTCCTGCCAGGCGTCCGAGGAGTCGATGGCGTACATCTCCTCCGTGGACTTCAGGTAGTAGCCGGTGCCGTCGAACTTGAAGCGGTCCGGGTCGGAGAGGTTCTTGCCGGTCTGGATGCACAGCAGCGCGTCGTGGGCGGTCGCCTCGTGCGCGTAGGTGTAGTGCGAGTCGTTGGTGACCAGCGGGGGGATGCCGAGCTTCTTGGCGATGTCCAGCAGGCCGTCGCGGACCCGGTGCTCGATCTCGATGCCGTGGTCCATCAGCTCCAGGAAGTAGCGGTCCTTGCCGAAGATGTCCTGGTAGTCGGCGGCGGCCTTGAGGGCCTCGTCGAAGTGGCCGAGGCGCAGCCGGGTCTGGATCTCGCCGGAGGGGCAGCCGGTGGACGCCACGATCCCCTCGGACCACTGGGCGATGGTCTCCTTGTCCATCCGGGGCCACTTCTGCAGCCAGCCCTCGGCGTAGGCGTCGGAGGAGAGCCGGAAGAGGTTGTGCAGGCCGGTCTTGTTCACCGCCCACATCGTCTTGTGGGTGTAGCCACCGGAACCGGAGACGTCGTCCCGCTTCTGGTGCGGCTGGCCCCACTGGATCTTGCGCTTGTTGCGGCGCGACTCGGGCGCGACGTACGCCTCGATCCCGATGATCGGCGTGACCCCCGCCTTCTGCGCGGAGTGGAAGAAGTCGTACGCCCCGTGGAGGTTGCCGTGGTCGGACATGGCGATGTGCGTCATGCCCATCTCGTTGCACGCGTTGAACATGTCCTTCAGCCGCGCGGCACCGTCCAGCAGCGAGTACTGGGTGTGGACGTGCAGGTGCGTGAACGGCGGCTTTGACACGGCTGCGGCCTCCAGGGAAAACGTTCGTCGAATGGGGTCCGACAGGCTGCGGACAGTCTGGGGGACAGCGTCGAAGTCTATGCCTCGACACTGACACGCGGAGGGCTGACCCGCGTACCTTCGTGCGAGGGTCGCGGGCACTCCCGCGGGCCGCCACACGTTACGCAGGGGACGGACCAGCCGTCCCCGAGACGTTCTGCACCAGGAGGCACCCAGCGATGTCGTTCCCCCAGCTCAACGGCGAGCAGCGCGGCGACGAGATCCTCGCCGTCTTCGACACCGCCTTCGGCGAGCTCCTGGCCGCCGACCCGGCTGCGTTCCGCGTGAAGTTCCGGAAGATGGCGGCCTCGGCCTTCGCCTTCTACCGGGGTACGGCCTGCCTCTTCTACCGCGATCTGGACCAGGACGGGATACTCGGCGGCCCCTACCTGGACGAGCGCACCTCACGCGTGTGGATCCACGGCGACCTGCACGCGGAGAACTTCGGCACGTACATGGACGCGAACGGCCGCCTGATCTTCAACGTCAACGACTTCGACGAGGCCTACGTCGGCCCCTTCACCTGGGACCTGCAGCGCTTCGCCGCGTCGATCGCGCTGATCGGGTACGCGAAGGCGCTCAGCGACGAGCAGATCACCGAGCTGGTGCAGATCTACGCGGGCGCCTACCGGGAGCGGATCCACGCCCTGGCCACGGGCGCCAAGAGCGACGAGGTCCCGCCGTTCACGCTGGACACCGCGCAGGGTCCGCTGCTGGACGCGCTGCGTGACGCCCGCTCGCTGACCCGCTTCGGCCTGCTGGACTCGATGACGGAGATCCGCGACTTCGAGCGCCGCTTCGCGCCGGGCGGCGGCTCCGTCGAGCTGGACGCGGCCACCCGCTACAAGGTCCTCGCCGCCTTCGACGGCTATCTGGAGACGCTCCCGGACAGCTCCCTGGCCCGCCCGGACTCCTACCGCGTGAAGGACGTCGTCGGCCGGCGCGGCATCGGCATCGGCTCGGCGGGACTGCCGTCGTACAACATCCTCCTGGAGGGCCACAGCGACGCCCTGGAGAACGACGTCGTGATCTACATCAAGCAGGCCCAGACCCCGGCGGTCTCCCGGCACATCACGGACCCGTCGATCCGCGACTACTTCCAGCACGAGGGGCACCGCACGGTCATCTCCCAGCGCGCCCTCCAGGCGCACGCCGACCCCTGGCTGGGCTGGACCGAGCTGGACGGCGCGGGCCAGCTGGTCGCCGAGGTCTCGCCGTACGCGGTGGACCTCGACTGGGGCGACATCGACGACCCGGAGGAGATCGCCCAGGTGGTGGCCGACCTCGGCCGGGCGACGGCCACGATGCACTCGGCGGCGGACGACCAGTCCGGCGAGTCCCTGGTGCCCTTCTCCACGGAGCGGGCCATCGACGCGGCGATCGCGGCCGACGAGGACGGCTTCGCACCGCTGCTGGTCGACTTCGCGCACGGCTACGGTGCCCGCGCGCGTGCCGACCACCAGATCTTCGTGGACCTGTTCCGCAACGGCCGGATTCCGGGTCTGTGACGGAAAGACCCTTCACAGGCATCCTTTAGGGGTCCCTTACAGGCCCCCGTGACAGACTCTTCTCTCGCTATGGACATATCCGGGATCCAGCTCAGAGCCGTACGCGCGGCGCTGTTCACGGCAGTGGTCGTGACGCTCAGCACCGCGTCGCACGTGCTGCTGTCCCGGGCCCCGCTCCCGCTGGGCACGGTGGCCGCGGTCGCCGCCGCCGTGTTCCTGATCGCCTACGCCCTGGCGGGCCGCGAGCGCTCCTTCGGGCGGATCGCGGCCCTGCTGATCCCGCTGGAGCTCGCCGCCGACACGGTGTTCACCACGGGTCAGCACGCCTGCTACGGCCGGGCGGGCGGCCCGGTGGCGGGCCCGCTGCGCTCAGTCGGTCTGGACGTGCTGTGCGGCGGCGGCGAGGTCGGCACCCCGCTGGCCCGCATGGCCGGGGCCACGGGCACGGAACGCCTCGCGGCCGTGGTCGCCCACGCCGACCCGGCCACCGCCTGGCTGCTGCTCGGCGCGCACATCGGCGTCGGCCTCGTCGCCGCAGTGTGGCTGCGCCGCGGCGAGCGGGCCCTGGCCGAACTGCTGCGGGCGGTGGCGGCGACATCGTTCCGGCCGCTGCTGCTGGCGGTCGCCGCGGTGACGTCGCAGCGGCGACCGGCGGGGCACCGGCTGCCGCCGCGCCCCGCCGACCGCACGCCCACCGCGCGTGACCTGGTCCTCGCGTACTCCCTGGGACGGCGCGGACCGCCGTGCTCGCCCGCCTTCGCGTAAGGCATACGCCTTCGCACGAGGCGCTTTCGAGCACCGGCAGTCCCCCCTACGTATCCCGCACACGAGTGTGCGCGTCCCCAACGGAGAACATCACCATGAGCAAGAGGAACAGCCAGGCGGCGAAGTCGGCGGCCCGTGAGCGGCTGCGCGCCGAGCGCGAGCGCGAGGCCAAGCGGGCCAAGGCCAAGCGGCAGGTCATCGTCGCCTGCTCCATCGTCGGCGTCCTGGCCGTGGCCGGCGGCATAGGTTACGCGGTCGTGCAGGCCAACAAGCCGACCCACTGGGAAGCGGTGAAGGACGAGAAGGTCGTCACCCCGGCCAACACCACGGGCACCGACGGCACCACGGTCGTCATCGGCAAGGAGTCGGCGAAGAAGACCCTGAAGGTCTACGAGGACCCGCGCTGCCCCGTGTGCGCCCAGTTCGAACAGACCGTCGGCCCGACCCTGAAGAAGGACGTCGACGACGGCAAGTACAAGATGCAGTTCATCGGTGCCACGTTCATCGACAACAAGGACAACGGCGAGGGCTCGAAGAACGCGCTGAGCGCCCTGGGCGCCGCGCTGAACGTGAGCGACAAGGCGTTCCTCGACTACAAGGCCGCGCTGTACTCCGCGAAGTGGCACCCGGAGGAGACGACCGACAAGTTCAAGGACGACAGCTACCTCATCGAGGTCGCGAACACCGTCCCCGAGCTGAAGGACAACAAGAAGTTCCAGGACGCGGTCGAGAAGGGCACCTACGACGCCTGGGCGATGGCCATGTCCAAGACCTTCGACGACAACAAGGACGGCGTGCAGGGCACCCCCTCCTTCGTGATGGACGGCAAGCAGCTCACCGCCGACAGCCAGGGCACGCCGCTGATGACGGTGGACGACTTCAACCGGGTCGTGGGCGAGGCCCTGAAGAAGTGACGGCAGGTCAGGGACCGGCCGGCATGTGAAGAGCGGGCGAACTTCCTTCAGTTCGCCCGCTCTGGTGCATACCGATCAGTAACCTGATCGGTCGTGACCAGTCGATACAGATCATCGAACACGTCCGAGGGCCTCAACTCCCTCTCCCCGCGCCGCCGTACGGTCGTCAAGGCCGCGGCGGCGACCGCTGTCCTGGCCGGGCCGCTCGCCGCCTCCCTGCCGGCGCGCGCCGCCGACCAGACTCCCGCCTTCCTGCACGGCGTCGCCTCCGGTGACCCGCTGCCGGACGGCGTGCTGCTGTGGACCCGTGTGACGCCGGTCCCGGAGGCGATACCCGGCTCCGGGCTCGGCCCGGACACCGAGGTGAGCTGGGTGGTCGCCAGGGACAAGGCGTTCACCACCGTCGTCGCCAAGGGCTCCACCACCGCGACCGCCGCCTCCGACCACACGGTGAAGGCCGACATCCGCGGCCTGGAACCGGCCACCGACTACTGGTTCCGCTTCTCCGCGGGCGGCACCGACTCCCCCGCCGCCCGCACCCGCACCGCCCCGGCGGCCGACGCGGCCGTCACGAACCTCCGCTTCGGCGTGGTCTCCTGCGCGAACTGGGAGGCCGGCTACTTCTCCGCGTACCGCCATCTCGCGGCCCGCGGCGACCTGGACGCCTGGCTCCACCTGGGCGACTACATCTACGAGTACGGCACCGGCGAGTACGGCACCCGGGGCACGGTCGTCCGCCCGCACGCCCCGGCCCACGAGATCGTCACGCTCGCCGACTACCGCGTCCGGCACGCGCGGTACAAGACCGACCCGGACCTCCAGGCGCTGCACGCGGCGGCCCCGGTCGTGGCGATCTGGGACGACCACGAGTTCGCCAACGACGCCTTCTCGGGCGGCGCGGAGAACCACACGGAAGGCGCCGAGGGCACCTGGTCCGCCCGCCAGGCCGCCGCAAAGCAGGCCTACTTCGAGTGGATGCCGGTGCGTCCCGCGATCGCCGGCACCACCTACCGCCGGCTGCGCTTCGGCAAGCTGGCCGACCTCTCGCTGCTGGACCTGCGCTCGTTCCGCTCGCAACAGGTCAAGGTCGGCGACGGCGAGGTCGACGACCCGGACCGCACGCTCACCGGCCGGGCCCAGCTCGACTGGCTCAAGGCGGGCCTGAAGGCGTCCGACACCACCTGGCGGCTGGTCGGCAACTCCGTGATGATCTCGCCGTTCGCCATCGGCTCGCTCTCCGCCGACCTGCTGAAGCCCCTGGCCAAGCTGCTGGGCCTGCCGCAGGAGGGCCTCGCCCTCAACACCGACCAGTGGGACGGCTACACCGCCGACCGCCGCGAGATCCTGGCACACCTGCGCACGAACGCGATCCGCAACACCGTCTTCCTCACCGGCGACATCCACATGGCCTGGGCCAACGACGTTCCGGTGGACGCGGGCACGTACCCACTCTCCCCGTCGGCCGCGACGGAGTTCGTGGTCACCTCGGTCACCTCGGACAACCTCGACGACATCGTGAAGGTCCCGGAGGGCACGGTCTCGGCGGTCGCCTCGCCGGTCATCCGCGCGGCCAACCGGCACGTCCACTGGGTCGACACCGACCGCCACGGCTTCGGCGTCCTGGACCTCACGGCCGAGCGCGCCCAGATGGACTACTACGTCATCTCCGACCGCGCGAAGCGCGACGCGACGGCCCAGTGGTCCCGCTCGTACCGCACGCGCAGCGGCACGCAGAAGGTCGAGCGGGTCCACGCCCCGGTGTAGCCGCTGCTACAGGGTGTCGAGAAAGCCGAGCGCCACCCGCCAGGTGGCCTCGGCCGCTTCCTCGTCGTAGTCCGGCAGGTCGGGGTCGGTGTACAGGTGGCCGGCCCCGGCGTACCGGTAGACCTCGACGTCGGCGCCCGTGCGGCCCATCTGGAGGTACCAGGCGCTCAGCCAGTCGTCCGTCTCGAACGGGTCCGGCTCCGCCACGTGCAGCTGGACCGGCAGCTCGTCCACCGTGACGCCCGGCGCGATGTCCGAGGTGCCGTGCAGGAGCAGCAGGCCGCGGGCCTTGTCGTCGCCGAGGGCGAGGGTCTGGGCGATGGAGGCGCCGAGCGAGAAGCCGGCGTACACCAGCCCGCGCTCCGAGTAGGGCGCGGCCGCGAGCACGGCCCGCTTCAGCAGCTCGTCCTTGCCGATCTTCTCCTTGTGCTCCATGCCCTCCTCGACCGTCTCGAACGTACGCCCCTCGAAGAGGTCGGGCGTCCACACCTCGTGACCGGCCGACCGCAGCCGGTCAGCGGCCTGGTGCACCGCGGGCCGCAGCCCGAAGGTCGAGTGAAAGAGCATGATGTTCATGAGGCCATGGTGCCAGCCGGGTGTGACGGGCCGGGATCGCGGCACTACCCAGGACGCCGCCGAAGTCACATGTTCATGCCCCCGGTGAGCCGGTTAGGTTCGGGGGCATGGAGAACCTGCTGCGACCGCTGATCGTGGTCGGTGGCTCGGTCGTGCTCACGCTGGTGATCGGCTGGGCCACCGACTTCCTGCTGCGCAAGGCCGACGAACGGCACCACGACACCCCGCTGTGGGGGCTGCTGCGCCGTGGCCGCATCCCGTACCAGCTCGTCCTCTTCGCGGCCCTGCTGAGAGGGTCCTACGACGAGGCGCAGCTGCTGGAGAGCCGCCGCGAGGGCATCGGCCAGGCGCTGACCCTGGTCCTGATCGGGTCGACCGCCTGGCTGGTGATCCGGATCGCGGCGGCGATCGTCGAGACCTCGTACAGCCGCTACGCCAGTGCCCGGGCCCACCGCGACCCGGCCAGGGTCCGCCGGGTGCGCACCCAGGTGACGCTGATCATGCGGGTGGTGTCGGCGATCGTCGGCGTGGTGGCCGCGGCGAGCATGCTGCTGACGTTCCCGGCGTTCCGCGCGGCGGGTGCCTCGCTGCTGGCCTCGGCCGGCATCCTCGGCATCGTCGCCGGTGTCGCCGCGCAGTCCACGCTGAGCAACATGTTCGCGGGGTTCCAGATCGCCTTCGGCGACATGGTCCGCATCGGGGACACCGTGGTCGTGGACGGCGAGTGGGGCACGGTCGAGGAGATCACGCTGACGTTCCTGACCGTGCGCACCTGGGACGAGCGCCGGATCACCATGCCGGTGTCGTACTTCACGTCCAAGCCGTTCGAGAACTGGTCGCGCGGCACGCCGCAGATGACCGGCACCGTCTTCTGGCACGTCGACCACACGGCCCCCGTGGAGGCGATGCGCGAGAAGCTCCGCGACATCCTGCGCGAGTGCCCCGCCTGGGACGGCCGCGCCTACGACCTGTCCGTCACGGACACCACGCCGAGCACCATGCAGGTGCGGGCGCTGGTGACGGCGAAGGACGCGGACGACATCTGGACCGTGCGGGTCACGGTCCGCGAGCAGATGCTCCGCTGGCTGTCCGGGGAGCACCCGTACGCCCTGCCCCGGGTCAACACGGCGGACGCGATCCTGCCGCCGTCCTGGAACGGCCACCGCCCCTCCCCGGACGGCGTCCCGAACCAGCAGCGCCGCTTCCACGGCTCGGCCCGCCCGGAACGCTGACGGACACGGACACAGCAGGAGGGCTGCCCGTTCCCGGGGCAGCCCTCCTGCTGGTCTTCGGTCAGTGACCGCGCTCGGCGCCGCCGTTGACCTGGATGATCTGGGAGGTGATGTGCCCGGCCTCCGGGGAGGCGAGCCAGCGCAGGGTCTCGGCGACGTCGGCGGGGGTCCCGGCCCGGCCGGTCGAGGTCTCGCCGACGAGCCGCGCCCGCCGCTCCTCGGCCATCGAGTCCCCGAAGAACTCGGTGTCCTCGATGTAGCCGGGCGCGACGACGTTCGCGGTGATGCCGCGCGGTCCCAGCTCCCGCGCCAGATCGTGGGCGTACGGGTGCAGCCCCGCCTTGGCCGCCGCGTAGGCCCCGCTCCCGGATCCCCGGTAGGCGGCGATGGAACTGAGGAAGAGCACCCGCCCGCCGGGCTCGGCGAGCCGCGGCTTCAGCGCCTCGGTGAGCAGGACGGCGGTCAGGGTGTTGAGCCGGAAGTTCACGGTCCAGGTGTGCGCGACGGCCTCCAGCGGATCGTCGCCCGCGGCGTCCGGTTCCAGCAGCCCGTTGCCTCCGGCACTGTGCACGAGCACGTCCACGGACCCGAACTCCCGCTCCACGAAGGCGGCGACACCCCGCACGTCCTCCGGCTCGGCGAGATCGGCCGCATACGTCAGCGCGCCGGGCACCCCGGCCTTCTCCAGCACCGCGGCCCGCCGCCCGAGCAGCAGCACCCGGTCCCCGCCCGCGGCGAAGACCCGGGCCGCCACAAGCCCAATTCCCGTTCCTCCACCACTGATCACTACGTTCCGTGCCATACGAACGACCCTACGATCCGTCGGCCGCCGAGGGCGAACTCAGCGCAGGCTGCGCACGTCAAGATGCCGCAAAACCCGGTCCACCACCTCGGGGTCCGCCCCGGGTTCGCTGCGCGCCGCCAGCACCTCGTGCCGCGCCGCGCTCAGCATCTCCTGCTGGATCCGCCGCACCCGCTTCACGCGCCGCGCCCGCTCCCGGTACGCCTCCCGCCGCTCGTCCTCCGCGAGTTCGGGACTGATCCGCACCCCGATGTCGAAGGCCCGCCGCAGCATCTGCTCGGAGAGGTCCTCCGGCAGCTCCTCGTCTTCCTCGATCTCCCGGAGCCTGCGCTTCGCCGCCTTCGCCGCCCGGATCGCCAGCGCCTTCGCGAACTCCTTCTCCTGGTCGGTGTCGGCCTTCACCCCGAGCCTCCGCACCAGCCACGGCAACGTCAGTCCCTGCACCACCAGCGTCGCCATGATCACCCCGAAGGCGATGAAGATGATCTCGTCCCTGCTCGGGAACGGCGCCCCGGAATCCGTCTCCAGCGGAATGGCCAGCACCAGCGCCACCGACGCCACGCCGCGCATCCCGGACCACCACATCACCACGGTCTCGCGCCAGCTCACCGGGATGTCCTCGTCGTAGTCCCGCCGCGCGTGCAGCCGCTTGGTCAGCCACGTCGCCGGCAGCAGCCACAGCAGCCGTACGAGGACGACCACGCATACCACCAGCGCCGCCCACCCGAGCAGTTGGCCCCACCGGCCGGTCGCGGTGTGGATGGCGTTGTGCAGTTCGAGTCCGACCAGCCCGAACGCCACACCGGTGACGAGGGTGTCGACGATGTTCCAGAACGTGTGTCCGGCCAGCCGTGTCATGACGTCGTCGGCGTCGGCGCCGTACTCCGCGAGGAACAGCGCGGTGGTGAGCACGGCGAGCACCCCGGAGCCGTGCAGCTCCTCGGCCATGACGTAGGAGGCGTACGGCACCAGCAGGGCGAGCCCGATCTGCAGGGTCGCGTCCTCGAGCAGTTCCATCAGCTTGTTCGCGCCCCAGCCCAGTGCCAGGCCCACGGCCACCGCCACCACGGCCGACAGCACCAGGTCGAGCCCGGCCTTCCAGGGCGAGAACGTCCCGCTGACGGCGGCGGCGATCGCCACGTGGTAGAGGACGATGGCCGTCACGTCGTTGAAGAGCCCCTCGCCCTCCAGGATCGACACCAGCCGGCGCGGCAGCCCCAACTGCCCGGCGACGGCCGTCGCCGCGACCGGGTCCGGCGGCGCCACCAGCGCGCCGAGCGCGAACGCCGCGGCGAGCGGCAGCCCGGGCACGATCGCGTTGGCCGCGGCGGCCACACAGGCCATGGTGACGAACACCAGGGCCACGGCCAGCAGGAAGATCGGTCTCCTGTTCGCCGCGAACTGCCGCCACGAGGTGCGTCGTACGGCGGCGTACAGCAGGGGCGGCAGCAGCAGCGGCAGGATCAGGTCGGGCGGGATGTCGACGTTCGGCACGAAGTCGAGCAGGGCGAGGACTATGCCGAGGAGCGTCATCAGCACCGGCGCGGGCACCCCGAGCCGGTCCCCGACCGGGACGCTGATCACGGCCCCGAGCAGCAGCACGAACAACAGGGCCAACTGATCCACGGTCAGCGCTCCGGGAGGTCAGACGGTCACACGACTGTCCTCAAGCCTGCCACGCAACTCCGGGGACAAACCGTTTCGGCACTCACCGCGACGGGCTAGAGCGAACGCCGCATCCCCTGGTGCGGAATACCCGCCTCCAGGTACTCCGGCCCGTAGGCCTGGTAGCCGAGCCGCTGGTAGAAGCCGAGCGCGTGCGTCTGGGCGTGCAGGTCCACGGCTGCGAGCCCCCGTGCGCGTGCCGCGTCCTCGATGGCCCGCACCAGGGCGACCCCCACACCGAGCCCGCGCGCGTGAGCGGCCACGGCGAGCCGGCCGAGGGAGCCCACGGACGGGTCGGCTCCGGTCTGCGCCACGGCCGCCTCCCCGACCAGCAGCCGCCCCGTCCCGAGCGGTACGCCGTCCTCCCGGACCGCCAGCACATGGACGGCCCCGGCGTCGTACGCGTCGTACTCCAGGTCCTCGGGCACGCCCTGCTCGCCGACGAAGACCTCCTTGCGCACCGCGAAGCACGCCTCACGGTCGGCCGGGCCCTCGGCGACCCGCACGACATACGTCGGGGTGGTGCTCACGCGTAGGTCTCCTCCCGGACCTGGTCCAGGGCCTCCTGCAGGTCCTCCGGGTAGTCGCAGGAGAACTCGGCCCACTGCCCGTCCCCGGGGTGCTCGAAGCCGAGCCGCACCGCGTGCAGCCACTGGCGGGTCAGACCGAGGCGCTTGGCGAGCGTCGGGTCGGCGCCGTAGGTCAGGTCGCCGACGCAGGGGTGCCGGTGGGCGGCCATGTGTACGCGGATCTGGTGCGTGCGGCCGGTCTCCAGCTTCACGTCGAGCAGGGAGGCGGCGCGGAACGCCTCGATGAGGTCGTAGTGCGTGACGGACGGCTTGCCCTCGGCCGTGACCGCCCACTTGTAGTCGTGCTGCGGGTGCCGGCCGATGGGCGCGTCGATGGTGCCGCTGGTCGGGTCGGGGTGGCCCTGGACGAGCGTGTGGTACCGCTTGTCGACCGTGCGCTCCTTGAACTGGCGCTTCAGCGACGTGTACGCGTACTCGGACTTGGCGACGACCATCAGCCCGGACGTGCCGACGTCGAGGCGGTGGACGATGCCCTGGCGCTCGGCGGCACCGGAGGTGGAGATCCGGTACCCGGCGGCGGCGAGGCCTCCGATGACGGTCGGCCCGGTCCAGCCCGGCGACGGGTGCGCGGCCACGCCGACCGGCTTGACGATGACGACCACGTCATCGTCGTCGTGCACGATCTCCATGCCCTCGACCGGCTCGGCCACCACCTGCACCGGCGCGGGCGCCTGCGGCATCTCGACCTCCAGCCAGGCACCGCCGTGCACGCGCTCCGACTTGCCGACCACCGACCCGTCGACCGTGACCTTCCCCGCGGCGGCGAGCTCGGCCGCCTTGGTCCGGGAGAAGCCGAACATGCGGGAGATGGCGGCGTCGACACGCTCGCCCTCCAGGCCGTCGGGCACGGGCAGGGTACGGATCTCGGGAATCGTGCTCACCCGTCGAGTATGCCGGACGGGTCCGACACCGCCGTACGGGTGCTCAGTCCTTGTGGACGGTGCCGTCCGGGTCGAGCCCCTTGAACGACAGCAGCACGATCAGGATGCCGCCGCACACGATCGCCGAGTCGGCCAGGTTGAACACGGCGAAGTGCTTGGGCGCGATGAAGTCCACGACCGCGCCCTCGAAGACGCCCGGTGCCCGGAAGATCCGGTCGGTGAGGTTGCCCAGCGCACCGCCGAGCAGCAGGCCCAGCGCGATCGCCCAGGGCAGGCTGTACAGCTTGCGGGCGAGCCGGGCGATCACCACGATCACCGCCGCCGCGATCATGGTGAAGATCACGGTGAAGGCCTCGCCGAAGCCGAAGGCCGCGCCCGCGTTGCGGATCGCCTCGAACTTCAGCCAGTCCCCGATGATCTCGATGGGCGGGTGGTGCTCCAGCTTGGCCACCACGATCATCTTGCTGATCAGGTCCAGGGCGTACGCGAACGTGGCGACGGCGAACAGCACCGCGATCCGGCGCCTGCCCCGGGGCCTTCCGGCCGTGGCCTCCGGCTCGTCCGTGCCCGACGCGCCGGCGGCCGCCGCCGTATCGTCGGTGCCGGACTCGCCGGGCCGGTCCTGCCCGTTCCCGGCCGCGTCCGGTGTGTCCGGCGTACCGATGATGCGCTCCGCCTCTGCCACGTGAGTCCCTCAACCTAGGTGCCTGACTGAGGACGAGGGTACGGCACACCCCGGGCCGCCCACGTGCTCAGGAGGCATTCGGCGGCCGGTCAGTACCGGCGCTCCTGCTTCTGCTTGCACTCCACGCACAACGTGGCCCGCGGGAACGCCTGCATCCGGGCCTTGCCGATGGGGTTGCCGCAGTTCTCGCACAGGCCGTAGGTGCCGGAGTCGAGGCGGTCCAGGGCGCGCTCGGTCTGGTCGAGCATCTCGCGCGCGTTGGCGGCAAGGGCCAGCTCGTGCTCGCGCGTGATGTTCTTGCTGCCGGTGTCCGCCTCGTCGTGGCCCGCGCCGTCCCCGGAGTCCCGCATCAGACCGGCGAGCGACCGCTCCGACGAGGTGATCTCCTCGCGCAGCCGCGCCTCCTCCGACATCAGCTCGGAGCGCGCCTCCTCGACCTCCTCCGTCGTCCAGGGGGCCTCGCCCGGGCGTACCGCCAGCTCACCGGGCTCCACCGCGCCCGCCCGCGCCTTCGGAACGGCGGTCTTCGCCGCCGTTGCCGTGCCAGGAGTCTTCTTCGCACCCACCGTCGTCGCTCCCGTCTGCGGCGCGGCCTCGGCCGCACCCGCCTTCTTGGCCGTGCTGGTCCCGGCCGTGTCCTGTGTGGCCCCACCGGTCCGGGCGGCGCCCTTCCCGGCCGGGCCCTTCGTGGTGGTGCTCCCGCCTCCGGCGCCCTGCCCGGCGACACCTTCGGCGCCCTTCTTCGCGGCGTCGGCCTTGGCGGCCTTGGCCCTGGTGACAGCGGCCTTCTTGGCCGCCGCCCCCTTGGCAGCCGCCTTCTTCTCGGCCGCCGTCCCCTTGGCGACCGCCTTCTTGGCCGCCGCCCCCTTGGCGGTCGTCCCCTTGGCAGTCGCCCCCTTGGCGGTCGCCTTCTCGGCCGCCGCGCCCTTGGCGGTCGCCTTCTCGGCCGCTGTCTTCTTGGCCGCCGTCTTCTTGGCCGTCTTCCTGACAGCGGCCTTCTTGGCTGTCGTCTTCTCGGCGGCTGCCTTGGCCGGAGCCTTCCCGGCAGCCCCCTTCCTGGCGGGGGCCTTGGCCGCGGCCTTCCCAGGTGCGGCTCTCTCGGTCGCTCCCCGCTCGGCCCCACCCCGCTCGCCCGCACCCTGCCCGGCCGCCGCACCCCGCTCCGCCCCGCCCGTTCTGGCCGTCACCTTCTTGACGGCCGCCTTGGTCTTCTTGACAGCAGTCTTCGTCCCCTCGGTCGCCTTCCCCGCCGCCCCCTTCGCCGCCCCCTTCGCCGCCCGCCCCACCGAACCCCCCTGGGTGGACTTCTTCCCACCCACGTCCTTGGCCGCACCGCCGGAGGCCTCCCCGGACCTGCCGGACGCCGGCTGCTGTACGGCGGTCTTCTTCGCCACCATGGCCGCGGCCCCTTCACATATTGTGATCTTGCTCGCGAATCGTGCTGGGACGATAAATCGACTCGAGTCCCGCGGCAACGGGGCACACCGCCCGATTCGCCCGCCTCGCGCACGCCGCGCGGCGAACCTGCATCCGTTGTGCCCAGCTCCCCGCCCGGTAATCCGCCGAGCCGGACGTCCCAGGATCCGAACACCCATACCACCCCATTCGAGTCATCAAACCCATAAGCCACCCTCCCCGCGCCACCCCGGCCCCGGGGACCCCGGGTCCCCGGAAAAGCGGTCGGCCGCTGTCCGCCCGGCGCCGTACACTGGGCGGAGCGAAAAGCGTGGATGGGGACGAGTAGCGGCGTACGCAGCCCAGAGCGACCCGGGGACGGTGGAAGCCCGGGGGCGAGCGCGACGTGAAGATCACCCCGGAGCCGCCGGAAGAACGCCACAGCGGTGAGCCGTGGCCAGTAGAACCGGCATCGCGACCCCAATGAGGGGGCTCGCCGGCGCACACCCCGTGCCGGAGGGCCAAGGAGGGTGGTACCGCGGGAGCGCGCCGAAGGCGGCGCAGGCAGACGTAGCTCTCGTCCCTCCGGACGGAAGGCAGCAAGTCCGCCGGAGGAAGCCCGCTGATGACATCGTCGACGTACCGCCAGGTACCCGCCCAGGTCGACCTGCCCGCCCTCGAGCACGCGGTGCTCGACTTCTGGCGCGAGCAGAAGATCTTCGCCAAGAGCCTGGAGCAGTCCGAGGGTCGCCCCGAGTGGGTGTTCTACGAGGGCCCGCCCACCGCCAACGGCATGCCCGGCGCCCACCACATCGAGGCCCGCGTCTTCAAGGACGTCTTCCCCCGCTTCCGCACCATGCGCGGCTACCACGTGGCCCGCAAGGCCGGCTGGGACTGCCACGGCCTCCCGGTGGAGCTCGCCGTAGAGAAGGAGCTCGGCTTCTCCGGCAAGCAGGACATCGAGGCGTACGGCATCGCCGCGTTCAACGCCAAGTGCCGCGAGTCGGTGACCCGCCACACGGACGCCTTCGAGGCGCTCACGACCCGCATGGGCTACTGGACCGACCTGAACGACCCGTACCGCACGATGGACCCCGAGTACATCGAGTCGGTCTGGTGGTCGCTGAAGGAGATCTTCAACAAGGGCCTGCTGGTCCAGGACCACCGCGTCGCCCCCTGGTGCCCCCGCTGCGGCACGGGCCTGTCCGACCACGAGCTGGCGCAGGGCTACGAGACGGTCGTCGACCCGTCCGTCTACGTCCGCTTCCCGCTCACCTCCGGCCCGCTCGCCGGCGAGGCCGCGCTCCTGGTGTGGACGACGACCCCGTGGACCCTGGTGTCCAACACCGCGGTCGCCGCCCACCCCGAGGTCACCTACGTCGTCGCGACGAAGGGCCCAGAAGGTTCGGAGAAGCTCGTCGTCGCCGAGCCGCTGCTCGCCAAGGCCCTCGGCGAGGGCTGGGAGAGCACCGGGCAGACCTTCACGGGCGCCGAGATGGAGCGCTGGACCTACCAGCGCCCCTTCGAGCTCGTCGAGTTCCCGGAGCCGGCGCACTTCGTCGTCAACGCCGAGTACGTCACCACCGAGGACGGCACGGGTCTGGTCCACCAGTCCCCCGCCTTCGGTGAGGACGACCTCAAGGTCTGCCGCTCCTACGGCCTCCCGGTCGTCAACCCGGTCCGCCCGGACGGCACGTTCGAGGAGGACGTCCCCCTCGTCGGCGGTGTCTTCTTCAAGAAGGCCGACGAGAAGCTCACCGAGGACCTCGGCGACCGCGGCCTGCTCTTCAAGCACATCCCGTACGAGCACAGCTACCCGCACTGCTGGCGCTGCCACACCGCGCTGCTCTACTACGCGCAGCCCTCCTGGTACATCCGCACCACGGCGATCAAGGACCGCCTGCTCGCGGAGAACGAGGGCACCAACTGGTTCCCGGAGACGGTCAAGAACGGCCGCTACGGCGACTGGCTGAACAACAACATCGACTGGGCGCTGTCCCGCAACCGCTACTGGGGCACGCCGCTGCCCATCTGGCGCTGCGAGGACGACCACCTCACCTGCGCCGGCTCCCTCACGGAGCTGACCGAGCTGACCGGCACCGACCAGTCGGGCCTGGACCCGCACCGCCCGTTCATCGACGAGGTCACCTTCGCCTGCCCGCAGGACGGCTGCGGCAGGACGGCCACGCGCGTGCCCGAGGTGATCGACGCCTGGTACGACTCGGGCTCGATGCCGTTCGCGCAGTGGGGCTACCCGTACAAGAACAAGGACGTCTTCGAGGCCCGCTACCCGGCGCAGTTCATCTGCGAGGCCATCGACCAGACCCGCGGCTGGTTCTACACGCTGATGGCGGTCGGCACGCTCGTCTTCGACAAGTCGTCGTACGAGAACGTGGTCTGCCTCGGCCACATCCTCGCCGAGGACGGCCGCAAGATGTCCAAGCACCTGGGCAACACCCTGGAGCCGATCCCGCTCATGGACCGGCACGGCGCCGACGCGGTCCGCTGGTTCATGGCGGCCGGCGGCTCCCCGTGGGCGGCCCGCCGCGTGGGCCACGGCACCATCCAGGAGGTCGTCCGCAAGACGCTCCTGACCTACTGGAACACGGTCGCCTTCCAGGCCCTGTACGCCCGTACGTCCGGCTGGGCCCCGTCCGAGGCCGACCCGGCCCCGGCCGACCGCCCGGTCCTGGACCGCTGGCTGCTGTCCGAACTGCACGCGCTGACCGACCAGGTCACCCAGGCCCTGGACGCCTACGACACCCAGCGCGCCGGCAAGCTGCTGTCCGCGTTCGTCGACGACCTGTCCAACTGGTACGTGCGCCGCTCCCGCCGCCGCTTCTGGCAGGGCGACAAGGCGGCGCTGCGCACGCTGCACGAGGTCGTCGAAACGGTGACGCAGCTCATGGCCCCGCTGACCCCGTTCATCACCGAGCGGGTCTGGCAGGACCTGATCGTCCCGGTCACCCCGGGCGCCCCGGAGTCGGTCCACCTCTCCTCCTGGCCGGAGGCGGACCTCACCGCCATCGACCCGGAGCTGTCGAAGCAGATGGTGCTGGTGCGCCGGCTGGTGGAGCTGGGCCGTGCCACGCGCGCGGAGTCGGGCGTCAAGACGCGCCAGCCGCTGTCCCGCGCCCTGATCGCGGCCACCGGCTTCGACACGCTGGGCTCCGAACTGCGCACGCAGATCACGGAGGAGCTGAACGTCGAGTCCCTGGCGACGCTGAGCGAGGTCGGCGGCTCCCTGGTCGACACCACGGCGAAGGCCAACTTCCGCGCGCTGGGCAAGCGCTTCGGCAAGCGTGTCCAGGACGTGGCCAAGGCCATCGCGAACGCGGACGCGGCCGCGCTGTCCCTCGCCCTGCGCGAGGGCACGGCGTCGGTGGAGGTCGACGGCGAGACCATCACGCTGGCTCCGGATGAGGTCATCATCACGGAGACCCCGCGCGAGGGTTGGTCGGTGGCGTCCGACGCGGGCGCGACGGTCGCCCTGGACCTGGAGATCACGGAGGAGCTCCGCCGCGCGGGCCTCGCCCGTGACGCGATCCGTCTGATCCAGGAGGCCCGCAAGAACAGCGGCCTCGACGTGGCCGACCGCATCGCCCTGCGCTGGACGGCGACCGACCCGGCCGTCGCCGAGGGCCTGACCGAGCACGCGGCCCTGATCGCCGACGAGGTCCTCGCCACGGACTTCGCCCAGGGCGAGGCGGACGACACCTACGGCGAGCCCTTCACCGACGAGGGCCTGTCCCTGACGTTCCGCCTGCGCAAGGCGTAACCCTCAGGGGCCTCTCGGCCCGAAGGCCCGGCCCTGCCAAAGATCTTGGTGGGTCCGGGCCTTCGGCGTTGCGTACGCAGAACGCCGGTGCGCGGGTACGAACACGCGTGGCAAAAGGGCGAGGCCCCGGGGTGAACCCGGGGCCTCGCCCTGAACGCTGCCGACGTCTACGCCGTACTACTGGCCATCAGGCCGTCAGTTGTCATCCTCGTCGATCAGGAAGCCTCGCATGGGCGAGGGCGCCTGACCCATCGGGGACGGACCCTGCGGACGCACCGGCGCCATCGGCTGGGTCATCGCCGGAGACATCTGCTGCTGGCCGCCGTAGGACGGACCGGACGGCGAAGGAGCACCGCCCATCGTCTGGTTGCCGCCGCCGTACGACGGGGCACTCGCGCCGGCCGGGGCCATGGAAGGCGCCGGGGACGGCGGGAGGGACGCGGTCGCCGGAGTGCGCGGCGGGGCCAGCGAGTCGTCGGCCTGGGTCTCCAGCTGACGCAGCTGCGACTCCAGGTACGACTTCAGGCGCGTGCGGTACTCGCGCTCGAAGCCGCGCAGGTCCTCGACCTTGCGCTCCAGCGTGGCGCGGGCGGACTCCAGGGAGCCCATCGCGACGCGGTGCTTCTCCTGCGCGTCCCGCTCCAGGGCGTCGGCCTTGGCACGGGCGTCACGCTCCAGACCCTCGGCACGCGAACGCGCCTCGCCGACGATCTTGTTGGCTTCGGAACGGGCCTCGGCGATCGCCTGGTCGGCGGTCTGCTGGGCCAGCGAGAGGACACGCGCGGCGCTGTCGCCACCGGGGCCTCCCTGACCGGGGCCGCCCATCGGACCGCCCATGGGGCCGCCCATCGGACCACCCATCTGCTGCTGCATCGGGGGCTGACCCATCGGACCCGGACCCTGGCCCATCGGACCGGGACCACCAGGACCCTGGGGACCACCCTGACCGCCGGGGCCGGCGGGCAGCTGCGGGGCACCGCTCGGCAGCTGGGGCGGGCCACCCATGGGGCCACCCATCTGCTGCTGCGGCGGGCCCGATATGCCGGCGGGAACGGGACCGCCGGGACCGCGCATGCCCTGCTGCTGCTGCTGTTGCTGCTGATCCTGCTGCTGCTCCGGAGGCTTGCGCATGTTCTGCTGGTTCTGCGCGGCAGCGCGCGTGGCCGCGGCCAGTTTGGCGCGCAGGTCCTCGTTCTCGCGGAGCAGGCGGGTCAGTTCGGCTTCGACCTCATCGAGGAAGGCATCGACCTCGTCCTCGTCATAGCCTTCTCGGAGGCGGACGGTCGTGAACTGCTTGTTCCGCACGTCCTCGGGGGTCAACGGCATCTCTTCACCTCAACGTAGTCGTCGGCATTCGGCAAGACCGTAGTTCACATCGCTCACAGCCGGCTCACGATCGAGATCAGGATGTAGACGATGATCATCAGTACGAAGAAGGACAGGTCGAGCGCCACGCCCCCGAGACGCAGCGGCGGGATGAACCGCCGCAGAAGCTTGAGCGGTGGATCAGTGACAGTGTAGGTGGCCTCCAGAACGACCACCATCGCCTTGCCGGGTTGCCATGAGCGGGCGAACTGGAAGACGTAGTCCATGACCAACCGGAAGATGAGCACGATGAGGAAGCACATCAGCGCGATGTAGACGACATCCAGAACCACGCTCATGATCTGTTGCTTCCCTCTCCCCTGTGCCCTGCTGTGTAGTGCTGTGTACTGATGTTTCCGGTGGTGCGTCTCAGCTCTGGTTGAAGAACCCGCCCTCTGCGATGCGGGCCTTGTCCTCCGCCGTGACATCGACGTTAGCAGGCGACAACAGGAACACCTTCTGCGTCACCCGCTCGATACTGCCGTGAAGACCAAACACCAAACCGGCCGCAAAGTCGACAAGTCGCTTCGCATCTGTGTCGTCCATCTCAGTCAGATTCATGATCACCGGGGTGCCTTCACGGAAGTGTTCCCCGATGGTACGGGCCTCGTTGTAGGTCCGCGGGTGGAGCGTGGTGATCCGGTAAGGCTCTCGTTCCGACACGACCTTGGGCATGATCACCGGTGCGTTCTTCTCCAGGCTTGCGCGTTCTTGTGTGATGGATGCCACGGGCGCGATGCGCGCCGGGCGGCTGGATTCCGCGGGTAGCGAAGCGGAACGAGCGGCCGGTTCGCGAGGTGCGGACGGCTGTACGACTCGTACCTCTTCGTCCCTTTGGGGCTGATGTGAGACATGTGGTTGGTGGGACGACTCGTGCCGTCGGTGATCCCGTTCGGGTTCCGGGTCGAGTTCGGGTTCGAAGTCGTCGTCGGGGTCGAATCCGCGGCCGTCGTACCCATCGTCCTCCACGAGGCCGAGGTAGACCGCCATCTTGCGCATCGCGCCGGCCATGCTCTGAGTCCTCCGCTCTGTGGTGGATCGACTGACGACTGCCAAGTGCCCGCGATCCACGAGGTCCTTGAATCCGCCTTTCGGCGGCAATGACCATATTTTCTGCTGTGGTCCGACTTCTTGGCGACGTTACCCGAGCCTGGGGCGGACTCCGAGTACCGCGCTGCCGACGCGCACATGTGTCGCTCCGGCCGCCACGGCCTGCTCGAGATCCGCACTCATCCCTGCCGAGACCATGGTGGCAGCCGGATGACTCCGGCGCAGGTCGGTCGACAAATCCATCAACCGCTCGAAGGCCGCCTGTTCGCGCCCCGCGTACTCCCCGGTGAGCGGTGCGACGGTCATCAGTCCGTCGAGCCGCAGCCCCGGGGCCCCGGCCACGAGGTCGGCCAACTCTTCGATGCCGCCGGGGGCCACGCCTCCGCGCTCACCCCGCTCGCTCTCGCCCGCGTCCAGTGCGACCTGGAGGAGGCAGCCCAGCTCGCGACCCGCCCGGACGGCTTCCTTCGACAGAGCTGTGACGAGCTTGGAACGATCGACGGACTGCACGAAATCCGCGTAACCGGCCACCGAGCGCACCTTGTTGGTCTGAAGCTGACCGACAAAATGCCACGTAAGGGGCAGATCCGCACAGGCCGCGGCCTTGGGCGCCGCGTCCTGGTCGCGGTTCTCGGCGACGTGGCGGACACCGAGTTCCGCCAGCATCCGCACATCGCTCGCCGGATAGGTCTTGGTGACCACGATCAGGGTCACGTCCCCGCGCCCGCGGCCGGCGGCCGCGCAAGCGTCGGCGATGCGCCGCTCAACTTTCGCCAGATTCGTGGCGAGTTCGTCCTTACGGTCCGTCATGTCCTGTCAGTCCAGCCACACATAACCCGCGAGCCGCCCGGTGGTGCGGTCGCGTCGGTACGAGAAGTGATCGCGCGATTCCAGCGTGCACACCGGCGACTGCTCCCGGTCGCGCACCCCGAGCCGTTCCAGCTGGGCATGCACTCCGGCGCTCACATCGACCGCCGGTGTGCCCCAACTCGTCTCGGCGTACGCCGCCGGCTCGATGGCGGACACCTCGGCGCGCATCACCCCGGGCACTTCGTAACACCGGCCGCAGACGGTGGGTCCGGTGCGGGCGACGATCCGGGAGGGCTCGGCGCCCAGCTCCGTCATCGCGCGTAGCGCGGCCGGGACGACTCCGGCGATCATGCCCGGCCGGCCCGCGTGGGCCGCGGCGGCGATCCCGGCGACGGGGTCGGCGAGCAGCACCGGCACGCAGTCGGCGGTGAGCACGGCGAGGGCGAGCCCGCGCCGCGCCGTGACGATCGCGTCGACCGACGGGATGTCGGACGAAGATCCCCACGGTCCGTCCACCACCGACACGTCCGACCCGTGCACCTGGTTCATCCAGACCACCCGGTCCGGCTCGATGCCCAGGGACTTGGCGGCCAGTTCCCGGTTGGTGCGTACGGCGTCCGGGTCGTCTCCGACCGCTCCGCCGAGATTGAGCTCCTCATACGGAGCGGCGCTCACCCCGCCCCACCGGTCGGTGAAGGCGAAGTGCGCGCCGCTCGCGCTCTCGCGCTGTCCTATCACGTCAGAAGGATCACTTGAGGAAGTCCGGTACGTCCAGCTCCTCGGCCGCGCTGTCCGAGTAGGTGCGCGGCGCCGGCGGGACCGGCGGGGCGACCGGGATGTCCTCGACCGGCTTCGGAGCGGGCTCCGGGTCATCCTTCGGGGTCACGCTGCCGAGCGATCCGAAGGACGGGCGGCTCTCGGTCTGCCGCGCCGGGGCCGGCTCCTCGCGCTTGGCCGAGGCCGAGCCGATCACGTTCTCCCGGCGGGCCGGGGGCTGGCCTCCGTCGAAGCCGGCGGCGATCACGGTGACCCGGACCTCGTCGCCCAGGGCGTCGTCGATGACCGCGCCGAAGATGATGTTGGCCTCGGGGTGGGCGGCCTCGCTGACCAGCTGGGCGGCCTCGTTGATCTCGAACAGACCGAGGTCGGAGCCGCCGGAGATGGAGAGCAGCACACCGCGGGCGCCGTCGATGGAGGCCTCCAGCAGCGGCGAGGAGATCGCCATCTCGGCGGCGGCCACCGCGCGGTCGTCGCCGCGGGCCGAGCCAATGCCCATCAGGGCCGAGCCGGCCTCGGACATGACCGACTTGACGTCGGCGAAGTCGAGGTTGATCAGGCCCGGGGTGGTGATGAGGTCAGTGATGCCCTGGACACCGGAGAGCAGGACCTGGTCGGCCGACTTGAAGGCGTCGAGCACCGAGACCTGGCGGTCCGAGATGGACAGCAGCCGGTCGTTCGGGATGACGATGAGGGTGTCGACCTCTTCGCGGAGCTCGGCGATGCCGTCCTCGGCCTGGTTCGCGCGGCGCCGCCCCTCGAAGGTGAACGGGCGCGTGACCACACCGATGGTGAGGGCACCGAGCGAGCGGGCGATGTTGGCCACGACGGGCGCGCCGCCGGTGCCGGTGCCGCCGCCTTCACCGGCTGTCACGAAGACCATGTCGGCCCCCTTGAGGACCTCCTCGATCTCCTCGCGGTGGTCCTCGGCGGCCTTGCGGCCCACGGCCGGGTTGGCTCCGGCGCCGAGTCCGCGGGTGAGTTCACGGCCGACGTCCAGCTTGACGTCGGCGTCGCTCATCAACAGAGCTTGCGCGTCGGTGTTGATGGCGATGAACTCGACGCCCTTGAGACCGACCTCGATCATCCGGTTGATGGCATTGACACCACCGCCGCCGACACCGATGACTTTGATGACTGCGAGGTAGTTCTGCGGTGCTGCCACGTCGAAGGCCTCTCGCCTCGAGTTACGTGTCGCCGAATCCCCGTGACGCCCTGCGCCCCGCGACCCGACGACTGATGCCGAATGGGACGGTCCGTATCGCCGACCCGAACCCTAACCCTGAAGTTTAGGGTTACCAGTGTGTCTGTTCCTTGGAGTCTTCTGAACAGGACACTAAGTCGACAAGTGGCGCACGTTCAACGAACACGCCGAACCTCCCGTTTTTCTTTTCACCCTATGTGATCAGCCGTAGCACTGCCCAACCAGGGTGCTGGCCTGCGCGGATGTGCGTCAACTCGTCGATGACGCGGGCGCGGTGGGGACGCTGACGTCGAAGTGCCGCGCGTCCGGCGAGGCTTTCATCAGAGCGGTGAGCGTACGGGCCTTCGCGGCGCCCTTCTCGCTGCTCCCCCAGGCGACCGTGCGGCCGTCCCTCAACTCCAGCGAGATGTCGTCGTAGGAACGGACCTTGACGGTCCGTGTGTCGCGGGCGACGGCGGCCGGAACGGCGCGGGCGACGCCCACCGCCTCGCGCACCAGCCGGGACTCGCCGAAGCGGCGCAGGCTTGCGGCGGCGGAGCTGGACCGCACCCGTGTCAATTCCAGTGCGGGAACACCTTTCGGCGCCTCAGAAACCGTGGCGAAACGGACACCTTCATCGTCCACTTCGACGAACTTTCCGCCCTTTTGGACAATCAGAACCGGAGTCCGCTCAACCACTTTCAGGTCGATTCCATGGGGCCAGGAGCGGACCACGTCAACCGCGTCAATTCGGGGCAATTTCCGGCGCAGTCGCGTCTCGATCGCATCGGTGTCCACCGAAATGAGCGGCTTCCCGAGGGGGACCTCGGCGGCCGCCTTGACCTGATCCGGCGTCAGGACCCGGGTGCCCGACACGGAGACCTGCTCGGCGCGCAGCCAGTCGGACCCGTAGAACAGCCACAGGGTCGGGATGCCGAGGAAGACGAAGACGAGACCCAGGATGACGATCACACGAAGGTGTCGCCGCCGCAGACGCCTGACGGGCGGCGGGCCGGACGACCCCTGCTGGCGTTCACCGCGCTCGGCGGTGGTCGATCCGGCCACGCTCCCCTGCCTTCCGTCATACGGGCCAGGCCCTGTCTTTCGGATCATCCCGGGTCCGCGGGGTCTGGTACGCACATCTGCCGCGTTGTCGTCGGTCGCCGACGCTCCGCGTCGACTCCCTCCTCCGCCTTGCAGCTGCACGCACCAGACCCCGCTCGCCCGCGTTCACCAGGCACCGCATCTCGGAGTCGGGCTGATCCGAAAGACAGGGCCTAGCGGTGTGCACGAGCGGCGGCGATCGCCTCGTACACCATGCCGACGAGCAGGTCGTCGGCGTCCCGGCGGCCGAACTCGGCGGCGGCGCGGGACATCTGGTACAGCCGGTGCGGGTCGGCGAGCACGGGCAGGACGTTCTGCTGGACCCACTCGGGGGTCAGCTCCGCGTCGTCGACCAGCAGGCCGCCCCCGGCCTTGACCACCGGCTGGGCGTTGAGCCGCTGTTCGCCGTTGCCGATGGGCAGCGGGACGTAGGCGGCCGGGAGCCCGACGGCGGAGAGTTCGGCGACGGTCATCGCGCCCGCGCGGCAGAGCATCATGTCGGCCGCGGCGTACGCGAGGTCCATCCGGTCCAGATAACTTACCGGGATGTAGGGGGGCATCCCCGGCATCTGCTGGACCTGCGGCAGTTCGTTCTTCGGGCCGACCGCGTGCAGGATCTGGATCCCGGCCTGCTGGAGCCAGGGCGCGACCGTCTGCACGACCTCGTTGAGGCGGCGGGCGCCCTGGGAGCCGCCGGAGACCAGCAGCGTGGGCAGGTTCGGGTCGAGCCCGAAGGCGGCCCGGGCCTCGGGGCGCACGGCGGCCCGGTCCAGGGTGGCGATGGAGCGGCGCAGCGGGATGCCGATGTAGCGGGCGCCGCGCAGCTTGCTGTCCGGGGTGGAGACGGCGACCTGGCTGGCGTAGCGCGAGCCGATCTTGTTGGCCAGGCCCGGGCGGGCGTTGGCCTCGTGGATGACGATCGGCACGCCGAGGCGCTTGGCCGCGAGGTAGCCGGGCAGGGCGACGTAGCCGCCGAAGCCGACCACGGCGTCCGCCTTGGTGCGCTCCAGGATCTGCTCGGTCGCCTTGATGGTGCCGCGCAGCCGGCCCGGGACGGTGATCAGCTCGGGGGTGGGCTTGCGTGGCAGCGGTACGGCGGGGATCAGCGCGAGTTCGTAGCCGCGCTCGGGTACGAGACGCGTCTCCAGGCCTCGCTCCGTGCCCAGGGCCGTGATGCCCACGGTCGGATCCTGCCTGCGCAGGGCGTCCGCGAGGGCGAGCGCGGGCTCGATGTGGCCCGCGGTTCCTCCGCCGGCGAGTACGACATGCACCGAAATTCACCGCTCTCCGGACGGACGCGCCGCCGTGGCGCGCCGTCGCATCGTGTTCCATCTCCGGGGGCTCCGACCCGAACCGGTTGCCCCGGCCCCCCGCTTTCTACCAAAGCGAGGTTGCCGCATCGCAAGCGCTGCCCGCGCAGCGGGCTCGTCGCGCGCGAAGGCGATCAGCAGCCCGATGGCGAACATGGTCGGCAGCAGGGCGGATCCTCCGTAGGAGAACAGCGGGAGGGGGACGCCGGCGATCGGCAGCAGACCGAGCACCGCACCGATGTTGATCACGGCCTGGGCCGTGATCCAGGTGGTCACGCCTCCCGCGGCATACCTCACGAAGGGGTCCTCCGTGCGTCCGGCCACGCGGATACCCGCATAGCCTAGAGCCGCGAAGAGGGCGAGGACCGACAGCGTCCCCGCCAGGCCCAGTTCCTCACCGGTGACGGCGAAGATGAAGTCCGTGTGGGCTTCGGGGAGTTGGCCCCATTTCTCCACACTCGCACCCAGCCCGGAGCCGAAGATTCCGCCCGAGGCGAGGGCGTAGATGCCGTGCACGGCCTGCCAGCAGTCGACGGGTCCGGACTGGGGTTCGGTGGCACCGAGGCACTGCAGGCGCGCCATGCGGTTGGGGCTGGTCTTGATCAGGATCAGGCCGAGCACGGCGGCGACCGAGAGCACGCCGGCGAACAGCCGGGTGGGCGCTCCGGCCAGCCAGAGCAGGCCGAACAGGATGGCCGTGAGGATGATCGCCGTGCCCATGTCGCCGCCGATCATGATGAGCCCGAGCAGCATGAAGGCGGCCGGGACCAGCGGGACGAGCATGTGCTTCCACTGGGTCAGCAGCCGCTTGTCCTGCTTGCGGGCGAGCAGGTCGGCGCCCCACAGCACCAGCGCGAGCTTGCCGAACTCGCTGGGCTGGATCTGGAAGGAGCCGCCGAGGGCGATCCAGTTCTGGTTGCCGTTGACCGACACTCCTATCCCGGGGATCTGCACCAGGGCCATGAGGAAGACGGCGCCCGCGAGGATCGGGTAGGCCAGGGCCCGGTGCAGTTTCACCGGCATGCGTGAGGCGGCGAACATCAGACCGGCGCCGATCAGCGCCGCGAGCAGCTGTTTGCGGAAGAAGTACGAGCCCGGCAGGGACATCTGCAGCGCGGTGATCTGGGAGGCCGAGTAGACCATCACCAGGCCGAGCACGGTGATCAGCAGGCTGCCGCCGAGGATCAGGTAGTAGGCGGTCAGCGGCCGGTCCCAGCCCCGGCGGGCACGGGTGTAGAAGTTCAGGACGGGGTTGTCGCGCAGGGACCGGGGAGGGACGGGGCGCTTGGGGGCGCGCTGGACCGGGGGCCGGCCGGTGCGGCTGGTGGGCATCGCCGGTCACCCCGCCGCGCCGGGGGAGGACGCTTCACCGCGCGGGCCCCCAGGCCGCCGCTCGGGCACCAGCCGCATCCGTGTCACGCGTCCCTCCCAGGTACGCCCGGCGCCCCCGCCGGGCGAGGCGGGCCCGGGTCAGCCTTCGGCGGAGCCGAGCTCACGGACGGCGTCCGCGAAAGCGTCCCCGCGCTTGTTGTAGTTGACGAACATGTCCATGGAGGCGCACGCCGGAGCCAGCAGCACCGTGTCACCGGGGCGGGCGAGCCGCCGTGCCTCCTGAACCGCCGCGCGCATCGCCCCAGTGTCGGTCCGGTCGAGGTCCACGACGGGTACTTCCGGGGCGTGTCGCGCGAGGGCTTCGCGGATGAGCGCGCGGTCCGCGCCGATCAGCACGGCACCGCGCAGCCGCTGCGCCGCCTTGGCGACCAGTTCGTCGAAGACGGCGCCCTTGGCGAGCCCGCCCGCGATCCACACGATCGACTCGTAGGCCGCCAACGAGGCTTCCGCGGCATGCGTGTTGGTCGCCTTGGAGTCGTCGACGTACGCGACCCCGTCCACGTCCGCCACGTGCGCGATGCGGTGGGCGTCCGGGGTGAACGCCCGCAGCCCGTCCCGTACGGCCTTGGCGGGGACGCCGTAGGCGCGGGCCAGGGCCGCCGCCGCGAGGGCGTTGGCGATGTTGTGCGGGGCCGGCGGGTTCACGTCCGCGACCTCGGCGAGCTCCTGGGCGTTCTTCTGCCGGTTCTCGACGAAGGCCCGGTCGACGAGGATCCCCTCCACGACGCCGAGTTGGGAGGGCGCCGGGGTGCCGAGGGTGAAGCCGATGGCCCGGCAGCCCTCCTCCACGTCGGCCTCGCGGACCAGGTCCTCGGTGGCCTTGTCGGCCACGTTGTAGACGCAGGCGACGCGATTGCCCTCGTAGATGCGGCCCTTGTCGGCGGCGTAGGCCTCCATGGAGCCGTGCCAGTCGAGGTGGTCGGGGGCGAGGTTGAGCACGGCGGCGGAGTGGGCGCGCAGGGACGGCGCCCAGTGGAGCTGGTAGCTGGACAGCTCCACGGCCAGGACGTCGTACTTCTCCTCGCCGAGCACCGCGTCCAGCAGGGAGACGCCGATGTTGCCGACGGCGGCGGTGCGCAGGCCCGCCGCCTTCAGGATCGAGGCGAGCATCTGGACGGTGGTGGTCTTGCCGTTGGTGCCCGTGACGGCCAGCCAGGGGGCGGCGTCGGGGCCGCGCAGGCGCCAGGCCAGTTCGACGTCGCCCCAGACCGGGACGCCCGCCTGTGCCGCCGCCGCGAACAGCGGCTTGTCCGGCTTCCAGCCGGGCGCGGTGACGATCAGCTCGGTGCCCTCCGGCAGAGTGTCGCCGTCGCCGAGGCGCACGGTGATCCCGAGCGCCTCCAGTTCGGCCGCCTGTGCCCGGGCGCGCTCGTCGGCGCCGTCGTTGACGACCGTGACGGTCGCGCCGAGGCCGTGCAGCACCTTGGCCGCCGGGACGCCCGAGACGCCGAGTCCGGCGACGGTGACGTGCTTGCCCTGGAAGTCGAAGGGCTCCGAGGAGGTCACTTGTCCGCTGCCCATCCTGCGTAGAAGAGGCCAAGTCCGACAATCACACAGATGCCCTGAATGATCCAGAAGCGGACCACGACGAGCACTTCGGACCAGCCCTTGAGTTCGAAGTGGTGCTGGAGTGGTGCCATCCGGAAGACGCGCTTTCCGGTGAGGCGGAACGAACCGACCTGGATCACCACGGACATGGTGATCAGGACGAAGAGGCCGCCGAGGATGGCGAGCAGCAGCTCGGTGCGGGAGCAGATCGCGAGGCCGGCGAGTACACCGCCGAGCGCGAGCGAACCGGTGTCACCCATGAAGATCTTGGCCGGCGAGGTGTTCCACCACAGGAAGCCCAGGCAGGCGCCCATCAGCGCGGAGGCGACCACCGCCAGGTCGAGCGGGTCGCGCACCTCGTAGCACGCGCCCGGGTTGGTCAGGGTCTGCGCGTTGGCGCAGGACTCCTGGAACTGCCAGACGCCGATGAAGGTGTAGGCGCCGAAGACGAGGACCGAGGCGCCGGTGGCCAGACCGTCCAGACCGTCGGTCAGGTTCACGCCGTTCGACATCGCGAGGATCATGAACAGCGCCCAGATCACGAACAGCACCGGGCCGATCGTCCAGCCGAAGTCCGTGATGAAGGAGAGCTTGGTGGAGGCCGGGGTGTTGCCGCGGTTGTCCGCGAACTGCAGCGACAGCACCGCGAAGGCGATGCCGACGATCAGCTGGCCGGCCATCTTCGCCTTGGCCCGCAGGCCCAGTGAACGCCGCTTGACGATCTTGATGTAGTCGTCGAGGAAGCCGACCAGGCCCATGCCGACCATGAGGCCGAGCACCAGCAGCCCCGAGAAGGTCGGCGCCGCGTCGGCCTCCGGGTCCAGATAGCCCGTGATCACCTTCGCCAGGAAGTACGCGGCGACCGTCGCCAGGATGAAGGCGATACCGCCCATGGTCGGCGTACCGCGCTTGCTGGCGTGCTCGCGCGGGCCGTCGTCGCGGATGTACTGGCCGTAGCCCTTGCGCGCGAGGAGCTTGATCAGCAGCGGGGTGCCGATCAGCGTGAGAAAGAGACCAATGACTCCTGCGAACAGGATCTGCTTCATCATCGGGCGGAAACCTCACCCTCGGCACCGGTCTCGAGCAGCGCCTGGGCAACGCTTTCGAGTCCGACCGAACGGGACGCCTTCACGAGCACGACGTCCCCCGGGCGCAACTCGCTGCGCAACAGGTCGACCGCCGCCTGTGCGTCGGACACGTGCACCGACTCCTCACCCCACGAACCCTCGTTATATGCGCCCAGTTGCAGCCAGGCGGCTTCCCTGCCACCGACCGCGACGAGCTTGCTGACGTTGAGCCGGACGGCGAGCCGTCCGACCGCGTCGTGCTCGGCGAGAGCCTCGTCCCCGAGCTCGGCCATCTTGCCGAGCACCGCCCACGTACGACGTCCCTTGCCCATGGCCGCCAGCGCGCGCAGCGCGGCCTTCATGGACTCGGGGTTCGCGTTGTAGGCGTCGTTGACGACCGTCACGCCGTCCGGGCGCTCGGTGACCTCCATCCGCCAGCGGGAGAGGGAGCCCGCCTCGGAGAGCGCGACGGCGATCTCGTCTGCGGACATGCCCAACTCGTGGGCGACGGCGGCCGCGGCGAGCGCGTTCGACACGTGGTGCTCACCGTACAGGCGCATGGTCACATCGCTTGCACCGGAGGGTGTGTGAAGCCTGAACGCGGGCTGTCCGGTGTCCGTGAGTCGCACGTTCTCGGCGCGAACGTCCGCTTCGCCGGACTCTCCGAAAAAGATCACCTTCGCCTTCGTACGGGAGGCCATGGCCCGGACGTAGGGGTCGTCCGCGTTGAGGATCGCGGTGCCGCCGTCTGCCTCGGCGGGCAGCGCCTCCACGAGTTCGCCCTTGGCCTGGGCGATCTGCTCTCGGCCGCCGAACTCGCCGATGTGGGCGGATCCGACGTTGAGCACCAGGCCGATCCTCGGTGGGGTCAGTTCCGTGAGGTAGCGGATGTGCCCGATGCCGCGGGCGCCCATCTCCAGGACGAGGAACCGGGTCTCCTCGGTGGCGCTGAGCGCGGTCAGCGGCAGCCCGATCTCGTTGTTGAGCGAGCCGGGCGTGAACACCGTCGGCGCCTTGCGCCGGAGCACCTGCGCGATGAGGTCCTTGGTGCTGGTCTTGCCCGCCGAGCCGGTGAGGCCGACGAGGGTGGCGCCGAGGCGTCGTACGACGTGCCGGGCGAGGGCGCCGAGGGCGGTCTGCACGTCGTCCACGACGATCGCGGGCACGCCGACGGGGCGGGTGCCGAGCACGGCCACCGCTCCCGCCTCGACGACCCCCGCCGCGAAGTCGTGGCCGTCCACGCGCTCCCCGGCGAAGGCCACGAACAGGCTGCCCGGCACCGCCTCGCGGGAGTCCCGGACGACCGGGCCGGTGACCTGGACGGACGGATCCGGTATGTCGTGCGTCTGCCCGCCGACGACTTCTGCGATCTCGGCGAGGGAGAGGGCGATCACAAGTTCATCCCCTGGGTCTTCTGGATTTTCATCCCTGGGTCTTCTGGATGGCTTCGCGGAGCACCTGGCGGTCGTCGAAGGGACGGACCACCCCGGCGATGTCCTGGCCCTGCTCGTGGCCCTTGCCCGCGACCAGCACGGTGTCCCCGGGCTCGGCACGCGCCACGGCGGCGGCGATCGCGGCGGCCCGGTCCTCGAAGACCTGCACCTCGCCGCGCTCGTGCGCGGGCACGGAGGCCGCGCCCTGGAGCATCGTGGCGAGGATCGCGAGGGGGTCCTCACCACGGGGGTTGTCGGAGGTCAGCACGGCGGTGTCGGCGAGCCGCGCCGCGGCGGCGCCCATGGGCGCGCGCTTGGTGGTGTCCCGGTCGCCGCCGCAGCCGAGCACGATGTGCAGCCTGCCCTCGGTGACCTTGCGCAGGGCGCGCAGCACGGACTCGACGGCGTCGGTCTTGTGGGCGTAGTCGACGACCGCGAGGTACGGCTGCCCGGCGTCCACGCGCTCCAGGCGGCCCGGCACGCCCGGTACGGCGGCCACACCGTCGGCGGCGGCCTGCGGGTCGAGGCCGGCCACGGCGAGGGCGACGATCGCGGCGAGGGTGTTGGCCACGTTGAAGGGACCCGGCAGCGGCGACTTGGCGCTGATCCGCTCGCCCTTGGGCCCGATGACGGTGAACGTCGAGTCCAGCTGACCGACCTCGACGTCCTCGGCCCGCCAGTCGGCGTCCGGGTGGCCCTCGGCGGAGTACGTGACGACTGGGACGGTGGCTTCCTTCGCCAGCCGGCGGCCGTACTCGTCGTCGACGTTGACCACGCCGAGTTTGCCCCGTTTCGGGGTGAACAGCTGCGCCTTCGCCTGGAAGTAGTCCTCCATGTCGGAGTGGAACTCCATGTGCTCCGGGCTGAGGTTGGTGAAGACGCCGATGTCGAAGACGCAGCCGTCGACGCGGCCGAGGACCAGGGCGTGGCTGGAGACCTCCATGGCGACCGCGTCGACGCCCCGCTCGCGCATGACGGCGAACAGTGCCTGCAGGTCGGTCGCTTCGGGCGTGGTGCGCTCGGACTTGATGCGCTCGTCGCCGATGCGCATCTCGACGGTGCCGATCAGGCCGGTGGAGCGGACCGTCTTCAGACCGCCCTCGACGAGGTAGGCGGTGGTGGTCTTGCCGGACGTGCCGGTGATGCCGATCTGGAGCAGGTCCCGGCCGGGGTGGCCGTAGATCGTGGCGGCCAGTTCGCCCATCCGCCCGCGCGGGTCGTCGACGACCAGGACCGGCAGCCCGGAGGCCGCGGCGCGCTCGGCGCCCGTGGGGTCCGTCAGCACGGCGGCGGCGCCCAGGCCCGCGGCCTGGTTCACGAAGTCGGCACCGTGCAGCCGGGCGCCCGGGAGGGCGGCGTACAGATCGCCGGGGCGCACGGCACGGGAGTCATGGGTGATGCCCGTGACCTCGGCGGCGCTCTCCGGCGCGGGGACACCCAGCTGATCGGCGAGTTCCGCGAGGGGTGTGGCGGAGACCTGCACCGGCCTGGGCGGCCCGGGGTATGTCACGGGATGGCCCTTCTGGGTGGTTTGGGACTGATCAGCGTGTGGCACGGCGGTGAGCGTACCGGGCGTACCCGCCTCCGGGCGAAGCGAGGGGCCGGGGGTGCTCTGGTTCCCGGGGTCGGGGGTGATCGTCGTCACGAGGTGGTTCCTGGCTGGTTTCCATGCTGACCTGGGCTTGCGGCCGGGTCAGCGCCTGAAGGTGACCGGGAGCTTCGCGGGCTTGGCGCCGGTCGGCGGGACCTGGAGGGACTTCAGTGCGAACTCCATGACCTGCTTGTAGACGGGGCCGCAGATCTGGCCGCCGAAGTAGCTGCCCTTGGTGGCGTTCTGGATGGCGCAGTAGACGGTGATGCGGGGTTGGTCGGCGGGCGCGAACCCGGCGAACGACGAGGTGTAGCCCTTGTACTTGCCGGTGGCCGGATCCACGCGGTTGGCCGTGCCCGTCTTGCCCGCGACGCGGTAGCCGGGGATGCGCGCCTTGGTGCCGGTGCCCTCCTCGTCGTCCACGACGGACTCCAGCATCTGGGCGAGGGTCTTCGCCGTCTTGGCGCTCACGACCCGTGTCTTCTCGGGCTTGGGGGCGGGGGTGAAGCGGCCGTCGGGGCCCTTGGTGCCCCGGACGAGCGTGGGTTCGACGCGGACGCCGCCGTTGGCGATGGTCGAGTACACGGACGCCGCCTGCATGGCGTTGATGGAGACGCCCTGGCCGAAAGGGATCGTGTACTGCTGCGAGGTCGACCACTTGTCGGGCGGGGCGAGGATGCCCGGGGTCTCGCCGGGGAAGCCGAGGCCGGTGTAGCGGCCGAGGCCGAACTTGCGCAGGTAGTCGTAGAGGACCTTGTTGGCCTGGGCCTGGGTCTTGCCGAGCTGGCCGGTGGCGAGGATGGTGCCGATGTTGCTGGACTTGGCCAGGACGCCGTTGAGCGTCAGGTACCAGGTCGGGTGGTCGACGTCGTCCTTGAAGAGCCGGTCGCCGCGGTGCAGCCGGTTGGGCACCACGACGTGGGTCATCGGGGTGGCGGCGCCCTCCTCCAGCACGGCCGCCATCGACATGACCTTGGCGGTGGAGCCGGGCTCGAAGGCGTCCTGGAGGGCGGCGTTGCCGAGGGCGGCCGGGTCGGCGTCGGACAGGTCGTTCGGGTCGAAGCCGGGCGAGTTGGCCATGGCCAGGATCTGCCCGGTGCGGGTGTCCTGGACGATGACGTAACCGCGGTCGGCCGCGGACTCCTTCACCTGGTCGGTGATGGCCTTCTGCGCGGCCCACTGGATGTCGCGGTCGATGGTGAGCTCGACGTCGCTGCCGGGGACGGCGGGGGTCTCGGTGGAACCGCCGGCGGTCGGGACGAGTCGGCCGCCGGACTGGGCGTAGCGGATCTTGCCGTCCTTGCCGGCCAGCTGCTTGTTCAGCTGCAGCTCGATGCCGCCGCCGGGCTTGCCCTCGCCGTTGACCCAGCCCAGTATCCCGGCGGCGAGGTCGCCGCCCGGGTACACGCGCTTGCTGGTGGCGACGGAGAAGACGCCCGCGAGCACGTTGTGCACGGACTTGTCGGTCTCCTCCTTCTTCGCCAGCGCGGACTTCAGGTCCTTGATCTGCTTCCAGACCTGCGGAGTCTGGCGGGAGGCCAGTTTCACGTAGCGCAGGGCCTTGTTCTTCGGCCGCAGCTTCTTGACCAGGGTCTCCTGCTCCTGGCCGAGGATGGGCGCGAGCAGGGCCGCCGCCTGCTCGGGGCCGTCGCCGATCTTCAACTGGTCGGGGGCGAACATCGTGGGGTCGGCCGTGATGTCGTAGGCGTCCTCGCTGGTCGCCAGGGCCACACCGCTGCGGTCGGTGATCTCGCCCCGGTCCGCCGCCAGCACCTGCCCGACATAGCGGTTCTGCTCGGCCTTGGCGGCGTACGTGCTCGCGTCGACGGCCTGCACCTGGAACAGCCGCACGACAAAGGCGATCAGCACCAGCGTGAGCGCGAGCCCGACCAGACGCAGCCGGGGCCGGGGGCTGCCCAGCCGCAACGGCTTCGGCGCCGCCGTCCGGCCCGGCCCCGGCCGCCGGGCCGGACGGGCACCGGGCCCGGGCCGACGCCGGGCATCGGGCCCGGGCCGACGCCGGGCATCGGGCCGGGCGGGCCGCGCGGGGCCGGGCACGCGGCGGCGCGGGGGTTCCCTGTCGGACACTTCCGTCACCTGCCGGGGGTCGGGGTGGGCTGGGGACTGGAGGACGCGGACGCGGTGACGGCCGGACGCAGGCGGGGACGGCACCCGGCACTGCGGACAGCGGTCGCCGACAGCCGGGACGACGGCCGCTCCACCGCCGCGCGGCACGCGCCACGGCGGCCACGGACCTCCGGACCACCGGCCTCGGCGGGACCGGGCACGCGGCCGTGCGGTGACTGCCCGGCGGACACCACCGGCAGGGGCGGCAGCGGCCGCCGAGCGGTCTGCCGTGCGGAGCGCGCCACCACGTGCGTCACCCGGCCGAAAGCCCGGTCCGCCGCACACCGCGGGGTGGAACCCGCCTCGAGGGCCGGACGAACGCCGGGGCCGGCGGTAACGGCCGGGCCCGGCACGCGGCGCGGGGGTTCCCTGTCGGACACTTCCGTCACCTGCCGGGGGTCGGGGTCGGGGCGGAGCCGTCGGGCATGGCTTCGGGGGCGAGGACCAGGGGGACGTGGGCGGTGGTCCGCCCGACGCCGGAGGCGGGGCTGGGGACGCCCTTGACCGAGCCGTCGGGCGCGAGGAAGGCGGGGTCGCCGCCGGGGACCATGCCGAGTTCGCGGGCGCGGCGCTGGAGCGCCTCGGGCGCGGAGTAGGCGTCGATGTCCCGCTGGAGGGCCTGTTCCTCGTCGGTGAGGTTCTTCGTCTCGCGCTGGAGGTCGTCGAGCTTGAACGCGCCTTCGCTGAGGGCCGAGTTCAGCACCAGCAGGGCGATGAGACCGCCGCCGAGGAGGAGGACGACCAGGAAGACGAAGGGCGTGCGGGCCGCCTGGCCGGGGCCGGTCGGGAAGAGCCGGGCGAGACGCGCGGCCCTCCCCTTCAGTTCGGGTGTGCTGCTCACTCGCGCTCCCTCGGTCCGGCCTGCACGCGCCTCACTCGACGTCCTCCCTGATGCGCTGGGCCCCGCGCAGCCGGGCCGGCGCCGCCCGCCGGTTCTCGGCGATCTCCTCCTCGGTGGGGAGTTCGGCACCGCGCGTGAGCAGCTTGAGCCGCGGCTGGTAGCGCTCGGGCACGACGGGCAGCCCGGGCGGCGCGGTGGTGGCGGCACCCGCCGCGAACACCTGCTTGACCAACCGGTCCTCCAGCGAGTGGTACGACAGCACGGCGATCCGCCCGCCCACGTCCAGCGCCTTCACGGCGGCCGGGATCGCCCGCTCCAGGACGGCCAGTTCGCCGTTGACCTCGATGCGCAGGGCCTGGAAGGTGCGCTTGGCGGGGTTGCCGCCGGTGCGCTTGGCGGCCTGCGGCAGCGCGTCCCGGATCAGTTCGACCAGCCGCGCGCTGGTGCTGAACGGCTCCTTCTCCCGCTCCCGGACGATCGCGGACACGATCCGCTTGGCCTGCTTCTCCTCGCCGTACGCCCGCAGGATGCGGACGAGTTCGCCCGGCGGGTACGTGTTGAGGACCTCGGCGGCGCTGACCCCGCTCGTCTGGTCCATGCGCATGTCGAGCGGAGCGTCCTGGGCGTAGGCGAAGCCGCGGTCGGCCTCGTCGAGTTGCATGGAGGAGACGCCCAGGTCGAACAGGACGCCCTGCACGCGCGCGATGCCGAGCCTGCGCAGCACCTCGGGGAGTTCGTCGTAGACGGCGTGGACGAGGGTGGCGCGCTCCCCGTGGGGGGCGAGGCGCTCGCCGGACAGGCGCAGGGCCTCCTTGTCGCGGTCGAGGGCGACGAGGCGGACGCCGGGGAACCGCTCCAGGAGTGCCTCGCTGTGGCCGCCGAGGCCGAGGGTGCAGTCGACGACCACCGCGTCCGGCCCTTCCAGGGCGGGTGCCAGCAGGTCCAGGCACCGCTGGAGCATCACCGGGACGTGTCGACTCTCGCTCAAGGGGCCCTCTCAAATCCGGCGGGCCCGTACGCACCGCCGGGTCCCCGCCCGCTCGTGAAGGGGAGGCCTGCCGGCGCCGGAAGCGTCAGCCGACCGGGAGCGGGAGGAGGCCGAGCCGCACGTACGCGCCGCGCACGCGGGGAGATCTCCGGTCGTCGCCGGGATCTCCGAAGAAATCAGTCCAGCGGGGAGAGTCTCGCCTCCCGCTTCGCGTCACTTTAGTCCACCCTGTCTCCCGGTCAATCAACCGGCCTGCGCGTCGCGACCGCCGGCACACCACCCTTGTGGGTTACCTCACTCCAAGGCCCGATGGCGTTCTTTGTCCCCTCTCACAACGGGACGGGAACACGCGTGACCAGTAACGTCATGGATATGACGACTTCTGCATCGGTTCCCACTGGCCCTGACGCCGCGACCGTCGGCGGTACCGTCACCGACCGACTCGTGGACGCGAACCAGCGTTACGCGGCGGCCTTCACCGACCCGGGCATGGACGCCCGTCCGGTTCTGCACGTCGCCGTCGTGGCCTGCATGGACGCCCGCCTCGACCTGCACGCGGCGCTCGGTCTGGAGCTCGGCGACTGCCACACCATCCGCAACGCGGGCGGCGTCGTCACCGACGACGTGATCCGGTCCCTCACCATCAGCCAACGCAAGCTGGGGACGCGCAGCATCGTGCTCATCCACCACACCGGCTGCGGCCTGGAGAGCCTCACCGAGGACTTCCGCAACGAGCTGGAGGCCGAGGTCGGCCAGCGCCCGGCCTGGGCGGTGGAGTCCTTCCGGGACGTCGACCAGGACGTCCGGCAGTCGATGCAGCGCGTGCGCACCTCGCCGTTCCTGCTGCACACCGACGATGTGCGCGGGTTCGTCTTCGATGTGAAGACCGGCCTGCTGCGCGAGGTCGACCCCGCCTCCTGACCTGCTCGCCCACCCCGGAGAACCACCTGCTGTAGCTGTCGAAAGCCTGTCAGTCACACGTTCGAACTGGCGCAAGACCGACATATCGCAGCCAGTTGTCCCCAGTCGAGTGACACGAATCGGTAACGGCAGCAAGAATGCGGGGAGTGGCGTCACGCTGAACATCTCGCGCGTGGTGTCCGTGGTTCGGGGTGGGCCGGCCCGCGTCGTGGGGCGTCGGCCCGGGAAAATGGGGTATCCCGTGCTTCCTGGGAGCAGGGGAAAGGCCGAGGAGGGCCGGGTGACGACCTATGACGATCGAGCGAGCCTCACTGATCTGACCGCCGTGGTGGAACGCGTGCGGGAGTCGGTGGAAGGCGTGATCGAGGGAAAGCCCGAGGTCGTACGGCTCTCGCTGACCGTGCTGCTCGCAGAGGGACATCTACTGATCGAGGACGTCCCGGGAGTCGGCAAGACGATGCTGGCCAAGGCGCTCGCGCGGTCCATCGACTGCTCGGTGCGGCGTATCCAGTTCACGCCCGACCTGCTGCCGTCGGACATCACCGGTGTGTCCATCTGGGACCAGCAGCGCCGCGACTTCGAGTTCAAGCCGGGCGCGATCTTCGCGCAGGTGGTGATCGGCGACGAGATCAACCGCGCCTCGCCCAAGACGCAGTCCGCGCTCCTGGAGTCGATGGAGGAGCGCCAGGTCACCATCGACGGCAAGACCTACGAGCTGCCCAGTCCCTTCATGGTGGTGGCGACGCAGAACCCGGTCGAGATGGAGGGCACCTATCCGCTGCCGGAGGCCCAGCGCGACCGTTTCATGGCCCGCGTCTCGGTCGGCTACCCGAGCGCGGAGGCCGAGCTGCAGATGCTGGACGTGCACGGCGGTGTCTCCCCGCTGGAGGACCTCCAGCCCGTGGCGCACGCGCACGAGATCCTCAAGCTGATCGAGGCGGTGCGCGGCGTGCACGTCGCCGAGCCGGTGCGGCGCTACGCGGTGGACCTGGTCGGCGCCACGCGCACGCACCCCGACCTCAGACTGGGCGCCTCGCCGCGCGCGACGCTGCACCTGCTGCGCGCGGCGAAGGCGACCGCGGCCCTCAGCGGCCGGGAGTACGCGCTGCCGGACGACGTCCAGGCCCTCGCCGTCGCCGTCCTGGCCCACCGCCTGCTGCCCACCGCCCAGGCCCAGCTCAACCGCCGTACGGCCGAGCAGGTCGTCGAGGAGATCCTGCAGCGCACCCCCGTACCGGCGGCGCCGCAGCAGCAGAGCGGCTTCGGCGGGCTCGGCCGGGGCGCGCCGGCGTATCCCCAGCAGCCGCCGCGGAGGCTGTGATGACCACCGCGGGGGCGGGGCACGCGGAGGCCGACCGGGGCGAGAAGGGCGGCATCCGCACCGCCCTGGCCGGTCTGACCACCCGCGGACGCTCCTTCCTGGCCGCCGGCGTCGCGGCCGCCATCTGCAGTTACGTGCTCGGGCAGAGCGACCTGCTGCGCGTCGGCCTGCTCCTGGCGGTGCTGCCGCTGGTGTGCGCGACGGTGCTGTACCGCACGCGCTACCGGGTCGCGGGCAGCCGCCGGCTCTCCCCCGCGCGGGTGCCCTCCGGCAGCGAGGCGCGGGTCCACCTGCGGATGGACAACGTCTCGCGACTGCCCACGGGCCTGCTGATGCTCCAGGACCGGGTGCCGTACGTGCTCGGCCCCCGGCCCCGCTTCGTGCTCGACCGGATGGAGGCGGGCGGCCGGCGCGAGGTGTCCTACCGGGTCCGCTCCGACCTGCGCGGCCGCTACCCGCTGGGCCCGCTCCAGCTGCGCCTGACCGACCCGTTCGGCATGTGCGAACTGACCCGGTCCTTCTCCACGTACGACACGCTGACGGTGATTCCGCGCGTGGAGCCGCTGGCGCCGGTGCGCCTGAGCGGCGAGGCGAAGGGCTACGGCGACGGGCGGCAGCGGTCGCTCGCGCTGGCCGGCGAGGACGACGTCATCCCGCGCGGCTACCGCTACGGCGACGACCTGCGCCGTGTGCACTGGCGCTCCACGGCCCGCTACGGCGAGCTGATGGTGCGTCGCGAGGAGCAGCCGCAGCGCGCCCGCTGCACGGTCCTGCTCGACACCCGGGGCATCGCCTACCGGGGCGCGGGCCCGGACTCGGCCTTCGAGTGGGCCGTGGCCGGCGCCGCCTCCGTGCTGGTGCACATGCTCGAACGCGGCTTCTCGGTACGGCTGCTGACGGACACCGGCAACGCGGTGCCCGGCGAGGGCGGTGACGGCTTCGCGGGCGCGAGCCAGGAGTCGGCCGACGCGGCCGGGCTCATGATGGACACCCTCGCGGTGATCGACCACTCCGACGGCGCGGGTCTGTCCCGGGCGTACGACGTGCTGCGCGGCGGGAACGAGGGGCTGCTGGTGGCCTTCCTCGGCGACCTGGACGAGGAGCAGGCGGCGGTGCTGGGCAGGATGCGGCAGCGCAGCCCGGGCGCGGTCGCCTTCGTGCTCGACAGCGACACCTGGATGCGGGAACCGAGCGACGTGCCCGGGCCGTTGGAAGGGAGCGGGGAGCGGCTGCGCATGCTGCGCGAGTCGGGCTGGACGGCCCTCGGCGTACCGCGGGACGCCTCGCTGGACGAGCTGTGGCGGCAGGCCGACCGCGAGCGCAGGGGCATGGCCGCCGCGAGCGGCGGGGAGGGGCCGTGATGAGCGGGCGGATACGACTGACGCTGGGCGCGTGGGCGGCCACGCTGATGGCCGCGTGCGCCCTGCTGCCCCTCGTGCAACCGGCCACCTGGATCGTGCAGGCGGCCTTCCTGCTGGGCATCCAGTCGGGCGTGGGGGCGGCGGCCCGCAGGGTGCCGCTGGCGCGCCCGCTGACGGTGGCGGCGCAGGCCCTGGTCACCGTGGTGCTGCTGACGTTCGTGTTCACCCGTGAGCAGGCCTTCGCCGGGCTGATCCCCGGGCCGGACGCCATCAACCGCTTCGCGCTCCTGCTCCAGCAGGGCGGGGACGACATCGCGCGGTACGCGATCCCGGCGCCCCTGGAGTCCGACGGCATCCGGCTGATGCTCATCGGCGGGGTGCTGGTCATCGGGCTGCTGGTGGACACCCTCGCGGTGACCTTCCGCAGCGCCGCCCCGGCCGGTCTGCCGCTGCTCGCCCTGTACTCGGTGGCCGCGGGGCTGTCCGACGGGGCCACGGACTGGCTGTGGTTCCTGGTCGCGGCGGCCGGCTATCTGATGCTGCTGCTGGCCGAGGGCCGGGACCGGCTCTCCCAGTGGGGCAGAGTCTTCGCCGGGGCCTCCCGCACGCCCGGCGGGGAGCCGAGCGGCGCGGTCGCACCCGTCCGTACCGGCCGGCGCATCGGCGTGGTGGCGCTGGGCATCGCCCTGGTGGTCCCGCTCGCTCTGCCCGCGATGAACGGCGGCCTGCTGGACTCGGTGGGAGCGGGCGCGGGCCGCGGCACGGGCGGCGGCGGCACGATCTCCGCCGTGAACCCGCTGGTGTCCCTGCGCGACAGTCTGAACGCGGACGAGGACCAGCAGGTCCTGTCCGTGAAGACCGAGATGGCGGACGTCTCGGACCTGTATCTGCGGATCGTGTCCCTGGACGACTTCGACGGCACCACGTGGAAGCCGTCCCGGCGGTCCATCACCGCCGTCCCCGACGGCACGTTCCCGCCCCCGATCGGCCTCAGCCCCGACGTCAAGCGCGCGGAGGTCGACACCACCATCACGGCGGCCGACTGGTACGCCCAGGACTGGCTGCCCATGCCGTACCCGCCGAGCGGCGTGACCATCAGCGGCAACTGGCGTTACGAGCCGCTGGGCATGACCCTGGTCGGCGACCACGGCCAGAACACGCGCGGTCTGCGGTACCAGGTCAGGAGCCTGGACGTGCAGCCGACGGCGGAGCAGCTGGCCTCGGCGGGGCCGCCGCCCCCGGCCATCAAGCGTGACTTCACGGAGTTGCCCGACTCACTGCCGTCGATCGTGGCCCGCACGGCCCGCCAGGTCACCGCGGGCGCCGCCAACCCGTACGACCAGGCGGTCAAGCTCCAGGACTACTTCGCCGTGACCGGCGGCTTCGAGTACGACACGCAGGTGCAGGTCGGCAGCGGCTCGCAGGCGATCGCCCGGTTCCTGACGGACAAGCAGGGCTTCTGCGTGCACTTCTCCTTCGCGATGGCGGCGATGGCCCGCTCCCTGGGCATCCCGGCCCGGGTCGCGGTGGGCTTCGCGCCCGGATCCCCGCAGGCGGACGGCACGGTGTCAGTGGGGCTGCGGGACGCGCACGCCTGGCCCGAGCTGTACTTCGAGGGCGTGGGCTGGACCCGTTTCGAGCCGACGCCGAACCGCGGCTCGATGCCGTCGTACACCCTGCCGGACACCCCGGGCAGCTCCGTGCCGGACGAGGCGCGCCCGACCCAGTCCACGTCGGCGGCGCCCTCCCCGACGCCCTCGACGAGCGAGAGCTGCACGCCGGAGCAGAAGAGGCTGGACGGCGGCTGCGCGAGCGAGTCCCCGGCGGCGGCGCTGCCCACGGGCGGTGACGGCCCGAAGTGGTACGCGATCCTGGCGTGGGCCCTGGCCGGGCTCGCCGTGCTGGTCCTCCCGCTGGCACCGATGCTGTGGCGCCTGCGGACCCGCTCGGTACGGCTGGGGGCGCACGGCCGCGGCGAGGCGGACGCGCTACCGCACACGCTGGCCGTCTGGCAGGAGCTGACGGACACCGCGTGGGACTTCGGCATCGTGCCGGACGAGTCGCAGACGCCGCGCAAGGCGGCCGCCCGCATCGTCCGGCTGGGCGGCCTCGATGGGGAGGCCGCGGCCTCGGTGCACCGGGTGGCGAACGCGGTGGAGCAGGTCCTGTACGCGCCGCACCCCCGCCCGACGGCGGGCCTCACGGACGACGTCCGCCGTGCGACGGCGGGCCTGAGCGCCGCGGTCGGCCGCCCCGCCAGGTTCCGAGCTTTGGTGGCCCCGCGCTCCACCGCCCGCCTGCTGTGGGCGGGGTCGGCCTGGTGGTCGGGGGTCCGGGAACGCGCCCTGGCGCTGCGGCCGACGTGGCGGAAGGCCTCGGGACAGCAAGGCTGAGCCAGGCTGCGGCGGGGGCCGGAGGACACGCGCCCGGGACCCGTACCCGCACGGCTGGCTCCGGGCGGATTCACCGGCCGCAGCCGGCCGGCGGTGACGGCGGTGACGGCGGTGACGGCGGTCTGCAGGGTCGCGAGGGCGGCGACGGAGCCGGTCTCGCCCGGCAGCGTGCCGGTCCGTGATCCGCGCGGGCGATCGGCACGCGGGCATGCGTCAGGGGGTGACCACCTGGTCGGTGGTCACCCCCTGACGTATGTGTTCATTTAGTCCTGGCGAGCGGTGGGGCCGGCTAATGGCCGCCCTGCTCGTCGCGGCGCTTCTGCCAGCGCTGCTCGATGCGGTCCATCATGGAGCGGCGCTGCCTGCCCTGTCGGCGGGCCTGCGGCCCTCCGGCGGCACCGGCGGCCTGTTCGCCCGGCTTGGGAGCCTTGCGCCAGCCGGTCACCGCGAGCACCGCGCAGCCCAGCATGACGAGGAAGCCCACGACGCTGAGCCAGACCTGCTTGGCGACCATACCGGCCATGAGGAGCGCAATACCTACGAGGAAGCCCGCGACCGCCTGGTAGACCCGCCGCCGGGTGTACGTACGCAGCCCGCTTCCCTCAAGCGCCGACGCGAACTTGGGATCTTCGGCGTACAGCGCTCGCTCCATCTGCTCGAGCATGCGCTGCTCGTGCTCCGAGAGCGGCACGGAGTCCTCCTCATCGTGCAGTCGCCGGGGCGACCCGGGGGGTCTCTTCAGGATAGGCAGGGAATCGCCCCCGTGAAACCCGCCCCTCTGCGCCAATTGGCCAACCGGAATCCGCCAGGGACGTCCCGGCTCGCTGAGGCTTCCATTCCCCGGCGGCCGACCCGTCATGCCGGAACGGTCTCCCTCGATCATACGGCGCTCTGCCGCCATTCGGGGGGCCTGTGGCGTACTCCATCCACAGCGCAGGCGCTGATCAGCGGCGGTGACTCAGGAAGCGGCTCAGGCCTCGGCGACCCCGCCGGCCTCATCGGTCTCGGCAGTCCCCTGAGTCTCACCGAGCACATGGAGCTGCGTCGCCACCGAGTGGAAGGCCGGCAGCTCGGCCGCGGCCTCCTCCAGCTTCAGCAGCGCTTCCAGGGCTCCGGGCTCGGTGTCGACGAGGACGCCCGGCACGAGGTCGGCGAAGACCCGCACCCCGTGCACGGCGCCGACCCGCAGTCCCGCGGCCTCGACCAGCTCCGTGAGCTGCTCGGCGGTGAAGCGACGCGGCACGGGGTCACCCGCGCCCCATCGTCCGTTCGGGTCGTCGAGCGCCTGCCGGGCCTCCTTGAAGTGACCGGCGAGAGCGCGGGCCAGCACGGCACCGCCGAGACCGGCGGCGAGCAGGCTGAGGACACCCTCCGGGCGCAGGGCGGCCACCGCGTTGCGGACGCCCTCGGACGGGTCGTCCACGTACTCCAGGACGCCGTGGCACAGCACCACGTCGTAGCCACCGCGCTCGGCGACGTCGAAGAGGCCGTGGGCGTCGCCCTGCACGCCCTTGACCCGGTCGGCGACGCCGGCCTCGGCGGCGCGGCGCTCCAGGGCGAACAGCGCGTTCGGGCTGGGGTCGACGACGGTGACGCGGTGACCGAGGCGGGCGACGGGCACCGCGAAGTTGCCGCTGCCGCCTCCGGTGTCGAGGACGTCCAGCGACTCCCGCCCCGTGGCCTTGACCCGGCGATCGAGGGCGTCCTGGAGGACCTCCCAGACCACGGCGGTACGGAGTGAGGCACGGGGGCGCATCGGGTCCGACACGTCAGTTGACTCCTCGGCGCGGCACCGCCTCTTGCGCGGCGGAGCAGAACGGGGCGCCTTCCCGGCCCCTGCCACGGGGAGGGAAGACTTCAGGCGTCCCCCACCCTATTGCCTCGGACGCGGCGGCCGGCATGACCCGGTGCCGCAACCACGACAGCCGGTCGTGCCGCAACCACGACAGCCGGTCGTGCCGCAACCACGACAGCCGGTCGTGCCGTAACCACGACCTGCCGGTCGTGCCCTAACGATGACCGGCCGGTCAGCCCGCGTCCGGCATGTCCCTCCCCGGCCCGGGGTCCTCAGGCCGCTCCTGGTCCGGGCGCGGCTGCGGGAGGACGGGCTGGAGGACGAGCATGCGCTCGACGAGCCGAAGGAACATCGCCACGTCCCGTATGAGGTCGTCGGCGTCCCGGCCGGTGGCCGCGCCCTGGATGCCCGCCTCCGCCCGGGCGCGGCGCCGGGCTCCGGAGGCGAACAGCGCGCTCCACTCGGTCAGTTCGGGCGCGATCTCGGGGAGCACTTCCCAGGCGCTCCGGATCTTGGCCCGGGCCCGGGGCGAGGTCTCCGGCCGCCCTCGGGCGGCGAGCACGGCGGCGGCCGTGCGCAGGGCGGCGAGGTGGGCGGTCGCGTAGCGCTCGTTCGGGGTTTCCAGGGCGCCTGCCTCGTCCAGTCCGGCGCGGGCCTGGGCGAGCAGGTCGAGGGCGGCGGGCGGGGCCGTGGCCCGGCGGAGCACGGGGTGCACGTCGCTCGCCGGGCCGGTCAGTGAGGGGGCAGGGCCGGTGGCGCGGCGCCGGCGGGCGGCTGCTGCGTGGTAGCTGGCCATGACGAACCTCCTGTCGTCTGTGTGACGGCGCATCCGTTACGGAGTGCCGTATGTGACCCATCGTGAGGTATGGCACTGACAATCCGTTCTGACCTGCGGTTTTGCCTCGATCGTAGGTTCGGAGTAGTTTTTGCACTGACCAGTCAGTTCAAATTCAGGGGAGACTCGTGGGGGAACGGACGGGAGGACGGACGGGAGGGGCGCGGATCACCACCGAGGGCCTCGGGATCAAGGGGCCGAGGGGGTGGGCGGTCCGCGGGATCTCCGTCGACGCCGAGCCGGGGACGCTCATCGCGGTCGAGGGCCCGTCCGGGTCCGGCCGGACGTGCCTGCTGCTCGCGCTGACGGGGCGGATGAAGGTCACGGAGGGCACCGGGGTCGTGGGCGACGCCCGGCTGCCCAAGCAGCTGTCGGCGGTGCGGCGGATCAGCGCCCTGGCGCACGTCCCGGGGGTCACCGACCTCGATCCGGCCCTGACCGTCGGGGAGCACCTGCGCGAGCGGGCGCTGCTCCAGCGGCGCTTCGGCGACTCCCTGCGCGGGCTGCTGCGGCCCCGGAGCGAGCGGGCGGCCGCGGCCGGGCAGCGCATCGACGCGGCACTCGCCGCCGCCGGCCTCGACCTGGAGGCGCTGCCGAAGGGGCCTCGCACCGCCGTCCGCGATCTGGAGCGCCTGGAGGCCTTGCGGCTGTCGGTCGCCCTGGCGCTCGTCGGCCGGCCGAGGCTGCTCGGCGTCGACGACACGGACCTCAAGCTCTCGGACGACGAGCGGGAGGAGGCCTGGGCCCTCCTGGGGTCACTCGCCGACGCCGGGACGACGGTCGTGGCGGTGTGCAGCGAGGCCCCCGAGGGCGCCCTGCGCGTGTCCACCCTCGAGAACCACGCGACCGGCGGGAACGCCGACCAGGGAGAGGAGAAGGCCGATGCGCTCGCCGAGACTGGCCGCGCTTGAGCTCCGCCGCTTCGGCCGGGGCAAGCTGCCGCGCGCCGCGCTGGTCGCGCTGCTGGTGCTGCCGCTGCTGTACGGCGCGCTGTACCTGTGGTCGTTCTGGGACCCGTACGGCCGGCTGGACCGGATCCCCGTGGCGCTCGTGAACGACGACAAGGGCGCCACCGCCGACGGGAAGAGGATCACGGCGGGCGACGACATCACGAAGCGCCTGCACGAGAGCAAGACCTTCGACTGGCGTGAGGTGAGCGCCGCGGAGGCCCGCAGGGGCGTCGAGGACGGCAGCTACTACCTGTCGCTCACGATGCCCGCCGACTTCAGCGAGCGGATCGCCTCCAGTTCCGGGACGTCCCCGGAGACCGGCGCCCTCCAGGTGCGCACCAACGACGCGAACAACTACATCGTCGGCCAGATCTCGCGGACGGTGTTCGGCGAGGTGCGCCAGGCCGCGTCCACGAAGACCTCGCGGTCCTTCCTGGACCGGATCTTCGTCTCGTTCTCCGACATCCACGGCGAGACCGTGAAGGCGGCGAAGGGCGCCGACAAGCTCAAGGGCGGCATCGGCAAGGCCGAGAAGGGCTCCAAGGACCTCGCCGACGGCCTGAAGGACGCCCGGGGCGGCAGCGGGAAGCTGGCCAAGGGCCTGAAGAAGCTGCACACGGGCGCGGGCGACCTCGAGGACGGCTCGAAGCGGGTCGCGGACGGCACGCAGGCGCTCGCCGACAAGGTCAACAGGACCGCCGGCAAGGTGGGCCCGTTCCTCAAGGACAACGAGAAGACCATCGGAGACACGGCCCGGCTCGTCGCCGACTCCTCCGGGGTGATCCGCAAGCACCTGGACACCCTGGTGAAGACGGCCCCGACCGCCGCCAAGGGCGCCCGCGCCGCCTCCGGCACGCTGAGCGACGTCTACGCCCGGCGCTGCGATGACCCCGTTCTGCCCGACGCCGCCTGTGCCGACCTGAAGAAGGCCAGGGACGCGGCCGCCGACGTCACCCTCATCGCGGACGACCTCAACACGCTGATCGCGGACCAGGACGGCGATCTGGCGAAGCTCGACAAGAACCTCGCCGCCCTGCAGAGGCAGTCCCAGGCCCTCGCCGACCGCGCGCCGCACCTCTCCGAGGACCTCGACGACGCCGTCAAGAAGATCAACAAGCTGAACGACGGGGCGGCCGAGGTCGCCGCCGGCGCGAAGAAGCTGCACCAGGGGCTCGGCACGGCCAGGACCGGTGCCGTCGACCTCGACAAGGGCGTCGGCGAGCTGAAGACAGGTGCGGACGACCTGAACGGCGGCATGTTCAAGCTCGTCGACGGATCCGGGAAGCTCGCCGGCGGACTGCACGACGGGGCGGACCGCATCCCCGACTACGACAAGCAGGACCGCGACCGGCGCACGGAGGTCATGGCCGACCCGGTGCGGCTCGCCTCCCAGGACCTGCACAAGGCCCCCAACTACGGCACCGGCTTCGCGCCGTACTTCATCCCGCTGTCGCTGTGGGTGGGCGCGATGGTGGCGTACATGCTGATCGCGCCGATGAACCGGCGCGCGCTCGCCGCGGGCGCCTCCGCGTGGCGCATCGCGCTGGCGGGCTGGCTGCCGGTGGTGGCGATCGGGGTGCTGCAGACGACGGCGCTGATGGCGGTGCTGCACTGGGCGATCGGCCTGGAGATGGCCCGGGCGGCCGGGACGGTCGGCTTCCTGTTCCTGGTGACGGCGTGCTTCGCGGCGATCGTGCAGTGGCTGAACGCGCGCTTCGGGGCGGCGGGCCGGATCCTCGTCCTCGCCCTGCTGATGCTCCAGCTGACCTCGGCGGGCGGCACGTACCCCGTGCAGACCAGTCCCGGCTTCTTCAACGCGCTGCACCCCTTCCTGCCGATGAGTTACGTCGTGGAGGCCCTGCGCAGGCTCATCACGGGCGGCGGTCTCGAACCGGTGTGGCACGCGTGCGTGGTGCTGGCGGCGTTCACCGCCGGTGCCCTCGCGCTGACCGCCGTGGCGGCCCGCCGGCGCCAGATGTGGACGCTGGACCGGCTGCACCCGGAGCTGAGCCTGTGAGCCCTTCGGTCACGTCTCCGGGAAAGGTTCCTGTGACAATCAGGGCCATGGAAAGCAGCAGTGCCGCGTCGGGCGGCAGCACGCGCCGCGAGGCCACCCGGCAGAAGCTCTACGAAGCGGCCGTCACGCTCATCGCCGAGCAGGGGTTCTCCGCCACGACCGTGGACGAGATCGCCGAGCGTGCCGGGGTCGCTAAGGGCACCGTCTACTACAACTTCGCGAGCAAGTCCGTCCTCTTCGAGGAACTGCTGCGCCACGGGGTGGGGCTCCTCACCGCCTCCCTCAGGGAGGCGGCCGAGCGGACCGCCCGGGACGGCGGCGGCAAGGTCGACGCCCTCGACGCGATGATCCGCGCGGGCCTGGTCTTCATCGACCGCTACCCGGCCTTCACCCAGCTCTACGTGGCCGAGCTGTGGCGCACCAACCGGGCCTGGCAGTCGACGCTGATGGTGGTGCGGCAGGAGGCCGTCGCGGTCGTCGAGGGCGTCCTGCGCGAGGGTGTCGACAACGGCGAGTTCAGCGAGGAGATCGACGTGCCGCTGACGGCGGCGGCTCTGGTCGGCATGGTCCTGGTGGCCGCGCTCGACTGGAAGTCCTTCCAGCCGGAACGCTCCCTGGACGACGTCCACGCGGCGCTGTCCCGGCTGCTCCAGGGGCGGGTGAGCGGCTGCCGTTGACGGCGCGGCCGGTGCGGACGTGAAAGCGCCGGTCCGCTGTGGCCGCGTCCCCCGCGGGCCACCTCGAACCGGCGCCTTCCCTGCTCCCCCGTTTTCCTGCTCCCCCGTTTTCCTGCTCCCCCGTACGTCCCCCCGCAGGACCCCCGTTGCGGTCGTCCCCCGGTTCTCCCCCGTGCCTCGCTCCCGCCGACAGCGTCGGCGGAAGGAGCGGATCGTGGGCCAGCCCCGTTCCGGCGCCCCGTGTCGCCGGTGCCGGAGCCGTGCCCCTCTCCGTGACTCCACTCTCTCGTTTTCGCAGGTCGCTCCCCATCCGCGCGCGTACTCAACTCCCTCACTAGGTACGGATACTCAGTGCTGCGCACCCGGCCCCAGAGCGCTCCTCGGGCGACTGGTCACGATCACCTCCGCGCCCGTACTCGGGAGGTGGCCGGCGAGGCTGTCGATGGGGACTGTCGGTGGGGACTGTCGGTGGGGACTGTCGGTGGGGACTGTCGGTGGGGGCGGATAAAGTCCCTGGCATGGCACGGATTGCGGTGATCGGCGCCGGGATGGGCGCGCTGTCGGCCGCCGCCCGGCTGGCCGTCGCGGGCCACCGGGTGGCGGTGTACGAGCGGACGGACACGTACGGCGGGGCGCTGCGCCGCTTCGAGCGCGACGGGTTCTCCTTCGACACGGGCCCCGCCCTGCTCCCGCTGCCCGCCGTCTACCGCGACCTGTTCGTCAAGACCGGCAAGGAGCCGCTGGAGGCGTGTGTCGAGCTGGTCCAGGTCGACCCGTCGTCCCGGCACGTGTTCGCGGACGGCACGGCGGTGTCCCTGCCGAACGCCTCGCGCGCGGGCGTCGTCGCCGCGCTGGACGAGGCCCTCGGCTCGGGCGCGGGAAAGCGCTGGGGCGACTTCCTGGTCCGGGCCCGCGAGGCCTGGGACCGGACCCGCCGGCCCCTCCTGGAGGAGCCGCTGTGGCCGAACTGGCAGGTGCTGGCGGACCGCGAGCCCTACCCGGCGGTGCCCCACAAGCGACTGCTGCGCACCCGCCGGGCGGGCATACTCGCCGAGGTCGGCGCCTGGGAGCTGCGCGACCCCCGGCTCGCCGCCCTCCTTGAGAACTACGCCCTGGCGCAGGGCCTGGATCCCCGGGTCACCCCGGCGAGCGCGGCGGTCCTTCCGTACATGGAGCACGCCTTCGGCACCTGGTACGTGCGCGGGGGCATGCGGGAGCTGGCGCGCGCGGTGTACGAGCGATGCCTGGCCCGGAAGGTCGAGTTCCGTTTCGGCGCCGAGGTCACCGGCGTGCTGGAGAAGGACGGCCGGGCCTCAGGGGTGGAGTTCGCGGACGGGACGGTCGCGGAGGCCGACTTCGTGGTGGCCGGAGTGGCACCCGGCGTGCTGGACCGGCTCACGGCGGGCCATGCGGTGCGCGGCGACGGCGAGGTGCCCGCTCAGCGGGCGGCGGCCGGACGGCTGACGGTCCTGCTCGCCCTGCGCGGCGCCCGCCCCGAGGGCACCGCCCATCGCACGGTGGTCCACACCCAGGACCGGGAGGCGGAGTTGGACGCCCTGTTCGGCGCGGCGGCGCGGCACGCGGATCCGACCGTGACGGTGCTGCGGCCCGGCGACCCGCGGTCGGCCCCGGAGGAGCACGAGGCGGTCACCCTCACGACGGTGGTTCCCGCCCGGCCCGACCGGTCCTGCGAGGACCTCGCCGCACACATGATCTCGGTCGCCGAACGGGCCGTGCCCGACCTGCGCGACCGCCTCCTCTGGCACGAGGTGCGTACCCCGGCCGACATCGCGGAGGCGACGGGCGCGGAGGACGGTTCGGTGCCCGTACCGGCGCTGGCGGCGGCCGGGGGGCGTCTGCTGCACCCGTCCAACAGCACCCGTCTGCCAGGACTGTTCGCGGTCGGCGGCTGGGCTCACCCCGGCGGCGGACTGCCGCACGCGGGCATGTCGGGCGCGCTCGTCGCGGGACTGATCGTGGAGGGACCGGACTTCCGGGGCTCGCAGTGACCGGCCCCGCCTCGGAGCCTTGGCCTCGGAATCGGAACTCAGGCTTCAGAAACGGTACTGCTCGTCGAAGCCGTTCCCGTGCGTCTGCTGCTGCCCGCCGCCCTGGTACGGGTACGGCTGCTCCGGCGGCAGTTCCTGCCCGTACTCGTCGGTGTTGCGCTGCTGCGGGACCCAGACGCCGCCGGGCGGCGTCTCGCCGCCGTAGGTGCCGGCGTACTGGTCCTGCCCGTATCCCTGCTGCTGGCCGTAGTACTGCTGGTCGCCGTAGCCGGTGGTGTCGTACCCGCCCGGGCCGTAGGTGGACGAGCCGATGTACGGGTCCGAGTAGGCGGCGTACTGCTGCTGGCCGGTGGCGTCGTAGCCCTGCTGCTGGCCGTAGCCCGAGTAGTCGTAGGCGTAGGACGCGTCGCCGGCCTGGGCGGCGTACTGGTCGTGGGACTGGGCCTGGTATCCGGTGTCGCCGTAGACGCCGTAGGAGCCGGTCTCGTCGGGCACGGGCTGCGGCTCGTAGACGGCGGTGGTCTCGGCGTCCGCCGCCCGGGCCGGCCGCGACGGCGTGAAGACGTCGTCGCGGTCGTAGTCGTCGTCGCGGTCGTAGTCGTCGTGGCCGTAGGCGACGCTGTCGCGGCGGTGGTCGGCGTCCTCGTCGCCGTAGCCGCCGTCGGCCGCCTCCAGGCCGGAGACCTCCAGGGTCGGCTCCTGGCGGCCGCGTTCACCGCGGCGGCGCTTGCTGCCGCCCAGCATCGGCGCGTTCATGGCCCAGCCGGACGCGAAGCCGCTGCGGAAGGACAGGGTGACGTAGGTCTGGCCTACCGCGAAGGCGGCCGCGCCGAGTCCGATCACGACGACCGACGGGATCAGGACACCGACCACGACACCGAGGAAGCCGACGAAGGCCAGCAGTCGCCAGCGCAGCCGCGCCTTGTACTGCAGCAGCACCTCGCCCAGCAGCCACAGCGCGACGACGCCGAACGCGATGTAGAGGACCGCCCAGCCCATGTACGCCCCTCTCCCAGTGGCCGCTACGCAGTGTGTCGTATACCGGTGCGAACGGTCTAGGCCTGCGCCGGGTGGTGCAGGCCCAGGTTCTCGTAGATTTCCAGTGTCGCGGTGGAGTTGTTGAGCGTGATGAAGTGCAAGCCGGGCACACCCTCGGCGAGCAGCCGCGCACAGAACTCCGTGGCGAATTCGATCCCAATGGAGCGTACAGCGGCCGGATCGTCTTTTGCTGTGAGGATCCGCTCTTTCAGGGCGGCCGGGAACGACGCGTTGGTGAGGGACCCGATCCGCTCCAACGTCTTCACGCTCGCGATCGGCATGACCTCGGGAATGATCGGGGTGTCGCAGCCGGCGGCCGAGACGCGGTCGCGCAGCCGGAGGTAGTCCTCCGGGTGGAAGAACATCTGCGTGATGGCGTAGTCCGCGCCCGCGCGGCACTTGTCGACGAAGTGGCGGACGTCGGTGTCCCAGTCGGTGGAGCGCGGGTGCATCGCCGGGAAGGCGGCGACGCCCACACAGAAGTCGCCGGACGCCTTGATCAGCTCGACGAGCTCGGCGGCGTAGGCCAGACCCCGGGGGTGGGGCACCCACTCGCCCATCGGGTCGCCGGGCGGGTCGCCGCGCAGGGCGAGCATGTTGCGGATCCCGGCGTCGGCGTACTGCCCGATGATGTTGCGCAGGTCGGCCACCGAGTGGTCGACCGCGGTGAGGTGGGCGATCGGCGTGAGGGTGGTGTCGGAGGCGATCGCCTCGGTCGCCTTGACCGTGCCCGCGCGGGTGGAGCCGCCGGCGCCGTAGGTCACGGAGACGAAGTCGGGTGCCACCGCCTCGACCCGGCGCAGCGCGTTCCACAGGTTCCGCTCGCCCTTCGGTGTCTTGGGGGCGTAGAACTCGAACGAGTACGTCGTCTTGCCGGTCGCGAGCATGTCGCGGACGGTGCGCGCGTGGTCCGATCTGATGGATGCGGTGCCGAGGGCCATACCGGCAGGTTAGCCAGGGGCGGTCGCTCTCCCAACCGAACGCGGATATTTGACCTATTTGTCTACTTGCTGTCCACTCCTTGGACAGCCCGGCGTCACTCCTTCTCGCGCAGCCGCTTCGCGAATTCGGACGCCGCCGCACCCGGGTCGTCGGCCTCGGTGATCGCCCGGACGACGACCACGCGCCGGGCCCCGGCTTCCAGGACCTGGTCGAGGTTGCCGAGGTCGATGCCGCCGATGGCGAACCAGGGCCGGTCGGTGCCGAGGGCCGCGGTGGACCGGACGAGGTCCAGGCCGGGGGCGTGGCGGCCGGGCTTGGTGGGGGTCGGCCAGCACGGGCCGGTACAGAAGTAGTCCACGCCGTCCTGGACGGCGGCCGCGGCGGCCTCGGACTCGGCGTGGGTGGAGCGGCCGATCAGGACGTCGTCGCCGAGGATCGCCCGGGCCGCGGGGACCGGGAGGTCGCCCTGGCCGAGATGGAGCACGTCGGAACCGGCGGCGTGGGCGACGTCCGCCCGGTCGTTGACCGCGAGGAGCTTGCCGTGCCGGGCGCAGGCCTCGGCGAAGACGGCCAGGTGCTCCAGCTCCTCGGCGGCCTCCATGCCCTTGTCCCGCAGCTGCACGATGTCGACCCCGCCGGCCAGCACGGCGTCGAGGAACTCCACGAGGTCGCCCTGCCGCGTGCGGGCGTCGGTGCACAGGTAGACCCGGGCGTCGGCGAGCTGGGCCCGTGCGGTGGTGGCGGTGCCGGACATGCGTGTCCCCCCTGGGTGTCGGTGGCGCGGGCGGGCCCGCGGGTGCGTCGGTGCCGTACGGCTGCGGGAGCGCCCCTACGGCTGCGGGAGCGCCCCTGTCCCGCCGCGACACCTCGGGCACCCTACGCCCCTTCCCGGGCCGCCGGGGGCGCTCACGGCCTCGCACGGGCACGCCCGGCCCCCGGGCCGTGACCCCCACGGGCCACGGCCCACACCGGGCGGGTTGTTCGGGCCGGCCCCGCTCGCGCGGCGCCGGACGGTTGTTCGGTCGAGGTCGGGTCAGACCGCGAGTGCCTGGGCGCGGCGCTTCACCTCCGTGCCGCGGTTCTCGCTCAGCGCCTGCGCCGGCGTGCCGGGCAGGGACGGGTCGGGGGTGAACAGCCACTCCAGCATCTCTTCGACCGTGAAGCCGTCGTCCCGCAGGAGCGTCAGGGTGCCGGACAGGCCCTTGACGACCTTGTCCCCGTCGATGAAGGCGGCGGGGACGTGCAGCGCGCGGTTCTCACCACGGCGTACGGCGATGAGCTGGCCCTCCTTGACCAGCTGCCGCACACGCGTCACCTCGACGCCGAGCTGTTCGGCGATGTCGGGGAGGGTGAGCCAGGCGGGGACGAGAGCATCGATCTTTGCGTCAATCTCGGTCACGGAAACCAGCCTGCCATCCACCACTGACAGTCGGAAGTCGGCCCGGTCCACCTGGGCGGACGCGCCGGGGCGGGACCGGGCGCCCGGGCCCTACGCCGTGGCCGCTTTCAGGGGCCTCGCCGGGTCCTGGAGCAGCACCGGATCCATCGGCGCGCCCGCCTCGATCAGGCGGCGGCCCTGCGCCAGGTCCCGGGGGCGGCCCACCGCCAGCAGCGCCACCAGCCGGTCCCCGCGCAGCCAGCAGACCGTCCAGGCGGGACCGGACGGGTCACCCCGCCACAGCGCGGTGTCGGCGGCCGCGTGGTGCCCGGCGTACTGCACGAACCGTCCGAACTGCTCGGACCAGAAGTACGGCACCGGGTCGTAGACCGCCGGGGTCTCGCCGGTGGCCCGGCCGATGATGTTCGACGCGACCGTGCGCGGGCCCTGGAGGGCGTTGTCCCAGTGGTGCACGAGCAGGCGCTCGCCGTACCGGCCCGAGGGGAAGGAGGCGCAGTCGCCGACCGCGTAGACGTCCGGCGCGGAGGTGCGCAGGTGCTCGTCGGCCACGATCTCGCCGTGGGCGCCGAGCTCGACCCCGGAGCCGGCCAGCCACGCCGTCGCCGGGCGGGCGCCGATGCCGACGACGACCGCGTCCGCGGGCAGCCGGGAGCCGTCGTCGAGGAGCACCGCGCCGGGCTCGACGCGCGCCACGCGCGCGTGGGTGCGCAGCACGGCGCCCGCGTCCTCGTACCAGCGGGCCATCGGGGCGGCGACCTCGGCGGGCAGCGCCCCGGCCAGCGGCCGTTCGGCGGCCTCCACGACGGTCACCGCGCAGCCCGCCTCGCGCGCGGCCGTGGCGAACTCCGCGCCGATCCAGCCCGCGCCGACGACCACGATGTCGTGCTGGCGGGCCAGCACCGGACGCAGCCGCTCGGCGTCGTCCAGGGTGCGCAGCAGATGCACACCGGGCACGCCCTCCGCGCCGGGCAGCCGGACGGGTTCGGCGCCGGTCGCGACGACCAGGACGTCGTACGGCACGGCCCCGTTCTCGGTGGCGAGCTCGTGGTCTCCGGGGCGCAGGCCGAGCACCTCGCAGCCGAGGCGCAGCTCGATGCCGAGGGCCTCGAAGTCGACGTCGAAGGCGGAGCCCTCCGCTTTGCCGAGCAGGACGGCCTTGGACAAAGGGGGCCGGTCGTACGGCTGGTGGGGTTCGGCGCCGATCAGGAGCACGGTGCCGGTGAAGCCCTGCTCGCGCAGGGCGACGGCGGTCTGCACACCGGCCATGCCCGCGCCCGCCACGACCACGCGCCGCGGCGCGGACGAACCTGGTTCCTGCGTCTGCTCGCTCACCTGATCACCATAGACAACTGACATTTCGTCAGTCAGTGCTCATCCGCCGTGACCTGCTCCACAACGCTGGTTCCGCTGCCCGCCTGGGACTCCCACTCCCAGCTCTCCTCCAGCCGCACCCGCCCGTCGGGCAGTTCCACGACCGTCGACACGCAGTGCCCGGAGGAGGTGGTCCCATCCCCCTTGAGCTGTACGTACCGGAAGTCCAGTCTGTCGCCCTCCCGGGTACCCACGAGATGCCCGCGTACGACGTCGCCGCCCGCGTACTCGGCCCAGACCTCGCCGTCCTTCTCGTGGTACGTGAACCGGGTGCGGGTCCCCACCTGGCCGGGTGCCTGGTCGGCGACGGGGGCGAGGACGAGTCCGTCGAGGGACCGGGCCATGGCGGTGGCTCCCTTACTGCGGCATGTGGCATCGGGCTAGGGTGGGTGGCCAACGTAAGGCACTCGCGGGAGCCCGGACGCACCGGGCTGAGAGGGAGGCTGGCGGCCTCCGACCGTACGAACCTGATCCGGGTCATGCCGGCGAAGGGAGGGGCTGGACGCCCATGTCGCGTACGCGCACGTCAGACGTCCTCGTCATCGGGGGCGGGATCATCGGCCTGGTCACCGCGTGGCGGGCCGCGCAACGCGGGTTCGCCACGGCCGTGGCGGACCCCGAGCCGGGTGGCGGCGCCGCTCAGGTGGCGGCCGGGATGCTGGCCGCCGTCACGGAGCTGCACTACGGCGAACAGACCCTGCTCGGCCTGAACCTCGCCTCCGCCCGCCGCTACCCGGACTTCGCGGCCGAGCTCACCGAGCTGACCGGCCACGACCTCGGCTACCGGCGGTGCGGCACGCTCGCCGTGGCGCTGGACGCCGACGACCGGGCCCACCTGCGCGAACTGCACGCCCTGCAGCAGCAGTCGGGCCTGGAGTCGCAGTGGCTGTCGGGGCGAGAGTGCCGCCGTCTGGAGCCGATGCTCGCGCCGGGCGTGCGCGGCGGGCTGCGGGTCGACGGCGACCACCAGATCGACCCGCGGCGCCTGGCCGGGGCGCTGCTGGCCGCGTGCGAGCGGGCGGGCGTGGTCTTCCACCACGCGTGGGCGGAGCGGCTGACCGTCGTGGGGGACCGGGCCACCGGTGTCGTCACCGCCGACGGGACCGAGCTGGGCGCCGGGCAGGTCGTGCTGGCCGGGGGCAGCCTGAGCGGGCGGCTCGCGGGCGTCCCGGAGGACGTGCTGCCGCCCGTGCGGCCGGTGAAGGGGCAGGTCGTCCGGCTGACCATGCCGGGACGGCACGGACCGTTCCTCAGCCGGACCGTGCGCGCGGTCGTGCGCGGCAGCCACGTCTACCTGGTGCCGCGCGAGAGCGGCGAGCTGGTGATCGGGGCGACCAGCGAGGAGCTGGGCTGGGACACCACCGTCACCGCGGGCGGCGTCTACGAGCTGCTGCGCGACGCGCACGAGCTGGTCCCCGGCATCACCGAACTGCCGCTCACCGAGACCCGCGCCGGACTGCGCCCCGGCTCGCCCGACAACGCGCCGCTGCTCGGCCCGACCGGCCTCGACGGACTGCTGCTGGCCACCGGGCACTACCGCAACGGCGTCCTGCTCACGCCGGTCACCGGCGACGCCCTGGCGCACGCCCTGGCGACGGGCGACCTCCCCGAGGAGGCCCGCCCCTTCACACCGAAGCGCTTCAGTACCGCCACCGCACTCACGGAGCAGCCCGCATGAACATCTCCGTCAACGGGGAGCCCCGGGACGTCCGGCCCGGCACGGCTCTCGACACCGTCGTGAAGTCGCTGACCACCTCGCCCTCGGGAGTGGCCGCCGCCCTCAACGAAACCGTCGTCCCGCGCACGCAGTGGCCGTCCACGCCCCTCTCCGAGGGGGACCGCGTGGAAGTCCTCACCGCCGTCCAAGGAGGCTGACCATGGCCGACGATCCGTTCGTCCTCGGGGGTACGTCCTTCACGTCCCGCCTGATCATGGGCACGGGCGGGGCGCCCAGCCTCGACGTGCTGGAGCGGTCGCTGGTCGCCTCCGGGACGGAGCTGACGACCGTCGCCATGCGCCGCGTGAACCCCTCGGTGCACGGCTCGGTGCTGTCCGTCCTGGAGAAGCTCGGCATCAGCGTGCTGCCCAACACGGCGGGCTGCTTCACCGCCGGGGAGGCCGTCCTCACGGCCCGGCTCGCGCGCGAGGCCCTCGGCACCGACCTGATCAAGCTGGAGGTCATCGCCGACGAGCGCACGCTGCTGCCGGACCCGATCGAGCTGCTGGAGGCGGCCGAGACGCTCGTCGACGACGGCTTCACGGTGCTGCCGTACACCAACGACGACCCCGTGCTGGCCCGCAAGCTCGAGGACGTGGGCTGCGCGGCGATCATGCCGCTCGGCTCGCCCATCGGCTCCGGGCTCGGCATCCGCAACCCGCACAACTTCCAGCTGATCGTCGAGCACGCGCGCGTGCCGGTGATCCTGGACGCGGGCGCCGGGACGGCGTCGGACGCGGCGCTGGCGATGGAGCTGGGGTGCGCCGGTGTGATGCTCGCCTCGGCGGTGACGCGGGCCCAGGAGCCGGTGTTGATGGCCGACGCCATGCGGCACGCGGTGGAGGCCGGGCGGCTGGCGTACCGGGCGGGGCGGATCCCGCGGCGGCACTTCGCGGAGGCGTCGTCGCCCGCGGAGGGCAGGGCGGCGCTGGACCCGGAGCGGCCCGCCTTCGGGTGAGGGTGCGCCGGGCACGTCACAGGTCGGCTGCAGTACCGGTGCGATCTTCGGCGTGCTGCGCGGGGTGACAGTGGTGGCTCGTACACTCGCCTGCGTGGACACGACCCTTCAGGACCCCTTGGTCGGGCAGCTGCTCGACGGCCGGTACCGCATCGACGCGCGGATCGCGGTCGGCGGGATGGCCACGGTCTACCGGGCCGTGGACACCCGCCTCGACCGGGTCCTCGCGCTCAAGGTGATGCACCCCTCGCTCGCGGTCGACGGCTCGTTCGTCGAGCGGTTCATCCGCGAGGCGAAGTCGGTCGCCCGGCTGGCCCACCCGAACGTGGTGCAGGTCTTCGACCAGGGCACCGACGGCTCCTACGTCTACCTCGCCATGGAGTACGTGGCGGGCTGCACCCTGCGGGACGTGCTGCGCGAGCGCGGGGCCCTGCAGCCGCGGGCCGCCCTGGACATCCTGGAGCCGGTGCTGGCCGCCCTGGGCGCCGCCCACCGCGCCGGGTTCGTGCACCGGGACATGAAACCCGAGAACGTCCTGATAGGGGACGACGGCCGGGTCAAGGTCGCCGACTTCGGCCTCGTCCGGGCCGTGGACACGGTGACGAACACCACCGGCACGGTCCTCGGCACGGTCTCGTACCTCGCCCCCGAGCAGATAGAGAACGGCACCGCCGACCCCCGCGTCGACGTGTACGCGTGCGGGGTGATGCTCTACGAGATGCTCACCGGCGACAAGCCGCACGACGGGGACTCCCCCGCCGTCATCCTCTACAAGCACCTGCACGAGGACGTCCCGCCGCCCTCGGCCGCCGTGCCGGGTCTCGCGTACGAGCTGGACGAGATGGTCGCCTCGGCGACCGCCCGCACCCCGGAGATCCGCCCGCACGACGCGGTGGCGCTGCTCGCGCAGGTCCGCGACGGGCGCAGCCGGCTGAGCGCGGACCAGCTGGACGTGGTCCCGCCCCAGGCGCTCACCGCGGAGCACGACAACGCCGACGACCGGACGAGCGTGATCCCGCGCGCGCTCACGACACCCCGCCCGCTGCCGGTGAACGAGGACGACGAGGCCGGCGAGGCGGTGCTCCACCGCACCAGCCGCTTCCAGTCCCCGCCGCCCCCGCCGTCCCGGCGCCGCTCGGGTCCCCGGCGCGGCCCGATGGCGATCGTCGTCGCCGTCCTGCTCGTGCTCGGTCTCGGCGCGGGCGTCTGGTACATCAACTCGGGCCAGTTCACCGAGGTCCCCCCGCTGCTGTCGAAGACCCAGGCCCAGGCCGAGGACCGGCTGCGGGACGCGGGCCTGGAGCTCGGCACGGTGAAGCACGCCTACAGCGACACCGTGGAGCGCGGCCAGGTCATCAGCAGCGACCCGAAGGCCGGTACGCGCATCCGCGGCAACGACGCGGTGAGCATCACCCTCTCCGACGGCCCCGAGACCGTGCGGGTGCCCGCCCTGGAGGGCCGGACGCTGGACAAGGCCCGGGCCCAGCTCAAGCAGGACGGGCTGGAGCCGGGCATGGTCACCCGTGAGTTCAGCGAGGACGTCCCGCGCGGCTCGGTGATCTCCGCGCGGCCCGCGGACGGCACGCAGGTGCGCGCGGGCACGGCCGTGGCGCTGGTGGTCAGCAAGGGCAGCCCCGTCGACATCCCCGACGTCACCGGTGACGACCTGGCCGACGCCCGGGCCGAGCTGCAGGACGCCGGCCTCAAGGTGAAGATCGCCACCGAGCGGGTCACCTCCTCCGAGTTCGACAAGGGCCAGGTCGCCAAGCAGAGCCCGACCCCCGGCGGACAGGCCGCCGAGGGCGACACGGTCACGCTGACGCTGTCCAAGGGCCCCGAGATGGTCGAGGTCCCGGACGTGGTCGGCGACAGCGTCGACGACGCCCGGCAGGCGCTGGAGGGCGCCGGGTTCCAGGTCGACGAGGACCGCGGTCTGCTCGGCCTGTTCGGCGACACCGTCGAGGACCAGTCGGTCAAGGGCGGCGAGACGGCGCCCAAGGGCTCCACGATCACGATCAGGATCAGGTGACGTCGGGCGAGTCGCTCCCGCACGGATCATGGCCGGACGCGGAGCCCCTGGCCGGAGCACGGTCGGGCGCATGACACCCTGAACGGGTGAACGATCAGCTGTCCGGCCCCTCCCGCAACCCCGTGGGCGGCCACGTCCCCGTGGCCGGCGGGCTCCACTCCGTCGGCCTGTCGTACGCCCGTGACCTGAAGGCGGAGACCGTGCAGGTCTTCGTCGCCAACCCGCGCGGCTGGGCCACACCGGCCGGGAACCCGAAGCAGGACGAGGCGTTCCGCGCCGCGTGCGCGGCCGAGTCGATCCCCGCGTACGTGCACGCCCCCTACTTGATCAACTTCGGCTCGCACACCGAGGCCACCGTGGAGCGGTCGGTGGAGTCGCTGCGGCACTCGCTGCGGCGCGGGCGGGACATCGGGGCGCTGGGCGTGGTCGTGCACACGGGCAGTGCGACCGGCGGCCGGGAGCGGTCCGTGGCGTTGAAGCAGGTCCGGGAGCACCTGCTGCCGCTGCTCGACGAGCTGACCCACGACGACGACCCGTACCTGCTGCTGGAGTCGACCGCCGGCCAGGGCGCCTCCCTGTGCTCACGGACATGGGACTTCGGCCCGTACTTCGAGGCGCTGGACGCCCACCCGATGCTCGGCGTGTGCCTGGACACCTGCCACATCTTCGCCGCCGGGCACGACCTGACCGGCCCGAGCGGCATGCACCAGACGCTGGACCTGCTGGTGGACACGGTCGGCGAGGGCCGCCTGAAGCTGATCCACGCCAACGACTCCAAGGACGTGGTGGGCGCCCACAAGGACCGGCACGAGAACATCGGCGTCGGTCACATCGGCGAGGACCCGTTCCGGGCGCTGATGACGCACCCCGCGACCGAGGGCGTACCGCTGATCATCGAGACGCCGGGCGGCAAGGAGGGGCACGCGGCGGACGTGGAGCGGCTGAAGAAGCTGCGCGACGGCTGACCTCCTCAGAGGTCGGGGCCGTCCCCCGGCTCCTCCTGGTACGAGTAGCGCTGCTCCTGCCAGGGGTCGCCGATGTTGTGGTAGCCGCGCTCCTCCCAGAAGCCCCGCCGGTCGGCGGTCATGTACTCCACGCCGCGCACCCACTTGGGGCCCTTCCAGGCGTACAGGTGGGGCACGATCAGGCGCAGCGGGAAGCCGTGCTCGGCGGTGAGCAGCTCGCCGTCCTTGTGGGTGGCGAACAGGACGCGCTCGTCGGCGAAGTCGGACAGGCGCAGGTTGGAGCTGAATCCGTACTCGGCCCACACCATCACATGGGTGACGTCGTCCGCGGGCGGGGCGATGTCGAGGATCGTGCGGGCGGGGATGCCGCCCCACTCGGCGCCCAGCATGCTGAACTTCGTGACGCAGTGCAGATCGGCCACGACGGTGGTGTGCGGCAGGGCCGTGAACTCCTCGTGGGACCAGCAGTGCTTGCCGCCGTCGGCGGTGGCGCCGAAGACCCGGAACTCCCAGCGCTCGGGCCGGAACTTGGGGACGGGCCCGTAGTGCGTGACCGGCCAGCCGCGCTGCACCCGCTGCCCCGGCGGCAGGCCGGGCTGCGTCGCTCCTGCTGCTCCTGCTGAATCGCGCCCTTCTTCCGATTCGTGCTCCAGCGGCTGACCCATGACTCCATCCTGACAGACCCCGGGTGATGCCCCTGACCCGGGTCACTTCAAAACGGGGCAAATAGAACTAAGCATGCCCTTACTTAGTAAGTGAAGACTTACTGGACGATCTTCGTCGCCGGTGGAATCATGCGGCGCAACCTGCCAGTTCCCCCCGTGGAAGGAGCCTCTGCGATGCAGGGCGACCCCGAGGTCCTCGAATTCCTCAACGAGCAGCTGACCGGCGAGCTGACGGCGATCAACCAGTACTGGCTGCACTACCGGATCCAGGACAACAAAGGCTGGACCAAGCTCGCCAAGTACACGCGTGAAGAGTCCATCGACGAGATGAAGCACGCGGACAAGATCACCGAGCGCATCCTCATGCTGGACGGTCTGCCCAACTACCAGCGGCTCTTCCACGTCCGGGTCGGCCAGACGGTCACCGAGATGTTCCAGGCCGACCGTCAGATCGAGGTCGAGGCGATCGACCGCCTCAAGCGCGGCATCGAGGTGATGCGCAGCAAGGGCGACATCACGTCGGCGAACCTCTTCGAGTCGATCCTCGAGGACGAGGAGCACCACATCGACTACCTGGACACGCAGCTGGAGCTGATCGACAAGCTCGGCGAGGCGCTGTACATCGCGCAGCAGATCGAGCAGCCGAGCTGAGGCCTGCGCTCAGGCCGCGTCCTCCAGCTCCGCGAGCACCGGCTGGCCCCGGTCGGCCAGTTCACGGCGAGGGCAGGCACCCCTGCCCAGAATCGCCTGGATACGGCGCACACAGGACCCGCAGTCCGTGCCCGCCTTGCAGGCGGAGGCTATCTGGCGGGGGGTGCAGGCACCGCTGTCCGCGTGCTGCTTGACCTGCTGTTCGGTGATCCCGAAGCAACTGCAGACGTACACGCGGTTCACCTCCCGAGGGACTTGCTCTGTGACGCCATCCCCGTTGATCGGTGAGGCTAACCTAACCTTACCCGTCGGGTGCGAGCCGCAAAAGTCGAGAGGGGCGCGGATCGTATGTGATCCGCGCCCCAGTCGATGCCCGGTAACGGGCGGACCCGTTACTGGTCCCTGTACATCTCCGCCACGAGGAACGCCAGGTCGAGCGACTGGCTGCGGTTGAGCCGCGGGTCGCAGGCCGTCTCGTAGCGCTGGTGCAGATCGTCGACGAAGATCTCGTCGCCGCCGCCCACGCACTCGGTGACGTCGTCACCGGTCAGCTCCACGTGGATGCCGCCCGGGTGCGTGCCGAGCTCCTTGTGGACCTCGAAGAAGCCCTTGACCTCGTCGAGCACGTCGTCGAAGCGGCGGGTCTTGTGCCCGGAGGCCGCCTCGAAGGTGTTGCCGTGCATCGGGTCGGTCACCCAGGCCACGGTCGCGCCCGAGGCGGTGACCTTCTCGACCAGCTCGGGGAGCTTGTCGCGGACCTTGTCGGCGCCCATGCGGACGATGAACGTCAGCCGGCCCGGCTCGCGCTCCGGGTCGAGGCGCTCGATGTACTGCAGCGCGTCCTCGGCCGTGGTCGTCGGGCCCAGCTTGATTCCGATCGGGTTGCGGATCTTCGAGGCGAACTCGATGTGCGCGTGGTCCAGCTGCCGGGTGCGCTCGCCGATCCACACCATGTGCGCGGAGACGTCGTACAGCTGCCCGGTGCGCGAGTCGACCCTGGTCAGGGCGGACTCGTAGTCGAGCAGCAGCGCCTCGTGCGAGGCGTAGAACTCGACCGTCTTGAACTCCTCCGGGTCGGCCCCGCAGGCGTGCATGAAGTTCAGCGCGTTGTCGATCTCGCGCGCCAGCTGCTCGTAGCGCTGACCCGACGGGGACGACTTCACGAAGTCCTGGTTCCAGGCGTGGACCTGGCGCAGGTCGGCGTAGCCGCCGGTGGTGAAGGCGCGCACCAGGTTCAGCGTGGAGGCCGAGGCGTGGTACATCCGCTTCAGGCGCTCGGGGTCCGGGACGCGGGCCTCTTCGGTGAAGTCGAAGCCGTTGACCGAGTCGCCCCGGTACGTCGGCAGCGTCACGCCGTCGCGGGTCTCGGTCGGCTTGGAGCGCGGCTTGGAGTACTGGCCGGCGATGCGGCCGACCTTCACGACCGGCACGGACGCGGCGTACGTGAGCACGGCGCCCATCTGGAGCAGCGTCTTCAGCTTGTTGCGGATGTGGTCCGCGGACACCGCGTCGAAGGCCTCGGCGCAGTCGCCGCCCTGGAGGAGGAACGCCTCTCCCTTGGCGACGGCCGCCATCCGGGCGCGCAGCTGGTCGCACTCGCCCGCGAAGACGAGCGGCGGATACGACTCGAGGTCCGCAACGACTGCGCGCAGAGCCTCGGGGTCGGGGTACTCGGGCTGCTGCGCCGCGGGCAGGTCTCGCCAGGTGTTGCCAGCACTCGCGCTGGTCTTAGCGTTCACGGTCACGACCTCAACATTACGGGGTCGTGTCGGGCGTCCTGACCCATGCCCAGCAATTGAGACACCGGGTACACCCCTCGGACATGGGGTAGGGTGCGTCGCATGTTCGCGCACTCGATCCAGACCTGGTGGTGGACCGCTCATCCGGCGGCCCGCTGACTGCGCGTACAGAAGACTTCGCGAAGGCCGCCCGAGGGGCGGCCTTCGGTGTTTCCCGGGTCGTTCCTCACCGACATCGACGTGATTCGACGGAAGAGGAACCATGGACCTGGCACAGCTGCTGGACGACTCCCGTCCCTTCGCCCTGCTCCGCCGCCGCACACCCGGCCACGACCATGACCTGGTCGAGGTCCTGATCGGCCCGGTCGCCGCGTACGACCGGCTCGCCGACCTCCCCGAGGAGAGCCTCGCGCTCGTCCCCTTCCGGCAGATCCGCGAGCGCGGCTTCGACATCCGCGACGACGGCACGCCCCTGCTGGCGCTCACGCCCCAGGAGTCGTACGGCGTCCCCCTCGCCGAGGCCCTGGAGCAGCTCCCGACGCATGAGGTCCGCGTCAATGACGGTGGCTTCGACGTCCCCGACGAGGAGTACGCGCGGATCGTCGGGCGCGTGCTGGAGGAGGAGATCGGCCGGGGCGAGGGCGCCAACTTCGTGATCCGCCGGACGTACGAGGGCGAGATCCCCGGGTTCGGGCGGGCCGACGCCCTGGCGCTGTTCCGGCGGCTGCTGGAGGGCGAGCGGGGCGCGTACTGGACGTTCGTCGTGCACACCGGGGACCGGACGCTGGTCGGGGCCAGCCCCGAGGTGCATGTGCGGATGTCCGGCGGCACGGTCGTCATGAACCCGATCAGCGGCACCTACCGCTACCCCGCCGAGGGGCCGACGCCAGAGCACCTGCTGGACTTCCTCGCCGACGGCAAGGAGATCGAGGAGCTGTCGATGGTCGTCGACGAGGAGCTCAAGATGATGTGCACCGTCGGCGACATGGGCGGGGTCGTGATCGGCCCGCGGCTCAAGGAGATGGCGCACCTGGCGCACACCGAGTACGAACTGCGCGGCAAGTCCTCGCTGGACGTGCGGGAGGTGCTGAAGGAGACCATGTTCGCGGCGACTGTCACCGGGTCGCCGGTGCAGAACGCCTGCCGGGTCATCGAGCGGCACGAGGCCGGCGGACGCGGGTACTACGCCGGTGCGCTGGCCTTGCTCGGCCGGGACTCGGGCGGGGCGCAGACCCTCGACTCCCCCATCCTGATCCGCACCGCCGACATCGCCTCGGACGGGCACCTGCGGGTTCCGGTCGGTGCCACGCTGGTGCGGGGTTCGGACCCGGTGAGCGAGGTGGCCGAGACCCACGCGAAGGCGGCCGGTGTGCTGGCGGCCCTGGGCGTGCGTCCGGCCCGGCCGCGTGCGGAGGCCGCACGGCCGGGGCTGGCGGAGGACCCGCGGGTCCGGGCCGCGCTGGACGGGCGCCGGGCCTCCCTCGCCCCGTTCTGGCTGCGGATGCAGGAGCGGTCCGCGGAACTCGCCGGGCACGCCCTGGTCGTCGACGGGGAGGACACCTTCACGGCGATGCTCGCGCACGTGCTGCGCGCCGGCGGCCTGGAGGTGACCGTGCGGCGGTACGACGAGCCGGGGCTGCGGGAGGCGGTGCTCGGGCACGAGGGGCCGGTGGTGCTCGGGCCCGGGCCCGGGGACCCGTCCGACCTGGCGGATCCGAAGATGCGGTTCCTGCGTGCCCTGACCGCCGAGGTGATCGGGGGCGAACGGCGGGGCGTGCTGGGCGTCTGCCTCGGGCACGAGCTGATCGCGGCCGAGCTGGGGCTGGACATCGTCCGGAAGGAAGTGCCGTACCAGGGGGCGCAGACGGAGATCGAGCTGTTCGGGCGGCGGGAGACCGTCGGCTTCTACAACAGCTTCGTGGCGCGCTGCGACGACGAGGCGGCGGCCGAGCTGACGGCCCACGGCGTGGAGGTCTCCCGTGCCGCGAACGGGGAGGTGCACGCCCTGCGCGGGCCCGGCTTCGCGGGGTTGCAGTTCCACCCGGAGTCGGTGCTGACGCTGAACGGGGCGCGGGTCGTGCGGGAGCTGGTGGGGCAGCTGCGCGGCACGGGCGCGCCCTCGGTCTGACACCGGGCCGGTCGGGGCCGCGCGGCCCCGGCCGGCACCGGAGGTGCGGTGGTCAGCCGAAGAACACCCCGACCTCCTCGTACAGCTTCGGGTCCACGGTCTTCAGGCGGGCCGTCGCCTCCGCGATGGGGACGCGGACGATGTCGGTGCCGCGCAGGGCGACCATCGAGCCGAAGTCGCGGTCGCGGACGCAGTCGATGGCGTGCAGGCCGAAGCGGGTGGCGAGCCAGCGGTCGAAGGCGCTGGGGGTGCCGCCGCGCTGGACATGGCCGAGGACCGTGGTGCGGGCCTCCTTGCCCGTGCGCTTCTCGATCTCCTTGGCCAGCCACTCGCCCACGCCGGACAGCCGGACGTGCCCGAAGGAGTCCAGAGACTGGTCCTTGAGGACCATGTCGCCGTCCTTCGGCATCGCCCCCTCGGCGACGACGACGATCGGCGCGTACGACGCCCGGAAGCGGGAGGTCACCCAGGCGCACACCTGCTCCACGTCGAAGCGCTGCTCGGGGATGAGGATGACGTTGGCGCCGCCGGCGAGGCCCGAGTGCAGGGCGATCCAGCCGGCGTGGCGGCCCATCACCTCGACGACCAGGACGCGCATGTGGGACTCGGCGGTGGTGTGCAGCCGGTCGATGGCCTCGGTGGCGATGCCGACGGCGGTGTCGAAGCCGAAGGTGTAGTCGGTGGCGGACAGGTCGTTGTCTATGGTCTTCGGGACGCCCACGCAGGGCACGCCATGCTCGTCGGAGAGGCGGGCGGCCACGCCGAGGGTGTCCTCGCCGCCGATGGCGATGAGCGCCTCGACCTCCAGCCCGGCGAGGTTCTCCTTGATCCGGCGGATGCCGTCCCGTTCCTTCAGCGGGTTGGTCCGGGAGGAGCCGAGGATGGTTCCCCCGCGGGGCAGGATGCCGCGCACGGCGGGGATGTCGAGCCGGACGGTGTCGTTCTCCAGGGGTCCTCGCCAGCCGTCCCGGAAGCCGGTGAAGTCGTAGCCGTACTCCTGCACGCCCTTGCGGACGATGGCCCGGATGACGGCGTTGAGGCCGGGGCAGTCGCCGCCTCCGGTCAGTACTCCGACGCGCATGGAACAGTCCCTTCGCCGCAGGTGCCTGACGAAGGGTCAGTGTGACGTGCGCCTCACTCGTCGTCGAGGCCGCGCTCTATCGCATACCTGACCAGTTCGACGCGGTTGTGCAACTGGAGCTTGCCGAGGGTGTTCTGGACGTGGTTCTGCACCGTGCGGTGGGAGATGACCAGGCGTTCGGCGATCTGCTTGTAGCTCAGGCCCTTGGCGACCAGGCGCAGCACCTCGGTCTCGCGGTCGGTGAGCCGGGGCGCCTTCGGTTCGTCGGTGTCCTGGGCGGGGGCGGGTTCGGAGGCGAGGCGGCGGTACTCGCCGAGGACCAGTCCGGCGAGGCCGGGCGTGAACACGGGGTCGCCGACGGCCGTGCGGCGGACCGCGTCCTGGAGTTCCTCCGTGGAGGCCGACTTCAGCAGGTAGCCCGTCGCGCCGGACTTCACGGCCTCCAGGACGTCGGCGTGCTCCCCGCTCGCGGACAGCACCAGGACGCGTAGCGCGGGGTTCGCGGCGACGACGTCCTTGCACACCTGGACGCCGGGCTTGCCGGGCAGGTTCAGGTCGAGCACGAGGACGTCGGGCGCGGCGGCCTTGGCGCGGCGCACGGCCTGGTCGCCGTCGCCCGCGGTGGCGACCACCTCGAAGCCGGACTCGGCGAGGTCCCGGGCGACCGCGTCGCGCCACATGGGGTGGTCGTCGACCACCATGACCTTGATCGGGTCCCGCCGCTCCCCGCCGCTCTCCGTCATCGCCGCTCCGCCTTCCCCCGTGGGTCCTTCACGTCCTTCGGTACCTTCAGCTCGACTTCCGTGCCCTGACCCGGCACGGAGATCAGCTCCGCGCTGCCGCCGAGGTCGCGCAGTCGGCCGCGGATCGACAGGGCGACACCGAGCCGCCCCTCGCCCTCGGCCTGGGCGAGCCGCCCCTCCGGGATGCCGGGCCCGTCGTCCCGGACGGTGACGATCACCTCGTCCGGCTCGTCCTCGACCAGGATCCAGGCGCGCGCCTGCTCCCCGGCGTGCTTGCGGACATTGTCCAGGGCGGCCCCGACCGCGGCGGCCACCTCCCGGGCGGCGACCGGCGCCAGCCGCACGGGCGCGCCCGGCTCGGCGAGGCTGACCCGGGCCCCGGCGTACGGGGCGAGCAGGGCGCGCAGGTCGACGGGGCCGCCGGCCGGTTCCTCCTCGTCCGGTCCTTCCTCGACCGCCCGGACGACCGCGCCCTCGGCGGCGTCCTCGGAGACCCGCGACACGGGCACCAGCCCGCCGGAGACGAGGGTGCGCAGCGCGACCTCCTGCTCGCCCGCCATCCGGCCCAGCTCGGCCGCCTCGCCGCCGATCACCGCGCCGCGCCGCTGCACCATCGCCAGCACCTGGAGGACGCTGTCGTGGATGTCCCGGGCGAGGCGCTCCCGCTCCCGTGTCGCGGCCTCGATCTCCAGGGCACGGGCGAGGGTGCGCTCGGAGGCGCGGGCGACCTCGACGACATAGCCGATGGCGATGGAGGCGATGCAGACCAGGATGACGTTGTGGACGGTGTCGCGGGCCGGGCTGCCGCGCTCGACCAGGTTGGCGGCGGCCACCAGGCTGGAGGCGAGGGCCGCCCAGCGCCAGCCGCCCTTGATGGCGAAGGCCAGGACGGAACCGGCGGTCCATATCGACGGCAGGGTCGGGCCGCCCGCCTGGACCCGCTCGTGCGCGTCGGCGACGGGCGTGAGCAGGATGCCGGCGATGGCGATGGTGAGGTCGGCGGTGAGGAACCGCTTGGTGCAGCCGGCGGCGTTCGCGACCCGGGGCAGGGTGGCCAGCGTCCACACCCCGAGCACCGCGAAGTAGGCGACGGCGACCCAGGGGCGGGCGAACTCGTCGTGGGCGGTGGCGAACAGGCCGACCGCGTACAGCATCGTGAGCACCCGATAGGCGGTCAGCGCACGCCACAGCGGCTGCTCGACCGACATCCTCATGACACGCTCGCGCCTGGCCATCTCCCCCACCCCTGGCCCCAGCCCCTGTCTAGGGCTCGGTCCGCCGCCGCTCCGACTGCTTTTCCTTCTCGGCCTGTTCCTTCTCCGCCTTGGCGAGCGCGGCCCTGGCCGCCTTCTCGGCTTCCTTCTCCGCCTTCGCCGCCTCCGCGAGCTGCCGCTTCATGGCCGTCGCGTACATGTCGACGTACTCCTGGCCGGAGAGCTTCATGATCTCGTACATGACCTCGTCGGTCACCGCGCGCAGCACGAACCGGTCGTGCTCCATGCCCTGGTAGCGGCTGAAGTCCAGGGGCTTGCCGATCCGGATGCCGGGCCGCATCAGCTTCGGCATGATCTTCCCGGGCGGCTGGATCTTCTCCGTGTCGATCATGGCGACCGGGAGGACGGGCGCGCCGGTCGCGAGCGCCACCCGCGCGAGGCCGCCCGGCTTGCCGCGGTAGAGCCGCCCGTCGGGCGAGCGCGTCCCCTCCGGGTAGATCCCGAACAGCTCGCCGCGCTCCAGCACCTCGATGCCGCTCCTGATGGCGGCCTCACCCGCGCCGCGCGCACCGGAGCGGTCCACGGGCAGCTGGCCGACGCCCTTGAAGAAGGCGGCCGTCAGCCGGCCCTTCACACCGGGCGTGGTGAAGTACTCGGCCTTCGCGATGAAGGTGACCTTGCGGTCGAGGACGGCGGGCAGGAAGAACGAGTCGGAGAACGACAGGTGATTGCTCGCCAGGATCGCCGGGCCCTCGGCGGGTACGTTCTCCAGGCCCTCCACCCAGGGTCTGAAGGCGAGCTTCAGCGGACCCCCGACGGTGACCTTCATCGCGCCGTACAACAACCGAGTGCCTCCTGTATGTGTCGTTCAGACCTTAACCCGGAGCGCTGTCAAAGGCGCCGACGGCCCTGGTCGGTGTCAGTGCGGTCGCGTACGGTGAAGGTCCCGCGAACGACGTGCGACGCCTTCCATGACGTTCCGTGACTATCCGTGATCGTGTCAGTCCCTTCTCACGACCAGGAGGCCGAAGGTGCCGGTCCTTGCCGGAGCCGAGCCGTTTCACCACGAGGGCGGGGAGGTCGCCGTCCTCCTCTGCCACGGCTTCACCGGATCACCGCAGTCGCTGCGCCCCTGGGCGGAGCACCTCGCCGAGCACGGCCTGACCGTCTCCCTGCCGCTGCTGCCCGGGCACGGCACGCGCTGGGAGGACCTGCGGATCACCGGCTGGCAGGACTGGTACGCGGAGGTCGACCGCGAGCTGCGCCTGCTGTGCGAGCGCCGCGAGAAGGTCTTCGTGGCCGGTCTGTCCATGGGCGGCGCCCTGGCCCTGCGGCTGGCCGGAAAGCACGGCGACGCCGTCAGCGGCGTGATGGTCGTCAACCCGGCGAACAAGGTGCACGGCCTGGCAGCGCACGCCCTCCCCGTGGTCCGCCACTTCGTCCCGGCGACGAAGGGCATCGCCAGCGACATCGCCAAGCCGGACAGCAGGGAGCTGGGCTACGACCGGGTGCCGCTGCACGCGGCGCACTCCCTGCGGCAGTTCTTCCAGGCCGCCGACCGCGAGCTGCCGCAGGTCACGCAGCCGGTGCTGCTGCTGCGCAGCCCCCAGGACCATGTGGTGCCGCCCGCCGACTCGGCCCGCATCCTCAGCCGCATCTCGTCCACCGACGTGAAAGAGGTCATCCTGGAACAGAGCTACCACGTGGCCACGTTGGACCATGACGCGGACCGGATCCACGAGGAGAGCCTCGCGTTCATCGACCGGCTCGCACCCGGCCTCGTCAAGGAGCCCGGTCTCGGCAAGGAAGGGACGACCGCAGGTGGCTGAGCACGACTCCGACCGCGAGGGCCGGGAGCCGGACGAGAAGGGCGTCCCGATCGACGAGGAGGCCGCCTGGGCGGCGATCGTCGCCGGGTACGGCGAGGAGCCGCCGGACCCGCCGGGCGCCAAGCCGTTCAAGTCCGTCGAGGACCTGGCGCTGCTGGAGGCCGCGACCAACGACGACCGGGTGGACACGGCCGGGGAGGCCGCGAAGCCCGCCGAGCCCGACGGGCCGGAGGCCAAGGAGCCCGCGGAGAAGCCGGCCAAGCCACTGGGCGGCTCCGTCTCCTTCGCGCCCGGCGTCGGCCCGCGTGACTACTCGACGCCCGAGCCCACCGAGGACGACTTCGACGAGGACGACGAGGGCCACTTCGTGCCGCCGGAGCCGCCCCCGCTGCCGTCCGCCGATCCCACCGCGAAGTTCGCCTGGCTCGGGGTGCTCGGCGGGCCGGTGCTGCTCCTGCTGGCCGTGGTGCTCGGCTGGGACATGACCTGGTGGCTCGCCACGCTGGCCATCGGCGGCTTCCTCGGCGGGTTCGCGACGCTGGTGATGCGGATGCGGACGGACGACGAGGAGGACGACGACCCGGGGCGCGGGGCGGTCGTCTAGGACAGGCCCTGTGCGGCGGGAATTCTGAGGGCGGCCAGGACCGGAAGGTGGTCCGTGGCCGCCCTCAGGTCTGCCTCGGTCACCCCGGGCTGCCCGAGCGGTACGCCGCAGCCCAGGACCTCGATGCCCTTGGTCGCGAAGATCGCGTCGATGCGCTGGTAGGGGTCGGCGGGGGTCCAGGTGTGCCCGCCGCCCCAGGGTGCGGCGGCCCGGCAGTCGGTCAGCCCCTCGGCCAGCAGGCGGAAGGCCGGACCGTCGGGGCGTTCGTTCAGGTCGCCGCCGGCGATCGCGTGCTCCGCGCCCAGGCCGGCCAGGCGGTCCAGGAGCATGCGGGCCTGCTCGTGGCGCTCGTCCTTCTGGAGCGACAGGTGGCAGCTCAGGACGCCGAGGCGGGTGCCGGCGAAGCGGACGACGGCGGTGGCGAAGCCGCGGCGGTGCAGGCCGGGGGTGCGGGGCAGGAGGACGTCCTCCGTGCGTTCGACGCTCGCGCGGAGCGAGCTGAGGATCGCCGGCCCCGTGGTGGTGGCGCCCCCGGTGACGATCACCAGGTCGGAGGCGCGGGCCAGGCGGGCGAGTTTCTTGCGCCAGCGGAAGAAGCGGGGGGCTTCCTGGAGGAGGACCAGGTCGGGCTCGCACGCCCTGATGACACGAGCCAGGGCGGCGGTGTCGTCGCGCATGGAACGGATGTTGTAGCTGAGGACCCTGATGACTGCGGAACCGTCGGGTTCTGTACGCGAGTTGGGGAGCAGCGACATGTGATCAATTTACGCCCCATGGCTCGGGGCGCGGGGTTGGTGCGCGAGTGCCGGTCGTGTGTGGCTGATCGCGCAGTTCCCCGCGCCCCCCCAAGGCAGGGCGTTTTACATGATCGGGTCGGGTTCGCGGGCCAGGTCCGCCGCTCCCACCAGGCCCGCCTTGTTGCCCAGTTCCGCGGCGCGGACCTCGGCGACCGGGCGCCAGTTCCCGCCGACCAGCCAGCGCTTGTAGGACTTGCGGATGGGGCCCAGGACCAGTTCGCCCTCGTCGGAGAGGCCGCCGCCGACGATGAAGGCGGAGGGGTCGAAGAGGGAGGCGAGGTCGGCGAGGCCCGCGCCGACCCAGCGGGCCAGCTCGCGGTAGGAGTCGACGGCCACACGGTCGCCCTGGCGGGCGGCCATGGAGATGTGCTTGCCCTCGATGCCGTCGGGGGTGCCGTTGCCGAGGCCGAGCAGGATCTCGGCGTTCTCGGGGGTGGCGTTGGCGCGCTGCTTGGCGTACCGGACGAGGGCGCGGCCGGAGGCGTACTGCTCCCAGCAGCCCTGCGAGCCGCAGCCGCACAGCAGGCCGTCCGGCACCATGCGGATGTGGCCGAACTCGGCGGCCACGCCGAAGTGCCCGCGGCGCAGCTTGTTGCCGATGATGATGCCGCCGCCGAGGCCCGTGCCCAGCGTGATGCAGATGACGTTGCGGTGGCCCTTGCCGGCGCCGAACTTGTACTCGCCCCACGCCGCGGCGTTCGCGTCGTTCTCGACGACCACCGGGAGGCCCACGCGGGCCTCGACCTTCTCCTTGAGCGGCTCGTTGCGCCAGTGGATGTTGGGCGCGAAGTAGACCTCGGAGCGCTGCCGGTTCACGTAGCCGGCGGCGCCGATGCCCACACCGACGATGTCGTGTCCGACGCGTGCGCCTTCCACCGCCGAGGCGATGGCGTCCACGATGCCCTCGGGCGTGCCCGGGGTCGGCACCTTGTGGGTCGAGAGGATGTTGCCTTCCTCATCGACCACGCCGGCCGCGATCTTCGTGCCGCCGATGTCGACGCCGATGGTGAGTCCCATGAATCCCTCAGTTTCGGTCGAGCCCCGCTACGGCCAACGGTACCCGAGGCCCCGCCGTCGGGTTCGCCTCGTCCGCACGCTGGGCACACCGGGCGGCGTCGCGCTGTCCGCCGCTCTTCGGGGACTCGGGACTCAGTCGAGGTCGATGCGCTCCCCGGGGCCGCCCTCGTCACCGCGGTCACGGCGTTCGTCCTGGTCACGGGGGTCGTCACGGTCGTCGCGGCCGGTCCAGCGCCGTTCCTGGGCCTGGACGGCGGAGCGGTAGGCGGCGAGCAGTTCGTTCCCGGCGGCGGCCAGGTGGTCGAAGACGTCCGGGTTGCGTTCGATGACGGGCTCCACGGCCTCCTTGGCCTGCTGGACGACCTGGCGCACGACCTGCTGGGCGGCGGGCCCCGCGACCGCGCCGAACAGCGGGGACTGGATGCCGGACAGCTTGTCCGCGACGGCGTCGACGAGCTTCTTCAGTTCCTCGGCGGCCGAGCCGGGGGGCGGGCCGTACTGGGTGCGGCGGCGGGCCTGCTCCGCCTCGAGGTCCTCGGCGCACGCGGTCGCCCAGGCGTCGGCGTCGGTCGCCCGCACCTCGTCCACGGCGTCTTCGCGGGCCTCGCCGGGCGGGGGGAGCTCTTCGCTCATGACGGACTCCTGACTACGGTTCGTCCCTCCGACGTTACCCGAACGGACGGACCGGGTTCACGGCCCGGGGCCGGGCATTTCGCGGTGTCCGCCGCCGGGTCTCACAGGCTCCGCGGCCAGAGCTTCGGGTCGGGTGCGAAGCGGATGCGCAGTACGTCCTCGCGCAGGGCGGCGCCGTCGACGGTGCAGCGGCGCAGCGCCGAGGGCAGCGGGACGATACGGCGGAACCGGCCCGCTGTGACGGCGAGTTCGTCGCCACGCCGGACGAGGTCCAGTTCGTCGCGTATGGCACCGGGCAGCGGGATGTGCCAGACGAGCACGCCGTCCGTGCCGAGCCGGTCGAGCACGGGCCATTCCACGGCGGCGGCGTCCGCGTCGGGGCCGGGCACGGCCAGGGCGGTGAGGTCGTCGGTGCCGCGCGGGTCGCGGCCGAGGTGGGCGACGGTGCGGACGGCGCAGACCTCCCGCCACTCCTCCAGCGTCTTGCGCTGCTGGGCGACCGGGCCTGCCAGCCAGGTGTCCGGGGAGGCCTCGGGCAGGACGCGGTTGGCGACCACGAGGTCGGTGCGCAGGCCGCGCAGGGCGAGGCCGAGGCCGGCGGTGCGGACGGCGTCGGCACCGGCCGGGCCGGGCTCGGCGACCAGCCGTACGACGGTGTCGCGGTCGGCGACGACCGCCTCCACGGCGGCGAGTTCCAGGTCCCAGCGGGCCGCCGTCTCGTACAGCCACTCCGCGGGCATCGGAACACCGGCGAGCCGACCCAGGACGGGGCGCAGGGCGCGGGCCGCCTGCCGTTCGGGCGGGAGCAGCCGGCGCAGGTAGCGGCGGAGTTCCTCGGGCAGGGCGAGGAGGGCGAGGGCCTGCGGAGCCGGGGGGAGGTCGACGACGAGGAGGCCGTACTTCTCCGACAGCGCGGCGTCGCGCAGGGCGCGCAGCAGGGCGAGTTCCTCCGCGCCGGGCAGCGGGGTGAGTTCCTCCGGGTCGAGGCGGGAGGCGCCGAGGAGGTCCAGTGCGGAGGAGGCGCGTTCCTGGAGGGCGGTGAGGTCCGAACGGAAGTCCCGGGCGGGGTCGGGGCGCCAGGCGGTGAGGTGCGGGGCGGCTTCGACCGGGGCCGGGCCGGTCGGGACGCCCAGGGCGGCACCGAGGGTGTCCGTCGGGTCGGCGGACAGCACGAGGGTGTCCGTGCCGTCGGCCGCCGCGGCCAGGGCGGTGGCGGCCGCGAGGGTGGTACGACCGCTGCCGCCGGGGCCGGTGATCAGGAGGGTGCGCATGGGGGTGAACGGTACCCGGCGTCGACGCTCGGGCCGGGTGGTGCGCAACCCGGCACTGCGGGGTGCGCTGCGCCCACCCGTGCCGCCCCAGCGGCACGACTGCCCGCAGCTGAGAACCTCAGGGGCGCGGGGCTGTGTTGACCATGCGGCTCCGCCGCGTGGGCGCGACGAGCCACAGCCGGCCCGCACCCGGCACAGCACAGGCCCCCTGCGGCGCGACCCCTACTTGCCCGACTCCACCCGCTTCTTCAGCCCCGCCAGCGCCCGGTCGATGATGACCTTCTCCGCCTTGCGCTTGATCATGCCGAGCATGGGGATCTTGACGTCGACGGTCAGCGCGTACGTGACCTCCGTACCCCCCGTCCCCGCCGGCTTCAGGATGTACGTGCCGTCGAGGGAGCGCAGCATCTGGGACTTCACCAGCGTCCAGGAGACCTCGTTCTGACCGGTCCAGGTGTACGCCAGCACCTGGTCGTCCTTGATCGCGCCGGCGTCCATGACGAGACGGACCTGCTCGGCGCGGCCCTGCTCGTCGGTCTTCAGGACCTCGGCCTCCTTCACCTCGCCGGTCCAGTCCGGGTAGCGGGCGAAATCGGCGATGACCGTCATGACGTCGGCCGGGGCCGCCTCGATGGTGATGCTCGAGCTGGTGTGTTCCGCCATCGCCGTGGCTCCTCCAGATGCGGGCCGGTAAGAGGTCGTCCTGCGCACGTGTGTGCAGCGTGAAGGCTACCGCGCACGGGACCCGCCGATCTCACCCGACCTGGGAGGCCTTCACCATTCCAGCGCCCAGGGCGTCCCGGTCCCCGCGAAGTGCCCCACGTTCACACACTCGGTTGCCCCGATCCGCATCCTCCGCACCAGCGGCTGGTGCACGTGCCCGAAGAGGGAGTAGCGGGGCCGGGTGCGGCGGATGGCGTCCAGCAGGGCCCGGCTGCCGCGCTCGAAGCGGCGCGCGACGGTGTCGTAGACGAGTTCGGGGACCTCGGGCGGGATGTGCGTGCACAGCACGTCGACCTCGCCGACGGCCTCGATCTTCGCCGCGTACTCCTCGTCGCTGATCTCGTACGGCGTCCGCATCGGCGTGCGCAGGCCGCCGCCGACGAAGCCGAAGACCCGGCCGCCTATCTCGACGCGCTCGCCGTCGAGGACGGTCGTGCCGGGGCCGGCGTACTCCTGCCACAGGGGCGGCATGTCGACGTTGCCGTAGGTGGCGTACGTCGGAGTGGGGAAGGCGGCGAACAGCTCCGCGTACTGCTTGCGCACCGCTTTCTCGATCACCGCGGCCCGGTCCGCGCCGATGCCGGCCCACAGCCGGGCCCCGAACTCCCGGGCCTCCTCGAAGCGCCGGGCGGTGCGCAGCGCGACGATGCGGTCGGCGTTCTCGACGCCGAACAGGTCGGGGAAGATGCCGCGCGAGTGGTCGGCGTAGTCGAGGAAGAGGACGAGGTCGCCCAGGCAGATCAGCGCGTCGGCGCCCTCGCCGGCTCTGGCCAGGTCACGGGCGTTGCCGTGCACGTCGCTGACGACGTGCACGCGTGTCCTTGTGTCTCCGGCTGGTGTGGGTGCCATGACGATCAAGCGTAAGCCTGTGCGGCATACGTGAACAGTGACGGCCCTACCTGCGGTTACTGGCCAGTGATTTAGTCCGTGGACTACTGTGCGCGAAGGAATACCCAACTGTGTGACGCAGCGAACATCTCGACGGGACCCCCTGTCGGAGACGCCATACCGGCGGGTAACGTCCGGGCAGTCCAGTCGTGCTCTGCATTTCAACAAGTGAATGTCCGAGCACCTGCCCGAGCCTTGGACCGCACCGTCGCAGCACACACCGTCGTGGCGCCGGCGCCCTATGAGGAGCAGCAGTCTTGCGCGAGTTCAGCCTTCCGGCTTTGTACGAGGTCCCTGCGGACGGCAATCTGACCGACATCGTCCGCAGAAACGCCGCGCAGCACCCGGACGTCGCCGTGATCGCCCGCAAGGTCGGCGGTTCCTGGCAGGACGTCACGGCCACCACCTTCCTCGCCGAGGTGCGCACGGCCGCGAAAGGGCTGATCGCGGCCGGGGTCCAGCCGGGCGACCGGGTGGGCCTGATGTCCCGCACCCGGTACGAGTGGACGCTGCTGGACTTCGCGATCTGGAGCGCGGGCGCGGTGACCGTGCCGGTGTACGAGACCAGTTCGCCGGAGCAGGTGCAGTGGATCCTCGGCGACTCGGGCGCGACCGCCTGCCTCGTGGAGACGGAGGCCCACGCGGCCGCCGTCGAGTCGGTGCGCGACCGGCTGCCGGCGCTCAAGCACGTGTGGCAGATCGAGGGCGGCGGCCTCGACGAGCTGGGCCGGCTCGGCCAGGACGTCACGGACGAGACGGTCGAGGAGCGCAGCTCGATCGCCAAGGCGGACGACCCGGCGACCATCGTCTACACCTCGGGCACGACCGGCCGCCCCAAGGGCTGTGTGCTCACCCACCGCAGCTTCTTCGCCGAGTGCGGCAACATCGTGGAGCGGCTGCGTCCGCTGTTCCGCACGGGCGAGTGCTCGGTGCTGCTCTTCCTGCCGCTCGCGCACGTCTTCGGCCGGCTGGTGCAGATCGCGCCGATGATGGCGCCGATCAAGCTCGGCTGCGTCCCGGACATCAAGAACCTCACCGACGAGCTGGCCGCGTTCCGCCCGACCCTGATCCTCGGTGTGCCGCGCGTCTTCGAGAAGGTCTACAACTCGGCGCGCGCCAAGGCGCAGGCCGACGGCAAGGGCAAGATCTTCGACAAGGCCGCCGACACGGCGATCGCCTACAGCAAGGCGCTGGACAGCCCCTCGGGACCGTCCTTCGGCCTGAGGATCAAGCACAAGACCTTCGACAAGCTGGTCTACAGCAAGCTCCGCGCGGTCCTCGGCGGCCGGGGCGAGTACGCCATCTCCGGCGGCGCCCCGCTCGGCGAGCGGCTCGGGCACTTCTTCCGCGGCATCGGCTTCACGGTGCTGGAGGGCTACGGCCTGACCGAGTCCTGCGCGGCGACGGCGTTCAACCCCTGGGACCGGCAGAAGATCGGCACGGTCGGGCAGCCGCTGCCCGGCTCGGTGGTGCGGATCGCCGACGACGGTGAGGTGCTGCTGCACGGCGAGCACCTGTTCAAGGAGTACTGGAACAACCCGGGCGCTACCGCGGAGGCGCTGGCCGACGGCTGGTTCCACACCGGTGACATCGGCACCCTCGACGAGGACGGCTACCTCAGGATCACCGGCCGCAAGAAGGAGATCATCGTCACCGCGGGCGGCAAGAACGTCGCCCCGGCCGTGATCGAGGACCGCATCCGGGCGCACGCCCTGGTCGCGGAGTGCATGGTGGTGGGCGACGGGCGGCCGTTCGTGGGCGCGCTGGTCACCATCGACGAGGAGTTCCTGGGCCGTTGGTGCTCCGACCACGGCAAGCCGGCGGGTTCCACCGCGGCGTCGCTGTGCGAGGACCCGGACCTGCTGGCCGCGATCCAGGCGGCGGTCGACGACGGCAACGCCGCGGTGTCGAAGGCGGAATCGGTGCGGAAGTTCCGCATTCTGTCCTCCCAGTTCACGGAGGAGTCGGGCCACCTGACGCCCTCGCTGAAGCTGAAGCGGAACGTGGTGGCGAAGGACTACGCGCACGAGATCGAGGCGATCTACGCGAAGTGACCCCTCGGGTCGGCTAGGGCGCGGTGTCCTCGGCGAGGACCCGCGCCATCGTGCGTTCGGCGAGCGCCGTGATGGTCACGAAGGGGTTGACCCCGAGCGAGCCGGGCACGAGTGAGCCGTCCGTGACGTACAGCCTGGAGTATCCCTTCACGCGCCCGTAGCCGTCGGTCGCCTTTCCCAGCACGCAGCCGCCCAGCGGGTGGTACGTGAAGTCGTCGGCGAAGACCTTGCTGCCGGAGCCGAACAGGTCGTACCGGTAGATCGTCGCGTTGGCCGCGTTGATGCGGTCGAACAGCTTCTTGGCCATGGCGACGGAGAGGGCGCTGTGGGCGGCGGTCCAGCCGAGGCGCAGCTCGCCCGAGCCGGTGTCGTAGGAGAACGACGCCCGCTCCGGGTTCCGGGTGATCGCCAGGTAGAGGCTCACCCAGTGCTCCAGGCCCGTCGGCAGCGGGGCGATCTCGGCGAACACCGGGTTCGCCGTGTTGGCCCAGTCGTCGATGCCCATGACCGGCATGGTCGACTGGTTCGCGCCGACCGTGTCCCACAGGTGGTTGGCCCGGCCGAGCATCACGTTGCCGTTGGTGCCCCAGCCGGTGCCGACGCTCGCGGGGAGGTCGGGCAGGGTGCCCGTCTCCCGGGCGCGCAGCAGCAGTTCGGTGGTGCCGAGGCTGCCGCCGCCGAGGAAGAGGTACGTGCAGCCGTACTCCTTCGTCTCGACGACCCGGCCGGTGGCGTCGATGCGGTCGGCGGTCAGGACGTAGGTGCCGTCCGGCGCCCTGCTGATCGCGCGCACCTTCTCCAGGGTGTGGAGGGTGACCTTGCCGGTGCCGAGGGCGGCGGCGAGGTAGGTCTTGTCGAGGCTGCGCTTGCCGTGGTTGTTGCCGTAGATGACCTCCCCGGCGAGCGCGGACTTAGGGGCGGTGCCGGCCGCCTCGCGCTGCATGTGGCCGAAGTCGTAGACGCTCGGCACGAAGGTGGTCCGCAGGCCGGCGTTCTCGGCGTGCTTGCGGGAGACGCGGGTGAAGCGGTACCAGTCCGTCGACTCGAACCAGGAGGGGTCGACGGTGTTCACGCCGAGGGCGGCGCGGGCGCGCGGGAAGTACGTGCCGTACATCTCGTCGGCGTCGACGGTGGGGAACTGCTCGGCGAAGTACGCGCGGGGCGGGGTGACCGCCATGCTGCCGTTGACCAGGGAGCCGCCGCCGACGCCCCGGCCGACGTACACCGACATCTGCGCGAAGTGGACGCGGTCCAGGACGCCCGGGTAGCGGCTGATGTCCCGGTTGACGACGTCCAGCCAGAGGAACGTGCCGAGGGGGGCCTCGGTGCGGGTGCGGAACCACATGGAGCGCTGGTCCGGGGTGCGGGTGGAGCAGAAGACGTTGCCGTCGGGGCCGGGGGTGTTCCAGAGGCGGCCCATCTCCAGGACGAGGGTGCGGATGCCGGCCTGGGCGAGGCGGAGGGCGGCGACGGCGCCGCCGTAGCCGGAGCCGACGACTATGGCGGGGGCGGTGTCGACCGCGTCGGGCTGGGCGGCTCGGGCGCTTTCGAGGCCGACGCGGGTGAAGCCGAGGGTGGCTGCCGTTTGCAGGGCTGCCATGCCGAGGATTTGACGTCTTGTCAGGTGACGGTTCGTCAGGTTTGCTGTCATGTTGGGCAGCATCGGCGGATTTTCGGGTTCCGCCTAGTGGGGTGCCGCTTGATCCTTGCGGGCGGGTGCGGGTTGTCTGTGGTTTCTCGCGCAGTTCCTCGCGCCCCTATTGCCCTAAAGCAAGTCTTTGAGGTGCTGGGCCAGCAGGTCCCAGCGCCACTTCTCCTCGACCCACTCCCTGCCCCGCTCCCCCATCCTGCGGCGCAGCTCGGCGTCGGCGAGGAGGGTGGTGATGCGGTCGGCGGCCTCCTCGGGGGAGCCGCCCCTCACCACCCAGCCCGTCTCGCCGTCCAGGACCGCGTCGGGGGCGCCGCCCGAGTCGCCGGCCACGACCGGCAGGCCCGTCGCGGACGCCTCCAGGTAGACGATGCCGAGGCCCTCCACGTCGAGGCCGCCGCGGCGGGTCCGGCAGGGCATCGCGAAGACGTCGCCGGCGCCGTAGTGGGCGGGGAGCTCGGACCAGGGGACGGCGCCGGTGAAGCGGACCGAGGCGGCCACGCCGGTCTCCTGCGCGAGCCGCCGCAGGTCCTTCTCGTACGGGCCGCCCCCGACGATCAGCAGCACGGTGTCCGGCTCGGCCGCGAGGATCCTGGGCATGGCCCGGATCAGGGTGTCCTGGCCCTTGCGGCGGACGAGCCGGGAGACGCAGACCACGACCGGGCGGTCCGTCAGGCCGAGGCGGGCCCGGATCTCGTCGCCGCCCGAGCCGGGGTGGAAGGTCTTCTCGTCGACGCCCGGCGGCAGCTGGGCCATGCGCGCGGCCGCCTCGGGCGTCAGGGCGGTCGCGATCCGGGAGCGCGTGTACTCGCCGAGGTAGGTGATCGTGTCGGTGGCGTCCCCGATGCGGCGCAGCAGCTGCCGGGCGGCGGGCAGCTGCGCCCAGCCGGCCTCGTGCCCGTGCGTGGTGGCCACGAGCCGCTCGGCGCCCGCGGCGCGCAGGGCCGGTGCCATCAGGCCGAGGGGGGCCGCCGCCCCGAACCACACCGCGGTGCAGCCGTGCTCCCGCAGCAGCCCGACGGCCCGCCGGGTGGCGCCCGGGGTCGGCAGCAACATGGTCGTGCGGTCCCGTACGACGGTGAAGGGCTGCTCGGCGTCGAAGGCGCGGGTCGCCTCGATCCCCTCCCGGCTCCGCTTCCACGTCGACGCGTAGACGACCAGTTCCCGCGGGTCCAGCCGCAGCGCCATGTTGTGCAGGAACGCCTGGATGCCCCCGGGCCGGGGCGGGAAGTCGTTGGTCACGATCAGGGTCTTGCGCACGCCGCCGACCCTACCGAACCGCCCCTCGCGGCCCCGCGCGGCGGCACGTGTGGCACGCTCACAGCGGACGGGCCCATCATGGCCCCATCAACACGGCACGCGAACAGGCAGGGATCACGTGAAGACGACGGGCGCGAGGCGGTCCCTGGCATGGCTTCCGGTGATCTGGTGTCTCACGAGACTGGTGCTGCTGCTGTTCGTGCTGAAGGTGTACGTCTTCCCGGGCCCGGACGTCACGAGCGACGTGCACGTGATCTACCAGGGCTGGTACGGCGTCCTGCGCACCGGAACGTTCCCGCTGGAGGACGTCACCTGGCAGTACCCGCCCGCCGCCGCCCTGGCGATCCTCTCCCCCGGCCTGCTGCCCTTCCTGGAGTACGCGACCGCCTTCTTCGTCCTGGTCTGCGTCACCGACCTGGCCGTGCTGGCGCTGCTGACGTACGCGGGGCGCCGCCCGGGCCGGTCGCTGCGCGGCGCGTGGGTGTGGGTGGTCGGCGTGCCGCTCCTCGGGCCGACGGTGTACGCCCGCTACGACGTGATGGTCACGGCGGTGGCGGTGGCCGCGCTGCTCGCGGGCGCCCGGCATCCGAGGGCGATGGGGGCCCTGGCGGCCTTCGGCGCCCTGCTGAAGGTGTGGCCGGCGATGCTGCTGCTGGCCTCCCGGCGGCGCGCCGCCTGGGGATCGGCCCTGGTGACCGGTGTCGCCGTGACGGGCGTGTTCGCCCTGGCGATGCCGGGCGCGTTCGCCTTCCTGACCTTCCAGCGCGACCGGGGCACCGAGGTGGAGTCGCTGGGCGCGCTGGTCTTCCACGTGGCCCGGCACTTCGGCTGGCAGGGCGAGGTGAAGCTCAACTATGGCTCGATCGAGTTCCTCGGGCCGTACGTGAGCGAGGTGAGCACGGGGGCGCTGTTCCTGACGGGGGCGGCCTTCGGCTGGCTGGTGCTGTGGCGGCTGCTGGCCCGGCGCTTCGAGGAGCACACCCTGGCCGACGCGGCGTTCGTGGCGGTGCTGATGTTCACCACCACCAGCCGGGTGATCAGCCCGCAGTACATGGTGTGGCTGGTCGGGCTGGCGGCGGTGTGCCTGTACTTCCCGGGGAGCCGGATGCGGCTGCCGGTCGTCCTCGTCCTGGTGGCGTCCTTCGTGACGGTGCTGGAGTTCCCGCTGTACTTCGGCAACGTGGTGGCCAGCGACGGCCTCGGGGTCACCCTGCTGTTCCTGCGCAACGGCCTCCTCGTGGCCGCCGCGCTCCTCGCCGCCCGCGCCCTGTGGCGTGCGACGGTGCCGCGCGCCCTGCCCGCTGTGCCCGCTCAGCCCGTCCGCGCCGGCGAGACGCCCGTCTCCTCCTGAGCCGGGGCCCGCCGGAACAGCAGCCCCGCCGACGCGCACTGCACGGCCGCCGCGAGCGCCATCGCGAGACACACCCCGGGCAGCCCGTACCCCGTCAGGGCGTACGCGAGCCCCAGCTGGACGGCCGTGCCGAGCACGGTCACCCGCAGCAGCGCCGAGGCTCGCCCGCCGCCCTCGAAGACCCCGCCGAGCGCGATGAGGCAGCCCAGCAGCACCAGGTAGGGGCCGACGCAGCGCAGGAACAGCACACCCTCGGCCGCGACCGCGGGCCCGGCGCCGAAGGCGGCCATGATCCAGGGGGCGGTGACGGCCAGGAGCACGGCCGCGGCGAGCCCGAGGGCGCCGGAGAGGAGCACGGCCTGCCGTCCGATCGCCCGCCGGGCCTCCCGGCCGGCGCCCCGCGTGTGCGCGGTGTGGATGGAGGCGGCCTGGCGGACCGCGTAGAAGGCCATGGTCGCCACGTACAGGGACTTGTAGGCGATGGCGTACCCGGCCACCGCCGTCACCCCGAGCCGGGCCACGACGGCGACCAGGGCCAGGGCGCCCGTCTGCCGCACGGTGAAGTCGGCCGACATGGGCAGGCCGGTCGTCAGCGTCCGGCGCAGGGAGACGGCCAGGGGCTCGCCCGGCGCCGTCCCGCGGGCCGTCCGGAGCAGTGCGGCGCGCCGGAGCGCGACCAGTCCGGCCCCGAGCGCCACGCAGCGGGACAGCACCGTCGAGGCGGCGGCGCCCTGGACGCCGTGGAGGTGGATGAGGAGCGGGTCGAGGATCAGGATCAGGCCGTTGGACAGCAGGGCGAGGCGCATCGGGGTGCGGGTGTCGCCGGTGCCCTTGAGGATGCCGTCGACGAGCTGCTGGGCGAAGAAGACGGCCGTGCCGGGCATGGCGAGCGTGAAGTAGGCGACGGCGAGCGGGAGGGCGGCGCTGTCGGCCCCGCCCAGCACCAGCCGGGCCAGCGGCTCGCGCCCCAGCAGTCCGCAGACCACGACCACCGGTGTCACCAGTGCCCACAGCGCCCATCCGCCGCGCACGGCGGCCCGGACGGCGGCGGGATCGCGGGCGCCCCGGGCGTGCGCGACCAGCACGGTCGTGCCGGAGCCGAAGACCAGGGCGATGCCGAGCAGCACGTTCTCCGTGGTGGTCGCCACGGCCACGGCGGCCACGGCCGGACCGCCCAGCCGGGCGACCCAGACGGTGTTGACGATCCCCGCGGCGACGGAGGCCAGGAGCGAGAAGTAGACGGGGCGGGCGAGCAGGACGAGCTGCTCGCGGTGGGCGTTCACGGTAGCGGTCCCCCCGAGTCACGGTGACGCTCGACACGAGCCGACACCCTCGATACGAGCTACCTCGGTTAGAGGTAGCTCGTTAAGAGGTAGCATGCGGCGTACGCACCCGCAAGGAGGACCATGCTGGAGCTGTCGATCCTGGGCTTCCTGGCCGAGGAACCCCTGCACGGCTACGAGCTGAAGGAGCGCATCAAGGCGCTCACCGGCCATGTCCGGCCGGTCAGCGACGGCGCGCTCTACCCGGCGATCACGCGCCTGGTCGGCGCGGGCCTGCTCGACCAGCGCACCGAGCCGGGTGCGAGTGCGGCCCCGCGCCGGATCCTGGCCCTCACCGACGAGGGCCGCGCGGAGCTGCTTCAGCGGCTGCGCCGTCCGAAGCAGACCGAGATCACCGACCACGTCCGCTTCAACACGGTCCTGGCGTTCCTGCGCCACCTGCCCGACCGGCACGAGCAGGCCGCGGTGCTGCGCCGCCGGCTGGACTTCCTGGAGACTCCGACGAGCTTCTTCTACGCGTCCGGCAAGCCGGTCCGAGCCGAGGAGGCGGACGACCTGTTCCGCCAGGGCATGCTGCGGGTCGCCCGGGCGACGGGCGAGGCGGAACGGGCCTGGCTGCGGGAGGCCATCGAACTGCTGGAACAGCCGGGCTGAACCCGCGGGCGCCCCGGCCCGGCACCTCCCGATCGGCGCGGCCGAACGACAACCTCCCGATCAGCCCAGCTGAGCCCGCAGGTACTCCCGCCACTCCGCCGTGAAGGCCGCCGGCGTCGTCCGCAGCACCTCACGCATCGCCTCCTCCACCGCCCCGGCCCGCTCCCGGTGCTCCCCGACGGCCAGGTAGAACGCGCGCAACCGCGACTCGCCCCAGCGGTCGGCGATCAGCCGGCACGCCGTCCAGCCGCTCTCGTAGGCCCGCGCCAGACGGTTCGCGTCCCCGGTGAAGCCGAAGTCCCCGTCGTCCGGGAGCCCGGCCGGGACCCGCCCCGCGCTCACCGCCCGGGACAGCTCGGGCGCGGCCTCGGCGGGGGTGCGGCCGGCGGCGCGGTAGCCGACCCAGTCGGCGTAGCCCTCGGACAGCCACAGGGGCGTGGCGGGGGTGGTGGCGGCCCGGGTCGCGACATGGGTCGTCTCGTGAGTGACGACGACCTGCTCGCCGAGGCCGCCGAGGAGGGCGAACGCCTCCGGGTTGACGATGATCCGGTCCGCCGGCGCCCGGGCGGGCGCGCCCGTCTCGCCGGTGGTGACCGCCGCGATCCCGCGGTAGGAGGAGGCGGGTGAGCCGAGCAGCCCCGCCATCCCCTCCAGCGACTTCGGGACGAGCACGACGACGCGCCGGCTCCAGTCGGCGCCCCACGCGTCCGACACGGCGGGCACAGCCCGGTCGGCCAGGTGGGCGACGTCGCGCAGCGACCGGCCGGACTGCCCGACGCCCAGGACGAGACTGTGGACGCCCCGGACGGCCTGCACCGTCCCCTGGTCCCAGAGTTGCTGGGCGGACTTCTTCGCGGGCCGGTCGGCGTCGACGGACCACCGCCCGTCCGCGTCCCGGCTGAGCCGCAGCGTGCGCCCGGCGGTCACCGGCGCCCGGTCGTGTCCCGCGAGGCGGTAGCGCAGTTCGACGTCGGCGGTGGCGGTGTCACCGGTGCGGCGCACTTCGGTCACGCGGTACGACCAGTCGGACAGGGGCACCGCCCGCAGTGCGGCGAAATCGCCCCCGGTGCCCGTCCGTTCGTAGGCCCGCTCGTCGTGGTCGAGGACCGCCGCGGCCCGCCGGTCCAGGAGCCGCTGGACGTCGGCCGTGGCACTGTCGGCCGCGGACGGCCCGCCGCACCCCACCAGGGCGACGAGCAGCGACACGAGCGCCACCACCCCGGACCCCGACCTTGGACCAGCCACGTTCCCGATCGTACGGGCGCGGGGCCGCGCCGGTCAGACCCTCGTGACCGACGAGACGGGCATCATCCCGACCGGGTCGTAGCGCACGGGCGCGCCGGGGTAGGGCGCGTGGATGACCTGCCCGTTGCCCATGTACATCCCGACGTGGCTGGCGTCGGCCCGGTAGACGACCAGGTCGCCGGGGCGCGCCTCGGAGAGCGGGACCTGCCGCCCGGCGAACCGCTGGGCCTGCGAGGTGCGCGGCAGGGCGACCCCGGCCTGCGCGTACGACCACTGCATCAGCCCCGAACAGTCGAAGCCGGTGGGCCCGTTGGCGCCCCAGACGTAGGGCTTGCCGAGCGCGCTGCGGGCGGCGGCCACGGCGGCGGCCCCGCGTCCGGAGGCGGCGGTGGCGCTCCCGAGGTCGGGCATGCCGGTGCGGCCGGAGCGGGAGGCGCGGTCGTAGGCGTCGCGCTCGTCGTCCGGCAGGGAGTCGAGCAGCCGCCGGGCCGCGGCGAGTTTCCGCTCGACGGTCTTCTTGTGGGCGGCGACGGCCTTGCGGCTCTTCTCCAGTTCGCGGAGCTTGCCGGCGGCCTCCTCGCGGTCCTGGGCGAGTTCGCGCATGGCGTCCCGGAGGTCCTTCAGCTCGCCGGCCTGGTGGGCGGTGATGCGGTCGAGGCGGGAGGCCTTGTCGAGGTAGTCGTCCGGGTCCTCGGAGAACAGCAGGGCGAGGGACGGGTCGATGCCGCCCGAGCGGTACTGGGCGCCGGCGAGCGAACCGAGCGAGTCCCGCATGGAGTTGATGCGCTGCTGCTGGCGGGCGATCCGGTCCCGGGCGGTACCGACCTCGTCGCGCAGCTCGTCGGCGCGTTCGTCGGCCTCGTTGTACGCCTCGGTCGCCTTCTCGGCCTGCGCGTAGAGCCGGTCCACCTTGGCCCGGGTGTCGTCGTACGGTGCGGCGCCGGCCGGTACCGCGCCCAGGGCGGCGACGACGGACAGGAAGCCGACCGCGAGACCGGCGCCCCGGTCGAACCCGGACGGTGCAAGGCGGTGTTGGGACCCCACGGGACGCCGCTCTCCTTCCGCTGGCGGACTTGGAACGCGGCAGACAGTAGCCCCGCGGCAGGGTGCAGCCAACGACCATCCGTGGGAACGCGGCACGACGCCCCGCCACTGACGCAGGTCACCGGCGGGGCGTGGGCTCACTCGGGGCTGTGGCGATTCGCCCGAACGGCGGACACGGCGTCCTGATCTTGGAGACGCCGGGGGGGGCTGAGGTCAGACCCGGACGCCGAACATGAAGGGGCCGCCGATGGTGTCCATCGACTCGTAGCGCACGACCGTGCCGGTGCGCGGGGCGTGGATGATCTGCCCGTTGCCGGCGTAGAGGCCGACGTGGTGCAGGTCGTTGAAGAAGAAGACCAGGTCGCCGACCTTGAGCTGGCTGACCGAGTAGATCTTGGTGCCGATCTGGGACTGCGCCTCGGAGGTGCGCGGGATCTGCACGCCGGCCGCGGCGTAGGCCCGGGAGGTGAGGCCGGAGCAGTCGTAGGAGCTCATGCCGGTGGCGCCGTAGACGTAGGGCTTGCCGAGCTGGCTCTGGGCGAAGGCGAAGGCGGCGGCGGCCCGGCCCGAGCCGGGCGGGACGTCGGCGGTGAGGGCGTCGCGCTCGCTGGCCCGGCTGGCGCGGTTCTGCTCGGCGGCGAGTTCCGCCTTCTCGGCGGCGGTGAGGCTGTTGAGCAGCTTCTGCGCGGAGGCGAGCTTGCCCTGGACCTCCTTCTTCTTCTTGCCGAGTTCGGCCCGGGTGGAGGCGAGGTCCTTGAGCTTCTCGGAGGCCTCGGCGCGCTCCTGGGCGAGTTCGCGCTGCTTCTCCTGGACCTTCTTCAGCGCCTCGACCTGCTGGCTGCTCAACTGGTCGAGCGTGGAGGCCTTGTCGAGGTAGTCGTCCGGGTCCGAGGAGAGGAAGAGCTGGACGGACGGGTCGATGGAGCCGGTGCGGTACTGCGACGCGGCGGCGAGGCCCAGGCTGTCGCGCAGCTCGTTGAGCTCCTCCTGGCCGCGGGCGACGTTGTCCTGGATGGTGGAGATCTCCTTCTGGAGCTTCTCCTGCTTCTCCTTGGCCCCGTTGTACTTCTCGGTGGCCTGCTCGGCCTCCTCGTAGAGCTTGTCGACCTTGGCCTTGACCTCGTCCTTGCTCGGCTTCTCGCTGGGGGCGGCGTTGGCGGCCTGCGAGCTGAAGGCGACGGCAGCGGCGGCGGCGGTGGTCAGCACGGTCACACGTGCGCGGCTCGGCTGCTTCGGACGACGGTGGGACGCCACGGGTGAAAAGCTCCTTCTGGCCCCTCCGCCGTCTCTCCCGATGAGTGATCACCCGAGCGGAGGTTCGGGGCCTGACCCTAGTGACCTTCCTGTGATCAGTTCAAATCCTCAGCTGAAAAATTGCGTCACAGCGGACCATCTTTTCATCTTGATTCACAGGCGGTGAGACCCACTTGACTTAACGTGGCCCACAGGTCACACCAATTCGGGCATCAGGCTCGGACGTTACGCATGGGACGTACGCCCCCTAGGACCGCGAAAGGCGCTTGAGGAGCATCGCCGAGGCGACGGGACGGGCGCCCGCGCGGGCCACTCCGTCGGCGACCTCGCGGTCGGTGGAGGCCACGATGACCGGGCGGCCCGGGGGTTCGGCGCGCACCAGCTGGCGGATGAGCTCGTCGGCGGTGACCCCCGGCTTGGAGAACAGCACGCGGACGCCGCGCGGCGGCGCGAGCAGCACCGGAGCGGCCAGTTCGGCCCCGTCGAAGACGCAGGTCACCTCGGCGCCGCTCTGCGCCGCCAGTTGAGAGAGCTGCCCGAGCAGCCGCAGGCGCTGCTTCTCCAGCGGCATCTGCGGATAACCCGTCTTGGTGACGTTGTAGCCGTCGACGACGAGGTGCGCCTGCGGCAGCGCGAGCAGCTGGTCGAGGACCTGCGGGTCGTTCTCCGACAGGGCGCGGGCGGCGATGTCCTTCGGGGACATCCGGCCCGGCTCGACGGCGTCGACGGTCTCGGCGGGCCGCACCGACACCGGCGGCAGGGCCAGTTCGCGGCGCAGCCCCTGGGTCGCGTCCAGCAGCGTGTCCAGCAGCAGCCGTACCCTCATGTCCTCGACGCTGCGGCCTTCCCGGGCGGCCCGGCGCGTGGCCTCCAGGGCGGCCTCGGTCTCGCCCAGCCGGGCCTTGAGCCGCCTGGTCTCGCTCTCGGCGGCGGACACCTGCGCCTGCCCCTCGGCGCGGACGGCCTCGATCTCGCCGTGCGCCTTGCGCAGGGCGGCCTCGCCGCGCTTGACGTCGCTGAGGGCGGCGCGCAGCTTGCGGTGCAGCGACTCGGTTTCCTTCTTGGCCGATTCCAGCTCCGCGCGCAGCCGCTCGGTCTCGGCCCGGGTGTGGTCGCGGGCCCGGTCGAGCTCGGCGCGCAGCCGCTCCAGCTCGGCCCGGTTCTCCTCGTCGGCGCGTTCGGCGTCGGCCCGCTGGGCCTCCTCGCCGGCGGCGGTCACCAGCTTCACCCAGCCGGGGGGCCGCAGTACATAGGCCGCGGCCGCCACGTCGAGCGGGTCCGCGGCCGGGGGCGGGGAGCCTGAGTCGAGAGCACCGGTCAGTTCCGGCTGGGTCTCTCTGAGCTTCTCCCCGATGCGCTGCCGGAACAGCGGATCGGTCTCCAGCGCCGCGGCCATGGCGTTGCCGGCGAACTTGGCGCGGCGGTTCGGGGCGAAGCGGGCGTACTGCCTGAGCTGCGCGGGCAGCTCGCCGACCGTCAGCGAGCCGAAGCCGTCGGAGACGATCTGCACGACCCTGCGGCGCACACCGTCGGGCAGCGGACGGTCGAGCACCTCGGCGGCGCCGTCGCCCGGCCCCCCGCCTGTGGTCTCCACCATCCGTCACACCCCAATGCTGTGCGGGGGCCCGCTCCGCTCAGGAGCCGGCGCCCGGCCTGTCCACGAGTTCCACCTGGTCCACCGCGTTGCACCAGCGGCAGCGCACCGACTCGATGGTCTCACTGAGCACCTCGCGCTCCTCGACCTTCGGCTCTCCGGCCAGGTCCAGGTGGACGTACTCCACGACCTTCGACGAGCGGGTCACGTCGAACCGCGTGAGGTTGCCGCAGAGGGTGCAGCGCCACCGCGTCTCGGCGGTCGGCAGGGGAACCGTCATCGTGACCTGTTCTCTTTCCTTCTAGTGTCCGTGACGCCACCGGCTTCCCCGGTGCGTGTGGCTCGTAACCCTACGGCCTGGCGGGTCCCCGTGGCCCACGCGTCCACGGCGGCGAGGCGGTCTGTGCGGTTGCGTCCGGTTACGTCATGCTCTGTGGTCATGATCAGCAAGTGGAGCGCGTCGATCGTCCGGGCGGCCCGATCGGTCCGGGGGGCGTCGGCGCCGGTGACGTACTCACTGATCGCCCTGTGCTGCCTGCTGTTCCTGGCAGGGCCCGCCTCGGGCCTGAATCCGGCGTACGGCGCGGGCGACGGCCTGCTCGCCGAGCAGCGGGCCTACTTCCGGCGCTGGGGTGTGATCCCCGCAGAACTGTTCGAGGCGTCGGCCGGATCGGCCCTGACCCCCGCGACGGCCCTCTTCGTCCACGGCAGCTGGGTGCACCTGCTCGGCAACATGCTCTTCCTCTACGTCTTCGGGGCGATGACCGAGGAACGGATGGGCCGGGTGCGGTTCACCCTGTTCTACGTCGGCTGCGGCTATCTCGCCCTGCTGGGCTACGCCGTCGTCAACGCGGACTCCGAGCAGTCCCTGGTCGGGGCCTCGGGGGCGATCTCGGCGGTCCTCGGCGCGTTCCTCTACCTGTTCCCCCGGGCCAGGGTGACCAGTCTCCTGCCGTTCCTCTTCTTCCTGCCGGTGCGCTTCCCGGCGTGGATCGTCCTGCCGTTCTGGGCGGCCCTGCAGTGGCTGGGGGCGGGGCGGGCCTCGGACGGGCCGGGGGTGGCCTACCTCGCCCACCTGATCGGCTTCGGGCTCGGCTTCGGCTACGCCTCGGTCCGCTACGGCCGCCCGACCGGCCCTACTAGAGTGAGGGCCGCCCCTGCTCCGGCCCCCGAGGGAGAGAACCAGCCGTGATCACCGCGATCGTCCTCATCAAGACCAGCGTGGACCGGATTCCCGAGATCGCGGAGTCGATCGCGGCGCTGGACAACGTCAGCGAGGTCTTCTCCGTGACCGGCACCTACGACCTGATCGCGATGGTCCGGGTGAAGCAGCACGAGGACCTGGCGGAGGTCATCCCGGGCCGGATCAGCAAGATCCCCGGTGTCGAGGGCACCGACACGCACGTGGCGTTCCGCACCTACTCGCAGCACGACCTGGAGGCGGCGTTCTCCATCGGGCTGGACAACTGAGACCCGCTCGCGGAAGCTCCCGGACGAAGAGGACCGAGAGCATGAAGAGTTCTTCATCCGGGCTTCATCCTGCTCCCCGGCTCGCGTCCGCAGGATCGGGCCCATGGCTTTCTCCCGTCGTATGGCGGCCCTGTCCGCCGTCGTGCTGATCCCGCTGGGCATCGCCGCGACCAGCTACGCCTTCGCCGACCGTCCCGAGTCGCCCAAGGTGCCCTCCCAGCAGGTGGAGCTGGACCGCGGTACGCCCACGCCCACCTCCACCCTCAGGCCGACCCCGACACCCACGCCCGAGTCCACGCCGGGCGACGAGGTCGTCTCGCCGCCTCCGGTGACCGACAGCTCAGCGAGTGACGATGACGACGACGACCGCGGCGGGCGCACCGGAGACGACGGGCCGGGCGACGACGACGCCGGATCCGACAACTGACACGGCCCGCCGGCGGATCTCCGCCCGGGTCCGCATCCTGCTCTGGCTCCTGCTCGTGATGGCGGTCGCGCTCGCCTCGGTCGCCATGACCACCCGCTCGTTCCTGATGCGGGACGTCGACAACCGGATCAACCGGCTGCTCACCCAGGAGACCGGCGAGTTCGCCAACTTCGAGGAGCGCGGCGGCGATCCGCAGACCGGCCGTCCGTTCACCGACGCGGACCGGCTGCTGACGGTCTTCCTGGAACGGCAGTACCCCGACGCGGACGAGGAACTGATCGGCCTGGTCGGCGGGGCGGGCGGCGTCCCCCGGCAGATCCGCCAGCCGCACGACCTGCCCGTCGCGCTGCCCCTGCACAAGGACCCCGAAGCCCGGCGCCGCATCTTCGACTCGCCCGAGGCCTCCGGTGTGCTCCACCGGCCGCGGGGCGAGATCCGCTGGGCCAAGGTCACCGTGGCGCAGCCGGGCCGCGAGCCGGACGCCGCGTTCGTCGTCGCCTTCCACCCCGAGCGGGAGCAGGCCCGCGTGAACGACGTCTTCCGCACCCTGCTCGTCATCTCCGGGGTCGCCCTGCTGCTGACCGTCGGCATCGCCTGGGCGGTCGCCGGGCGGATCCTCAAACCGGTGCGGGTGGTGCGCACCGCGGCCGCGCAGCTCACCGAGCAGGACCTCACGCGCCGGATCCCGGTGCACGGCCACGACGACATAGCGGCCCTCGCCGAGACGTTCAACGGCATGCTCGACCGGCTGGAGCGGGCCTTCGCCGCGCAGCGGGAGTTCGTCGACGACGCCGGCCACGAGCTGCGCACGCCCATCACCATCGTGCGCGGCCATCTGGAACTGATGGGCGACGACCCGGCCGAACGCGAGGAGACCGTCCGGCTGGTCACCGACGAGCTGGACCGGATGAGCCGCATCGTCGAGGACCTGCTGCTGCTCGCCAAGGCCGTACGCCCCGACTTCGTCACCCCCGAGCCGGTGCAGGTCGCCGAACTCACCGCCGACGTCTACGTCAAGGCCCGCACCCTCGGCGAACGCGACTGGCGGCTCGACGGGGTCGCCGACCTGGAGGCCGAGCTGGATCCGCAGCGGATCACCCAGGCCATGGTGCAGCTCGCGCAGAACGCCGTGCAGCACACCACGACCGGCCAGACCATCCGCATCGGCTCCCGCACCGACGGCCCGGACCTGGAACTGTACGTCGCCGACTCGGGGCCCGGGGTGCAACCCCAGGACCGCGAGCTGATCTTCGAGCGCTTCCGGCGCGGCACGGCCCGCCGCGGCGCCCGGGGCTCCGGCGCCGGACTCGGGCTGTCCATCGTCAAGGCGATCGCCGAGGGCCACCGGGGCCGGGTACGGCTCCATGACACGCCCGGGGGCGGCGCCACCTTCGCCCTCGTCCTGCACGCACACCGGGGACCGGAAGGGGACCTGACGTGAACCGCATCCTCATCGTCGAGGACGAGGAGCGCATCGCCTCCTTCGTGGAGAAGGGCCTGCGCTCCAACGGCTTCACCACGACCGTCGTCACCGACGGGGACGCGGGGTACGAGTACGCCCTGACCGGCGGCTTCGACCTCGTCGTCCTGGACATCGGACTGCCCGGCCGGGACGGCTTCACGATCCTGCGGGAGCTGCGCGAGGCGCGGGTGACGGTGCCGGTGATCGTGCTGACCGCGCGTGACTCCGTCCGGGACACCGTGGCCGGGCTGGAGGGCGGCGCCGACGACTGGATGACCAAGCCGTTCCGGTTCGAGGAACTGCTCGCCCGGGTGCGGCTGCGGCTCCGCACGGCGGCGCGGGCACCGGAGGTGACGGTGCTCAGGTCGGGCTCGCTGAGCCTCGATCTGCGCACGCGGCGCGCCCGGTCCGGGGAGCGGACGGTCGATCTGACGGCGCGTGAGTTCGTACTGCTGGAGCTTTTCCTGCGGCATCCCGGCCAGGTGCTGTCCCGGGAGCAGATCCTGTCCCATGTGTGGGGGTACGACTTCGACCCGGGGTCCAACATCGTGGACGTGTACGTGCGGACGCTGCGCAAGAAGCTGGGGGCGGAGCGGGTGGAGACGGTGCGGGGGATGGGGTACCGGCTTCCCACCGGGTGAAGTTCCTTTCATGTTCGGCTCATCGACGGCTCACCCCCGGGATGAACCCTCGATGACGTGACATGGAACCCACGCGCTCTCACCGCCCTGTGCGTCGCGCTGTCGCTGTGCGCGCTGCTGGCCGTCCCCACGAACTTCCCGGGGCTCGGCGGCGACGCCCGGTTCACGCTCGCCATGTTCGCGCTCGCGACCTGCGCCTGGATCGGGACGTCGATCGACGACACGTACATCGCGCTGGGCGCCGGGCTCGCCCTCACGGTGACCGGGGTGATCAGCAGCGACACCCTGTTCGGCACCCTCGGCGATGCCACCGTCTGGCTGCTGATCTGCGCGTTCGTGCTGGCGGCCGCGGTGAGCCGGACCGGGCTCGCGGGCCGGGCCGCGGTGTTCCTGGTCAGCGGGGCGCGCACCGTACGGCAGCTGGTGCACCTGACGACCGCCGCCCTGGTCGTCACGGCGTTCGCGGTGCCCGCCACCTCCGGCCGGGCCGCGCTCGCGCTGCCGGTGTTCCTCGCCCTGGCGAAGGTCCTCGCCGACCGGAAACGACTGGTCGTGATGTTGGCGCTGCTGTTCCCGACCGTGATCCTTCTGTCGGCGGTGGCGACCCTGATCGGCGCGGGAGCGCATCTGATCACCGTGTCGGTGCTGTGGGAGACCACCGGGCAGCACATCGGCTTCACGGAGTGGCTGCTGCTGGGGCTGCCGCTGGCCGTGGTGTCGTCGCACCTGGCCGCCGAGCTGGTGATGCTGACGACGACCCGGCGCGCGGACCGCCGCGGCCCGGTCCGCATCACCCCCGAGCAGATCCAGGAGCACAGCGAGCAGCCGGTCACCGGCCCCTGGAGCCAGGCCGAGAAACGCTGCGCCCTGCTCCTCGCCACGGTGGTGCTCCTGTGGTGCAGTGAGCCGCTGCACCGGGTGCCGCCGGCGCTGGTCGCGCTGATCGGCGCCGTCATCGCCTCCTCTCCCGCCCTCGGCACCGTACGTCTGAAGGACGCGCTGAAGACCGTCCCCTGGTCTCTGCTGCTGTTCATGGCCGCGACGATGGCGATGGGCGTCGCGCTCGCCGACTCCGGGGCGGCGAAGTGGCTGGTCTCGGGGCTGCCGGCGAACGAGCCCCCGGTGGTGTTCCTGGCGATCGTGATCGCCGTGAGCACGGCGGCCCATCTGGTCCTGCAGTCCCGCTCGGCCCGCTCCTCGGTCCTCGTGCCGCTGGTCGTGGCCGCCGCCGTCGGCGTCGGCGTCAACCCGGTCGCCGCCGCGCTCGCCTCCACCGCCGCCGCGGGCTTCTGCCACACCCTGCCCGCCTCGGCGAAGCCGGTCACGCTCTTCGCGCAGATCCCCGGCACCCCCACCTACACCCCGCGCGACCTGCTGCGGCTGTCCGCCTTCCTGGCCCCGCTGACCGCCGCCCTCGTGCTGCTCTTCGCCGTCGCGGTGTGGCCGCTGCTCGGCGTCTCCGTCACCCGTTAAGGAGCCCTCCATGCTGACCCGTGTCGTCGTAGCCCCCAGCGGCTTCAAGGAGTCCCTGTCCGCCGAGGCCGCCGCCGACGCCATCGCGGCCGGCGTACGCCGTGTCCTGCCCGACGCCGAACTCGACCTCGTCCCACTGGTGGACGGCGGCGAGGGCACGGCCGTCGCCCTGGCCGCCGCGACCGGCGGCAGGATCGTCACCGTGCCCGCGACGGGACCGGTCGGGGACACCATCGCCGCCCACTTCGCCCTCCTGGGCGACGGGAACACCGCGGTGGTGGAGATGGCGGCGGTCGCCGGCCTCTCCCTCGTCCCGCGCGACCAGCGCGACCCGGGCGCCACCACCACGTACGGCGTCGGCGAACTGCTCCGCTCCGCACTCGACTCCGGCGTACGGCGGATCCTCGTCGGCTGCGGCGACTCGGGCACCTCGGACGGGGGCGCGGGCGCGCTGCAGGCCCTCGGGGCCCGGCTGCTGGACGAGGAGGGCCGCGAACTCCCCCGCGGCGGCCGGGAGCTGGCCCGCCTGCACCGCATCGACCCGACCGGCCTCGATCCCCGTCTCGCCGACGCGGAACTGCTCGTCGCCTGCAACCCGTACAACGTGCTGTGCGGCGAACGCGGCGTGGCCCGGGTCTTCGGGCCGCAGAAGGGCGCGACGCCCGCGCAGGTGGAGGAGTTGTCGGCCGCTCTGGAGAACTGGGCCTTCGTCCTGACCAGGGACGTCGCCGTGCCGGACACCGACCTCCTGTACGGCCCCGGAACCGGAGCCTCCGGCGGCTTGGGGGCCGGCCTCGCCGCGCTCGGCGCCCGGCTCCTGCCCCGCTTCGACGTGCTGCTGGGCCACCTCGACCTGGACGCCCGGCTGGCCCGCGCCGACCTGGTCGTCACCGCCGAGGGCGCCCTGGACCACCAGACGCCCCGGGGCAAGGTCCCGGCCGAGGTGGCCCGCCGGGCCAAGCTCCACGGCCGCCCGGTCCTGGCCCTGGCGGGCACGCTCGGCGAGGGCGCGCACGAGGTGCCGGGCGTGGACGCCTGCCACGGCATCCTGCCCGCCCCGATGGAGCTGGCCGAGGCACTGCTGCGGGCGAGCGAGCTGCTCACCGACGCCACCGAACGGGCCCTGCGGATGATCGTCCTGGGCGCCCGGCTACCGCTGGGTGCCGACCGGGCCGTTCACGCGGAGGTGTCCGGCACGCAGCGCCCGTCCTCCGTGCGGTAGTTCCACTTGGCCCCGTCCGTCACGAGCTCCCGCACGGCCCGTACGAACCGCTCGACGTGCTCGTCCGGCGTACCGGCGCCGAAGCTCACCCGGATGGCGTTGAGGGACTTCTCCCCCGGCGCGGCCTCGGGCGACCCGCACTCGCCCTGCGTCTGCGGGTCGCTGCCGAGCAGCGTGCGCACCAGCGGGTGGGCGCAGAAGAGGCCGTCCCGAACGCCGATGCCGTACTCGGCGGAGAGGGCGGCGGCGAAGTGGGAGCTGTTCCAGCCGTCGACCACGAAGGAGATCACGCCGACGCGCGGGGCGTCGTCGCCGAAGAGGGAGAGGACCCGGACCTCGGGCACCTCGGCCAGCCCCGCGCGCACCTTCTCGATCAGGTACTGCTCGCGGGCGACCAGGGTGTCCAAGCCGGCCTCGGTGAGGGCCGTGCAGGCGGAGGCGATGGAGTAGGCGCCGATGACGTTCGGGGAGCCGGCCTCGTGGCGGGCGGCGCTCTCGTGCCACTCCACGTCCACTCCCCCGTCCGTGCGGCGCGACACCTTGCGGGAGGCGCCGCCGCCCGCGAGGTACGGCTCGGCCTCGCGCAGCCAGTCGGACCGTCCGGCCAGGACGCCGGAGCCGAAGGGCGCGTACAGCTTGTGCCCGGAGAAGACGACCCAGTCGACGTCGAGGTCCGCGACGGACACCGGGTGGTGTGGGGCCAGCTGGGCGGCGTCCAGCACGATCCGCGCGCCGTGGGCGTGCGCGGCCGCCGCGAGCTCCCGTACGGGCCACAGCTCGCCGGTGACGTTCGAGGCGCCGGTGACGCAGACCAGGGCCGGGCCGTGGGGCTCCCGGTCGGCGAGGGCGCGCTCCAGGGTCTCGACGGCCTCGCGGTGACTCCTCGGGGCGTCGAGGTACGTGACACGGGCGTCGCGCCAGGGCAGCAGGGAGGCGTGGTGCTCGGTCTCGAACACGAAGACCTGGCAGCCGTCCGGCAGGGCGGCGGCGAGGAGGTTCAGCGAGTCGGTGGTGGAGCGGGTGAACACCACCTGGTCGTCGGCGCGGCAGTCGAGGAACTCGGCGACGGTCCGGCGGGCGTTCTCGAACAGGTCGGTCGACAGCTGGGACAGGTACCCGGCACCGCGGTGGACGCTGCCGTAGTACGGCGCGTAGGCGGCGACGTCGTCCCAGACCCGCTGGAGCGCCGGGGCGCTGGCGGCGTAGTCGAGCGCGGCGTAGGTGACCTCGCCGCCGGTGACGAGCGGCACGGTGACATCCCGCCCCAGGACGGGCAGCGGGGCACAAACGGACTGGTCTGCGGCAACGGTGGAGACGGACATGGGTGAACTCCCGTGAGATCAGGTGAATCCGCCCGCGAGCCCAGGGGGGGCTACCAGCGGGGATGAAAGGAAGAGGATGCGGAGGCGGGGCTCTGCGGCCCTATCGCATTCGCTGACTCACGGAGAACTCCTCGACGACCAGGACCCCTGGATTCGTGAGGGGTCCGCGCTTGCCGCAGACCTCGCTGCCTGCGGCCTGGTCTTCACCCGGGGCACCCCGCCACGGACGGAGGGTTGCCGGACAGTCGGCCGGGGCCTCATGACTGTCACTCATGACCTGCTCAGGAACGTACGCGAAAAGATCGGCGTCCCGCAACCCGAGTCCGGATCGCGGGACGCCGTACGTCCTACCCGTCTACTGGTTGCTGGCGGCCACCCACCGCTCCAGGGTCCGCTTGGCGGCCCCGGAGTCGATCGACTCCGCCGCCTTCGCCATCCCGGCGCGGATCTGCTCGGCCAGCGCCCCCGGGCCGGGCTCCAGCGCCACCAGCGCCGCCGCCGAGTTCAGCAGCACCGCGTCCCGGACCGGGCCCCTCTCGCCGTCCAGCAGACGCCGCGCGACCTCGGCGTTGTAGGAGGCGTCCGCGCCGCGCAGCGCCTCCACCGGGACCAGCTCGATGCCGACCTCGCGCGGGTCGAAGGCCTCCTCGGCGACCTTGCCGTCCCGGACGATCCACACCCGTGACGTGGCCGTGGTGGTCAGCTCGTCGAGGCCGTCGTCGCCGCGGAAGACCAGGGACGAGTGGCCGCGCTCGGCGAACACGCCGGCGACGATCGGCGCCATCCGCGGGTCGGCCACGCCGACGGCCTGGGCTCTCACCTTCGCGGGGTTGGTCAGCGGACCGAGGACGTTGAAGATCGTCCGGATGCCCAACTGGCCGCGCGCCGCGCCCGCGTACCGCATCGACGGGTGGAACTTCGCCGCGAAGCAGAAGGTGATCCCGGCCTCCTCGGCGACCCCGGCCACCCGGTGCGTCGGCAGCTCCAGGTTGACGCCGAGCTTCTCCAGGACGTCCGACGCGCCGGACGCCGAGGACGCGGCGCGGTTGCCGTGCTTGACGACCTTCGCGCCCGTGCCGGCGACAACGATCGCCGACATCGTGGAGATGTTGACGGTCTTCGCCCCGTCGCCGCCCGTGCCGACGATGTCGACCGCCGGGCCCGGCACCTCGATGACGTTGGCGTGCTCGTACATCGCCCGGACGAATCCGGCGATCTCCTCGACGGTCTCGCCCTTGGCGCGCAGCGCCACCACGAACCCGGCGATCTGCGCGTCCGTCGCCTCGCCGCGCATGATCAGGTCCATCGCCCAGGCGGTGTCGTCGGCCGTCAGGTCACGGCCTTCCAGCAGGCCGTTCAACAGCAGGGGCCAGGAGCGGCCCGCCGCGGTGTCGCCTCCAGCGGGGGTCACAGCGCTCATAAGCCGCTCCAGGGTCAGGCGTCCCGCACTACGGGACGAGAGTCTCAACGGGGTCCACCCTATCCAGCCCCGGGGCACCACGAAGGGCCCCGTCCGAACACCGGACGGGACCCTTCTGTGGCGTGGCGAAGCAGTGATCAGTGGTGGCCGTGGCCGCTCGTGATCTCCCGGTACTCCTCGGCGGTGGGCTTCGGGATCTGGGCGCCCTCGCCGTAATAGGCGTCGCTGAGCTTGGCGCGCAGCTTCTCGGAGCCCTTCAGCTTGCGCTCGACACCGTTCTCGTCGACCGTCGGGCCGAGCTCGACCGGCTGGTACTGCTCGTGCGCCGTGAGCGTGTACATCTGCTCCTGGCTGAGCGGCTCGTGCACCTCGATGAACTCACCGTGCGGCAGGCGCTTGATGATGCCCGACTCGCGGCCGTGCAGCACCTTGTCCTTGTCCCGGCGCTGCAGGCCGAGGCAGATCCGCTTGGTGACGATGAAGGCGATGACCGGTCCGACGAAGAAGCCGATCCGGACGAACCAGGTGACCGCGTTGATCGACAGGTGGAAGTGCGTGGCGACGATGTCGTTGCCACCGCCGATCAGCATGATCATGTAGCCGGTGACCCAGGCGACACCGAAGGCGGTGCGCGTCGGGGCGTTGCGCGGCCGGTCCAGGATGTGGTGCTCGCGCTTGTCCCCGGTGACCCACGACTCGATGAACGGGTACAGGGCGATGATCGCCAGGAACAGGCCGAAGAGGACCAGCGGGATGAACACGCCCAGGACGAGCGTGTGACCCCAGAAGTTGATCTCCCAGCCGGGCATCGCACGGACCAGGCCCTCGGCGAAGCCCATGTACCAGTCGGGCTGGGCACCGGTCGACACCTGGTCGGGCCGGTAGGGGCCCAGGACCCAGATCGGGTTGACGGTCGCGATGCCGGCGAGGGCCGCGATGACACCGAAGACCAGGAAGAAGAAGCCTCCGGCCTTGGCCATGTAGACCGGCAGCAGCGGCATGCCGACGACGTTCTTGTTGGTGCGGCCGGGACCCGCGAACTGCGTGTGCTTGTGGTAGAAGACCAGGATCAGGTGGCCGACCACGAGCCCGAGCATGATGCCCGGCAGCAGCAGGATGTGGATCGAGTAGAACCGGGCGACGAAGTCGGTGCCCGGGAACTCCCCGCCGAACAGGAACATCGAGATGTACGTGCCGACGATCGGCACGGACAGGATCGCGCCCTGCGTGAAGCGGACACCGGTGCCGGAGAGCAGGTCGTCCGGGAGCGAGTAGCCGGTGAAACCGGTGAACATGCCCAGGACGAACAGCAGGAAGCCGAACAGCCAGTTGATCTCGCGCGGCTTGCGGAACGCGCCGGTGAAGAAGACGCGCATCATGTGCACGAACATGCCGGCGAGGAAGATGATCGCCGCCCAGTGGTGGATCTGCCGGATGAGCAGACCGCCGCGGACGTCGAAGCTGATGTCCAGCGTGGAGGCGAACGCCTCCGACATCAGCTGCCCCTGGAGCGGGACGTAACTGCCGTGGTACTCCACCTCGTTCATCGACGGGTGGAAGAACAGCGTCAGGTACACACCCGTCAGGATGATGATGATGAAGCTGTAGAGGCAGATCTCACCCAGCATGAAGGACCAGTGGTCCGGGAAGATCTTGCGCATGTTGGCCTTGGCCAGGGAGTAGATCCCGAGGCGGCCGTCGGCCCAGTCGGCCACCCGCTCACCCGCGGGGGCCTTGCGGCGTGTCTGTGCAGTGCTCATCCGCGCTCCCAGAAAGCAGGGCCGACGGGCTCTTCGAAGTCGCCGAGCGCCTCGAGGTAGCCCTCGTCGTTCACGCCGATGCGGAGCTGCGGCAGGGCGTGACCGGCGGGGCCGAAGATCACTCGGGCACCGTCGGAGAGGTCGAAGGTGGACTGGTGGCAGGGGCAGAGCACGTGGTGCGTCTGCTGCTCGTACAGGGAGATCGGGCAGCCGACGTGGGTGCAGATCTTCGAGTACGCGACGATGCCCTCGTGCGACCACTCGAGCTCGCGCTTGTCCTTGATGTTCTCCGGCTGGATCCGGACGATCATCAGGGCGGCCTTGGCGATCTCGTTCTGGAAGTCGTGGTCGTGCTCCTCCAGGCCCTCGGGCTTGGCGAAGGTCAGCGAACCGACCGCGACGTCCGAGGGACGCAGCGGCTGGTTCGTGTTCATGTTCACGAGCAGCTTGCCCTTGGACCACAGCGTGTGGCGGAGCTTGGTGCCGGGCAGCGGGCCGAGGTCGCGCAACAGCACGACGCCGGAGAGCGGCACCAGCGTGAGCGCGCCGAGCATGGTGTTGCGGATCAGCTTGCGACGGCCGAGCGCCGACTCCTTGGCGCCCTGCTTGAAGTCCGCGAAGACCTTCTCGCGGACCTCGGGCTCCGCCTCGATCGGGTGCCGCTCGTCGGCGATCTCCACGTCCGACATCAGGGTGCGCGACCAGTGGACGGCGCCCGCGCCGATGCAGAACAGCGCGATGCCGAGCGTCATGCCCAGCGCGAAGTTCAGGGCGCTGATGTGGCCGAGCGGGAAGATGTAGACCGACTTGTCGACCGGGATCGCCACGAACGCGGCGATGAAGCCGATGGTCGCCAGCATCGACACCGTGAACATCAGGGCGACCGAGCGCTCGGACCGCTTGGCGGCCCGCTCGTCGATGTCCTGGATCCGGTGCTCGTGGGGCGGCAGGCCCGGGTCGGCGAACGGGTGCTTCTCGTCCGCGACGCTCACCGCGCCGTGCCCGTGCTCGTCATGCCCTGCGGACTGCTCGGCAGGCAGGTTCTCTTCTGGAATGTCTTGGCTACTCATGACTTCTTGGCCTTTGCGGTCCGGGCGGCGACCCACACGGCGACGGCGATCAGCCCGCCGAGACCGAAGACCCAGCCGAACAGGCCTTCACTGACCGGTCCGAGACCGCCCAGCTCGAGGCCGCCGGGGCTCTCGGTCTTCTCGCTGTTGACCGCGTCGAGGTACGCGATGATGTCCTTCTTGTTCTTCTCCGACAGCGTGGTGTCGGGGAAGGACGGCATGTTCTGCGGGCCGGTCTGCATGGCCTCGTAGATGTGCTTCTCGGAGACGCCCTCCAGGGTGGGGGCGTACTTGCCGTGCGTCAGGGCGCCACCCTTGCCCGTGAAGTTGTGGCACTGCGCGCAGTTGGTGCGGAACAGCTCACCGCCCTTGGCGATGTCCGCGCCCTCGGGGCTGTACTGGTCCTTCGTCGGGATGGACGGACCGGCACCCAGCGAGGCGATGTACGCCGCGAGCTGGTCGATCTCGGCCTGGGTGTAGATGTTCTTCTTCTTCGGGACCTGCGGGCCCTGCGAGGTGGCGGCCGGCATACGGCCCGTGCCCACCTGGAAGTCGACGGACGCGGCGCCCACGCCCACCAGGCTCGGCCCGTCGGTGGTGCCCTGACCGCCGGTGCCGTGGCAACTGGCGCAGCCGACCGAGTAGAGCTTCTTGCCCTCCTCGATGGCGAGGGACTGGGCGGTTGTGTCGGCCTCTGCCTTGCTCGTGGGCGCGAACACGGCGTACAGCCCCCCGCTGAAGCACAGCGCGAGGAGTAGGACGACGAGCGCCGCCATCGGATGGCGTCGTCGTGCGGAGAGCTTTTTCACGGATTACCCCGGTGTCAGGATCTTCTGCGTCGATGCTTCTGGGATGCGCGCTTCGTCGAGCACGCGCGGATGCTGGCCCTGCTACTTGATCATGTAGATCGTGGCGAAGAGGCCGATCCAGACGACATCGACGAAGTGCCAGTAGTAGGACACGACGATCGCGGCGGTCGCCTGCTCGTGGGTGAACCTCCGGGCCGCGTAGGTCCGGCCCAGGACCAGCAGGAAGGCGATGAGTCCGCCCGTCACGTGCAGGCCGTGGAAGCCGGTGGTCAGGTAGAAGACCGAGCCGTACGGGTCGGACGAGAGCGACAGGCCCTCGTGCTTGACCAGCTCGGTGTACTCGAAGACCTGACCGCCGATGAAGATCGCACCCATGATGAAGGTGACGATGAACCACATCCGGAGCTTCTTCACGTCACCGCGCTCGGCGGCGAAGACGCCGAGCTGGCAGGTGAGGGAGGAGAGCACCAGGATCGTGGTGTTCGTCGCCGAGAACGGGAAGTTCAGGGCATCGGCCTTCTCATGCCAGAAGTCAGGACCGGTCACCGATCGCAGGGTGAAGTACATCGCGAAGAGGGCCGCGAAGAACATCAGCTCGGAACTCAACCAGATGATGGTTCCGACGCTGGTGAGGTTCGGCCGGTTGACCGACGGGTGCGCGTGCCCGGTTTCTACTGTCGTTGCTGTCGCCACGACCGACATTATGTCGGTCGCTTATCCCGCCCTCACTCCGGGGGGTGCCGTTCGGAGTGTCCAAGCCGGTCGTACCGCTGTTGACGTGGTGTTCAAGGGAGTAGCATCCGGCCCAACGGGCCTGTCCTTACGACGCTGACGTCACGGAGGAACAATGCAGCCGACCGCCACGGTGCTGGTCTACAGCGACGACTCCAACACCCGCGAGCAGGTGCGGCTCGCGACCGGCCGACGGCCGGCTCCGGACGTCCCGGTGGTGGAGTTCGTGGAGTGCGCGACCCCGGCGGCGGTGATCAAGGAGCTGGACCGGGGCGGGATCGACGTCTGCGTGCTGGACGGGGAGGCCGTGCCCATGGGGGGCATGGGGGTCTGCCGGCAGATCAAGGACGAGATCTTCGACTGTCCTCCGGTGCTGCTGCTGATCGGGCGGCCGCAGGACGCGTGGCTGGCGACGTGGAGCCGTGCGGAGGCAGCGGTGACGTTGCCGGTGGAGCCGGTGGAGTTCGCTGCGGCGCTGGCTTCGCTGTTGCGGGAGAGGGCGGCTTTGAACGCCTAAGGGCCTGGGGTTCCGGGTGTTGTTCGGCGCCTGCGGGTGTGTGGGGGCTGGTCGCGCGGTTCCCCGCGCCCCTGAGGGACGAGCCCCTGAGGGCGTCTAGACGCTCTGCGGCCTCAGCCGGGCCCTGTCCGCCGGGGTGGGGCCCTCGGGGGTGCCGGCCAGGAGGGCGCTGCCGGTGCGCCACTTCGACCAGTCGAGGTTCCAGTCGCCGTAGCCGTTGCCGAAGGGGGCCATCGTGTCGCCGGCGGAGTTGATGACCTTCACGATGTCGCCCTCGCGGATGTTCTCGTAGAACCACGCGGCGTTCTCGGTGCTCATCCCGGTGCAGCCGTGGCTGACGTTGGCGTAGCCCTGGGAGCCGACGGACCAGGGGGCGGCGTGGACGTACTCGCCGCTGTGGGTGACGCGGACCGAGTGGTGCACGATCAGGTCGTAGAAGTCCGAGGCGCCGATGCTGGCGCTGGTCATGCGGACGGTGCCCTCCTTGGCCAGGACGACCTTGACGCCGTTGCGGGTGTCGTAGCCGGGCATGCCGGTGGTGACGGGTATCTGGCGGACGATCTCGTCGTTCTTGTAGACGGTCATCTGGTGGGCGGCGGCGTCCGTGACGGCGATGACCTTGTCGGCCGTGGTGATGGTCAGCGGCTTGGCCTTGCCGCCCCACATGCGGTCGCCGATCTTGATGCCCTGCAGGTTGCTGCGGACCTGGATGGTGGCCTGCGCGGGCCAGTAGTCCTTCGGGCGGTAGTGGAGCTTCTTGTCGTCCACCCAGTGCCAGGCGCCGTCCGTGGCGGGCGTGGAGGAGACCTTGAGGGCGCGTTCGACGACGGCCCGCTGGGCCCGGTCCTTGACCGGCCGGCTCAGCTCGGCCGTGATGGGCTGGCCGACACCGTAGGTGCCCTTCTTGGGGCCGAAGGTGACGTCCAGGTGCTTTTTCGTGGTGGGCTTGCCCGTGTCGAAGGTGAGGACCTTGCGGCCGGGCGCCCCGTCCTCGTCCTCGGTGCTCACGCGGACCGTGTAGCTGGCGTTGGCGGCGAGCGGTGAGGTGCTGTGCCAGCGGCCTCCGTCGGCGGCGAGTTCGCCGGCCACGTGGCGTCCGGAGGAGTCGTAGGCCGTGACGTCCGTGATGCGCCCGTCGGAGTCCTCGGAGACCACTTCCAGGGGCTTGTCCGGGTCGGCCTTCTTGCGGCCCTCGGAGGAGGCGTTGAAGGAGATCTGGTCCGCCGCGTCGTAGGGGCGGGCGGAGAGGGGGTTGCCGTCGGAGCCGCAGGCGGTGACGCCCGCGCAGAGGGCTATCACCAGCAGCGTGCAGCTGACGACGGTGCGGGGGCGGGATATCGCTGTGAGACTCATGACCCCACGCTAGGAAGCCTGGTCAACTGCGGCACGCCGGATGACTCGTACGAGTGACACATATTGCGGCAAAGGAAGGGGCCCGGACGCTCCCCGCGGAGTGTCCGGGCCCCTGAAGCGCTCGGCTCGTGTTACTGGGTGCGGTTCTCACCGCGGTAGTACTCGAAGACCCAGCCCCAGACGCCGATCAGGATGATCGGCAGCGAGAAGTACATCAGCCACCAGCCGATCGCGATCGACAGGAAGGCGAGGGCGCCGCCGATCGCCAGGGAGAGCGGCTGCCAGCTGTGCGGGCTGAAGAACCCGACCTCGCCGGCGTCGTCCGCGACGTCCGCCTCCTTGTTGTCCTGAGGACCCACGTCGACCCGCTTGGCCGTGAAGCCGAGGTAGAAGCCGATCATGATGCACAGGCCGAAGGTCAGGAAGAGGGCCGTGGTACCGGCCGGCTCCTTCGACCACACGCCATAGACGACCGCCATGACGAGCACGAAGGCGCTCAGCCACATGAACATCTTGCCCTGGATCTTCACTTGCCGGCCTCCTTGCCGCCAGCCAGAGCCTTGTCGCCGTGGCCCACGTTCTCGAGCTGGTCGAGGGCGGCGATCTCCGGGTGGTGCAGGTCGAACGCCGGGGATTCACTGCGGATCCGCGGCATGGTGATGAAGTTGTGCCGCGGCGGCGGGCAGGAGGTGGCCCACTCCAGGGAGCGGCCGTAGCCCCACGGGTCGTCGACGCCGACCGGCTTGCCGTACTTGGCCGTCTTCCAGACGTTGTAGAAGAACGGCAGGATCGACATGCCGAGCAGGAACGAGCTGATCGTCGAGATCGTGTTCAGCGCGGTGAAGCCGTCGGCCGCCAGGTAGTCGGCGTAACGACGCGGCATGCCCTCGGCGCCCAGCCAGTGCTGCACCAGGAACGTGCCGTGGAAGCCGATGAACAGCGTCCAGAAGGTGATCTTGCCGAGGCGCTCGTCGAGCATCTTGCCGGTCCACTTCGGCCACCAGAAGTGGAAGCCGGAGAACATCGCGAAGACCACGGTGCCGAAGACGACGTAGTGGAAGTGGGCCACCACGAAGTACGAGTCGGAGACGTGGAAGTCCATCGGCGGCGAGGCCAGGATGACACCGGTGAGACCACCGAACGTGAAGGTGATCAGGAAGCCGGTCGCCCAGAGCATCGGCGTCTCGAAGGACAGCGAGCCCTTCCACATCGTGCCGATCCAGTTGAAGAACTTCACACCGGTCGGAACGGCGATGAGGAACGTCATGAAGGAGAAGAACGGCAGCAGCACACCGCCGGTGACGTACATGTGGTGCGCCCACACCGTCACGGACAGACCCGCGATCGCGATGGTCGCGCCGATCAGACCCGTGTAACCGAACATCGGCTTACGGGAGAAGACCGGGATGACCTCGGAGATGATGCCGAAGAACGGCAGGGCGATGATGTACACCTCTGGATGGCCGAAGAACCAGAAGAGGTGTTGCCACAGCAACGCGCCGCCGTTGGCGGAGTCGAAGACGTGCGCGCCGAACTTGCGGTCCGCCTCCAGCGCGAACAGGGCCGCGGCCAGCACCGGGAAGGCCAGCAGGACCAGCACACCGGTCAGCAGCACGTTCCAGGTGAAGATCGGCATGCGGAACATCGTCATGCCCGGGGCGCGCATGCAGATGATCGTGGTGATGAAGTTGACCGAGCCGAGGATGGTGCCGAAGCCGGAGAAGGCCAGACCCATGATCCACATGTCGGCGCCGATGCCCGGGGAACGCACCGCGTCCGAGAGCGGGCTGTAGGCGAACCAGCCGAAGTCGGCCGCGCCCTGCGGGGTGAGGAAGCCGCCCACCGCGATGAGCGAGCCGAACAGGTACAGCCAGTAGGCGAACATGTTCAGCCGCGGGAACGCCACGTCCGGCGCGCCGATCTGCAGCGGCATGATCCAGTTCGCGAAGCCCGCGAACAGCGGGGTGGCGAACATCAGCAGCATGATCGTGCCGTGCATCGTGAACGCCTGGTTGAACTGCTCGTTCGACATGATCTGCAGACCAGGCCGGGCGAGCTCGGCGCGCATGAACAGCGCCATCACGCCACCGATGACGAAGAACGCGAACGACGTCACCAGGTACAGCGTGCCGATCGTCTTGTGGTCCGTCGTCGTCAGCCACTTGACCACGACACTGCCGCGGTTCTGGCGCCGGACCGGCAACTCGTCCTCGTAGTGGGACCCTGCTGCCGCGGCACCCTGGGGTTCGTTGAGGATGCTCACAGGTTGTTCGTCTCCCGGTTCTTCTCGTGGCTCGTCTGCGCGATGCCGGCGGGAACGTAACCGGTCTGCTGCTTGTCCACGAGGTCCTTGAGGTGCTGCTCGTAGCGCTCGGGGGAGACCACCTTGACGTTGAACAGCATCCGAGAGTGGTCGACGCCGCAGAGCTCGGCGCACTTGCCCAGGAAGGTGCCCTCCTTGTTGGGGGTCACCTCGAAGGCGTTGGTGTGGCCCGGGATGACGTCCTGCTTCATCAGGAACGGCACCACCCAGAAGGAGTGGATGACGTCACGCGAGGTCAGCACGAAGCGGACCGTCTTGCCCTTGGGCAGCCACAGCGTCGGACCCGGGTTGTTGGTCTGCGGGTTCCGGGTGCCGGGGGTACCGCAGTCGTAGACGCCGCCGGCGTTGGCCGGGAAGTCCTCCTTGAACCGGTCCGGGATCGCGTCGAGGTCCGGGGACTTCTTGGCGTCACCGGTGGAACCGGCGACCGGCTCGATGTAGTTGAAGCACCAGCTCCACTGGAAGCCGACCACGTTGACCGTGACGTCGGGCTTCTTCTTGAGGCTGAGCAGCTCGGACTCGTCGCGGGCGGTGAAGTAGAACAGCACCGAGACGATGATGAGCGGAACGACCGTGTACAGCGCCTCGATGGGCATGTTGTACCGGGTCTGCGGAGGAACCTCGACCTTGGTGCGGCTGCGCCGGTGGAAGAAAGCACTCCACAGGATCAGACCCCACACCAGCACGCCGACGGCGAGCGCAGCCGCCCAGGACCCCTGCCACAGGGAGAGGATCCGCGGAGCCTCTTCCGTGGTCGGGGTGGGCATACCAAGGCGGGGGAAGTCTTCCCAGTTGTACGAGCAACCGGTGGCTGTCGCCAAGACCAGGCCCGCGGTCAGTGCCTGCAGCAGCTTCCGCCGCATCGGGCGCCGCGGCGAGCGGTCGGAGCCGTTGGGACTCACGTAGCGCCTTCCCGAGAGTCTCGCCCGCGCGGATCGGCTGCGGCCTGGCCTTCTCGCTGGTCGGTCGCCGCCCTGCGTCGGGCAGGGGTTTGGATGTTTATGCGGACCAAACCCTAGCCGACGCCCTCCGGGGGCTCTCGGGGAGGGGTGCCTACTCACCCGGGGGGTTCGCTGAATTGGCGGCTGCGGGTGGTTTGTGGTTGTTCGCGCAGTTCCCCGCGCCCCTTGGGGACGCTGACCCGCTCGGCGTTCTAGCGTTGCTGTGTGGGTTACTTCGATGCTGCTTCCGCTGCTCCGCTTCATCCGATCGCGCGGCAGGCCCTGCAGGCCTCGCTCGACGAGGGGTGGGCTGATCCCGCGCGCCTGTACAGGGAGGGGCGGCGGGCCCGGGTCCTGCTGGACGCGGCGCGGGAGGCCGCCGCCGAGGCGGTGGGCTGCCGGCCGGACGAGCTGGCCTTCACCTCGTCCGGAACCCGTGCCGTGCACTCGGGGATCGCCGGGGCGCTGGCCGGGCGGAGGCGGGTGGGGCGCCACCTGATCGTGTCAGCGGTCGAACACTCCTCCGTACTTCATTCGGCGGAGCTTCTCGAGGCCTCCGGGGGGACCGTCACACAGGTCCCGGTGGACCGCGCCGGACGGGTGAAGCCGTCGGCTTACGGCGAAGCCCTGCGGGCGGACACCGCGCTGGCCTGTCTCCAGTCGGCCAACCACGAGGTGGGGACCGAGCAGCCGGTGGCCGAGGTGGCCGAGGTGTGCCGGGCGGCGGGGGTGCCGCTGCTGGTGGACGCGGCGCAGTCGTTGGGGTGGGGCCCGGTGGACGGGGACTGGTCGCTGCTGACGGCGAGCGCCCACAAGTGGGGCGGGCCGTCCGGGGTCGGGCTGCTCGTGGTCCGGAAGGGCGTGCGGTTCGCCCCGCAAGGCCCGGCGGACGAGCGGGAGTCGGGGCGGGCGGCCGGTTTCGAGAACATCCCGGCGATCGTGGCGGCGGCGGCCTCGTTGCGGGCGGTGCGGGCCGAGGCGGCGGCGGAGGCCGTGCGGCTGCGGGAGCTGACGGAGCGGATCCGGGCTCGCGTGCCGCAGCTGGTGCCCGACGTGGAGGTGGTCGGCGATCCGGTGCGCCGACTGCCCGGGGTGGTCACCTTCTCCTGTCTCTATGTCGACGGAGAGGCGCTGCTCCACGAGCTGGACCGGGAGGGTTTCTCCGTCTCGTCCGGTTCGTCCTGCACGAGCAGCACGCTGACGCCGAGCCATGTGCTGCGGGCGATGGGCGTGCTGAGTGAAGGGAACGTACGGGTTTCGCTGCCGGCGGGGGTGACGGAGGAGGACGTGGAACGGTTCCTGACCGTTCTTCCCGGGGCGGTGGCCGCGGTGCGGGAGAAGCTGGGGGCGCCGGGCTCCGAGGCGGTGGTGCGGGAGGCCGATGCCCTCGTCGTGGACTCCCTGGGCAAGCGGTGCCCGATCCCCGTCATCGAGCTGGCCAAGGTGATCGGTGACGTGCCGGTGGGCGGGCTGGTCCGGGTCCTCTCCGACGACGAGGCGGCACGGCTGGACATTCCGGCGTGGTGCGAGATGAGGGGCCAGGAGTACGTCGGTGAGGAGCCGGCGGACAAGGGAACGGCGTACTTGATCCGCCGGGTGAGCTGAGCAACTCAGGGGCGCGGGGAACTGCGCGAACAGCCCCCACGCCCCCGTAGCCGAAAACGGCCGATCAGGCCAGATGCGCCTGGACCTCCTGCGCGGCCTCATCCCCGTACGCCTTGGTGAACCGCTCCATGAAATGCCCGCGCCGCAGCTGGTACTCCTGCGTCCCCACCGTCTCGATGACGAGGGTCGCCAGCATGCACCCGACCTGCGCGGCGCGCTCCAGGGAGACGCCCCAGGCCAGGCCCGAGAGGAACCCGGCGCGGAAGGCGTCGCCGACACCGGTCGGATCGGCCTTGCGCTCCTCGTCCGGCGTGCCGACCTCGATCGGGTCCTCGCCGGCGCGCTCGATGCGGACGCCGCGCGCGCCGAGCGTGGTCACGCGGTGGCCGACCCGGGAGAGGATCTCCGCGTCGCTCCAACCGGTCTTGGACTCGATGAGGCCCTTCTCGTACTCGTTGGAGAAGAGGTACGTCGCCCCGTCCAGCAGGATGCGGATCTCCTCGCCGTCCATGCGGGCGATCTGCTGGGAGAAGTCGGCGGCGAACGGGATGGACCGGGAGCGGCACTCCTCGGTGTGGCGGAGCATGGCCTCCGGGTCGTCCGCGCCGATGGAGACCAGGTCGAGGCCGCCGACCCGGTCGGCGACGGTCTTCAGCTCGATGAGGCGGGCCTCGCTCATGGCGCCCGTGTAGAACGAGCCGATCTGGTTGTGGTCGGCGTCGGTCGTGCACACGAAGCGGGCCGTGTGCAGCGTGTCGGAGATGCGGACGGAGTCGGTGTCGACGCCGTGCCGCTCCAGCCAGGCGCGGTACTCGTCGAAGTCCGCGCCGGCGGCGCCGACCAGGATCGGCCGGGTGCCGAGCTGTCCCATGCCGAACGCGATGTTCGCGGCGACGCCGCCGCGGCGGACGTCGAGCTTGTCGACCAGGAACGACAGCGAGACCGTGTGCAGCTGGTCCGCTACGAGCTGGTCGGCGAAGCGGCCGGGGAAGGTCATGAGGTGGTCGGTGGCGATGGAGCCGGTGACTGCGATGCGCACGGCGTGGATTCTCCTGAGGGAGGCGGACCTTGACGCTTCACGCTATCGGGTGGGCGGGGCCGCTCTGAAGGCAACTAAACTACCCGATAGTAGATCTTTCTCCGCCCGCTCGACCGTGCATACGGTGCCGCTATGACGAACCTCGAGGTCCAGGCCCCCGCTCCCGTCGATGTCGAAGGCGACCTCGCGTCGCTGCCGGGTGACGGGGCCCGGATGGCTCCGCACTGGGTTGTCCCCGACCGGGGCGCCTCCCGGCCGGTCTCCCCGGCCCTGATCCACGGCGTGACCGTACCCCCGGCGTCGGCCCGGCTGCTCGACGCCATGTCGGACTACGGGGACTGAGAGGCGCACTCCCGGGAACCGTGTGCTCCCCCGCTGCGTCCCATCGCTGTCCCCCGTAAAGGGGAGGCGGGATACGACCCACCAGCGGCCCGAATCCGACCGGGCCGGGTCCCATGGGACAGCTGTGCAGCCGAAGGAGCGATGCGGTGAACACCGAGCGACCCGACAACGACGACGCCAGGGAACCGGGCGGCGCCGGCACCGCCGACGCCTCGGAGGCCACGGCGCGGGGCTCGGCCGAGGCCGGGGCTTCGGCGCGGGCCGGGGAGTCGGCGGGAGCGGCGGAGTCTGCCGAGGCCGCGGAGGCTGCGGAGGTCGACGAGGCTCCTGTGGATTCTGTGGAGGCCGCCGAAGCGGATGAGCCGGGGGAGTCGGAGGCCGCTTCCGACGCGGGCGACGCGGCGGCGTCCGATGCGGAGCCGACCGGGGACGGCGAGGGCGAGAAGGCCCCGGCGGCCGAGGAGCCTCGCACCGGGCGCACGGCCCCGGGTGAGACCCCGGAAGCCGGGCAGTCCGACCGTACGCCGGACGTCGAAGCCGCCGCGGGAAGCGCCGGCGTCGGCGACGCGGACTCCGGCCCGGACGGCGAGCCGGAACCGGCCCCGGCCCCGGCCCCGGCCCACGGCGGTGACCGTGACCTCCCCCGCGATCGTGACGACCTGGTCCGGCACGGACGCGGGCGTCCCCGGACTCCCGCGATCATCGCCTCCGTCGCCGCCGCCGTGCTGCTGATCGGCGGTGGCGGGGCCTGGCTCGCGGCCAACGCGTCCGGCGGGTCGGGCGGCGGGACGACGTCCGGTGCGCCCGGCGGGGACGACACTCCCCCGCCGCTGGCGCTCGACGGCTACTCCGAGGGCGGCGGGAACGGCATCGCCCCCGGTGAGCCCAACCCCTACGGCGCCACCTACCGGGTCGACGGCACACTGCCGGGCGGACCCGGCGAGGCCCCGGTGTACCGGGCGCGGGGCGAGGTCACCGAGGAGGACGTGGCCCGGCTGGCGAAGGCCCTCGGGGTCGAGGGGACGCCGGTGGTCCAGGGCGAGGCCTGGAAGGTCGGGGCCGGCCAGGACGGTTCGGGCCCGAGTCTGCAGGTGAACCGGCAGGCGCCGGGGACCTGGACGTTCAGCCGGTACGCGCCGGGCACCGACAACTGCAAGGGCGCGGACACCTGCACCGCTCCGGGGAGCGACGACACCCCGGTGAGCGAGGCGGTGGCGAAGCAGGCCGCCGCGCCCGTGCTGAAGGCGGTGGGTCAGGATGACGCGAAGCAGGACGCGAGCCAGGTCATGGGTGCCCGGCGGGTGGTGAACGCCACTCCCGAGGTCGGCGGTCTGCCCACGCACGGCTGGACGACCGGCGTCACGGTCGGTTCCGACGGCGAGGTCGTCGGCGGCAGCGGTCAGCTCGCGGTCCCCGTGAAGGGGGACACGTACCCCGTGGTCAGCGCCCGGAAGGCGCTGGAGCTGATGAACGAGCGGCCGAACGACCACCGCATGGGCATAGGCGGCTGCGCCAGCGCCGTGCCGCACAAGGACCGGCTGGAGCAGCCCTGCGGATCGTCGGCGAGCGGCGCTCCGGAGCAGGACGCCGTCACGGTCGAGAACGCGGTGTTCGGGCTGGCCGCGCACGTCGTGGACGGCCGTCAGGCGCTGGTGCCGTCGTGGCTGTTCGAGGTGACGGCGCCGGGCGCGCAGGACCCGTTCACGGTGACGTACCCGGCGGTCGACCCGAAGTACCTGGCCTCGCCCACGCCGAGCGGGCCGAGTGACGGGCCGACGGAGGCGCCCCGGCCGCGCGACGTCAAGGTGGACGGCTACCGGGCGGAGGGCGCGGAGCTGACCGTGACCTTCACGGGCGGGGTGTGCGCCGACTACGACGTGAAGGCGAGCGAGCAGGGCGACGAGGTGACGGTCACGGTGACGTCGACCCCGTGGCCCGACAAGGTCTGCATCTTGATCGCCAAGCAGTTCCAGGAGACCGTGCGGCTGGACGAGCCGCTCGGTGACCGCAAGGTCGTGGGCGAGGACGGCAAGGCCGTTCCGCTGGCCAGGGAGGGCGCGCGGCTGCCGGCTCCCCCGACGCCCTCGCGGTAGCGCCACCGGGTACGCGGCAGCGCCGCCCGGTACAGCGAAGGCGGCGGCCCCGTCGGAGGGGGTCGCCGCCTTCGTCATGTCCGCTGCCGCCCGTGGCGGCGCGGCGGGCTCAGCTGAAGGAGTCGCCGCAGGCGCAGGAGCCGGTCGCGTTCGGGTTGTCGATCGTGAAGCCCTGCTTCTCGATGGTGTCCACGAAGTCGATCGTGGCGCCGCCCAGGTACGGGGCGCTCATGCGGTCGGTGACCACCTTCACACCGCCGAAGTCCTTCTCCACGTCGCCGTCGAGGGAACGCTCGTCGAAGAAGAGCTGGTAGCGCAGGCCGGAGCAGCCGCCGGGCTGGACGGCGACGCGCAGCGCGAGGTCGTCGCGGCCTTCCTGGTCGAGCAGCGCCTTGACCTTGGACGCGGCGGCGTCGGTCAGGATGATGCCGTCGGTGACGGTGCTGGTCTCGTCCGATACGGACATCTACATCTCTCCCGGGTTGTACGGAGACTGCTTGCCGACGGTTGCAACCGGCGGGGCCGCGGATTCATTCCGGGCCGGGCGCTCGATCTCGGCTCCTTTTCATGCTCGCACACGCGCCGGGAACCGGAAAACGGCTCTTTCCCCGTCCTTCCGGGAATGAACGGCGGCTCGCCGGGATTCACGTCACACAGACGCTATGGCCATCGTCAAAGTGACGTGAAGCAGTTATGATAGATAGCGTCAAATCGACGAAAAGTCGCCGGAAACAGAAAGGGTGCGTGTCGTGACCACCGCCCAGACCCAGGAGCTCGACGTACAGCCGACGCCCCTCGCCCTGCTGCTCCTCGGCCGTGAGGCCGACCCGAGGAGCGAGCGCGGCGTGGAGTGTCCCGGCGACCTGCCCTCGCCGTCCGACCCGGACCTGGTCGAGCGTGCTCGCCGGGCGAAGGAGAAGCTCGGGGACAAGGTCTTCGTGCTCGGCCACCACTACCAGCGCGACGAGGTCATCCAGTTCGCCGACGTGACCGGTGACTCGTTCAAGCTGGCCCGGGACGCGGCGGCGCGTCCGGAGGCCGAGTACATCGTCTTCTGCGGTGTGCACTTCATGGCGGAGTCCGCTGACATCCTGACGTCCGACGACCAGAAGGTCGTCCTGCCCGACCTCGCCGCCGGCTGCTCGATGGCCGACATGGCCACGGCCGAGCAGGTCGCCGAGTGCTGGGACGTGCTGACCGAGGCCGGCATAGCCGAGCAGGTCGTGCCCGTCTCGTACATGAACTCGTCCGCGGACATCAAGGCGTTCACGGGCAAGCACGGCGGCACGATCTGCACCTCCTCCAACGCCAAGCGCGCCCTGGACTGGGCGTTCGAGCAGGGCGAGAAGGTGCTCTTCCTGCCCGACCAGCACCTCGGGCGCAACACCGCGGTCCGCGACATGGGCATGTCCCTGGAGGACTGCGTCGTCTACAACCCGCACAAGCCGAACGGCGGCCTGACCGCCGACGAGCTGCGCGCGGCGAAGATGATCCTGTGGCGGGGCCACTGCTCGGTGCACGGGCGCTTCAGCCTGGACTCGGTCAACGACGTGCGCGAGCGCATCCCGGGCGTGAACGTCCTGGTGCACCCCGAGTGCAAGCACGAGGTCGTGGCCGCGGCCGACTACGTCGGTTCGACGGAGTACATCATCAAGGCCCTGGAGGCCGCGCCGGCCGGCTCCAAGTGGGCCATCGGCACGGAGCTGAACCTGGTCCGCCGCCTGGCGAACCGTTTCGCGCCGGAGGGCAAGGAGATCGTCTTCCTCGACAAGACGGTCTGCTTCTGCTCGACCATGAACCGCATCGACCTCCCCCACCTGGTCTGGGCCCTGGAGTCGCTGGCCGAGGGCAACCTCGTCAACCGCATCGAGGTGGACAAGGAGACGGAGGCGTTCGCGAAGCTGGCGCTGGAGCGGATGCTGGCCCTGCCGTAGCCATCGCCCCGCCCGTCGTCACCCCGAGGGCGGTGTGGCCCGCGGCGGCGTCTCCCGGAGCAGCGTGAACGGGACACGGGAGCGGCCGGGCACCGACCATGAGGTCCGGTGCCCGGCCGCCGCCGGGCCGGGGGCGTCACACGCCCGCGGGCTCCGGCTCCGCCGCGTCCGTCCGCTGGGCCGGGAGGCCCTTCTTCGCCGCGCGCTTCTTCGCCCGGCGCTCCTTGCGGAGTTCGAGCATCGCGTACAGCGTCGGCACCAGCAGCAGGGTCAGCAGGGTCGACGTCACCAGGCCGCCGATCACGACCACGGCCAGCGGCTGGGCGATGAAGCCGCCCTCGCCGGTGATGCCGAGGGCCATCGGGAGCAGGGCGAAGATCGTCGCCAGGGCGGTCATGAGGATGGGCCGCAGACGGTGCCGGCCGCCCTCGACCACGGCCTCGACGACGCCGTAGCCCTGCTTGCGGTACTGGTTGATCAGGTCGATCAGCACGATCGCGTTCGTCACCACGATGCCGATCAGCATCAGCATGCCGATCATCGCGGGGACGCCCATCGGGGTGCCGGTCGCCACCAGCAGGCCGATCGCGCCGGTGGCGGCGAACGGGATGGAGACCAGCAGGATCAGCGGCTGGACCAGGGACCGGAAGGTGCCCACCAGCAGCATGAAGACGATCGCGATGGCCGCCAGCATGGCCAGGCCCAGGTTGGCGAACGCCTCGTCCTGGTCCTCGGAGACACCGCCGATCGACGCCGTGGCGCCGTCCGGGAGCTTCAGCGCGTTGATCTCGGACTGGAGCTTGGTGCTCACCGCGCCCGTGTTGTCGCCGGTCGGCTTCGCCGTGATGGTGGCGGCGCGCTGTCCGTCGATGCGGGTCATGGACACCGGGCCGTCGACCACCCGCACGGTCGCGATGTCGCCGAGCTTCACCGCACCTCCCAGCCGCAGTTCCCGGAGCTCCTTCAGGGTCTGCGCGGGCTTCGCCGAGCGGATGACGACGTCGCGCTCGGTGTCGTCCAGGACGGCCTTGGCGGCCGGGGTGCCGCGGACGGCCTGGGCGACGACGGCGCCGAGGGTCTGGTCGTTGAACCCGGCCGCGGCCGCCTTGTCGTTGGCCTTGACCGAGATGCGCGGCACGCTCGTCGCCAGATCGCTGGTGACGTCCGTGACGTCGTCGAGGGAGGCGACCGTCTTGCGGACCTCCTCGGACGCCGTGCGCAGCACCTCGGCGTCGGCGGCCTTCACCACGACGCTCAGGTCCTGGGCGCCGAAGCCGTCACCGGCGGCGACGGTGGTGGTGCCGATGCCCTTGAGCCCGGCGAGGCCCTTCTCGATGCTGTCCTGGACGTCCTCGGCCGACGCCGAGTCCTCCAGCATCACCTGGTAGGAGGCCTGGTTGGTGTCCGTGCCGCCGCCGAAGGCGGCCATGAACCCGGACGAGCCGACCGTGACCTGGTAGTCCTTCACGCCTTCGGTGTCGGCGAGCAGCCGCTCGACCTTCTTCGCCTGGGCGTCGGTGGCCGCCAGGCTGGTGCCGGGCTTCAGCTCCTGCTTGACGGTGAGGACCTCGACCTCGCCCTGGTCGAAGAAGTTCGTCTTCAGCAGCGGTGCCATGCCGAACGTGCCGATCAGGACGACGATCGCGATGGCCACGCTGGTGAGGCGGCGACGGGTCGCGAAGCGCAGGACCGGGACGTAGATGCGCTGCAGGCGGCTCTTGGCCTCCTTCTCCTCCGCGAGGCGGCGCGCCTCGGCCGCGTCCTCCGGGGTGCCCTTCGGCGGGCGCAGGAACCAGTACGACAGGACCGGCACGACCGTCAGGGAGACGAGCAGGGAGGCCAGCAGCGCCGCCGTGACGGTGAGGCTGAACGAGCCGAACAGCTCGCCGACCATGCCGCCGACCAGGCCGATCGGCAGGAACACGGCGACGGTGGTGAGCGTGGAGGACGTCACCGCGCCCGCGACCTCGCGCACCGCGTTGAGGATGGCCGAGTGGCGCTCCTCGCCGTACCCGAGGTGGCGCTTGATGTTCTCCAGGACCACGATCGAGTCGTCGACGACCCGGCCGATGGCGATGGTCAGGGCGCCCAGCGTGAGGACGTTCAGCGACAGGTCGCGGGTCCACAGCACGATCAGGGCGAGGACCACGGACAGCGGGATGGACACCGCCGTGACGAGGGTGGAGCGGATCGAGGCCAGGAAGACCAGGATCACCAGGACCGCGAAGAGCAGGCCGAGCGCGCCCTCGGTGGTGAGGCCCTTGATGGACTTGGACACGGCCGGACCCTGGTCGCTGACGACCGTGAGGGTCGCGCCGGAGCCGAGATCCTTGCGCAGGTCCGGCAGCTTGTCCTGGACGGCGTCGGAGATGGCGACCGCGCTGCCGTCCCGGTCCATGGTGACGGCGACGGCGAGGCTGGGCTTGCCGTCGGTGCGGGTGATGGAGTCGGCCGGGGCCTCCTGCTGCCGCACCGTGGCGACATCGCCGAGGCGCACCGGCTTGCCCTTGCCGGGCTCACCCGTGACCATCAGGTCCTGGATCTCCTGCAGCGAGGTGAAGCCGCCGCCGACCTGCACGGTGCGGTTGGAGCCGCCCTCGTCGAAGGAGCCGGCCGGGACGGTCGCGCCGCCGGCCTGGAGCGCCTGGGAGAGGGACTGCGAGGTCAGCCCGGCCTTCGCCAGCTTCGCGTCGTCGGGCGTGACGGTGACCTGGAGGTCCCGGACGCCGTCGACGGTGACCTGGCCGACGCCGTCGATGCTCTTCAGGTCGGGCACGACGGTCTTGTCGAGCTGGTCGGCCAGGGCCTGCTGGTCCCGGTCGGAGGTGACGGCGAGGACGACGGTCGGCATGTCGTCCGTCGAACCGGCGACGATCTGCGGGTCCACGTCGTCCGGGAGCTGGACGCGGGCCCGGTTGACGGCCTGCTGGACGTCGGCGACGAGCTGCTCGGTGCCGTTGCCGTAGTCGAAGGACGCCATGATCACGGCGTTGCCCTCGCTCGCCGTGGAGGTGACGCCGCTGATGCCGTCGACGGCTTCGAGGCTGTCCTCGATGGGTTCGACGACCTGCTTCTCGACCACGTCCGGGGACGCGCCCTGGTACGGCGCCAGCACGGACACCATGGGCAGTTCGATGGTGGGCAGCAGTTGCTGCTTGAGCTGGGGTATCGCGATCGCTCCGAAGACGAGCGCGATGATCGACATCAGCCCTATCAGGGCCCGTTGCGCGAGGCTGAATCTCGACAGCCAGGACATGGGTCAGGATCTCTCTTCTGTTTAACGGCAGAAGCGGCAGCGGGCGCACAGATGAGCGCCCGCCCTTACACCCTGAGCCATGGGAGGGGGCCGATTCGTAGGCCCCAGGTCCATTTCCTTATACGGCGCATACTCCCGCCGCAGTACGCCCGGCTGGAACTCACTCCACCCTTGGACGGACCAGGCCGGATTCGTACGCGATCACCACGAGCTGGGCCCGGTCCCGGGCGCCCAGCTTGGCCATGGCCCGGTTGACGTGCGTCTTCACCGTCAGCGGGCTGACCTCCAGCCGCTCGGCGATCTCGTCGTTCGAGTGACCGCCGGCGACCTGGACCAGCACTTCCCGCTCCCGTCCGGTGAGCGAGTCGAGCCGCTCGCCGCGGGCCGGATCCCGGTCGCCGTCGGCCGGGCCCTCCTGGGCGAGGAACCGGGCGATCAGCCCCGTGGTGGCCGCCGGGGACAGCAGGGCCTGCCCACCGGCCGCGATCCGGATGGCGTTCAACAGTTCCTCGGGCTCGGAGCCCTTGCCGAGGAAACCGGAGGCGCCGGCGCGCAGCGACTGCACGACGTAGTCGTCGACCTCGAACGTCGTCAGGATGACCACGCGGACGTCGGCGAGCTCCGGGTCGGCGCTGATCATGCGGGTCGCCGCGAGACCGTCCGTGCCGGGCATGCGGATGTCCATGAGGACGACGTCGGCGCGCTGCTCCTTCGTCAGCCGGACCGCCTCCGCGCCGTCGGACGCCTCGCCGACCACCTCCATGTCGGGCTCGGAGTCGACGAGCACGCGAAAGGCGCTGCGGAGCAGCGCCTGGTCGTCGGCGAGCAGGACACGGATCGTCATGCGGGGTCCTCCCCGGTCGATGTGCGGTTCTTGACCGGCAGGATCGCATGGACGCGGAAGCCGCCTCCGTAGCGGGGACCGGTGGTGAGGGTGCCGCGCAGGGCGGTGACCCGCTCGCGCATGCCGAGCAGGCCGTGGCCGCCGCCGCTGTCCGGGTCCGCGTCCTCGCCGCTGCCGTCGTCGAGCACGGTGATCTCGATGTTCGGTCCGACCCGTACGACGCTGACCTCGGCCTTGGCCTGCTGCCCGGCGTGCTTCTGCACGTTCGTCAGGGCCTCCTGGATGATCCGGTAGGCGGCCAGGTCGACGGCTGCCGGGAGGGTGGTGTCCTGGTCGGCGCGGGCGACCTCGACGTGCAGTCCGGCGCTGCGGAAGGTGCCGGTGAGTTCGTCGAGGCGGTCCAGGCCGGGGGCGGGTTCGGTGGGGGCCTCCGGGTCGCCGGACTGGCGGAGCAGGCCGACCGTGGCGCGGAGCTCGTTGAGCGCGGAGCGGCTGGCGTCGCGCACGTGCGCGAGGGCCTCCTTGGCCTGGTCGGGGCGCTTGTCCATGACGTGGGCGGCGACCCCGGCCTGGACGTTGACCAGGGCGATGTGGTGGGCGACGACGTCGTGCAGGTCGCGGGCGATGCGCAGGCGCTCCTCGGCGACCCGGCGGCGGGCCTCCTCCTCGCGGGTGCGTTCGGCGCGCTCGGCGCGTTCCCGGATGGCCTGGACGAAGGCGCGGCGGCTGCGGACGGCGTCACCTGCGGTGGCGCCGATGCCGGTCCAGGCGAAGATCGCGAGGTTCTCCTGGGCGTACCAGGGCAGCGGCCCGGCGGACATGGCCGCCCCGGTCAGCACGGTCATGGTGAGCAGGCCGACGCGCCAGGTGGTGGGGCGGTCGGTGGTGGAGGCGACGGTGTACAGGGCGATGACCGCGGACATGGCGACCGGGGCGCGGGGGTCGCCGGTGATGGACTCGACGACGGAGAGGGTGCCGGTGAGGGCGAGGACCGCCATGGGGGCGCGGCGGCGGAAGGCCAGGGCACAGGCGCCGAGGGCCATGAGGAGGAGGCTGAGGGAGTCGGGGGTGCGCAGGGACCAGGTGACGCTGTGGGGGTGGCGGGGTTCCACGAAGGAGGCGGCGACCATGCAGGCCAGGACGGCAGCGGCCAGGACCGCGTCCACGGCCAGAGGGTGCGCCTTGGCCTGACATCTGGCCCGCTGGAGGGTGCTCACGGGGATTCACGGTAGCCGGGCCGGGGGCTCGGCCCCCAGCCCCCGTCCGTTCGAACGGCCTCGTCAGCCCGGGATCAGGCCGTCGTCGCTCAGGAGCTCCCTGACCTCCTCCAGCGTCGCGTCGGGGGACGGCAGGATCAGCTCGGACGGCTCGAGGGAGTCGTCCGGGAGGGGTTCGCCCAGGTCGCGGACCTTGGCCAGCAGAGCCTGGAGGGTGCGGCGGAAGCCGGGGCCGTCGCCGTTCTCCATTTCCGCCAGGAGCTCGTCGTCCAGCTTGTTCAGCTCGGTGAGGTGGCCGTCGGCCAGCACCACCTGCCCCTCCCCCATGATCCGTACGATCATGTCGCCCTCCTAGGCGTGGGCCCCTACTGCTTGTCGAAGCGCGGGGTGTCCTGCGGCTGCTGCTGGGACTGCTGCTGGCTCGTGCCACCTTCGATGGCCTGCTGCCCACCGCTCGGACCACCGGCGAGCTCGGCCTTCATGCGCTGCAGCTCCAGCTCTACATCCGTACCACCGGAGAGCCGGTCCAGCTCGGCCTGGATGTCGTCCTTGTGCATCCCGGAGGGGTCGTCCAGGGCACCGGAGGCGAGCAGTTCGTCGATCGCGCCGGCGCGGGCCTGGAGCTGGGCCGTCTTGTCCTCGGCGCGCTGGATCGCCAGGCCGACGTCGCCCATCTCCTCGGAGATGCCGGAGAAGGCCTCGCCGATCCGGGTCTGCGCCTGGGCCGCCGTGTACGTCGCCTTGATCGTCTCCTTCTTCGTGCGGAAGGCGTCGACCTTGGCCTGGAGGCGCTGGGCCGCGAGGGTGAGCTTCTCCTCCTCGCCCTGGAGCGTCGCGTGCTGGGTCTCCAGGTCGGTCACCTGCTGCTGGAGCGCGGCCCGGCGGGAGAGCGCTTCCCGGGCCAGGTCCTCGCGGCCCAGCGCGAGCGCCTTGCGGCCCTGGTCCTCCAGCTTGGTGGACTGCAACTGCAGCTGGTTCAGCTGGAGCTCCAGACGCTTGCGGGAGGTCGCCACGTCGGCGACGCCGCGGCGGACCTTCTGGAGCAGCTCCAGCTGCTTCTGGTACGAGTAATCGAGGGTCTCGCGCGGGTCCTCGGCCCGGTCAAGGGCCTTGTTCGCCTTCGCGCGGAAGATCATCCCCATACGCTTCATGACACCGCTCATGGGCTTCGCGCGCCCCCTTCTGACCGACTCCGGCTCCAGCTCCTGCGACAGAACCCACAGTACGGGCCCTGCATCCATTACCGCACTGTTCGGGGACGGATGCGCTCATCCCCAAGGACGACTGCGTGCGCTCCCGCTCCGGCGTAGGGAGTAGGTGGTCCCCGGGGTTACCGGAGGCGTACATCCCGGGGAACGGCCGGGTGCGTACACAACGTCCCCTCTGTCCCCTTACAGACGACTGGTGTTGCCGGATCGTTCCCCACGGGACTGGGGTCCATGCCCGGGAAGCCCTTACCCTTGGGTTTTGTGTTCCGTAGCCGTGCGAAGGATGAGAAGGCCCAGGCAGCCGACAAGGCGCCGGTGACCGACTCCAGTCAGCCCCGTCACCCCGAGGCCCCCAAGGGCCGTCCCACGCCCAAGCGCAGCCAGGCCCAGACCCAGCGCCGCAGCGTGGCCAACACGTCGATGACGCGCAAGGAGGCCGCCAAGCGGCAGCGGGAGGAGCGCCGTGCCGCGCTGGAGCGCCAGCGCCAGGCGCTCGCGAGCGGCGACGAGCGGTACCTGCCCGCGCGCGACAAGGGACCGGTCCGCCGGTTCGCGCGCGACTTCATCGACTCGCGGTTCAACATCGCGGAGTTCTTCCTGCCGATGGCCGTCGTCATCCTCGTGCTGAGCATGGTGCGGGTGGCGGCGCTGCAGAACATCGCGCTGCTGCTGTGGCTCGTGGTGATCGTGCTCATCGTGCTCGACTCGTTCGTCACCGGCTTCCGCCTGAAGAAGCAGCTGAACGAGCGCTTCGCCGGTGAGAACAGGCGCGGCGCGGTCGCCTACGCCCTGATGCGCTCCCTCCAGATGCGCCGGCTCCGGCTGCCGAAGCCGCAGGTCAAGCGCGGAGAGCGGCCCTGACCGCGACGCCGTTCTCCGGGGGTGCGGCGGACGCCTGGCTGGACCGGCTGGGTGGGCTGCGCGATGTCGTCCGGCAGGAGCTGGTGGCCCGCCAGCTGGACGAGCAGATAGTCGGGCGGTTCCCGGTCGGGCAGCGGCTGCGGGTGCTCGACGTGGGCATGGGCCAGGGCACGCAGGCGCTGCGGCTGGCCCGGGCCGGGCACCAGGTGACCGGTCTGGAACAGGACCCGAAGATGATCGCCGTGGCCCGGGAGTCCCTCGCCGGGGAACCGGAGGGCATCCGGGAGCGGATGCGGATCATCGAGGGCGACGGCCGGGACACCGGCGTGCACTTCCTGCCGGGCAGTTTCGACGTGGTGCTCTGCCACGGCGTCCTCATGTACGTCGAGGAGCCCGACCCGCTGCTGGCGGGCCTGGCCCGGATGCTCGCGCCGGGCGGGCTGCTGTCGCTGCTCGTGCGCAACGGGGACGCGCTCGCGATGCGACCGGGGCTGTCCGGCGACTGGGCGGGCGCGCTGGCCGCGTTCGACACGACCGCCTACCTCCCCCATTCTCGAACAGACTCGAACGGGGGGACCCCCGTCCGGCTGGGGCTCGACGTACGGGCCGACCGGCTGAAGGACCTCACGGCGACGCTCGCCGGTATCGGGGCGCCGCTGCACGCCTGGTACGGGGTGCGGGTGTTCACGGACACGGCCGCGGACGGCGCCGAGGTCCCGGCCGACGTGGAGACGTTGCTCGCGGTGGAGGAGAAGGCCGGGCGGACGGATCCCTACCGCGGGGTGGCGGCGCTGCTGCACCTGTGCGGCGTGCGGGGCTGAACCACCCGGACGTGGGGGTGGGCGAGGGCCGTCGGCCCTCGCCCCCGGCTCACGCCTCGGCCGCGTGCAGGCTCATCGGCCCGTAGATCTCCGTGGCGTCCTCGAACAGCCGTACCTGGTCGGCACCGCCCTCCTTCAGCGCCTTCCAGTGCTCCCCGATCCAGGACTCGGCGTCCCCCTGGGTGGGGAACTCCTCCGGCGGCACCGCGGGCTCGACCTCCGTCCCGTCGGTCTTCTCGAACCGCCACGTCCATGCCGCCATGTACGCCTCCCATGTGTGTGAGCACACTGCACAGCGGAAGCCTATGCGCTCCGCCGGGTGGGGCGTCATGGGCCTTGCGGGGGGTGCGGGTCGTGGGGCGGTGCGGGTGGTGGGGTGTTCGCGCAGTTCCCCGCGCCCCTATAGGGGCGTCTCCGTCACGCGTGTTCCATGCCCAGGGGTGAGAATCGGGGCGTGGAACTCACTCTGCTCGGTACCGGTGCACCCGCGGGACTTCCCCGACCCGACTGTCCCTGTGCGGTCTGTGCGGCCGCTCTGGGGCCGGATGCGCGGGCCGCCACCGCGCTGCTCCTGGACGGGGCGCTGCTGCTCGACCTGACGCCCGGGGCGGCGTTCGCGGCGGCCCGGGCGGGCCGTTCCCTGGCCGGGGTGCGGCAGGTGCTGTTGTCGCATCCGCACGACGGGCCCGTGGTGGAGGTGCCGGCCGGGGTGCCGCAGCCCGGGCGGGTGCCGGACGGGCGGGAGTTGACGCTGCTCACGGGGCACCGGGTGCGGGCGGTGGCCCTGGACGCGCCGGGCACGGGGTACGCGGTGACCGGGCCGGAGGGGCAGCGGCTGCTGTACCTGCCGCCGGGCGGGGCGCCGGCGGGTCTGGTGGAGCCGGCCGAGCCGTACGACATGGTGCTCGCGGACGTCGCGGGGCGGCCGGACGCGCTGGCGAAGCTGCGGGCGGTCGGGGCGGTGGGGCCGACGACCGATGTGGTCGCCGTCCATCTGGACCACGACGTGCCGCCGGGCCCGGAGCTCGCGCGGCGGCTCGCGGCGGCCGGGGCGCGGGCCGTGCCCGACGGGGCGACGCTCGAGGTGGGGGCGTACGAGGACGTGCCGGACGTGCCGCGGCGGACGCTGGTGCTGGGCGGGGCGCGGTCGGGCAAGTCGGTGGAGGCCGAGCGGAGGCTGGAGGCCTTCCCGGACGTGCTGTACGTGGCGACGGGCGGGTCGCGCAACGGGGACACGGAGTGGTCGGCGCGGGTGGCCGCGCACCGGGAGCGGCGGCCGGGGTCGTGGCAGACGGTCGAGACGTGCGATCTGGTGCCGCTGCTGGAGGCGGAGGGGCCGCCCGTGCTCATCGACTGTCTGTCGTTGTGGCTGACGGACGCGATGGACGCGGCCGGGGCGTGGGATGACGCGGTGTGGGCGGAGCGCGGCGAGAAGGTGCTGCGGGAGCGGGTGCGGGAGCTGACGGAGGCCGTGCGCGCGACCCGGCGGACCGTCGTCGCCGTGTCGAACGAGGTGGGGTCGGGGATCGTGCCGTCGACCGCGTCGGGCCGGCGGTACCGGGACGAACTCGGGCGGTTGAACGCGGGGTTCGCGCACGAGTGCGAGCACGTGCTGCTGGTGGTGGCGGGGCAGGCGGTGGTGCTGCGAGGGTGAAGGGTGCGCGGTGTCCGCTGTCCGCGGCCAAGCGGTACCGGCCGCCCCGGCTAGCCGGCTTTGCGGGCGATCAGGCGGTACGTGTTCGCGAGGCGTGTGCGGCGGGCGAGGGGGGCCAGGACGTGGTCCGCCACCGTCGCCGCGGCCACGAGCGGGATGCCGGCTCGCAGCAGGGCCTCGCGCAGATGCTGCTGGGCCAGGGGCGGGGGGATCGCCCGCCAGGGGGTGTCGGGGGCCGGGAGGGTGTGGGAGAGGGCCAGGGCCAGGGCGCCCGAGAGGTCGTGGGGGACGTGGACCGGGCGGTGGTCCAGGACGACGATCGCGCAGCCGAGCGTCTCCAGTTCGGCTCTGAGGTTCCGCGGTGGGAGCAGGTGGAGGTGGCGGGGCTGGTCGTAGGCGAGCCACCAGCGGCCCAGCAGCGCGGCGAAGGCGCTGCTGGGGTTCAGGGTCTCCACCAGGAGGTGGCCGCCGGGGCGCAGGACGGACAGGGCCGCCCGGAGTTCCGCCCGGGGGTCCGCCGTGCCCTCCAGGTGGTGCAGCATGCTGACCACGTCGTAGCGGGCGCGCAGCGCGGTCGTGACGCGCGGGTCGGTCAGGCGGCCCACGTGGGCTTCCTCGACGCGGTCGGCCGTGCGGGCCCGGACCACGCGGGGGGTCGGGTCCAGGCCGTCGAAGGCGGTGTAGGGGAAGAACTCCCGGGCCGTCGCGGGGAAGCGCGCGTGGCCCGTGCCCACGTCCAGCCAGCTCTCCGGTTCCCCGAACCGCCGCATGGCACGGGCGGCCGAGCGGTGCCGGCGCCGGCTGCTGCGTGACGCGAGCAGGGCGTCGGCCACCCGGTCCCTGGGCGCTCCGCGCACGGTCCGGTGGTAGAGGGCGAGGCCCTCCACGGTGAGGCGGGGGTTCTGGAAGGTGTGGCCGCAGTCCTGGCACTCGTCGACGGTGAAGCTGCCCGGCCTGTACTGCCGCAGGTCACCGGTGCGCAGCCGGTTCCTCAGCCGGGCGGAGCCGCACCAGGGGCAGTCCTCGCGGCGCGGTTCGTGGACGCGTGCGGTCGCTTGGGGGGTGGGGAGTGCGGAGGGGGCGGGATGTGCGGTCATGGGCGGCTCCCGGGCGCGAGGACGTGCGGCACGGACGTACGGCGATCCGGTACCGCGTACGACAATCCGCTGCAAAACGGAACGTATGGGATGCCGATCTTGGGTGCAACGACGTCGTCCCCGCGGAGTCGCGATGTGCCGCCGTGCTGTTCGACCGGGGCCGGTACTGTTCGGCCAATGAGCTCGCTTAATCTCGACGACTTCACCGATCTGATCGAGCGTCCGGACGGTGGGATCCGCCGTGACGCCGAGGCGCGCCGGGAGCGACAGATCGTGCCGCCCGGGGCACTGGGCCGCCTCGACGACCTGGGTGAGTGGCTGGCGGCGGCGCAGTCCGCCGTGCCGGTGCGGCCGATCGAACGGCCGCGGGTGGTGCTCTTCGCCGGGGACCACGGCGTCGCCGAGCTCGGCGTGTCGGCCCGACCCGCGGGCAGCGCCGGGGAGTTGGTGCGCGAGGTGCTGGAGGGCGGCCGGCCGGTGTCGGTGCTCGGGCGGCGGCTGGGCGTGCCCGTGCGGATCGTCGACATGGCTCTGGACTGCGACCCCGAGGCCCTGCCCGAGGACGTCGTACGGCACCGGGTGCGGCGGGGCAGCGGCCGGATCGACGTCGAGGACGCGCTGACGCCGGAGGAGGCCGAGGCGGCGTTCCGGGCCGGGGTCGCGCTGGCCGACGAGGAGGCCGACTCGGGGACGGACCTGGTGGTGCTCGGCGATGTGAGCGTCGGCGGGACCACGGCGGCGGGCGTGCTGGTCGCGGCGCTGTGCGGGGTCGACGCGTCGGTCGTCACCGGGCGCGGCGGGCTGGCCATCGACGACCTGGCGTGGATGCGCAAGTGCGCGGCGATCCGCGACGCGCTGCGCCGGGCCCGGCCGGTGCTCGGGGACCAGTTGCAGCTGCTGGCGACGGTGGGCGGGGCCGACCTCACGGCGATGACGGGCTTCCTGCTGCAGAGCGCGGTGCGGAAGATGCCGGTGGTGCTCGACGGGGTCGTGACGGCCGCGTGCGCGCTGGTGGCGCAGCGGGTCGCGTTCCGGGCGCCGGACTGGTGGCTGGCCGCGCACGACAGCGGTGAGCCCGGGCAGGCCAAGGCGCTGGACCGGATGGCCCTGGAGCCGCTGCTCACCCACGGGGTGACCGTCGGGGAGGGTGCCGGGGGCCTGCTGGCGCTGCCCCTGGTGCAGGCGGCGGCCGCGCTGGCTGCGGAGCTGCCCGAGAAGCCGAAGGAGTCGGAGGTCCCGGAGGAGCCGGAGGCGCCGGAGGCCCCCGGGGCCGCCGTGGGCCCCGAGGCTCACGCCGAGCAGTAGGGCGAGCGGGAGCGCACGGAGAGCCAGGTCACGCGGGCACGGCTCAACTTCGTCCCGTTCCGGTGGGTCTTGGTAGGTGGTGTCGGCTCGGCCGAGTCGCGGACACCCCGGACCTGCCCGACGCTCGGACGAGGACGACCTGGATGACCACGCCCGCCCGCTGGGCCCGCGCCGAATGGGGTCCGCTGTACGCCGCGGTGCGCGGGCCGCTGCGGGAGCGGCGGTGGCGGGCCGTGCCGATGGCGGTCGCGGCCGTGTGCCTCACGGCCGTGCTGCACGTCGTGCACCACCAGGCCTGGGGCTACGGGTTCGTGCAGGACGTCGGCACCGTACGGGCCGGGGATCCGCTGTGGCTCGCGCTGCTGCGGACCCCGCTGTCGCTGGTCGTGCCCGCGCTGGACCTGCCGGTGTGGGGCGCGCTGGCGCAGATCCTGCTGGTGTTCGGCGTCGCGGAGCTGTGCCTGGGCTGGAAGCGGGCCCTGGCGATCGCCTATCTGGCCACGCTCGCGGGCACGCTGTACGCGCGTCTGGGCATCCGGCTGGGCCCCGACGCCCCGCTGGGACTGCCCGCCTCGGACGCGTGGGTGGTGGACACGGGGCCGTCCGCGGCGGTGGTGGGCCTGGCCGTCTTCCTGGGCCTGCGGTACCGGGCCCGGGTCACGGCGGGTGCGGTGATCGCGGCGATGGTGGTCGAGGTCGTGCTGAAGGAGAACCTCGCGGGCAAGGAGCACCTCGCGGCGATCGCGGCCGTGCTGGCGCTGTGCGCGGTGGGCCGGTCGCGTCAGCGGCGTTCGAGGGTCCGGGCCGGCTCGGGGTCGGGCGTGCCGCCGAGCCAGTCCTGAAAGGCGCGCCGGGGGCCGGCCCAGCGGCGGTCGTGGTGGTAGGCGCGCAGGCCCGACCTGGCCCGGGCGCGGGGGCGGCGCCGGTAGAAGCGCTTGGCCCACGGGGAGCCCGGACGGGCCAGCCGCACGGCGGCGACCAGGGCGACGAGGGGCACGATCACCCCGAGGACCGCCAGGCGGACCTTGCCCTTGAACAGGGCGATGAGGGCGAACGCGAAGTTCACGACGATGTTCGCGATGACGGCGGCGCGGTTCTGCTGCTGGTCCTCGGACAGGTCGTTGACGCCGAGGGGCGAGAAGCCGATCAGGAGCAGGCCGACGAGGGCGGCGGTGAGGACGACCATCTCGACGCTCTGGCGGCCGGCCGGGCTCCAGTACACGTCGGCGAGGTGCAGGACCAGGGCGAACTCGTCGAGGACGAGGCCCGCGCCGATGCCGAAGATGACCGCGGCCAGCGCCGAGCCGAAGCCGTGCTGCCCGCCCGCCACCGCGCCGAAGCCGCCGGCGATCGTCAGGACGACCCCGGGGACGACGTGGTGGACGTGGACGCCGCCGCTGCCGCTGATGTTGCGGAAGGGGCCCCTGCCCGCCCGGATGAGGCGGGTGATCATCCGGGTGATCAGGAAGGTCAGCACGAAGGAGACGAGAGCGAGGAGCAGCGGCAGCTTGCCGGGTTCGATGATGTTTCGCTCCAGCCACTCCATGTGTGAACTTTATCCTCGACCGGCGTCCCCGCTCTCCTGACCGGCCGGTAGCCTGCGCCGGTGCCCAGTTCCTCGCCCCTCGACGGTGTCCGCTTCGCCTTCGGCACGCTCACGGTGTTCCCGGTCCGGGTGACCCGGTGGGACCGGGAGGCGGCGCGCGGCGGCATGCTGTGCGCTCCACTGGCCGGACTGGCGGTCGGTGCCGCCGCCGCCGCGCTGGGGCTGGTGCTGCTGTTCCTCGGCGCGGGCCCGCTGCTCGCCGCCGTGGCAGGCGTCGCCGTGCCGGCCGTCCTCACCCGGGGGCTGCATCTGGACGGGCTCGCGGACACCGCCGACGGGCTGGGCAGCGGGAAGCCCGCCGAGGACGCGCTGCGGATCATGAAGCAGTCGGACATCGGCCCGTTCGGCGTCGTCACCCTCGTCCTCGTCCTGCTCGCGCAGGTCGCCGCGCTCGCCCAGGCCTACGACGTCTCCTGGGCCCGGGGGGCGTGCGCCGCCGTCGTCTCCGCGACCCTCGCCCGGCTGGCCCTGACCCTGGCCGCCCGGGCCGGGGTGCCGGCGGCGCGGCCGGAGGGGCTGGGGGCGGCTGTCGCGGGTGTGGTGCCGGTGCGGGCGGCGCTCGGTGCCGCGGCCGCCGTCACAGCGGTGGCGTCAGCGGTCGGCGCGCTGCTCGGGCCGTACGACGTGGTCCGTACCGCGCTCGCCGCCCTGCTCTCCCTGGCCGCCGCCGAGGCGCTGCTGCGGCGGTGCACGCGCCGCTTCGGCGGGGTCACCGGGGACGTGTTCGGGGGGCTCGCGGAGACGGCCGCGACGATGGCCCTGGTCGTTCTGTCACTGGGCTGACTGTCACCGCGCTGAATCGATCTCCCCGTCGCTCACCTGCCGGGGCTCGGGCTCAGCACTCCTGCCGCCACGCGCCCAGTTCGTACTTCTTGAGCAGCGAACTCAGCTTGAGCTCGCGGGACTCGGCGCAGAAGCGCGCGGTGGGCACCTCGTACTCGACGTGGAACACGGCCTTGCCCGCCTCGACGAACGGCCGCAACGCCCCGCACTCGCCGTACTGGGCGCACTGCTCGTTGACCGCGAAGTCGAAGTCGCCGACCAGTTCCGGGATCTGGTCCAGGTCGTTCTTCAGCCCGACGGCGAGGCCCCGGTCGTGGGCCAGGCGGGCGATGAGGCGGTTGTAGCGGAGCTGGTCGGTGGCGGTCAGCGGGAAGCCCGTGTCGTTGCGGTAGCCGTCCATGTTGTCCGGCTCCACCGCGTCGAAGCCCTTGTCGCGGCACATGTCGAGGCGGGCCGCCATGAGCGGCTCCAGGACGTCGGTGCGGCGGATGTCGAGCCAGCGCTCGCCCTGCCAGCCGTTGCCCCGGCCGAGAACGGCCTTCGGGAACTTCTCCGCGTCCGGACGGAACTCCTCCCAGGCGCCGGTGGACAGGTAGCAGATGACCTTGCGGCCGTCGTCGTGCAGCCGGGCGACCGTGTCCGCGGAGTGGTCGAAGCCGTCGATGTCGTAGACCGGCACGTCGACGGAGGTGTCCAGGCGCCCGCTGAGCTGCCACTGCCAGGCGGTGCCCGGACGGGGCTGCCAGCGGGGGCCCGGCTTGTCGTCGGGGCCCTGGGTGCAGCCCGCGAGCAGCAGGAGCAGCAGGGCGACGGGCAACAGCGGGCGTCTCACGAGGGGTTCTCCAGGGTGTACGGCAGTGTGCCCCACGGATGATCCCCGGTTCCGGGCACCGCGCAGTGCACCGCCGCTCCCCGCGCCCGGGCCAGGCCCTCCGGGTCGGCGTCGGGCGGCACGTCGTACACCAGGTGGCACAGCCGTACGTCCGGGCCGCCGGGCCAGGGCCGGGGGTGCTGGGCGCGGTAGGACGCCCAGGTGCCCTCGAAGGTGACGAGGACGTCGGCGATGCGGGCGTAGCAGGGGTGCGGTGCCGTGCCGTGGTTGAGGACGAGGGTGCCGCAGCCGACGCCCCAGGCCGCGACGGCCAGCCTCTGGTAGTGCTCGAACTCCTCGGCCCCGGCGGGGACCTGGTCGAGGAAGGCGCCGTCGGTGCCGTACCAGTCGCGGTGCCGGGTGAGGTCGCGGACGACGTCTCCGGCGGCGCGGCGGCCGTAGTCGGTGTCGGCGTACCCGAGGACCCGGACGCCCGCCGCCCTCAGCCGGCCGGCGACCTCGGCGAACGCCGCGTCGGGGCGGTCGCCGGGGCCGCTGGCCGGGTTGAGGACCACCCCGTAGAGGCGGGGCGCCGCCGCGACGATCGCCTCCCATTCGGCGGGGCGGGCGGACGGGTGCTCGTAGTACGGGACCAGGAGAGTGCTCATCGGTGGGCGGTTGCCCTCCCCAGCAGGGCGCACACCAGGGCGGCCTGCACGACGGCCGCCGCGCCGTGGACGATCACGCCGGTCAGGTGCGGATCGCCGGTGCGGGTGACGAGGAGCAGGGTCTGGGCGAGGGCGGCGGCGCAGCACACGGCCGTCGCGCCGGTCACCGCGCCGAACGACTGGAGCAGCAGGCCCGTCCACAGGACCACGCCCAGCAGGAGCAGCCCGGCCAGCCGGACGCCGCCGGGGAGCGGGGCCTGCGGCCACAGGGCGGAGGCGGCCAGGCTCAGGACGAGCAGGGCGGCGAGGTAGGCGGAGAGGCACTGGACGACGGTCAGGACGGTGGTCCGCCGGAAGTCCCGGGCGGTGCCGCTGGCGCGCAGTCCGGCGAGGCTGTCGCTGCGGAAGCGGTACAGCAGCCATTCGGCGGGCCCCATGCTGAGGGTGAGCGCCACGGCGGCGGGCGCGGCCACCTCGCCCTGCTCCTCGCCGGCGAGGACGTCGCCGAGCGCCGCGTACAGCACGAGGACGCCGGTGCCGAGCCCGAACAGGGCGTAGGGCAGCGAATCCGCGAGCCGGGGTCCGGCGGGCCGGGGGCGCGCGGGACCGGTGGCGAACCCGCCGAACGGGAGCAGCGCGGCGAGGCCCGCGCTCCAGCCGCCCTCCCCCTTCAGGGCGGGCGCCACCTCACGCAGCCCCAGCACCGCCACGGCCGCCAGGGAGCCCAGCAGCAGCGCCAGGCTCGCGGCCTCGGGGAGCGGGTCGACGAGGGACAGGACCGCGCCCATGGCCATCGGCGCGAGGGCGACGAGCAGGTGCCGTTCCCGGCCCATCACCAGCAGGACGGTCGCCGCCGCCAGGTAGCAGGACTGACCGGCGGCGAAGGCGACCACGGCCGGGGCGGCGCCGCCCGCGCACGCCAGGGCGACCAGGGATCCGAGCACCGCGCCCGCCGGGGCCCCGAGCAGCAGGGCGCGCCGGGCGGCCGTCCGGTCGCCCAGCCCCAGCCACGCGTACGCCCGGTGGGCGAGGCCCTGGTTCCACGCCCAGCCGCACAGGGCGCCGGCCAGCAGCGGGACCGTGCCCGCGGGGAGTCCGAGGTCGTCCGGGCCGGTGAACAGGGGCGCCCCGAGGACGTAGGCGAGGCCCGGCAGGGCGAAGACGACGCCGCGCAGGAGGCAGCCGAGCAGGCCGATCCGCCAGGGGTCGGGTGCCGGGCCGTCGGGTTCGGGGTAGCGGCGTTCGACGCGTTCGTAGAGGGTCTCGGCGAGCGCGAAGGAGTTCTTCACGCCGTACCGCTCGCGTATCTGGTCGTCGGAGAGGCCGTCGGACTCCAGCAGGGCGGCTATCTCGTCGGGGTGGACGGCCGCGGCTATGAAGTCCTCCAGGCGGTCGGCGAGTTCGTCGACCGGGTCGGGCCGGGCCCAGCTGGGGGTGCGCTGCTTGGGGATGCCGGGGAGGGTGTCCGGGCGGGAGCCCGGGGGCAGCCAGACGCTTCCGCTCACCAGCCCGCTCCGTCCGTCGCGACGGATGCGTACCAGGGGTCGCGCAGTTCCAGGGTCCAGTCGGCCACGGTCTCCAGCGTCGGCTCGTACACCTCGTCCTCGCCCGCGAGTTCCTTGTAGATGGTGCGGAAGGCGTCCACCGAGCGGCGCAGGGTGAACCGGTCGATGACCCGCTGGCGGGACAACCGCCCTAGTTCCAGGCGCCGTTCGTCGTCCTTGAGCAGGGTCAGCGCGGCGGCGGCCATCTTCTCCGGCTCGCGCGGGGGCACCACCAGGCCCGTGTCGCCGACGGCCTCGCGCACGCCGCCGACGTCCGTCGACACCGTCGTACGGCCGCACGACATGGCCTCGATGATGGAGAACGGGAAGCCCTCCGAGATCGACGACAGCATGACGAGGTGCCCGGCCGCGTAGGCCCGCCAGACCTCGCTGATGCGGCCCTCGAAGGTCAGGCCGTCGGTGACGCCCAGCTCGGCGGCGAGCTTCTCCAGGCGGGTGCGGTAGGCCTCGCCGCCGGGCGGTACCGGGCCGAAGAGCCTGAGCCGGGTCGCCGGGATCTCGGCGCGCACCAGGGCGTAGGCGCGGATCAGGGTCTCCAGGTCCTTGATGGGGTCGATGCGGCCGCACCAGGACAGGGTGGGGACCTCGGGCTCGGGGCCGGCGTGCGGGAAGGCGGCCGGGTCGACGCCGTTGTAGACCGTGCGGATCTTGTCGGCGTCGGCGCCGCCGCGCTCCTCCCAGCGGCGGTTGTACTGGTTGCACGGGGTGATGAGGTCGGCGGCGCGGTAGCCGTGGGAGTTCAGCTCCCGGTAGAAGCCGAGCATGAAGGCCTTCACGGGCCAGCGCTGGGCGCCCTGGCGGTAGCCGAGGTAGCGCTCGCGCAGGTAGATGCCGTGCTCGGTGAGCAGGAACGGCACGCCGTCCAGGTGGCGGGCGGCGAGCGCGGGCAGGGTCGCGAGGCCGCTGCTGACGGCGTGCGCGACGGAGTCCTCGGGTATGCGGACGCCGAGCGGGCGCAGGGCGTGCTCCAGCAGGTCGGTGGCGGTGAGCGCGTCGTGCACGGTGGGGCGGGCGGCGGCCGTCGGCAGGTGCGGCATCGTCCAGATCCACATCAGCGAGCGCAGCGCCGACTCGGTGCGCAGGGCGGCCGACAGGCGTCCGTCGCGGGCGAGTTCGGCCAGCTCGTTCAGGGACTCGCCGAAGTCGGCGTGCGAGTTCGGTTCGAGGAAGGAGAGCAGGAAACGCTCGTAGGTCTCGGTGAAGCGGCGGCGGGCCCTGCCGTACGGGGGCCGTCCGCGGCCGGGGCGCGGCCCCCAGGTCGGGACCGAGGTGTGCGCGTAGACGTTGGGCGGCAGCTCCCAGGTGACGGGTTCGCGGCCGCTGCCGGTGAGCGAGACGACGTGGAAGTCGACCTCGGGCATGCCCTTGACGAGCTGGTCGCACCAGGTGCTGACGCCGCCGTGGACGTGTGGGTAGGTGCCTTCCGTGAGCATGGTGACATGACGGCCTGTGCGCCTCATGTGTGTTTCCCCCTGTGCTGCGTGTGGTGTGCGGGGAACTGCTGCCCGGATCCCGAGTGCGGGTCCGTCGTGGCTGGTCGCGCAGTTCCCCGCGCCCCTTAGGGCAACTTGAGAGTGAGAGCCGACTGGAGTGCCGCCGGGGTCGTCCAGGCCGAGCGGGCTCCCGCGTACGGGGTGCCGAACGCGGTCGTGCCGAGCAGCTGCTGCTTCTGCGTGCCCTCCGGCGCGGTCACCGGGATCTGCGTGCCGGACGGTGCCGTGACCGTGACGGTGCCGCCGATCCGGTACGCCGTCACGCTGCCGTTCACCAGGGCGGTCTGCCAGGCGGCGCGGCGCTGCACCTCGGTGCCGATGGCGCTGTGCCGGGGGTTCTCCAGCGGGGTGTCGTCGGCGAACAGCGCCCGGTAGTCGGCGAGCACCTTCTCCATGACCGGGTAGAGCAGCCGGTCCTCGGCCAGGTTGGACTGGTGCGCGTAGTGCGGCCGGGGGTCGCCGGCGAGGACGTGCCCGAGGGCGGTGCGGGCCTCCTGCGGGACGATGTGCTCGGCGTAGCCCGTGTCGGGGTCGAGCGGCTCGTCGAGGCAGGTCGAGGTGGGGTTGTCCTCGCAGACGCCGCTGCCACCGTCGGCGCGCGAGGTGTAGACCCAGTTGTACTCGTCGGCCATCTCGGCCGCCGTGCCCACGTTGTAGTACACGTTCATCGGGTGGCGGGGCACGGTCAGCGCCTTGCCGACGGCCCGCTGCTCGGGCTCGCGGGAGTTGTCCGAGGCGATCCACTTCACGCCGGTGTCGGCGAGGGCCCCGGCCAGGTGGGGGTTGTCGGCGGGCTGTTGGGGCAGGGTCTTCAGGCCCGAGTGCTCTCCGGTGACCAGTTCGGCGCGGTCGACGGGGAGGCCCTTGCGCACGGCCCAGTCGTGGTTGTCGCGGATCTGCGCGGCGATCTCGGCGCGGCTCATGTACCGCGTCGAGCCGTCGGCGTTCTTCGCGCAGCTCCACGGCACGCTGGAGGTGTCCTGGACGCAGCCGAGGAAGGGGTGCGTGTAGGTGTGGTTGACCCAGCGGTACTCCGCCTTGTCGGCGAGGAGCCGGTCGGTGAGGGCGTCGGTGCCGCCGTGCTCGGTCTTCCACTCCTCGCCGGAGCCGGCGTTGTAGACCATGTCCATGGTGAAGCCGTGCTCGCGCTGCCACTGGGCGGCGTAGGCGGCGTCGTCGGCGGTCATGCGGATCGGTGTGGTGCCCTCGCCGTCGCCGCCCGCGCAGTCGAAGTCGCCCGGGGTGCAGTTGCGTGCGGTGTCCCAGCGGCTGTCCGGGGCGAAGACGTCGTCGACGTGGACCGCGAACGAGTTGCGGGTCTGCCCGAGGTGCACGCCCTGGGTCAGCCACTCGACGATGCCCCGGGCCAGCAGCCGGAACTGCTGCTGATTGCCGTTGTAGGCGAAGGTCACCACGAGTTCGCGGCGGCCGTCGTGGGCGTACTCGCCGACGAGGCTGCCGCGGCCGGTGCCGCCGGGCACGGGGATGTCGACGTAGCTGGTGAAGCCGGTGCGCGGCCGGGCGACATAGCCGTAACTCTCCTGGACGCCCGGCGCGTTGTCCTCGAAGCGGAACGCGCCGTCGAGGTAGCCGAACCAGCCGGCCTTCCCGGCCGCGGTGACGGACGCCTCGCGCCCGTCGAGGGTGCCCGCCCAGCCGCCCTCGCTCGTGTAGTCGAGGCCGACCTCCGGGTGTGCCCAGGTGTAGGCGTCGACCTGCGGGATGCCGAACGTCTTCTCGTAGGTCTCCAGGACGGTCTGCTCGGCGGAGCCGGCGCCGAACGGGGCCTCGTTCGGCAGGACGACGCCCTGGTACTTGGCGCGGGGCCGGCCGTTCACGGTGTCGCTCAGGAACGACTCGGTGATCCTCGGGCGGCCGGTGTCGTTCAGGTCGACGGTCGTGTACGGGATGCCCGTGCTCCTGAGCTGGGCGGTGACGGCCCGGACGGGGCTGTCGCCGTTGTCCACCACCAGCACCCTCAGGTCGATGCGCGGGGCTTCCGCGGCCGCCGCCCCGGGCGCCGTCGCCCCCGCCGTGATCAGGCCCGCCGCCGTCACCGCGGCGGCGGTCTCTCTCCATCTGCGCGCACGCTGCGCCATGGTCCCTCCCCCAGAAGATCCGGAATCCCCTTGCGGTCGAACAGAGGAGGATCCGTGGAAATCATGCAAAGCGGCGAGCAGGGCGCTCACCGGATCCCGATGAGTGTGACCCAGTTCACCGACATAGAGGATCAAGAAATGGCCACTACGCCACCGACAGGTGAACGCCTGCAGGAATGAGCGAACCAGGCCGCGCGCGTAGTCTCGTCGTCGAGTGTTCGCCGCACCGGGGAAGGCCCCGTGAGACCAAGACCCTGAGGTCGGAATAGGGTCGGTCGCCGACCGACCCTCAGGGTCGGCTGTCGGGCCCGGTCGACCCACACCGTTCGACCACAGCAACTTCACATCGGAAGCGAGATTTCACCACCGTGACTGCTCTCACTCTCAGCACCGCCGCGGCGCCCGGTCTGCGGGCCGACGCGATCGTGATCGGTGTCGCCAAGGGTGCCAAGGGGCCGGTCGTCGCACCGGGCGCCGAGGCCGTGGACAAGGCGTACGACGGCAAGCTCGCCGGCGTCCTGGAGACTCTCGGCGCCTCCGGTGCCGAGAGCGAGCTGACGAAGCTGCCCGCGCCGGCCGGCTTCAAGGCACCGCTCGTCCTGGCGGTGGGCCTGGGCGCGGTCCCGGAGAAGGACGCCGACTACGACACCGAGGTCCTGCGCAAGGCCGCCGGCGTCGCCGCCCGCGCCCTGGCCGGCTCCAAGAAGGCCGCCTTCGCCCTGCCGCTGACCGACGCCGCCGACGCCGGCGCGATCGGTGAGGGCGCGCTGCTCGGCGCGTACTCCTTCGACGCGTACAAGGAGAACGGCAAGGACCCCAAGGCGAAGAACGGCAAGGCCCCCCTCGCCGAGGTGGCCCTGCTGGGCGGCAAGCCCCGCGACAAGGCGTACAAGGCGGCGGTCGAGCGTGCCGTCGCCGTGTCGGAGGAGCTCAACCGCGCCCGCGACCTGGTCAACACCCCGCCGAACGACCTGAACCCCGAGTCGTTCGCCGCGATCGCCCAGGCCGCGGCCAAGGAGCACGGCATCAAGGTGCAGGTGCTCGACGAGAAGGCCCTGGCCAAGGGCGGCTACGGCGGCATCCTCGGCGTCGGGGCCGGCTCGGCCGCGGGACCGCGCCTGGTGAAGCTGTCGTACACCTCGTCCAAGGCGAAGAAGCACCTCGCCTTCGTCGGCAAGGGCATCACGTACGACTCGGGCGGCATCTCGCTGAAGCCGGCCGGTCACAACGAGACGATGAAGTGCGACATGAGCGGTGCGGCCGCGGTGTTCGCCGCGGTCGTCGCCGCCGCGCGCCTCGGCCTGGAGGTCAACGTCACCGGCTGGCTGGCCCTCGCCGAGAACATGCCGTCCGGCTCCGCGACCCGTCCGGGTGACGTGCTGCGGATGTACAGCGGCAAGACGGTGGAGGTGCTCAACACCGACGCCGAGGGCCGGCTCGTGCTGGCGGACGCCCTGTGGGCGGCGTCGCAGGAGAAGCCGGACGCGATCGTGGACGTGGCGACGCTGACCGGGGCGATGGTGCTGGCGCTGGGGAACCGGACGTTCGGGATCATGGGCAACGACGACTCCTTCCGCACGGCGCTGTACGAGGCGGCGGAGGAGGTCGGGGAGCCGGCGTGGCCGATGCCGCTGCCGGAGCACCTGCGCAAGGGGATGGACTCGCCGACGGCCGACATCGCGAACATGGGCGAGCGGATGGGCGGCGGGCTGGTGGCCGGTCTGTTCCTGCGCGAGTTCGTGGGCGAGGGCATCACCTGGGCGCACCTCGACATCGCCGGGCCCGCGTACAACGAGGGCGGACCCTTCGGGTACACGCCGAAGGGCGGCACGGGCAGTGGTGTGCGGACGCTGGTGCGGCTCGCGGAGCTGACGGCTGCGGGCGATCTGGGCTGACCTTCGCCTGAGAGCCCGGTCTCGTCCGTCGTGTGGCGAGTGCGGGGGCGTGGGGGCTGTTCGCGCAGTTCCCCGCGCCCCTCGCGCGCGGCTCATCTGAACGTGGGGCGTCTCACACAGCAGCCCGGCGTCTCCTTGTGTGCTGACAAGTGCGAAGATGGGGCTCGGCAGGACAGGGCCCCACCGAAGGGCCGAAGAACGAGCGGCCGGACACCAGCCGCCTGCCGGTCAGTGAAGACCGGCTCACGGCGCACATGCATGGAGGACGTGACGTGGCGAACGACGCCAGCACCGTTTTCGACCTAGTGATCCTCGGCGGTGGCAGCGGTGGTTACGCCGCGGCCCTGCGCGGGGCGCAGCTGGGCCTGGACGTCGCCCTGATCGAGAAGGACAAGGTCGGCGGCACCTGCCTGCACCGGGGTTGCATCCCCACCAAGGCCCTGCTGCACGCGGGCGAGATCGCCGACCAGGCTCGCGAGAGCGAGCAGTTCGGTGTGAAGGCCACCCTGGAGGGCATCGACATCGCCGGGGTCCACAAGTACAAGGACGGCGTGGTCGCCGGCCTGTACAAGGGTCTCCAGGGCCTCGTCGCCTCCCGCAAGGTGACCTACATCGAGGGTGAGGGCCGCCTGTCCTCCCCCACGTCCGTCGACGTGAACGGCCGACGGGTCCAGGGCCGCCACGTGCTGCTCGCGACCGGCTCCGTGCCGAAGTCGCTGCCGGGCCTGGACATCGACGGCGACCGGATCATCTCCTCCGACCACGCCCTCGTGCTGGACCGCGTGCCGAAGTCCGCGATCATCCTGGGCGGCGGTGTCATCGGCGTCGAGTTCGCCTCCGCGTGGAAGTCCTTCGGCACCGACGTCACGATCGTCGAGGGCCTGAAGCACCTCGTCCCGGTCGAGGACGAGAACAGCTCCAAGCTGCTCGAGCGCGCCTTCCGCAAGCGCGGCATCAAGTTCAACCTGGGCACCTTCTTCGAGAAGGCCGAGTACACCCAGGACGGCGTCAAGGTCACCCTCGCCGACGGCAAGGAGTTCGAGGCCGAGATCCTGCTCGTCGCCATCGGCCGCGGCCCGGTCTCCCAGGGCCTGGGCTACGAGGAGCAGGGCGTCGCGATGGACCGCGGCTACGTCCTGGTCGACGAGTACATGCGCACGAACGTGCCGACCATCTCCGCCGTCGGTGACCTGGTCCCGACCCTCCAGCTCGCGCACGTCGGCTTCGCCGAGGGCATCCTGGTGGCGGAGCGTCTGGCCGGCCTGAAGACCGTTCCGATCGACTACGACGGTGTCCCGCGGGTGACGTACTGCCACCCCGAGGTCGCCTCCGTCGGCATCACCGAGGCCAAGGCCAAGGAGATCTACGGTGCGGACAAGGTCGTCGCTCTGAAGTACAACCTCGCGGGCAACGGCAGGAGCAAGATCCTGAACACCGCGGGCGAGATCAAGCTCGTTCAGGTGAAGGACGGTGCCGTCGTCGGCGTCCACATGGTCGGCGACCGCATGGGCGAGCAGGTCGGCGAAGCCCAGCTGATCTACAACTGGGAGGCGCTGCCCGCCGAGGTCGCGCAGCTCATCCACGCCCACCCGACGCAGAACGAGGCGCTCGGCGAGGCCCACCTGGCCCTGGCCGGCAAGCCCCTCCACGCGCACGACTGACCCCCTCGGTCGACGAACGCGACGACAGACTTCCGCACTTTCCGTAAGGAGCAACCGAAACCATGGCGGTTTCCGTAACCCTTCCGGCGCTCGGCGAGAGCGTCACCGAGGGCACTGTCACCCGCTGGCTGAAGGCCGAGGGTGAGCGCGTCGAGGCCGACGAGCCACTGCTCGAGGTCTCCACCGACAAGGTCGACACCGAGATCCCCTCCCCCGCGTCCGGCGTGCTGTCCTCCATCAAGGTCGCCGAGGACGAGACCGTCGAGGTCGGCGCCGAGCTGGCGCTGATCGACGACGGCAGCGGCGCCCCCGCGGCCCAGGAGGCCCCGGCCGCCGAGCAGGCCCCGCAGGCCCAGCAGGTGGCCGAGCCCGCCCCCGAGCCGGCCGCGGCCGCCCCCTCCACCGAGCAGGCCGCCCCGGCGCCCGCCCCGACCGCCGACGCCGCGGCCGGCGGCGGCTCCGCCCAGGGCACGGACGTCGTCCTGCCCGCGCTCGGCGAGTCCGTCACCGAGGGCACCGTCACCCGCTGGCTGAAGTCGGTCGGCGACACGGTCGAGGCCGACGAGCCGCTGCTGGAGGTGTCGACGGACAAGGTCGACACCGAGATTCCCGCCCCGGCCTCCGGCACGCTGCTGGAGATCGTGGTGGGCGAGGACGAGACCGCCGAGGTCGGCGCCAAGCTGGCCGTCATCGGCGAGGCGGGTGCCGCTCCGGCCGCCGCCCCCGCGCAGGAGGCCCCGGCCGCCCCGGCCCAGCCCGAGCCCACCCCGGCTCCGGCCGCCGCTCCGGCTCCGGCGCAGCCCGCCCCGGCCCCGCAGGCTCCGTCGGCCCCGGCCCCGCAGCAGCAGGTCACCCCGGCTCCCGAGCCGGCCCCGGCCGCTCCGGTGCCCGCCCCGGCTCCGGCCCAGGCCCCGGCCGCTCCGGCCGCCGCCAAGCCGGCCGACGACGGTGCCTACGTCACCCCGCTGGTGCGCAAGCTCGCCGCCGAGCAGGGCGTCGACCTGTCCACCGTCAAGGGCACGGGCGTCGGCGGCCGCATCCGCAAGCAGGACGTCGTCACCGCCGCCGAGGCCGCGAAGGCCGCCGCCGCTGCCCCGGCTCCGGCCGCCGCCGCTCCGGCCGCCGCGAAGAAGGCGCCGGCGCTGGAGGCGTCCCCGCTGCGCGGCCAGACCATCAAGATGCCGCGGATCCGCAAGGTCATCGGCGACAACATGGTCAAGGCCCTGCACGAGCAGGCCCAGCTGTCCTCGGTCGTCGAGGTCGACGTCACCCGCCTGATGAAGCTGCGCGCCCGCGCCAAGGACGCGTTCGCGGCCCGTGAGGGCGTCAAGCTCTCCCCGATGCCGTTCTTCGTCAAGGCCGCGGCCCAGGCGCTGAAGGCCCACGCGCCGATCAACGCCAAGATCAACGAGGCCGAGGGGACCATCACCTACTTCGACACCGAGAACATCGGTATCGCGGTGGACTCCGAGAAGGGCCTGATGACCCCGGTCATCAAGAACGCCGGCGACCTCAACCTGGCCGGCATCGCCAAGGCCACGGCGGAGCTCGCGGGCAAGGTCCGCGCCAACAAGATCACCCCGGACGAGCTGTCCGGCGCGACGTTCACCATCTCCAACACCGGGTCGCGCGGCGCGCTCTTCGACACGATCATCGTGCCGCCGGGCCAGGTCGCCATCCTCGGCATCGGCGCCACGGTCAAGCGCCCGGCCGTCATCGACACCGAGGACGGTCCCGTCATCGGCGTCCGTGACATGACGTACCTGACCCTGTCCTACGACCACCGCCTGGTGGACGGCGCCGACGCCGCCCGCTACCTGACGGCGGTCAAGGCCATCCTGGAGGCAGGCGAGTTCGAGGTCGAGCTCGGCCTCTGACCTTCGGCTCCACGGCTGATCGGTGCCCCGTCCGGATCTCCCGGGCGGGGCATCGCCGTACCCAAGGGGCGCGGGGCCGTGACATGTGGCGGCTCCGCCGCGTGGGCGCGACGAGCCACGGACGACCGGCAGCCGCCCACGCACGGAGCAGCCCGAGCTCCCAGGCGCCACACACACCGTGTGCAACATGTCTCACCTGCGTGCAAGCACGCTCGTCGGTCTCACCCGCGGAGCGAACCGGCCGTATTGTCTAAACGTCAATCCCGACTGAGGAGCCCTCATGACCGCGCCCGTCATCCACTCGCTGCGCGAGCAGATCCGCGAGCACATCCTGGAGGGCATCATCAGCGGCCGCTGGCAGCCGGGCGAGCGGATCGTCGAGCGCCGGATCGCCACGGAGCTGGAGGTCAGCCAGACCCCGGTCCGCGAGGCCCTGCGCGAGCTGGAGTCCCTGCGGCTCATCGAGTCCGCCCCGAACAAGGGCGTCCGCGTCCGGAACCTCACCGCCGCCGACCTGGAGGAGAGCTACCCGGTCCGGGCCGGCCTGGAGGCCATCGCGGCGGAGCTGGCGGCACAGGGGCTGGCGGAGGACTGCTCGGCGCTCGAACCCCACGTCACCGCGCTCTACGAGGCGGACCGCAGGTCCGACGGCACGGCCCAGGTCCGCCACACTGTCGCCTTCCACCGCGAACTGGTCCGCGCCGCCGGCAACTCCGTCCTGCTGCACACCTGGGAGGGCCTCGGCATCGAGGTGTTCACGGCCCTGTCGATCCGCTGGCTGGGCACCCAGCAGCAGTCGTACGCCGAGGAGCACGAGGAGCTCGTCGCCGCGTTCAAGCGCCGTGACCCCCGGATCGCCGAGCTGGTGAAGGCGCACGTGCTGGGCTGCGCGCCCCGGGCGTGACACCCGAGCGCAACCCCGCTCAAACGCCTCCGACCTGCGAAAACCATGCAGAAAGCCGTCACCGCGTGCCACCGCCGGAGGCACCCCGTGCCTAATTTCTCGTGATCAAGAGGTTTTGCCCCTCAACCCTTTGATCGATCATCGATCAGCGAGTTACAGTCGCCGACGGGCTTGCCACCCAAGCCTCACGCCCTGTCCTGCCAAAGACCAAGGGCACCCCCGAACCCTTACCGATGAGGGAACCCCCTTCGACTGAGGAAGGCGGCGACATGACCGACCCCAACGCCATCCAGCCGAGCGAGCTCGACCAGCTCCCGGACCGGGACCCGGAGGAGACCGCCGAATGGCAGGCCTCCCTGGACGCGGTCGCCAAGGCTGCCGGGCCGCACCGTGCCGCGTACCTGATGCGCCGCACGCTGGAGCGCGCCGAGGGCGCCGGCATCGCGCTGCCGAAGCTCCTCGAGACCGACTACGTCAACACCATCCCCACCGCCGCCGAGCCCGAGGTGCCCGGTGACGCGGAGATGGAGCAGCGCATCACCGCGTGGAACCGCTGGAACGCGGCCGCGATGGTGACCCGGGGCAGCAAGTACGGCGTCGGCGGCCACATCGCCACCTTCGCCTCCGCCGCCTGGCTCTACGAGACCGGCTTCAACCACTTCTTCAAAGGCAAAGAGGCCGACGGCTCCGGCGACCAGCTCTACATCCAGGGCCACGCCTCGCCCGGCATCTACGCCCGCGCGTTCCTCGACGGCCGGCTGACCGAGGAGCAGCTCGACAACTTCCGCCGCGAGGCGGGCGGCAACGGCCTGCCCTCCTACCCGCACCCGCGCCGTCTGCCCTGGCTGTGGGAGTTCCCGACCGTCTCCATGGGTCTGGGCCCGCTCTCCGCCATCTACCAGGCGCGCTTCAACCGCTACCTGACCAACCGCGGCATCAAGGACACCTCCGCCTCGCACGTGTGGGCGTTCCTCGGCGACGGCGAGATGGACGAGCCCGAGTCGACGGCGGCCCTCGCGCTCGCGGCCCGTGAGGAGCTGGACAACCTCACGTTCGTCATCAACTGCAACCTGCAGCGCCTGGACGGCCCGGTCCGCGCCAACTTCAAGATCGTGCAGGAGCTGGAGGCCCAGTTCCGCGGCGCCGGCTGGAACGTCATCAAGACGCTGTGGGGCACGGCCTGGGACGAGCTGTTCCAGCTCGACACCACGGGCGCGCTGGTACGCCGCCTGCGCCAGGTACCGGACGCGCAGATCCAGACGTACCAGACGCGCGACGCGGCCTACATCCGCCAGGACTTCTTCGGCGCCGACCCGGCGCTGGCGGAGCTGGCGAAGCTGCTGAGCGACGACAAGATCATCGAGTGCTTCCACTTCTCGCGCGGTGGTCACGAGTCCCGCAAGGTGTTCGCCGCGTACAAGGCGGCCGTCGAGCACAAGGGCGCCCCGACCGTGATCCTGGCCCAGACGGTCAAGGGCCACACCCTCGGCGAGGGCTTCGCGTCGAAGAACGCCAACCACCAGATGAAGAAGCTCTCGGTGGACGAGTTCAAGAACATGCGCGACCTGCTCGGCCTGCCGATCAAGGACAGCGACTTCGTCGACGGCGTGGTCCCCTACGGCCACCCCGGCGCCGACTCCCCCGAGGTCCGCTACCTCCAGGAGCGGCGTGCCGCCCTCGGCGGTCCGGCCCCGGCCCGGCGCGTGCACCCGGTCGCCCCGCTGCCCGCCCCGGCGGAGAAGGCGTTCGCCTCCTTCGACAAGGGCTCCGGCTCGCAGAACGTGGCCACCACCATGGCGTTCGTCCGCCTGGTCAAGGACCTGGTCCGCGACAAGGAGACGGGCAAGCGCTGGGTGCCGATCGTCCCGGACGAGGCCCGTACCTTCGGTATGGAGTCGCTGTTCCCGTCGCTCGGCATCTACTCGCCCAAGGGCCAGACGTACGAGCCGGTCGACCGCGACCAGCTGATGTACTACAAGGAGGCCCAGAACGGCCAGATCCTCAACGAGGGGATCACCGAGGCCGGTTCGATGGCCGACTTCATCGCCGCTTCGACGTCGTACGCGACGCACGGCGAGACGATGATCCCGTTCTACATCTTCTACTCGATGTTCGGCTGGCAGCGCACGGCCGACCAGATGTGGCAGCTCGGCGACCAGCTCGGCCGCGGCTTCCTCGTCGGCGCCACGGCGGGCCGTACGACCCTGACCGGTGAGGGCCTGCAGCACGCCGACGGCCACTCCCCCGTCATCGCCGCGACCAACCCGGCGGCCCTGACGTACGACCCGGCGTTCGCCTACGAGGTCGCGGCGATCGTCAAGGAGGGTCTGCGCCGGATGTACGGCGAGGCGGCCCCGGGCGAGGACCAGGACGTCTTCTACTACCTGACCGTCTACAACGAGCCGCTGCCGCAGCCCGCGAAGCCGTCCGTCGACGGCATCGACGAGGGCATCGTCAAGGGCCTGTACCGCTTCAACACGGCGGAGTCGGCGGGCGTGACCGTGCCGGCGAACGCCCCGCGGATCCAGCTGCTCGGCTCCGGCACGGCCATCCACTGGGCGCTCAAGGCGCAGCGGCTGCTGGCCGACGAGTGGGGCGTGGCGGCCGACGTGTGGTCGGCGACGTCCTGGAGCGAGCTGCGCCGGGACGCCCTGGAGGCGGACGAGGCACTGCTGCGCGGCGAGGAGCGGGTGCCGTTCGTCCGGCAGGCGCTGCAGGGCGCCGAGGGCCCGGTGCTGGCGGTCTCCGACTACATGCGCCAGGTCCCGGACCAGATCGCGCAGTGGGTCGAGCAGGACTGGTCCTCGCTGGGCGCCGACGGCTTCGGCCTGTCGGACACCCGTGAGGCGGCCCGCCGCCACTTCGGGGTCGACGCCGAGTCGATCGTCGTCGCGGCCCTGGCCCAGCTCGCCAGGCGCGGCGAGGTCAAGGCGACGGCCGTGAAGGAAGCGCGCGAGAAGTACGGCCTGTGAGAACCGGCCGGTGATCGGCAGGCCCCCGCCCCGGCGGGGGCCTGCTGCATGATGTGCGCATGCGTGCTGCCCGGCTCATCAAGATGGTGTTGCTGCTCCAGTCCCGGCCCGCCATGACGGCCGCCGAACTCGCCCGGGAGCTGGAGGTGTCGGAGCGGACGGTCACGCGGGACGCGCAGGCCCTGTCGGAGGCGGGCGTCCCGGTGTACGCGGACCGCGGGCGGGCCGGGGGCTACCGGCTGGTCGGCGGGTACCGGACGCGGCTGACGGGGCTGCACCGCAGCGAGGCCGAGGCGCTGTTCCTGTCCGGGGTGCCGGGGGCGCTGCGCGAGATGGGGCTGGAGGACGCGGCCTCGGCGGCCCGGCTGAAGGTGTCGGCGGCGCTGCTGCCGTCCCTGCGGGACGCGTCGAGGACGGCGGGGCAGCGGTTCCACCTCGACGCGCCGAACTGGTTCAAGGAGCCGCGGACGCCCGCGCTGCTGCCGGCGGTCGCGGACGCGGTGTGGGACGACCGGCGGATCACCGCCCGCTACCGGCGCGGTGAGGACGAGGTCGTCCGGGAGCTGGAGCCGTACGGGCTCGTGCTGAAGGCGGGCGTCTGGTACCTGTGCGCGCGGGTGGCCGGGGGCGCGTCCTTCCGGGTGTACCGGATCGACCGGTTCACGGCGGTGGAGCCGGGCGGTGAGCGCTTCGAGCGGGAGCCGGAGTTCGATCTGCCCGCGTTCTGGGAGGAGCGGGCGGAGCAGTTCGCGCGGTCCATCCTGCGGGCGCGGGTCGTGGTGCGGCTGTCCCCCGACGGTGTGCGCAGACTGCCGTACGCCCTCGATTCGCTGTCCGCCCGGGAGGCCCTGGCGGAGGCGGACGCCCCGGACGACGACGGCTGGGTGACGGTGGTCCTCCCGGTGGAGTCCGAGGACGTCGCCCACACCCAGCTGACGGCGCTGGGTCCGGAGGTGGAGGTGCTGGCGCCGGAGAGCCTGCGCGAGCGGCTCGCCGGGGACGCGCTGCGACTGGCCGGGCTGTACCACCCCGAGGGCCGCGCATAACGATCCCGCGCACTCCGGGTGCGCCCCTGTGCCCCAGGGCCGATGCTGGACCCGTGATGGACGAGACGGAGTTCTGGGAGCTGGTGGACGACACCCGGGAGGCCGCCGAAGGCGACCCGGAGGAGCAGGCGGACCTGCTCGTGGAGCGGCTCGCGCAGCTGGACCCGGACTCGGTCCTGGACTTCGCCCGTCACTTCGAGTCCCGCTACAACCGCGCCTACCGCTGGGACCTGTGGGGCGCCGCCTGGGTGCTGCTCGACGGGGCGAGCGACGACGCCTTCGACTTCTTCCGGTGCTGGCTGATCGGCCAGGGCCGGGAGGTCTTCGAGGGCGCGGTGCACGACCCGGACGCTCTCGCCGAGCTGCTGGGCGACTTCGACGAGGAGATCGACGGCGACGGCGAGGAACTCGGCTACGCGGCCGACGAGGCCTACGAGCAGCTCACCGGCGTGGTCGCCCCCGACCTGGAGATCCCGCCGGCGCCCCAGGAGCCGGAGGGCACCCCGGTCGACTTCGAGGACGAGCGGCTGCTCGCCGAGCGCTACCCGCGGCTGTGGGAGCGCTTCAGGGGCTGATCAGGCGGCCCGGCGGCGGGTCTGCTCGGCCGGGATGTACGCGTGCGTCTGATCGGCCTTCACCGCGTGGTGCATCGGTGCAGCGTTGGCCTGGTCGAGAGCGGAGGCGGTGACGGCCGCCGGTCCCAGGACGACGGCCGCGACCGCGCAGAGCACCGCCCAGGGGCCGCCGCGCGTGGCTCCCCGGGTGCGCGCCGCCGCGTCCTGCGTACCGCTGCTGTTCATGATCCCCACCTCCGGTCGGCTGTCCGTGGTGACGACCGTAGGGGGCCCGGGTGTGAGGACACCGCGCGTTCGCTGTGGCCCTCCTGTGCGTCCGCCGGCCGGCCCTGGAGGCGGGCCGCGAGCTGCCGGATCTCGGGCAGGCGGGCGTGCAGGGCGGCGCCCGGGCAGCTGGTCATGTAGCCGTCGTTGTGACCGGCCAGGGCGGGCAGTTCGGCGGTGGTGCCGGCCGCGTACCGGCTCAGGCCGTTGCTGGAGACCAGGCGGACGCTCGCCCGCGGGTCGGTGCCGGTCAGGCCGAGCTTCCAGGCGGACAGGGCTGCGATGGCGCGGATCATGGGCCGCGGCACGGGCATGCCCGCGGTGAAGGTGCCGAGGGCGGCGATGCCCGTGGTGCGGTGGTTGAAGCCCTGGGTGTGGGCGCCGGTGACGGCGCGCTCGACGCCGCCGGCGCGGCCCTCGTAGACGGTGCCGCAGCGGTCGACGACGAAGTTGTAGCCGATGTCGTCCCAGTCGCGGGTGCCGGTCTGGCCGGTGTAGAGGTCCCGGATGACGCGGGGCGCGTCGGCGCAGTCGTAGCCGTTGGGCGAGTCGGTGTGGTGGACGAAGACCGCGACGACCCGGTCGTCGTAGCGCGGGCGCGGCTGCTCGCGTGCGGCGTCCCCCAGCCACCGTGATCGGGGCACGATGTGCGGGCGCGGGGCGGTGTGGGGCGTGGCGGCGGGGCGGGTCGTGCCGGCGCGGGCGGTGGTCTCGGCGGCGTGCTCGACGCCGTACGCGCACAGCACCAGTGCGACGACGGCGGCGCAGCCCGGCAGGCAGCCGAGCGCCACCCGGGCGGCGCGCGGCAGTCCGGCTATGCCGGGCGTGCGGGCGGCGCGGTGGCCGCGCCCGCCCCGCCGTCTTCGCAGGACGCGCATGGTCCCACTGTCGATCCCTTCCGGTCCGTCCGCGATGTGTGATGTGCCACCCGGTGGAACCATCGTCACGGTCCGCGACGTTTTTCCGTGTGCACGCGTGCGTGGCCGGTTCTGATCAACACGCGCGCGGGTGACTGATCACCGGGCCCTTCCCCCGCGTACTGAAGGGTTCCGAGAGAAAGGCGGCGTGCGTGGACCTGCTCGACATCCTGCTGTTGCTGGTCGTCCTCGCCTACGCGGCGTCCGGGTACCGGCGCGGTCTGGTGGCCGGCTGTGTGTCGCTGGCGGGCTTCGTCGGCGGCGCGGTCGTCGGTGTGTGGATCCTGCCGTGGGTGATGGACCTGGTGGAGCCGGGGACGACGCGCGCGACGGTGGCGGCGGTGTTCACGGTGCTGCTCCCGGCGGTGGTGGGGCACGAGCTGGCGGGGCGCCTGGCGCTGCGGCTGCGGCGGGAGCTGGACCGGGGGCCGCTCAGGGTGGCGGACGGGATCGGCGGGGCCGTGGCCAACTCGGTGGCGGTGCTGATCGTGGCGTGGGTGGCCGCGAGCGTCCTGGGCGTGTCCTCGTCGCCGTTGATCACCTCGGCGATCCGGGACTCGCGGCTGCTCGGCGCCGTGCAGCAGACGATGCCGGACACGACTCCGGCCTGGTTCTCGGAGGCCACGTCCGCGCTGACCCAGGCGGGCTTCCCGCAGGTCTTCAACCCCTTCGAGAACGAGTCGACGGCCGAGGTCGCCCGCCCCTCCGGCGACAGCGTCACACCGGCGGCCACGAACGCCGCCAAGCTGAGCACGGTGAAGGTCGAGGGCGTCGCGGGCACCCAGGGCCGCGAGGGCAGCGGGTTCGTGTACGCGCGGGAGCACGTGATGACCAACGCCCACGTGGTGGCGGGCATCGACGAGCCGACGGTGCAGATCGGCGGGGTCGGGCGGACGTACGAGGCGCGGGTGGTGCTGTTCGACCCGCAGAAGGACGTGGCCGTGCTGTACGTGCCGGGCCTGAAGGCGCCCGTGCTGCGCTTCGACGACGACGCCGAGCGCGGCGACTCAGCGGTCGTAGCGGGCTACCCGGAGGACGGCGACCTCAACCTCCAGGCGGCGACGGTCGCGAACCGGGTGCGGGCGACGGGCCAGAACATCTACAACGACGGGACGGCCGTCCGCGAGATCTACTCGATCCGCTCTACGGTCCGCCCGGGCAACTCCGGCGGTCCCCTGCTCACCACGGACGGGCGGGTGTTCGGCGTGGTCTTCGCGCGCTCCACCTCGGACGCCGAGACGGGCTACGTGCTGACGGCGGCGGAGGTCGCCTCCGACGCGGAGCGGGCGGCGGACGCGACGGCGCCGGTGGACACCGGCGAGCCGGCGGCGTCGTAGCGGGCCGTCGCCGGGTTCAGAGGAAACGGCCCATGAACACGTCGTCGACGTAGGCGCCGTCGAGGAAGAACTCCTCGGGCAGGGTCCCCTCCACCACGAACCCCTCGGACTCGTAGAGCGTGCGGGCCGGTGCGTTGTGGGCGAGGACGCGCAGGGTGAGGCGCCGTGCCCCCTGCCGCCGGGCCTCCTCGCAGGCCGCCCGCAGCAGGGCCCGTCCGACGCCCTGGCCGCGCGCCTCCTCCGCGACGGCGAGTCCCCGGATCATCCGGACGTGGGCGTTGCACGCGAGCGGCGTCGCGGTCCCCAGCCGGAGGTAGCCGGCGAGGGCACCGTCGAGTTCGGCGACGAGGCACTCCGCCGCCGGGTCCCGCTCGCTGAAGAAGGGGCCGTACGGCGGCTCCGGGCGGGGCTGGACGGCGTGCAGCGGCGACCAGGTGTCCCGGTCGAGCCGCCCGAGCGCCTCCTCGTCGTCGGGCCGTGCGGGGCGTATGCGGAGCGTCGGCATGGCGGTCACCCTACGTCGGGCCCCCGCCTCCCCCAACGGGGTTTTTATGCGGTCGACCGGCAAGATTGAGCCATGCGACGCATCGCGGTGACCGGCGCATCCGGTCTCATCGGCAGCGCCCTGGTGCGGTCCCTGACCGCGGACGGGCACGAGGTGGTGCGCCTGGTGCGCCGGGCGCCCCGGGCGGCGGACGAGGTCCGCTGGGATCCGGAGGGAGGGGACGTGGACGCGGCCGGGCTGGCCGGGTGCCACGCGGTGGTCAATCTGGCGGGGGCGGGTGTCGGCAACCGCCGCTGGACGGAGGCCTACAAGCAGCGGATCCGGGCCGGCCGGGTGCACGGCACGGCGGCGCTCGCCCGGGCGGTCGCCTCGCTGGACGAGAAGGACCGGCCGCGGGTCTTCGTGAACGGCAGCGCCATCGGCTACTACGGCGAGACCGGGGACCGTGCCGTCGACGAGAGCGCGCCGGCGGGTCGGGGCTTCCTGCCGGAGCTGTGCGTCGAGTGGGAGGCGGCCGCGTCGCCCGCCCAGGAGGCCGGCGTCCGCACGGTGTTCACCCGGACCGGGCTGGTGGTCTCCCGCCGGGGCGGCGCCTGGGGGCGGCTGTTCCCGCTGTTCCAGGCCGGGCTGGGCGGGCGCCTGGGCGACGGGCGGCAGTACTGGTCGTTCGTCGCGCTGCACGACGAGGTCGCCGCGATCCGGCACCTCATCGACACCGACGGTCTGTCCGGGCCGTTCAACCTCACCGCCCCGAACCCGCTGACGAACCGTGAGATCACGGCGGCGATGGGGCGCGTGCTGCACCGCCCGACGCTGTTCGCCGTGCCCGCGCCCGTCCTGCGGACCGTGCTCGGCGAGATGGCCGGGGACGTGCTGGGCAGCGCCCGGGTGCTGCCGACGCGGCTGCTGGAGTCGGGGTTCCGGTTCGCCTTCCCGGAGATCGAGGGAGCGATCCGGGCCGCGCTGTGACGCCGGACCGGTTCCGCCCCGCGCACAAGCCCCTTGCGGCCACTTCATGCCCACAAGGCGTCCGTATGCGACCACCGTGCGACCGTGCCCTGTTCATGCGCGACTCCCCCTGACCGATCACGGCCCTACCCTCGACCAGAACTCGCGTATCCCTGCGGCCTGTTGAGGGCATGACGTCTCCAGCGCCCGCGCAACCTCGAGGAGGGGCACGTGCTTGAGCCCGCGTACCAGGCGGACGTGGTCGTCGTGGGGGCCGGGGTCGCCGGACTCTCGGCCGCGCACCGGCTGACCAGCGCAGGAGTGACGACCATGGTCCTGGAGGCCGCCCACGGCGTCGGCGGCCGCATGGCGACGGAGAAGGTCGACGGCTTCCGGCTCGACCGGATCGGCCGGTTGCTGTCCACGGCGTATCCCGAACTACGGCTGACACCCGGTCTGGGCGGGCTGGTGCTGCGCCCGTTCGCGCCCGGTGTCCTGCTGCACGGCGACGGACGCCACCACCGCGCGGGCGTCCAGCCGGGCGCAGGGGGCGCACGAGGCGCACTGCACGCGGTACGTGCGCTGGCGACCGCTCCCCGGTCCCCGTCCGCACCCCGGCCGCCCCGGAGGCCGGTGGCCGTGCCCGGCCGGCAGGTCTCCGTGCCCCGGAGCCGGTCCGGCGCCCCGCTGGGCACGGCCGTCGACCAGGCCCGCCTCGGCGCCGCCCTGACGCGGCTGGCGGGCACACCGGCCGAGCGGCTGCTGGCCCGCCCGGAGCTGCCCGCCGGTGAGGCGCTGGCGGCCCGTGGGCTGCCCTCCCGGACGATCGACGGCTTCCTGCGCCCGCTGCTCGCCGCCCTGCTGTGCGACCCGGACCTGACCACGTCCAGCCGGTGCGCGGACCTCGCGCTGCGGGCCTTCGCGAGCGGCCGGCTGTGCCTGCCGGAGGGCGGCGCCGAGGCCCTGCCGGAGCTGCTGGCCCGGACGCTGCCGGCGGGCACGGTGCACACGGGCGTGCGCGTCACGTCCGTCTCGACGACCTCGGTGACCACCGCGGAGCACGGTGAGATCCGGTGCCGGGCGGTGCTGGTGGCCACGGACGCCAGGGCCGCGGCGGAACTGCTGCCCGGGCTGCGCGTGCCGGAGTTCCATCCGGTGACGGTGGTGCACCACACCACCGACGAGCCGCCGGGGACGGGGGCGTCGCTGTTGCTCGACGCGGACCTCGGCGGGCCGGTCGCGCACACGGCGGTGGTCAGCCGGGTCGATCCGTCCCGGGCTCCGGCCGGGCGGGCGCTGGTGTCCTCGACGGTGCTGGGGCGGCCGCCGGGGGGTGTGGACACCGCCGTGCGGATGCATCTGGCGCGGCTGTACGGGATGTCGACGGCGCGGTGGGAGACGTTGGCCGTGTACCAGACGCCGGAGGCCGTGCCCGCGATGCGGCCGCCGCATGATCTGCGGCGGCCGGTGCGGTTGCTGGCCGGGCTGTACGTGTGCGGGGATCATCGCGACACCAGTACGGTGCAGGGTGCCCTGCATTCCGGGCATCGGGCGTCGGCGGCGATCCTGGCGGATCTGGGGGCGGGACGGTCGATGCATGTCGCCGACCCTGTGCCGACTGTGCCCCGGGCCGCCTAGGCGTTTCGTCGGAGCCTCTACCCGAGGGCCGCCACCTTGTCGCGGTAGGTCCGCACCGGAGCCGCGTCCTTGTAAGGCTCCAGCCGCCGCTCGAAGTCCCTCACGTACTCCACCGCCCGCACCGAGCGCATCTCAGCCGCCTGCCCCGCCGCCTCCGCGGCCAGCTGGCAGGCCTGGTCGAGTTCGCCGAGGCCCAGGCGGGCGGTGGCGAGGACCACTCGGCAGAAAAGGCGGCTGCGGGCATAGGACGGGGCCCGCAGCTGGAGTGAGCGTTCCGCGTGCTGGGCGGCGGCGCGGAACTGCTGCAGGTCGCGGTGGCAGTGGCCGAACTCGTCGGCGAGCTGGGCCTCGTCGAAGAACTTCGCCCAGTGCGGCACCTCGTCCCCGGGCCGGGCCGTCTCCAGGGCGCGCTCGGCGCGGACCAGGGCCGCGGTGCAGGCCCGGACCTCGCCGAGCACCCCGTGCCCGCGCGCCTCGGAGGCGTGCAGCAGGGCCTGGACGACGGGCGGTCCGGAGGTGCCGACGCCCTGCTGGGCGACGCGGGCGAGCTGCACGGCCTCCCGCCCGTGCCCGAGGTAGACGGCCTGCCGGCTCATGGTGACCAGCACGTACGCGCCGTACGCCCGGTCCCCGGCCGCCTGGGCGAGCCGGAGCGCCTGGACGAAATAGCGCTGGGCGAGGCCGTGGGCGGCGATGTCGTACGACGTCCAGCCCGCGAGTCGGGTCAGGTCGGCGGCGGCCGCGAACAGGCGGCGGCCGGTCTGCTCGCCGTAGGTGCCGCGCAGCATCGGCTCGCACTCGTGCTCCAGGTAGCGCACGAGGGCCTGGCGGGCGTGACCGCCGCCGTAGGCGTCGTCCAGGGTGCGGAACAGCTCGCCGACCGAGCGCAGGGCGGCGATGTCACCCGCGGTGACCTTCTGGCCCGGTCCGCGCTCGGCCTGGCCGCGCTGGCGGGGCAGGGACGGTACGCCCGGCTCGGCCGGCGGGCGGAGGGCGGGGCGGCCCTGGGCCGGGATGCGGGCGGCGGCCGGCTCGCCCCGGGCGACCTTCTCGTCGGCCCGGCCGATCAGCCAGTCCCGGCTGGGCACGACGAGCCCGGCCGGGGTGAAGGCGATCTTCCGCAGCTCGGCGTGGCTGCCGGAGTCCTTGCGCCACAGCCCGCTGACGATGTCGACGGCCTCCTCGGGGGTGGCGGCGAACTCCAGCCCCGCGTAGACGGGGGCGCAGGCGTCGAGGCCGAGGTCCTGGGCGGTGAGGCGGCGGCCCAGGCGCCGGGTGAAGACCTCGGCGATCAGGGCGGGTGTGGTGCCCCGGGGCTGCTGGCCGCGCAGCCATCGGGTGACGGAGGTCTTGTCGTATCTCAGGTCGAGCCCGTGTTCGAGACCGAGCTGGTCCACGCGACGGGCGAGTCCCGCATTGGAGAACCCCGCTTCTGCGATGAGCGCGGCGAGCTGTCGGTTGGGGGTGCGCTGCGCGGGTCGTTCCGTCATCTGCGGTGCGGTCTCCTGCCTTCCGGCCTTCGTGAGGTGCGCGGATCGCCTGTGAGCAGGCGTTATGCCGTGCCGAACGGCGCGAATGTAGCGGAGAGTAAACACGCCATCACACATTTCCCCGGACATTCATCCGATCGTGTGAGGATTGACCCCGGGACTGACGCGCACGGGCCGGACGTACAGTGGCTTGGGCGCGATACGTGCCTTACACACCCGTCCGAGGGAGGCGCTTGCCGTGAGTGAGTTGCGGTTCGTCCGCATGGGGTTCGGTGACGAGGCCGTCGAGTACCAGGAGGCCTGGGACGAGCAGCGCCGGGTGCACGCGGCGCGCTTCGCCGACGAGGTCCCCGACACCGTACTGCTCCTGGAGCACCCCCCGGTCTACACGGCCGGACGGCGCACGGCGGACAACGAGCGGCCCCTCGACGGCACGCCGGTCATCGACGTGGACCGCGGCGGCAAGATCACCTGGCACGGCCCCGGCCAGCTGGTCGGCTACCCGATCCAGAAGCTCCCGCGCCCCGTGGACGTCGTGGCCCACGTCCGCCGCCTCGAGGAGGCCCTGATCCGCACCTGCGCGGAGTTCGGCCTGGAGACCACCCGGGTCGAGGGACGCAGCGGCGTGTGGGTGCTGGGCGACCCGGTCGAGCAGCGCCCGGCGCTCGGCGGCCTCTCCCTGGACTTCGACCCGCGCCTGCAGGACGAGGAGTTCGACCCCCGCCTGAACGGCCCGGAGTACGCGCCCTCCAACGCCGGGCAGCGCCGCGAGGACCGCAAGATCGCGGCGATCGGCATCCGCGTGGCCAAGGGCGTCACCATGCACGGCTTCGCGCTCAACGTGAACCCGGACAACAAGTGGTTCGACCGGATCATCCCGTGCGGCATCCGCGACGCGGGCGTCGCGTCGCTGGCCGGCGAGCTCGGCCGGGACGTCACGATCGAGGAGGTCCTGCCGGTGGTGGAACGCCACCTGCGGGAGGTCCTGGAGAACGCCGAGTTGAAGCCCCGGGAGATCGAGAGGACACCGGCGGCATAAAAGCCCGCGGGGAGGGGCTGACACCACACAGAGGGTTTCAAATCCACGGGCGTACCCTTGAGGGCGCCGAAGAATCAAACGCTAGGGAGCCGGTCGTGTCCGCAGTCGCACCCGACGGACGCAAGATGCTGCGCCTGGAGGTCCGCAACAGCCAGACCCCCATCGAGCGCAAGCCCGAGTGGATCAAGACCCGGGCGAAAATGGGCCCCGAGTACACCAAGATGCAGAACCTCGTGAAGAGCGAGGGTCTGCACACGGTCTGCCAGGAAGCCGGCTGCCCGAACATCTACGAGTGCTGGGAGGACCGCGAGGCGACCTTCCTCATCGGCGGCGACCAGTGCACCCGGCGCTGCGACTTCTGCCAGATCGACACCGGCAAGCCCGAGGCGCTCGACCGCGACGAGCCGCGCCGCGTGGGCGAGTCCGTGGTCACGATGGACCTGAACTACGCCACGATCACCGGCGTCGCCCGCGACGACCTGGAGGACGGCGGCGCCTGGCTGTACGCGGAGACGGTCCGGCAGATCCACCGGCAGACCGCGGGCCGCGAAGGCGGGCACACCAAGGTCGAGCTGCTGGCCCCCGACTTCAACGCGGTCCCGGAGCAGCTGGAGGAGGTCTTCTCCTCGCGCCCCGAGGTCTTCGCGCACAACGTCGAGACGGTCCCGCGGATCTTCAAGCGGATCCGCCCCGGCTTCCGCTACGAGCGGTCCCTGAAGGTCATCACCGCCGCCCGCGACTACGGCCTCGTCACGAAGTCGAACCTGATCCTCGGCATGGGCGAGACCCGCGAGGAGGTCAGCGACGCGCTGAGGCAGCTGCACGACGCGGGCTGCGAGCTCGTCACCATCACGCAGTACCTGCGGCCCTCCGTGCGGCACCACCCGGTGGAGCGCTGGGTCAAGCCGCACGAGTTCGTGGAGCTGAAGGAGGAGGCCGAGCAGATCGGCTTCTCCGGCGTGATGTCCGGTCCGCTGGTGCGCTCCTCGTACCGCGCCGGGCGGCTCTACCAGATGGCCATGGAACAGCGGGACGCGCGCATCGCGGCCCAGGCCGTCTGACGAACCGTCACCGCCCCTGCCCACCAAGGGGCGATGCAAGCGTGTGAATTCCCGCACAAGACATTACCCACAGGTAGCGACCGATATGCCGCGGTCCCGACCGTCCTCGCAGATGAGGGCACATGTCGGGACCGCGTCGGCGTTTCTCGGCTCCCCGCCAGGGCTTCATGGGTGTTTGACCGGTCGGTCACGCCCTGGTAACACCAATCAGTGACGCTGAACTCACAGCACGTACACCGCTCCCGAGGGGGGACCTCAACCATGCAGGCCGCGCCCGTTCGCGCCACCGCGATTCCGTCCTTCACGACCGCCCTGCGTGCCGTCGAGTCGCTGCTGCTGAGCAGCGGTCAGCGCACCGCCCGCCGCAACGCCTGGACCTCCGTGCTGGAGGACCGCCGCCGCGCCAAGGACCGGGTCGAGGCGCAGCGCGTCCTCGAGCAGTCCGTTTCCCGGTCCGTCTCCGTCCGTCCCTGAGCCCCCGGCCCCTCCCCCGCGAGCCCCGTGGACACTGCCGTCGTCGGCGCTTGTGGGGCCACGTAGACTTCGTGGCATGGCGAGGAAGGAAACCGCAGCGGACGCTGCGAACCCCGGGCGACTGAAGCAGATCGCCCTGACCTACAAGATGACCCGCAGGGCCGACAAGAAGATCGGTCTTGTACTCGCGGCAGTCGGAATCGTCACCTTCGGTGTCTTCCTCGCGATCGGTTTCTTGATCGGTCACCCCATCTATCTCGGCATCCTGGGCCTCCTGCTCGCCTTCCTCGCGACGGCGATCGTGTTCGGGCGCCGGGCCGAGCGAGCCGCCTTCGGGCAGATGGAGGGACAGCCCGGCGCGGCGGCGGCGGTGCTCGACAACATCGGCCGGGGCTGGACGACGACCCCCGCGGTGGCGATGAACCGCAACCAGGACGTGGTGCACCGCGCGGTCGGCAAGGCCGGCATCGTCCTGATCGCCGAGGGCAACCCGAACCGGGTGAAGTCCCTGCTCGCCGCCGAGAAGAAGAAGATGAACCGTATCGTCGCGGACGTTCCCGTGCACGATCTGGTCGTGGGCACGGGCGAGGGCCAGGTCGAGCTGAAGAAGCTGCGCACGACCATGCTGAAGCTGCCGCGCGTGCTGACCGGCCCGCAGGTCACCGCCACCAACGACCGGCTGCGCGCCCTCGGCGACCTGATGAGCAACATGCCGCTGCCGAAGGGGCCGATGCCGAAGGGCATGCGGCTGCCGAAGGGCGGGCCGAAGGCCCGCTGATCCCCCGCACCCGTACGACGAAGGGGCGCCCGGAGTGGTCCGGCGCCCCTTCGTCGTCTGTGTGCGCGGTATGTCGCGGTACGTGACGTCCGCTAGATGCGGACCTCGACCGTGCCCGCCAGCCGGTCGTGCAGGCCGCGGCCGTCGCGGTCCCAGATCAGGGCGGGGATCGCGAGGAAGAGCAGGACCGTGCGCAGGGCGGAGCGCCACGGGCTGACGCGGCCGGTGTCCAGGGCGAGCACGCGCAGGCCGAGGAGCCGCTTGCCCGGGGTGAAGCCGACCGTACCGACCGTGAGCACCATCAGCGCGAACATGATGAGCGGCGCCCAGATCTGCGCGGCCTCGTTGTAGCTCTGGGTGATGAGACCGTATGCGATCAGGAGACTCAGGCCCCAGTCCACGGCCAGGGCGGCGAGGCGGCGGCCCGGGCGGGCGATCGAGCCGGGCCCCTCCTCGGGCAGACCGAGCTGCTCGCCCCGGTATCCGAAGTCGACACCGGCCTCTTCCGCGGCCGCGCGGGGCCCGGAGAGCCACGATCCGAGTGCTTGCCTGTTGTCCACCCGTCCACGGTACTGCGCCCGTAAATGACCAGGGCACGGCGGGGTGTGTCCGGGCTACCGTGGGAGGGGAGCCGGTTAACTTGTGCGAAACAAATGGGTCACGCCAGAGAAATCACCCGTCCCTAGGGTCGAGGTCAGCGTGTGCCACCCGCACTGGCCGCACGAACGAACTACCACCCCGGCGGGACGGTCGGGAGTAGGAGGAGCTGGATGTTCCAGAACGCCGACGAGGCCAAGAAGTTCATCGCGGACGAGGACGTCAAGTTCATCGACGTCCGCTTCTGCGACCTCCCGGGCGTGATGCAGCACTTCACGGTGCCTGTCGACGCGTTCGACCCGGACGACGAGCTCGCCTTCGACGGATCCTCGATCCGGGGTTTCCAGGCCATTCACGAGTCCGACATGGCGCTGCGCGCGGACCTGTCGACCGCCCGGGTCGACCCGTTCCGCCGTGACAAGACGCTGAACATCAACTTCTTCATCCACGACCCGATCACGGGCGAGCAGTACTCCCGTGACCCGCGCAACGTGGCGAAGAAGGCCGAGGCCTACCTCGCCTCCACCGGGATCGCCGACACGGCGTACTTCGGTCCCGAGGCCGAGTTCTACGTCTTCGACTCCGTCCGCTTCGCGACCAGCGCGAACGAGTCCTTCTACCACATCGACTCCGAGGCGGGTGCCTGGAACACCGGCGCCCTGGAGGACAACCGTGGTTACAAGGTCCGCTACAAGGGCGGCTACTTCCCGGTCCCGCCGGTCGACCACTTCGCCGACCTGCGTGCCGAGATCTCCCTGGAGCTGGAGCGGGCCGGCCTGAAGGTCGAGCGCCAGCACCACGAGGTGGGCACCGCCGGCCAGGCCGAGATCAACTACAAGTTCAACACGCTGCTCGCCGCCGCCGACGACCTCCAGCTCTTCAAGTACATCGTGAAGAACGTGGCGTGGAAGAACGGCAAGACCGCGACCTTCATGCCGAAGCCGATCTTCGGTGACAACGGCTCGGGCATGCACGTCCACCAGTCGCTGTGGTCGGGCGGCTCCCCGCTCTTCTACGACGAGGCCGGTTACGCGGGCCTGTCGGACACCGCCCGCTACTACATCGGCGGCATCCTCAAGCACGCCCCGTCGCTGCTGGCCTTCACCAACCCGACGGTGAACTCGTACCACCGCCTGGTCCCCGGCTTCGAGGCCCCGGTCAACCTGGTCTACTCGCAGCGCAACCGCTCCGCCGCGATGCGTATCCCGATCACGGGCTCGAACCCGAAGGCCAAGCGCGTCGAGTTCCGCGCGCCCGACTCCTCCGGCAACCCGTACCTGGCCTTCTCGGCGCTGCTGCTCGCGGGCCTGGACGGCATCAAGAACAAGATCGAGCCGGCCGAGCCGATCGACAAGGACCTGTACGAGCTGGCTCCCGAGGAGCACGCGGGCGTCCCGCAGGTCCCGACCTCGCTCCCGGCCGTCCTCGACTCCCTCGAGGCCGACCACGAGTTCCTCCTCCAGGGCGACGTGTTCACGCCGGACCTGATCGAGACGTGGATCGACTACAAGCGCACGAACGAGATCGCGCCGCTGCAGCTGCGTCCGCACCCGCACGAGTTCGAGCTGTACTTCGACGTCTAAGAAGCGGTGTCGAGGGTTCTGGGCCGTGAGCCTGTGAACACACTCCGATTCGACGCCAATGACGTGACGAGGGCCGCTACCCCGACCATGGGGCAGCGGCCCTCGGGCATTCGACCAGGCGCTGCAGAAATCTCACGGGCTGTGGCGGCAGTATTGACTCATGATCACGCCGAGTTCCTCACCGGGCCCGGACCGCCAGGATTCGACCTCGCAGCCGGCCCCCGGGCCTGTGGGCCCAGCCGGGCTGCCCTTCAATCGCCGTGTCCACGTCGTCGCAGCAGTCCTGGACCGTCCTGAAGAGTTGGACCTGCTACAGCAGGTGTGCGAGGCAATGGGCTGGCCCATACGCGAGCCGTTGGCCGAGGAGACCGCTGTGACCATCGACGCGAACTGGACGCTGCGCGTGATCGAGGTCCGGATCCGCGGAGTTCGTGAGACAGCAGTCGAACAGGCGGTCTCCACCTTGGACACGCTGGCCCAGAATACCGAGCTGTCCCTCCACTGCCGCGATGCCACCCTCGTCGAGCGGATTCACCGGCCGCAGATCGAATGGCACTTGCGCGGCAGGCGGAGAACAGTGAGTCGGCGCATCCGCCACGCGCTCCACATGGCCGCCCGGACCGGCGATCACGATCCGCACGCGGGCACGGTCCGGCTGGTCCGCGTACCGACAGAGCTCGACGAACCCCGGCCGCGCCGTCTGGCACGTACCCGACGCGCTGCCCGGGCAGAGTTTGGGCACCACTCGTTGCCGATGCGGCGGCTGGACCCAGAGATCCACGAGGTCGGCAGACCGTCGGCGTCCCGGGGCTGGCACGCTGTGGCCTTCCTGGCCCTTGTCTTCACCGGGACAGTGATCTGCTTGCTCGGCGCCGGGCTCTGGCCCGCGATCGGCGCGGACAGTCCACGAATCGGCGCTCCGCTCATAGTCCTGACCGGGAGCTACCTGCTGGGCGGAACACTCCTGGCGGTGCGGCGTACCCCCACGCATCGCGCCCTTCCGTGGCTCATCCCACTGGCCGTTCCCCTCGCAGTTCCCTTGGTGCCCTGGCTCGGGGCACTCGTCCAGCGGGCGTACTTGTCGCCCTTCGGGGTGCGCCCCACGCCCGGAGGTGACGGGCTGGGCAGCATTCAGGCGGGGCTCTGGGTGCTGTGTGTGTTCATCGCCAGCGCTCTGCTGCCAGTGGCGTACCTGGGGTGGATGCGGTTCCTGGCTCCCTCCCTGCGAGTCCGGGGACCGTGGCTGTCCTGGGCGCCCGCGACGACCCTGGGCATCGGCATGGGCATGGTGTTCAGCCTGTTGATCCTCCAGACGGCGGCGAGCAGTGGCGCCGAGAACCGCGCGCTCGCCGCTACGGGCCGTGACATCCCGGAGTACTTCGGCGTCAGCGCCGAGTACGCGTGCGTGGAGCCGACCTCCCGTGAAGCGCCGTATTACGGAACGCCGCCTTCCCGCAGCAGTCCAGTGTTGATCTTCGGGCAATCCGGTGACCGGGTCGAGTTCTGGGACCCCGCCGCCAAGCAGAAGACCAGCATCCGTCTGGAGGACGCCCGCATCAGGGTCGTGTCGCACAGCGACTCGGCGTGCGCCGAGACCGGCCGGTAAGCCGTCTCCCCTCTCGGGCACCCCCCTTGTGAGCAATTCCTTCTGTCAGGCAAACTGAGGGACGGCCGTCAGGTGGCCGATCCCGGTCCTGCGCCGCCCCGTTGCAGGGTCGTTGTGGATGAAGGAGCCATAGCCCCACCTGTCTTTGGATGGCACTGTCCGCCGCCGCCCTCGTCGTGGGCGCGCAGATCAGTTGTCGAATGCTGAGGGGCGGCGGCGTTCGGGGACGGATCATGCGATGACCAGGGGTGGACGTCTCACCAAGTTGGCCCGTACGCGACAGATGTACACCGGTGAGCCATTCCAGGTGACTCGGAATGCGATGCAGGGCGGCGACAACCGACGCCCCGTCCCGGGCGCCAGCGGGGCTCAGGCGCACCTCGAAGCAGAAGTCATGGCCAAACTGGGCACCGGCGGACAGTGGTGGCCCCACCCCCTCGGCATCGCTCATGTGCGCCCAGCATCCGACTCGGCTCTGGTGCAGCTCGACGGTCACACTACGTTTAGAAACGGAACGCTGTACCCGCGCAGTGCCCATGCCCTGGACAGGCTGCTCCCCAGTGCGGAGCCAGGTGTTCAGGTGACCGGGGTCATCGGTCTCCGCGTGGCTGGCATCGAGGGAGCAGACCTCCACCTGACCCTGAGCGGCAGTTCCTCCCGCGTCGTTCTCAGGGGCGTTCCCGGCACACGCTGGGAAGAACTGCTCGACGAACGGTGGCGGCGTTACGAGGAAGCAGGGTTCCCACCACTGTGGCAAAGCGCCACGCTGACGGATTACGAAGAAGCCGACCTCAACAACGAGTGGTGGAGGGCCGAGCGGGACCTCGACTGGCTCGGATCCGCGCTGCTGCGCCGCATCGCGCTCTTCCACACGTCGAGCACCGCCTACTCCACCCGCTCATGGATCACGGGTGACGAGTGGATCTTCGAGCTGGACACGGTCCTCGATGTCCCACCCGGACACGACGACTTCCTGGGAAGGCTCATGGACCCTGTCTGGGGGCCGGCGCTTCGCATCGATCGCCATCACTGCTCCTGCGACGAACCCAGGGACCCGGGCGATCGCTTGTACCTCCGCCAGTGCACCTACCATCTGACTCACCGCGAACTGCCTCTCGGCGGCCTGCAACTGCGCTTCCGCCACGGACATGCCGTGTACGGCTCCGATGCCCGTACCACGCTTAAGAGCATTGGCTCCCCCCTGAAGTGGCTCGACAGGGTGCTACCTGCGAAAAGCCTCGACGCGCAGGCTTTTACCGGGCGTCGTGCGTCGGTCCAGCGTCTGGAAACGAGGAGTCACTGATGTCCTGGGATGATCTCCTCCTCCTGATCCTGGCGTTCTTCGGAGCCGTCTCGCTCCTGCTGGCTCAGATCAGCGACGTGTTGTCGAGACTGCCGCAGATCATCCGGGCCTGGCGTCAGGTACGGCAGGAATGGAGCGGTGGACGCGATACTGGTTCGAGCGCTTCCGGAGCCCGTACCTCCGGAAGGCTGCGACAGGGCGACGCGGGAATTGATCCGAACAGTTGCGGCCGCCATCAGCCTTGAGCCCGTGGGCGCAGGCCGGTTCCGGCTCACTCGGTCGATGGTTCCGGCACGCGCCAGACGATCCGGAACCTCTCGGCGTCGGGAAGGCCCAGCGGACCCACTGGGCTGATCGACTTGATCAGGTATCCGAAGACCATGTGCTGCGCCTCCTCCGAGACCTCGCCCCAGGTGTCGGGAGTCACGATCATCACTTCGCGCATGAGGCTCATGTCCGACTCGGACTCCAGCAGCTCGGCCCGGTCGTCGCGGTCCATCGTCTCGTCGGCGCGCATGGCAAGGATCGACTCAGCGAGGAGGTTGGGTTCGTGGCGAAGGCGCCGGAGGATCTCCTGACAGCCGTACCGGAACGCTGCGAAGGCCTCCATCGCCTCCCGGTCGGGGTTGGAGTAGCCGTACGGCGCGCCCTCCTCCGCCCCCACGTAGTCGCCCTTGAGCATGTGCAGCAGGACGCGCAGCGCGTGTTCGGCTCCCTGCTCCTCGATGTGCTTCACCATCAGCCGGACCCAGTCGTCCTCCGACACCAGGGGCTTGTGCGGAACGGCGAGCGACGGATGGATCTCGATGGCGTTGAAGGGATTGATCAACGCGCCCATGACCAGTTCCGGAGTCCATCTGCCGTCCTCACCTCCCCAGCCGCCGTGGAGGAGCTCCTGGAACGACTTCAGGGCGCCCGATTCCCCTTCGTGGATCGCACGCCACAACGGCAGGAACCTGGCCGTCTCGGCCTCCGCGTCCCGAGGCGGGCTGCACAGGCCGGCCAGGACCATCACGATGTCGTGGACGGTTTCCCAGCGCGGCACACGTCTCCCGTTGAGCGCCGACCGCACGCTCTCGTGGCTGGCCGCCGACAGTCGGTCGTCACGGTCACGGATGAGCGTGCTGATCTTGCGAAAGCTCAACTCGCCTGCAGCGCGGCGCAGTTCCCGCAGGGACTCGACCAACTCGCCGTGCGGGCCTGACGGCTGCGGCGTGGCAGTGGGAATGGCCAACTGAAGTCCTTCCACTCGGTGTCAACTTTCGCCAACACCGTAGAAGGCGCAGGCCAGAGCGGAGCCAGCTTTCGTCAAGTTCGCCGTCCCGTCCGCCAAACCGTGACTCGCGGCCGACCGGCGAGGTGAGCATGGAAAAGGCGCCGATGGAGCGCCTCGTCCGAGGAGTTGCCGACCATGCACATCCCCGCCTACGCCCGCGCCACGATCCGCGCGGCGCTGCCCACCGTTCCCACCTCTCGTCAGGTCGGTGCCCTGGAATGCTGTCTGTGTGCCGAGCCGTTCGGCGAGGAACTGGCGCCGGTGCCACTCGGTCCGACGCCGACGTCCGGACTGTTCGGGTGCCGTCCCTGTCTGACCCGCCTGGTGGCGCGGGCGCGGAGATCGCGGGACGTGGCGCTCGTGCAGGACGCCGAGCGGGCCCGGGTGGAGGGTGCCGCGTGGGAGCGGGCACGGGAGCGGTACGTGGCCGGGGTCGAGAGCGTGCGTGAAGCCGCAGAGGCCGTGACCCGGCTCGCCGGGGACGCGGACGTCGCGCCGTTGCGGATCGCCTGGCTCCTGGTGTCGCTGGAGTCGGCGTACGCCTGGGCTACAGACGACCCGCCCGAGCCGCCGGCCTCCGTGGATCCCGAGGACACCGGGGTGCGCGACGGCGAGTTCCGGTTGCTGCTGGAGATGACCTCGGCGAGGGAGGCGGTGGCAGACCGGCTGGCCTATCACGTGATCGACCAGGCCGCGCGCGAGGAGCCAGAGCTGTGCGCGGAGTGGGGGTGTCCGCAGGACTGCTCGGGGCGGCACGAGACCGAGCACATCGACTGCGGTCCGGACGCGGTCTTCGAGGACCTGGCGGAGCACGGGGTCGTCGTGGAGCGCGCGGGCCCGCCGCACGACCGTCCGGCCACCACGGGGGAGAAACCGGCCGCCGACGTGAGCGAACTCGCCGGAGTGTTGGCGCACTCCGGTATCGACACGGACGACGCGGAGGTACTCGTCAGCGCGGCGGCGGTCGGTCTGGTCGCCGACGCTTGGCGGGACGGGCCGCTGGACGAGATCCACTTCGCCGCCGGAGGACCGAGCGACGGGGAGATCTTTGCGCAGAGCGTCGATCTGTACCGCAGGGCCAGGACGGCGTTGCTCGCCGCGCGGGAGGACGGCCCCGAGGCACTGCTCGCCTTCCAGGCCGTCGCCTCCGACGTGGACCTGCCGTGGGCGGGCGGTTCGCGCTTCACCCTGCGGGCAGCCGGCGAGCCCACCGAGGAGTTCGTCCGGCACGTCGACGACCGGGTCTGGTTCACGTCGAAGGTCCTGCGCGAACAGGGCTGGCGGGCGGCGCTGCTCCACCGAGCCGCTTCGGCCGTGTTCAAGAACTCCGGCCACTTCGGCATGCCGGGCTGGCCCGCGGCCGTCGCCTCGGCGATGGAGCACCTCAGGGCACTGGACCGCTCCGACGCGCCCGAAGCGCTCTCCGACCTCGAGGCGGTCGAGGCCGCGCTGCTCGAAGCGCCCGACCGGCTGGGCACGGCCGCGCTGGACTGGATCGCCGGCCGTTCCGTGTTCGGCTGAGGGGCGCCTCATGGAGTGGGACGACATCAGCCTGGCCATCCTCGCCGCGTTCGGCTGCGTGACGCTGCTGTTGGCGCAGGTCAGCGAGGTGCTGGCGAGGCTGCCGCAGATCATCCGGGCCTGGCGTGAGGTACGCCGGGAACTGGGTGGCGAAGCCGGTGGTACCGAGGAATCCGGCTTCACAGACGAGACACAGTCGCGGGATCATTGAAGCTGACACTGTTGTTCGAGAGAGGGAACGGGGATGTCCGAGCAGGACGAGAATCAGCGCGAGTTCGACCTCAGATGGGCCGACAGCGCCGAGCACAAGGAGCCCTCGGCGCGGGCCCGTATGCTCGCCGCGCGCTGGAAGCACAATCCTCCCGGGCCTGTGCCCTTCCGGCCCGAGCCCGACCACAGGTCGCGCGGCCGGCGCGGGTCCCGCTCGTCGTGGGTGTCGACGGCCGTGGTGCTCGGCTGCGTGGCCGCAGTGATCCTGCTGCTCGGGTGGATCAACTTCCGGGCGCCGTACTAGGGAGTGTCCCGCCGCGTGGACGACAGCGTGTACGTGGGCAACGCGGGGCGGGACGCGGCGCTCGACCGGGGATGGCTGCTGGGGCATTTCAAGGGCGTCGGGGATCCGCGCCACAGTGAGGCCGTGGAGATCAAGTGGGGGGTGCACCCGCGGGGCGACGAGCGTTCGCGGTGGGTGCGGGGTGAGGAGCGGACGGCGCTCCTGGTCCTGATCAGCGGGCGTTTCCGCGTCGAACTCCCCGGGCGCAGTGTTCTCCTGGAGCAGCAGGGTGACTACGTGGTGTGGGGGCGCGGAGTCGACCACTCGTGGTGCGCGGAGGAGGAGTCGGTGGTGCTGACCGTGCGGTGGCCGTCGGTGCCCGGCTACGCGGTCGCCGACGGCGTCTGACGTCTTTGCCGGTCCTGGGGGCGATCACGACCCGTTCATGGGCGGGCCCGGGTGCACACTGGCAGTGGGACGAGTGCGTGAGCTGCGGGGTGATGCAGATGCACAGCCGCTTTCGGAGTGACCGGCGGTTGACCACCCGTATGGGGATCACGCTGTTCCTGCTCGGTCTGGTGTACGTGGGGTTCGTCGCCGCGTTGGTCGTGCTGCTGAAGTCGTGGGTGCTGGTCGTGGTGGTCGCGGCGGCGCTGCTCGGCGCGCAGTACTGGTTCTCGGACCGGATCGCGCTGTACGCCATGCGCGGCCGGGTCGTGGAGCGTGAGGAGTTCCCCGAGCTGCACGCGGTGATCGACCGGATGTGCGCCCTCGCGGACATGCCCAAGCCGGTGGTGGCCGTCTCCGATATGGACATGCCGAACGCGTTCGCGACCGGGCGGAACCCCGACCACGCCGTGGTCTGCGTGACGACCGGGCTGCTCAGGCGACTGGAGCCGGCCGAGCTGGAGGGCGTCCTCGCGCACGAGTTGTCCCACGTGGCGCACAAGGACGTCGCCGTGATCACCGTCGCCTCGTTCCTGGGTGTGCTCGCGGGGCTGATCGTCCGGTTCGCGTTCTACTCGCAGGTGTTCGGCGGGGGCCGCAGGGACCAGAACACGGCCGCCGTCTTCGCCGCGGTGATGGGCGTGTCGGCCGCCGTGTACGCGATCAGCTTCCTGCTGATCCGGGCCCTGTCGCGGTACCGGGAACTGGCCGCGGACCGGGCGGCGGCCCAGCTCACCGGTCGGCCCTCGGCGCTGGCGTCCGCGCTCACCAAGGTCTCCGGCGACATCGCCCGGATCCCGACGAAGGACCTGCGCACGGCCCAGGCCTTCAACGCGTTCTACTTCACGCCGGCGCTGGGCCGCGAGCCCGGCATCGCACGGCTCTTCTCGACCCACCCGAGCCTTCAGGAGCGGCTCGACCAGCTGGGCCGGATCTCCGCCGAGCTGGGCGAGGCGGCGTCACCCGGAGGAGTGTGAGCGGAGCATGGGGCTGCTGGACATCCTGCTCGGCCGGAGCAAGCCGGTCGAGGCGGATCTCGACCGGCTCTTCGCGCTGCCGTCGGCGGCCGTGACCCTGGAGGCCGCCGCGGGCTTCACCCCGACCGGGCAGGGCGCGGTGTGCTTCGCCACCGTCGAGGGCGCGGCCTTCGAGCAGACCCACCGCGAGGTGCAGGCCCTGCTGGACGCCGACACCGACCGCGACGGCCCGCCGGTGCGGCTGACCCAGGACGACTACGGCTACTCCTGGCTGGTCTCGCACCGCGCCCCCGACCAACTCGTGTCGCTCGTGAACGACCTGCACGCCGTCAACAGCCAGATGGAGGTCAACGGGTTCGGCCCCCAACTGCTGTGCTCACTGGCCGGTTTCCGGGACCGGTCGGGGCGGCGGCTCGCGCTGGTCTACCTCTACAAGCGCGGCACGTTCTACCCGTTCGCGCCCCTGCCCGGCGAGGCGCAGCGGCGCGACAACGCGCTGGAGCTCCAGGCGCGGGCCGCGCTCGCCGACGACCTGACGATCGAGCAGGACCTGGGCCGCTGGTTCCCCGTGTGGGGAGCACCGGGTTTGTGATCGGCCGCTCACGGGCCCGCGCCGCGTGAATGAATGGCCGTATGAGCGAGCCGATCCCCTTCACGCACCACGTCGACGGTGAACGCCTCAGCGGGCTGGTCGGCGGCGGTGAACCGGCCAGGGCGACCGTCGTACTGCTGCACGGCGCGGGCAACGGCAGCAAGGAGCGGCTGGTGCCGTGGCTGGAGGAGTTCGCCGCACTCGGCTGCCGCGCCCTCGCCTTCGACTTCTCGGGGCACGGGGAGAGCACGGGAGCGCTGCGGGAGTCGAGCCTGCGCCGCCGCTTCGAGCAGGCCGTGTCCGTCATCGACGCACGCGCGCGCGTGGACGGGCCGCTGGTCCTGGTCGGGTTCAGCATGAGCGGCCAGACCGTGGCCGATCTCGTCCGGCACTACGGGGACCGGGTGGCGGCCCTGGGGCTGTGCGCTCCGGCGGTGTACGCGGCCGAGGCGTGGGACGTGCCGTTCGGCGACGGCGACGGGCGGTTCAGCGCGATCATCCGCCGGCCCGGGAGCTGGCGTGCGGCGCCCGCGCTGGAGGTGCTGCGGGCGTACGAGGGGCGGGCGGTGCTCGCGGTGCCGGGCACGGACGAGGTCATCCCGCCCGCCGTGACCGAGGCCGTCTCGGCGGCGCTGGCCCGGCGCGCCCAGTTCACCCACTGGCAACTCCCCGAGGCGGAGCACCGGTTGGGCCTGTGGTTCCGCGACCGTCCCCACGACCGGCGGGAGTTCGCCTCCGCCGTCCTGACCGGGCTCGGCGAGCAGGGCTGGACGGCCACGCGCGCGTGGGTGGCCGAACAGCTCCCCGAGGGCCGTACGGTCGCCACGTCCACTTTCCTGACGGGCGGCTGGAGCGCGCAGCTGCGGCGGCTCACCCTCGACGACGGCACCGAGCTGGCGCTGCGGAGCTTCGTGCAGCCCTTCTTCCGGCGGCACGCGCCCGGGCTGCTGGCCCGCGAGGCGGGGATCCTCACGCTGCTGGCGGGGCAGGAGGGTGTGCCGGCCGCCGAGTTGATCGGCGTGGACGCGACCGGCGAGCACTGCGACCACCCGTCCCTGCTGATGTCGGTGCTGCCGGGGCGGGTCCGGGTCGACGAGGGGGAACTCGACGCGCGGGTGGACCTGCTGGCGGCTCAGCTGGCCCGGATCCACCGGGTCGTTCCCGAGGAGCGGCCGCGACCGTACCAGGCCTGGACGTCCCCGGAGCGGGTGGCCGCGCCACAAGGCGCGCTGTGGGAACGGGCCGTGGAGGTGATCCGCCGCGACCCTCCGCCGTACGACGGCTGTTTCCTGCACCGGGACTTCCACCCCGGGAACGTGCTGTTCACGGGCACCGGGGCCGGGCTGCGGATCAGCGGTGTCGTCGACTGGGTGGAGACCTCCTGGGGCCCCGCCGACCTGGACGTCGCCCACTGCTCGACGGCGCTCGCGCTGCTGTACGGCGCGGAGTACGGCCTCGGCTTCGGGGAGCGCTACGCGGCGCGGGGCGGCAGGCGCCTGGCCGAGGGCCCCGACCACTTGTACTGGCGGCTGCTCGACGCCCTGGCCTACGCCTCGGACGCGGCGAAGCTCGCGGGCCCGTGGCGGGAACTGGGGCGGACCGACCTGACTCCGGAGGTGCTGGGCGGGCGGCTGGAGACGTACGTGACGGGGCTGATGGAGCGGTACGGCTGAGGGAGCGCGGCGGGCCGGTCGCGGTCGATTGTCAGTGGTGTCCGCGATGATGTGATCGGGTCGGAGGACGCGGCGAGTGGAGGCGGGCATGGGGGCGGAGCGGTACATCGGCGTGCCGGAGCGGCGGGCGCGGCTCGCGCTGCGGCAGCGGCTGGCCCGACAGGCCAGGGCGGGGACGCCCGAGGAGGTCGCCGACGCGCTCGTCGCCCTGCACGGCACGGACCCGGCGACGGTGTACCTGGCCGTGGGCGCGCGGCTCGCCGACCCGGCGAAGACGGTGGACGAGACCGGACGCGCGCTGTACGAGGACCGTTCCCTGGTGCGGATGCACGGCATGCGGCACACCGTGTTCGTCTTCCCCACCGGCCTCACCGCCGTCGTGCACGCCTCGACCGGGCTGGCGGTCGCCGCCCGGGAGCGGGCCGCGCTCCTCAAGGACATGGCCGCGGGCGGGGCGCCGGACGCGGCCTGGCTGAAGGAGGTCGAGGAGTCGACGCTGGCGGCACTCGCCCGGCGTGGGCAGGCGACGGCCGCCGAACTCGCCCAGGACGAGCCCCGGCTGCGCGAGCAGTTCGTCTACGCGGCCGGCAAGAGCTACGAGGGTCTGCACACGGTCTCGACCCGGCTGCTGAAGGTGCTCGGCGTCGAGGGCAAGGTCGTCCGCGGTCGGCCGCTCGGCTCCTGGACGTCCAGCCAGTTCCGCTGGGCCGTGGCCCCCGAGCATCCCGAGCTGGACGCCGCCGAGGCGCAGGCGGAGCTGCTGGGGCGGTGGCTCGCCGCGTGCGGTCCGGCGACGGAGGCCGACCTCAAGTGGTGGACGGGGTGGCGTGTGACGGACGTCCGCAGGGCCCTGGCGGCGTGCGGGGCGCGGCCGGTGACGCTGGACGAGGGCCCGGGGTTCGTGGCCGGGGAGGACGTCGACCCGGTGTCCGCGCCGGACGAGCCCTGGGCCGCCCTGCTGCCCGGTCTCGACCCGACGGCGATGGGATGGCAGCAGCGCGACTGGTACCTGGCGCCGGAGCTGCGGCCGCAGCTGTTCGACCGCAGCGGCAACGTCGGGCCGACGGTGTGGTGGAACGGCCGGGTGATCGGCGGCTGGGCCCAGCGGCCCGACGGGGAGATCACCTGGCGGATCCTCGACGAGGAGGGCGTCGGCCGGGAGGCCCGCACGGCGATCGAGACAGCGGCGGAGCGGCTGAGCGGATGGCTGGGGACGACCAGAATCACCCCGCGCTTCCGCACACCGCTGGAGAAGGAACTGGCGACGGGTTGACGGGCCGGGGGTACTTACGGGCTCGGCACAGACGGGGCTGAGTGCGGGGCTGCGTGCGCTGACGGCGCTGAGTTCGGGGCTGAGTGCGCTGACGGCGCTGAGTGCGGGGCTGCGTGCGCTGACGGGGCTGGGTGCGCTGAAGGCCGCCGCCCGCCAAAGACCCGCCGACTACGCCTGCTTCCCCCCGACCCGTACGAACACCCCCGCCCGGGCCGCCATCGCCGCCGCCTCGGCGGCCCGGTCGGCCGTGGGCTCGTCGAGTCGGCCGCCACTGATGAGCAGGTGGTAGTAGAGCGGAGCGGAGACGGCCCGGATCACGTCGTGCGGGTCCGTGCCCTCGGGCACCTCACCCCGTTCGACGGCCTGCCGGACGCAGGGGGCCCACTCCCTGACGCGGATGTCGTAGAAGCGGTGCAGTGCCGCGGCCGTCTTCACGTCACCGGTGGCGGCGGCGATCAGCGCCTTGAACAGCGCGCCTTGGCGGGGATCCGTCAGGGTCCGCTGGACGAGCCGGGCGTTGGCCGTCAGGTCGCCGAGCAGCGAACCGGTCTCGGTGCGCGGCGCCGACTGCTCGGCCATGTCCTGCAAGAGGTCGGCCACCAGGCCCGTCACCGTTCCCCAGCGGCGGTAGACGGTCGTCTTGCCCACCTGGGCGCGGCGCGCGACGTCGGCCAGGTCCAGCCCGGTGAAGCCCTGCTCGGTCAGGGCGTCCTCGGCCGCCCGCAGCACCGCCTCCCGCACCCGCGCCGTGCGCCCGCCGGGACGTACGGTCCCCGGCTCGACCCCGTCAGTCATAACGGCACTCCTGTTTCATTAGCAGCTTCCCCCCTGCTACCTTAGTCATCACTAACGGAACCACAGACCCGTTAGTCAGACCAGAAGGGGTCCCGATGGAATACAGGCGATTGGGCGCGTCCGGACTCATGGTCCCCGCGCTGAGCTTCGGAGCCGGCACCTTCGGCGGCCGCGGTCCGCTCTTCGGGGCGTGGGGCACGACCGACGCGCGGGAGGCACGCCGCCTGGTGGACATCTGCCTGGACGCCGGGATCACGATGTTCGACACCGCCGACGTCTACTCCGGCGGCGCCTCCGAGGAGGTGCTGGGAGAGGCGATCAAGGGGCGCCGGGACCAGGTGCTCGTCTCCACCAAGACGAGCCTGCCCACGGGCGACGGACCGGGCGACGCGGGCTCCTCCCGCTCCCGGCTGATCACCGCCTGTGAGGAGGCCCTGCGCCGGCTCGGCACCGACCACATCGACCTGTTCCAGCTCCACGCCTTCGACGCCGGGACGCCGGTCGAGGAGGTGCTGGCGACCCTCGACACCCTCGTGCGCGCGGGCAAGGTGCGCTACGTCGGCGTCTCCAACTTCTCCGGCTGGCAGGTGATGAAGTCCCTCGCGGCGGCGGAGAGGAACGGACACCCGCGCTACGCGGCCCACCAAGTGTACTACTCCCTCCTCGGCCGCGACTACGAGTGGGAGCTCATGCCGCTCGCCCTGGACCAGGGCCTCGGCGCGATCGTCTGGAGCCCGCTCGGCTGGGGGCGCCTCACCGGCAGAATCCGCCGCGGGGCCCCACTCCCGCCCGACAGCCGCCTGCACCGCACCGCCGACTACGGCCCGCCCGTCACCGAGGAGCACCTCTACGGCGTGGTGGACGCGCTGGATGAGATCGCGGCGGAGACGGGCCGGGCCGTGCCGCAGATCGCCCTCAACTGGCTGCTTCGGCGGCCGACCGTGTCCTCCGTCATCATCGGCGCCCGCGACGAGCGGCAGCTGCGCCAGAACCTCGGGGCGGTCGGCTGGTCCCTGACCCCCGAGCAGATGGCGAGGCTCGACGCGGCGAGCCACCGCCCGGCGCCGTACCCCTACTTCCCCTACGAGCGCCAGGAGGGCTTCGCCCGCCTGAACCCGCCCCTGTTCGCCGCGCCGGACCGGGCGGCATGACAGGACAAAGCGCCGGACGCCCCGTGGGAACAGGGCGGCCGGCGCTCGTGATCGGCCGGGTCAGCGCGCGTACCGCATGAGCGCCCGCACCATGTGGCACGTCGTGTCCGACGGCGGATGGACGCCGATCAGCTCCGCCGTAGTGCGGATCGTCTCGTTGCGGGCCTGGTTCGGCATGTAGACGCCCGAGTCGAGCAGGGCGATGGCGAGGCGCATGGCCTTGAGGCGGCGGTTGTGCGTGACGTACCACTCGCGCGGCCGGCCCGGCGGCAACGGCCGCTTCTCCACGGGCGCGTACGGCAGGTCGAGCAGGACGGGGCGCTTCGCGGTGGACTGGGTGGGCAGCGGCTTCGACGTCAGAGCGGCAGCGGGCACAGGCATCCTCCTGTCGCGGTCGGGTGGCCGCCGGAGACGTCCACGCCCCCGGCGGCCACCCTCGAACACTGCTTACAGTTTACCGCCGGGCACTGACAACGGGGAGGCCGCAGAGCGCGGCAAACACCCAGGTAGAAAAGGGAATTGGCGTCGCGTCACGGCAGGTCCCCGAGGTGCCGGTGGGGCTGCGGAAAATCGAACAGACCCTGCGGCGCTCACCGGCCCCGCGGCGCGTACCGTGGCCCCATGGAGATCTGGATCAATCCCGCCTGCTCGAAGTGCCGCAGCGCGGTACAGCTGCTCGACGCCGAGGGTGCCGACTACACCGTCCGCCGCTACCTGGAGGACGTGCCGAGCGAGGACGAGATCCGGGGCGTCCTCACCCGCCTCGGGCTCGAACCCTGGGACATCACCCGCACCCAGGAAGCCGCCGCCAAGGAGCTCGGCCTCAAGGAGTGGCCGCGGGACGCCGGTTCGCGCGACCGGTGGATCAAGGCGCTCGCCGAGCACCCCAAGCTGATCCAGCGCCCGATCATCACCGCGGACGACGGCACGGCGGTGGTGGCCCGCACCGACGAGGCCGTACGGGACGCCCTGTCACGCTGACAGCCGGTCGCCCTGCCCGTGTGGCACAGGTCACTCAGCTGACTCCTGTAACCACTGAGTAACTTCGTTCGGTATCTCGTACATAGCGGCGTACGCTCCCCTACCTCTTCAGGAGGCGCGCATGTCGCGCAGGAGAACGCTCGGTACGAAGAAGAAACTCGCGCTGCTGGTGAGCGCGGCGACGGTGGCGGGAGGCGGGGCCTTCGTCATGGCGAGCACGTCGAACGCCGCGCAGACCCCCAAGTCCTCGGCTGAGTCGACGGTCTGCCTGGGGCTGGCCACCGCCCTCGGCAACAACCAGAAGTTCATCGCGGACCAGCGGGCCAACCCCGACGCGCAGTCCGAGGCGCGGATCGCCAACCGCGAGGCGGTCGTCGCGGAGATCAAGCGGAAGCAGGAGGCGTCGGGGTGCGTGGTCGGGGAGTCGGCTCAGGACTCCCAGACCGCGCAGCCGTCGCAGCCCGCACAGTCGGCGCCGCCCCAGTCGCAGCAGCCGGCGGAGTCGGTGCAGCCCTCGCAGCCCGCGGAGAACCCCGGCGGTGGCGCCGCGGGCTCCGGACAGCAGGTGTGCAACGGCTCCACCGTCACGCTCTCCGGTGAGGGCGGTGCGCCTGCCGCGTCCAGCAACCAGTTCCCGGTCGGCACGAAGCTGAAGGTCACCAACCTGGACAACGACAAGTCCACGACGGTGGAGGTCACTTCGGTCTCCGGCAGCTGTGTGCTGCTCAACAACGCGGCCTTCGAACAGGTCCGTGAGCCCGGCAAGTTCCTGATCCGCCGGGCCGTGATCGAGAAGGTGGGGTGAGGCCGGACGATCGAGTGAGTCACTGAGGGGGCGGCCCACCCCTCGGCCGCCGCCCCGTACGTGTCACCGGTCCTGCTGCCCCCGGCCAGGGGCGGCGGGACCGGCACGTCGGGGCCACGCGGCGGCGGTCACCGGCTTGACGGAGGGAAGCCGGTGACCGGCCGCTCACCGCGGGCAAACACCCTCACAGCGTGACCTGTGGCATAGCGCCACCAGGTAACACGGGGTTCACATTCGAGCAATGGCCGGGAAATCGCCTGTTGACAAGCTGCCGGGCAACTACAGCGGCGCCCCAGTGCCGCAGCGCCGCAGCACCCGCGATACGCGCCCAGACACACCCCCGAAGGATGTGGCCCGTGACCTTCAAGGCTGAGTACATCTGGATCGACGGCACCGAGCCGACGGCCAAACTGCGTTCCAAGACCAAGATCATCGCGGGTTCCCCCGCCGGTCTCGACGCGCTGCCGATCTGGGGCTTCGACGGGTCCTCCACCAACCAGGCCGAGGGCCACGCCTCGGACTGCGTGCTGAAGCCGGTCTTCACCTGCCCGGACCCGATCCGCGGCGGCGACGACGTGCTGGTCCTGTGCGAGGTGCTGAACATCGACTTCACCCCGCACCCCAGCAACACCCGTGCCGCGCTGGCCGAGGTCGCGGAGAAGTTCGCGGCGCAGGAGCCGATCTTCGGCATCGAGCAGGAGTACACCTTCTTCAAGGACGGCTACCCGCTCGGCTTCCCCAAGGGCGGCTTCCCGGCCCCGCAGGGCGGCTACTACTGCGGCGTCGGCGCCGACGAGATCTTCGGCCGTGACGTCGTCGAGGCCCACCTCGACAACTGCCTGAAGGCCGGCCTCGGCATCTCCGGCATCAACGCCGAGGTCATGCCGGGCCAGTGGGAGTTCCAGGTCGGCCCGCTGTCCCCGCTGGAGGTCTCGGACCAGCTGTGGGTGGCCCGCTGGCTGCTCTACCGCACCGCCGAGGACTTCGACATCGCCGCCACCCTCGACCCGAAGCCGGTCAAGGGCGACTGGAACGGCGCCGGCGCGCACACCAACTTCTCCACCAAGGCGATGCGCGAGGGCTACGACGCGATCATCACCGCGTGCGAGTCGCTCGGTGAGGGCTCCAAGCCGCTCGACCACGTCAAGAACTACGGCGCCGGCATCGACGACCGCCTGACCGGTCTGCACGAGACCGCCCCGTGGGACAAGTTCTCCTACGGCGTCTCCAACCGCGGTGCCTCGGTCCGTATCCCGTGGCAGGTCGAGAAGGACGGCAAGGGCTACATCGAGGACCGCCGTCCCAACGCCAACGTCGACCCGTACGTGGTGACCCGCCTGCTCGTCGACACGTGCTGCTCGGCCCTGGAGAAGGCCGGCCAGGTCTGATCCACCCCACAGCTCCGTGAAGGGGGCGCCCACCGGGAACGGTGGGCGCCCCTCGCGTGTGTGCCGGGGAAGCGTCCAAGCAGTGAGAGGAGGGTCCTGCCGAGGGCCTTCTTCTGCTTCAATGGGGGCATGGCCAGCCTCCAGAAGCTCCCCGCGACGGGTCGCCATGACCTCGAGCCCTTCTGGCCTTCCCGTCAGCACCACGACTTCGACCGGGTGTGTTGCCGCGCGGTGAACGCGCCGGCCCTCTAAAGCCGTACCCCCCGGTCTTCGGCCAGCGCGCAACGGCGTACGTCCCTGACGAACCTCTCGCGCGAAAAGAGCTGACCTCTCATGGCGACCACTCGTTCCCTGTCCACCGCCACCCTCGACTCCCCCGCCCCGCACGGCCCCCGGCACCGGCTGCGTGCCGTCGACCGGGACGAGGTGGTGACCGTGGCGGATCTGCTGCCGCCCGGTGCCACCTGGCTTCCGGCTCCCCCGCACACCCTGCCGACGCTGCCCGGGCAGCCGCCGATGATCGGCTACCTGGTGCTCGTCCCGGCCGACCAGCAGCCGCCGTTCCCGGTGGCGGTGCCGGACCGGCCCGCGGCGACCGGCCCCGAGGCCGGGGCCGAGCCGGGCGGCGAGCCGCTGATCCGCGTCGACACCGTGCAGCGCACCGCCGAGGTGGCCGGACGGCCGCTCGACCTCACGTACCTGGAGTTCGAGCTGCTCGCCCACCTGGTGGCGCACCCGGGCCGGGTGCACACCCGCGACCAGCTGGTCGGCACGGTGTGGGGCTACGGGCACGTGGGCGACGGCCGCACGGTCGACGTCCACATCGCCCGGCTGCGCCGCAAGCTGGGCGCCGAGCACCGCGACACGATCCGGACGGTGCGCCGCGTCGGCTACAAGTACGTGCCGCCGACGGGCCCCTGACCCGGCGCGCCGTCTGCTGACAGCAGAGCCTCGTTCCGCCGCGCCGCCCCACCCGGCAGAGTCGGCGGTATGAGGCTTCTGATGCTGGGTGGTACGGAGTTCGCGGGGCGGCCCGTCGTGGAGGCGGCGCTGGCGCGGGGCTGGGAGGTGACCGTCTTCCACCGGGGGCGGCACGCGGCGCCGCCGGGCGTGCGGTCGCTGCGCGGCGACCGCACCGCGCCCGACGGGCTGGCCGCCCTCGCCGAGGACCCCGGCGAGTGGGACGTCGTCGTCGACACCTGGTCGGCTGCGCCGTACGCGGTGCGGGACGCGGCGCGGCTGCTGCGGGGCCGCGCCCACCGGTACGTGTACGTGTCGAGCTGCTCGGTGTACGCGTGGGCCCCGCCCGCCGGGTACGGCGAGGACGCGCCCGTGGTGGAGGGGGCGTCGGCCGACGCGGAGCAGACCGCGTACCCGCAGGACAAGCGGGGCGGTGAACTGGCCGTCCTGGACGCCTTCGGCGAGGACCGGTCGGTGCTCGTGCGGGCCGGGCTGCTCCTCGGCCCGTACGAGAACGTCGGCCGGCTGCCCTGGTGGCTGGGCCGGACGGCGCGCGGCGGCCCGGTGCTGGCCCCGGGCCCGCGGGAGCTGCCCCTGCAGTACGTGGACGTCCGCGACCTCGCCGAGTGGATGCTGAACGCGGCGGAGCGGCAGCTCAGCGGGCCGTACAACCTGATGAGCCCTCAGGGACACACCACCATGGGCGAGTTGCTGGACGCCTGCGTGCGGGTCACCGGCGGGGCGGCCGAACTCCGGTGGACCGAGCCGGAGGTGATCCTCCGGGCGGGCATCGAGCCGTGGACCGAGCTGCCGGTGTGGGTGCCGCCGGGCAGCGACCTGCACGACGCCCTGCACGGCGCGGACGTCTCCCGGGCGGTCGCGGCGGGGCTGCGCTGCCGCCCCGTCGAGGAGACCGTGGCCGACACCTGGAGCTGGCTGCGGGCCATCGGCGGCACGGCGCCCCAGCGCCCCGACCGGACGCGCAAGGGCCTCGACCCGGAGGTGGAGGCGAAGGTGCTCGCGGCCGGCGGGTCCGCGGAGGTGTAGGTAGCACCACCCCCTGACCGGGTGTCCCGGCCCCGTGCCCCCGCACCCGTGCTCGGCCAGACTGACGCCATGACCATCGACACGAAGAGCGGCAACGGGCGTACGAAGGGGCGGGGCGTGGGGCTCGCCGCGGTGCGGGGGCTGGCACTCGCCCTCGTCTGTCTGCCGGGGGCGGTGCTGTGCTTCTGCCTGTCCCTGGTCTCGATCGCCCTCATCCCGATCGGGGTCGGGCTCGTGACGACGCCGTACGTCCTGACGGGGGTGCGGGCGTTCGCGAACTGGCGGCGGGTGCTCGCGGCGGAGTGGGGCGGGGTGCGGATACCCCCGGCGTACCGGCCGCTGCCCGGCGGCGCCAACCCCTGGACCCGCACCTTCGCGCTGCTGCGCGACCCGGCGACCTGGCGGGACCTGAGGTGGCTGCCGGTCGACATGACCGCGGGGTTCGTCACCGCGCTGCTGCCGGCCGTGCTGCTGCTCTACCCGCTGGAGGGGTTCGCGCTCGCCCTCGGGCTGTGGCGGGTCTTCCCCGACGGGTACTGGTACGGGTTCGTGCCGGTGACGGGCCAGGCGTCCGCCTTCGGCGCGGCGGCCCTGGGCCTGGTCCTGCTGTTCCTCGCGCACTTCTTCACGCCGCGCCTGCTGGACTCCCACTTCCGGCTCACCCGGGCCGTGCTCGGCAGCGGTCAGGGGGAACTGGCCGAGCGGGTGCGGGTGCTGACCGAGACGCGACGGGACGCGGTCGACGCCTCCGCCGCCGAGCTGCGGCGCATCGAGCGGGACCTGCACGACGGGGCCCAGGCCCGGCTCGTGGCCGTCGGCATGGACCTGGGCACCATCGAGGCGCTGCTCGACAAGGACCCCGCCCAGGCCAAGGAGCTGATCGCACAGGCCCGCAAGTCCTCGGTGGAGGCCCTGACCGAGCTGCGCGAGCTGGTGCGCGGCATCCACCCGCCGGTGCTCGCCGAACGCGGGCTGGGCGACGCCGTACGGGCGCTGGCGCTGCGGCTGCCGGTGCCGACCGAGGTGAGTGTGGACCTGCCCGGGCGGGCGGAGGCGCCCGTGGAGTCGGCCGCGTACTTCGCCGTGAGCGAGGTGCTCACCAACGCCGTCAAGCACTCCGGCGCGGACCGGATCTGGGTCGACCTGCACCGGACGGACGGCATGCTGCGGGCGACCGTCACCGACAACGGCAAGGGCGGCGCGGTGATCGGGGCCGGTTCCGGACTGGCCGGGGTCGAGCGGCGACTCGGTACATTCGACGGCGTCCTGGCCGTCAGCAGTCCCGCGGGCGGTCCCACCATGGTCACCATGGAGATCCCTTGCGCGTAGTCCTCGCCGAAGATCTGTTCCTGCTGCGCGACGGACTCGTCCGGCTGCTCCAGGCGCACGGCTTCGAGATCGCGGCGGCCGTCGAGTCCGGGCCCGAACTGGCCGCCGCGCTGGCCGAGCTGGACCCGGACGTCGCGGTCGTCGACGTCCGCCTGCCGCCCACGCACACCGACGAGGGCCTGCAGTGCGCGCTCGACGCCCGCCGCAGGCGGCCCGGACTGCCGGTGCTGGTGCTCTCCCAGCACGTGGAGCAGCTGTACGCGCGCGAGCTGCTCGCCGACGGCAGCGGCGCGGTCGGGTACCTGCTGAAGGACCGGGTGTTCGACGCCGAGCAGTTCGTGGACGCCGTACGGCGGGTCGCCGCCGGCGGTACGGCGATGGATCCGCAGGTCATCCAGCAGCTGCTGGCCCGGCAGTCGGGCGGCGACCGGCCGCTGGCGCGGCTGACGCCCCGGGAGCTGGAGGTGCTGGAGCTGATGGCGCAGGGCCGGTCCAACGCGGCGATCGCCGGGAAACTGGTCGTGACGGAACGGGCGATCGCCAAGCACACCGCGAACATCTTCGCCAAACTGGGCCTTGAGGTCTCGGACGACGACAACCGGCGCGTGCTGGCGGTTCTCGCGTATCTCGACCACGGCCGCTGAAACCGGACGGGCTGCTTCACCCACCGTGGGTGATCCACAACTCCCGGTACCAAAGGGGCTGTTGAGGACACAGAGCCCTCACGAATCTGGCATCAATTTCCGAGACATCTGAACACCCCTGGGACGCGCTCCGTATGGAAGGGAGCCGCTTCACTCCTGTCGGGCGCCTCGATGCCCCCGAAAAAGGAAGTCAGAGGAGTTCCATGGGACGCAACACAAGAAAACGCCGTACGCCGCTGGCCACCAAGGCCATAGCCGCATCGGCGGCCCTAGCGCTCGGTGGGGGCGGGCTGATCTGGGCAAACTTCTATGCCTCGGCGCATGAGGAGAACTCGGCGAACCAGACGAAGTCCGCGGGCGCGCAGATCGCCACGATCCAGTGCCCCGACGTCGGACAGAAACTGACCGATGTGCCGGACGGTGCTCGCCAGGGGGTGGACAAGGAGCTGGCGAACCTCGACAAGCAGATCAGCGAGGCCTACACCCGGCTCGCCTCCACGCGCCAGGCCCAGGCCGGTGACTCGGGCTTCGTCAACAACGCCATCCTCGGCCCGCTGAAGTCGAAGCGGGTCGCGGCCCTCGACCGGATCGGGATCAACATCCGGCGGGTGGGCGGACAGGCCCCGGCCAACCTCGAGCAGCTCGCCGAGTGCAAGGGCATGGCCGCCGACGCGAACACCAACGACGGCCAGGCCGGAGGCGGCCAGAACAACGACGGGCAGAACGACGGCGGCCAGAACAACGACGGCGGTCAGGACCAGGGCCAGGACAACGGCCAGGACCAGGGCCAGGGCGGCAACGGCGGCCAGGCCGGCAACGGCCCCGCGGCGGCGGACTTCATCAACATCGAGGACGTCCAGCCGAACTCCCGCAACCTGCCCAACGGCCTCGCCGCGAACGGCGACGGTGGTTCCACGGGCTCGTTCACCACGAACTGCGGCACCAACGAGAACGAGAACCGCAACTCCGACAACGTGATCGTGGCGCCCGGCGTGTCCAACGGCGCGCAGCACCAGCACGACTACGTCGGCAACCAGAGCAACAACGCCTTCGCGAGCGACGAGGACCTGGCGAACGCCGAGACGTCCTGCCAGAACCAGGGCGACAAGTCCTCGTACTTCTGGCCGGTCCTGCGCATCCAGGACGGCTCGCAGGACATCGACCAGGGTCAGCCGGGCGGTGGCCAGGACGGCAACGTCGGCAAGATCGTCGAGCCGGCCGAGGCGCAGCTGAAGTTCGTCGGCAACCGCACCAGCGACGTCGTCGCGATGCCGAAGGCCCTGCGCATCATCACCGGTGACGCCAAGTCCTTCACCAACGGCCTGAACAACGCCAACACCTCCTGGAGCTGCACCGGCTTCGAGGACCGTCAGGTGACGGACAAGTACCCGCTCTGCCCCGAGGGCAGCAGCGTGGTGCGGACGTCCAACTTCCAGAGCTGCTGGGACGGCCAGAACATCGACAGCGCCAACCACCGCACCCACGTGGACTTCGTGGAGGCGGACGGCAGCTGCTCGAACGGCTTCCAGGCCATCCCCCAGCTCCAGGTCCGCCTGGTCTACGACGTCCCGGCGCCGCAGATCAACAACGGGCAGGTGCAGAACGCCTTCGCGGTGGACTCCTTCCCGGAGCAGCTGCACAAGCCGATCACCGACCACAACGACTTCATCAACTTCTTCGACGAGAACGTGATGAACGAGATGGTCCAGTGCATCAACAACGGCGAGGACTGCCAGTAGTCCTCACACAGTAGGAAGCCGGCGGTGGGAATTCCCACCGCCGGCTTTCGCTTGCCGGGCTCCGCGCGGTCAGCCGTGGTGGTTGCCGCTGTTGTGGCTGCCACCGGGGTTCATGTGCTCGGAGCCCTCTTCCATGGTCCCGCCGAGCGTGCCCTGCAGCGCCGTGACCGTCTTCTCCTGGCCGACGGCGACCCACTTGCGGCCGACCAGGTAGTAGCCGCCGTAATCCTTGGCGCTGTTCAGCCACTCGCGCTGGCCGCGGTCGGTGGCGAAGGTGGCGAGGACGTACTTCTCCTTGCCCTTCTTGCAGATGGCCTGGCGGATGGTGTCGGCGTCGGTCTGCATGTTCGGCTTGCACTTGGCCTCGGCCGCGATGTGTTCCAGGCTGCCGGTCACCGCCTCCGGAACGGCCGCCTCGTCCTTGCCGCCGGATCCGCAGCCGGCCAGCGCCAGTATCGCCACCGCGCCGCTCAGCGCGAGCATCGGTCGGGTCACCCTCATCTGTTCCTCCGGTCCTTGTCACGGCACGGTCCGGACGCATGCCGCACGGAGCCCTGGCAACAGGCTCTCGCCTTCGATACGGCCACGGGGCCCGAGCTGCTCAAAATTCCGCTGCCTCCGTGGGCACTCCCGTGCGAGGGTGGGGCGGTGAACCAGGACTGGGAAGATCGCGTCACCGCCCTGTGGGGCCGGTTCGACGACTACGCCGAGACCGCGGAGGACGAGGCCCGCTTCCGCGCCGATGTCGACGCCCTCGTCGCCGAGCTGCCGGAGGGGAGCCCGCTGGGCCCGTTCGAGCAGGCCTGTGCCTGGGACTCCACGGGCCACTCGGACAAGGCGGTCCCGCTGTACCGGGAGGCGCTGGCCCGGGGGCTCTCGGACGTCAGCCCGTACAAGGCCCGCCGGACGAAGGTCCAGCTGGCCAGCTCGCTGCGGAACATCGGCCGGGCGGAGGAGGGCGTCAAGCTCCTCGAAGCCGAACTGGACGCCCCGTCCGACGAGCTGGACGACGCCGTGCGCGCCTGTCTCGCGCTCTGTCTGTCCAGCCTGGGCCGTGACCGCGAGGGGCTGGCGCTGGCACTGGGCGCCCTGGCCCCGCACCTGCCGCGCTACCAGCGGTCGATGGCGAACTACGCCCGGCTGCTGGTGGAGCCCGAGGAGCGGCCGGGAGCCTGACGCTCCGCGGTCAGGTGACCATCCAGCGATTCGCTCGTTCTGCTGAACGTGCAGTCACAGGATGTCGCCCAGCGCCCCGCACCCCGCGCCCCCGCCGGCCCGGTCGTCGACGTCGAGCAGGCCGAGGCCGCGCTCGTCGAGCACTACCCGCGGCTCGTCCGGCTGGCCTACCTGGTGCTGCCACCGGGCCTGGGCCGCAGCAGGCGCGTGGTGACCGCACACGCCCTGACCCAGCGCGCCCTCCCCCGCAACCGCACCCCGGCCCCGGTGATCCCGGCCCAGTCCACCGGCCGGGACGGCGACCCGGGCTACGCCCTGGTCCGTCTCCAGGTGCTGCGCACGGCGCTGGAGGCCGGGCTGCCGCTGAGGCGCAAGGCGTGGCCCAAGAGGTCCCAGCTGCCGCCGGTGCTGCCGCAGGTGTGGGGCCTGAAGCTCTTCCCGCGCTCGGGCGGCGCCGACGAACTCGCCCTGGACCAGCGGTTGTCCACGCTGTCCGGCCCGGCCCGGGCCGTGTACGCGCTGCGCGGCATCGAGCGGCTGGCGGACGACGACGTGCGCGAGGTCCTCACGGCCGCGGGCGTCGCCGACGCGGAGGGTGCGCTGCTGGAGGCCGACGGGATCCCCGCCCAGTACGGGCTGCTCGACTCCCCCGAGTTCGACCCCTGCTCGCTGCAGGCCCGCCCCACCGACCTGATGCGCCGCCGCCAGCACCTGAAGGCCGCGCTGGCGGCCGGTGCGGCCCTGCTGGTGTGCGGGGCGCTGCTCGGGCTGCCCGGCGAGGGCTGGGGCCCCGAGGGGGCCGCCGCTCCCCCGTACGCGCGGAACCCTTCGGCCCAGGCCGCCCTGGACCCGACGAAGCTGACCCGGGTCCCCCCTACGGCGTGGCGCGGCTCGGCGCGCACCGACTTCTCCGTGTGGCCGGCCCGCGGCGACCTCACCGGCGACAGGGCCCTGCTGCGCCGCGCCCTCGCCGTCTGGGCCCGCCCCGGCGAGACGGTCCAGGTCTCGGTGACGCCCGGCACCCCGTCCGGCGGCCCGGCGGGACCGCCCCAGCTGCTCTACGCGGGGACGGTCGACGCCGCACGCGTGGTGATCCTCTACGACGGTCTGCGGATCGCCCGGTACGCCGAGCCGAAGGACGGCACGCAGGGCGCAGCCCTGGACTTCGCCCGGGTCGACGGGGCCGGCCGGGCCGAGGCGGGCGCGGTCGTCCTGAGCCGGGCCGACGGCAACGCCCGTTATCTGACGGCCCCTTGGGTGACGAAGGCGGGCGAGCGGGATCTGATGAAGCCGGGCTCCGGCGCGATGGACCTCGCCCTGACCGACGGGGTGACGGCGCCGCTGGCCAGCCCGGCCCTGCGGTCCGGCCCCTGCACCTCGTGGAACGTTCTGCAGGTGACCGACGGCAGCAGGACCCGGCTGCTGACCGACCTCGGCGAACTCGTCCCGGCCCGGCTCACGGCCGGCCGGCCCGGCTCCCCGGGCGAGGCCTCCGGCGCCGAGGCGCTGCGCGTCTGGCAGCCGTTCGCCTGCTCGCTGGGCACGGTGCGCTCCGCCGGTGTGCGGACCGTCAACGCCTGGGCGTTCAACGAGCAGCCGCTGCCCGACGCGAGCGGCTCGGCGGCGTGGGTGTGCACGCGGGCCGACACCTGGCGGGGCGGCGGGGCGCGGGTGCTGGCGCAGTTCCACACGCCGGGCGGGAAGTACGGGGCGGTGGCGGCGAAGGCCGAGAACGTCGCGGCGTGCGGGGCGCGTGACCCGCACGTGCTGGCCGGGGTGCTGTGGAAGTCGGAGGCGGGCGACTGGTATCTGCTGGCCGCCGGCAGCCGGGAGACGACCTCGATCCGGGCGACGGGCGGGGTCGACGGAACGGCGCAGAGCAGTCTGCTGACCGTGCCGGCCGAGCAGGGCGCCCAGGCGGAGCTGAAGGGCACCCTGGAGGACGGGCGTTCGGTCGGCGGGCTGCGCTGACCGGCGGTTCTCGCGCTCGCCCGGGAAACCCCGGCGAACACCCGCGATCACTCCGGACCGTTCGAGGCCGGAATCGATCGGTAAGGTGTTCGCATGACTATCGGGGTTCGCCGCAGAATGGGAGTCGAGGAGCGGCGGCAGCAGTTGATCGGCGTCGCCCTCGAACTGTTCAGCCGCCGCTCGCCCGACGAGGTCTCCATCGACGAGATAGCGTCGGCCGCGGGCATCTCACGCCCGTTGGTCTACCACTACTTCCCCGGCAAACTCAGCCTGTACGAGGCGGCGTTGCAGCGGGCCTCGGACGATCTCGCGGCCCGGTTCGTGGAGCCGCACGAAGGTCCGCTGGGGGCCCGGCTGCTGCGCGTGATGCGCCGCTACTTCGATTTCGTGGACGAGCACGGGCCCGGTTTCTCGGCCCTGATGCGCGGCGGCCCGGCCGTGGGCTCGTCGACGACCAACGCGCTCGTCGACTCCGTACGGCAGGCCGCGTATGTCCAGATCCTTTCGCACCTGGGCGTGACCGATCCGCCCGCGCGCCTCGAACTGGTCGTCCGTTCCTGGATCTCGCTCGCCGAGTCGACGGCGCTGATCTGGCTGGACGGCCGGCGCATCCCGCGTGCCGAGCTGGAGGCGCAGCTCGTCAACGACTTCGCCGCGCTGGTCGCCGTCAGCGCCGCCTACGACGAGCAGCTGGCGGCCCTGCTGCGCCGCATGGTCGAGGACGAGCCGGCCGACGGCCCGTTCGCGGACCTGGCCGGCCGGCTGGTGGCCCTGGCGAGCTGAGGCCGCTCAGCTCTCGAACTTCCGGTAGGAGGCGTCCAGTTCGCGCACCTCGGCGGAGGCGTGCAGCACGACCCCCTCGGCGGCCTTCAGGTGCGTCCGCAGCAGTTCCAGGGCGGCCTCGGTGAGCCGGGCCTTGGTCTCGTCGGTGCGCCCGGGGAGCAGGGCGATGTGGACGTGCACATGGGCGTGCCCCTCGGTTTCGGGGCCGACGACGATGTCCTCGGTCGGGCGGAACCGCGTCTTGCACCCGGGCTGCCGGGCGGCCGCGATCTCGACCGTCGCCTCGTGCAGCGCCTTCGCGAACCCGGGCCGGTCGAAGTCGTCCGCGAGGTCGGCGGAATAGTCGACGGTGATCTGCGGCATCAGCACTCCTGTTCTAGGTCCAGGGGCTCACCCTAGTCGCAGGGCCAGCAGGGCGATGTCGTCCTCGCGGTCGTGGCCGAAGCAGCCCAGGAGCACGTCGCAGAGGGCGTCCAGGCCGGTGGGGGCGTCGGCGGCGGCCGCGCGGAGTTGCTCCAGGGAGGTCGCGAGCGGGGTGCCGCGGGTTTCGATGAGGCCGTCGGTGACCAGGAGCAGACGGTCGGTGGGGGTCAGGTGGTGCACGGTCGCCGGGGGCCGTTCCAGGCCCAGCCCGAGCAGCGGCCCGCAGGCGTCGACGTACTGGGCGCCGCCCCCTTCGCGCAGGACCAGCGGGGGGATGTGCCCGGCGTTGGCGATCCGCACCCGGCCGCTGCCGGGGTCGACCAGGGCCAGGCACACGGTGGCCGTGATGTCGGGGTGGTAGCGCTGGAGCATCCGGTCGAGCCGCTCGGCCAGCACGACCGGGTCGCTCTCGTCCACGCAGTAGGCGCGCAGCGCGTGCCGGATCTCGACCATGACGGTGGCCGCGTCCAGCGAGTGCCCGACGACGTCCCCGACCGCGGTGAGGACCCCGTCGCCGGTGCGCAGGGCGGCGTAGAAGTCGCCGCCGATCTCGGTCTGGCGGGAGGCGGGCACATAGCGGACGACGATGTCGACGCCGGGCACGTGCGGCAGCTTGCGCGGCTGGGGCAGGAAGCTGTGCTGGAGGGTGAGGGCCACGTGCCGCTCCACCTGGTAGAGCAGCAGTGGTTCGGCGGCGAGCGCGCTGGCCTGGGCGAGCCGGGCGAGCAGCCCGTCGTCCGCGGGATCCGTGATCGCCGTACGCCGTACGGGCGTGGCCAGGCACACCGCCGTACGGCCGTCCTGGGCCGTCGCCACGGTGAGCCGGGCGTCCTCCTCGACGCCCGGTCGGAATGTCCCGGCCGGCCACAGCGGCGCGGGGACGACGGTGGTATGCACGCCGGTACGGCCGTCCGCGAGCCGGGTGACGAGCCGGGCCGCCGCCTGGTGCGCCTCGCTGTCGGCCGGCGCGAGACGGCCCCGGGCGGCGGCCCGGTACGGCTCCCCGTCCGGGCCGGTCACGAACACCACGGCGGGCGAGTCGGTCAGGCGTGCGGTGCCGTCGGCGGCCGCGGCGGCGAGTTCCCGCGGGCAGCGCGCCGCCTGCACGGTGATGATCGCCTCGGACAGCAGCGTCAGCCGGTGGACGGCGGTCTCGGTGCCCGTGGTGCGGCGCGCCCCGCGCACGGCGGCGCGGACGACGGCCTGGATCTCCTGCGGCTCGGCGGGCACGGTCAGATAGGCGTCCCCGCCCGCGTCCAGCCCCCGGCACCGGTCGCCGGGGGAGGTCGCGGCGGCGGAGAAGTGCACGACGGGCAGCGCGGCCATGGGCGGCCGGGCGCGGAGCCGGCGGCACAGTTCGAAGCCGCTCATGTCGGGCAGGCCCACGTCGACGAGGGCCACGTCGGGCAGGGTGCCGTCCCGCAGCCGGACGTCGAGTTCGACCAGGGCCTCGCCGCCGCTGGCGACCGGCACGACCCGGTGGCCGGCCCGGGTCAGCACCGCGCCCATGGCGTACCGGCTGGCCGCGACGTCGTCCACGACCAGCACGGTGGTCTGCTGCGTGCCGTTGCCGTCCATCTCGAACAGCCCCTCAGGGGCGTGACAGGGGGGTGGGGCAGACCGCGGACACGGCCTGTCCCACCCAACGTAGTGCGGCTATCCGGCGGCCCGGGTGAAGACGGCGACCGTGCGCCCCGGAACGGCGAACGTGCCCGATTCCGCCGCGTAGGAGGAGGACTTGACGGTAGGGTCCGCCCCCGCCGCCTGCACCGGGTGCAGCCGGTAGCCGGCCCCGGCGAGTGCGGGCACGCGCTGCTCCTGCCGCTGCGGGGTGGCGTTGAAGACGACGACGAGGTCGCCGAGGCGCATGGTGATCACGCCGGGTGTCTCGTCCTTGCCGGACAGCGGGAAGGAGAGCCGGGACTGCACCTGCTCGGCCGTGCCGAGGGAGAAGTCCTTCTCGGTGCTGCGGATCCGCAGCAGGTCGCGGTAGGCGGCCGAAGCCCCCTCGATCTGCTCGCAGCCCACCCTGATCCCGCTCAGCAGGGGCTTGGCGTAGGGCCACTTGTCGGCGTTGTCGGCCGCCATGGGCAGCCCGCGGCCGAAGCCGTTGCCGTCCCGGCAGTCCCAGTGGACGGCGTTGAACCAGTCGCCGCTGTCGTAGGAGTTGCGGTCCAGGGACTTGGAGCGGAGCAGGTCGGTGCCCGCCTGCGAGAGGGCCGGGCCCTGGGAGAGGGTGGCGGTCGCCATGGCGAGGACCTGCATCCGGGCCCGGTCGGAGGCGCTCACCGCAGCGGGCAGCTTGAAGGCGAGCGCGTCGAACAGGGACTCGTTGTCGTGCGCGTCGGCGTAGGCGAGGGCGTCGCCGGGGGCGTCCGCGTATCCGGCGGGTGAGCCGTTGTAGTCGACGTCGGAGCCCTTGACCTCCCTGCCGCTGGTGTCGGTGAAGGTGAAGGCACTCAGGTTGCCGGACAGACCCACCTTGATCAGGTCCTGGTAGTGCAGCAGACGGGCCTTCTGCTCGGCGGGAGTGCCGTTGTTCTCGGAGGAGTTGGGCTCGTTGTACAGGCCGGACGCGAAGCCCTGGACGCCGGGGTCCTCGTCGAAGGGGCCGCCGCCGCGCACGGCGTCACGGGCCCGGTCGGAGAAGGTGGCGATGCCGGTGCCGGCCATGTTCTTCTGCGTGGCCTGCACGAACCGGGCGTCGTCGGCGACCTCGCCGAAGTTCCAGCCCTCGCCGTACAGGATGATCTTCTTGCCGTCGACGCCGTCCTTGGCGGGGGTCAGCTCGTCCAGGGCCTTGCGCACGGCCAGGATGTTGGCCTTCGGATGGTGGCCCATGAGGTCGAAGCGGAAGCCGTCGACCTTGTACTGCCTGGCCCAGGTGACGACCGAGTCGACGACGAGCTTGCCCATCATGGCGTTCTCGGTGGCGGTGTTGGCGCAGCAGGTGCTGTTGGCGACCGAGCCGTCGGCGAGGAGCCGCTGGTAGTAGCCGGGCACGATCCGGTCGAGGACGCTCGTCCTCTCCTGGCCGCTGGCCGCGGTGTGGTTGTAGACGACGTCCATGACGACCCGCAGCCCGTCGTCGTTGAGGGCCTTGACCATCCTGCGGAACTCGACCGTGCGGGCCGTGCCGTCCGGGTCGGTGGCGTAGGAGCCCTCGGGGACCGTGTAGTGGTACGGGTCGTAGCCCCAGTTGTAGGCGTCCTTGGCGGCGATCTTCCCGACGCACTCCTGCTGCTTGTGGGAGTCGGCGGGGTAGGACGCGAGGTCGCAGTCGACCTCGGCCTGGTCGGCCCTGCGCTCGGGGATGGTGGCGATGTCGAAGGCGGGCAGCAGGTGCACGTACGAGGTGCCCGCCTTCGCCAGCTCGCGAAGGTGCTTGCTGCCGTCGCTCGCCTTGTCGGTGAAGGCGAGGTAGGTGCCGGGGTGCTTCGCCGTGCGGTCCTCGACGGAGAAGTCCCGGATGTGCAGCTCCTGGATCTGGGCGTCCCGGAGTGGTACGGCCTTGGGCTTGGTGTACGTCGACCAGCCGGCGGGCTTGAGGGCCCTGTCGTCCAGGTCGACGACGAGGCCGCGCTCGGAGTCGGCGGTGAGGGCGACGGCGTAGGGGTCGGTGACCTTGTTGGTGACGACCTCGCGGACGCTGGGCGCCCAGACCTTCACGACGTAGCGGTAGGGCTTGTTCTTCCAGGACGCGGGGCCGGTGACGGACCAGACGCCGGTGGCGTCGTCGCGCCGCATCGGCACGGTGGTGTCGCCGATCTCCAGGGACACGGACTGCGCGGTGGGTGCCCACACGGACAGGGTGGGGCGGCCCTCGGCGAACGTCGGTCCGAGGTCGGCCTTCGTCGCGCCGGAGTACAGGTCGTCGAGGACTCCGGCGAGCTGGACGCCGGTCGCCGCGAGCACGGCTCCGTTGGCGGCCCGCTGGGTGGCGACGACCTGGCCGCGCAGGGCCTCGCGGACCCGGTCGCGGTCACGGGCGTCGACGGTCCAGGCGTCGTACTCCTTCAGGTGCGGGAACTTCTCCTTCTGGGCGTCGGTCAGCTCGCTCCTCGACAGGCGCAGCCACTTCGCGTCACCGGTCAGGGCACCGTCCTCGACCTTGATCGAGCCGTCGCGGGAGTACAGCAGCTGGGTGGAGGCGGCGGCGTCGGAGCCGTTCCAGGCGACGGTGTTCCGGTCGATCCAGACCGCCTTGGAGGTGGTCAGGTCGAGGGCGGCGGCACTGCCCGCGGGCTGCGGGAGCAGGTACTTCTCCTGGCCGCTCACCAGCCACACCTCGTGGCCGTTCGCCTTGAGGTCGAGCGACTGGTCGGTGGGCAGGTCCTTCTCGTCGCCCTTGTGGACGATGTAGCTGAGGCTGGTGGCACCCTCGGTGAGCGGCACCTCGAAGACTGCGCCATAGGAATCAGTCTTGACCGGCTTCAGGGGGTTCGACCAGTCGGTGGGGTTCGCGGCGCCCGTCCAGACGTGCAGGCCCCAGCCGTCGTAGTTCCCGTCGGCCCGGTGGTAGTGCAGGACGGCCTTGCTCTTGTCGGGCGCCGGGTACGCGGGCCGCTCGGTGGTGACGGTCTCCTTGCCCTGCTCGATCCAGATCTCGCCGGTCTTGGTGACGTCGATCGTGCGGTCGGTGGCGACGTCCTTGGTGCCGTCCTTGTCGATGACGAGGAAACCGACGTTCGAGGCGCCGGGCTTGAGCTTGACCCAGGCGAAGGCGCCGTAGGCGTCACGGCCGGTGAAGGGGTGGCTGTCGGGCCACTCGGTGGCCTCGCCCTCGGCGAGGTCGCCCCAGGCGTACAGGCCCCAGTCGGCGTAGTTCCCGTCCGCCCGCTTGTAGTGGACGATCGCGTAGTCGCGGGAGGACGCGGTGGGCGGCTCCTGGACGGGCGGGGTGCCGGTGGTGGAGTCGGCCAGGGCGCTCGCGGTGCGGCCGGCCGAGTCGACCACGACCGCCTTGTAGCGCAGGGCCGTGCCGGGCGGCACGTCCTTGCCGATGGTGTGGGTGACCTTGTAGGGGGCATGGTCGGCGGAGCCGAGGACCCGCCACTTGCCGTTGCCGGTCTGCGCGGCGAACACGACCCGGTTGAGCTGTCCCCCGTCGACGTCGGCGGTGACCTCGACGGTGCCGGTCGCGCCGGCCTCGGGGGCCTTCAGGGTCAGGGACGGTTGGGTGGCGGGCTTCGGGAGCCTGCCCGCCGCCTTCAGGACGATCGCCGAGCCGGCCGGGACCGTCACGGTGAGCTTCCTGTCGCCGTCGCTCCGCGCGGAGGCGTCGGTGCCGTAGAGGCCGCGGAAGGTCATGCCGGCCGAGCCGGTCGCGAAGGTCGCGGTCTTCTCGTCGGCGGCGTTGTTGAAGGCGACGACGTACTCGGTGCCCGTCTTCGCGTCCGTGCGGGAGAAGGCGTAGACGCCCGGGCCGTCGGCCGCGTAGCGCTGCTGCTGGACGCCGTCGGTGAGGGCCGGGTTGGCCTTGCGGAGCTGGGCGAGAGCGCTGATCTGCCGGTAGAGCGGTGCTCTCGTGTCGTAGGCGTCCTCGGCGTGGGTGCGGTCGGTGCCGATCCGGTCGTCGTCGAGGTAGTCGGCGGTGCGGGAGGCGAACATGGTCTGCCGGGCGTCCTTGTCACCGCCCGCGCCGGCGAAACCCTGCTCGTCGCCGTAGTAGACGACGGGGTTGCCGCGGCTGAGGAACATCAGCTCGTTGGCGAGCCGGTCCTTCTTCAGCAGCTCGGCGTCGGAGGCCTTCGGGTTGTCCTGCTTCAGGAAGTACCCGATGCGGCCCATGTCGTGGTTGCCGAGGAAGGTGACCTGCTCGTAGGCGTTGGCCTTGCCGGTCGTGTACTTGTAGTCGTCGCCGAAGACACCCGCGAGCCGCTGGGCGCTGCCGCCCTGGGAGGCGTACTGGCGGGCCGCCTCCTGGAAGGGGAAGTCGAGAGTGGCGTCGAGCCGACCCTCGGTGACGTACGGGGCGGTGACGTCCGTGTCGGCCGAGTAGACCTCGCCGAACATGAAGAAGTCGTCCCGGCCGCGCTTCGCCGCGTACGCGTCGAGGGCGGTGGCCCACTGAGTCCAGAACTCCATGTTGACGTGCTTCACGGTGTCGATCCGGAAGCCGTCGATGTCGAAGTCCCGCACCCAGCGCTGGTAGATCTTCTCCATGCCGCTGACGACCTCGGGCCGCTCGGTCCACAGGTCGTCGAGCCCGGAGAAGTCGCCGTGGGTGGAGCTCTCGCCGGCGAAGGTGGAGTCGCCGCGGTTGTGATACATCGTCGGGTCGTTGAGCCAAGAGGGGACCTTGTTCTTCTTGGTCACCACCGGCGTGCGCGGGAAGGAGTCACGGTCGACCTCGGGGAAGTCCCGCCGCCCGTCCGCGTAGTCGGCGTCGTCGAAGGGCACGCCGTCCTTCGTCAGGTACGGGAAGGCGCCCTTGGAGAGGTAGTCGTAGGACTTCTCCTCGTAGTCGACGACATCGGCCGTGTGGTTGGTGATGACGTCGAAGAAGACCTTCATGCCCTTGGCGTGGGCCTTGTCGATGAGGGTTTCGAGGTCCTCGTTGGTGCCGAAGTGCGGGTCGACCTGGGTGAAGTCGGTGATCCAGTAGCCGTGGTAGCCGGCCGACGCGTTCGCGCCGGTGCCCTGCACGGGCCGGTTCTTGAAGATGGGGGCCATCCACAGGGCGGTGGTGCCGAGGCCCTTGATGTAGTCGAGCCTCTTGGTCAGGCCCTTGAGGTCGCCGCCCTGGTAGAAGCCCTTGTCTGTGGGGTCGTAGCCGGTGGCGAGGCGCGAACCGGTCAGACCGCCCTTGTCGTTGCGGGGGTCGCCGTTGGCGAAACGGTCCGGCAGGACGAAGTAGAACTGCTCACGGGTGGCGTCGTGGCGGGCCGGCTGGGCGGCCAACGCGGCATCGGACGGCGGTGCCGGCGGGGTGGCCGCCCCGGCGGCGAGCGGCTGGACGAGTGTGGCGGCCAGCGCGGTGGCGGTGACCGCGGCTACCCGTCCGGCACGGGCGGTTCGGCACCTGGACGGCACCGGCCATCTCGGTATCACAGATGGGCTCCTAGCGATTTGCGGCTCTCTCGGGTCCGACCCCGCGCGACCGTATCGCCGCCGAAACCCTTACAGCAAGAGTCTTGAAACGACTGGAAAGAACTTTCAACCAGTGGAGTTGGTCCGGCACAGCGGCCCCGGCCGCCGCACGAGGTGGCGTCCGGGGCCGCGCGCACCGCGCACGGGCGTGTCCGCGTCTAGCAGCCGGACTTGCCCGCGTAGATCGCCAGAGCCGTGTTCGAGCCGAGGGTGGCCGTGAACTGCCCGCTGGAGTTCACCGTCACGGTCCTGTTGTTCTGCACATCGCAGTACGTCCCCGCAGGCAGCGACGTCTGATACGTACGGCTCAGCGAACCCGGCTCGTGGTTGATGGCCACGAAGCCCTTGCCGCCCCGGCCGAAGGCGATGGCGTCGCCGCCGTTGTCCCACCAGTTGGTGACCGCCTGGCCGCGGGTGGCGTTGCGGAAGGCGACCATGGACTTGATCTCCGGCCAGTTGTGCTGGCACTTCCAGCCGTCCTGCCAGCAGGCGTTCACCTGGCCGCCGTTGGGAGGCCCGGCGTCGTGGTCGGTGAACTCGTAGCCGGAGTTGATGTCGGGGGCGCCGTAGGGCCAGGCCAGCATGAAGACGTTGGCCAGGGTGTAGGTGGCGCCGTCCTTGTAGCTGAGGGTCGAGCCGTTGCGCTCGGTGTCGTGGTTGTCGACGAAGACGCCCGAGACGCCGCTGTTCATGTACCCCCAGCCCGCGCCGTAGTTCTTCAGGTAGGCGAGGTTCTCGTTGGTGAAGACCCGCTTGAGGTCGTAGGCGTAGCGGAACTCCTGGACGTCGCCGTTGCCGGTGTACTCGGTGGGCTGGACGGCCTCGCCGGCGCCGTGGATGACCTCCTGCTTCCAGTACACCGACGGATTGCTCAGCCGGGACTTGATGTCGGCGAGGTCGGCGGCGTCCATGTGCTTGGCCGCGTCGATGCGGAAGCCGTCGACGCCGAGGGAGAGCAGGTCGTTCATGTACCCGGCGATGGCGCCGCGCACGTAGTTCTCGCCGGTGTCGAGGTCGGCGAGACCGACCAGTTCGCAGCGCTGGACGTTCCAGCGGTCCTGGTAGTTGCTGATCCGGCTCGTGCAGTCGTCGAAGTCGAACGACGAGTACAGGCCGGGGTAGGCGTACTTGGTGTACGACGAGCCGCCGGTGCCGGTGCCGCTGCCCGCCGACATGTGGTTGATGACGGTGTCCACGACGACCTTCACACCGGCCGCGTGGCAGGTGTTCACCATGTTCTGGAAGGCCGCGCGGTCCCCGAGCCGGCCGGCGATCTTGTAGCTGACCGGCTGGTACGAGGTCCACCACTGCGGGCCCTGTATGTGCTCGGCGGGCGGGGAGACCTGGACGTAGCCGTAGCCCGCAGGGCCGAGCGTGGTGGTGCACTCGCGGGCCACGGAGGCGAACCTCCACTCGAAGAGGACGGCGGTGACGTCCTTGGTGCCAGGTGGGGAGGCCTGTGCACTAGTCGGGTTCATGACAACCGCAGCCGCGGCGAGCACGACGGCGGCGGAGAGGTGTCTGCGTGCCATGTGGGGTTTCCTTCTTCGTTGAAGGTTCTTGCTGCAAGGTTCAGAAACCTTGCGGTGACGCAGATAGTAAAGGCCCGCCGCCCGAAAGGGCAGCGGGCCGTACGAAATTCAAAGGAAAATCAGGCGGTGATGGCGCTGACCGGGCCGGTCGCGGTGGTCCACCACACCGTGGTGTCCCCGGGCACCTTCGCCTCGTCGTCGACCAGGACGATCTCGCCGCTCGCGACCAGCACCCGGCCGTACGCCGGCATCGCCACCGACTCCCCGGTGGTGTTCGCGACGCACACGAACTCCCCGCGCCGGAAGGCGAGCACGCCCTCGGGCGCTCGCAGCCACTCCACGGAGTCGCCGGCGCCGAGGTCGGGCTGCTCCCGGCGCACGGCGAGCGCGGCCCGGTACAGCTCCAGCGTCGAGCCGGGCACGCCGGTCTGCGCCTCGACGCTCAGCTCGCCCCACCCCTCCGGCTGCGGCAGCCAGCTGCCCCCGTCGCCGAAGCCGTACGACGACCCGGTCCGGGTCCAGGGGATCGGCACCCGGCAGCCGTCGCGGAAGCCGTCCTGGCCCGCGCCCCGGAAGTACGCCGGGTCCTGGCGCACCTCGTCGGGCAGGTCCACGACGTCGGGCAGACCGAGCTCCTCGCCCTGGTAGATGTAGGCCGAGCCGGGCAGCGCCAGCATCAGCAGGCTCGCGGCCCGGGCCCTGCGCAGGCCCAGCTCCCGGTCGCCGGCCAGCCGGATCTGGGTGCCGAGACCGGGCGGGTTGGCGAACCGGGTGGCGTGCCGGGTCACGTCGTGGTTGGACAGCACCCAGGTGGCGGGGGCACCGACCGGCCGCATGGCCTCCAGGGTGCGGTCGATGACCTCACGCATCTCCTCGGCGTCCCAGTGGGTGCTGAGGTACTGGAAGTTGAAGGCCTGGTGCAGCTCGTCCGGGCGGACGTAGTTGGCGGTCCGCTCGATGGTCGGCGTCCACGCCTCGGCCACGAAGATGCGCTCGCCCGCATACTCGTCGAGGATCAGCCGCCATTGCCGGTAGATCTCGTGCACACCGTCCTGGTCGAAGAACGGCATGACATCGTTGCCCAGCAGCTTCACCTGGTCGTGGGATCCAAGGTCGGGCAGCCCCTCCGCCTTCACCAGCCCGTGTGCGACATCGATGCGGAAGCCGTCGACGCCCATGTCGAGCCAGAAGCGCAGGATGGAGCGGAACTCGTCGCCGACGGCCGGGTGCTCCCAGTTGAAGTCCGGCTGTTCGGGGGCGAAGAGGTGCAGGTACCACTCCCCGTCCGGGACGCGGGTCCAGGCCGGGCCGCCGAAGATCGACTCCCAGTCGTTGGGCGGGAGCTCGCCGTTCTTCCCCTTGCCGGGGCGGAAGTGGTAGCGGTCCCGCAGCGGCGAGCCCGGGCCCTCGGCGACGGCCCGCTTGAACCACTCGTGCTGGTCCGAGGAGTGGTTGGGCACGAGGTCGACGATGATCCTCAGGCCCAGCTGGTGGGCGTCACGGATCAGCGCGTCGGCGTCCAGGAGGTTGCCGAACATGGGGTCGACGGCCCGGTAGTCGGCGACGTCGTAGCCGGCGTCGGCCTGCGGCGAGGCGTAGAAGGGGCTGAGCCACACGGCGTCCACGCCGAGGTCGCGCAGGTAGGGCAGACGGGTGCGGACACCCTCCAGGTCGCCCATGCCGTCGCCGTTGCTGTCGGCGAAGCTGCGCGGGTACACCTGGTAGATCACCGCGTCCCGCCACCAGTCGCGGCGCTTGGCGGCGGCCACGGCGGACGTGGGAGTGGGGGCAGGTGCAGCTGAGTGCTGGCTCATGTCGTCCTTGATGCGTAACAGAGGTGTGGTCATGTGGGACGTGGGTCGTGGTGACGAGGCGGCCGCGGCACAGCGGGGTCGGATGGGCACCGCGGCCGCCTCGGGCTTGTGACGTGCCGTTCGGCGGCGCCCCGGAGGGCACCGGTCACCCCTTCGTGCCGCCTGCGGTCAACCCGGTCACCAGGTTCTTCTGCACGAGGTAGAAGAAGACGGCGGCCGGTATCGCGATCAGCACGGCCGTCGCGGCCATCAGGTTCCGCTGCGCGTCGTGCTCGCTGACGAACGTCTGCAGACCGACGGCGAACGTGTACTTGTCGTCGCTCAGCAGGAACGTCGAGGCGAACGCGACCTCACCGAAGGCCGTGAGGAAGCTGTAGAACGCGGCGACCGCGAGTCCCGGCTTGGCGAGCGGCAGGATGAGCCGCGCGAACGTGCCGAAGGGGGTCAGCCCGTCGACGCGCCCGGCCTCGTCGATCTCGAACGGGATGGTGTCGAAATAGCCCTTCATCAGCCAGGCGCAGTACGGCACGATCGTGGTGCAGTTGACAAGGATGAGACCAAGGTAGCTGTCGATGAGCTGCAGATCCGAGAGGATCTGGTACATCGGCACGATCAGTACCGCGATGGGGAACATCTGGGTGACGAGCAGCACCCACATCAGCTTCCGGTAGCCCGGGAACCGCATGCGGGAGACCGCGTAGCCGGTGGACGCGGCGACGACGACGCCGATGAGCGTCGTGCCCAGCACCACGACCAGCGTGCTCTTCAGCCAGTCGAAGAAGCTGGTGTCCTGAAGGACGAACGCGTAATTGTCGAACGTCATCTTGCCCCAGATGCGCCCGGGGTGGAGGTAGTCGTCCTTGTCCGGTCCGAGGGACAGGAAGAACAGCCAGGCGACCGGGAAGAGCGCGGTCAGGCTCGCGACGATCAGCACGGCGTGCGAGGCGAGGGTGGCCGCGCGGCTCTGCCCACCGCGCCGGCGCGTCCGGGCGGGGGCGTTCGCCGGGCGCCGCTCGGTCGCCGGGGCGGAGTTCTCGACGGTGGTCGTACTCATTTCGGACTCCTGCCTCAGATCGCGAGCTGCTGCTCGTTGCGGTTCAGCCAGCGGCGGTAGAAGGAGGTGAAGACGATCAGGATCGACAGCAGCAGGATCCCGTAGGCGGCGGACTGCGCGTAGTCGCGCGGCTGCTGTCCGAAGCCCAGCTGGTAGGCCCAGGTCACGAGGATCTGCGCGTCGGGGGCGGTGTTGCCGAACAACAGGAAGATGATGGCGAACTGGTTGAAGGTCCAGATGACGCCGAGCAGGACGACCGTGGTGCTGACGGACCTGAGGCCGGGCAGGGTGACGTACCGGAAGCGCTGCCAGGCGTTGGCGCCGTCCATCTCGGAGGCCTCGTACAGGCTCGCGTCGATCGACTGCAGGCCACCGAGGAGCGAGACCATCATGAACGGCACGCCGCACCAGGTGTTGACCATGATCGCGGAGAACCGCTGCCAGAAGGTGTCCTCCAGCCACGACGGCGTCGGCAGGTGCAGGAACTCCAGGCCGCTGTTGATGATGCCGCCGTCGGCGAGCATGAACCGCCAGCCGAAGACAGTGACGAAGGTGGGCACCGCCCAGGGCAGCACCAGGATCATGCGGTAGAGGGTGCGGCCGCGCAGCTTCTGGTTGAGCAGCAGGGCGAGGCCGAGCCCGATGCCGTAGTGCAGGGTGACACAGGCCGCCGTCCAGAAGATCGTCCACAGAAAGTGCGACCAGAAGCGGTCGTACGACGTCGGGCCCCACAGGATGTCGGCGTAGTTGTCCAGGCCGATGAACTTGTAGGTGGCCTCGATCTCGTTGACGCCGATCGTGCGGGCGGTGTTGAGGCTGGTGGCGTCGGTGAGGGTGAGGTACAGGCCGTACCCCAGTGGGTACAGCACGAGGACGCCGAGGACGATCACCACCGGGGCGATCATCGCGTAGGCGTACCAGTGCTTGTGGAAGCCGTTCTTCAGCCGCTGCACCGGTCCGGGCCGTGGTGCCCGCTCACCGCGCCGCTTGCCGGTCGCTCGGTCGATGGCGACTGTCATGGTTCGACACCTTCTGGAAGTTCAAGGAGTTCAGGAGGGCTGCCCGGGCCGCGGGCGCAGACCGGTGGCCGCCGGATCCCCTCCCCCATGACCGGGGGATCCGGCGGCCACGCGGCGGTCACTTGCTGTAGTCCGGCACCAGCTTGGCGATGGCGGTCTCGGCGTTGCCGAGGCCCTTGTCCAGGGACTCCTTGCCGCCCGCGATCTTGATCAGCTCGTCGTCCAGCGGGCCCCACAGGGAGCTGTACTCGGGCAGGGCCGGGCGCGGCTGGGCGGAGGACAGCACGCCCTGGTAGCCGGCGATGCCCGGGTCGGCCTTGACCTCGGCGGTGTAGGCGTCCTCGCGCGTGGGCAGCGTGGAGTTCTTCAGCGCGATGGTCTCCTGGGCCTTGGCCGAGGTCATGAACTTCACGAACTTCAGCGAGGCCTCCTGGTGGGCCTTGTCCGAGCCCGCGTACACCGAGAGGTTGTGGCCGCCGGTCGGGGCGCCCGCCTTGCCGGTGGAGCCGGCCGGGACGGTGGCGATGCCGAGGTTGTTCTTGTCCTTGAAGGCCGAGCCCTTGTAGAAGTTCGTGATCTCCCACGGGCCCTGGATGATCGAGGCGACCTTGCCGCTGACGAACGCCTCCTGGATGTGGGCGTAGGCGTCGGCGGTGGTGTCGGCCTTGTGCAGGCCCTTGCCGGAGAAGAGGCTCTGCCAGGTGCCGTAGGCCTTCTTGGCCTCGGGCGAGGTGACGGTGATCTTCTTGGCGTCGACGTCGACGGTGTCGGTGCCCTCGCCGTAGAGGAAGGACTGGGCGTAGTAGGCCTGGGTGGAGCCCCAGTAGCCGTCGACGCCGGTCTTGTCCTTGATGGTGGCGGCGGCCTTCTTCAGGTCGTCCCAGGTCTTGGGCGCCTCGACGCCGGCCTTCTCGAACAGTTCCTTGTTGTAGACGAGGGCGAGGGTGTCCGTGGTGAAGGGGACGCCGTAGGTCTTGCCCTCGTATTTGGCCTGCTCGATCAGGCTGGGCTGGAACTTGTCCTGCTCGGCGAGGGCCTCGGTGCCGTCCAGCGGCGCGAAGAAGCCCTTCTTGGCGAAGGCGGGGGTCCAGCCGACCTCGGAGCGCAGCACGTCGGGGGCGCCCTTGGAACCGGCGGCGGTGTCGAACTTGTTCTGCGCCTGGTCGAAGGGGACGTTGACGTACTTGACCTTGATGTCCTTGTTGGCGGCCTCGAACTCCTTGACCAGGGCCTGGTACGTCGGCGCCTCGTTGGTGGCGTTGGAGGTGTCCCACCAGGTGATGGTGACCGGGCCGCCGGCCTCGTCGCCGCTGTCGCTTCCGCCGCACGCCGTCGCCGCCAGGGCGAGGGACGCCACCAGCGCGGTGGCCGCTATGCCACGCCGCATGAGTTCTCCTTGAGGGTGAAGCCCGTTGTGCTGCCGACTGCGCCGTTGGCGGCCGGGCGTCGGTGAGATTAGCCGCGCCTCAACGACTTGCGAAAGACCTTGCAGCAAAAAGATGCAAGCGGTGCGGATGGTTATCCCGCCGTGACCTCCCCTCGATCGCCCTGAGGCCTTGATTTACCGCTGTTCGGCAGGGAGTCGGACAGTTGTGCAAGACTCTGCAAGCACTTGCCATCCGTTGCCGCCGGGGGAATCATCCGTTGCGGAGCGGACGCCGACACGACTTCAAGGGACCGCGATGACCAAGCAACCCGCAGCGGGCCGTGCGCCGGCCCGCACCCGGCGTCCCGTCGGTGTGCAAGCAGAAGTCCGGCCGCTACAGTCCAGTGCTGTGACCACACGGCTTGCGGACATCGCTTTGCAGGCGGGGGTGAGCGAAGCGACCGTCAGCCGCGTCCTCAACGGGAAGCCGGGCGTCGCCGCCACCACCCGCCAGTCCGTGCTGGCCGCCCTCGACGTGCTGGGCTACGAACGCCCGGTGCGGCTGCGGCAGCGCAGCGAGGGCCTGGTGGGCCTGATCACCCCGGAGCTGGAGAACCCGATCTTCCCGGCCCTGGCCCAGGTCATCGGCCAGGCGCTGACGCGGCAGGGCTACACGCCGGTGCTGGCCACCCAGACCCCGGGCGGCTCGACCGAGGACGAGCTGACCGAGATGCTCGTGGACCGCGGGGTCGCCGGCATCATCTACGTCTCCGGGCTGCACGCGGACACCACCGCCGACATGCAGCGCTACGACCGGCTGCGCGCGCAGGGCGTGCCCTACGTACTGGTCGACGGCTTCTCGCCGAAGGTGCAGGCGCCGTTCATCTCCCCCGACGACCGCGCGGCGATGACCCTGGCGGTCACGCACCTGGCGTCCCTGGGGCACACGCGGATCGGGCTGGCCCTGGGGCCCAAGCGGTTCGTGCCCGTGCAGCGCAAGATCGAGGGGTTCGTGCGGGCGATGCAGGACCAGTTGGGCCTGGGCGCCGAGGCCGTCGAGTCGGAGCTGGTGCAGCACTCCCTCTACACGCTGGAGGGCGGGCAGGCCGCCGCCACCGCCCTGATCGAACGGGACTGCACGGCCGTGGTGTGCGCCAGCGACATGATGGCGCTGGGCGCGATCCGGGCGGCGCGACAGCGCGGCCTGGAGGTCCCGAAGGACATCTCCGTGGTCGGCTTCGACGACTCCCCGCTGATCGCCTTCACCGACCCTCCGCTGACGACGATCCGCAAGCCGGTCCCGGCGATGGGCCAGGCGGCGGTGCGCACGCTGCTGGAGGAGATCGGCGGGACGCCCGCGCCGCACAGCGAGTTCGTGTTCATGCCGGAACTGGTGGTGCGCGGTTCGACCGCTTCGGCGCCCGGGGACCGCGGGGATCGCGGACGTCCCTGAATCATCTGATCACTCCTGAATCGTCCGTCTCGTCCTCAGGGTGGAGAACCGCGCCCGTGTGCCCTGCGCCGGTAGGAGGGGACGGGGTCGTTCCGCCGTAGAACATGCGGTTCGGACCAGACCGGAGGATGATCGGTGGGACAGGGCTTTTCTGGCAGACTTTGTGCCTATGGCTGACACGACCGTGACGACGCCGGAAGGCCGGGAAGCGGCCCTTCCGCACCCCGTCGCGGCCGAGACGGGGCCGGGTCCCCTGCGCCGGCTGCGCACCCCGCGCCGACCCCGCTTCTGGTTCGAGATCCTGCTGATCGCGGTGAGTTACTGGACGTACTCGCTCGTCCGCAACGCCGTGCCCGAGCAGAAGGCCGAGGCCCTGCGCAACGCCGACTGGATCTGGAAGGCCGAGCACCACCTGGGCATCGCCGTCGAGGTGTCGGTCAACCACGCCGTGAACTCGGTGACTTGGCTCATCGTCGGCATGAACTACTACTACGCGACGCTCCACTTCGTGGTCACGCTGGGTGTCCTCGTGTGGCTGTACCGTCGCCATCCCGGCCGCTACGCGGCCACGCGGCTGGTGCTGTTCGCGACGACCGCCGTCGCCCTGGTCGGCTACTACCTGTATCCGCTGGCGCCGCCGCGGCTGATGAACGGCGGCGACTTCATCGACACGGTCATGGTCCACCAGACCTGGGGGTCGATGGCGTCCGGCGACCTGAAGCACATGTCGAACCAGTACGCGGCGATGCCGTCGATGCACATCGGCTGGTCCTTGTGGTGCGGCCTGACGATCTTCGCCCTGGCGACGATCCCCTGGGTGCGGGTGCTGGGCCTGCTGTACCCGGCGCTGACGCTGGTGGTGATCGTCGCCACGGCCAACCACTTCTGGCTCGACGCGGTGGGCGGCATGCTGTGCCTGGCCTTCGGGTTCGCGGTGGCGACGCTCTGGTACGGCAGGCAGCCGTACGCACTGCCGCAGCGAGTACCGGCGCGGGCACGCGGGACCGGGCGGCCGCTGCTGCCTACCAGGGTCTGAGCCGCGGCCCAGGGCTAGACCGCCTCCCAGGGGCCGACCCGCCGCCCGGCGCCTGCCGTGTCCCGAGGCCGAGTCGGACGCCGGTGACTCACGCCCCCCGGTACACGACGTGCCCCCCGGTCACCGTCAGTCGCACCGGCGCCTCCGTCACCTCGTCCGCCGGGGCGGCCACCGGATCCACGCCCAGCGCCGTCAGGTCGGCCCGGTGGCCGGGGGTGATCCGCCCGGCCACGTCCGCCTCCCCCGCCGCCAGCGCCGCGTGGGTGGTGCAGCCCTCCAGCGCCTCCAGACCCGTCAGCCCGGCCCGCGCCGCCGCCGCGCCCCGGGGCGCGCGGGCCGTGGCGAGCACGGCGCGGGCGTCGTAGTGCGCGATCGGCCAGTCCGAGCCCAGGGCCACCACCGCGCCCGCGTCCCGCAGGTCCCGCAGGCGCCAGGCCCGGCCGGCCCGCCCGGAGCCCAGCCGCCGGGACCACTCGTCGGTGCCGTCGGCGCGGGTGTACGCGGTGTGCGGCGGCTGCATGGACGCCGCCACGCCCAGCCGCGCGAAGCGCGGCAGCAACTCGTCCGGCACCGTCTCGATGTGCTCGATGCGGTGAACCCCGCGCCCGCCGGGCCCGAGCCCTTCCACCACGTCCAGGACGTGCCGCACGGCCGCGTCCCCGATGGCGTGCGTGGCCGTGCGCACCCCGGCCGCGTGCAGGTGCCGTACGGCGTCGGCGTACGCCTCCGGGTCGGGCCAGAACGCCTCGGTGCCCTGGCCGTGGCAGTCGGCGTGCTCCAGCCAGGCGGTGCCGCCCTCGACGGTGCCGTCCATGAAGAACTTGACCCCGCCGGTCCGCCAGTGGCGTCCGCCCCGGCCCTGTGCGGCGACCAGTTCGTCCAGGGCGGCCCGGTCGGCGCCCGGCATGCACCAGGGCGCGAACCGCAGGCGCAGCGGCAGCACCGTCTCGCGTGCCACGGAGTCGATCAGCTCCGGGTCGCCGGCGTCCATGACGTGCGCCCCGGTGAGACCGGTCGCGGCCATGGCCGAGAGCAGCTCCACCAGGCGGGCCCGGCGGGCGGCGTACGACGGCCGGGGCGCGACCCCGGCCACCAGGTCCATCGCCGCGTGCTCGACGAGGTGCCCGGTGGGCCGGCCCGAGGGGTCGCAGACGACCTCCGAGCGCTGGGCGAAGTCCCGGGGGCCCCGCACCCCCGCCGCCGCGAGGGCCGGGCCGGTCGCCAGGGCGGAGTGGCCGTCGTAGAGGCGCAGGAAGGCGGGGGTGCCGGGCAGGACGTCCTCGATGAGGTCGCGATCGACGGGGCGGCCCTGGAAGGCGTTGTGGTCGAGGCCGAAGCCGAGGACCCAGCCGTCGGTGCGCTCGGCGCCGGCGAGGGCGGCGCGCAGACCCGCCAGGTCCGTCACCGCCGACAGGTCCGTGCCGGTCGCCATGTCCAGGCCCCACACGGGGTGGCTGTGCGCGTCCACGAGGCCGGGCACCAGGTGCGCGCCGTCCAGGTGGACGACCTCGGTGCCGGGTCCGCGCCAGTCGCGCACGTCCGTCTCGTCGCCGACCGCCGAGATCACCCCGTCGCGCACGGCGACGGAGGTGGCGTACGGGCGGTCGGGGTCGAGGGTGCGGACCTTGGCGCCGGTGAGGACCAGATCGGCGGTCGGCATGCGGTGAACTCCCTTGAGAAGTGCGGCTATTCGGCGGGTTCGGCGGCGAAGTCGGCGTAGACGTCCGGGCGTCGCGCGCGCAGCCACCACGCGAGGACCAGGCCGACGGCGAACACGGCCGGGGCCGTGACGACCAGGACGGTGTTGACGGTCGCGCTCGCCCCGGTGAACAGGTCGATGTGGTCGACGACGAGGACGATGGCCGTGGCGAGCAGGACGGCCGCCGTGACGGGCGCGATCACCGTCCGCAGCACGCCCTCCCGGTGGGGTATGCGGCGGAAGTAGCAGGGCACGGCGATCGCGGCGAGCAGCTGGAGCAGGAACAGACCGATCATCCCGGGGGTGTTCACCCACAGCAGCAACTGGCCGTACGGGTCGGCGCCGGCCGCGGCGAAGGCGAGGACGACGACCGCGCCGAGGGCCGTCTGGGCGAGGCCGGCGACGTACGGGGAGCCGTGCCGCGGGTGGATGCGGCCCAGGGCCTTGGGCAGCACGCCCTCCTCGGCGAGGGCGAGGGTGTACCGGTTGATCGCGTTGTGGAAGGCGAGCAGCGAGGCGAGGACGCTGGTGACGATGAAGACGTGCATCAGGTCGGCCGCCCAGCCGCCGACGTAGGTGGTGATCGCGGCGAAGAACAGCTCGGCCGGGTTCTTCCCGGCGGCCGCGACGATCCCGGCGTCGCCGAAGGCCTGGATGACGGTCCAGACGATGAACGCGTAGAACAGGCCGAGGAATCCGACCGCCAGGTAGGTCGCGCGGGGCACCGTGCGCTGCGGATCGCGGGCCTCACGGCGGTAGATGACGGTCGACTCGAAGCCGGTGAACGCGGCGAAGGCGAAGGCGAGGACGGCCGCGGTGCCCGGGACGAGGACGTTGCCGGGGTCGAAGGAGGTCAGGGACAGGCCGTGCGCGCCGCCCTTGAGCAGGACCCCGCCCGCGAGGAGGACGAGGATGCCGGTCTCGGCCACGAGCAGCACGCCGAGGACCTTGGCGCCGAAGTCGATCGAGCGGTAGCCGCCGTAGCCGATGAGCAGCAGGCCCGCCAGCGAGATCGGCAGCCAGGGGAGGTCCGCGCCGAACAGGGCGCGTGCGGTGTCCTGCGTGGCGCTGCCGAGGAGGCCGTAGACACCGGTCTCCATGCCGTTGTAGCCGACCAGGGCGAGCAGGGCGGCGCCGATGCCGACGGGGCGGCCGAGGCCGCGGGTGATGTACGCGTAGAAGGCGCCGCCGCTCCGGACGTGGCGGCTCATGGTGGTGAAGCCGACGGCGAAGACGGCGAGGGTGAGGCCGGCCAGCAGGTAGCCGACCGGGGCGCCGACGCCGCCGAGCAGGATCGCGAGCGGGGCGACTCCGGCCATGACGGTGAGCGGGGCGGCGGCGGACACGACGAAGAAGGCGATGTCGGCCGTGCCGAGGGAGCCGGAGCGCAGGGTCGCCGTGGCGGGCGGGGTGCGCTCCCCTGAGGTGGTGACGGACATGGGCAAGCCCTTCGAGCGGCGGATGAAGAGGGAATCCGGGCGTGCGGGATCGCCGCCGGAGCACCGGGGAGCCGCTGCGGGCAGCCGGTGGCCGGGCCGGTAAATCTAAAGCCTTTCGGTTTTGGCAATGTAGCCTCTACCTCGGCATCCGGGAAGACCTCAGGGGGACCACCGACCATGGGACGGCCGCGCACACCGCTCCTCGACCGCGAGCGCATCGCCACGACGGCACTGGACATCGTCGACGAGCGTGGCGACTTCAGCGTGCCGCAGGTCGCCAAGCGGCTCGGCGCGCAGACCGGCTCGGTGTACCACCATGTGGACGGCCGGGACGGCATCGTCGAGCTGCTGCGCGAGCGGGTGGCCTCGGTCATCGACCCCGCGACCCTCGATCTGCGTCCCTGGGACGCGGCCCTGGAGGCCTGGGCCCGCTCCTACCGGGCCGCGTTCGCCGCGCACCCCAAGGCGATCCCACTGCTGATGACGTCCCCCGTGCGGGCGCCGCGGGTGCTGGAGCAGTACGAGCGGGCGGTGACCCTGCTGCTCGACGCGGGCTTCGCGCCGGCCGAGGTGATGCCCCTGCTCACGGCCCTGGAGAACCTGGTCCTCGGCTCGGCCCTCGACCTCGCGGCGCCCGAGACCATGTGGGAACTGACGGCGTCCGCGACGACCCCGCGGCTGGCCGAGGCCCTGTCGGCGTCCAGCGAAGGGCGGGCGGACCGGGCGTTCGAGGTGGGACTGACGGCGTTCCTGGCGCACGCCCGCGAGCTCAGGGCCAGGGCTCAGCGCTCGGCCACCCCGTAGATCCGCCGGCTCAGCGCTCGGCCACCCCGTAGAACAGCTCCTCCACCACGGCCCGCGCCCTGCGGGCCGTCCGCCGGTACCCGTCGAGCATGTCGCCGGCGTGACCCGGGCCGTAGCCCAGGTACCGTCCCACGGCGGCCAGTTCCCGGGAGTCCGTGGGGAACGTGTCCCCGGCCCGGCCGCGCACGAGCATCACCGCGTTGCGGACGCGGGTCGCGAGGACCCAGGCCTCGTCCAGGATCGCCGCGTCCTCGTCCGTGATGAGCCCGGCCGCGCGGGCGGCGGCCAGGGCCTCGCGGGTGCGGGTGGTGCGCAGGCCGGGTTCCTCGGCGCCGTGCCGCAGTTGCAGCAACTGCACGGTCCACTCCACGTCGGACAGGCCGCCCGGACCGAGCTTGGCGTGCAGCTTCGGGTCGGCCCCGCGCGGCAGCCGCTCGGACTCCATCCGGGCCTTCAGCCGCCGGATCTCCCGCACGGCCTCCTCGCCGAGCCCGTCCGCCGGGTGGCGCAGCGGGTCGATCAGCTCGATGAACCGGCGGCCCAGGTCCTCGTCCCCGGCGACGGGTTCCGCCCGCAGCAGCGCGTGCGACTCCCACGTCAGGGACCACCGGCGGTAGTACGCCTCGTACGACTTGAGTGTGCGCACGAGCGGCCCGGACTTGCCCTCCGGGCGCAGGTCGGCGTCGATGAGCAGGGGCGGGTCGGCACTGGGGATCTGGAGCAGGCGGCGCATCTCGGAGACGACCTTGTTGGCCGCCTGGGAGGCCTCCCGCTCGTCGACACCGTCGCGCGGCTCGTGCACGAACAGCACGTCCGCGTCGGAGCCGTAGCCCAGTTCGTGGCCGCCGAACCGGCCCATGCCGATGATCGCGAACCGGGTGGGCAGCTCGTCGCCCCAGCCGTCCCGGACGACCGCGCGGAGCGTGCCGGCCAGGGTCGCCGCCGTCAAATCCGACACCGCTCCCCCGACCCGGTCCACGAGGGCGCCCTGGTCGGCCTCGGCGGGCTGCTCCTCGGTGCCGTAGGAGCCGACGATGTCGGCGGCGGCCGTACGGAACAGTTCGCGGCGGCGCACCCCACGGGCGGCCGTGACCGCCTGGGCGGCTCCGTCGGCCCGGTTCACGGCGGCGAGTATCTCCTGCTCCAGGTGGGCGCGGGACCTCGGTTCCAGCCCGCCGCCGTCCCCGTCGCCGAGCAGCGCCACCGCCTCCGGGGCGCGCATCAGCAGGTCCGGCGCGAGGCGGCCGGCGGACAGCACCCGGGCGAGGTTCTGCGCGGCGGCGCCCTCGTCCCGCAGCAGCCGCAGATACCAGGGCGTCTTGCCGAGCGCGTCCGACACCTTGCGGAAGTTGAGCAGACCCGCGTCCGGGTCGGCCGAGTCGGCGAACCAGCCCAGCATGACCGGCAGCAGGGTGCGCTGGATGGCGGCCTTGCGGGTGACGCCGGAGGCCAGCGCCTCCAGGTGGCGCAGCGCGGAGGCCGGGTCGTCGTAGCCGAGGGCGACCAGCCGCTCCCGGGCCGCCTCGGCGCTCAGCCGGGCCTCGCCGGTGGCGAGTTGGGCGACCGCGTCGAGCAGCGGCCGGTAGAACAGCTTCTCGTGCAGGCGGCGTACGACGGTGGCGTGCCGGCGCCACTCGCGGTGCAGGTCGGCGACCGGGTCGGTGCGCAGGCCGAGGGAGCGGCCGATGCGGCGCAGCTCGGCCTCGTCCTCCGGGACGAGGTGGGTGCGGCGCAGCCGGAACAGCTGGATGCGGTGCTCCATGGACCGCAGGAAGCGGTACGCCTCATCGAGCTGCGCGGCGTCGGCCCGGCCGACGTAGCCGCCGGCGGCGAGGGCCTTGAGCGCGTCGAGCGTCGTGCCGCTGCGCAGCGAGGTGTCGGCGCGGCCGTGCACCAGCTGGAGCAGCTGCACGGCGAACTCGACGTCCCGCAGGCCGCCCGGGCCCAGCTTCAGCTGGCGGTCGACCTCGGCGGCGGGGATGTTCTCCACGACCCGGCGGCGCATCTTCTGCACGTCCGGGACGAAGTTCTCCCGCTCGGCGGCCTTCCACACCAGGGGCTGGACGGCGGCGACGTACTCCTCGCCGAGGTCGAGGTCGCCGGCCACCGGGCGGGCCTTGAGCAGCGCCTGGAACTCCCAGGTCTTCGCCCAGCGCTGGTAGTAGGCGAGGTGGCTGGAGAGGGTCCGCACGAGCGGGCCGTTCCTGCCCTCGGGCCGCAGGTTGGCGTCCACGGGCCAGATGGAGCCCTCGACGGTGGTCTCCGAGCAGATCCGCATCATGTGCGAGGCCAGCCGGGTCGCGGCCCGGATCGCCTTCGTCTCGTCGGCCCCCTCGACGGCCTCCCCCACGAAGATGACGTCCACGTCGGAGACGTAGTTCAGCTCGCGGCCGCCGCACTTGCCCATCGCGATCACCGCGAGCCGGCACAGCGCGGCGTCCCCCGGCGCGGCGTGCTCGGCCAGGGCGAGGGCGGCGCGCAGGGTGGCGGTGGCGAGGTCGGCGAGCTCGGCGGCGGACTCGGCGACACCGGTCGTGCCGCACACGTCCCGGGCGGCGATGGACAGCAGGCAGCGCCGGTAGGCGACGCGCAGGGAGACCGGGTCGGTGGCCTCCGCGAGCCCCGCTTCGAACTCCTCCACCCCGGGGTGCAGGTCCCGCGACTCGTACGTCACGAGGGCCTGCCAGTCGTCCGGGTGGCGGGTGAGGTGGTCGGCGAGGGCGGTGGAGGCGCCGAGCACGCCGAGCAGCCGGTCGCGCAGCGGCTTGGCCGCGATCAGGGTGTCGAGCAGTTCCCGGCGGGCGCCGTTGTGCGGCTGGGCCTCCAGCAGCCGCACCAGGCCGAGCAGCGCCAGATCGGGGTCGGCGGTCGCGCCCAGCGCCTCCAGGAGGACCGGGTCGTCCCGCAGCGGTGCCAGCTCGACGCTGTCCAGGAGCCGCTCGGCGGCGGAGGCGTCGGTGAAGCCGTGCCGCAGCAGCCGTGTGAAGGTACTGCTCCTGCGCCCCGGGGCCGCCGTCATCCGGGCCTCCCTCGCACTCATTCTCGGGTTTGCATCGGATCAAGGTCGTACGGCTTTGAGCCTAACCGCAGCGGCCGGGGGGAGCTCCGATGAGTTCGGCGGGCGGACGGGGTCTGCACTGGGGAGAGCACAGGCCTGGAGGCACTCATGACCACCACGCACCCGCGGACCCGCCTGGACCGGCGGTACAGCGACGAGACGGCCACGGCCACGGACTGGGAGGAGGCACGGGCCCGGCTCGCCGCGGCCGAGCTGTTCTGGATCTCGACGGTGCGACCGGACGGCCGCCCGCACGTCACTCCCCTGCCCGCGGTCTGGTCGGACGGCGCCCTGCACTTCTGCACGGGCCCGGAGGAACGCAAGGCGAGGAACCTCGCGGAGAACCCGCACGTCGTGCTCACCACCGGCACGAACACCTGGAACCGGGGCTACGACCTGGTGGTCGAGGGCGAGGCGGTGCGTGTGACGGACGAGGCGCGGCTACGGGAACTGGCCACCGCGTGGGAGGTGAAGTACGGCAGTTTCTGGCACTTCGAGGTACGGGAGGGCCATTTCCACCACGGCGCGGGTCGAGCGGTCGTCTACTCGGTGGCGCCGGTGACGGTTTTCGGCTTCGGTAAGGGGGAGCCGTTCAGCCAGACCCGCTGGCGATTCACCAGGGAGGACAAGCGATGGACTTCACCCTCGAAGTGATCCCGCTGCCCGTGAGCGACATCGACCGGGCCCGCGACTTCTACCGGGACAAGGTCGGATTCCACGTCGACATCGACCAGGAGGTCATGCCCGGGATGCGGATCGTCCAGCTGACGCCTCCGGGTTCCGGCTGCTCGATCGCTCTCGGTGACAGCATCTGGGACATGACCAAGGGCGAGACCGTACCCGAACCCGGCTCCTACCAGGGCCTGCAACTCTGCGTGGCAGACATCAAGGCGGCCCGCGCGGAACTCCTGGAACGAGGTCTGGAGGTGTCGGAACCGGTCCAGTACGCGCCCGACGACGGCGCCACCTTCATGTACTTCAAGGACCCGGACGGCAACGGCTGGTCGATCCAGGAGTACCGGAGAAGGGCGACGGAGCCGCTGCACGAGGTGCTGGCGAAGGGGAAGCGGCAGCAGGAGGCCTGATCCCCCGGGGGGCCCGGCCGGTCCCTCCTACGCTCGCCGGCATGGTCTACGTCAACTTGCCTGAGATCGGGCTGGAGGGCGAGTGGTCGGTGAGCGACGGAGAACGGACCCTGCGTTGCTGTGGCGGCATTCCGGTCAGTGTGGGTCGGCCGGCAGGACCTGCACCTTTGCGGACCGTGGTCTCGCTGACCGCGGCCGCCCGCGCGACGGCCCGAACACCACCATGCCCCAGAGCACGCACCGCTGCGGCCATCAACAGCCGCCGTTGCCGCTCATACCATGAATGCGCTGGGACACTCCCGCAGGAAGAAGCTCATCGCAGCCGCACGTTCCGGGCTGCGATGAGCTTCGACGAGGTCCGGCACCGGTCCCCGAGCGGGAGCGCCGCTCGGGGACCGATCCCGCGTCAGTTGTTCTGAGTGGTACGGCGACGACGGACCATGTACACGGCCGCGGCGCCGCCGAGAACGAGAGCCCCGCCCACACCGGCGATGACCGGCGTGGCGGAGTTGCCGCCGGTCTCGGCGAGGTTCCCGCCGTCCTCGCCGGTCTGCGTGCTGACCTGACTGCCCGCAGAGTCGGCGTTCTCGTCGCCCCTCGAGCCGGCGGACTCGCCGGAGGACCGGTCGTCGGACGAGCTGCCCTCGCCCACGCCACTGCCCGATCCGTCACCGTTGGAGCCGCCGCCGTTGGAGCCGTCACCGTTGGAGCCGCCGCCGTTGGAGCCGCCGCCGTTGGAGCCGTCACCGTTGGAGCCGTCACCGTTGGAGCCGCCGCCGTTGGAGCCGTCACCGTTGGAGCCGTCACCGTTGGAGCCGCCACCCCCTGCGGAGGCAGAGCCGTTCGGCAGCGTGCAGGTGGCCTCGGCGAGCACGATCTCTCCGGACGTCTTCACCACGTCCAGCTTGGCGGGCGACACCGCGTACTTCAGCCGAAGGGCGGTGGCGGTGCCCATGCTGTCCGTCGTGGTCGCGTTCTCCAGCCAGAGGTCGACGGTGCCGACGCCCGCGACCTCGACGTGCTGCTCGCCGGAAGCCTTGACGGTGACCGGCTTGCCGAGGACGGTCACGTTGTCCGCCAGCGCGGCCTTCGCGGTCGGTTTCTTGCCCGCCTCGCAGGAGGCCGTGGCCGTGAGAAGGTCGGCGCTCAGCAGCGGCTTGGCGGGCAGGCCGGCTGCGAACGCCCGTACGCCGACGAGCTTGACGTTGCCCACCGACCGGTGTGCGTCCGCCTTGACGCTGGAGTGCGCGACCTCGGCCTTGACCAGGGTGGTGGGCTGTCCCTTGCTCACGCCGTTCACCTCGGCGGTGAGCAGCGTCTGCTGCGCGTCCCCGGGCGCGCTCAGGTTGTTGAGCGACTTCTTCACCGGAACGTTGCCGACGCCTTTCACGGAGACGTTGAGGTCCGCGCGCGCCGCGACGGCGGTCGCCTTGCCGGTGGAGCCGGAGTTTTCTTGCGCAGGTACGGCAGAGGCCGGGCCGGCGGCCAGGGCGACGCCGATCGCCAGGGCCGTGACGCTCAGGAGAGCGGCAGGGCGTACGGGCCTGCTGAAGACATTCGTGTGCAACTGAGAATCCCTACAGAGACAATGGAGCCGTCAGTGCCGCTGTGCTCGTACAGCGTGCCTGCCGACAGCCTCGACCTGCAGATCATGTCCTCACGAATGTCCGTGATGGGGGAAATTCGACGGGTAACCACTCCAATGAGCGGTTTTAGTTGCCCGCAGCTTGCCGGTCGCGCAACTTCTGGCCCGGCAACTCGTTTACACGCACCTTTCCCCGCGACGGCACCCTGACAGTGGGGACCTGCCCGGTCAGACCGTGCTCATGGAGGAGCGAGCCGCACGCCGCTCGTGTCGGTGTCCGCCGCGCGGTCCGGCACGCGTGCCCTACTGGCCCATGCCGAGCAGCGACGCACGGGCCGGAAGGCCGTGGACGGCCGGTACGAGGACACCGGTCCGGCGCCAGACGGCCCAGAGGCGGCCCAGGGTCATTGAGACGCCATGGGGCCGACGGTCCGCGACCGTCGGCCCCATCCGCTGAATCAGCAGGAAGCCTGCTCTGACCTGCGCTTACAGCGCCGGCAGGTTCTTCCGCAGCTCGAACGCCGTCACCTCGGACCGGTACTCCTCCCACTCCTGCCGCTTGTTCCGCAGGAAGAAGTCGAAGACGTGCTCGCCGAGCGTCTCGGCGACCAGGTCGCTGCGCTCCATCAGGGTCAGGGCCTCGCCCAGGTTCTGCGGGAGCGGCTCGATGCCCATCGCACGGCGCTCGGCGTCGGAGAGCGCCCAGACGTCGTCCTCGGCGCCCGGCGGGAGCTCGTAGCCCTCCTCGATGCCCTTCAGGCCGGCGGCCAGCAGGACGGCGTAGGCCAGGTACGGGTTCGCGCCCGAGTCCAGGGAGCGGACCTCGACCCGCGCCGAGCCCGTCTTGCCGGGCTTGTACATCGGCACGCGGACCAGCGCCGAGCGGTTGTTGTGGCCCCAGCAGATGTACGACGGGGCCTCGCCGCCCGCGCCCGCCGTGCGCTCCGCGCCGCCCCAGATGCGCTTGTAGGAGTTGACCCACTGGTTGGTGACCGCGGAGATCTCCGCCGCGTGCCGCAGCAGGCCCGCGATGAAGGAGCGGCCCACCTTGGACAGCTGGTACTCCGAGCCGGACTCGTAGAAGGCGTTGCGGTCGCCCTCGAAGAGGGAGAGGTGCGTGTGCATGCCGGAGCCCGGGTGCTCGGAGAACGGCTTCGGCATGAACGTCGCCTGCACGCCCTGCTCCAGCGCCACCTGCTTCATGACCAGGCGGAAGGTCATGACGTTGTCGGCCGTGGAGAGCGCGTCGGCGTAGCGGAGGTCGATCTCCTGCTGGCCGGGCGCGCCCTCGTGGTGGGAGAACTCGACCGAGATGCCCATCGACTCCAGCATCGTGATCGCCTGGCGGCGGAAGTCCATGCCGACGTTGGTCGGGGTGTGGTCGAAGTAGCCGGAGTTGTCGGCGGGCGTCGGGCGGCTGCCGTCCAGCGGGCGGTCCTTCAGCAGGAAGAACTCGATCTCCGGGTGCGTGTAGAAGGTGAAGCCCAGGTCGCTCGCGCGGGCCAGGGCGCGCTTGAGCACGTAGCGCGGGTCGGCGAAGGACGGGGAGCCGTCCGGCATGAGGATGTCGCAGAACATGCGCGCCGTGCCCGGGGCCTCCGCGCGCCAGGGCAGGATCTGGAAGGTCGACGGATCCGGCTTGGCGATCATGTCGGACTCGTAGACCCGGGCGAAGCCCTCGATCGCGGAGCCGTCGAAGCCGATGCCCTCGTCGAAGGCCTGTTCCAGTTCGGCCGGGGCCACGGCGACGGACTTGAGGAAGCCCAGCACGTCCGTGAACCACAGGCGTACGAACCGGATGTCGCGCTCCTCCAAGGTCCGGAGCACGAACTCCTGCTGCTTGTCCATCTTCCGCTTCCCCATCCTTGCTGGTCAGGCCGCCTGTCTTCCGTACCACGGGAGGCGGTCGGGCACCTGAGCATCCCACCACACCACCATTTCGTACGCGTTGCGCACCATGATCGCCCGGCCGGCCCGGGGTCGAACGCCTCACGTACGGCGGGTGAACTGCTCTTCCGCCCATAGTGCCTGCTCGCACCGACATCCGTAACGGCCGGTCCCCGTCGTCGCTCCGCCCACTTAATTTGCATCTCAGATGCAACTTTAAATAGCGTGCGCGGCAGTCGAGCATGGAGGAGCCCCGATGCTGTCCGAGCAGTCCGCCACCACCGTCCGCGCCACCCTTCCCGCCGTCGGGGCGGCCCTCGGCACGATCACCGAGCGCTTCTACGCCGGGCTGTTCGCGGCCCACCCCGCACTGCTGCGCGACCTGTTCAACCGGGGCAACCAGGCCGCCGGCACCCAGCGGCAGGCGCTCGCCGGTTCCATCGCCGCCTTCGCCACGCACCTGCTGGACCATCCGGAGCAGCGGCCGGACGCGATGCTGCACCGCATCGCCCACAAGCACGCCTCGCTCGGCGTCACGCCCGAGCAGTACGGCATCGTCCACGAGCACCTGTTCGCCGCCATCGCCGACGTGCTGGGCGACGCCGTCACGCCCGAGGTCGCCGCCGCCTGGGACGAGGTCTACTGGCTGATGGCGAACGCCCTGATCGCCGTCGAGAAGCGGCTGGGCGAGGAGCGCGGCGGGCCCGCGTGGCGGCCCTGGGAGGTCGTCGAGCGGGTCGCCGAGACCCCGGACGTCGCCACGTTCCGGCTGCGGCCCGCCGACGGCGGTCCGGTGCGGGAGTTCCTCGCCGGCCAGTACGTCTCCGTCCGCGTCGCCCTCCCGGACGGCGCCCGCCAGATCCGGCAGTACAGCCTCTCCGGGGCACCCGGCCCGGCCCTGAGGCAGATCAGCGTCAAACGCGTGCGGGGCGGCGGCGCCCCCGACGGCGAGGTCTCCCACCACCTCCACGCGCGCGTGGAGGTGGGCGACGTCCTGGAGCTGTCCGAGCCGTACGGCGACCTCGTCCTGGACGCCGGCCTCGACACGCCCCTGCTGCTGGCCTCGGCGGGCATCGGCATCACCCCGATCACCGCGATGCTGGCCCACCTCGCCGACTCGGGCCACCGCGCCCCCGTCACCGTCGTCCACGGCGACCGCTCACCCGGCACCCACGCCCTGCGCACCGACCACGAGACCTACGCCGCCAAGCTGCCGGACTCGGCCGTCCACCTCTGGTACGAGCAGGACGCCCCGGCCGGCACCCGCTCCGGCCTCGTCGACCTCGCCGACGTCCCGCTCGCCCCGACCACGCGCGCGTACCTGTGCGGCCCGCTGCCCTTCATGCGCGCGGTCCGCTCCCAGCTGATCGCCAAGGGCGTGGCACCCGCCGACATCCACTACGAGGTCTTCGGCCCGGACCTGTGGCTGGCGGGACAGGCCTGACGGCCCGGAGGACCGGCCGTTTCAGGGGCCCGAAGGGCCGGCCGCCCGCGAGATGCCCAGCAGCAGTGCCCCGGTCGGCTCCGCCGCGATGTCCGCCACCGTGATCGGGTCCAGGGAGGCGAAGAACGCCTCCTGGGCCCGGCGCAGGGCGCCGCGCAGCCGGCAGGCGGAGTTCAGGGGGCACGGCGTGGGGCCCTCGCAGTCGACGACGTCGCCGTCGCCCTCGAAGGCGCGGACCACGGCGCCCACGGAGGCCGTGCGGCCCCGCTCGGTGAGCGTGAGGCCGCCGCCCCGGCCGCGCCGGGCGGCGAGCAGGCCCATGTGCTGGAGCTCGGCGACCACCTTCGCCAGGTGGGTGTAGGGCACGCCCATGCCCTCGGCGACCTCCCGGGTCGTCGGACTCGACTCGCCCGCGACGGCGAGCCGCATCAGGACCCGCAGGGCCAGGTCGGTGGAGCGCAGCAGCCGCATGCCCGCAGCGTAGATAATGGGAATCTGCGGTTCAAATTATCCGGACCCAGGCCTTCCGAAGCTGTCGGGCTGCTGTCGGTGCCGTATCGATTCGGCCCATTCCCGCGGCCGCCCTACGAGGCGCCCCGCCTCCCCCATTACGATCAGGCCACCCGACCGTCCCATCTTTCCCCCGCGAAGGACTTCTCATGGGCTCCGCCAAGAAGAGCAGCACGGCACGCAAGGCGCGAATAGAGGAGATGCGGCGCGCCGAGCAGGCCCGTGAGCGCCGCAACCGCATCCTCACCATCGCGGCCAGCGTCGTGATCGTCGGCGGCCTGGTCGTCGGCGGCGTCGTGCTCGTGCAGTCCCAGTCCGACAACGGCAGCGACACCGCGGCGAGCGACTCCTCGGGCAAGGGCAAGTTCGTCACCGGCAAGGACGGCGTGAAGACCTGGGAGGGCAAGCTCTCCCGCAACCACGTCACCAAGGCCGTGAAGTACGCGACCGAGCCGCCGGTCGGCGGCGACCACAACCAGGTGTGGATGAACTGCAACGGCGACGTCTACACCAAGGAGATCAACAACACCAACGCCGTGCACTCGCTGGAGCACGGCGCGGTGTGGGTGACGTACAACGCCGCCGCCAAGAAGTCCGACGTCGACGCGCTCGCGGCGAAGGTGAAGAAGACGCCGTACACGCTGATGAGCCCGATGGACGACCAGAAGGACCCGATCATGCTCTCGGCGTGGGGCCATCAGCGCACGGTGACGGGCGCGGACGACCCGAACGTCGACAAGTTCTTCGAGAAGTTCGTCCAGGGCGAGCAGACGCCCGAGCCCGGTGCCGCCTGCACGAACGGGCTCTCGCAGTGAGGCACGTGGCTCTGATCGCGGGGGCCGCGGCGGCGGCGCTCGTCGCGGCCGGCGCGATCACCTACGCCGTCGCCGGAGACGACGGCGGCAGTACGACCCCCTCCGCCGAGTCCGCCGACGCCGGGTTCGCGCGGGACATGGCGGTGCACCACCAGCAGGCCGTGGAGATGTCGTACATCGTGCGCGACCGCACGAAGGACGAGGAGGTGCGGCGCCTCGCGTACGACATCGCGCAGACCCAGGCCAACCAGCGCGGCATGATGCTCGGCTGGCTCGACCTGTGGGGCCTGCCCAAGGTGTCCTCCGAGCCGCCGATGACCTGGATGGGCATGGGCGACATGGCCTCCGGCAAGGACGGCGCGCTGATGCCGGGCATGGCGACCAACACCGAGATGAAGAAGCTCGGCGAGCTCAGCGGGAAGCAGGCGGAGGTCTTCTACCTCCAGCTGATGACGGACCATCACAAGGGCGGCATCCACATGGCCGAGGGCTGCGTGGAGAAGTGCCGGGTCGGGGTGGAGAAGCGGCTCGCGCAGGGCATGGTGGACGCGCAGCAGTCGGAGATCGGCCTGATGGCGGACCTGCTCAAGGCGCGGGGTGCCGCGCCGCGTCCGTAGCGCGCAGGACGTGGGGCGTTCGCCGGGCGTAAGCCCCAAATCGCCCTGCGCATCGGCTCCTTGGGCTCTTCTTGGCTTCGGTAGAGCGCTTCTTGGGCTGCGCATTCCCCTTGCATGAACGGTTCGTCGAAAGAGTGGCGACCGTCGAGTGATCCACTCGCGACGAACCGCACAGGGGGTTCCATGAGATCCAACCGCGCCAAGGTGCGCGCCGGGGTGAGCGTGGCGGCGACACTGCCGATGCTCGCGGGTGCGCTGGCGCTCGGCATACCCGCGGCGCACGCCGCCGACCACCCGCTCCGCGACCTGCTGGCCGGGACCAGGCCCGCGTGGGCCACGGCCAAGGCGGACCAGGGCGCCACCTCCGACAGTGCCCAGGTCTCGGCCCGGGTCTACCTCGCCGGCCAGGACGCCGCCGGCCTCGCCGCGTACGCGAAGGCCGTCTCCGACCCGAAGTCGGCCTCCTACGGCAAGTACCTCACCGCCCGGCAGGCCCAGTCCCGCTTCGGCGCGACCAAGGCCCAGGTGGCCGCCGTGAAGGCCTGGCTCACGTCCGCCGGCCTGAAGGTCACGGGCGTCACGCGGCACTACGTCTCCGTCACCGGTGACGTGGCCGCCGCCGAGAAGGCGTTCGGCACCCAGCTGCACAACTTCGCCAAGGGCGCCCGGACCTACCGCGCGCCGGCGAGCACCGCCTCCGTGCCGGCGAACCTCGCCGACGCCGTGCTGACCGTGACCGGCCTGGACAACGCGCCCCACATGGCCACGCACGACGACCGGCTGCCGCCGCCGGACACCGTGTTCCGCAACGCCGGGCCCTTCTCCTCGTACTACGGCTCGAACACCGCGAGCACGCTGCCCGACGCGTACGGCGGCAAGATCCCGTACGCGATCAAGGGCTACACGGGCAAGCAGCTGCGGGCCGCCTACGGCGCGGGCACCCGCACCGGCAAGGGCGTCCGGGTCGCCATCACGGACGCGTACGCCTCCCCGACCATCGCCTACGACGCCGGGACCTACGCCGGCAAGCACGGCGACGCGGCGTGGAAGACCGGCCAGCTGCGCCAGGTGCTGCCCACGAAGTACACGAACACCAAGGCCTGCTCGGCCGCCGGCTGGTACGGCGAGGAGACCCTGGACGTGGAGGCCGTGCACGCGGTCGCACCGGCCGCGGGCGTCACCTACGTGGGCGCCGCCTCCTGCATGGACAACGACCTGCTCGACGCGCTCGGCAAGGTCGTCGACCACCACCTGGCCGACATCGTCTCCAACTCCTGGGGCGAGGTCGAGGCCGCCCAGACCCCCGACCTCGCGGCCGCCTACGACCAGGTCTTCCAGCTGGGCGCGGTCGAGGGCATCGGCTTCTACTTCTCCTCCGGCGACGACGGCGACGAGGTCGCCAGCTCCGGGACCAAGCAGGTCGACTCCCCGGCCAACTCGGCGTGGGTCACCGCAGTCGGCGGCACCTCGCTGGCCGTCGGCAAGGACGACACGTACCTGTGGGAGACCGGCTGGGGCACCGAGAAGGCGAACCTGTCGGCCGACGGCAAGAGCTGGACGGACTTCCCCGGCGCCTTCACCTCCGGCGCCGGCGGCGGCACGAGCAAGACGGTCGCCGAGCCCTCGTACCAGCAGGGTGTGGTGCCGGAGGCGCTGGCGAAGGCCAACAGCGCGGACGGCAACCGGGTCGTCCCGGACATCGCGGCCATCGCCGACCCGAACACCGGCTTCCTGGTCGGCCAGACCCAGACCATGCCGGACGGCAGGACGCAGGCGTACAGCGAGTACCGCATCGGCGGCACCTCGCTCGCCGCGCCGACCATCGCGGCCATCCAGGCCCTGGCCCAGGAGGCCCGCGGCGGCACCCCGATCGGCTTCGCCAACCCGGCGATCTACGCGAAGTCCGGCTCGAAGGTCTACCACGACGTCACCGACAACCCGACGGGCTCCGGCCTCGCCGTGGCCCGCGTCGACTTCGTGAACGGCTACGACGCCACGGGCGGACTGGCCACGTCCGTGCGCAGCCTGGGCAAGGACAGCTCGCTGCAGGCCGTCAAGGGCTACGACGACGTCACCGGCGTGGGCACGCCCGCGAACGGTTACGTGGAGTCGTACCGGCGCCGCTGACTTCCGCCGGCTGACCTCCGCAAGGGGAACGGGGTGGTGTGGGGTGACCCACACCACCCCATTGCGTCGCTCTGACGATTACACTGGGCGCGTGCCTCAACTACGTCTCGCCCTGAACCAGATCGACTCGAGCGTCGGCGACCTCGCCCAGAACGCCGAGTCGATCGTCCGCTGGACCCGGCACTCCGCCGAGCAGGGAGCGCATCTCGTGGCGTTCCCGGAGATGGCGCTGACCGGGTATCCCGTCGAGGACCTGGCCCTCAGGTCGTCCTTCGTGGAGGCCTCCCGCGCGGCGCTGAAGAGTCTCGCCGCCCGCCTGGCCGAGGAGGGCTTCGGTGAGCTGCCGGTCATCGTCGGCTATCTCGACCGCTGCGAGACCGCGCAGCCGAAGTACGGCCAGCCGGCCGGCGCTCCGCAGAACGCGGGGGCGGTGCTGTACGGCGGCGACGTGGTCCTGAACTTCGCCAAGCACCACCTGCCGAACTACGGCGTCTTCGACGAGTTCCGCTACTTCGTGCCCGGCGACAGCATGCCGGTCCTGCGCGTCCACGGCGTGGACGTCGCCCTCGCCATCTGCGAGGACCTCTGGCAGGACGGCGGCCGCGTCCCCGCCGCCCGTTCGGCGCGGGCGGGCCTGCTGGTCTCGATCAACGCCTCCCCCTACGAGCGCAACAAGGACGACACGCGTCTGGAGCTGGTCCGCAAGCGGGCCCAGGAGGCCGGCTGCACCACGGCGTACCTCGCCATGATCGGCGGCCAGGACGAGCTGGTCTTCGACGGCGACTCGATCGTCGTCGACAAGGACGGCGAGGTCGTGGCGCGGGCCCCGCAGTTCTCCGAGGGCTGCGTGGTCCTGGACCTGGACCTGCCGGCGGCGTCGGCGGACGCCCCCACGGGCGTGGTGGACGACGGCCTGCGCATCGACCGGGTGGTCCTCTCGGAGGAGCCGGTCGCGCCGTACGAGCCGGAGCTCGCGGGCGGCTACGCGGACCGTCTGGACGACGACGAGGAGGTCTACTCGGCGCTGGTCGTGGGCCTGCGGGCGTACGTCGCGAAGAACGGCTTCGAGTCGGTCCTGATCGGCCTGTCCGGCGGTATCGACTCCTCGCTGGTCGCGGCGATCGCGTGCGACGCGGTGGGCGCGCAGAACGTGTACGGCGTGTCGATGCCGTCGAAGTACTCCTCGGACCACTCCAAGGACGACGCCGCCGAGCTGGCCCGCCGCACGGGCCTGAACTACCGCACGGTCGCCATCGAGCCGATGTTCGACGCGTACATGGGCTCGCTGGGGCTGACGGGCCTGGCGGAGGAGAACCTCCAGTCCCGCCTGCGCGGCACGCTGCTCATGGCGATCTCCAACCAGGAGGGCCACATCGTCCTGGCGCCCGGCAACAAGTCGGAGCTGGCGGTCGGCTACTCCACGCTCTACGGCGACTCGGTCGGCGCGTACGGCCCCATCAAGGACGTGTACAAGACGTCGATCTTCCGCCTGGCCGAGTGGCGCAACCGGGCCGCCCGGGAGCGCGGCCAGACCCCGCCGATCCCCGAGAACTCCATCACCAAGCCCCCGAGCGCGGAGCTGCGCCCGGGCCAGGTCGACACGGACTCACTGCCGGACTACCCGGTGCTGGACGCGATCCTGGAGCTGTACGTGGACCGCGACCGGGGCGCGGACGAGATCGTGGCGGCCGGCTACGACCGGGAGCTGGTCACGAAGACGCTGCGCATGGTCGACACGGCCGAGTACAAGCGGCGGCAGTACCCGCCGGGTACGAAGATCTCGGCGAAGGGCTTCGGCAAGGACCGGCGGCTGCCGATCACGAACGGGTGGCGGGAGTCGGTCTGACCGCTGCCGCGGGCCCCTCGCCCGTGCGCCCGCCCCCGCCGCCACCGACCGTGCGGGCGGTGGCGGGCGCGGCTCCCTCTCGCCGCTGCCGGTGCACGCCGGCGTCACCGGTCACAGCGACGCCGTCTCCGAGGCGGTCGCCCAGACGAACCCGTCCGGGTCGGTGAACGGCCCGGTGTCGCCGTGGATCGTGAGCCGGTGCGAGCCGGTGCCCTCGGGCGAGACGCCGGCGACCTTGGCCAGGCCGCGGCGCTTGTACAGCGCCAGCTTGACGGGAGCCGACTCGGTGGCGAACTCGACGTACTTGCCGCCGAAGCTCTTGCCGACCGGCAGGCCGTGCTCGACGTAGAACCGCTTGCTGGCCTTCACGTCCTCGACGCCGAGCAGGAGCACCAGCTCGTCGAACCGCCGGGTCGCCGGGCCGGTGTTCTTCTTCGACGAGGAGGCGACCTGCCAGATCGTCCCGTCCGGGGCCTGGACGACGCCGCCGTAGCCCCAGAGCGACTTGGCGGCGGGCTTCAGCGTCGTGGCGCCGCCCGCCACGGCCGCGTCGACGAGGGCGTCGACGTCGGCCGGCTGAGCCACGACGAGCGACAGCGTGAACCCGCGGAAGCCGGTGGACGGGGTCTGAGAGGCCCGCAGGCGCACCTGGCCGCCCAGGCCGAAGGCGGTGCTGTAGAAGCGTTCGGCGGCCGCGGGGTCGGCCACCTCGAGGGTGACGGATGCGATGGAAGTCATGGCTGCGACGCTAGCCGCGGTCCCGGGAACCGGCTTCTCGAATCCTGACCGAGTGTCCCGCTCGCGATCAGGCGTCCCGGCCCGGAAGCCCGGCCAGTTCCCCCAGGACCCGGGCCGCCGGTGCCGGGTCGGTCAGCCATTTCAGGTGGCTGCCTTCGAGGGTGCGGACGTCGTACGGGTTGTCCGGGGTCAGCGCGTCGCCCTCGCGGATCAGCCGGTCCTGGAGGGCGAGCGGCAGGCTCGCGTCCCCGGTCAGGCGTACGTAGGTCTTCGGGATGCGGCCCCAGGTCGCGGCCTGCGCCCGGTCGGCGGAGGTGCCGACGTCCAGGTTCTCGTCGGGCTGGAAGGTGTTGAGGAAGGTCAGGAACTCGTCGTCGGTGCCGTCGGCGAGGAAGGCCGCCTTGAACGCCGCGAGGGCCTTCGGGTCGGCGGTGCGGAAGTTGACGCGCAGCAGGCCGAGTTCGGCCGGGTTCCCGACCATGGCCAGACCCAGCGACGCGGCGTCGACGGTGGCCATCTCGGGCTCGGCGTAGTAGTCGCCGACGTCCAGTGCGACCGGGCACCAGGCCGCCACGTAGACGATGCGGTCGATGAGGTCCGGCCGGGCGTTGGCCGCGGCGGTGGCCGCGACGCCGCCGCGGCTGTGGGAGACCAGGATCACCGGCCCGTTCTCCTTGGCCCGTTCCAGGATCCCGATCAGGTGCGCGGCGTTGGCGGCGAGGGTGACGCCCTTGATCGAGCCGGGCGCGATGGCGAGGCCTTCGAGGTCCTGCGGTGCCTGGTAGGCGCGCGGGTAGGTCGCCCCGAAACCGTGGCCGGGCAGGTCGACGGCGACCGAGCGGTGCCCGAGGAGGCCGAGTTCGGCCTGGAGGGGCGCGAAGGAGAAGGAGTTCGCGAAGGCACCGTGGACCAGCACGAAGGTCGGCGGTATCTGACTGCTCATTCTCGGGGACATTACGCAACGCAAGATCACCGCTGCAACGGGTATGCGTTCTTCCGCTTGCGTGCGCGTCACCTCCTTGACCGGTGACACGGTCGCTGACACCATCGACGTCACCGGCTCAGGCAGTGACGACACGGCGAACGGGAGGGCGCGTGGGCGAGACCCGTGACAGCGGCTCGGAGATCGGCACCGGTCTCGACCTGGACATCGACGTCGTCGTCTTCGACGTCCTCGGAACGCTGGTCGACGAACCGGGCGGCCTGCGCGCGGCGATCCGCGAAGCGGCACCCGCGTCCGACGACGCGGCCGTCGACGAACTCCTCGCCGTGTGGCGGCGGCACGGCGAGCAGGAACAGGAACGCGTCCGGCAAGGGCTCCGCCCGTACGCCGGCACCGGGGTCCTCGACGCCGAGGCCGCCCGACGCGTGGCCGACGAGGCCGGAGTCACCGATCCCGCGGCCGTCGCCCGGCTCGCCACGGCGGGTCGGCGGCTGTCCCCCTGGGACGACTCCGTCGCCGGTCTCGAGCGGCTCGCGCGGCGGTTCCCCGTGCTCGGGCTCTCCGACGCGAGCCGTGCCGCCCTGCTGCGGCTCAACGCCCATGCCGGGCTGCGCTGGCACCAGGCCCTGTCCGCCGAGTCCGTCCTGGCGTACAAGCCGGCGCCGGAGGTGTATCGACTCGCCGTGGACTGCGCCGGTTGCCCGGCCGAGCGCGTCCTGATGGTGGCCGCCCATGCCTGGGACCTGCGGGGCGCGCAGGCGGTGGGCATGCGGACCGCCTACGTGCGGCGCCCGGCCGGGGATCCGCCGGCCGCCTCCGACGCCTTCGACGGGTGTTTCGACGGACTGGACGGCCTCGTCGCGGCCTTGACGTCGCGTTAGGCAGTGCGGGCGCGGTGGGGGGCCGCCTCGCGGAGCCGGCGCGGCGAGAGGCCGCCGCCTCGACGCCCGACGGGGAGTGCGAACCGGCCCCGGCGACAGCCCCGTCGACAGCCGCGGCGCCCCACCCGGCTCCCCACGGCGCCCCCACAAACGGAGCGGCAGCCCGTAGGACTCTCCCTACGGGCTGCCGCCCGGGTGTGGTGTCGCCGCGCCGTCGGTCAGTGGTGCACGGCTTCCGCCTCCTGCGGGACATGGCTCGCCACGATCCGCTCGCGCCCGGTGACCGGAGCCCGGCGCCGGTCCACCACGGCGGCCAGCGAGGCCACGCCCAGGCCGAGGACGGCCAGGGCCGCTCCGGCCAGAGCCGGGGAGGTGACGCCGAAGCCCGCGGCCAGGGCGAGTCCGCCGATCCAGGCGCCGCCGGCGTTGGCCAGGTTGAAGGCGGCCTGGTTGGCCGAGGAGGCCAGGGACGGGGCCGAGGAGGCCTTCTCCATGACCATCAGCTGGAGCGGGGAACCGGTGGCGAAGGCCGCCATGCCGAGCAGGATCACCGCGACGGCGGCGGTGAGTTCCGTGCGCATCAGCAGCGGGAACAGCGCCAGCACCGCCACCAGTGAGGTCAGGCCGCCGAACAGCGTGCCGCGCAGGGAGTGGTCGGCCAGGCGGCCGCCCAGCAGGTTGCCGGCGGTGGCGCCGACGCCGAACAGCGCCAGCAGCAGGGTGACGCTGGCGTCGGCGTAGCCTGCGGCGTCCGTGAGCATCGGCGTGATGTAGCTGTAGGCCGCGAAGAGGGCGCCGAAGCCCGCCACCGTCGTACCGAGGGAGAGCCAGACCGGGACGGAGCGCAGGGCGGCGAGTTCGCCGCGCAGGCCCTTGGCGGTGGCGTGCTCGTGGTCGTGCGGGATGAGGAACGCGAGCGCGGCGATCGCCGCCAGGCCGATGGCGCTGACACCGAGGAAGGTCGCCCGCCAGCCGAAGTGCTGCCCCATGAGGGTCGCGACCGGAACGCCCGCGACGTTCGCGACCGTCAGGCCGAGGAACATCAGGGAGACCGAGCGCGCCTTGCGTTCGGGGGCGACCATGTTCGTCGCGACGACGGCGCCCACGCCGAAGAAGGCGCCGTGCGGCAGTCCGCTCAGGAAGCGGGCGGCCAGCAGCCAGCCGTTGTCGGGCGCGAGGGCCGACAGGGCGTTGCCCACGACGAAGAGTCCCATCAGCGCGATGAGGACGGTGCGGCGGGACATCTTGGCCGTGACCGCGGCCAGCAGCGGGGCGCCGATGACGACGCCGAGCGCGTACGCCGACACCAGATGGCCGGCGGCGGGTATCGAGATGTGCAGGTCGTCCGCGACATCGGGCAGCAGCCCCATCATCACGAACTCGGTGGTGCCGATGCCGAAGGCACCCACGGCGAGGGCGAGCAGGGCCAGGGGCATGAAGAACCTTTCGAGACTTGCGTGGAGATCCGTACGTCGTATGTTCAAGTACGGAACAAAGTCTCGCAGCCGCACTATTCCGCGAGGTGAACCCGCAGTGGCCGGATCCTGGCCGAACTGCCCTGACCTGCGGTTTTCAGGAACCGCTTGTGGCGACCTTCACACGGGCCGCGACGGGCAGATGGTCGCTGCCCGTCTGCGGGAGGGTCCAGGAACTCTCCGGCGTCAGGCCCCTGACCATGATCTGGTCGATGCGCGCCATCGGGAACGACGCCGGCCAGCTGAACCCGAAGCCGCTGCCGGCCGCGCCCTGCGTGGAACGCATCTGGGAGGTCACGGCGTTGAGCGCGCGGTCGTTCATGGTGCCGTTCAGGTCGCCGAGCAGGACGACGTTCTTCAGCGGTTCACGGGCGATGGCGTGGCCCAGGTAGTCGGCGCTCCGGTCGCGCTGCCGGGCCGTGAACCCGGCCTCCATCTTCACGCGCACCGACGGCAGGTGGGCGACGTAGACCGCGACCTGGCCGGCCGGGGCGGTCACGGTGGCGCGCATCGCGCGCGTCCAGCCCATGTCGAGGTCGACGGCCCGTACGTCGGTCAGCGGGTACTTGCTCCACACCCCGACCGTGCCCTGCACCGAGTGGTAGCGGTACGTCGAGGCGAGCGCCTTCTCGTAGGTCGGCACGGCGGTCGCCGTCAGTTCCTCCAGGGCGAGGACGTCCGCGCCGGAGGCGGCCACGTCACGGGCGGTGCCGGCCGGGTCGGGGTTGTCGGCGTTGACGTTGTGCGTGGCCACGGTGAGGTCGCCGCCGGCCGCGGTCTTGTCGGTGAGCTGGCCGCCGAAGAGGTTCAGCCAGACCAGCGCCGGCAGCACCACCGCGATCAGCGCGGTCGCCGACCTGCGGAGGACGGCGAGCAGGAGCAGCACCGGCACGAGGAGCCCCAGCCAGGGCAGGAACGTCTCGACGAGGCTGCCCAGGTTGCCGATCGTGTTCGGGATGCGCGAGTGCAGGACCATGACCACGGCCAGCAGCACCGCGCACGTGGCCACGAGCAGTCCGCGCCGCCAGATCCGTGGGTCGCCCCGCCAGGGTCCCAGCAGCCGGTCGAACAGGCGCCGAAGCCGGGTCCCCCGGTGCTCGGGCCCCGAGCCGCCGTTGTCCGTCTCCGTCATGTACGCCTGCTGCGCCATACCGTCGCCTCACTGCCTGCCGTGCACACCATCGCCCCCGTGTCTACGACCCTAGGGGATGATCCGTTCCGTTCCCGCCGTCCCTCGACGGCCGTACGGGGGCGATGACGTTCGAGTCGCCGCGGGGAGTTCCGATCAAGGCCGCGGAAAGCGCGCTCTGTGACGAAACGCGCACATGGGGACCGCGGAAGTCGAACTCTCAGGGGCTCCCCTAGCCGTGCATGGCACGAGGTGCCACCATGGACGTGGTCCGGGGACGCCGTCAGGGCGCCTCGAGATGACGTGTGAGGAGCCGTGCAATGACGCAGCTTCCGGCTGCCCAGAACGCTCAGCAGAAGCCCTCCGACGGCGGCAAGGCGCTGTACGGGGGCAAGAGCGCCCGCCGCATCACCGTGCGGGACATCGCCGCCGCCAAGGAGCGGGGCGAGAAGTGGCCCATGCTCACCGCGTACGACGCGATGACGGCGTCCGTCTTCGACGAGGCCGGGATCCCGGTCATGCTCGTCGGCGACTCGGCGGGCAACTGCCACCTGGGGTACGAGACGACCGTGCCCGTCACCCTCGACGAGATGACCATGCTGTCCGCGGCGGTCGTACGGGGCACCTCGCGCGCCCTGATCGTCGGCGACCTGCCCTTCGGCTCCTACCAGGAGGGTCCGGTGCAGGCGCTGCGCTCGGCGACCCGGCTGGTGAAGGAGGCGGGCGTGCAGGCCGTGAAGCTGGAGGGGGGCGAGCGGTCGCACGAGCAGATCCGGCTGCTCGTCGAGTCCGGCATCCCGGTCATGGCGCACATCGGGCTGACCCCGCAGTCCGTCAACGCGATGGGCTACCGCGTGCAGGGCCGCGGCGAGGAGGCGGCCCAGCAGCTGCTGCGGGACGCGAAGGCCGTGCAGGACGCGGGTGCCTTCGCGGTGGTGCTGGAGCTGGTTCCGGCGGAGCTCGCGGCCGAGGTGACGCGGGTGCTGCACATCCCGACCGTCGGGATCGGTGCCGGGGCCGAGACGGACGCGCAGGTGCTGGTGTGGACCGACATGCTCGGGCTGACCGGCGGGCGCGTGCCGAAGTTCGTGAAGCAGTACGCGAACCTGCGTGAGGTCATGGGGAACGCGGCGAAGGCGTTCGCCGAGGACGTGGTCGGCGGAACGTTCCCGCAGGAGGAACACTCCGTCCACTGAGCCACTGCGGTACCAGCAGCCCCGCCGATCTTCCCCCGTCGGCGGGGCTGTTCCCTTTTTGGCCCTGGTGGAACGGGGTGTCGGTGGGCTGTCGGTGCCGACGACCCCCTGTCAGTGGTCTGTCGGTGGTTTGTCGGTGCGCGCTGACACCGTCGTCGGCATGACGCGAATCGACACACGAACCGGCGGCGCCGCGGTCACCGTGCGGGGGCTGGTGAAGCACTACGGGGAGACCAGGGCACTGGACGGGGTCGACCTGGACGTGCGGGAGGGCACCGTGATGGGGGTGCTCGGGCCGAACGGGGCCGGGAAGACCACCCTGGTGCGGATCCTGTCCACCCTGCTGCAGCCCGATTCGGGGCAGGCGACCGTGGCCGGGTACGACGTCGTACGGCAGCCCCGGCAGCTGCGGCGGGTCATAGGCCTGACAGGGCAGTACGCCTCCGTGGACGAGAAGCTCTCCGGCTGGGAGAACCTCTACATGATCGGGCGGCTGCTCGACCTGCCCCGCAAGGACGCCCGCACCCGGGCCGACGCGTTGCTGGAGCGCTTCTCGCTCACCGAGGCGGCCAAGCGGCCGGCGGCTACGTACTCCGGCGGCATGCGGCGGAGGCTGGACCTGGCCGCCTCGATGATCGGGGCACCGGCCGTGCTCTTCCTGGACGAGCCGACCACCGGGCTCGACCCGCGCACCCGCAACGAGGTGTGGGACGAGGTCAAGCGCATGGTCGGCGACGGGGTCACCGTGCTGCTCACCACCCAGTACATGGAGGAGGCCGAGCAACTGGCCTCCGAGCTGACGGTCGTCGACCGCGGCCAGGTCATCGCCGGCGGCGCCATCGAGGAGCTGAAGGCGAAGGTCGGCGGCCGGGCGCTGCGGGTCCGACCCGCCGATCCGACGCAGCTGCGGCCCCTCGCCGCCGCGCTGGACGAGCTGGGGATCACCGGGCTCGCCACCACGACCGTGGACACCGACCGGGGTGACGTCCTCGTGCCGATCCTGAGCGACGAGCAGCTGACCGCCGTGGTCGGCGCCGTCACCGCGCGCGGTATCACGCTGTCCTCCATCACCACCGAACTGCCCAGCCTGGACGAGGTGTTCCTGTCCCTCACCGGCCATCGCGCCAGTGCCCCGCAGGACGCCATGCCCGCCGAAGACCTTCAGGAGGCCGCCGTATGAGCGCCGTCACCGTCCACGACGCCGAGACGGACGCCCGTATCCCGCTGCGCGGCCACCTCCGTCACACCGGGGCCCTGATCCGCCGCAATCTGCTGTGGATCCGCAAGGACCCGGAGTCGATGGCCGACGCGCTGCTGATGCCGGTCATCTTCACCCTGCTGTTCGTGTTCGTCTTCGGCGGCTCGATCGGGCAGGCGCTGGGCGGCGGGCAGGACCGGTACGTGCAGTACGTGATCCCCGGCATGATCGCGATGATGAGCATGACCCTGTCCCAGGGCGTCGGCACCGGCTTCAGCCAGGACTTCAACTCCGGTGTCATGGACCGCTTCCGGTCCCTGCCGATCGGGCGTGGTTCGGTGCTGTTCGCGAAGATCTCGGTGGAGCTTCTGCGGATGCTGTTCGCAACCGCGGTGCTGATGATCGTCGCCGTCGCGGTCGGGTTCGAGATCACCGACTGGCCGGGGCTGTTCGCGACCGTGGCGCTGTCCACGGCGTTCGCCTCGTCGATCATGTGGGTGTTCCTCACCCTGGGCGTGATCCTGAAGAACGCGCAGTCCGTGCAGGCGATGGGCTTCCTGGTGCTGTTCCCGCTCCAGTTCGGCTCGTCGATCTTCGCGCCGACGACGTCGATGCCCGGCTGGTTGCAGGCGTTCACCGACTACAACCCGCTGTCGACGCTGGCGGACGCCGCGCGCGGTCTGATGGTGGGCGGGCCGGTCGCGCACGACCTGTGGGTGACGCTCGGCTGGTCGGTGGCGATCACGGCGGTGATGGCGCCCATCGCGATCCACAAGTTCCGCACGAAGGCCTGACCGGGCCGGACGGATCCGCGTCAGAGCAGGGCGGTGGCCTCCTCGGGGGAGAGGCCGCCGCCTTCCGTGTACGCGGACTCGTACGCCGTGTCGCCGAGCACCGCCCGCGTCCGCCGCTCCGCCTGCTCGCGTGCCTCGCGCTCCTGCCGCGGGGCGACGTGCCCCGGCGGCAGCAGGGCGTCGGCCGCGCCGAGGCACAGGGCGGCGTCCCGGGCCCGGTGCCCGCCGTCGAGGCCGGCCAGGGACCCCGCGGCGATGGTCAGGTACACCGCGCGCATATGGGGGGCGATGGCCGCCGAGAGCGGGTCGGCGGCCCGCTCGAGCGCCCCGCGGATCCGGTCCAGGCACTCCTCGTACCGTCCCTCCACGGCGTCCAGCCACCCCTCCGCGCCGAGGATGTACGCGTCGAAGACGATGAAGTGGGCGATACGGAAGTCCTGGCGCAGCCGCCGCAGTTGCTCGCGCGCCTCGGGAACGCGGCCCGTCATGCCGAGCCAGCCGGCGAGGAACAGGCGGGCGGCGGGCATGGCCTCGCTGTGCGTGTCCTCGTGCTGGGCGATCACCTCGCGCAGCAGCCGCTCGCCGCGTTCGCCCTCGTCGGCCTCCAGCAGGGCGTTGCCGAGCCGGGCGGTGAGGACGGCGGCCTGGGCGCGGGCGCCGAGGTGTTCGGCGTGGGCGATGGCCGCCTCGTAGTCGGCGGCCGCCAGGGCGTAGTCGCCCCGGCGTTCGTGGGCCTCGGCGCGGGCGGAGAGCGCCTCGGCGGTGCCCCAGGCGTCACCGAGGCGCTGGTAGATCTCCAGCGACTCGTCGGCGTCGCGGGCGGCGTCGCCCGCCCAGTCGGTGCGGTTGGCGAGGAAGTTGGCCCGCATCTGGAGGGCGGAGGCCAGCTCCCAGGCGAAACCGGGGGTCTCCCGGCAGGTGCGGATGGACGCGTCGACGATGATCCGCAGCCGGTCCATCTCGCCGGTGAGCATCACGGCGAAGAACCAGAGCAGGCCGGGCAGGCGGCAGTTCTGCGGCAGGCCGGGCTCGTAGGTCGCAGCGATGGCGCGCAGCTTCTGCTGGGACCGGGGGTTCTGCCAGGCCTCCAGTTCCGTGTCCATGCAGGCGAGGTGGGCCAGGTGGATCCCGCGCCGGGCCTCCCACAGGACCTCCCCGGTCATCGGCGGCGGCGCGTCGGTGCAGCGCTGCCAGACGGGGGCGGCGGGGCGGACGGGCTCGGTGAACGGGTCGGGTCCGAGGGCCATGACCTCGCGGCACCAGTTGCGGGCCTCGATGCGCAGGTCCCGCATCTGCCAGTACCAGACGAGGGACAGTGCGAGGCACAGCGCCTCCTGCTCGTCGCGCAGGGCGACGGCGTGCCGCAGGGCCGTGCGCAGGTTCTCGTACTCCCGCTCCAGCCGGTGCATGGCGGCGAGCTGGCCGGGGCCGCGCAGCAACGGGTCGGTGGTGCGGGCGAGTTCACGGAAGTACGTCAGATGGGCGCGCTCGGCCTCGGCGCGCCGCCCGGACTCGTCCAGCCGCTCGGCGGCGTACTCGGCGACGGTCTCCAGCAGCCGGTAGCGCATCTCGCCGTCGGCCTGCTCGCCGGGCGGCGCGGCCACGACCAGGGAGCGGTCGACGAGCGAGCCGAGCGCCTCCAGGGCGACCGGTCCGCACACCGCCTCGGCGGCGGGCAGGTCGCAGCCGCCCGAGAACACCGACAGCCGCCGCAGGACGTCCCGTTCGTCCTCGTCGAGCAGGTCCCAGGACCAGTCGACGACGGCTCTGAGGGTCTGCTGGCGGGGCAGGACGGTGCGGCTGCCGGAGGTGAGGAGGCGGAAGCGGTCGTCGAGCCGGTCGGCGATCTGGCGGGGGGTGAGCATCCGCAGCCGGGCGGCGGCGAGTTCGATGGCCAGGGGCAGGCCGTCCAGGCGGCGGCAGATCTCGGCGCACGCCTCGGGGTCGTCCTCGATCCGGAAGCCGGGCCGGGCCGCCGCGCCCCGCTCGGCGAGCAGACGCAGCGCGACCGGCTCGGGCAGTGGCTCCACGGGGCGCAGTAACTCCCCCGGCACGCCGAGGGGTTCGCGGCTGGTCGCGAGGACGGTGAGGTCGGGGCAGCGCGCCAGCAGTTCCTCGGCGAGCCGGGCGGCGGCGTCGGCGACGTGCTCGCAGTTGTCGAGGATCAGCAGCATGTCGGGGCGGGAGCAGTGCTCGGCTAGCCGATCGACGGGGTCGTCGAGCCGGTCGGCGACGGCGGCCCGGATGCCCTCGGCGCCGGCGCCGTACAGCACGGTCTCGCGGGCGCCGACGGCGGTGAGCACGGCCTCCGGGACGGCGGCGGGGTCGTCGACGGGGGCGAGTTCGGCCAGCCACACCCCGCCGGGCATGGCGTGCCGCACGGCCTCGGCGGCCTCCTGCGACAGGCGGGTCTTCCCGGCGCCGCCGGGGCCGAGCAGGGTGACCAGGCGGGCCGCCGTGAGATCCGCCCGGATGGTCTCGATGTCGGTCTCCCGGCCGATGAAGGAGGTGAGGCGGGCGCGGAGGTTGCCGGGGGCGGGGGCGACCGGGGACTCCGGGGGCACCGCTGCCCGGTGGGCCACCGGGGAGCCGCCCGGGCCCGGGGCGTCCAGCAAGTCGGTGTGCAGCGCGCGCAGTTCGGGTCCCGGGTCGGTGCCCAGCCGGTCGGCGAGGAGGCGTCGTACGTCCTCGTAGGCGGCGAGGGCCTCGGCGGTGCGGCCCGCGTCGCGCAGGGCGCGCAGGCGCAGCGCCTGGAGGGGCTCGTCCAGGGGGTGGCTGTCGCACAGGGCGGTCAGTTCCGGCAGGGACTGCTCGGCTTGACCGAGGGCGAGGGCGGCGGTGTGGCGGGCCCGCAGCACGTCCAGGCGGCGGGTGTCCCAGCGGGCCGCCTCGGCGGCACGGTCGGGCAGGTCGGCCAGGGCCGGGCCGCGCCACAGGGCGAGGGCGTCGTCGAGGACCACGGCCGCCTTGGCGGGGTCGCCGTCGGCCAGGGCTCGCAGCCCCTCGCCGGCCAGCCGCTCGAACCGGTGCAGGTCGATGTCGTCGGGGGCGGCCGTGAGCCGGTACCCGCCCTCGGCGGAGGCGACCGCGTCCGCCCCGAGCGCCCGCCGCAGCCGTCCGACCAGCGCCTGCAGCGCCCCCGGCGCGTCGGCGGGCGGATCGCCGTCCCACACCTCGTCGACGAGCAGCGCCACGGGCACGGTGCGGCCCGCCCGCAGGGCGAGCACGGTCAGCAACGCACGCAGCCGCGCCCCGCCGACCGGGACGGCCGTGCCGTCGGAGCGGAGCGCCTGTGTGGTGCCGAGGATGCGGTAGCGCACGGGGTCCATTGTCTCCGGTGACGTGGGGACGGTCACGACGGCCCGACGGTGCGACGGGCGTCGGCAGGCTCGTGTCGCAGGCGGCCGGGCCGAGGGGTACCCCCGGGCCTCTCGCGCCCGCCCCTCACCCATGCCGCCGCCTCGGTCGGCCCCGGTCCCGCGGCGGGGCCGTCACCGTGCTCAGTTTCTCCAGCAGGCCCGCCAGTTCAGCCGCCGGCAGGCCCTCGGTCTCCGTGCCGGGCCCGGCACCCTGGTGGGGGATCCACCGGGCCTCGCGGAGGGCGTGGGAGAGCCAGGAGTCCGTGCCCGGCACCTCCAGGGTGACCACCACCCCCGACTCCCTCCACTGCCGCCCCTGCTCCTCCGGGCCCGCGGCGAACCGCCCGGCGCACCGCTCCACCAGCCGCAGCCGCCGCTCCCCCGCCACCGGCTCCCACGTGCGCGAGCCGGGCGCGGTCTCGGCGTAGGCCTGGGACAGCACCTGCACGGCCCGGACCCGGCCGCGGACCTCCGGCCACCGCGCGCCGTGCCGCTCGACGGACAGCAGCCCGACGGACCGGATCCGGTCCCCCGGCTTCGGCCGCCGGTCCTCCTCGTCGTCGGGGTCCGCGCCCAGGGCGACCGTGAGGCCGGTCTCCTCCCGCACGACCCGGACGCCGCCGACGTCCTCCACCGGCCCGCACACCTTGCTGAGCTGGTCGTGCCAGCCGCCGCCGAACACGTGGTCCGCGTCCTCCAGGAGCAGGGGCCAGCTCACCTCGTCCCCCACCGAGAACGGTGTGCCGCAGCACTCCATCTGCCAGTCCTCGTAGATCACGTGCCAGAGCCCCATGCGCCCACCCTCCCCGGAACCGACCGCCCCGCGCGAGACGTTTTCCCCCTGCGCCCGGTACGGTCGGGCCGTCCCACCGCGTGTTCGAGAGTGCAGGGAGTCCCATGACCACCGCGACCAGCCGCCACAGCGAGCGGCGGATCAGTCCCGTCTTCGTCGGGATCCTGGCCGTGACGGCGGTCACGGGATGGGCGACCTGGACCGGGTTCGCCGAGCAGCCCGGGGTCGCCGTGTTCCTGTTCGTGACGGCGGCGTGGATCGTCTCGCTGTGCCTGCACGAGTACGCGCACGCGCGCACGGCCCTGCACAGCGGCGACATCTCGGTCGGCGCCAAGGGCTATCTGACCCTGAACCCGCTGAAGTACACGCACGCGCTGCTCAGCATCGTGCTGCCGGTGATCTTCGTGATCATGGGCGGGATCGGCCTGCCCGGCGGCGCGGTGTTCATCGAGCACGGGCGGATCCGGGGCCGCTGGAAGCACAGCCTGATCTCGGCCGCCGGCCCGCTGACGAACGTGCTGTTCGCGGTGGTCTGCACGGCCCCGTTCTGGCTGGACGCGCTGGACGGCGTGCCGAGCGACTTCCGCTTCGCGCTGGCGTTCCTCGCGCTGCTCCAGGTGACGGCCGCGCTGCTGAACTTCCTGCCGGTGCCCGGCCTGGACGGCTACGGCGTGATCGAGCCGTGGCTGTCGTACAACATCCGGCGCCAGGTGGAGCCGTTCGCGCCGTTCGGCCTGCTGTTCGTGTTCGCGCTGCTGTGGCTGCCCGCGGTGAACGGCGTGTTCTTCGACGTGATCGACTCGATCCTGAAGTCGCTCGGGATCAGCGACGTCGAGACCTACTGCGGTCAGGAGCTGTACCGCTTCTGGCAGGGCTCGAACGAGTTCTGCTCGGCCGCGCCCTGAGGGCTCGGCGCGTGACGGCTCAGCCCGTGACGGACTTCTGCTGCCTGGCGCGCTTGAGGTAGTACCAGCACATGTTGGACGACAGGCCCGCCAGCAGCACCCACACGATGCCCAGGAAGCTGCCCCGGGTGAAGGAGACGACGGCCGCGGCCACGGAGAGGACACAGACGATCAGGGCGTAGAGGGCAAGGCGGGGCATCTCGGTCGACTCCTGTCGGGGGACACTGCGGGCACTGCTGGTGCCGTCCAGTGTCCCCCATGCGCCTCAGCGGCTCACACGTCGGTGACCCGGAGCCCGGCGTGCGCCTTGTACCGGCGGTTCACGGAGATCAGGTTCGCCACCAGCGACTCCACCTGGTGGGCGTTGCGCAGCCGCCCGGCGAAGATGCCGCGCATGCCGGGGATGCGCCCGGCGAGGGCCTGGACGATCTCCACGTCGGCGCGCACCTCGCCGAGCACCATGACGTCGGTGTCGATCTCGTCGATCTCCGGGTCCTGGAGCAGGACGGCCGACAGGTGGTGGAAGGCGGCCGTGACCCGGGAGTCCGGCAGCAGGGCGGCGGCCTGCTCGGCGGCGCTGCCCTCCTCGGGCTTGAGGGCGTAGGCGCCCTTCTTGTCGAAGCCGAGCGGGTTGACGCAGTCGACGACGAGCTTGCCGGCCAGTTCCTCGCGCAGGGACTCCAGGGTCTTGCCGTGGCCGTCCCAGGGCACGGCGACGATCACGATGTCGCTGCGGCGCGCGGTCTCGGCGTTGTCGGCGCCCTCGACGCCGTGGCCGAGTTCCTCGGCGGCGGCCTGCGCGCGGTCGGCGGCCCGGGAGCCGATGATCACCTTCTGCCCGGCCTTGGCGAGCCGGTAGGCGAGGCCCTTGCCCTGGGGTCCGGTCCCGCCGAGCACCCCGACGACGAGTCCGGAGACGTCGGGCAGGTCCCAGGGGTCCTTGGCGGGGGCCTTCTGGGCGCGGTCGGTGGCAGCACTGTCGGTAGAGGTCATGGCCCCGACTCTACGACCGCGGTCCCGCCCCGACCGGCTCAGGTCAGCTCCGTCACGGGCACCCGCCGGAAGGTGATCGTCTCGTAGGCGCTGAAGTCGCCGGTCTCGTACAGCAGTCCGACGGTGTCCGGGTCGACGCGGACCAGGTCGGAGTAGGCGGCGGGCAGTCCGTCCACCGTGTGGGCCGGGTACCAGGTGGTGCCGCCGTCGATGGAGGCGCGGATCGTCATCAGGGCGCGGAAGCCCGGGTCGGCGGGCCCGGAGTACAGCAGCACGTCGGGGTCGCGGAGTTGGAGGACGCTCGCCTGGCACACGGGGGCGGACAGGCCCGCCTGCGGACGGAAGGGCTTCAGCAGGGTCTGCCCGCCGTCGGCGGAGTGGGCGTCGGCGCGGGTGCCGGGCGAGGGGGAGTCGTTGCGGGTGTTGAAGTAGACGCGGCCGTCGGGGAGTTCGGCGGCGGTGGTCTCGTTGGCGTTGATGTAGCCGTCGGTGTTGTCGTCGACGTAGCCGATGCGCCAGGTGGCACCCTCGTCGTCGCTGAGCAGGCAGTGGCCGCCGTTGTAACTGCCCTCCGTGCCGTTGTCGGTGCCGGTGGGCGGCAGGGAGTGGTTGGCGGGGACGACGATCCGTCCGGTGCTCAGCTGGATCGCGTGCCCGGGGGTGGTGGCGTACCAGCGCCACTGCGGCTTCTTGGTCTCCTGGGTGATCTCCCGCGGCGCCGACCACGTCAGGCCCTCGTCGTCGCTGTGCTGCACCCACACGCGGCGTCCGTCCGCCGCGGCCACCTTGCCGCGGCGGATGGCGTCCTCGGTGGCGAGGGCCGCGTTGCGTACGTGCACGAGGACGACGCGGCCGGTGTGGAGGACGACGGGGGCCGGGTTGCCGGCGAGGGCGTCGCCGTTGCGCGCGGCGACCTGGAGCGGGCCCCAGGTGCGGCCGCCGTCCGTGGAGCGCTTCAGTACGACGTCGATGTTCCCGAAGTCGTCCCGGGAGCCGACCCGGCCCTCGCAGAAGGCGAGCAGGGTGCCGATGGGGGTGCCCCCGCTCGAGCGGAGCCGAGAGTGGGGGACGGTGGCGACGACGGCGGGGATACGGAAGCTGGCGTACCCCTCCCGGCCGGCGCGGAAGGGGACGCTTGTCTCGGTCATCGGCGGGTTCCTCCGGTCGTTCGACGACGGAACGGGTGACCGGTCTGCCTACCCAGGCCGGGCGAATGGGTGGTGAACTCCACGTCACGAGTGACCGGTTCGGGCAGGATGCGGTCGTATGGATGCGGTACGGGTGGCGCTGCTGCGGGAAGTGCTCGCCGGGACGGAGTGGCTGGGGGCGACGCGGCGGTTCGCCGGGGCGCTGCGGGGCTCGGTGATGTCGCACGGGGGCGGTCTGCTGCTGGTCGGCACGCCGGAGTACGAGCCGTGGCACCTGGCGGCGCATCTGGTGGACGAGGCCGCCTGGTCGGGCATGCCGGAGCTGGCCCCGACGCTGGTACGGCACGACGCGCGCCCCTCGGACCCGGCGCATCTGGCGGTGGGTCTCGGCCGGCTGGAGGCGGCCCGGCGCGGCGAGACGCTTCTGGTGGTGGCCCCCGGGGCTCCTTGCGCGCCCCTCCTGGAGCGGGTGTCCGACGCCCGCCGGGCCGGGGCGACGGTCCTGGCCCTCGGCCCCGGCCGGGGTGAGCTGCCCGCGATGGCCCACGAGGCCCTGGCCGTCCCGGACGGCTCGGAGCTGGACCTGGACACGGTCCAACACCTGGTCAGCGCGGCGGCCGGGGAGAACGCCCTCCCGACCCCACCGCGGGGCCGACGCCGCTTCCGGGACCGCTTGTCGAGACTGACAGAACACCTGACGGCCCCACCACCGACCCGCTGGTAGCCCCGGCGGGCATCCGGGCCCCCCTGCCAGCCCGCCGATGACCCGGGGCGCCCCGGCCCCACCGCCTGCTCGTCGGCAGGCCCGGGCGCGCGTCGGGGCTCGCTGCGGTCCCACCGGCAGAACCGGGCGGACGTCCGACACCGCCGCCTGCCCACCACTAGGGGGGTGTCCAGAGCCCGCCGCCGACCCACCGATACCCCCGAGATACCCCCGGGCGGGATCCCCCGGGCGGGCATCCGATCCCACCGGCTGCCCATCAACAGGCCCGGGCGGCCGTCCGTCCCCCGTCGCTCACGGCGACCGCGTCGCGGAGTGCGGGCGGGACGGACGACCGGGGCGGCATCGGGCCTGGGCGTCCGGGTGTGTCAGTTCTCCTCGCGGCCGCCCGCCGGGGCGTCGTGCCACCTGGGGTCGTTCTCCCACTGGAGGTTGCGTTCGCGGGCGGTCTCCATCGCGTGCTCGGCCTCGGTGCGGCTCGCGTACGGGCCGAAGCGGTCCTTGCCCGGGCACTCCGGCCCCTCCTCGACCTTCCTGTGCTCCAGGCAGTAGTACCACTCGCCCGGCTTGCCGACCGTCCGCTTCTTGAACAGGGCCATGACCAGCTCCTCTCGCCACCGACATGTTCCCCCACGGGGGCTGGTTAGACTCGCTGGCATGTCTGGCCAGTCGCTGCTCGTCCCGGGGGAGCTGTCCCCCACCCGTTCCGTGCCCGGAAACATCCGCCGCCCCGAGTACGTCGGCAAGCCCGCGCCGACGCCGTACACCGGGCCGGAGGTGCAGACGCCCGAGACGATCGAGGCGATGCGCGTCGCCGGCCGGATCGCCGCCCGGGCGATGGCGGAGGCCGCGAAGCTGATCGCCCCCGGCGTGACCACGGACGAGCTGGACAAGGTGGCGCACGAGTACATGTGCGACCACGGCGCCTACCCCTCGACGCTCGGCTACCGCGGCTTCCCCAAGTCGCTGTGCACCAGCGTCAACGAGGTGATCTGCCACGGCATCCCGGATTCCACGGTGCTGCGCGACGGCGACATCATCAACCTGGACGTGACGGCGTACATCGGCGGGGTGCACGGCGACAACAACGCCACGTACCTGGTGGGTGACGTCGACGAGGAGTCGCGCCTGCTGGTGGAGCGGACCCGGGAGTCCCTCAACCGGGCGATCAAGGCGGTCAAGCCGGGCCGGCAGATCAACATCATCGGCCGGGTCATCGAGTCGTACGCCAAGCGCTTCGGCTACGGGGTGGTCCGGGACTTCACCGGACACGGCATCAACTCGTCCTTCCACTCGGGCCTGATCATCCCCCACTACGACAGCCCGCACGCGACGACCGTCATCCAGCCCGGCATGACGTTCACCATCGAGCCGATGCTGACCCTCGGCACGCACGAGTACGACATGTGGGACGACGGCTGGACGGTCGTGACGAAGGACCGGAAGCGGACGGCCCAGTTCGAGCACACGCTGGTGGTGACGGACACGGGCGCGGAGATCCTCACGCTGCCGTAGGACCGCACACAGACCGTCGGACGGCCCGCTCTCCTCGGAGGGCGGGCCGTCGCCTTGTGTGATGCCGTGGCCTTGTGTGATTCCGTGGCCTTGTGTGATTCCGTTGCTGAGGTTTTTACCGACAGTGCGTCGGGAAGGTTACCGACGACCAGTCGGCAAACTTATTGACTTAGGTTAGCCTAACCATAGAAAGTGGGCCCATGGATTCCTTCTCGACCGTCATCCGGTCCGCTTCCCGCGAGCAGCACGAGGAGGTCAGGGCCTCGACCTTCCTGAGCGACCTGCTGGGACACAAACTCGGGGTCGACGCGTTCGCGCGCTACACGGAGCAACTGTGGTTCGTGTACACGGCGCTGGAGTCCGGCGCCGAGCAACTGGCCGCGGACCCGGTGGCCGGGCCGTTCGTCCGCCCGGAGCTGTTCCGGATGGCCTCGCTGGAGCAGGACCTGGAGTACCTGCGCGGCCCGGGCTGGCGGTCGGGCATCAGCGCGCTGCCCGCGACGCTGGAGTACGCGGACCGGATCACCGAGTGCGCCCGCACCTGGCCGGCCGGCTACGTCGCCCACCACTACACGCGCTACCTCGGCGACCTCTCCGGCGGGCAGATCATCCGCGCCACGGCCGAGAAGACGTGGGGCTTCCCGAGCAAGGGCGACGGCGTCCGCTTCTACGTCTTCGAGGAGATCCCCAACCCGGCCGCCTTCAAGCGCGATTACTGGGAGCTGCTGGACGCGGTACCCGGGGACGAGCTGGAGCGGCAGCGCGTCGTCGCTGAGTGCAAGCGGGCCTACGCGCTGAACAACGCGGTCTTCCAGGCGCTGGGCGAGGAGTTCCCGCTGTCGGCGTGAACGGGCCGGGGCCCCTCGCACGCGTCGGGAGGGCCCCGGTGCCCGCTCCGGAGAGCGTCGGGTCCGTCCTGCTCAGATGTCGAACGGGCCGTTGTGGCAGACCGCGCCGCCCCACTCCGTCTCGGCGGTCTCGGCCTCGAGCTGACCGAAGTACGGGCTGCACGCCACGTGGTGGTCCTTGCGGTGCCCCTGGCCGTCGCCGGCGGCGGTGGCCACGCCGACGGCGGTCACGGAGACGGTCAGGGCGGCTACGGCCAGAGCGGATCGAATGCGCATGAGAATCCTCTCGCGGTGGTGCTTGGTCACGCCCGGAGGTCCCGTTCGCCGCCGCGCACACACGCTGTTCCACCCGTACGGGCGCGCGCCGCCCGGGTCAGCGTTCGAGGTGCACCCGGCCACCGACCTCGGTCCACCCGCCCGGCTGGGGCGCGGTGAGGATCTGGGAGCCCGCGCCCTGGGTGATGTTGAGGGCCCGGCCCAGCCGGTCGGTGAGCAGCAGGGCCGCGGCCCCGGTCGCCTCGTCCTCGTCGATGCCGTCGCCCCGGCCGGGGAAGGCCCGGGCCCGGATCCGCCCGGCGGGCTCGTCCTCCCACGCCCAGGCGTAAACCCATTCCCCCGGCGGCGGTACGGCCAGGTCGTCGACCTCGGCGGCGGTGGCGTACTGGCGCAGGGTGCGCGGCGGCGCCCAGTCCGCACGCGCCTCGATCCAGCAGAACTCCCCGTCCTGCCGGGCGCCGACCACTCCGGCGGGCGTGACCAGTTCGGGCACGTCGAGCAGCCACGCCGTCCCGACGCAGGGGTGCCCGGCGAAGGGCAGCCGCGAGGTGGGCGTGTAGATGTCGATCACCCCGCGCTCGGGGTCGTCGACGAACACGGTCTCGCTGAACCCGAGCTTCGCGGCGAGCTCCTGCCGGTCGTTCCGCTCGGGCAGCGCCGAGCCGTCGCGCACGACACCGAGTTCGTTGCCGTATCCGCCGTTCGGGCCGCAGAAGACGCGGAGCACGTCGTAGTCAGTCACGGGGGCATTCAAGCATCGCCCGGGCGCCCGAGGCCGCACAGGTCAGCCGGGGCGGACGACGGAACTGTCCCTTGGAGCTCTCATGCGACCCGCCAGCCCCGTTTCCGTCGTGACAGCCGCCGCGGCGGCCCTGACCGCCGTCACCGGCTGCACCGAGAAGAGCGGCGCGACGGACGGCGACCACGTGATCGCCGTGACGGCCACGGACGAGCGCTCGGCTTCGGCTGCGCCCTCGAATTCGGCTCCCAGGAGCTGACGTTCCAGGCGCAGGAGGCGCTCGGCGGCTCGCTGTCGATCCTCGCGGTCGGCCTGGTGACGTGGATGGTGTTCTGGATGCGTCGCACGGCCCGGCACCTGAAGGCGGAGCTGCACGGCCGGCTGGACGCGGCGCTCGCGGTGGGCACGGGCGCGCTGGTCGCCACGGCGTTCCTGGCGGTCGGCCGGGAGGGCCTGGAGACGGCCCTGTTCGTCTGGGCGTCGGTGCACGCGGCGAGCGACGGCACCCCGAAGCCCCTGCTCGGCGTGGCGCTGGGCCTGCTCACGGCGGTCCTCCTGGGCTGGCTGTTCTACCGGGGCGCCCTGCGCATCAACCTGTCCAAGTTCTTCACGTACACCGGCGCGCTGCTGGTCGTGGTCGCGGCGGGCGTCCTGGCGTACGGCTTCCACGACCTCCAGGAGGCCGACTTCCTGCCCGGCCTCGGCGACAAGGCCTTCGACATCTCCGGTGCCATCCCGCCCGACAGCTGGTACGGCACCCTCCTGAAGGGCGTGTTCAACTTCCAGCCGGACCCCACGACCCTCCAAGTGACGGTGTGGCTGCTGTACTTGATCCCGACCCTGGCGCTGTTCCTCGCCCCGAGCCGGACACCGGCGGTGACCCCGGCACGCGACACGGCGTGACCACCACACCCCGCCACCCCACCCCCGCCCGACCGCCGGAGGCACCCGGTAGGGTTCGCCTCCGGAAAGGGGAAGGTGAAGGAACCCGATGAGCAGGGATCGCGACCCTCGAACGCTCCGCAGGCCCGCCCGGAGCGCCCTCATAGCAGCGTCAGTGACCGCTTTGTCGATGACGGCGAGCGGATGCGTGGTGGTGCACGGCGAACGGGAGATCCTCCCGTCCACCACCCGCGCGGAAGCCGCCAAGGCCCTGGAGGAGTTCACGGCCGCGTACAACGCGGCCGACAAGGCCTACGACGGCGGCCTGGACGCCGAGCACACCACCGGTGCCCTCGCCGACATCGACTCGGCCCGCCTCAAGGCCGGGAAGGCGAACAACCCGGACGGCAACCCCAACCACACCCCCCTGGAGCTGACGGACGCGAAGTTCACGATCCCGAAGAAGGCCGGCTGGCCCCGCTGGTTCCTCGTCGACGCAGCCGGCAACAAGGGTGGCACCGCCCGCTGGCTCCTCGTGTTCACCCGCAGCAGCCTGGACGACCCGTTCCAGGTGGCGTACCTGACGCTCGTCGCGCCCGGCAAGGTCCCCGCGTTCAAGAAGGACGCCGACGGCTGGGCCGAGCCGGTCCCCGTGGACGCGACCGACCTGGCCGCCGACCCCGGCGGCCTGAGCCAGACCTACACGACGTACCTGAAGAACGGCGGGGAGACCTTCGCGGACGGCCCGCACACCAGCCAGTGGCGTGCCCTGCGGCAGAAGAACGCCAAGAAGCCGGGCCTGGTCACCCAGTACATCGACGAGCCGCTGACGAACGGCGACTACGCGCCGCTGGCGCTGCGCACGACGGACGGCGGCGCGCTGGTGTTCTTCACCACGCGGCACTACGAGAAGCAGACGGCCCACACGGGCACGTCGTTCCCCGTCCCGAACAAGGACGTCCTCGCGCTGACCAAGGGCGAGATCAAGCAGTCCCTGATGATGGAGTTCGTCTCGAACGAGGTCGCGCTGGACCCGAAGGGGCAGGGCAAGGTGACGATCCTGGGGAGGATCCAGGGCATGACGTCCGCGGAGGGCTCGTAGCCGAGGGCCGCACGGTTCGGTGGGCCGCGGCCCGGTTCCGAGAGGACTCAGTGCCGCAGCGGCCAGCCCGCGCCCGCGGGGTCGGCCTCTTCACCGACGTACCGGGCGCAGACCTCCGTGAGCACCTCCAGCAGGCTCAGCGGATCCGGCAGGGCGTGCTCGGGCCCGCGCACCCAGCGCACCGCCTGGTCCTCGCCCGGCAACCGCGCCGGCGGGACGAGGACGTAGGAGCCCCGGCAGTGCCAGCGCAGCCCGGGGTGCTCGTCCATCGTCTCGGGGTGGCAGTCCAGCTCGCAGGGCCACCACTCGTCCTCGTCCTCGGGCGTGCCGCGCGTGAGGGTGAAGAACAGCATGCGGCCGTCGTCGCTCTCGGCGACCGGCCCGACCTCGACGCCCTCGGAGAGCAGCCGCTCCAACGCGGCGCGACCGGCGTCGAGGGGCACGTCGAGGACGTCGTGCACCATGCCGGTCGCGGTGATGAAGTTGGCCTGCGGCTGGTGGCGGGCCCAGCGCTCGATCTGGGCGCGGTCGGTGGTCGACTGCGTCTGCCAGGCGAAGGACACCGGGTGCCGGGCCGGGGTGGGACAGCCGACGCGGTCGCAGGAGCAGCGGTATCCGGCCGGGTGGGCGGCGGGCGCCAGAGGCAGTCCCGCGCCGGCGGCGGCGAGCAGCAGGACCTCACGGCCGCCGTCCCCGGCGGTCTCCTTCGGCCGGCGCCCCGCGCGCAGCCACTGGGTGAGTTTGCCCTGCAGGCCGGTCCGGCCGCCGAACTCCGCGCTCATCTATCCCCTCGCCTCGCCGTCGTGCGGAACAGCATGCCCTATGGTCCCATCTTCCCGCGCACCGGGGGGCCAGTGCCCACATCCGGGGCAGGAGGGCCGAGACGGGGACCGGTGGGGCGAGGCATATGCCGCCAGGACGAGGCGCACTTCGCGCACCATCGGGTGTCATTGCCCGCTTTGCCATGACATGGCGTCCTACCGTGGTCGCCATGGTCACAAGGATCGCGCTGACGGGCCTGGCCTCCGCGGCTTCCGTGGTCTCGCTGACCCTCACGGGACCCGGCGGCCGCGCCCCGGCCCCGCTGGAGTGGGGCGCGGGCCCCCTGACCGTGGCGGCACTCCCCCGGATCACCTACGTCGCCCATCGCGGGGGCGCCCGCGAGGTCCCCGAGAACAGCATGTCGGGGCTGATGACCGCCTACGCGCGCGGTACGGCGCAGGTGCTGGACTTCGACACGCGGCTGCTGCGCGACGGCACGCCGGTGGTGTTCCACGACGAGACCCTGAACCGCACGACCCATCTGGGCGGCGCGGTGCGCGGCCTGGACGCCCGGGAGTGGCAGGGCGTACGACTGCGCCCGATGGACCGGCTCCCGGGGAGCTGGCGGTCGGAGCGGCCGCCGACCGTCGCCGAGGTGCTGGATCGTTTCGGCGGGCGGATCGTGCTGATGCTGGAGGCGAAGGACCCGCGCAGCATCGACCGGCTGGCCGCGCTGATCCGGGACCGCGGCCTGACCCGCTCGGTGTTCGTGAACTCCAACGACCCGGAGGTGGCCCGACGCGTCCACCGCCTCGGCCTGCTGGCGCAGTTGTGGCGCTCGGCGGAGCAGCTGCGCACGGACCGCCCCGAGCGCTGGCGGTCGTACGTCGACCTGCTGGACGTGGACCACCGGGCGCGCGACGCGGACCTGGTGCGGGCGGTGCGCTCGGGGATCCCGCGGGTGTGGGCGCACACCGTGGTGACGGACGCGCAGCGGGACCGGGTGCTGGCGCTGGGCTGCGACGGGGTCATCACGGACGCGCCGGGCCGGCTGGCCCGGGCCGCTCAGCGCGGCGCGAGGCCGTGAAGGGCGTAGTCGACGAGGGTGTCGGTGTACTCGTAGGAGATCGGGCCGGTGTGCTGGAGCCAGCGCTGGGCGAGCGGGGAGATGAAGAACTCCAGGGCGATGCGCGGGTCGATGTCGGCCCGGACCTGCCCGGCGTCCTGCGCGGCGCGCAGCCGGCCGATGTAGAGGTCGAGTGAGGGCTGCATCAGCTTGGCCACGAGCTCGCGCCCGAGCTGTTCGTTGACGACGCCCTCGGCGGCCAGGGCGCGGGACGGCACCTCGAACCGCGGGTCGCGCAGCTGGTCGACGGTGGCGCGCAGGACGGCCTTGACGTCGGCGGCGACGTCGCCGGTGTCCGGGAAGGTGTACGCCACCGGCCCCGCCTCCGGCGTGGACTGCTCGGCCAGGTCGAGGAAGGCCTCCATCAGCACGTCCGCCTTGGACGACCACCACCGGTAGATCGTCTGCTTCCCGACACCGGCGCGGGCGGCGATGCCCTCGATGGTGGTCTTCGGGTAGCCGGCCTCGGCGACGAGGGCGAGGGCGGCGTCGTAGATGGCGCGGCGGGACCTCTCACTGCGCCGGGTGGCGTCGGGGGCGGACTTGGCGGGGGCGGACTGTGCGGACTGTTCGGACTTCTGGACGGCCATGGGACGAACTTATCAGGTTGACAAGACGGAGCGTCTCGCTGACAGTGGAGGCTAGGCGAGACGCACCGTCTCGTCACGTATCGGTAGTCGGGGAAGGAGCCCGGAATGACCCGAGGCGGAGCCGGAAACATGCTGGGCGTCGGAGGATCGCGCCGGAACCTCGGCCGAGAGGCGCTGCGCGGCGGCGGCCGGGCCGGCCGGATCGGCGGCGGTCTCGACCCGCAGGCGCAGAAGCGCGAACTGCTGCGCAAGCTCCAGGAGCGACGACAGCAGCGGGAAGGACGGGAGGAGGGCACGGCCGGCGAGGAGTCATGAGCCTCCCCCGCGCGAGGGAGAGCGGACCCCCGCACGCGGGATCCTCCCGGGGCGTGCGGCGGATGTACTGAGGCGGTCGCGGCCCGCGACCGGCGCACCCCCGCCGCACGGACCCCCGGGAGGACTCGGCTCATGACCGCATGGACCAGACGACGGCTGCTCACCTCAGCGGCGGCCACGGCCTTCCCTGCGGCGGGCCTCGCCACCGCGGCGGCCCCGCCCGCGCGGGCGGCGGCAGCGAAGGCCCGCACCGGGAACACCGACGTGGCCGACGCCTTACGGGCCCTGCCCGGACTGCGGCTGGTCGAGGAACGGCAGGACGCCGAGCCCGGGTACCGGCACTTCGTCCTGGGCCTGCGCCAGCCGGTCGACCACACGGACCCCGCGGCGGGCACCTTCGAGCAGCGCCTCACCCTGCTCCACACCGCCGCCGACCGGCCCACGGTGCTGTTCAGCACGGGCTACCACGCGGTCCTCACACCGCGGCGGAGCGAACCGGCGATGCTGCTGGGCGCCAACCAACTCCAGGTGGAACACCGCTACTTCGGCACCTCACTCCCCGCCGGACCCGGCTACGCGCACCTCACGATCCGCCAGGCCGCCGACAACCACCACCGCGTCGTCGGCCTCTTCCGCCGGCTCTACCCCGGCGCGTGGCTCTCCACCGGCGGCAGCAAGGGCGGCATGACGAGCGTCTACCACCGCCGCTTCCACCCCCGGGACGTGGACGGCACGGTCGTCTACTCGGCGCCGAACAACACCGACGACCGCGACGACTCCTGCTACCTCCGCTTCCTGGAGACGGTCGGCACCGCTCCCGGCCGCGAGGCCGTCAAGGCCGCCCAGCGGCAGTTGCTGCTGCGCCGGACCGAGATGGTCGCCCGCTACGAGGCCTGGGCCGCCGCCAAGGGCGACACCTTCCGCCTCGTCGGCAGCGCCGACAAGGCGTTCGAGATCGCCGTCGTGCGCGTGCTGTTCATGTTCTGGCAGCGCGCGACACCGGCCGACGTCGCCACGATCCCCGGCCCGGAGGCGACGGCCGACGAGCTGTACGCGTGGCTGGACGCATGGGCGGGGCTGCCCCTGTACGCCGACACGGCGGCGCGGCGGTACGTCCCGTACTGGTACCAGATCGGCACGCAGCTGGGGTACGGCGAGATCCCCACCGGCCACGTGGCGGACCTGCTGCGCCACCCCGACGGCATCGCGGCGCGCACCTTCGTCCCCCGGGACGTCCCCATGGTGTTCGACAGCGCGGCCATGCCGGACATCGACCGCTGGGTCCGCCGTCGGGGCAGCCGCATGCTGTTCGTCAACGGCGCCCAGGACCCCTCGGTCGCCGAGCACTTCCGTCCCGGGGGTGCCGACTCACGGCTCCTGTGGGTGCCGGGCGGCAACCACAGCGTCGGCATCGCGGACCTGTCCCCCGCCGACCGGGCGTGGGCGGAGGGGGCGTTGCACCGCTGGGCGGGCCGGGGGTAGGTCACGCGGCCGGGTCGGCGGGCGGCCAGGGGTCTCCCCAGTCGGCGTCCCGTGCCGCCTTGTACAGGTCGCCGTGGCGTTTGGTGACGGTGGTGCGGCGCAGGGACGGTTCGGTCTCGCACAGGTCGAGGAGGACCTGGCCCTTGCGGATCTGCGGGCGCCGCACGATCCGGGAGGGTGCCGGGGCGACGGGGAAGCGGGCGGCGGCGACGTAGCTGAACTTCTCGTCCTCGTAGGCGAGGGAGCCGCCCTTGACCTGGCGGTGCAGGGAGGAACGGCTGACCCGGGCGGAGAAGTGGCACCAGTCCGTGCCCGGGGCGATGGGGCAGGCGGCGCTGTGCGGGCAGGGGGCGGCGACGTGGAACCCGGCGGTGACCAGCCGGTCGCGGGCCTCGATGACGCGGGCGTAGCCGTCGGGGGTGCCGGGCTCGACGATCACGACGGCCCGGGCGGCGGCAGCGGCGGCGTCGACGAGGGCGGCGCGGTCGGGGGCCGTCAGCTCGTTGAGGACGTAGGAGACGGTGACGAGATCGGTGCTCTCCAGGGTGAGCGCCGCTCCGATCCGGGCGCGCTGCCACCGGACGTCCCGCAGGGCCGGGTCGGCCGCGGCGATCTCCCGGCCGAGGGCGAGGGCCGGCTCGGCCCAGTCGAGCACGGTGACGGGCCGCTCCCCGCCCCAGGTCGCGCTCACGGCCCAGGCCGCGGCGCCCGTGCCGCCGCCGAGATCCAGGTGCCCGCCGGGCACCCACTCGGGCACGGCCTCCGCGAAGGCCTCCAGCGCCGACCGCACCGCCTCGAAGGTGGCGGGCATCCGGTAGGCGGCGTAGGCGGCGACGTCGGCGCGGTCCCTCAGGATCGGGGCGTCGGTCGGGGTGGCCCCGCGGTAGCTGGCGATCAGCCGCTCCACGGCCTGCGCGGCCTGCCGGGGCGGCAGCCCGTCGAGCAGACCGGCGAGTGCGGCACGGAGGGTTTCGGCCGGGGGTGCGGGGGCGTTCACCCGGCGATTCTACGAGGGCCCGGCACCGGGACTCGCCCGTCCGGGCCTGCCGGACTGTGCACCGCCGTCTGATCCTGAGCTCGCCGGCAGAGATCTGACGCCTGTTGTCGGACGGCCACCGCTGAGAAGAAGCTGGTCGCCGAATCCTGGAGCGGGGTGCGGGGACACTGCTGCCTGGGAGCAACGTCCAGGCCTCCCCGTCACCTCCCCCGCACCGCCCGGGCCACCCGTGATCCCGCCGCTGCCCTGGGCGCGCTGTCCGGACGCCGCCGACGGGGATGGACCGCGTTGGTGAGGAGGATCAGGAACGTGTCCGTCGCCGGGTCGAGGACCAGGGACGTGCCCGTGAAGCCCGTGTGGCCCGCCGCGCCGCGGCCCGCGAGGTCGCCCATGAACCAGGGCTGGTCGAGCAGGAAGCCGAGGCCGGGCGGGGTGAAGAGGAGGTCGACGAAGTCGGGACCGAGGATGCGGGCGGGCCCGTAGGAGCCGCCGGCGAGGAGGGTGCGGCAGAACACCGCGAGGTCCCGGCCGGTGGAGAACAGCCCGGCGTGGCCCGCCACTCCCCCGAGCGCCCACGCGTTCTCGTCGTGCACCTCGCCCCGCAGCATCCCCCGGTCCGACTTGGCCCACGGCCGCCGCTGGTCCTCCGTCGCCGCCGCCCCGGGGCACGGCCCGAACGCCGTCGCCGTCATGCCCAGCGGCCGGGTGATGCCGTCGTGGAAGAGGACGTCCAGCGTGCGGCCGGTGACGCGTTCCAGGACGTGCTGGAGGAGCAGCATGTTCAGGTCGGAGTAGCGGTACGTGCCGGGCGCGCCGGCCGGTGCCTCAGCCTGGAGTGCCGCGAGCCGCTGCGCGTCGTCGGCGTAGTCGTACAGCGGGAGTTCGGGGCGCAGCCCGGAGGTGTGGGTGAGCAGCTGCCGCACGGTGATGCCGTGCCGGGCCGCCGCCGTGAAGTCGGGCAGGTACGCCCCGACCTTCGCGTCGATGCCGAGCGTGCCGCGCTCGATCTGCTGCACGGCGGCGACCGAGGTGAACAGTTTGGTGAGGGACGCCAGGTCGAAGGGCGTGGCGACGGTCATCGGGACCCGCTCCTCGGGGGGCAGTTCCACGCCGGCGTCGGCGTCCTCGTCGTAGGCCGCGTAGCGGACGGCCCAGCCCGCCGCCTCCTCGACCGCGACCACGGGGCCGCGTCCGACGACCACCACGGCGCCCGGTGCCCAGGGGCGCTGCCCGGTGGTGAGGACGTGGACCTCCCGGACGAGCCGACGCAGTTCCGCGGGGTCGAGTCCGGCCCGTTCCGGCGTGCCGTCGCGCAGTCTCGGTGCGCTCAGCTGTCCGCTCCCTCCACACTCGCGCGGGCCCTCCAGGGACGGCACATTCCCACGAAGCAGGCCAGTGCCACCAGGGCGGCGGCCAGTTGGACGACGGCCATCGGGACGGCGGTGTCCTCCCCGGCCACGCCGACCAGCGGGGAGGCGATCGCCCCGATGAGGAAGGAGGACGTGCCGAGCAGGGCGGAGGCGGAGCCCGCGGCGTGCTTGGTGCGCATCAGGGCGAGCGCCTGGGTGTTGGGCAGGGTGATGCCCATCGCGGACATCAGGACGAACAGCGCGACGGCTACGGGCGCGAGACCGACCTCGCCGAACACGCCGAGGGACATCAGCAGCAGCGCGGTCGCGGCGGTGATGACGATCGCGAGGCCGATGCCGAGCACCCGGTCGAGGCTGACCCGGCCGACCAGGATCTTGCCGTTGATCTGGCCGACGACGACCAGTCCGACCGAGTTGACCCCGAACAGCAGGCTGAACGTCTGCGGGGAGGCGCCGTAGATCTCCTGGATGACGAACGGGGACGCGGAGATGTAGGCGAAGAGGGCGGCGAAGGCGAAGCCGCCGGTGAGCATGTAGCCGGTGAAGGGGCGGTCGGCGAGGAGGGTGCGCATCGCGCGCAGGGCCTCGCCGACGCCGCCGCTGTGCCGTTCGGCGGGCGGCAGGGTCTCGGGGAGTTTCGTCCAGACCAGGACGCCGATGAGGACGCCGATGACCGTGAGGACCGCGAACACGCCCCGCCAGTCCGTCACGCGCAGGACCTGCCCGCCGATCAGGGGCGCGACGATCGGGGCGACCCCGGAGATCAGCATGAGGGTGGAGAAGAAGCGGGCCATGGCCATGCCGTCGTAGAGGTCGCGGACGACGGCCCGGGCGATGACGATCGCGGCGGCGCCCGCGAGTCCCTGCGCCAGCCGGAAGGCGACGAGGAGTTCGACGGTGGGGGCGAGCGCGCACAGGACGGTGGCGACGACGAAGACGGCGAGCCCGGCGAGCAGCGGGCGGCGGCGCCCCCACCGGTCGCTCATCGGCCCGACCACGAGCTGCCCGAGGGCCATGCCGGCGAGGCAGGCGGTGAGGGTGAGCTGGACGGTCGCGGCGGGCGCCTGCAGGGCGCGGGTGACCTCCGGCAGCGACGGGAGGTACATGTCCATCGCCAGCGGCGGTACGGCGGTCAGGCTGCCGAGGAGGAAGGTGACCAGGAGCCCGGTGCGGCGGTGCGGTGTGAGGTCGGGCCGCTCCGTCCCGGCTGCGGCCCCCTGCGCGGTCTTCGATATGGACGCCCCACCCTCGGGCATGAGTCCCTCCCTTTTCGAGTCGATCGCCACCTATGCTCTCAGCTCGTACGGACTGCTAGGGGTCACCGAGGTGAAGGCGGGGCGGGAATGACGGCGGACACGGTGCGGTGGGGGGTCCTGGCGACCGGAGGGATCGCGGCCGCGTTCACGGCGGACCTGGTCGACCTGCCGGACGCGGAGGTCGTGGCGGTGGCGTCCCGGTCGGACGAGTCGGCGAAGGCGTTCGCGGAACGCTTCGGGATCCCCCGGGCGTACGGCGACTGGAACGCGCTCGCGCGGGACGAGGACATCGATGTCGTCTACGTCGCCACGCCGCACACGGCGCACCGGGCGGCGGCCGGGCTGTGTCTGGCGGCCGGGCGGCACGTGCTGTGCGAGAAGCCGTTCACGCTGAACGTGCGCGAGGCGGAGGAACTCGTCGCGCTGGCGCGGGAGCACGGGCGCTTCCTGATGGAGGCGATGTGGATGTACTGCAATCCGCTGGTGCGGCGGCTGAAGACGCTGGTGGACGACGGGGCGATCGGTGAAGTGCGCAGCGTGCAGGCCGACTTCGGACTGGCCGGGCCGTTCCCGCCCTCGCACCGGCTGCGGAACCCTGAGCTGGGCGGGGGCGCGCTGCTCGATCTGGGCGTGTATCCGGTGTCGTTCGCGCAGCTGCTGCTCGGGGAGCCGTCGGACGTCGTGGCGCGAGCGGTGCTCTCGGACGAGGGCGTCGATCTCCAGACGGCGGCGGTGCTCTCGTGGGAGAGCGGCGCTCTCGGTTCGGTGCACTGCTCCATCGTGGGCGGTACGGCGACCTCCGCCTCGGTCACCGGCTCGAAGGGCCGTATCGACATTCCGAACGGTTTCTTCTTCCCGGACCGTTTCGTGCTGCACCGGGACGGCCGTGACGCCGAGGAGTTCACGGCCGACCCGGCGGACGGGCCGCGCAACAGCCTCCGCCACGAGGCGGCCGAGGTGATGCGCGCCCTGCGGGCCGGCGAGACGGAGTCCCCGCTCGTCCCGCTCGACGGCACGCTCGCCGTAATGCGGACGCTCGACGCGATCCGGGACCGCGTCGGCGTCCGCTACCCCGGCGAGGCCCCGGACGGGGACCTCACGGCGGAGCTCACGCCGGCTTGAGCCCCTGGTCCCCCACCTCGGTCACGAAGGACGCGGCCGTCGTGACCGGCGCGCCCTGCCGGGTCACGTACGGCACGGTCTTGAAGTCGGCGCGTGCCGCGTCCCGTCCGAGCGCGACCGTGACGTAGCCGCGCCGGCCGTTGAAGAACTTCAGGTGCGGGTTGGCGCCCATGTAGGTGTCCCAGGTGGCGGGCTTGTCGGCGCCGTCACGGCCGCTGGAGATCGAGGTCGCCACGATCTCCGTGCCGAGCGTGGCGGAGGACGGGTCGTCGAAGTCGTCCTTGATGTCGAAGGCGTACGCGGAGTGCACGTCCCCGCTGAGCACCATCAGGTTCTCGACCCCGGCGGCCTTCGCGCCGTCCAGGACGCGGCGGCGTGAGGCGCTGTAGCCGTCCCAGGCGTCCATCGACACCCGGGACGGGGTGGTGGCGTCCATGTGCCGCCGGGCGAAGAGGACCTGCTGCGGTACGACGTTCCACAGCGCCCGCGAGGCCCGCCAGCCGTCGAGCAGCCACCGTTCCTGCGTGGCGCCGGTCATGGTGCGTGCCGGGTCGTCGGACTCGGGGCCGGGCACGTGCGCCTTGTCGCCGTAGGCCTGGTCGGAGCGGTACTGGCGGGTGTCGAGGACGTCGAACTGGGCGAGCCGGCCCCAGGTCAGGCGGCGGTAGAGCCGCATGTCGGGTCCGGTGGGGCGCTGCGGCCGGCGCAGGGGCTGGTTCTCCCAGTAGGCGCGGTAGGCGGAGGCGCGGCGCAGCAGGAACTCCTCCGGCGGGACGCTGTTCTCGGGGATGTCGTCGGCGTAGTTGTTCTCGGTCTCGTGGTCGTCCCAGGTGACGACGAAGGGGTGTGCGGCGTGGGCGGCGCTCAGGTCCGGGTCGGACTTGTAGAGGGCGTACCGCAGCCGGTAGTCCTCCAGGGTCAGCGTCTCCCGGTTGAACAGGTCGGGCAGCGTGCGGTCGGTGTAGTTGCGCTGACCGCCGACCGCGTTGACGGCGTACTCGTAGAGGTAGTCGCCGAGGTGGAGGACGAGGTCGACGTCGTCGGCGGCGAGGTGGGCGTACGGGGTGTAGTAGCCGTCGTGGTAGGCCTGGCAGGAGACCGCGGCGAGGGTGAGGGACGCCACGCGGCTGCCGGGGTCGGGGGCGGTGCGGGTGCGGCCGGTGGGGCTGGTCCAGCGGGCCGCGCGGAAGCGGTAGTAGTAGACGCGGCCGGCCTCCAGGTGGTCCACCTCGACGTGGACGGTGTGGTGGAACTCGGGGTGCGCGGTGGCGGTGCCGCGCCGGGCGACGCGGCGGAACCGCTCGTCGTGGGCGAGTTCCCAGTGGACGGTGACGCGTTCGGCGGGCAGTCCGCTGTCGGCCTGGAACGGGGCGGGCGCGAGGCGGGTCCACAGGATCACCGAACCGGGCTGCGGGTCGCCGGACGCGACGCCCAGCGTGAACGGGTTCTCGGTGATCCGCGCGGCGTCGAGTTCGGCGGCGGCCGCGACTCCGACGGCGGGCAGGTTGGTCGCGAAGGCCAGCGCGGCGGCGGCGCCGGTCGTGGTGAGGAAGCGGCGGCGGCCGATGTGGCGGGCGGCGGCGCGGAGTTCGGGGGCGTGCTGGGACGGGTGTGCTGCGGGTGTCATCCGGTCCTCCCCTGGCGAATGGCTGCAGGGGGCATTGGAGTGGCCGGGGACGACACCCGATTGACACGTACACAGCACTCGCGTGACGGATGGATGAGTTCCGCATGCCGGGCCCTCCCGTACGCTGCGGGCCCATGAATGCGAAGGGAAACTCAATCGCGGTGGTGACCGGGGCGGGCTCCGGCATCGGCCGGGCGGTCGCCGTGGAACTGCTGCGCGCGGGCTGGTCGGTGGCGCTGGCGGGCCGGCGTGTCGAGACGCTGGAGGAGACGACGGCCCTGGCGCCCGAGGGCGCGGCGCTCGCGGTACGGACGGACGTCTCACGCCCGGAGGACGTGACGGGCCTGTTCGCGGCGACCGTCGAGCGGTTTGGGCGGGTGGACCTGCTGTTCAACAACGCGGGCACGTTCGGGCCCGGCGGCGTCCCGGTCGAGGAGCTGCCCTACGAGGCCTGGCGGCACGTGATGGACACCAACCTCAACGGGGCGTTCCTGTGCGCGCAGGCGGCGTACCGGCAGATGAAGGAGCAGGACCCGCAGGGCGGGCGGATCATCAACAACGGGTCCGTCTCGGCGCACACGCCCCGGCCGCACTCGGTGGCCTACACCGCGACGAAGCACGCGCTGACGGGCCTGACCAAGTCGCTGTCGCTGGACGGGCGGCCGTACCGGATCGCCGTGGGGCAGATCGACATCGGCAACGCGGCGACCGACATGACGGCCGGTATGCAGACGGGGGCGCTGCAGGCGAACGGGGAGGTCGCGCCCGAGCCCGTGATGGACGTCGCGGACGTGGCCCGCACGGTGCGGCACATGGCGGAGCTGCCGTTGGAGGCGAACGTGCAGTTCGCGACGGTACTCGCGACGACCATGCCGTACGTCGGACGCGGCTGAGGGCGGCCCCCACGGTCGTCAATCCGTCAACCTACACAAGCGGAATATGAACGTCCGCACCATTGCGGCCGGTCGGGCGCTTATGCTCAACTCGTCTACACGAAAGCTTCACAGTTGGAGCAGAAGGCTTCCGCAGGCCACACCCAGGGGGGAGGCGGCAGTCGTTCCACGGCACCGGGTGGGGGTGGGCCCCGCGTGGGACCGCGGGGTGCGCACCGGTGCGCGTGGAACGACTGCCGCACACGTCGACGGGCCGTCCGCCCGAGAGCCCGCGAAGATCACCGCCCGAGCAGCCGGTCGACCTCGGCCAGCTGCGCGCCGGTCAACGCCCCCTTCTCCAACGCCCCGGCGTTCTCCTCCGCCTGCGCGACCGAACGGAAGCCGGGAATGGGGATCGTGCGCGGGCTGCGCGCCCACAGCCAGGCCAGGGCGCCCTGGGCGAGCGTGCGGCCCTCGCTGGTGAGGACCTCCCTGAGGGCGTCGACGCGGGCGACCCACTCCGGGTCGGCGCCGGAGCCGTCCCCGAACCCCTGGAGCCAGGCCGGGGGCCTGCTGCGGATGTCCCCGGCCTCCAGCGGCTGCCCGCCCCGGCGCTTCCCGGTGAGCAGCCCCATGGCGAGCGGACTGCGGTTGATACTCGCCAGGCCCGCCTCCTCGCACAGCCGGAGCATCGCGGGCGCGTCCTGGAGGACGTTGAGGGCGTGCTGCACGGCCGCGCAGTGCGGCCCCCGCGCGAACACCGCGGCGCGCGCGGGGTCGTCGGTGCTCCACGCGTAGGCGCGTATCAGCCCTTCCCCGACCAGCTTCTCGCACTCGTCCCGGAGCAGGGCGGCCTGCTCGGGGCCGGCGTCGGAGAGGTGGAACTGGTAGAGGTCGACGTAGTCGGTGCCGAGCCGGCGCAGCGACGCGGTCAGGGCGCGGCGCAGCTGGGCCGGGGAGTCGTCGCTGCCGGTGAGGGTCCGGGTCTCCTCGTCGAAGACGTTGCCCCACTTGGTGGCGACGACGGCGTCGGCCCTGCGCTTGCCGAGGGCCCGGCCGAGGACGCGTTCGCTGTGCCCGGCACCGTAGGCGTCGGCGGTGTCGAAGAAGGTGACGCCCAGGTCGAGGGCGCGCCGCACCGCCCGCACCGACTCCTCGTCGTCGACCTTGCCCCAGCCGAGCGGCTGCCCGTCGAGCCCCTGCCATTCGCCGCCGATGGCCCAGCAGCCGAAGCCCAGGGCGCTCACCTCGATGCCGCTGCGTCCCAGCGGGCGTGTGATCTCCATGCCCGGGGATGCTAGGAGTTGGAGCGCACTCGAAGACAAGCCCCCCTGCGGGGGTGATTGTCAGGCCTGTCCGGTCTCGAAGCGCGTGATCCGGCCGTCCTCGTCCACGGTGAAGCTCCACCGGGTGCGCATCTCGCCCCAGGTGTCGTTGCTGTAGCGGGCGAGGAGGGAACGGCCGCCGTTGGACTCGTTGTCGACCTCCAGGTGGCCGTGGGAGGAGAAGATCTCCCGGTCGACCCAGTCGGCGAGGTCGCGGTCGGAGCCGTCGTCCGCCATGGTCGCGCCCGGCGCGAGGAGCTCCATGAAGCCCTCGCGGTCGCGGTTGTTCACGGCGGTCACGAAGGCGCGGACGGCCGGGTCGCTGAGGCGCGTGGTCTGAATCGTCATGCGAGTCAGCCTCGTACCGGCCGCCGAGCCCCGCCACCGGTGCCACCCGAACGGCGTCCCCGGCGGGCCCGCCGGGTGTCGGGGGGTGTCAGGAGTGCGACGGTGGAAACGCGAGGAGGAGAAGTGGTTTTCCTTCCTGCTGTCCGCTCTGTTCCTGCGGTCGGCTCATTTTCTGTTCCTGCTGTCTGCTCCGGGAGACGACGTGAGGCGTTACCACCGACGTGATCTGGGCCTGCTGCTGCTCCGGCTGGGGACGGGCGGTGTGCTGGCCGCCCACGGCACACAGAAGCTGTTCGGCTGGTTCGGCGGACACGGCATCGAGGGCACCGGGCAGTTCATGGAGTCCGTGGGCTACGCCCCGGGCAAGGCGAGCGCCACGGCGGCGGGTCTCGCCGAGACCGGCGGCGGCGCGCTGCTGGCCCTGGGCCTGGCCACACCGGCCGCCGGGGCCGCGGCGGCCGGGGCGATGGCGGGGGCCGCGGCGGTGCACGCCCCGAACGGGTTCTTCAACCAGAGCGGCGGCTACGAGTACGCGGCGACGCTCGGTCTGACGGCCGCCGGCCTGGCCGTCACCGGCCCCGGGCGGCTCTCCCTGGACCACGCGCTCGGGCACGCGGTGAACCGGAGCTGGATGATCCCGGTGGCGTTCGCGGCGACGGCGGCGGGGACCGCGCTGGTGGTGGGGGCGCGTGCCAGGCGGCTGCGCCAGGCCAAGGAAGGCGAGCAGGACCCGCTGTTCGAGGAGGAGTACCTGGAGTAGGGGGAGTACCCGGAGTAGGGGGAGTACCTGGAGGAGGAGGGCCGGGAGCAGGGGGTCGCGGGCGGCCCCGGGGCGTTGTCAGACCCCCGTGACAGGCTGCCCCCATGAGCGATCAGACCCCGCTGAGCGATCACGCCCCGCTGAGCGATCACGCCCCGCCCGGGCCCGAGCTGTGGGCCTCCATCGACGCCCTGTGGGAGTGGCTCGACAACAGCCGCCCGATCGACGGCCCCGACGGCGTGCTCCTGCGCATCCTGAAGCTGAACGAGGAGGTCGGCGAGGTCGCCGAGGCCGTCATCGGCGCGACCGGCCAGAACCCCCGCAAGGGCGTGACGCACACCTGGGACGACGTGCAGTCGGAGCTGTGCGACGTCGCCGTCACGGCGCTGGTGGCGCTGCGGACCCTGACGCCGGACGCGCGCGAGGTGTTCGCCCGCCATCTGGAGCGGGTGACGCGGCGCTCGCGGACCCCGAGTTGACGGCCGCGCTCTGCCGCGGACAGCCCCTGACCTGCGATCAGACGTGTTTTCACCCGCCGGTCGAACACCTCTGCAATGATCGAACGCGCTGCCCGGGCCGCCGGGCGGCTGACACTGGCCCAACAGGTCGAGGAGTCCGGTGACGGGGGTGGACTGGCGGTTCCGGTCCTTGGTGGTCGCGCACGCCGTGTCGGCCTACGGGACCTATCTCAACCTGATCGCGCTCAGCCTGTTCTCGTACGAGGTCACCGGCACCGCCTGGGGCGTGGGCGTGGTCATGGCCGTACGGCTGCTGTCCGGGGTCACCGCCGGGCTCGCCGCCGGGGCCCTGACGGCCCGGGTCACGCGCCGCACGGTCATGATGGCCACGGACCTCGCCCAGACGCTCGCCATGGTGCTGCTCGCGCTCTGGTCCTCCGGCACACCGCTGGTCGTGCTGCTCGGCGCGGTGGTCGTGCTGGGCGCGGGCAACACGCTCTTCAACGTCGCCCTGCGCAGCGCGGTCCCGGTCATGGTCGGGCAGGACGACCGGGCGCGGGCCAACGGCGTGCTGGTCACGGCCCGGTCCGTCGCCACAGTGCTGGGCTTCGCGTCGGCCGCGCCGGTCATCGCCCTCGGCGGGTTCGGCGTCGCGTTCGCCGTCAACGCGGCGAGCTTCGCGGTGTCCGGCGCCGCCGTGCTGGTGCTCCGGCCGCGCACCGACTCCACCGGCGAGGACGACCCGCCGGCCGGGGAGCGGAGCGAGCCCGTACCGGTCCGCGGCGGGCGGCTGCGGCGCCGGGTGGCGGGCCTCGCCGGGCCGCTGCTCGGGCTGATCGCGCTGCGGGGCCTGGACGCCCTGGCGTCCGCGTCGCACAACGTGGCGCTGCCGCTGGCGGCGCACGCGGCCGAGCCGTCCGAACCGGCGGTGTTCATGACCCGGTTCTGGTCGGCGTGGGCCGTGGGCACCCTGCTCGCCCACCAGGTCCTCAAACGCCGGTCGCGCGGCACGTCGTGGGGCGAGCGCGCCTTCGCCGCGGGCACCTGCGCGATGTCGTTCTGCTTCGTGGTGGCGTTCACCGGGCTGCCCGCCCCGGCCCTGATGGCGGCGGCCGTGGCAGCGGGGTTCGCGGACGGCTGGACCGAGATCGTCTACACCTCGCGGCTCCAGGCGGCCCCCGACCGGCAGCGCGGCCGGCTCTTCGGGCTGTCCGCGACCGCCGAGCAGTCCGGGTTCGCCCTGGGCACGGTGGCCGCGGCGGCCGCCCTCGAAGCCCTGCCCGCACTGACCGTCGTGGGGGCCTTCCACGGGGCGGCGGCGTGCGGGGCGCTGGTTCTGCTGCTGCTCACCGTACGAAGGCACCACACACGCAAGGCCGAGGATCGTTCGTCCACCAGCGGAGAGACGGGAGAGAACACGCATGGAACGTCTACGGGGGCAAGCCATCTGCACGGGTCCTGAGCCCGAGCGCACGCAGGACGATCCGGTCGACGCCGTACGGGCGCTGCTGGGCGCCGCCCGGTCGGCACCCGGCGGGGCCGTCGTCACCGTCGCCGCCGACGGCACGACCGGCTCACGGTCGTACCCCGAACTGCTGGACGCGGCCCGCCGCATGCTCACCGGCCTGCGCGCCCGAGGGGTGCGGCGCGGCGATCCGGTGGTGCTGTGCGGGCTGCCCCTGGACGAGTTCTTCCCCGCCTTCTGGGCCTGTGTGCTCGGCGGCGCCCTCCCGGTGGCCATCGCCGAGCATCCCGCGCCGGGCTCCCCCGCCTTTGAACGGCTGCGGCAGGCCTGCGCGTTACTCGACGGGCCGCTCGTCCTGACCGACGCGCCCGGCGCGGCGGCGCTCGCCGGTGCCACGCCCGCGCCGCGCGTCGCCCTCGCCCGGGACTGCCTGGACGCGCCGCCCGCGGACGACCACGTCGAGCCGGACCCGTCCGACACGGCCCTGCTGATGCTGTCCTCCGGCAGCACCGGCGTCCCGAAGGCCGCGCGGCTGACGCACGCCGGGCTCGCGGACTTCGCGGCGAGCAGCCGCCGCGTCCTCGACGTCCGCCCGGACGACACCCTGGTCAACTGGCTTCCCGTCGACCACAGCGGCGCCTTCCTGCTCTACCACGTGCTCGCCGTCTTCACCGGCAGCACCAACGTGCACGCGCCCACCGACCGGGTCCTCGCCGACCCGCTGCGCTGGCTCGACCTCCTCCACGAACACCGGGCGCGGCACAGCTGGGCCCCGACCTTCGCCTACCGGCTGGTCGCCGACGCGCTCGCCGAGCGGCCCGGCCGCCACTGGGACCTGAGCGGCCTGAAGTCCCTGCTGTGCGGGGGCGAGCGGGTGGTGCTGCCGGTGCTGCGCCGCTTCCTCGACGCGACGGCCCCGTTCGGCGTGCGCGAGGAGCACATCGCCCCGGTGTGGGGCATGGCCGAGACGGTCACGGCCGTCACCTACGGCCGGCTGAACCGGCCGGGCACCGTGCACCGCCTGCTCAAGAGCAGCCTGGGCGGCGATCTGCTCCGGGCCGCCGAGGACGCCCCGGACGCGGACTGCGTCACCTTCGTCGCCTCCGGCTCGCCCGCGCACGGCGTCACCCTGCGCATCGTCGACGACCGCGGCGACCTCGCCCCGCCGGGCCGGATCGGCCGGCTCCAGGTCCACTCGCCCGCGCGGCTCACCCCCGGCTACGTGAACAACCCGGAGGCGGACGCCGCCGCCTACCCGGCCGGACGCGACTGGCTGGACACGGGCGACCTGGCCTTCCTCGACGAGGGCCAGGTCGTCATCACGGGCCGCCGCAAGGACGTCATCATCCTCAACGGCCACAACGTGTACTGCCACGAGGTGGAGGAGACCGCCACCGCCGTCGACGGCGTCCGGCAGGGCGAGGTCGCCGCCTGCGGCATCCCGGACGCCGAGCGGGGCACGGAGGAACTCGCCGTGTTCTTCGTCAGCCGCGGCGCCGACGAGGACCCGCGGATCGCCGCGGAGGTCAGGGCCGCGCTGTTCACCCGCCTCCGGCTCACCGCCGCGTACGTGCTGCCCGTCCCGGAGGACGAGTTCCCGCGGACACCGGCGGGCAAGGTGCGGCGCGCCGAGCTTCCGAAGCGGCTGCACCGGGACGCCGACGCGGTGACCCGTGCCGTCCGGGAGGAACTGGGCGCCGTGCTGGGCCGCCCGGTCGACGTGGACGTGCCGTTCTACGAACTCGGCCTGACGTCCGTGCTGGTGGTGCGGTTACGGAACCGGCTGTCCGAGCGCCTGGGAACACCGGTCGCCCAGACGGCGTTCTTCGAGCACCCGACGGCCGCCGCGCTCGCCGCACACCTCGCGGGCGGCACGACGGCGGCGGCCGTGCCCGAGACGCGGGACGACGACGGCTCCCCCGACCGCCGCGTGACCGTGCCCGAGAGGCGGGGCGACGACGGCTCCACCGACCGCCGCGTGGCCGTCATCGGGCTGTCGCTGCGCTTCCCCGGCGCCGACTCGGTGGACGGGTTCTGGGCGAACCTGCGGGACGGCGTGGACAGCGTCCGGGTGTTCGGCGAGCGGGAGCTCCAGGCGGCAGGCCTCACCCGGGAGCAGCGCCGCGCGCCCGGCCTCGTGCCCGTCGCCGGGGTCCTCGACGGCGTCGAGGAGTTCGACGGGGACTTCTTCGGCATGAGCCCCAAGGAGACCGGGCTCACGCACCCCGCGCACCGGCTGTTCCTGGAGTGCTGCCACGAGGCCCTGGAGGACGGCGGCCACGCGGCGACCGCGCCGGGCGTCCGGGTCGGGGTGTTCGCCGGGTCGGGCATGAACCTCTACGACCACCAGCAGTCCGCGACCGGCTCGCCGTACGACCCCGCGGACCCGGCCGCCGGCATGCAGTCGGCCATCGGGCAGGAGCCGGACTTCCTCGCCACCCGGGTCGCCTACCGGCTCGGCCTCACCGGGCCGGCCATCGGCGTGCAGACGGCCTGCTCGACGTCCCTCGTCGCGGTGCACCTCGCGGTCCAGGCGCTGGTGACCGGTGAGGCGGACCTGGCGCTGGCGGGCGCCGCCGCCGTGCACCTGCCGCAGCAGACCGGCTACCACAGCCACCCCGGGTCGATCCTGTCGCCCACCGGGCGGTGCCGCGCCTTCGACGCGGAGGCCGACGGGACCGTCGGCGGCAACGGCGTGGCCGCCGTGCTGCTCAAGCGCCTCGACCGGGCGCTGGCCGACGGCGACACCGTGCACGGGGTGATCCTCGGCTCGGCGGTCAACAACGACGGCGCCGCCAAGGTCGGCTTCAGCGCCCCCGGCGTCGAGGGCCAGGCCGACGTCGTGCGCCAGGCCCTGCGCCGGGCGGACGTACCGCCGGAGACGATCTCCTACGTGGAGGCGCACGGCACGGGAACGCGGCTCGGCGACCCCGTCGAACTCACGGCGCTGGCGCGGGCACTCCGCTCGGACGGCGGTGACCGCGGCGGCTCCTGCGCCGTGGGCTCGGTGAAGCCGAACATCGGGCACCTCGACAGCTGCGCGGGCATGGCCGGGCTCATCAAGACGGTCCTGATGCTCCGCCACCGCACCCTGGTACCGACACCCCACCTCACCCGACCCAACCCCGACCTCCCCCTGCACGACGGCCGGTTGACGCTCGCCACGGAGCTGCGGCCCTGGACGGTCCCGGACGGCGTGCCCCGCCGGGCCGGCGTCAGCGCGCTCGGCGTCGGCGGCACCAACGCCCACGTGGTCCTGGAGGAGGCCCCGCCGCCTCGGCCCCGCCCGGTGCCCGAACTGCCCGCCCTCGTCCCCGTGTCGGCCCGCGACACCGAGGCCCTGGACGAACTGACGGCCGGCCTCCGTGACCGGTTCCTGGCCCACCCGGACCTTCCCGCCGCCGACGTGGCCGCCACCCTGGCCCTCGGCCGGCCGCACCGCCCGGCGCGCCTCGCCGTGGCGGGCCGCACGGCCGGCGACCTCGCCCGCGCGCTGGAGGAACACCGCCACGCCGAACCGAGCGCGGCGGCACGCCTCACGCCGGCCCCTGTCGGCCCGGTCGCCTTCGCCTGCGCGGGCCAGGGCACCGCCCGCCCCGGCATGGCGAGCGGCCTGTACGCCGTGAGCCCCGCCGCCCGGGCCACGCTCGACCGGTGCGAGGCGCTCCACGCCGCTGAGTTCGGCGGCGGCCTGCTCGCCCCGCTGCTGGCCGCTCCCGGTACGGCCGGTTCCCCCGCGGCCGACGGGCCCTGGCCCACCGAAACCGCGCAGGCCGCCCTCTTCGCCCATCAGGCGGCGCTGGCGGATGCCTGGCGGGCGGCCGGGATACGGCCCCAACTGCTGTTCGGCCACAGCGTCGGCGAGTACGCCGCCCTGTACGCGGCGGGCGCCCTGACCCTGGAGGACGGGCTGCGCCTCACCGCCTGGCGCGGGCGTCTGATGCAGCTCCGCTGCCCGGCCGGGGGCATGCTCGCGGTCCGGGCCGACCGGGCCACCGCCGAGCGCGTCGCCTCGGCGTGCGGTGCGGAGCTCGGCGCGGTCAACGGCCCCCGGGCCCAGGTGCTCTCCGGCTCGCCCCAGGCACTCAAGGAGGCGGCGCGGCTGTTCGACCAGGAGGGTCTGCGGTGGCGTGCGCTGCCGGTCGACCGGGCGTTCCACTCGGCGGACGTCGACAGCGCGCTGGACGAGTTCCGCGCCCGGGCACGCGAGGTGACGTACCGCCCGCTGCACACCCCGCTGGTGACCACGGCCGACGGTGAGCTGCGCCGGCCGGGCTGGACGGTCGACGCCGACCACCTCTGCCGCCAGGCCCGGCAGCCGGTCCGCTTCGACCTCGCCATGGAGGCGGCGGTGGAGCAGGGCTGCCGCGACTTCGTGGAGCTCGGCGCCGGGCGGACGCTCACCGGCCTCGGCCGGCACTGCGTACCCGACAGCCGCTGGCTGAGCGGGCAGGGCGACGGGGACGGGGCCGCCGAGCAGGCGCACGGCTTCCTGACGGCCCTCGGCTCGCTGTACGCCAGGGGCGCCGACCTGGACTGGCGGGCGCTCGTCACGGACGGGGGCCGGGTCCCGCTGCCGGGGCATCCGCTGCGCCGGCGCAGGGTGCCGTACGAGGTGCCGTACGAGGCCGCTGTGCCGGTCGCGGCTCCCGAGCGGCCCGAGAGCTCCGCGGACGGTGAGCTTCTCGACGTCCTGGAGACCGTCCGGGAGCTGACGGCGGAGAAGCTCGGCCGGACGCTCGCCGAGGTCGCACCGGACAGCTCGTTCTTCGAACTGGGCGCCGACTCGCTGTCCCTGATGGGCATGACGACGGAACTGGAGCAGCGGTACGGCGTCCGCGTCCCGGTCCGCGAGGTCTTCGACACGGCGGACACACCACGGAGGCTGGCGGAGCGGGTCGGGGAGCTGCGGGGGGACGGGCGGCCGGTGGGCCGCGCCTCGGACACGGTGGTCCAGGAAGCGGCGACGGTGGTTCAGGAATCGGCAACGGTGGTCGCGGAGCCCGTGGTCCGGCCATCAGTGGCGCCCGCCGCCGCGCAGGAGTCCACCCAAGGCCTGACCGCCCTCTTCGGACAGCAGCTGCAACTGGCAGGACAACTCGTCGAGCAGGTCGGCGAGATGATCACCCGCCAGCTCGACGTCCTCGCGACGACCGCCACCGCGACACCACCGCCCGAGCCCACCGCCCTCGACACGACCCCGGCCGTCGACACCACCCCGGCCGTCAGCACCGCCCCAGCCCCCGTCCCCTCCACCTCACCCGCCGGAAACACCGACTTCAGCCTCTACTTCTTCGGCGACTACCCCCAGGACGGCGACCACGACAAGTACGGCCTGATCATGGCCGCCGCGGACTTCGCCGACCGGCACGGCTTCCACGCCCTGTGGTTCCCCGAGCGGCACTTCAACTCCTTCGGGGCGCTGTTCCCGAACCCCTCCGTACTGGCCGCGGCCCTCGCCGCCCGGACCAGCCGGGTCCGGCTGCACGCCGGGTCCGTCGTCCTGCCGCTGCACCATCCCGCCCGGGTCGCCGAGGAGTGGTCGGTCGTCGACAACATCTCCGGCGGCCGGACGGGCCTGTGCTTCGCGAGCGGCTGGCACGCCACCGACTTCGCGCTCGCCCCGCAGAACTTCGGCCGCCACCGCGAGGTGATGTACGAACAGTTGAAGACCGTACGGCACCTCTGGTCGGGCGAGCCGCTGAAGACCACGGCGGGCGACGGCACCCCCGTCGAGATCCGCCTGCACCCCCGCCCCGTCCAGGACAGCCCGCCGATGTACGTGGCCGTCGTCGGGAACCCGGACAGCTACCGCCGGGCGGCCGCCGAGGACCTCGGCGTGGTCACCAACCTGATGACGCAGACGGTGGAGCAACTGGCCGAGAACATCGCCCTGTACCGGCGCTGCCGTGCCGAGCACGGTCTCGACCCGGCGGCCGGGCGGGTGGTGGTGCTCGTGCACACCTACCTCGAGGAGGACGCGGACCGGGCGCGGGCCGAGGCGTACCGGCCGTTCCTGTCGTATCTGCGTTCCTCGCTCTCCCTCTTCGACCAGGTCACCAACAGTCTCGGCTTCCGGGTGGACCTGGAGAACACCCCGGAGGAGGACGTGGAGTTCCTCCTCGGGCGGGCCTACGAGCGCTACTGCGACTCCCGCGCCCTGATCGGCGACGAGCGCACGGCCGCGGAGACCGTACGGCGTCTGCTGGCCGCGGGAGCGGACGAGATCGCCTGCTTCGTGGACTTCGGCGTGCCGAAGGAGAAGGTGCTGGGGGCGCTGCCGGTCCTGGACCGGGTCCGCAGGGCGGCACCGGCCCCTTCGGGGGCCGCGGGCAGCGCCCCGGCCACTCACCGGACAAGGCCTCCGGCCCCCTCGGCCCCCCGCCGGGCGCCCCTCACCCCCGCCCAGCGCCGCATCTGGTTCCTGGAGCAACTGCACCCCGGCACCGCCATGTACCACGAGCCGAAGGCGATCCGCCTGGAGGGCCCGCTGGACGTCCCGGCCCTGCGCTGGGCGCTGGACCGGGTCGCTGACCGGCACCCGGCGCTGCGCACGGTGTTCGGCGACACGGACGGTGTCCCCTACCAGGAGATACGCGACCGCATGCCGCTGGACTGCCCCGTGGAGGATCACACGGGTGCGACGGAGGAGGCCGCCCTGCGGTCGGTGCTCGCGGCGGACCACGGACTCGACCTGTCCTCGGGCCCCCTGGTCGCGGCCCGGCTGCTGCGCCTGTCCCCCGACCGCCACCTGCTCTTCCTCCTCGCCCACCACATCGTCTTCGACTCCTCCTCCACGGCCGTGCTGGCCCGCGACCTCGCCGCGTACTACCGCGCCCGGCGGGGCGGAGGTCCCGAACCACGACCGCTGCCCGAACTGCCGGCGGCCGCTCCGCCGGACCCCGCGTCCCTGGACTTCTGGCGGCACCACCTCGCCGACGCACCCGAACTGACCCTGCCCACCGACCGCCCCCGCCCCCCGGTCAGGACGGGAGCGGGCGCGAGCCTCACCCACGCCCTGGACGCCGACCTGGCCGACGGCCTGCAGAAGTGGGCGGCCGGGCAGCGCGCCACCCTCTTCATGACGCTGACCGGCGCGATCGGCGCGGTCCTCGGCCGGTTCAGCGGGCAGCGGGACGTGGTGATCGGCACGGCGGTGGCGTCCCGCCCCACCGGTGCCGAGGACCACGTCGGCCTCTTCCTCGACACGGTCCCGCTGCGCCTGGACCTCAGCGGCGACCCGGACTTCGCGACCCTGCTGGGCCGGGTCCGCGCGAGCAGCACCGCGGCGTACGAGCACAGCGGCGTCCCCTTCGACGAACTGGTCAGCGCCCTCAACCCGCGTCGCCACCCGGGCCGCAACCCGCTGTTCCAGGTGATGGTGGAGTACGAGAACGAGGGCGAGGCGGAGTTCGACCCGCCCCGCGTCACCTCCACCCTGCTCGACGTCCCGAGCGACCGCGCCCCGTTCGACCTGAGCGTCTACCTCACCCGCCATCCGGGCGGCGTCCGCTTCATGGTCGAGTACGACACGGCCCTGTTCGACGAGGCCACGGTGCGCCGCTTCGTGGACTACGTCGAGCAGGTGCTGCGCCGGGCGCTGGACACGCCGGACGCCCCACTCGCGGCTCTGACGGCCCTCACGGCGGCCGACCGCACCGCACTGGCCCGTCTGGAGCACACCGGAGAAGGGACGGAAACCGGGACGGACACCGACCTGGCCGGCCCCGGTACCCTGCACGGCCTGTTCGAACGGCAGGCGCGCCGCACGCCGGACGCCGTGGCGCTCCTCGGCGACGAGGGCCGGGTGTCCTACGCGGAGTTGGACGCGGCGGCCAACCGCCTGGCCCACCTGCTCCGCACCCGCGGCGCGCACCGCGGACAGCGCGTGGCGGTCCTGCTGCCCCGGGGCCCGCGACTGATCACGGCCCTGCTGGCGGTGCTCAAGACGGGAGCGGCCTACGTCCCGCTGGACCCGTCCCTGCCCGCCCCGCGCCTTTCCCTGCTCCTCGCCGACACGAAACCGGTACTCCTCCTCACCTCCGAGGCCACGGACCGCCCGGACCTCGAACTCCCCGTCCAGCTCGTGGAGTCGGTGGACGACACCCTCCCGTCGACCCCGCTCGCGGACGGCGCCGGCCCGCAGGACCCGGCCTACTGCATCCACACCTCGGGCTCCACCGGTCGGCCGAAGGGCGTCGTCGTACCCCACCGCGGCCCGGCGAACCTGGTCCGGCAGCACCTGAGCCGCCACCCGGCGCTGCGCACCCTCCAGTGGACATCCCCGGCGTTCGACGTGAGCGTCCAGGAGATCTTCACGACGCTCGCCTCGGGGGCGGCACTCGTCCTCGTCGACGACGCCGTACGGCACGACCCGGCGGCGGTGGCCGAGACGGTACGCCGCCATGAGGTGCAGCGGCTCTTCATGCCCTGCACGCCGCTGAAGTACCTGATGGAGACGGCCCCCGAACTGCCGTCCCTGCGCGAGCTGTTCTCGGCGGGCGAGGCCCTGCAGCTCACGCCGGCCTTCCGCCGCTTCCTCAGCACGCACCCGCACTGCGCGCTCCACAACCAGTACGGCCCCACGGAGACGTCGATCATCGTCACGTCCCACCGCGTCGATCCGGCCGGTGAGGAGTGGCCCCCGATCGCACGCCGGTGCCGGGAGCCCGGATCCGCCTCCTGGACGGCACGGGCCGGCCGGTGCCGGTCGGAGCGGTCGGCGAGATCCACGTGGGCGGCGTACCGGTGGCGCACGGCTACCACGACCGCCCCGCCGAGTCGGCCGCCGCGTTCCTCGACGACGGCGAGGGCGGGGTGCTGTACCGCACGGGCGACCTGGGCCGCTGGCGTACGGACGGCACCCTGGAGTACCGGGGCCGGGCCGACGACCAGGTCAAGGTCCGCGGCCACCGGGTGGAGCCGGGCGAGGTCCAGGCGGCGTTGACGGCACTGCCGGCCGTCCGGGACGCGGCGGTGCTCCCGCGCCGCGACCGCCACGGCGACACCGAGCTGGTGGCGTACGTGGTCCTGGACGACGGCACGTCCGGACCCGCTGTCCGCGCCGCGCTGGCGGCCCGGCTCCCCGACCACCTGGTCCCCCGCCGCTGGGTGACCCTGGACCGCCTCCCGGTGAACGCCTCGGGCAAGCTGGACCGCACGGCCCTGCCGGAACCCGGGGACGACTCGGACGGCTCGGCGGCGCCCTCACGATCGGAGCCGGCGACGGCCCTGGAACGGACCCTGCACGACCTGTGGTGCGAGGAACTGGACACCCGGCCGGTCCCGGTCACGACACCGTTCTTCGAACTCGGCGGCCACTCGCTCAGCGCGATCAGGCTGCTGAACCGGATGCGGGAGGCGGCGGACGTCGACCTCACGATGGCGGAGTTCTTCCTGGACCCGACGATCCGGGGCATCGCCAACCGCGCCCGGGTCGTGGACACCGCTCCGATGCCGTCCACCCTGCGCCGTCTGTGGCGCCGCCACCACGCGCTCGCCGACCCGAGCGTCTACAACATCGCCCACCGCGTGGACCTGCACGGCGACCTGGACCCCGGCGCCCTGCACCGGGCGCTCACGGACCTGGTGGCACGCCATCACGCGCTGCGCGGCAGGCCGGTGCGCCGGCAGGACGGACGGTACGAGGTCGAGGTGCTGGCCGAAGTCCCCGTGTCCCTGCCGGTGAGCGACCTCCGTGCGCACGCCGGCGACCCGGAGGAGGCCTTGGACCGCTGGTGCCGCGAGCAGGTGTCCGTCCCGTTCACGATGGACCAGCCGCCCCTGTTCCGTTTCGGTCTGGCGCGCGTCGCACCGGACCGCTGGGTCCTGGTCACGGTCTTCCACCACGCGGTCTGCGACGGCTGGTCCCTGGGCATCATCAGGCGCGACCTGGCGGACCTGTACCACGCGCACCGAACCGGCACGCCCCCGCGACTCCCCGCCCCCACAGCCCAGTTCACCGACTTCGCCCGCGCGGAGCACGCCCTGCCGGACGACCGCCGGAAAACCCTGGAACACTTCTGGCGCACGGAACTGGACGGCATCCCCCTGCGCCCGCCCCTCCCCTACGACCACCCCCGTCCCCGCGCTCTGTCCGGCCGCGGCGCCCTGCACACCTGGACGATCGACGACGACACCCCGGCCCGCCTCACCGCCACGGCGACCCGCCTCGGCACCACGCCCTACACGGTCCTGGCGGCCACGTTCGCCACCTGGCTGGGCACCCTGTGCGGCGGCCGGAGCGACATCGTCCTGGCCGCGTCCAGCGCGAACCGCGTCCGCCACGACCGCTCGGACATCGTCGGCATCCTGGGCGACGCCGTACTGCTGCGCGCCCGCCTGTCCGAGGCCGACTCCTTCCCCGCCCTCGTCGACCAACTGAGCACCACCCTCTTCACGGCCCTGGACCACCAGGAACTCCCCCTGACGGACGTGGTCTCCCTGGTCGCACCCGACCTGGCGGACTCCCTGTTCCCGACGGTCCTGTTCACGGTCATCACCACAGAGCCCCCCACCCTGAACCTCCAGGACACCCGGACGACCGTCCGGGCCCTCCCCGCCGAGGGCGTCGCCCGCAACGAGCTCTACGTGGTGATCGCCCCCGAGGCGGACACCATCACGGTGACGTTCGAGTACTCGACGGACCTGTTCAGGGCGGAGACGGTGGCGGAGTGGGGCCGGTCCTTCACACAGGTGCTGAGGGAAGTGACGGCCTCCCCCAGCCGGTAGGCGCGGTCCTGGCCTTCGAATGTTTCGAGGGCCAGACCGAATAATGCGAGAGGTATTGACGGGTACCCCGGGCCTCCTATCATCCAGGTTGCCCGGGCACTCGACCGCCCTGAGCGTGTCATGGACCCATCAATCCCCGACCGACTCTGACCGACCGAGCGCGAGGAGCTCTTCTCATGGGAGCGCTCCCGTCCCACTCACCGACCTTCGGACGCACCCCTGTCAGAAAGCCGAGGTACCCGTCATGCGCCGCAGACTCCTCGCCCTGGCGGCGGCACTCTCCTCGCTGCCGCTCCTGCTCACCGCCGCCCCGTCCGCCCACGCGGCCGACCCGACGACCATGACCAACGGGTTCTACGCGGACCCCGACTCCAGTGCGAAGCGGTGGGTCGCCGCCAACCCCGGCGACGGCCGGGCATCCGCGATCAACGCCTCCATCGCCAACACCCCGACGGCCCGCTGGTTCGGCTCCTGGAGCGGCACCATCGGCACCGCCACCGGCGCGTACGTGGGCGCCGCGGACGCCCGGGACAAGCTGCCCGTCCTCGTCGCCTACAACATCTACAACCGCGACTACTGCGGCGGGCACTCGGCGGGCGGAGCGTCCTCGCCGTCCGCCTACGCGAACTGGATCGCCCAGTTCGCGGGCGGGATCGCGGGCCGCCCGGCCGTCGTCGTCCTCGAACCGGACTCCCTCGGGGACTACGGCTGCATGACCCAGGCCCAGATCGACGAACGCAGGGGCATGCTCACCGGCGCGCTCGCCGAGTTCAACCGTCAGGCCCCGAACACCTGGGTCTACCTCGACGCCGGCAACCCGGCCTGGGCGAGCGCGGCGACCATGGCCCAGCGCCTCCACGGAGCCGGCCTCCGGCAGGCCCGCGGTTTCTCGCTCAACGTCTCCAACTACCTGACCACGGCCGAGAACACCGCGTACGGCGCCGCCGTCAACAGGGAACTCAGTGCCCGGTACGGCTACACCAAGCCGTTCGTCGTGGACACCAGCCGCAACGGCAACGGCTCCAACGGCCAGTGGTGCAACCCTTCAGGCCGCCGTATCGGCACCCCCACCCAGCTGGGCGGAGGCGCCGAGATGCTCCTGTGGATCAAGGTGCCGGGCGAGTCCGACGGCAACTGCGGCGTCGGAGCCGGCTCCTCGGCCGGGCAGTTCCTCCCGGAGGTCGCCTACAAGATGATCTACGGCTACTGAGCGAGGGCGGCTCCTCCGGCCACGCACCGGCCGGGGCGCCGGGGAGCGGGGGCCGATCTACGCTGGAAGCAACCGCTGGAATCCGGCCCCGAGGGGCACGGCCGTCCGGACGGAGGCGTGGCGCGTGGAGATGGCCGACAAGCAGGACTCCCCCACTGCCGTCGTCGTGGTGGGCCCGGACGGCGTGGTGAGCGGCTGGAGTGAGGGCGGCCGGCTGCTGCTGGGCTGGACGGCCGAGGACACCGTCGGCCGCCCGGTGACCGAGCTGCTGGTCGATCCCCCGCCACCCGGCTTCCCCGAGGGGTACGGCGCCGGCCCCGACCCCTCGGGGTTCATCCCGCTGCGCCACCGGGACGGTTCCACGGTGGACGCCGTGGTGGCGGCTCACCCGCTGACGGGCCCCGACGGGCGGGCACTGGGTCACGTGGTGACCGTGCAGCGCTGGGGACGCCGCCCCGTGATCGCCGACCGGGCCTTCGAGCAGTGCCCCTTCGCGCTGGGCGTCTACGACCCTGAGCTGCGGTTCCAGTGGATCAACGCCAGCTCGGGCCGGGTGATAGCGCACTCCGAGGAACAGGTGCTCGGCAGGAAGTACCGCGAGGTGCTCCCCGAATTCGACCGCACGCTGTTCCCCGAGCGGGACGACAAGCCCTACACCGACAAGCTCGCCGAGGTGGCGCGGACGGGCGAGCCCGCGCGTCTCATCACCGTCTTCCGTCCCCGCGGCAGCGACTACGCCAACGCCTGGGCCACCAGCATCTGGCCCGTACGGGACGGCGAGGGCAGGGTCCGCGCGATCGCCAACTGGGGATTCGACATGAGCGCCGAGTACTGGGCCCGGCAGCGCCTGCTCATCCTCAACCAGGCGAGCGGCGGCATCGGCCGGACACTCGACGTGATCGGTACCGCGCACGAACTGGCCGGCACTCCGGTGCCGGGTTTCGCCGACCTCGTCAGCGTGGATCTCTTCGACGAGGTGCTGCGCGGAGAGGAACCGCCCTCCGCGTCCGCGTTCGCCCCCGGCGAGACGATCACGCTCAGCCGTGCCGCCCAGCACAGCGCGAAGGAGGACACCGACCCGGCCCCCGGGGCCACCCCACACGTCAGCCACACTCCCGGTTCCGTCGCCGCCCGCTGCATGACCACCGGCAGGTCCACGGTCGAGCTCGCCGCCGGACCCGGCCAGGGCGGCGAGTGGGCCTTCGGCCCGGGCCTCGCCGCCGACCCGGCCCACTGGCCGCCCGGCAACCCGTTGATCGACGGGTCCCTCGCCGCGGAAGGACTGACCGGCCGGATCACCGTGCCGCTCCGGGCCCGCGGCGCGCTGCTCGGCGTGGTCACCTTCTCCCGCCTGGAACGGCCGGAGGCCTTCACCGCCGACGACCTGATCCTCGCCGAGGAGCTGACCGCCAAGGCGGCCGTCGCCATCGACAACGCCCGCCGGTACTCGCGCGAGCGCACGACCGCACTGACCCTGCAACGCAGCCTGCTGCCGCAGGGGCTGCCGAACCAGGAGGCGGTCGAGGTGGCGTCCCGCTACCTGCCCGGCGGGACCGGCGCGGAAGTGGGCGGTGACTGGTTCGACGTCATTCCGCTGTCCGGCGCCCGGGTCGCCCTGGTCGTCGGCGATGTCGTCGGCCACGGCCTGCACGCCTCGGCGAGCATGGGCCGGCTGCGCACGGCGGTCCGCACCCTCGCCGACGTCGACCTGCCGCCGGACGAGCTGCTGACCCACCTGGACGACCTGGTCCTCCACCTCGCCAGCGACCTCCAGCCCACCGGCCACTTCCAGCCGACCGGTGAGTCCGGGGCCACCTGCCTCTACACCGTCTACGACCCGGTCTCCCGGCGCTTCACGCTGGCGAGCGCGGGCCACCCCCTGCCGCTGATCATCCACCCGGACGGCACCAGGGCCCCGGTGACCACACAACCCGGACCGCCGCTCGGCATCGGCGGGCTGCCGTTCGAGGCCACCGAGTCGGAACTCCCGGAGGGCAGCCTGCTCGCCCTCTTCACCGACGGGCTGCTGGAGGACCGCGAGTACGACATCGACGAGCGGATCGCCGCGCTGCAACAGGTACTGAACCACTCGGCCCCCTCGCTGGAGGCCCTGTGCGACACGGTGACGGACGCCATGCTCCCCGAGCGCCGCACCGACGACGCCGCCCTGCTGCTCGCTCGCACGCACGCGCTGGATCCCCACCACGTCGCCGACTGGTACGTCGAGCCCGACACCGCGCAGGTGCCGCGCGCCAGGAAGTTCGCCCTCGACCAGGTGGACGCCTGGGGCCTGGAGGAGGCGTCCTTCGTCACCGAGCTGGTCGTCAGCGAACTGGTCACCAACGCCATCAGATACGGCGAACCACCGATCAGACTGCGGCTGATCCGCGACAGCTCCCTGATCTGCGAGGTCACCGACGCCAGCAACACCGCTCCGCACCTGCGCCGGGCCCGCGCCTTCGACGAGGGCGGCCGGGGCCTGTTGCTCGTCGCCCAGCTCACCCAGGGCTGGGGCACCCGGCACACCACCAACGGCAAGACGATCTGGTGCGCACAGCCCCTCCCGGGGGCCGCGCCGCCCTGAGATCCCAGCACGCGGAGCGGCAGACGAGTCGGGCTGTACGCCGGGTTCTGTTCCCGGGGTTCCTCGCGGAGCCCCGGGCGACGGCCATCCATCTAGGACCGGCGTTGCCGCCGGCCTCGTGCGGTCTACCCGCGGACTCGGGCGGGCAGCCCTCGAACGTCCGCGCAGAAACACCGGGGTGTTTCCTCTTGACCTTGCTCCGGGTGGGGTTTACCTAGCTGCCTGGGTCACCCCAGGCACTGGTGGTCTCTTACACCACCGTTTCACCCTTACCCGGCGCCTGAGCGCCGGGCGGTTTGCTTTCTGTGGCACTGTCCCGCGGGTCACCCCGGGTGGCTGTTAGCCACCACCCTGCCCTGTGGAGCCCGGACGTTCCTCGGGAAGTTCCCCGTCAGGGGGACTCCACGCGGCCGTCCGCCCGGCTCGTCTGCCGTGTCGACCATGGTACCCGGCGTGGCGTGGGCCCCGGCGCCGCCGCCGTGGCCAGGACCGACCCGGCCAGGATCAGGGCGAACGCGGCCAGCACCGTGGGGGCCAGGTGCTCGTCGAGGAAGACGGCGCCCGCCGCCACCGCGACGGCCGGGTTGACGTAGGTGATGACCGACGCGCGGGCCGGGCCGGCCTCCTTGATCAGTTCCAGGAAGGCCACGAAGGCGATGGCCGTGCAGACGACGCCGAGGGCCGCGAGGGCGGTGAGGGTCTCGGGCGAGGGGAGCGTCGCGGGGCGGGAGGCGACGGCCGCGGGGGCGTAGAGCAGGGCCGACAGCGCCAGGCAGGGCGTGATGAGGTGCAGCGTCGGGACGTCCTTGAGGTGGCGGGCGGCGATCAGGGGGGCCGTGGCGTAGCCGACGACCGTCAGCAGGACCTCCGCCAGCGAGAAGGCGTCGCCGCCGGTCAGGTGCGGGACGGTGAGGACGCCCACACCGGCGAGGCCCAGCCCGAGGCCGGTGATGCGGCGGGTGCCCAGCGACTCGGCCGCGCCGAAGAAGCGGGCGAGGAGGACGCCGACGATGGGTACGCCCGCGATCAGCAGGCCCGCGGTGGAGCTGGAGAGGTGGCGTTCGGCGTCGGTCAGGGTGTACCAGGGGCCGACGATCTCGATCACGGCGAAGGCCAGCATCGGCTTCCAGTGCGTCCGCACGGTGGGTACCAGGCCCGGTTGGCGCAGGGCGAAGGGGAGGAGGAGGGCGGCGCCGAGGGCGCAGCGCGCGAACACCACCGCCGACGGGGACAGTTCGTCCACCGCCACCTTGATCAGCAGATAGGGGACGCCCCAGACGACTCCCATCAGGGAGAACAGGAACCAGCCGCGTGCAGTCATGCGCCGAGTCTCGGCCGTCTCAGCCCGTCGTGTCTTGAACGCTGTTGCGGTACGCCGCCGGGGTCACGCCCAGCACGCGGCGGAACCAGCGGGTGAGGTGCGCCTGGTCGGCGAAGCCGACGAGGCCGGCGACCTCGGCGGGGCGCAGGCCGGTTTCCAGGAGGCGGCGGGCCCGGGACACGCGGTGCTGGGCGAGCCAGGCGTACGGCGGCACGCCGGTGGTGGTGCGGAAGGCGCGCAGGAGCTGGTACCGGGACAGGCCCAGGTCGGTGGCGAGGTCGGTCAGGGAGGGCGGGTCCAGCATCTCGTCCGCGAGGCGGTCGCGGACGGTCCTGGCGATGTGGTCCGCGCCGGGCACTCTGTCGTCACTCGCCCGGGCCGTGGAGTGACGGCGGGCCAGGGCCGTGAGCAGCCAGGGCAGCCGGGACTCGGCCTCCAGCGGGTCGGGGCGGGCGCTGATGTCGGTGTGGGCGGCGCGCAGGGCGGCGGCGAGTTCCGGGTCGTGCAGGACGGGGTCGCGGAAGTGCGGGAGGCCACCGAGGGTGCCGTCGGTGAGCAGGGCCTGTTCGGCGTAAAGGGCCTGGTAGGCGTAGCCGTCGGTGGCGGCCGGGCCGCCGGTGTGCATCTCGCCCGGCTCCAGGACGACGATCGAGCCGGGGTACGAGTGGATGTGCCCGCCCCGGTAGGCGATGACCTCCGACCCGCCGACGGTGACGCCGACCGTGAACTCGTCGTGGGCGTGGGGGGCGTAGGTGTGCTGATCGAAGTGGGCGGTGAGGAGGTCCAGGGGCGGGCCGCCGCGGCCCAGACGTGCTCTGGCCCAGCTGGCCTGTTCTCGTATCCCCATGACGCACCCCCGCGCCCAGGGGATCAGATGAGGTCCGCGGTGTCCAGGTCGAAGGCGAACGGCTCCGGAAGAGTGACCGGCTTGCCGAACGGGCGGGCGCAGTGCTCGCGGTAGTCGTCGTCCTTCGGCTCGCTGAACACCGTGACCTGAGCCGTCTCCCGGTCGACGAGTAGGTAGAGAGGGATCCCGGCCCGGGCGTAGCAGCGGCGCTTGGCCTCGCGGTCCGCCTGCGGCTTGGTCGAGGTCACCTCCATCACCATGGCGACGCCGTCACAGGGCATCCAGGAGTCGGCCCCGCGGTACAAACGCAGGTCCATCGGAGCGAACGTGCCGTCCGGGATCACATGGTCCTTCGGACACGCGCCTCCGCGGCGCAGCTTGAGGCCCTTGTTCCCCGAGAACTGCATCTCGGTTCGGGAACGCCTGATCACCTGGTTCACGATCAGCCCGATGTAGTCCTCGTGATCCCCGTCCGGCGGCGGCGTCACAACGATCTCCCCCTCGATCAGCTCGGCCCGGAAACCCTCCGGGGTGTCCAGGGCGAGAAAGCCCTCCAGCAGGACGTCTTCCTGCGAGAGCGGCTCGTGGGCCATGGCGGTCATGTCACGCCCCTCCGTCGGTCGCTCGTCAGACTGGGACATCGGCTGATCACCTGCCGGTGGAATCGGGATCCGTTGCCTCGATCGTGGCACACGATCAACGCCGCCGTCAGACACCGAGCCGCGTGCTTGACCCTGCCGCAACGTCAACGTCTTCACTGGTGGCATGCGGATCGGAGAACTGGCCGGCGTCGTCGGCGTCACCACGCGGGCCGTGCGGCATTACCACCAGCTGGGGCTGCTGGACGAGCCGGAGCGGCGGGCCAACGGGTATCGGGAGTACGGGCTGCGGCACGCGGTCGCGCTGGCGCGGATCCGGCGGTTGACGGAGCTGGGGCTGGGGCTCGCCGAGGTGCGGGACGTGCTCGCGGACGACGCCGGGAAGGACCTCGTCGAGGTGCTGACCGAGCTGGACGAGGACCTGGCGCGGCAGGAGGAGGCGATCCGGGAGCGGCGCGCGCGGCTGCGGGCGCTGCTGGAGGCCGAGGGCGGGCTGCCGGCGGAGGGGCCCGTGTCGCCCGAGCTGGCCGCGTTGTTCGCCGGGACCGCGCATCTCACGGACAGCCCCATGGCGGCCAAGGACCGCGAGATCATCGCCTTGCTGGAGACTTCCATGCCTCCCGAGGCCCGGGAGCGGATGGTGTCGTCGATCGGAGAGGCGCTGGGCAGTCCGGGGGCCGTGGCGCGGGCCGGTGCGGCGTACGCGCTGCTCGACGCGCTCGTCGACGCCGCACCGGACGACCCTCGGGTCGAGGGGGCGGCCCGGGCACTCGCCGACTGCATTCCGCCGGGGCTGTTCCCGGAGGTCGGGGAGCTCGACCACGACGACAACGTCCTGCGCGCGTTCTACGCCGACCTGGCCCCGGCGCAGGCGGAGGCGATGCGCCGTACGCTGCGGATCCTCGGCGAGGAGCGGCGATGAGGGTCACGCGGCTGCTGGTCCGGCACGAGGTGCGGGTGCTGGTGAGTCTTCTGCTGTGGGTGGCGCGGCGTACGCACGGCACGAAGGGCGGCCGGGCCTTCGGGTACGCGCGCGGGCAGGGCGCGGTGATGGCCGGGTTCGCGTTCGTGTGCGTGGTCGAGACGGTGGCGATGTCGGTGCTGCTGCGGGACTTCCCGACCGTGCACGCGGTGTTCCTCTTCCTCGACGTGTACGGCGTCGTGGTCGTCGTCGGGCTGCACGCCTCGTCCGTCGTCCGCCCGCACGTGCTGGAGCAGGGCTCGCTGCGGATCCGGCGGTACGTGCACGTCGATCTGCGCGTGCCGCTGGAGCGGATCGCCTCGGTACGGCGCGAGCTGCGGATGACGCCCGGGCGGGCCGACGGCGAGCTGGACGTCGAGGTCGGTTCCCGGACCACCGTCACGCTCGAACTGATCGAGCCGGTCACCCACGTCACCTTCCTCGGCCGGCGCCGCCGGGTACGGGTCGTCCGCTTCCACGCCGACGACGCCGACGGGCTGGTCCGCGCCCTCGGACGGGCGCGTGTCTGAGGCCCCGTACGCTGTCGGCGGAGTTCGATCGAAGGAGTACGCGTGCTTGTCCTGCTGCCGCCGTCCGAAGGAAAGGCATCGTCCGGTCGTGGTGCGCCGCTGAAGCCGGAGTCGCTGTCCCTGCCGGGGCTCGCCGAGGCCCGGGAGGCCGTCCTCACCGAGCTGGTCGAGCTGTGCTCCGGTGACGAGGACAAGGCGCGCGAGGTGCTCGGGCTGAGCGAGGGGCTGCGGGGCGAGGTCGTGAAGAACGCGGAGCTGCGGACGGCGGGGGCGCGTCCGGCCGGGGAGATCTACACCGGCGTGCTGTACGACGCGCTCGGCCTGGCGAGCCTCGACCCGGCCGCCAAGCGGCGTGCCGCGCGGTCGCTACTGGTGTTCTCCGGGCTGTGGGGGGCGGTCCGGGTGACGGACCGGATCCCGTCCTACCGGTGCTCGATGGGGGTGAAGCTACCGGGTCTGGGTGCTCTGGGCGCGCACTGGCGTACGCCGATGGCGTCGGTGCTTCCCGAGGCGGCCGGGGACGGGCTGGTGCTGGACCTGCGGTCGGCCGCGTACGCCGCCGCCTGGAAGCCGAAGGGCGAGGTGGCCGGGCGGACGGCGACCGTGCGGGTGCTGCACGCGCCGACCCGGAAGGTGGTCAGCCACTTCAACAAGGCGACGAAGGGGCGGATCGTGCGCAGCCTGCTGTCCGCCGGGGCGGTCCCGGGGTCGCCGGCCGAGCTGGTGGAGGCGCTCCGGGACCTCGGGTACGTCGTGGAGGCGGCGGCGCCCGCGAAGGCGGGGCAGGCGTGGTCGCTGGACGTGCTGGTGGACGAGGTTCATTAGCACCTACCAGCATGCGTTGCGCCTAGCGCAATGACCTTTGCGCAGGGTGCTCGGCGAGCGGCACTATGAGGCCATGGCCTCCTCTCCCCTGCCCGCCTCCGTGCTGGATCTCGCGCCCGTCGTCCCCGTCGTCGTCATCGAGGAGGCCGGTGACGCCGTACCGCTGGCTCGGGCGCTGGTCGGGGGCGGGCTGCCCGCGATCGAGGTGACGTTGCGGACGCCCGCGGCGCTGGAGGCGATCCGGGAGATCGCCGGGCGGGTGCCGGAGGCGGTGGTCGGTGCCGGGACGGTGATCAGCCCCGGGCAGGTGACGGACGCGGTGGCCGCGGGCGCCCGGTTCCTGGTCAGTCCCGGCTGGACGGACGCCCTGGTGAAGGCGATGCAGGCGTCGGGCGTGCCGTTCCTGCCGGGGGTGTCGACGGCGTCCGAGGTCGTGGCGCTGCTGGAGCGCGGGGTGCGGGAGATGAAGTTCTTCCCGGCCGAGGCCGCGGGCGGCACGGCGTATCTGAAGTCGCTGTCGGGGCCGCTCCCGCAGGCGCGGTTCTGCCCCACGGGCGGGATCGGCCCGGCCTCCGCCCCGGACTATCTGGCGCTGCCCAACGTCGGCTGTGTGGGTGGGAGCTGGATGCTGCCGCAGGACGCGGTGGCGGGCCGCGACTGGGGGCGCGTCGAGGCGCTGGCCCGTGCGGCGGCGGCGCTCAGCGCAGGTGGGACGTGTCGTTGAGGAGGCGGACGCTGGCGTTGCCGTCCGCGTAGTACGCGACGACCGACAGGGACGCGGCCGACAGTTCCATGCGGAACAGGGACTCCGGCGGGGCGCCGAGGGCGAGCCGGACGAGCGTCTTGATCGGGGTCACGTGCGTGACGAGCAGGACCGTGCGGCCCGCGTACGCCGCGATCAGCTTGTCGCGGGTGGCGGCGATCCTGGTGGCGGTCGCCGCGAAGCTCTCGCCGCCGCCGGTGGGTTCGGCGTCCGGGGAGGCCAGCCAGGCGTTCAGGTCGTCCGGGTGGCGTTCGCGTACCTCGGCGAAGGTGAGCCCCTCCCAGGCGCCGAAGTCGGTCTCGCGGAGCCCGTCCTCGATCTCCACGTCGAGCCCGAGCCGGGCCGCGACGACACCGGCCGTCTCCCGGGTCCGGGTGAGGGGCGACGACACGACGGCCTGGATGGTCCCCCGCCGGGCCAGCAGCTCGGCCGCCCGCTCGGCCTGCTCCCGTCCGGCGTCGGAGAGGGACGGGTCGGTGCCGCCGCTGCCGGAGAACCGCTTCTGCGGGGTGAGGGGGGTCTCACCGTGCCGGAGCAGGACGAAGGTGGCGGGGGCGCCCATGTCGGCGGGGGCCCAGCCGGGGGCTGCGACGGCTTTGGCGGCGCGGGTGTCGGCGGCGGCCTTGTCCGCGCGGGTGTCAGCCTCGGCGGGTGCGGCCCCGCCGCCGCCCCCGGCAGCCCCGGCAGGTGCGGCCTTGTCCATTCGAGTCTCAGCCCCGGCAGGCGCGGTCCCGCCGCCGCCCCCGGCAACCCCGGCAGGTGCGGCCTTGTCCGTGCGACTCTCAGCCCCGGCAGGCACGGCCCCGCCGCCGCCCCCGGCAGGCACGGCCACGCCGCCGCCCCCGGCAGCCCCGGCCGCCGCGTCCAGTTCGGCCGTCGACGCCGCCTCCGACCACTGCTCCCCCTTGGCCCCGGCGTCCATCGCCTCGTTGGCCAGGCGGTCCGCGTGCTTGTTCTGGGCGCGGGGGATCCACTCGTAGGTGACGCGCCCGGGCGGGAAGACCCGGGCCGCGTCCGCCGCCAGGGGCTTCATGTCGGGGTGCTTGATCTTCCAGCGGCCCGACATCTGCTCGATGACCAGCTTGGAGTCCATCCGGACGTGGACCGTCGCGTCCGGATCCAGCGCGTGGGCGGCGTGCAGGCCGGCCAGGAGGCCGCGGTACTCGGCGACGTTGTTCGTGGCGACGCCGATGTACTCGGCGGTCTCCCGCAGCGTCTGACCCGTCGCCGCGTCGCTCACCACGGCACCGTAGCCCGCGGGCCCCGGGTTGCCCCGCGACCCGCCGTCCGCCTCGACGATGAACTCCCGCACCGCAACGGCTCCCTGGAGGCCTAGAGACCGGACTCGGACGTGCGCACCAGGATGCGGCGGCAGTTCTCGCAGCGGATGACCGTGTCGGGCGCCGCCTTGCGGATCTCGTTCAGCTCCGTGATGGCGAGCTCCTGCCGGCAGCCCTGGCAGCTGCGCGCGTACAGCTTCGCCGCGCCGATGCCGCCCTGCTGCTCGCGCAGCCGGTCGTAGAGCTTGAGCAGGTCGGCGGGGACGGACCCGGCGATGACCTCGCGTTCCTTGGTGACCGTGGCGACCTCGCCGTCGATCTCCTCGAGGGCCGCGTCGCGGCGCGCGGCCGCGTCGTCGATCTTCGACTGGACGGAGGCGACGCGTTCGGTCAGCTCCGCCACCCGTTCCTGTGCGGACTCCCGGCGCTCCATGACCTCCAGCACCACGTCCTCCAGATCGCCCTGCCGCTTGGCGAGGGAGGCGATCTCGCGCTGGAGGTTCTCCAGGTCCTTGGGGGAGGTGACGGCGCCGGAGTCCAGGCGCTGCTGGTCGCGGGTGGCGCGCTGGCGCACCTGGTCCACGTCCTGCTCGGCCTTGGTCTGCTCGCGGGCGGTGTCGCTCTCCTCGGTCTGCGCGGCCACGAGCAGGTCGCGCAGCTGGACGTGGTCCTTGGTCAGCGATTCGATCTCGGCGTGCTCGGGCAGCGACTTCCGCTTGTGCGCGAGCTGCTGGAGGCGGACGTCGAGGGCCTGGACGTCGAGGAGTCGGATCTGGTCGGCGGGCGCGGCGTTCAGTTGGGGGCTCCAGGTGACGGTGAGTGGCTGGTCCAGGGGTCGGTGACCGTCTGCGAGACGTGGACGCGCAGGTCCCATCCGTGCCGGTCGGAGATCTCGTCGAGCTGGCTCGCGGCCAGCTCGCACCAGGGCCACTCGGTGGCCCAGTGCGCCGCGTCGAGCAGCGCGAGGGGACTGTGGGCGCGGGCCTCGGACACCGGGTGGTGGCGCAGGTCCGCGGTGAGGAAGGCGTCGACGCCCGCCGCGCGGACGTGGTCGAAGAGGCTGTCGCCGGAGCCGCCGCTGACGGCGACCGTGCGCACCAGCGCCTCGGGGTCGCCGGCGACGCGGATGCCCTGCGCGGTGGCGGGCAGGCGCTCGGCGGCCCGGGCGGCGAACTCGCGGACGGTCAGCGGGTGGTCCACGGCGCAGACGCGGCCCAGGCCCCGGCGGCCCTCGGGATCGGCGGGGTCCGGCACGAGCGGCCCGGTGACCCTGAGGTCCAGGGCGCCCGCGAGGGCGTCGGAGACACCCGGGTCGGCGGTGTCGGCGTTGGTGTGGGCGACGTGCAGCGCGATGTCGTGCTTGATGAGGGTGTGGACGACGCGGCCCTTGAAGTGCGTCGCCGCGACGGTCGTCGTGCCGCGCAGGTAGAGCGGGTGGTGGGTGACGAGCAGGTCGGCGCCCAGTTTCACGGCCTCGTCGACGATCTCCTGGACCGGGTCGACGGCGAACAGCACGCGCGTGACCTCCTGGTCCGGGTCGCCCACGACGGTGCCGACCGCGTCCCAGGACTCGGCCCGCTCGGCGGGCCACAGGTTCTCCAGCGCGGCGATGACTTCAGACAGACGGGGCACGGGTGCAAGGCTACCCGCCTGATCTGTGGCGTTGAACCGCCACCGCCCGCTCCCCGCACCCCCCGCCCCGCTCAGCACAATCGCCCCCTTCCCCTCAGGCGAATCGTTCCTGGAACACCCTTATGTGTGAAGTGGGGCGCCAGGGAATTCCCCGCCCGTTCGTGCGAAAACTACCTTCGTCACTGGAGGTGACCGAACGATGACAGCCTGTGCGATCGAGCCTTCGGCGGGACACGAGGACGGGGCGGCGCCGGCGGGCTGCACGCTCACCGTGGACGGTGCCTACGCCGCGCGCCTCGCCTCGGCCGGCGACTCCTGGTTCCCGGAGCGCTGGACCCTCGACGGCCCGGAGCCCTACGCGGTGCCGCTGCCCCGCAACCAGCCGGAGGAGCCCGGCACCGAGGTGCAGCCGATGGGGGACGGGCGGGTCCTCATCCACCGGCTGGTGGCCCGGCGGCACGCCTTCTCCCTGCTGTACCCGACCGGGCCCGGCACCGGTGAGCTGCCGCTGGGCGCGGTCGAGTGCCCGGACGACTCCGCCCGGCTGCGGCTGCTGCCGCCGGTGCCCGGCGGCGAGAAGGCGTACGCCCTGGCCGTCGGGCCGCGCTCGACGTCGGTGTGGCTGGTGGCGGGCGGCGCCTTCGGGCCCGAGCGGCTGGCCGAGCTGCCGGGCCGCTGCTCGGGCGGTGTCTGGTTGGACCGTACGGCGCGGCTGCTGGCCCTGGACCGGGAGACCGGCGGTCGCACCAAGGCGGTGGTGGTGGACCTTGAGCGCGGCGGGGAGGTGTCGCCGCTGCTGCAGATCGCCGCCGACAGCGACGACCGGCTGCTGCTCGCCGACCACGACAGCGGGCTGCTCATCGTCCGCTCGGACGCGCCCTCGCCCGGGCGGGCCCGGCTGGGCTGGGGGGTCCTGGGCAGCACGCTGCCGGTGCGGTTCCCGCAGTGCCTGCGGCTGCGGGACTGCTCGGTCACGCCGTTCGCGATCCAGCCGGGGCAGATGCTGACGCCGGAGAGCTGTGCGGTGGCGCTGCGGGTCGACGGGCCGGCGGGCAGCTGGATCGGCGTGTGGCGGCCCGCTGAGCGGCGGGTGCATCATCTCCCGGCGCCGGAGGGGTGGTTGGCGGGCAGCGGCCTGTGGACGGCGGACGGCGTGCTGCGCCTGCCGTTCGTGACGCGGGACGTGCCGTGCGGGGTGGCCCAGGTCAGTCCGCCCGCGGCCGTGCCGCCGGAGCCGGAGCCGGAGCCCGGCGCACAGCCTGAGGAGACGGCTCCCCCGGAGCTCCCGCCGGAACCGGCGCCCCTGGATCCGGAACACCGCGGGCACCTGCCGCAGCCCTCCTCATCCGCCGGTCCCGGGCCGTCCCCGGCCCCCTCGGCGCAGCGCCCGGTGCCGTTGCAGCAGGCGCCGTTGGGACGCCCTGTAACGAACTAGTGCCGGTTGGCGTGGCCGCCTGGATCCGGGGTGCGGGGTGCCGGTTAGACTCACCCGGCTGTAAAAAAGATCATGTTGACGGGGTGAATTCCATCCGATGAGCGACGCCAGCACGAACCAGCCGCGCAATGACGTCCAGGAGATCTCCGCCGGCCACGGCCGGCACCGTGGCGAGGTCTCCACGCAAGACAGCGAGACGGCTCCGCGCGGACGCCACCGCAAGCCGGTGGCGGAGACCGAGCAAGCCGTGACTGCGGCCTGACGGCACGCCAGTCACCGACGCGCGAACGGCCCCTCCCGCCGCACGGCGGGAGGGGCCGTTCCCTGTCACGGCGGGAGGGGCCGTTCCCTGTCCCTCACCCGCGTTTCAGCCCCAGCACCTCCGCCGCCGCGAACGTCTCCCCCGTCGGCCGGTCCGCGTAGTACGGCCCGAGGGCCGCGTCCAGCTCGTCGTAGGTGAAGGTGTCCTGTTCGCTGTCGAACTTGGCGGCGACGCGCGGCCGTTCGACGACGGCCACCATGCCGCCGTGCACCACGAGGAGCTGCCCGGTCACCCGGGCCGCGGCGGGCGAGGCCAGATAGCCGACCAGCGGGGCGACGTGCTCGGGGGCGAGCGGGTCGAGGCCGCCTGTGGAGGGCTGCTCGACGCCCGCGAAGACGTCCTCGGTCATCCGGGTGCGGGCGCGGGGGCAGATGGCGTTGGCCGTGACGCCGTACTTGCCGAGGGCGAGGGCGGTGGAGGTGGTGAGGCCGACGATCCCGCCCTTGGCGGCGGCGTAGTTGGGCTGTCCGGCCGAACCGGCGAGGAACGCCTCCGAGGAGGTGTTGATGATCCGCCCGTACACCGGTTCCCCGGCCCGCTTGGACCGCTCCCGCCAGTGGGCGGCGGCGAACCGGGTGGTGTTGAAGTGCCCCTTGAGATGCACGCGGAGCACGGCGTCCCACTCCTCCTCGGCCATCGAGAACACCATGCGGTCGCGCAGGATGCCCGCGTTGTTGACGAGGACGTCGAGCCTGCCGAACTCGGTGACGGCCAGCTCGACGAGTTCACGCGCCTGCTGGAAGTCGGAGACGTCGCCGGTGTGCGCGAGGGCGGTACCGCCCGAGTCCCGGATCTCGGCGGCGACCTGATCGGCCGGGCCGGCGGAGGTCTCGCCCGTGCCGTCCCGGCCCGGCCGCCCGTAGTCGTTGACGACCACGGCGGCGCCGAGCCGGGCGAGTTCCAGCGCCTCGGCCCGGCCGATCCCGCGGCCCGCGCCCGTGACGATCGCGGACAGTCCCTGGAGCGGCAACGGCATGGCGTGGGTCCTCACATCTCGATGCAGGTGCGCAGGGCGGTCCCGGTCCGCATCTGGTCCAGGGCCTCGTTGACCTCGGTGAACGGGACCCGGTGGGTGATCAGGCCCGCCAGGTCGACGCGGCCCGCGCGCCACAGGGCGATGGTGCGTTCGTAGGAGCGCAGGACGTCACCGCCGCCGTACATGGACGGCAGGATCCGCTTCTCGTCGAAGAACAGCTCGAACATGTTGAGCTGGAGGAAGTCGTCCATGGCCCCGGCGCCGACCACGACGAGGGTGCCGCCGCGCCGGGTGGTGTCGTAGGCGGTGCGTGCCGTGGCCGACCTGCCGACGACCTCGAAGACGTGGTCGAAGCCCTCGCCGCCGGTGATCTGCTGTTTGGCGTCGGGCAGTTCGTCGGGGGAGACGGCCCGGGTGGCGCCGAAGCGGAGGGCCGCCTCCCGGCGCGAGACCACCGGGTCCACGGCGACGATCTCGGCGGCGCCGCGGAGTCGGGCGCCCTGGATCACGGAGATGCCGACGCCGCCGCAGCCGATGACCGCCACCGACGAACCGGCTTCCAGGTCGGCCGTGTTGAGCGCGGCACCCAGTCCGGTCGTCACGCCGCAGCCGATGAGGGCGGCGATGTCGAAGGGCACGTCGTCGGGTATGGGCACCGCGCAGCCGGCGTCGACGACGACCTCCTCGGCGAAGGTGCCGGTGCCGGCGAAACCGAAGACGTCACCGCCGGGGCGCTTGAAGTTGGGGGTGCCCGCGTTCATGAACCCGGCGAGGCACAGCTCGGTCTGGCCGCGCCGGCAGGCGGGGCAGGCGCCGCAGGCGGGCAGCCAGCAGACGATGACCCGGTCGCCGGCCTTCAGGTGGCCCACGCCCTCGCCGACCTCCAGGATCTCTCCCGCCCCCTCGTGCCCGGGCACGAACGGCGCGGGCTGCGGCAGCACCCCGCTCATCGCGGAGAGGTCCGAGTGGCACAGCCCCGTGGCGCGCACCCGGATGCGCACCCTGCCGGGTCCGAACCCCACCGCCTCGACGTCGTCGAGGACCTCCAGTTTGTCCTGGCCGATCTCGTGCAGTACGGCTGCGCGCATGGTGCGGCTCCCCTCGTACGGCGTGCGGGACTCAGGTGTGTCGGACGACGGTGTCGGCGAGGACGGGCGTGTCCTGCCGCTCCACGGCGCTCACGGCCACCCGGACCTCGCCGTCGAGCCGCCACATGCGCACGCGCAGCGTCTCCCCCGGGTACACCACCCCGGCGAACCGCGTGGCGTACGAGCGCACCCGGGTCACGTCCCCGCCGAGCAGCGTGTCGACGACCGCCTTGAGGGTCATGCCGTAGGTGCACAGGCCGTGCAGGATGGGCCGTTCGAAGCCGGCGAGCTTGGCGAACTCCGGGTCGGCGTGCAGCGGGTTCCAGTCGCCGGAGAGGCGGTAGAGCAGGGCCTGGTTTTCGCGGACGGGCCGCTCGACGGTCCGGTCCGGGTCGCCGGCGGGCGGGTCGAGCCGGCCGGACGGCCCCCGGTCGCCGCCCCAGCCGCCCTCTCCCCGCACGTAGATCTGCGCGTCGCTGGTCCACAGCGGCCCGTCGGCGTCGGCCACGTCGGTGCGCATGACGAGGACGGCCGCCTTGCCCTTGTCGTACACGGCGGCGATGCGCCCGGTGGCGGTGGCGCGGCCCTCGGCCGGGAGGGGGCGGTGGATCTCGAGGCTCTGTCCGCCGTGCAGGACCCGGGCGAGGTCGACGTCGATGCCGGGCATGGACAGCCCGCCGGTCACCCCGGGCTTCCCGGCGCCCGCGACGGTGGCGAAGCTCGGCAGGACGTGCAGCCGGGACTCCAGGGTGTAGCGCAGCTCGTCGGGGTCGGTGGCGGGAGTTCCGGCGCCGATGCCGAGGTGGTAGAGCTGCACGTCCTTGTGGTCCCAGGAGATCTCGCCGGTCCGGGGTTCGGCGGCGAGCGCCTTGGCTGCGTCGATGGGCATGGGGCTCCTGATCGCCGTGAGGGAAGACCTCGGTACGGTCGTCCGCACCGTCGGCCGCACCGAGGCCCGTCTGGGACCGAACTGGAACGCGTTCCAGTCCCGCGCCCTCTGTATAGCCCAGCCCCCCGCAGTTGTGAAGGCTCCTGACGACACGTCAGATCGATCGGGCGATGACATGTGTCCTGCCGGATTCCGTACAAGCGCCTCTGCCGGACGGCCCCGGCCGGTCCGTAGCGTCGCTGCCATGAACTGGTTCGTACGCTGTGCTGTCGTACCGCCGCGGCGCGGCGAACCTCTGATCGGAGGCGGGACATGTCCTGGAGACACGAGGTCCGGTGCCGCGTCGAGGCGATACGGTCGGCCGCCCGGGGCCGGCTGGCGGGTGAGCACCCCGGCCCGCCGCCCAGCGGCGTCACCCTGCTGCCGTGGCTGCTGCTGGGGTTGGGCGCGTGCTCCAACCTCGTCCAGGGCCGCACGCCGAACCCGTGGATCGGCGGCCTGGGCCTGCTGGCGTTCAACTCGCTGTACATCTACGTGGCGGTGCGCTCGTTCCACAAGGACAAGCGCGAGGCCCGCTCCACCCGGGTGGCACTCGCTCTGCTGACGGCCGTGACGTGCTCGCTCGCCGCCGGCTACGGCGACAACTGGCTGCTGTTCTTCCCCCTGCTGGGGCTCGCGACGGGAGCGGCCCTGCACCTGCCCCACCTGCGGCCCGCCGGTACGGCGGTGGCGGTGCTGGCGGGTGCGGTGGCCTGCTTCCACGACGGCTGGGGCGGCCTCGACATCGCGTACGCCACGTGGATCTCGACGATGGTGACGGCCGCGATCATGCGCCTCTCCGAGGCGGTGCGCGAGTTGCGCGCCGCGCGGGAGGCGCTGGCCCGCCGGGCGGTCGAGAAGGAACGGCTGCGGTTCTCCCGCGACCTGCACGATCTGCTCGGTCACACGATGTCGGTGATCGTCGTGAAGTCGGAGGCGGCCCGCCGGCTGGCCGCCCGCGACCTGGACGGCGCGCTCGCCCAGATCACGGACATCGAGGCCGTGGGCCGCCAGGCCCTGACGGAGATCCGGGAGGCGGTGACCGGCTACCGGCAGGGCAGCCTCGCCGCCGAACTCGACCGGGCGCGCTCGGTGCTGACGGCGGCGGGCATCACGCTCGTGGTCAGCCGCTGCGACCCCCCGCCCGGGCCGCAGAGCGAGGCGCTGCTGGGGTGGGTGGTGCGGGAGGCGGTCACCAACGTGGTCCGGCACAGCGGAGCGCAGCGCTGCGAGATCACGCTGTCGGGCGCCGGGGAGCGGGTGCGGCTGACGGTGGCCGACGACGGGGGCGGGGCGGTCGCCGGGGCCGGGGCGGTCGCCGGAGGCGGGGCGGTCGCCGGAGGCGGGGCGGTCGCCGGAGGCGGGGCGCTCGTCGGAGGCGGAGCGGTCGCCGGAGGCGGGGCGGTCGCCGGAGGCGGGGCGCTCGTCGGAGGCGGGGCGCTCGCCGGAGGCGGGGCGCTCGTCGGAGGCGGGGCGCTCGCCGGAGGCGGGGCGGTCGCCGGAGGCGGGGCGGTCGCCGGAGGGGGAGCGGGTGTCGGAGGCGGGGCGGTCGCCGGAGGGGGAGCGGGTGTCGGAGGCGGGGCGGTCGCCGGAGGGGGAGCGGGTGTCGGAGGCGGGGCCGGGGCGGTCGCCGGTGGTACGGGGCTGACCGGCCTGACGGAGCGCCTCGCGGCGGCGGGCGGCTCGCTGACGGCGGGCCCGCGGGCCGGGCGCGGTTTCGCGGTGACGGCCGAACTCCCCCTGGACGCGGCCGATGACCGGCCGGAGGGGGTGGAACGTCCGCACGACGGCACCGGCGTGTACGTTGGCCGACGGTCCGCGTCACCCGTCGGCGGCGCCGACACCGGTCAGGGCGAGCGGCCCTAGGCGAAGCCGACGACCGCTAGGGGAAATGGAGCACATGGCACGCGTCGCCGTCATCACCGCGCCGAACATCGGGTACCGCAACACCGGCATGCTCACCGTCGACTTGGCGTTCGAGTCCCTGCGGCGGCGTACGGGCGGCGGGCTCGACGCCACCTGGTACACGCTGCACACGCCGGAGACCGTGCCCCTGCGGGCGTGCGCGCGCGGCACCGACCTCCCGTTCCGGTTCCTGCCGCTGACCGAGCACCTCGACGACCTCCGCGACCACGACGCGGTCGTCTTCTGGGGCGACTTCCTGCACACCCGGCACTACCTGGAGCAGGACGCGACGAACCGCCTGCTCGACTTCGGCTTCGCCGCCGACCGGGACGCCGCCCGGGCCCTGCTGCACCGGACCATGCTGCTGGCGGACCAGCCGGACGACCTCCTCGCCCGGACCCTCAGCTACGGCGGGACCATCCTGCACAACACGCAGTCCGACTACGAGGACAAGGAGTACGGGCCGCTGTTCACCCGCCTGGTGACGCGCGGGCACCGGATCTGGGTGCGGGACCCGCTCTCGGCGGCCAAGATCGCCCACCTCCGCAAGGACCGTACGACCGACCACTTCGGCTCCGACGCGGCCCTGCTCTCCCGCCCGGGCGACCTCGACCACCTCCCGACCACACCGTGGTCCCGGTCGGTCCCCGAGGGCGGTGCGATCGGCGTGTTCCTCGGTGCCCGCACGCCGATCCCCGGCTGGCTGCCGGCCTTCTGCCAGGGCCTGTCCGACCGTCTAGGCGCCCCGCTGGAGTGGCTGCCCTGGTTCGACCGGGACGTCCCGGCCGCGGTCGGCCACATCCCGCAGCGCCCGGGGGAGCACACGATCGGCGACCTGGTGGGGGTCCTCCCCCGCTACCGGCTCGTCATCACCGACACCTACCACCTGGCGGTCAACGCGTGGGGCGCCGGCACCCCGGCGGTGTGCGTCGGCGCGCCCGAGCCGACGCCGAAGACGCACGACGACTACCTGACGCTGAGCGATGTGAAGAAGCACGTCTTCCACATGGCCTACGACGCGACGGACTTCTACCTGTCCACCCGGGAGGGGCACGGCCAGGACATCGACCGGCTCGCGCGGCTCGTGGAGGGCGGCGGGGCCGACGCCGTCGCCGCGCGCATCCAGGAGCACGCCGACCACTCGGCGACGGCCTTCACCGAGACGCTGGCCTCGCTGCTCGGTATCCCCCGACCTGGCCTGGCCCCGTGACCGACAGACCCGTGCGGGTGCTGCTCGCCGAGGACCAGGGCATGATGCGCGGTGCGCTCGCGCTGCTGCTCGGCATGGAGGACGACATCGAGGTCGTCGCCCAGGTGGCGGCCGGGGACGCCATCCTGGACGCGGCGCTCGCCCACCGCCCGAACGTCGCCCTGCTCGACATCGAACTCCCGGGCCGCAGCGGCCTGGACGCCGCCGTCGAGCTGCGCGCCCGGCTGCCCGAGTGCCGGGTGCTGATCCTCACGACGTTCGGCCGCCCCGGCTACCTGCGCCGGGCGATGGAGGCGGGGGCCACCGGCTTCCTGGTGAAGGACGGGCCCGTCGAGGAGCTCGCCGCCGCCATCCGCCGCGTCCTGGCCGGCGAGACCGTCGTCGACCCCGCCCTGGCCGCCGCCGCGCTCAGCGCCGGCCCCAGTCCCCTCACCGCCCGCGAGAGCGACGCCCTCAAGGCGTCAGCGGACGGGGCGACCGTCGCCGACATCGCCGCCCGGCTCCACCTCTCGGAGTCCACGGTCCGCAACTACCTCTCCGCCGCCATCGGCAAGACCGGCACCCGCAACCGCATGGAGGCCCTCCGCGAGGCCCGCCGCCAGGGCTGGCTGTGAGCCCTACGGGTTCTCCCCCCGCCGGAACGACGCCGCCCACAGGAAGGGCTCGCCGAAGCACTCCGACTCCTCCGGCTCGTCCCGCATCCGCCGCAGTTCCACCTCGGTCAGCCCGGAGAAGATCTCCCGCAGCGCCTCGGGCGTGTAGGCCAGCCCGCCGCGCAGCCCCGCCCCCTCGCGGTAGAAGTCGGCGTCGGACAGCTCCGACCCCATCCCGCCGTCCCCGGCCGCGAAACACGTCAGGCCGAACAGGCCCCCGGGGGCCAGCAGTCGCTCCAGCATCGCCAGGTAGCTGACCCGCCGGTGCGGCGGCAGGTGGTGGAAGCAGCCGGAGTCGTACACGAGGTCGTACGGCCCGGTGAGGTCCGTGCCGGCGAGCGCGAAGGCGTCCCCGCAGTGGAACCGCACGCCCTTCACCCCCGTTTCCCGGGCCCGGTCCCGGGCCCAGGCGACGGCCGTCGAAGACAGGTCGACCGCGTCGACCTCGAAGCCGCGCGCCGCCAGGTACAGCGCGTTGCGGCCCGGGCCGCACCCCAGGTCGAGCGCACGCCGCCCGCCGGCCGGCCCGCTCTCCACCAGACGCACCAGGTTCTCGTCCGGCTTCGCCACGAAGAACGGCACCGGCCGGGAGCGGTCGGCGTAGAAGGCGTCCCACCATCCGGCTCCCCGCTGCGACCACCGGTCGGCCTCGGGTGCGAACAGCCCGTCGAGCAGGGCGAGTACGTCGTCGACAGTGCGTATGTTCCGGTCCATCCGGCCCCCTTCCGCGACCGCCAACGGTAGGCCCAGAAGGGTCGAAAGGCCAGGTCAGAAGGGGTGCTCCGGCATGGACGGGAGGCGCCTGACGGCCCGCCGCGCAGCGGAGGCGCCACCGGCCCCGGGACCACACCGCCCCCGCGCCGAAATGCCCCTGGCACGCCGTCCAGAGGCCGTTACGGGGCTGTTCCGGGTCACGCGACAGGCGCTCTTTTCCCGGGTCAGGGGTCCTGCCGCTCCCCCGCCTTCCGGGGCAGCCAGACCCACATCAGCAGCGCCCCCGCCACCAGCACCCCGGTGCCCACCCGGAACGCCGACGCGTAGCCCTCCGTCAGCGCCTGCGGCGTCGTGCTCCCCGCCGACCGGGCCGCCGCCAGGGTGGACAGGACCGCCAGGCCCAGGGAACCGCCCATCGTGCGGGAGGTGTTGACGAGGCCGGACACCAGCCCGGCCTCTGCCGGGGGTGCGCCGGACGTGGCGAGGGAGGCGAGCGGTGTCGCCGCGAGGCCCGCGCCGAGCATCATCAGGATGCCGGGGAACAGGATGGCCGTCGCGTAGGAGCCGTCCGCGGTCATCGTCGACTGCCAGGCGAAGCCCGCCACGGCGACCAGCGTCCCCAGCACCGCCACGGTGCGCGGTCCGGCCCCCCGCATGAGCCGGGGCGCGAGCTTGGAGCCGATGATGACGGCGAGGGAGCTCGGGGCCAGGGCGAGGCCGGCCTCCCACGGGGTGTAGCCGAGGACGTTCTGCGCGTAGAGGGTCATGAAGAACCACATGCAGAACATCGCGGAGCCGCACAGGAACATCGCCACGTTCGCCGAGGAGACCGCGCGCAGGCGCAGCAGCCCGAGCGGCATCAGCGGGCTCGCCGCGCGGGCCTCCACCGCGAGGAACAGCCCGATCAGCAGCAGACCGGCGAGCAGCGGCAGCAGCGCGGCCGGTGCCGTCCAACCCGCCGCCTCCGTCCGGGAGATGCCGTAGGCCAGCGCGCCGAGCCCGGCCGTGACGAGCAGCGCGCCGGGCAGGTCGAGCCGCCGCCCGTCCCTCTCCCGGCCCTCGGCGAGGAACCGGGCGGCCGCGCACAGCACCACGGCACCCACGGGCACGTTGATCAGCAGCACCCACCGCCAGGACAGCGTCTCCACCAGCAGCCCGCCGACCAGCCCGCCCGCCGCGCCGCCGCCGGCCCCGACCGCCGTCCAGGTCCCTATGGCCCGGGCCCGCGCCGCGCCCTCGGGCACGGAGGCAGTGAGGATCGTCAGCGTCGAGGGCGCCAGCACGGCCGCGCCGAGCCCCTGCACGGCCCGTGCGAGGAGCAGTTGCCACTCGGCCCGGGCCAGCCCGCCGGCCAGCGAGGCCAGCGTGAACAGGCCGAGCCCGACGAGGAACATCCGCTTGCGGCCGTAGAGGTCCCCGGCGCGCCCGCCGAGCAGCATGAACCCGGCGAAGGCGATCGCGTAGGCGTTCACCACCCACTGCAGGCCCTGCTCGCTCAGGTCGAGCCCGGTGCGCATCGACGGCAGTGCCACGTTGACGACGGAGACGTCCAGGACGACGAGGAACTGCCCGGCGCAGGTGAGCGCGACGACGAGCCAGGTGGGGGGTGAGGTGCGGCGGGGCGTACGGGTCATCTCGGGGGCTTCGACCATGGATGTCATGCTCTCAACCGCTCCGCGCTGTCCCAAGAGAAGGTCAAGATTTCGTTAGAGTGCCAAAGCAACGGAATAGTTGCCTGCGCATACAAGGTTCACACTCCACGTACCCATGCACGCCCGAACCCCCCGGCTCGGAGGCCCCACTCCATGACGCAGACGACGACAGACCGTCCCGCCGGCAGAGCGAGCGGGGCCGTGGTCCCGGTGCTCGCCTTCGCGGGCATCGTTGTCGCGGTGATGCAGACCCTGCTCGTCCCGGTCATCAAGGATCTGCCGCAACTGCTGGACACCGCCCCCAGCAACGCCACCTGGGTCCTCACCTCGACCCTCCTCTCGGGTGCGGTGGCCACCCCGATCATGGGCCGCCTCGGCGACCTCTACGGCAAGCGCCGCATGCTGATCCTGAGCCTGTCGGTGATGGTGGTGGGCGCACTCGTCAGCGCGCTCACCAGCGATCTGCTGCTCATGATCACCGGCCGTACGCTCCAGGGCTTCGCGATGGGCGCGATCCCGCTCGGCATCGGCCTGATGCGCGACATGCTGCCCCGCGAGAAGCTCGGCTCTGCGATGGCCCTGATGAGCTCCTCCATAGGCGTCGGCGGCGGCCTCGCCCTGCCCGCCGCCGCGCTGGTCGCCCAGCACAGCGACTGGCACGCCCTCTTCTACGGCGCCGCCGGCCTCGGCGCGCTCGCGATCGTCCTCACCCTCCTCGTCGTGCCGGAGTCCCCGATGCGCGCCGAGGGCTCCTTCGACCTGCCCGGCGCGCTCGGCCTCTCCGCCGGCCTCGTGCTGTTCCTGCTGCCGATCACCAAGGGCAGCGACTGGGGCTGGGCGTCCGGCATCACGCTCGGCCTGTTCGCCGCGTCGGCGGTCGTGCTCGTGCTGTGGGGCGTGATGGAACTGCGCGTCAAGGCCCCGCTGGTCGACCTGCGCACCACGGCCCGTCCGGCCGTGCTCTTCACCAACCTCGCCTCGATCATGGTCGGCGTCTCCTTCTACGTCGTCTCCCTGGTCCTGCCCCAGCTGCTCCAGCTGCCGACGTCCACCGGCTACGGCCTCGGCCAGTCGATGGTCGTCGCGGGCCTGCTCGTGGCGCCGCTCGGCCTGACGATGATGTTCACGGCGCCCGTCTACGCCCGCCTGTCCGCGAAGTACGGCCCCAAGGTCACCCTGATCCTCGGCCTGCTGATCATCGCGATCGGCTACGGCGCCGGCCTCGGCCTGATGAGCGCCGCCTGGCAGAGCCTGGTCATCTCGGTCCTGCTGGGCGCGGGCATCGGCCTCGCCTACTCCTCGCTGCCCGCGCTGATCGTCGGCGCGGTCCCGGCGTCGGAGACCGGCGCCGCCAACGGCCTCAACACGCTGATGCGGTCCATCGGCACGTCGGTGTCGAGCGCGGTCATCGGCATGGTGCTGGCCAACACCGCGCACACCGTCGGCGGCGTCGAGATCCCGACCATGCACGGCTTCCGCGTCTCCTTCCTGATCGCGACGGCGGCGGTGGCCGTGGGTCTGGTGCTGGCACTGTTCCTGCCGGGCCGGCGGCCCTCGGAGAAGCCGCAGTTGCGCGCCGGCAGCGAGGAGGACGCGGCGCTGGGGTGCGCCGAGCAGGTCCTGCGCGGCTTCCGGGGCCGCGTACTGGCCGCCGACGGCGCCCCGGTCGCCCGGGCCAGGGTCACCCTGATCGACCGCCGGGGCCGCCAGGCCGGAGCGACGCTCTCCGCCGAGGACGGCGGCTACGCGCTCACCGTCCCCGCCCAGGGCTCCTACGTCGTGGCGGTCCGGGCGTCGGGCCACGAACCGCTCGCCTCGTCCGCGACCCACGCGGGCGACGACCGGCCCGTCGACCTGGACCTGTCACTGCCGGGCGAAACGGTCTCCGCCTGACCCCCTCCTCACCCGTACCCCCTGTCGTCCCCCGGCAGGGGGTACGGCACGATGGGCGCCCGGACCGTCGTACGACCGAGAGGAACCCCATGCCCGCGGCCCCGAAGCCCGAGATCCTGGCCGCGTTCGAGGCCGCGAAGGGGTTCATGCCCGTGGCCGAGGGGCTCGCCCTGTACGCGGCGGCGGTGGAGGCCGGCCGGCTGGGGCTGCCCCTGCTGGAGGTCGGCACGTACTGCGGCCGGTCCACGATCCTGCTCGCCGACGCCGCCCAGGAGGCCGGGGTCAGCGCCCTCACCGTCGACCACCACCGCGGCAGCGAGGAGCAGCAGCCCGGCTGGGAGTACCACGACCCGGAGACGGTCGACCCCGAGCTCGGCCTGATGGACACGCTGCCCACGTTCCGCCGCACCCTGCACCGGGCCGGGCTGGAGGAGCACGTGGTGGCCCTGGTCGGCCGCTCCCCGCAGATCGCCGCGTTCTGGCGCACACCGCTCGGCTTCGTCTTCATCGACGGCGGCCACACCGACGAGCACGCCACCGCCGACTACGAGGGCTGGGCCCCGCACGTCGCCGAGGGCGGCCTGCTCGTCATCCACGACGTCTTCCCCGACCCGCAGGACGAGTTCACCGGCCAGGCCCCCTACCGCGTCTACCTCCGGGCCCTCGCCTCCGGCGCGTTCACGGAGGTCTCCGCGCAGGACTCCCTGCGGGTCCTGCGGCGCACCGGGCCGGGTGTCTAGGGGAACGGCTGGGCGGGTGAACCGCACCCTCCGCACCCCTTCCCGGTCGGCCCACGGGCGGCGTGGCGCGTCGGCGGGTGACCGCCGCTGCCCAAGGATCCGGGCGCGTGGCACACACCTTCGCAGAGCTCGTCGAGAAGCAGCGCGCGGCGGACGAGGCGTACGCCCGCGTGCGTGAGCTGCAGGACGCGTACGGCCCGCCCACCCAGACCAAGTGGAGCGACCAGCAGACCACCACCTGGGAGACCGCCTGGCGCGCCTGGCGCGACCTCGCCCGGGACGTCCAGGCGGCGGTCACCGCGTACGCGAAGCAGGAGGAGACGCCCCGCCAGGAGATCGAGGCGCGGGTGAAGGAGGCCGTACGGCACGGGGGCGACGACGGCAACGCCGGGTAGCCGCGGTAGCCGCCACCGGTCGGGACGTGCGACGGCCCGCTCCGGTCCCGGCCGGCACGGGAGTGACGACGGCAACGCCGGGCAGCCGCCGCCGGTCGGGGCCGTGCAACGGCCCGCTTCGGCCCTGCCGGCACGGAGGCGATGGTGGCAACGAGAGGCGACCGCCACCCGTTCGGGCCGTCCTGGGCCCGCTTCGCCCCGGGCGCGGCCGTTAGGGTGGCAGGCGTGTCGTACGTAGGCCCGGACTTCGAACCTCCCCAGCCCCGCCGCTCCCGCCGCGGCCCCCTGACCGTCGCGCTCGCCGCGCTGGTGCCGGGGGCGCTGCTCGGCTGGCTGGTGTACGAGACGGTGGGCGGCTCGGGGGACGGAGGCGGCTCGGGCGAGGCGACCGTACGGTCCTCCCCGCCCGCCGCGTCGAGCACGCCCTCCGACGACGCCAAGGAGCCGGGCGCCTCCCCGTCCTCCTCGGACGCGCCCGCCACGTCCGCGCCCGCCGCCTCCGGCCCGCTCAAGGGCAAGGTCGTCGTCATCGACCCCGGGCACAACCCGAGCAACTTCCAGCACACGACCGAGATCAACCGCAGGGTGAACATCGGGACGAACTGGAAGGAGTGCGACACCACAGGCACCTCCACCAACGACGGGTACACGGAGGCGAAGTTCACCCTGGACGTGGCGCGCCGGATGCGCACGCTCCTCGAAGAGCAGGGCGCCACGGTCAGGCTGACGCAGGACGACGACCTGCCGTACGGCCCGTGCGTGGACGAGCGGGCCCGGATCGGCAACGCGGCGAAGGCGGACGCCGTGGTCTCGGTCCACGCGGACGGCTCGGGCGCCGGCAACCGCGGCTTCCACGTCATCCTGCCCGGCGCGGTGCACGCGGGCGCCGCCGACACCCGTGCGATCGTCGGCCCTTCACGCGACCTCGGCGAACGCGTCGCGGGCCGCTTCGTGGCCGTCACCGGCAGCGCGCCCTCCAACTACATCGGCGACGGCAGCGGCCTCGTCACGCGTAAGGACCTGGGCGGTCTCAATCTGTCAACGGTTCCCAAGGTGTTCATCGAGTGCGGCAACATGCGCGATAGCAAGGACGCGGCGCTGCTGACCAGTGGCGCGTGGCGGCAGAAAGCGGCGCAAGGGATCTCTGAGGGAATCGTGAGTTTCCTGCGTGGGTAGCTCTCGGCGGGCTGGTCCCGGCGGACACCCTGATCGGGCGGACGATAGTGTCCTCCTTACGATGAGGGGCCACCCCCGCGCTTCACACAGGGGCCAGACGGCGACAGGGTGACAGCGACGCCTCCACCGACGATGAGACGACCTACGAAGGACCTGAAGTGAATATCCGCTCCCTCACTCGAGGCGACGGCGTGGTGATCGGAGCAGCGGTGTTGCTGTTCATCGCGTCGTTCCTCGACATCTATTCGATCGATGGTGCGCCCGACAGCATCGAACTCCCGAGCCTCTGGGGAAGCGGGCCGGTGGTGCTCGGTGTCGTACTGGCGGGAATCATCGGGGCCGCGCTCGTCGTCGTCTCCCGGGGCCTGCCCCAGCCGCCCAAGGTCGCGGGGCTGGACCTCGGTCAGTTCGGCGCCGCCTTCACGGTCTTCGCCGCGTGGAGCGCCCTCGGCAACGTCTTCGACCCGGGCGGCGCCGTCGACAACGTCGGCAGCTCCTCCGACGGCCCCAGCGCCGGCACCGGACTGATCCTCGCCCTCGTCGCCACGCTGCTCATGGCCGCCGCCGCGCTCGCCACCCCCCTCGTCCCCGCCCTCAAGGGCGCCCTCATCCCGGCCCCCCGCCCGGCCGCTCCCCAGCCCTACGGCGCTCAGCCGCAGGGCGGTTACGGCTACCCGGGCGCCCAGCAGCCCGGCGGCTACGGCCACCCGCAGCCCGGGCAGCCCTACGGTGGTCAGCCGCAGCAGGCGCAGGCCCAGCCGCAGCCGCCGGCCGGGGACTTCTCGCCGTTCTGGTTCGCGGTGCCGGTGCCGCGGCCGCTGTTCGCGGAGGACGGTTCGCCGACGCCGATCGCCGAACTCGCGCCGGGCACCTGGTACCTGGCCGTCGAGCAGCGCGGCCAGGCCCTGGTCGCCCAGACGCAGGACGGCCGCCGCGGTGTCCTGCAGGACACGTCGGGCATCCAGCGCGGCTGAGCCCACGGCCCCTCGCACGGCCCCTCGCCCTTCCGGGCGGGGGGCCGTTGCCGTACAGTCGTCGCCCCCGTCAGCTGACACACCGTCAGGAGGCAGCCATGCGGCTCGGTCTCGCGCTCGGCTACTGGGGCCGCGGCCCCTCCCCCGACCACGTGCCGCTCGCACGGGAGGCGGAACGGCTCGGCTACGACTCCGTCTGGACGGCCGAGTCCTGGGGCTCGGACGCCTTCACCCCGCTGGCCTGGATCGCGGCGCACACCTCACGGATCCGCCTGGGCACGGCGGTCGCGCAGATGGCGGCCCGCCCGCCGACCACGACCGCGATGCACGCGCTGACCCTGGACCACCTCTCCGGCGGCCGTCTGATGCTGGGCCTGGGGCTCTCCGGTCCGCAGGTGGTCGAGGGGTGGTACGGCCGCCCGTTCCCGGACTCGCCGCTCACCGCCACCCGCGAATACGTCGACGTCGTACGGCAGGTGCTCCGCCGCGAGGCACCGGTTGCGTCGGCCGGGCGCTTCCACGCCCACCCCTACCGGGGCCCGGACGCCACCGGCCTGGGCAAGGCCCTCAAGCCCATCACCCACCCCCTGCGCCCGGACCTGCCGGTCCTGCTCGGGGCGGAGGGCCCGAAGAACGTCGCCCAGACGACCCGGATCGCCGACGGCTGGCTGCCGCTGTACTGGTCACCGACCCGCCCGGAGGTCTACGGCCCGGCCCTGCGGGAACTCCCCGAGGGCTTCCTCGTCGCACCCCTGGCCCAGGTACGGGTCTGCGCCGACGTGGCGGAAGGCCTCCTGCCGGTCAAGGCCATGCTCGGCTTCTACATCGGCGGCATGGGACACGCGGCCCGCAACTTCCACGCCGACCTCATGGCGCGCATGGGCTACGAGGAGGAGGCCCGCCGCATCCAGCGGCTGTTCCTGGACGGCCGCCGCGAGGAGGCCGTCCTCGCCGTCCCGGACGCCTTCGCCGACGAGATCTCCCTGGTCGGCCCCCGCGAACGCATCGCCGAACGCCTGGAACTGTGGCGCAAGGGCCCGGTGACGGACCTGCTGGCCCTGGCACCGGACCGGGAAACGCTGCGGGTCCTCGCCGAGTTGAACTCCTGAGCGATTCCCCGGGTTTCATCCAGACTTCAAGGGCAACCCGAAGGGCATGTCCCCTCGATATCGCAACGGCGCGAATCAGGCCGGCACGATCATCGCGGTCGTCGCCGACATCATGGCCCTCATCCTGGGCCTGTGGATTCTGATGTACCTGCTGGACGCGAACCGGGCGAACGACTTCGTCCAGTTCATCCATGACGCGGCCCGCTGGCTGGCCGGCTGGTCGCACGACCTCTTCACCTTCGACGAGGCCTGGGCCAGGGTCGTGGCCGGGTACGGCCTGGCGGCGGTGGTGTACCTGTTCGTGGGCCACGCGATCGCCAATCGCGTACACCGGCACTGAGAACACCTCAAGAGGCGCGTCCTTCAGGGGCGCGGGGAACTGCGCGATCAGCAGCAGACGCCCCGCGCCCGCGACCCGACGCCAAACCCCGGGCTCCTAGGCGCAGCACTCCGCTTCGAGCCCCATGGGCAACTGCTCGCCGCCGAACACCGCGCAGGTCGCCTCGTGGCCGCCGAGCGCGGCGACGGCGAGCAGCAGCGACCCGGCCGTCCACGTCGTCAGCTCCTGCGGCCAGATCGCGTCGTCGTCGAAGACGTATCCGGTCCAGTACAGCCCGCTCTCCGGGTCCCGCAGGTGCTGGATCGACTGCAGGACCTCCAGCGCGCGGTCGGACTCCCCCATCACCCACAGCGCCAGGGCGAGTTCGGCCGACTCCCCGCCCGTGACCCACGGATTGGGCACCACGCACCGCACGCCCAGCCCGGGTACGACGAACCGGTCCCACCCTTCCTCGATACGGGACTTGGCCTCGGCGCCCGTCAACGCGCCGCCCAGCACCGGGTAGTACCAGTCCATCGAGTAACGGTTCTTGTCGAGGAACCGCTCCGGGTGGTGGCGTATGGCGTGCCGCAGGGCTCCCGCCGCCAGCTCCCAGTCGGGCTGCGGCTCCTCCCGCTGCTCGGCGATCGCCAGCGCGCACCGCAGCGCGTGGTGGATGGAGGAGCACCCCGTCAGCAGGGCGTCGGCGGTCTGTGTGCCGTCGTCGTCGCGGCGCCAGCCGATCTGCCCGCCCGGCTGCTGCAGGCGGAGCACGAACTCCACCGCCGCGTACACCGTCGGCCACATCCGGTCCAGGAACGTGTCGTCGCCGGTGGAGAGGTAGTGGTGCCAGACGCCGACGGCTATGTAGGCGACGAAGTTGGTCTCCCGGCCGCGGTCGGTGACGGCGTCGAACTCCCCGTCGGTGTAGGCCGCGTACCAGGAGCCGTCCTCGTTCTGATGCCGGGCCAGCCACCGGTAGGCCCGCTCCGCGGCCTCGTGCTCGCCGGCCGTGTCGAGGGCCATCGCCGCCTCGACGTGGTCCCACGGGTCGAGGTGGTGCCCCCGGAACCACGGGATGGCGCCGTCCTCGCGCTGCACGGCGAGGATGCCGGCGACGGTTTCGGCGGCCTGCCCGGCGGTGAGCACCCCGGGCAGGACCAGGTGTTCCGTCCGGGGAGTCGTCACTGGGCGTCCGCCCCGGTGTCGGTCAGACGCGGCAGGTGCGGCTTGGTCGCGTACGCCACGAAGCTCTTGCCGATCAGCGGGTTCAGCGCCTGTTCGGCGACCCGGGTGGCCAGCGGCTTCTTCATGATGTCCCAGACGAGCAGCTTGTGGTACGCGCGCACCGGCAGGGCCTTGTCGTTGTCGACGCCGAACGCGCACTTCAGCCACCAGTAGGGCGAGTGCAGCGCGTGCGCGTGATGCGTGCCGTAGGGCTCCAGGCCGGCTTCGCGGATCTTCCGCAGCAGTTCGTCGGCCTTGTAGATGCGGATGTGGCCGCCCTCGACCTCGTGGTAGGCGTCGGACAGGGCCCAGCAGACCTTCTCGGGGCCGTAGCGCGGCACGGTGACGGCGATCCGTCCGCCCGGCTTCAGCACCCGGACCATCTCGGCGAGGACGCCCTTGTCGTCGGGGATGTGCTCCATCACCTCGGAGATGATGACGACGTCGAAGGACTCGTCGGGGAAGGGCAGCGCGAGGGCGTCGCCCTCCATGGCCGTGGCGGTGGCGCCCTCGGGGGCCTCCCCGGCCTCCTTCATCGCCGCGAACCACTTCGCGACCTCGCGGATCTCGTCGGTGTTCTGGTCCAGCGCCACGACCTGCGCGCCGCGCCGGTAGCACTCGAACGCGTGCCGGCCGGCACCGCAGCCGAGGTCCAGGACACGGTCGCCCGGGGCGAGCGGGAACCGGGAGAAGTCGACGGTCAGCACGTGGCCCTGCTTTCGGAGTTGACGCCTTCTACATCTGTGGGGGCGGCGGACAGGGCACCGGCCGGGGCCGCCGCCCCGGCACCCGCGGCCGCCGCACCAGCACCCGTGGCCGACCCGGGACCGGCCTGCGCGGAGCGGCCGGAAGCCGGCGGGGCTGAGCCCTCGGTGCTCGCCGCGGGACGGCCGGAGGTCGGCGCCGTGGAACGGCCGGCAGTCGGGGCGGTGGCACGTCCGGAGGTCGAGGTCGTGGAACGGCCGGAAGTCGAGGTCGCCGAACGGCCCGTGACGCCGTCGCCGCCCCCGGCCCGCTCGATGGCCTCGCGGTACCGGGCCACCGTCCCCTCCGCGGCCCTCGCCCACGTGAAGTGCCGCAGCACCCGCTCCCGCCCGGCCGCCCCGAGCCGCGCGCGCAGCTCCGGGTCGCCCAGCAGGCGGCCCAGCCCCGCCGCCAGTGCCTCGGAGTCGCCCGGCGGCACCGCGAGGCACGTCTCGCCGTCCTTCCCGGCGACCTCGGGGATCGCGCCCCCGGTCGTGGCGAGCAGCGGCGTCCCCGTCGCCATGGCCTCGGCGGCCGGCAGGGAGAAGCCCTCGTAGAGCGACGGCACGCAGGCGACCTGCGCCGAGCGGACCAGGTCGACGAGTTCGGCGTCGGAGATGCCCTTGACGAACTCGACGGCGCCATCGAGGCCGTAGCGCTCCATCGCCTGGGCGACCGGCCCCTCGGCGGGGCGCTTGCCGACCACGACGAGGTGGGCGCCGGGGTGCTCGGTGCGCACCTTGGCGAGGGCCTCGACGAGGTGGACCAGGCCCTTCAGCGGCACGTCGGCGCTGGACGTCGTCACGATCCGGCCCGGTACGACCGGCACCGAGGGGTCCGGTGCGAACAGGTCGGTGTCGGCGCCGATGTGGACCACGTGGATGCGGTCCGGGCGGACGCCGAGGTGGTCGACGATCTCCTGGCGGGAGGTGCCGGAGACGGTGAGGACGGAGGGCAGGCGGCGGGCGACGCGCTTCTGCATGCGCGTGAAGGCGTACCAGCGGCGCACCGAGTAGCGCCGCTGCCAGCCGTCCGCGGCGTCCAGCTCCAGCTGCCGGTCGACGGTGATGGGGTGGTGGACGGTGGTCACCAGGGGCGCGCCGACGTCGCCCAGCAGGCCGTAGCCGAGGGTCTGGTTGTCGTGCACGACGTCGAACTCGCCGCGCCGGGCGCGCAGATGGCGGCGGGCGCGCAGCGAGAAGGTCAGCGGTTCGGGGAAGCCGCCGGTCCACATCGTCGCGACTTCCAGCGCGTCGATCCAGTCGCGGTACTCGTCGCGCCCCGGTGTGCGGAAAGGATCCGGCTGGCGGTACAGGTCGAGGCTGGGCAGCTCGGTCAGGCTCAGTCCGTCGTAGCCCTCGTCGAGGACGGGGTAGGGCTGGGCGCCGATGACCTCGACGCGGTGGCCGAGGCGGGCCAGTTCGCGGGAGAGGTGCCGGACGTAGACGCCCTGTCCGCCGCAGAACGGGTTCCCTTTATAGGTGAGGAGCGCGATGCGGAGCGGTCGCAAGCCGTCGGCAGCCGGGTCCTCCGGGGCCCCGGCCTCCCTGGCCTCAGCGGTCACTCTGGGCCCCCTTCTCCCTGCACTGTCCCGCGAGATTACGCCGGGACGCTAATCTAGAACAAGTTTCAGACTTGATCGTTCGGAGGCTCCGAATCTACCGGCAGGTAGGGGCGCTGTGACCAGTGGATCAGGTGATTCACGCCACGGCCGGTGCCGTGCCATGCTGTGTGATCACTCGTCCTCACGGACGGTCACGGAACGGGACGTCACATGCCCGCGGAAGCCAAGGTGAACGCCAAGGTGAACAAGGTGGCCAAGGTGGAAGCCAGAGCCGCAGCCCCCGCCTCCGCTCCCCTCACGGAGCGGCAGGAGGCCCGGCGTCGCCGCATCCTGCACGCGAGTGCGCAGCTGGCCAGCCGCGGCGGTTTCGACGCCGTACAGATGCGCGAGGTCGCGGAGTCCTCGCAGGTGGCGCTCGGCACGCTGTACCGCTACTTCCCCTCCAAGATCCATCTGCTGGTCGCCACGATGCAGGACCAGTTGGAGCACATGCACGGCACGCTGCGGAAGAAGCCCCCGCAGGGCGAGACGGCGGCCGAGCGGGTCGCGGAGACGCTGATGCGGGCCTTCCGCGCCCTGCAGCGCGAGCCGCACCTGGCCGACGCGATGGTCCGCGCGCTCACCTTCGCCGACCGCAGCGTGAGTCCGGAGGTCGACCAGGTCTCCCGGCAGACCACGGCGATCATCCTGGACGCGATGGGCCAGGAGAACCCGACCCCGGAGCAGCTGTCGGCGGTCCGGGTCATCGAGCACACCTGGCACTCGGCGCTGATCACCTGGCTCTCGGGCCGGGCCTCGATCGCCCAGGTGAAGATCGACATCGAGACGGTGTGCCGACTGATCGACCTGACGGCCCCCGACGCGCGGAAGTGACCCGGGGACGCACGGAAACAACCCCCGGACGCACGCAAGGGACCTACGAGACGGGTTCCCTTCGCCGGCATGGTCCGGATCAGGTGTTGGGGGTCGCCTTCCGGTCACCGGCCTTGCGGCCGTGCGACCTTCCGGCCTCTCAGCCCTACCGTCGCAGTCGGCATCAGCGGAAGCCGAGGCTTCCGGCCAACGTCGGCTACTCCGGTCGGACTCCCTCACTCGTCCCGTAGGCCTGTTTCCAGGTTAGGACTTCTGTCCGCGGAGAGAAGACCCTGGGCGGAATTTTTTACTGAATCTCCCTGATGACCCATATAGCCTCCTTGTTCGCTTTCTCGCCGCGACGACAGCCCGCAACGGAAGGAACATGAGGGAGTCGAAGCGACTCCTCGGGCGGAAGTGAAAGGTGGCCCCGATGCCGAAGTACCTCTTCAAGGTGAAGCTGACCCCGGACGGGCTCAAGGGTCTGCTCAAGGAAGGCGCGAGCGCGCGGCGCGAGGTCGTCGGGCGCATGGTCGACGGCCTGGGGGCCGGGTGGAGACGATGTACTGGGCCTTCGGCGACGACGACGTCTACGTCACGGCGGAGCTGCCGGGCAACACCTCCGCCGCGGCCCTGGGCATGGTCGTCTCGGCGGCCGGCGGAGTCCGCACGAGCACGGTCGTGCTGCTGTCGGCCGAGGAGATCGACGAGGCCGTCCGACAACGGGTGGACTACCGCGCACCCGGCGCCTGACGGCCCGGCGAGGCGGTGGGGCGGCGCCCCGGGCGGCGGGCGCCGGGCCCCGTGAGTCGCAGGGCCACGCCCCGGACGGCAAGCACCCGACCCCACGACCCAGCAGCGCTACGCCCCGGGCGGCAGGCAACAGGCCCGGGAGCCCAGTGGGGCGATGCCCGGGCCGCGAGCACCAGCACCCCCACGAGCCAGTGAGGCGATGCCCCGGGCGGCCGGCACCAGCACCCCCACGAGCCAGCGGGGCGCTGCCCCGGACAGCGGGCACCGAGCCCGGGTGCCGTACAGCGGCCGGCCAGGCCCGTGTGCCGGACAGCGGTCGGCCGGGCCCGGGTGCCGGGCGGTTACTCCTCCGGAGGGAACACCGCCTCCCCGCCGTCCCCGAGTGTGATCACGATCGCCTCCACCGGGCAGCTCTCCGCCGCCTCCAGCACCCGCTCGTTCGCGTCCGTGTCCGGGGCGAGCGGATGGGACTGGCGGGCGGTGTCCAGGCGGAAGGCGTCCGGTGCGTGGTGGACGCACTGGGCGGAGCCGATGCACAGGGAGCGGTCGACCTCGACGTGCCAGTGGTCGCCCATCGTCACGCGTCCGCCGGCAGGTGGATCATCTTGTGCTCCAGGTACTCGCCGTACCCTTCGGGGCCGAACTCCCGCCCCAGGCCCGAGTTCTTGTAGCCGCCGAAGGGGCCGAGCATGTCCAGGCTGAAGGTGTTGACGGAGTAGGTGCCGGTGCGGACCCGCCGCGCGATGTCGATGCCGTGCTCGACGTCCGCCGTCCACACGCTGCCGCTCAGCCCGTAGTCGGAGTCGTTGGCGATCTTCACGGCGTCGGACTCGTCGTCGTAGGGCAGCAGGCAGATGACGGGGCCGAAAATCTCCTCGCGGGCGATGCGCATGGAGTTGTCGACGTCGCCGAAGAGGGTCGGCTCGACGTACCAGCCGTGGTCCAGGCCGGCCGGGCGTCCGCCACCGGTGAGGATCTTGGCGCCCTCCTCCTGCCCGATGCGGATGTAGTCCAGGTTGCGCTGCTGCTGCCGCCGGGCCACCAGCGGGCCCACCTGCGTCGCCGGGTCCAGCGGGTCGCCGACCGTCAGGGCGCCCGCCGCCGCGGCGAGGGCGTCGGCGAACTCGTCGTAGCGGGAGCGGGGCAGGAGGATGCGGGTCTGGGCGACGCAGGCCTGGCCGTTGTTCATCCAGGCCGCGGGGGCGATGCCCGCCACGGCCGTCTCGACGTCCGCGTCGGGCAGGACGACGGCCGCGGACTTGCCGCCCAGTTCGAGCGTCACGCGCGTGAGGTTGCGGGCCGCGACCTCCATCACGCGCTTGCCGGCGGCGACGGACCCGGTGAAGGACACCTTGTCGATCCCGGGGTGCCCGACCAGGTACTCGCTGACCTCCCGGTCGGCGGGCAGGATCGACAGCACGCCCTCCGGCAGCCCGGCCTCGCGGGTGATCTCGCCGAGCAGGTACGCGTCGAGCGGCGATTCGGGCGAGGGCTTGAGCACGACCGTGCAGCCGGCGAGCAGGGCCGGAGCGAGTTTGGCGGCGGCGGTGAACTGCGGGACGTTCCAGGGGACGACGGCCGCGACGACCCCGACCGGCTCGCGCCGCACGAGGATCCTGCCGAGCACGCCCTCGCGCCGCTCCTCGTAGGTGAAGTTCCGCGCGACGGTGATCGCCGAGTCCCACACCATCACCGCGCCGAGCGCCTGGGCGAGGACGCTCCAGGAGTACGGCGAGCCGTTCTGGGAGGAGATCACGCGGGCGATCTCGTCGTGGCGGGCGGTGATGCCGTCCTTGATCCGGCCCACGACCTCGATCCGCTCGTCGAGGCTCATGCGCGGCCAGGGCCCCTCGTCGAAGGCCCGGCGGGCCACCGCCACGGCCCGGTCCACGTCCGCCCGGGAGGCGTGCGGGACGCGCCCGATGACCTCCTCCGTGTGCGGCGAGACCACCTCGATGACGTCCCGGCCCTGGGGGTCGGTCAACTCCCCGCCGATGAACAGCTGTCCGTGTTCCACGAGCTCGGTCATGGCCGACTGCCTCCCCGGAGCGCATCTCTGACGATCCATCAGATATGCCACTGATACCAGCCCCGCCCCGAGGAGTCCACGGACCGGGCGGCACGGGACGACTCCCATTGGAACCGGTTCTAGTTATAGTGACGGGAGCCGGCGGACAGGGGAGCCCATGACACAGGTGACCGACCACCGCGGCGGCGTCCGCTCCCTCCGGGTCCCCATCCCGGACAACCCCCTCGGCCACACGCTGGTGTACGTCGTCGACACCGACCGCGGCCCGGTGCTCATCGACACCGGCTGGGACGACCCCGAGTCCTGGGACACCCTCACGGAGGGCCTCACGGCCTGCGGCACCTCGGTCACCGAGATCCACGGCGTGGTCGTCACCCACCACCACCCGGACCACCACGGCCTGTCCGGCCGGGTCCGGGAGGCCTCGGGCGCCTGGATCGCGATGCACGCGGCGGACACCGCGGTCGTACGGCGGACCAGGGAAGCCCGTCCCGAGCGCTGGTTCTCGTACATGGTGGCCAAGCTCACCGCCGCCGGTGCGCCCGAGGAGCACATCGCCCCGCTGCGCGCGGCCCGGCCCCGCGCCCTGCCCGGCCTCTCCCCCGCCCTGCCGGACCGGGACATCGCCCCGGGCGAACTCCTCGACCTGCCCGGCCGCCGCGTCCGCGCGATCTGGACCCCGGGCCACACGCCCGGCCACGTCTGCCTCCACCTGGAGGAGAGCCACCCGGCCCGCCTCCCGGGCCACGGCCGCCTGTTCTCCGGCGACCACCTGCTGCCCGGGATCACCCCGCACATCGGCCTGTACGAGGACCCGGACGACACCACGGTGACCGACCCCCTGGGCGACTACCTGGACTCCCTGGAACGCGTGGGCCGTCTCGCCCCGGCCGAGGTGCTCCCGGCCCACCAGCACCCGTTCCCCGACGCGGCCGCCCGTGTGCGCGAGCTGCTCACCCACCACGAGGACCGCCTCAGCGCCCTGCTGGCCCTCCTCGCCGAGCCGCTCACGCCCTGGCAGCTCGCCGAGCGCATGGAGTGGAACCGTCCCTGGGACCAGATCCCCTACGGCTCGCGGAACATCGCCGTCTCGGAGGCCGAGGCCCATCTGCGCCGCCTGGTGAAGCTGGGCCGGGCGGAGGCGGTGCCGGGGAGCGAGCCGGTCACGTACGTGGCGGTGCGGTGAGGCGGTAGCACAGGTGAACTTGCCTGCGGCACAAGGCCCTTGACGTCGACCGGCGCCCTCTAGGATGGTCGGACGCACCGCTCGCACCGGGAGACATACCCATGGGCACCGACAAGGCCGCACATCCATCGACCGGCAGCGGAGCCCTGGACGGCCGGTCGGCGGGACCCATGGTGCCGCGGCTGGCGCTGGGCGCACGGCTGCGCGGGCTGCGGCAGGAGCGGGGCATCTCCCGCGCGGACGCGGGGCACGTCATCCGCGCCTCCTCCTCCAAGATCAGCCGACTGGAGGCCGGGCGCCACGGCTTCAAACTGCGGGACGTCGCCGACCTGCTGACGCTCTACGGCGTCACGGACGAGGCCGAACGCGCCACGCTGCTGGCACTGGCCGAGCAGGCCAACACCCCCGCCTGGTGGCGGTACTACAGCGACGTGGTGCCCACCTGGATGCAGAGCTACCTCGGGGCGGAACAGGCGGCGAGCCTCATCCGCTGCTACCAGGTCCAGCGCGTTCCCGGGCTGCTGCAGACCGCCGACTACGCGCGCGCCGCCATCCGGCTGGCCCACCCGGACGCCGGCGCCGAGGAGATCGACCGCCGTCTCGCGCTGCGGATGACCCGGCAGCGGATCCTGCACCGGCAGCCGGCGACCCAGCTCTGGGCGGTGCTGGACGAGGCGGCGCTGCGCCGCCCGGTCGGCGGCATCCGGGTGATGCGCGCCCAGCTCCGGCATCTCATCGAGATGTGCCGGCTGCCGCAGGTCACGGTGCAGATCCTGCCGTTCCACGCCGGCGGGCACGCCGCGGAGGGCGGCCCGGTCACCATCCTGCGGCTGCCGGGCGGGCAGTTGCCGGACGTGGTCTACCTCGAGAAGCTCACCACCGCCCTCTACCCCGACCGGCCTGCCGAGATCGAGCGCTACTGGGACGCCATGAACCGGCTGGTGGTCGAAGCCGAGTCACCGGACGAGACTCCGACCATCCTGCACCGCCTCCTCCAGGAGACCTGACGGCCAGACCTGACGACGGGACCTGACTGCTCAGCCCTTGCGGGCGACACCGCCGTACTGGTGCACCTCCGCGGGCAGGCCCAGCGCCTCCGCGTCGGGCCGCCAGCGGGAGCACGACGTCACACCCGGTTCGAGCAGCTCCAGACCGTCGAAGTAGCGCGCGATCTGCTCGGGGCTGCGCAGGATGTACGGGATCGAACCGCCCTCGTTGTACTGCCGGATGGCCCTGACGTAGTCCTCGCTGGTGTCGGTGGAGTCGTACTGCACGAGGTAGCTGCCGGAGGGCAGGGCGTCCACCAGCTCCCGCACGATGGAGCGCGCCTCGTCGTGGTCCTCGATGTGGCCGAGGATGCCCATCAGCATGAGGGCGACGGGCCGGTCGAAGTCCAGCGTCTTGCCGGCTTCCCGGATGATCGTGCTCGGCTCGCGCAGATCGGCGTCGACGTAGTTGGTGACGCCCTGAGGGGTGCTGGTGAGCAGTGCGCGGGCGTGGGCCAGCACCAGCGGGTCGTTGTCGACGTAGACGATCCGGCTCTCCGGGGCCACGCGCTGGGCGATCTGGTGGGTGTTGTCCACGTTGGGCAGGCCGGTGCCGATGTCCAGGAACTGGCGGATGCCCTCCTCGGCGGCCAGGTGGCGGACGGCGCGGGCGAGGAAGTAGCGGGCGGCGCGGGCGCCGGTCTCGATGCCGGGGAAGATCTCGCGGAAGGCGTCACCGGCCACCCGGTCGACCTCGTAGTTGTCCTTCCCGCCCAGCCAGTAGTTCCAGATCCGGGCCGAGTGCGGCACCGAGGTGTCGATCTTGGGGAAGGGCTCCTGCCCGGGGTTCTCCGCCTGGTCGGTCATGGACGCTCCTGCGTGTGGTCGGGAAGGCCAACGTTAGCTTGTCCGCGCTGTGGAGAGGATCAACTCCCCGGCGGTTCCCAGCAGTTCGACTTCCCTCTCGTCCATGGTGGGGTTGGCGGCACGGCGGCGCAGGGCTTCGTCGAGGGCCGGCCGGGTGAGCGGGGACGGGTCGGCCAGCAGGGCGGTCAGCATGGCGCGGGCGGGCGCGGAGAGCGCGTCCCCGGCGACGGCGGCCTGCGCGAGGATCACCGCGGACGCCGCCCAGTCCAGGCCCGGGTCGCCCTCCGCCGCGTCGGACCAGTCGATGACGCGGGGGCCGTCGGGCGTGAGGATCACGTTCTCCGGGTGGAGGTCCAGGTGGAGGACACGGACGGCCGGGTCGGTGGAGCGCAGCGCGGGGACGGCGTGCAGCTCGCGCAGCAGCCGGGCGAGGGTCGAGCCCGCCTCCGTCACGTCCAGGGTGCCCGCGAGGTACGCCTGGAGCATGGTCGGGCCGGAGAGCCGCTCCATCACCAGGTCGGTGCGCGAACCGGACGGGCGGACCCGGGGGACCGGGTAGCCGTGGGCGTGCACATGCGCCATCACGGCGCCCTCGGCCGCCGCGTCACCACCACCCTCCCGCTCGCGGCGCAGCACCCACGCCTCGTCGATCTCGTAGACGTCGGCGCGGCGGCCCGAGCCGAGCAGCCTGCCGGGCGGTGGGGTCGGCATGGGACGACGCTACCCGGCTCCGGGCGGCCCGCCCGGGGCCCTCGGGCCGCTTCCTACGTGCGGGTACAGTAAGCGGGTCGTCATCACACCGTACGGGGGGAAGCCGGTGCAATTCCGGCGCTGCCCCTTCCCCAAGTTCTCGACTTCGCTCGAACAGGGGAGACCCCTATCGTGAACCGCCGCCCACGGCGGTGAGCCGGATCGCCCCGTACGGTTCGTGACCGGCTCACGTGCCCGGCAGCCCGCCGGTGCACGGCACCGTCGAGGTATACGGAGCCGAGCCGCCGGGGTGTCCCGTGCTGCCCGGCTCCCCCACAGGGAGAGGCACCCGCCGATCATGAACGTCCGCCGCAGCGCCGCGGTCCTGGCCGCCGTCGCCGTGATCGGCGCCGCCGCGCCGGCCACCGCCGCCCCGTCCCCCTCGCCGTCCCAGGCGTTCCCCTCCGCCCTGTACGGCGACAAGGACCCGAAGTACGACGGCGTCTGGCGCCAGTCGCTCGCGCTGCTCGCGCAGGACACGGTCGGGGTGAAGCCGGCGGCGAAGTCGGTGGAGTGGCTGGTGCGGCAGCAGTGCGCGGACGGCGGATTCGCCGCGTACCGCCCCGACCCGACGACGGCGTGCGACGCCAGGACGATGCTCGACACCAACGCGACGTCCGCCGCCGTGCAGGCGCTGGCCGCGCTCGGTGGCCACGACGACGTCACGGCCAAGGCCGTCGGCTGGCTGAAGTCCGTCCAGAACGGGGACGGCGGCTGGGGTTACTCGGCGGGCGGTGCCAGCGACACCAACTCGACGTCGGTCGTCATCGGCGCGCTCACGGCCGTGGGCGAGAAGCCGGACCAGGTCGAGAAGGGCGGCAAGTCGCCCTACGACGCGCTGCTGAAGCTCGCGCTGCCGTGCGGCGGGGACGGCGACGGCGCGTTCGCGTTCCAGCCGGACAAGAAGGGGAAGCTGACCGCCAACGCGGACGCCACGGCGGCGGGGGTGCTGGGCGCGCTGGGCAAGGGCATGGTGGTGAAGCCGGGCGAGAAGTCCGACGCGGCCTGCGCACAGCCGCGTACGCCGGAGCAGGCGGCGGCGAACGGGGCCGCGTACCTCACGTCCGCCCTCGGCAAGGACGACGACCACCTGATGTCCGCCCTGGCCGGTGCCGAGCCCCAGCCCGACTACGGCAACACGGCCGACGCGGTCGTCGCGCTCGCCGCTCGCGGCGACACCGGGCAGGCGGAGAAGTCCCTGCGCTGGCTGGAGGAGAACGCCGCGACCTGGGCCGCCCAGAACGGTCCCGCCGCCTACGCCCAGCTCGTCTTCGCCGCGCACGCGACGGGCACGGACCCGCGCGACTTCGGCGGCGCGGACCTGGTGAAGCAGCTGAACGCGACGGGCCCGGCCCCGCAGTCCGCCGAGCCGACGAACGCCGCCGCCGACAAGGGCGGGAAGGACTCGGAGTCGAACTCCGTGTTCGGCGTCTGGTGGTACGTCGGCGTCTGCCTCGTCGCCGGGATCGGCATCGGGTTCCTGTTCACCGGCCGCCGGAAGCAGCAGCCGTGATCCGCCGGGCCGTTCTCCTCCTGCTGGCCTCGCTGCTGCTCGTCGCGGGAGCGGGTCAGGCGGCCCAGGCCGCCGGTTACCGGTACTGGTCGTTCTGGGAGCGCGACGGCGACCGCTGGGTCTACGCCACCCAGGGCCCGTCCACGACCCGCCCGTCGGACGGTGACGTCCAGGGCTTCCGGTTCGCGGTGAGCGAGGACTCCTCGGACGCGGCCCGGCCGCGCGGCCGGGCCGACTTCGCGTCGATCTGCGCGGGGACGCCCGCCCGGGACGGCAGCAAGCGCGTCGCCCTGCTCCTCGACTTCGGCACCCCCGCGGACGCCCCCGAGGGCGAGACCCCGCCCTCCGCGCGAAGGGCCTGCGCCCGGGTCTCCCCCGACGCGACCACGGCACAGGCCCTGGCCGCGGTGGCCAAGCCGCTGCGCTACGACACGAACGCCCTGCTGTGCGCGATCTCGGGCTACCCCGAGCAGGGCTGCGGCGAGCCGGTGGCGAAGAAGCGGAACCCGACGGCGGAGCAGGCCGACCGGCCGGACGACGGCCCGTCCCTCGGTCTGGTGGCGGGCATCGCGGTGGTGGTGCTGCTGGGCGGAGCGGCGCTCTGGCAGGTACGCCGGCGTGGGTAGGTCGCTCCACCCCGGCGCCTGGTGGCTGTGGGCCCTCTGCCTCGGCACCGCGGCCACCCGCACCACCAACCCCCTCCTCCTCGCCCTCCTCGTCGCCGTCTCCGCGTACGTCGTGGCCACCCGCCGCCCCGACACCCCCTGGTCCCGCTCCTACGGCGCCTTCGTCAAACTCGCCCTCGCCGTGCTGCTGATCCGTCTGCTCTTCGCGACACTCCTCGGCTCCCCCATCCCGGGCACGCGCATCCTGTTCACCCTCCCCGAAGCCGCCCTGCCCGCCTGGGCGCAGGGCATCCGCCTCGGCGGCGAGGTCACCGCGGAGGCCCTGACCTTCGCCCTCTACGACGGCCTGAAACTGGCCACGCTGCTCATCTGCGTCGGCGCCGCGAACGCCCTCGCGAACCCCTCCCGCCTGCTCAAGTCCCTCCCGGGCGCGCTCTACGAGACGGGCGTCGCGGTGGTCGTGGCCCTCACCTTCGCGCCGCACCTCATCGCCGACGTCCAGCGGCTGCGCGCCGCCCGCCGCCTGCGCGGCCGTCCCGACAAGGGCGTCCGGGGCCTGCTGCAGGTGGGACTGCCGGTTCTGGAGGGCGCCTTGGAGCGCTCGGTCTCCCTCGCCGCCGCGATGGACGCCCGCGGATACGGCCGCACGGCCCAGGTGCCCGCCGCGGTGCGCCGGACCACCGCCGCGCTCACCCTCGGCGGCCTGCTCGGCGTATGCGCGGGAACGTACGGGCTCCTCACGGCCGAGGGCGGCAGCTACGGCGTGCCCGTGCTGCTGGTCGGTGTCACCGCCGCCCTCGCGGGCCTCAAGCTCGGCGGCCGCCGCTCGCTGCGCACCCGCTACCGCCCGGACCGCTGGGACCTGCGCGCCTGGCTGGTCGTCGCCTCGGGCGTGACGGTCGCGGCCCTGCTCACCCTCGCCTCCGTCCGCGATCCCGCCGCCCTGCACCCGGGCGTGGTCCCGCTGGTCGCCCCCGCTCTCCCCCTCTGGCCGGCCGCGGCCGTACTCCTCGGCCTGCTGCCCGCGTTCGTCGCCCCCGACCCCAAGGAGCCGTCGTGATCCGCTTCCAGGATGTCTCCGTGACGTACGACGGTGCCGCCGAACCGACCGTCCGGGGCGTCGACTTCGAGGTCCCCGAGGGCGAACTCGTCCTCCTCGCGGGCCCGTCCGGGGTCGGCAAGTCGACGGTCCTGGGCGCGGTCAGCGGTCTCGTCCCGCACTTCACCGGCGGCACGCTGCGCGGCCGGGTCACGGTCGCCGGCCGCGACACGCGCACCCACAAACCCCGCGAACTCGCCGACGTCGTGGGCACGGTCGGCCAGGACCCGCTCTCCCACTTCGTCACCGACACCGTGGAGGACGAACTCGCCTACGGCATGGAGTCGCTGGGCCTCGCCCCGGAGGTGATGCGCCGCCGCGTCGAGGAGACCCTCGACCTGCTCGGCCTCGCCGCCCTGCGCGACCGGCCGATCGCCACGCTCTCCGGCGGCCAGCAGCAGCGCGTCGCGATCGGCTCGGTCCTCACCGCGCACCCGAGCGTCCTCGTCCTGGACGAGCCGACCTCCGCACTCGACCCGGCGGCGGCCGAGGAGGTCCTGGCGGTCCTCCAGCGCCTCGTGCACGACCTCGGCACGACGGTCCTCATGGCCGAACACCGCCTGGAACGCGTCATCCAGTACGCCGACCAGGTCGTCCTGCTGCCGAGCCCGGGCGCCGCCCCCGTACTGGGCTCTCCGGCCGAGGTGATGGCCGTGTCACCGGTGTACCCGCCGGTGGTGGCGCTGGGCCGCCTGGCGGGCTGGACACCGCTACCGATGACGGTCCGCGACGCGAGGCGCCGGGCAGGGGATTTGAAGCAACAGCTGGAAAACGCCCTCAAGGGGCGCGGGGAACTGCGCGATCAACCACAAACACGCCGCACCCGCGCACCCTCCGAACCCCCCACCCCGGTAGGCGCACTCCACTCCCTCTCGGTCACCCGCGCCCGCATCCAGGCCCTCCGCACCATCGACCTCACCATCACCCCCGGCGAGACCGTCGCCCTGATGGGCCGCAACGGCGCCGGAAAGTCCACCCTGCTGAACTCCCTGGTGGGTCTCGTGAAGCCCAGCTCGGGAACCGTCCGCCTCGGCGAAGCCGTCCCCCACCGCACCGCCCCGAGGGACCTCGTCCGCAAGGTCGGCCTGGTCCCGCAGGAACCCCGCGACCTGCTCTACGCCGACACCGTCGCCGCCGAGTGCGCGGCGGCCGACAAGGACGCGGGCGCGTCCCCCGGCACCTGCCGGGCCCTGGTCACGGAGCTGCTCCCGGGCGTCACCGACGACACCCACCCCCGGGACCTCTCGGAGGGGCAGCGGCTCGCGCTGGCCCTGGCCGTCGTGCTGACGGCCCGGCCCCCGCTGCTCCTGCTGGACGAGCCGACCCGGGGCCTGGACTACGCGGCGAAGGCCCGCCTGGTCGCGGTGCTGCGCGGCCTGGCCGCCGAGGGGCACGCCATCGTGCTGGCCACGCACGACGTGGAGCTGGCGGCCGAGATCGCGCACCGGGTGGTCCTGCTCGCCGACGGCGAGGTGATCGCCGACGGGCCGACGGCGGACGTCGTGGTCTCCTCCCCGTCCTTCGCCCCGCAGGTCACCAAGATCCTGGCCCCGCAGCAGTGGCTCACGGTCTCCCAGGTCCGCGCCGCCCTCCCTCCCGAGGCCGCCTCATGAGCACGCAACGGCAGGCGCGGGCCGTCCGGCTCGGCCCCCGCTCCCTCGCCGCCCTGGCCCTGGTCAGCGCGGTCGGGGTCGCCGGCTTCGGCTGGCCCTTCCTCGCGCCGCCCACCTCGCGGCTCAGCGCGCACGCGCAGGACGCTCCGTGGCTCTTCGCGGGTCTGCTGGTGCTGCTCGTGGCGGTCGTGGCCGCAGCGATCTCGGAGTCCGGGCTGGGCCCGAAGGCGGTCGCGATGCTCGGCGTGCTGGCCGCCACGGGAGCCGCCCTGCGGCCGATCGGCGCCGGTACCGCCGGTATCGAGCCGATGTTCTTCCTGATGGTGCTGAGCGGCCGGGTCCTCGGCCCCGGCTTCGGATTCGTCCTGGGCTCGGTGACGATGTTCGCGTCCGCGCTGCTCACGGGCGGGGTCGGGCCGTGGCTGCCGTTCCAGATGCTGGCGATGGGCTGGTTCGCGATGGGCGCGGGCCTGCTGCCCGGCCCGGACCGGCTGCGCGGCCGGGCGGAGCTCGCGCTGCTCGCGGCCTACGGCTTCCTCGCCGCCTTCGCCTACGGCACGATCATGAACCTGGCCGGCTGGCCCTTCATGAGCGCCCTCGCCTCGAACGTCGCCTTCGACCCGCACGCGCCGGTCGCCACGAACCTGGCCCGTTTCCTCGCGTACTGCCTGGCCACCTCGCTCGGCTGGGACCTGGGCCGGGCGGTCGTCACGGTCGTCCTGACCCTCACCCTCGGGCCGGCGGTCCTGCGGGCGCTGCGCCGGGCCACGCGCCGGGCGGCCTTCGAGACGCCGGTCACGTTCGACACGCCCGATCGGGGTCGCGCGAGTGAAGCCCCCCACATGAGCCCCGTCACGTACGAAGCGGGGCCGTAGGGAGCGGCCCCGGTCATGGGGGCGGAGCCTGGGCACAGGTGCGGCCATACCTAGTAAAAGGGTTCATTGCGGGCATCCGGCGGGCCTGTTTCTCTGGACGACCGCCCCACCCACCGACGAAAGGTCGCCTGTGCCCGCCGCTTCCGTTCTCCGCCGCGCCGCCACCCCGAAGAAGGCCCTCGCCGCCGCCGCTCTGACCGCGGCCACCTGCGGCACCCTGATCGCCGCCGGTCCCGCGCAGGCCGCGCCGACGGAGGCCTCCTCGGCGCAGGCGGTGGCGAAGAAGATGATCGGCGACGACGCCCAGTACCAGTGCTTCTCGAAGATCGTGGAGCAGGAGAGCCACTGGGACGTGAACGCGCGGAACTCCTCCAGCGGCGCCTACGGCCTAGTCCAGGCCCTGCCGGGCTCCAAGATGGCCTCGGCCGGCTCCGACTGGGAGACCAACGCGGCCACCCAGATCGAGTGGGGCCTCGACTACATGAAGGACCGCTACGGCAGCGCCTGCGGCGCCTGGGACTTCTGGCAGACCAACCACTGGTACTGACCACTGCCACTGAGCCGGTCCCGCCCACAGACCGAAGGCGGCGGCCCCCTGATCCCCGGGGCCGTCGCCTTCGCCCTGCCCCGCGGGGCTCAGCCCGTGCTGACCGGCAGCTCCTTCACCCCGTTGATCCACGCCGACCGCAGCCGCCGCGGGTCCCCGGCCAGCTTCAGCCCGGGCATGGCGTCGGCGATGGCGTTGAAGATGAGGTCGATCTCCAGCACGGCCAGGGACTTGCCGAGGCAGAAGTGGGGGCCGCCCCCGCCGAAACCGAGGTGCGGGTTGGGGTCGCGGGTCACGTCGAAGCTGTCCGGGTCGTCGAAGACCTCGGGGTCGTGGTTGGCGGAGGCGTAGAAGAGGCCGACGCGGTCGCCCTTGCGGATCCGCTTGCCGCCCAGTTCGGTGTCCTGGGTGGCGGTGCGCTGGAAGGCGGCAACCGGGGTCGCCCAGCGCACGATCTCCTCCGCCGCCGTCGCCGGGCGCTCCCTCTTGTACAGCTCCCACTGGTCGGGGTGGGTGAGGAAGGCGTGCATGCCGTGCGTGATGGCGTTGCGGGTGGTCTCGTTGCCCGCGACGGCCAGCATCAGCACGAAGAAGCCGAACTCGTCGGAGCCGAGGTTGCCCTCGTCCTCCGCCGCGACCAGTTGCGTGACGATGTCGTGGGCGGGGCACTGCTTGCGGTCGGCGGCCATGTTCATCGCGTAGGCGATGATCTCGGTGGCCGACTCGGCGCCGACCTCCTCGGTGATGGCGTACTCGGGGTCGTCGTACGCGATCATCTTGTTGGACCAGTCGAAGATCTTGTCCCGGTCCTCCTGGGGGACGCCGATCAGTTCGGCGATGGCCTGCAGGGGCAGTTCGCAGGCGACCTGGGTGACGAAGTCGAACGGGCCGGTGCGGGCGCGGGCGTGCTCGACGATGGCGTGGGCGCGGGCCCGCAGCCGCCCCTCCAGCGCGCGGATCGCCCGGGGTGTGAACCCGCGCTGCACGATCTGCCGGACCCGGGTGTGCTCCGGCGGGTCCATGTTCAGCAGGATCAGCCGCTGCGCGTCGATGGCGTCGCGCCGGATGTGCTCGTTGAAGCGGATGATCGCCGTGTTGAGGTACGACGAGAACAACTCCGGGTGCGTGGAGACGTGTTTGACGTCGGCGTGCCGGGTGACGGCCCAGTAGCCCGCGTCGTCGAAGCCGGCGAGACCGGCCGGCTGCGGCACCCAGCAGACCGGTTCGGCGCGGCGCAGCTCGGCGAACTCCGGCAGGGGCACGCGGTGGTGCAGCAGGTCCGGGTCGGTGAAGTCGAACCCGTCGGGCAGCGCGGGACAGGGCATGGGCGGCTCCCACCACTCGTACCGACTCTGATTCTGACGGCCCATCAGCTGTGCGGAGTTGCGGTGACGGTAGTAACGGGTTCTACAAGTAGCAAGAGGCATGGGCCCTCCAATTGCCCGCACGACCCTTGCGGTCATCGAGCGGCCGTCAGCACACTGCTGACAGAACTAGAACGCGTACTAGTTCCGCTGAGCCTCCCGGAGAGGACCCGCACCCATGGCTGCCGAACCCGTGATCGTCGAAGCCGTACGCACCCCCATCGGCAAGCGCGGCGGCGCGCTCGCCCACCTGCACCCCGCCTACCTCCTGGGCGAGACCTACCGCGAGCTGCTGGGCCGCACCGGCATCCCGGCCGACTGCGTCGAGCAGATCGTCGGCGGCACGGTCACGCACGCGGGCGAGCAGTCCATGAACCCCGCGCGCACGGCCTGGCTGACCATGGGGCTGCCCTACGAGACGGCCGCGACGACGGTCGACGCGCAGTGCGGGTCCTCCCAGCAGGCCTCGCACCTGGTGGCCAACATGGTCGCCACGGGCGTGATCGACGTCGGCATCTCGTGCGGGGTGGAGTCGATGTCGCGGGTGCCGCTGGGATCGGGTTCGAAGCACGGTCCCGGGAAGCCGTTCCCCGACGAGTGGAACGTGGACCTGCCGAACCAGTTCGAGGCGGCCGAGCGCATCGCCCGGCACCGCGGACTGACCCGGGAGGACGTCGACGCGCTGGGCCTCGCCTCCCAGGAGCGGGCCGCGCACGCCTGGGCGGAGGAACGGTTCAAACGGGAGACGTTCGCGGTCCAGGTGCCGACGACCGAGGAGGAGCAGCACGCCGGGCAGGGCATGTGGCGCCTGGTCGACAAGGACGAGGGCCTGCGCGACACGTCCGCGGAGGCGCTCGCCTCCCTGAAGCCGATCATGCCGACGGCGGTGCACACGGCCGGCAACTCGTCCCAGATATCCGACGGGGCCGCGGCGATCATGTGGGCGTCGAAGCGGATGGCCCGGGCGCTGAAGCTGCGACCCCGGGCCCGGATCGTGGCTCAGGCGCTCGTGGGCTCCGACCCCCACTTCCACCTGGACGGCCCGATCGACGCGACCAGGGCCGTGCTGGGCAAGGCCGGGATGTCCCTGGGGGACATCGACCTCGTCGAGATCAACGAGGCGTTCGCGTCCGTCGTCCTGAGCTGGGCGCGGGTCTTCCAGCAGGACCTGGACAAGGTGAACGTCAACGGCGGGGCGATCGCGCTCGGGCACCCGGTGGGGGCCACCGGGGCCCGGCTCATCACGACGGCCCTGCACGAACTGGAGCGCGCGGACAAGGAGTTCGCCCTGATCACGATGTGCGCCGGTGGCGGGCTGGCCACCGGCACCATCATTCAGCGGCTGTAGCGGGGGCGGGCCGGCTCACGCGTCCTGGTGGGCCAGTCGCGGATGGACGTCGCTCGGGGCGCGCCCGTCCACGGTGACCGTCGTGGCGACGGGCGCGTAGCCGCTGGCGATCAGGGAGTAGTCCCCCGCGTCCAGGTCGGTGAACGCGTAGGCGCCGTCCGTGCCGGTGATGGCGGTGCCCACGACGTTCCCGGCGGCGTCGACGAGGGTGACCCGCGCGTCGGCGACCGGGTCGCGGCCGGCCCCCGACCGTACGACGCCCTGCACGCGCGCCCCGGGGCGCAGCAGCACCTCCAGACCGGTGACCGGGGTGCCGGGCAGCTGGACGGGGAGCGCGGCGGGCCGGTACCCGGCGGCGTTGACGGCGATCGTGAGGTCGCCGTCGGGCAGGGTGCCGAAGCCGAACGTGCCGGAGGCGTCGGTGGTGCCGGTGGCGGCGACGTCTCCGCGCGCGTCCGTCACCACGACCGTCGCGCCGGCCACCGGCAGCCGGTCCTCGGCCGTGGCCACCGTCCCGCTCAGGCCGCTGCCGCCGGCCAGGACCACGTCGTGGGGCAGGGACTCCTCGCCGAGCGTGAGCGTCGACGCCTGGGGCTGATGGCCGTCCGCCGCCGCGATCAGGAGGTAGGTGCCCGCCGCGGGCGCGGCCAGCCGGTACCGGCCCGCGTCGTGCGCCACGGCCCGGCCGACCTGCCGCCCGGCCACGGAGATCAGCGTGATCGTGGCACCCGCCATGGCCCGCCCGGCGGCGTCACTCACCCGACCGACGACGGCCGGGCCACGCGCGGCGGCAGGCTCGGCGACGGACCCCACGGCAGCCGAGTCGGCGGCGGACCCGGCGGCAACGGATTCGGCGGCGGACCCCGCGGCAACAGGCCCGGCAGCGGATGCCCCGACGGCAGGCGCGACGGCAGCAGAACCGGCAGCCGACCCCGCAGCAGCAAGCTCAGCAGCCGGCCCCGCGACGGCATGACCGTCAGCAGACCCCACGGCCACAGACCCGGCAGCCGACGCCCCGACGGCAGGCGCGGCGGCAGCAGAACCGGCAGCCGACCCCGTAGCAGCAAGCTCAGCAGCCAGCCCCGCGACGGCATGACCGTCAGCAGACCCCACGGCCACAGACCCGGCAGCCGACCCCCCGACGGCAGGCACGGCAGCCGACCCCACGGCAGCAAGCTCGGCGGCGCCCCCCGGCCCCGCGACCTCAGGCCCGGGTGTCTCCTTCGGCTTCGGCTTGCGCAGCAGCACCGCCCCGACCAGCGCGGCGAGCAGGGCCAGGGACGCGGCGACGAGCAGGCAGAGCCGGAGGCCGTCGAGGAAGGACTCGGACAGGGCGCCCAGCGCGCGGCCGGTGTCGGCGCCCAGGTTCATCCCGGCGACGGCGCCCAGCCCGGCGGTGTCGACGGCCGCGGTGACCTGGTGGGCGGTCGCCCCGCCCACCCCCGCGTCGGCGAGGTGCCCGGGCAGGGCGTCCGTGGCCCTGGTCGTCAGCAGCGTGCCCAGGACGGCCGGGCCGAGGGCGCCGCCGACCTGCCGGAAGGCGTTGTTGCCCGCGGCGGCCATCCCGGCCAGGTGGTGCGGCACGGACGCGACCGCCGTGGCGGTCATGGGCGTGATGACCAGGCCCATGCCGAGGCCGAGCAGCACCAGCCGCCAGGCCAGCGGCCCGAACGCGGTGTGCGCGTCGAGCGCGGTCAGGGACAGCAGGGCGCCCGTGGTGGCGAGCAGACCGGTGGTGATCAGGGCACGGGCCGGGATGTGCCGCATCAGCGGCCCGACGACGACTCCGACGAGCAGGCTCACCGCCGTCACCATGAGCATGCGGTACGCCGCGTCGAGGGTGTCGAGCCGCTGCACCATGCCGAAGTAGAGGCTGAGGACGAAGAAGAAGCCGATCAGGCCCAGGAAGCTGATCATCGCGATCAGCGTGGTCGCGCTGAACGCGGGGCTGCGGAACAGCGTGAGGTCCAGCATGGGGCTGGCGCTGCGGCGTTCGGCCACGACGAAGGCGACGGCACCGACGGCGGCGAGGGCGAGCGCCACCACGACCCGGGGCTCGGTGAAGGACTGCGCCCCGCCCTCGATGACGCCGTAGACGAGCGAGGTGATGGTGAGCGCGGCGGTGAGCTGGCCCGGCCAGTCGAGCTTGCGTGAGCCGGGGGCGCGCGAGTCGGCGACCAGCGGCACGGCGGCGGCCATCGTCAGCAGGGCCACGGGTATGGCGGGCACGTAGATCCAGTGCCAGGCGGCGTGCTGCAGGATCACCCCGGCCATCAGAGGGCCGACGGCCAGCGCCAGCGACAGGGCGGCGGCCCACAGGCCGACGAACTTGGCGCGCTCGTGCGGGTTCGGCACGGCGTGGCTGATCAGCGCCAGGGTCGTGGGCAGCAGCGCCGCCGCGCCCGTCCCGGCCAGTGCCTGCCCGGCCCACAGCACCTGCACCGACTGCGCGCTCAGGGCGACGACGGCCCCGGCGGCCGAGAACAGCAGGCCGGCCTGGAAGACCTTCTTGCGGCCGTGCACGTCTCCGACGACACCGGCGGTGAGGATGAGCGCTGCCATCGGCAGGACGAACGCGTCCGAGACCCAGGACAGTTGGGCGGTCGACGCGTGCAGGTCCCGCTGGATCGCGGGGAGACTGACGGAGACGGTGGTGACCGGCAGGTAGGCGACGAACACCCCGATGCAGGCCATCAGGAGTGTGGCCGTCGGACTCCGCCGTGGTCCGTCGGCCGTCGTTGCCTCGTTCACAGAACCCTCCATGTCGGATCTTCCGGGTGGACAGCGAGGCTCACCTTTCAGCCAGGACCGCCCGGGATCCAGCCACGGACCGGGCGGGCCCGGATATCCGACATCGCAAGGGCGCTCCCGCCGGTTTTCCGACACCACCGGTGCGGTTACGGCGTGCAGCGGCCGGGGCGGGCGTAGACGATGATCTGGGCGCCCTGGACCCGGGTGCGTTCGCACACCTCGAAGTGGGTCCTCAGCGTCCGGCGCTTGATCTCCTCCTGCGGGAAGGGGTCGAGCGGCTGCCCGGGCGGATCGGTGAGGGCGATGACGCGGTCGGCCGCCAGGATGTGGCGGCGGATCGCGGCGGCATCGCGTTCGGTGCCGTGCAGCGTGCGGGAGGCGGTCGGGGACGCGGCGAGGGCCAGGTCGTCGAGCCGGTCGTGGATCTCGGGGAAGGACAGCAGCCATTCGCGGCGCCGGGCGGGCATGAACAGGACGGCGTCGCCCGGGTGTGCCTGGCGATCGACCGCGCGGGCGACCGCGACGACGTCGTCCTTGCGGCTCTCGGGTGAGCGCACCATCAGCGACCACGGCAGCAGCACCGCGACCGCCGTACCGGCCGCCAGACAGGCCGTCAGCACCCGGGCCGCAGGGGCGAGCCGGTGCCGCTGCCCGATCGCCCAGGACAGCGCGGCCCCGGCCGGCAGGGCCAGGCCCGTCACGCCGTACAGCACGTACCGGTCGACGTACCACGGCTTGACGAGCGAGATCGTCATCAGCAGGCCGGCCGGGGCGATCAGCAGCGGCAGGGCGAGACGGGTCAGGGCGACGGCCCCGGGGGCGCCCGTGCGGACGAGGAGCCGGCACAGCAGCACCGTCCCGGCCGAGAGGCCCGCGAACAGCAGCCACGCACTCGCGCTCGGCCGTCCGAGCCAGCCCAGTTGGGCCTCCGCCTGGCCCGCGCTGACCACCGCGAGGGGCAGCAGCCCCACCCCCACCCCGGCCGCCGCGATCGCCCACCGCCGTACGACACCGCGCGCCGGGCGCGAGAGCCACAGGGTCAGCCCGTGGGCGAGCAGCGCCAGCGCGGCGAACTCGTGCAGCCAGGAGGCGAGGTGGAGGATGAGGGCGTACGCCGTCCACCAGCGGGCGCGGGAGTCGGCGGTGGCTCGCAGGAAGAAGTACGTCGCCCAGGTGACGCCCGCCGTGACCAGGGCGTAGGACCGGCCCTCCTGCGCGTACTGCTGGGTGATCGGCAGCAGCGCGAAGACGAGCCCGGCGAGCAGGCCGGCCCGGTGCCCGGCCAGCCGGGCGCCGATCGCCGCGACCCCGGCGGCGGCCAGGGCAGTGGCCAGGACGGAGGGCAGTCTGAGGGCCGTCAGCCCGCCGTCCCACACGGCGAACACCGCGTGCATGAGGAGGTAGTACAGACCGTGCACGGCGTCGATGTGGCCCAGCAGCTCCCACAGTTCACCCGGCGAACGGTGGGCGACCTGGTAGGTGACGGACTCGTCGCGCCACATGCTGTCCTGCCGCTCGATCCCCCACAGGCCGAGGGCGAGCGCGGCCAGGGCCGGGACGGCGACCGGCACCGCCCGTCTCCAGCGGCCCGCCCGCGGGGGCCGGGACGTCGGCGGACCGGGGCGGCGCGCGCCCGGGATCGTGCCCGTGGCGTCCAGGTGCTGAGTGATGGCTTCCTCCGCGGGCGTGGGTGTGCGTGATCCCGTTCGTGAGACGCACACCGCCCTCGCGGGGATGCCTGCGGACGTCAACGCGCCGTCCTTTTCCGGTCATTCGGCGCTCTCGTCGGGGCCGCCGTTCAGAGGGAACTCGTCGATCTGCTGCTCGAAGGCACCTCCGGTTGGTTCCGCTCGGCGGCGGCGGTCGCGACCCTGGGCCCCGAGAGCACGTACGTCAGCGCGAAGCCCACACCGACCACCACCGCTCCCCCGGCCGCGTCGAGCACCCAGTGGTTCGCGGTCGCGACGATCGCCGACGCCGTGAACAGCGGGTGCAGCAGCCCCAGCGCCTTCATCCACCACCGGGGCGCCAGCACGGCGATCACGACGCCGCACCACAGCGACCACCCGAAGTGCAGGGACGGCATGGCCGCGTACTGGTTGGTGAGGGCCGTGAGCGTGCCGTAGTCGGGCTGGGAGAAGTCCTGGACGCCGTGCACGGTGTCGATGAAGCCGAGCGTCGGCATCAGGCGGGGCGGGGCCAGCGGGTAGAGCCAGAAGCCGACCAGGGCCAGCAGGGTGGCGAAGCCGAGGGCGGAGCGGGCCCAGCGGTACTCGGCCGGGCGGCGCCAGTACAGGACGGCGAGGACGGTCAGCGGGACCGCGAAGTGGAACGACGTGTAGTAGAAGTCGAAGAAGTCCCGCAGCCAGTCGATCTTCACGACGGTGTGGTTGGCCCAGTGCTCGATGTCGATGCGCAGGGCCCGTTCCAGGTCGAGGACCTGCATGCCGTGCTCCTCGGCCTCGGCGCGCCCGGCCGAGTTGCTGCCGCCGGTGGCGGCGAGCCGGACCTGGGAGTAGGCGGCATAGGTGACCCGGATGAGGAGGAGTTCCAGGAGGAGGTTGGGCCGCGTGAGGACCCGGCGCAGGAAGGGCACGAGCGGTACGTGCCGGAAGCGGGCCGGGGCGGCGGGGGCGTACTCGGTCGGGATCGGCCGCTGGTAGTACGGCGAGGTGCGGGACAGGAACGGCACGGCCGTGGCGGCGGCGAGGGCGGCCACCAGGACGAGGTTGGTGCGCAGCGGGTCCAGCGAGTCCATGTCGGGCAGCAGCATCCTGGCGGGCAGGGTCATGACCAGGACGACGGCGACCGGCCACACGTACCGGTCGGAGGCGCGCCGGCCGGCCCGGCCCACGACCGCGAGCAGCACCCACAGCAGCTGGTGCTGCCAGGCCGTGGGCGAGACGACGATCGCGGCGCAGCCGATGATCGCGACGGCGAGCAGCAGCTGGCCGTCGCGGAAGCAGCGGACGGCGCGGCGCAGGGCGAGGACGGCGACTGCCACGCCGAGCGACAGGAAGAGGGCGACCTCCAGGGGGCCGTTCAGGCCGAGCCGGAGCAGGGCGCCGTGCAGGGACTGGTTGGCGAGGTCGTCGGCCCGGCCGCCGAGGCCGACGCCCGCCATGTGGTGGACCCAGTAGCGGTAGGAGTCGTGCGGCATCGCCGCCCAGGCGAGCCCGGTGCAGGCGGCGAAGGTGACGCCGGTGGAGAGCGCGGCGCGTCTGCGGCCGGTGAACCACAGCAGGGGCGTGAAGAGCAGCAGGGTGGGCTGGAGCGCGGCCGCGACGCCGATGAGCAGGCCGCTGGTCCGCTGGCCGTGGGCGACGAAGCAGCCCAGCAGGACGAGCAGGACCGGGATGACGCTGGTCTGGCCCAGCCACAGGGTGTTGCGGACGGGCAGGGACAGCATCAGCAGGCTGATGGCGACCGGGGCGGCCAGCAGGGCGGTGCGGCGGCTGACCGGCGGGGGCAGGGCGCGGGCGGCGATCAGTCCGAGGGCCACGACCAGCAGCAGCGTGCCGAAGGTCCAGCCCCAGCCGAGGGCCTGTTCGGCCGAACGGGTGAGGGGTTTGAGGACGAGGCCGCCGAAGGGGGTGCCGGTGAAGCGGGTCGAGTCGTACAGGGAGCCGGTCACGTGCAGGACGCCGTCGGGCCCGAGCCAGGTCTCCAGGTCCGTCAGGCGCTCGCCGCGGGGAGTGCCGAGGACGACGGCCACTTGTCGTGCCGCGAGCAGGGCCGCGATCAGCCAGAGGCCGAGGCGGGCCACGCGCAGGCGTGCCTGGGCCCCGCCGACGGCCGTCGCTCCGAATGCTTCCGCCGCTCGTCCCCCGTGATCCGCGTTCGTCACACCCCGTCGGCCTCCCGCCCCATTGGTCGCCTCCGGCGAGGAAGACGCGGGCTACCCCCGGTTCACCTGACGTCCGTCCGCCTTTTGTCCGGATGACGATAGTGCGCGGGGCGCGTGGTCGCCTCTCGTCGACGCGAGAAGGATCACATCAAGATCTCGTGGGAACTGTGTGCGATCGGGCAGAAGTCCCAGCACAGCCGCGATTTACGTGCCCTGTGCAACGAAAGGCATACCGCCCGTAAGGGGCCCATATCCTCCTATCGTCGCTTTTTCGGCCCGTACGACAGCGCCGCCGCGCGGGACCGCGTCCCTGTCCCCGTCGAAAGGTAGGCGAGCAAGTCTTGTCGACTGCCTCAGTCGTCGCTCCCCCGTCCGTCATGAAGAGCCGCGCAGCGAAGGCCCCGGACACCACCGTCACCGACCCCGCGCTCGTCAAGCGCGCCGTGAAGGCGGCCGCGCTCGGCAACGCCATGGAGTGGTTCGACTTCGGTGTCTACAGCTACATCGCGGTCACGCTGGGCAAGGTCTTCTTCCCGTCGGGCAATCCCACCGCGCAGCTGCTGTCCACGTTCGGCGCCTTCGCCGCGGCCTTCCTGGTCCGCCCCCTGGGCGGCATGGTCTTCGGCCCGCTCGGCGACCGCGTCGGCCGTCAGAAGGTCCTCGCCCTCACCATGATCATGATGGCCGCGGGCACCTTCGCGATCGGCCTGATCCCGTCGTACGCGACGATCGGTGTCGGCGCGCCGATCCTGCTCCTCGCGGCCCGCCTCGTGCAGGGCTTCTCCACCGGCGGCGAGTACGCCGGTGCCTCGACCTTCATCGCCGAGTACGCGCCCGACAAGCGGCGCGGCTTCCTCGGCAGCTGGCTGGAGTTCGGCACGCTGGCCGGCTACATCGGCGGCGCGGGCCTGGTCACGCTGATGACCGCCCTGCTCTCCGCCGACGACCTCACCTCCTGGGGCTGGCGCATCCCGTTCCTGATCGCCGGACCGATGGGCATCATCGGCCTCTACCTGCGCATGCGTCTGGAGGAGACTCCGGCGTTCGCCGCCGAGGTCGCCAAGGCCGAGAAGGACCGGCCCAAGGTGCCGCTACGCGAGATGATCACCGGGCAGTGGCGGGCGCTGCTGCTCTGCGTGGGCCTGGTGCTGGTCTTCAACGTCACGGACTACATGCTGCTGTCGTACATGCCGAGCTACCTGACCAGCGAGCTGCACTACGACGAGACGCACGGTCTGCTCGTCGTCCTCGGTGTGATGGCCGTGATGATGATCGCCCAGCCGTTCGTCGGCGCGCTGACCGACCGGGTCGGCCGCCGCCCGGTGATCGCCACCGGCTGCGCGGGCTTCCTGCTGCTGTCCGTCCCCGCCCTGCTGCTGATCCGCGAGGGCAGCCTGCTCGCGGTCGCGCTCGGCATGGGCGCGCTCGGGCTGCTGCTGGTCTGCTTCACGGCGGCGATGCCCTCGGCGCTCCCGGCGCTGTTCCCGACGCGCGTCCGCTACGGCTCGCTGTCCATCGGCTTCAACGTGTCCGTGTCCCTCTTCGGCGGCACGACCCCGCTGGTGGTCACGGCCCTGATCGGCGCGACGGGGAACATGATGATGCCCGCGTACTACATGATGGCCGCGGCCGTGATCGGCGGTTTCGCGGTGTGGCGCATGGCGGAGTCGGCGGGACGCCCACTGCCCGGCTCGGCCCCTTCGGTGGCGGCGCGGGAGCAGTGAGCCCCCAGGGGTTTCCGCGAAGTCACGCCTGACACGCTCGCCCAAGCTCTCGGCCTCGCTCGGGCAGGGGGACCCCATGACGCCGCAGTGCCCGCCCTCCGGGCGAACGACGCGACTCTGCGGACACCGCCCAAGCCCCCGCGGCCGACCGGGGACGACTTCCGGCCCGCGCACCGGGAAGCGGCCCGCGGGGCCGCTTGCGCCCCCGACCGCAGGTGGCCGCTGCGGCCCTGCCCGCCCGGCCGGCCGGTGGGACGGAGGCCGAGCACCGCGCCCACGGACCCGCTCCGCACGTCCGGCGTGACCGGAAGGCGCCGACCGGAAGGTGCCGGGACAGGTCCCGAACGGAGGTCCCGACGGGAGGTCCCGACGGTGGGCGCCGGACGCAAGGCGGCGACGACTTCCGGCCGGTGGACCGGGAAGCGGCCCGCGGGAGCGGATGCGCCCCCGGCCGCAGGCGGCCGCTGCGGCCCTGCCCGCCCGGCCGACGGGTCGGGCGGAGGCCGAGCACCGCACCCACGGACCCGCTCCGCACGTCCGGCGTGACCGGAAGGTGCCCGCCGGGAGGTGCCGGGGCAGGTCCCGACGGGAGGCGCCGACCGAGAGGTGCCGACGGGAGGTCCCGACCGGCGGTCCCGACCGGCGGTCCCGACCGGCGGTCCCGACCGGCGGTCCCGACGGTGGGCGCCGGGCGGAAGGCGGTCTTCCGGCCGTCTTCCGGCCGTCTCCCGGTCGCCGTGCGGAACCCTGGCCCGCCCGCGCTCGTTGGCCTGCTGGTTAGCATCCCTGGCTCGGCACAGAAAGGCAGCCGCATGAGCGAGTCGCACGTCTGGGACGAGGTCGACGCCTACTTCACCGCCCACCTCGCCCCGGACGACGAAGCCTTGGCGGCGGCCCTGCGCGACAGCGACGCCGCCGGGCTCCCGCACATCAACGTCGCGGCGAACCAGGGCAAGCTCCTCCAGCTCCTGGCCCAGATCCAGGGCGCCCGCCACATCCTGGAGATCGGCACGCTCGGCGGGTACAGCACCATCTGGCTGGGCCGTGCCCTGCCCGCCGACGGGCGGCTGATCTCCCTGGAGTACGACCCCAAGCACGCCGAGGTCGCCGTCCGCAACATCGCCCGGGCCGGCCTCGACAAGCTCGTCGAGGTGCGGGTGGGCCCGGCCCTGGAGTCGCTGCCCAAGCTGGCCGACGAGAACCCGCCCCCGTTCGACCTGGTCTTCATCGACGCCGACAAGGCGAACAACCCGCACTACGTGGACTGGGCCGTCAAGCTGACCAGCACGGGCAGCCTGATCGTCCTCGACAACGTGGTCCGCGGCGGCCGGGTGACCGACGCGGACAGCACCGCCCCGGACGTGGTGGGCACCCGCGCCGCGATCGAACTGATCGGCAGCCACCCGAGGTTGAGCGGGACGGCGATCCAGACGGTCGGCACGAAGGGGTACGACGGGTTCGCGCTCGCGCGGGTGCTGGCATGACGCCCGGCCGCCCGGAGCCGGCGGTCACACCTCGTGGTAGAAGCCCACGTTGACGCTGCGCGGGGCGGTGCGGTCCTGGACGATGATCTCGCCGCTGCCGCCCCTGGGCAGCGGGACGGTACCGCCGTAGGCGAGGGGCTGGGCGTACTCCCCGACCGTCAGGCGGACTTCGGAGGACGGGTCGGGCTGGGAGCCGCGCAGCCAGGTGAGCTGCCAGGTCCCGTCGGGCCCGCAGAGGAACTCCAGGTGCACGCGGGAGACGAACAGCCAGTCGTCCGGCGTGCTGAGCCGGCACACCGACTTGTCGCGGCCCACCCGCAGCACGGCACCCGGCTCGCTGGGCGCGTCGGCCATGAGCATGCCGGCCGTGGCACCCTCCTCCGCCGCGGACACGGCGGCCATGGTGAGTTCGAGCACGTGCGCTCCTCCTGAGACGTCCCTGAACGGGCCTGCAAGCCCGCCGCATGATAGAACGCCCGGCTGCGCGGTGTCCGGCACAATGGCCTCATGACCGAGCGAAAGCCACCCGGCGTGGACTTCGAGTCCTGGGTCGACAAGCAGATCCGTGACGCGGAGGCGCGCGGAGAGTTCGAACGGTTGCCCGGGGCGGGCCGCCCGCTCCCGCCCGACGTCGAGAGCACGTACGACGAACTGTGGTGGGTGAAGCGGAAGATGGCCCGCGGGGGCTTCTCGGTGCTCCCGCCGGCGCTGGCGCTGCGCAAGGAGGCCGAGGACGCGCTGACGGCAGCCCTCGCGGCCCCCTCGGAGCGGATCGTCCGGAAGATCATCGGGGAGATCAACGACAAGATCCGCGCGATGATGTTCAAACCGCCGCCCGGCCCCCCGCTGGGCAAGAAGCCGTACGACGTCGAGGACGTCGTACGGCGGTGGCGGGAGCGCCGGGCGGATCAGGAACCGGGCGCTTCACCCGGGTCACACGTGTAGCAGCCGTTCCGCGAGTTCGCGGTAGTCCTTCAGGGCCAGCCGCAGCTGCTCGGTGTCGGCGGACGACACGGGCTTGCCCTCGCCGCCCTCGACCGACTGCCAGGAGTGCCGTAGGGTGCGGCGGCGCTGCGTCACGGCCTCGGTGAAGCGGGCCGCGATCTCCTCCAGCACGTGGTCGGCCTCCTCGACGGCGGCCCGGGGCCCGTCGACGAACCCGGCGACCGCGTGCTGCAGCTGCGAGCCGAGCTTGTCGGACTCGTCGTGGGGCAGGAGGTGCGAGCGGGCGCCCTCGCGGGTGCCCGCCTCACGCGGGCCGGTGCGGTCGCCTGTGGGAGGGGTGCCGGCCGTGGCGAGCCGGTCCTCCTTGGCGACAGAGGGCGTGCGGGCGCCGGTGGCGCGGTCCGTGCCGTGGCCGGTGCCCAGGGCGGTCTCACCGCGGGCGTCGGGGGCGTTCGGCGCGTCGTCGCCCGGCGGCCGGGTCATGTCGGTCATCGCCTCAACTCTCCTTCGCCTGACGTCGGTGCATCGCCCACGGCATGTGCCCGCCGCGGGTGGCCGGGGCCTTGCGGCCGCCGTTCAGCCCGGCCTTGTGCCGTCCGCCCTCGTGGCGTCCGCCCAGGTGCGGGCCGGCGACATGGCCGCCGCCGTCGTGGCGGGCCGGTCGCACCAGCTCCTCGAACAGGGCGCGGGCCGCCACCATGGCCTCGCGCATGTCTTCCGTACCGGTGCCGCCGTCCCGGGCGTCCTCCGGGCGCAGGTGCGCCGCCCGGTGCACGCGCCGGTAGCCGTCCACGTGGTGGGCGTGGTGCACGGACAGCGCCGCGAGCTGCTCCTCGTACTGCCCGCCGTCCGGGAAGCCCCGGGCGCCGGCCAGCTCGGCGAGCAGCCGGTCCGCCTCGGCGACCGCCTCCCGCGGCGAGTCGACGAACCGCTCCTGGGCGGCCGTCCAGCGCGCCTCGTACTGCTCGCGCTGCGCCGGCTCCAGCGCTCGTTCGCGCAGGTCGCCGTGGCGCTCCACGCGTTCGGCGAGTTCGCGCTCGGCGGCCTTGGTGTCGCCGTCGTGCCGGGCGACGGCCAGGTCGTACTCGGGTCCGAAGCGCCGCTTCAGGCTCGGGCCGCGCCGAGCCCCTCGGGCGCGCAGGGTCATGGCGGCCGCGATGATGACGACGACCGCCGCGATCACGATCAGAGCAATGATCAGGCCAGTGGACATGAATGCCTTCCGGGTTCTCGGCCCAACCGGCTCTCCTCGCGAGCCGGTTCGCCGGTCGGGTAGCCCGGAAGCAGGCCGCCAAACGGCGCGCGGGCCCGGCCCCGGTCGCACGCGCCCCCGGGATATCCGGTTGCGAGCCGGGCACGGCACCTGCCGAGAATGCCGGTCATGACCTGGACCATGGCCCCGGAACCGTACGACTCCCCCGTCGCCGTCGCCCTGTGGCGGGCGTACTACACCGAGGTCAGCGACCGCTGGTACCTGCTGCACGAGGGGCGCCGGACCGACCCGGACGAGCTGGAGCGGGAGATCGCCGCCTACCGGGGCGCGGACCTCGCGCCGCCGCGCGGGCGGTTGCTGGTCGCCCGGTACGGCGGCGAGCCGGCCGGCTCGGCGGGCGTACGGCTGCTGGACGGCACGACCGCCGAACTCACCCGGGTGTTCCTGCGCGAGCCGGTGCGCGGCAAGGGCGGTGCCGCGCTGCTCGTCCGGGCCGCCGAGGACGCCGCCCGCGCGCTCGGTGCCGACCGGATGATCCTCGACACCCGCGGCGACCTCGTCGAGGCCCGTGCCCTGTACGCCCGGCTCGGTTACCGGGAGACCGAGCCGCACAACGACGACCCGTACGCCGAGCACTGGTTCAGCAAGCGTCTCGACTGAGCTCCGGCAAGCGTCTCTACTGGACTCCGGCGAGCGTCTCGACCGAACTCAGACCGCCCGGCCCGCCGGCCGCGCCTCGTACGGCCGCTCGCGCCGCGACCCGCACAGCTCGCCGTTCAGCTCCCGCACGAGCCGCACCAGGTCGGTCGGCCGGTCCGGGCCCCACCAGTCGCCGAGCAGCTCGGCGAGGGACTCCTCGCGGGCCCGCGCCAGCCGCTCGGCGACCTCGCGTCCCCGGTCGGTCAGGACCAGGTCGAGGCCCACGCGCACGGCGAGCCGCCGCTCCTCGACCTGCCGGGCGGCCTCCATGATCACGGTCAGCGGCACGGGCAGGCGGTCGGCCAGCACGCCCGGCTCCACCGAGCCGTACCGGCGGATCCGCAGCAGCAGCCAGCTCGCCGCGGGGAGCAGGTCGTAGCCCGCCCGGGCGGTGATCTTCCGGTAGATCTCGCGCCGGCCCGCGCGGGTGCCGAGCACCGACAGGGCGCGGCACACCTCGTCGTACGAGGACCGCTCGACGGGATTGCTGGCCAGGGTCTGCGTGCCGTCGGGCGCGGTGACCGAGCCGCGCAGCCGGTCCTCCCTCAGGAACCAGGCCAGGACGAACCCGAGCAGCGCGACGGGGGCGGCGTACAGGAAGACGTCCGTGATGGACACGGCGTAGGCGTGCAGGGCCGGCGGGCGCAGGTCGGGCGGCAGGGCGGCGATGCCGCGCGGGTCGGCCTCCAGCGCGGCCACGGAGACGCCGGGCGGCAGCGGGGCACCGCGGAAGGCGTCCGTGAGCTGGTCACCGAGCCGGTTCGCGAAGACCGTGCCGAAGACGGCGACGCCGAACGAGGCGCCGATGGAGCGGAAGAAGGTCGCGCCGGAGGTGGCGACACCCAGGTCCGCGTACGGGACCGCGTTCTGCACGATGAGCACGAGGACCTGCATCACCAGGCCGAGGCCGAGTCCGAAGACGAAGAAGAAGCCGCTCAGCTCGGCGGTGGAGCTGTGCTCGTCGAGCTGGTGCAGGAGGAGCAGCCCGAGCGTGGTGACGCCCGTGCCGGCGATCGGGAAGACCTTCCAGCGGCCGGTGCGGCTGACGATCTGCCCGGAGGCCGTCGAGGCCAGTAGCAGGCCCAGCACCATGGGCAGCATGTGCACGCCGGACATGGTCGGGCTGACGCCCTGCACGACCTGGAGGAAGGTCGGCAGGTAGGTCATCGCGCCGAACATGGCGAAGCCGACGACGAAACTGATCACCGCGGCCAGGGTGAAGGTGCGCACGCGGAACAGCTTCAGGGGCAGCACGGGCTCGGCGGCCCGCCGCTCGACGGCGACGAAGACGGCGGCGAGGACGACGCCCAGGACGGCGAGCCCGATGATCTGCGGAGAGCCCCAGCCCCAGGTCGTCCCGCCGAGCGAGGCGACCAGCACCAGGCAGGTGGCGACGGCGGCGATGAGGAACGTGCCGGGATAGTCGATGACGTGCCGCTGTCCCTTGCGCGGGAGGCGCAGGACGGTGGCGATCACGGCGAGCGCGACGATCCCGACCGGCAGGTTGACGTAGAACACCCAGCGCCAGCTCACATGCTGGGTGAACAGCCCGCCGAGCAGCGGCCCGAGCACACTCGTGGCGCCGAAGACGGCACCGAACAGCCCCTGGTAGCGGCCGCGTTCGCGAGGCGGCACCAGGTCGCCGACGATCGCCATGGACAGCACCATCAGCCCGCCGCCGCCGAGCCCCTGCACCGCCCGGAAGGCGATCAGCTGGGTCATGTCCTGCGCCGCGCCGCACAGCGCGGATCCGACCAGGAAGATCACGATGGCGGTCTGGAACAGCCTCTTGCGTCCGTACTGGTCGCCGAGCTTGCCCCACAGCGGGGTCGCGGCGGTCGCCGCCAGGAGGTAGGCGGTGACCACCCAGGACAGGTGATCCATGCCGCCGAGGTCGCTGACGATGGTGGGCAGCGCGGTCGACACGATGGTCTGGTCGAGGGCCGCGAGCAGCATGCCGAGGAGCAGCGCGCCGATCGAGACCAGCACGTTCCCGGGCACCTGCTCCTGGGCGGCGACGCCCTGGGACGTCGTGCTCGCGGCCTGTGCGTCACCGGCCATGCGACCTCCTGAGGCTCCCCTGTGACATTTTCCATCGTGACCGCTGTGACCCGTTATGGCCCGCCGGGCCCTTTTGGAAGCGGTGGTTCCGAAGGCTCGTCGAACGCGCTGTGGAGGAGATCTGGATAATCTTTGGAGTTCGCGAGGGGGAGTACGCGAGGGGAGGGAGGAACGCGTGGAACCGCCGAACGGTCACCCGTGCCCGGAGTGCGGCGCGCCCAGACGCCCGGACAGCACGCCCTCCTGCGCCTGCACCCACCGCGCCGCCGAGGCCCTGCGCGACGCCCGCACGGCGGAGGCGGCGGCAGCGGAGGACTTCGACCCGCTGCGGATCCGCCCGTACGTGGAGATCGACGCCGCGGCGCCCTCCGGGACGGGGACACGGGACTCCCGTCCGGACCCGGACGCCTCCCGCACCGAGCCCGGCGCGCAATCACGGTCAGAGCCGAAAGGGACCACGCCCCCGCGGACAGCGGAGGGCGCCCCGCGCAACCCCCACACGGCGCCTGCGGAAGCACCGCCCCCCGGAACCGCCGAGCAGCCGCCCCCCTCCCCCGCCGACGCCACCATGCCCCTGCACCCGGTGGACCCGGACGCGACGACCGTCCTGCCGACCACCCCGGCCACCCCGGCCACCCCGGCCACCCCGGTGATTCCGGCGCTCCAGGCGCCCGGCGTGTCCGAGCCCAGCGTCACGGATCTGCGGCTGTTCGACGGCGGGGGACCGGATCCGCGTACGGAGGAACCGGGTGAGGCCGGGCCGAGGCCCGGCCGGCGGCGCCGTGCGGTTCTCCTCGCCGCCGTCGGGGCCTGCGTGGCGGTCGTCACGGCGGCGGGGTACGCGAGCGGGCTGTTCTCCTACGAGAGCCCGTCCCGGGACACCGCGCTGCCGGACGACATCCGGGCGAGCGTGCCGGACGCCCCGTCGAGCAGCGCGGTGTCCACGCCGCCGGAGGCGAGCGCGTCGACCCCGCCGCCCGCCCCGGCCGCACCGCCCCCGTCGCCGTCGCGCACGGAGAGCCCGTCGCCCTCCGCCTCGCCGTCCACGCCGAGCGCCTCGCCGAGCCCGTCCCGGTCGACCGGCCCCGCCACACCGCAGCCGTCCGCCTCGGCGACCGCCCCCGGGCAGACGTCCCCGGACGACCGCCAGAACGACGGCCCCGCCGTCCTGCGCCGCGGCGACCGGGGCCCGCAGGTCGCCGAACTCCAGCTGCGCCTGCGGCAGGTGTACCTCTACGACGAGGACGCCGACGGCTCCTTCGACGACCGTCTGGAGGAAGCGGTCCGCACGTACCAGTGGTCACGCGGCGTCCAGACCGACGACCTCGGCGTCTACGACCGGGAGACCCGGGAGAGGCTGGAGTCGGAAACTCGGAAGCCGTGACCGGCCCGTCCGCCCTACTGTGACGCCGTGACCACTCAAGTGATCGTGCTCAACGGCGGATCGAGCTCGGGCAAGTCCGGGATCGTGCGGTGCCTCCAGGAGATCCTGCCCGATCCGTGGCTGGCCTTCGGCGTGGACGACTTCGTCGACGCGCTGCCCGCGAAGTTGCAGGGCTCGGACGCGGGGATCACGTTCGAGGCGGACGGCGGAGTGAGCGTGGGGCCGGAGTTCAGCGCCCTGGACGCGGCCTGGACGGAGGGCATCGCCGCGATGGCCCGCGCCGGCGCCAGGGTCATCGTCGACGACGTCTTCCTCGGCGGACCGGCGTCCCGGCAGCGGTGGCAGCGGGCCCTGGCCGGGCTCGCCGTGCTGTGGGTCGGCGTCAGGTGCGACGGCGCGGTCGCCGCGGGGCGTGAGATCGCCCGGGGAGACCGGGTCCGGGGCATGGCCGCGTCACAGGCGCAGCTCGTCCACGAGGGCGTGGGCTACGACGTGGAGGTGGACACGACGCACTCCGAGTCCCTGGACTGCGCGCGCGCCATCGCCGCCCGCGTCGACTGACCGGGGCCGGCTCCTCAATCGACCTGCCCGTTCCTCAACCGACGTGGAGACGGATCGTCCCGTCCCCGACCGCCTCCACCCGGACCTTCGTGAGGTCCTCGACCACCACGTCCGGCTCGTGGACCGCGGCTCGGGGCCCGACCCCGACCACCGTCATCCCGGCGGCCCGCCCCGCGGCTATCCCGGCGCCGGAGTCCTCGAACACCACACAGTCCGCGGGGGCGACCCCCAGCTCGGCGGCGCCCTTCAGGAAGCCCTCCGGGTCGGGCTTGCTCGCCCCGACGGATTCCGCGGTCACCCGCACCTCGGGCAGCTCCAGCCCGGCGGCCGCCATCCGGGCCGTCGAGAGCGGCACGTCGGCGGAGGTCACGAGGGCGTGCGGCAGCCCCCGCAGCGAGGCCAGGAACTCCGGCGCCCCGGGGATCGCGACGACACCGTCGGTGTCGGCCGTCTCCTCGGCGAGCATCCGGGCGTTGTCGGCGTGGTTCTGCTCCATGGGCCGGTCGGGCAGCAGCAGCGCCATCGACGCATAGCCCTGCCGCCCGTGGACGACCTTCATGACCTCGTCCCCGTCGAGTCCGTGCCGCGCGGCCCAGCGCCGCCAGACGCGTTCGACCGAGGCGTCGGAGTTGACGAGGGTGCCGTCCATGTCCAGCAGGAGGGCGCGGGCGGTGAGCACGGCGGTGGCCGTCATCGGCAGCTCCAAGGCTCAGGGCGCGGGGAGGGGCACGAGACGGCCCCCGGAGGGACAAGGCGGCCCCGCCCGCCGGTCAGGGAAAACGGGCGGAGGCCACTTTGTTCCCCCACGGTACAAAACAAGTCCGGGTTCGCGCCAGGGGCCCCCTGCGGACGTTCATCCACTGTTCAGCTCACCCGGTCACGGCCTCCCACAGGCTCCACACCCCGAGCCCGAGCATCAGCAGCGCCGCGATCTGCGTGATCAGCCGCAGCGGCACCTTCTTCATCAGCGCCTTTCCGCCGACGATGCCGAGCCCGGCCACCGCCCACAGCGCGAGCACCGCGCCGAGGCCGACGGAGAGGGGGTCGTCGTAGCGGGCGGCCAGGTTCGCGGTCATGATCTGGGTGAGGTCGCCGAACTCGGCGACCAGGATGAGCATGAAGCCCGCGCCCGAGACCTTCCAGAAGGACTGGTTCTCCGGCTTGCGGACCTCCCCCTCGTCCTCGCCCTTCTTCAGCAGCAGCATCGCGGCCCCGCCGAGGAAGAGCACGCCGGTCAGCGCGTGCACGATCTGCTGCGGCAGCAGCGTCAGCACGCTGCCGGCCGCGACGGCGAGCGCGACGTGCAGCGCGAAGGCGGCGGCGACACCGGCGAAGACGTAGGAGGCGCGGTAGCGGGTGCCGAGAACGAGGCCGGCCAGGGCGGTCTTGTCGGGCAGTTCGGCGAGGAAGACGACGCCGAAGACGACGGCCGTCACGGTCAGGCTGATCAAGGGTTCCTCAATCGGTCGGGGCTGCCCCACCGAGAGTGCTGAGCCTGTCGAAAACTTTCGACGCGACACCTCGGCACGGCAGCACACTCGGCACCCGTGCCGTACGGCACGGGCGTGCACTGCTTGCCGAAGGTCTCGCTGGCGGGTCCGGGAAAGGACCTGCCTCCGGGCGCCGGCTCAGGCGGGCTGAGCAGTATGTCGACGATCCGGCGAAGAGCTACTCCCCTTCTGCGCCGTCCATGGTACGCGACGCCCCGGGCGTGAAAAGTTTCCGCCCGCACCTTGTCATGTCATGAACGCGTCATTAACTTCTCACCGGGCGCACACCTGTGCGCAACACGGCACCGCGAGCATTCCCTTCGCTCGCTCGCCAACGCCCCCTTCTCCCCAGGGAGTTCGCATGCCCAGGTTCTACGCGCGTCGACGGCTCGGTGTGGCCGCGGCCGCCACCGCGCTCATATCCTCCGTGGCCCTCTTCAGCGCCCCCACCGCCTCCGCCGCCCTCCCCACCCCGGTCAGCGGCGCGACCGCCCGCTCCTACCTCGCCACGCTCACCGTGGCCACCGAGGACCGCACCGGCTACAACCGCGACCTCTTCCCGCACTGGATCACCCAGTCCGGCACCTGCAACACCCGCGAGGTCGTCCTCAAGCGCGACGGCACCAACGTCGTCCAGGACTCCTCCTGCGCCGCCACCAGCGGCAGCTGGTACTCGCCCTACGACGGCGCCACCTGGTCCGCCGCCTCCGACGTCGACATCGACCACCTCGTCCCGCTGGCCGAGGCCTGGGACTCCGGCGCCGACAGCTGGACCACCTCCCGCCGGCAGTCCTTCGCCAACGACCTGACCCGCCCGCAGCTCATCGCGGTCACCGACAACGTCAACCAGGCCAAGGGCGACCAGGACCCGGCCACCTGGATGCCCTCCCGGACGGCGTACCGCTGCACGTACGTCCGCGCCTGGGTCCAGGTGAAGTACTACTACGACCTCTCGGTCGACCCGGCCGAGAAGTCCGCGCTGCAGAACCACCTGGCGAGCTGCTGACACGCGCTGTTTTCGTGTCGGAACCTCCCCGCTGACCTCCGTCGTTCCGTACCGTACGGGGCGACGGAGAGGGGATCGCCATGGCCGGACTGCGCCTCGGACCACTGCTGAGGTACACCGACGGCTCGTCCGCGACCGTCTGGGTCGAGACGAGCCGTCCGTGCGCCGCCGAGGTGCGCTGCGCCGACGGCGCGGGCGGCACGGCCCGGACCTTCCAGGTGGCGGGCCACCACTACGCGCTCGTCCCGGTGACCGGCCTCACGGCCGGGACGACCACGACGTACGAGGTCTTCCTCGACGACACCCGGGTGTGGCCGCCGCCCGAATCCCCCTTCCCGCCCTCGGCGATCCACGCGCCGGGCCCGGAGGGGGCCCTGCGGGTCGCCTTCGGCTCCTGCCGCTGGGCCGCCCCGCCGGCGGGCGGGCACGACCCCGTCGGCCCGGACGCCCTGGACGCGCTGGCCACCCGGCTCGCGGCCGACCCCGAGGGCGAGCGGCCGCACGTCCTGCTGCTGCTCGGCGACCAGGTGTACGCCGACGAGACCTCCGACACCACCCAGCGCTGGCTGGCGGCCCGCCGCGACCTGGGAGAGCCGCCGGGCAACGGGGTGGCGGACTACGAGGAGTACACCCACCTCTACTACGAGTCGTGGCTCGACCCGCGCATCCGCTGGCTGCTGTCCACCGTGCCCAGTTTCATGATCTTCGACGACCACGACGTCATCGACGACTGGAACACCTCCGCCGCCTGGCTCGCCGACATGCGGGCCACCGACTGGTGGCGGGAGCGGCTGCTGAGCGGCCTGATGTCGTACTGGGTCCACCAGCACCTCGGGAACCTCTCCCTGGAGGAACTGGCGGCCGACCCGGTCTACGAGCGGGTCCGCGAGCTCCCCGACGGCACCGACGTGCTGCGCACCTTCGCCGCCCGGGCCGACGCCGACCCGGCCACGGCCCGCTGGAGCTACCGGCGCGACTTCGGCCGCGTCCGGCTGGTGATGGTGGACAGCCGGGCGGCCCGCGTCCTGGACGAGAAGGCCCGCTCGATGCTCGACCCGGGCGAGGACGCCTGGCTGCGCGAGCAGGTGCTGGACACCCCCGAGACGTACGACCACCTCCTCCTCGGCACCTCGCTGCCCTGGCTGCTGCCGCACCTGGTGCACGACGCCGAGGGGTGGAACGCGGCGCTGTGCCGCGGCGAACGGGGCGAGCGCTGGGCGCGGTTGAGCGAGAAGGTGCGGCGCGCCGCCGACCTGGAGCACTGGTCGGCGTTCCCCGAGTCCTTCGCCGGGCTGGCGGAGCTGATCGCCGAGGCCGGCTCCGGGAGGGACGCCCCGGCGACGGTGTGCGTGCTGTCCGGGGACGTGCACCACGCCTATGTCGCCGAGCCCTCCTGGGCGGGCTCGGGCCCCGACGCCCGGGTGCTGCAGCTCGTCTGCTCCCCCGTGCACAACTCCGTGCCCCTGTCGATCCGGCTGGCCTTCCGGGTCGGCTGGAGCGCGGTGGCGCGCGGCTTCGGCCGCTGTCTCGCCCGGCACGGCCGCCTCTCCCGTCCGCCGGTCGGCTGGCGCAAGACGGGCGGCCCCTGGTTCGGCAACCAGCTCATGACCCTGACCCTGCGCGGCCGTTCGGCCCGGCTGCGGCTGGAACAGGCGAAGGCGCGGCAGGGGACGGGGCCGCGGCTGACGACGCTCATGGACTCCGAGCTTGCCCCGTAACCCACCCGCAGCTTGCCCCTAACGCACCCGCAGCTTGCCCCGTAACCCACCCGTACCGCCCGTTTGTTGCCGCTGTGACCCGTGATGCTAGTGACGCATGCCACAGCGAGTGTCAATCCTTCCCCGCGGGCCCCGACTCCCGCTCCCGGCGACGGCATGATGAGGCGGACCGTCCGCTTCCCCACCGGCGGACCTCCGACCCATGCGCCCCCCACGCCCTGGAGTTCCACCCTTGTCTGCGTCGACCGAGGAATCCGCACCGGCAGCGGCATCCGCACCGGCAGAGGAATCCACACCGCCCCGTCAACCGGGGTCGCTCTCCCTCGCCCTGGTCGGGGCCGGGCCCCGCGGCACCAGCGTCCTGGAACGCCTGTGCGCCTCCGCCCCGGAACTCCTCCCGCCCGGTGCCCGGCTGACGGTGCACGTCGTCGACCCGGATCCGCCCGGGCCGGGCCGGGTCTGGCGTACCGCCCAGTCGTCCGAACTGCTGATGAACACCGTCGCCTGCCAGGTGACCCTGTTCACCGACGACAGCGTGGACTGCTCGGGCCCGATCCGCCCGGGCCCGAGCCTGTACGAGTGGGCGCGCGGCGCGCTGGGCCCGGACGAGTACCCGACCCGGGCCGACTACGGCCGTTACCTGGAGTGGGTGTTCGCCGAGGTCGTACGGGAGGCACCGGCGGCCGTGCGCGTGGAGACGCACCGGGCGCGTGCCACCGGGCTGCGGGACATGCCCGGCGGCCACCAGGCCCTCACCCTCGACGACGGCCGCACGCTGACCGGCCTGTCCGCGGTGATCCTGGCCCAGGGCCATCTGCCGGTGACCGCCGATCCGGTCCAGCGGCGCCTCGCGACCCACGCCACCCGGCACGGCCTGCGCCACGTACCGCCCGCCAACCCGGCCGACGTCGACCTGTCCGCCGTACCCCCGGGCGAACCGGTCCTGCTGCGCGGCCTCGGTCTCAACTTCTTCGACCACACGGCCCTGCTGACGACCGGCCGCGGCGGCCGTTTCGTCCGCGACGACCGGGGGCTGCGCTATCTCCCCTCCGGCCGCGAGCCACGGCTCTACGCCGGTTCCCGGCGCGGCGTGCCGTACCAGGCGCGCGGCGACAACGCGAAGGGGCCGTACGGCCGGCACGTCCCGCTGGTCCTCACACCGGAGGTGATCGCGGGCTTCCGCAAGCGCGCGGACTCCGGGGAGGCGCCGGACTTCCGGGCGAAGATATGGCCGCTGGTGGCGAAGGAGGTGGAGACGGTCTACTACTGCGCGCTGCTGCGGCGGCCGGGGACCTCCGCGTCCGGCACGGGACGGGGCGGGCGGGACCGGGAGTTCGCCGACCGCTTCCTGGCCGTCCCGCACGGCGATCCCCGAGAGGCGCTGCTGCTGGACGAGTTCGGTGTGCCCGGCACCGGCCGCTGGTCCTGGGAGCGGGTCCTGCGGCCGTACGCCGGAGAGGACTTCGCGCACCCGGGCGAGTGGCGCGACTGGTTGCTGGCGTACCTGCGGCGGGACGCCGCACAGGCCGCCCTGGGCAATGTGGACGGTCCGCTGAAGGCGGCCCTCGACGTGCTGCGCGACCTGCGCAACGAACTGCGGCTGATCGTCGACCACGGCGGGCTCGCCGGCCACTCCCGCCGGGACCACCTGGACCGCTGGTACACCCCGCTCAACGCGTTCCTCTCCATCGGCCCGCCCCGGCGCCGCACGGAGGAGCTCGCGGCGCTGGTGGAGGCGGGTGTGGTGACGGTGCTCGGGCCGCGGTTGCGGGTGGCGGACGAGGACGGGGCCTGGACGGCGTACTCACCCGACGTGCCGGGCTCGGCCGTCCGTGTGAGAACCCTCATAGAGGCCCGACTGCCCGAACCCGACCTGCGCCGCACGGCCGACGAGCTGCTCGCCGGGCTGCTGCGGAGCGGGCAGTGCCGCCCGCACACCGTGGACGGTTACGAAACAGGCGGGTTGGATGTGACCCGGCGCCCGTATCATCTGATTGACCGTCAAGGAGTTGCACACACAAGGCGGTTCGCGTTCGGAGTGCCGACAGAAGGCGTCCACTGGGTGACCGCGGCGGGAGCGCGTCCAGGTGTGGATTCGGTCACCCTTTCGGACGCGGACGCGGTGGCGAGAGCCGCCCTACGTGCGACTGGGGCCGGAATCGGATCCCAGCCAGAGGTAAAGCCGTGGCCAAATGTTGAACTTGCAAGCATCAATTAGGCGCACCTAACGTGGGTTACTCGTCGGTTCTGTCCCCGACCGGCCCCGCTCGGCCGGCCAACCGAAGGAGACCCCCCATGACCGCACGCCTCAACGGCGCGCAGCCGTACGCCCTCGGGCTGTTCCGGATCGTCATCGGCCTGCTGTTCGCCTGCCACGGCGCCGTCGCGCTCTTCGGCGTCCTCGGAGGTGTGGACGGCAAGGGCGGCACCGCCTCCACCGGTGCCTGGCCGAACTGGTACGCGGCCGTCATCGAGCTCGTCGGCGGCACCCTGGTCCTGCTGGGCCTCGGCACGCGCATCGCGGCCTTCATCTCCTCCGGCGCCATGGCGTACGCGTACTTCAAGGTCCACCAGCCGCAGGCCCTGTGGCCCATCGAGAACAGCGGTGAGGGCGCGGCCATGTACTGCTGGGCCATGTTCCTGCTGATCTTCACGGGCTCCGGCGCCTTCGGCCTGGACCGGCTGCTGGCGAAGCGCACGTCGACGCAGGGGCAGCGGTCCGCCCGGACACCGGTGACGGCCTGAGCCGCCCGGCCCTTTCGACGGAGAACGGCGCCTCTCCCGGACGGGAGGCGCCGTTCGGCGTTTCCGCTACCCGCTCGCCGCCACCCAGCCGAACGGCACCGTGAAGCGGGCCACCCGGGCGCCCGCGCCCTGCCGGTCCGCGGTGAAGGAGAGCCAGACCTCGTTGTGCGGACCGACGTGGTGCGGATCGCCCGAGGGCCGGTGCTGGTAGTGCCCTCCGGCGGCCTCGGGATCGGCACCGCAGGGCTCGCGGTGGACGTGGACGCCGTAGGCGTGCCCGGGCTTCATGCCGGTCACGCGCAGCCGGACGGTCGTCGCGCCGCCGCGCGCCGTGCGCTACGGGACGCCCGCACCGACCGCTCCCCGGAACACGGCAGCCGGGTGACAACCCGGACGAGCCGAGACGAGGTGAAACACTCCGTACCGAACGTACGAGCCCCCCGTGAACCGCCCGTCACACCCCGGGCGTACGCTGTATGGCTGTCATGGCCACTCCTGCCGCTCCCCCCGCGACATCGCGGCACGGTCTGGCCCACGGGGGAGTCACGGGGAGTTGCGGTGCTGGAGCAGGTGGGGTCGCTGATCGGCAGCCCATGGATCTACGCGGTGGTGGCCCTGTCCGTCCTGCTCGACGTGTTCCTGCCGGTGCTGCCCAGCGGCGTCCTGGTGATCACGGCGGCCACGGCGGCGGCCGCGGGCTCGGCGACCGACGTGCCCGACATCCTGGCCCTGACCCTGTGCGCAGCCACCGCCTCCGTCCTGGGTGACCTGGTCGCCTACCGCCTCGCCTGGCGCGGCGGGGACCGGCTGGACCGGGCGATCTCCCGGTCCCGGCGCCTGACCACCGCGCAGGAACGTCTCGGCGCGGCGCTCGCGCGGGGCGGCGGCGCGCTCGTCGTCCTCGCCCGCTTCGCCCCCGCGGGCCGCTCCGTCGTCTCCCTCGGCGCGGGCGCCGCCCACCGCCGCGCCCGCGACTTCCTCCCCTGGTCGGCCCTGGCCGGCCTCACCTGGGCGGTGTACAGCGTCGCCCTGGGCTACTTCGGCGCGCACTGGCTGGGCGCGAGCTGGCTGGCGACGGCGGTGTCGGTGGGGGCGCTGTTCGCGGCGGGGGCGGGGGCGGCGTACCTGATGCGCAGGGAGCCTCGGGCCTCGTAGCGGGCCCGCTCAGCCCGCCCGGCGCGTACCGGCCCCTCGTACCTCCAGGCCGTCCAGCAGCTCGGCCGTGGCCTGCGCGACGGCCTCCACCGCGCGGTCGAACACCTCCTGGTTGTGAGCGGCGGGGGCCCGGAAACCCGAGACCTTCCGCACGTACTGCAACGCGGCAGCCCGAATGTCCTCCGCCGTGGCCTCTTCGGGCAGCACGGGCGGACGCAGGGTCTTGATACTCCGGCACATGCCCCCAGTCTCGCCCGTTCGGCTCCCGTAGGACAGCGACTCCTGTCATGATCACGGAGAGGCGGCCACCATCCCGGGGCCGACCGACGAGAGGAACCCGACATGGGCAACGACATCACCGTGGCCGCCCTGGGCCCGGGCGGCGTGGGCGGCCTGCTCGCCGCCCTGCTCTCCCGCGCCGGCCACCGCGTGATCTGCCTGGCCGGCGAGACGACGGCCGACGCCCTGCGCACCGACGGCATCCAGGTCCGCAGCGGCCGCTTCGGCGACTTCACGGCCCGCGTGGAGGCCGACACCCGGCTGCGCGAACCGGTCGACGCCTGCCTGATCGCCGTCAAGCACACCACCCTCGACGCCGCCCTGGCGCGCGTCCCCGCGTCCGCGCTGTCCGACGGCCTCCTCGTGCCGTTCCTGAACGGCGTCGAACACCCGGCGGCCCTGCGCGCCCGCTACCGGGCCGACCGCGTCGCCCCCGCCGTCATCCGCGTGGAGTCGACCCGGATCGCCCCCGGCGTCATCGAACACGGCAGTCCCTTCGCGGAGATCGACCTGACCGGCACGGGCGTCCCCCGGGCCCGCCTCGACGCCCTGGCGGAGACCTTCAACGCCGCCGGCCCGGCCACCCGGGTCCTGGCGGACGAGACGGCGGCCCTGTGGGCGAAGATGTCGTTCCTCGCCCCGATGGCCCTGCTGACCACCCGCCACGGCGTCCCTCTCGGCGAGGTCCGCACCCGCCACCGCGACGAACTCACCGCGCTGGTCGAGGAGACGGCCGCGATCAGCCGCGCGTGCGGCGGCCCGGCGGACCCGGCCCAGGCCCTCGCCCGCTACGACACCTTCCCGCCGTCGATGAAGTCCTCGATGCAGCGCGACGCCGAGGCGGGCCGGCCCCTCGAACTGGACGCCATCGGCGGTGCGTTGCTCCGCGCCGCCGACCGCCACGGCATACCGGCTCCGGTGACGGAACGGGTGGTGGGCGAACTGACCCCCGACGAGGGAGCGGTCGACACGATCACGAGCAGTTAGCTTGTCTTACTGACAGTGCTGCCGGAGTCTCGATAGTGTGCAGGCGGCGCGAAGGGGGACGGGCATGCGCAAGTTCTTGTCGTCATTACGCAGGGCGGCTCCGACGCGCACCGGCTCGGCGCTCCGCGCACTCGTCATTGCGACGGCCGCCTGGATGCTCGGTCTCTCCTATGCCGCGCTCAGCGGCCGTGGCGTCGAAGCCGTCATGCTCGTCACGGCCGGCACGGTCGTGCTCGTTCTCGTCGTGCAGAAGGCCTTCGCGCTGTTCGACAACCTGGAACTCGTCCGGGAACTGTCCCAGAAGGAAAACTACTTCCGTTCCCTGGTGCAGGACTCGAGCGACGTCATCATGCTCGTCGCCCCCAGCGGCATCCTGAGGTACGTCTCCCCGGCCGCCGAGGGTGTCTACGGCCGCCCGGCGGAGGATCTGGTGGGGACGGAACTGGCCGGTCTCATCCACCCGGAGGACCTGGGCAGCGTCGTGCACGAGGTGCGGCGTTTCCTCGCCGCCGACCCGGGCGAGGAGCCCACCACGCGCATCGAGTGCCGCTTCCGCTCGGGCGACGGAACCTGGATCCATGTCGAGTCGATCGTCAAACGGCACCACGGCGGCCTCATCTTCAACAGCAGGGACGTCACCGAACGGGTCCGGCTCCAGGCCCAGTTGCAGCACAACGCGGAGCACGACCCGCTCACCGACCTGCCCAACCGCGCCCTGTTCACCAAGCGCGTCCAGCACGCGCTGTCGGGCCGCCGCGCCTCCGACCGGGGCGTGGCCCTGCGGAACACGGCCGTGCTCTTCATCGACCTCGACGGCTTCAAAGCCGTCAACGACACCATCGGGCACCAGGCCGGGGACGAACTGCTCGTCCAGGCCGCCCGCAGACTGCAGGACTCCGTCCGCCAGGGCGACACCGCCGCACGGCTCGGCGGGGACGAGTTCGCCGCCCTGATCGTCGGGGACAACACCCACGACCGTGACGCCCGGGCGCAGCACATCATCGACTTCGCCGACCGCCTCAGGACGACGCTCTCCCAGCCCTACCTCATCGACGGCAACGATGTCCGCGTCAACGCCTCCATCGGCGTGGCCTTCGCCGAGCCCGGCCTCGGCGCGGGCGAACTGCTGCGCAACGCGGACCTGGCGATGCACCGGGCCAAGGCCGGCGGCAAGGGCCGCGTCGAGCTGCGCAAGCCGCAGATACAGCAGGACGCCGTCCGCAAGGCCGAGCGGGCCACACGGCTGCGCGCCGCGCTCCACGACGGCGAGTTCGCCCTGCTCCACCAGCCCGTGGTGTCCCTGGAGGACGGCCGGATCACAGCGGTGGCCGCTCACGTGCGCTGGCGCTCCTCGCAAGGGGTGCTCTTCACCCCGGCGGAGATCCAGCGCGCGGCCGAAGGCAGCGACGAGACCGCCGAGTTGGACCGGTGGGTGATCGAGGAGGCCGTCGAACAGGCCGCAGAACGGTATGCGGCGGGCCACGCGGTGCCGGTGGCCATCCGCATCAGTGCCCGCCGGCTCCTGGACCCGTCGAAGCCCCTCGGCTCGATCGAGGCGCTGCTCACCCGGCACGGGCTGCCCTCCGGGTTGCTGATCATCGAGCTGTTCGACGCCGATGCGGCAGTCTCCTTGGACGAACTGGAACGTCGTCTGGGCGCCCTCAGGCGGATCGGTGTCCGGATCACGGTCGACGGGTTCGGCAGCGGCCCGGCGGCGATCACGACCCTCAGGCGCCTCCCCGTCGACGTCCTGAAGCTCGACCGCGGCCTGGTCGAGGGCGTCGTCGAGTCCGCGCGCCTGCACAAGATCACCAGTGGGCTGCTGCGCATCGCCGGCGACCTCGGGCTGCAGTCCGTGGCCGAAGGCGTGGACCTGCCCGAGCAGGTCGTCGCCCTGCACGCGATGGGCTGCACCCACGGGCAGGGCATGGCGTTCTCCGGGCCGCTCGACGAGTACCGGCTGCGCCGGGCGCTCGCCGCCGGCCGCTATCCGGTGCCGCACAGGCGGCCCGGCGCCGGCTTCGAGGGCAGCGACGTACGGGGCACAGCATCAGACGGCGACACCTTCGCCGGACCGGGGCTCGCGACGGCGGAGTTGCTGCGCGAGTACGCGCGGCACAGCCAGGACGAGGCCGACGCGGTAGCCAGAGCGGCGGGTGAACTCGAGTACGCCCTCGCCCGGCTCTTCGCGATTCTGGGGCCGCCTCCCGAACCGACGGCACTCGAGTACGACCCGGCAGGAAGCGGTGATGGAGGCGCGCGGCAGTGAGCGTGGAAGAAAGCAGCGGCGCCCCGCCCCTCCCGCCGGACGACCTCGTCGTCTCGGTGGGTCTGGAGATCGCCATGAAGTGGGGTGCCGCCCTCGGCGGACCGGAGCAGCTCAAGGTTGCGTTGGCGGCCCTGGAACCACAGTTGAAGCGGGACCACCAGATCCGGCTCAGGCAGCTGGACATGCAGCGGGAGGCGGCCGCGCGCAAGGACGAGAACGCCAGGGCGGCCGCGGAGCGCGAAGTGCGGCTGGCGCGAGAGAAGCGTCAGCACGCGCTCTGGATGACGGGCCTGTACGTGGGCGCCGTGATCAGCGTCGTCATGCTCGGCGCCGGCATCTACGTCGCCAGGGACGTGTGGTGGCTGGCGATCATGCTGTGCGGTCCCAGCCTGATCGCCATGGGCAAGCTCTACGTGCTGCGGCGCAGCGACAGGGAGGACATGAAGGCAGTGGCCCGAAACGCCCGGGGTGCGACGAACGCCGCCGGCCAGGCGCAGCCTCCGGCCGTTCCGTGACGAGTGCGGCAAGCCCCCGGAGTAGCCGGTCACCTGTTCGCATGAACCACGGGAAGACACTCGTCCACTCAATTCGAACAGGCGTATCATTGGGTCGTGGCTACGACCTATGACTTTCCGAGTGACCTCCTCGCCGGTCAGGAGGAACTCCATCAGGTCCGGGCCGAGCTGTCGGCCCTGCTGAAACGACTCCCGTGGTCGGTGGAGCCGCTGGACGGCTTCAGCGACGACAACGGCTGGCGCAAGGTGGAACGCCCCGCCTCCCCCGGCTGGACGGCCGACGAGCAGGCGGAGGTCGAGAAGCTCCGGCGGCGCGAACACGAGCTCGCGGTGTTCGTCAGCACCCACCGCTACTGGTCCGAACTCAGCGGCCCCGAGCGGGTGGTGGCCCGCTCGGCGCTGAAGCACGCGCACGAGGATCCGCCGGAGGAGACCGACGGAGCCTCGTAGCGGCTCGGCGGCCCGGACGTCAGCCGGCGCCACCGCCCTTGCCGAGGAGCTTGTTCATCTCGCTGATCTCGGCGTTCTGCGCGGTGACGATGTCGTCGGCCATGGCCTTGGCGGGGCCGTAACGGCCCTTGCTCTTCTCGACGGTGGCCATCTCCACGGCTCCCTCGTGGTGCTCGACCATCAACGCCAGGAACTTCGCGTCGAAGGCCTTGCCCGAGGACTTCTCCAGCTCGGCCATGTCGTCGTCGCTCATCATCCCCGGCATGCCGGAGTGGCCCGCGGCGGAGTGGTCCATTCCGGCGCCGGGCTCGGGGACGTCCTCGCCCCAGGCCTTCAGCCAGCCGGTCATGGTCTTGATCTCCGGGTCCTGCGCCTTCTCGATCCGCGCCGCGAGGTCCTTCACCGCGCCGGAGGAGGCCCGGCCGTCGGCCAGTCGCGCCATCTCCAGGGCCTGCCGGTGGTGCGGGATCATGCCCTGCGCGAAGGAGACGTCCTGTGCGTTGTGCTGTCCGGCCGTGGGCTCGGTCGCGGTGCCGCTCCCGGTGTCGGCACCGGCGGACGAGGAGGCGTGCCCCTGGTGCCCGCTGCCGTTGTCGTTGCCGTCGCCGCCGCAGGCGGCGAGGGCGGTCACGGCGACGCCCGCCACCACCACGAGGGCGGCCCGGCGCGTCAGGGTACGGATGCTGGTCATGCGTGAACTCCTGCTTGCTTCGGCTTGCTTCTGGAACGAATTCAGGACACGGCGACGCATCGCCCCGGGCATGTGAGCCGGCGCGGGGCGTGAGGGTGTCCTATATCCGCAGAAGCTGGAGTTCGGAGAGCGACGGCGGGGCGCGCGCACCGTCCGGATCGGCGACCGCGTGCGCCCGTACGGCGTCCTCCCGTACGGAAACGGGGACCGGGTCGGCGACGAGCAGGGGCAGCACGGGCCCACCGCTGACAGCCCCCGACGCACAGGTCGCGTCGGCGTGCTGGACGTGCCCGTGACCGCATTGCCCGTAGGGCGTGGCCTGCGGCTGATGTGCGGCGGAGGTGCCTTCGTGGGTCTGGGCCGCGTGCGAAGGCTGCGCATGCATCGGCTGCGCATGCATCGGCTGCGCATGCATCGGCTGCGCATGCATCGGCTGCGCGTGCGCCTGCCCGGGTAGACCACCACCGGGCGCCAGCCCGTGCATCCCCAGCAGCCCCACCAACAGCCCCAGCACACACAGCGCACGCCATCGCCGTACGGCGAATCGCGGGGCGCGCTGTCGGGGGCTGTTCACGCCGCACATCGTAGAGAACGCCGCGGGCCGATGTCGGCCCGGGGGTCATGGAATCCACTGGACCTTGATGTGCCCCGGCCGCCGGATCACGCCGCGGCGCGGCGGGGCGGCGACTCCACGGACACGGTCGCGAGGTCTTCCGGCCGCCATGTGGAGTGCGTCCCTGTGGAGTGCATCGTGAGACCCGGAGCAGAGCCTTGGCCGACCGCCTGGAGATCAACCACGCCGTCGGACTGGGGAACGCTGCCCTTGGTGCGCAGCGCGCCCTCCTGCGACGGCAGGAAGTCCGTGTTGATCTCGCGGACCAGGGCCTCGGACATCATGTCCCGGCGGACGCAGAAGGTGTAGTGCTTACGGTCCCGGCTGACCCTGGTGCCGAAGGTGCGGAGCGGCAGCAGGGCGGGATCCACGAGTTCGTACTGGGTGCGGAACTCCGGTTCGGCGGCCGCCAGCTCCGGGTGCAGCTCGAACGCGTCCGTGCCGGACAGGTGCCGGAAGTACTCGTCCAGATCCCTCAGCAGGTCGGGATGGATGTGACCGGCGACGATCAGTTGATCTGTGCGGATGCCGCCTGAAACGGGCGTCCAGCGCGTGCGTATCAGGTGGGCATCCTGCAGCTCATCGACGATCGCCCATGAGGTCCTGAATGTCGGCATAAGGCTCACGTTCCACCCATGGGGAACGTTTGTCCAGATACAGGCCGCGCGAGCGCACGCGTGAAAGGCCCTCCAAAGAACGTATGGAGGGCCTCTGACCTGCTGACGGATCCGGTGGGCGCGGACGGTTTCGAACCGCCGACATCCTGCTTGTAAGGCAGGCGCTCTACCCCTGAGCTACGCACCCGGGCTCCCGGGCCACGCGCCCAGGACGAGTCGACAGCCTACATTGCCCGGGGCGCGGTCCCGCAAACCCGTATCGGGGGCCGTGCCGGGGGTTAACCCCACCGTTGATCCGGGAGTGGCCCGGATCCCTCCTGGGGGCCTGGATCCATACGGTCGTAGAGCGCCCGAGAGCGCCCGTCGTCCGTCCAGGGGGAGATCGTCATGGCCCGCACCACTCGCACCACTGCCACCACCACCGGCACTACCGGCACTACCGGCACCACCCGCTCCCTCCCCGCCCGTGCGGTCGCCGTCGCCGGTGCCGTCGTGGTGCTCGTCGCCGGGCTGAGTGCCTGCGGGGCGTCCGCCGGGGACGACACGGACCCGGACCGCCGGTCCTTCGAGCTGCAGGGCCGCACGCTCACCGTGGACTCCGACGACTCGGCCCTGGAGATCGTCGCCGCCGACGACAACCCGGCGGGCAGGATCGACGTGACCCGGTGGTTCCAGGGGTCGGTCGTCATCGGCAAGGACCCCGAGGTCACCTGGTCCATGCGGGACGACCGGCTCGTGCTGCGGCTGAAGTGCTCCGGCGTCGTCGCCGACTGCTCGGCCAAGCACCGCATCGAGGTGCCCCGCGGCGTCACCGTGAAGGTCGAGGACGGCGACGGGAGTGTGCGCGCCCGGGGCTTCCGGGACCCGCTGAGCATCCGCACGGGCGACGGCTCCGTCCGCGTCACCGACACCACCGGTCCCCTGGAGCTGCGTACCGGCGACGGGTCCATCCGCGTCAGCGACGCCACCGGCCGCCTGGAGATGCGCACCGACGACGGGTCCATCCGCGTCAGCGACGCCACCGGCCCGCTCCGGATGCGCACCGGCGACGGTTCCATCCGGGCGGACGTCTCCTCCCGTGACGTCCGCACCCACACCGGTGACGGCTCGGTCCGCCTCGAACTCGGCGCCGTACCGGACCGGGTCGAGTCCCGCAGCGGCGACGGTTCCGTGACCATCGCCGTGCCCCGCGCCGCCTACCGGGTGACCACCGAGACCGGTGACGGCGGCGTGGACGTGTCCGTGCCCCGCGACGAGACCAGCCCGCACGTGGTGTCCGCCCGGACCGGCGACGGCAAAGTGACGGTCCGAACCGCGAACTGATCGGCCCGTGTGTTCGTCCTCTACCGGTGGGAGAATGACACCGGGCAGGGTGGACCACAGCACGGGAGAGGGATGTGACGGCGACACCAGCGCAGCCGAACTCGCCGTCGGTGCCGCGCGCACATCGTCCGCGCCGCCGCCTCCCCCGCACCCCCGGCCCGCTCCGGGACACGCTCGCCCTGACGGTGCTGCCCCTGCTGGCCGCGCTGGCGCTGCCCGCCGCCTTCGCGGGCGGCGGCACCCGGCGCTGGTTCGGCGGCCGGGCCGAGGGCCAGCGGGCCGAGGCGCAGGCCGCGAAGGACGCCGCCGCGGCCGCCTTCTACGAGCTCGACACCGCCCAGCGCGACCTGCGCATCTCGATCGAGACGATCACCGCCGTCGACGATTCGCCCGCCGCCCGGCGCGCCGTCACCGACTTCGACGCCCTCGGCCGCCGCATCGACGAGGCCAGCAGCCGGTACATCAGCGCCGTCGACGCCCACGACCTCGACCGCGACGACCTGGAGGCCTCGGCCGCCTCTCGCGCCCGCACCGAGCTGACCGCCGCCAAGGAGGAACTCGGCCGGGTCAAGCAGGAGCTGGACCGGTTCGCCGACGGCCTCGGCCCGCTGCTCGGCAAGGCCGAGACCCAGCTGGCCCGCCTCGCCCCCGCCGTCGAGCGCGCCCGGCAGGGCCTGCTGGCCGCCTCCAACGCCCTCGACGCCGTGCGCGCCTCGGGCCTGAAGGCGGACGACCTCGCCGCCCGGCTCGCCGCCCTCTCCCCGGAGCTCACCAAGCTGAACCAGGGCGCCGGGCAGCACGGCGTGCCCCAGACCCTGGAGCGCGCCGAGCGGGTCACGCGGGAGGCCGAGGCGGTCCGCGTGGAGGCCGAGCGGCTGCCCGACCGGGCCGCCGAGATCGACCATCGGCTCGTCTCCCTGCGCACCCGCGCCCAGGCCCTCACCACCCGCTCCGAGCAGGTCCCGCCGATCCTGAGCGAACTGCGCCGCCGCTTCACCGCCGCCTGCTGGCAGGACCTGCAGAGAGTCCCCGAGGTCGCCGCCGAGAACGTCCGCCAGGCCGAGGTGAAGCTGGCGGAGGCCCGCACCGCCCGTGACGAGCAGCGCTGGGCCGACGCGACGGCCCTGCTGTCGACCGTGCGGGCCCTGCTGAACACCACCGACGAGGCCGTTTCGGCCGCCGGCGACCGACTGCACCGCCTGAACGCCGTGCAGAAGGACCCCCAGCAGGAGATCGACCGCACCCGCTTCGCCATCCGCGACGCCCAGCGCCTCGCCATGGCCGGCCGCAACACCCCCGACCCGCGTCACGCCCGGCCCCTGGACGACGGCGTGGCGCGCCTGGAACGGGCTATCGCCACGCTTGAGGGCCGCCACCCCGACTACTGGCACTTCCTCACGGAGACGGAAGCGGTACGCCGGTCCGTGGCGCACGTGGTCGCCCTGATCCGCGAGGAACGGGGAGCGGCGGGCCACTGACCGTGCCGGTTAACCTGTGCGCATGCCTCGCTACGAGTACCGCTGCCGTACCTGCGGCGACACCTTCGAACTGAGCCGTCCCATGGCGGAGTCCTCCGCTCCCGCGGCCTGCCCCTCGGGCCACGACGACACGGTGAAGCTCCTCTCCACGGTCGCGGTGGGAGGCTCGGCCTCCGCCCCGGCCCCGGCGCCCCGCGCGGGTGGCGGAGGCGGCGGCTGCTGCGGTGGCGGCTGCTGCGGCTGACGCTCTCCTCGGGATCCCTTCAGTTCGGGATCCCGTCAGTTCCTCAGGATCCCTTCAGGTCCGGTTTCCTAGCGTGGCGGCATGACAGCCATCGCCGCGGACGCCGGACCGCAGTGGGTCAACGACCTCATGGACGCGCTGGGCGCGCCGGGTGCCGGTCTCGCCATCGCCCTGGAGAACCTGTTCCCGCCCCTGCCCAGCGAGGTGATCCTGCCGCTGGCCGGGTTCGCCGCGAGCAGCGGGCGGATGAGCCTGCTCGCCGTCCTGCTGTGGACGACGGCCGGCTCCGTGATCGGCGCGCTGGCGCTGTACGGGGTCGGGGCGCTGCTCGGCCGTGACCGGACGGTGGCCGTCGCGGCCCGGCTTCCGCTGGTGAAGGTCTCGGACATCGAGAAGACCGAGGCGTGGTTCCTCAAGCACGGCACCAAGGCCGTGTTCTTCGGGCGGATGATCCCGATCTTCCGCAGTCTGATCTCCGTGCCGGCGGGCGTGGAGCGCATGCGCCTGCCGGTGTTCCTGGGCCTGACCACGCTGGGCAGCGCGATCTGGAACACGGTGTTCGTGCTCGCGGGCTACTTCCTCGGCGCGAACTGGCACACGGTGTCCGACATCGTCTCCACCTACTCCAAGGTGGTCCTGGCCGTGGCGGCACTGGCAGTGGTGGCGTTCATCGCGATACGGCTGCTGCGGCGACGCCCTGAAGGAGCGCCGGGCGGTGCCGATGTGCGGCTCCGCCGCGAGACGCGAACGGCCACGACGGCGCCGCACCCGCACGACGACCAGGACACCCGAGTTCTCAGGCGCCCTGTACTGCCCTCAGAAACTCCCGCAGGATCCGCTCCCCGGCGAGGACACCCCGGTCGGGAAGCACTCTGATCGAGGGAGCCGTGAAGCCGGTGTCGGCCAGCTCCCCGTGGCCGGGCCGCCAGCCCTGGTCCGCCGCGAGGAGCAGGTCGGTGTCGAGCAGGGAGTCACCCGCGGCGAGCGTGAGATCGGCCCCGGTCCGCCGGGCCACCTCGCGCATCGCCGCGCTCTTGGTGAGCGGCTTGGGCACGGCGTAGATCTTGCGGCCCTGGAGGGACACCGTCCAGCCGCGGTTCTCCGCCCACACCGCGAGTTCCTTCACCCAGTCCTCGTGCAGCAGTTCGCGCTCGACGACGAGGTAGGCGAAGAGGTCGTCGGCGGTGCGGTGCTTGCGCACCCACACCGGGTCGGCGGCCCGCAGCAGGTGTTCCTGCACCTCGGCCAGGGGTGCGCACTGGTCGGCCAGCCGCGCGGTCACCCGCGCGTGCCAGTCCGGGTCGGAGACGCCGTCCACCATGAGGTGCCCGCCGTTGGCGCAGATCGCGTACGTCGGCTCCGGGCCCGGCAGGTTGATGCGCTGGTACTGCTTGCGGGTCCGGGTCGTCGTCGGCACGAACACGGCCGCGTCGCCCAGGTCGGTGAGGAGCTGGGCCGCCGTCTCCGTCATGTACGACAGCGGCCTGCTCTCGTGCACCTCCACGCACAGCAGCCGGGGCGCCCGCGCGTCGGGCATGGTCAGCGCCAGGGCCGCAGAGGAGTAGATCAGGGTGCGGTCCAGGTCGCTCGCGACGAGTACGGGCATCAGACCGTCACCGCCTTGCCGTCGGCGCCGGTCGCGCCCCGGGTGTACTTGGGGTGGATCAGGCCGACGCAGGTGTAGGGCAGGTCGGCCACCTCCTCGACGGGCACGCCGCGCTGCTCGGCCAGCAGGCGGACGTGGTCGAGGTCGCTGCCCGCCCCGGCGCGTGCCAGGACCTTCCACGGCACGCGGCGCAGCATGACCCGGGTGGTCTCGCCGACGCCGGGCTTGACGAGGTTGACGTCGTGGATGCCGTACTCCTCACTGATGCGTTCGACGGCGGCCCAGCCCTCCCAGGTGGGCGAGCGGTCGGCGGCGAGCAGGTCCTTGGCCTGGGCGCAGGCGGCGTCCGCGACCTCCGGGAAACGGGCGGAGACGGCGTCCAGGAAGGTCACCGACACGTCGGTGCCGGCGAGTTCGCGGTAGAACTTCGCGCCGTGGAAGTCGTGCGGGCCGACCAGGTCCGCGCGCAGCACCGTCCGCGAGATCAGGCCGGACACGGTCGAGTTGAGGCAGGCGGAGGGGATGAGGAAGTCCTCGCGGGTGCCGTAGGTGCGCACGCAGGAGCCGGGGTCGGCCAGGACGGCGATCTCCGGGTCGAAGCCGGTGATGCCGTCGGACTCCTCGAACTCCGTGAGGGCCTGGGCGAGTTCGCGGGTGATGGCGCCCTTGCCGGTCCAGCCGTCGACGAAGACGACGTCCCGGGGGTCGTGGTGTGCGGCGAGCCAGCGCAGGGCGTTGGCGTCGATGCCGCGGCCGCGGACGATCGACACGGCGTAGTGCGGCAGGTCGAGGACGTGCCGGTGCTGGGCCCAGCGGCGCATCAGGATGCCGACCGGGGTGCCGGCGCGGGCCAGGGAGACCAGGACGGGTCGGGGGGACCGCTCCGCGAGGACGGTCTCCGTGACGACGCCGACCGCCCGGGCGATGCGGGCCGCCGAGGTCTCCAGCGCGGCGTGGAACAGCTCCTGGTACTGCTCGCTCGGCTGGTACTCCACGGGCAGCGACTCCGCGTAGTGCGCGCCGCCGCTCTGGATGGCCTCCTCGCGCTCCTCGGTCGGCGCCTCCAGCGTCACGTCCGAGAGGTCCTGGAGCAGCCAGCCGACCTCCTCGGGCGCGTACGAGGAGAAGGCGGGGCCGCGGAGGGGCTCGGGCAGCATGGAGGGCCTTTCGGGGGCGGGCCGGGGCTCGGGGACGTACGACGGTACGACGACGAGGAGGACCCGCGGCGTGTGTGCGGCGAGCCGCGCCAGCAGGCCGTCGGGCGCGTGCAGCCGGGGGGTGTCGCCCACCGAGTCGACGACGGCGACGACGGCGTCGAAGCCGGCGCCGGCGACGTTGTAGGCGTACCGCTCTCCGGGGCCGTCGGCGGGGTCGTCGTGGGCGGGGAAGACCAGGCGGGTGCGTATCGCGTAGCCGGGGTCGTCGACGGCGAGGACGGGCGATCGGGTGGTGGTGGAGTAGCGCACCTCGGCGTCCGTGGTCCGCTCCAGGGCCTCGGCGAGCCGCAGCGGGGCGTACATCAGCTCCTCGAAGCCGAGCACGAGCACGCGGCGGGCGTCGGCGGGCAGTGCCGCGGCGATCCGGGCCGCCATGCCGGGCAGGGCGGCCTCCATCCGCTCCCGGTGGGCGGGGGTGAAGCCGTGCCGTCCGCCGTCCGGCAGGTCGCGGGGCCAGTGCAGGTCTATGCGGGTGAGCCGGGGGCGGGTGCCGTCGTCGTCCGGGTGCGGGCCGGTGGGGGCTGATCGCGCAGTTCCCCGCGCCCCTGGAAGGGCGCTGTCGGCCTCGTGGCGCGCCACCAGCTCCTGCCCCTTCTCCAGCACCCCCTCGGGCAGCAGCACCGTCCCCGAAGCCGCCGCCACGAGATCCACCCGCGCGCCGATCTCACGGGCGAACTCCTCCAACCGACCGGCATCCGCCGCCGACCGCATGTCCACCAGCGCCACCACGACGTACCGCCGCCGCGGGTACCGCGCGTGCAGGTCCCGGATGGTGTTCAGCACCGTGTTCCCCGTGGAGAACTCGTCGTCGACGAGGACCAGCGGTCCGTCACCGGCGAGCAGCGCGGGGTCCTCCGGCAGGAGCAGGTGCGAGGTCGCGTGCGAGTGGGACTCCTCGAAGCCGCCCGCGGGGGCGAGGCCGGCGACCGGGCGGCGGGTGGAGTGCAGGCAGGGCGCGAGGCCGAGGCCGTCGGCGACGGAGTGGCCGAGGCCGGTCGCGGTCTCCGCGTAGCCGAGGACGACCGCGGCGCGTGCCTCCTCCTCGCCCAGCAGGTCACGGACCCGGCGGCCGAGCTCGACCCCGTGGCCGTACACCACCGACGGCGACTGCGGCACGTGCTTGCCCAGCACATTCGACACCAGCAGATGCGCCCGCTTGGGGTTGCGGCGCAGCGCCAGTCCCAGCAGGTCGGTCAGCCGGTCGTCACCGGCGAGCCCGACGCCGAGCCGCTCGGCGACCCAGCTGCCCGACCAGACGCCGTCGCGCACCTCGTGGTGCGGCCCCTCGTTCACTGCCTTCTCCATGGATTCCCTGCGTCGCGTTCACCGGTGTACCTGACTCGAGGACTCAGCTCGGCAGCCCCGCCGCGAGCAGTTCCACGAAGCCGATGTCCTCGTTCGCCACGCCGAAAACCTCGGCTCGCAGCAGGGTCCGCTCGGCCCAGGCCCGATGCGGCTTCACCTCGTTCATCTTGTTCGTGTAGGCGGACCTCAGGACACCGCCGCCGCCGCGCTCGGGGCGCACGATGTCCTGGGCGTCCGAGAACTCCTCGTGGCTGACGACCGACAGGGCGTGGACCGGCAGCACGTGCGAGGGATGGATGCAGGTCTTGCCCAGCAGGCCGTTGGCGTGGTCCAGGGAGATCTCCCTCAGCAGGCCGTCCATGGCGTGCTCAATCAGCTTCTCGCGCAGGTCCGCGGCCTGCACCTCCAGGAAGGGGCTCTGCCGCAGCATCGGCTTGAACATGCGCTCCTGGACCCGGAAGTACTCCCACACCGGCCCGGTCACGGTGAAGCCGGTGCCGTCGGCGCGGCCCAGCATGTTCACCACGTCGGCGATCACGGAGGCGACGATCTGGACGTCGTAGGCGGTCATGTCAGGGCCTCTGCGCAGCCCGTAGGAGGAGCAGAAGTCCGTCACGCCGAGGCGCAGGGCGAGGACGCGGTCGCGGTACTTGTCGATCGCGCGGAAGATGCCCTCCAGGGTCTCCACGCGGGTCTCCCGGTAGAGCAGCTCCGGCGACTCCAGCACCGGCATGGCGAAAAGGCGACGGCCGCTTTCGGCCTCGGCGGTCGCCAGGGCCTCCAGGAAGGGGATGCCGCGTTCCTCGGTGAACTTGGGCAGCACGAATCCGGACAGCAGGCGGACGGCGGGGCCGAGGCGTCGCACCAGGTCGGGGATCTGCTCGGGGACGCGGACCCGGATGAACAGCAGCGGCAGGTCCGCGTCCGGGAGGTCGGCGAGGGCGCCGAACTGGCGGACGAGGTTCTCCTCACCGGGGCCGACGTCCGCGTCGTCGATCGAGTCCTCCAGGCACAGCACCATGGAGACCACGCCGCGTCCGCCCTGCTTGACGACGTCGTCGGCGAGGCGCGGCCGGGTGGCCGGGCTGTAGAGCGTGGCGCCCAGGGCGGCCGAGAGCAGCCGGGCCGGGGAGTCCGCGGTGAACACGCAGGGCTCGCGGTGGAAGAGACGCTTCCGCACCTCAGGGGCGATGTGCCCGAAATGACGCATGGAACTCCCCCGTGGTGGTTGCGCGACCTGCGAATCGTCGAAAGCTGGCCGGTAATAGTACGTAGAAGTCCATGTCAAAGGTTCCCGTCAGGCATGAATTTCAGGTAACGCGGGCAAGCAGAGCCGGGCCCGGCCATGACGACGGTAGTCGCCGTCCGCCCTCGGCGCCGCTCGTGGCGGCGCGGCCCCCCGCGTTGTCGTGAGCAGGACCGAGAAGGCAGGATGACCGCATGACGCACGCGATGCTGAAGGGGTCGAACGTCCCGCTGGAAGCCACCACGGTGCGCGCCGTGCTGCGCTGGACACCCGGGCAGGGGGTTCCGGACGTCGACGCCTCCGCGCTGCTCCTCGGCCCCGACGGTCGTGTGCGCTCCGACGAGGACTTCGTCTTCTACAACCAGCCCCGGCACCCCTCCGGGAAGGTGTGGCGGCTCGGCAAGAAGCGGGTCGCCGAGGGCCTGACCGACACGATCCAGACAGATCTCACCGGTGTCGAGACGGAGGTCGGCCGGATTCTGCTCGTCGCCTCGGCGGACGGCGTCACGTTCGACCGCGTACAGGCCCTGCGCATCCTGCTGTACGACGCGGCGGACACCGGGGCGGAGGCGCTGGCGTACTTCGACGTCAAGCCGGAGACGGGCCAGGAGACCGCGCTGATCTGCGGCGAGCTGTACCGGCGCGGCGAGGGCTGGAAGTTCCGCGCGCTGGGCGAGGGCTACGAGAACGGGCTGAAGGGGCTCGCGACCGACTACGGCATCTCGGTGGACGAGTCGGAGGCGGCGGCGGAGGAGCCGACGACGACGGTTCCCACGCCCCCGACCACGGCCGTGCCTCCGCCCGCGCAGCCGACGACCACCGGCCCCGCTCAGCAGCCCCCCGCCACGGTCCAGCACTCCCCCGAGGTGTCCCGGCCGCTGCCGCCGGAGCAGCCGACCGCGGTGCCCGCGCAGCCGGCCTACGGGTATCCGCCCCAGCAGCCCGCGACGACCCAGCCCGCGTACGGCTATCCGCAGCCCACGAGCGGGCCCGGCCACGGCTACCCCCAGGCACCGGCCACGGCGGGCGTCGCGGGGGCGCAGACGGGCTACGGCTACCCGGGGCCGGTCACCGCGGCCCCCGACCCGGACTTCCGCCTGCCCCCGCAGGGCCCGCAGTTCATCGGACGCTAGACCCGGGCCCGCGGGGGCCCGGCCCGGCCGGCGGAGCCAGGGCCCGGCGTGTGGATCACGTGCTCGACGGGCCCTGGACCATCGACGGGCCCTAGACCTTCGTCTTGTAGCCCCGGCCCCACTGCAGCCCCCACCCGTACAGCCGGTCCAGCTCCGCCTGGAAGCCGTAGACGAACTTCGCCTCGCGGCGCACGATGATCTCGTTCTTCACCTTCTCGATCATGACGACGGCGCAGGAGCGGGCCTGCGGCTGGCGTTCGTCGAGGTGGATCTCGATGCGGGGGCCGTTGCTCGGGTAGAGCGTGACGATGGCGTGGGCCCGGTCGAAGGCGGGTGTCTGGTCGTAGATGTAGACGAAGACCAGGAGCCGCTTGATGCTGTCGCGGTGGTCCAGGTTGATGTACATCGTCTCGCCGGACCCGGAGCCGAAGCGGTCGTCGCCGCTGAGCTTGACGTACGGCGGGCCGTTGACGTCTCCGAAGTAGCCGCCGAGGGGCTGGACGACGCCCTTGGTGCCGTCCTGGAGTTCGTACAGGCAGCCCAGGTCGAGGTCGACGTTGACCACGCTCTGGCTGTGGCCGATGACCTCCGGCGGCTTGAGCGCCCTGAAGGGGTGCCGCAGCAGGCTCTCGCGCTGCGAGCCGCCGATGTCGGACGTGCGCATGCGCCAGCTCAGGTTGACCCGCAGGTGGCCGTTGGCCGCGTCCTGCTTGGTGAGGGATATCTGCGCGCGCCGCTTGGTCAGCTCGATCGCGTTGGTGTTCGCGTTGCCCGAGTCGAACTGCACATCGCCGCGCCGGAATCCGTCGAACAGGCCCATTCCGCCCCCAGGTTCTCTTGCGGACCGCAGGTCACCGCCGTGCCCACGGTCCTTGACGACCGACGGGGCGGCCCCGAGGAGTCCTCGGTGGCCGCCCCGCACAGAGCGTTCCTCTCCCGGAGGGGTGTCACACCCCGGAGGAGATTTCAGTCTTCTCGTCCGAGCCGGCTTTTCCCTCGGCCGCCGCGATGGCGCGGTTGCGGCGCACGGAGGACCAGAAGGAGGCACCGATCAGGAGGACGCCGATGGAGCCGGTGATGAACTCGTTGATCTCGTACTGGATGGTGACGAGCAGGACCATGGCGAGGGCGCCGATGGCGTAGTGCGCGCCGTGCTCCAGGTAGACGTAGTCGTCGAGGGTGCCCTCGCGGACCAGGTAGACGGTCAGCGATCGGACGTACATGGCGCCGATGCCGAGGCCGAGGGCCATCAGGACGATGTCGTTGGTGATGGCGAAGGCGCCGATCACGCCGTCGAACGAGAAGGACGCGTCCAGGACCTCGAGGTAGAGGAACATGAAGAACGCGGCCTTGCCGGCCAACAGGACCGCCGACTTGGGCTTGCCCTCGCGCGCGGCCTTCTCCTCGGCCTCGTGCTCGCGCTCCTCCTCCTCTTCGAGCTTGTCCTCGAAGTAGCCGGAGAGGCCGCCGACGATCATGTAGGTGATCAGGCCGGCGATGCCGGAGAGCAGGACGGTCTCCGCCTTGTCGGCGTGGGTGCCGCCGTGCTGGTGGGCGTTGGCGCCGAAGGTGATCGCGGAGATCAGCAGGACGATCAGGGCGATGCAGACCGACAGCATGTCGACCTTGCCGAGCTTGGCCAGGGGGCGCTCCAGCCAGCCGAGCCACTTGATGTCCCGGTCCTCGAAGATGAAGTCCAGGAAGATCATCAGCAGGAACATGCCACCGAAGGCGGCGATCGACGGGTGGGCGTCCGTGACGTACTGCTGGTACTGGTCCTTGTCGGTGAGCGCGAGGTCGACGGCCTCGATCGGGCCCAGCTGGGCGCTGAGCGCGACGATCACGACGGGGAAGACCAGTCGCATACCGAAGACGGCGATGAGAATGCCGATCGTGAGGAAGATCTTCTGCCAGAAGGCATTCATCTTCTTCAGGATCCCGGCGTTGACCACCGCGTTGTCGAAGGACAGCGAGATCTCGAGGACGGACAGGATCGCTACGAGCCCGAAGGCGGCCCACCCTCCGTAGAGCACCGCTGCGACCAGGCCGAGCGCGGTGACCGCGAACGACCACCCGAAGGTTTTCAGAACCACTGGCTACCCAATCGTGTGTGTACGGGGCTCCCCCGCGCCGTACCCGGCTTTACGAAACTTTGAAGCCGAAGTCTAGTCGGACCCCCTTCGCACCCCACGAGGCCCCGCTTTTTGCTCATATCGCGTTATGAGACGTTGACTCCGAAGTCCATGGCGATGCCGCGCAGACCCGACGCGTACCCCTGCCCGACGGCCCTGAACTTCCATTCGCCCTGGTAGCGATAGACCTCGCCGAAGATCATCGCGGTCTCCGTGGAGGCGTCCTCGCTGAGGTCGTAGCGGGCCAGCTCCTGGCCGTCGGCCTGGTTCACCACACGGATGAAGGCGTTGCTGACCTGGCCGAAGGTCTGGCCGCGCTCGTCGGCCAGGTGGATGGAGACGGGAAAGACGATCTTGTCGCAGTGGGGCGGCACCTTGGAGAGGTCGATCAGCAGCGACTCGTCGTCGCCGTCGCCCTCGCCGGTGAGGTTGTCACCGGTGTGCTCGACCGAGCCGTCCGGGCTCTTGAGCTGGTTGTAGAAGACGAACCACTCGTCCCCGAGCACGCGTCCGCCGCTGCACATCAGCGCGCTGGCGTCCAGGTCGAAGGGCGCTCCGGTGGTGGAGCGCGCGTCCCAGCCGAGCCCGACCATCACCTGCGTGAGGTTGGGTGCGGCCTTGGACAGGGAGACATTGCCCCCTTTGGCAAGTGTGACGCCCATGCTGATGTCCCTCCCCGGGTGGTCCTACTGAGGTGGTCTTGCACGTCCGGCGCCGCACGTAAACCGTGCGGCGCCGGACAGGAAGGCCTTCGGGCCCCGTCGCCAGGGCCCTGCGGGTGGCTCAGACGTTCACGCCGAAGTCCTGCGCGATGCCGCGCAGGCCCGAGGCGTAGCCCTGGCCGATGGCGCGGAACTTCCACTCCGCGCCGTGCCGGTAGAGCTCACCGAAGACCATGGCGGTCTCGGTGGAGGCGTCCTCGCTCAGGTCGTACCGGGCGATCTCGGCGCCGCCGGCCTGGTTCACGACGCGGATGAACGCGTTGCGCACCTGGCCGAAGGACTGCTGGCGAGTCTCGGCGTCGTAGATCGAGACCGGGAAGACGATCTTCTCGACGTCGGCCGGGACGCCGGCGAGGTCGACCTTGATCTGCTCGTCGTCGCCCTCGCCCTCACCGGTGAGGTTGTCGCCGGTGTGCTCGACGGAGCCGTCCGGGCTCTTGAGGTTGTTGAAGAAGATGAAGTGCTGGTCGCTGGCGACCTTGCCGGAGTTGTTCAGCAGCAGCGCGCTGGCGTCCAGGTCGAAGTCGGTGCCGGTCGTGGTGCGGACGTCCCACCCCAGACCGACGATGACCGCGGTCAGGCCCGGCGCCTCCTTGGTCAGCGATACGTTGCCGCCCTTGCTGAGGCTGACTCCCACGAGTCCTCCATTGGTGTCCAGGGGCGGGATGCCCCGTTGTGCTCGGATGTCGGATCAACGAGTCGATCCTAGTGACGGGTTCCCGCCCCTCGCAGGCCCTGAAGCCGACATTTCAGCGGGTGTCGAGCGCATGCCGCCCGACCGGCGTCACAGGGAGTCGAGCGCCTTCACGTAGTCGTTGAGGTCGCGGGCGTCCGGCAGGCCGTTGACGACGGTCCACCGCACGACGCCCTCCTTGTCGATGACGAAGGTGCCGCGCACGGCGCAGCCCTTGTCCTCGTCGAAGACGCCGTAGGCCCGCGAGACGTTGCCGTGCGGCCAGAAGTCCGACAGCAGGGGGTATTCGAGGCCCTCCTGCTCGGCGAAGACGCGCAGGGTGTGGATGGAGTCGTTGGAGACGGCGAGCAGCTGGGTGTCGCGGTCGGAGAACTGCGGCAGGTTGTCGCGCAGCTCGCACAGCTCGCCGGTGCACACGCCGGTGAAGGCGAAGGGGTAGAAGAGCAGGACGACGTTCTTGGAACCGCGGAAGTCGGACAGCCGGACGGACCGGCCGTGGTTGTCCTTGAGCTCGAAGTCGGGGGCCTTCTCGCCGACCTGGATCGCCATCGTCGTGGGTGTCCCTTCCTGAGGCTTCTGGGGTGGGACCACCCTACGCAGCGACCGGCGCGGACCGGTGGGCGGGCCGACGGTGCCGGCCCGCCCCGTACGTACGACTAACGCTGGGACTTCACGTATGACTACCGCTTGGACTTCGCCGCCTTCGGCGTCGCCAGCCGGCTGCCGCTCCAGTCCTTGCCGACGCTGACGCTCTTGGACGCCGTCAGACCCGCCGTGGTGGCGGCTTCCGAGATGTCGCTCGGCTCCACGTACCCCGAACGGCCGGTCTTCGGCGTCAGGAGCAGGATGGGGCCGCCCTCTTCGATGTACGTGGTGGCATCCACCAGCGCATCCGTCAGGTCGCCGTCGTCGTCACGGAACCACAGCACAACGGCGTCGGCCACGTCGTCGTAGTCCTCGTCCACCAGGTCGCCCTCGATGACGCCCTCGATGGCTTCGCGGAGTTCCTGATCCACGTCGTCGTCGTAGCCGAGCTCCTGGACCACCTGCCCGGGCTGGAACCCCAGCCTGGCGGCAGGGTTCGTCCGCTCCTCCGCGTGGTCCGCGGTCGCGCTCACGGGTTGCCTCCTGATCATGTCTTGGGAATAACTCAGCCACGCGCGTGCGCGAAGCATTGGCCGTAGTCCACACGGGCGGGACGGATCGCGCAAGTACCCGGCCGTTCAGACCGCCGAAACGGTGACGATCCTGGCCGTGTCACCGCAACTCCAGGCACACCATCATGGCCCGAGGTGACGTACACCACACCTTTCTGCCCTGTTTGCGCGTTTGGGAATCGTCTGCGGGTACGAGACTCGAAGGTATTCGCCCCATACGTCACGGAGCCGGCACGGAGTCGATCTCATCCCCGGGTTACCGCTCGGTAGAGATGACGTTTCACGGCCCCGAGGTGGACCATGGGGAACGGCGCAGCCCCAGCGACGACGCCCAGCGACGACAGCGAAACAGCGGCCCTCGCACGGCCCTCTGACAGGTAAGGAACAGCGTGGCTTCCGCATCCGATCGCAACCCGATCATCATTGGCGGCCTTCCGAGTCAGGTTCCTGACTTCGATCCCGAAGAGACGCAGGAGTGGCTCGACTCCCTCGACGCCGCCGTCGACGAGCGCGGCCGGGAACGCGCCCGCTACCTGATGCTGCGGCTGATCGAGCGGGCCCGCGAGAAGCGCGTGGCCGTGCCGGAGATGCGCAGCACGGACTACGTGAACACCATCCCCACCAAGAGCGAGCCGTTCTTCCCGGGCAACGAGGAGATCGAGCGCAAGATCCTCAACGCGACCCGCTGGAACGCGGCCGTGATGGTCTCCCGCGCCCAGCGCCCCGGCATCGGCGTCGGCGGCCACATCGCCACGTTCGCCTCCTCCGCCTCGCTCTATGACGTGGGCTTCAACCACTTCTTCCGCGGCAAGGACGAGGGCGACGGCGGCGACCAGGTCTTCTTCCAGGGCCACGCCTCCCCCGGCATCTACGCCCGCGCGTTCCTGCTGGACCGGCTCAGCGAGCAGCACCTGGACGGCTTCCGCCAGGAGAAGTCCAAGGCGCCGTACGCGCTGTCGTCGTACCCGCACCCGCGGTCGATGCCGGACTTCTGGGAGTTCCCGACGGTGTCGATGGGCCTCGGCCCGATCGGCGCGATCTACCAGGCGCGCATGAACCGCTACATGGAGGCGCGCGGGATCGCCGACACCTCCAAGTCGCACGTCTGGGCGTTCCTGGGTGACGGCGAGATGGACGAGCCGGAGTCGCTGGGCCAGCTGTCCATCGCCGCCCGCGAGGGCCTGGACAACCTCACGTTCGTCGTCAACTGCAACCTGCAGCGCCTCGACGGCCCGGTGCGCGGCAACGGGAAGATCATCCAGGAGCTGGAGTCGATCTTCCGCGGCGCCGGCTGGAACGTGATCAAGCTGGTCTGGGACCGCACCTGGGACCCGCTGCTCGCCCAGGACCGCGACGGCGTGCTGGTCAACAAGATGAACACCACGCCGGACGGGCAGTTCCAGACGTACGCCACGGAGACCGGCGCGTACATCCGCGACCACTTCTTCGGCGACGACCACCGGCTGCGCGCCATGGTCGAGAACATGACCGACGACCAGATCCTGCACCTGGGCCGCGGCGGCCACGACCACCGGAAGATCTTCGCGGCGTACAAGGCCGCCGTGGAGCACAAGGGCCAGCCGACGGTCATCCTGGCGAAGACGATCAAGGGCTGGACGCTGGGCCCGAACTTCGAGGGCCGCAACGCCACGCACCAGATGAAGAAGCTGACGGTCGACGACCTCAAGCGCTTCCGCGACCGGCTGCACCTGCCGATCCCGGACAAGGAGCTGGAGTCCGGCGTGCCGCCGTACTACCACCCGGGCCGGGACTCGGAGGAGATCCAGTACATGCACGACCGCCGCAAGGGCCTCGGCGGTTACGTACCCACGCGCGTCGTCCGCTCCGAGCCGCTGCCGCAGCCCGAGGACAAGACGTACGCGACCGTGAAGAAGGGCTCGGGACAGCAGTCCATCGCGACGACGATGGCGTTCGTCCGGCTCCTCAAGGACCTCATGCGGGACAAGGAGATCGGCAAGCGGTTCGTGCTGATCGCGCCGGACGAGTACCGCACGTTCGGCATGGACTCCTTCTTCCCGAGCGCGAAGATCTACAACCCGCTCGGCCAGCAGTACGAGTCGGTCGACCGTGATCTGCTGCTCGCCTACAAGGAGGCGCCGAACGGCCAGATGCTGCACGACGGCATCTCGGAGGCGGGCTGCACGGCCTCGCTCATCGCCGCCGGCTCGGCCTACGCCACGCACGGCGAGCCGCTGATCCCGGTCTACGTCTTCTACTCGATGTTCGGCTTCCAGCGCACCGGCGACCAGTTCTGGCAGATGGCCGACCAGCTGGCGCGCGGTTTCGTCCTGGGCGCGACCGCCGGCCGCACGACCCTGACCGGTGAGGGCCTGCAGCACGCGGACGGCCACTCGCAGCTGCTGGCCTCGACGAACCCGGGCTGCGTGGCGTACGACCCGGCGTTCGGCTTCGAGATCGCGCACATCGTCAAGGACGGGCTCCGGAGGATGTACGGCAGCTCGCCCGAGCACCCGCACGGCGAGGACGTCTTCTACTACCTGACCGTCTACAACGAGCCCATCCAGCACCCGGCCGAGCCGGAGAACGTGGACGTCGAGGGCATCCTCAAGGGCCTGTACCGCTTCAGCGAGGGCACGGCCGGGCAGACCCCGGCGCAGATCCTGGCCTCCGGAGTCGCGCTCCCCTGGGCGATCGAGGCGCAGAAGATCCTGGCCGACGACTGGAACGTCAAGGCGGACGTCTGGTCGGCGACCTCCTGGAACGAGCTGCGGCGCGAGGCCGTGGACTGCGAGGAGCACAACCTGCTGCACCCGGAGGAGGAGCAGCGGGTGCCGTACGTGACGCGGAAGCTGGCGGACGCGCAGGGGCCGGTCGTGGCCGTGTCCGACTGGATGCGCTCGGTTCCGGACCAGATCGCGCGCTGGGTGCCGCAGACGTACCAGTCGCTCGGCGCGGACGGCTTCGGCTTCGCCGACACCCGGGGTGCGGCGCGCCGCTTCTTCCACATCGACGCCCAGTCGATCGTGGTCGCGGTCCTCACCGAGCTGGCCCGTGAGGGCAAGGTCGACCGGTCGGTGCTCAAGCAGGCCATCGACCGGTACCAGCTGCTCGACGTGTCGGCGGCGGACCCGGGGGCCGCGGGCGGCGACGCGTAGGACGTGTGTCGGGGGGCGGCAGCCCGGCCGGTGCCGCCCCCGCGTTTCCTAGCATGCTCTCCATGACGCTCCCGATGACCGCACCGACCGCTCTGGCCCGTTGGGAGCAGCGCACGCAAGGTCCGCTGCTGGCGCTGGCCGTGCTCTTCGCGATCGCCTACGCTTTTCCGATCGTGGCTCCGGATGCTTCGGAAGACGTGCTCACCGCGTGCCACGTCACCAACTGGGCGGTGTGGGCCGCTTTCGCCGTCGACTACCTGGTCCGCCTGTGGCTGGCCGAGGACCGGCTGCGGTTCGTACGCGGCAATCCACTGGCGCTGCTGGCCGTGGTGCTGCCCCTGGCGCAGCCGCTGCGGCTACTGAAGCTGGTGTCGATGCTGTTCCTCGCCGGCCAGCGCGCACGGATGGCATCACAGGTACGGGTCACCACGTATGTCGCGGGGTCGTGCCTGGGACTGCTCGTCTTCGGTGCGCTGGCCGTGCTGGAGGTGGAAAGGGGCAAGCCCGGAGCTTCCATCCAGACGCTCGGGGACGCGGTCTGGTGGGCGTTCACCACGATGACCACCGTGGGGTACGGGGATATGGCACCGACCACGGGGCTCGGACGGATACTCGCGGTCGGGCTGATGCTGTCCGGGATCGCCCTGCTCGGTGTGGTGACGGCGAACATCGCGGCGTGGTTCATCGCGCGGTTCGACAAGGACGACGTGGAGGAGCGGCGCCAGACGGAGGCGATACGGGAACTGACGGAGGAGGTGCGGGCGCTGCGGGACGAACTGGCGGCGCTGAAGGGGACGTCGGCGAAATGACGGGGACGTCGGTGAGATGACGGGGCGTCGGTGAAATGACGGGAAGGAGGGCCTCGGCGCGGTCGCCGGGGCCCTTCCCTCGCACCACCCGGATCAGAACATGCCCATGCCCGGCGTGGCCGCTCCGGACAGCCAGATGACCGCCAGGAGCGTGTCGATGGCACCCAGGACCAGGGCGACCACGGCCGTGACGGGGCGGGAGCCCGCCCACGTGCGGCCCATGGCGAGCCAGCCGCAGACGATCGCCACGGGGCCGAGGATGATCCCCAGCACGAAGAATCCGGCAACCGCGCAGATGACTCCGATGATTCCGAGCGTCGCGCGATCCGGCCCGGTCCGTGACCACGTCCGGCCACGTGAGCGGGGGTGCCTGCGCGTACCGTGTCCGAAGCTCGCCATCATCAACTCCCGTAAACCCTCAGTCGGTTGGGGTTCGGTTCGGGTACGTGACGGCGAGTACCCCCCTGACGCACTTCAATCCCACTGCCTGCGCGCTGCCCCCCTCCAGCAGCGCGCCGCAGCGTCCTTCCTCCATGCCCTGCGGAGGACTTGACCCACTGTGACCTGCGCGGCCGCCGGAGGGGAGAGTTCGACGGGGCTGTTCACCCTGATAGGCGAATGCCCGTCAGATGTGCGCGGCGCCCGCGCCCGCGCCCGCGTTCTCGCCGCGCTTCGTCAGGAACGCCACCAGCACCGCCACCACGGCGACACCCGCGGCGACGAGCGACGCCGCGCTCATGCCGGAGATGAACGTGTCGTGCGCGACACCCGTGATCTTCGCGGCGATGGCGTCCGGCGTGCCCGGCGCCACCGGCGGGACGCCGACCTGGACCGCCTCGGACGCCTGGTGCTCCTGCTCCGGCGTCAGCGGCGGCAGCCCGGCCTTCGCCCAGTTGCCCGCGAGGTCGCTGTTGACCTTGGACGCCATCACCGCGCCCAGCACGGCCGTGCCGAGGCTGCCGCCGATCTGCATGGCGGCCTGCTGGAGGCCACCCGCGACACCCGACAGCTCCATCGGCGCGTTGCCGACGATGACCTCGGTCGCGCCGACCATGACCGGCGCGAGGCCGAGACCGAGCAGGGCGAACCAGAGCGACATGACGCCGCTGCCGGTGTCCGTCTCCAGCGTCGACATCCCGTACATGGCGATCGCGGTCAGCCCCATACCGCCCGCGAGCGGGACCCGGGGACCGAACTTGGTGATCATCGCGCCGGCGAGCGGCGAGCCGACGATCATCATGCCGGTGAGCGGCAGCAGGTGCAGGCCCGCGTCGATCGGGCTCATGCCGTGCACGTTCTGCAGGTAGAACGTCACGAAGAACAGGCCGCCCATGAACGCGATGGCCATCAGGACCATCAGCACGACACCCGCGGACAGCGCCACGGAGCGGAACAGCGCGAGCGGGATCAGCGGTTCCTTGACCTTCGTCTCCCAGAAGGCGAAGAGCGCGAAGCCCAGCACGGAGGCGCCGAGGAAGCCGAGCGTCTTCGCGTCGCCCCAGCCCCACTCGGACGGCGGGGCCTTGATGAGCGCCCACACCAGGCAGAACACGGAGGTCGACAGCAGGGCGATGCCCAGGATGTCGAAGGAGCGCGGGGCGTTCTCGGCGCGGTGGTCGAGCAGGATCCAGACGCCGAGGACGACGGCGAGGACACCGACCGGCACGTTGATGAAGAACACCGACTGCCAGTTGACGTGCTCGACGAGCACGCCGCCGAGGATCGGGCCGCCGGCGGTGGAGGCGCCGATGACCATGCCCCAGATGCCGATCGCCATGTTCAGCTTCTCGGCCGGGAAGGTGGCCCGCAGCAGGCCGAGCGCGGCCGGCATCAGCAGCGCGCCGAACAGGCCCTGCAGGACGCGGAAGACGACGACGAACGCGATGCTGTCGGACAGCCCGATGGCGCCCGAGGCCGCCGCGAAGCCGACGACGCCGATGAGGAAGGTCTGCCGGTGACCGAAGCGGTCGCCGAGCTTGCCCGCGGTGATCAGGGAGACCGCGAGGGCGAGGAAGTATCCGTTGGTGATCCACTGGACTTCGGCGAACGTGGCGCCGAGGTCCTTCTGGATGGCCGGGTTGGCAATGGCCACGATGGTGCCGTCGAGGGCCACCATCATGACCCCCACAGCGACGGTGATGAGGGTGAGCCAGGGGTGCCCTCGCAGCCCCTTGCCCGGCGTCGCGTCCGACGGCGACGCCGGTATGCCCCCCGACCCCGTCGTGTCGATGGTGGTCTGACTAGTCATGCGTTCGAGGCTAATGACAGCCACTGACAATTGACAAACCAATTCACTAGTCGGTAACTGACATGACATCCCCCTATAGCCTGAACTGGGAGAACAGTTCCGACGAGAGGCACGATGTGAACCTGCGCGAGCGCAAGAAGCGGCGCACCCGGGACGCGCTGCTGCGGGCCGCCCTGGAGCTGTTCGCCACGCGCGGGTACGAGGAGACGACGGTCGACGACATCGCCGCCGCCGTCGACGTCTCGCAGCGCACCTTCTTCCGCTACTTCGCCGGCAAGGAGGAGACGGCGTTCTTCGTGCCGCGGCTCGCGGAGGCGCTCGTCGTCGACGCCGTACGGGCCCGCCCGCCCCACGAGGCCCCGTTGGAGGCACTGCGCCGGGCCGTCCTGGAGAGCTGGGACACGATCAACGAGGCCGTCGAGGAGCACGTGCCGATCGAGCTGCACCTGCGCGTCTACCGGGTGATCGAGTCGACGCCCGCGCTGCTCGCCGCCCATCTGCGGCGGGCGGCGGAGCTGGAGGAACAGCTCGCGGGCATCATCGCCGAGCGCGAGGGGCTCGACGTGGACGCGGATCCCCGGCCGAGGATCGTCGTCGCCCTCTTCGGAGGGGTGATCCGCGTCACCGAGCGGCTGTGGTCCGCGGGGGACGACCTCACCATCGAGGGCATGCGCGAACTCACCGCCACCTACCTCGATCAGGTGGGTCCCGCGCTGGCGGGGAACTGGCGTGCGGGGCAGTCCCCCTAGCACCTTCACCGAAACGTGATCCCGGTCACTTGGTTAACGCGAGACCCTCTCGTTCTCCTAGTGTGTCCTTTCAGTGACTTCCTTCGACACCACCCCGCAACTGAACGTCTGGCGCGCACTGCTCGCTCTGGCCGTCGTCTTCGTGATGCTGGCGACGACCGGCTGGACGGCGCTGCGCAACCAGCGGGGCGCCTCGCCGCTCCAGGCCTCGCTCTCCGCCTGGGAGGACGGCCGGATCGCCGGGCACCGGCTGCCGGACCCGCAGTCGGAGCCGACGAAGCTGGCCCGCTTCTTCGCCTCGCTCACCGAGCGGGACCGCGCGAGCCTGGTCCGCACGTATCCGCTCGCCGTCGGAAACATGAACGGCGCCCCCGTCGAGCTGCGCTACCGCGCCAACCGCATCGCGCTCGCCAAGGCGCGTGAGGTCGAGCGGGAGCGGATGCACGACCAGCGCCTCACCCCGGCCGGACAGCACGAGGCCGGTCGCAGGCTGCACCGCTTCGAGGACCTGATGGAGAAGGGGCGCCACATCCTCGCCTTCGATCCCGAGGGCTCGGGCCGGGTGGCGGAGGTCTTCGGCGACCTGGGCGCGGCGGACCGCGTCTCGGTCGTCGTCCCGGGTGTGGACACGGATCTGCTCACCTTCCAGCGCACCCACCGCAAGTACTCGGCGCCTGCGGGCATGGCCGAGTCGCTGTACGCGGCAGAGCGGCAGGCGAGCCCCTCGACCCGGACGGCCGTGATCGCCTGGGCCGACTACACGGCACCCAGCGGCCTCGGCATCGACTCGGCGACGGCGATGCGCGCCGAGGAGGGCGCCATGCGGCTGAACGCACTGGTGCGGGCGCTGCCCGGCGGCGCGCCGGTGTCGCTGTTCTGCCACAGCTACGGCTCGGTGGTGTGCGGGGTCGCCGCGCACTCGCTGCCCGGCCGGGTCTCCGACATCGCGGTGGCCGGCAGCCCCGGCATGCGTGTGGAGAAGGCCGCCCAGCTGCACACCAGCGCCCGGGTGTGGGCGATGCGGGACGCCGACGACTGGATCCAGGACGTGCCGTACCTGGAGGTCGGCGGACTGGGCCACGGAGCGGATCCGGTGTCCGCCGGGTTCGGGGCGCGGGTGCTGTCGGCGCAGGGCGCGAAGGGACACGCCGGCTACTTCGAGCCCGGCACGGCAAGTCTGATGAATTTCGCAGAGATCGGCGTTGGCGCATACCGCTCGGTGCACTGCGCGCACGAAGACGGCGTCTGCCGTACCGGTTTGTCCGGCACGGCGGCGGCCTGACGCGCGTAGAGACGAAGAAACTGCGGTCTGCTCGGGAGGGGGACGGAGGGGCGCGTGCCGCATACGATGAGCCGCATGGGTGACGTACTGGCCGGATTTCATGCCGCCTGGGAGTTCGAGTCCGACTCCGTGCTCATCCGTTACGAACGGGGGATTCGAACACCCAAGCTCTTCCAGGCGCTCGGGGAACGCCGTGTGCCCCTGGAGGCGATCGCCGGTGTGACCCTGACGCGCGGGAAGCGCGGCACGGTCGTGCTGCGCGTCGAACCACGGCCCGGTGCGGATCCGCTGATGGAGGCGGCCGCCGGGCAGCTGAAGGAGAGCGGCGACCCCTACCGGCTGGTGCTGCCCGCCGAGCGGGAGGTGCTCGCGGAGTACTACGCCGACGAGCTGCGCGGGCTGCTGACGGAGTCCGGGCCGGCGGACCGTTTCCTCGTGGAGCCGCCGAAGGGGCCGCTGTCGTTCAAGGCGTACGACGGGAAGGCCACCTTCGACGGGCGGACCGTGAGCTTCCGGTGGTTCTGGACGGGGGCGTCGTCGGCGAAGTGGAAGGCCGGCGACCAGAACTTCTCCGTCGGGGAACTCAACGGGGTGGAGTGGCGGTCGCCGGAGGTCTTCGAGGGGCATCTGCGGTTGCTGCGGCGGGATGTGGGGACGGCTGCCGTGCAGGCCGACCAGGATCCCGCGGCGGTGGTGTTCGGGTTGGGGTACGGGCCCGTGCACGAGTCACTGCCGTTCGCGGCGGCGGTGCTGGCCGCGGTGCGGACGTCCAGTCCGGTGGCCGCCGTTCCCGCGGCTGCGCCGCGCCGTGATCCTGCGGACATCGCCGAGCGGATTCGGCATCTTGGGGAGTTGCATCAGGCCGGGCTGGTGACCGATGAGGAATTCTCGGTCAAGAAGGCCGAGTTGTTGGCTGAGCTCTAGCGTCTGCGGGGTGCTGCGCGCCGGCCAGTTCGGGTCGAGTGTGGCCGGTCGCGCACACGCGGCGGAGCCGCACATCGGCACAGCCCCGCGCCCCTGAATACCTTTTACTCCCGTCCGGCAGAAGTAAAGGTCATGTCCGCGTAGCGGTTGCCCGCCACCTGGGCCGCTATGCCGTCCAGCAGGTCCAGTTGCTCGTCCGTCAGGATGATCCTGGTCGCCGCCGTGTTCTCCTCCGCCCTGGAGGGCTTGCGGGTGCCGGGGATCGGGATGACCGGGAGGTCGCGGATCGTGGCCTGCTGCTGGACCCAGGCCAGGGCGATCTGGCCGAGGGAGGCGTCGTGGGCCTTGGCCACCGTGCGGATCAGTTCCAGCAGGGTCGCGTTGGCCGTCGCGTTGTCGCCCGTGAAGCGGGGCTGCTGGCGGCGGAAGTCGTCCGACGACAACTCCTCCGCACGGGCGAACGAGCCGGTGAGGAAGCCCCGGCCGAGCGGGGAGTACGGGACGAGGGCCACACCGAGGTCGCGGGCCGCGGGGACGACGTGCGTCTCGATGTCGCGGCTGAACAGCGACCACTCCGACTGCACCGCGGCGATGGGGTGCACGGCGTGCGCGGCGCGCAGTTCGTCGGCCGTGACCTCGCTCAGGCCGAGGTGCTTGACCTTGCCCTCGCGGACCAGGTCGGCCATGGTGCCGACGCTCTCCTCGATCGGCACGTTCACATCGCGCCGGTGCATGTAGTAGAGGTCGATGGCGTCGACGTCCAGGCGCTTCAGGCTCGCCTCGACGGCCTGGCGGATGTAGGGCGGGTCGTTGCGGATGACACGGCGCGTCGGGTCGTCCGCGGGGATCGACAGGGCGAACTTGGTCGCGATGACGACCTCGTCGCGGTGGGCCTTGAAGAACGGTGACAGGAACCGCTCGTTCTCGCCGGCACCGTAGGCGTCGGCCGTGTCGTAGAGGGTGACGCCCAGTTCGAGGGCCCTTTCCAGGGTGGCCCGGGACGCGTCCGCGTCCGCAGGGCCGTAGGCGAAGCTCATGCCCATGCAGCCGAGGCCCTGGACGCCCACCTCGGGGCCGTTGTCGCCGAGCCTGGCCGTCGTGATCCTGCCGTCCGTCATCGGGACCTCTCCGACGCCAGGGCACGCCCGGCGTCCGCGTAGAAACTGATCTTCCGGTCGAGCACGGCGAGCGTGCCCCGGAGTTCGTCGATCCTGGCCAGGACGTCCTCGCGGGTCGTCTTCAGCAGCTCGAAGCGCTCGCCGTAGGTGTGGTCGCCCTCGCGCACCAGTTCCGCGTACCGCACCATGTCGGCGACCGGCATGCCCGTCAGGCGGAGCTTGCCGACGAGGTCGAGCCAGTCGAGGTCGCGGTTGGTGTAGCGGCGCTGGCCGGTGTGGGACCGGTCGATGTGCGGCATCAGGCCGATGCGCTCGTACCAGCGCAGGGTGTGTGCCGTCAGGCCGGTCAGGGCGACGACCTCGCTGATCGTGTAGCGGTCCTCGCCGTCCGGGCGCCGGTTCTGCTGCGGCGGTCCGGCGCAGGTGTCGGTCCTGGTCCCCGTGGTCTCCATCACCGTCATGGCCCCCACGCTAGAACCTTGGAGTGCACTCCAAGCAAGCGCGGGAGGTAAGAAATCGGCAGGACGCTCCTTGATCCGGCTGGTTAGCGTACGGAGTCATGAGTGCTGTACGCCGTGCCGTGCCCGAGGACGCCGAGGAAGTCCTGCGCCTGCGCCAAGTCATGATCGACGCGATGTTCGCCACCGACCCCACCGTCGACTGGCACGGGGAGTCCCTCCCCACGCTGAGACACAAACTCGGCGAACCCGCCGGGGACTTCGTGGCGTTCGTCGTCGACCACCCGGAGCGGCCGGGTGCGCTGGCCTCGCTGGTGGCCGGGACGATCGACTACCGCATCGGCAAGGCGGGCGATCCGCAGGGCCGGGTGGGCTTCGTCTTCAGCGTGGCCACCGACCCGGACGCGCGGCGCCGCGGGTACGCGCGCGCGTGCATGACCAGGCTGCTGGAGTGGTTCCGGGAGCGCGACGCCCGGCGGGTGCAGCTCACCGCCTCGGCGGAGGCCGAGCCGCTGTACGTCTCCCTCGGGTTCCGGCCCAAGCCCGACCCCTTGCTGGAGCTCACGCTCTGAACGCATAGGCTCGAACGCATGTCGTTGAAGAGCCTCGCGTTGATCGAGAACTGGCCGGTTCCCACCGCCGCGGCGGGTGTCGTACGGGCGGACGGCACCGTCCTGGGCACCCACGGTCCGGCCGGGCAGCGGTTCCCGCTCGCGTCGGTGACCAAGCCGCTGGCCGCGTACGCGGTGCTCGTCGCGTACGAGGAGGGGGCGATCGAGTTCGACGAGCCCGCCGGTCCGGCCGGGTCGACCGTCCGGCACCTGCTCGCGCACACCTCGGGCCTCGCCTTCGACGAGCACAAGGTCACGGCCCCGCCCGGGGAGCGGCGGCTGTACTCCAACGCGGGCTTCGAGCAGCTCGGCGACCACGTCGAGAAGGCGACCGACATCCCGTTCGCCGAGTACCTGCGGCAGGCCGTGCTGGAGCCGCTGGGCATGACCTCGACGGCGCTGGAGGGCTCCCCGGCCAAGGACGGGGTGTCCACGGTCGAGGACCTGCTGCGCTTCGCGGCCGAGGTGCAGGCGCCGCGGCTGCTGGATCCCCGTACGGTCGCCGAGGCGATGAGCGTGCACTACCCGGGTACGAAGGGCGTCCTGCCGGGGTACGGCCACCAGAACCCCAACGACTGGGGGCTCGGCTTCGAGATCCGCGACTCCAAGTCCCCGCACTGGACGGGCGCTTCGTCCTCCCCGCGCACGTTCGGGCATTTCGGGCAGTCCGGTACGTTCCTGTGGGTCGACCCCGACGCGGGGGCGGCGTGCGTGGCGCTGACGGACCGGGCGTTCGGGCCGTGGGCGATCGAGGCGTGGCCGCCGTTCACGGACGCGGTGCTCGCGGAGCTCTAGAGGCCGCGCGGGGCTCTGGAGATGGCGCGGCGCTCTAGGCCATCTCCCAGACGAGGAGCTCGGCCTCCGTCACGGCCTCCGCCTCCAGGCCCTTGGCATCGGCGATCCGGGCCGCGTCACCGGCGCCCAACTCCTCGCCGTCCAGGCGTACGCCACCGCGTACGACGTGCACATACGCGTACGCCGCGTCCGGCACCGCCGTCCGCTCCCCCGCGCCCAGCCGCCGCACGTGCAGCATCGCGCCGGCCTCCGGGACGGCGTACGGCGTCGAGTCGGCGATGCCGTGGACCACCTCGTAGAACGGGTCGCCGCCGGGCCGCAGCGGGGCCAGCCACATCTGGATGAACGTCAGGGGCTCCGGGCCGTCGTTGCGCTCCACGTGCCGCACCCCGCCCGCCGAGCTGAGGCGCTGCACGTCGCCGTGGCGGACGACCGACTCGTGCCCGGTGGAGTCCCGGTGCGTCAGCTCGCCCTCCACCACCCACGTCACGATCTCGGTGTGGCTGTGCGGATGCTCGTCGAACCCGGCCCCCGGGGCCAGCCGCTCCTCGTTGCACGCGAGCACCGCGCCGAAGCGGAGGTTGTCCGGGTCGTAGTGGGACCCGAAGGAGAAGGCGTGCCGGCTCTCGATTCCGGCCGCCGGGTCCCCGCCCTGGTAGCGCTCGTCAGCGCGCCGAATGTCCATCACGAGGTCCACCGTAGACCCGGCGACGCACCTTCCCGTCCGGATAAGGCAGTCTTGTCCCCGTGCCCGAACCCGAAACCGGTAAGAACGCAGCCGCAGCCCGTGCCGTCCACCCGCATGCCGCGACGCTGAAGCGACTGGAGAAGTCGTCCGGCTCGCTCGCCGCGCAGGCCATCGCGCGGATGGACGAGACGCTGCCCTGGTACCGGGCCATGCCCCCGGAGAACCGTTCCTGGATCGGTCTGGTCGCACAGGCGGGCATCGCCGCGTTCACCGAGTGGTTCCGGCATCCGGACGCCCCGCAGGCCATCTCCACCGACGTGTTCGGCACCGCGCCGCGCGAGCTGACCCGGGCGATCACGCTGCGGCAGACCGTGGAGATGGTGCGCACCACCATCGAGGTGATGGAGTCCGCGATCGACGAGGTCGCGGCCCCCGGCGACGAGAGCGTGCTGCGCGAGGCGCTGCTGGTGTACGCCCGGGAGATCGCCTTCGCCACCGCCCAGGTGTACGCGCAGGCCGCCGAGGCACGCGGTGCCTGGGACGCCCGGCTGGAGTCCCTGGTGGTGAACGCCGTGCTCAGCGGTGAAGCCGACGAGGGCGCCGTGTCCCGGGCCGCCGCCCTCGGCTGGAACTCGCCCGAGCACGTGTGCGTGGTGCTCGGGACGGCGCCCGACGGGGACAGCGAGCTGACCGTCGAGGCCATAAGGCGCGCCGCCCGACACGCCAAGCTCCAGGTGCTGACCGGGGTGCTCGGCGACCGGCTGGTGGTGATCGCCGGCGGCAGCGACAACCCGCTGGCCGTCGCCAAGTCGCTGATCGGCCCGTTCGCCGCCGGGCCGGTCGTGGCGGGCCCGGTGGTGCCCGACCTGCAGGCCGCGACCCGGTCCGCGCAGGCCGCCGCGGCGGGGCTGAAGGCGTGTTCCGCCTGGCAGGACGCCCCGCGCCCGGTCCTGGCGGACGACCTGCTTCCGGAGCGGGCGATCGCCGGTGACCCCTCGGCCCGTGAGCAGCTGGTGGAGGAGATCTACAGACCGCTGGAGGAGGCCGGGGCCGCGCTCCTGGAGACCCTCAGCGTCTACCTCGAACAGGCGAGCAGTCTCGAGGGCGCCGCCCGGATGCTGTTCGTGCATCCCAACACCGTCCGCTACCGGCTTCGACGTGTGACTGACGTCACCGGATGGTCACCCTCCGATGTACGCTCTGCCTTCACGCTGCGGATCGCGCTGATCCTGGGGCGTCTGGTCGATGGAGATCTCCAGCCCTAAGGTTTTGTCGGGGCTCGACAAAACCCCCTCGTGTTCTTCGTCCCTGTCCCCACGGGCGGCCGTGCCCGTCCCCAAGAGAGAGTGTGAGAGTGCTCGTACTCGTCGCTCCCGGCCAGGGCGCCCAGACGCCCGGCTTCCTGACTGAATGGCTCGACTTCCCCGGTGTTCGCGGTGCCCTCGAGGCATGGTCCGACGCCGCGGGCATCGACCTGATCCGTTACGGCACCGAGGCCGACGCGGAGGAGATCCGCGACACCGCGGTGGCGCAGCCGCTGCTCGTCGCGGCCGGACTGGCGTCCGCGGCCCTGCTGTTCGAGGACCCGGCCGACCTCCCGCGGAAGGTCGGCGCCATCGCCGGTCACAGCGTCGGCGAGTTCACCGCCGCCTCGCTCGCCGGGGTACTCCCGCACGAGGAGGCCCTGCGGCTGGTCCGCGCCCGTGGGCGCGCCATGGCCGAGGCCGCCGCCGTCACCGAGACGGGGATGGCGGCGCTGCTGGGCGGCGACCCCGCCGTGACGGTTCCTCACCTGGAGAAGCTGGGCCTGACCCCGGCGAACATCAACGGCGCGGGCCAGATCGTCGCGGCCGGCACCAAGGAGCAGCTCGCCGCGCTGGAGGCGGACAAGCCCGAGGGCGTGCGCAAGGTCGTCGCGCTGAAGGTCGCCGGCGCGTTCCACACGCACCATATGGCCCCCGCGGTCGAGACGCTGGCGAAGGCCGCCGCCGACGCCCGGGGAACGAGTGACCCGAAGGTCACCTACGTCTCCAACAAGGACGGGCAGGCCGTCGCCGCCGGCGGCGAGGTGCTGGAGCGCCTGGTCGGCCAGGTCGCCAACCCGGTCCGCTGGGACCTGTGCATGGAGACCTTCAAGGAGCTCGGGGTCACGGCCCTGATCGAGGTGTGCCCCGGCGGCACCCTCACCGGTCTCGCCAAGCGGGCCCTGCCCGGGGTGAAGACGCTGGCCCTGAAGTCCCCCGCCGACCTCGACGCGGCTCGCGAGCTCATCGCCGAGCACAGTGCCTGACAAGGAGCCCGAGAGCATGGCGAAGATCAAGCCCGGCAAGGGCGCCCCGTACGCGCGGATCCTCGGTGTCGGCGGTTACCGGCCGACCCGGGTCGTGCCGAACGAGGTGATCCTGGAGACGATCGACTCCTCCGACGAGTGGATCCGCTCGCGCTCCGGCATCGAGACGCGGCACTGGGCCTCCGACGAGGAGACCGTCGCCGCGATGTCGCTGGAGGCCTCCGGCAAGGCCATCGCGGACGCGGGCATCTCCGTCGAGCAGATCGGCGGCGTGATCGTCTCCACCGTCTCGCACTTCAAGCAGACGCCGGCCGTCGCCACCGAGATCGCCGACAAGCTGGGCACCGACAAGGCCGCCGCCTTCGACATCTCGGCGGGCTGCGCGGGCTTCGGCTACGGACTGACCCTCGCCAAGGGCATGATCGTCGAGGGCTCCGCGGAGTACGTCCTGGTCATCGGCGTCGAGCGGCTGAGCGACCTGACCGACCTGGAGGACCGGGCGACGGCCTTCCTGTTCGGCGACGGCGCCGGCGCGGTCGTGGTCGGCCCGTCCCAGGAGCCCGCGATCGGCCCGACCGTGTGGGGCTCCGAGGGCGACAAGTCCGACACCATCAAGCAGACCGTGCCGTGGACGGACTACCGCGACGGGACGGTCGAGAAGTTCCCCGCGATCACCCAGGAAGGCCAGGCGGTGTTCCGCTGGGCCGTGTTCGAGATGGCGAAGGTCGCCCAGCAGGCGCTGGACGCGGCCGGGATCACCGCGGACGACCTGGACGTCTTCATCCCGCACCAGGCCAACGTGCGGATCATCGACTCGATGGTGAAGACGCTGAAACTGCCGGAGCACGTCACGGTCGCGCGTGACATCCGCACCACCGGCAACACCTCGGCCGCCTCGATCCCGCTCGCGATGGAGCGGCTCCTGGCGACCGGCGAGGCGAAGAGCGGCGACACCGCGCTCGTCATCGGCTTCGGGGCGGGTCTCGTCTACGCCGCGACTGTCGTTACCCTCCCCTAGGCACTCCGTGCCGGATCATGCGGTCCGGGACGGGAAGAACCACCTGCCACACCCTCTGAATATCTACGAAGGAGCGCCGACATGGCCGCCACTCAGGAAGAGATCGTCGCCGGTCTCGCCGAGATCGTGAACGAGATCGCCGGCATCCCGGTTGAGGACGTCCAGCTGGACAAGTCCTTCACCGACGACCTGGACGTCGACTCGCTGTCCATGGTCGAGGTCGTCGTCGCCGCCGAAGAGCGCTTCGACGTCAAGATCCCGGACGAGGACGTCAAGAACCTCAAGACCGTCGGCGACGCGACCGACTACATCCTGAAGCACCAGGGCTGATCGACCGATCAGGCCCCTGGGCTGACTGCCCCGCCACCCGGCGGTGGCGCCGCTTAATCCTCGGATCCGTTGGAGAAAGAATTCCCGTGAGCTCGACCAATCGCACCGTGGTCGTCACCGGTATCGGCGCAACCACACCGCTGGGTGGCGACGCAGCCTCTACCTGGGAGGGCCTGGTCGCCGGACGTTCCGGCGTCAAGCCCCTGGAGCAGGACTGGGCGGCCGAGCAGGCCGTCAAGATCGCGGCCCCGGTCGCCGTGGAGCCGACCGAGGTCATCCCGCGGCCGCAGGCCCGCCGACTGGACCGCTCGGCCCAGTTCGCGCTGGTCGCGGCCAAGGAGGCCTGGGCCGACGCCGGTTTCGAGGCGAAGGCCGGCGAGGACCCGAACGTCGACCCCGACCGGCTGGGCGCGGTCATCGCCTCCGGCATCGGCGGCGTGACGACGCTGCTCGACCAGTACGACGTGCTGAAGGAGAAGGGCGTCCGCCGCGTCTCCCCGCACACCGTTCCCATGCTGATGCCCAACGGCCCCTCGGCCAACGTGGGGTTGGCCGTGGGCGCCCGGGCGGGCGTGCACACGCCGGTCTCCGCCTGCGCGTCGGGCGCCGAGGCCATCGGCTACGCCATCGAGATGATCCGCACCGGCCGCGCCGACGTCGTCGTCGCGGGTGGCACGGAGGCGGCGATCCACCCGCTGCCCATCGCCGCGTTCGGCAACATGATGGCGATGTCCAAGAACAACGACGACCCGCAGGGCGCGTCGCGTCCCTACGACGTCGCCCGCGACGGCTTCGTCCTCGGTGAGGGCGCCGGTGTCGTCGTCCTGGAGTCCGCCGAGCACGCCGCGAAGCGCGGGGCCCGGGTGTACGCGGAGGCGGTCGGGCAGGGCATCTCCGCCGACAGCCACGACATCGTGCAGCCGGAGCCGGAGGGGCGGGGCATCTCGCACGCCCTGCAGAACCTGCTGGAGCGCACCGACCTCGACCCTGCGGAGATCGTGCACGTCAACGCGCACGCGACGTCGACGCCGGCCGGTGACATCGCCGAGCTGAAGGCGCTGCGGAAGGTGTTCGGTGACGACACCGACCACATCGCGGTGTCGGCGACGAAGTCGATGACCGGGCATCTGCTCGGTGGCGCGGGTGGTGTCGAGACGGTGGCGACCGTGCTCGCGCTGTACCACCGGGTGGCTCCGCCGACGATCAACGTGGAGAACCTCGACCCCGAGGCCGAGGCGAACGCCGACATCGTCCGGGGTGAGGCCCGGAAGCTGCCCGTCGATGGGCGTATCGCCGCGTTGAACGACTCGTTCGGGTTCGGTGGGCACAACGTGGTGCTGGCGTTCCGGACCGTGTGAGAACGCCGCTCCCACTCGTTCCACGGAAAAGGGCCCCCACCTACGGGTGGGGGCCCTTTCGTATGCGCGAAACAGAGATCAGACCACCTGGTGGAGCCAGCGGACCGGGGCGCCCTCTCCTGCGTAGCGGAAGGGTTCCAACTCGTCGTCCCAGGGCTTGCCCAGGAGTTTGTTGAGCTCCGCCTCCAGGTCGGTCTCGCCCTGCCGGCTGCGCTGCAGGGCCGCGCGCAGGCGGTCCTCGGGGATGAGGATGTCGCCGTGGATGCCGGTGACGGCGTGGAAGATGCCCAGGTCGGGGGTGCAGCTGTAGCGTTCGCCCTCGGCGGTGGGGCAGGGTTCCGCGGTGACCTCGAAGCGCAGGAGGTGCCAGCCGCGCAGGGCGGAGGCGAGCTTGGACGCCGTGCCCGCCTGACCCTGCCAGGAGAACTCCGAGCGCCAGGTGCCGGGCGCGGCGGGCTGCCGGATCCAGTCCAGGCTGACGCGCGTGCCGAGCACCCCGGCGACGGCCCACTCGACGTGCGGGCACAGCGCGCGCGGCGCGGAGTGCACGTACAGAACTCCACGTGTCGTCACCGGAACCTCCGGGCTGAGCGTGACCATCTTGGAAACGGGCGGAACGGCGGTGACCGGGCGGGTCACGTTGATGGCGAGGCTACCGTGCGGGGGCGCAAGGAGTGTGACGTACGGTCGGTCCCGGTGCCGGGAAACTCCCGCCATTCACCCAGGGGGACGCTTGTACGGGTGTGAGCCGTTGCACCTGATCGGTCGGGAACCCTCGTGCGTTGTTATTGGTTGGGGAGACAGGCACGGTGCGGCGAGGGGATGGACCAGGGATGCGGAAGCGAAGCCACCGCTCACGGGTTGTTCTCGCCCTGGTCGTGGCCGCGGTGGTGGGTCTGGCCGGGTGTGACGCCGTGGGGGGCGACTCCCCCGCCCCGTCCGACGCGGCCAAGCCGTCCCCCAGCCCCACGCCCCTGTGGGACCGCAGCCCGAGTTCCGTCGCCGCCGTCGGCGATTCCATCACGCGCGCCTTCGACGCCTGTGACGTGCTGTCGGACTGCCCGGAGGCGTCCTGGGCGACCGGCAGCAGCGCCGAGGTCGACTCGCTGGCGGTGCGGCTGCTGGGCCGGGCCGGGGCCGCCGAGCGGAGCTGGAACTACGCGGTGTCGGGGGCGCGGATGGCCGACCTGCCGGGGCAGATGGCCCGGGCGGTGCGGCGGAAGCCGCAGCTGGTGACGGTGCTGGTCGGGGCGAACGACGCCTGCCGGCCCACGCCCTCGGCGATGACCCCGGTCTCCGCCTTCCGCGCCGACTTCGAGGACGCGCTGCGCTCCCTGCGCAAGGCCCTGCCCAAGGCCCAGGTGTTCGTGGCGAGCGTGCCGGATCTGAAGCGGCTGTGGTCCGAGGGCCGCACCAGCCCGATGGCCAGGCAGGTGTGGCAGCTGGGCATCTGCCCGTCGATGCTGGGCGACGCGAACGCCCTGGACACGGCGGCGACGCTGCGGCGGGACACGGTGCAGAAGCGGGTGGAGGACTACAACAAGGTCCTGAAGGAGGTCTGCGCCCGGGACGAGCGGTGCCGCTACGACGGCGGCGCGGTGTACGACTACCGCTTCGGCACGGCCCAGTTGAGCCGCTGGGACTACTTCCACCCGAGCGTGAACGGACAGGCCCGGTTGGCGGAGATCGCGTATCGCACCGTCACGGCGAAGAACCCCTGACTTAGAGTTCCGCACATGAACGAACTCTTCGGCACACTTTCCGACGGGACTCCGGTGCACCGCTGGACCCTTCGGCGGGCGGGCGTACGGGTGCGAGTGCTGACGTACGGCGGGATCGTGCAGTCCGTGGAGGTGCCGGACCGCGAGGGGCGGGCCGGGGACGTGGTGCTGGGGTTCCCGGATCTGGACGGCTATCTCGCCCATCCGGAGCCGTACCTCGGCGCCCTGGTCGGGCGGTACGCCAACCGGATCGCCGGCGGCCGTTCCCACTGGACGGGCGGACGTACGCGCTCGAACCGAACAACGGGCCGAACACGCTGCACGGCGGAGCCCGCGGATTCGACCGGCGGGTGTGGGACGCGGCCCCGGTCGAGCACGGGGTGCGGCTGACGCGGGTCAGTCCGCACGGCGAGGAGGGGTTCCCGGGGCGGCTGGCGGTCACGGCGACGTACACGCTGCTGGAGAGCGGGGCGCTGCGGATCGCGTACGAGGCGGTGACGGACGCGCCGACCGTGGTGAACCTGACGAACCACAGCTACTTCAACCTGGCCGGTTCCGGGGACGCGGGCGGTCATGAGCTGCGGCTGGCGGCCTCCCGGTACACGCCGGTCGACGCGGACCTGATCCCGACCGGCGCCCTGGACGACGTGACGGGCACGCGCTTCGACTTCCGCGAGCCCCGCAAGGTCGGGTCCGGTTACGACCACAACTTCGTGCTCGACAAGGGCGTGACGGACCGTCCGGTGGAGGTCGCCGAGCTGTACGACCCGGCGTCCGGGCGGGTGCTGACGGTGGCGACGACCGAGCCCGGCCTCCAGCTGTACACCGCCGACCACCTGGGTGAGCCCTTCACGCCCGGGGACGGCGTCGCGCTGGAGACGCAGCACTTCCCGGACTCCCCGAACCGGCCGGAGTTCCCGACGACCGTGCTGCGGCCGGGCGAGGTGTTCCGCTCGGAGACGGTGTACTGGTTCGGCGCGCGATAGTCCCGCCGGAGAACCACGAGCCCCGGTCCGGAGGTCAGGTCCCGGACCGGGGCTGCTTGGCGGGGAACTCGTCCCGCCTCAGACGTTAATCGTCGCGGTGATCCTGCGGTCCGTGATCGAGCGCCCGACCTGGATCTCGTACGAACCCTTCACAAACGACCACGAGCCGGTCGCTTCGTCCCAGATCTCGAAGGCGCGGCGCGGCAGTTCGACGGTCGCCTCGACGCTCTCGCCGGGTGCGGCCTCGACGCCCGCGAAGCCGGCCAGCCCGCGTGCCGGGCGGGTGGGGCCGGGCTCGCCCGGGGCGAGGTAGAGCTGGACGACCTCGCGGCCGGGACGGTCGCCGGTGTTGCGGAGGCGGACCGTCACGGTGGCCCCTTCGGCGGTCCCTTCCACCTCGACCGACTCGTAGGTCCAGTGGGTGTAGCCGAGGCCGTGGCCGAAGGGGTAGGCGGGGGTGCGGCCGTGCTTCTCCCAGGCGCGGTAGCCGATGAAGACGTCCTCGTCATAGGGGAGTACGCCGTTCTCCGGGACGACCCGGGTGATCGGGGCGTCGGCCAGGGAACCCCAGGTGGTGGGCAGCCGGCCGCCGGGCTCGTGGGCGCCGGTGAGCACGTCCGCCAGGGCCGCGCCGCCCTCCTGACCGGGGAACCAGGTGAGGAGGACGGCGGCGACGTCGTCGCGCCACGGGAGTTCCACCGGGGAGCCGGAGTTGACGACCACGACGGTGTTCGGGTTGGCGGCGGCGACGGCCCGGACCAGGTCGTCCTGGCGGCCGGGCAGGCGCAGGTCGGTGCGGTCGAAGCCCTCCGACTCGACGCGTTCGGTGGTGGCGACCACCACGACGGCCGTGTCGGCGGCGCGGGCAGCGGCGGCGGCCTCGGCGATCAGCTCGTCGGGATCACGCTGGGGTTCCTGGTGGGCGAGGCTGAAGGCGACGACCTTCAGGGCGGCGTCGTCGGGGAAGTGCACGGCATGGACGAGGGAGACGTCGACCGGTTCGCCCGCGGTGAGTTCCACCTCGGCGCGGGGCTCGGGGGCGCCGAAGAAGCTGACGAAGGGGTCGTCCTTGGCGGGGCGCTGGACGTCGTCGTAGTACGTCGTGCCGCCGATGGTGAGGGTGAAGGCGCCCACGCCCTTGATGCCGAAGGTGTGCGGGCCGCTCTCGCGCGGGGTGAAGGTGCCGGTCAGTTCGACGGTGTGGAGAGTGTCGTGGGTGACGCCGTCCGGGAGGTCGGAGCCCACCCACTGGAGCTGGCCGTTGGGCGCGCTGCGGGTGCCGATGACCTGGTCGGCGGCGTCGCGGCAGACGGCGTGCAGCTCGAAGCCCCGGTCGGCGATGGCGAGTTCGGTGCTCGGGTCGGCTCCGACGGCGTAGCTGAGGCTGCCCTCGGGGAGGGCGGCGGTGAGGCCGTCGAGCGGGGAGACGGTCCGGGCCGGGAAGACCGTGGCGGAGCCGCCGCCGAGGACGCGGGCGTCGCGGGCCGCGGAGCCGATCAGCGCCACCCGGCCGGGCCGCAGCGGCAGTACGCCGTTCTCGTTGCGGACGAGGACGAAGGAGCGGCGGGCGATCTCGCGGGCGAGCGAGGTGCCGTCGACGGTCTCGGGCAGGTCGGTGACGACCGGCTCGGCGCCCTCCAGGATGCCGACGCGGGCGGCGAGGCGCAGGACGCGGCGGACCGCCTCGTCGACCTGGGCCTCGTCGGCCTCGCCGTCCCGCACGGCCCGGGCGAGGGCCTCGCCGTACACGGTGCGCGGTCCGGGCATCGCGATGTCCAGGCCGCCGGCGAGGGCGCCGGTGGTGGAGCGTGCGGCCAGCCAGTCGGAGACGTTGACGCCGTCGAAGCCCCATGCGCCGCGCAGCACTTCGTTGACCAGGTAGTGGTGTTCGGTCATGGTCGTGCCGTTGACCGTGTTGTAGGCGGTCATGATGCCCCACGGGTGGGCGTTCTCGACGATGTACTCGAAGGGCGCCAGGTACAGCTCGCGCAGGGCGCGTTCGCTCACGACGTTGTTCACCGTGAAGCGGTCGGTCTCGGCGTCGTTGGCGACGAAGTGCTTGACGGTGGTGCCGACGCCGCCGGACTGGACGCCGCGGACGTACTCGGCGCCGATCCGCCCGGTCAGGTACGGGTCCTCGCTGTAGGCCTCGAAGTGGCGGCCGCCGAGCGGGGAGCGGTGCAGGTTGACCGTGGGGGCGAGCAGGACGTGGACGCCCTTGCGGCGGGCCTCCTGGGCGAGCAGCACCCCGGCCCGGTGCGCGAGGGCGGGGTCCCAGGTGGCGGCGAGGGCGGTCGGTGAGGGCAGGGCGACGGACGGGTCGTCGGCGCTCCAGTGCACTCCGCGGACGCCGATCGGGCCGTCGGACATGACCAGCGACGGCAGGCCCGCCTCCGGCAGCGCGGGCAGGCTCCACATGTCCTGGCCGGCCAGCAGCCGTGTCCTGGCGTCCAGGTCGAGCTTGCCGAGGGCCGCCTCGACGACCGCCTCCCGCCGTTCCTCCGCTGTCTCCGCCACGTCGGCACCTCCACGTCGAAAGCCACTGAATGTCACCATCGTGCACCGCTCGCCTGTGAAGCGGTAGGTTTCGTTATCTCGTCGTAACAATTCTCCGTGCGGCTTGTCGTACGGTGACGCCATGAGGGCCAGGACGAGGAGCGAGGAACGGCGGGCGGAGATCGTGCGGGCCGCCCTGGAGGTGATCGCCGAGCGCGGTTACCGGGGAGCGAGCCTGGCCGCGGTCGCCGAGCGGGTCGGGCTGACCCAGCAGGGGCTGCTGCACCACTTCCCGACGAAGGAGGCGCTGCTGGTCGCGGTGCTCCAGGAGCGGGACCGCTGGGACGCCCTGCCCGCCGGGCGGCTGCGGCTGGACCTGCTGGGCTCGCTGGTCGAGTACAACGCGATGCGGCCGGCCATCATCCAGACGTTCTCGGCGCTGCTCGGCGAGAGCGTCACGGAGGGGCATCCGGCCCGGGCGTACTTCACGGAGCGCTACGTCCAGGTGCGGGCCGGCCTGGCCGGGGTGCTGCGCGCCGAGTACGGCGACCGCCTGCCGAGCGGCCTCACGCCCGAGCGGGCCGCACCCCTGGTGGTGGCGGTCCTGGACGGCCTGCAGTACCAGTGGCTGCTGGACCCGGAGTCGGTGGACATGGCGTCCGCGTTCCGCGACTTCCTGACCCTGCTGGGCGAGGACCCGGGACAGCACACCTAGCGGGCGGGGACGGCGGCCACGACCTCGACCTCGACGAGGGCCTCCGGGCGGAAGAGGCGGGACGCCTCGAAGGTCATGCTGGTCGGCGGGGTGCCGGTGAGGAACCGCCGCCGTACGGTGCCGTATTCCTCCAGCTTCGCGATGTCGGTCAGGTACGTGCGGATGTTGACCACGTCGGCCAGGGTGGCGCCGTGCGCCGCCAGCAGCGCGGTGAGGGTCTCGAAGACGCCCTCCGTCTGCTCGGCGAGGGTGGCGCCCTCGGCGATCTGCCCGGAGACGAACAACAGGGCGCTGCCGTCGGCCTGTTCGAGACGGGCGACCTGGGAGTAGTACGGGCTGAGGGGCTGGGGCGCGGAGGCGGGGTTGTCCAGGGTGATCTGCATGCCGCCGAAGCTATGCGGACCGCCGTCGATGCGACAAGCGAATGTCTAGCATGGCTCCCATGCCGATCACGCATGACGAGGTGCCGGAGCTCTCCACCATCTGGCTGCGGGTGTTCCTGGAGGTCGCCCGGCACGGCTCGTTCACGGTGGCCGCGCGGGCGCTCGGCTGGACGCAGTCCGCGGTGTCCCGGCAAGTCGCCTCGCTGGAGGCCGCGTTGGGCGGCGGGCCGCTCTTCGACCGGCTGCCGCGCGGGGTCCGGCTGACGGAGGCCGGACGGCTCCTGGTGCCGTACGCCGAGACGGTCGCCGCCGCGCTGCACGACGCCCGGCGGGAACTCGGCGCCCTGCGCGAGGCGGCCGGCGGACGGCTGAGGTTCGGCGCGTTCGCCACCGCCGACGCGGCCCTGGTACCGCACGCCCTGGCCCGCTTCCACGCCCGCCACCCGCGCGTCCGCGTCACCCGCGAGGAGGGCTTCACCCCGGCTCTGCTGGACCGGCTGACGGCCGGTCACCTGGATCTCGCGATCGTGTCGACGACGGGCCGCGCGCCGCTGGAGTCGTACGTGCTGCACCACCTCCTCGACGAGCCGCTGTACGTCGCCGTGGCGGCGGACCACCCCCTCGCCGGGCAGGACGGCCCGGTGCCGCTCGGCCGGTTCGCCGACGCCGACTGGATCTCCGGCAGCGCCCGCCCCGAGGGCACCCTGCTGGACGCGGCCCTGCGTCAGGGCTTCCGTCCGCGGGTCGCGCATGTCGTCGGCGAGTGGACCGCCAAGCAGGGCTATGTCGCCGCCGGGCTCGGGGTGACGCTGGTACCGGCACTCGCCGCCGAGTCCGTGCGCCCGGACATCAGGCTGCTGCGGGTGCTCGACGAGGGCGGCCCGGCCCGGGCGGTGTACGCGGCGACGGCGCGAGGGCGGTCCCTGACGCCCGCCGCCGTGGCCTTCCTCGGGGCACTGCGGGAGGCGACGGCGCGGATCCCCGCCTGAAGGGTCCTGAGCCCCATGGCGTGGACCACCGCCGTCACGCGATACTTCCGCCGTCCGGCACCACGCCACCCCCACCGTGACGGAAGGGCTCAACCCCCTTGAACTCCATACGCGTTCGCCTCGGCGTCCTCGGCCTCGCGCTGCTGACCGGCCTCGCCGTCCCCCCGCCCGCGAGCGCCGCCGAGGCGGCCCCCTCCCCCACCGTCGAGGAGCAGCGGCTCGACCGGGCCGCGCCGCAGGAGATCCTGCGCCGCTCCGGCTTCGACGCCGTGGCCCCGCGGCTGGCCCGGGCGCTCGACACGGCCCGCTCCTACGGGGAGGCCTGCCGGGCCGTCACCCGCGAGGGGGCGCAGCTGTGGCGGCGGGCCGTGGACCGGGCGCAGGGGCGCGGCCCGGCGGGCGGGGACCTGAGCCGGGACGACGACCGGCCGCTGTACTGGGCGCGGCTCGGCATGACTCGTGAAGTACGCACCTGGCAGCCGAAGTTCGGCCTGACGGACGGGCAGCGGGCGGCGCTGCTGGACGAGCTGGAGCGCACCTCGCGCGGCCAGACGGCCATCGGCTTTCCGCGCGGCAAGGGCCTGAAGCGGATCCTGCTCACCGGTTTCGACCCGTTCACCCTGGACCGGGACATCCGCATCTCCAACCCGTCCGGCGCCACCGCGCTCGCCCTCGACGGCACGGTCGTCGAGACGGCGGACGGCCCGGCCCGGATCGAGACGGCCGTGTTCCCGGTGCGCTGGCGGGACTTCACTGGGGGCACCTCCCAGGCTTTCGGCACTGGAGGAGGCAGCGTGGAGCGGACCCTGCGGCCGCACCTCGGGAAGGTCGACCTGTTCGCCACCGTGAGCCAGGGCCGGGTCGGCCGGTTCGACATCGAGCGGACCAACGGGGCCTGGCGGGGCGGCTTCGGGGACAACGAGAACATCGGCCGCACCGAGACGATCCCGGTCACCGACCCGGCTTCACAGCCCCAGTGGACGACGACCACGCTGCCCTACCGGGCGATCGTCGCCGCGCACACCGGCCGTTTCCCCGTCTACGACAACACGAGCGTCACCGAGATCCCGGCGGGCGGCACCGAGCCCGTCGTACGCCCCGACGGGCCCACTCCCGGATCCACCGCCCGCCAGGGCGGCGGCGGGGACTACCTCTCCAACGAGATCGCCTACCGGGCGACCCTGCTGCGGGACCGGCTGGGCCTGCACGACGTCCTGCCGGGCGGGCACGTGCACACGCCGGTGCTCCAGTTCGGCGCCGGGAACACCACCGAGGTCACCGACCCGGAGTTCGTGCGGAACCGGCTGGACATCATCGCCCAGGTCAGGACGATCCTGAGGGTGGCTGCGGAAGAGTCGTGACGGCCCGGTCGCCCTCCTCGCCGTCCTCCCGGGTCTCCTCGCCCAGGAGTTCACGCGCCATCAGGGTGGCGCCCGCGACCGCGCCCGGCATCAGGAACACCGCGACGAACGGCACCAGGAAGGCCACGGCCAACGGCGTGCCGAAGCCCCAGACCAGGGTCTTGCGGGAGCGGAGCAGGCCGAGCCGGGAGCGCAGTTCGACGCCGCGGCGCTGGAGGGCGACGGCGGTCAGTTCCTCGGTGAGGAAGAACCCGGTGACGAAGAACCCGATCACCGGGACGACCGTCTGACCGACGACCGGGACGAAGCCGCAGGCGAACAGCAGCACACCCCACAGGGCGGCCCGCACGACGATCCGGAGGCTGTCCCGGGCGGAGATCCACAACTCGCGCCAGAGCGGCAGCCCCGACTCGGGTGCGTGCCCGTCCGGGGACACGTCCCGGTCGACCTTCTCGGAGAGGTTCTCGTAGAAGGGCTGCCCGACCAGCAGCGTCACCGCTGTGAACGTCACGACGGACAGGAGCAGGGCGAGGGCGAACAGCACGGCCGTCAGGAAGCCGCGGAAGAGCCCGAGCCACGGGCTCGACCAGTCGTCGGCGAACGGTGTCGCCCAGGCCACGGCGTCCTCGCCCCACAGGGCCAGCGCGACGAGCGCCGCCGCGTACAGGACGAGGGTGATCAGGCCCGGGAGCAGCCCGAAGCCGTACTGCCTGCCGTGCCGGGCCACCCATCGCTGGCCTCTCAGCAGATACCGGAAACCCACCCCGAGATCGCGCATGGGACGACCCTATCGGGGCCGGTGTCGCGCTCTTGACGCGCTCCGGTCACACCGCTGTCACAGGCCGCCCAGGTCAGGCGGTGCGCACTCGGCAGAGCCATCCGGGTCACCGGTGACACCAACGCGCCCTTGTTGCCGTTGAGTCGAACCGGTACACCTCGCCGTACCGATCTCAGGAAGCCCCTCGGGAGGTACTGCGTGCGCACCACGAGAACCGTTCCTGCGAGACCTGCGCTGATCGTCACCCTCACTCTCGCCACGGCGGGTTCGCTCCTGCTCGCCCCGGGCACCGCCGGCGCGGACCCGAAGCCCGTCACCCGCGAGGGCGCCGCCCTGGACGGCCGGGCGGCCCAGGCTCCCGCGAGCGCGGCCCTGCGGGCCCTGGCCGCTCCCGAAGAGACCTCCGCCGCCGCGGACACCCGCGGCTACCCCCGCCGCCAGACCCTCTCCCCGGACCCGGTGAACCCCGGCGACAAGTCCCTGAAGCTGGGCCTCACCCCGTACCACGGGATCGCCCCGAAGCTGAACGCGCTGCAACGCCTCGGGGACCGGGTGAGCGTGGAGGTGGCGGGCCGCTCGGCCGGCGGCCACCGCCTCTACCTGGTCACCGTCACCGCCCCGGAGACCGCCCGCGAGGCCCGCGCCCAGGAGCGGATGCGCGACCTGATCGAGAGCGCGCCCGCGACGGCCGCCAGGTCCCGTGAGATCAGGCGGGACTACAAGACGCCGGTCTTCGTCAACAGCAACATCCACGGCAACGAGTGGGAGGGCACGGACGCCGCCCTGAGGATCGTGGAGCAGCTCGCGACCGCCCAGGACGCCGGCACCCGCGACCTCCTCGCGCACAGCCGCCTGTACTTCAACATCACGGCCAACCCGGACGGCCGCATCGCCGGCACCCGCGCCAACGCCAACGGCTTCGACCTCAACCGGGACTTCGTCACCGCCTCCCAGCCCGAGACGCGCGCCATGCGGCGGATCCAGCTGGACAAGCAGCCGGCCGTCCTGCTGGACCTGCACGGCTACGTCAACGGCACGCTCATCGAGCCGACCACTCCCCCGCACGGCGAGAACTACGAGTACGACCTCTTCCTGAAGAACTCCTACGCCAACGCCCTCGGCATGGAGTCGGCCGTCAACGCCCTCGGCTTCACGCCCGGGAAGGACGGCGTGGAGCCGGCCCAGATCCCGTTCCGCGACCAGGAGGAGGGCTGGGACGACTGGCCGCCCATCTTCACCCCGCAGTACGCGGCCTTCCACGGCACGGTGGCCGCCCACACGGTGGAGATCCCGCTGGCGGTGAACAACGAGGAGTACGAGGACCTGCCCGTCCCGGAGCTGCGCCGCCGCTCGGCGGTCAACACGGCCGTGGCGGGAGCGGCGATCCGCGCCACCCTGGACCACGTCCGCGAGCACCGCGCCGGTCTCGTAGCCGACCAGATCGAGGTCTTCCGCCGCGGCGCGGCCGGTGCCCCGCAGGTCCCGGTGTCGCCGGAGACCGTCCCCGGCGTCCCCGGCATCGGCCCGGAGGACGTCTACACGACCACCTTCCCGCGCGCCTACGTCATCCCGCCCGGCACCTCACGCACCCAGCGCTCGGCGCCGGCCGCCGCCCGCCTGGTCGACCACCTCCTCGCCAACGACGTCCGCGTCACCCGCGCCACCCGCCCCTTCCGTCTCGCCGGACGGACCTACCCCGAGGGCTCGTACGTCGTCGACCTGCACCAGCCGAAACGCGGCATGGCGAACGTGCTGCTGGCCGACGGCCGGGACATCAGCGACCGGGTCTCGGAGATGTACGACATCTCGGGCTGGAGCCTGGGCCGTCTGTGGGGCGCCACGGTCGAGCGGGTGCCGTCGGGCAGCCTGCGGGGCGCGCCCCTGCGCCCGGTCACCGAGGCGGCCCCCGTGGCGCACGTGCCCGCATACGGCGACCTCCGTCTGCGCCTGACCGATCCGCGCGAGATCGCCGCGCTCAACTCCCTCCTCCGTCAGGGTGTTCCCGTACGGCAGTCGGCGGACGGCAGCGCGATCGTCCCGGCGTCGGCCCGCCGCGCCGCGCTCACCGCCGCCCGCGCCCACGACGTCGCCTTCACGGCCACGCGGGCGGCCGGCACGACTCCCCTGCGCCGCGTCCGGGTCGCCGCCGCCGTCACACCGGGTGAGCTGTTCGCGCTGCGGGAGATGGGCTTCGACGTCACGCCGGTCTCGACGGCGGTCCTGAACGCGGGCTTCGACTGGTCCGCCGCGGACGTGCTGTTCGTCTCCACCGGCTTGAACCGCGCCGCCCTGTCGGCCTCCGCCCGCAGGGCCCTGGACGCCTTCCTCGACGGCCACGGCCTGGTGGGCCGGGGTGCGACGGGAGCGGACCTGAACGCGGCGGCGGGGCGGCTGGCCGTCAAGCCGGTCGAGGGCAACGACGCGGCCAACGGAGTGGTCCGCACGGTGAACTCGGGCGCGCTCACCCGCGAGGCACCGTCCCACGGCTTCGTCTACGCCCCGCTCTGGTTCACCGATCTCGGCCCCGGCGTGCGCGTGGAGCAGTCGTACGCGGCCGGGAACCCGCTGGTTTCCGGACACTGGCGCCCGCTCCGGGACGGCACCGGCGGCCCCGCCGAGGCCGCCGGGCAGGCCGCGGTGGTCAGCGGCGGGCGCACGGTCCTGTTCGGCACCGAACCCCTCTTCCGGGACCATCCGAAGGGGGAATTCCCGCAGGTGGCACGGGCATTGTTCACAGTGGCACACAGCGGTTCAGTTGAGGAGAGCGGATGACGCAGGAGATCCACGGCACCGTGGCGGACGGCTTCGAGAACGTACGTGAGGAGTTCGCCGCGTGCGTGGCCGGGGAACGCCCCGACTACGAGGGCCAGCTGTGCGCCTACGTGCACGGCCGCAAGGTCGTCGACCTGTGGGCGGGGACCGACGCGGACGCCCTCTACGGCGTGTTCTCGTCCACCAAGGGCGCCGCCGCCCTGGTCGTCGCCCTCCTCGTCCAGGACGGCACGCTGGAACTGGACCGCAAGGTGACGTACTACTGGCCGGAGTTCGCGGCCGAGGGCAAGGGCGCCCTGACCCTGCGCGAGCTGCTCGCGCACCGGGCCGGGGTGGTCGGCACGGACAGCGGCTTCACGCTCGCGGAGCTGGCCGACGACCGCCAGCTCGCCGAACGCCTCGCCGACCAGCGGCCGTTCTGGCGCCCCGGCACGGCGTTCGGCTACCACGCCCTGGTCAGCGGGGCCCTGTCCAACGAGGTCGTACGCCGTGCCACGGGCCGCACGCTCCAGGAGGTGTACCAGGAGCGGATCAGGGCCCCGTACGGCCTGGACTTCTTCCTCGGGCTGCCCGCGCCGCAGGAGCCGCGCTTCCGCACCACCCAGCCGATGGATCCGACCCCCGAGGAGCAGGCCCTCCTCGACGCCGCCCCGACGGGCCCGCACACCCTCGCCTCGATCGCCTTCAACCGGCACGCGGCCGAGCCGACCGATCTGGCCTCGCTCCCCAACATGCCGCTGGTGCGCGCGAAGGGCCCGGCGTCGGTGGGCGGGGTGGCGTCGGCGCGGGGCCTGGCGGGGATGTACGCGGCGGCGATCAGCGAGGTGGGCGAGCAGGCCCCGCTGCTGAAGCCGGACACCGTGGCGGAGTTCGGCCAGTTCCACTCGGTCGGCTACGACCTGGTGGCCCGGACCCACAAGTCGTTCGGCCTCGGCTTCCAGACCACGGCTGACACGTGGCACCCGTTCCTCGGCGCCGGGGCGATCGGGCACAGCGGCGCCAGCGGCTCGCAGGCCTTCGCGGACCCGTGGAGCGGCCTCGCGTACGGCTACACGCGGCGCCGGTTCGCCTTCCCCGGCGGCGCGGCCCCGGAGAACGGCCGCCTCGCGCGGGCGGTCCACAAGGCGGCGCTCGCCCGCTGACCCCGGGCACGGACGGAGGCCGCATCCCACGTCCAAGGATGCGGCCTCCGCGCAGACAACGACTGTCGTCAGACGAGCGTCACGGTGATGTTCCCGCGGGTCGCCTTCGAGTACGGGCACACCTGGTGGGCCTTCTCGATCAGCGACCGCGCGGTGCCCCGGTCCACCTTCGGTATGTCGGCCGAGATCTCGACGATGATCCCGAACCCCTCCCTGTTCTTCCCGAGGCCGACCTTCGCGGTCACGGTCGAACCGGTGAGGTCGGCACCCTCCTCACGGGCGACGACACCGAGGGCGCCCTGGAAGCAGGCGCTGTACCCGGCGGCGAACAGCTGCTCGGGGTTGGTGCCGGCGCCGCTCCCGCCCATCGCCCGGGGCGGGTTGACGACGACGTCGAGCCGGCCGTCATCGGTGGCCACCCGCCCGTCGCGCCCGTTCTCGGCGGTGGCGACGGCGGTGTACAGGACGTCGGACTGCTGGATCGGCATGCGGTTGTGTTCCTTCGGTCGTCCGCCGCGGCTCGCGCCCGGACCGGGACGGATTCGGAAAGAAACTACCGCATGCCGGAAGTCCAGCAAAGGGCACCGGGAGCCCTCAGAGCTTGACGATCATCTTCCCGGTGTTGTCGCCGCGCAGCACGCCCAGGAAGGCCTCCAGGTTGTTCTCGATGCCCTCGACGACGGTCTCCCGGTACTTCAGCTCACCGGAGGCGACCCAGGGGGCGACCTCCTGCACGAACTGCGACTGGAGGTCGTAGTGGTCCCCGACCAGGAAGCCCTCGATACGGCCGCGGGTCTGGATGAGGCGGGCGAGGTTCTTCGGGCCCGGGGCGGGCTCGGTGTTGTTGTAGACGGAGATCATCCCGCAGACGGCGATCCGGCCGCCCTGGTTGAGGGAGCCGATGGCCGCCTCCAGGTGGTCACCGCCGACGTTGTCGAAGTAGACGTCGATCCCGTCGGGAGCGGCGGCGCGCAGCTGCTCGCCCACGGGCCCGTCCTTGTAGTTGAAGGCGGCGTCGAAGCCGTACTCCTCCACGAGGAGCTTCACCTTCTCCTCCGACCCGGCGGATCCGATGACCCGCGAGGCGCCCTTCAGCCTGGCGATCTGCCCGACCTGGCCGCCCACGGCACCGGCGGCGCCGGAGACGAAGACGGCGTCGCCCTCCTTGAAGGCGGCGGTGCGCAGCAGTCCCGCGTAGGCGGTGAGGCCGGTCATGCCCAGGACACCGAGGTACGTCGACAGCGGCGCGGCGTCCGGGTCCACCTTCACGGCGTTCTTGGCGCCGACGACGGCGTACTCCCGCCACCCGAAGAAGTGCAGCACGTGGTCCCCGACGGCCAGCCCCTCCGCGTTGGAGGCCACGACCTCGCCGACGGCACCGCCCTGCATGACCTTGCCCAGCTCGAACGGGGCGACGTAGGACTTGGCGGCGCTCATCCGGCCGCGCATGTACGGGTCCACGGAGAGGTACTTGTTCCGGACGAGGACCTGCCCCTCACCGGGCTGCGGCACCTCCGCCTCGACCAGGGCGAAGTCCTCGGGCTTCGGCCAGCCGACCGGACGGCTCAGCAGGTGCCATTCGCGGCTGACGGCGGGGAGGGTGGGGGTGTCGGTCATGGGGCGCCTGTCCTCACGTGGGTGCGAATGTTTCAGTACCTGAAACAACCATGCTCCTGAAAATTTCAGGTTGTCAAATAACCGGGTACCCTCGATCGCATGGCCTCCACCACACCGACCCCCCAGAGCACGACGAGCCGCCGCCCCGATCCGCTGACGCTCGAGGTCGTGGAGCTGATCGGGGAGGTCGTGGCGCGGTTCCACGAGGACTACGAGTCGGCGGCGGCGGAGCACGCCCTCACGGGGGCGCAGGCGCGGCTGCTGAGCCTGCTGTGCCTGGAGCCGCTGCCGATGCGGAGGCTGGCGCAGCGGCTGAAGTGCGAGCCGTCGAACGTGACGGGGATCGTGGACCGGCTGGAGGCGCGCGGGCTGGTCGAGCGACGTCCGGATCCCGCGGACCGGCGGGTGAAGGTGGCGGCGGCGACGGAGGAGGGGCGGCGGGTGGCGCGGAGCCTGCGGGAGTCACTGCGGTTCGCGCGGGAGCCGTTGGCCGGTCTTTCCGAGGGGGAGAGGGTGGCTCTGCGGGATGCGTTGCGGCGGATGCTGGGGTGAGTCGCGCCCCGCAGAAGATCGGCCGCCGGTTTCCTGAAGGACGGATTCCTGCTGTGCGACCGCTTCTCAGCTCTTCTGGACATGACACACGATGGATCCATGGATCTTCAGCAGATGCGCTACGTGGTCGCCGTCGCCGAGACAAACAGCTTCACCCGGGCCGCCGAACGCTGCCTGGTCGTCCAGTCCGCTCTCAGCCACCAAGTGGCCCGGCTCGAAAAGGAGCTGGGGGCACGGCTCTTCGAACGCACCAGCCGCCGAGTACGGCTGACTCCGGCCGGTGCGGCGTTCCTGCCCTCGGCCCGGCAATGCCTGGACGCCGCCGAGCGCGCGGCCAACGAAGTCGCCGCGGCGGTCGGCGAGATACGCGGGCGGCTCGCCGTGGGTGTCGTTCCGTCCGTCGCCGCGGTTGACGTCCCAGGCGCCTTACGTGACTTCAACCAGCAGTATCCGAACGTGCGCATCAGCCTGAGCGTGGGCGCGGGCGACAAACTCGTCGAACAGGTCAGAGAGGGAGGCGTAGGGGTGGCTTTCCTCGGGCTGCCGACCACGGTGCGCCCCGAGGGCGTCAACTCGCGTGAACTCGCCCGTGACCGGCTCGTCGCCGTCGTCGGGCCGGACCACCCCCTGGCCCAGGAGTCGGCGGTCGATCTGCGCAGGCTCTCCTCCGAGGTGTTCGTGGACCTGCCGGCCAGGACAGACGGACGTGTCCAGTCCGACCTGGCCTTCTCGGCCGCCGGCGTCCACCGCGACGTCGCCTTCGAGGTGACCAACGCGGACTTCCTGGCGCGACTGGCCGGACAGGGCCTCGGCATCGCCATGCTGCCCTCCGCCTACGCGGCTCAGCTCACCGGCGTCATCACCATCGAGGTCACCGACGCGCCGACCCGCGTCGAATACATGATCTGGAGCCGCGACAACCGCACGCCCGCGGCCACCGCCTTCCTCGCCATCCTCGGCATCCCGGAGGACGACGACACGGAGTGAAAGGGACCGCCGCCCGGTTTTCCGTGCGGGCGACCGCATAAGGCTTCGCGACTTGGCCGAAATGCATGCCTGGATTGCCCCCAACTTTCAGAACATGGGCGTCCATCCCGTACTCCGGACCGGTCCGATCCGGTCAGATGTCCGCACCCCCGTCCTGGCACAGTTCGACGAACTTCCCCGGCGGTCAGCCGCTCACCCCCCATGACCATCATGAGGAAAGGCCAGGTCAGCCGGACGGAAAGAGGCCGTCGACACCGAGCGGGAGCTTCCCGATCTATCGCGCACCGCGATGGAATCGGTGACAATTATGTATTGGACGAATTCTGGGCGCGGATGAGAACTTGAGATCACAAGTCCGGCTCCGCTTTCCTCTGGGAGAGAGGCCAGTACTGATATCTGGCCAGGCGTCATGATGCAAATTCGGTGCGAACTGGGGGTGCACGCAAGATGAGCACGAGCACGGAAGCCACACTCAAGGATCAGGTCGCCTCACTCATGGACGGCCTGGAACAGCATGACGTCTACAGCAACGACTACTTCAAGTTCTTGCAGGACACGTCGTGGAACAGCCAGACCTACGACTTCCACCGGGCGAACTTCTTCCACAGGACCGAGGGTACGGTCAAGGGAATCGCCCACGTCTGTGCCCAGGCAGCGGCCAACGACGACCGTGACACGCTGACACTGTTCTCCTTCATCCTCAACGAGGAGACCGGGAACGGCGAGGCCGCGAAGTGCCACGAAATCCTGATGGAGAACGCCCACAACCTGCACGGCGAGGTGGAGTTCGGCCTGTCGCCGCTGCGGGTGAAGGAGGCGCGGCACAGCAACCTGGTCATCGCCGAGACGTTCAAGTACCGCGAGCGCACTCGGGAACTGGTGGGCGGCAGCTACCACCGGATGCTGGGCGTCGCGATGGCCCTGGAGTCACACGCCGACACCATGCTGCAGATCTGCCGTACGGCGTTCCGCAACAGCAACACCGGGCTGCCCGAGTCCGAGTTCGTCGACAAGGTCGAGATCTACTTCAACGTCCACGTCGGTGACGAGGGCGTCGAGGAGCGCCACGCCGCGGACGCGAAGAGGTGCGTCGAGAACAACTGCCGCACCGAGGCGGACGTCGCAGAGATCGCCTACGGCGCCCGCGAGACGCTGAACATCCAACTGGAGATGTGGAACGCCATGTACAAGGCCGTCACCAGTTGAGTTCGACGAGTAGAGAGAGGCAGCTCGTAAGCGTCGTGCAGAGAAACAGAGGAATCTCCAAGGCAGTTCTGAGCATTCCCGAATCCGCTACTCACGGCACCGCGGCAAAGCTCGTCGCGCTCAACCGCGGAGTCGCCGCGGACGACCAGATCATCGATCTGAGCATTGGCGCGCTGGACACCCCGACCGACCCCCGGATCGACCGTGGAGTCATCGACTTCATCGAGCAGAGATCCGAAACCGTGCATGCTTTCGCACCGGTCAAGGGATTCACGTTCCTGCGCGAATCCATCGCCGCACGGGTGGCTCGCCTGCATGGCATCGAGTACGACCCCGACACGGAGGTCATGGTCACACCGGGCGGTGTGAAGGGCTCCATCTCGGCGACCTTCCACGCGTTGCTGGACCCGGGCGACGAGGTCGTGATCCCCGTGCCCAACTGGCCGCACTACTCGGACATGGTGCGGCTGCACGAAGCCATCCCGAAGACCGTCCTGGTACCGGCAGACGAGGGCCTCACCGCGCGGGCTCTCGAGGGAGCGCTCTCCGAGCGAACCAAGATCGTCGTCCTGGGCGACTGCATCAACCCGACGGGCAAGATCTACTCGACGGCGGAACTGTCGGAACTGGCCCAGGTCCTCGCGCGGCACAACACCCGGCGGCAGGACCGCGGCGAGAGCCCCGTCCACGTCTTGTTCGACACACCCTACGAAGCACACGTCCTCGGTGACCGGGCGACGACCTTCGCCGCCCTGGACGTGCCGCTCGCCGGCGGCGATCGCTGCTCCATGCGGCCCTGGACCGTGTCGGTGACCGGACCGGGCAAGACCTACGGCATGCACGGCGACCGGATCGGCTATCTCTGCGGTCCCCAGGACATCGTGGAGGCCGCCGCGCGCGCCCAGGTCAACCTCACGTCGTTCGCGTCGACCTATGGGCAGGTCGCCACGCACATCGCACTGCAGCCGGAGATGGACGAGGTGGCGACCTTCAGGGCGAAGATCGCCCGCTCCAATCTGGAGGCGATGCTGCAAGAACTGCAGCCCATACCCTCCTTGCGGGTCAGCCCGCCGCAGGGCGGCTACTTCCTCTTCGTCGACCTGTCAGCCCACGCCGACGCCTACCAGAGGCTCGGTCACGCCACCGCCGAGCAGTTCCTGCTGGCCGAAGCGAAGGTGGCCACCATCGCCGGCAGCCACTTCGCGCACGGCGAGGCGCTGGACCACTTCGTGCGGATCAACTGCGGCCGCACCGGTTCGCTTCTGACTGAGGCCGCCACACGCATCCGGCACGCCCTCACCCGTCTGGAGTCCTGAGCTGAAGGCCACGATGGCAGACACCGTCAAGTACTGCATCGTCGGTACGGGCTTCGCCGGTACGTGCGCGCTGTGGCACCTGGTACGGCGCATGACCGACCCGCACCGGCTGTCCCTGCTTCCGCCATCGGCCGTCACCATCGTCACGGTGGAGCAGGGACCGGTGAACGGGCCGGGATACCCGTACGCGCAGGGCAACGTCCAGCTCGCCCACCGGTGCAACAACGAAGCGAGCACCATGGGCATCCACGGCAACGACTTCGTCGACTGGATGGCCGCGAGCAAACCGTGGCTCATCACAGAGTGTCCGGAGCTCGTCCTCGAGACGCATCCCGGCATCGAGCTGGACGAGTGGCAGCCCGACGACCGTGAGTTCTATCCGCGTGCGTTGTTCGGCATCTACCTTCGGCAGCGGTTTCAGGAGACCGTCGAGAAGGCCCGAGCGCACGGCATCGAGGTGCGGTCGTACGTGCGCCACGAGGCCAGGGACGGCCGCACGAAGCCGGACGGGTTCTCCGTCCTGCTCCGTGATCTGGAGACCGGCCGCGAGTTCACCGTGGACGGGCTCGACCAGGTCCTGCTGAGCACGGGGCACTGGCAGCCGGGGAGGGCCGGGACACCGTCGGAGCACGGTGTCCACGTCGCCTCCCCGTATCCACCGGACGTCATGAGAGCCGCCGTCGCCCGCCGGATCCGCTCCCGCCGCGCACAGGATGAGCGGCCCCGTGTGTTCGTCCAGGGGATGGGTCCCAGCGGTATCGACGCCATCCTGACCCTGTGCGACGAAGGCGAGTTCGCCTACTCCCGCGACGGCCACGTGGCGGGGTACCGGCCGACGGCGCACGCCGAGCCGTTGTCCGTGGTCGCCGGATCACGCTCGGGCTTCTTCCCTCCGGTCCGGGGTCCGCTCGCACCGTACGAGCTCCACCATCTGACCGAGAACAACCTCGACGCGATCCGGCGCGAGCACCGAGGGCATCTGAAGATCGAGCGCGTTCTGGAGCTGCTGGACAAGGATCTGCGCCGGGCGACCGGGGGGACGCTGGGGTGGGAGGACGTCAGGAGCCCTCGCTGGCGCAGCGCCCGGGAGAAGCTGGCGAGTGATCTGAAGGACTCCTCCACCGGGAACCTCGTCCACACGGTCGTGCTGAAGGCGCGGCGGATGCGCTTCTACAGCCGGCTCGAACCCGCTGACAAGGAAGTCTACGACCGCCTGCTCGACACCCACTTCATACGGACGGCGGTACCGATGCCGGCCGCCGTCGCGGAGAAGCTCCTCGCCCTGATGGACGCCGGAGTGCTGACGACCGTCAGGCTGGGCTACGACGACGCCCGGCACACGCAGGTGGAGGAGGACGGCACGCTGCGGGTCACGTACCGGTCCGAGTCCGGCGAAACGGCGACCTTGCGAGCGGACTGCATGGTCCGTGCCAGTGCGCAGGACTTCGCCATGGAGCGTCATCCCTCGCCGTTCATCCAGAACCTGCTGCGGCGAGGTGAGATCGTCCCGCACGAGGAAGGCGGATACGCCCCGGGCGGCATCGCGCTCGACGCGCGCGGCGGCTACCGGGTGATGAAGCGGGCGGGTGGGGTGCGCGTTCCGTCGCCGCATCTGTCGGCCTACGGGGCGCCCGTCAGATTCTGGCAGAACGAACACAACTACGCCGGTGCGTTCGTCGCGGCGGCCCAGTGGCTGGCCGACGACTGGACCGGGACGGCGGGAGCAGCCGGCTCCTCCTCCTCCGCCGCCGCCGTGGACGATCCCGGACTGGTCAGCAGCGAAACAAGGAGATAAGCCATGGAGATGAAAGAGTTCTACTACCAGGACGGCCTGCGCGTCAGTGTGTTCAACCTCGACCACAAGGCCGTCCCTTTTCACTTCCACAACGCGGTGTCGGACATGATGTACTGCTCGCAGGGCCGCATCGTGATCGAGCTGCCCGACACCGACGAGGTGTTCACCGTCGAGCCTGGTGAGGTCTTCCAGGTTCCGAGCCCGAGCAGGCACCGGTTCGGCAACGCGGCCCCTGTCGGCACGCTGTCGCGCTACGTGCTCCTGCAGATCGGCACGTTCGACATCAATTTCGTCCCGGCTGCCGAGGAGTTGGCGGAGCAGTTCGTCGACCGTACGCGGACACCGGTCGTGGACGGCACGGTCCACATCGGGGATCGCCGGGCCGACATCGTCAAGCTCGCCGATCACTTCGAGCAGGAAAAGCCCGAGGTGCTGACTCCGCAGGAGCAGGCGGACGTGGTGGCGGCACTGCGGTGCTTCGTGTCTCGCGGTATCGAAACGGAGCATCCGCAGGCGGCCGTTCAGCCGTGAGCCGCACGTGATCTCATTCGACCCGGTCGTCATCACGGTGATCGTCCTGACGTTCTTCGGGGGTGGGCTGGTGAAGGGTCTGACCGGCCTCGGCCTGCCGCCCGTCGTCCTCGGGATCCTGACCGCCACGATCGGGATCCATCCGGCGAAGGCGCTGATCCTCGTGCCGACGTTCCTGACCAATGTCGTGCAGGCGACGAGCGGCGGGCACGGCCGGAAGGTCGTCCGTGTCACGTGGCCGTTCCTGCTGGCCGCCACGGTCTTCACCGTGTCCGGCGCCTTCACGCTGAGCTACTTCCGGGCGGATGTGATGTCGGCCCTGCTCGGCCTGGGGCTGACGGTGTACGGGGTGCTCGGGCTGTTCCGCCTGCGGGTGAACATCCGCGGCAAGTGGTGGCACCACCCCGTGGGTGTCGTCTCCGGAGCCACCAACGGGTTCCTCACCGGAGCGACCGGCTCGTCGGCCGTCCCCGGGGTCTTCTACCTGCAGTCCGTCGGGCTCCTGCGTGACGAGCTGGTGCAGAGCATGGGCATCCTCTTCACCCTGTCCACCGTCGGTCTGGCGTGGACGCTGCAGACGCAGGACCTGCTCAGCGTCAACCTCGCCGTGATGTCAGCCATATCCTTGGCCCCGGCGTTCCTCGGGATGTCGATCGGAAGCCGGATCCGCAAGAGGGTCTCCGAGGAGCGGTTTCGCACTGTGCTCTGTGTCGCTTTGTCGCTCCTCGGGGTGTTCGTCGCCGTGCAGAGCTTGATGACCTGGTGAGGCGCCTCGGAGCGAGGAGAGGACGCGACATGAGAGCGGATTTAATCGAACTGCTGGGCGAGCTTGAGGAGTTCGGCGCGGCGAACGACGCGGCAACGGACGACCGAAGCCGGAAGATGCTGAACATCACGCACGACACCGGCATGTTCCTGACGATGCTCATCAAGACGGGCAAGTGCAAGAACGTCCTGGAGGTCGGAACTTCCAACGGCTACTCGACGTTGTGGCTGGCCGAGGCCGTGGGCGAGGGCGGTTCGGTGACGACCGTCGAACAGGCGCCCGGCAAGGTCGCGATGGCCGAGCGGAACTTCCAGCGCGCCGGACTCCAGCCCCGCATTCGGCAGATCACGGACGACGCCGGCCGGTTCATCGAGTCGCGCGGAGCCGGCGAGTACGACTTCGTGTTCCTGGACAGCGATCGCGGACAGTACGCCGGCTGGTGGCCCTCACTCCAGCGCATTCTCGCGAACGGCTGTCTGATGGTGGTCGACAACGCCGTCTCTCACGCTCACCAGTTGGAGACCTTCACGCGGTTGGTCGAGGCCTCGGACGGCTACCTCAGCTGCGTCTTCCCGATCGGCAAGGGCGAAATGGTGGTCATGAAAGACATTCCGTGATGCCACCCGCGCGGAAGGCGCTACGTGCACCACCACAGGAAGCGGTTGCAGGTTTCCGAAGGTGAGGGTTCCGGGGCGGGTGGCGGTGTGGTGCGGCCCGAAGTCGGGGTCGGCGCCGGTGCCGGGGGCGCGGCCGTGGGGACCGACGTCGGCCGGCTCGGGGACGTGCCCGTCGTGGGCGACTCCGGATCCCTCGGAGTCGCCTTTTCCGTCGGGGACTTCGACTTGTCGCCCTTCGGGGACTCGGAAGCCGACGGCGAGCCGGAAGCCCCCGGGCTCGGTGACGCGGACGCCCCGTCGGCCGCCGCGGCCTCGCCCGACGAGCGGCCCGGCTCCCCCGCCTCGACCGACGCGTCCCCGTCCGCCGACTCGCCCCCGGCCGCCGCCGGGTTCGGTGTCGACTTCGGCGCGTCCATTCCGAGTTCGGCGAGGCTCAGCCCACCCGCCGCCAGTACGAATCCGGCCGCGATGAAGAGCGTCCGGCGCCGTCGCCGGCGGTGCGCCGCGGCCTTCCGGTCCCGTCGGCTCGTCCCGGCCGAGCCCGGCCCCTCCGCGACCGGCCCGCGGCCCCGACCACGCCGCCGCGCGGCACGGCCCACGAGCTGCTCGTCGTCGGCCTCGTCGGCCTCGTCGGACTCATCAGCGTCATGGTCGTCGTCGGGCCCGTACTCGTCCGACGGCGGCCCAGCAGGCTCGTCCGACCCCTGGAACCCGCCGACCTCGTCCGCCACGCCGCCGCCCCCCTGGGGCACAGCGTGGTATTCCGGCTCACGCCAGCGCAGCGCATCGGCGGAGGTGCCGCACCCCGGGCAGGCGAGGGCGCCGTTCAGGTGCCGTCGGCACGGGTCGCAGTAGTCCATGACGCGGGAAGATTAAGTTCCGCGTTGGTCACGTTCCTAGATCCAGCTGTGAAGGTTCTGTAGGGACACGCTCCGCCCGTGGTTTCGAAACTGTCGAAACCGTTATGCGCGCGACCCATTGACACCCCCACCGCCGCGTCCTTACTGTCACGCCAACATTTCGAACGTGTGCCGAAATATCGAACACGTCGAACTGAATGAACTGACGGAACTGAGCCGACGAACCTGCGAGGGACTACCGCCGTGCGCATCACCGGAATCAGCACACACGTGGTCGGGACGCCGTGGCGCAACCTGACGTACGTCCAGGTGCACACCGACGAGGGGATCACCGGAGTCGGCGAGACCCGGATGCTGGGACACACCGACGCCCTTCTCGGTTACCTGAAGGAGGCCGAGGTCAACCACATTCTCGGCTCCGACCCGTTCGCTGTCGAGGACCTCGTCAAGCGGATGAAGTACGGCGACTACGGCCGTGCGGGCGAGATCGTGATGTCCGGCATCGCCGTGATCGAGATGGCCTGCTGGGACATCAAGGGCAAGGCCCTGGGCGTCCCCGTCTGGCAGCTGCTGGGCGGCAAGGTCACCGACAAGGTGAAGGCGTACGCGAACGGCTGGTACACCACCGAGCGCACCCCGGAGGCCTACCACAAGGCCGCCCAGGGGGTCATGGAGCGCGGTTACCGGGCGCTCAAGATCGACCCCTTCGGCACCGGCCACTTCGAGCTGGACCACGAGCAGACCCTGTACGCCGTCTCCCTGATCGAGGCGGTCCGGGACGCCATCGGCCCCGAGGCCGAGCTGATGCTGGAGATGCACGGCCGCTTCTCCCCCGCCACGGCCGTGCGCCTGGCCAAGGAGCTGGCGCCGTTCAAGCCGGCGTGGCTGGAGGAGCCGGTCCCGCCGGAGAACCTCAAGGCGCTGGAGAAGGTCGCCGCGAAGGTCGACATGCCGGTCGCCACGGGCGAGCGCATCCACGACCGGATCGAGTTCCGCGAGCTGTTCGAGAGCCAGGCCGTGGACATCATCCAGCCGGACGTCGGCCATATCGGTGGTATCTGGGAGACCCGGAAGCTCGCCGCGACCGCCGAGACCCACTACATGCTGGTGGCGCCGCACAACGTGGGTGGCTCGGTCCTGACCGCCGCCTCCCTCCAGGTCGGCTTCACCTCCCCGAACTTCAAGATCCTTGAGCACTTCAACGACTTCGCGGACGCGGAGATCAAGAAGGTCGTCAAGGGCGCCCCGCAGGTGAACCCGGAGGACGGCTGCTTCCACCTCTCGGACGCGCCGGGTCTCGGTGTGGAGCTGGACGTCGACGCCGCCGCGGAGTTCCCGCAGCAGCAGGCCCGCTTCGACCTGTGGGCGGAAGGCTGGGAGCAGCGCAAGCCCAAGGGCTCCCAGTGACCGTCCGGCACCCGGAAACCCTCAGCCGGCATCCGAAACCTTCGAAACCCGGGGGAGCGACGTGAGCACCGCGGTAGTGATCGACGCGCCGGGCGAGCACCGTCTCGTCCCGCACGAGCCACGGCGGCCGGAGGCCGGCGAGGCCCTGGTGCGCGTCCACGCCTCCGGGATCTGCGGCAGCGACCGCGAGGTCTACCAGGGCAACCGCCCCGAGGGGTACGTGCGTTATCCGCTCACCCCGGGCCACGAGTGGTCCGGGACGGTGGAGGCGGTGGGTGCCGGTGTGCCCGAGTCCCTCGTCGGCCGCAAGGTCGTCGGTGAGGGCTTCCGCAACTGCCAGGTCTGCGACCGCTGCCACGCGGGCGAGACGACCCTGTGCACGGCCGGGTACGAGGAGACCGGGTTCACCCAGCCGGGCGCGATGGCGGCCACGCTGACCCTCCCGGCGCGTCTCCTGCACGTCCTCCCGGACGACTGCGACCTCACCGCCGCGGCCCTCCTGGAGCCCGCCGCCTGTATCGCGGCGGCGGCGCTGAAGGGGAACGCCCAGCCGGGCGAGCGGGTCGCCGTGGTCGGCACGGGCACGCTCGGCATGTTCGCCGTGCAGTTCCTCAAGGCGAACTCGCCGGCCGAGCTGCTGGTCGTCGGCACCCGCCGGGACCGGGAGGCGCTGTCGCGGCAGTACGGCGCGACGGACTTCCGGACGAAGGACCAGGACCTCCCGGACGACTTCGACGTGGTGATCGAGACGGCCGGGTCCGCGGATGCCGCGCGGATCTCCGCCGCCCTGCTCCGCCGCGGTGGCCGGCTGGTCCTGACCGGGATCCCGGCGCCGGGTGCCGACGGTCTCGACCCGACCGACCTCGTCGTACGGCAGCTGGAGGTGCACTCCGTCTTCGGTGCGCCGCCGGACGCCTGGGCGCACACGGTGCGGGTGTTCGCCGCCGGTCTGCTCGACCCGCTGCCGCTGGTGACGCACGAGCTGCCGCTCGCCGAGTTCTCGCAGGCCATCGAGCTGGTGGGAGCAGGCGATCCGAAGGTGGGCAAGGTGCTGCTCCGCCCCTAGACGTACGCCGGTACGGGGGCAACCTGACGGCTCCCGTACCGGCGTACACCCAGCCCTGCCCCCTGCCGGGGCCTTGCCCCACCCCGAGCCGCGAACCTCGTCCGAAATATCGAACCGAAGGACATTCCTGTGACCGACGCTTCCACCACGGCAGCCCGCAGGCCCGGTGAGCAGGCGCTCACCACACTCGGCCTGAACGCGCCCGCCCTCGACCCCGCCGACGCCTCGCCGCACTCCTTCCCCGGCGGCGGCCGCTGGCGCACCGAGATCCCCTCGTGCGAGGGCCCCGAGGCACTGGCGGTGGTCCTGAAGGAGGCCTCGCGGCTGGACGTGCCGATCCACCGGATCAGCCAGGGCAGCGGTGTGTGGATGCTGACCGACGCCGAGATCACCGAGATGGTCGAGGCGACCGGCGAGCGCGACATCGAGCTGTGCCTGTTCACCGGCCCGCGCGGCACCTGGGACATCGGCGGGTCCACGCGCACCGACTCGCGGGGCGCCGGACTGCGCGCCCGCGGCCACGACGCCGTCGCCGGCTGTATCGAAGACGCCGTCAGAGCTACGGAGTTGGGCGTCAAGTGCCTGCTCGTCGCCGACGAGGGCGTGCTGTGGACGCTGCACCGCGCCCGCGCGGCCGGCATCATCCCGGCCGACACGACGCTCAAGGTGAGCGCGCTCATCGGCCCCGTCAACCCGGCGGCGTACGCGGTGTACGAGCGCCTCGGCGCCGACTCGGTCAACGTGCCGAGCGATCTGACGCTCGATCACCTCACCGAGATCCGCCGGGTGTCCGGCGCCCCGATGGACATGTACATCGAGGCGCCCGACGACCTCGGCGGCTACGTCCGGATGTACGAGGTCGCCGAGCTGATCCGGCGCGGCGCACCGCTCTACCTGAAGTTCGGCCTGTCCAAGGCGCCCGGGATCTACCCCTACGGGCACCACATGCGGGAGCTGACCCTGGCCACCGCCAAGGAGCGCGTGCGCCGCGGCCGGCTCGCCCTGGATCTTCTGGCCCGCCACGGAGCGGACGGCGACATGGCGCCGCTCGGTTCGCGGCTGCCGGGCGATCTGCAACGGTTCGAAATCTCGTCATAACGTTCCGGCTACTCGCCTTCACAAAAGAAGACACAGCCGCGCACAATCCCACACATCTCTTCTCGGTCTTTCCGGCACGACCACCCGGAGCGACTTCGCGCCCCCAGACCGAGCCCTGCACACAGATCAAGGATGATGATCATGCGTAACCGCAGAGCCGCTCTCGCCGCCATAGCCGGAGCCGCGTCCCTCGCCCTGACCCTGTCCGCCTGCGGCCAGAACAGCGAGGGCGGCAGCAAGGAGAGCGAGGGGGACGCCAAGGGCGGCACCATCGGCATCGCGATGCCGACCAAGTCCTCCGAGCGCTGGATCGCCGACGGCAACAACGTCAAGAAGGACCTGGAGTCCAAGGGCTACAAGACCCAGCTGGTCTACGGCGAGGACGACCCGGACCAGCAGGTCTCGCAGATCGAGAACCTGATCACCCAGGGTGTGAAGGCGCTGATCGTCGCGGCCATCGACAACAAGTCGATGAACAACGTGCTGCAGCAGGCCAAGGACGCCAACATCCCGGTCATCTCCTACGACCGCCTGATCCTCGGCACGCCGAACGTCGACTACTACGCCTCCTTCGACAACGAGAAGGTCGGCGAGCTCCAGGGCACCTACATCGTCGAGAAGCTCGGCCTGAAGGACGGCTCCAAGAAGGGCCCCTTCAACATCGAGCTGTTCGCCGGCTCCAACGACGACAACAACACCCGCTACTTCTTCCAGGGCGCGATGAACGTCCTGCAGCCCTACATCGACAAGAAGCAGCTCGTCGTCCGCTCCGGCCAGACCAAGCTCAACCAGGTCACCACCCTGCGCTGGGACGGCGGCACCGCCCAGAAGCGCATGGACGACATCCTGACCTCGGCCTACAAGCGCGAGCGCGTCGACGCCGTCCTCTCCCCCTACGACGGCATCTCCATCGGCATCCTCTCGGCGCTGAAGTCCGACGACTACGGCTCCAAGAGCAAGCCGCTGCCGATCGTCACCGGCCAGGACGCCGAGGTCGCCTCGGTGAAGTCGATCATCGCCGACCAGCAGTCGATGACCGTCTACAAGGACACCCGCGAGCTCGCGAAGGTGGCCTCCAACATGGTCGACGCCCTGCTCAACGACAAGAAGCCCGAGGTCAACGACACCAAGACCTACGACAACGGCTCGAAGGTCGTCCCGGCGTACCTGCTGGAGCCGGTCGCCGTCGACAAGTCGAACTACCAGAAGACGGTCGTCGACTCCGGCTACATCAAGGAAAGCGACCTGAAGTAACCGCCGCCAACCGACCGACGATTCACCACTGATTGGAAGGCACGACCATGGCGGGACCCGTCCTGGAAATGCGCTCGATCGTCAAGACCTTTCCCGGCGTCAAGGCGCTGTCGGACGTCACGCTGACCGTCCAGCAGGGCGAGGTCCACGCCATCTGCGGGGAGAACGGCGCCGGCAAGTCGACCCTCATGAAGGTCCTCTCCGGCGTCCACCCGCACGGCACCTACGAGGGTGACATCCTCTTCGAGGGGGAGGTCTGCCAGTTCAAGGACATCAGGGCCAGCGAAGAGCGCGGCATCGTGATCATCCACCAGGAGCTGGCCCTGGTGCCCTACCTCTCCCTCGCGGAGAACATCTTCCTCGGCAACGAGCACGCCACGCGCGGGATCATCAGCTGGACCGAGACCCTGCGTCACGCCAGCGAACTGCTGCGCCGGGTCGGTCTCTCCGACCACCCGGACACCCGCGTCGCCGACATCGGCGTGGGCAAGCAGCAGCTCGTGGAGATCGCCAAGGCCCTGTCGAAGAAGGTGAAGCTGCTCATCCTGGACGAGCCGACCGCGGCGCTCAACGACGAGGACAGCGGCAAGCTCCTGGACCTGATCCTGGAGCTGAAGAAGCAGGGCATCACCTCGATCATCATCTCCCACAAGCTCAACGAGATCCGCAAGGTCGCCGACTCGGTGACGATCATCCGCGACGGCCAGACCATCGAGACCCTCGATGTGAAGGCGCCGGAGACCACCGAGGACCGGATCATCAGCGGCATGGTCGGCCGTGACCTGGAGAACCGCTTCCCGGAGCGGTCGCCGCACGAGCCCGAGGAGGGCGTCGCGCCCGCCCTGGAGATCCGCAACTGGACCGTGCACCACCCGATCGACCAGCAGCGCAAGGTCGTCGACGACGTGTCGCTCCAGGTGCGGCGCGGCGAGATCGTCGGCATCGCGGGACTGATGGGCGCCGGCCGCACCGAACTCGCGATGAGCGTCTTCGGGCGCACCTACGGCCGGTACGCGGGCGGCACCGTCCTCAAGGACGGCACGGAGATCCGCACCAAGACCGTCCCCGAGGCGGTCAAGCACGGCATCGCGTACGTGACCGAGGACCGCAAGCACTACGGCCTGAACCTCATCGACACCATCAACCGGAACATCTCGCTGACCGCCCTGGGCAAGGTCGCCAAGCGCGGTGTGGTCGACGAGCACGAGGAGCGGCAGGTCGCCGAGGGCTTCCGCAAGTCGATGAACATCAAGGCGCCGACCGTCTTCGAGCCGGTGGGCAAGCTGTCCGGCGGCAACCAGCAGAAGGTCGTCCTCAGCAAGTGGATCTTCTCGGGTCCGGACGTGCTGATCCTGGACGAGCCGACGCGCGGTATCGACGTCGGTGCCAAGTACGAGATCTACACGGTCATCGACCAGCTGGCCGCCCAGGGCAAGGCGGTCGTCTTCATCTCCTCCGAGCTGCCCGAGCTGCTCGGCATGTGCGACCGCATCTACACGATGGCCGCGGGGCGGCTGACGGGTGAGTTCTCGCGGGCCGAGGCCTCCCAGGAATCGCTGATGCGTCAGATGACGAAGGACAAAGAGGTATCCCGATGAGCACGGACGTGACCGCCAAGACGCCGGCCCCCGCGCCGCCCGGCAAGGGAGGGGCGGCCACCGGCGACGGACTGTTGCAGCTGGTGATGGACGGCATGCGCCGCAACATGCGGCAGTACGGCATGCTGATCGCGCTGGGCCTGATCGTGGTCCTGTTCGCCGTGTGGACCGACGGCGACCTGCTGCTGCCGCGCAACGTCTCCAACCTGGTGCTGCAGAACAGCTACATCCTGATCCTCGCGATCGGCATGATGCTGGTCATCATCGCGGGCCACATCGACCTGTCGGTCGGCTCGCTGACGGCGTTCGTCGGCTCGATGGCCGCCGTGTTCATGGTCAAACAGGACATGCCATGGCCGCTCGCCGTGGTGCTGTGCCTGGCCGTGGGCGCGGCCGCGGGTGCCATCCAAGGCTTCTTCATCGCCTACGGCGGCATACCGTCGTTCATCGTGACCCTGGCGGGCATGCTGATCTTCCGTGGTCTGACGGAGATCTTCCTGGAGGGCCAGACGCTCGGCCCGTTCCCTGAGGGGCTGCAGAAGGTCGCCAACGGCTTCCTGCCGGAGGTCGGCCCGAAGACCAACTACCACAACCTGACCCTGCTGCTGGGCTTCGCGATGATCGCCTTCGTGATCTTCCAGGAGGTCCGTGACCGCAAGCGGCAGCAGGAGTTCAACCTGGACGTCCCGCCCGCCAAGCTGTTCCTGCTGAAGCTGGTCGCGATCGGCGCCGCCATCCTCACGCTGACGATGCTGCTGGCCAGCTACAAGGGCGCCCCGATCGTGCTGCTCATCCTGGGCGTGCTGCTCGTCGGCTTCGGCTACGTGATGCGCAACGCGATCATCGGCCGCCACATCTACGCGATCGGCGGCAACCTCCCGGCGGCCAAGCTGTCGGGTGTGAAGGACAAGAAGGTCACCTTCCTGGTCTTCCTGAACATGGGCATGCTCGCGGCCCTGGCGGGTCTGGTCTTCGCCGCCCGCTTCAACGCGGCCTCTCCCAAGGCCGGCCTCAACTTCGAGCTGGAGGCGATCGCGGCCTCGTTCATCGGCGGTGCGTCGATGAGCGGCGGTGTCGGCACCGTCCTCGGCGCGATCATCGGTGGCCTGGTCCTGGGCGTGCTGAACAACGGTATGAACCTCGTCGGCATCGGCACCGACTGGCAGCAGGTCATCAAGGGCATGGTGCTGCTGGCGGCGGTCGGGTTCGACGTGTGGAACAAGCGCAAGGTCGGTTCGTAGAACAGACCGGGCCCCGCCGGAAGGCGGGGCCCGGTCCTTTCGGAAGCAGTTTCCCAATGAGGTGGAGCCGCACATGGAACTGAACAGACGCACGGTCATCGCGGGAGCCGCGGCGGCGGGCATAGCCGCCACCACGCTCGGCGGCACGGCGCACGCCACGGGAGGCAGGAAGCCGGTGAAGACGCTCTTCGGCAAGCTCGCCGACGGCACCAAGATCTACAGCTGGTCGCTGGAGAACGGCGGCACCCGCCTGAAGGTCCTCTCCTACGGCGGCATCGTCCAGTCCCTGGAGATCCCCGACCGTCGCGGCCGCTACGCCAACGTCTCCGCGGGCTTCGACACCATCGAGGACTACGTCGCCAAGAGCCCGTACTTCGGCGCCCTGATCGGCCGGTACGGCAACCGCATCGGCAAGGGCAAGTTCACGCTCGACGGCAAGAACTACCAGCTCTCCGTCAACGACGGCGAGCAGAGCCTGCACGGCGGCGCCCAGGGCTTCGACAAGCGCGTCTGGGACATCGAGCCGTTCACCAAGGGCTCCGATGTCGGCCTGTACCTGTACTACACGAGCGTCGACGGGGAGATGGGCTACCCGGGCACGCTCAAGACGAAGGTCACGTACACCCTCACCAAGCACGGCGACTGGCGCATCGACTACGAGGCCACCACCGACAAGGCCACCGTCGTCAACCTCACCAGCCACGTCTACTGGAACCTGGCCGGTGAGGGCAGCGGCACCATCGAGGACCACGAGCTGCACATCGCGGCCTCCCGCTACACGCCCACCGACTCGGGCCTGATCCCCACCGGCGAGCTGGCCAAGGTCGCGGGCACCCCCTTCGACTTCCGCAAGGCCAAGCCGATCGGCCGGGACATCCGCGTCTCCCACCCGCAGCTGGTCACCGCCAAGGGCTTCGACCACAACTGGGTCCTCGACAAGGGCATCACCGCCCGGCCCGAGCACGTCGCCACCCTGCGCGACCCCGCCTCCGGCCGCACCATGAAGATCGCCACGAACGAGCCGGGCCTGCAGTTCTACTCCGGCAACTTCCTCGACGGCACCCTCACCGGCCCGTCCGGCCGCACCTACCGGCAGGGCGACGCGCTGTGCCTGGAGACGCAGCACTTCCCGGACTCGCCGAACAAGCCGTCGTTCCCGTCGACGGTGCTGCGCCCCGGTCAGACGTACCGCACGACGACGGTCCACACGTTCGGCTGCTGACCGGCCGCTGACCGTCTTCACAGGTGGCACACAATTTTCTGAGGGAAGCCTCAGTGGTTGAACAGCGCCACCGCTGCCTCCGTATCTAAGGGCGGCCCGCGCTCCCCCGCGCGGGCCGCCCTTAAACGTCGGGTCCGGCCGTCCCCAACGGGCCCGCCTCATACGGAGGTTCCATGGCCGACAACGTCACGTCGCTGTTCCGCAGCACCGCGGCCCACAGCCCGTCGATGGCGGCTCTGACACGTGAGGGCGGCGAGGGAGCCGGCCCCGTGGACTTCTGTATCCCGTGCAACCCGTACTTCCCCACCCCGGCCATGTTCGACGACATGGCGGGCAAACTCCGCGACATCATCACGTACTACCCGAGCAGCGCCGACACCATCACGGCCGAGCTGTGCAGCCTGCTCCAGCTCCCGCCGCAGTGCGTGGCGATGGGCAACGGCTCCACCGAGCTCATCACCTGGATCGACCACCTGCTCGTCCGCGAGTCCCTCGCCGTCCCCGTCCCCACCTTCGGCCGCTGGACCGACCAGCCGATGGAGACCGGCAAGCGGGTCGACATGTTCCCGCTCCAGGAGTCCAGCGGCTTCGCCCTGGACCTCGCCCAGTACGCCGAGTTCATCCGCGCCCGGGGCACGCGCGTCGCCGTCATCTGCAACCCGAACAACCCCGACGGCGGCTTCCTGCACAAGCACGCCATCGTGCAGTTCATGGACGCCATGGCCGACCTGGACCTGGTCGTCATCGACGAGTCGTTCCTGGAGTTCGCGGACGCCGAGGCCGAACCGTCCGTCGTCCAGGAGGCGATGCTGCGGCCCAACGTCATCGTCCTGCGCAGCCTCGGCAAGAACTTCGGCCTGCACGGCATCCGCTTCGGCTACCTCGTCGCCAACCCGGCCCTCGCCGGGCGGGTCCGCTCCATGCTGCCGAAGTGGAACCTCAACTCCTTCGCCGAGCACGTCGTCTTCATGCTGAAGGAGCACGGCTCCGAGTACGCGCAGAGCCTGCAGCAGGTGCGCCGTGACCGCCTCGACATGGCGAGTCAGCTCTCCGCGCTGCCCGGTCTGACGGTCTACCCCTCCCAGGGCAACTTCCTCTTCGTGCGCCTCCCCGTGGGCGCCGAGGGCACCGTGGTCCGGGACCGGATGCTCACCGAGCACCGGATCCTGGTCCGCGAGTGCGGCAACAAGATCGGCTCGTCCAGCCGCTTCCTGCGTCTCGTGGTGCGCCCCCAGGTGGACGTGCGTCGCCTGGTGTCCGGCCTGGAACAGGTGCTCTACGGGACGTCCAGGAGGGGAGCCGCCGTGCCCGAGCTGGGCAATGGGACCAGCTACAGCTCGGGCACGGCGGCCGTGGACCGGCTGGTGAGCGAGACGAACGGGTCGGGGATGCGGGGGCTGGCTGCGCAGGCCGTGGGTGCGGGGTCCGTGGCCGGGGGGCCGGGGTCCGCCACGGCTCCGGCCGCCGCGAGCGCCGGTCTCGGCGGTCCGGCACCGGCGCCGATGCCGGCGGCCGCGGGCCTGGGCGGCCCGGGGCTCGCCCCGGCGCCGGCGCCCACCGCCCCGGCCCCCGCTCCGGCGCCCACCCCGGCGCCCGCCCCGGCCGCCGGCATCGGCATGCCGCTCCCCGCCGCCGCGTCCGCCGTGCCGGCGGGCGCGGGCGGTGGGATGCCGATGCCGGCCGCGGCGCAGATGCCGCAGCCGCAGCCGCCCCAGCAGATGCCGCAGCCGCAGATGCCGCAGCAGGTGCCGCAGCCCGCGCCCCAGCCGGTGGCCGCGCCCGCTCCGCCCCTGGCCCCCGTGGCCCAGACCCCGGCGCCGGTCCCTGCTCCGGCGCCGGCTCCCGCGCCGTTCAGCGGGCCGACGCCGCCCGGCGTGCCCGCCCGGGGCGGGCTCACCGCCGCGCAGGTTCGGGGGACCAACGGGTTGTCGCCCGCGCCGGCCACGGGGTGGCCCGCGGCGCAGAGTTGGCCCAACGCGGCGACCGGGTGACAGCGCGGTGCCTTCTCGCCGTGGGCGGTTCGTGTAAGTGGGCGGGCGCGGGGTTCGTCGTGGCTTGTCACGCAGTTCCCCGCGCCCCCAGGGGTGCTAGACCGCCGTCAGTTTCCACTGCTGGCAGGTGTTGTTGAGCCATGACCACTGGCGTACGTCGGCGCTGTCGGCCGTGGAGCAGTTGGCGACGTCGGCGACCTTGCCCGTGGCCTGGTTGGTGATGCGGACGTAACCGCCGTCCGTGGCCACGAAACGGAACCGCTGGCAGGTGTTGTTCAGCCACGACCACTGGCGGAGGTCGGCGCCGTCGGCGGAGGAGCAGTCGGCGGTGTCGAGGACCTTGCCGGTGGCGACGTTGACCAGGCGGTGGGTGTCGTCGCCGAGGTCCTCCAGGCGCCAGCGCTGGTTGGCGTTGCCGTTGCAGGTGTACTGCGCGACGTTGGCGCCGTCGGCCGCCGAACCGCCCGCCACGTCCAGGCACTTGCCGCTGTTGCGGTTGGTGACGGTGTAGGTGGTCGAGGCGGAGGCCGGCTCGCCGGAGGGCCCGGCGAGGGAGGCGCCCAGCCGCACCGGTGTGCCGAAGTTCGGTGTGCCGTCGGAGTTCCAGGTGAACTTCTGGGCCCGGGTCGTGCGGCCGTTGTCGCAGCCCTCGGAGGCCGAGTCGTTGGCGTGGTAGACGATCCAGTTCTCACGGCCGTCGGGTGAGGTGAAGAAGCCGTTGTGGCCGGGCCCGTACACCCCGTTGGCGTCGCTGCGCTGGAAGACGGGCGTGGACTTCTTGGTCCAGGACGAGGCGGAGAGCGGGTCGGAGCCGGTCAGTTCGAGCTGGCCCAGCTTGTAGTCGGGCGTCCAGCAGCCGCTGGCCGAGTAGATGAGGAAGGTGCGGCCGCCGCGCTGGAGCACCTCCGCGCCCTCGTTGACGGTGCCGCCCTGGCGTTCCCAGGCGTACGTCGGTGTCGAGATGGTCGAGTAGGCGCCGCTGACGGTGTACGGGTTGGACATCGGGGCGATGACGAGGTTCTGCGTGCCGCCCGTGATGGCGCTGCCCAGCATGTACAGCCGGCCGCCCACGTTCATCACGCTCGGGTCCAGCATCCACGCGTTGCTGAGCTGTCCCTTGTACGTGTACGGCCCCATGGGGTCGGACCCGGCGCTCTCCAGCACGTGGCTGCGCTGGGTCGGGTTGTAGTCGGACACGTTCTGCCCGGCGACGTAGTACAGGTACCAGCGGCCGTTGAGGAAGTGCAGCTCGGGCGCCCAGATGTTGCAGCAGCGGGAGGCGGCGTCGCCCTTCCAGACCTGCACGCTGGGCGCGGTGGCGAGTCCGGCCAGGGTGGCGGACTTGCGGATGGTGATGACGTCGGTCCAACTCGTCGTCACCAGGTAGTAGTTGCCGTCGTGGTACGAGATCCAGGGGTCGGCGCCCTTGACGGACTTGACGGGGTTGGTGAAAGAGGCGGCGCTCGCGGAGGGCTGGCCGAGGCCGATGGCGAGCAGCAGGGCCGCCAGCAGGGTCAGTAGGCGACGGGCCATCCGCTGCTCCAGTTCAGGAGGTTGACGCCGAGCTTGGGCGTGCCGTTGTCGTTGCCGTCGTAGTAGTGGTAGACGATCAGGTCGCCGTCGACGTCCTTCAGGATCGACTGGCCGCCGGGGCCGATGACGCTGCCGTGCGACTCCAGGACGGGCGTGCCGCCGTTGTTCATCAGGTCGACGCCGTTCTTGTCGCGGTAGGGCCCGGTGACGCTGGAGGCGCGTCCGACCTTCACCTTGTACGTCGAGCTGGTGCCGTTGCAGCAGGTGTCGTACGAGGCGAAGAGGTAGTAGTAGCCGCCCCGCTTGACGATGAAGGGCGCCTCGACGGCCTTGGTCCCGGTGGGGCGGGAGGCGAGCGAGTACCGGGTGGTGTTGGAGCCGAGCTGCTTCCCGGTGGACGGATTGATCTGGATCATCTTGAGCCCGGTCCACCAACTGCCGAACGACAGCCACCACTTGCCGTCGTCGTTCACGAAGAGGTTCGGGTCGATGGCGTTGAAGTCGCTGGAGGAGTTCGAGGTGTAGACGGTGCCCTGGTCGGTCCAGCTGCCCGGCTGGCCGGTGCTGGAGGTCGCCAGTCCGATGGCGGAGGTGTTCGAGCCGAACTTGGAGACGGAGTAGTACATCAGGTACTTGCCGCCCTGGTACGAGATGTCCGGCGCCCAGGCCTCCGGGACGGACGAGTAGTTCCGCCACCAGCTCGGCCTGCTGGAGAAGGCGTCGGCGCCGTTTCTGAAGGCGGTGCGGTCGCTGCTGGTCTTGCTGGCGATGCCGCCGCCGGTGGCGTAGAGCAGGTACTGGCCGGACGAGGTGCGGATCATCGACGGGTCGTGGGTGACGACGTCGCCGGTGACGCGACCGGGGTTGGGGTACGCCGACGCCGTGCTCGGGATCAGGGCGAGCAACGCTGCGGTGGGGAGGGCGAGCAGGGCGGTTCGCCTGCGGAGGGGGCGGGGCGTGCGGGGGCTGCGGCTCATGCGGGTCCTCCTTGCGGTGGGGGTGACAACGCCGTCCGACATCTCGAACAGCGATCGCAAGTTCGAACGGACCGTAGAATCGAACCCCTTGCGCGTCAATGGTCCGCGCAGCACCTGTCGTCAAGCGCCGGTTTCGCCGCGCAGCGCCAACCACCCCGGCACGTCGACCTCGGCACGCACGGTCTTGCCCAGGGGCTCGCGGTCGAGCACCTCCCAGCGGTCGGCGAGCGCGTCGACCAGGACGAAGCCCCGGCCGCGCTCGTCGAGGGGGCGAGGCGGTCGTACGGCACCCCTGGCGGGCGGATACGGCGGCCCGCTCCGGGTGTCGGTCACCTCCACCCGCACGCTGCCCGTGACGAGCGCCAGCCGCAGCTCGAAGTCCCGCCCCGGCACGCGCCCGTGGGTCACGGCATTGGCCGCCAATTCGGCCACAATCGCGCCGACCGCGTCGGAGACGTCCGTCCCGTAGGGGATGCCCCAGCTGTGCAACTGGTTCAGCGTGAGGCTGCGGGCGAGGCGGGCACCGCGCGGGGTGGAACTGAGTCGCTGCCTGAACACACGTACGGTAACCGGTTTTTGGGAGAGAAACTGTGGCGTCATGCGCCCAATCTGGCGGCCGGGAAGGGCGATTCTCCAGGCTGACGCCGCGTACGCTGCGGCAGCGTACGCGGTCACGGACTGGACAGTACCGGTGACTAGCCGTAACCCTGCCTGCGGGAGGTGACCGACGGTGGTCGATGGCGTGGTGGGGACGAACACGGGTGGCGAGCCGGAGTCGTCGGACAGTCTGCGGACGTTCGGAGCGGTGGTCCAGGGCTTGCGCGAGCACGCGGGGTTGAGCAGGGAGGAGTTCGGGGAGCTCGTGCGGTTCTCCAAACACACGGTGGCGTCGGTGGAGTTGGGTCGGCGGATGCCGGATGCCGAGTTCGTGCAGCGCGCGGAGGAGGTGTTCGGGAGGACGGGGGCGTTGCAGAGGGCGGCGGGGTGCCTGGAGCGGCAGCCGGGGTTGGCGGCTTGGTTTCGGCGGTGGGCCGCACTGGAGCGGACCGCGATCACCATGTGCACCTACGAGTGCCGTATGGTCCCCGGCCTGTTGCAGACGCAGGCTTACGTGCGGGCGCTGGCCGCCGACAACCTGCCGCCCCTCGCCGACCAGCAGATCGAGGAACGATGGGCAGCACGAGCCGAGCGGCAGATGTTGCTCTGGGAGCGACCGAACACCGCGTTCAGCTTCATCGTCGAGGAGCACGCGTTCCTGCGACGCACAGGCGGCAGGGCAGTGACGCGGGATCTCATCGAGCACGTGCTGGAGATCTCCCAGCTACGCAACGTCGAAATCCAAGTGATGCCGCTCGTACGCGAATCCCACACGGGACTCCAAGGCCCGTTCCATCTGCTGGAGACACCGGAGAACCAGTGGTTCGCCTACCTCGAAGGGCAAGAGAGCGGCCAGCTCATCACCGACCGGAAAGTGGTCAGCGTGCTTCAGAGGAGGTATGCCAGGATGCGTGCACAGGCTCTCTCCCTCGAAGACTCCGTGAGCCTGTTGCAGCGCATGCGAGGAGAGCTATGAACACCAGCGAACTGGCCTGGTACAAGTCGAGTTACAGCAGCAGCGCTTCCGGCGACTGCCTGGAGGTCGCGACGGCCCCGGACACGATCCACATCCGGGACTCGAAGAACCGTCAGGGTCCTGAACTGCACCTCTCCCCCACCGCCTGGTCCGCCTTCCTCACGCACGCCGCCAAGTAACTGCCCCCCACAGCACTGCGATGGCACCACCCGTCGGCGCGTGTTCGCGAGCGTGTGCGCGGTGGCGGCGCCCCGGGGCGTACGAACGTATGCTTGGGAGTGGAGCAAGCTCCGTACCGCGCGAGGAGGTTGACCCCGTTTCGATCCCACCGTGACCCGACCCGGCAGGGGGCGAAGGAAGGGCATGGACGTCAGACTTCGGCTGCCCGAGGATCCCGACGGCGGCGAACTCAAGCAGCTCTACGACTGGTTGATCAGGGACCGCGAACTGCGCCTCCATGCCGACATCGCGCTGTGTGCAGAGCATGGCGCGGACGAAGGCGTGGACGATGAGGACGAAACCTCCGACACCACCATGGGTGACCTCGTCGACATCCTGGCGCTCGCCCTCGACACCGGGTTCCAGATGGCCTCTCTGGGCATCGCGATCCTCGCCTGGCGGCGGGCCCAGCGGCCACGGTCGTCCGTGGTCGTCGAACGCGACGGCACCCGCATGACCCTGTCGGCAGGTGCCGACCCGGAGGACGTGGAGGCGTTCCTGCGGGCCCTGGAGAGGCTGGACGGAACATCGCCGTACCGTCCTGACGACCCCGATGGCACCGACCGTCACCCCGACGACCAGCCGCCCGAAGGCGACCGCCGGTGACCGGCTCTCTCCCCGACCCCCACGCCTCCGCCGCCGTTCTCATCGGCGTCAGCTCCTACCGGCACATGCCGAAGCTGCCGACCGTGGCGAACAACCTGACGCGGCTGAAGGAGGCGCTGACGGACCGGAGCATCTGGGGCCTGCCCGCGGCACGGTGCGTCACCGTGCCCGATCCGACGAAGGCGGACGAGCTGATCGACCCGGTCGTCGACGCGGCCGGGGCGGAGACCAGGGACACGCTGATCGTCTACTACGCCGGGCACGGCTTCCTGGACCGGCACGGCGCGCTGCGGCTGGCCATGGTCGGGTCGCGGGAGGACCGCCGGCACACGGGGGTGCTGTACAGCGAGTTGCGGGAGGCGATCCTGGAGCACAGCCGGGCCCGTCGCCGCGTCATCATCCTGGACTGCTGCTACAGCGGACGCGCTGTCGGCGACATGGCCGGCCCGGTGACCTCGCTGCGGACGGTGGCGGCACCGGGCATGGCCGACAGTTATCTGCTGACGTCCGCCGAGGCGAACGCCAAGGCGCTCGCGCCCCGCAAGGAGGAGTGCACGGCGTTCACGGGCGAGTTCGTGCGCGTGCTGCGGCAGGGGATCCCGGGCGCGGACGGGCAGAAGGCCGCGCCGTACCTGAGCCTGGACATGATCTACCAGCAGGTCCAGGACGCTCTGGAGCGCCGGGGGCGTCCCAGACCCCAGCAGCAGGACAACGGCCGGATCAGCCGGCTGCCCTTCGTCCGCAACCTCGCCGCCCCGCTGCTCTCCACCTCTCCCCCGCCGCCCCCGCCCTGGCGGCGGTACGTCGCCGCCGCCCTCGCCACGGCCGTCGTACCGGGCGTGACGCTGGCCGCGGACAGCGGCAGGATCCCGTCCGACGTCTGTTCGCCGCGAGCCTCGCTGCTCGGCTTCTCCGACGCACTGGACAAGGCGCGATTCCAGGGGCAGCAGATCCACGGCCTGTCCTCGCTCGCCCTGACCGGACCCTCGACCGCGCTGTCGCTGAGCGACAGCGCGCAGCCCGTGCTGTACACCCTGTCGCTCGGCGAACCGGGCGGGAAGCCCACACCCCGGCCCGCAGCGATGACGCGCCTCACCGACCGCGGGGGCCGCGCCTTCGGCCCGCAGGACTTCGACGGCGAGGCCATCGCCCTGGAAGAGAACCGCAGCACCGTCCTGGTGGCCTCCGAAGCCGGGCCGTCCGTCAGCCGCTTCGACCTCACGACCGGCGAGAAACTGGCGGACTTCCCGGTGCCGGAACGTTTCCGGACCGCGCCGGATGGCCAGACGACGACGAACTCCATCTTCGAGTCGCTGGCCCTCACCCCGGACGGCCGTCACCTCTACGTCGGCCTGGAGGCCCCGCTCAGCCGCGACGGCACGCACCAGGGACGCAATCTGATCCGCGTCCTGCGCTACACCGGGCAGCCGGGCGGCCGATATTCCCTGGACGGCGAGATCGCCTACGAGACGGACTCCGGGCTGCGGCTCGCGGACCTCGTACCGATCGGGGACGGGGAACGCTTCCTGGCTCTGGAGCGCGGCTTCGTCAAGGGACAGGGCAACAGCATCCAGGTCTACGAGACATCGTTCGCGGGGCTGCCGGACGTCACCCGGGTCCCGTCCCTGGCGGCCCAACCGGCCGGCGCCTTCGCGCCCAAACGTGAACTGGTCGACGTGGGCGGCTGCCCACCGTCCGGCGCCAGGGCCAAGGGTCCACAGAGCAACCCCCTCCTCGACAACGCCGAGGGGATGGCCCTCGGCCCGCGCCTCACCGCGGGCAAGCACGAGGGCCGCCGCGCGCTGTACCTCGTGTCGGACGACAACAGCCGCGAGGACCAGACGACCCGCTTCTACACCCTCGCGGTCGACCTCTCCTGAAACCGACCGGCCGACAGAGCGGCCCGCACCATCGACTCCACAAGGAGGTTGGGGCACCCCGCATAAAGGTCACTGATCCTTTGGGCGCCTGCGCTCGGACCGGGTGATGCGCCGGCCGCCCCGCCTCGGGTCTACGACGCCAAGGGCGGCCGACCGCCCAAGCACGGCAGCGAGTTCGTCTTCGGCGACCCCGCCGCCTGGGCCACCTGGCGTGCCGGCGAGGCGCGGCCGCGCCCCGAAACCCCGACCGGCCTCTCGGCCCACTCGGGGGCCCAACCGGCCCTGGCTCCCGCTTTCAGTGAGCCGAGTCAAGGGTGGCCCACAGGGCCATCGCCGAAGGCGACGCGCAGCGCCCTTTACTCGGCTCGCGGAAGCACGACACTGCCCAGGAAGCGGGCGGCCCTACCAGCACCCATAAGCGGGGCAGGGCTGAACCCCGTCGCCCCGTCCCTCACCGCCGCCCGCCGAACTCCCAGTCGTGCACCTCTACCTCGGCATACCGCGCCCGGGTCAGCACCGCACCCGCCGCCTCCGCATCCGCCGCCCGCACCAGGGCCGCCGTACCCACCCACACGGCACCGTCGTCGGACAGCAGCGGCCCGTACGCGATCAGGTCTTCCCTCAAGTCGCCCGGCACATCGAGGTCGACACCGTCCCCCGAGCCGAACCCGAGCACGAGGTACCGATTCCCGCCAGTCCGCCCACCGGGAAACTCCCACATGGTCCGCCCCAGCAGATTCCGCCACCGCCGGATCAGCACGTCCCGGTACGCCCCCGCCTGGTAGTTGGGCTCGTCGAAGGCGAACGCACGGGCGGCGGCGGTATCCGGCAGGTCGACGATGTGCACACTCCCGGTGGGCGTCTCCCCATCCGCGCCGAAGGTCGGCCCACGGGCGATCAACTCCGCCTCGTACTGGTCCATATAGGCCCAGTGCGCCTCCCCCAACTCCACACGCAGCGGCAGAGAGCCGGCCCGGTCACGGTGGTAACAGAAGAACTCCATGACCAGGATTGTTCCTCACGGCCCGGAGACACCCCCACGAGGCACGAACCCCACGCTATTCCAGCATTCGCCCCTCGTCGAAGCCGAGCTCCTCCTCAGCACCCAACTCGACCGCCGCATGCCATCGGACAACGTCAGGCCTGGGAAGCAATTACCTTCTGGCACAGCCAGTACGCGGTGCGTCGACCTGCACGGACCGTTCGGCCGCGCGGTAGAGGGAGGCGGCTGCATCCGTCGCCCGGATCTGACCGAGGATATCCACGAGATCTTCGTTGTTGATTTCCGGGACATCCGCGTCGAGGATCTCCCGAAGCGTCTCACCCAGACCAGGAGCCTGCAGAGCGGCAGCCAGATTGGCGAGCCTCTCCACTCTGGGCCAGTGGCGTGCACAAGCCGCTTCCCGAATCCAGGCGACGACGGACTCCGCCACCTCGGGATATTCCGCAGCGATGGACTGGGCACGCTGTTCCGTGACAAACCCCTCCACCAGGGCGTCCACCGCATCGACCGCCCCCTTGGCGGACAGGAACGAAGCACTTTCCGGTGTTCCTTCCACCTCTTCGCTCAGTCCGGCTCCTCAGACCTTGAAGGTACTCACGGGATTCAGCTCGGAGAAGAGTGCCATCCTTCATCCCGCGAAGCAACGCTCTTCTATACGCGGACGGAAACCTATGGAACCGAAACTCAAGAGGTCCACCCTGCAGCTTGTCCCGAAAGCCCCCGTTGAAGCTCTCAACAGCTCCCAGGGGTGGTCAGGACGCCGAAGCTACTCTGTAGACCTTCGTGAGGTTGTCGATCCTTGGGGCCCCGTGGCACGCAGCAGGATGCCTGTGAAGAACATGGGCGCCAGCGAACTCTGTCTCTTCATCGAACCGTACGGCGAGGACTACTGGCTGAATCCTGGAGAGGCCTTCACCGTCGGCCCGGAGACCGAAGGGATCGACGTCTGGTTCGACACCTACGTCTCGACGGATTGCATCACCGTGTGGCTTTACGAGGACGGTGACCCCGCCAAGGTCGTTCTCGACTGCGTAGTAGTTGATGCCGACGGCACCCGGCTGGATTGCGGACATCAGAGGCCTCCGCGGCTGGCTAATCCTGATCCGGCCTGACCTGCGCGCTTACGGCGGTGCGGGATGACAAGTCCGTCCGGGTAGCCGCCGTCGGCGATCGTGAGGGTGTCGCCGTCGATGACGGCCTGGTGCTTGGTGGAGTACCGACAGTTCTTCGACCGCTCGGCCACAGTGTGGTCCGCAGGCGGGGAACGGGGCTGGGAACGCTCGGATCCAGTCGCGCTGGATCCTGGCTCGGACGTGTTCTCGGGTAGAGCGACTTACGAGACCCCACGGATCAGAAAGGAGCGGGCCATGAGGCGAGATCGGTCGAGCCTGCAGCGTCGTCGGCGCGGCACACTCGCCCTGGGTGCCTTCGGAGCCATCGTCGCGGGGCCACTGGAGTACTTGGACTCCGGAGTCGGCTGGAACGCCCTTCTGGCACTTCTGGTCGGCGCTGCGGCCGGAAGCGTCGTGGGCTTCCTGTTCCCTTCCCTGCTGAGTCCCCGCCAGGGGAAGCACACAACTGTGCCACCCGCTCCGCCACCACCGCCATCACCACCGCCACCGCGGCCGCCAAAAGGCAAGTAGGGCCCGCGACTCCTTATCCGTTCATGCCCCGACAGGGCGGCGAGTTCGTCTTCGGTGACCCCGCCACCTGTGGCGTAGAGCAGGCCGTGAGGCTGACCCGGCAGGCGGCCTGGAGTCCGGGGTCGACGTCGAGCCGCTGATGGCCTGAGAGCTTCCCGGCTTCCCGTTGCCCGGGACTGACGGCGGCCCACCGCATCGGTGGGCCGCCCCCTGTGCACCGTCAGGACTTCTTCGGACACTCCTTCCACGCCATGTGGTACACCGTGCTGATGTCCCCGTCCGTGGAGTCCATCGTCATGAAGCTGACCTTGTCGGCCGCCTGCGTACCGGCGTTGACCCGCAGCTCCGTGTTGATGTTGAAGTTGCGCTGGACTCCGCAGGGCGCGTAGACCAGCTGGGCCCAGTCCGTCTCGTCCGTGGCCTGCCAGTTGTCGTTGTAGGGGCCGTTGAAGGGGTGGTTCCTGGTCACCGTGCTCGGAGAGCCCTGGAAGTAGTACGAGGCCCGCTGGGAGCCGCTCGCGCCGCGCTGGAGTGAGGCGAAGCCCCGGTAGTCGGCGCTGGCGATGGCGTACGTGAAGCCCTGGGGCACGTGGACGATCAGGCTGAGCTGGCAGTTCCTGCGGAACGCGGTCGGGTCGGAGCCCCCGCCGGCCTGCGCGAGGTAGTCGCTGTAGGTGACCGTGAACGCCGTGTTGTCCTCGGAGACGGCGACCGCGGTGGTGCCCTGCGGGCAGCCGGAGCCGTTCACCGTGGCGACCTTGATGACGATCTTGTCCGGGGGCGGGTCGACGAACCCGGAGGACGGGGATTGCGCGGGAAGTGCGCTGGTGAGCAGCGCGGCGATCGCGCCGCTCAGGAGCAGGCCACCGGCCATGGTTCTCCCATCCGTTCGTGGGGGGTGGAAAGGTTGCGGGCATGTGCATGTCAAGATCACGGCACACGCACCCCCGACCTGTGACCATTTCATGGAGGAGCTGTGAAGGTCGGGAGCGGTCGCATCGTACGCAGCGGAACGGGGTCCGGCCAGGTCGCTCTCCGGCCATTCACACCGGCGGTGATTCACAGCCGCCGTGCCCGCCGGGCGAGCCATGCCCCCGGGCGCATAAGGTGCCTTCCACGCGATGAGGATCACGTGCAGCACAACAGGAGGCGCTCCCTTGGAGCTCAGCAGGCGTACCTTCCACGCCCTCGCCGGTACGGCCGCGCTCGGCTTCGCGCTGACCGGCAGCGGGTCGCCGACCTCCCCCAACCCGGCACGGAGCGTACCCACCGGCCCGCCGCCCCCCGTGCCACGCGCGGACGGCAGACGGCACACCATCGGTTTCGACCGGTACTCCCTCGTGATCGACGGCCGACGCCTGGTGCTCTGGTCGGGCGAGATGCACCCGTTCCGGCTGCCGAGCCCGTCGCTGTGGCGGGACGTGCTGGAGAAGATGCGGGCGCACGGCTACAACGCCGTGAGCGTGTACGTCGCGTGGAACTACCACTCCCCCGCCCCCGGGCGGTACGACTTCTCCGGGGTGCGCGATCTGGACCTGTTCCTGCGCACGGCCGCCGAGACCGGCCTGTACGTCATACTGCGGCCCGGCCCGTACATCAACGCCGAGGTCGACGCCGGCGGCTTCCCCGGCTGGCTGACCGCCACCGAGGGCAGGGCCCGCACCTCCGACCCGACGTATCTGCGGTACGTCGACGAGTGGCTGACCGCCGTCAACGCCATCGTCGCCAAGCGGCTGTTCACGCGGGGCACGGGCACGGTCCTGCTGTACCAGATCGAGAACGAGTACGACGCGCACGTGGACGACCCGACCGGGCGCGCCTACATGTCGTACCTGTACGAGAAGGTCCGCGCCGACGGCATCGACGTGCCGCTGTTCCACAACGACAAGGGACGCAACGGGTACTGGGCGCCCGGGTCGTTCGGCACCGGCGGTGAGAAGGGGCGCTGGCTGTACGGGTTCGACGGGTACCCGGAGCCGGACGAGGTGCCGCCCGACTGGGGGCACTTCGGGACCGGCGGGGTGAAGAGCGGGGCCACGGCCAGTCCGCGCACCCCCGGGTTCGTGCCGGAGTTCGGCGGCGGCTGGTTCGACCCGTGGGGCGGGTCCTGGTTCGACGGCAAGGGGTACGCCGAGGCGCGCCGGACCCGGGACGCGGCGTACGAGCGGCGCTTCTACCTCACCAACCTCGCCAACGGCATCACGCTGCACAACGTCTACATGACGTTCGGCGGCACCTCCTGGGGCTGGCTGCCCGCGCCGGCGGTCTACACGTCGTACGACTACGGGGCCGCCTTCGACGAGGCCCGCAACGCCACCCCGAAGCTCGCCCCGATGCACCAGATCGGGCAGTTGCTGCGGCACGTGCCCGACCTGGCCAAGCTGAACCGGGCGAAGGCCGTGCGCGCCACCGACGAGCGGATCAAGGTCTACCACCTGGTCAACCCGGACACCGGCGCCCACGTCTACGTGCTGCGCAACGACTCCGGCGAGGCGGTCTCCACGACGCTGCCGGACGCCGGGATCGACGTGCCGGTCACCGTCCCGGCGCGGGACGCCAAGCTGCTCGCCGCCGGGCTGAAGCTCGGGAAGCGGACGCTGGTGCACTCCACCGTGCAGCCCATGGTGAGCCTGACCGCCGGGCGGCAGGACATCGCCGTCTTCGCGGGCCGCCGGGGCGAGATGGCGCAGGTCGTGCTGGAGTGCGCGGACGAACCGACGCCCATGCGGCTGGACGCGGAGCCCGCCTGGGCCTACAACCTCGGCAAGCTGAACATCACGGCGCCGCTCGGCGCCGGCGGGCTGAGCCGGGTGCGGGTCGAGGGCGACGGCGTGGACACGCCGATGCTGGTGCTGTTCGCGGACGACGCGACCGCCCTGCGGCTGTGGCCCTGGGAGACGCCGTCCGGCCCGCTCCTCGTCTACGGCCCGGCCCTGCTGCGCTCGGCCGAACTGCGCGGCTCCACCGTCCACCTCACCGGCGACACCATCGGCGCGACCGGCCTGGAGGTGTGGGGGCCGCGCGGGATCACCCACGTCACCTGGAACGGACGCCCGGTGCCCTGCCGCTTCAGCGCCTCCGGCAGCCTGCTGGCGCTGAAGCCGCTGCCCGGCGTGGCCCGGCCGGCCCTGCCCGCCCTGGACGGCTGGCGGCGGCGGACCGAGAACCCGGAGGCCGAGCCGGACTTCGACGACGCGGACTGGACGACGGCCGACCGGAAGACCACCTTCAGCACCACCCCGGTGCCCGACGGACAGCCCGTCCTGTTCGCCGACGACTACGGCTTCCACTACGGCGACGTCTGGTACCGCGGCGAGTGGACGGACGACAGCGCCCTCGCTTCCGTCTCCCTCTCCTACAGCACGGGCACGCAGGGCCTGCTGATGGCCTGGCTGGACGGCGAGCCGCTGGGCACGCACCGCATGCCGGTGCCGGACAAGGAGCGGGCGCGGCAGGGCACGTGGACCGCGCGGGCCACCTTCCGGCTGCCGGAGGACATGCGGAAGCGATTCCGGGAGGAGAGCCGGGAGGAGCGCCGGGAGCGGCATGTGCTGTCCGTGCTCGTCCGGCCGATGCAGCACGACATGGACGGCAGGGCGCTCGACACGCACAAGGCCGCGCGCGGACTGACCGCCGTCACCTTCGAGGGCGCCTCCCCCGAGGTGACGTGGCGGATCCAGGGCGCCTCCACCCCCGACCCCGTGCGCGGGCCGATGAACAACGGTGGGCTGTACGGGGAGCGCGAGGGCTGGCACCTGCCGGAGCACGACGACGGGGACTGGGACGGGACCGACTCCCCCCGGGCCGACCGGAGGCAGGGCGTCACCTGGTACCGCACGCGCTTCCGGCTGGACGTCGACCCGGGCGTGGACGCCTCCGTCGGACTCGTCCTCGACGACGACCCGGGGCGGGCCTACCGCGTCCAGATCTTCCTCAACGGCTGGAACATGGGGCAGTACATCAACGATGTAGGGCCGCAGCACACGTTCGTGCTGCCGAACGGGATCCTGCGCACACGTGGCGCCAACACACTGGCCTTGGCGGTGCTGTCGGACGGGACCACACCGTCGGGGCCGCGGGACGTGCGGCTGACGGTGCTGGGCGCGGCGGCCGGAGGGGTGCCCGTCAAGCCGGTGTGACCGGATCGAGCCGTACCCGTGCCTTGTCTTCTCCGGGACGCTGGTTCACCGTGTGGGCCCTTCAGGGCTTTTCGACAGGGAGGGGAACCTCGTGCGAAGACGGCGTTTCATCACTGGGTTAGGCGGACTGGTCGGGGCCGGGGCCGGGCTCGGGCTCGTCCCGGCGGGCGCCCGACCGGCCGCGGCGGCCGTCCGGGACGGCGGCGCACCACGCGAGTGGGAGGCGGTCACCGCCCCGGAGGCCACCCCGGCGGCGCAGTTGCGCGACGTGGCGGCCGCGGGCCCCGGCCTCGCCTGGGCCGTGGGCGAGGAGGGCCTCAGCGGCAGTGTCCGGGGGGCGGCGCTGGCCCTCGTGTGGGACGGCACGGCCTGGCAGCGCACCCGCGCCGGCTTCAACGGCTACCTGGGTTCCGTGGCCGCCACGTCCGACGGCTCCGCCTGGGCCGTCGGCGCCGACACCTCCGGCACCGCCCGGCTCCTCGCCTGGGACGGATCGACCTGGCGGGAGACCGACTACCCCGGGCGCGGGACGGCCGGGACCTCCCTCGCCGCCGTCACGACCGGCCCGCGGGGCCACGTGTGGGTCTCCGGCCGCACCGGTGACGGCTCGGTGCTGCTGCACGGGCACCGGGGCAAGTGGACCTGGCTGGAGCCGCCCCCGGTCACCACCACCGTCCCGCCCTACCACATCCACCGCTCGCTCTGCGGCGACATCTGGGTCTACGGCAGCGAGCTCGTCGCCCGCTGGGACGGTGACGCGTGGACCGTGCTGCCGTCGCCGGGCGGCGTCCGCGCCGGCTTCACCGGGCTGCTCCCGGTCGCCCGCGACGACATCTGGATGACGGGCTACGACTACGGCATCGGCGGCCCGCCCGGCAAGCCTCCGGCCGTCCGGCTGCTGCACGGGGACGGCAGCTCCTGGGAGTACGTCAAGGCACCGTTCGGCGTCGGCATGCTGTCCGGCATCGTGGGCGACGCGCAGGGGCGGCCCGACCGGATCGCCGGGTGGGACTTCTGGGACCAGACCCGGGCCCACTACCTGCGCTGGGACGGCACGGCCTGGGTCAGCGAGCGGGGGCCGCTGGCCACGACCCCCGTCGTCATGAACGCCCTGGCGAAGGTGCCGGGTTCGGGCGGGTACTGGGCGGTGGGGACGACCTCGACCTCGCCGTCCCCGACCGCCCTGCCGCGCATCGAACGCTGACCGGGCCCGGTCACGCCAGCCGGATCACGTTCCAGGACAGCGGCTCCAGGACGGCGTTCAGCGTGCCGTCCTGGAGAGCCGTGCCGTCGACGGTGTGCGGGGCCACCCGCTCGGGGTCGTCGAGGGTGTTGCGGGCGTCCGGGTCGGCGTCCGCGAGGGCGCTGTGCTCGACGACGCGGCTCAGGTCGAGGCCGCTCAGGGCGACTTCGAGCGGGAGGGCGTCGGTGCGGCTGCGGTTGACGGCGAAGACGGTGACCGTGCCGTCCTCGGCGCGCACGGCGGTGGCGTGCAGCAGGTCGGTCTCGCCGTACTTCTTCGTCTCGTACGTCGGCGAGTCCACGCGGACGTCCAGGACCTGGCCGCGGCCGTACCGCGAGGCCTGCGCGAAGGGGAAGAACGTGGTCTGCCGCCAGGCCGGGCCGCCCGGCTCGGTCATGATCGGCGCGATGACGTTGACGAGCTGGGCGAGGCAGGCGACGGTGACGCGGTCGGCGTGCCGGAGCAGGGCGATGAGGAGCGAGCCGAAGACGACGGCGTCGGTGACGCTGTAGTTGTCCTCCAGCAGGCGCGGCGCCTCGGGCCAGTCGTCCTGCTCGAAGGTCTTGGCGCGGGCCTCCCACTCGGGCAGGTACCAGACGTTCCACTCGTCGAAGGAGAGGTTGATCTTCTTCTTCGACTTGAGCCGGGCGCCGACGTGGTCGGCGGTCGCGACGACGTTGTCGATGAAGGACTCCATGTCGACGGCGGAGGCGAGGAAGGAGTCGAGGTCGCCGTCCTCGGGCCAGTAGTAGGCGTGCAGGGAGATGTAGTCGACGAGGTCGTAGGTCTCCTTGAGGACCGTGGCCTCCCACTCGGCGAAGGTGGGCATGGACTGGCTGGAGGAGCCGCAGGCGACGAGTTCGACGCCGGGGTCCTGCTGGCGCATGGCCCGGGCCGTCTCGGCGGCGAGGCGGCCGTACTCCTCGGCGGTCTTGTGGCCGGTCTGCCAGGGGCCGTCCATCTCGTTGCCGAGGCACCACAGGCGGATGCCGAAGGGGTCCTTGTCGCCGTGCGCGACACGGAGGTCGGACAGGGCGGTGCCCCCGGCGTGGTTGGCGTACTCCTGGAGTTCCAGGGCCTCGGCGACGCCGCGTGTGCCGAGGTTGACGGCCATCATCGGTTCGGCCTGGGGGCCGATCTTGCGGAGGAAGTCGATGTACTCGGAGAGGCCGAAGCGGTTGGACTCCGTCGAGTGCCAGGCGAGGTCGAGGCGGCGCGGGCGGTCTTCCGCCGGGCCCACCGAGTCCTCCCACTTGTAGCCGGAGACGAAGTTGCCGCCGGGGTAGCGGACGGCTGTGACGCCGAGTTCGCGGACGAGGTCGAGGACGTCCTGGCGGAGGCCCTTGGCGTCGGCGGTGGGGTGGTCGGGTTCGAAGACGCCGGTGTAGACGCAGCGGCCGAGGTGTTCCACGAAGCTGCCGAAGAGGCGGGGGTTGACCTCGCCGACCGTGAAAGCGGGGTCGAGGGTGAAGCGGGCGGTGGGCTTGCTCATGGGGGCCTTTCCAAAACGGGATTACTTGACAACAGGCCAGTGATGCACCCAAGCGAGCCGGTTCAGGCCCAGCTTCGGTGTGCCGTTGTCCTCTGCGTCGTAGTAGTGGTACGCCAGCCAGTCCTGGCCCCGGTCCCGGAAGACCGACTGGCCTCCCGTACCGATGTATCTTCCATGACCCTCCAGCAGCAGGTCACCGCCCCCCTCCAGGAGCGACTTGCCAGTTCTGTCCACGTACGGGCCCGTGACGCTCGTCGACCTGCCGACCTTGATCCTGTACGTGGAGTTCACGCCGGAGCAGCAGGCGTCGTAGGAGGCGAAGAGGTAGTAGTAGCGGCCGTGCCGGACGATGTACGGGCCCTCCACCGCGTACGGAGCGTCGGGGCGGGTGGCCAGGTGGTGGACGTCGGCGCCGGGGAGGGCCTTGCCGGTGACCGGGTTCAGCTCGATCATGCGGATGCCGGTCCAGTAGGAGCCGAAGGACATCCACAGCCGGCCTCGGTCCTCGATGATCGCCGGGTCGATGGCGTTCCAGGTGTCGGTGGTCTCGGAGCTGAAGACCTTGCCGTGGTCGGTCCAGGTGCCGGGCAGGCCGGTGCGGGAGGTGGCGACGCCGATCGCGGAGTGGTTGGTGCCCCAGGAGGAGACGGCGTAGTACAGCCAGTACCGGCCCGCCCGGTAGGAGATGTCCGGGGCCCACGGGTCGCCGGTGTCGTTGTACTCGAACCACCAGCTCGGGGGCGTGGCGAAGGCGTTACCCGCGTCGTCCCACCGCTTTGTGTCCTTCGACGTGCGGGCGCCGATGACGCCGCCCGTCGAATAGGCCACGTATCCGCCGGACTTGAGGCGGATCACCGTGGGGTCGTGGATGATCTGCTGGCCGGTGATCGGCTGGGGGTCGGGGTAACCGGTGCTCGCCTGGGCTGTGTTGGGGAGGAGAGCGAGGAGGAGCGCCGCCCCCACGGCGGTGATCGCTCTGCGTACGCTCACTGGCCCGCCAATCCCGTGTGGGCGACGCCCGCCACGATCTGCCGCTGGAAGAAGACGAACACGATGATCAGGGGCAGGCCCGCCATCAGGCCGCCGGCCATCAGCTGGGCCCACTGGATGCCGTAGGAGTTCATGACGGTCGCGATGCCGTTCGGCATGGTCATCAGGTCGGGGTTGTTGGTCACCATGTACGGCCACAGGAAGTTGTTCCACGAGGCGATGAAGGTGAAGATGCCGACCGCGGCCAGGGAGGGACGGGAGAGCGGGAGGACGATGGTGAAGAACACCCGCCAGCGTCCGGCGCCGTCGATGAACGCCGCCTCCTCCAGCTCGCGCGGGATGCCCTGGAAGAACTTGTAGAGGATGTAGACCATCGCGGCGGGCGCGCACTGCGGCAGGATCATGCCCCAGTAGGTGTCGACCATGCCCATCTGCTGCACGGTGGTGAACAGCGGCACGCCGAGGACGGCGGGCGAGATCATCAGGCCCGCCATGACCAGGCCCATCAGAGCGCTCTTGCCGCGGAACTCGGTGCGGGCGAAGCCGTAGCCGGCGAGTGCGCTCACCAGCAGCACCACGGACGTCACGCAGACGGAGACGACCACGGAGTTGACGAACCAGTTGGTGATGTTGCCGGTCTCGAAGAGGGCTTTCCAGGCCTGGCCCGTCCAGTCCTCCGGGAGCCAGTGGGGCGGGACCTGCACCGCCTCCGTCTCCGACTTGAGGGAGGTGAACAGGGCCCAGGCGAAGGGGGCCAGGAAGGCGGCCGAGACGGCTGTGCCGAGGAGGGTCAAGACGATCTGGCTGGGGGTCCACGGCTTGCGCGGTTGTGCGGCCGTGCTCATCGGGCGCTCTCCTCACGGTTGCGCAGCAGCCACATCCTCGCCAGGGCGACCGCCGCGATGATCACGAAGAAGATGACGGAGATCGCGGAGGCGTAGCCCACGCGGTAGCTGGTGAAGCCCTCTTCGAGGGTGTACTGGACGAAGGTGCGGGTCGATCCCTCCGGCCCGGGGAGGAAGTCCATCATCACGACGGCCTGGTCGAAGACCTGGAGCGAGGCGAGGATCTGCAGGGCGATGACGAGGCCGGTGATGTTGCGCAGCATCGGCAGGGTGATGTGGACCATGCGGTGCCAGGCGTTCGCGCCGTCGAGCTTGGCGGCCTCGTAGAGGTGGCCGGGGATGCCCTGGAGCGCGGCGAGGTACAGCAGGAAGCTGAAGCCGACCGTCCACCAGAGCGTGCAGATGACCACTGCGAGCATGGCGTAGGACTTGTCCGTCAGCCACGGCGTCTCGATGCCGAAGACGTAGTTGATCATTCCGGTGCCGGGGTTGAACAGCCACTGCCACAGGTTGGCCGCGACGGTGGACGGCAGCAGGAACGGGGCGAAGAAGCACAGCCGCCACAGCCACTTCCCGCGCTCGATGTGGTGGGCGAGCATCGCGAGGAGGAAGGCGAGGACCGTGATGCAGGGCACGACCAGCAGCGTGAAGTACGCGCTGTGGCCGAGCGTGTCCCACACCAGGGGGTCCTGGAGGGCCTCGCGGTAGTTGTCGAGGCCGACGAAGCTCGCGCTGTCGCCGGAGATGTTGGCGTCCGTGAAGCTGAGCCAGACGCCGCGCAGCAGCGGCCAGATCACGAAGAGCGCGAACAGGACGAGGAACGGGGCGACGAACCAGCCGCCGTGCTGGAAGCCCTGCTTGCGGCGTGCGGTGACGCTGTCGGCGGCGGTCCCCGCGCGCACCGGTGCGATGACGGTCTGGGCGCTGGTGGTCATGCGACCGCACCTCCCTGCGCGGCGGTCCTGCCGTCCATCGGGTTCTTCGTCGCGAGCAGCCTGATGAGCTCGCTCTTCATCCGACGGGCGGCGGTCTCCGGCCTGGCGGAGCCCATCGTGGAGGAGACGACGATGGGGCCGACGCGCTGGGCGAGGATGCCGGTGGATCCGGCGAACCACACCTTCGGCTCGGTGGCCTGGTGGTCCATGGCCGAGACGTACTCGTTCTGGGGGCTCATCTTCTTGTACGCGGCCGTGGACAGGACGGGCCGGTAGGCGGGGATGTGGCCGCCGAGCGCCCACTGCTGAGCGTGTCTGACGATGTAGGCGGCGAGTTGGTGGGCGCCCTCGTTGGCGGGGCCGCCGCGGTCGGACTGGTGGGGCAGGACGAAGGCGTGCGACTCGGCGTGGGTGGCGGGCCTGCCGAAGACGGGCGGCAGCGGGGTCGCGCCGTACTCGACCTTCGCGGTGTCGAAGACCGGCACCGACCAGTTGCCCTCCCAGACGAAGGGGGAGCCGTTGACGAACTGTTCGGCGCCGGCGGGGCCCGCGAAGGCCGGGTTGGCGTACCCGTCGGTGATGTGCCGGCGCAGGAACTCCAGGACCTGGGTGGCCTTGCCGGTGTCGAAGGTGACATCGGTGTCGGCGTCGTTGAACCAGGTGCCGCCGAGCTGGGTGTAGAAGGCGACGAAGAACCACCACTGGAAGTTCTGGTCGCTGTTCCACAGGCCGATGGTCTGGAGTCCCTTCTTGGTGGCCTTCCTGGCCTCCTTGAGGACGTCGAACCACTCCTCGGTCGAGGTCACGGGCACGATCCGGCTGTCGTCACCGAGCAGCCCCGCCTTCTTCAGCACGTCCTTGCGGTAGAAGCAGAGCTGGACGTGGATGTCGAGGGGGACGGCGTAGAGCTTGCCGTCGATGACGCCGCGGTTCCACAGCTGCGGGTTGAAGTCCTGCTTTCGTACGCCGTACTTGGCGAGCAGGTCGGTGTCCCAGGCGTCCAGGAGGCGGCCGGGCGAGAAGCCGGTGACCCGGCCCATGTGCATGACGCCGAGGTCGGGTGCGCGGTTGCCCGCGGCGGCCATGGCGAGCTTGGTGTAGAAGGGGCTGCCCCACTGCAGGGTGGAGTCCTTCACCGCGACGGCCGGATGGTCCTCACGGAAGGAGTTCAGCATCGCGATCATGTTGTAGCCGTCGCCGCCGCTGAAGAGGTTCCAGTAGCGCACGCGGGTGTCGGCGTCGGTGGCGAGTGCGTCGGCGCCCGTGCCGAGTGCGGCGAAGCCGAAGCCGCTCGCGACGAAGAGCCCGCCGAGCCCACCGAGAAGCTGCCTGCGATTCAGGTCAGGTCGTCCCATGCCCTGCCCTTACTGTTCGATATACCGAATAGCGCTCGTAACTTCGAACGGACCGTAAAGTCGAAGCGCTTGCGCGTCAATGGGTCGTGCACGAAGTTCGGGCAGGACTTTTGGGCGACTTCGGTCGTTCCCCGTTGAACTACGGACATCGGATCGCATGACGCGCACACTTTCGGGCGCGTAGTCTCGGACGCGCTGCCAAGCCGTCGGCCGGCGGTGAGAAGGGGGAGCGATGGACATCGCGGGCGCGCGGACGATGGCCGCCCGAGTCACCGCCGCGCTCAGGCGCTCGCGCCGTGGCTCCGCCATGCGCGCCCTGGCCGCCGAACTGGCCGCGGCGGTCCGGGCGAGACCCCAGCCCCCCACCGACGTACGGTCGTTGTGCCGGGCGCTGTGCGAGGAGATGAGCGCGCGGCGCGGTGGACGGCCCGTCGAGCTGCGTTTCGAGCGCTTCCCCGACGAGATAGAAGTGACCGGACTGTGGGTGGAGTTCCAGGACTTCGACCTCGTCATCGTCGAAGAACGGGCCGAGGCCGTGCAGCAGTTGGTCATCCTCGGGCACGAGCTGTGGCATCTGCACGCCGGGCACGGGCATCACCACGGGTTGGGCGCGGCGGCGGCCCACGCCTTCGCCGACCGGCCGGGGTGGGACGACGTCGCCCTGGCGGTGGCCGCCCGCAACGGCTCCCGGGAACGGGACGAGGCCGACGCCGACGCCTTCGGCCATCGGCTGGCGGCAGGGTGTCGGGCGCTGCTGCCGGGCGGGCGCGGACCGGAGGTGCCCCTCGACCCCGTGCAGCGGTCGCTGTACTACCGGGGGCCGCGAGGAGGTGCGGCACCGTGAGGACGGTGGTGGCACTGACCCCGGTCGAGTTCGTCAACCAGTTCTATCCGAACTTCTGGTGGATCCCCGCGGGGGTCCTGGCCGCCGCCCTGGCCATCAAGCTGCCGAGCATCATCCGGCTCTGGAAGGACCCGATGCTGCGCGCGGTCGGCGGGCTGCTGCTGCTCGCCTGCGCGGTCTTCGTCTTCGTGGCGCCGTCGACGATCGCACGGGTCAACCGGCTCACCGGGGTGGCCAACTTCTCCGGACCCTGGGTCTACTCGCTGCTCACCGCGTTCTGCGCCTTCTGCCTGCTGCTGATCATCTCCTGGCGCAACGGCCCGTCCGACCGCTCGGACCGCACCCGGCGCGCGATGCGCGGGGTCGTGGCGGTCTATTCGGGTGTGATCGTCGCGATGTGGGTGCTGTTCGCTCTCGCGGACGTGCCGGTGGAGCGGCTGCGGGATCTCGACACGTACTACGCGAACACCCCCTACATGCGCGAACTGATCGTGCTCTACCTGCTCGCGCACACCGCGGCCGCACTGGTCACCAACGGGCTGATCTGGAACTGGGTGCGCACCGACGGACTCGACTCGCTGCTGCGCTGGGGACTGAAGTTCCTCGGCGTCGGCTACGCGGCGCAGTTGCTCTTCGACGCCGCCAAGATCAGTGCCGTGGTGGCCCGTTGGTCCGGGCGGGACGTGGACTGGCTGAGCACGGCCGTCGCCCCGCCGCTCGCCTGCCTGTCCGCCGTGCTCATCGCGATCGGCTTCATCCTCCCGCACGCCGGGCAGTACCTGCACGGCCGCTGGCACGTCCGGCTCGCCCACCACGAACTGCGGCCCCTGTACCTGCTGATGAAGACGGTCAACGGCAGAGGGGTTCCGTTCCTGCTGCGTGCGACGCCGGAACTGCGACTGGTCCGCCGGGAGACGTTCATCCGCGACGTGCTGCTGCCGCTCGCCCGGCACATCGACGACGACCGGCGCGAACGGTTCCACGCCGCTGCCCTGGCCCTCGGCCACCCGCCCGAAGTGGCGAAGGTGCTCGCCGCCACCGCCGGGATCCAGGACGCGGCCGACGCCGGGCCCCGGACACGGGAGGACGACGGCACCGGTGCCCACGACACCACGGAGCTGCTGCGCGAGATCGGCGCCCTGTCCCGGGCCCTGCGCCGCACGGAGGACCTCCGGGCGATCCGCGCCCTGGCGCGTGACCACACGGAGGAAGCACCGCACTCACCGGCCGACCACCTCCCCGGGGCCACCCGGCCGATTCCCGACGGGTCCCGCACGGGGAGCCGCGCGCACGGTGCGTGAAGGTACGGTGAGAGCCGTCCGGGACGAGGCCCGCATGGCTCGAAAACCGCTGTCGGTGGACGGTGTTGGGGGCCGCACGGCCGTGCCCGGACGACGGGGAATGCCCGCAGGGCGAAGGAGCCTTCATGGCTGAGTGCGAGGAGTCGCATGTCGCGTAGAGCTGTCGTCATCGGTGCGGGGCTGGCCGGCATGCTGGCCGCGGCGGCCCTGTCCGCCGTCGCGGACGAGGTGGTCGTGCTCGACCGCGACGATCTGCCCGAGGGGCCGGAGCACCGCAAGGGCCTGCCGCAGGGACGTCACGCGCACCTCCTCATGGCCGGCGGCCTGGCCCCCATGGAGGAGCTGGTGCCGGGCGTCAGCATGCGCAAGCACCTGCTCGCCGCCGGCGCGCACGAGATACCGCTCGGCTCGGGCATGGTCGCCCTCACGCCCGAGGGCTGGTTCCGGCGCTGGCGCCACCCCGGGCCGCGGATGCTGACCTGCACCCGGGCCCTGCTCGACTGGGCGGTGCGGGGGGCCGTGCTGGACAACACCGGGGTGGTGGTCCGCAAGGCGGGGGTGCTGGAGCTGACCGGGTCGCGGCAGCGGGTGACCGGGGTCCGCCTCTCGACCGCCGCCGGGGAGGAGGAACTCGCCGCGGACTTCGTGGTGGACGCGAGCGGACGCGGCTCGCGGATCGTGACCTGGCTGGCGGGGCTGGGCGTCGACGACGTGCGCGAGAAGACGGTGGACGCCGGCCTGGTGAACGCCACCCGCCTCTACCGCACTCCCGAGGGGGCCGGGCGTTTCCCCCTGACCATCGTGCAGGCCGATCCGTATCAGGGACGGCCCGGCCGCAGCGGCATGGTGCTGCCGATCGAGGGCGACCGCTGGATGGTCAGCCTCGCCGGCACACGGGGCGGTGGCGAACCGCCGTCCGACCCGGACGCGTTCCTCCGGTACACCCTGGACCTGCCCGACCCCATCGTGGGCCGGCTGATCTCCGGCGCGGAACCGCTCACCGACGTCCATGTCAGCCGCAGCACCAGCAACCATCGCCGCTACCTGGAGAAGGTGCGCTCCTGGCCCGAGCGCCTCGTCGTCCTCGGTGACGCGCTGGCCACGTTCAACCCCGCCTACGGGCAGGGCATGTCGGTGGCCGCGCTGGGCGCCCGGGAGCTGGACCGCGAGCTGCGGCGGTCCGGCCTCGACGCGCCCGGGCTCGCCCGGCGCGTGCAAGGGCGGGCGGCCAGATCGGTGGAGGCCGCGTGGACGATGGCGGTGAGCCAGGACGTCTGGTACCCCGGGACGCGCGGCGGCTCGCCCGGGGTCGCCGACCGTCTGGTCACCGCCTACACCCGCCGCATGATCCGCACGGCGACCGGCTCGTACACGGCGGCGTCGGCGGTCTGGGACGTGATGAGCATGACGACGGGCCCGACACGGCTGCTGCGGCCCTCGACGGTCCTGGCGACACTGAGCGGGCCGCCGTTGCCGCCGGCGGCGGGGGCGCCGCTGACGGAGGACGAACGGACGATCCTGCGACGGCTGGACCGGACGGGGCGCTGACCCAGCGGGGCTCGGGCCGGTCCGGTACTTCGCCGGGGCGCTGAGCAGGGGCGCCCGGGGCCGGGCCGGCACCTCGCCGGGCGGGCCCGCCCGAGTGGCACGGCCCGGGCCGTCGACAGCCGGCGCGGCAGCCGCGCCGCACGGCCCGGGGCGTCGGCAGGCGGCTCGTCGGCAGGCGGCGCGGAAGTCGAACGGCACCAGCCGGATCATCGGCGGCCGGCGCGGCAGCGGCCCGTGTGGGTCCGTGCCCCGTCGGCGTACTCACCTGTCGGGCACCCCGGGGACCGGCCGCCGCCCGCTCATGTCCCCGTCCCCGGTCAGCCGGCGAACGTCGGCTGTACCAGTCCCTTTCCGGCGTCCGGGACCACGAACAACGACCCCGCCAGCGCGGGCGGCTCGCTCAGGCCCGTACGCGCCGTCGTGACGTACAGATCACTCAGCCCGGCCCCACCGAACGCACACGCCGTGACCAGCGGCACAGGCAGCTCGATCACCCGGTCCAGGTGCCCCCGCGGGGTGTACCTGCGCACCGCCGACCCCTGCCACAGGGCCACCCACACGCACCCCTCGGCATCCACGGTCAGCCCGTCGGGGAAGCCGGCGCCGTCCTCGATCTCGGCGAGGGTGCGCCGCCCGGAGATCCGCCCGTCCGCGTAGTCGAAGACGTCGACGCGCCGGGTCGGGGAGTCGATGAAGTACATGAGGCGCCCGTCGGGGCTCCACCCCGTGCCGTTGCTGACGGCCACGTCGTCGAGCACGACGTCGACCGTGCCGTCACCGGTGACGCGGGACAGCGTGCCGCCCCCCGGTGCCTCGTCGTACCGCATCGTGCCGGCCCACAGCGCGCCGTCGGGTGCGACGGCCGCGTCGTTGGCGCGGCGGCCGGGGACGGGCTCGTGTTGCAGCCAGCGGAAGCTGCCGTCCGGGTCGAGGAGACCCACCCCGTCGCGCAGGTTCAGGACGAGCCCGCCGCCGGCGCGCGGCTTCACGGCGCCGACGTGCTGTTCCGTGCGGCGGACGCTCCGGTGCCCGGTCGCCGGGTCGTAGGTGTGCACCCGGGAGCCGAGGATGTCGATCCACAGGAGCCGGCCGGCCGCCGCGTCCCAGGTCGGCCCCTCGCCGAGCTCGGCCTCGGCCCGTACCGCGACCTCGTACGGCGTCGTCATGCCACGCTCCGGTGACCGAGGTGCTCGGACAGCTCGGCGGCACCCTTCGCGGCGAGCTCCTCCAGCTCGGTCCGGCGCTCCTCGCTCCAGCGGATCATGGGCACGGAGATCGACAGGGCGGCGACGACCTGCCCGGTGCGGTCGCGGACCGGGGCGGCCACGCAGCTCACGTCCGGGTTGGACTCGCGGCGCTCCACGGCGAGGCCCCGCTCGCGGATCTCGGCCAGGGCCTCGCGCAGGGCGGCCGGGTCGGTGATGCTGTTGGGGGTCATCGCGACCAGCTCGGCGCCGTCGGGGATCCGCGCGGCGAGTTCCTGCTCGGGAAGGGAGGCCAGCAGCATCTTGCCGACGGAGGTGCAGTGGGCGGGCAGCCGGCGGCCGGCCGCCGACACCATCCGCACGGCGTGCGTGGAGTCGACCTTGGCGATGTAGATGACGTCCGTGTCCTCCAGGATCGCCACGTGCACGGTCTCGTCGCAGGTCTCGGCGACGGACCGGGCGACCAGCTGCCCCTCGGCGGCGAGGTCGAGCTGCTCGGCGTACCGGGCGCCGAGCTGGTACGGGCGCACGCCCAGCCGGTAACGTCCCGGCTGTCCGGGCACGGGGACGATGTACTTCCGGGCGGCGAGCGTGGTCACCAGCTCGTGCACGGTGGTGCGCGGCAGCTGGAGCTTGCGCACGATGTCCGGGGCGGAGAGCGTCCCGTCCCCGTCGAGAAAGAGCTCGAGAATGTCGAGAGCCCGGGTCACTGCTGGTACGAGGCGTCCCACGACCGGCCCCCTCCCTATGTGTCTCAGGCGCCTGCGTTCCGGATATCGATGTTCGAGATATCAACAGGCGATCGGCATGACGAACACAGGCTAGACATATCCTTTTGCCCGGGCAATGGCCCGGCGCACATGAGCTCACGTTGGTGCACGCTTCACGCGGCCTTTCAGCGCTGTTCGGCGGCGGCTTCGGCGTGCCCGTGGATCACGTCGGCCACAGGAGCCCCGTGGAGGGCGCCCCTCAGGACGATGCGGAGAAGTCCGGGGGCGAGACGGGCGAAGGGTGCGAGGCTGATCCCCAGGGTCCGGGCGTCGTGCATGACGAGGCCGCGCATGACCTCGTAGTGGATGCCGGTGGCGACGAAGAAGTCCGGCCACCCGGCGATCGGGCGGGTCCCGCGGAACTGCTGGCTGCCGTAGGAGAGCAGCGGGGGCTGAATACGCTCGAACAGCGCGCGGAACGCCGTACGGTCGTCCAGGTAGGAGGCGGCGGGGAAGACGAAGATCTCGGGCGACCGGGCGCGGATGCGCTCCGCCTCCGCCGTGAGGGCGAGGAGGTAGCGCAGTCGGCAGGAGGGTCCGCTGGGGACCGGCACGGCGTCGGCGTGCGGGAGGGTGAAGAGCTGTCCCGCGACCTCGTCGGGGCGCAGATGGCCGAGGACCCCGTCCACCATCTCCCGCTTGAACCGCTGCGGGAGTCTCAGATCCAGGTCGGTCATGCGCCGTGACGCGCCACCGACCACGCCGACGTGCTCGGTCAGTTCCGCGATGAGCGCCCTGACGTGCGGGGGATCGACGATGTGCAGGCAACGGTCGAAACGGAAGTCCGCCAGCTTGTGGACGACGTGGGCGAAGTACGTACCCGGATTGACCGGGACGAGCGGGTAGAGCGGCGGGGCGAGGGCGTTGAGCCCCATGTCGCAGGCGAACGCGAACCCGATGTCCGCCGCTACGGTCCTGGCGCCGACGACGCTGTCGAACAGCTTGCGCGCCACGCCGTAGACGCCTGTGTAGTGCTCCGAGAGGTTGAAGCGGAACGCCTCGGCCGGCGCACCGGAGTGACGGTGCCCGTCGAGCGCTCCCTGGAGGAGCCGGAACACCTCGCTCTGCCGGGCGGCACCCTCCATCAGATGACGCGCTCCGACGGACCATCCGCTCTCGGTCACGAAGGTCTTGTCGACCGGGAGATGGCCGCCGCGGTCGGCGAAGAACGCCTGGTATCTGTCGATGTACGGGGAATCCGCGAGCAGCTTCCCCATCGTGCCGCTGACCAGCGGTGCGAGTTCGCCCCACAGGGGAGCCCGGCCGTCCCGCATCAGGGCGTCCAGGTCCCCCCGCCGGCAGCCGAAGTACAGCCGCCGGGTGGCCTCCAGCCGTTCCCACTTGCCCAGGGCGTCGGCGAACCGGTGCTCCTGCCGGAGCAGCGGCAGGTCTTCCGTCCGCAACTCCTCCAGTGGCACACCGTGTTCGATCATGGCGTTCTGGAGTTCGAGCAGCAGGGTGCCGAACAGGCCGGTGCTGGTGCCCACGTGCTGGAGCCAGTGATGGCGTTCGTGCAGCAGCGCGGCGAGGAGGGCGATCCTGTCCTCGTAGGAGGCCGACTCGTCGAAGTCGCGGGTGAGTTCGATACGGACCGAGACCGGGTCGACCCTGCCGAGCCCGCTGTGGAACACCGTCGTGGCGGACTCAGTCAGATGGCTCTTCAGCCGTGATCTCACGGACAAGCTGCTCGACCTCGCGGTGATGGGCGATGTGACCCTCGAAGGTCACCGACTTCTCCGTGTCGGAACGCGTGACGTTGATCTTCACCTGCTTGCTGGTGATGTGCGCGATCAGCACATCACGCACCACCTTCAGCCCGCCCGCCGAGACGACGGAAACGACGATCGTCTGCCAGCCGGTGGTCGGGAAGGCCAGGCTGGACGGGTCGTCCTCGTGCAGGGACACTCCCGGCACGTCGATCTCGGCCAGCACCTCTTCCAGAGCCGAGAAGTGCTGTGCGGACGCACCCAGTTGGAGCAGGACCGGCCGACTGAGCGGCCGTTCGACTTCGTCGACTTCCTCGTCGTGAACCCCGTTCATGACACGAGCCTATCGATTCACACAGGCCGTCGAGTGATTTTCGGCGCGGTTGCCCTACCGCCGCCTCACCTCGCCCAATCGCCCCCTCAACCTCTGTGCTCTCAGGACCAGTTCCAGTTCGAACCGCCGGTCCGGGTCGTCGATGCCGTCGCCCCACATTTCGCGGATCTGACGGAGGCGGTAGCGCACCGTCTGGGGGTGGACGCCGAGCCGGGCGGCCACTTCCGGCGCGCCGCCGCGTGTCTCCAGCCATGCCAGTAACGTTTCCGCGAGCCGTCGGCCGTGCGTCGGGCCGCAGTGGGCGAGCGGGGCCAGGCAGCGCAGGGCCAGGTCGTCGATCAGTTCCTCGGGCTGGAGGAGGACCAGGGCCTCGGTATGTTCCGTGCAGTGGAGGACCTCGCCCGTGGGGAGCAGGTCCCGTTCCATCAGGCGTACCGCCGCCTCGGCCCAGCGCAGGGACTTCGCCGCGTCGGCGAGCGGGACGGGCGGGCCGATCGCGCCGGACCAGCCGGCCAGGGCCCGGTGCAGCAGCTCGGGACGGCCCGCGGCGTCCGGCTCGGGGACGACCATGCGGGGCTGCTCGTACTCCATGTCGAGCAGGACGCCCTGACCGACCGCGGGGGCCATCGCCTCGCGGGCCGGGCGTAGCAGGACGCCGACCGCGACCTTCGCCGGGAGGGGCCAGCCGATGCGTGCCGCGCGCTCGGTGAAGGCCTCGGTGGGGTCGCCGCGGTGGTGTTCGGCCAGCAGGAGTTCCATGAGGCGGCGTTGCAGGCGCAGGCGTTCGCCGGCCTGGCGGGCCGCCGCCTCGGCGTAGCCGCGCACGGACTGGTCGACCAGGCCGTCCAGGTACTCGTAGCCCGCGTCGACGAGTTCGTACATCGCCGGGGGCGGGATCTCCACGCGCTGGCCGATGTCGGCGAAGCGGCGCCAGGCCAGGCGTACGCCCATGCGGTAGATGGCCTGGAGGGAGTCCAGGGAGCGGCCGTTGAGGCCCTCGCCGCGGCCGAAGTCCTGGAAGACGCCGGGCGGGACGGTCGGGCGCCCCTCCGAGTGCTCCAGGTGCTGCACGAAGACCTCGATGGCGCGGCGGATGCCGACCAGGGCCATGGGCTCGCCGGAGTCGTCGAGGACGACGGGCAGGTGCGGGTACTCGCGCTGGATCTCGCGGAGGATCTCCTCGGCGAGCTCGGGTGCCTCGGCCATGGCGATCGCGGCGAACCGGCGCACCTGGAAGCGCGGTACGTCGTGCCAGGCCGAGCGGGTGGTGACGGTTCCGGTGCGGGCGGCCGTCATCCCTCAACTCCCCTGCCCGGCCCGCTCGTACGTGATCAGGGGCGTGTTCGGCTGGTCGGGTGTGGCTTCGAGCAGCGCGACCACGCCCAGCGCGGCGCCCACGGCGAGGGCGGCGGCGAGCGCGACGGTCAGCGCGGCAGCGAGCAGTCTGGACATCGCAGGGTCAGCCTCTCTGTCCGGATTCGACCGGAGATGGTCCGGAGGTTGCCCCACCCCGGCACCCCGTCCCTGCCTGTCGCGCCCAGTCTCGACAAGCATTGACACCCCGTCAAGAGCCGCCTACGGTTCCCGGCCCAGCCGCACGCGCGCATTCCGCCGCCGTGCCGGCCCTCTCGTACGTCGAGCCGCCCCAAGCCACTGGAGTGCCCGGATGCGCCGTACAACCTCTCCGTTTTCCCTGGTCCTGCTGGGTCTCGGCACGTTCCTGCTGGTGCTGGCGCCCCTGCTCGCCTGGTACGTGCAGCCGCGGGCCGCGGTGAACCCGATCGACATCGACACGACCGCCGTCTACGAAGGCCGGGGCAGCGTCTTCGACACTGACCGGATCGAGACGGTGCCCGACCGGAAGATCACCGTGACCCAGCGGGTGCGGGGCAACGTCGCCGACAGCGAACGCAGCGGCAAGGCCGTCTGGGACGTGACGACCACGGTCGACACCGACAAGTCGCTGCCGGCCGCCGACCCGCACGACGCGCTGGACTTCACCCCGCACCGCTGGGTGATGGACCGGAAGACCACCCGGCCCGTGCACTGCTGCGGCGAGAAGCCGTACATCGAGGGCGAGGCCTACCTGAAGTTCCCCTTCGACGTGCAGAAACGCTCCTACCAGTGGTGGGACAACACCCTCGGCGACACGGTCGTGCTGCGCTACCGGGGCACCGAGAAGGTCCAGGGCTACACCGGCTACAAGTTCACCGGCTCGGTGCCGCCGACCAGGACGGGCACGCGGATGGTGCCCGGCACGCTCGTCGACCAGCCGAACCGGCCGCAGGTGCTGGCCGAGGAGTGGTACTCCAACCACGGTTTCGAGCTGGTCGTCGACCAGGCCACCGGCCGGGTGCTGTACGCGCAGACGGGGCCGAAGCGGACCCTGCGGGCGCCGGGCGGGAAGAAGGACGCGGCGGTGCTGCTGGACAGCCGGAAGGTCTCCTTCACGACCGAGACGCAGCGGGAGGCGGTGCGGCAGGCAAAGCGGGACAGCGGTCAACTCCGGCTGGTGGGCGTGACGTTGCCGATCGGGGCGGCGGTGGGCGGTTTCGTGCTCGCGGTGGCCGGTGCTGTTCTCGTGGTGCGTGGGCGGAAGGAGCCGGAGCAGCCTGTTCCGTCCGATTCATCGGATATGCCCCAGCCCACCCTCACGATGTGATGTGACGTCAGCTCTAACAAAGCCGGAAATTGTCACGTCGGTGAGTAGCCGTGGCGAACGTCCGGGCGAAAACTGTCCAACCCCACCCGAGCACAACCCGTCCACACTCCCCTCCCAGGAAGAGCTCAGGCCCCCCACAGGCCGACCCCCCGCACCGGACAGACCCCCCACGTTTTCCCCACGTTGAGTTCCGCACCCCGAGACGAGTTGGAGCACCCATGCCCCAGCACGTGCCGTCCTCGCTGCGCACCGCGTCCCCCAGCGCGCCGCAGCACCTCCCGGCGCTCCCCCCACATCCGCGCCGGATCGTCTTCCTCGCCCACCGCGACCTGGACAACCCGTCCGCCGGCGGCTCCGAGCTGCTGGTCGACAAGCTCGCCGACGGACTGACCCGGCTGGGTCACCAGGTGACCCTGCTGTGCGGGGGCCCCGCGGCCTTCCGCGACTACCGGGTCGTGTCGGCGGGCGGCCCGTACGGGCACTACCTGCGCGCCCGGTCGGCCTTCGCCCGGCAGGTCGGCGACTGCGATCTGCTGGTCGAGGTGTGCAACGGCATGCCGTACCTGGCGCCGTTGTGGCACCAGGGGCCCACGCTGTGCCTCGTCAACCACGTCCACACCGACCTGTGGAAGATGCGCTTCGGCGGGCCGCTGGCCCCGGCGGCGCGGATCGGCCGAAGACTCGAGCACTGGGCGCTGACCGGGGCGCAGCAGCGGAACCTGCTCGTCGCCGTGTCCTCCTCGACCGCGTCCGCCCTGCGGGCGATCGGGGTCGAGCGGGACCGGATCCGGGTCGTGCACAACGGCGTGGAGGAGCCGGGGCCGCGGGCCGAGCGCTCGCCCGAACCGTTGTTCGTCGCCGTCGGGCGGCTCGTCGAGTACAAGCGGATCGATCTGCTGCTGCGACTGTGGGAACGGGTCCGGCCGGTGACCGGCGGGCGGCTGGTGATCGTCGGAGACGGACCGGAACGCGAGCGGCTGGAGCGGCTCGCCGGGCCCGGTGTGGAGTTCACCGGGTATGTGACGGAAGCCGAGAAGCACCGGCTGCTGTGCGCGGCCTGGCTGCTGCTGCACCCTTCCGCCGTGGAGGGGTGGGGGCTGGTCGTGACGGAGGCGGCGGCCCGGGAGACGCCGGCGGTCGCCTTCGACGTGCCCGGGCTGAAGGACTCCGTGATCGACGGTGAGACCGGGGTCCTCGCGCGGGGTGAGTCCTCGTTCGCCGCCGCGTGGTGCGCGCTCGCGTTGTCCGCGGAGCGGCGGGAGTCGATGGGCAAGGCGGCCCGGGAGCGGGCGGCTCAGTTCCGGTGGGACCGGACCGTGCGGCAGTTCCGGGTGGTGGCCGCGGAGGCGGTGAGGAGCTGGGGGCCGTGACGTCGCCCCTGCGCCGTGTCGGTGATGTCGTGTCGCGAGTGCGGGTGGTGCGTGGGCGGTCGCGCCCACGCGGCGGAGCCGCACCCGTCCCAGCGCCGCGCCCCCCTGTGCGCGACCCCTCGTTCCGGCGATCTGTCGCCCTGTTCCGCGCCTTCCTCCACGAACAGGACGATCCCGAGAGCTGCTACTCGCTGCTCGCCCGGGACGCCGCGGACCAGGTCGAGGCCTACGACGGGCCCGTGGCCGGGCGTACCGTCCTGGACGTCGGCGGCGGCAGCGGGTACTTCACCGAGGAGTTCCGGCGGCGCGGGGCGCACGCGTTCCTGTTCGAGCCGGACGTCACCGAACTCGGCGAGAAGCCCCCCGACTCGGCCGTCGTCGCCGACGGGTACCTGCTGCCCCTGCGGGACGGCGTCGCGGACGTCACCTTCTCCTCCAACGTGCTGGAGCACGTGGCCGACCCCGAGACGTTCCTCAGTGAACTCACCCGCGTGACACGGCCCGGCGGGCTGATCTACGTGTCGTTCACCAACTGGCTGTCGCCGTGGGGCGGGCACGAGTGGGCCCCGTGGCACTACCTCGGCGCCGAGCGGGCCCGGGCCCGTTACCTGCGGCGGACCGGCAGGCCCGCCAAGCACACGCTCGGCGAGAACCTCTTCGCGGTGCACATCGGCTCCACCCTGCGGCAGGTGCGGGCCCGCGACGACGTCACGGTCGTCTCGGCGCGCTCCCGCTACTGGCCCTTCCTCGCGGAGGCCGTCGTCAAGGCGCCCGGCATCCGCGAGTTCGCCACCTGGAACCTCCTCCTCATTCTGCGGCGGTGTCCTACATGACAACCACGGTCCAGGCTCCTCCACCGGCAGCCGTCCCCACCACCGCGACCGCGGCGGGACCCCCCGAGGGCCCGCGGTCGCGGCGCTGGCTGCTGGGTTTCTGGGCCGTGGTGTTCGTGCTGTTCCTCGCGGTGCAGCCGGGCCGGCAGACCTTCGACACCAAGCTCGGCGTGACCACCGACCCGGGCCAGTTCCTCGCCGACCTCGGACAGTTGTGGCACGACCGGGCCGGGTTCGGCGGCATCCAGGACCAGTACGTCGGCTACCTGTGGCCGATGCTGCCGTTCTACTGGCTGGGCGACCTGGTGCGGTTGCCGGTGTGGCTGACCGAGCGGCTGTGGATGTCGTTGATCGTCTCCGTCGCCTTCTGGGGGGCATTGCGGCTGGCCGAGCGGCTGCGGATGGGCAGCGGGGCCTCCCGGCTGCTGGGCGCCGCCGCGTACGCGCTGTGGCCCCTGTTCACGACCGTCATCGGGTCGACGTCGGCCGCGGCGCTGCCCGGCGCGTTCCTGCCGTGGGTGCTGCTGCCGCTGACCGACGAGCGGTTCGCGGCTCGGGTGGCCGCCCTGCGCTCGGCGCTGCTCGTGCCGTTCATGGGCGGGGTGAACGCGTCGGCGACGCTGGCGTCCCTGCTGCCGGTCGGGCTGTACCTGCTGTCCCGGCCGCCGGGGCCACGGATGCGCAAGCTGATCGCCTGGTGGGCCCCGGCGGTGATCGTGGTGACGGCCTGGTGGTGGGTGCCGCTGCTGCTGCTCGGCGTCTACGGCGAGAACTTCCTCCCCTATATAGAGACCGCGCGGACGACCACGGACACCATGTCGGCGACCGAGGCGCTGCGCGGGGCGGGGAACTGGGTCGCCTACCTGCACTTCGGTGAGGCCTGGCTGCCGGCCGGCTGGACCGTGGCCTCCTCCGTCCTGGTGATCGTGTGCTCGGCGCTGGCGGCCGGGCTCGGGCTGGCCGGACTCGCCCGGCGGGACATGCCCGAGCGGCGGTGGCTGGTGCTGACGGTGCTCGTGACCGCGCTGGTGCTGCTCGCCGGGTACGGCGGGGCGTTCGGGGCGCCGTTCCACGGGGTCGTGCAGGGCTGGCTGGACGGGTGGCTGTCGCCGTTCCGGAACATCTACAAGTTCCAGACGGGGCTCGCCCTGGCACTCGCGCTGGGTCTGGCCCACCTGGTCGGTGTGGCGGCCGAGCCGCGCGGGGCCCGGCGGGTGCGCGGCCGGCGCTTCGCCCCACTGGTCGCGGCCGTGCTGATCCTGCCGGGGCTGCTGTGGCCGTACCTCAACGGCTCGATCCTCAACCCCGGTTCCTTCCAGAGGCTCCCCACCTACTGGCAGGCCACGGCCGACTGGCTGGAGAAGTACTCCCCCGACTCCCGCGCCCTGGTCGTCCCGGCGACCGCCCACGGCATCTACACCTGGGGCTCGCCCATCGACCAGCCCCTCGACGTGCTCGCCGAGTCGCGGTGGGCGCAGCGCGACTACGTCCCCTTCGGCACGCCCGGCAACCGGCGCGCGATGGACGCCGTCGAGCACGCACTGCTGTCCGGGGCCGAAGTCCCGGGCCTCGCCGACTACCTGAGCCGGGCCGGGCTGTACTACGTCGTCGTCCGCAACGACCTCGACCCGGACCAGATCGGCTCCGTGCCGACCGCGACCGTCAAGCGCACCCTCGAACAGTCGGGGTACGAACGGGTGACGGGCCTCGGGCCGGTGATGACCGGAGGGCGGATCGCACAGGACGCGCCGCTCCAGGTCGAGGGGCTGTACCCGCGGCAGCGGGCCGTGGAGATCTACCGGCCGGCCGGCGACGACGTGATCCGGCCCGGGCAGGCCGGGCTCGCCCCGGTCGCCGACACGGCCGTGGTGTCCGGCGGACCCGAGGCGCTGCTGCCGCTGGCGTCCGAGCTGCGCGGCCGGGCTACCGTCCTGACCGGCGACAACCACCCCGGGCTCGGCACCCCGGCCGTGCAGGTGGTGGGCGACGGGATGCGGCGGGCCGACACCCGGTTCGGCGTGGTCAACGCGGGCACCTCGTACACGTACACGCGCGACGAGCGCAACGCCCCTGACGCCCAGCAGGACCCGGGCGAGAAGCCGCGCCAGATCCTGCCCACCGAGGGCATCGAGCACCAGACGGTGGCCGAGCTGCGCGGCGCCCGCTCGGTGACGGCGTCCTCGTACGGCAACTGGCTGTTCCACCTGCCGCAGTACGACCCGGTGAACGCCTTCGACGGCAACCCGGACACCGCGTGGGCCGAGGGCGCCCCGGACACGCCGGACGGGCAGTGGCTGCGCATCGGCTTCACCGGCTCCTACGACATGCCGTCCTCCTTCAAGGTCACGCCGCTGCCGCAGGAGAGCGTGCGGGCGGCCGCGACGAAGGTGCGCGTGGAGACCGAGAAGGGCGCGCGGACCAGCTTCCTCCGGCCGAACGGCACGACGCAGAGCGTCAAGGCGCCCGAGGGCGCCACCCGGTGGATGAAGCTGACGATCACGGACTCGGTGGAGCGCCGGGCCGGACTGACCGGTGCGGGCTTCTCCGAGATCGACCTGCCCGACGTGCAGGTGACCCGGATGCTGCGGCTGCCCGCCGACGCGGACGACGCCACCGCGTCCGCCACCGTCGTCTCCCTGCACCGCGCCTCCGACCCGACCGGCCTCTCCGCGACCGGCACCGAGGCCGGCCTGCACCGCCGCTTCACCACCCCCGCCGCCGGGACGTACGAGGTGAAGGCGACGGCGGTGCCGGTGCCGGGCGAGGAACTCGACGAGCTGCTGTACGAGGTGGCGCCCGAGCAGCAGGCCCGGATCGTTGCCACCGCCGACTCCACGGCACGGCTCGGCGCGGGCCTCGGGGCGCGCAACCTCACCGACGGCGACCTGACGACGGCCTGGATCGCGGGCGACCGGCCCACGATCCACCTGCGCTGGGAGGGCAAGCAGCCGGTCGGCGAGCTGGTCCTGGCCCCGGCGGGCGGCCTGTCCACCCGGGCGTCCGAGGTGCACATCAGCTCCCCGGACGGCGCCGCGATCGCCGGCGTCGACGAGAACGGCTGGGTCCGCTTCCCGCCCATCACGACCGACCGGCTCGACATCACCGTCACCGACACGGCCCCGCTGACCCTGCACAACCCGGTGGCCGACGAGGACCTGCGGCTGCCGGTGGGCCTCACGGAGGCGTACATCCCGTCCCTCGACCAGTACCGCACCCCGCAGCCGGACGGCACCCGCGCGTTCTCCCTGCCCTGCGGCAAGGGCCCGGACGTGGCGCTCGACGGCGAGCTGTACCAGTCGAGCGTCAAGGGGACCGTGCGGGACCTGGTGGAGCGGCGGGGCGTGGCGGTGACGCTCTGCCAGGAGGGCCGGGGCGACACCGAGGTGCAACTGGCCGCGGGCGAACACCGGCTGGAGGGCGGTGACGCGGGCCCGCTCGCGCTCACGGACGTGACCCTGACCCGCGGGACGGTCCCGGAGGAGGCCGCGGCCGGGCGCGAGCTGCGGATCCGGGACTGGCTGGGCGACCGGCGCGAGGTGACGGTCGGCTCGGGGGCGGCCTCGTACCTCACGACGTACGAGAACGTCAACGACGGCTGGCGGGCCACGCTGAACGGCAAGGAGCTGACCCCGGTCCGGCTGGACGGCTGGCAGCAGGGCTGGCGGATCCCGGCCGGGGCGGGCGGCTCGGTCAAGCTGTCGTACGAGCCGGCCACCACCTACGACGCCGGGCTGATCGGCAGCGGTGTCGGCATCGCGGTCCTGCTGGGCCTGGCCGTCTGGCGTCGCCGGGCCCCCAACCCGGACGCGCCGCAGCCGGTGCCGCCGCCGCCCGGGCTGTGGCTCGGCACGGTGGCGCTGACGCTGGTCGGAGCGGTGATCGCGGGCTGGTTCGCGCTGCTGGTCCCGGCGCTGGCGCTGCTCGCGGCGCGGCGGCACACGCTGCTGGTGCCGATCGCGTTCGCGGCCCTCGCGGCGGCGGGGATCGTCGCGGCCTTCGGCGCCGGGGAGCCGGTGGGCGCGGGCGGGGGCGCCTTCGGGCACCTGGCCCAACTGCTGGCGCTGACCGGCCTGTTCGCGGGGCTGGTGAGCATGCGTGAGCGGCCACCGGCACAGGCGCCGAACCGGGAGCTGCCGAGGACGGAGACCGGGGAGGGCAGGCCCGCATGACGACACCGGTACGCGTTCCGTTCCCGGTGGTGGACGAGGTCTCCCGGCACTGCCTCCAGGAGGAGGAACCGGAGACCGTCCACATCGAGGTCCACCTGCCGGGGCCGCTCGACCCGACGCGGCTGCGCAAGGCGTTCACGGAGGCCCTGTACCGGCACCCGAGGATCCTGATGAGGGAGGCACGGGGGCCCTGGTACCGGCGGCGCTACGAGTGGGAGCTGACGGCGGAGCCGGACGTGGAGGTGGTGTCCTTCGCCCCGTCGGGTCCCCGGGCCCTGCAGGACGCCAGGACCCGGGCCCTGGCGGAGGCGCCTCCGCTGTCGCTGTCCCCGCCGATACGGCTCGAAGTGGTGGACTCGGTCCTCTTCCTCACCATCAACCACACGGCCCTCGACGGCCCGGCCTGCCTCCGCGTCCTGGCGACGGCCGCGGAACTCTACGGCGGCCGGGACAACTCCCCCGCGGCACCCCCGGTCCGCCCCGCGGAACCCCGGCAGGAGCCCCCGGACACCCCGGCCACCTGGTCACCGCCCGCACGCGTGGCGCACGGCACGCCCGACCCCTCGCCGGGCAACGGCATGCTCGTCACCGAACTCGCCCTCCCCCACCGCCCCAAGGGCTCCCCCTACACCGTCAACGACCAGCTCATGGTCACCACGGCCCTGACCATCGCCCACTGGAACAGGGAACACGGCGCCCGCCCGCGCCCCCTGCGCATCACCATGCCCGTGGACGACCGCCCCCGCGACACGAGCATGCCCATCGGCAACGGCACCCGGCTGGTCGAAGTGCCCTTCGGCCCGGGCGAGTTGACCGACCCCGACCTGCCCGCCCTGCTCCGCCGCACCGCGGAGCGGACCCGTGCCCTGAAGTCCCTGCCCCGGCCGCAGCTCGGCCACGGCGCCGCCCTGCTCACCGCCCCCTGGGCCCCGGTCGCCGCCCGCGCCGCCCTCACCCGCGCCCTGCGCAGAGCCGCCGCGCCCTGGACGTCGACGACCCTGCTCAGCAACATCGGCCGCATCCCCTACCCCCTGGACTTCGGCGAGGAGACGGGTCGCGCGCACGCGGTCTGGTTCTCCGCCCCGGCCCGTATGCCGCGCGGCCTGACCGTGACCACCGCCTCCACGGCCGGCCGCCTCCACCTCGCCCTGCGCTGGTCCCGGGCCCTGCTCGGCCCCGGCGACGGCGCCCACCTCCGCGACCTGTTCGAGCACTATCTGCACACCACGGAGGCCAGCCCGTGACGACCTCCCCGGTGAAACCCCGCGAGCTGCGCGACTTCTACGAGAACCCGGCCGTGCCGGTCGCCTCCGGCACCCCGCGCAGCCTCCGCCAGGCCCGCATGCTGGCCCGGGCCCTCGGTCCGGCCGGCGGCCGTCCCGGCACCGTCCTCGACATCGGCTGCGGAGACGGCACCGCCGCCGCCACCGCCGCGCCCCTGCTGACCGGCCACCGCGTCATCGGCGTCGACTGGTCCCAGGACGCCCTGCGCCGCGCCCGCGCCCGCATTCCGTACGCCGTCCGCGGCGAACTCACCGGCGGCGGGCTGCCGTTCGCGTCCGGGTCGGCCGACGCCGTGCTGTTCAGCGAGGTCATCGAGCACCTCGTCGACCCGGACGCCGCGCTGGACGAGATCCGGCGGATCCTGCGCCCCGGAGGCCACCTGATGCTGTCCACCCCGAACCTGGCCGCCTGGTACAACCGCGCCCTGCTGCTGGCCGGTGTGCAACCCGTCTTCTCGGAGGTCAGCCTGCGCGGCATCCACGGCCGCCCGGGCAAGGAGGTCGTGGGCCACCTGCGGCTCTACACCCCGCGCGCGCTGCGCGAGTTCGTCGCCGCGTCCGGGTTCACGGTGGAACGGCTCGAAGGCGCCCCCTTCCACGGCGTGCCGCGCCCGCTGCGGCCGCTGGACCGGCTGGCCTGCGCCCGGCCGCAGCTGGCGTCGATTCTGCTGCTGCACGCCAGGAGGACGTAGCCCATGTGGTGGGGAGTGGCCGCGGCGCTGCTGGCGAACACCCTGTACAGCCTGGGCTTCGTGCTGGAGAAGCGGGCGCTCACCTCGCTGCCCGAGGTGAGCATCCGGCGGCCGGCCCGGCTGCTGCGCCTCGTCCTCGGCAGCCCGCTGTGGATCGGCGGCTCCCTCGCCCTCGCCGCCGGGTTCGCCGCGCAGCTCGTCGTCTACCGCACCCTGCCGATCGCCGCCGCGCAGGGCATCTTCGTCTCCGGCCTGGTGCTGCTCGTGCTGCTGTCGGCGCGACTGCTCGGCGAGGAGACGACCGGCCGCGAGCGGTACGCGCTGGGCGCGATCCTGCTCGCCCTGCTGATGGTGGTGCTGTCGCTGCGCGAGGGCTCGGACACCGTCAGCCAGGACGCGCCCTACCCGCTGATCCTGCTGGTGTGCGTGCCGTCGCTGGCCGCCGGGCTGTGGCTGTACGGCTCCGCCGAGCGGCGCGCCCGCAACCGGCACCGGCGTCCGACGACCGGCGTCGAGTACGGCGTCGCCGTGGGCCTGCTGTACGGCGTCAGCTCGCTCGCCATCAAGGGCGTCTCCAGCCATCTGACGACCGACGGGATCGGCGGCGCCGTCCTGGACCTGCTGAGCTCCCCGTACCCGTACCTGCTGCTGTTCACCGGCGTGTTCGGCCTGGTGATGTCGCAGGCGGCGCTGCAGCGCTGCCGGGCCTCGCTGATCGTGCCCGTGTGCACGACCGTGACCTCGCTGTTCACGGCCGTCCTCGGCACGCTGTCGTTCGGCGAGGCCCTGCCCGACGAGCCACTGCGGCTCGCCCTGCGCGTGGCGGGCACGGCCCTGGCGGTCGCCGTCCTGCTCACCATGCCCAAGCACGACTCCGCTCCCCAGCCCCCCGCACCAGCCAAGGAGTTGGCATCGCCATGAAGCCCGACGACCCGCTGCTGAAGATCCTGGCCTGCCCGCTCGACAAGGGCCCGCTGCACCTGCTGGCCGAGGAGGACGGGCAGGAGGAGGCGCTGTACAACCCGCGCCTGCGCCGCCGCTACCCGATCGTGGACGGCATCCCGCAGCTGCTGCCGTCCTCGGGCGAGCAGGTCCCGGACGACACGCACGAGGAACTCCTCAAGAGGATGGCACCGTGACCAGCCTGGCGGCGCGCCTCGCGCCCTTCCTGCCCGACCGCCTGGTGGCCGCGACCGCCCGCGCGCTCTACCCCCGGTTCGAGCCGGAGCTGGCCCGGCTGGCCGAGCTGTGCCCGTCCGACTGCGGCACGGCGGTGGACGTCGGCGGCTGGTACGGCCCCTGGACGCGGCGGCTGTCCGGCCGCGCGGAGCACGTCGTGACGATCGAGCCGGTGCCCCATCTGGCCCGGCTGCTGGCCGCGTCGGTCCCGCCCAACGTGCGCGTGATCCGGGCGGCGGCCTCGGACCGCCCGGGCATCGCCCGGCTCTGGCTGCCGTCCGACGACTCCGGTGGCCGGGGCGTGTCCTCACTGGTCCGCCGCGACATCCACGGCCGGGCCCTGGACGTCCCCTGCGTCACGCTCGACGAGCTGGGCCTGCGGAACGTCGGCTTCATCAAGATCGACGTGGACGGCAACGAGCCCGCGGTCCTGCGGGGCGCGACGGGGCTGCTGGCCCGCGACCGGCCGGCGCTCTTCGTGGAACTGGAGTCCCGCATCCAGCCGATCGCGCCGGTGGTGACGTACCTGTCCCTGCTCGGCTACGACGGCTGGGTGCTGCCCGGCGACCGCTGGGTGCCGCTGGCGAAGTTCCCCCTGGAGGACCACCAGGCGGACGCCTCGTACGTCGTCTCGCACGGCCTGCTCCGCCGCGTCCTGCCGTCCCCGCTGCGCAGGGGCCCGCGCTACGTCAACTCCGTGCTGTTCCTGCCCGACGGCCGCCGTCCCGGCCCGGCCCCGGTGGGCGACGATGGGTCCCATGCCCTCCGGAAAGCACCCCGCTAGCCCCTTCACCCCGCTCGACTTCCAGCTGGTGCTGCTGCGCCGCATGGCCGACCACAACCCCGGCCCGGTGGAGGACGCCCGCCGTGCGCTGGGCGTCTCGATCGCCGACATGCGCGAGGCCAACAAGCGGTGGCAGGCGATGGTCCGCTCCCCACGCTCCCGCGCGCCGCTCTCCCGCTACCGCTCGGTCCTCGGCGCCCCCGAGTCCCGTACCGCCCGCCGGATCGGCGACCTCGACTGCGAGGCCTGGCTGTGGCCCGTGCCCCTCTGGCCCGACCTGCGCTTCGAGGTCCTGACCGCCCCGACCGGCGCCGTGTGGAACGAGTGGCTGGTCCGCGCCCCGGGCGCCCAGGGCCCCGACCTGCGCACCCTGGACGACCTCACCCCCTGGTCCTGCACGGTCGACGAGACGTCCCGCGCCTTCGCCCCGGCCCGTCCCCTGGAGGGCACGGCTCCGACGCGGTGGGGGCTGAAGTTCACGGCGCCGGACGCGGAAGGGGTGCGGCGGGAGGTCGTCGCGGAGTTCACCTGGGGGTTGCTGCAGCGCGTGGCCGTCACCGGCCGGGTGGAGGCGTGACCCACCCGGCGGGCCGCCGGGGTACGAGCAGCCCGGTCACCCGGCGGCGGCCAGCACCGCCCGCACGACCCGCGGCACGGAGTCCGGGTGCAGCCAAAGGAACAGATTCGGCTCGATCAGCTCCAGCTCCATCACGCACGGCTCCCCGTCCGGCCCGGTGACGAGGTCCACCCGGGCGTACAGCGGCTCCGTGCCCCCGGGCACCGCGGCCAGTGCCCGTTCCGCGACGGCGAGTTCGGCGGCGGTCGGTTCCCAGGGCCGCAGGTCGGGGTGGGCGACCTTGTCCGCGTCGTACGGGGTGCCCGGCGCGAGGACGGCGCCCTTGACGCCGGCGTGCAGCAGGCTCCCGCCGAAGAACTGCAGGGCCCGCTCGCCGGCGGTGTCGATGCTGCGCATGTACGGCTGCACCATCGCCGTGAAGCCCTCGGCGTGCATCCGCTCCAGCTGCCGTACGGCCGTGTCGTGCTCGTCGCGGGTGTAGCGGGCGGCGAACCGGGCGCCGGCGCCGGAGGTGGGCTTGACGACGTACTCGGGGTGGTCGGTGAGGTCGGCGGGCTCGCCGGGGGCGATGTACCGGGTGGGGACGACGGGCACACCGGCGGCCGCCAGGTCCCCGAGGTACCGCTTGTCCGCGTTCCACCGCACGATCTCGGGCGGGTTGGCGAGCCGCGTCAGCTTCCCGCACCGCTCCACCCACGCCCCGAACTCCTCCGCCCGCCAGCTGTAGTCCCAGGTCGAGCGGATCACGGCGAGGTCGAAGCCGCCCCAGTCGGCGCCGGGGTCGTCCCAGGGCACCGCGACGGCCTCGGCACCGGCCTCCCGCAGCGCCCGTACCAGCACCGGAAGGTCCCGGTCCTTGCTGGGCTCGGGGCCGGAGTCGTAGGTGACAAGGGCGATACGGGGCACGACGGTCTCCCTCTTCGTGCGATCGGGTGATCGACCGGCAGGCTAACAACCGCTGCGGGAACCAGGACAGCCCGCTTGACCTTCACCTTCGGTGAAGCCCCAGCATCGGTGGCGGAACCGGAGGGAGGTGGTGAGGTGCCCCGGGACATGCTGACGATCGGCGCGTTCGCGAAGGCCTGCCGGCTCTCGCCCAAGGCACTGCGCCTGTACGACGAGCTGGGCCTGCTGCGGCCCGCCCGGGTGGACCCGGACACGGGTTACCGGTACTACGCGGTGGCGCAGTTGGAGCGGGCACGGCTCGTGGCGTGGCTGCGGCGGCTCGGCATGCCGCTGGCCGAGATCCGCCGGACGGTGGCCCTCGATCCGGCGGCCGCCGCCCGTGAGATCCGCGCCTACTGGGCGCGGGTCGAGGCGGAGACGGCGGTACGGCGGGACCTCGCCGCGTTCCTGGTCGATCACCTGATGACGGACCCGCGAGGGTCCGGAGAGGACACCGCCATGCTGGAACTGCGTTACTCCGCCCATTCGGACACCGGCCGCGTCCGCCCCGCCAACCAGGACACGGCGTACGCGGGCACGCGGCTGCTGGCCGTGGCCGACGGCTTCGGGCCGGCGGGGGCGCCCGCGAGCGGCGCCGCCGTGGAGGCCCTGCGCTTCCTGGACACGGACGAGATCCCGGTCGGCGGCGTCCTGAACCTCCTGGAGGACGCGGTGCGGGGCGCCGAGCAGGCCGTCCGGGACGCCGCCGCCGGCTCGGAGGACGCCGGTACGACCCTGACCGCGCTGCTGTGGACGGGCTCGCGGCTGGCCCTGGTGCACATCGGCGACTCCCGCGCCTATCTGCTGCGCGACGGCGAGTTGTTCCGCATCACGCACGACCACACGATGGTCCAGTCGATGATCGACGAGGGCCGCCTGACCGTCGAGGAGGCCGTGTCCCACCCTCAGCGCGCCCTGCTCCTGAAGGCGCTGACCGGGGACGGCACGCACGCCGTCCCCGACCTGCGTCTCCACGACGCCCACCCCGGCGACCGCTACCTGCTGTGCTCCGACGGCCTGTACGGGGTCGTCGCGGAGGACCGGATCCGGGAGCTCCTCGCCTCGCCCGCCTCACCCGACGAGACGGTGGCGGCCCTGGTCGCGGCGGCGAACGAGGCCGGCGGACCGGACAACGTCAGCGGTGTGGTGGCGGACGTGGTGCCGGCCTGACCCGGACGGCCCACAACCACGGGCCGCGGGGCTCCCCGGCCCACCGGCGGTTCGTCGCGCCGGGTACGGGCGGGGGCGCCTGAGCCCCTACCACTCCTGAGCCCCTACCGCTCTTCCTCCGGCTCCCAGTCCAGCAGCCGCACCTTCGCCACCGTACGGACGTGGCGGCGCATGGCCGCGGCCGCCTGGCGGGGCTGCCGCGCCGCGATCGCGTCGAGGATGGCCCGGTGCTGGGCGAGGGAGCGGGACGGGCGGCCGGGCTGGCGCAGGGACTCGGTGCGGCTCTCGGCGATCTGCTCGGCGATGGAGCGCATGAACTCGGCGAGCAGGCTGCTGTGGGCCGCCGCCGTCACCGCCGCGTGGAACAGCCGGTCGCCCTCCACGCCGTGACCGCCGGCCTCGATCTCCTCCGTCATGCGGTCGAGCGCCGAGCGCATCGCCGCCAGGTCCTCCTCGGTGCGCCGCTCGGCGGCCAGTTCGGCGAGCTTCGTCTCCAGCGCCTCCCGCGCCTCCAGGACGTCGGGCAGGCGCCGGCGGCGTTCCACCATCCGCTCCACCGGCTCGGTGTCGAGGCTGTCCCGCACGAGGTAGGTGCCCCCGCCGTGCCGGGCCTCCACCAGGCCCTGGACCTCCAGCACCACGATCGCCTGCTTCACCGAGGCCCGGCTGACCCCGAGCCGCTGCGCGAGGTCCCGCTCGGGCGGCAGCCGGTCGCCGGCGCGCAGACCGCCCTCGGCGACGTACTGGCGCAGCCGCTCCAGCACCTGTTCGTAGAGGCGCTGTTTGGTCATGGGGCGCAGGGCGTCGGTCACGGGATCCCCCTCTCGCCGGGAGCGTAACACCGGACCTTCACAGTGGCGGAGTGGCTGAGCCAATTCCTGCGCACCCCCTTGACGGGCGCCCGGTCCGCACCCACGCTGTTCGATCAACGCACCTCAAGTGGCTCAGCCACTCGTCCACTGGCGAGGTGTTCCCAGCCGCTCCGGGGCCCAACGACGGGAGCCCGTATGTCCCCCGAACTCATCTCGATCCTCGTCCTCGTCGTGGTGTTCGTCATCGCCACCACCCGTTCCGTGAACATGGGCGCGCTCGCCTTCGCCGCCGCCTTCGGGGTGGGCGGACTGGTCGCCGACCTCGACGCGGACGGCATCTTCGCCGGGTTCCCCGGTGACCTGTTCGTCGTCCTGGTCGGCGTCACGTACCTCTTCGCGATCGCCCGCGCCAACGGCACCACCGACTGGCTGGTGCACGCCGCCGTCCGGCTCGTGCGGGGGCGGGTGGCGCTCATCCCCTGGGTGATGTTCGCCCTGACCGGCGTCCTCACGGCCATCGGCGCGGTGAGCCCGGCCGCGGTGGCGATCGTCGCCCCGATCGCCCTGAGCTTCGCCGCGCGGTACGGGATCAGCCCGCTCCTGATGGGCGCGATGGTCGTCCACGGCGCCCAGGCCGGCGGCTTCTCCCCGATCAGCATCTACGGCACGATCGTCAACGGCATCGTCGAACGCGAGAAGCTTCCCGGCAACGAGGTGGTGCTGTTCCTGGCGTCACTGGCGGCGAACCTGGTGATCGCGGGGGTGGTGTTCGTGGTGTGCGGGGGGCTGAAGCTGTGGGCGCGAGGAGCGGTGGACGAACCCGGCGACGACGACACCGACAGCGACGTGAACGCCCCGGGCGGCGTGAGCGCCCCTGGGACCACTCGCCTCACGGCAGCCCGCACCGCCACCCTCACCTCCCTCCTGGCCCTGGTCATCGCAGTCCTGGTCCTCGACCTGGACGCGGGCCTCACCGCCATCACCCTCGCGGTGGTACTGAGCACTCTCTGGCCCGAGGACAGCCGCAAGGCCGTGGGCCAGATCGCCTGGCCCACCGTCCTGCTCATCTGCGGTGTCCTCACCTACATCGGCGTCCTCGACGAGATGGGCACCATCACCTGGGCCGGCGAGGGCGTGGGCGGCATCGGCGTCCCCCTGCTCGCCGCCGTCCTGCTCTGCTACATCGGCGCCCTGGTCTCGGCCTTCGCCTCCTCCGTGGGGATCATGGGTGCCCTGATCCCGCTGGCCGTGCCGTTCCTGGAGCGGGGCGAGATCGGCGCGGTCGGCATGGTCGCGGCCCTCGCCGTCTCCGCGACCGTCGTGGACGTCAGCCCCTTCTCGACCAACGGCGCACTCGTCCTGGCCGCCGCCCCGGACGTGGACCGCGAGCGTTTCTTCCGGCAGCTGATGGTGTACGGAGGGATCGTGGTGGCCGTCGTACCGGCGGCGGCCTGGCTCGTGATGGTCGTACCCGGCTGGGGGTGACCCGGCCGTGCACCGGCAACCGGACGCAACGCTCAAGGAGATGTGACGCGTGACCCCTCTCTTCCCGGCCCTGACCGACGCCCCGGCCGACCGGCCCGCCCTGCGGTTCGGCGAGCGCTCGCTGACCTACGCGCAGCTCGCCGCCGCGGCCGGAGCGCTCACGGACCGCCTCGGCGGGTCCACGCGGGTCGCCGTCTGGGCGACGCCCACGATGGAGACGGCCGTCGCCGTGGTCGCCGCGCTGCTGGCCGGCGTGCCCGCCGTGCCGCTCAACCCGAAGTCGGGCGGGAAGGAGCTCGGGCACATCCTGTCCGACAGCGCGCCCGGGCTGGTGCTCGCGGCCCCGGACGACCAGCTCCCCGGTCCCCTCGACGGCCTCGCCCGCGTCGACGTCGACGTGCACGCGACCGGCCCCGTTCCCGGGGACCACGCCGACGAGGCCGACCCGGCCCTGATCGTGTACACCTCCGGCACCACCGGCCCGCCCAAGGGCGCCGTCATCCCGCGCCGGGCGATCGCCGCGACCCTGGACGCGCTGGCCGACGCCTGGCAGTGGACCGGCGACGACGTCCTCGTGCACGGACTGCCGCTGTTCCACGTCCACGGCCTGGTCCTGGGCACCCTCGGCCCGCTGCGGCGCGGCGGCTCGGTGCGGCACCTGGGCCGGTTCAGCACCCAGGGCGTCGCCCGCGAGCTGAACACGGGCGCGACCATGCTGTTCGGCGTGCCGACGATGTACCACCGGATCGCGGAGGCCGTGACGAGCGACCCGGAGCTGGTGAAGGCCCTGACCGGGGCGCGGCTGCTGGTCTCGGGTTCCGCCGCGCTGCCCGTGCACGACCACGGGCGGATCGCGACGGCGACCGGGCGGCGGGTGATCGAGCGGTACGGCATGACGGAGACGCTGATGAACACCAGCGTCCGTGCCGACGGCGAGGCCCGCCCGGGCACGGTCGGCGTGCCGCTGCCGGGCGTGGAGCTGCGGCTGGTCGAGGAGGACGGCTCGGAGGTCACCGCGTACGACGGGGAGACCGTGGGCGAGATCCAGGTGCGCGGCCCGAACCTGTTCACGGAGTACCTCAACCGGCCGGACGCGACCGCCGCCGCGTTCACCGCCGACGGCTGGTTCCGCACCGGCGACATGGCGGTGCGCGACCCCGACGGCTACGTCCGGATCGTCGGCCGCAAGGCCACCGACCTGATCAAGAGCGGCGGTTACAAGATCGGGGCCGGTGAGATCGAGAACGCGCTGCTGGAGCACCCGGGAGTGCGGGAGGCCGCCGTCACCGGGGAGCCGGACCCCGACCTGGGCGAGCGGATCGTGGCGTGGATCGTGCCGGCCGATCCCCAAGCGCCCCCCGCCCTGGCGGAGTTGGCCGATCACGTGGCCCAGCGGCTCGCCCCGCACAAGCGTCCCCGGGTCGTCCACCACCTCGACGCGCTGCCCCGCAACGACATGGGGAAGATCATGAAGCGGGCGCTGGCCCATGGCTGAGCGCCTCTGCGCGCGAGAGGTCGTCACGGCCCTCGCCGACGACTCGACCTTCGACGAACTCCCCGCCCCCACCAGGCCCGCGAAGCCCGACGGCCCGCTCGCCTGGCCCGGCTACGACGCCTCCCGCGCCCGTGCCGAGGAGCGCACCGGCGAGCAGGAGTCCGTGGTGTGCGGCACCGCCCGCGTCGGCGGCACCCGGGCCGTGCTGATCGCGTTCGAGTTCGGCTTCCTCGGCGGTTCCCTCGGCGAACGCACCGGCGACCGGCTGGAGGCGGCGTACACGTACGCCCGTGAGCGCCGCCTCCCGGTCGTGCCGCTGGTCGCCACCGGCGGCAGCCGGATGCAGGAGGGCATGCTCGCCCTGACCCAGCTCCAGCGCGTGGCACGGCAGTCGGCGCTCACCCGGGAGGCGGGGCTGGCGCAGGTGGCCGTGGTGCGCGACCCCACGACCGGGGGCGGCTGGGCCACGCTGGGCGCGGGCGCCGACGTGGTGCTCGCGCTGCCCGGGGCCCAGGTCGGGTTCGCCGGTTCCCGGGTGCGGCCGGCGGACGCCGACCCGGCGGCGTACACGGCGGAGGCACAGGTCGCGGCGGGGGCGGCGGACGCCGTCGTACGGCCGGAGGAGCTGCGGGAGACGCTGGGGCGGTGGCTGCGGCTGCTGACCTGCCCGTCCACCACACCCGCCGCGCCGCCCGGAGCGCTCGGCGACACCGCGGTCCTGCCCGCGACGGGCTGGGACGCCGTCCGGCGCGCCCGCTCGCCCCGGCGCCCGCGCGCCGCCGCCTACCTGGACGCCTACTTCACCCACCGGGTCGCGATCAGCGGCGACCGCTGCGGCGGCACCGACCCGGACGGCGTGCTGTGCGGCTTCGGGGAGCACCAGGGCCGCACGGTCGCGTACGCCGCGCAGACCGGGACCGCGACCCGCCCGGCCGGCTACCGCACCGCCGCCCGGCTGATCCGCCTCGCGGACCGGCTCGGCATCCCGGTGCTGACCCTCGTCGACACCCCGGGCGCCGCCAACGACGCGGAGGCGGAACGGCAGGGCGCGGGCCCGGCGATCGCGGACCTGTTCGCCGCGGTGGCGGGCGCCCGCACGCCGGTGACCTCGCTGGTGATCGGCGAGGGCGGCTCCGGCGGCGCGCTGGCCCTGGCCGCGCCCGGCAACACCTGGGCCACGCCCGACAGTTACTTCTCGGTGATCGCACCGGAACTCGCGGCGGCCATCCTCAAGCGGCCGCCGCGCGAGGTGGAGGCGACGGCGGACCAGCTCCGCATCCGGCCGCAGGACCTGGTGGAGCTGGGGGTGGTCCGGGGAACCGTCGGACCGTGAGTTCCCGGTGGCTGCCCCACGCATCATCAAGTACCGTCCGTCACAACGGGAATGCCCATAGCGAGGACGACGGGGGTGCCGTGGACGGGTTGGTCGAGTTCAGGACCGGTGACGGTGCGGTGGTCGCGGTCGAGGCGGTGGAGGAGCGGTCCGGCTCCCGCCTGGTCTCCAGGGGCGATGGCACGGTCCAGGCGACCCGCACCTTCGAGGGCGCCCTGGACGGAGTGCGGGCCGCCGCCGAGTCCGCGCTGCGCGTCTTCCGCGACGGGTCCCTGAAGCCCGACGGCGTGGAGATCGAGTTCGGGGTGAGGCTCTCCGCCGAGACGGGCGCGTTCATCGCCAAGGGCACCGCCGAGGGCCACCTGGTGGTCAGACTGACCTGGTCCCCGGACGCCGCCCCGGAGGCAAGCACCGCGTCATGAACAGCGCCGAGTGGCACGCCCGGATCGAATTACGCGGCCGGGTGACCGGGGCGGGTTTCCTGGTCGCCCCCGGCACGGTACTGACGTGCGCGCACGTCGTCGGCGACGGCGAGGACCTGACGGTGACCTTCACGGAGCGGCCCGGCACCGCGCCCGTGCCCGCCCGGGTCGTCGCCCACGGCGGCTGGACCGGCGGCGCCACCGACCTCGGTGACCTCGCCGTGCTGGAGCTGGACGAGGAGATGCCCATCGCCCCGGCCGCCCTGGCCCCGGTCGACGCCGCCCACGGCCCGGCACCGCGCAAGCTCGTCGTCTACGGCTTCCCGGCCGGCTTCGACGAGGGCACCCTCACCGAACAGCGCGTCACCGCACCCCAGTTGATCAGTCGGGAGTGGCTCCAGCTGGAGGCCTGGCACCCGGGCGGCCAGCCCCTCGCCCCCGGTTTCAGCGGGGCCGCCGTCGCCCTGGCCGACACCGGCGAGGTCGTCGGCATGGTCACGGCGGCGGCCGCCGGCCGGGACGTGCGCACCGGCCGCATGATGCCCACCCAGGTCATGGCCCGCTACTGGCCCGAACTGCAGAGCCTCGTGCCCACCTCCGACCACACCACCGCCGACCGGGCCCGGCTGCGCGCCCTGGTCGAGAAGGCGGCCCGCGCGGGCGTCGACTGCGATCCGGTACGGCTCTACACCGCGGCGGCCGACCCGTTCGACCCCCCGCCGCCCGAGGAGGGGTTCGACTCGCTGTGGTCGGCGGCCCTGTTCGTGCTGTGCGAACTCGACGGCCCGGGCGCCGCACGGACCGTCGCCCGGTTCGCCGACCGGGTCGAGGCGCTGCTGCACGTCCCGGCCGTGGAGCCGTCGGCGCCCGACTGGTCGCCGATCCTCGTCGAACTCGGGCACAGCGGGGCGGGCGACGGCCTGATCCGCGTCGAGGTGTCCGCGTACAGCGGGGGACGGCGGCACCCGGTCGACTCGGGCACGGTCGAGCAGCACCGGCTGCACGCGTACGTGCGGGACCGCATCGAGGCGGCGTTCCGGTATCTGACGCCCGGCGCCGACGAGTTGGTGGCGTTCGCGCTGCCCCGGGACTGGCTGGACTGGCCGGTCGACCGCTGGGAGAGCGCCCCCGACGACGCCACTCCGCTCGGCTGCCTCTACCCGCTGGTCGTCACCGACCACGCCCGGCGCAAGGCCAGCACCCGGCACGTGCTGACCCGGGCCTGGAACCGGCTCGACGCTCTGCCGGGGGCGCGGATGCACCGCGTGGAGTGCGGCGGGCCGGAGGAGCCCGGGCGGCTGCGGATGCGGCTGCGGCGGCCCGACGCCTGCCTCGCCGGGTTCGGCACCGCCCCGGCCGCCTCCCGGACCCGGCCGCACTTCGACACCTCGCTCACCGCGCCGGCCCCGGTGATCGTGTGGTCCCGCGGCGGATGCGGCTCCGGGCAGGAGGAGTGCGACGGGGCCGACGGCTGCACCGGCAAGGCCTTCCTCGACGCGCTGGACGCCTGCGTGACGGCCGTACCGCCCGCCGAACTCCCGCGCCGCATCCTGGCGTTGCGCGAGGAGGCCGACGCGGAGGAGGACCACTGGGCGCGCGGCATCCAGCTGCTGTGGGACGACCCGCGGGTCTTCACCGACCCGCACGCCGTCGCCCCGGCGCACGCGGAGTCGCCGGTGGCCTGACCCACCCGGACACGTCCGGGGCGCTTGAGGAACACCAGCACGAAACGGAGAGCGGAGACCAACCCCCATGCCGCACTGGTCCGTCTACACCGGCGACAGCGAGCCGCACGACGGCATCGACCACCTCCCGGCCCCACCGCCCTGGCGGGCCTTCGACGGCGGTCCCGCGCTGCCGCCGCCCGACGACTCCGACGACGCGTCGGCCGTCTCCCCCGACCGCGTGCACCGGGCGAAGTCGTACGTCGCCACGCCGGAGACCGTGCGCCTCGTCAACGCCGCGCTCTGCCTGCGCCGGCCGCTGCTCGTCACCGGCCCGCCCGGCACCGGCAAGTCCTCGCTGGCCTACGCGGTCGCGCGCGAGCTGCGGCTCGGGCCGGTGCTGCGGTGGAACATCACCAGCCGCAGCACCCTCGCCGACGGCCTCTACCAGTACGACCCGCTGTCCCGGCTGTACGCCGCCCGGGACCGGTCCGACGCCGCCGCCGGGGGCGTCGAGGACCACCTCCGGCTGGGTCCGCTCGGCACCGCCCTGCTCCCCTACGGGCGGCCCCGCGCCCTGCTCGTCGACGAGATCGACAAGAGCGACCTCGACCTGCCGAACGACCTGCTGAACGTCCTGGAGGAGGGCCAGTACGAGATCCCCGAGCTGGTCCGCGCCGCCCGCCACTCCGGTGACGGCACGGCCGAAGTCCTCGCGGACGGCACGGACACGCCGGTCACCGTCCACCGCGGCCGGGTCCGCTGCCGGGCCTTCCCGTTCGTCGTGCTGACCAGCAACGGCGAGCGCGAGTTCCCGCCCGCCTTCCTGCGCCGCTGCGTCCGGCTGAAGCTGCGGCGCCCCGACCGGGACCAGCTCACCGACATCGTCCGCGCCCACCTCGACGCCCCCGGCGGCGACGCGGACCGGCTGATCACCCGCTTCCTGGAACGGGCCGGCGGCGGTGAACTGGCCACGGACCAGCTGCTGAACGCCCTCTACCTCACGGGCGTCGCGGGCCTGGACGCCGAGTCCCGCGACGACCTCGCCGAGCAGCTGATGCCGTACCTCAGCGCCGCGGCGGACGGCGATGGCTTCTGACACCGAGCCCGAGCCGTCCCCTGCGCCCCGGCCGGCACCGGGCGGCTCGCCGACGTCCCGGGACGACGGCACTGCCCGACCGTCCGCCGTCGCCCGGCTGGCGGATGCCCTGGCGGCGGCGGGCAGGGCGCCGACGCCGCGGGAGATCGCCGAACTGCTGTGGCTCGCCGCCCAGCTGGATCCCGGGCCGCAGCAGGAAGAGGTGCCGGAGCGCGGGGAGCGGCCCGGGGCGGTGGCGCCTGCCGCCGGTGCGCGTGAGGGGCTGCCCGCCACGTCCGGGCCCGAGGACCCGCAGAAGCCGGCGGAGCGGACGCCCGACCGCGTCCCGCTGACCCTCCCCGCCCCGCGCTCCCCGTCCCCACCGCACGACGGACCGGGCGGCGGCGGCTCCGCCCTCCTCGCTCCCGCACCCCCGATGCTGTCCCACCCCCTCGCGCTGCAACGCGCCCTGCGCCCGCTGAACCGCAAGGTGCCCTCCCCGCACGTCCGGGTGCTGGACGAGCGGGCGACGGCCGACCGGATCGCCAGGCTGGGCGCGCAGCCCGACGTGTGGCTGCCGGTGCTGCGCCCGGCCCCCGACCGCTGGCTGCGCCTGAACCTCGTGCACGACACCGGGCCCACCATGCCGGTGTGGCGCCCCCTGGTGAGCGAACTGCACACGGCGCTCGCCCAGTCGGGCATCTTCCGCACGGTCACCCTGCACCCCGCCACCCCCGACGGCCGCGCCCGCCACGTCCCCGTCCTGGACGACGGCCGTACGGTCACCCTCGTCGTCAGCGACTGCATGGGCCCGCAGTGGCGTCCGGGCGCGGCGGGCGAGCGCTGGTACCGCACGCTGCGCCGCTGGGCCCGCCACATGCCGCTCGCGGTGGTCCAGCCGCTGCCCGAACACCTGTGGTCCACGACGGCGCTGCCCGCCGAGCCGGGCCTGCTGACGTCCCCGTCCACGGCGGCACCGGCGGCCTCCCTCGCCTTCACCCCGTACGACGACGCACCGCCCCCGGAGCGGGCCCTCCCCCTGCCGGTCCTGGAGCCGGGCGCCCCCTGGCTGGCCCACTGGGCGGCGCTGGTCGCCGACCCGGGCGGCGCCCGCACCCCCGGCGCCGCGGCCTGGCTGCCTCCGGTTCCCACGCCGCCCGCCGAATCGGCCCCCGACCTCACCACCGCCTCCCCCGAGGACCTGGTCCTGCGCTTCCGCGCGACCGCGTCCCCGGAGGCGTTCCGCCTCGCCGGGCACCTCGCGCTGGCGGTCCCCTCGGTGCCGGTGATGCGTCTGGTGCAGCGCACGGTGGACCGCGACCCGCGGCCCCAGCACCTCGCCGAGGTCATCCTCAGCGGCATGCTCACCTCCGTCCCGGGCCCGCCCGGCTCGTACGCGTTCCGGCCCGGCGTACGGGAGTTGCTGCTGCGTTCCCTGCCACGCTCGGCCCGGGGCCGGACCCGGGACTTCCTCGCCCGGGTCGGCGGTCTCATCGACGAGCGGGCGGGGCTCGCGGCCGGGGAGTTCCGGGCCGAGGCGGACGGCGGACAGGGCGGCGCGGGACCGGCGTTCGCGACGGTCAGCGAGGAGACCGTGCGGCGGCTGGGCGGGGAGGCGCTGTTCGCCGGGCGGTACCGGCTGATCGGGCCGCGCGGCGGGAACGGGCTTGTCTCCCAGGCCGTGGACACCCGCACCGACCGGCAGGTGATCGTGCGCCGGTACCGCGAGCAGCCCGCGCCGCGGGAGCGGTTCCTGAGGGAGGCGGGCGCGCTGGCCGGGATCGACGATCCCAACGTGGTGCGCGTGCTCGACTTCGGGGTGGAGGGCGACACGCCCTACCTGGTGACGGAGTTCGTGGACGGGCTGACGGTGGCGGAAGTGCTGTCGGGCCTCGACTTCCGGGCCTTCACCCGCCTGGTCGGCCAGGGCATGGCCGGCCTCCGCGCCCTGCACGCCCACGGCCTGGTGCGCGGGGAGCGCGGGCCGGCGGGTCTGCTGCTGCGGCCCGACGGCACGGTGCTGCTGAGCCGGTTCGCCCTGGGCGAGGAGTCCCGGGGCAAGGACGCCGAATCGGACCTCGCCGAGTTCCGGTGGCTGCTCAAGCAGTTGGCCGCAGGCGGGTGGGTGCCCGCCGAGCACCGGGAACTGGTCGACCTCATCGACCGGCACCGGCTGGCCGAGGCAGCCGACTACGCGACCCGCCTGGACACGACGGGCCCGTGGCCGCCGTCGCGCTCCTTCACCCTGCTCGGACCGCCGCGCATCAGCGACGGCACGCGGGACATCGAGCCTCCGTCGCCGATGGCCCTGGCGCTGCTGTGCATGCTCCTGCTGCGCCCCGGGCGGCGCGTGTCCCACACCGAACTGGCCACCGGCCTGTGGGAGGAACCACCGCCGGAGCGCGAGGCCGTCGCCCGCCTCGAAGAGCTGGCGGCGGAGGCCCGGCGGGTGCTGCCCCCCGACCGCCTCCTCTCGTTCTCACACTCCTACGCCCTGCACGCACCGGACGTGTACGTCGACGTCTCCCACCATGAGGAACTCCTCGCGGAGGACGCCCGCCGCGCCCTCGGCCTCTGGTACGGCGAGCCCCTCGACGGCGTCCCCGGCCCCGCCGCCGCAGCCACCCGGTCCCGGCTGCGCGCCCTCCGGCAGGACATCCTGGCGGCCCAGGCCGTCACCGAGAAGGCCGCCGCGGAAGAGGCCGCCGCCGAGGAGACCACCGCGGACGAGGCCGCCGCCGGGGAGGCCACCGCCGAGGAGACCACCGCCCCCACCGTCCTCTTCGAGGCCGACGACCTCACCGGTCACCCCGAGGCCCGGATCACCCTGGAGTACGCGGTGCACGAGATGCTCTCCCGCGGCGCCCTGGCCCCCCACCAGTTCGACGTGCGCGTCCGCCCCAACGGCTACGTCGTCCACGCCGAGCCCGGCACCTACGTCCTCCCCGTCCTCGTCGCCGTCCTGCGCGGCCTCCCCGAGGTCCTGACCGGGCTCGTGGACCCGCCGCCCCTGACCGTCACCTTCTGGGACCGGCCCACCCCGCCGCCGGCGGCACCGCCCGTGCCGGCCGGCATCCAGGTGGTGGTGTCCCCGGCCGTGTACGAACAGTTCGCCGCCAGCTCCGCCGCCCAGGGCCCCCAGCGCCTCCAGCCCCTCTACCAGGGCGGCGCCACGGACACCCCGCCCGTCGCCTGGTACTGCCCGCTGACCCCGGCCGCGGCGGCCCCCGAGCCCGAGGTCCGCGACCTGGTACGGGGCCCCTTCATCACGCCCGACCTGCGCCGGCTCGGCATACCGGCCCCGGGTCGCACGGCCGTCGTCCACACCCGGACCGACGGCCCGCTCACCCTCCTCGACCCCGCCCGGCCGTACGGCGACGGACCGCCCCGGCCCGTGACGTACTACGAGGTGGACCTCACCCCCCGGCAGTCCCACCACCGCGTCTCCCTGCCCAGCTCCGGCAAGGGCGCCTTCGCCGCCGCGGTCGAGCTGTCCTGGCACGTCGACGACCCGATCGCCTTCGTCCGCGGCGAGGTCGGCCGGGTCTCCGAGCCGCTGCTCGACCATCTGCTGGAGGAGGCGGCCCGGATCACCCGCCGCCATCCGCTGCGCCGGGCGGGCGCGGCCCAGCGCGCGGTCAACGCCGGGCTGCGCCGGTGGCCCGTGCCGGGCCTGTCGGTGGCGGCGTCGGTGCAGCTGGCCCCGGAGGGTGCGGCCCTGCCCGGACCGCAGGGCCCGGCCCCGACCGACCGCCCCCTGCCCGGTCTGCTCGCCGACGCGGAGACGGTGCTGCTCGGCTTCGACGGGCCCATGGCCCGGCTGTTCTCGGCGAACGCCGCGCACGAGGCCGTACTCGACCTGCTCGCGGTCGTGGCCGAGCACCGTGACCCGCGGGACGCCGTACCCGCCGCCGTACGGGACACCTTCACGCACCCGCTGGACGTGCTGCGGGCCTTCGCCCGGGACCGGCTCGGCCCGCTCCTGCGCGACCGCCTCGACGCACTCGAACTCCGCGCGGTCCCCGACGCGCCCACCACCCACAACTCCGTGCCGCTGGTCCGCGCCCTGCACGACTCCGGCCGCCGCGTGAGCGTGGTCTCGGACGCCGACACCCGGGCCGTGCAGCGCTACCTCGACCCCTACGGCCTCCCGCTGGCCGGCATCCACGGCCGCGGCACGGACCTCACCCTGCTGACCCCGCACCCCGACTGCCTGCTGCGCGCCATGCACTCCTCGGGGGGCGCCGCCGCGACCGGCGTCCTGATCGGCTCCACGGTCGCCGAGCTGACCGCTGCCCGGCAGGCCGGGCTGCGGTTCGTCGGCCTCGCCCGCAACACCACCGCCGGGCGGCAGCTGCGCGAGGCCGGCTGCGAGACCACCGTCACCTCCCTCGCGCCCCTGCTCCAGGCCGCCCGCTCGCTGTGACTGGGCGGGGAAACCCCCGTTCGGCGGCGCCCCGCCCGGCCCCCTTGGACGGGCGGCCCGGTGCCCTCCCACGCACGATGCGAGGGAGGCCCGCCGCCCGGCGGCCCCTGTCTGCGAGGCCCGCCACCTGGCGGCCCCCCACGGTCTGTGCTCTCGGGAGGACCTGCCATGACCGCCAGTCTGGAGCAGTTGCGCCGCTGCCACTTCGCCGTCGACCTGGGGGCGGCCCGCACACGCGTCTACGTCAAGGGCGCCGGCCTCGTCGTCGACCAGCCGTCCGCCGCCGCCGTGAACACCCGCACCGGCGCGCTGATCGCGGTCGGCGAGCTCGCGGAGAAGATGACGGGCCGCACCCCGGACTACATCCGGGTGAGGCGGCCGGTCTCCGGCGGCACCGTCGTGGACATCGAGATGGCGCAGCGCATGCTGCGCCATCTGCTCGGCGACAAGATGCGCCGGAGCCTGCGCCGCAAGCCGATCCTGCGCGCCGCGGCCTGCACCCCGCACAACGCCGACCCGCTCGCCCAGCGCGCCGCCATCGAGACGCTGGTCGGTCTCGGGGCCCGCCGTGTGGAACTCGTCGACACGCTGATCGCCGCCGCCGTCGGGTGCGGGCTGCCCGTGGAGCAGCCCGAGGCCACGATGATCATGGTGTGCGGGGCGGCGGCCACGCAGGTGGCCGTGCTGTCCCTGGGCGCGATCGTCTCCGCCGAGCGGATCCCGGTGGGCGGCGAGGCCGTCGACCAGGCGATCGTGCAGCACCTGCGCCACGAGCACGAGCTGATGCTGCCCAGCCAGTCGGTTCGGCCGCTGCAGCTCGCCCTGTCCGGCAACGGCCTGACCCCACAGGGCCCGGCCTCGACGGAGATCCACGGGCGGGACGTCGCCACGGGCCTGGCCCGCTCCGTGCAGGTCGACACCGCGGCCGTACGGGACGCCATCCAGACGCCGCTCACCGCCATCCTGGACGGCATCGGCAAGGTGCTGCGGTCCTGCCCGCCCGACCTGGTCGCCGACCTCGCCGACCGGGGGATCATGATGGTCGGCGGCAGTGCCCTGCTGCCGGGCCTGGACCAGATGCTGCGGCAGGCGACCAACATGCCGGTGCACATCGCGGAGCGCCCGGACGTGTGCGCCGTGCAGGGCCTCGGCGCGATGCTGGAGGGCCGGATCGAGCCCCTGGCGCTGGACCCGCTCGGCAGCTGACCGGAGCGGGGCCCGGCCTCAGCGGGCGAACCAGCAGCGCACGGTCGTCCCGTCGTCGCCCCGGTGCACCCGCACCAGGTCGGCGATCAGGTTGACCAGGAGCAGCCCGCGCCCGCCGCGCTGGTCGCGCGGTACGGGCTTGCGCCCGGCCAGGACGTCCGCGAGCCGCCCCCCGTCGCGCACCTCGCACACCACGTACCCGTCCTCGGCCCACACCCGCAGCACGCCCGAGCCGCCGCCGTGCACCACGCTGTTCGTGGTGAGCTCGGCCGTGGCGAGGGCCAGGTCGTCCAGCTTGACGCCGCCGAGGCCCAGCCGCGCGGCCTCCCCGACGGCCACGTGCCGGGAATGGGAGAGGGAGTCGGAGTCGAAGGCGAACGTCAGGGCGTACGGCACGGGCGCCAGCGGCTCGTTGTAGCGGTCGACGACGGCCCCGGGGGCGTACGCGTCGCTGTCCCGCGCCGTCCGGGAGCCGGAGGGGATGACGGTGGGGTGGGTGGCGTACGCGTCGGTGAGGACGTGGTCGGGAAGCCGCTCGACGTCGTACGGACACAGGATGGTCGCGGTACGGCCCCGGAAGGCCGCGTTGATAAGCGCCTCGTGCTGGACGCACGCCGGGTACTCGGTGTCGGAGCGCCCCGCCCAGATGGGTTCGCCGATGATCCGCACCCGGCGGCCGGCCGGGTGGGCGTCGGCGAACGCACGCAGCACCCCGGGGATGATCCGCCCCGGGTTGCGGCCGGCCTCCCGCATGTCCAGGAGCCGCACGTCCCCGGCGGCGTCGCCCAGGGCGTCCCTGATGAGGGCGAGGTTCTTGCCGGGCACCGCGACCGCCACGGGTTCCCCGGCCTCCAGGCCGTCGCGGACGAAGGGCACGGTGCCGTCGAGGTACTCCTGCTCGTCCCGGTAGAAGAGGGCTGGGTGGACGAACGGCTCCAGGGGCCCGAAGGGCTCGCTCAGGGCAGCGGTCATGACGGCGCAACCTCGATCCCCGTCTGGTTGGGCCACAGCAGGTCGAGCGTCCGCCGCAGGGCGGCCGGCGGCCGGCGCACCACGAACCGACGGCCGTCACCCAGCTGCCCGGCGGCGGCCGCGAGCGCACCGGCGCCCGCGACGTCGACGAACGTCACATCGGACAGCTCCAGGTAGTACACGTCCTCACCTTCACGAACGGCCTGCTCCAGTACACCTTCCCAGATCGCACGTGTCGTCAGGCCGACCTCCCCCGCGGCCCGGACGCCCCGCCGCCCGGCCAGCGGGAACACCGCCAGGGCCGGCGCGGGGCCGCAGGGCCCGGTGGCGGGCACCGGATACTGAGTGTTCACGCCCTCTCCCCACGCTCCTGGACCACAGCGCTCGTACCCGTCCCGGGACAAGCTCATTCCCCCGTTCCGTGTGTAGTACGCCGTACGGCGGGCAGGCGCACCTCACACCGACGTCCACGGGGGCGAATGACGTCGTGCAGTCCGGCGAGACGAACGACGACCGACGAGGACCGACAAGGCGGTGACATGACGTCAGCGGCATCACCACATCTCACAGGAGGGCTGAACACCCTGGTCAGCCGTGGCCGCGTCGATGCGGACCGTGCCGAGCTCGCCCCGCGGGGTGAACTCGTCCACGGCTGCGCGGACATCCTGGCCAGAACCCTGTCCGACCTGCCGCCCACCGTCACCCGGGTCGACCTGGACATGGGGGACGTGCACTTCATGGACACGGCCGGACTCCAGTTCCTCGACGTGCTCGGGGACCACGCCCGGCAGCGGTCGCTGACGGTCACGCTCACGAACTGGAACGGCCAGCCGCGCCGGATCCTGGAGCTGGCGGGGCTGGACCCCACCGATCCGCTGGCCGGCCCGGACACCACCGGCCCGGACGGCACCGACCCCGCCCGGCCCACGGGCCACGACCCGGCCCCGGGCCCCGTGCCGCCGACGGCTCCCGCCTCCTCGGCGGTCGCCATGGAACGCGCCGAGCGCCTGCACATCCTCCAGGAGGAGGTCGAGCAGCTCCGTCAGGCCATCGTCTCCCGCCCGGTCATCGACCAGGCCCGGGGCATCCTCATGGCCACCCACGGCTGCACGTCCGACGAGGCCTGGCACATCCTCCGGGAGACCTCCCAGCTCTCCAACACCAAGCTCCGCGAGGTCGCCGCCGCGGTCACGGCCGGCGCGGAGGCCGACGGCCCGGCGCCGCCCCCCGAACTCCGCACAGCCCTGCAGAGGGCCCTCGCGCGACGCCGCCCCCAGCCGGGCTGAGTCCCCGGCGAGCCGTTCGCCGAGCCGCCCGACCCAGGGGCCCGGCGAGCGGCCGTCGCCGGTAAAACCCTCTGACCGGCCTCTGAGCCTCTCCCCCACACTCCTCGCACGCAGCCGTGCGCTCCGCACCCCCGGCCGTTTGTGCGGAAACCCGGCGGGTACCCGGCGGCGGCCCGCTCCGGCCCTCTGCCGAGGAGTACCCTCATGGGTTTCAACCCTCTCGAGCACCAAGGCATCCCCCTGGACCGTCAGCTCCGCAGCTGGCGGGAGCTGGACGTCGAGCCCATCGACCCGGACCACGCCGACCCGTACACCCGCTGCCGGATCATCACGATGAACGGCATCGAGGTCGAGGCGATCCTGTTCAGCCACCAGTTCGCCCGCCGCTGCCCCGACCCGGAGGTCAAACGGCAGCTGGCGGAGGTCCGCTACATCGAGCACCAGCAGCAGAAGACCGTCAACTGGCTGCTCCCGGGCCTCGCCTCCGTCCTGGAGACGACCATCGCCTACGAGCAGGTCGCCGTGGACCTCACCGGCTGGATCGCCCGCCACGAGCCCGACCCGTATCTGAAGCAGGCCTACGAGTTCGGGGTGCTGGAGGACTTCGACCATCTGTACCGGTACGCCAACCTCTACGAGATGATCGAGCACCGCAAGGCGGAGTCGATCGTCGACAACCTCACCGAGGTCATGCCGGGCCGGCCGACGAAGTTCCACCACCGCCACCCGCACGACAACGTGCGCGAGCCGTACGACCGTTCCACCACGAACCCGCTGTCGAAGCTGCACGCCCTGACCATCATGTCGGCGGAGCAGCAGACCATGAACTTCTACATGAACGTCGGCCCCCAGTACATGGAGCCGATCGCCCGCCGGCTCTACCAGGAGATCGGCCTCATCGAGGAGGAGCACGTCACCCACTACGAGTCGCTCGTCGACCCCGGGGAGACGTGGTGGGAGCAGCTCGTCAACCACGAGTACAACGAGTGCTACCTGTACCACTCCTTCATGGAGCAGGAGCCGGACCCGAAGGTGCGGGCGATCTGGGAGCTGCACCTGAACATGGAGCTCGAACACCTGCGGATCGCCTGCGACCTGATGCGCCGCCACGACGGCCGTGAACCGCGGGAGATCCTCGCCCCGGAGCTGCCGAACGTCCTCACGTTCGAGCAGAACAAGGTGTTCGTCCGCGACCTGCTGGACACCCAGATCGATCTGACCACCCTGGGCACCGGCTACGTCCAGGACGCGCACGAGCGGTTCCAGCGCATGCAGGAGCAGATCCACGGCGGCGAGGAGCCGCCCAGCGAGCGCGTGTTGGCCCAGCACCGCGAGATGTTCGGCCGTGAGTACCGCGTCGAGACCGAGGGCGGCCACCCCGACCTCGCCTCCCGGGAGAGGGACTGACATGGCCGGAATCACCGCGAGCGACGCCGACGTCGTGGCCCTGCTCATGCGCCGGCACGGCGACATCCGCAACCTCTTCGACGAGGTCGAGCGGGCCACCGGGGACGAGCGCCGGGCCGCCTTCCGCCGGCTGGTCCAGCTGCTGGCCGTGCACGAGACGGCCGAGGAGGAGGTCGTCCGCCCTTTCACCCGGGCCAACGTGCCGGGCGGCGAGCAGGTCGTGGCGGACCGGCTGCACGAGGAGCGGGAGGCGAAGGAGCTGCTGTCCCGGCTGGACGGCATGGACACCGACGACCCGAAGTTCCTGCCGGAACTCCTCGCCCTGCGCCTGGACGTGATGGCGCACGCCCGCGCCGAGGAACGCTACGAGTTCACCCACATCCGGCGGCACGCGGACCAGGCCCGCCTGGCGTCGATGGCCTCGGCCCTGAAGGCCGCCGAGGCCATGGCCCCCACCCACCCGCATCCCGGCACGGAGTCCGCGGTCAGGAACCTCACGCTCGGCCCGCTCGCGGCCGTCGTCGACCGCACCCGGGACGCCGTCCGCAAGGCCCTGGGCAAGGACGGGTGACGTACCGCCGGTCGCTGGCCGGCGGGGCGCTGTCCGGGGTCGGCGTCGCCGCGTTCGTCGACGAGACCGTCTTCCACCAGCTGCTCCACTGGCACCACTTCTACGACAGGTCCACCCCCGACGTGGGGCTGGTCTCCGACGGCCTGTTCCACGCCGGGGGCTGGCTGGCCATGGTGGCGGGCCTGTTCCTCTACGCCGACCTGCGCCGCAGGGGTGGCCCGCTGCGACCCGCGTGGTGGTCCGGCTTCTGCCTGGGCCTCGGCGGGTTCCAGCTCTACGACGGCACCGTCCAGCACAAGCTGCTGCGCCTGCACCAGATCCGCTACGAGGTCGATCCGCGGCCGTACGACTGGACGTGGAACGTCGTCGCGGCCCTGTTCCTGGTGGCCGGCCTGCTGCTGTGGCGCCGGGCCCGGCGCGCCGGGCGCGGGGGGCCGCGGTGACGACCCCGGGCGCCCTGCCCGTCGTCGTGCTCCTGTGCTGTCTGCTCTACACGGCGGCCGCCGCCCGGCTGCGGCACCGCGGCGACCGCTGGCCCGTGCGGCGGGACGCGGGGTTCTGGCTGGGCGGCGGCCTGCTCGTGGCCGCGTTCGCCGTGCCGTGGCAGGCGTGGCTGCCGCCGTTCACCGCGCACATGGCCGCCCATCTGACGGCCGGTATGGCGGCCCCGCTGCCGGTCGTCCTCGCCCGCCCCGTGACGCTGGCCCTGCGCACCCTGCCCGCACCCGGCCGCCGCGCCCTGGTCGCCCTGACCCGCTCCCGCCCCGTCACGGCCCTGGTCTTCCCGCCCGTCGCCGCCGCGCTGGACGTCGGCGGCCTGTGGCTCCTGTACCGCGCTCCCCTGTCTCCCGCCCTCCACCACCACCCCCTGCTGTACGTCCACCTGTTCGCGGCCGGGACGCTGTTCACCTTCGCCCTGCTGGCCGTGGACCCGATCCGCCACCGGCCGGGCCTCCCGCTGCGGGCCGGCACCCTGCTGGCGGCCGCCGCGGCCCACGCCGTCCTCGCCAAGGGCCTGTGGGCCACACCCCCGCCCGGCACCACCCCCACCCCCTCCGACCTGCACCTCGCGTCGCAGGTCATGTACTACGGCGGTGACGTGGTGGAGATCGCCCTGGCCGTGCTGCTGGCCGGCCAGTGGTACCGCGCGCAGGGCCGGGCGCTCGCCCGCCGTGGTGCGGCGCGGCCCAGGGGGGTACTCAACCGACGACAGCGACCTCAGGAGGCACCGCCATGAGCGAGCAGACCCCGTCCCAGGCCGAGGGCGACCGCGACGACGAGCAGGACACCACTCCCCGGCCCACCCCGTCCCAGGCGGAGGGCGACCAGGACGAGAGCGACACGGAGGACGACGACACGGCGTCTTAGACAGGGACGACACCGCGTCGAAGACCGGGACGACACGGCGTCGGAGACAGGCACGCCGCCGCACGCCCAGGACGTACCGTCCTCGGTGTGAGCGATGTGCCTCCCGCGACCGCAGCACCGGCAGACGGACGCGAGCCCTCCGCACCGCCGGTCACCGGCGACGACCCGGCACTGCGGGCGGCCTACCGCCTGTGCCGGCGCCGGACCAGAGCCGAGGACCCGGCGGAGTACGCGCTGATCCAGCTGGTGCCCGCGCCCCTGCGCCCGGCGCTGCACGCCCTGTGGGCGGCGGCCAACGCCCTCGACGACCTGGGCGACGACCGCACCGCGCCGGCTGCCGAGCGGGCCGCCCGGGTCGAGGCCTGGATCACCGCCCTGCACCGCGAACTGCCCACCGGGACGAGCCCGGACCCGGTCCGCCGCGCCCTGGTGGACACGGCGACCCGCTGGCGCCTGGACCTGTCCGAACTGCACGACGCCATGACCCAGGTCCGGGACGACACCGACGGCCGGCGCTTCGGCGACTGGACCGCGTGGCGCGCCTGGGGCCGGGACAACCTGCTGCCCTGGTTCGGCCAGGTCCGCACCGTCTTCGACCGCTCCGGCGTTCCCGTGGCGCTGCGCCTGGACACGCGGGAGAGCTACGAGGAGTTCCTCGACGGCGTCCGGCTCACCGACATCCTCAGCGACCTGTCCGCCGACCTCGCCCAGGGCGACCTCCTCCTGCCCGAGGAGGCGCTCGACCGGCACCCCGGGTCGGCGGACGACCTGGTGCGCCGCCGCTGGAGTCCCGCCGTGGCCGCCCTGGTCACGGACCTGACCGGACTGGCCCGCCGGTGGGTGACCCAGGACTCCCTCGTCCGCGGCATGCACCCCGGCCCCGCCACCGTGCTGCAGACGATGGCCGCCCTGCTGCGCGCCCAGCTCGACGCCGTCGACTCCGCCGGTCCCGCCCTCCTGCGCGCCCGGCCCCGGCCCTCGCTCCGCATCCGGACCCGCATCCTCGCCCCGGCCCGGGCCCGCGCCGCCCTGGCCTGGAGCCTGACCCCGCTCACGGTGCCGCCACCGCAGCGGCCCGGCCCGCACCGGCCCCCCGCGGCCGCCCGTCCCGCACCCACTGCCGTCCTCCGCCTCCCGCCGCCCCACCCCAGCGGCCAACGCCCCCCGCGGATCCCGCCCGGCCGGCTCCCCCACCACGTCGCCGTGATCATGGACGGCAACGGGCGCTGGGCCCAGCAGCGCGGCCTGCCCCGGCACGAGGGCCACCGCGCCGGCGCCACCGCCGCCCGCGAGGTGGTCCACGGCGCGCTGGAGCTGGGCCTGCGGCACCTGACCCTCTACACCTTCTCCACCGAGAACTGGAGCCGCGACACCGAGGAGGTCGACGCGCTCCTCGACGTCCTGCGCCGCGAACTGGACGACGATCCCTTCCGTGATCTCGACGTCCGCCTGCGCTGGCACGGCCGCGCCGGCCGCCTGCCTCCCGACCTGGTCGACCTCCTCCACCTCCGGGAGCGCACCACCCGCACCCGCACCGGCCTGACCCTGACGATGTGCATCGACTACGGCGGCCGGGACGAACTCACCCGCACCGCCGCCGCCCTGGCCCGCCGGACCCGCAGCGGCCACCTGGACCCCGACCTGATCACGGAGGACGACTTCGCGCGCCACCTGCCCCAGCCGGACCTGCCGGACGTGGACCTGCTCTGGCGCACCGGCAACGAGCAGCGCACCTCCAACTTCCTGCCCTGGCACACGGCCTACGCCGAGCTGCACTTCACCCCGGGCCTCTGGCCCGACACCGACCGCCGCGACCTGTGGCGGGCGGTCACCGCGTACACCCACCGCCAACGCCGCCACGGCACCGCTCCACCCGGCCCGGCTCTGCACCCGGATGCACCACTAGGTGTCCTACGTCACAGTGGAAACAGAGCGCAAGAGAACGGTGGAGTGACATGAACGCCTTCCCCAAGCCCGTGATCGACGCCATGGCCGCGCGGGCCATGCGCCTGCACCACATGCTGTGGCACACCGCACGCGACTCCTGGGCGGTCCTCACCCCGCAGGAGAAGGCGGTCTTCCGCGACCACGGCTGGGATCCGCCGCGCCCCTCCCTGACGGCGCCGCACCCTGTCACCGGCGTCCGGTCCGTCGAGCGCGACAACGGCTCGGGCGAGGACTTCCTGTACATGCACCGCGAGATGATCGCCTCGGTCGACGAGATCCTCGCGGAGGTGGGTGACCCGCAGCACCCCCGGGTGGAGGGGTGGCCGACGGTCCCCGCTCCCGATGACACCGCGTACCCGGTCCCGCCCGCCTTCGACATCCCGGACGACGCCGCGACCTCCGACGCCATCCGGAGTGCCAAGACCCAGGCTTCGTTCGATCAGATCCGCGCCTGGGAGGCGGAGTTCACCGACCCGGCCAGGCTGCGCCAGATGACGCTCCGCCGCCTCGGCGCCCGGATCGAGTTCGGCATCCACAACCGGATGCATCTGCGCTGGGCCGCCGAAATGCCCGCCTACCGGCCCGGCGGGGACGTCTTCAGCGTCGATCCCCGCTGGGACGACTCCGAGTACGACTGGCTCGCCGACACCTACTCGGCGCATGTGAACCCGGTCTTCTGGAAGCTGCACGGCTGGGTGGACGCCCGGATCGACGACTGGATGGCCGCCAACGAGCTGACGGGTCCGGTCCCGTGGAGCTTCGACCCGCCGTGGAGCGGCCCGGAGGACCACCATCACCACCGCGTCTCCGGGCCCGCGCTGGAGTCGCGTCTCAGCGGCCTGGAGTCCACGGTCGAGCAGCTGAAGCAGGCGGGCATCGCCCAGCCGGCTCGCTTCCCCGTCTTCGAGGACGTCTGAGCGGACCGCTCACTGCGCGACGTAGCCGCCGTCGACCGGGAGCGCGACGCCGACGACGAAGGCGGCCCCGGGGCTGCACAGCCACAGGAGGGCCTCGGCGATCTCCTCCGCGGTGCCCAGCCGGTTGATGGGCTGATTGGCTTCGGCCTCGGCCCGGTCGAGTTCCTCCCTGGCGATCATGTCGCTGACCATGGGCGTGTCGATGGTGCCGGGGCATACGGCGTTGACGCGGATGCCGCGCGGGGCGTACTCGAGGGCGGCACTGCCGGTCAGGCCGATCACGCCGTGCTTGGTGGCGTGGTAGGAGGCGCGGCCGGGGAGGCCGACGAGGCCGCCGAGGGAGGAGCAGTTGACGATCGCGCCACTGCCCCGGGCGCGCATGTGCCGCAGTTCGTGCTTCATGCAGGTCCAGACCCCGCGCAGGTTGACGGCATGGACGCGGTCGAACTGCTCGGCGCTCTCCTCCGCGGCGTCGACGGGCGGAATCTGGATGCCGGCGTTGTTGTAGGCCATGTCGAGGCGGCCGAAGGTCTCGACCGTGCGGTCGACGGCGGCCGCGACCTGGTCCTCGTCGCTGACGTCGCAGGTCAGGGCGAGTACCTGGTGACCGTCGCCGACGAGCTGCTCCGCGACCGTGTTCAGGGCGGTGCCGTCGACGTCGGTCAGGGCGACGGCGGCGCCGGACCGGGCGAAGGCCCGGGCGGTGGCCAGGCCCATGCCGGAGCCGGCGCCGGTGACGAAGGCGACCTGCCCGCCGAAGTCGTAGCTGGGGTTCATCTGTGCCTCCTGGGTGTTGCGGGGTGGGCGCGGGCCGGAGCGGCCGGTCAGTCGGTGGCCGGTGCCGCGGCGTACTCCTCGTCGGTGACGGGGGTCAGCCAGTGCACGACGTCGTGGTCGGCGTCGCCCTCGTTGATGGCCAGGTGCACCATCAGCCGGTTCGGCGCGGCGCCGTGCCAGTGCTCCTCGTCGGCCTCGAACAGAACGCGGTCGCCGGGCCGGATGACCTCGACCGGCCCGCCCCGGCGCTGGCACAGCCCGACCCCCTCGGTGACGAAGACGGTCTGGCCCAGCGGGTGGCGGTGCCAGTGGGTGCGCGCTCCGGGCATGAAGTGCACCAGGGCCGCGCTGACCCGGGACGGGGCGGGCGCCGCCGCGACGGCGTCGATGTAGACGTCGCCGGTGAACCAGTCGGCCGGGCCCTTGACGGTGTCGATCGAGCTGCGGGTGATCTGCAAGGTCTGTCTTTCCTTCGTCGTGAGCGTCACGCGCCTCACCCGGTCCGCGAGCACGGCCGGGGGCGGTCCGCGAGCACGGCCGGGCGAAAAGCACCACGCCCTCCAGGCAACGCCCTCCGCCCGCGCGCAACCAGTCACCGTCGAGGGGTGTACCGGCAGTACACCCGTCCCACGGCGGGCACGCCGTACCGTCGAGGGGTGGACAACCGTGAAGAGGTCCGCGAGTTCCTCACCTCGCGGCGAGCGAAGATCACTCCGGAGCTGGCCGGCCTGCCCGCCGGGAGCCGCAGGCGCGTTCCCGGCCTGCGCAGGAGCGAGGTCGCGGCCCTCGCCGACATGAGCGTCGAGTACTACGCGAAGCTGGAGCGCGGCAACCTGGCCGGCGTCTCCCCGGCCGTCCTCGAAGCCGTCGCCCGCGCCCTCCGGCTCGACGACGCGGAACGCGCCCACCTCCTCCACCTGGCGCAGGCCGCCGACGGCACCGACGCTCTCACGCGCCCCCGGCGCCGCTCCACCCGGCAGTGGACCGCGCACCGCAGTCTGCGGTGGACCCTGGACGCGATCACCACCGGACCGGCCTTCGTGCGCAACGGCCGCATGGACATCCTGGCCGCCAACCAGCTCGCCCGCGCCTTCTACAGCGATGTCTACGCCACACCGAGGAACCAGGCGAACCTCGCCCGCTTCAACTTCCTCGACCCCGCCTCACGCCGCTTCTACCCCGACTGGGACCGGGCCGCCGACATCGCCGTCGCCATCCTGCGCACCGAGGCGGGCCGCAACCCCCACGACAAGGACCTGCACGACCTCGTCGGTGAACTGTCCACCCGCAGCGACGAGTTCCGCACGCGCTGGGGAGCCCACAACGTCCGCCACCACGGCACCGGCACGAAGCGCTTCCACCACTCGGCCGTCGGCGGACTCACCGTCGCCTACGAGGCCATGGAGATGGCCGCGGAACCCGGCCTCACCCTCACCGTCTACACCGCCGAACCCGGCTCCCCCTCGGAGGAGGCCCTCCGCGTCCTGGCGTCCTGGGCCGCCACCCAAGGGGCCGACTCGCCCGCCCACCAGGCATGACGAGACATTCACGCAGGTCATGGACCTGCGCAGTGGGGCAGCAGGTGGGACTCGACCCCACGGCCGACGGATTATGAGTCCTTTTCTGATCTTGCCTTCCTGACCCTTCGGCCCTTCCGTCCCCTGCGTGTCCCCTGGCGGTCCCCGGAGAGCCCTCCCGCCAGCCCTCCGGCGGGGCGGGACCCCTCCGCTAGGCACATGCGAGCATGTATATTGATATATAACTCCGGATATACAAGGGGGTCGCTATGAGCCGCACCGTGATCGATCTCGACGACGAAGCGCTGGAGGCCGCAGCCAGGGAGCTCGGCACCACGACCAAGCGCGACACCATCAACACTGCCCTGCGGGAGATCACCGCCCGCTACCGACGACTGCGCGCTCTCGGAGAGGCCCGCGAACTGGTCGCCGAAGGCGCCCTCGACATGGACATCCTCCTCGACAAGAGCAAGTACCGGCCCACCGGCGGGCAGGACGGTGTCCACGACGCGGGAGCAGATGGGTGACTGTCGCCGACTACCTGATCGACACCTCCGCCCTCGCCCGCGTCCTGCTCGGACGGACCACGGCCGAGTGGGACGACAGGATCGCCGCGGGACTCGTCGCCCTGTGTGACATCACCGAACTGGAAGTCCTCTACTCAGCCCGCTCGGCGGCGGACCGGGAGCGTGTGAAGCGCGCACTGGATGCCCACTACACGTGGTGCCCCATGCCCGACGGCATCTACCGACGCGCACGCGTCGTCCAGGAACTGCTCACCACCAAGGGCGAGCACCGCAGTGCGGGCCCTGTCGACCTGCTCGTCGCCGCCGCCGCTGAAGAGGCGGGGCTGACCCTGCTCCACTACGACCGCGACTTCGAGACGATCGCCCGTGCGACCGGACAGCCCGTACGGAGGATCGATCTCAGGAACTGACCGGACTCAGGACCGTCAGGCGCCGTCCGGCACGCGGACGAGCGGCCGCCGGGCCCGCCCACCTTCACAGTCCGTGCCGGTCGAGGACGCTCATCAGTTTCCGCCTGCGTTTCAGTTCCATCCGCAGGTCGGTGAGAAAGAGAGTGAACGCGTCCTCGGTCCCCAGCGCGCGATGGCAGTCACGGGCAGCCTGGAGCAGCCGTGCCAGGTGCTCGTAGGCGCGGTCACCCGTCGGCTCCTTCGACCGCTCGATCAGCCGCAGGTACACGCCGAGCGCCTCGGCCGGGCGCGTCTCGCGCGACTGATCGGCGAGCTGCGCCCACTGCCGGTCGTCGGCGCGGCCGGCGGCCTCCCGCCAGGCGGCGTCCAGGTCGCCGTCATCGAGCAACGCGTCGATCAGTACGGGCCCGCCGTACCGGCCGCCGCGCTCACGACGGGCCTCCTCCTCCAAGGTAGCCAGCGCCGCCGCGCGCTCGGCCTCCCAGCAGTCCGCCGCCCCGGCGACGGAGCGCAACTGCCGGTAGGCGGCCAGGGACCGCTCGAGACGGAACCGGTCCCGGCGCACCGCGACCGCGTCGGCCGCCCGCCCCGTCTGCGCGTACCGCGCGCACACGTAGTCGACCAGACGGCCGTCGATGTACGTCTCGGCGGCGCAGGCCCGGAGCCCGCGCTCCGCCCAGGCAAGCGCCTCGTCCGCACGTCCCGCCGATTCCACCTCCTCGGCGATGAGCAGATGGGTTGCACCGGTCGGGCCGAGGTCCTGCGCATGCAGAGCGACCAACGCGTCGACGTTACCCTCTGCCTTGATCAGACGCTCCATCAGATACCTCTCCGCCCAGCCGGATGGCCTGCGCCTGAGTGCCTCGGCCGCCAGCTGCCGAATGCGGGCCAGTCCGCTCGGCCCCAGCACGTCGGCATAGTCGAGCGGATCCAGGTCCGTCACATCGCTGTCGTCGGCGAGCAGACGTCCTACCAGCCACTCCGCCAGCCGCTCCGGATCGGGGCGTGCGACCCCGCAGGCCTCCAGATGGACCTCCGCCACTGCCGCGACGGCCTCCCCGACCAGGCCGTCCGAGTCGTCGATCTCCCCGTACGTCTCTCCCAGCACCCGGAGCGCCTCCTCGGCCAGAGCGACCGCCTGCGCGGCCTCCCCGTCGGCGGTCAAGGCACGCAGGGCACTCGCCGCCTCGGCCACCTGTCGTCCATACCCGGAAGCATCCGCGTACTCGATGTACCCGTACCGGGCGAACGGCCGCGGATCGATCAGCGCGATGATCCGATCCCGGACCGTACCGAGGTCGGTGCGAGCAGCGGCTGCCCGCAGCTCCAAACGTCGGCGCAGTTCCCGGTCCTCGGCGACCTGCTCCCGCACCAGCACCAGGAGTTGGTCGCGTGACAGCCCTGAAAGCCACGCTTCCAAGCCGGAGGACCGTGCCCGCGCCGCGGCCCACTGCTGCGGAATCGTCTTCGCCCGCCGCAACACGGCCAACCCGACCGCCACACAGTGCTTGCAGAAGTTGCCCTCCTGCCCGTACGGACAACCGCACCATCCCGAGATCCCGTCACCCCCGTCGAGCGTGAGCTCCACCTCGTAGACATCCGTACCGTGCACCACGGCGGTGACCGAGCCCTCTCCCACGTCCAGACCACTCACCGCGTCCAGATACCCCAGCCCGCGCTCGAAGGACCGAGCCCCGGCCAGCGCCTTCAGATCGCCCTCGCCGAATCCCACCACTTTCCGTGCCACACCGGCATTCAACTGTGGATCGGCAGCTCTTTGGAAACCGGAGCAGACCCGGCAGTCAACATGTGTGGTCGCGTGCGACGACTGAGCACCCCATCGAGCAGGGGGACTTCGGCGCACCAGCGATGACGTGGGCGGGTGAGATGTCCGTGTGCGCTTCCATTCTGACCTTCGGCCCCGCGTACGCGGGGATGACTCCTACGTCGCCACGACGTTGGACGACCTGCACACGTAGGCCTCGCGCATGCGGGGACAGGTCGTAGTGATGCGCCCCGGAGACGTCAAATCACCGAGGTCAGAAGCCGACAGACGTGTTCCTGCCTCCGGAGATCAGGCTCGTGCGTCTCGCTGCTGAACTTCCTTGAGGACTCCGGCCACCGTCGCGAAGTCATTGTCCACGTGGAGGACGGTGTGCCCATGGTGGACAGCTGTCGCACACACCAACAGGTCGATCGCTCCCGCCGCCCGATGCTGGCCCCTCTGGGTCAGTTTGTACTGGGCGGTGTCGACCCACCGCCAGGCGTTCTTTGGAACCGGAGAGAGCAGACAGAGCGCGTCCAGTTCCTCGGCCAGCTCATCTCGGTGAGACGGGCTGGTCGCCGAGTAGAGGAATTCGGCACGTGTCGGCTCGCAGATGTGGAACACCCCGGCGGCGATGTGTCCCTCCCAGGGGCGCAGCGCACCTGGGGTACGGAACAGATGCCACAGAGCCGAGGTGTCCACCAGATACGTGATCACTCGAAGGCCTCGCGCCGCGCACGCTTCTCGGCTTCATGCGCCGCCGCGGCCTGCTCGAACTCGCCGCGCTCACCTCGCGCGGCCAGCTTCTCCGCGGCCTCGAGCCTCTTGATCCGCGCCACGTAGTCCCGAAGCGCCGCGTTGACGGTCTCCTTCTTCGTCGTGGCACCCATGAGCCGCATGGCCTCGGCCAGCGCCTCGTCGTCGAGATCAATCTGAGTGACGGACACCGGGGACACCTCCAACATACGCAATGTATGCATCCAAGATACATCGCCAACATTGCATGCGACGACCGATACCAAAAGACCGCTCACCAGTGGGGCCTGCTGCACCCCGGCACGAATCACCCCATGGGACCTATGGCCGACTTGACCGTAATCGGCGTCCCGAATCTGTCCTGCGGATCATGAAAACACGTATGTAGACGCTCTACGAGCGTCCCTCAACTCGCTATCCAGCCCGCATAGTCGCTGGCCAGATCGATTCTCCTCGCGTAGCGAGTGGTGGGGCGGGTGGGACTCGAACCCACGGCCGACGGATTATGAGTCCGCTGCTCTAACCGGCTGAGCTACCGCCCCATAGCGGCGTGTCGCGTACAAGTGTGCGCGCCGTCTGCCGCAGCATAGCCGCTCATACGATCTCCTGCTTCGGATGGTCGGCTCGACCACTGCGCTCGTGACCTTGATGACTCCGCCGCGGGCCGGACGGTTCCACCGGACATGAAAAAGGACCCCTGAGGGGTCCTCGTTCACCATGCTCCCCCGACTGGACTCGAACCAGTAACCTGCCGGTTAACAGCCGGCTGCTCTGCCAATTGAGCTACGGAGGACCGAGCTCCCCGGACTGGACTCGAACCAGTAACCTGCCGGTTAACAGCCGGCTGCTCTGCCAATTGAGCTACCGAGGAAGGTCTCGTTGCATCGAACGTACCTACCTGGGTATTCGCCAGGGGGCGCGCGCTCGCTGCGACACATACATTAGCGCAAGCAGGGGGGTGCTTCGCCAATCGGTACTCCCCGGCGCCGACGCCGCACCGGAGACCTACGCAAGGGAAGGGTGGCCGCCATGCGTTACCGGCTCACGTTCGTCGCCGGAGTCGTCCTGGGTTACGTGCTGGGCACGAGGGCCGGACGCGAGCGCTACGAGCAGCTGAAGAAGTCGGCACGGCAGTTCGCACAGAACCCCGCCGTCCGCAACACCGCGGAGTCCGCGGCCCAGCAGGGCCGCGAGATCGCGGGCAAGGCCTACCACGTGGTCAGCGACAAGGTCGGCGACCGCGTCCCGGACTCGGTCGCCGACCGCGTCCGCCACCTCCGGGAGCGGGCCACCCACAACGGCGGTGAGGACGACTGGGGTACGAGCAATACGTAACAGTTCGGCTGTGGTGCCGGACACGGTCATCTGCTCAGGGGCACGGGGAACTGCGCGACCAGCCACGAAGCACCCGCACCCGAAACCCGGCATGCACCCCTACGGCGCCCACGGCCCGAGCCAGTGCAGCGGTACGGCAGAATTTTGGCCATGGGGATAGTCGCCGGGTTGGACAGTTCACCCGATTTCACTCGTATCGTCGTCTGTGACACGGACACCGGAGCCGTGCTCAGGCAGGGATATGCACCGCATCCGGTGGAGAGCCCCGAGGGCGGCGGCCGGCCGTCCGACGTCGACCCGCAGGCCTGGCTGCTGTCCCTGGGCGAGGCCGCGGGCGGCGGGCTGCTGGAGGGCGTGCAGGCGATCGGCGTCTCCGCGCAGCAGAACGCCGTCGTGCCGCTGGACGCGCAGGGCAACACCGTGCGCCCGGCGATGGTCGGCAACGACAAGCGCACGCAGGTCGCCGCCGCCGACCTGGTCGACGCGCTCGGGGGGCGCGAGGCGTGGGCGCAGGCCGTGGGGTGTGTCCCGCAGGCCGCGCAGCCGGTGACGAAGCTGCGCTGGCTGGCGCGGACCGAGCCGGAGAACGCGCAGCGCACCGCGATCCTGCTGCAGGCGCACGACTGGCTGGTGTGGCAGTTGCTGGGCCGGCCGGTCAGGAGAACGACCGACCGGGGCGGGGCGTCCGGGACCGGGTACTGGTCGGCGGCGACCGGCGCCTACCGGCCCGACCTGGTCGAGCTGGCGCTCGGGCACCAGGTGATGCTGCCGGAGGTGATCGGCCCGGCGGACGCCGCCGGTACGACGCCGGAGGGGCTGCTGATCTCCGTCGGGACGGGCGAGACCATGGCCGCGGCGTTCGGGCTGGGCATCGGCCTCGGTGACGCGGTCGTGTCGCTGGGTGCGTCCGGGTCCGTGATGGCCGTGCACCCCGAGGCGCTCGTCGACGGCTCGGGCATGATCACCGCGCTCGCCGACGCGACCGGCATGCACCTGCCCGTCGTCACCACGCTGAACGCCGTGCGGACCCTGCGCGGGGCCGCCGAACTGCTGGGGATGCCGGACCTGGAGAGCCTGTCCGACCTGGCGATGAAGTCGACGCCCGGGTCGCACGGGCTGGTGCTGCTGCCCTATCTGGAGGGCGAGCGGACGCCGAACCTGCCGCACACCGCCGGGACCCTGGCGGGGCTCAGGCGGGAGTCGATGAAGCCGGAGCATCTGGCCCGGGCGGCGTTCGAGGGCATGCTGTGCGGGCTCGCGGACGCGCTGGACGTGCTGCGCGCCCGGGGTGTGGAGGTGCGCCGGGTGTTCCTGCTCGGTCCGGCCGCCGAGCTGCCCGCCGTGCAGGCCGCGGCGCCCTCGCTGTTCGGGACACAGGTCGTGGTGCCGCAGCCCGCGGACTACGCGGCGATCGGCGCCGCCCGGCAGGCGGCCTGGGCGCTGGGGGTGTCGCAGGGCACGCTCGACACGCGGATGCCGCCACTGTGGCAGGGCGCGGTCGCTCAGGTGCTGGAGCCCGGGGAGGAACTGGCGGTGGGGCAGGCGGTGCGGCAGCAGTTCGTGGCGGTGCGGGAGCAGACCCACCCCGGAGCGTTCTGACCGCCTGTTGGGTTAATTGGGTTGAGGTAACGCCGGTGGAGTGTTCGACGATAGGGGCCAAGGGCAACCAACCGCCCCCTCGCCCACTCCGAGAGAAGCAGCGTGCTCATACGACTTCTGCGATCCCATCTCCGGCCGTACAAGAGACCCATCGCCCTGCTGGTGCTGCTGCAGTTCCTGCAGACCTGCGCCACGCTCTACCTGCCCACGCTGAACGCGGACATCATCGACCAGGGTGTCGTCAACGGCGACACCGGCTACATCATGGGCTACGGCGGCCTGATGATCGCCATCTCCCTGGTGCAGGTCGTGTGCAACGTCGGGGCCGTGTACTACGGCGCCCGTACGGCGTCGGCGCTCGGGCGGGATGTGCGCGCTGCCGTGTTCGACCGGGTGCAGTCGTTCTCCGCGCGTGAGGTCGGTCACTTCGGGGCGCCGTCGCTGATCACCCGGACGACGAACGACGTCCAGCAGGTGCAGATGCTGGCGCTGATGACGTTCACGCTGGTGGTGTCGGCGCCGATCATGTGCGTGGGCGGCATCGTGCTGGCGCTGGGTCTCGACGTGCCGCTGTCCGGGGTGCTGGTGGCGGTCGTGCCGGTGCTGGGGATCTGCGTGACGCTGATCGTGCGGCGGCTGCGGCCGTTGTTCCGGTCGATGCAGGAGCGGCTGGACGCGGTGAACCGGGTGCTGCGCGAGCAGATCACCGGCAACCGGGTCATCCGGGCCTTCGTGCGGGACGAGTACGAGCAGCAGCGCTTCCGGAAGGCCAACACCGATCTCACCGACTTCGCGCTGGGCACCGGCAACCTGCTCGCGCTGATGTTCCCGATCGTCATGACGGTGGTGAACCTGTCGTCGATCGCCGTGGTGTGGTTCGGGGCGCACCGGATCGACAGCGGCGGGATGCAGATCGGTGACCTGACGGCGTTTCTCGCCTATCTGATGCAGATCGTGATGTCCGTGATGATGGCCACCTTCATGTTCATGATGGTGCCGCGCGCGGAGGTGTGCGCCGAGCGCATCCAGGAGGTGCTGGACACCTCGTCGAGCGTCGTGCCGCCGTCGGCACCGGTGCGGGAGCTGCGCCGGCACGGGCATCTGCAGATCCGCGGGGCCGGTTTCCGCTATCCGGGTGCCGAGGAGCCGGTGCTGCGGGCCGTGGACCTGGTGGCCCGGCCGGGTGAGACCACCGCTGTGATCGGCTCGACCGGCAGCGGCAAGTCGACCCTGCTCGGGCTGGTGCCCCGGCTGTTCGACGCGACGGAGGGGCAGGTGCTCGTCGACGGGGTCGAGGTGGCGGAGATCGATCCGCGGTTGCTGGCGCGGACCGTCGGGCTGGTGCCGCAGAAGCCGTACCTCTTCGCGGGGACGGTGGCGACCAACCTGCGGTACGGCAACCCGGACGCCACCGACGAGGAGCTGTGGCACGCGCTGGAGGTGGCGCAGGCCAAGGAGTTCGTCGAGGGGCTGGAGGGCGGGCTCGACGCGCCCGTCGCGCAGGGCGGGACGAACGTCTCCGGCGGGCAGCGGCAGCGGCTCGCGATCGCCCGGACGCTGGTGCAGCGCCCGGAGATCTACCTCTTCGACGACTCCTTCTCCGCGCTCGACTACGCCACCGACGCGGCCCTGCGGGCGGCGCTCGCGCAGGAGACCGCCGAGGCGACCGTGGTGATCGTCGCCCAGCGGGTGGCCACCATCCGGGACGCCGACCGGATCGTCGTCCTCGACGAGGGCCGCGTCGTCGGCACCGGGCGGCACCACGAGCTGATGGCGGACAACGAGACCTACCGGGAGATCGTGCTCTCCCAGCTCACGGAAGCGGAGGCCGCCTGATGGCCGGGCCCATGGGGCGGATGATGGCCGGGGGCGGCCCCGACCAGCGCTCGCTGGACTTCAAGGGGTCGGGCAAACGGCTCGTCGCGCGGTTCCGGCCGGAGCGGATCACCATCTACGCGCTGCTGCTGTGCGTGGTGCTCAGCGTCGGTCTCAACGTCGTCGGGCCGAAGATCCTCGGCAAGGCCACCGACCTGGTCTTCGCGGGCATCGTCGGGCGGGGCATGCCCGAGGGGGCGTCCAAGGAGCAGGTCCTGGAGGAGATGCGGCAGCGCGGGGACGGTGACGTCGCCGACATGCTCCGCAGCACCGACTTCACCCCCGGCGAGGGCATCGACTTCACCACCGTCGGGCATGTGCTGCTGCTCGCGCTGGGCGTGTTCACGGTGGCCGGGCTGCTGATGGCGGTGGCGACGCGGCTGGTGAACCGGGCGGTGAACCGCACCATGTTCCGGATGCGCGAGGACGTGCAGACGAAGCTGTCGCGGCTGCCGCTGTCCTACTTCGACAAGCGGCAGCGCGGCGAGGTGCTGTCCCGGGCGACGAACGACATCGACAACATCGGGCAGACGCTGCAGCAGTCGATGGGGCAGCTCATCAACTCGGTGCTGACCATCATCGGCGTCCTCGCGATGATGTTCTACGTCTCCTGGATCCTGGCGCTGGTCGCGCTGGTGACCGTGCCGCTGTCGTACGTGGTGGCCACGCGCGTGGGCAAGCGGTCGCAGCCGCACTTCGTGCAGCAGTGGCGCTCCACGGGCAAGCTGAACGCGCACATCGAGGAGATGTACACCGGGCACACCCTGGTGAAGGTGTTCGGGCGGCAGGAGGAGTCGGCGCAGCAGTTCGCCGAGCAGAACGACGCGCTGTACGAGGCGGGGTTCCGGGCGCAGTTCAACAGCGGGATCATGCAGCCGCTGATGATGTTCGTGTCGAACCTGAACTACGTGCTGGTCGCGGTCGTCGGCGGGCTGCGGGTCGCCTCGGGTTCGCTGTCCATCGGTGATGTGCAGGCGTTCATCCAGTACTCGCGGCAGTTCTCCATGCCGCTGACGCAGGTCGCGTCCATGGCGAACCTGGTGCAGTCGGGTGTCGCCTCCGCCGAGCGGGTCTTCGAACTGCTCGACGCGGAGGAGCAGAGTGCCGACCCGGTGCCGGGCGTGCGGCCCGAGGAGCTGCGCGGGCAGGTGGCGCTGGAGCACGTGTCGTTCCGCTACGACCCCGACAAGCCGCTCATCGAGGGCCTGTCGCTGAAGGTCGAGCCCGGGCAGACGGTGGCCATCGTCGGCCCGACCGGCGCGGGCAAGACGACCCTGGTCAACCTGCTCATGCGGTTCTACGAGGTCACCGGCGGGCGCATCACTCTCGACGGCGTCGACATCGCGCGGATGTCCCGGGACGAGCTGCGGGCCGGCATCGGCATGGTGCTGCAGGACACCTGGCTGTTCGGCGGCACGATCGCGGAGAACATCGCGTACGGGGCGGCCCGGAAGGTGACCCGCGGGGAGATCGAGGAGGCGGCCCGGGCGGCGCACGCGGACCGGTTCATCCGGACGCTGCCGGACGGGTACGACACGGTGATCGACGACGAGGGCACGGGTGTCAGCGCCGGTGAGAAACAGCTCATCACCATCGCGCGGGCGTTCCTGTCCGACCCGGTGATCCTGGTGCTGGACGAGGCGACGAGTTCCGTCGACACCCGGACCGAGGTGCTGATCCAGAAGGCCATGGCGAAACTCGCGCACGGGCGGACCTCGTTCGTCATCGCGCACCGGCTCTCCACGATCCGGGACGCCGACGCGATCCTGGTCATGGAGAACGGGGCGATCGTCGAGCAGGGCACGCACAGCGAGCTGCTGGCGGCCGGCGGGGCGTATGCGCGGCTGTACCAGGCACAGTTTGCGCAGGCGGTGGCGGAAGTGGACTGAGTCGCGTCACGGGGGTGCCGAGTGGGGTCGCGGGGCGGCTGCGGGCCGGTGGGGGCGGATCGCGCAGTTCCCCGCGCCCCTTGAGTACGTGCGGCTGACGTCCCTTCAGGGGCGCGGGGAACTGCGCGACCAACCCTCACCGGCCCGCGGACGGCATCAGTCCAGATAACCCCGCAGCTGGTCCGCGAAGGCATGATCCCGCAGCTTGTTCAGGGTCTTGGACTCGATCTGCCGTATCCGTTCCCTGGTCACGCCGAAGATGCGGCCGATCTCCTCCAGCGTGCGGGGGCGGCCGTCCGCCAGCCCGTAGCGGAGCTGGACCACCTTCCGCTCACGCTCCCCCAGGGTGGACAGGACCGCCTCCAGGTGCTCCCTGAGCAGCAGGAACGCCGCCGACTCCACCGGAGAGGTCGCGTCGCCGTCCTCGATGAGGTCGCCGAGGGCGACGTCGTCCTCCTCGCCGACCGGCGCGTGCAGCGACACCGGCTCCTGGGCGAGGCGCAGCACCTCGCCGACCCGCTCCGGCGGCAGGTCCAGGTGCGCGGCGACCTCCTCGGGCGTCGGCTCGTAGCCCCGCTCCTGGAGCATCCGGCGCTGGACGCGGACGACGCGGTTGATGAGCTCCACGACGTGCACCGGAACCCGTATCGTGCGGGCCTGGTCGGCCAGGGCGCGGGACATGGCCTGGCGGATCCACCAGGTGGCGTAGGTGGAGAACTTGTAGCCGCGGGCGTAGTCGAACTTCTCGACGGCGCGGATCAGTCCGAGGTTGCCCTCCTGGACGAGGTCGAGCATGGTCAGGCCGCGGCCGACGTAGCGCTTGGCGACGGAGACGACCAGGCGCAGGTTGGCCTCGATGAGGCGGCGCTTGGCCATCCTGCCCATGACCACGAGGCGGTCGAGGTCCAGCGCCAACTGGCTGTCGAGGTCGGGGGTGTTGCTCAGCTTCTCCTCGGCGAACAGGCCGGCCTCGACGCGGCGGGCGAGTTCGACCTCCTCGGCCGCGGTCAGCAGGGGGATGCGGCCGATCTCCCGCAGGTACTGGCGGAAGAGGTCCGAGGAGGGGCCGCCGGTCTCGGTGCGGGCCGGGGGCGGTTCGACGGCTTCGGGAGGCTCGGCCGCCTCGACGGACTCGGCGGCCTCGACGGCCTCGGCGGGCGGCTCCTCCGGCTCCGTCTCGGGGTGGTGCGTGACGCGGTTCTGCGCCGGGACCGCGGACAGGGCGTCGGCCTCCGCGTCCGGGGCTGTGCCGTCGGCGCCGAGGGCGGCACCGACGTCGGTCTGGGTGAGGGTCTGGGTCTGCACGGGGGCGACCTCCAGGATGATCGCTGCCAGGGGGTGCGGCAGCGGTACTTCGGGGGCGGAGTCGACGGCCTCGCCGCTTTCCGTCCCGTACGCGATGAGCGGAACCGCGGGGATCTGGGACCCGTCGGTGACGGATCGGCCGCGCTCCGAGGACTCAGGCACCGCAACCCAGTGTGGGGTAAGACACATCGTCGCCACGAGGGGCGTGCGATGACTTTTTGCTTCCCGTCCGTGACCGCGCGGTGACGTCAGAGCGCGGCGGCGCCGTGCTCCCGCAGGTTCTGGTCGTACTGCTGGAGGACCCACAGCTCGTTCTGGACGGCGGCCAGCTGGGCCGGGTCGCCGTTCGTGCCGAGGCGGGTGAGCTGGCCGGTGATGTCGCGGATGCGGCGCTCCACAGCCCGGCGGCGGACCGTCACCAACTGGGCGCCGGCATACGTCTCGTCGACGCCCTTCACGCCCTTGTGCAGCATGATCGCCTCGACGGCCAGCTCCGTCACCATCGCGCGGACCGCGTCGTCCGGGGCGGCCTCGCGGACCTTGACCAGGTAGTCCTGCGGGTCCGCGACGCCCGGTTCGGCGCCGCCCGCGTCCAGGATGGCCTGGCGTACGGCGGCGTAGGGCGGGGCCGTGAACTCGTCGACGCCGTACGCGTCGAAGGCCGGGGAGACCAGCTCGGGCCGCTGCAGGGCGAGTTTGAGCAGTTCGCGTTCGGTGGCGTAGACGGGGTTGCGGAGGTTGAGGGCCGGGCCGCGGGGGGCGGTCTGCTGGGGCGGGCCGGCGTACTGCTGCCCCTGGCGGTGCCGCTCGGGGCCGGGGCCGGACTTGCCGCCGCGTTCGCGGGCCCAGCGGGCCAGCTGGGCCACGCGCTTGACCACGAACTGCGTGTCGAGGATGCCGAGCATGCCGGCGAGCTGCACGGCGACCTCGTGCTGGGCGCCGCTGTTCTTGATGCGGGCGACGATCGGGGCGGCCTCGTCCAGCGCGGCGGCGCGGCCCGCCGGGGTGTCGAGGTCGTAGCGGCTCACGATCTGGCGCAGGGCGAACTCGAAGAGTGGCGTGCGGGGTTCGACCAGGTCGGCGACGGCCTCGTCGCCCTTGGCGAGGCGCAGGTCGCAGGGGTCCATGCCGTCGGGGGCGATGGCGATGTACGTCTCGGCGGCGAACTTCTGGTCGTCCTCGAAGGCGCGCAGGGCGGCCTTCTGGCCGGCGGCGTCGCCGTCGAAGGTGAAGATGACGCGGGCCGAGCCGTTGTCCATGAGGAGGCGGCGGAGGATCTTGATGTGGTCGCCGCCGAAGGCGGTGCCGCAGGTGGCGATGGCGGTGGTGACACCGGCGAGGTGGCAGGCCATGACGTCCGTGTAGCCCTCGACGACGACCGCGCGGGACGCCTTGGCGATGTCCTTCTTCGCCAGGTCGATGCCGTAGAGGACCTGGGACTTCTTGTAGATCGCCGTCTCGGGCGTGTTGAGGTACTTGGGGCCGTTGTCCGCCTCGTAGAGCTTGCGGGCGCCGAAGCCGACGACGTCGCCGCCGATGTCGCGGATGGGCCACATCAGGCGGCCGCGGAAGCGGTCGATGGGGCCGCGGCGGCCCTCCTGGGAGAGGCCGGAGAGCAGGAGCTCCTTGTCGGTGAAGCCCTTGCCTCGCAGGTAGCGCGTGAGGTGGTCCCAGCCCTGGGGGCTGTAGCCGACGCCGAAGTGGACGGCGGCGGCCTGATCGAAGCCGCGCTCGGCGAGGAAGACGCGGCCGGTGTCGGCCTCGGGGCTGGTGGCGAGCTGTTCCGCGTACCACTCGGCGGCGATCTTGTGGGCCTCGACCAGGCGGATGCGTTCGCCGCGCTGGTGTGAGGGGTTGTAGCCGCCCTCCTCGTAGCGCAGGGTGATGCCCGCCTGGCCGGCCAGGCGCTCGACCGCCTCCGAGAACGTGAGGTGGTCGATCTTCATCACGAACGTGATGGTGTCGCCGCCCTCCTGGCAGCCGAAGCAGTGGAACAGGCCCTTGGCGGGGCTGACCTGGAAGGAGGGCGACTTCTCGTCGTGGAACGGGCAGAGACCCTTGAGGTTGCCGCCGCCCGCGTTGCGCAGCTGGAGGTACTCGGACACCACGGCGTCGATCGGGACCGCGTCCCGTACCGCCTTCACGTCCTCGTCGTTGATCCGTCCTGCCACGCGTGAATTCTACGGTGGTGGACTGACAGCTCTGACGGCTCCCGACGGCTATGGGGCCAGGCTGTCGAGCGGCACGTGCGGGTCTGCGAGGGCCTCGGTGTCGACCTGGGCCCGGGAACGGACCAGGCGCTGGATCTTGTCTGTGACGTCCCACACGTTCACGTTCATGCCCGCCAGCACCCGGCCGTCCTTCAGCCAGAACGCGATGAACTCGCGCTTGCCCGCGTCGCCCCGGATCACCACCTGGTCGTAGCTGCCCGGCGGTGCCCAGCCGGAGTACTCCATGCCCAGGTCGTACTGGTCGGAGAAGAAGTAGGGCACGCGGTCGTACGTCACGTCGCGGCCCAGCATGGAGCGCGCCGCCGCCGGGCCGCCGTTGAGGGCGTTGGCCCAGTGCTCCACGCGCAGCCGCGTGTCGAAGAGGGCGTGCGGGAAGGAGACGACGTCGCCGGTGGCGTAGATGTCCGGGTCGGAGGTGCGCAGCCGCTCGTCGACGACGATGCCGCCGCCGTGGGCGCGGTCGGCGACCTCCAGGCCGGCCGCCTCGGCGAGGTGGGTGCGCGGGGCCGCGCCGATCGCGGCGAGGACGTCGTGCGCCGGATGCTCCTCGCCGTCGTCCGTGCGGGCCGCGAGGACCATGCCGTCCTGGCCGACGATCTCGGTGAGCCGGGCCCCGAAGTGGAAGCGGACGCCGTGGTCGCGGTGCAGCTCGGCGAAGAGCTGGCCCAGCTCGGGGCCGAGGACGGAGTGCAGCGGGGTCGGCCCGCGGTGGACCACGGTGACCTCCGCGCCGTACTCGCGGGCCGCCGCCGCGACCTCCAGGCCGATCCAGCCGGCGCCCGCGATCACGAGGTGGCCGTTGTCCCGGCCGAGGTGGGTCAGGACGTGCCTGAGGCGCTCGGCGTGGGCGAGGCGGCGCAGGTGGTGGACGCCGGCCAGGTCCGTGCCCGGGATGTCGAGGCGGCGGGGCTCGGCGCCGGTCGCCAGGAGCAGCTTGTCGTAGCGGACGACCGTGCCGTCGTCGCCGAAGCGGACGGTCCTGGCCGTGCGGTCGATCGCGTCGACGGTCTGGCCGAGGTGCAGCTCGATGTCGTGCGCCGCGTACCAGGCGGGCTCGTGCACGAAGACGCTGTCGCGTTCCTCCTTGCCGAGGAGGTAGCCCTTGGACAGCGGCGGGCGCTCGTAGGGGTGGTCCCGTTCGTCGCAGATCAGTATCACGCGGCCGGTGAAGCCCTCCTCGCGGAGCGTCTCGGCCGCCTTGGCGCCGGCCAGTCCGCCTCCGACGATGACGAATGTCTGATCCGCGTCGACCACTTGATGCCTCCTACGGGGGGTCGGGGGGTGTCTCCCCGGAAAACAGCGGGTGTCGCCACTTGCGAGCGTCCCGCACGGAGCGTGATGCGGGAAGAGGGAGTGACCCGATCAGGCCACGGAGGGTCACCATCGGGCGTGCTGGAACCCCTCGTTTCCCGTCAGTCTCATGCGTGCCCCGTCAGACGGGCGTGAAGCGAACGGGCCGAGGTGTCCGTGAGCGAGGCGATCTGGTCGACGATCACCCGCTTGCGGGCGCGGTCGTCCGGTGCCCGGTCGAACAGGGCGCGGAACTGCGGGTCCAGGCCGTCCGGGGCGCGGGCGGTGAGCGCCTCGGCCAGTTCCGCGACGACGACGCGCTGGTCGGCGCGCAGCCGCTCCTGCTCGGCGCGCTGCATGACGTACAGGTCGGCGACGGCCTTGAGGACGGCGCACTCCATGCGGGTCGCGCGCGGGACGACCAGTTCGGCGGCGTACCGGGTGAGCCGGCCGGTGCCGTAGGCGGCGCGGGTCGCGGTCTCGGCGGCCAGGCAGAAGCGGCCGATGAGCTGGCTGGTGGCGTCCTTCAGCCGGGCCTGGGCGACGGCGGTGCCGTCGTAGCCGTGCGGCCACCACTCCTGGGCGAGGAGCCGGTCGAGGGCCTCGGCGAGTTCGGCGGGGTCGGTGTCGGCGGGGACGTACCGGCCGCGGGCGACCTGGAAGACGTCTTGGCGTTCGGGCTCCGCGTGCAGGCAGTTCGGGTCGATGTGGCCGGCGTGCAGGCCGTCCTCCACGTCGTGCACCGAGTAGGCGACGTCGTCGGACCAGTCCATGACCTGCGCCTCGAAGCAGGTGCGGGTGCCGGGGGCGTCCTTGCGGACCCAGTCGAAGACGGGGCGGTCGTCCTCGTAGACGCCGAACTTGTGCGACGCCGGGTCGGTGGGGTGGGCGCCGCGGGGCCAGGGGTACTTGGTGGCGGCGTCGAGGGCGGCGCGGGTGAGGTTGAGGCCGACGGAGCCCTCCGGGGTGAACCGTTTGGGTTCGATGCGGGTGAGGAGTCTGAGGGACTGGGCGTTGCCCTCGAAGCCGCCGCAGTCGGCCGCGAACTCGTTGAGGGCCTGTTCGCCGTTGTGGCCGAAGGGCGGGTGGCCGAGGTCGTGGGAGAGGCAGGCGGCTTCCACGAGGTCAGGGTCGCAGCCGAGGGCGGCGCCCAGTTCGCGGCCGACCTGGGCGCATTCGAGGGAGTGGGTGAGGCGGGTGCGGGGGCTGGCGTCCCAGGCGGGGCCGAGCGTGCCGGGCGTCACCACTTGGGTCTTGCCGGCGAGCCTTCTCAGGGCGGCGCTGTGCAGGACGCGGGCCCGGTCGCGCTGGAAGGCGGTGCGGCCGGGGCGCTTGTCTGGTTCCGGGGCCCAGCGGTCGACTGACGTCGGGTCGTAGGCCGGGGGGTTCGTCGGGGTGCCTGCCATGGGTCGACAGTACGGGCATGGGTGTGCCGTGCGCCTGAGCGTGTGCCGGGTTCCGTTGTGTGGCGGGTGTCTCTCAGGTGACGTCTCGTCAGTGGTCAGTCAGGGCAACCGTGTCGCGCCTATCATCTTGTGACACGTTGGCACCTTCTCCGGGTGAGGGAATGGCTGTGGAGACCCACGTCACCGTAGAGACGACAGGCACCGCAGACGTGCAGGACCTGCGGCGGTGGCTCACCGCACAGCCTCGCCTGCGGGGCCGCGTGACACGGGCGGACGCCACCGCGCCGCCTCCCCCGGGCACGATGGGACTGGCCGCGGACGCCCTGCTCGCGCTGTTGGCCCCGGGTGGGGTGGCGAGCGTGCTGGCGGGCGCTGTCATCGCCTGGGTGCAGAGCCGGAAGGGCGACCAGTCGGTGACCCTGACCCGGCCGGACGGCACCCAGATCAGCGTGACGTCCACCCAGGTGCGCGCGATGGACCCCGCCCAGGTGGAGGCGCTCGCCGGCCAACTCGCCGCCCAGTTGGAATCGCTGCCGGATACCGCGGTCGCCGATCCCGAGCGCCGGGCTCCGGACTCCGGCGCCGGCGGGGCGCCTGACCCGGCGCACCGGCCGGCCGCCACGCCGACCGACCCCGCCCGCCGTCCGGGAGCGGGTACGGACGGCGGGACACCGGCCCTGTGACGGCCCCAGGGCACGTGCGTCCGGACCCGGCCGGATCCGGGCTCAGCCTCGTCGGCGCCCGGGCCGTGCTCGTCGGCACCGGGCACCACCGGAAGGGCTCGCGGCTGCCGGACCTGCCCGGGGTGGACACCACCCTCGACGACCTGGCCCGACTGCTCCACGAACTCTGCGGGATGCCCTCGGAGCATGTCGTGCGCATACCCTCCGACGCCGGTCCGGAGGTCGTCGTCGAGGCGGTCACCCGGGCCTGCGAGGAGGCCGACGGCGTGGTGCTGTTCTGCCACGTCGGGCACGGGCTGCTGGGGCCGGGCGACAAGCTGTACCTCGCGACCCACGGGTCCATGGACGCCCAGCGGGTCGCCGCGGCGGTCCCGTACGAGACGGTCAAGGGCCTGCTGGAGGAGGCGCCCTTCGGCAGCGTCGTCGTCCTGGACTGCTGCTTCTCCGGCATCTCTCAGGCGCCGCACGGCCCGGGCGCCGCCGGCCCCTACGTCCGGGTCCGCCCGTCGGGCAGCTTCCTCCTCGCCTCGGCGTCGTCCTACGCCCCGTCCTTCGCTCCGGAGGGGCAACGGCACACGCTCTTCGGGGGGAAGCTCATCAGCCTGCTGCGTGACGGCGACCCGGCCGGGCCGCCGATGCTCACCCTGGAACGGCTCCACCGCGGCATCGAAGAGAAGTCCGACGACAGCACCCGCCCCCACGTGTCCAGCGAGGGATCCCTCGGTGGACTGGTCGTCGCGCCGAACCGCGCCTACCGGTTTCCCGGTCCGCCCGCCGCCGACCCGCCGGCCGAGCTGCCGTGCCCCTACTTCGGCATGCGGCCGCTCGGGCCGAAGGAGAGCACCTGGTTCTTCGGCCGCGACCGTGAACTGGACCGGCTGACCGATGCGGTCGAGGCACCGGACGCGGAGCGCCGGCCCGTCATCGTCATGGGAGCCTCCGGCGCGGGCAAGTCCTCCCTCCTCGGGGCCGGGCTGCTGGCACGGCTGGACCACTACCACGCGAGGGGACGGACGCGTGCCTGGCCCGTCTTACGGATGTTGTCGCCCGGCAGGACACCGCTGCGGTCCTTGGCGAGTCAATGGGCCGAGGCGACGGGACTGCCGCCGGAGACGGTGCTGGCGGAGCTGGCCGCCGGGCGCTTCCCCGCCCCGCAGGCGGACGCGCGGGTGGACCGCGAGCAGGACCGGCTCCCCACGGTCGCCGTCCCCCGAGTGCTGGTGATCGACCAGTTCGAGGAGATCTTCACCACTGCTGCGAAGAGCGAGCGGGCGGACTTCCTCCGTCTGGTGGCCGGCAGCGCCGACGGCGAGCAGGCCGGGCCCGGCGACGCGCGTCCCCGGATCGTGCTCGCCGTCAGAGCCGACTTCTACGGCGAATGCCTCGCCGACCCCGGACTGCGCGCCGCCCTCTCCGCCACCCCTCCGGTGCACTGTGCCCCGCTGGACGGCCCGGCGCTCAGGGAGGCCATCGAGGGTCCCGCCGAGCGGGGCGGGCTGGATCTGGAGCCCGGCCTGGTCGACCGCATCCTGGCGGACCTGCGACGGCCGGACGGGGACACATCCGTCGAGGAGCGGCCGGCCGCGGCCCTGCCGCTCCTGGCGCATGCTCTGCAGCGGACCTGGGTGAACCGCTCGGGCGCCAGGATGACCCTGGCCGGCTACCAGGCCACCGGCGGCATCTGGAAATCGGTCACGGAGTCCTGCAAAAGCCTGTACGACAGTCTCGCCCCCGCCGAGCGCCGATCGCTGCGGACGCTGCTGCTCAGCCTCGTGCACCTCACGCCCACCGGCGAACCCGTCGCTCGACGCGTCACCTTCGAGGACGTGCTGGCGGCACACGGACCGGCCGAGCGGGATCGGCTGCGCGCCGTCTGCGAGTCGCTCCGGGAGAAGAGCCTCATCACGCTGGACCAGGACGGCTTGCGCATCGCCCACGAGGCACTGCTGTACGCCTGGACCGACCTGCGCACCTGGATCCTGGGCGCCCGTGCCCGCCTGCTCGCCCGACAGCAACTGACCGAGGCCGCCCACGCCTGGGACGCCGGGCACCGCCACCGCGACTACCTGTACACCGGTAGCCGCCTGTCCGCGGTGCGCGCGTGGGCCGCCGCACCCGGAAAGGGACCGGACGCCTCCCAGCGCCTGCCCGCCCAGCGGACACTGCCCGACGTCCCCTCGGATCCGCCCCCGTCGGGCACTGCGCCCGCGGACGACGAGGACGCCGGCGGTGACGCGCCGCCCGTACTCACCGCCCTCGAACGGGAGTTCTTGCACAGCAGTCTGCGGGCCGACCGCCGACGCAAGCTCACCCGCGCACTGCTGACCGGCGGCGTCCTCGCTCTCGCCCTCCTCCTCACCGTGGTCGGGACGCTCGCCTACACCGAACGCGAGAAGTCCCGGGAACAGGCCGCCGTCCTGGACTCGAAGAGGATCGCGGCGCAGGCCGACGTGCTCCGCGCCCAGGACCCGGCGGCCGCGCTCGACCTGAGCCTGACCGCGTACCGGGCCTCGCCCACCGAAGAGGCGAAGGCCAGCCTGGTGCGCTCCGCCCTGACTCCGGTCCGTACCAGGCTCGCCGGACACACCAAGGCCATCTATTCCGTCGCCTACCGCCCGGACGGCGCGGTGCTGGCCACTTCCAGCCGGGACGGCACCGTGCGGCTCTGGCACACCGGCGACCGGTACCGTCCTCGCCCCGGCCCGGTGATCCGCGTCGGCACGAACTCGTCCGTCTTCTGGGCACCCGACGGCCACCACCTGTACGTCCAGACCGTCAAGGACCTCCAGGTCTACGACCTCCGTCAGGTCGACCGCCCCCGTCGCACGGCCCGCGCGACCACCGAGGGCCTCGAACGGCCGTACCGGCCCGCTCTCAGCGCGGACGGCACGACACTGGCCGTTCCGCTGGGCCGGGGCCGCATGGTGCTGTGGGACCTGCGCGATCCGGCCGCTCCGGCCGCGCACACCGTGCGGATGTCCGACGACTCCCGCGACCTGCTGGCGGTCGCGTGGCGGCCCGACGGGAAGCTGCTCGCCGTCACGGCCGCGGTCACCAAGCCCGGGGGACGGGACAGGGTCCAGCTCTGGGACACCACCGACCCCACCAGGCCCCGGCTGCGCACGACCCTGCGGAGGTCGGCCATCGCGACGGTCTTCAGTGCCGACGGCCGGTCGCTGACCACCGCCCTGCCCGGCCGCGGCATCGTGACGCTCGACGTGTCCGACCCGGACCGGGTGAAGGAACCTGAGGGGATCAACGCCAACGGCAACCCGGCTGACGGCCTGTACTGGCAGATCGCCCGTTCCCCGGACGGCCGTCACCTCGTCGCGGCGGGTGCCACGGACGGCAACGCGTGGATGTACGAGAACAGCGCCTTGTCAACGGGACCGGTTCGCTTCTACAAGCGCGAGGTGCTGCCCGGCAACGTGCCGCTGGTCGCCGTGGCCTACCGGCCGGACGGGCGGGGCGTGGTGACCGGTGACGAGAAGGGCGGAGTCCATCTGTGGAGTCCGCCGCCGCACAGTGTGGACGGGGCCTTCACCAGCGCAGGCCGGTCCGGCCCTGGTGATTCCTTTGCGCCGGAACATCGTCTTCTCGCCACCGACGACGAGAATCGGAAGACCACCACCATCTGGCGGCTGACCGGAACCACGTTCCGGAAGGTGGCCACGGTGCCCGCGCCGTGGCGATCCGTCGCCTTCCTGCCCGGCGGGTCGCTCTTCCTGGCCCGGGACCCGGACGGCCGGCGGACCGGCCTGTGGGACCTGTCCGGCGACCGGCCCGAACTCCGGCACGTCTTCACGGGAACGGACGGTCCCACCGCCATCTCGGCGGACGGTGACCGCCTGGCCCTCCAGACCGGCGAGGACGGCCCTCTGGTCATGTGGGACGTCAGCCGCCCCGACCGGCCACGCCGCACCGGATCGGTGCCGGTGGACACCAAGGGCGCCATCACGCCGGTGTTCGCCTCGCCGGACGTCCTCGCGGTCATGTCCACCGAAGGCACGCAGTTGTGGAGCCTCGACCGGCCGGACGGCCCCCGCCGAGGGCAGAAAGTGCCGGGCTCCGCCTCGTTCGCCCTGCCCCCAGAGGGGAGGCAGCAGGCCCTGCTGCTGGTGAAGCCGGCCGAAGGCCCGAATGCGGACGAACGATTGGCGGTCTACCGGCTGTCCCCCACGGCGACGGCCCACAGGCTCAGGGACGACGTGACCGTCGACCGTCAGCGGGCCACTGTCGCCTTCACCGTCCTGGACCACCGCTTCGTGGTGACCCTGCCCGCCAAGATCGGGCAGCCCCGCGTGTGGGACCTCGACGAGCCCGCGTCCGACGGCGGCAAGGACCCGCCGGCCGGCCTGCCCGGCTCACACTTCCTCATGGAGGGCGTCACGTCGGGTGACACACGGCAGGGCGGGGTGGTCGCGGCCTGGCAGGAGGAGACCGGCGCACGTGATCTCGCCGTCTGGGAGTTCACGGCCGACGCGTCCTCGGACACCCCGCGCACCGGCGACTTCGAACTGGTCTACGACGTCCCCGCTGTGACGGAGGGAATCGGCGGCTTCTCCGTCCTGCAGGTCGGCCCGGACGGGGAGAACCTGGCCCTGTCCACCGGCCCCGGCCCGAGCGCCGGGCTCGGCGGCCAACTCGTCCTGCTGCCCACGGATCCCGACCGGCTGGCGGGACTGCTCTGCGCGGTACGGCCCGGGAGCGCCCCGCGCGGGGTCTGGACGAAGGCCTTCCCCGACCTCGAATACCACGACCCCTGCGGCTGAGCCGGCAGCTGTGCGCGAACGGCCTCGGGCGACTCCCGTCTGCTGACCGGGGCGGTCATGGCACGAGGGTCAGGCCGTGGCCAGTGCTGGTGCCTCGAGAGCCCGGGTGGCCAGGGCCTCGTCGTAACGGTGCAGGAGCAGTTGGGCCATCGACGGGTGCGTGCCCAGGGGGGCCGCCGCTATCCAGGGGGCCTTCTGGGCGCACTCCGTGGCGAAGCGGCCGGGGGCCGTGAAGTAGGAGGCCAGGGCTATGTGGCGGCGGCCCCGGGCGAGGAGGGTGCGGACGGCCTGGTCCACCGTCGGTGTCGCCGCGGAGGCGTAGGCGGGGAGGACCGGGACGCCCAGGCGGGCGGCGAGGAGGTGGGCCGTGCGGGCGGTGTCCGTCTTCGCGTCCGGGTCGCGGGAGCCGGCCGCGGCGAGGACGACCGCGCTGGTGCGGCGGGGGGTCGCGCCCCAGCCTGCCTCCGTCAGGCGGGCCTGGAGGGCGTCCACCAGGAGGGGGTGCGGGCCCAGGGGGGCCGCCAGGTGGGTGCGGGCCGGGGAGGCCGCGGCCATGTCGGGGATGTCCTGCTTGACGTGGTAGCCGCGGCTGAGGAGGAGCGGGACGAGGACCGCTTCCGTGTCTCCGAGGGCGGCGAGCGTGTCGGGGAGCAGGGGGGCGTTGAGTTCGATGTGGCCCAGGTGGACGGGTACGTCGGGGCGCAGCGCGCGGACCCGGTCGAGGAGCGCGCGGACGGTGCTCAGCGCGCGCGGGTCGCGGCTGCCGTGGGCCACGACGACGAGGGCGGGCGGGGCCGGGCGGCGCGTGGCGGGCGGCGGGACGAGGCTGAGCTGGCTGGGCATGTGTCGATGGTCGCGGCGGCACGTTGCCTTCCCGTTGCGTGGGCGTCACGGGTGTTTTCCAGGGGTTCACCATGCGGGACAGGGGGTGTGTGAGGAGCGGTGAGCTGGGGTTTCCACGAGCGGGGTGAAGCTGGTCACGCGGCCGCGGACGAACCGGGCGGCCCCGCCGGGCGTCCCTGACTGTCGAGAGCCGACCTGGGGAGGGACCGTCCGATGCGTCTTCCGGCGTTTCGCAGACCGCGGCTGCCGCGTACCCGGCGGGGGCGGCGGCGGCTGGTGCAGGCCGTGATGGCGGGGTGCGTGCTGGGGCTGCTCCCGGCGACCTGGATGTACGTCACGGCGGGTGACCGGCTGCGGACGACGGCCGATGTGCCGCGGACCGATGTGGCCGTGGTGTTCGGTGCCGGGCTGTGGGACGGGGAGCCCTCGCCGTATCTCGCGCACCGGCTGGACACGGCGGCGGAGCTGTACCGCGAGGGGCGGGTCGAGGTGGTGCTCGTCACCGGGGACAACAGCCGGGAGGACTACGACGAGCCGGACGCGATGCGCGGGTACCTGACGCGGCACGGGGTGCCGGACGGGCGGATCGTCAGCGACTACGCCGGGTTCGACACCTGGGACTCGTGCGTGCGCGCGAAGAAGGTCTTCGGGGTGGACGAGGCCGTGCTGATCAGCCAGGGGTTCCACATCCGGCGGGCGGTGGCGCTCTGTCAGGCGGCGGGGGTGGAGTCGTACGGGGTCGGGGTGGACGCGGTGCATGACGCGACCTGGTACTACGGGGGCACCCGGGAGATCTTCGCCGCCGGGAAGGCCGCCCTCGACGCGGTGTTCCGGCCGGATCCCCGGTTCCTGGGGCCGCGGGAGCCGGGCGTGGAGCAGGCGTTGGCCAGGGCCGAAAGGCCTCTCGGATGAATCCGGACGTTCTCCCGGTACGGGTTTGACGGGCATGGCGGCCGGCACGGCCAGCAGCGCGCCCGCGGCGGCCGGGGCGGTCCGGGCTCCGGAGCCGGGGTGCGCCAAGCTCGGCGCCTACGGCCCCGGGTGGGCGGACATCCACAACGTGTGCGGGCACACCATCTCCGCCAGCGTGGAAGTCGACGGCTGGGACCCGTCGTGCATCCAGATCGGCCCCGGCGGGGTCGGACGCATCGGTCTGGACGCGGGCGACGAGCCGTACTACGCGTACGAGTGCTGATCCGGGGCGTGCCCTGACCAGGCACAGCCCTTGAAAACGGCCCGGGGCGGGAGCGCGGCCGGCGCGCTCCGCGTCTCCCGCCCCGGCCGTCAGCGCCCTCGGAAGACGGGCGGGCGTTTCTCCAGGAACGCCGTCATCCCCTCCTTCTGGTCATCGGTGGCGAACAGGGCGTGGAAGACGCGGCGTTCGAAGCGGATGCCGTCGCGCAGGCCGGTTTCGAGGGCCTGGTCGACGCATTCGCGGGCCGCCCGGACGGCCAGGCGGCCGTACGAGGCGATCGTCGCCGCCGCTTCGAGGGCCTCGGGCACGACCCGGTCGTCCGGGACCACTCGGGAGACGAGACCGCAGCTTCCAGCCTCCCGCGCGTCCATCGTGCGGCCGGTGAGGACCAGGTCCATCGCCTTGGCCCGGCCGACCAGCCGGGTCAGCCGCTGGGTGCCGCCGATACCGGGGATCACGCCCAGCTTGATCTCCGGCTGGCCGAAGACCGCCGACTCCCCCGCGATGATCAGGTCGCACATCATCGCCAGCTCGCAACCGCCGCCCAGCGCCGGGCCGTTGACGGCCGCGATCTTCGGGGTACGCAGGTCGGCGAACTCCTCCCAGGCGGCGAAGTAGTCCTCGGCCGCCATCTCGACGGCCGTCCTGGGGGCCATCTCCTTGATGTCGGCGCCCGCCGCGAAGACCCCCTCCGAGCCGGTGACGACGAAGCAGCCGGTCCCGGGGTCCGCGTCCAGCGGGCGGAGCGTGTCCAGGAGTTCGGCGAGGAGCTCACCGTCGAGCGCGTTGCGGACGTGCGGGCGGTGCAGGCGCACGGTCACGACACGGCCGTGGCGCTCGACCTTCAGGTTGTTCATCTGCCTTCTCCTCACGAGGGGTCACGAGTCCCAGATCGCGCCGTACGCCGGAATCCCCCGCCGTTCCAGGCCGTGGACCACCTGCCAGGTCAGTCTCTTGTTGGAGATGCAGATGACCGCCTCGGCGCCGAAGTCCCGGTAGGCCTCGTGCGCGAGCCGCACCATGTCGGGCTTGCCGTGCCGGGAGGTGTCCCAGACCAGGGCGTGCGGCTGGACGGCGAGGATCTCGTCCACGAGGGCGTCGCCGTAGGTGGAGCGGGGGTCGCGGGTCGCCCAGACCAGGCGGGAGGGGACCTCGGCGGCGAGCAGGTGGGGCAGGCAGGGGCCGATGCCGCTGCCGGTCGCGACGTAGACCACCTTCCGGAACAGCACCTCGATGTTGGCGACGCCGGCCGTGGTGATGCCCTTGACCCAGACCTGTTCGGGCAGGTCGTCGATGAACGAGCCCGTCCAGTCGCCGGCCCGGGAGACGGTGAGCCGGAAGCCGGACTCGCCGGGCGTGGGGACGTTGGCGAACGAGTGCCACTCCTTCAGCGGGCTGCGGCTGATCGCGGTGGACGAGCCCGCGAAGGGGGTCTCTCCGTGGTCGAAGCGGGCCAGCACGACGTGGGAGGAGGGGCGTTCGAGGCGCACGTCCACCTTGCGCAGCCGCAGCCAGGGCAGGGCGACGCTGAAGGTGACGACCGCGAGCACGCCGACCTGCCAGGGGCCGGGCGACGCCAGCAGCGTGTGCGTCCAGAACAGGGCGAGGGCCGTCCAGCCGCCGAAGCGGTGGATCCGCTCGAAGTGGTCGTGGTGGCGGGCGCGGAAGGGCGGCAGGGCGGTGGCGATGACGAGCGCGAGGAGCGCCAGCAGGGCCCAGCCGACGGCCCGGGCGGCGCTGTCCGGGGTGCTGATCGTCAGTGCCAGGAACCAGGCCGTGCCCGCCAGCGCCCCGCCCACGTGCAGTCCGCCGAAGTGGTACACCTTGCCGAGCGTCCAGCGGACCTTCAGCGGCCAGGTCGTCGGGGCCGCGGTCGCCAGCCGGAAGAGCAGGTTGATGACGTACTGCTGGCGTATCAGGACGGCCAGGGCGAGGTTGGCGAGGGCGGCGTTCCCGAGGGTGGGCGTGGCCAGCGGCCAGGACGCCGTCGCCAAGGCCGCGTTGGCGAGCAGGACCAGGGCGGCGAGGCGGTTGTAGTGCATCAGGGCCGGGTGTTTGAGCGCGCGGCGCGCGGCCGGGAGCAGCGGCGGGAGGTCGCCGGTGTCCTGCCGGGCCCGGGGCGGGGACGTGGTCACCGGGCCACCACCAGGGGCTCGTCGAGCATCCGCAGCAGCGCCTGCTTGTCGACCTTGCCGCGGTCGGTCTCCGGCAGGAAGGCCAGGGGCAGGACCCGCTCCGGCACGCAGTAGTACGGCAGGGCGTCCGCCACGGCACGGCGGGCGGCGTCGGGGTCGACGTCCGCCGGGCAGACGAAGGACACCAGGGTGCGGGCGTCGCGCCGCAGGGTGACCGCGCGGGTGCAGCCGGCGGCCGACTCCAGCACCGAGGAGACGGAGTCCAGCTCGACCCGGAAGCCGCGCACCTTGACCTGGTCGTCGGTGCGGCCGAGGTGTTCGAGCTGCCCGTCGGGGGTCCAGCGGCCGAGGTCCCTCGTGCGGAACATGCGGCGGCCGCCGCCGAGGAACGGGTCGGGGGCGTAGCGCTCGGCGTTGAGGGCGTCGTCGCCGAGGTAGCCCGCGGAGACGCAGTCGCCGCCCGCCCACATCTCGCCCACCTCGCCGATGGGGAGGGGGCGGCGGTCGGCGTCGAGGACGTAGACGGTGTTGTTGGGGGTGGGGCGGCCGATGGTGAGGAGCGGGGCGGACGAGTCGTGGCGTCCCATCGTGTTGACGATGGTCGTCTCCGTGGGGCCGCAGCAGTTGTGGAAGGCGGCCTGCCGGGCCCACCGGTCGGCCAGCGGGCGCGGGCAGGGCTCCCCCGCGACGGCGACCGTGCGCACCCGGGGGCAGGCGGCGGGGTCGAGGCCGGACAGCACGGTCGGCGTCGCGACGAGCACGTCGGCCGTGCGGGCCGCCGCGGCGATGTCGCGGCCGCGGATGACGAGGGTGCCACCGTGGGCGAGGCAGCCGAGGATCTCCCAGGCCGCCATGTCGAAGGCGATGTTGAGGAGCTGGGCGACCCGGTCGCCGGGGCGGATGCCGAGGTCGCCCGGTGCGGTGAGCAGGATGTTGGCGACGTTGCGGTGGGTGACCTTGACGCCGTTGGGGCGGCCGGTGGTGCCGGAGGTGAACAGGACGTAGCAGCCGTGGTCGCCGGTGATGCGCGGGCGCGGGGCCGGTGCGGGGGGCTGCGGTTCGTCGAGCGGGAGCAGCAGGTGGCCGTCCGGCAGCGGTACGCGGTGGGCGTGTTCGGCGGTGGTGAGGACGACGCGGGTGCGGGCGGTGCGGATGACGTGGGTGAGCTGGGCCGGGGGCGCGAGGCCGATGTCCTGCGGGACGTACGCGGCGCCGGCCTTCAGGATGCCGAGCAGGCCGACGAGCATCGGCAGCGAGCGGCGGACGAAGAGGCCGACGTGGTCGCCGGGCCGTACGCCCTCGCGGACCAGGCGGGCGGCGAGGGCGTCGGCGTACGAGTCGAGCTCGCCGTAGGTCAGGTGCGTGCCCTGGTGCTCGGCGGCCGCGGCGTGCGGGGCGGCCGTCGCCTGCCGGGCGATGGCGTGGTGCAGGAGCGGGTCGGGGACGGGGACGTCGGGGCCCCGGCCGAACTGCCGGAAGAGGTGCCGGTCCTGGGGGCTGAGGTGGCGCAGAGGCATGGTCGGGTGGCCTCCTGGCTGTTTCGAGGGTCGGATTGCCACAGGCGGTGCGGCCGCGTGTGGATGCTGCCGGGTGAACGGCGGGCATGCCCGGGTGTCGAACGCCGTGCGGAGTCGTGCGAGCGCTGCGCGTAGCGAGAGCGTAGCCCTGCTGCTTCAACACTCAACTAGCTCGGATCGGCCAAGAAAGGAACGCAATGAGCCACATGTGACGTTTTTCGTCACAGAGGCAACGTCCGTGCCGGTCGGCGGCGACGTGAAGGTGGGCAGGCCTGTGCCCTCACGAGGGCGGGCCCGTGCCCTCACGGGGGCGGGCCGGCGGCGGGGAGGTCCCCGTCCCGGCCGCGTAACAGGGAACCGTCCCGGGCGTAACACGGCCGAAGCACGCTGGACGGTATGCAGAACACCGCCACGCCCACGCACTGCCCGTACTGCGCCCTGCAGTGCGGGATGAACCTGACGCCCACGCCGGACGGGACCGTCGAGGTGAGCGAGCGCGCGGACTTCCCTGTGAACCGGGGCGCGCTGTGCGGCAAGGGCCGTACGGCGCCGGCGGTGCTCGCGAGGAACGTCCGGCTGACCTCGCCGCTGGTGCGCGACGCGGACGGCACGCTGGTGCCCGCCTCCTGGGACGAGGCACTCGACCGGATCGCCGCGGGACTGCGCCGCACGCGCGCGGAGCACGGGCCGGACGCGGTCGGCGTGTTCGGCGGGGGCGGGCTGACCAACGAGAAGGCGTACACGCTCGGCAAGTTCGCGCGGGTCGTGCTCGGCACCTCCCAGATCGACTACAACGGCCGGTTCTGCATGTCGTCGGCCGCCGCCGCCGGCATCAAGGCGTTCGGCCTGGACCGCGGGCTGCCGTTCCCGCTGGAGGACATCCCGAAGTCGGGCTGCGTGATCCTCGTCGGCTCGAACCTCGCGGAGACCATGCCGCCGTCGCTGCGGTTCTTCACCGAACTGAAGGAGAACGGCGGCACGCTGATCGTCATCGACCCGCGCCGCACGCGGACGGCCGAGCAGGCGGATCTGCACCTGGCGCCGAGGCCGGGCACGGACCTGGCGCTCGCCCTGGGCCTGCTGCACCTGGTGATCGCCGAGGGGCGGGTGGACGAGGAGTACGTCCGCGAGCGCACGGCCGGCTGGGAGGACGCGCGGGCCGCCGCGATGGCGCACTGGCCGGAGTACGTGGAGCGGATCACGGGGGTGTCCGTTCCCCAACTGCGTGAGACGGTACGGCTGTTCTGCGAGCCGGAGTCGGCGATGGTGCTGACCGCGCGGGGGCCCGAGCAGCAGTCCAAGGGCACGGACACGGTGGGCGCGTGGATCAACCTGTGCCTGGCGACCGGCCGGCCGGGCCGCCCGCTGTCGGGCTACGGCTGCCTGACCGGGCAGGGCAACGGGCAGGGCGGACGCGAACACGGGCAGAAGGCCGACCAGTTGCCGGGCTACCGCAAGCTCGACGACCCGGCGGCGCGGGCGCACGTCGCCGAGGTGTGGGGCGTCGACCCCGACAGCCTGCCCGGGCCGGGGCGCAGCGCGTACGAGCTGCTGGACGCGCTGGGCACGGACATCAGGTCGCTGCTGCTGATGGCGTCCAACCCGGTCGTGTCGGCGCCACGGGCCGCGCACGTCGAGGAGCGCATCAGGTCGCTGGACTTCCTGGCGGTGTGCGACGTGGTGCTGTCGGAGACGGCGGCCCTCGCGGACGTGGTCCTGCCGGTCACGCAGTGGGCCGAGGAGACGGGCACGACGACCAACCTGGAGGGCAGGGTCCTGCTCCGCCGCCGGGCGATCACCCCGCCCGAGGGCGTCCGCAGCGACCTGGAGGTCATGCACGAGCTGGCCGCCCGCCTGGGCGTGGAGAAGGGCTTCCCGACGGACCCGGAGGAGGTCTTCGAGGAACTCCGCCGGGCGAGCGCGGGCGGGCCCGCGGACTACGCGGGGATCACCTACCGCAGGCTCGCGGAGGAGAACGGGGTGTTCTGGCCCTGCCCGGCCGTGGAGGAGGCGGTGGAGGAGGGCGAGGACGCCCTGCTCGACGCGCCGCTGCCCGACGACCCCGCCCGGGAGACCCCCACCGCGCACCCGGGCACGCCCCGCCTCTTCCTGGACCGTTTCGCCACGCCCGACGGCCGGGCCCGGTTCGTGCCCGTCTCGCACCGGGCGATCGCCGAGGAACCCGACGACGAGTACCCGGTGCTGCTCACCACCGGGCGGGTCGTCGCGCAGTACCAGTCCGGGGCCCAGACCCGGCGCGTGGCGGAGCTGAACGCCGCCGCGCCCGGGCCGTTCGTGGAGATCCACCCGCGGCTCGCGGCCCGGCTGGGGGCGGCCGAGGGCGACCCGGTCGCCGTGGTGTCCCGGCGGGGCCGGGCCGTGGCGCCCGCGAGGATCACGAACGCCATCCGGCCCGACACCGTCTTCATGCCGTTCCACTGGCCGGGCGAGGGCCGCGCCAACTCCCTCACCAACCCCGCGCTCGACCCGACGTCCCGGATGCCGGAGTTCAAGGCGTGCGCGGTGCGGCTGGAAGCGGTCGAGCGGGAAGCGGCCGGTGAGGGATCGGTCGAGCGGGAAACGGTCAGCTCACGTTGACCGCGTTCCAGGCCGCGGCCACCGCCTTGTGCTCGGTGCTGTCGGCGCCGTAGAGGTCCTTCGCCGCGTTCAGGGTCGCCGTGCGGGCTCCCGCGTAGTCCGTCGAGGACGTCATGTGGACCGTCAGCGCGCGGTACCAGATCTTGCCGAGCTTGGCCCGGCCGATGCCCTGGACCGTGGAGCCGTCGCAGGTGGGCGAGGTGTGGGTCACGCCGTTGATCGTCTTCCTGCCGCTGCCCTCCGCGAGCAGGTACGCGAAGTGGTTGCCGACGCCCGAGGAGTAGTGCACGTCGAGGTCGGCCACCTCCTCGCTCCAGCAGTCGGCCGACTCGCCGTCCCGGGACGGCTTGTCCATGAAGCGCAGGGCCTCCCGTCCGAGGCCGGAGCGGACGACCTTCTCGCCGATGAGCCAGTCACCGGGGTCCTTCGCGTTGTCCGCGTAGAACTCCACCAGCGTGCCGAAGATGTCCGACGTGGCCTCGTTCAGACCGCCGGGCTCGCCCGAGTACGTCAGCGCCGCCGTCTTGGACGTCACGCCGTGGGACATCTCGTGCCCGGCCACGTCCAGCGACACCAGCGGGCCCAGCTGCTTGCCGTCGCCGTCGCCGTACGTCATGCAGAAGCAGGTGTCGTCCCAGAAGGCGTTGTTGTAGTCCTTGCCGTAGTGGACGCGGTTGTACGAGCCCTTGCCGTCGCCGGCGATGCCGCTGCGGCCGTGGACGTTCTTGTAGTAGTCCCAGGTGACGTCCGTGCCGTACTGGGCGTCCACCGCCGCCGTGGCGCGGTCGGTGGTCCCGCCCGTGCCCCAGTGGTTGTCGGCGTCCTTGAAGAGCGTCGCCGGGGCGCGGGTCAGACAGATGGTCAGCAGGCACTGGTCCGTCTTGTTCTCGGCGTCGCCGGTGTAGGTGCCGCCGCGCGTCGCGTCCTTGAGCTGGTACGTCGCACCCGACTTCGTCGTCTCCAGCGGAACCGTGCCGCCGTAGAGGGACTCGCCGTCGCCCGACGCCGACTCCAAGGTGTCCCAGACGTCGATCCGGGCTCCGGTCGTCGCGTCGGTCAGGACCGTGCGCCCGACCGGGTTGCCGAGTTCGTCGTGCGCCACCGCGTCGGTCTGCCAGGCCAGCTTCGGGGCGCCGTGCAGGGCGTCCACGACCAGGCGCGGCTTGGCGGTCAGCTTCTTCAGGGTCTCGCCGAGGTGCGCGGCGCGCAGCAGGCCCGCCGCGAGGTCGGCGGCCCTGGGGGCGGACACCTTCGGGGTGACGCCGGTGGGGGAGAGCGCGGACCTCGTCGCGCGGTCGGTGCCGCGGTAGCTGCCGTCCGGGTTCAGGTGGAGCACGAAGTCTCCGCCGAGCACCGGGAGTTGGCGGTAGGTGCGGTCGTAGCGGACGTGCCGGGTGCCGTCCTGGTCGACGATGACGTCCCGGACCTTCGTCTCCTGGGCGGAGGTGAGGCCCAGTTCCGCGGCCCGGTCGGCGAGGACCGTCTCGGCGTCCTCGATCGCTTCGGCCCTGGTCGGCCTGTCGGCCGCGCCGGCGGTCGGGGAGAGCGCGGCGGCCAGCAGGGCGGCGGTGCCGGTGACGGCGGCACCGGCGGTGGCGAGACGGGAACCGCGGACATGACGTATCCGACTCATCGGTCTCCTCATACGGGCGCACCCGGTCGCGTGGGGTCGACCGGGGGCGGCGTTGATGTTGATCGCGAGTCAAGTCGGGGCGGACCTGGCATGTCCATAGCCCCTCTGTGGAGGTGTGTGAGGGTGCAGAATCGTTCCTGTGACCCTGCCTTTCTTCGTCTACGGCACGCTTCGCCCCGGCGAGGTGAACCACGACTTCTTCCTGCGCGGCCGCACCCTCTCCGAGGAACCGGGGCGGCTCGCGGACGCGGTGCTGTACGACGGGCCGGGCTATCCGTACCTGGTCGAGGAGCCGGGGGGCGGCGGGGTGAGCGGGGAACTGGTGACGGTGCGGCCGGAGGCGTACGGGGCGCTGCTCGCGGAGTTGGACCGGCTGGAGGAGTACGTGCCGGGGGATCCGCGGAGCCTGTACGTGCGGGTGGAGCGGAAGGTACTCCGGGAGGCGGACGCGGTGGCTGTCCGGGCGTGGGTCTATGTGGCGGGGGCGGGAGTGGCGGCGAGGTTGCGGGATGCCGGGCGGCGCATTGAGGGTGGGGAGTGGTGGGGGCGGGGCGCTCCGCGGGGACAGGGGGTTCCACGGGGGCGGGGGGTTCCGCGCGAGCGGTAGGGCGGTTGCGGTCGTACGGCGGCCGCGGGCCCCGATGTGGTTGCTCGCGCAGTTCCCCGCGCCCCTTACCGGGTGCTTCGCGCCGCTTCCGTGGGTGGGTCAGGTCGCGTACGGGCGGTTGGCCCTGGCCTCGCGCAACGCGTGGCCCCACCACACCAGTTGGTCCAGCATGGTCTTGGCCGCGGCGTCCGGGCCGGTCGGGTCGTGCAGGGTGCCCTGGTCGTCGAAGGACGCGCCGGCGTTGTGGAAGGAGACGGTGTCGCGAACCGTCACGGCGTGGAGTTCGGCGAAGACCTGCCGGAGGTGCTCCACGGCGCGCAGACCGCCGGACAGTCCGCCGTAGGACACGAGGGCGACGGGCTTGGCCTGCCACTCGGAGAAGTGCCAGTCGACGAGGTTCTTCAGGCCCGCCGGGAAGGAGTGGTTGTACTCGGGGGTGAGGACCACGAAGGCGTCCGCGCGGGCGAGTTTCGGGGTGATGCCGGCCAGCGCGGCGGCTGCCTCGGGGGTCCGTTCGAAGGACATCGGCAGCTCGGCCTCGGCGACGTCCACGACCTCGGCGACCAGGTCGTCCCGGTCTCGGAGACGGTCGAGGAGCCAGTCGGCGACGACGGGCCCGAAGCGGCCGTGGCGGTTGCTGCCGACGACGAGGGTGACGTGGAGGGGGCGGTCGGCCGGGGGCTCCCGGCGCGCGGCTGTGGTGGTAGCGGCTGTGTTCATGCCGCACAGACTCGTACCTCAACCTTGCTTCAGGTCAAGCCCGGCATCACAGAAGCGGGTCACCCGTTCACACCCGCGCTCCGCACATTTCCGCTGCTCGCCCGCCACACCACGCGTGACCTGGCGAAACGCCCCTGACGCGACCGTCGGGGCCGCCTCCCCTGACACCCGTTCACCCCAATTCTGACGCCGTCTCAGAAAGCGCGGCCGCGCCGCTGCCCGTTACCTCGGAAGGGCAGGTGCACGACCGACCAGCGCGAAGGAGCACCGATGCGACGTACCGCCCGTCCGCTGACCGGTACCGCGCTCGCCGTCGCCGCCGCGGCTCTCGCCGCCGCCCCCGCGTACGGCGCGCCCGCCGGTGACCTGGAGGTGTCGCCGTCCTCGGTCGTGCCGGGCGGGCAGGTCACGGTGCGCACGGCGGCCTGCGGCACGGACGGCACGGCGACGGGTGACGCCGGCGCGGTCGGCGCCGGTTCCCTCGGCCTGGCGCCGGGACCGCACGGGCAGGACGTGACCGGCAGGTTCCGGGTGCCGCCGAGCGCGCAGCCGGGGACGTACGAGATCACCGCGACATGCAGCGGGAGCGGTCGGAGGGTCACCGGCGACCTGGTGGTCACGCTGGTGTCCGGGCGCGAGCAGGTGCATCCCCGGGGGAGTGTGAAGACGGGGGTCGGTGGCGCTCTGGGCCCCGATCCCTTGCAGACCGCGGCCGGTGTGGCGGCCCTCGCCGTCGCCGCCGCGGGCGGTACCTGGCTCCTGCATCGCCGGGCGAGAGGCGACGGGATCTGACGGACACCCTCCGCTGTCCGTCGCCGGTACCGCATGTCCCCTCCCCCTCCGGGTCCGACGCCCCTCGCGGCCCGGAGGGGGGTACGGGGCCGGAGATCAGGAAAGGGTGGGTATGCGCAGGTCCCCCAGGTACGGCAGCGGCGTCCGCAACCCCGCGAACGCGGCCATGGCGGCCGTCACCGTGTTCGCCCTGTGCTCCGGGGCGTGGCTGCTGCGCAACGGCGCCGAGACGCACGCCCCGCCGCAGCCGTCCGCCGCACAGGCCCGGGCCGGGCAGGACGGGCGAGCGCGCGAGCAGGCCGCCGTGCCCGCGCTGCCGCCCTCACCGCCCGACCGCATCCGCATCCCGGCGATCCGGGTGGACGCGCCCCTGACCGGGCTCGGCCTGACGCGGACCGGCAGCCTCGACGTGCCGCCGGCCGCGCGCAAGAACCTCGCCGGCTGGTACGAGGCCGGCACCACCCCCGGCGAGAAGGGCACCGCGATCGTCGCCGGCCACGTCGACAACGCCGAGGGACCCGCCGTCTTCTACGCCCTCGGCGCCCTGGCCAAGGGCAGCACGATCGAGGTGGACCGGCGGGACGGCAGCGTCGCGGTGTTCACCGTGGACGCCGTCGAGGTGTACGCCGCGAAGGACTTCCCCGACGAGAAGGTCTACGGCGCCGCCCACCGCCCCGAGCTGCGCCTCATCACCTGCGGGGGCGGCTACTCACGCGGCACCGGTTACCAGGGGAACGTCGTCGCCTTCGCGCACCTGACCGGCAGCCGGTGACCTGCCCAGGACGTTGTCCCTCCCCCACGCGCCCAGCGGTTCCAGGGCCGCGTTCAGCGAGCGGCCCCGGGGTGTCAGCGAGTACTCCACGCGCGGCGGCACCTCGTCGTACGCCTCGCGGTGCACCAGGCCGTCGGCCTCCATCTCCCGCAGGTGCGAGGCGAGCACCTTCTCGGTGACGCCCGGCAGCTCCCGCCGCAGCTCGCCGAAGCGGCAGGGCCGCTCGTTCAGCGCCCACAGGATGAGCACCTTCCACTTGCCGCCGATGACGTCCATCGCCGCGTCGATCCCGCAGACGTACCCGCCCGGCCGCCGTTCCCTCGTCCCCACGCCCCAGACCTCCCCTGCCGCTGCCTGCACCCTTCCCCCGGGGTAACCACCCACTTCGAAGTACGTACTTGAGCGGGCCCTCCCCCTACGAAGAGCCTAAACGCCATGACCGACACCGCAGTTGACTCCCGCACCCCGCTCACGCTTCTCGGCGCCGGCGCCATGGGCACGGCCCTCGCCCGGGCCTGGCTCGCCGCCGGTCACCAGGTGACCGTCTGGAACCGCACGCCCGCCCGCGCCGAGGCCCTCGCCGCCGACGGCGCCACCGTCGCCCGGACCGCCGCCGAGGCGGTGGCCGCGCACCGGCTGGTGATCGCGTGCCTGCTCGACGACGCCTCCGTGGACGACGCCCTCGACGGGGCCGACCTCACGGGGCGGGACCTGGTGAACCTCACCACCGGCACCCCCGCCGAGGGCCGGGCCCGTGCCGCCTGGGCCACAGCGCGCGGTGCCCGTTTCCTGGACGGCGGGATCATGGCCGTACCGCCGATGATCGGCGTCCCGGACTCCGGCGGCTACGTCTTCTACAGCGGCTCCCCCGAGGCGTTCGAGGAGCACCGCGACACCCTCGCCGTCCCGGCCGGCACCCGCTACGTCGGGGCCGACCCCGGCTTCGCCGCGCTGCACGACGTGGCCCTGCTGAGCGCGATGAACGGCATGTTCGCGGGCATGCTGCACGCCTTCGCCCTGATCCGCCGGGAGGACATCGCCCCGAAGGACTTCGCCCCGCTGCTCGCCGACTGGCTGACCGCGATGGCCCCGGCCGTCCACCAGACCGCCGACCAGCTGCAGAGCGGCGACTACACCAAGGACGTCGTCTCCAACCTCGCGATGCAGGCGGCGGGCATCCCCACGTTCCTGCGCACGGCCGAGGAACAGCAAGTCAGCCCCGAGCTGCTGGCGCCGTACCTGGAGCTGATGCGCAAGCGGGTGGCGCAGGGGCACGGGGAGGAGGACGGGACGGGGATGATCGAGCTGCTGGATCTGCGCAGCGGCTCCTAGGCGATCCACTGCTCGTACGCCAGATTCCCCACCAGCGCGAACACCACCGTCAGCAGCACGACCCGGACGAAACCGCTGCCCTTCTTCAGGGCCGTGCGGGCGCCGAGCATGATCGGCACCCTATGCGGCGCCTCCTCACAGCCCGCCGGTGCCTTCCGCCCGGAACCCTCACACCCACCCCGCGCCCCCGCTGAGGGCAGCGTTCCGCGTGGGAAACAGAGGTGATGCTGCCGGGTAACACCGGCACCGCACGCTCAAAGGCATGACCTCGAATGAGCGTGTGGTGGTGATCGGCACCGGCCTCGCGGGCGTACGGCTCGCCCGGCGGCTCGGTGAGCTCGGCACGCCCGCGTTGCTGATCGGCGAGGAGGAGCACCGACCGTACAACCGGGTACTGCTCGCCGAAGTGCTGGCCGGACGTTACAGCCCCGAGGTGATCGCCCTGCCCGCGCCCGCGGAGCTGCGGCGCGGCCGGGTCACCGGCATCGACCGGGCGGAGCGGACCGTCGCGTGCGCGGACGGTTCCGTGATCGCATACGACCGGCTCGTGCTCGCGACCGGCTCCAACCCCGTCCTGCCGCCGCTGCGCGGGCTGTTCACCGAGGACCACGAACTCCCCGAGGGCGTCCACGCGTTCCGGACCATGGACGACTGCCTGGGCCTGTCCAAGGCGGTCCGGCCGGGCGTGAAGGCGGTCGTCATCGGCGGGGGGCTCCTCGGCGTCTCCGCGGCCCGGGCGCTCGCCCTGCGCGGCGCCCAGGTCGTGCTCGCCCAGCAGTCCGAGCGGCTGATGGAGCGCCAGCTCGACCCGGCCGCCTCCCAGCTCGTCCGGCGCCATCTGACCGACCTGGGCGTGGAGGTGCACACCGAGTGCCGCGTGCGGGACGTGCGCTGCGTCGGCGGTGCCGTCCGCTCGGTGGAGATGGCCGACGGGTACGCGCTCGACGCCGATCTCGTCGTGGTCGCCTGCGGCGTCCACCCCCGGGTGGGCCTCGCGCAGACCGCCGGACTGGAGGTCCGCAAGGGCGTCGTCGTCGACGACGAGCTGCGCACCTCCGACCCGTACATCCACGCGATCGGCGACTGCGCCCAGCACGACGGCGTCCTCTACGGCCTCGCGACGCCCGCGCTCGAACAGGCCGACGCGCTCGCCGCGCTGCTGGCCGGTGACGCGACCGCCCGGTACACCGGCACGCGGTCCCTGACCCGACTCACGCTCACGGGGCACGACAGTCCCTTCGACCTCGCCGCGTTCGGCGAGACCGAGGCGCTGCCGGGCGACGACGTCGTCCAGCTCGCCGACGCCACCCGCGGCACCTACCGCAAGGTCGTCGTCCGCGACGACCGCCTGGTCGGCGGGGTCCTCGTCGGCGAACTCGGCACCGTCGGCGCGCTCGCCCGCGCCTGGGAGGGAGCAGAGCCGCTCCCCTCCGACGGCGGCCCGCTGCTCCACCTGCTCACCAATGATGGAGGCTCCTGATGACGGCCACCCCGGGGGCGAACCCCACGATCGTGCTCGTCGGCCATGGCATGGTCGGCCAGCGCTTCCTCGAAGCGCTCGCCGAGCGCGGCCTGACCGCCACGCACCGCGTGGTCGTGCTCTGCGAGGAGCCGCGTCCGGCGTACGACCGGGTCCAGCTGACCTCGTACTTCTCGGGCAAGACGCCCGAGGACCTGTCCATGACGGACATGGCGTTCATCGAGGACCACGGCATCGAGCTCCGGGTCGGCGACCCGGCGGTCACGATCGACCGCGAGGCCCGCAAGGTCACCGCGAAGTCCGGTGAGGTCTTCGACTACGACGTCCTCGTCCTGGCCACCGGCTCCTACCCGTTCGTGCCGCCGGTGCCGAACAAGGACGCCGAGGGCTGTTTCGTCTACCGCACGATCGAGGACCTCCTCGCGATCGAGGAGTACGCGAAGACCAAGGCCACCACGGGTGCCGTGGTCGGCGGCGGGCTGCTCGGCCTGGAGGCGGCGGGAGCGCTGAAGGGCCTCGGCGTCGACGCGCACATCGTGGAGTTCGCGCCCCGGCTGATGCCCGTGCAGGTCGACGAGGGCGGTGGCGCCGCCCTGCTGCGCACCATCGAGGACATGGGCCTGAGCGTCCACACCGGCGTCGGCACGCAGGAGATCGTCGTCGGCGAGGACGGCGCCGTGACCGGCATGAAGCTGTCCGACGGCTCCGAACTCGCCACCGACATGGTGGTGTTCTCCGCCGGTGTCCGCCCCCGCGACCAGCTGGCCCGCGACTGCGGCCTGACGGTCGGCGAGCGCGGCGGCATCACCGTCGACGAGCAGTGCCGCACGGTCTCCGACCCGCACGTGTTCGCCATCGGCGAGTGCGCGCTGGCCGCGGACGGCCGCGTGTACGGCCTGGTGGCGCCGGGCTACGAGCAGGCCGAGACGGCCGCCGCGACGATCGCCGCCGACGAGGCCGCCTTCACCGGCGCGGACCTGTCCACCAAGCTGAAGCTGCTCGGTGTGGACGTGGCGTCCTTCGGTGACGCGCACGGCACCACCGAGGACTGCCTGGACGTCGTCTACTCCGACTCCCGCGCGGGCCTGTACAAGAAGCTGGTCATCGGCCGCGACGGCACGCTGCTCGGCGGCATCCTGGTCGGCGACGCGGAGGCCTACGGCACGCTGAAGGCGTTCACCGGCTCCGTCCCGCCGGTCTCGCCCGAGTCGCTCGTGCTGCCCGCCGGCGCCGGCGCCCCGGCCCAGCTCGGTCCGACGGCGCTGCCGGACGAGGCGATCATCTGCTCCTGCAACAACGTCACCAAGGGCACGATCCGCGGCGCGGTCACCGAGCACCAGTGCACCACCGTGCCCGAGGTGAAGAAGTGCACCAAGGCCGGTACGACCTGCGGCTCCTGCGTCAAGGTCCTCGGCCAGCTCGTCAACGCCGAACTGGAGGCCAGCGGCGTCGAGGTCGACAAGGGCCTGTGCGGCTGCTTCGCGCAGACCCGCGAGGAGCTGTACGAGATCGTCCTCGCGCTGCGCATCAACACCTACCAGGAGCTGCTGGACCGCCACGGCCGCGAGGGGGCCCGGGGCGGCGACGGCTGCGAGATCTGCAAGCCGGCCGTCGGCTCGATCATCGCCTCCCTGGCCCCGACCATCGGCGCCAGCGGCTACGTCCTGGACGGCGAGCAGGCCGCGCTGCAGGACACCAACGACCACTTCCTGGCCAACCTGCAGAAGAACGGCTCGTACTCGGTCGTGCCGCGCATCCCCGGCGGCGAGATCGCCCCGGAGAAGCTGATCGTGATCGGCGAGATCGCCCGCGACTTCGGCCTCTACACGAAGATCACCGGCGGTCAGCGGATCGACATGTTCGGCGCGCGCGTCGAGCAGCTGCCGCTGATCTGGGCCCGGCTGGTGGACGCCGGCTTCGAGTCCGGCCACGCCTACGGCAAGGCCCTGCGCACGGTGAAGTCCTGCGTCGGCCAGACCTGGTGCCGCTACGGCGTCCAGGACTCCGTCCGCATGGCGATCGACCTGGAGCTGCGCTACCGGGGCCTGCGCTCCCCGCACAAGCTGAAGTCGGCGGTCTCCGGCTGCCAGCGCGAGTGCGCCGAGGCGCAGTCGAAGGACTTCGGCGTGATCGCCACCGCCAACGGCTGGAACCTCTACGTCGGCGGCAACGGCGGCGCCACCCCGCGCCACGCGGACCTGCTCGCGCAGGACCTGTCGGACGCCGAACTGGTGCGGCTGATCGACCGGTTCCTGATGTTCTACATCCGTACGGCCGACCGCCTGGAGCGCACCTCCACCTGGCTGGAGCGGATCCCGGGCGGCCTGGACCACGTGCGGGACGTCGTCGTCCACGACTCGCTCGGCATCTGCGACGAGCTGGAGAAGCTGATGGCCGACCATGTCGCGCACTACCGCGACGAGTGGTCCGAGACCATCAACGACCCCGAGAAGCTCGCCCGGTTCGTGTCCTTCGTGAACGCGCCGGACACGCCGGACCCGGTCGTCGCCTTCGTGCCCGAGCGCGACCAGATGAAGCCCGACCTGCCGCTGCTGTCCATCGGTATGCGACCCGCCGACGTTCTGGAAGGAAGCGCCCAGCGATGACCCTGGCACCTGAGACGACCGACCTGAAGGTTCAGCTCGCCCTGGACGGCGACTGGTTCACGGTCTGCGACCTGAGCACGCTGCTCCCGGGCCGCGGGGTGGCGGCACTGCTGCCGGACGGCCGCCAGGCGGCGATCTTCCGCGACCGTTCGGGCGAGCTGTTCGCCATCGACAACCGCGACCCCTTCACCGGCGCCGCGGTCCTCTCCCGCGGCCTGACCGGCACCCACCAGGGCCGTCCGTTCGTGGCGTCCCCGCTGCTGAAGCAGCGGTTCGACCTGGCCTCCGGGCAGTGCCTGGACGACGAGACGGTCCAGGTGGCGGTGTACAAGGTCCGCACCGCCTGACACCGGCGCCGGTCCGCAGGGACCACCGCGCGCGGGATCCCCGCCTGGCCACACAGGGCGGTGGGGTCCCGCGCGCGACTCGTTTTCCGGGGGGGCGGCGGCCGGCGGGCGGGTAAAACGAATCTTTACGGTTGCTTGGGGCATTGAATTGCTAAGGGCAAGTAACCCCCTTCTACTGTGGCGGGATGACCGAAACCGCAGCCGTACCCGAGGAGGCGGCCCCGTCATCCCCGCCCGGCGGGCTGACCCACCGGCAGATCCTGACCATTCTCAGCGGTCTGCTGCTGGGCATGTTCCTGGCCGCCCTGGACCAGACGATCGTCAGCACCGCGATCCGCACGATCTCCGACGATCTGCACGGCCTGAGCCAGCAGGCGTGGGCGACCACGGCGTACCTGATCACCTCGACGATCACCACACCGCTGTACGGCAAGCTGTCGGACCTGCACGGCCGCAAGCCGTACTTCCTGACCGCCATCGGCATCTTCGTGGTGGGCTCGGCGGCCTGCTCGTTCGCCACGTCGATGACCGAACTGGCCTGGTTCCGGGCGTTCCAGGGGCTCGGCGCGGGCGGTCTGATGTCGCTGGTGCTGGCGATCATCGGCGACATCGTGCCGCCGCGGGAACGCGCCCGCTACCAGGGCTACCTGCTGGCCACCTTCGCCACCTCCAGCGTGCTCGGCCCGCTCATCGGCGGCTTCCTGTCCGGCCGGGACAGCATCCTCGGCATCACCGGCTGGCGCTGGGTGTTCCTGGTCAACGTGCCGGTCGGCCTGATCGCCCTGGCCGTGGTCGCCAAGGTGCTCAACGTGCCGCACACCCGGCTCGACCGGCGGATCGACGTCTGGGGCGCGGTGACCATCGCCCTCGGCGTGGTGCCGTTGCTGCTGGTGGCCGAGCAGGGCCGCGACTGGGGCTGGACGTCGACGAGGTCCGTGGCGTGCTACGCGGTCGCGGCGGTCGGCCTGCTGCTGTGGGTCCTGGTGGAGCGCCGGGTCGGCGATGACGCGCTGATCCCGGTCCGGCTGTTCCGCAACGGGATGTTCAGCCTGGTCAGCGTGGTGCTGCTGATCGTCGGCATGGGCATGTTCGGCGCGATGATGATGATCCCGCAGTACCTGCAGATCGTGAAGGGAGCCACCCCGACCACCTCGGGCCTGCAGATGCTGCCGCTGGTCGTCGGCATGATGAGCGCCTCCATCGTCTCCGGCCAGGTCACCTCCAGGACCGGCAGGTACAAGTTCCTCCCGGTCGTCGGTACCGCGCTGATGATCGTGGCCCTCGTGCTGTTCGCCGTACGGGTGGACTGGGACACCCCGCTGCGGCAGACGATGGTCTACATGCTGGTCCTTGGCCTGGGGCTCGGCTGCTGCATGCAGACGCTGGTCCTGGCGATGCAGAACACGGTGCCGCCGCAGGACATGGGAGTGGCGAGCGCCTCCTCCACGTTCTTCCGGCAGATGGGCGGCACGGCCGGCACCGCCGTGTTCACGACCCTGCTGTTCACCCACGTTCCCGGGAAGATCGCGGACGCCTTCACGTCGGTCGCCGACACCGCTTCCTTCCGGGCGGCCCTGCGGGATCCGGCGGTGCGGGCCGACCCGGCGAACCGGCCGGTGCTGGACTTGGTGCAGGGGCACGGGCACGGCTCCTCCGGCGCCACACAGGTGCTCAGCGACTCGTCGTTCATCCAGAAGCTCGACCCGCGGCTCGCCGTGCCGTTCAAGATGGGCTTCGCCGACTCGATGCACCTGGTGTTCCTGACCGCCGCGGCCGTGATGGTGCTGGGCTTCGTGCTGGTCCTGTTCATCAAGGAGGTACCGCTGCGGCAGGTGTCCGGGCTCCAGGCACGCGCCGCGGAGGAAGACCCGACGGCCGCGGAGCAAGGCCCGACGGCCGCGGTCCCGGCCGGGAAGGGCCCGGCCCCGGTCGATGCCGAGCGGAGTCCGGTCGGGGAGGCTGCGGCCACCGCGCGGGTGCCCGCGCCGGACCGCCCCGTCATGGGGGCGGAAACCCCGGTCGAGGGAACCCCGGTCGGTGAAATCCCGGTCGGCGGAATCCCGGTGCGCGGCTTCGTCCGGCGGGCCGGGGGCGACCCGGTCCCGCGGGCCGCCGTCACGCTGATCTCCCTCGGCGGACGGCAGTTGGGCCGCGCGGCCTCCCGGGCCGACGGCGCCTACGCGGTGGCCGCGCCGGGCACGGGTTCGTACGTCCTGATCGCCTCCGCCGACGGCTTCCAGCCGCAGGCCTCCACGGTCGTCGTGCACGAGGACCCGGTGGCGCACGACCTCCTGCTCAGCGGCACCAGCGGTCTGAGCGGTGCCGTCCGGGCCGCCGGGACCTCGCTGCCCGTGAAGGACGCGATGGTGATGGTGACCGACGTGCGCGGTGACCTGCTGGCCACCCAGGCCACCGGCGAGCAGGGCGAGTTCTCGTTCGGGGAGCTGGTGCCCGGGTCGGTGACCGTCGCGGTGAACGCCGCCGGTTTCCGCCCGCGCGCCGTGCCGGTCGAGATCGGCGGCAGCGGGCCCACCCGCATCGAGGTCGACCTCGACGTCGGCGCCCGTCTCCAGGGCGTCGTACGGGCCCCGCACGGCCCTCTCGCGGACGCCCGGGTGACGCTGCTGGACGCGGCGGGCAACGTGGTCGGCACGGCCGTCACGGCGGCGGACGGCGCCTACGCCTTCACCGACCTGGACAGCGGCGAGTACACGGTCATCGCGACCGGCTACCCACCGGTGGCCACGGCCCTGACAGTGACCGGCCGCGGCGTCGACGGCCACGACGTGGAACTGGCCCACCCGGCCGCATAGGCGCCAGGGCCTGAGCGCGCGGAAACGGGACGCGCCGACGGGCGCGCTCCTGGCAGGCTGGGCGCATGGTCACGCAGCGGAACGACTGGTCCGGACTCTCCTGGCTGGGCCCTCCGATCGACGCCCGCGCGCTGTTCGGCCCCGAACTGGAGGCCCTGATCGGGCTGTTGCGGGGGCTGGGGCCGGCGGAGTGGGCCCGGACCGCCGTGCCGGGGTGGACCGTCCACGACGTCACCGCGCACGTCCTCGGTGACTGCGCCGCCCGCCTCGGCCGTCGCGAGCCGGGCCCCTTCGCGCCCGGTGAGACCCTGGAGGCGTTCATCCACCGCGCCAACCAGGAGTGGGTCGAGCGCCACCGGGACATGGACCCGGCCGCGCTCGTCGACGCCCTGGAGGACGCCGGCACCGAACTCGCCGGCCGCTTCGCGCACGCGGACCTCGACGCGCCGTCGCTGGGCGTGTCCTGGGCCGGGGCCGACCCCGCGCCCCTGTGGCTCGACTGCGCCCGGGAGTTCACCGAGTACTGGACACACCGGCAGCAGATCCGGCACGCCGTCGGACTGGACACGGATCCCGGACCGCGGGCCCTGTCCGTCGTCCTGGACACGTTCATGCGGGCCCTGCCGCACACCCTGCGGGGCGTCGGGGCGCCGCGCGGTACGCGGGTGGAGGTGACGGTCACCGGGCCGGCAGGGGGTGTCTGGACCGTGACTGCCCTGACTGGCGCGACGGGCGCGACGGGCGGTTGGTCCCTGGGCGAGGGATCGCAGGGGCAGCCGCCCGCCACCGCCGTACAACTGGACGCCGAGACGGCGTGGCGGCTGTGCACCCGCGGCATCGAGCCGGCCACCGCCCTCGCCCGGGCCCGCCTCCGGGGCGACCACCGGCTCGCCGAGGCCGTGTGCCGGATCGTGTCCATCGTGTACTGACCTGGGGCCGCCGCCGCTGATCGGGGCGGGTCGCCGCCACTGCCCTGGCGGGCCGCCGCGCGCTGTCGACTTCCTGTCGAATTCGCCGACACCGCACGGCACTTGGGGCACTTGGCGTTTCATCGAACATGTCGAGTCACGCCCCCACCTTCACGAAAGGCCCGACCATGACCCGGAACCACCCCCGGCCGTCCCGGCGCACCGTGCTCGGCGGGGCCGTCGCCGCGCTCGCGGTGGCCGCCGGCACCGGCACCGCACAGGCCGCCCCCGGCACCGCCTGGCCCACCGAGTTCCCGCTGCCCGACGGCTGGCTCCCCGAGGGCATCACCATAGGCAGCAGGCCGTACGCCTACATGGGCTCCCGCGCCGACGGGGCCGTCTACCGCACCGACCTGCGCACCGGCAAGGGCGGGGTCCTGCACGAGGGCGCCCCCGGACTCGCGTCCATCGGGCTGAAGCTGGACGACGACGGCCTGCTCTACGTGGCCGGTGGCGCCGGGGGAACCGCGCGGATCGTGGACGCGCGCAGTGGCGACCTGCTCACCACCTACCGGCTCACCCGGAACGCCGCGCCCTTCATCAACGACGTCGTCCTGCACCGGGACCGCGCCTGGTTCACCGACTCCCGCGACGCCGTCCTCCACGGTGTTCCGCGCGGCCGCGAGGGCGAGGTCCGCGCCCTCCCGCTCACCGGCGAGTGGGTGCAGGCGCCGGCCGGGACCAACAGCGCCAACGGCCTGGTCGCCACCCCGGACGGCCGCGGGCTGATCGTCGTCAACACCGGGCAGCTCTACCGCGTCAGCCTCAGGACCGGCCACGCCACGAGGATCGCGCTGGAGGGCGCAGCCGACGTGACGAACGGCGACGGCCTGGTCCGCATCGGCCGCACCCTGTACGTCGTCCAGAACCGCCTGAACAAGGTCACCGTCTGGGACCTCGACGCGAAGGCCACCACGGCCACGCTGAGCAGGACGATCACCGACCCCCGCTTCGACGTCCCCGCCACCGCCGCCCGCTTCGGCGACCGCCTCTACCTGGTCAACGCCCGCTTCACCAGCCCGCAGACACCGCAGACGACGTTCAACGCGGTGGCCGTGTCCCTGTAGCCGGTGGGCGGCACGAACGCAGTGGCGGGCAGAGGTCCGCCCGTCAGCCCTCCCCGAAGGGCGTGTCAGCCCACGAAGGGCGACGGGGAGGCCCGTTCCTCCGGGAGGGGCCGGGTGTCGAGGTAGAACCACTCGGCGTCGGCGGTGGGCCACGGCGACGGTGCCACCGCTTCCGCCGGTCCCTCCGGCGTGGCGGCGGCCCGACGCCTGGGCAGCGGCGCCGGTGCCGGGACTTCGTCGACGGGTCCGGCACCGGCCGGCTTCGCCTCCCCCGGCATCAGCAGTTCCACCCGCCGCCCCAGTCCCCGCTGCTGCGCGGTGAACTCCTCGACCTGGCTGCGGCAGGCGTGGTCGAGGTGGGTCACGCCGGTCAGGTCGAGCCGGATCCTCGGCTTCCCCGACGCGGCGGCGGCCTCCAGCGCCTCGATCACCGTCGGCAGGCGCAGGAACGTGGCGTTGCCCGCCATGACGACCTTGGCCGTGTCCTCCTCGATGTGCCGGCGGACCACGGTCTGGGACATGCGCAGCGCGGCCAGCACGATCCCCGCCGCGAGCCCGAACAGCACGCCCTCCAGGAGCGCGGTCGCCACGATGACCAGCGTGGTCATCGTCATCACCGCGAACTCGCCCTTGTCCTGCCGCCACATCTTCGGGAACTCCGCGGGCCCGAACAGCTTCCAGCCGCTGTGCACGAGGACACCGGCGAGCACCGAGATCGGGATCAGGGCGAGCACCTGCGGCAGCAGCAGCGCGAACGCGAGCAGCCACAGGCCGTGCAGGGTGCGCGAGAGCCGGGTCTTGGCACCGGCCTGGACGTTCGCCGAACTGCGTGCGACGACCGCCGTGACGGGGAGTGCGCCGAGGACGCCCGCGACGGTGTTCCCGGCGCCCTGGGCGATCAGCTCGGTGTTGTAGCGCGTGCGCGGGCCGCTGTGCATACGGTCCACGGCGGCGGCCGTGAACAGGCTCTCGGCGGACGCGATGACCGTGAAGGTGAGGATGGCGGTGATGACCGCCCCGTCCGTGAGCCGGGCGAACTGCTCCGCGCCCGGCACCTGCACGGACGCCAGCAGGTTGCCCACCTGGAGCGTCTTGACGTTCACGCCGGGCAGCGCGGCGACGACCATGCCGATGCCGACGGCGACCAGTGCGGCGGGGATCTTCCCGGCCGGTCCCGGCACCTTCTTCCACACGAAGCTGAGCACGATCGTGACGACGCCGAGCAGGGTGGCGATCATCGCCTGCGGGTCGGTCAGGACGTCGGCCAGCAGCCCGGGGATCCCGGCCATGTTCTCGATCGGGGTGCCGGGGGCCTTGGCGTCGGCCATCGGGTAGGCCTGGCTGAACATCAGCGGCACTCCGATGCCGGCCAGCATGCCCTGCACGACGGCGACCGAGATGGCCTGGAACATCCGGCCGAGGCGCACCAGTCCCAGGACGATCTGGAGGAGGCCGGTGAACAGCACGATCACGCCGAGCATGGCCACGCCGACCTCGGCGACGGTCTCCGCGACCAGCGCGGCGAGTCCGGCGGCCGGTCCGCTGACCTGGAGCGTGCTGCCCCTGATCGCGCCGACGACGAGGCCGCCGATCACCCCGGAGATGATCCCGAGCTCGGCCGGCACCCCGGAGGCGACGGCGACACCGATGCACAGCGGCAGGGCGACGAGGAAGACGACGAGCGAGGCGGTGACGTCGGTCGCGAGATCCCCTCGCGCCCCACCCTTGCCGCCGGCGCCGTTGCCCCCGACGCCGTTCCCGCCGGCGCCCTTGGCACCGCGACTCACCGTGCGGACCAGGCCACCCAGCACACCGCCGAGTCCCCCGGCCCCGACTCCGCCGGTCCCCGCTCCGGCCCCGGCCCCGGCCCCGCCGATCCCACCACGACCGCCGACACCGCCCCCGCCCTCGGACCAGGACCCCGACTCGGACCAGGACCCCGACTCGGCCCCGGCCCCACCGATCCCACCACGACCGCCGACACCGCCCCCGCCCTCGGACCGGGAGCCCGACCACGACCCCGACTTGGGCACGGACCCGGACCCGGGCCCACCACCGCCGCCGACACCGCCCCCGGCAGCACCGGTCCCCGACCCGCCGAGCACATCACCACCGCCGGCCTCCGCCCCCCAACCGCCCGCCGCACGTCTCTGGGGACCGGGACCACCCCCGGAGTCCCACTCCCAACCCCCGACACCGGCCCCCGTTCCAGCCGTCCCCCACTCCCCGGCGCCTCCCGCCGCTCCAGCCGCCCCCCAGTCCCGAGCGCCGCCGCTCGGCGGACCGGCCGGCCGTCCCCCGGCTGCACCGCCCCGGCCCCGGCCCCGCGCATGCGCCCCGCTCACGCGGCGTGCACCCGGAAGTCGCCGTCGTCGCCGAGTTCGTAGACGAACCCCGTGTCGACCTCGTAGTACCAGCCGTGCAGCCGCAGCCGTCCCGAGTCGATGCGCTGCCTGACCACCGGGTAACTCCGCAGCGCGGCGAGCTGGTTGACGACGTTGCTCTGGGACACCTCCGGCAGGGACGGGTCGTCCGGCGCGGTGTCGAGGACGGGGGTCAGCTCCGGGCGGGCGATGCGGAGCCAGGCGTCCACGCCGGGCAGTGCGGACAGGTCGTCGCCGGACTTCAGCGCGCCCATCGCACCGCAGTGTGAGTGACCGCACACCACGATGTCCTGAACTCCGAGCACCTCCAGCGCGTACTCGATGGTGGCCGCCTCTCCGGAGGCCCCGGGCCGTCCGTAGGGCGGCACGATATTGCCCGCGTTCCGTAGCTCGAATATTTCCCCGGGCCGTGCACCCGTGATGAGGGCGGGTATGACCCGCGAGTCCGAGCAGGTGATGAACAACGCCTCCGGATATTGCCCCTCCGCCAGCTTCCGATATTCGCCGCTGTCGAAATCGACGCGCGTCCTGAACGCACGGGCGCGGTTCAGCAGTGCCTTCAACTCCGCCTCCTGAGCTGGGATTTCCTCCTGCGCTTCCCACCGTAGACGGCCGACCTACAGAGGAAGGTTAAGCAAAGTCCAGAGCCCGACCAGGAATTGAACATTCTTTGTCCGGATACCCATACGATCGCTCATCTTGTAGCGTGTGGACTCCGCGGCAGGGAATGCGAATTCACGCTGCCCGGATTCATGCCGGCTCACGGAGAGACAGGACGTATGGGCATACGAGTACTGCTCATCGAGGACGACGAGACGATCGCCGAGCCGCTCACCGAAGGGCTCGGCCACTTCGGGCTGACGGTCGACCACGTCGCCACCGGCACGGACGGCCTGAGAGGCCCGTACAACGACGTCGTCCTGCTCGACCTCGGACTGCCCGACATGGACGGCATCGACGTCTGCCGGGGCATCCGCCAGGTCTCGGACGTGCCCATCGTCATCCTCAGCGCGCGCGGCGAGGAGGCCGACCGCGTGCTGGGCCTGGAGCTGGGCGCCGACGACTACCTGGCGAAACCTTTCAGCGTGCGGGAGCTGGTGGCCCGGGTCCGCGCCGTGACCCGCCGCACGCAACGCACCCACCCGGCGTCCCCCGAGGCAACCGGCCCCGGCACCGCTGACGGCCCCGGTACCGCTACCGGGCCCGGGCCCGGGCCCCAGGGCACCCGTGAGACCCCACCGCACGAACCGACGGACGAACCGGATGCACCGCCCCCCGGCGCCCGGCGCCCGGCCCCGCCCTACGAGCCCCTGTCATACGAGCCCCTCTCCTACGAGCCCCCCGCCGCCACCTCGTACGACTCGGCCTCCTCCCCCTCCCCCGACCCGGGCCCGCTCGTCGTGGACCGCCGTACCCGGCAGGTCTGGGTCGGCGACGCCCCCGTGATGCTCACGCCCAAGGAGTTCGACCTGCTGGCGCTCCTCAGCGAGGACCCGGGGGCGGTCTACTCCCGCCAGCAGATCCTCGACCGGGTCTGGGACCCGCACTACGACGGCCCCACGAAGACGCTGGACGTCCATGTGGCCGCACTGCGCCGCAAGCTGGGCCACCCGGCGTGGATCAGGACGCTGCGGGGCGTCGGTTTCCGGCTGGCGGTGCACACGGGGCCGGGCGCGGCGCGGGTGGCGTCTCCATGACCCGCCGGCTGCTGCTCAGCTACCTCAGCCTCGCCGCGCTGGTGCTGCTCTGCCTGGAGATCCCGCTGGGCTTCGTGTACTCGCGCGGCGAGCGGGAGCGGGTGGTCAACGCGGCGAAGGACGAGGCCGAGTCGGTCTCGGCGTACGCCGCGCTGTCCCTCGCGGCGGGGCGGGCCGAGCGGGACCTGCCCGCGCGGGTGGTGCACTGCGCGCGGCGGATCGGCGGCAAGGTCGTGATCGTCGACGCCTCGGGCACGGCGCTCGCCACCTCGCATCCCTTGGACGTCGGCATGTCCGGCAGGCTGGCCGCCCGGCCCGGCATCGCGGCGGCGCTGCGCGGCACCTCGACGGTGGACGTCCGTACGTCCACCATCGGCGGGGTCGAGTACCTGTCGGTGGCCGCGCCGGTCGGTCAGGAGGCGCGGCCTGTGGGCGCGGTGTGGCTGACGGTGCCCACACGGACGGTGCACGAGCGGGTGCACCACGTGTGGCTGCTGCTGGCGCTGGGCGGGGCGGCGGTCCTGACGGCGGTCGCCGTGCTCGGTTTCGCCTTCGCCCGCTGGGCGGGCCGCCCGATCCGCGAACTGGAGCAGGCCACGCACGACCTGGCCGACGGCGGCCGGTTCGCGCCGGTGACGATCACGAAGGGCCCGCCGGAAGTACGCAGCCTGGCCGCCGCGTTCAACCACACCGCGGCCCGGCTCGCCCATCTGCTCGCCTCCCAGCGGGCGTTCGCGGGCGAGGCCTCGCATCAGCTGAAGACCCCGCTCGCGGCGCTGCGGCTGCGCCTGGAGAACCTGGAGCCGGACGTCGCCGCCCGCGCGCGGGGCAGTCTCACCGCGGCCGTCACGGAGACGGACCGGCTCGCCCGGATGGTCGAGCACCTGCTGGCGATGGCCCGGCTGGAGGAGCACGCGGCCATCCCCGCGACCGTCGACCTGGGCGCGGTCTGCGCGGAACGGCACCGCACCTGGCAGCCCCTGTTCGCGCGGGAGGACGTCTCCCTCGTGCTCTTCGCGGGCAGTGTCGGCCCGGTGCTCGCCGTGCCGGGAGCCGTCGAGCAGATCATGGACAACCTGCTCTCCAACGCCCTGCGGGCGTCCCCGGCCGGCAGCACCGTCACGATCGAGCTGCGGTTGCAGGCCCCGTCCCGGAGGGCGTTGCGCGACAGCCGCCCCCGCTGGGTCGACCTGCACGTCACCGACGAGGGCCCCGGCATGACGGAGGAGCAGCGGGCCCGCGCCTTCGACCGCTTCTGGCGGGCCCCGGGCGCCCCCAAGGGCGGCACGGGCCTCGGCCTCGCCCTGGTGCAGCGCCTCGCCCACGCCAGTGGCGGCGAGGCGACCCTGCACGCGGCGGCGACGGGCGGCCTCGACGTGGTGATCCGGCTGCCGTCGACGCGCCCGCCGGGCGAGGCGCAGGGACCGGGCGGGGACCGCCCGAGGAGGCCCAGACGAGAGGCACCGGCGCTGCCCGCGTAGCCGGCCCGCCCGCGGGACGCCCACCGACGCTGCCCGCGTAGCCCGCCCACCCACCGGACGCCCACCGACGCTGCCCGCGTAGCCCGCCCACCCACCGGACGCCCACCGGCCCTGCCCCATAGGCCACCCGCCTTATCGGGCGCCCACAGGCGGCTCACAGCACGCCGCCCCCCGGCCACTGGTTGTCCATGCCCCCTAAACCCCATACCCCTAGCGTCCTCTCCGCCTCCCCCCACGCACGACCCTGCCGTCGACCGGCGGCAGGGCGGTACGGCACCTCTTGGAGTGAGAGTGGAACGTCGTAGCCTCCTGCGTGCGGCCGTCCTCGGCGGCACATCGGCCGCTCTGGGCGGAACCCTGTGGCGCGGCGCCGCCTACGCGGCCCCGGCCCAGCCCGGCGCCGGCCCCTACGGGCCGCTGGGCTCCCCGGACGCCAACGGCATCCGACTCCCCAGCGGCTTCACGAGCCGGGTGATCGCCCGGTCGGGCCAGCGGGTCGGGACCACGTCGTACACCTGGCACAACGCCCCGGACGGCGGCGCCTGTTACGCCGACGGCACGGGCTGGATCTACGTCTCGAACTCGGAGATCAACCCGGGCGGCGGTGCGAGCGCGGTGAAGTTCTCGTCGACGGGTGCGATCACCGGCGCGTACCGGATCCTGTCCAACACCCGCACGAACTGCGCGGGCGGCAAGACCCCGTGGAACACCTGGCTGTCCTGCGAGGAGGTCGACCGCGGCTACGTCTTCGAGACCGACCCCTGGGGCGCCAAGGCGTCCGTCCGCCGTGACGCGATGGGCCGCTTCAAGCACGAGGCGGCGGCCGCGGACCCCGTCCGGCAGGTCGTCTACATGACGGAGGACGTGACGGACGGCTGCTTCTACCGCTTCAGGCCGACGACGTGGGGCGACCTCTCCTCCGGCACGCTGGAGGTCATGGTGGCGGGCAGCGGCACGAGCGGCCCGGTCACCTGGGCCCGGGTCCCCGACCCCTCCGGCGCGACCGCCACCCGCAGCCAGGTCTCCGGCGCCAAGCGCTTCAACGGCGGCGAGGGCTGCTACTACGCGAACGACACGTGCTGGTTCACGACCAAGGGCGACAACCGCGTCTGGCAGTACAACGCCGCCGCCCAGACCATCGAACTCGCCTACGACGACTCCCTGGTGAGCGGCACGGCCCCCCTGACGGGCGTCGACAACGTCACGGGCTCCTCCTCCGGCGACCTCTTCGTCGCCGAGGACGGCGGCAACATGGAGATCTGCGTGATCACCCCCGACGACGTGGTGGCCCCCTTCCTCCGCATCGACGGCCAGTCCGCCTCGGAAATCACCGGCCCCGCCTTCTCCCCCGACGGCACCCGCCTCTACTTCTCCAGCCAACGGGGCACGAGCGGCAGCTCCTCGGGCGGCATCACGTATGAGGTGAGGGGGCCGTTCCGGGCGTAACCTCCGAGCCCGGCTTCACACGATCATCACAAAATGGTCACCCGCCCCTCAAGGTGGGCCGTCGGGTCCTACGGTCATCCCCTCACGTACCACCTCTGGGGGGATGACCATGACCAATCCGTACACCAGCCCCTATCCCGGGCCGCCCGCGCCGCAGCCCTCGCGCCCGGCGCCCCGCTGGGCCCGCAAGCGTTACGTGCTGCCCGCACTCGCCCTGGCCCTGTTCCTCGGCGCCGGTATCGGTGCCGGTGGCGGCGAGACCACCACGGACGCGAAGCCCGCGGCCGCCGGGCCGCGACCGACCGTCACCGTCACCGCGACGGCCACCGCCACCGCGACACCGCTCGCGAAGGAGCCGGAACCCGCGCCCACCGTCACCGCGACGAAGACCGTCCGGGTCACCACCACGGTCACCGCCCAGCCGGCGGCGGGCGGAGGATCCGACGACGGCGGGTCGGGCGACGAGGACGTCTCCTACGCGAACTGCAGCGCCGTCCGTGCCGCCGGTGCCGCCCCCATCCGCCGCGGTGAACCCGGGTACGCCTCCCACCTGGACCGGGACAACGACGGGGTCGCCTGCGACACGTGAGCCGGACCCGCCGGTGACCATCGGCGGATCCGGCCGTTCCACCGGTTGGGCAGCTCGTCCCGGGCTGCCCGGCCGAGGGAAGGAACACCACCGTGGAGACGACCGTGCCCGCCTCGAACGCGCCGCGTGTGCTGCCGCGTGCCGAGTGGGTCAAGACGCTGCCGCAGACCATCGTCGCGTCGTGCGTCCTGCTGCTCGACGCCGAGGACCGGCTCCTGCTGCTGCGCTACGCCGAGGGCCAGCCCGGTGCCGGGGTCTGGGGGCTGCCGGGCGGCATGCTCGACCAGGGGGAGGACCCCGTCACCGCCGCGCACCGGGAGGTGTGCGAGGAGACCGGCATCGTGCTCGACCGCCCGCCGCGGTTCATCGGCTACGACCACCGGGCCGACGTGATGGGCACGGGCCCGTTGATCGACTTCTACTTCCACGGCGACCGCCTCCCGGCGGACCTGGCCGTCCGGCGCAGTGCCGAACACGACGACCACGGCCTGTTCGCCCTCGACGAGCTCGGGTCCACCGCGCTCATGCCCGCCTTGCCCACCCTCACCGCCCTGCACACCGCCGCCCTGGCCGGGACCGTCGTATGCCTGAAGGAAGGACGGCCCCAGTGACCGCGCCGCGCCTCCTGGCGGTTCTCGTCGCCGCGTCCCTCGCGGCTTCCGTCGCCCTGAACACCCCCTCGGCCGGCGCCACACCGGCCCCCCTCACACCGGAGCGGCTACGGCACGAGGCCGCCGCCGTCCTGGACACCGCCCGGGCCGTCAGCGTGCACATCCGTGTGCGCGACGGGCGGCACGTCGCCGAAGCCGGGGTCGGGGAGGCCGTCGTCGGCACGGGCCGGCCCGTGCCGGACAACCCGCACTCCGGGCCGCCAGCGTCACCAAGTCCCTCGTGGCCTCGACCGTCCTCCACTTGGCCGCCGAGCGGCGCCTGTCCCTGCACGACACGGTGGAGCACTGGCTCCCCGGCCGCGTCCGCGACCACGGCAACGACGGCGGCCGCATCACCGTCCGGCACCTGCTCCAGCACACCAGCGGCCTCTACGACCCCGACTCCACCGAGCTGACCGGGAAGACCGCCCCGGACTTCGAGCACAGGCGCCTCGACCGCGTCGACCCCGAGCACCTGGTCGACATCGCGCTGCGTCACCCCCCGGACTTCCCCCCTGACCCGGACGACCCGAAGCCCCGCTGGAGCTACTCCAACACCGGCTACCACCTCCTGGGCGCCGTCATCGAGAAGGTCACGGGACGCCCCTGGGCCGAGGAGGTGCACGAGCGGATCGTCCGCCGGCTGGGCCTGCACGGCACCCGCGTCCCCGGCGACGACCCGTACCTGCCGAAGCCCCACGCGCACACGTACCACCGGTTCGCCGGGTCCGACGGCTACACCGACACCACCACCCGCACCATGGCGTGGGCGGGCCCGGCCGGCTCGCTGGTCTCCACGCCCCGCGACCTGGACCGGTTCTTCACGGCCCTGCTGACCGGCGGGCTCGTACCGCACCGCGAACTGGCAGTGATGCGCACCACCGTCCCCGTCAACGAGGAGCACGAGCAGTACACGCCGGGGATGCGGTACGGCCTCGGCCTGCAGGAACAGCCGCTGGCGTGCGGCGCAGCCGCTGGGGCCATCACGGCGACCTCGAAGGCACCTTCGTCAGAACGGGCTTCACCGCCGACGGCGAGCGGTCCGTCGTCCTCACGGTCAACGGACGGACCACCGACGAGACGCAGCTCCTCCGCACCGAGAAGGCCCTCCAAGGGCTCATCGACAAGATGCTCTGCGGGCGGTGACAACCGCTCAGGACAGCAGGTCCACGGCCCGCACCCGGTCCTGATGGATCAGGACGTCGTAGCAGCGGCCCAGCGCGATGTCGAACCAGTTCCGTTCCTCCGGATAGGAGGTGCCGACACTGCGCGTGGGCCGTGCCTCGGCCAGCCAGGTCCGGGCCGGGCCGGGGGCCGTACGCAGGTCCAGGACCCAGCGGCCGTACCTCACCTGATCGAGGGTGTGCTCGTTGCTGCCGGGCCGCGGGGCGCCGACCGTGTGGGTGAGCATGTGCACCTCCTCCGGGTCGGTGGCGTTGAACGAGCCACGGCCGAAGGTGAGCCCGACGCTCACGTAGCCGTCGCCGAGCCGGTCCCGCAGGAACGCCCCCTGCGTCCTGGGCAGGACCCGCGGGTCCTCGGGTTCGTAACCGATGTGGTTGTTGTGGCCCGCCAGCAGGATCCGGTGCCCGGTGTGCCGGTGCCACCAGACGATGTTGTCCGCCATGACGTCGTCCCGCCAGCGCATGGCCTCGGCGACCTGCCGCGGGTCGTCGAAGTCGAAGCCGTAGCCGGTGGCCGTCTGGTCGATCACCGTGGCGTGCCGGAGCACCTCGGCGAACTCCCGCCGCCCGGCCTCGCCGCGCGGCTCCAGCATCTCCAGCAGCGCCAGGGCTCGGCCGGTCCGTGCCGCCATGTCCTGCCGCTCGGCCAGCGGGCGGGCGAGGTACGCCTTCTGGTACTCGCCGGAGGGGACGGCCGGCCGAAGCTCCTGGTACAGCGCGTCGAGGCGCGGCGACAGGTCCGGGCGGACCCGGGCGACGTACTCGGTCACCCGGTCGTACAGCTCCGGGCCGGTGTAACCCCAGTCGTCCCCCATGAAGCGGACCGGGTCGTGCGGATGCCGGCGGTTGTAGTCCCGCATCCACTCCACCAGTTCGAGGTTCTCGGCGGTGGGGTTCAGCGCGTAGGTGTACTGGAAGTCCTCCCGCATGATGCGCTCCGGGTCGCCCTTGCCGTGGACGACGTACTCGTCCAGGCGCACCCCGGTGCTCCAGGCCGTCTCCAGGGCGAAGGTGCGGAAGCCCCGGTGCTCCACCAGGTACCGGAAGACCCGGTCCTTCATGGCGAGGAACTCGTGCGAGCCGTGCGTCGCCTCGCCCATCCCCACCACGACCGCGTCCCCGACGGCTCTGCCGATCGGCCCCAGATCCCTTACGCCCCCGCCGGGCTCGGCGGTACGCAACGGACTCGCGACCCGCTCCAGCACCGGCACGACCGGGTCGCCCGTCGTCCGGGCAGCGGCGGCGGTGGCGGAAGGGCCGGGGCGAGGAGAATCAACACGAGGACGACGAAGGTCCAGGGGCGCAGGCAGGACATGTCGGCATACGTGCCCGAAGTCCGGCCTTTCCGAACCCAGCCCTACCTGAACGTGTCGCGAGATCCGACGGTGTAGCCCCGTCCTCGGATGCCGACCGCACGCGACGGATCAGGTGGTCTGTTCAGCCGACTCGCGGTCGAGGATTGCGTGCACGATGGAGTCCGCCCTGCGCCGGCCTTGTGGACGTGTTCGCGGATACGGCCTTCTTGAGTTCCCCGCTGCGGCGTCGTGTGACGGCCGGCGCGTACTCCGTTCGCGGGTCGGTTGTCGCCGCCTTGATGGACCGGGCCACGATCTGCTGGACCTGAGCCCACTCAGCACGCCGAGTACGGCGAGGCGGCCGCCCGCAGGAACCTCACACGAGACCGGCCTCGCCCCCTACTCTGGCTGTGACGATGCTGCCAGGAGGGGCAAGGCCTTGATGTCTGAAGACGCTACCCCGGACCCGTACGCCGACCCGCTGCGATTCGGCCAGCGCGTGCAGATTCTGCGCGAGCGCCGCGGCATGACACAGGCTCAACTCGCCGACCTCATCGACATCTCACCGCACACCCTGCGCAAAATCGAGAACGGGCAGCAGAAGGCACCTGGACTCGACATGGTTCTGCGGATCGCCCAGGCGTTGCGGGTCCGGGACCTCGCCGACCTCACGGGCAGGCCGGACGCTCACGTCGACCTGTTCGTCGGCCCGGGCCACCCTCGCTTGGCGGCGGTGAAAGCAGCCATCGACGACTTCGCCCTCACCCGGAGCACGGAGCCACCGCGTGTTGCGCATCTGGAGGCCCGCCTGCACGCGGCCTGGAGGGAGCGGCATGCCTCGAAGAACCACCGTGAGGCGATCGGCAGGCTGTTGCCCGATCTGATCCGGGACGCTCAGACCCTCGTCAGAACTGCCGACAGCGCGGCGGAGCGACGTACGGCGCAGGCCCTCCTCGCCCAGACTTACTCGCTGTCCCAGTTCTTCATCGCCTACCAGCCCGACAGTTCCCTGCTGTGGCGGGTCGCCGAGCGAGGCATGATCGCCGCGCAGGAGAGCGAGGACCCTCACACCATCGGTGTCGCTTCGTGGCTGCTCGCTCAGGCGCACCGCGACAGCGGGCCCCGGCACTTCGACGCCGCCGACGCCGTGAACCGCGAAGCCGTCGCCTTCCTCAAGCCCTTGCTGCCGGAAGCGGGCGACGACGTCCTCGCCATCGCCGGCGCGTTGGAGTTCGAGCTCGGCTACACCGCGGCACGACGGCGTGAGACGGGCACCGCCTGGCGGCACTGGGACAGGGCCAAGGACATGGCCTCGCGGCTGCCCGAGGACTACTTCCATCCGGTGACGTCGTTCTCCCGAGCCATCATGGGCGCCCACGCGGTGACGGTGGCGGTGGAACTGCACCAGGGAGGCGAGTCCGTACGGCAGGCCACCAGGGCGGACCAGAGCGTCATCAAGTCCCGGCCGCGCCGCGCCCGGCATCGCATCGAGGAAGCCCGCGGCTACCAGTTGGACAATCAGCCGGACACTGCGTTGGCGTCGCTGGAGAAGGCGTTCGCGGCCGCGCCGGAAACAATCCGGTACAACGGCTACGCGCGGGCGATCCTTCTCGAGGAAGTGGAATCGACACGAGCACCTCGTCGCCGTCGTGCCGCTGACCTGGCCGCGAAGATCGGCATCCTCACTGCCTGAGGGTAGCGACCGGATTACGGTCGGCGATCGAGTGCAGGCGCTTCTACGGTCTTGGCACAAGGGCCCCGGCGACCGCGCGAACGGTCCCGGGGCGTGGCCCACGCTGCTGAGGAGCGTCGACAGTGGTCTTCCTGTCACGAGCACTCGAACGGGCGAGAGCGGTGCTGTCCGGACCGCGCACCCCCGGCCGGCACCGCCGTACCCCCGGACCGCGTGCCGTGCTCCCCATGCCTTCCTGTCGGCCATCGCCTGACGTCCGGGGCGCGCGGCTCATGGCCGTCCGCGGCTACCCCAGGGTAGGGCAGGCGGACACAGGCGTACTGGTCCGGCCCTACGTGGCGCGCCTGGGTGAGGGTGTGTACGCGGGTGCCCAGGCAGGGCCCTGGGGTGTCGACCGGTGATCGGCACCCGCTCCGAGACCGACGTGCCCGTTCCGGGCGTGACCGCGATGCGTGCCCAGGCGAGTTGGTTCCTGGACCAGCGCACGTTGCCGCGCCACCAGGCTACGCAGCTCATGGCGAGAGACCTCCGCGAGTTCCTGGAACACCTGGTCCCGCGGATCGAGCGGCTCGCTGCCGAGCGCTCCAGGGACGATGCGCCCGTGCCGGCGGCGAACGTGGCGTTGGCGGGCGTCACTGAGGCCAGGCGTCGTATGGACGAGCCGGAGGCCGCGGGCCTGTGCGGCGAGGTCGAACGGGTCAAGTCGCTGGCCCGGTCGGTCGTCTCCTTGTGCGACCACCACGACACGCTCACCGGGATCACCGTCTGCCTGCTCTGCCACCACGTCATCGGCGACGAAGCGTGGGTCCCGTTCCAGCGGGCGCGCCCCTCGGGAGCGGGTCTCGAGACGGGTCGCGTCCATCAGCGCTGTGCGCCCGCAGGGCGGCGCACCCGCCGCTGACCGGCCGCCCGCCCTTGCGTCCCCGAACCCGTGGGGCCCTCGCTGGTGCCGTGTCGCTCTCGGCGAGACAGTGGGTCAGTGGGTGGGTTGATCGGAGTAACTGAAGTCCCCCACGGTCCACGCGCTGACGTCCTCGATCGCGACGCGGTACATCCCGCCCGTCTCGGGGATCCCCATCGTGCCTTGCAGGATGCGGGCGACGTGGAAGTGCAGATGCGTGGGCGGCCCGTCCTTCTTCGCGGGGCCGTCGAAAACGGCGGAGAACTCGCCCAGGCGGGCGGAGTCCGTCAGCACCTCCGACACCCTCTGCCGCCACACGGCTTCGGGAGCAAGGCGACCGGTGATGACAGCACCACCGGTCACCACAGTCAGGGACATCTGGGTGCTCTGCCCGGACTCCACACGGGCGGCGATGTCAACGATCAGCTCGTCAGGCTTCGGCATGGGAGCAAATCTTATGCACCGGGCCGACCGGGCGGTGCTCCGGATCCGCCGCAGCGCCCCGACAAGCGTGCGCGGTGGGTGCAACACGCGAGCGGGGCGGCACCTTCCGCACAAGGTGCCGCCCCGCTCTCCTCCGTGCTCCGGAGCCGCCGCGATCGGTGAGGTCGGGGACCGCGACGGCTCCGGGTTCTGATCGGCCCGAGCGGGCCGCAGGGCTACCCGCGTGGGCCGCAGGGCTAGCGGTGGTCGCTGCCCTGGGACGTGACCGCCGCCCGGCCCGCCTCCAGGCGGGCGACCGGGATGCGGAACGGGGAGCAGGAGACGTAGTCGAGTCCGACCTCGTGGAAGAAGTGGACCGACTCGGGGTCGCCGCCGTGCTCGCCGCAGACGCCGAGCTTGAGGTCGGGCCGGGTCTCGCGGCCGGCCTTCGCGGCCAGCTTCACCAGGGAGCCGACGCCGTCCTTGTCGATCGTCTCGAACGGGGAGACACCGAAGATGCCCTTCTCCAGGTACGCCGTGAAGAACGAGGCCTCGACGTCGTCGCGGGAGAAGCCCCACACCGTCTGGGTGAGGTCGTTCGTGCCGAAGGAGAAGAACTGCGCGGCCTCGGCGATCTGCCCGGCGGTCAGCGCGGCGCGCGGCAGCTCGATCATCGTGCCGATGGACAGCTTCAGCTGCGTCCCCGAGGCCTCCTCGACCTCGGCGATGACCTTGTCGGCCTCCTCGCGGACGATCTCCAGCTCCTGGACCGTGCCGACGAGCGGGATCATGATCTCGGCGCGCGGGTCGCCCTTGGCGGCCTTGCGTTCGGCCGCGGCCTCGGCGATCGCGCGGACCTGCATGGTGAACAGTCCGGGGATGACCAGGCCGAGACGGACGCCGCGCAGGCCGAGCATCGGGTTCTGCTCGTGCAGGCGGTGGACCGCTTGGAGGAGGCGGAGTTCGTTCTCGTGCGGTTCCTGGCGGGACTCCGCGAGGGCGACGCGGACCGAGAGTTCGGTGATGTCGGGCAGGAACTCGTGCAGCGGCGGGTCGAGGAGGCGGATGGTGACCGGCAGGCCGTCCATGGACTCGAAGAGCTGGACGAAGTCCTGCTTCTGCAGCGGCAGCAGCTGCTTGAGGGACTCCTCGCGCTCGGCGTCGGTGTCGGCCAGGATCAGCCGCTCCACCAGCTCGCGCCGGTCGCCGAGGAACATGTGCTCGGTGCGGCACAGGCCGATGCCCTGGGCGCCGAAGCGGCGGGCCCGCAGCGCGTCCTCGGCGTTGTCGGCGTTGGCGCGGACCCGCAGGCGGCGCTTGCGGTCGGCGAAGGCCATCATGCGGTGGACGGCCTCGACCAGTTCGTCGGCGTCGTCGGCGCCCGGGTGCATGCGGCCCTCGAAGTACTCGACGACCGGGGACGGCACGACCGGTACCTCGCCGAGGTAGACCTTGCCGGTGGAGCCGTCGATGGAGACGACGTCCCCCTCCTCGACGACGTGTCCGCCCGGAACGGTCATCCGGCGGCGCTTGGTGTCGACCTCCAGCTCCTCGGCGCCGCAGACACAGGTCTTGCCCATGCCGCGGGCGACGACGGCCGCGTGGGAGGTCTTGCCGCCGCGCGAGGTCAGGATGCCCTCGGCCGCGATCATGCCGTCGAGGTCGTCGGGGTTGGTCTCGCGGCGGATGAGGATGACCTTCTCGCCCGAACGGGACCACTTGACCGCGGTGTAGGAGTCGAACACCGCCTTGCCCACCGCCGCGCCGGGCGAGGCCGCGATGCCCCTGCCGACCTGCTCGACCTTCGCGCTCTCGTCGAAGCGCGGGAACATCAGCTGCGCGAGCTGGGCGCCGTTGACGCGGGTGAGCGCCTCGGCCTCGTCGATCAGGCCCTGGTCCACCAGCTGGGTCGCGATGCGGAAGGCCGCGCCCGCGGTGCGCTTGCCGACGCGGGTCTGGAGCATCCACAGCACGCCGCGCTCGATGGTGAACTCGATGTCGCAGAGATCCTTGTAGTGGTTCTCCAGGGTCTCCATGATCTGCATGAGCTGGTCGTACGACTTCTTGTCGATCTGCTCCAGCTCGGCGAGCGGCACGGTGTTGCGGATGCCGGCGACGACGTCCTCGCCCTGGGCGTTCTGGAGGTAGTCGCCGTAGACGCCCTGGTGGCCGGAGGCGGGGTCGCGGGTGAAGGCGACGCCGGTGCCGGAGTCGGGGCCGAGGTTGCCGAAGACCATGGAGCAGACGTTGACGGCCGTGCCCAGGTCGTGCGGGATGCGCTCCTGGCGGCGGTAGAGCTTGGCGCGGTCGCCGTTCCAGGAGTCGAAGACGGCCTTGATGGCGAGGTCCATCTGCTCGCGCGGGTCCTGCGGGAAGTCCCGGCCGGCCTCGGCCTTGACGATCTTCTTGAACTTGGTGACGAGCTTCTTGAGGTCGGCGGCCTCCAGCTCGGTGTCCACCGTGACCTTCTTGGCGGCCTTGGCGGCCTCCAGCGCGTCCTCGAACAGCTCGCCGTCGACGCCCAGGACGGTCTTGCCGAACATCTGGATGAGGCGGCGGTAGGAGTCCCACGCGAACCGGTCGTCGCCGGCCTGCTTGGCCAGGCCCTGCACGGACTTGTCGGAGAGGCCGATGTTGAGGACGGTGTCCATCATGCCGGGCATGGAGAACTTGGCGCCCGAACGCACCGACACGAGCAGCGGGTTGTCCGGCTGGCCGAGCTTCTTGCCCATGCGGGCCTCCAGCGCCTCGAGGTGCGCACTCACCTCGTCACGCAGTGCCGCCGGTTCCTCACCACTGTCCAGGTAGACCTTGCAGGCCTCGGTGGTGATGGTGAAGCCGGGCGGGACCGGAAGGCCCAGGTTCGTCATCTCGGCGAGGTTGGCGCCTTTGCCACCGAGGAGGTCCTTGAGGTCCTTGTTGCCCTCGGTGAAGTCGTAGACGAACTTCACGCCCTCAACGCTCGCCGCCTGCTCGGCTACCGGGAGATCTTTGTTTTCCGACACGGGTCTCGACTCCTCGAGGACGCGGTGGCTGCCCTGACGGCGAGGAACATACCCAGATCAAAGGCGTCTGGGTACGTCCACTCGCGCGTCATGCGCCTGTAACCACTCGTCCGCCAGCGGATCGAAAGTCAAGGCTCGGCAAGCGATCACAGCCGCATGTTTTCACTTCTTGAACGCATCAACCTCTGCAGACCCTTCCGAGCGCTCATATGAGCGGTGTTTCCGCACACTTGATTTCGCTCGATGAACGATCAAAGCGTGGCACTCAGTGCCACCCTTTGGAGAAGTGCAGTCGCTCAAGATCCGCTCATCTGAGCGCAACCCTTATCAAGGGTGGCGAGAATCACGCTGCCACAGCCGACCGGATTTCACCATGCGGACGCGTCTCGCGACCGAAATCCGCCCGTCACACCCCGAGCGCCCGCAGCCGCTCCTCGACCCGCTCCGGCGCGTAGAGGTGCTCCACGACCATCGCCCCGGCCCCCACCAGCCCGGCCCGCTCGCCCAGCCGCGAGGTGACGACGTCGAGGTGGGCCGTGGAGCGGGGCAGCGCCCGCTGGTAGAGCAGTTCGCGCACGCCCGTGAGGAAGGGGGTTCCGGCCAGATCTCCGGCGATCATCAGCACGCCCGGGTTCAGGAGGGTCACGACCGTCGCCAGCACGTCCCCGACCCGGCGCCCGGCCTCCCGGGCGAGCCCGACGGCCTCGGGGTGCCCGGACGCGAGCAGGTCCCGGACGTCCGAGCCGGACGCCGCGGGCACCCCGGCCTCCGCCAGCCGCCGCGCCACCGCACCCCCGCTCGCGACGGCGGCCAGACAGCCGTAGGAACCGCACCGGCACAGCGCCTGGGCGCCCTCCGGCACCCGGATGTGCCCGATGTCCCCGGCGCCGCCGTCGATGCCGCGGAACACCGAGCCGCCGACCACGACTCCCGCGCCGATGCCGGTGGAGACCTTGACCAGCACGAAGGCGGAGCAGTCGGGGTGGCCGGTGCGCTGTTCGCCGTACGCCATCAGGTTGGCGTCGTTGTCCACGAGCACCGGCACCGCCTCGGCGCCCGTGTGCTCGGTGAGCGCCCGGGCCAGCCGGCTCCTTATGTCGTAGCCGTCCCAGCCGGGCATGATCGGCGGCTGGACGACACGGCCGGTCTCGGTGTCGACCGGGCCGGGCACCGCGAGCCCGACCCCGCACACCGTCCCGGCGCTGTGCCCGGTCTTCTGAAGCAGTTCGGCGAACCAGCGGCCGAGTTCGCCGAGCACCACGTCCGGCCCGTCCTCGACGACGAGGGTTCCGGAGTGCTCGGCGAGGATCTCGCCGCTCAGCGACAGCACGGCCGCCCGGGCGTGCCGGGTGTCGAGGTCGGCGGCCAGGACCACCGCGTGCTCGTCGTCGAACTCCAGTGTGATGGAGGGGCGTCCGCCCAGCGGGGAGTCCACCGGGCCGCCGGCGCCCTCGCGCAGCCAGCCGGCGCGGAAGAGCCGGTCGAGCCGCTGCCCGACGGTGGCCCGGGACAGTCCGGTCGCCTGCTGGAGCGCGCCCCGGGTCGTGGCCCGGCGACTGCGCACCAGTTCGAGCAGATCGCCGGCGCTTGCCTGAACGCGTCCCGTCATGCGCACCCCCTTGTGTTTCCCAACCCTGCATTACATATTGGGTTTTGCGTGTTAAATAGACGTAACCCTACGGTAGCCCTCGCCGATCCTGGCAGGAGTACGTCTTTGGGAGAGCCCCGAGTGGATCGCATCGCCCAGCTCACCACGCGTCCCGCGGGGCGCGAGATCGCATACGATCCGGCCGCCGCGCCAACTTCCCTGCAGGTCAGGGCCGCACAGGTCCTGGAGGGCAACTGGACGGGCAAGTCCACCGTGCCCTCCCGCAGCCTGTATCCGCACCAGTGGTCGTGGGACTCGGCGTTCATCGCGATCGGCCTGCGGCACCTGTCGCCGTTACGCGCCCAGACGGAGCTGGAGACGCTGCTGGCGGCGCAGTGGGCGGACGGGCGGATCCCGCACATCGTCTTCAACCCCTCCGTGCCCCTCGACGCGTACTTCCCGAGCCCCGACTTCTGGCGCTCCTCCACCGCGGGGAGCGCGGCGGGCGCCCCGCGCACCGTACAGACCTCCGGAATCGTGCAGCCACCGGTGCACGCCCTGGCCGCGTGGCTGGTGCACCTCGCCGACCCGGGCCTGTCGCGGGCGCGCGGCTTCCTCGCCCGGGCCTACCCCCGGCTGGCCGCCTGGCACCGCTACCTGCTGCGCCGGCGCGACCTGGGCGGGGGCGGGCTGGTCTCCGTCGTGCACCCGTGGGAACAGGGTATGGACAACAGCCCCTGCTGGGACCGCCCGCTGTCCCGGGTCACCCCCGCCCCGGCCCGCTCCTTCCGCCGCGCCGACCTCGACCACGGCGCGCCCGAGGACCGGCCGACGGATCTGGACTACGGGCGGTACGTGCGGCTCGCGGCGGACTACCGGGACGGCGGCTACGCCGACGAGCCGTACCGGGAAGCCTCCGGCGGGGGACGGTCGGGCGACTTCGCCGTGGAGGACCCGGCGTTCAACGCCCTGCTCATCGCCTCCGAGTACGCCCTGGCCCGGATCGCGCACGAGCTGGGCGCGGCGGCCGCGGCCCGGCAGGCCCGGGCCGAGCGCCTCACGGCGGCCCTGGTGGAGCGGTTGTGGGAGCCGGCCGCGGGGATGTTCCTGTGCCGGGACGTGCGCGCCGGGGAGCTGATCCCCGAGCGGGGCGTCTCCGGGCTCGTTCCGCTGCTGCTGCCGACCCTGCCGCGCGACCTCGCGGTCACCCTGGTCCGCACGGTGTGCGGCCCGCACTTCGGCCTCGGCGGCGCGACCCGCCTGGTCCCCAGCTACGACCTGCTGGGCGAGGCCTTCGACCCGCACCGCTACTGGCGCGGCCCGGCCTGGTTCAACACGAACTGGCTGCTGGAGCGCGGGCTGCGGCTGCACGGCGAGCGGGGCCGGGCCGACGCCCTGCGCAAGGGCATGCTGCACACCGCCGGCGCCTCCGACTTCGCGGAGTACGTCGACCCGTACACGGCACAGGCCTGCGGCGCCACCGGCTTCGGCTGGACCGCCGCGCTCACGCTCGACCTGCTGCACGACCGGCCCGCAGGGGACAGGAACGGCGTCACGGCGATCAAGGGAGGGAACCGGGGATGACGGACCGGCATCATCTGCTCGTGCACGGCGGGACGTTCGCCGCCGTCGGCGACCGCGGCGACATCAGCGGCTACCGGGGCGGCAGTGCCCCGGACGGCATGTTCGTACGGGACGCGCGGCACCTGAGTCGCTGGCAGCTCACCGTGGACGGCGCCGTGCCGGAGACGCTGACGCCGGTGGCCGACGGGGACACCGCGGCGTGCGTCCTCGTCCCGCGCGGTGGCCGCAACGAGCCGGCCGCCTACACGCTCTTCCGCGAACAGGCCGTGGGCGACGCCTCGTTCGTGGAGTCGCTGCGCGTCACCAGCAACCGCCCGGTGCCGACGGCGGTCCGCCTCGCGGTCACCGCCGACGCCGACTTCACCGACCAGTTCGAGTTGCGCTCCGACCACCGCACGTACGCGAAGGCCGGTGCCGTCCGCTCCCGCAAGGTCCTCGGCCACGGCGTGGAGTTCAGCTACCGGCGCGGCGAGTGGCGGTCCGTCACGACCGTGACGGCCGAGCCGCAGCCGGACGCCGTGGAGGAGACCGGCACGGGCGCCCGCCGCCTGGTGTGGACCCTGGACCTCCCACCGCACGGCACCGCCGAGCTGATCCTGCGCGTCATCGCCCGCCCGCACGGCGACAAGCGCGCCCTGCGCGTGCCCCGCTCCCCCGCCGCCCTCCAGGAGCAACGGCGGGCGCGGGAAGGCGAGTTCATGGAGGGCGTGGCCTTTCCGAGCGGCTGGCCCGAGCTGGCCGCGGCGTGCGCCCGGGGCCTCGCCGACCTCGCCGCGCTCCAGGTCCCGGCGACCGGCCCGGACGGCGAGGAACTGCGCGTCCCGGCCGCCGGCGCCCCCTGGTTCCTCACCCTGCTGGGCCGGGACGCCCTGCTGACCTCGCTGTTCGCCCTGCCCTACCGGCCGCGGCTGGCCGCCGCCACGCTGCCCGCGCTGGCCGCGACCCAGGCCACGCAGGCCGGCGCCGACGAGATCGCCCAGCCCGGCAAGATCGTGCACGAGGTGCGGCACGGCGAACTGGCCCACTTCGGCCAGGTCCCCTACGGCCGCTACTACGGCTCGGTCGACGCCACGCCCCTCTTCCTCGTCCTGCTCGGGGCGTACACCGAGCAGACCGGCGACACCGCCCTGGCCCGCCGTCTGGAGCCGCACGCCCGCGCGGCGGTGGGCTGGATGCTCGACCACGGCGGTCTCACCTCGCGCGGCTACCTGGTCTACCGCGCCGACCAGGGCGGCCTCGCCAACCAGAACTGGAAGGACTCCCCCGGCGCCATCTGCTCCGCCGAGGGCACCCGCCCGAACGGGCCGGTGACGGCGGCGGGTGCCCAGGGCTACGCCTACGACGCGCTGCGCCGCACGGCGTGGGTCGCGCGCGCGGTGTGGCAGGACGGGACATACGCGGACCTGCTGGAGCAGGCGGCCGGTGACCTGCGCGACCGTTTCCAGCGGGACTTCTGGATGCCGGAGCACTCCTTCCCGGCGCTCGCGCTGGACGGCCGGGGCGACCGGGTCGACGCGCTCGCCTCCGACGCCGGGCACCTGCTGTGGTCGGGGCTGCTGGACAAGGAGTACGGCGAACTCGTCGGGCGCCGCCTGCTGGAGCCGGACTTCTTCTCCGGCTGGGGCGTGCGCACCCTGGCGGCCGGGCAGCCGGCGTTCCATCCGCTGTCCTACCACCGCGGCTCGGTCTGGCCGCACGACAACGCGCTGATCGCGCTGGGCCTGGCCCGGTACGGGCTGCACGACGAGGCCCGCGCGATCGCCCGCGGTCTGGTCGACGCGGCGGCCGCGACCGGCCACCGGCTGCCGGAGGTCCTCGCGGGCTACGGCCGCGACACGCACCCGGAGCCGGTGCCGTACCCGCACGCGTGCGTGCGGGAGTCCCGGTCGGCGTCGGCCCCGCTGGCGCTGCTCACGGCGGTCGGCGGCGTCTGAGGGCCGGTTGGCCCGCCGTTTGCCGGGTGTTTGCCGAGCGCTGGCCCGCCGGGCTGAACACACCAGGTGGGCGCGCCGTACGGAACTGAGGCGGACCCGTTCCCCCACGCGGGTCCGCCACCTCGCCGGGTTTCGTACGGGAAGGACCTCCGGGTGCCTGTCTTCACACGCCTCCGCCAGTCGCCACAGCCGGGCATCCCGAAGGCCGGGTCCGAGACGGATGAGGAGGGGGACGGCACGGATGAGGCGCCGGCCGACCCGGAGAAGGCAGAGGCCAGCCCGGAGGAGGCCCAGGCCCGCGCGGAGAAGCCCCAGGCCGGCCCGGAAGATGCCCAGGCCTGCCCGGAGATTGCGGAAGCCGACGCGGAAAAGGCCGAGGCCCGCGAGGAGGCCGGTGCTGCGGAGGCGCAGGCCTGCGCGGCAGAGGCACAGGCCGACGCGGAGGAGCCCCAGGCCAGACCGGAAGAGGCGGAAGCCGACGCGGAGAAGGCCGAGGCCGGCCCGGCAGAGGCACAGGCCAGCCCGGCAGAGGCACAGGCCAGCCCGGCAGAGGCACAGGCCAGCCCGGCAGAGGCACAGGCCAGCCCGGCAGAGGCACAGGCCCTCCCGGCAGAAGCTCAGACCGACGCGGAGAAGGCCAAGGCCGGCCCGGCAGAGGCACAGGCCCTCCCGGCAGAAGCTCAGACCGACGCGGAGAAGGCCGAGGCCGGCCCGGCAGAGGCACAGGCCCTCCCGGCAGAAGCTCAGACCGACGCGGAGAAGGCCGAGGCCGGCCCGGCAGAGGCACAGGCCCTCCCGGCAGAAGCTCAGACCGACGCGGAGAAGGCCGAGGCCAGCCCGGCAGAGGCACAGGCCAGCCCGGCAGAGGCGCAGGCCCGGGCGGAAGACGCGGACGCCCGCGCGGAGGCCGGTGCTGCGGAGGCGCAGCCCCCCGCCTCCGGCTCCCGTCTCGCTCGCCTCCGCGCCTGGCGTACCCGTCACCCCCGCGCCGCCCGCGCCCTCGACCTCACCACCACCGTGCTCGCCGCCGTCCTGGTCCTCGGTGCGCTGCTCCTGCCCAACACGCTCCCCGCCCTCGAACCGGTCAGTTTCGCGCGCATCCCGGCGGAGGCGGTCATCGGCGCCGTCGTCGTGCTGGGGCTGCCGCGCCGGCCCCGGCTGGCGGCGGCCGTGCTCTACGGGCTCGGGCTGACGGCACTGACGGCCGTGAACCTGCTCGACATGGGGTTCAACGAGTACCTCGGCCGGGGCTTCAACGCCGCGCTGGACTGGGACCTGCTGCCCGACGCGCAGGCGTACGTCGGGGACACGCTCGGCGGGGGCGTCGCGACCGCCGCCGCCGTCGGCGCGGTGGTGCTCGTCCTGCTCGTGGGGGCCGTCATGGTCGCGGCGACGATCCGCCTCGCCGGTGTGCTGGCCCGCCACCGGACCCGGGCGACCAAGGGCGCCCTGATCGCCGGCACCGTCTGGATCACCTGCTCGGCCCTGGGCCTCACGCTGTTCGGCGGGCCGATCGCCTCCGAGCGCGCCGCCGGGGCCCTCCGGGTGCATGCCCAGCGGACGGTGGAGTCGCTGCGGGACGAGGCGGCGTTCGTGCGGCAGGCGAAGGCGGACACCTTCGGCAACACCCCGCCCGACCAGCTCCTGCCCGACCTCCGGGGCAAGGACGTGATCTTCACGTTCATCGAGAGCTACGGCCGCAGCGCCGTCGAGGACCCGATCATCGCCCCCGGCGTCGACCGGACCCTCGACACCGGCACCAAGGCGCTGGCGAAGGCCGGCTTCCACGCCCGCAGCGGCTGGCTGACCTCGGCGACCTTCGGCGGCAGCAGCTGGCTCGGCCACTCCACCACCATGTCCGGCCTGTGGATCGACAACCAGCGGCGCTACCGCACGGTCACCGCGGGCGACCACCTCACCCTGACCAAGGCGTTCCGGAAGACCGGCGCCTGGGACACGGTGGGCGTCATGCCCGGCGTGCAGAAGGGCTGGCCGGAGGAGAAGTGGTACGGCCTCGACAAGCTCTACGACGCCTTCGACCTGGGCTACCGGGGCCCGAAGTTCAGCTGGTCGACCATGCCCGACCAGTACGCGCTGGAGGCGTTCCAGCGCCAGGTGCACGGGAGGAAGCGCGACAAGCCGCTGATGTCGTTCGTCATCCTGACCTCCAGTCACCAGCCCTGGGCACCGCTGCCGAAGATGGTCGGCTGGGACGAACTGGGCGACGGCACGGTCTTCGGCCCGATCCAGAAGGCCGGCAACAAGGCGGCGGACATCATCACCGACACCACCAGGTCCCGGCAGGAGTACGGCAAGTCCATCCAGTACTCGATCACCAGCCTCACCCAGTGGCTCCAGCGCTACGGCACCGACGACACCGTCCTGGTCTTCCTCGGCGACCACCAGCCGATGGCGCGGGTCAGCGGCATCCGCGCCTCCCGCGACGTGCCGGTGTCCCTCGTCGCCAAGGACCCGAAGGTGCTGGAGAAGATCAGCGACTGGAACTGGACGGAGGGCCTCAAGCCCGGCCGTGACGCGCCCGTGTGGAGGATGGACTCCTTCCGGGACCGCTTCCTGAAGGCGTACGGCTCGACACCGCACCCCTCCACGGGCTGATCAGCCGCCGGAGGTGTCGAGTTCGGCGTCCTCGCCGACGCCGGCGCAGTCGTAGGGGTCCTTCAGCCAGCCGTCCGGCAGCACCACCCGGTTGTTGCCGGACGTACGGCCCCGGGGCCCGTCGGCACCGGCGGGCCAGGGCTGGTCGAGGTCCAGCTCGTCCAGGCCGGAGCGCAGCTCCTCCAGGGACGAGGTGATCGCGAGGCGCTTGCGCATCTCGGAGCCGACCGCGAAGCCCTTGAGGTACCAGGCGACGTGCTTGCGGAAGTCGATGACGCCCCGGGACTCGTCGCCGATCCACTCCCCGAGCAGGGTGGCGTGCCGGACCATGACGTCGGCGACCTCGCGCAGGGTGGGGCGGGCGATGTCCTCGGTGCGGCCCTCGAACGCGGCGACGAGGTCGGCGAAGAGCCACGGCCGCCCGAGGCAGCCGCGCCCGACCACGACTCCGTCGCAGCCGGTCTCGCGCACCATCCGCAGGGCGTCCGCGGCCGACCAGATGTCGCCGTTGCCGAGCACCGGGATCTCCGGGACGTGCTCCTTGAGCCGGGCGATGGCGTCCCAGTCGGCGGTGCCGCCGTAGTGCTGGGCGGCGGTGCGGCCGTGCAGGGCGATGGCGGTGACGCCCTCCTCGACGGCGATCCGGCCGGCGTCGAGGTAGGTGATGTGGTCGTCGTCGATGCCCTTGCGCATCTTCATCGTGACCGGCAGGTCACCGGCGCCGCTGACGGCCTCGCGCAGGATCGCCCGCAGCAGGTTCCGCTTGAACGGCAGCGCCGAGCCGCCGCCCTTGCGGGTGACCTTCGGCACCGGGCAGCCGAAGTTGAGGTCGATGTGGTCGGCGAGGTCCTCCTCCGCGATCATGCGGACGGCCTTGCCGACGGTGGCCGGGTCCACGCCGTAGAGCTGGATGGACCGGGGCCGCTCACTCGCGTCGAAGTGGATGAGCTGCATGGTCTTCTCGTTGCGCTCGACCAGCGCCCTGGTGGTGATCATCTCGCTGACGAACAGGCCCTTGCCACCACTGAACTCCCGGCACAGGGTGCGGAAGGGCGCGTTGGTGATCCCGGCCATGGGGGCCAGGACGACGGGCGGCTGGACGGTGTGCGGACCGATCTGCAGGGGCGTGGACATGCCTCCATTGTGCCGTGCAATGAAAAAGCAAAATTCGTTAGTTAGCCACACTATTGAAATCGGCGTACGATGGAGCGCATGCCCGAGCTCAGTCACCGCCGCCGCATGCTGGTGCTCGCGATCTGCTGCATGAGCCTGCTGATCGTGAGCCTGGACAACACGGTCCTGAACGTGGCCCTGCCGTCCATGCAGCAGGACCTGCACGCCGGCACGTCGGGCCTGCAGTGGACGATCGACGCGTACACGCTGGTCCTGGCCTCGCTGCTGATGCTCGCGGGCTCCACGGCCGACCGGATCGGACGCAAGCGCGTCTTCATGGCGGGCCTGGTCGTCTTCACCCTCGGCTCGGTGCTGTGCTCCCTCGCCCCGAACCTGGAGGCACTGGTCGCGTTCCGGATGGTGCAGGCGGTGGGCGGCTCGATGCTGAACCCGGTCGCCATGTCGATCATCACCAACACGTTCACGGACCCCCGGGAACGGGCCCGGGCGATCGGCGTCTGGGGCGCGGTGGTCGGCATCTCCATGGCCGCCGGTCCGCTGGTCGGAGGCCTCCTGGTGGAGTCGGTCGGCTGGCGCTCGATCTTCTGGATCAACCTGCCGGTGGGGCTGGCGGCCCTGCTGCTCACCCTGCGCTTCGTCCCCGAGTCGCGTGCGCCCCGGGCCCGCCGCCCGGACCCCGTCGGGCAGGTGCTGGTGATCGCGCTGTTCGGCTCGCTGACGTACGCGATCATCGAGGCGCCGAGCACGGCCTTCGCGTCCCTGGCGCCGCTGGTGGTCCTCGCCCTGGCGGCCCTCACCGCCCTGCTCTGGTACGAACCGCGCCGCGCGGAGCCGCTGATCGACCTCCGCTTCTTCCGCTCGGCGCCGTTCAGCGGGGCGACGGTCGTCGCGATCAGCGCGTTCGCGGCGCTCGGCGGCTTCCTGTTCCTGTCGACGCTGTACCTGCAGAACGTGCGGGGTCTCACCGCCCTGGAGGCGGGCCTGTGGATGCTGCCGATGGCGGTGCCGACGTTCCTGTGCGCGCCGCTGTCGGGCCGCCTGGTCGGCGCGCGGGGCCCTCGCCTGCCCCTGGTGATCGCGGGCCTCGCGATGACGACGAGCGCCGTCCTCTTCGCCGCGTTCGAGGCCGAGACGTCCAACGTCACGCTCTTCCTCGGCTACGTCCTGTTCGGAGTCGGCTTCGGCTTCGTCAACGCGCCCATCACCAACACGGCGGTCTCCGGCATGCCGCGCGCCCAGGCGGGCGTGGCGGCGGCGGTGGCCTCGACGAGCCGGCAGCTCGGACAGACGCTGGGGGTGGCCGTGGTGGGGGCGGTGCTCGCGTCGGGCGTGGGCGCGTCCTCGTACCGGGAGGCGTTCGTGTCCGCCGCGCGGCCCGGCTGGTGGACCCTGGTGGCGTGCGGGTTCGCCGTGCTGACGCTGGGGGCGGTGACGAGCGGGCGGTGGGCCCGGGGGACCGCCGAACGGGCCGCCGCGGCGCTGGAGTCGGCGGAGGTGCGGGACGCCGTGGTGACCGCGGACCGTTCCTGACCACTCCTCGCCCGCTCGCCCGCTCCGGATGTCAGTGGCGTGCGCTTCAATCGCGCCATGGAGCTCACGCAAGCGACCGTCCATGACCTGCTGGCCGGGATCGGGCCGGGGAACGGCTACACCTACCTGCCCGGCGATCCGGACCCGCAGGAGCTCACCGACCTGCTCGGGGACAGGTACGGCGCGCCGCGCACCCTCGTCCTCGACGGGTTCACGGACCCGACGGTCGACGAGTCCCGGGGCGCGGCTCTCCTGCTCCCCTTCGAGGACCGGGCCGTGACGATACGGGCGTGGGCGTACGGAGACCGGTGGGTCGGCGCGGGTACGGCGCGGGACGGGGAGGGGATCGTGCGGCCGGTGCTGGTCGTCGCCCACCGGGAGGTGCCGCGGCCCCCGGCGGTCGCCCGGGGCGAGGGCGTCGGCGACGACTGGGTGGAGCGGCTCAAGCACATCACCGGCTGGACGGGGCCCGACCGGCGGCCGGACATGGACTGGGCGGAGGTGGAATCGCGCCTGGGCACCGCGCTGCCGGGCGACTACAAGCGCATGGTGGAGACGTTCGGCGAGGGCGCCTTCGACGCCTGGCTGGACCTGCACCAGGAGCCGTGGACGCACCTCAGGGAGGACGGCCTGCTGATCTGGGCGGGCACGGAGCACGAGGACCTGTACTGCTGGCGCGTCGACGGCGACGATCCGGACCGCCGGACCGTCCTCGTCCGGTCCTTCGACGGCGAGGACGTGCCCTTCGACTGCGGGACCGCGGAGTTCGTCTGCCGCATCCTCACCGATCCGGGGCACCGCTTCACGATGGCCCGCTACTTCGACACCCACTGGTTCATGAACTACCGGGAGGCCGACGAGGACGGTCGGGAGGACCTGTGAGGGCTGCCTCACAGCCTGATAACCGGCTCCCGGGGAAGCCCTGTTGATGTTGGTCTTGCTGCACACTCCTTGCTGCGGGCAGACCGGATCGGCCGGATTCGTGGACGCGGGAGACGTCATGGCGCAGATCGACACGAGCAAGGTCAGCCGCTGGGACCAGCACGGCCGGGAGCACGTGGTGCGGGTGCAGCGCACGGGTGTGCAGCGCACGATCAGGTGCGACACCTGCGGCTGGCGCAGAGGCGCCCAGTTCCTGCCCTGGCTGAAGGCGGAGGAGCACCTGGCGGAGGCCCACCAGGCGACGGTGGACCCGACGTCCGCGGCGTGATCCGCGCGGCAGGGCCCACGTAATCCGCGGTGGCAGGGCCTAGTAGAGGATCGAGGGCAGATAGGCCCCGTCGGGCTGGTTGTACAGGCCGACGGTCATCAGGCTCATCAGCTGGACGACCTTGAGGCCGTGGGACAGGCACCACCTGAGCAGTGCGCTGTCGCCGGTGGGTACGAGGATGCCGGGGCCGGCGAACCGCGGCGCGGCCGCGATGAGGGCCTGGAGGTCGGGGGTGGTCTCGCCGACGGCGTGGGCGAAGAAGGCGAGGTCGGTGGCGTAGCCGGTGACGCGCCCCGCGCGCTCGACGACCCGGGCGGTGCCCTGTTTGAGCGCGTCGGCGACCTCGCCGCCGCGGTCGACGCCGTGGACCTGCCGGCACACGTCGTTGCAGGCGCCGAGGTCCGCGTCCGTGGCCTCCCGCACCGCGTACCCGGGGAGTTCCTCCTTCGGCGGCGGTCCCTGGACGCAGGCCAGCGTGGCCCGGTGGACGAAGCCCAGGCTCGCGTACAGCGAGAACGACCTGTTGTGGTAGCCGCTCTGCAGGAGCCGGATGCCGGGTGCCCCGCGCTCGGCGGTCCTGTCCATCACGTCCCGCATGAGGCGGCGGCCCACACCCGCGTTCTGCACGGCGGGGTCGACCGTGATGGGCCCGACTCCGACGACGGCCGAGCGTTCGTCGAGGAAGTTGCTGCCCACGATCCGCCCGTCGAGCTCGGCGACGACACTGTAGAACCCGGGGTGGGTCAGGGCGCCCTCCATCAGCGCGACACCCACTTCGGGGCTGGGGAAGTCGGGTGGGAACGCGTGCTGCTCGGCGATGCCGGCGAAGGCCTCGTAGCAGATCCGGCCGCACTCCGCTGCATCGTCGGCGGTCCCCGGGCGCAGTATGAGATCCACGATCGCCATCCCCTCTTCGCGCGTCCCGCGCGGCGCCCCGCCCCTCACCTCCATCGTGGGCCCTGGCCGTCCCGGGCGCACCCGGTGGGCGGTGGAGCGGCAGCGTGGCCGGCACCGCCCACCGTTCGCCGCCCATCGGACGGCCCGGCCTCACTTCAGGTGGCGGTCCAGGAACCGGCAGCCGTCCTCCAGCTCGAACCACGGGGTGCCGGTGTGCCCTCCCACATTGGCGTGCAGCGTCTTCTCCTTGCTGCGGAAGGCGTCGAAGAGGTCCAGGGCCCGTTGCCGGGGGTTCCCCTCGTCGTCCCACTGCAGCAGGAACAGCAGCGGAACGGTGACCTGCCGGGCCTCCTCGCGCTGGGCACGGGGCACGTATCCCCCGGCGAAGAAGCTCGCGGCCGCGATGCGCGGCTCGACCACCGCCAGCCGGATGCCGAGGGCGGTCCAGCCCCCGGAGTACCCGACCGGGCCGCCGCCGGTCTCGGGCAGTTCGAGGAGGGCGTCCAGCGTGGTCCGCCATTCCGGGACGGCGTTCTCGACCAGCGGGCCGACGAGGGACTCCAGGATCTCGTCGACCGGCTCGCCGGCCCGCATCGCCCGCCGGAGTCCGGCACGGGCTTGTTCGTCGGCGGCGGAACGGGGACGGTCACCGCACCCGGCGGCGTCGATGGTGGCCACGGCGTAGCCGCGCGCCGCGGTGTACCGGGCCCGGGCCACCAGCCGGGGTTCCGCCATGGGCAGGCCGTTGTTGTGGGCCATCAGCACCAGCGGGGCCGGTGCGGATCCGGGGGTCCACAGGGTGCCGGGGATGTCGCCGAGGGTGAATGCGCGCTCGAGGACGCCGTCGTCGAGGCGCTGTTCGGACGTGAATCGCATCGTCGTGCCTTTCGGGAGTGCGCTGAACGGCGCTCCCGGACGACCTATCGCCCGACCGTGACCCCGGAGGGGAGCACCCATGTCGCTACTGCGTTCACGGGTATCACCTCCTCGTTCTCTCGCACGGCCTGGCGGGACACTAGTCGGGGAGGCCATGGCACGCCAACGGGTTTTCGCGGAAGCTCCGTTGCCGGATGCCGCCGCACCCCGCAGGACACGGCCTAAGCCCGCAGTCCCCGCACCAGCAGGTCGACGACCGCCTCGAAGTCGGCCTCGACGCCTTCCTGCCGCCACTCCTGCGCGTAGCCCGGGTCGTGGAAGCGGGCCGTCGCCTGGAAGACCGCGCGGGCCGTGGCCTCCGGGTCCGCCGCGGTGAAGGAACCGGTCTCGACACCGGCCTGGATCACCCGGGTCAGTTGGGCGGTGAGGTCGGCGAGGTGCTCGCTCACCGCCGTGCCGTTCTCCCCCGTGAGGACCGTGTACGTGGCGAACAGCTCCGGATCGTCGCCCGCCTTGCGGCGCTTCGCGGCGAACAGCGCGGTGAGCCAGTCCCGCAGCCGGGCCTCCGGGTCGCGGTCCGCGGCGGCGATCCCGGACAGTTCGCCGGACGTGCGGTCCAGCCAGCGCTTGGTGACCGCCTCGCGCAGCGCCGCCTTCGTCCGGAAGTGACGGTAGACACTGCCGTGGCTGACGCCGAGCGCGCGGGCCACGTCGACCACGGTGGCCTTGGCCGGGCCGTGGCGGCGCAGCACCTCCTCGGTGGCTTCGAGGATGCGCTCGGCGGTCAGGGTCTCGCTGGTCGGTGCCATGCCCAGACCGTACCCGGAGCCAGGTTCACCGCTCGACGTGCGCCAGCTGCGCCGCCGGGTAGCGGGCGCCGGCGGCGGCACCGGCCGGTACGGCCTCCTCGATCGCGGCCAGGTCGGCGGCGTCCAGCGTCACGTCCAGCGCGCCCAGGGCCTCGGTGAGCCGGTCGCGGCGGCGGGCGCCGACCAGCGGCACGATGTCCGCACCGCGGCTGAGCACCCAGGCGATGGCGATCTGCGCGACGCTGACGCCCTTCTGCCCGGCGATCTTCCGCAGCGCCTCGACGAGGTCGAGGTTGTGGCGGAGGTTGTCGCCCTGGAAGCGCGGGGACATCGCCCGGAAGTCGCCCGGGGCGAGCTGCCGGTCGGCGGTGAAGTGCCCGGAGATCAGGCCGCGGGAGAGGACGCCGTACGCCGTGATGCCGATGCCCAGGTCACGTGTGGTGGGCAGGATCTCGTCCTCGATGCCGCGCGAGAGGAGGGAGTACTCGATCTGGAGGTCGGCGATGGGCGCCGTGACCGCCGCCCGCCGGATCGTCTCGGCGCCGACCTCGCTGAGGCCGATGTGCCGTACGTGTCCCTTCTCGACCAGTTCCGCGATGGCACCGACCGTCTCCTCGATCGGCACGTCCGGGTCGAGGCGGGCGAGGCGGTAGACGTCGATGTGGTCGACGCCGAGCCGTTGGAGGGAGTAGGCGGCGAAGTTCTTGACGGCGGCGGGCCGGCCGTCGTAGCCGGACCAGCCGCCGTCCGGGTCGCGCAGGGCGCCGAACTTCACGCTGACCAGGGCCTTTTCACGCCGGGCGGCGGGGGCCGCGCGCAGGGCCTCGCCGATCAGGATCTCGTTGTGGCCCATGCCGTAGAAGTCGCCGGTGTCGAGCAGGGTGACGCCCGCTTCGAGCGCGGCGTGGATCGTCGCGATGGACTCGGTCCGGTCCGCCTCGCCGTACAGCGCGGACATGCCCATGCAGCCGAGGCCGAGGGCGGAGACCTGGGGGCCGGTGGTTCCGAGGGTTCGGGTTCGCATCGTCATGCCCTCTACTGTCACATGACAGCTGACAGATTTCAATATCTGTCAGCTGTCATGTGACACCTGTCAGTCGATGCGTGTCGCCTCCCTCCCTCCGGGCTACCGCGCCGTGACCGCCAGCTTCGCCCCCAGGGCCACGAACGACCCCGCGAAGCCCCGCCGCAGCCAGGCCATCACCCGCGGCCGGCCCACCACGTGACGGCGCACCGACGCGGCCAGCACCCCGTACACGGCGAACACGACGAAGGTCGCCAGCATGAACACCCCGCCCAGGCCCAGCATCCGCAGCAGCGCGTGCGGCTCCCCGGAGTTGACGAACTGGGGCAGGAACGCGAAGAAGAAGATCGTCAGCTTCGGGTTGAGGAGGTTGATCAGCACACCCCGCACGATCACCGTCCGGGCCGGCACCGGCGCGGACGGGGCCCGCTCCTCCACCACGAGCGCCTCCTTGTCCCTGATCGTCGCCCAGGCCATGTAGAGGAGGTAGGCGACCCCGGCGTACTTCAGCACCTGGAAGGCGGTCGCGCTGGCGTGCAGCAGCGCGGCGACGCCGGTGACCGTGGCCAGCAGGTGCGGCACGATCCCGAGCGTGCAGCCGACGGCCGCGACGACACTCGCGCGGCGCCCCCGGGACAGCGCGGCGGCGAGGGTGTAGACGACGCCGGTACCCGGCGTGGCGACGACGACCAGGGTCGTCAGCAGGAACGCGATGCTCATACCGCCACCCTGATACCGCCCCGCTCCCGGTTACAGGACCAATCGACGGGAACGTTCGAGGACCACTCGTCGAGGCGGCCCCGGGCCCTGCTCAGACAAACCAGTCCTCCGCGTCCGGAGCATCGACGCACCTGAGGAACCGGGAGAACGCGTCGCATGCGTCCACCCCCAGGAAATATCCACCGGTGTGGTGGAGATGGAACCACCGGCCGGTTTCGTCCACCAGGAGGATGCCGCGCTCGGATTCCTCGTATCCGACGGGAAACAGGCCCACTCCGAGCCCGGCCGCCAACTCCTCGATCAGAGCCGCATCGCCTTTGTGGCCGAGCGTGGGCTTCATCAGCCAGGTCTCCGCCGCCTTCGGATGCGCGAGGCGCAGCAGGCCATAGGCGCGGACGACACGAGTGGCCGCGGGGGACGGAGCCAAGGCGACGCCCTGCCGCTCGGCGTCCCGCACCCGCACCTCGACAAGCTCCCCCGCGCGTCCCCGAGATCACGATCAGGGGTCCAGCCGTTCGAGGCCAGCCAAGCGATCACTTCCCGCGTCGGCTGAGGGCCAGAAGGTCTGGTCAGCCGGTTCATGCGGCTCCGAGGAACCCCGGGTCGGCGCCGTCGAACCGCAGACAGTGATCGCGGTTCAGGCCCAGGAGTTCCGCCATCGGCACCGCGCGACGACCGGTGGCCGACAGATCCTGGCGGGCTTCGGCCGACCACAGCGGCGGGAAGAACGACAGCCCCTGCCGGCCGTTCAGTACGGAGACCTCACGGGGCCAGCCGTCCCACCGCAGGCCCTCGTAGAAGTCCCGGAGCCCGCCGGAGAGAATCCAGGACAGCCAGGCCGAGTGGCCTGCCCCCAGGGCCTCCCAGCCAAGGGCGTCGGGGGCGAAATAGACGACCTCCCCCGGATCGCCGGGCCGACCGGCCTCACCGGGGCTGCTCCCGTTCAGGGCGAAGACCCCGCCCAGCACGTCGTGCGCGACCACGAGACCCGCATCCGGCCGCCACGTGGGATCGAATGTCGAGGGCATCGCGTTGATCTCCGCCAGGCCGGGCGGGCCTTCGAGCCCGGCGCTCCTCGGACTCCCGAAGATCCGCAGCCATCCGTCGTCCACGAGCAGGCCGCCGCAGTTCAGCACGATGCCGCCCAGATGAGATCGGGCGGAGACCTGGAGTTGCAGCAGGGACGCGCGGCCCGCCCCGGGATCGCCGGGCAGCACCTCGACCGGAACGTCGGCGCCGGAAAGCTCCTGAAGGAGGAGCGGCCAGGCCGGATCATCGACGTTGATCAGCTCGTCGACCTCGCGCATCTGCGCATCGTCCCACCGACCCCGGCGGCTCGGTCCACCGGGTCCGTCCCGGACCCATCCGGCCGTCTCGGGAACCTCGTCCCGTGCATACGGCGGTGCCGGGCCCCTCCCCGAGGGACCCGGCACCGGCACCGTGACAGTCGCGAGAGCGATCAGCAGCCGACCAGGCGGGCCGCCAGGTAGCCCTCGATCTGGTCGAGGGAGACGCGCTCCTGCTTCATGGAGTCACGCTCGCGGACGGTGACCGCGTTGTCCTCCAGCGTGTCGAAGTCGACGGTCACGCAGAACGGCGTGCCGATCTCGTCCTGGCGGCGGTAGCGGCGGCCGATGGCGCCGGCGTCGTCGAACTCGATGTTCCAGTGCTGGCGCAGCGCCTGGGCGAGGCCCTTGGCCTTCGGGGACAGCTCCGGGTTGCGGGACAGCGGCAGGACCGCGACCTTCACCGGGGCGAGGCGCTGGTCGAGGCGCAGCACCGTGCGCTTCTCCATCTTGCCCTTGGCGTTGGGCGCCTCGTCCTCGACGTAGGCGTCCAGCAGGAACGCCAGCATCGCGCGGCCGACACCGGCCGCGGGCTCGATGACGTAGGGGGTCCAGCGCTCGCCGGCCTCCTGGTCGAAGTAGCTGAGGTCCTGGCCGGAGGCCTTGGCGTGGGCGCCGAGGTCGTAGTCGGTGCGGTTGGCCACGCCCTCCAGCTCGCCCCACTCACTGCCGCCGAACTGGAAGCGGTACTCGATGTCGGCGGTGCGCTTGGAGTAGTGGGAGAGCTTCTCCTTCGGGTGCTCGTACCACCGCATGTTCTCCTCGCGCAGGCCCAGGCCGGTGTACCAGTTCCAGCGCTGCTCCATCCAGTACTCCTGCCACTTCTCGTCCTCGCCCGGCTTGACGAAGAACTCCATCTCCATCTGCTCGAACTCGCGGGTGCGGAAGATGAAGTTGCCGGGCGTGATCTCGTTGCGGAAGGACTTGCCCATCTGGGCGATGCCGAACGGCGGCTTGCGGCGCGAGGTGGTCTGCACCTGGGAGAAGTTGGTGAAGATGCCCTGCGCGGTCTCGGGGCGCAGGTAGGCGATGGAGCCGGAGTCCTGCGTCGGGCCGAGGTGGGTGGACAGCAGGCCCGAGAACTGCTTGGGCTCGGTGAACTGGCCCTTGTTGCCGCAGTTGGGGCAGTTGATGTCGGCGAGGCCGTTCTCCGGGGCGCGGCCCTTCTTCTCCTCGTACGCCTCCTCCAGGTGGTCCGCGCGGAACCGCTTGTGGCAGGAGGTGCACTCGGTCAGCGGGTCCGTGAAGGTGGCGACGTGGCCGGAGGCGACCCAGACCTCGGGGGCCAGGATCACGGACGAGTCGATACCCACGACGTCCTCGCGCGACGTCACCATGTAGCGCCACCACTGGCGCTTGAGGTTCTCCTTGAGCTCGACACCCAGGGGGCCGTAGTCCCAAGCGGCGCGCTGGCCGCCGTAGATCTCACTACAGGGGAATACGAAGCCACGGCGCTTGCTCAGGCTGACGATGGTGTCGATCTTGTCGGCGGCCACGGTGCTCTCTTCATTACGACGACGGGCGACGGAGCGAGTTGCTTCCAGCGAATGCCTCAGGTTACCGGCGGGGGCGCCCCCTCAATCAAATCGCTCCCCCTGCGCGCCCGCCAGATCTCACACAGGACGTTTGTTGACAACGGTTTCCATATTTGTTGAAAATGAGTGTCATGAACGTACGACGACGCCTCATACCCGCCGCCCTGGCCTCCGCTCTCGGCCTGGGCGCCCTGACCGCCTGCTCCAGCGACAGCGCGGCGACGGGCAACACGGACAAGTTCGACGTCGTCGCGTCGTTCTATCCGATGGCCTTCCTCGCCGAGCAGATCGGCGGGGAGCACGCGAACGTCACCAGCCTGACCGAACCCGGCCAGGAACCGCACGACCTGGAGATCAGCACCAAGCAGCGGGCACAGCTGGAAGAGGCCGACGCGGCGCTCTTCCTCAAGGGCCTCCAGCCCGCCGTCGACGAGGCCGTCGGGCAGACCGGCATCAAGACGAAGATCGACGCGGCCACGCTCACCACCCTCGAGGACCACGGCACCGGCGGCCACAGCCACGAGGGCGAGGAGGGCCACGCCGAAGAAGGCCACGCCGAGGAGAGCCACGCGGAGGAGGGCCACTCCGAGGAGGAGGAGCACGCCCGCGACCCGCACGTCTGGCTCGACCCGGTGAAGTACGCCGAGATCGCGCAGGGCGTCGGCAAGGCCTTCGAGAAGGCCGACCCGGACCACGCGGCCGACTACAAGAAGAACACCGAGGCCCTGGTCGAGAAGCTGAACGGCCTCAACGGCGAGTTCGAGAACGGCCTGAAGGACACGAAGACCAAGGTCTTCTTCACCAACCACGCCGCCTTCGGCTACCTCGCCGAGCGCTACGGCCTCACCCAGGAGGCCATCTCCGGCCTCGACCCCGAGAGCGAGCCCAGCGGCGCCCGGGTCAGGGAGCTCCAGCAGGAGGCCAAGGCCGAGGGCGTCACCACCGTCTTCTACGAGACACTGGTCTCCGACAAGACCGCCAAGACCCTCGCCAAGGACGCGGGCCTGAAGACCGATGTCCTCGACCCGCTCGAGGGCATCACCGACAAGTCCCGCGGCGACGACTACTTCCAGGTCATGCGAGCCAACCTCAAGGCCCTGCAGACGGCCCTGGGAACCAAGTGACCCACCCTTCGGAGGACGGCATGAACGAGCCCGTCGTATCCCTGCGCGGCGTCCGCGCCGACCTGGGCTCGCGCCCCGTCCTGCGCGGCATCGACCTCACCGTGCGCCGCGGTGAGGTCGTCGCGCTGCTCGGCGCGAACGGCTCCGGCAAGTCGACGGCCGTGCGCAGCGTCATCGGCCAGGTGCAGACCGGCGCCGGCGAGATCGAGCTGTTCGGCACGGACCGCCGGCGGTTCCGCGACTGGCACCGCGTGGGCTACGTCCCGCAGCGCACCACGGCCGCGTCCGGCGTGCCCGCGACGGTGACCGAGGTGGTGCTCTCCGGCCGTCTGTCCCGGGCCCGCTTCGGCATGCTGCGCAAGGCGGACCACGCGGCCGTGCGCAAGGCCCTGGAGCTGGTCGGCATGGCGGACCGGGCCAAGGACCCGGTCGACGCCCTCTCCGGCGGTCAGCACCAGCGCGTCCTCATCGCCCGCGCGCTCGTCTCCGGGCCCGAGCTGCTGATCATGGACGAGCCGATGGCCGGCGTCGACCTCGCCAGCCAGGAGGTGCTCGCGCACACGCTCCGGGAGCAGGTCTCCGAGGGCACCACGGTCCTGCTCGTGCTGCACGAACTGGGCCCCCTGGAGCCCCTCATCGACCGGGCCGTCGTGCTGCGCGACGGCTGCGTCGTCCACGACGGGCCGCCCCCGAAGGCCGTCGGGCAGCACGCCCTGCCCGGCCACGACCACGTACACCCGCACGCACCGGCGGGCGCCGAACCGATCCGCACGGGACTGCTGAGCTGATGGACTTCCTCGACTACGCCTTCATGCAGCGGGCGCTGCTCGCCGCCGTCCTGGTCGGCATCACCGCCCCCGCGGTCGGCATCTACCTCGTGCAGCGCCGCCAGGCCCTGATGGGCGACGGCATCGGCCACGTCGCGATGACCGGCGTCGGCCTCGGCTTCCTGCTGTCCTGGTCCCCGGTGTGGATGGCGACCCTCGTCTCCGTCCTCGGCGCCGTCCTCATGGAGCTGATCCGCTGGTACGGAAAGACCCGCGGCGACATCGCCCTCGCGATGCTCTTCTACGGCGGCATGGCCGGCGGTGTGATGTTCATCAACCTCGCGCCGACGGGCTCCAACGCCAACCTCACCTCGTACCTGTTCGGCTCCCTGTCGACGGTGTCCGAGTCGGACGTCACGGCCATCTGCGTCCTGGCCGCCTTCGTCGTGCTGGTCACGCTCGGCCTGCGCCGGCAGTTGTTCGCGGTCAGCCAGGACGAGGAGTTCGCGCGGGTGACGGGCCTGCCGGTGCGCGCCCTGAACCTGCTGACGGCGATCACCGCGGCCGTCACGGTCACGGTGGCGATGCGCGTGGTCGGCCTGCTGCTGGTCAGCGCGCTCATGGTGGTGCCCGTCGCGGCCGCCCAGCAGATCGGCCGCAGCTTCGCCGCGACGTTCGCGATCGCCGTCGCCACCGGGGTGAGCGTGACGATCGGCGGCACGGTCACGTCGTACTACCAGGACGTGCCGCCCGGCGCGACGATCGTGCTGCTGACCATCGGCGCGTTCATCGTGCTGACGGTGCTCGCAGCCCCGCTGGCCCGCCGCCGCGCCCGGGCCCGGACCGCCGCGCACGCCACCGCGGATCCGGCGGAGTGTGCAATTCCGGCCAGCCGGGAGGCCACCGACGAGGTCGGCGTCTGACCGCCCCCACCCCGGGCTGGCACAATGGCCCGGGCAAGGCAGACGTGAGGAGGCAACGGTGACGACCGCTGGACCGTCCGTGAAGGGCCGCGCCACCAAGCAGCGTGCCGCCGTGGCGGCGGCCCTGCAGGAGGTCGACGAGTTCCGCAGCGCGCAGGAACTGCACGACATGCTCAAGCACAAGGGCGACTCGGTCGGGCTCACCACGGTCTACCGCACCCTGCAGTCCCTCGCCGACGCCGGTGAGGTCGATGTCCTGCGCACCGCCGACGGCGAGTCCGTCTACCGCCGCTGCTCCACCGACGACCATCACCACCACCTCGTGTGCCGCAGCTGCGGCAAGGCCGTCGAGGTGGAGGGACCGGCCGTGGAGAAGTGGGCCGAGGCCATCGCCGCGGAGCACGGCTTCGTGAACGTGGCCCACACGGTGGAGATCTTCGGCACCTGCGCGGATTGCGCGGCGAAGACGGCTTGACACGTTCGGGGGCGCACAGCGCCCCCGAAGGCTTCTACTGCTGCTTGCCCTCCATGGCCAGCAGCTCCTCGTTCGGGATGGCCCCGCCGAAGCGCCGGTCCCGGGAGGCGAACTCCAGGCACGCCCGCCACAGGTCACGCCGGTCGAAGTCCGGCCACAGCACGTCCTGGAAGACCATCTCGGCGTAGGCGCTCTGCCAGATCAGGTAGTTCGAGGTGCGCTGCTCGCCGCTCGGGCGCAGGAACAGGTCCACGTCCGGCATGTCCGGGTAGTACATGTACTTCGCGAAGGTCTTCTCGTTGACCTTCGACGGGTCGAGCTTCCCGGACCGCACATCCTCCGCCAGCGCCTGCGCCGCGTCCGCGATCTCGGCACGGCCCCCGTAGTTCATGCAGAAGTACAGGGTCAGCCGGTCGTTGCCCTTGGTCTGCTCCTGGGCGATCTGGAGCTCCTTCGCGACGGACCGCCACAGCTTCGGCATCCGCCCGACCCAGCGCACCCGGACCCCCAGCTCGTCGAGCTGGTCGCGGGTCTTGCGGATGAAGTCCCGGTTGAAGTTCATCAGGAAGCGCACCTCTTCGGGCGAGCGCTTCCAGTTCTCGGTGGAGAAGGCGTACAGGGAGATGGCGCCCACGCCCATCTCGATGGCGCCCTGCAGCACGTCCAGCACGCGCTCGGCGCCGACCTTGTGCCCCTCGGTGCGCGGCAGCCCGCGGTCCTTGGCCCAGCGGCCGTTGCCGTCCATGACGATCGCCACATGCTGCGGTACGAGCTCCCCGGGGAGCTTCGGCGGCCGCGCGCCGGACGGGTGCGGCTCCGGCGTCCTGTACTCCCGGCGCTGCCGCCCCAGGATCCCGCGTACGGCCATGTGTTTCTCGTCTCCTCGTGCTTGCTTGTCTCGTGCTTGCTTGGCTTACTTCTCGACGTAGCGCAGCGAGCGCAGCCCGCGCTCCATGTGCCAGTGCAGATAGGCCGACACCAGCCCGCTGCCCTCCCGGACGTAGCGCGCCTCGCACGCGTCCGCGGTCTCCCAGTCTCCCGTAAGCAGGGCGCCGAGGAGTTCCAGGGCCTGGGGCGAGGGTACGACGCTGCCGGGCACCCGGCAGTCCACGCAGACGGAACCGCCCGAGGCGACCGAGAAGAAGCGGTTGGGCCCGGGCATTCCGCACTTCGCGCAGTCGGTGAAGCTGGGGGCGTATCCGTTGACGGCGAGGGACCGCAGCAGGAACGCGTCCAGCACGAGATGCGGCGCGTGCTCTCCCCGGGCGAGGGTGCGCAGCCCGCCCACGAGCAGCAGGTACTGCTGCACGGCCGGCTCCCCCTCGTGGTCGGTGAACCGTTCGGCGGTCTCCAGCATGGCGGTGCCGGCGGTGTACCGCGCGTAGTCACTCACGATGCCGCCGCCGTACGGCGCGATGGTCTCGCTCTGCGTGCACAGCGGCAGGCCGCGGCCGACGAGCTCGCTGCCCTTCGCGAAGAACTGCACGTCGACGTGGGAGAAGGGTTCGAGGCGCGCACCGAACTTCGACTTCGTCCGGCGCACGCCCCGGGCCACGGCCCGTACCCGGCCGTGACCGCGTGTGAGCAGCGTGATGATCCGGTCCGCCTCACCCAGCTTCTGGGTGCGCAGCACGATGCCGTCGTCGCGGAACAGACTCATGGGGCCATTCTCGCCTACGCGGCGACCTCCCGGCCCGCGAGGTGGGTCAAGGTACCTCCCCCCGACTGCGTGCGTTGGCGTACGCGGTCGCCGCGCGCAGCCGCTCGGCCGGGGTGGCGTGCCGGACGGCGCCGGGGTCGGCGTCCCACTCCTTGCCGCCCCCGTACGGCCTCAGCTGCACATAGGGCCCCTCATGCCCCATGACGATGCCGAGGCGTCCGCTGCGGGTGTCCACGACGTACGCGCCGACCGGGGGCTTCATCGCAGCACCGCCGCGAGCAGCCGGGTGGTCTCCACGGTGCACCGGCCCAGTTCCACGAGCGGGCAGGGCGCTTTCCGCGCAAGACTCACCGGGTCGAGCCCGAGTGACGGCAGGATAATTCCGGCCTTGGCGAGTTCTGCCCGCAATTCTTTCACCGCATCCTCCGCTTCTTCGACGCAGAGCGCCGAGTGTCGTGCCTCCACCGTGCTCCCCTTCCTTTTGGGATTTCACTCTTCGCATCCCTGTGGTGACGCTCCGCGTCTACACTCGGGAAGGGTCTGTGCCCCTACAACTGCGGCGCGGCACACAGGGGTTCGGCAATGGCCAACGGTTCCTGGGACTTTGGCCTGCGTTCTTTCCCGGGTCGTCGTGCGGGAAGCCGATGGACCACAATCGGGCCGTGGATGCGCGTATAGCGGCGAAGAAGGCACGGCCGGACCGGCTGCCGGAACCGGAATGGTCCATGCGTCCGGCGGAACCGGCCGACGTCGAGCCGATAGCGGAACTGCGGGCGGTGGTGATGCGCCCCGACCTGGAGCGGCTGGGCCGTTTCGACGAGCACCGGGTCAGGCAGCGCTTCCGCGACGGCTTCTCCCCGCGGCACACGTCGGTCATCCTGGCCGGCGGCGGCTTCGCGGGCAGCGTCGCGCTGCGCCCCGCCGAGGACTGCCACTGGCTGGAGCACTTCTACCTCGCCCCGGGCCTGCACGGCCGGGGCCTGGGCTCGGCCGTCCTGCGCACCCTGCTGGACGGGACGGACGCCACCGGCGCACTCGTCCGCCTGAACGTCCTGCGGGGCAGCTCGGCCCAACGCCTGTACGCCCGCCACGGCTTCACGGTCGAGAGCCAGGACCCGGTCGACGTCTTCATGCTGAGGCACCCGGCGGACAAGCCCTAGGCCCCCGGCCCGTTGCCCCGATCCGTCCAGCGGCCGATGACCGGGCGGCAGCCGGCGTGGGAAAGTCCCCGTACCGCAACCTCGCGAGCCACGCCTCCACGGGAGGGGAGTTCGGGCTGTACAAGGTGGACCTGGGGCCGAAGGCGCCGGGTGCGAAGACGCACTTCCACCGGAGCATTTCCGAGTCCTTCTACGTGCTGTCCGGCGAGATCGAGCTGTACGACGGCGAGCGCTGGGTCACCGGGCGGCAGGGCGATTTCCTGTACGTGCCGGTCGGCGGGCTGCACGCGTTCCGGAACGACAGCGACGACCCCGTCTCCATGCTGATGCTGTTCTCGCCGGGCGCCCCGCGCGAGGAGTACTTCGAGCGGGTCGCCGAGTTCGCGCGGCGCGGCGGGGAGGAACTCCGGGAGTTCCAGGTGCGGCACGACAGCTTCTTCATCCAGTAGGGGGTAAACCCCCTGAGATATCCGGCAGTTGCCCGGATGTGGAGCGGGGCGGGGAGCCGTCAGGCTCGGGGCATGAAACAGATCACGCGCAATGCCTCACTGCTGGCGGCCTCCGCCGTCCTGGTCGGGCTCGCGGTCCCGCTGACCGCGTCCGCGGACGAGCCCCCGGCCGCCGTGCCTCCCGCGCTCGCCTGGACCGACTGCGAGGGCAGCGGCCTCGACCCCAGACAGCGGTGCGCCACCGTGGACGTCCCCATGGACCACTCCGACCCCGACGGCCGGACGATCGAGATCGCCGTCTCCCGCATCCCCGCCGAGAAGCCCTCGGCGCGCCGGGGCACGCTGTTACTCATCCCGGGCGGCCCCGGCGGCCACAGCCTCCGCGACCCGTCCGGCAAGGGGCAGCAGCTGCCGCAGAAGGTGCGGGACGCCTACGACCTCGTCGGGTTCGCGCCGCGCGGCATGGCGCCCTCCACCGCTGTCGACTGCGAGCTCGACCCCGCCGACCTCAGCATGACCAAACGGCTGCCCTGGCCGGGCACGGACGGTTCCGTCGCCGGGAACCTGGCCACGGCACGGCGTACGGCCGAGGCCTGCGCCCGCAACGGCGGCGAGCTGATCCGGCACATCAGCACCGCCAACGAGGCCCGCGACCTCGACCGCGTCCGGGCCGCCCTCGGCGAGCGGAAGATCTCCGCCTGGGGCGTCTCGTACGGCACGTACGTCGGCGCCGTCTACAGCCAGTTGTTCCCGCACCGCACCGACCGCATCGTGCTGGACAGCAACAACGACCCGGACCCCACCCGTGTCACCCGCGGCTGGCTCGCCGCCTTCGAGACCGGCGTCGAGGACAACTTCCCCGAGTTCGCGCGGTGGGCGTCCCGGCCCGGCAATCCGTACCGGGTGGCCGGAACGCCCGCCGAGGTCCGCTCCGGCTTCCTGAGCCTGGCGGCCCGCCTGGACCGCGAGCCCCTCCCCTGGCCCGGCGCGAACCCGCCCCGGCTCGACGGCAACGCACTGCGCCAGACCATGCTGACCAACCTCTACGACCCCGACGACTACCCGGTCCTGGCGAAGGCGATCCTGGCCGCCCGCAAGGGCACCGTGCCGCCCGCGCCGGAGTCCCCGCCCGAGTCGGTGCTGCAGAACGCGGCCGCGGTCGGCGTCGGCACGATCTGCAACGACGTCGACTGGCCCAAGTCCGCCGCCGCGTACCAGAGGGACGTCGACGAGAGCCGGGTGACGCACCCGCTGACCGCGGGCATGCCGCGCGGGCCGATGGTGTGCGCCGCCTGGCCGTTCACGCCCAAGGAGCCGGCCGTCCGGGTCACCGACCGCGGGCCGTCCAACATCCTGCTCGTGCAGAACGAGCGGGATGTCGCCACCCCGCTCAGCGGTGCGCTGAAGCTCCGCCGGGCGCTCGGCGACCGGGCCGTCATGGTCACCGTCAACTCCACCGGCCACGACGCCTACCTCGCCAACGGCAACGCCTGCGGCGACCGGACCGTCTCCCGCTTCCTGGCCACCGGGAAGCGGCCCGGATCCGACCTGTACTGCGCGTGACGTCAGCGGTGGCCCGCCGCCCCGTACCGGCGGGCCACCGCGTGGAACGCCTCCTTCGGCTCCCAGTGCCAGCCGGAGGCGGGGTCGTCCGGGCGGTCCTTGACGGCCTTCGTGATGGCGTACGTCGCCATGTCGAGGTCGAGGCGGGGCTCGTCCGGGCGGTGCGGGGCGTCGGCGCTGACGAACTCGAAGACCATCGCCGCGTACAGGCCCATCGACGTGAAGACGTCCAGCAGTTCGCCCAGGTACGCGGCCTGGACGCGCTCGCTGCGGACGAGGTCGCCCTTGATCTCCGGCGGCTCCTTGTCGTAGTCGACGACGTCCCAGCCCATGCCGCCGGTCTCGGGAGCGCCGACGTAGGCGCACGTGCCGAACTCGGTGATGGCGAGCGGCTTGCCCCAGCGCAGGTACCGCTTCAGCTCGCGGACGTGGTCGGACCGCTTCTCGAAGTGGGAGTAGTAGTCGATGCCGACGATGTCGAAGAGGCTCCAGTCCGGGTCGTCGATGGACTGGGCGGCGGCGTAGCTGAGGTTGCCCCCGAAGACGGAGCGGCCGGTCCGCGCGGCCTTCGCCGTGAAATCGGCGAGCCGGCGCATCGTCCGCGGCCAGTCGACCGTGCCGTTCTGCAGGTTCCTGATCCGCTCCAGGACCGTCTCGCCCGGCAGGATGCCGGGGACGAACAGCCAGAACTCGCAGCCGACGCTGAGGTCGACGCTCGCGCCCTGCCGCCGCAGCCGCTCCGCGAACCGGCCGGTCTCGGCGAGGTGCTCCAGGATGTCCCGCTGCGGGGCGTCCCCGAGGGTCGGCTGCAGCCACACGTGCAGCCCGCGTTCGGCGGCTTCGGCGGCGGTGGCGGTGAGCCGCTCGACGCCGTCCCCCGTGACGTCGATGGTGTCGGCGTGCAGGTCGTCACGGATGGCCCGCACATCGGCCCGCATCCGGTGAGCGCTCCACGCGGTCCCCGGCGTCTCCCCCGCTCCGACCGTGTAGACGACGCCCCGCCTGCGCAGCCCCCCGCTGCCGTGCCGGGCGTCCGCCGCCCGGGCCCGTCCCACCGGTGCGGCCGCCCCCGCGACCCCGACCGCGGCCGCGCCGGCCAGGAACCGCGCCCGGCTGATGCCCTTCGCCTGCTTGCTCCCCGTGGTCTCTGCCATGCCTCTCACTGTGGCGAGGCGGGCGCCGGTCCGCTGTCGGCCGTCGGTCTACGGCGGCGCGACCAAGGTATGAGGTGTCCTGCCGAAGGAGGGGCTCACCCCTCGGCGAAGCGGCGTACGTACCGCCGCTGCCAGGGCGTTTCCACCGCGTGCCGGTCGTAGTGCCGGCGGACGTACGCCACCGCCTCCTCGCCGGGGACGCCGTCCAGGACCGCGAGGCAGGCCAGGGCCGTGCCCGTGCGCCCCCGTCCGCCCCCGCAGGCGATCTCCACGCGCTCCCCGGCGGCCCGCTCCCACGCCACCAGCAGGGCCGTGCGGGCGGCCGCCCGGTCCGCCGGGAGCCGGAAGTCGGGCCAGCGGATCCAGCCCCACTCCCAGGGCACCTCGGGCGGCTGCCTGCCGAGCAGGTAGAGGCCGTAGGAGGGTAGGGGCGCGGTGGCGTCCAGGGGGCGGCGGAGGCCTCGCCCCCGCACGGCCCGGCCGGACGGCAGCCGCAGGACACCGGCGTCGCTCTCACTCCACAGTTCGCCCACGCCCGTCATCATCCCCCGCGGTCGCCGGGCGGGGCGCGGAAATCAGCCCACTCCCCGTGACTGCTCCGCCGCCCGCGCCTCGATCCCCCGGAAGTGGACGGCCATGGCCCGCTGCGCCCCCTCCGCGTCGCGGGCGCGCAGCGCCCTGACGATGTCGCGGTGGCGGCGGGCGGTCGTCTCGGGGGACGGCTCGTCGGGCCGGCCGCGGGCGCCGGAGACCCGGCGGAAGACCGTCCAGAAGGCGGCGAGGAGCTGCGGCACGAGGTCGTTGCCGAGGGAGGCGTACAGGACCTCGTGGAACTCGCGGTCGAGGTCGGAGAAGGAGCGGCCCGGGCCCGCGGTGTCCGCACCGCCGGTGCCGGTGCCGGCGGCCGACTCCATCCGGGCCACCACGTCCTCCAGCGTGTCCAGTTCCGCCTCGGTGACCGTCGCGGCCACCCGGCGGATCAACCCCACCTCCAGCACCTCGCGGACCTGGAGGATCTCGGCGAGGGCGGCGGTGTCGTCGTCGTGCCGGGCCAGGGTGCGGAAGGTCAGGCCGTCGACGAGCGGGGTGAGGGAGGCCCGGCCGACGTAGGTGCCGTAGCCGTGTCTGATCTCGACGATGTCGAGGGCCTGGAGGGCCTTGAGGGCCTCGCGGACGGAGTTGCGGCTGACGCCGAGGGCGTCCATCAGCTCTGCCTCGGTGGGCAGCGGCGCGCCGGCGGTGAGCCTGCGGTCGAGGATGAGCTGCACGACCTGGCGCTGTATCCGGCTGGTCCTGGGCTCCTCGGACATGCGCCGCATCGTACGCGCCCCGGACGTCCCACGTCCCACCTCTGGCGGTACCCGGTACCGGACCGCCCCTGATAAGCCGTCAACTCACCCCATTCACAGCGCCATTGGTCCGACCTCTGGCAGATACGCCATTCGTGTGCGATCCCTTGACCGCCCCCACGGGCGCTCCTATGGTCGCGCTGACCGCAGGACGTAGGACGTCGTATCTCCTCAGCTCTTCCCCTTTCCAGGCCTCTCCGCTTTCCAGACCTCTCCGCTGGAGGACCCGTGCGCGACGTGACCCACGACGTGCCGGCGCTGCACCGCCGGTCGTTCCTGAAGTACACCGGCGCGCTGGGCGCGGCCGCCGCCGTCTCCGCGTCGCTGTCGGCCTGTTCGTCCGGGCCCGAGTCCACGAACGACACCGGGGAGGGCGGCAGCGGGGCGAACCGGACGCTCACGGCGGTGATCGGCTACGGCAACGACGGCAGCTGGGACCCCACCCAGACGGCGTCCGCGTTCTGCATGGCCGCCAACAACCACATCTACGAGGGCCTGCTGGACACGGACCCGATCTCCCGGGAGCCGTACGCGGCCCTGGCGACCGAGGTGCCGAAGGACCCGGACGCCACGTCCTGGAAGTTCACGCTCCGGGACGGTGCCACGTTCCACGACGGCAAGCCCGTGACCGCCGACGACGTGGTCTTCGTCTTCGACCGGATCCTCGACCCGGACACCCAGACCCTCGCCAAGGGCTTCTTCGCGAGCTGGCTGAAGGAGGTCCGGAAGATCGACGCGCGGAACGTCGAGCTGGTGCTCAAGTTCCCGTTCCCAGACGGGCTTTCCCGGCTGACGCTCGCCAAGATCATGCCGAAGCACGTGTTCTCGCGGCCGGGCGCCTGGGACGACGCCATCAAGGGCAAGGCGATCGGCTCGGGCCCGTACCGGCAGACCGCGCACCACCCGAAGTCCAACACCACCTTCGAGGCGTTCGCCGACTACAACGGCCCGCGCAAGCCCGCCTTCGCGAAGATGAACTGGCTGACCATCGTGGACGCGGCGCCCCGCGTCGCGAAGATCTCCGGGTCGAGCGCGGGCGCGCAGATCGCGGACAACATCCCGTACGCCAACATCGGGCAGCTGGAGAGCAGCGGGCTGACGGTCGCCGGCGGGGCCGGGATGAACAACCTGTTCCTGATGTTCAACACGCAGCACAAGCCCTTCGACGACGTGCGCGTGCGCCAGGCCCTGCACTACGCCATCGACACCGAGAAGATGGTGGAGGTCGCCCTCAAGGGCCACGGCAAGCCGTCGAGTTCCTTCCTCGACGAGAGCAACCCGTCCTACCGCCGCGCCAAGACCGTCTACGACTACGACCCCGACAAGGCGCAGGCGCTGCTGAAGGAGGCCGGGGTCAAGGGGCTGAGCATCGACATCCTCGCGGTGAACGTGAGCTGGATCGTCGACTGTCTGCCCACCATCAAGTCCTCCTGGGACGCGATCGGCGTGAAGACGACCCTGTCCCCGCAGGAGACCACGGCGGTCTTCACGAAGATGGACCAGAAGCAGGACTACCAGGTCGTGGCCGCCGCCTCGAACCCCAACCAGTTCGGCCTCGACGCCGACCTGATCATGCACTACAACTACGGGCCCGAGAACCTGTGGATGCAGTACACGCGGTGGGCCTCCGACCCGGTCGCCAAGCAGCTCTTCAGGGACATGGACCGGGCGACCCGGGAACCGGACCCGGAGAAGAAGAAGGCGATGGTCCAGGACTACATCGACGTCGTCGCCGAGCAGGCCGTGCTCTACCCGGTCGTCCACAACGAGCTGATGACGGCCTGGGACCCGAAACGGCTCAGCGGCATAAGGGCACAGCCGTACCCGGGCATCAACCTCCTCCAGGCCAAGTGGGCCTAGCGGCATGACGGCCGTCCTGCGGATCCTGCTCCGCCGTGTCGCCCTGCTCGTGCCGCTGATGCTCGGCATCGTGCTGTTCGTGTTCCTGGTGATGCGGTTCTCGGACGTCGACCCGGCGTCCGCGTTCTTCCAGGGCGCCAACCCGACCCCGCAGCAACTCCACGACTTCCGCGAGGAACACGGCCTGCTCGACCCGCTGCCGGTGCGCTACGCCGCCTTCGTCGCCGACCTGCTCCACGGCGACCTGGGCACCAGCGCGCTGACCCGGGCACCGGTGATCGACCAGGTCACCACCGCGCTGCCGCTCACCCTCCAGCTGACCTTCCTGGGACTCGGCATCGCGGTCGTGCTGTCCCTGCTGGGCGGGGTGACGGCGGCGATCTACCGGGACCGGCTGCCCGACCAGATCATCCGGGTCGTGTCGCTCACCGGCGTCGCGGCCCCGGGCTTCTGGCTGGCGCTGCTGATGATCCAGTACCTGGCCGTCGACCTGGGCTGGTTCCCGACCGGCGGCTACATCAACCCGGCCGACTCCTTCACCGGCTGGCTGAAGACCATGACCCTGCCGGCGTTCGCGCTGTCGCTGCCGGTGGCGGCGCAGCTGACCCGGATCGTGCGGACGGCCGTGGTGGAGGAGCTGGACAAGGACTACGTGCGGACGGCGATCGGGAGCGGGCTGCCGCCCCGGGTGGTCGTGGGACGCAACGTGCTGCGGAACGCGCTGATCAACCCGCTCACCGTGCTCGGTCTGCGCGTCGGCTACCTGCTGGGCGGCGCGGTCGTCATCGAGACGATCTTCTCGCTGCCCGGCATGGGCAAGTTGATGATCGACGCCGTGAAGAACGGGGATCCGGCCGTCGTCCAGGGCGTCGTGCTGACCACGGCGGCCGGGTTCGTCGTCGTGAACCTCGTCATCGACATCCTGTACCTGCTGGTCAACCCGCGACTGAGGGATGCGACCACGTGATGACCCGCAAGAGCCTTTCGGAGGCACTGTCCCGGCCCGGTGTGCGGCTGCGCGGCTGGCGCAGGCTGCCGCCGCTGTCGAAGGTCGCCGTCTGTTTCCTGGCGGTCGTCGTCCTGATGGCGCTGCTCGCGCCGCTCCTCGCCCCGCACGACCCGCTCGACCAGCAGCCGCCGGTCGACGGCACCGGGCACCCGTCCGCCGGTCACTGGATGGGCCAGGACAGCCTCGGCCGGGACATCCTCAGCCGGCTGATGTACGGGGCGCGCTGGTCGCTCGCGATCGGGCTCGGCGCGACCGGGCTGGCCCTGGTGGCCGGCGCACTGCTCGGGGCGATCGCCGCGACCTCCCGCAAGGCGGTCGACGAGACGCTGATGCGCTGCCTGGACGTGGTGATGGCGTTCCCGGGCATCGCGCTGGCCGCGGTGCTGGTGGCGGTGTTCGGCGGTGGGATCACGGTGCTGATCTGCGCGATCGCGTTCCTGTTCACGCCACCGGTGGCGCGGGTCGTCCGGGCGAACGTCCTCGACCAGTACGGCGAGGACTACGTGACGGCGGAACGGGTGATCGGTGCCCGGACCCCGCACATCGTGCTGAAGCACGTCGCGATCAACTGCGCCGCGCCCGTGCTGGTGTTCTGCACGGTCCAGGTCGCCGAGGCGATCGTCTTCGAGGCGTCGCTCTCCTTCATCGGGGCGGGCGTACGGCCGCCCGACCCGTCCTGGGGCAGTGTCATCGCGGACGGCAAGAACATGGTGCTGACCGGCGGCTGGTGGGCGACGGTGTTCCCCGGGCTGCTGATGCTGGTCACCGTGCTGTCGCTGAACATCCTGTCCGAGGGCGTGTCCGACGCGTGGGCGGCCCCCTCGGCCCGCGAGGTGGACGCGCCCGAGGGCGACCGGCTTCAGGAGCCGGAGCCCGGCGGCGGGGAGGTCGTGCGGCTGCCCGGCCTGACGGAGGTGGCCCGGCGGCTGCGGTCCCGGGCCCGGCACGTGCCCCGGGACGGGCAGCCGGTGCTGGCGGTGGAGAACCTCGCCATCGGCTTCGACCAGCGGCACGGCGGCGTGGACATCGTGGACGGCATCAGCTTCGAGGTGTACCCCGGTGAGGTGCTCGGCCTGGTCGGCGAGTCCGGCTGCGGCAAGTCCCTCACCGCGCTGGCGATCATGGGGCTCCAGCCGAAGGGGGCGCGCGTCCGCGGCCAGGTCCGCTTCCACCAGCGGGACCTGCTCGCCGAGCCGATGCGCGTACGCCGCAGGCTCCTCGGCCACGAGATGGCGATGATCTACCAGGACGCCCTGTCGTCGCTGAACCCGGCGATGACGATCCGCGCGCAGCTCAAGCAGGTCGTACGGCGGGGCGGGCGGCGCAGTCCCGCCGAGTTGCTCACCCTGGTCGGTCTCGATCCGGAGCGGACCCTGCGCAGCTATCCGCACGAACTGTCCGGCGGGCAGCGCCAGCGCGTCCTGATCGCCATGGCCCTGTCCCGCGACCCGAAGCTGATCGTCGCCGACGAGCCGACGACCGCCCTCGACGTCACCGTGCAGGCGCAGGTCATAGAGCTGCTGTTGCGACTGCGCGAGGAGCTGGGCTTCGCACTGATCCTCGTCTCGCACGACCTGGCGCTGGTCGCGGACGTCACCGACCGGGTGGTGGTGATGTACGGCGGGCAGATCGTGGAGACGGGCGTGACCGCCGACCTCGTGGAAGCCCCGGCCCACCACTACACGCGCGGTCTGCTCGGCAGTGTGCTGTCGCTGGAGTCGGGGCAGGAGCGCATGACGCAGATCAGGGGCGTCGTGCCGTCCCCGGCCGACTTCCCGGCGGGCTGCCGGTTCGCCGACCGGTGTCCCCGGGCGAGCGGGGTGTGCCGGACGACGGCCCCGGTGCCGGCCGGTACGCCGGCGCACACGGCGGCCTGTCACCACCCCGCCATAGAGCTGTCGGCCACCGAGACCGAGGCGGTGTCATGAGCGACCCGGTCGAGACGTCCGCTCCCGCCCTGGTGGAGCTGTCCGACGCCCACGTCGTCCACAAGGCCCGCAGTGGCGGCCTGTTCACCCGGGACCGGGTGTACGCCCTGACCGGCGCCGACCTGACCATCGCGCCCGGCGAGACCATCGGCGTGGTCGGCGAGTCGGGCTGCGGGAAGTCGACGCTGGCCAAGGTGCTGGTGGGGGTGGAGCGGCCGACCCGGGGGACGGTGTCCTTCCGGGGCCGGGACCTGTGGGCGATGCCGGCCGGCGAGCGCCGGAAGGCCGTCGGCGGCAGCACCGGCATGATCTTCCAGGACCCGTCGACGGCTCTGAACCGCCGCCTGACCGTCCGGCAGATCCTGCGGGATCCCCTGGACGTGCACGACCGGGGCACTCGCGCGCAACGTGAGGAGCGAGTCAGGGAGTTGATGTCCCTGGTCGGCCTCCCCCGGGCCCTCGCCGACGCCCTGCCGGGTCAACTGTCCGGCGGGCAGCGGCAGCGTGTCGCGATCGCCCGGGCCCTGGCGCTGGACCCGGACCTGGTGGTGGCCGACGAGCCGACCAGCGCCCTGGACGTGTCGGTGCGGGCCCAGATCCTCAACCTCCTGCTGGACCTGAAGGAACGCCTCGGTCTGGCCCTGGTGTTCGTCTCGCACGACATCCAGACGGTACGGCGGATGAGCGACCGGGTGATCACGATGTACCTGGGCCGGATCGTGGAGGAGTCCCCGGCCACCCTGGTCACCGACCGGGCCCGGCACCCGTACACCCGCGCCCTGTTCTCCGCCACGCCCGGACTGCTCGACCCGATCGACCCGATCCCGCTGACCGGTCCGGTCCCGTCGGCGACACGCCCGCCGAGCGGCTGCCCCTTCCGCACCCGCTGCTGGAAGGCGGACGGGACCTGCGCGGAGGAGATGCCGGGCTTCTCCGCCGCGTCGGCGCCCGCACACCGCTTCCGCTGCCACCATCCTGTCCGGGAGGACGAGTCGACCCGCGACCTCGTCCACCGACGCGACGCGATGGAGGCTCCATGACTTTCACCCCGCTGACCGGTGTCATCCCGCCCGTCTGCACGCCCCTGACACCGGACCGCGAGGTGGACGTCCCCTCGCTGCTGAGGCTGGTCGACCATCTGGTGGCCGGCGGGGTGCACGGACTGTTCGTCCTCGGCTCGACCTCGGAAGCGGCCTATCTGACGGACGCGCAGCGCAGGCGGGTGGTCGAGTCGGTCACGGGGCACCTGGCCGGGCGGCTGCCGGTGCTGGCCGGGGCGATCGACATGACCACGCCCCGGGTCCTGGACCACGTGGCGGCGGTGACCTCGGCGGGCGCGGACGCGGTCGTCGTCACCGCCCCCTTCTACACCCGGACCCACCCGGCGGAGATCGCCCGCCACTACCGCGCGGTCGCCGCCGCGAGCCCCGTCCCGGTCATCGCCTACGACCTCCCCGTCGCCGTCCACACCAAGCTGCCCGCCGACGTGATCCTGGAGCTGGCCGCCGACGGGGTCCTGGCCGGGCTCAAGGACTCCAGCGGCGACCTGGCCGCCTTCCGCCGGGTCGTCACCGGCGCCCGGGACCACCAGGGCATCACCGCCTTCAGTGTGCTGACCGGCTCCGAGCTGATCGTCGACGCGGCCCTGGCGATCGGCGCGGACGGCACGGTGCCCGGCCTCGGCAACGTCGACCCGCACGGCTACGTCCGCCTGGACCGTCTGTGCCGTGACGGGGACTGGGAGGGGGCCCGTGCCGAACAGGAACGCCTGTGCGCCCTGTTCGGCATGGTGACCGTCGGCGACCCGGCCCGCATGGGCCCGAACTCCTCGGCGATCGGCGCCTTCAAGGCCGCGCTGCACCTGCGGGGCGTGATCGACTGCCCGGTCACGGCCGAGCCGCAGGTGCCGCTGTCGCCGGACGAGGTGAAGCGGGTCGGGAAGCACCTGGCCGCGGCCGGGCTGCTCTAGAACGCGTCCGCCGGGAGGCGGCGGAACTCGATCGTCTCGTACGTCCCCCGGACGCCCGTCTCGTAGAGGATCCCCACCGTCTTCCGGCCCAGCGGCACCAGGTCGGAGTAGGCGGCGGGCTGCTCGGAGAGCGTCAGCGCCTTGGTGAAGGTGGCGCCGCCGTCCGTGCTGCGCCAGACGGCCATCGCCCGGCGGGCGGTGGGCACGGACGGGCCGGAGAACAGCAACGGGGCCCGGCGCCCGGGCAGTTGCAGGACGCTGCCCTGGACGACGGGGACGTCGTCCAGGGTGGGCTGGACGGTGTACGGGCGGTCCAGGGACTCCCCGCCGTCGCCCGAGTGGCTGTCGAGGCGGTTGCCGGTGCTCGTGCCGTGCTGGTCCCGGGCGTTGAAGTAGACACGCCCGTCGGCGAGTTGGGCGGCGGTGGACTCGTTGGCGTTGTCCACGCCGTCGTAGGAGTCGTCGACGAAACCGGGCCGCCAGGTCCGGCCGCCGTCGTCGCTGAGGAGGGCGTGGGCGCCGTAGTGGCGGGGTTCCTGGCCGGTGTCGGGGGAGCCGGGCGGCGGGGACGCCGAGTGGTTGGCGGGGACGACCAGGCGGCCCGCGTACGGGCCCCGGGTGAGGGCGATGGCGTGGCCGGGGCCGGTCGCGTACCAGCGCCACGACGGGTGTTTCACCTGCGCGGTGATCTCGCGGGGCGGGGTGAAGTGGCGGCCGTCGTCCCGGCTGCGCTGCACGAACACGCGGCGGCTCTGTTCGGGCGTGACCTCGCCGCGCATGATCTGCGCCTCCGTCACCTTCCCGCTGTTGTAGGAGGTGAGGAGCACGACCGCGCCGGTGCGCGGGTCGACGACGGGTGCCGGGTTGCCCCGGGTGTCCCCGTCCCCGGCGGCGACGACCGTGAGCGGGCCCCAGGTGCAGCCGCCGTCCGGGGAGCGTCTGAGGACGACGTCGATGTCGCCGGTGTCGCCGGCGCCGCCGCGTCTGCCCTCGGCGAAGGCGAGGACCGTGCCCCGGGGCGTGGTGACCGTCGCCGGGATGCGGTAGGTGTCGTAGCCGCCCTCGCCCGAGACGTACGGGACGGAGGACGTGCAGCCGGGGGTGGCCGAGACGGTGGCGGCGCCCGCGGTGAGGGGGGTGAGGAGGACCGAGGTGACCAGGAGGGTGCGGCTGAGGAGTCTCATCCCTCAGATGCTCCCCGGCGTCACCATCCCCGACTCGTACGCGACGATGACCAACTGCGCCCGGTCCCGCGCCGACAGCTTGCCCATGATCCGGCTGACGTGGGTCTTCGCCGTCAGCGGGCTCAGGCCCAACGCATCCGCTATCTCCGTGTTGTTGAGGCCGCGCGCGACCAGCCCGAGCACCTCCCGCTCGCGGTCGGACAGGCACTCCGGTCCGCCGCTCGCCGGGGCCACGGGGCCGCGCAGGAACCGCTCGATCAGCCGTGCCGTGGGCCCGGGCGACAGCAGGGACTCACCGGCCGCGACCGTGCGGATGGCGTCGAGGAGTTCGGCCGGCCTGGTGTCCTTGACCAGGAACCCGGAGGCACCGGCGCGCAGGGCCTCCACGATGTTCTCGTCGGTGTCGTACGTGGTGAGGACCAGGACCCGCACGCCCGCGAGGTCCTCGTCGGCCGCGATGAGCCGGGTCGCCTCGATGCCGTCGAGGTCGGGCATGCGGATGTCCATCACCACCAGGTCGGCGCGTGCGCGGCGGGCCAGTTCGACGGCCTGCCGGCCGGTGGCGGCCTGGCCGACGACCGCCATGTCCCGGGCCGACTCCACCAGCATCGCGAACGCCTCCCGGACCAGGGTCTGGTCGTCCGCGAGCAGCACCCGTATGGTCATCCGGCCCTCTCCCCCGTCGTGGTCAGCGGCAGGACCGCCGTCACCTCGAACCCGCCCCCGGTACGCGGTCCGGCGTCGAGTGTGCCACCCACGCTGCGGGCCCGCTCGCGCATTCCGACGAGCCCGAAGCCCGGGGTGCCGCCCGGGGCCGGTCCCGTGCCGTCGTCGCTGACCCTCAGGTGCAGGGCGCCCTGCCGCTCGTCCAGTTCGACGCGGACGGCCGGTTCGGGCCCGGCGTGCCGTACGGCGTTCGTCAGCGCCTCCTGCACGATGCGGTAGGCGGCGGCGCCGACGGCGGGCGGTGCCTGCCGTATCCGTACGGTCTGCTCGACCCGGGCACCGGCGAGCCGCGCGGCCTCCACGAGGTCGGGCAGGCCGTCGAGGCCGGGCAGCGGGCCGCGGGCGTCCGGGGAGCCGTGCTCGCGCAGCACCTCCAGCGTCGTACGGAGTTCGCCGCGGGCGCTGCGACAGGTCTCCGCGATGTCGTCGAGGGCCTTCGCGACGGTCTCCCGGTCCAGCCGCTCGGGGTCGGCGGACAGCACGTGGGCGGCGACGGAGGTCTGCACGCCGATGAGGGTGATGCTGTGCGCGAGGAGGTCGTGCAGGTCCCGGGCGATCCGCAGCCGCTCCTCGGCGACCCGTCGCCGGGCCTCCTCCTCCCGGGTGCGCTCGGCCCGTTCGGCGCGCTCCACGATCGAGGCGACGTACTGCCGGTAGAAGCGCACGTCGACGCCGCAGAACAGCACGGCGACGACCCAGCCGGACGCCTTCAGCAGTCCCAGCGCCTCCTGCGCGCTGATGGTGAGCAGCACGCCCACCGCCATGGTGATGACGCCGATGCCGACCAGGACGGTGCGCAGCGGCCGGCCGGTGACGGCGACGGTGTACAGGGCGACGTAGGCGGCCTGGGTGGCCGCGGTGTGCGGGTAGTCGAGGAAGTGGTAGGGGAACACGCAGGTGATCACGGCGACCAGGACGAGCACCGGACGGCGGCGGCGCCACACCAGCGGCACGTGGGAGACGAGCAGCAGGGCCCAGCCGAGCGCGTCGGGCCTGCGGCCGTCGTCGACCATGAGCGCGAGGACGGCGGAGAAGCCGGCGACGAGGAAGGCGAGGACCGCGTCGTTGCGGAGGGCGTGCGGGGCGGTCAGCGGATCGCGGTTGATCGCGGCCATGATCCGCTCCGCGGGACGCGACCATGCCGCCGTCGTGGTGGTGGGTGCCTGCACAGGGGTCATCCTCGGCGAGGAAGGCGTCCCTCCGGGAGGGGAGGGACGCCTTCGGTCGGTCAGGGGGCATCCGCGGCCACGGGTTCGCGCTCCTGCGGCGGGGCCGCCCGCTCCGGCGCCCGGGACAGCCTCCCCGGCCACCACATCCGCCGCTTCAGCAGCACACTCGCCGTGGTCACCAGGTACGTCCGCACCAGGAACGTGTCCAGCAGCACCCCCACCGCGATGACGAACCCGAGCTCGACCAGCCCGACCATCGGCAGGGTCGTGAGCACCGCGAACGTCGCGGCGAGCACGACCCCCGCGGAGGCGATGACCCCACCCGTCGTCCGCAGCGCGGTGAGCGCGGCCGCCTCCGGCTCGGCCCCCTTCACGGACTCCTCCCGCATCCGGTGCATCAGGAAGATGCCGTAGTCGACGCCGAGGGCGACCAGGAACACGAACGACAGCAACCCGAGCCCGGGATCCGTCCCCGCGAAGCCGAACACCGGCTCGAAGACCAGCCCCCCGATGCCCAGGGCCGCGCCCCACACCGCGACCACCGCCGCCAGCAGCAGCAACGGCGCGACCAGACTGCGCAACAGTCCGACCAGGATGACGAACACCGCGGCGAGTACCAACGGCACGATCACCTTCCGGTCGCGAGACTCGCTCGCGGCGAGATCGATCTGCTGGGCGCTGGGTCCGCCGACATACGCGCCCTGGGGATCGAGCCCGGCCCGCAGCGCCTCGATGGTGCGGGTCTCGGCCGGTGTCTCCGGCGGCGCGGTGGCGAAGACGGCGATCTCGGTCCAGCCGGCCCCGCTGCGCCCGGGCACCGCCTCGGCGACACCGTCGGTCGCCCGCGCCCGGTCCAGAACCTCGTCCGCGCGGGCGTGGGGCGCCATGACCGTCACGGGCCGGCTGCTGCGCTCGGGGTACTCCCGGGCCAGCGTCTGCATCGCGGTGATCGACTCGGGCCGGTCCGTGAAGGAGTCCTCCTGCTTGAGGCTGCCCGTCAGGTTGAGCGTGCCGAGTGCGAGGGCGCCGAGCAGCGCGGCCCCGCCGACGAGGACGGTCGCGGGCCGGCGCGTCGCCGAGGTGCCCATCGCGGCGAACAGCGACCGCCGGGCCTTGGGCTCGCTGCCGAACGCCGGGATCAGCGGCCAGAAGACGCGCCGCCCGAGCAGTACCAGCACCGCGGGCAGCAGGGTCGTCATGGCGACCAGCGCGGCGAGCACCCCGACCATGCCGACCGGGCCCATGCCGCTGCTGCTGTTGAGGTCGGCGGCGAGCAGGCACAGCAGCCCGGCCGCGACGGTCCCGGAGGAGGCCAGGATGGCCGGCCCGCAGCCGCGCAGGGCGGTGCGCATGGCGTCGTACGGCCGCTCGTGGCGGCGCAGTTCCTCGCGGTAGCGGGCGATGAGCAGCAGCGCGTAGTCGGTGCCGGCGCCGAGCACCAGCACGGTCATCACGCCGCCGCTCTGCCCGGTGACGGTGACGTCGAACAGTTCGTGCAGTCCGTACCCGGCGGCCATCGCCATGGCGGCGGCGACGCCCGCGACGGCGAGCGGGACCAGCCACAGGAAGGGGCTGCGGTAGATGAGGACGAGCAGCACGGTGACGACGCCGAGGGTGGCGAGCAGCAGCGTCGCATCGAGCGTCCCGAACACCTTGTTCATGTCGGTGTTGAGCGCCCCCGGCCCGCCGACCTCGACGCTCAGCCCGCCGCCGCCCTCGGCGATGTCCCGCACCCCGTCGGCGAAGGCGTCCCGGGCCTCCTCGTCCTGGCCCGGCTGGGTGCTGGACACCGGGTACATCACGGTGGAGCCGTCCGCGGACGGAACGCCCCGCGGCTCACTCGTCAGTTCATGGCCGCCGCTCACCTCGGCGACCTGCTCGGCGGCCGTGCGCCGGTCGGCGTCGGTGAGTCCGCCGTCCCGGTGGTAGACGAGCACCAGGTCGGTCGACTCGCCTCCCGGCAACTCGTCCTGGATCCGCGCCACCTGGGTGGAGTCGGCGCTGTCGGGCAGGTAGTCGACCGCGCGGTTCTGCTGGATGTCGGCGAACTTCCCGGCGAGCGGCCCGAGCAGCACGAGCGCGGCGAGCCACAGCCCGACCACCGCCCAGGGCACGGCCCGCCGTCGCCGTGCGGATGTCCTTGTGTCCCCCATCTGCCGAGCTCCCTCCGGTCCGGTTGTCTGGAACGGACTCCAGACTCCCGGCGCACGGGATCCGGCACGTCGGGCGTGAGACCGAGCCGGGGGGTACTGCGCGGGGCGGTGCGGCGGGCGGATTACTCCCCGGGGAGTACCGCCGGTGCTAGGACGGTGTCCGGGCCGCCGCCGCGAGCACGCGTGTCACGTCGTCGGAGCAGATCGTGAGCGCCGCCCCCACGGTCGCGAGGACGTCCCGCTCGGCCGGCGTGTACGGCCCGTCCGCGAGGGCGATGCGCGCGCCCTGGAGCAGGATCGATTCGCGGCCGACGGTGGCGAGGTGCGGGGCGAGCGGGTCCAGCGCCTCGTGGAGCTCTATGGCCAGCCCGGCGCCGCAGGGTTCGCCGGTGATGCGGCCGGTGTCCGCCTCCAGCGCCTCGACGAGGGCGGCGAGCTGCTCCTCGGTGCAGTCGTCGAAGCCGGCCGCGCGCACGGCGAGCACGGCGGACTCCAGTGCCGTGCGGGATCCGGCGCCGCCCGCGGCGAGCACCGCGAGGGCGACGGTGTGCACGGCGTCGCGGAGCATCGCGGAGAAGCGGGTGGTGGTCGGGTGGTCGAGGACGTCGGTGCCGAAGTGGCGGCGGCAGGCGGCGCACTCCACGACGGGGCCGGTCTCGCCGCGCGGGAGCACGGGCAGGCCGAGCAGGGTGAAGCGGCGTTGTCCGGTCAGCCGCTGGTAGTTGCGGTCGCCGCCGCAGCCGGGGCAGAAGAACTCCCCGTCGCCGGCGGCCGTCCACGCGGTACGGGTGCCCAGGATGCGCGAAAGCCTGGCGGCACGGCCGTTGGGTCCCCGTCCTGGCAGCACGTCGCACCTCCGTCACGCCGCACGGCAGCGTCGCCGCGCTTGCGTGATGTTAGCCACATCTGTGAGGAGGAGTCAGCACCCCGGAGGAGACCTTTCCGTGACCCTCACAGGGATTGGCCGGTATGTGACGGGGCTCCGCCCGCCGGCCATCGGCGGACGGAGCCCTCACATCGCCTTCAGGGCTGGTCAGCGCGTCGCGCGGTTGACGGCCGAGACGACGGCCTTCAGCGAGGCGCGCGTCGTGTTCGCGTCGATTCCGATCCCCCACAGGACCTTGTCGTCGATCGCGCATTCGATGTAGGAGGCGGCCTGCGCGGAGGCGCCCTCGCTCATCGTGTGCTCCTGGTAGTCCAGCAGGCGTACGTCGATGCCGATGGACTGCAGGGCGTCGAAGAACGCCGAGATCGGGCCGTTGCCGGAGCCGGTGAGGACGGTGTCCTGGCCGTCGACCGTGGCCTCCACCTTCAGCGTGTCCACGCCGTCGGTGTCGGTGGTCGACTGGTTGTTCTTGACCTGGATCCGGCCCCAGGGGTTGTCGGGGTTCGGCAGGTACTCGTCCTGGAAGACGGCCCAGATGTCCTTCGGCGTGACCTCGCCGCCCTCGGCGTCGGTCTTGGCCTGGATGAGCTTGGAGAACTCGATCTGCATCCGGCGCGGCAGGTCCAGCTTGTGGTCGTTCTTCAGGACGTAGGCGATACCGCCCTTGCCGGACTGCGAGTTGACCCGGATGACCGCCTCGTAGGAGCGGCCGACGTCCTTGGGGTCGATGGGCAGGTAGGGGACGGCCCACTCGATGTCGTCGACGGTGACGCCCTTGGCCTTCGCGTCGGCCTCCATGGCGTCGAAGCCCTTCTTGATGGCGTCCTGGTGGGAGCCGGAGAAGGACGTGTAGACCAGGTCGCCCACGTACGGGTGGCGCGGGTGGACCTCCATCTGGTTGCAGTACTCCCACGTGCGACGGATCTCGTCGATGTCGGAGAAGTCGATCTGCGGGTCGACGCCCTGGGAGAACAGGTTCATGCCCAGGGTGACCAGGTCGACGTTGCCGGTGCGCTCGCCCTGGCCGAACAGACAGCCCTCGACGCGGTCGGCGCCGGCCATCAGGGCCAGCTCGGCGGCGGCGACGGCGGTGCCGCGGTCGTTGTGCGGGTGGACCGACAGGCAGACGTGCTCGCGGCGGGAGAGGTTGCGGCCCATCCACTCGAAGCGGTCGGCGTGCGTGGAGGGCGTGGAGCGCTCGACGGTGGCGGGCAGGTTGAGGATGATCTCGCGGCCCGGGCCGGGCTGCCAGACGTCCATGACCGCCTCGCAGACCTCCAGCGCGAAGTCCAGCTCGGTGTCGGTGAAGATCTCGGGGCTGTACTGGTAGCCGAACTCGGTCTCGGGGCCCAGCAGCTTCTCCGCGTACTCCATGACCAGGCGGGTGCCGTCGACGGCGATCTGCTTGATGTCGTCCTTGGAGCCGCGGAAGACGACCCGGCGGAAGACCGGCGCGGTGGCGTTGTACAGGTGGACCGTGGCGCGCTTGGCGCCCTTCAGGGACTCCACCGTGCGCTCGATCAGGTCCTCGCGGGCCTGGGTCAGCACGGAGATGGTGACGTCGTCGGGGATGGCGCCCGGCTCTTCGATGATGGACCGTACGAAGTCGAAGTCCGTCTGGCCCGAGGCGGGGAAGCCGACCTCGATCTCCTTGTAGCCCATCTTGACCAGCAGGTCGAACATGGCGCGCTTGCGGGCGGGCGACATGGGGTCGATCAGGGCCTGGTTGCCGTCACGCAGGTCGGTGGAGAGCCAGCGGGGGGCGGTGGTGATGCGCTGCTCCGGCCAGGTGCGGTCCGGGATGTCGACCTGCTCGTAGCGGCCGTACTTGTGGATCGGCATGGAACTGGGCTGCTGGCGGTTCGCCATGATGCGGGGGCTCCTCAGGGGGTGTCCGGAAGGACGGCCGACGACGCAGCACCAAGCTCCGCGGGGAGGGAGTCGGCCTCGACTACAGGCCCTCGCCGCGGCAGCTAAGGAGAAGCAGCCCGAAACGCATGATGCGCAGCATGCTAGCCGAGCCTCTTCCCTGCGCGTGGGGTCGTATCAGTATGCGGGACCCGCCACCCAAACGGGACAAAAAGTGCGCTATACCACTTCGCCATAGCACTCACCACGCAACGTGAAGGCTGTTGTCCCGGTATTTCACCAATCATGGTGGCGACTGGTGACAGTCTCGTCACGCAGTGCAAGGGTGCCGGGCATGACGACTCACGGGGGCTTCGAGCCCGTCTTCTGCACCATCGTTCCGCCTCATGTCCTCGACAAGCTCGCCCAGGCCGAGGACCCGGTACTCGCCGGCCCGGCCCGCCGCACCCTCCAGCGCGACGCCTACGAGCGCACCCAGCGCCGCCTCACCACCGTCATCGGCGCGACGGCCGTCGCCTCGGTCGCCGACGGCAAACCGCAGCGCACCATCCACGACGCCCGGCACGGCACCGACCTGCCCGGCCACAAGGTCCGCGGCGAGGGCGACGCCCCCGGCAAGGACGCCACCGTCAACCGCGCCTACGCGGGCCTCGGCGCCACCTTCGAGCTGTTCCTGAAGGCGTACGGGCGCGACTCGATCGACGGCGACGGCCTGCCGCTGGACGCGACCGTGCACTACGACCGGGACTACAACAACGCCTTCTGGAACGGCGAGCAGATGGTGTTCGGCGACGGGGACGGGGAGATCTTCCTCGACTTCACCATCCCGATCGACGTCATCGGCCACGAGCTCGCCCACGGCGTCACGCAGTACACGGCCAACCTCACCTACTTCGGCCAGCCCGGCGCGCTCAACGAGTCCCTGTCGGACGTCTTCGGCGCGCTGATCAAGCAGTACACGCTGGGCCAGACCGCCGCCGAGGCCGACTGGCTGATCGGCGCCGGGCTGCTCGCCCCGCGGGTGACGGGCAAGGCGCTGCGCTCCATGAAGGAGCCGGGCACGGCGTACGACGACGACGTCCTCGGCAAGGACCCGCAGCCCGCGACCATGGACGACTTCGTCCGCACCGGCCGCGACAACGGCGGCGTCCACATCAACTCGGGCATCCCGAACCACGCCTTCTACCTCGCGGCCACGGCCCTCGGCGGCCACGCCTGGGAGCGGGCGGGGCAGGTCTGGTACGACGTGCTGACCGGCGGCGAGCTCAAGCAGCAGGCGATGTTCGTGGACTTCGCCACGCTCACCGTCAAGGCGGCGCGGGAGCGGTTCGGCGAGGGCGAGGAGCTGGACGCGGTGTCGAAGGCCTGGGAGCAGGTCGGGGTGCGGACGCTGTAGTTCCGTACTAGACAGGTGCCATGCGGATTCAGGTGAGGCGCACGGGCGGGTTCGCGGGCATCGAGCGGCACGCCGAGGTGGACACCTCGGGCCGGCCCGATGCCCCCGAATGGCACGCCCTGGCCGAGCGGGCCGTCGCCGCCGGCCGGAGCACGCCGCCGGTCGGGGTTCCGGACGGCTTCAGCTACCAGATCACCGTGGACGGGAGGACGGTGTACGCGGCCGACCCGCGGCTGACGGACGAGCAGCGCAGGCTGATCTCGCGTGTCCTGAAGGAGGGGGCGTAACGGCCGCTTCCCGTCCGGCCGTTGACTTCCGTTACCCCCGGTACGGATGATCCAGCGCATGGCGACTGACGCAGGCAACCCGATCCCCCGCTTCCCGGCCGGTTTCCTCTGGGGCGTGTCGACCTCGGCGCACCAGATCGAGGGCGCGGCGGACGAGCGCGAACCGTCCGTGTGGGACGCCTTCACGGCCGAGCCGGGGCGGATCAAGGACGGTTCGACGGCGGCGGTGGCCTGCGACCACTACCACCGCCACCGCGAGGACGTGGCGCTCCTGGCCGGCCTGGGCGTGAACGCGTACCGCTTCTCGGTCTCCTGGCCGAGGGTGCGCTCCGGCAAGGGCCTGGACTTCTACGACCGGCTGGTGGACGACCTGTGCGCGGCGGGCATCCGTCCGGTGCCGACGCTGTTCCACTGGGACCTGCCGGTCGGCCTGGACTGGCTGGACCGGGACACGGCGGCGCGCTTCGCCGAGTACGTCACGCAGGTCGCCGACCGCCTCGGCGACCGCGTGACCAAGTGGATCACCCTCAACGAGCCGGCCGAGCACACACTGCTGGGCCACGCCCTGGGCGTGCACGCGCCGGGCCGGAAACTGCTGTTCGACGCGCTGCCGGTCGCCCACCACCAGCTGCTCGCCCACGGCCTGGCCGTGCGGGCCCTGCGCGCCTCGGGCGCCACGGACATCGGCATCGCCAACTCGCACGGACCGACCTGGGCGGCGTCCACCGAGGCGGCGGACGTGGAGGCGGCCGACTTCTACGACGTGCTGCTGAACCGCCTGTTCGCCGACCCGCTGCTGCTGGGCCGGTACCCGGACGGCATCGGCGAACTGATGCCCGGGGACGTCGAGGCCGACCTGAAGGTGATCGCCGAGCCGCTCGACTGGTACGGCGTCAACTACTACGCCCCGACCCGGGTGGGCGCCCCGCAGGGCGCGGAGATCGAGTTCGGCGGGGTCACCATGCCCGCCGAACTGCCCTTCTCGGTACGGGAGATCGAGGGCCACCCGGTCACCGACTTCGGCTGGCCGGTCGCGCCGGAGGGCCTCACGGAACTCCTCACCGCCTTCCGCGACCGGTACGGCGACCGGCTCCCGCCCGTCGTCATCACCGAGAACGGCTGCTCCTACCCGGGCGTCGACGACCAGGAGCGCATCGCCTTCCTCGACGGGCACGTCCGGGCCCTGCACCGGGCGCTGGCGGCGGGCGTCGACGTGCGCGGCTACTTCGTGTGGTCCCTGCTCGACAACTTCGAGTGGGCGGAGGGCTACGCACGCCGCTTCGGCCTGGTCCACGTCGACTTCGAGACGCAGGAGCGGACCCCGAAGGCCTCCTACCGCTGGTACCGGGAGCTGCTGAGGGCGCAGGGCCCTACGGCTTGATGCCGACCCCGGTCCACAGACTGACCTCGGCGTCCGTCGGGGCGTCGCCCTCGGTGGCGTCGGGCCGCCAGCGGTGGCCGACGGCGATGCCCGGGTCGAGCAGCTCCAGGCCGTCGAAGAAGCGGGCGACGTCCTCCCGGGAGCGGAACTGCACCGGCGTCCCGGCCGTGGTGTAGATGTCGGTGACCTTCTGCCAGGTGGCGGCGTCGAAGTCGGGCGTGCAGTGGCTCAGCGCCAGGGCGCTGCCCGAGGGCAGGGCGTCCAGCAGGCGGCGCACGATGCCGTACGGGTCCTGGGCGTCGGTGACGAAGTGCATCAGGGCGTTGAGGGACAGCGCCACCGGCCGGCCGAGGTCCAGCACCTCGGCCAGCTCGGGCGCGCTCAACAGCGACTCGGGGTCGTTGACGTCCGCCTCCAGGTACGTCGTGCGGCCCTCCGCCGAGCTGCGCATCAGGCGCTCGGCGTACTTGAGGACGAGCGGGTCGTTGTCGGCGTAGACGACCCGGGCGTCGGGGACCACGGACTGGGCGACCTGGTGCAGGTTGGGCTCGGTGGGGATGCCGGTGCCGATGTCCAGCCACTGCCGGATGCCGTGCTCCCGGGCCAGGACCCGGGTGGCGCGGTGCATGAAGGCCCGGTTCTCGCGGGCGCACACGAAGATCGCGGGGTAGGCCTCGGCGACTCGCTCGGCCGCCTGCTTGTCGACCTCGAAGTGGTCCTTGCCGCCGAGGTAGTAGTCGTACATGCGGGCGGAGTGCGGCCTGCTGGTGTCGATGTCCCGCGCGGCCTGCGAGTGGGTCATGGGGGGTGCCTCTCGGTGGGGGGTGGTGGTGCGCCGGCGGTGCCGGGCGGGGGCGGCCCGGGATGTTCCGTCGGTGGTCACGTGCGTGCGGTGGATCCGGTTCAGGCGAATCCCGTTCAGGCGGATCCGGTTCAGGCGAATCCGGTTCAGCGGGCCGTCAGATGGTCGGCGAGGCCCTGCTTGACCCCCGCGACGAACGCGGTGATCTCCTCGGGCGTGTAGATCAGGGCGGGACCGGCCGGGTCCGCCGACTGGCGCACCGCCACGCGGCCGTCGGCGAGCTGCTTGGTCTCCACGCACTGGCCCCCGTTGGGGCCGCTCCACGGACGTTCCCAGCCCTGTTCCCCGAGGTCCGACGCGGGCATTCCGTTGTAGACGGCGCCCTCGGCGATGGTCATGAGTACTCCTTCCGCATGCGGTTCAACAGCGCCCTGCTGTCCGCGGACGAGGTCTTCAGCGACAGCCGGTTGTGCGCCTCCAGATGGGCCACGACGTCGGCGCGCTGGTCCAGGTAGACGGAGGCGGAGAGGATCTCGCTGTAGACGATGTCGGGCAGCTCCCGCTCCTCGAACCGGAAGTAGGTGAACGGCGCGCACGCCCCGACGTGGGCGCCGGCGGAGAACGGCACGATGTCGACGCTGACGTGCTCCAGCTCGGACACCTCCAGCAGCCGGTCGATCTGCTCCCGCATCACCTCGGGGCCGCCCACCACGCGGTGCAGCACGGCCTCCTCCATCACCACCCACAGCGTGGGCGCGTCCGGTCTGGTGAGCAGGCTCTGGCGGCGCAGCCGCAGCTCCACGCGCCGGTCGAGGTCGTCCTCGCTGTCGTTGGGGAAGCCGCCGCGCAGCACGGCGCGCGCGTACCCGGGGGTCTGAAGCAGGCCGGTGACGTACTGCGGCTCGTAGGTGCGCAGGGTGCTGGCGCCGGTCTCCAGGCTGACGTAGGCGGTGAACCAGGACGGCATCACGTCCCGGTAGGGGTGCCACCAGCCGGGCTCGTTGGCCCGCTCGGCCAGGGCGACGAACTCGTCGATCTCCTGCCGGCCCGCGCCGTAGGTCTCCAGCAGCTTCTCGACGTACAGGATCTTCAGGCCGACCTCGGCCTTCTCCAGGCGGCGGATGGTCAGCGGTGTCACGCGCAGGGCCTTGGCCGCGTCGTCGAGGGACAGGCCCGCGGCCTGCCGGGCCTCCTGGAGCCGGCGGCCGAGGATCATGCGCAGGACGGTGGGGGCGCCGGTGCCTGATCGCGCGTCGTTCACGCACTGCCTCCCTGAGGGGTCGTCACCGGCATGGGGGTGAGAAGGAGTTGGTCGTGCCGCCGCACACCGCGGTGGGACCTGCGCGGGGCGATACCGCCCTTCTGAAATTATCAGGGAGATGGTTGCAGCGTGAACTGCACTGCGCGCATAGTTGCTTCTGTGACCAGGAGCCGGAACTGCGAACTCCCCCCTGCCGGTTGGTCCGTTGTCCGCTCGCCCCTTCCTTGATTGCGCCCATCCCCCACGGAAGGCGAACCGCCGTGTCCCCCCACACGACTTCCACCCCCCGGTTCCTGGACGCGGTGCGCCCGGGCCGCACCCACTGGCTGGAGCTGCCGCCGCACCGGGCCAGTGTCAGAGCCGCCCGTCATGCCACGCGTGCGCGGCTGGCCGCGTGGCAGGTGCCCGACGAGGTGTGCGCGAACGCCGTCCTGCTCGTCTCCGAGCTGGTGACCAACGCCGTGCTGCACACGCTCAGCGAACGGATCCTGTGCGGTGTGCAGCTGCTGCCGGAGAAGCGCTTCCGGCTGGAGGTCCACGACGGCGACGTCACGGGCCGCGGCATCCCCGAGTGCTGCCCCGACCTGGACGACGAGGGCGGCCGCGGCCTGCTCCTGGTCCGGGAGATAGCCGACAGCTGGGGCGTCACCCGCTCGACCCTGACCGGAGGAAACGCCGTGTGGGCGAGCCTGGCGACGGCGTTATAGCGCGCGAACGAACTCAGAACCCCAGCTTGCGCAACTGCCGCGGATCCCGCTGCCAGTCCTTCGCGACCTTCACGTGCAGGTCGAGGAAGACGGGCGTTCCCAGCAGGGCCTCGATCTGTTTGCGGGACTTGATACCGACCTCCTTCAGGCGCTTGCCCTTGGGGCCGATGACGATGCCCTTCTGGCTGGGGCGCTCGATGTAGACGAAGGCGTGGATGTCCAGGAGGGGCTTGTCGGCCGGGCGGCCCTCGCGGGGGAGCATCTCCTCCACCACGACCGCGATGGAGTGCGGCAGCTCGTCGCGGACGCCCTCCAGCGCGGCCTCCCGGATCAGCTCCGCGATCATGACCTGCTCCGGCTCGTCGGTGAGCTCGCCGTCGGGGTAGAGCGCCGGACCCTCCGGCAGCAGCGGGACGATCAGGTCGGCCAGCAGACCCACCTGCTTGTCGCCGACCGCCGACACCGGGACGATCTCCGCCCACTCGAAGCCGAGCTCCTTGCCGAGCTGGTCGATCGCGATGAGCTGCTCGGCGAGCGCCTTGCCGTCCACCAGGTCGGTCTTCGTGACGATCGCGATCTTCGGCGTCTTCTTGATGGACGCCAGTTCCTTCGCGATGAAACGGTCGCCGGGGCCGAGCTTCTCGTTGGCGGGCAGACAGAAGCCGATCACGTCCACCTCGGCCCACGTCGTGCGCACGACGTCGTTGAGCCGCTCGCCGAGCAGCGTGCGCGGCTTGTGGAGGCCCGGGGTGTCGACCAGGATCAGCTGGGCGTCGGGGCGGTGCACGATGCCCCGCACGGTGTGCCGCGTCGTCTGCGGCTGGTTCGCCGTGATCGCCACCTTCTGGCCGACCAGAGCGTTCGTGAGGGTGGACTTGCCCGCGTTGGGACGGCCCACGAAGCAGGCGAAGCCGGCCCTGTGGACGACTCCGGCAGGCTCTTCGGATGACTGGGTACGGACGCTCATGCCGCCCATTCTCCCTGATCCCCGACGCGGCCCCGTACCGGACGTGCAGTCCAGGCTTACGGTGCAGGCCGGGACGGCCTACGATCACGGGGACATGAAGCTCATCACCGCGATCGTCAAGCCGTACCGTCTCGACGAGGTCAAGAACGCCCTGCAGGAACTCGGGGTGCACGGTCTGACCGTCTCCGAGGCCAGCGGCTACGGCCGGCAGCGCGGCCACACCGAGGTGTACCGCGGCGCCGAGTACCAGGTCGACCTGGTGCCGAAGGTCCGGATCGAGGTCGTCGTCGAGGACGCGGACGCCGACGCCGTCATCGACGCGGTCGTGAAGGCCGCGCACACCGGCAAGATCGGCGACGGCAAGGTCTGGGCGCTGCCCGTGGACACGGTGGTGCGGGTGCGGACGGGCGAGCGCGGCCCCGACGCGCTCTGAACACCGGGGCCGCGTCGCTCTCGTTCCGAGTCGGACTCTCAGTCGAACACGAACGGGCCCGGTGACTGCGGCCCGGTCGCCGTGCAGGTGATGGTGATGCCGAAGACGGTCATCTTCAACGAGCCGCCGAAGGCCTCCAGGCTGTCGCCGGAGGCCACGGTGCCGTTGAGGGGGCCGACCTCGACGGGGGCGCCGGCGGCCATCGCCGGGTTCTTCTTACCGGTGAAGGTGACGCTGCCGCCGCCGGCCTTCACCAGGGTGAGCGTGGACGAGATCGAGTCCGCGCCGAGCGCGATCGGCGCGGTGATCGCCGAGGACTTGACGGTGACGGTGGCGGCGGTGCCGTTCTGGGTGGCCGTGAGCGTGGCGGCGCCGCTGCCGAACGTGCCGCAGTCGGCGCTGATCGTCGCCGTCTGCGGGGTGACGGCGAGGGCGGCGGGGGCGAAGGCGAGCCCGGTGGCCGCGAGGACCCCGGCCGCCAGTGCCGCACCTGCTCCTATGCGCTTGCATCTCATGGAATTCGGTTCCCTTTCCGTGTGGGGGGGACCGCTCGGCACGTGGATGCGGACACACTGCCGAGAGCCGAACCTGACGGTCCGTCGGAACTGACGGTTCCATTGATGCGCGAGGGCCGGGCGGCGACAAGGTTGAAATCTGGCCTACTTACCGCCGGTTACACCGAACTTCAGCCAGCGGTCACCGTGGCCCGAACCGTTCCGTCCGGCCCGGCCACCAGCACCGGCGTCCCGGCCCCGCCGAGGTCCCGTACCGCCGCCCGGTCCTCCCCGGTCACGGTCTCCGCCTCCGTCACCACCGCCGCCGCCTCCAGCGAGGTCGCTCCGGAGGCCACCGCCATCGCCACCGCCGTCTGCAGGGCGCTGAGCTTCAGGGACGCGAGGGCCACGGTCCCCGCGACGTACGTACGCCCGGTCTCGTCGCGCACGGCCGCTCCCTCGGGCACGCCGTTGCGGGCCCGCGCGGAACGGGCCAGGGTGACGATCTTGCGGTCCTCGGGGTCAAGCGCGCTGGTGTCGGTCATGAGGCGAGCATACGGAGAACAGCACGCCTGTCCGGCCACGGGGTCCATCGCCCCGCCCCGCGCCTCCGGCGACCCGCTGTCCGGCGTGCACGACCCCGGAAGGGCGCCTCAGGGGCGGTCGAGTCGGAGGCGCTCGGCGCGCGGCAGGCCGGCCACGACCAGGTCGTAGGAGTCCTCGACGAGCTCCCGGACCAGCTGGTCCGGGAGGTCGCCGTCGGCCGTGACCGTGTTCCAGTGGCGCTTGTTCATGTGCCAGCCGGGGACGATCAGGCCGGGGTGCTCCGCACGGAGCCGGATCGCGTCCTCCGGATCGCACTTGAGGTTGACCGTCAGGGGCCGCGCGTCGAGGTGCGACAGCGCGAAGAGCTTGCCCCGGACCTTGAAGACGGAGATCTCCGGGCTGAACGGGAAGTCCTCCACGGCCGCGTTGAAGGACAGGCAGAAGGCGCGCAGCTCCTGGGGCGTCATTCCGGCTTCTCCTCCTCGTCCTGGTGAGGGTGCGCCGGGTCCACCGGCTCGGCCAGCACGGTCACGATCTTGTTCCGGCGGCCGGCCGCGGCCTCCGCGGTCAGGCGCAGCTCCCGGCCGTCGGGGAGGGCGACCACGGACGACGCCCCGGCGATGGGGACCCGGCCCAGCGCCTTCGCGAGCAGGCCGCCGACCGTCTCGACGTCCTCGTCGTCGAACGCGTCCAGGCCGTACAGCTCACCCAGGTCGCCGATGTCGAGGCGGGCGGTGACCCGGAAGCGGTCCTCGCCGAGGTCCTCGACCGGGGGCAGTTCGCGGTCGTACTCGTCGGTGATCTCGCCGACGATCTCCTCGAGGATGTCCTCGATGGTGACGATGCCGGCCGTGCCGCCGTACTCGTCGATGACGACGGCGACGTGGTTGCGCTCCTTCTGCATCTCGCGCAGCAGGTCACCCGCGTTCTTGGTGTCGGGCACGAAGAACGCCGGGCGCATGGCCGTCGACACCTGCTCGGACTCGGCGTCGCGGCTGATGTGCGTCTTGCGGACCAGGTCCTTCAGGTACACGATTCCGACGATGTCGTCCTCGCTCTCGCCGGTGACCGGGATGCGCGAGAAGCCGGAGCGCAGGGCGAGGGTCAGGGCCTGGCGGATGGTCTTGAAGCGCTCGATGACCACCAGGTCCGTGCGCGGGACCATGACCTCCCGCACGAGGGTGTCGCCCAGTTCGAAGACGGAGTGCACCATGCGGCGCTCGTCGTCCTCGATGAGGGACTCCTTCTCGGCGAGGTCGACCAGCGCCCGCAGCTCCGCCTCGGAGGCGAAGGGGCCGCGCCGGAAGCCCTTGCCGGGGGTGAGCGCGTTGCCGATGAGGATCAGCAGCGACGGGATCGGGCCCATGATCCGGGCCAGCGGCACCAGGACGTACGCCGAGACCGTCGCCGTGTTCAGCGGGTGCTGGCGGCCGATGGTGCGCGGGGAGACGCCGACGGCGACGTACGACACGAGGACCATGACCGCGATGGCGATGAGGAGGGCCTCGGTCGTGTTGTCGAACTCCATCAGGCAGCCGTACGTGATCAGCGCGGCGGCGGCCATCTCGCAGGCGACGCGGACCAGCAGCGCCACGTTCAGATAGCGCGTCGGGTCGGCGGCGACCTGGGAGAGCTTGGCGCTGCCCCGGCGGCCGGAGCGCACGGCCTCCTCGGCGCGGAAGCTGGAGACGCGCGCGAGGCCCGCCTCCGCGCAGGCGGCGAGCCAGGCGACCACGACCAGGGCGATCGCGCCGAGGGCGAGCTGCGGACTCATCGGCGGCTTACGAGACGGTCGGCGCCGGGGACGGACCGGTCAGGCCCCGCTCCGCGCGCCAGCCGTCCACGATGGCCGCCTGGAGGCCGAACATCTCGGCCTTCTCGTCCGGTTCCTCGTGGTCGTAGCCCAGCAGGTGCAGCACGCCGTGGACGGTGAGGAGCTGGAGCTCCTCGTCCATGGAGTGCTGCGTCTCCGCTTCCTTGCCCTGCTTCTCGGCGACCTCGGGGCACAGCACGATGTCGCCGAGCAGCCCCTGCGGCGGCTCGTCATCGTCCTTGGACGGGGGACGCAGCTCGTCCATCGGGAAGGACATGACATCCGTGGGGCCGGGCAGGTCCATCCACTGGATGTGGAGCTGCTCCATGGCGTCGGCGTCCACGACGATCACCGAGAGCTCGGAGAGCGGGTGGATGCGCATCCGCGCGAGCGCGTAGCGGGCGATGTCGAGGATCGCCTGCTCGTCGACCTCGGTGCCGGACTCGTTGTTGACGTCGATCGACATGGTGCTGAGTGTGTCTACTTCCCCTTGTGCCCGGACTTGCCGCGGCTCTTGTGCGCGCCGTTCTGGGTGCCGTGCTTGGTGTCGTACTTCTCGTACGCGTCGACGATACGGCCCACCAGCTTGTGCCGTACGACGTCGTGGGACGAGAGCCGGGAGAAGTGGACGTCCTCGACGCCGTCCAGGATGTCCTGCACCTGGCGCAGACCGCTCTTCGTCCCGTCCGGGAGGTCGACCTGCGTCACGTCACCCGTGATCACGATCTTCGAGTCGAAGCCGAGGCGGGTGAGGAACATCTTCATCTGCTCGGGGCTCGTGTTCTGGGCCTCGTCGAGGATGATGAAAGCGTCATTAAGGGTCCTGCCCCGCATATACGCCAGCGGCGCGACCTCGATCGTGCCCGCCGCCATCAGCCGCGGGATGGAGTCCGGGTCGAGCATGTCGTGCAGCGCGTCGTAGAGCGGGCGCAGGTAGGGGTCGATCTTCTCGTAGAGCGTGCCCGGGAGGAAGCCGAGCCGCTCGCCGGCCTCGACCGCCGGGCGGGTCAGGATGATGCGGTTGACCTGCTTGGACTGCAGGGCCTGCACCGCCTTGGCCATCGCCAGGTACGTCTTGCCGGTGCCCGCCGGGCCGATGCCGAAGACGATCGTGTGCTTGTCGATCGCGTCCACGTAGCGCTTCTGGTTGAGCGTCTTGGGGCGGATCGTGCGGCCTCGCGAGGACAGGATGTTCTGCGTGAGCACCTCGGCCGGGGTCTCCTGGCCGTCGCTCTCCCCGTTCTCGCTCGCCTTCAGCATGGCGATCGAGCGTTCCACTGCGTCCTCCGTCATCGGCTGCCCGGTGCGGAGCACCAGCATCATCTCGTCGAACACGCGCGAAATGAGGGCGACGTCCACGGGGTCGCCGACCGCGCTGATCTCATTGCCCCGGACGTGGATGTCGGCCGCCGGGAAGGCCTTCTCGATCACGCGCAGGAGGGAGTCGCCGGACCCCAGGACGGTCACCATGGGGTGCTGGGCGGGGACGGTGAACTGTGCTCTCGCCTGCTCCTGCGCGGGGGTGTGAGCTGTGGGTGTCTGAGTCATGGGCCGGCGCTTAAGGCCTGCGGTTCCTCCTCGTCACGGCCGCATAGCTGAGGGCGGCCTCGCGATTCCCAGGGTACGACGGGGGAGTGACAACGCCGTAGGGGTTTTGGGGGTGGGGTTGGAAACGGAGGCGACAGCCGCTGTTCACTGGCCCCGGGAGGCCAGGAGGTCACGCCGAGCGCCGGAACCCGATCGTGGGGACGGCTCTCCGCAGCGGCCAGGGCCGCACCAGCTCCTCGGACACCAGGTCGGCCAGGAACCCGTACCGCTCCAACGCCGCCGCCGACTGCCCCTCGACCGACTGCACCTTCCGCCACCACGCCGCGATCTCCGACCACCCCGGCGCCGACAACGACCCGCCGAACTCCTGCACCGACAGCGCCGCCGTCAGCCCGGCGAACGCCAGCCGGTCCGCCAGCGGCCAGTCCGCCAGCGTCCCGGTCACGAACCCGGCGACGAACACGTCCCCGGCGCCCGTCGGGTCGAGTGCCTCGACCTCGATGGCCGGCACCTCCGCCGTCTCCCCCGTGCGCCGGTCCACCGCGTACGCCCCGTCCGCCCCGAGGGTGACCACCGCGAGCGGCACGTACTCGGTGAGGGCGTGCGCGGCGGCCCGGGGGCAGTCCGCGCGCGTGTACCGCATGGCCTCCTCGGCGTTCGGCAGGAACGCCTCACAGTGCCGCAGGTCGGGCAGGGCCGCCAGGTCCCACGCCCCGGTGTCGTCCCAGCCGACGTCGCCGAAGACGCGGGTGCCCTTGCTCGCGGCCTGGGCGATCCAGGGCGCGCTGACGCCGGGCGCGAGGGAGGCGACGGCGGCGCGGGCGCGGGGCGGGCACTCGGGGGCCGGCTCCTCGGGGGGCGGTTCGTGGCCGTGCGAGACCATCGTGCGCTCCCCCTCGTACGCCATGGAGACGGTCACCGGGGAGTGCCAGCCGGGCACCGTGCGCGACGGGGAGAGGTCGATGCCCTCGCCGTGCTCCAGGGCGTCCCAGCAGTAGTCGCCGTAGTGGTCGTCGCCGAAGGCCGCCGCGAGGGACGTGCGCAGGCCGAGGCGGGCCAGCGCGGTGGCCATGTTGGCGACGCCGCCGGGGCTCGATCCCATCCCGCGGGCCCAGGACTCCGTCCCGCGGACCGGGGCGGAGTCGAGGCCGGTGAAGATGATGTCGAGGAAGACGGTGCCGGTGAGGTAGACGTCCCAGGGCGGGTCGTCCGGCGCGCGCAGCGGGGCGAGGGGATCGACCTGGGTCTGGCGGTGCGATCCCTTTCCGGCCGGGCCCTTTCCTGCCGGGGCGGTGGACGCGATCACGATGCGCTCCCTGACGTGGTGCGGATCAGGCCAGTGTGCACCACATCACCGACAACGTGACGCCGATCACGCCGGACTCACCCGCCCCGGCAGCTCGCGCCGGGCTCCGCGCGCCCCCGTCCCCGAAAAGCGCAGGCCCTACCAGCGCGGCACCGGGGGCGTCACCCACTCGGGGTCGGCGATCCGCATGGCCGCCGCGTCGTCGCGGTCGCGCAGCGCGCCGTCGTCGTGCAGCCACCGCCGGTGCAGTACGGCCAGCCGGTCGCGGTCGAGCTCCACGCCGAGCCCCGGGGCGTCGGACACCGCCACCCTGCCCCCCTCGAAGGTGAGGCGCTCGGTGAGGACGTCCTCCGACTGCCAGGGGTAGTGGGAGTCGCAGGCGTGGTGGAGGTCCGCGACGGTGGCGGCCACGTGGGTCATCGCGGCGAGGGAGATGCCCAGGTGGGTGTTGGAGTGCATGGACACGCCGACGCCGAAGGTGCGGCAGACGGCGGCGAGCTGCTGGGTGTTGCGCAGTCCGCCCCAGTAGTGGTGGTCGGAGAGCACGACCTGGACGGCGTCCCGGGTGAAGGCCTCCTTGATCTCGGCGAAGGTCGTCACGCACATATTGGTGGCGAGCGGCACGCCGGTCTTCGCGGCGACCTCGGCCATGCCGGCGGTGCCGAGGGTGGGGTCCTCCAGGTACTCGAGGATGTCCCCGAGTTCCTCGGCCACGCGCAGGGAGGTCTCCACCGACCAGGCGCCGTTGGGGTCCAGCCGCAGCGGGTGCCCGGGGAAGGCCTCGGCGAGGGCCCGTACGGCGGCGATCTCCTCGTCGGGCGGGAAGACGCCGCCCTTGAGCTTGAAGGAGGTGAAGCCGTACCGCTCGGTGAACCGCCGGGCCTGCTCCACCACTCCGGCCGGATCGACGGCGGCACCCCAGTCGTCCCGCTCGGCCGGCACGCCCTCGGGGTGGCCGGCCCACTTGTAGAACAGGTAGGCGCTGTACTCGACGGCGTCGCGCACCTTGCCGCCGAGCAGCGCGTGCACGGGCAGTCCGAGCGCCTTGCCGAGGGCGTCGAGGCAGGCGACCTCGAAACCGGAGACGACGGAAAGACGCAGCTTGTCGGCGGTCTGGACGCCCCGCAGCCCGCCGACGTCGACGGCGTTCTCGACCCGGGAGGCGTCCACGGCCACCTTGTCCGCGACCGTGAACAGCCCGTTCAGATCACCGACCTGGCGTCCCTTCAGCCGCTCGGCGAAGGGCCGGGCCAACTCCAGGTACTTGGTGTCGCCGTAGGTCTCCCCCACGCCGGTGATGCCGTCCGCCGTGACGACCTCGACGATCAGTCGGGGCGTGTACGGCTGGTGCACGCCCTGCGTGTTCAGCAGCGGCGGGTCGGCGACCAGGATCGGTGTCAGCCGGACGTCCGTGATGGTGAGGTTCACAGTGCGGCTCCCACGAGGTCGAGTCCGGCGGTGAGGACTGTGCGGAGGGTGGCCAGGTCGGCGGGCGAGGGGTCGGTGAGCGGGGCGCGGACGGGGCCCACGGCGTGCCCGCGCAGTCGGGCCGCCGCCTTCACCAGCGACACGGCGTACCCGGGGACGCGGTCGCGCAGTTCGACGAGCGGGGCGTAGAAGCCGCGCAGCAGCTTGTCGACGGTGCCGTGGTCGCCGTCGCGCAGGGCGGCGAAGAAGGCGCCGGCGATCTCGGGGGCGAAGGCGTGCACGGCGGAGGAGTAGGCGGGGACGCCGACGGTGGCGTAGGCGCGGGCCTGGATCTCGGCGGTGGCGGCGCCGTTGAAGAACAGGAAGTCCTCGGGTGCGGCCAGCGTGAGGCGTTGCAGCCGGTCGAGGTCGCTGTGGCCGTCCTTGAGGCCGATGACGTTCGGCAGGGCGGCGACGCGCCGGAGCGACTCGGTGGTGAAGGCGACCTGGCCGCGCTGGTAGGCGATCAGGGGCAGTGACGTGCGGGCGGCGATCTGTTCCAGCTGGGCGACCAGGCCGTCCTGCGGGGCCGCGACGAGGTAGTGCGGGAGGACCAGGAGCGCGTCGGCTCCGGCGTCCTCGGCGATGCGCGCGAAGCGGACGGCCTGCGCCCAGCCGTAGCCGATGCCGGCGACGACGGGGACGCGGCCGGCCGCCTCCTCGACGGTGAGGGCGACGACCCGCCGGTACTCGTCCTCGTCGAGCGAGAAGAACTCGCCGGTGCCGCAGGCGGGGAAGACCGCGCCGGGCGAGGCGGCGAGCCGGTCCGCGACGTAGGCGCGGAAGCCGTCCGGGTCGAGGGTGCCGTCGTCGCGGAAGCTGGTCAGCGGGAACGACAGCACGCCGCCCGCCATGCCGTCCCGCAGCCGGTGCGCGACCGCTACCGGTCCAGCGCTCACGAGCATCTCCTTATGTAGACGTCATCTATGTATGAGAATGAAGGTTAGGTATGCGAACGTCAACCGCGCGGGCGACCCGATTACCATCGGCGCATGTCAGACACAGGGGGCGTCCGCGAGGTGAAGTCCGCGGCGCGCACGGTCGAGCTGCTGGAACTCCTCGCGGCGCGCGGCGACCGCCCGGCCCGGCTCCAGGAGCTGGCCGGTGAACTCGGCGTGCCGCGCAGCTCGATGTACGCGCTGCTGCAGACCCTGATCTCGCGCGGCTGGGTCCGCACCGACGTCACCGGCTCCCTGTACGGCATCGGCATCCACGCCCTGCTCACCGGCACGAGCTACCTCGACTCCGACCCCCGGGTCCGGGTCGTGCGGCCGTATCTCGACGAGGCCTCCGAGGCGCTCGGCGAGACCATCCACCTGGGCCGGCTGGACGGCCGGGACGTGGCGTACCTGGCCACGCGGGAGTCGCACGAGTACCTCAGGACGATCAGCCGGGTGGGGCGGCGCCTGCCCGCGCACGTCGGCGCCCTGGGCAAGGCGCTGCTGGCGGAACGCCCCGACGAGGAGCTGCCCGAGGGGCCGTACGAGGCGCTGACCCCGAACTCGCACACGAGCCGGGAGTCCCTCGCGGCCGACCTCGCGCGGATCCGGGCCCGCGGCTGGTCCGAGGACCGCGAGGAGGGCGTGCCCGGCATCGTCGGCTTCGGGTTCGCGCTGCGTTACGACACCCCGGCGCAGGACGCGATCAGCTGCTCGGTGCCGGTCGCCCGGCTCACCCCGGAGCACGAGGAGCGGATCGTCGCCGTGATGCGGGAGGTCCGGGCGAAGATCGAGGCGACGGTGCCGACGGGGGCCGGATCGGTGCACTGGCGCTAGCGGGAGACGCGGCGTCACCTCGCAAAAGGCGCTCGTTTACCCGAGCTTCACTGCCCCAAACGCAACGTGCTCCACATCACACCCCCCTGGCTCACGTGTGCGACTGCTTGCTTGATACAAATTGCCCGCGCGTTCCTGTCCGTCGACGGTCGTCGCCCCATCCCCCTTTCTCCGCCGCTCCTTTCGCATGCCCTGGGAACGCCCGTGTTCGCCCCCCGCACCACCCCCTGGCCCCTCGTCGCCCTTTTCACGGCCGGGTACCTCGCTCCGTATCTGCTGCCGACCACCGTCGGCCGGCTCGACTCGGACCTTTCGCTCTCCGCCACGCAGGCCGGTGCCGTCGGCAGTGCGCTGCTGCTGAGTTCGGCCGCCGCCGGTTTCGCCCTCGCCTCGCGGGTCGAACGGGCCGGGGCCCGCGCCCTCGCCCGGCTCGGTCTCCTCCTCGCCGTCCTCGGCTACGGCGGGGCCGCCCTCACCACGTCCGTCCCCGCCGTCGTGGCCGGCGCGATGGTCGGCGGGTTCGGATCCGGCACGGCCACCACCGTCGCCGCCACCCTCATCGCCGCTCAGCGGGACCCGCACCGGGCTTCCACCGCCGGGCTGCTCAGCGTCTCCGCCCTCGCGGGCGCCGTGTACCTGACCGTGCCGCACCTCGGCCCGGGGCACGGCCTGCCCCTGGCCGCGATCGCCCTCACGGCCCTGGCCGTGTGGCCGTTGACCGGCCGCCTCCCGGCCGGTGCGCCCGCCGCTCCCGCCCGGCAGGACAAGGCCCGGTTGCCGCACGCCCGTTCGGGGCTGGTGCTGGCCGCCGCCATGGTGTGCTGGTCGCTGGCGCAGAACTCCCTGTGGGGCGTCAGCGGACGGATCGGGCTGACGCAGGCCCACCTCGGCGAGGCCACCGTCGGCGCCGTCTTCGCCGTGGCGCTGGGCGCCGGTCTGGCCGGCGTCCTGGCGGCGGGCGCGCTCGGGGCGCGCCTGGGACGCGCGGTGCCGATCGGCGCGGGCACGGTCCTCATCGCCGGCTGCATCGTGCTGAGTGCCTCCGCGACCGACCTGACGAGCTTCGCGGCCGGCGAGATCGCCTGGAACACGCTGTACCCGGTGGTGCTGTCGTACCTGATCGGGCTCGCCGCCTCGCTCGACCCGCGCGGGCGCTGGGCGGTGCTGGTCGGCTCGGCGTCCTCGCTGGGCACGGCCGCCGGGCCGCTGACCGGCAGCGTGCTCTCGGCGCAGGCCGGGTTCCCGGTGATGGGCGCGGTCCTCGGCGCCGGGCTGCTGGTGATCGCCCTGCCGATGACCGCCGTCGCCCTGCACACCGGCGGGCGCCCGCTGCTGCCCGGCGCGGTCCGCCGCCGCGGCGGCACCCCGGCCGCCCTGGTCGCCGCCACCACCGGCACGCCCACCGGCGCGGTCCCCGAGATCGGCGCACCCGAGCAGCCGGTGGTGGAGATCCCCGTGGAGACCCCGGCCGTCCCCGCCCAGCGCGCTTACGGCAAGGCGGGGTCGGAGGTCCTCTGAGGGCCCGCTAGGGAAAGGTGTACGCCTCGACCTCGGCGAGGTACCGCGCCCGCAGCTCCTCGTCGTCCTCCAGGAACGAGGCGAGGAAGGAGTTGCGGGCGAGTTCCCGCAACCGCTCCTCGCCCAGGCCCAGAGTGTCGCGGACGGCGTCGAAGTTGTCGCCCGCGTAGCCGCCGAAGTAGGCCGGGTCGTCGGAGTTGACCGTGCACATCAGGCCGGCGTCCAGCATGGCGGGCAGCGGGTGGTCGGCGAGGGTGTCGACGGTCCGCAGCCGCACGTTCGACAGCGGGCACAGGGTCAGCGGCACCCGGTCCCGCACCAGCCGCTCCACCAGCGCCGGGTCCTCCACGCAGCGCAGGCCGTGGTCGACGCGCTCGACGCCGAGCACGTCCAGCGCCTCGGTGATGTACTCCGGCGGGCCCTCCTCGCCCGCGTGGGCGACCCGGCGCAGGCCGAGCGCGGCGGCGGCCTCGTAGACCTCGCGGAACTTGGCCGGCGGGTGCCCGACCTCGGCCGAGTCGAGGCCGACGCCGGTGATGCGGTCCAGGTACGGCTTGGCCGCGTCCAGCGTGGCCAGGGCCGACTCGGCGGACTCGTCGCGCAGGAAGCACAGGATCAGCCGGGTCGACACGCCGTGGTTCGCCTCGCTGCTCCCCAGTGCGCGCCACAGTCCCTCGACGACCGTGCCGATCTCCAGACCGCGGCTGGTGTGGGCCTGCGGGTCGAAGAAGATCTCGGCGTGCCGCACGCCCTGCGCGGCGGCCCGGGCGAGGTACTCGTTCGCCAGGTCCTCGAAGTCCCGCTCGGTGCGCAGGACGGCCATGAGCTCGTAGTACAGGTTCAGGAACGACTGGAGATCCTCGAAGCGGTAGGCCTCGCGCAGCTCGTCCGTGTCGGCGTACGGCAGCGTGAGGCCGTTGCGCGTGGCGAGCTCGAAGGCCAGCTCCGGTTCCAGGGTGCCTTCGATATGAAGGTGCAGTTCGGCTTTGGGGAGGGACATCAATTCATCGTACGGCCGTATCACCGACGCTTCGGAACCGGCACCCTCAGTAGATCGTGCGCCACGGTCAGCTCACCGTCGTACCCGGCGGCCCGCGCCTGCCGCTCGAACTCTCCCCCACTCTCGGCTTCGCTCGAGCGGGAGGTGCCCCCACGGCCGGTGTAGCGCTGGCTGAAGTGGGTGAGCACGAGGTGCCGCACCCCGCCGTCCCTGGCCACCCGTGCGGCCTGACTCGCCGTCAGGTGCCCGTGCTCCACGGCGAGTTCCTCGTCCTCGTCGAGGAACGTCGACTCGATGACGAGCAGGTCGCAGCCCTCGGCCAGCGCGTACACGCCGTCGCAGAGCCTGGTGTCCATGACGAACGCGAACCGCTGCCCGCGCCGCACCTCGCTGACGTCCTCCAGGGCGACCCCGCCGAGCGAGCCCTCGCGCTGGATCCGGCCGATGTCCGGGCCTTTGACGCCGTGCGCGGCGAGCCGCTCGGGCAGCATGCGGCGGCCGTCGGGCTCCACGAGGCGGTAGCCGTACGACTCGACCGGGTGCGACAGCTTCCGCGCCTCCAGCGTGTAGCCGTCGGTGCGGGCTACGGGCCCGTCGGAGGCCATCGGGGCCTGGGTGATCTCGACGGTCTCGCGGTAGGCGGTGGCGTACCGGAGCCGGTCGAAGAAGCGCTGTCCGGAGCGGGGGTAGTGGGCGGTGATCTCGTGCGGGACCTTGTCGAGGTTGATGCGCTGGATCACACCGGCGAGACCGAGGGAGTGGTCGCCGTGGAAGTGCGTGACGCAGATCCGGTTGAGATCGTGCGCGGCGACCCCGGCGCGCAGCATCTGGCGCTGCGTGCCCTCGCCGGGGTCGAACAGGATGCCCTCGCCGTCCCAGCGCAGCAGGTAGCCGTTGTGGTTGCGGTGCCGGGTGGGGACCTGGCTGGCGGTGCCGAGGACGACGAGTTCGCGGACGGACAAGGCGGTTATCCCGGGGGCCATTCGAGGCCGCGGCCGCCGAGCACGTGGCCGTGCACGTGCCAGACGGTCTGGCCGGCGCCGCTGCCGGTGTTGAAGACGAGACGGTAGCTGTCGAGCTTCTCCTCGTCCGCGACGGCCTGGGCCTCGCGCAGCACGTCCGCGGTGAGGGCGGGGTCGGCGGCGGCGAGGGCGGCGGCGTTCTCGTAGTGGGCCTTGGGGATCACGAGGACGTGAGTGGGTGCCTGGGGGTTGATGTCGCGGAACGCGACGGTCGTCTCCGTCTGGCGGACGATCGTCGCCGGGATGGTGCCTGCGACGATCTTGCAGAACAGGCAGTCGTCCTGGGGTTCCCCTGCCATTTTCCCTCCGGGGGTTGGCCGAATTCGGTCCGACTTGGGCATCGTATCGTCGTCGGGTGCGGGTGCGTTGTGGCTGGTCGCGCCCACGCGGCGGAGCCGCATATCGACACAGCCCCGCGCCCCTAAGAGGTGGGCAGAGCCGGAGGCGTTTTTGCGGGACTGCTCTCCAGACTCTCCAACGCCAGTCGGATCGCCTCGTCCAGTTGCGGGTCCCTGCCCGCCGCGTAGTCCTGCGGGCGCTGTACGACCTCCACGTCGGGATCCACCCCGTGGTTCTCCACGTCCCACCCGTAGCCCTCCAGCCAGAACGCGTACTTCGGCTGGGTGACCAGGGTGCCGTCGACCAGGCGGTAGCGGCTGTCGATGCCGATGACGCCGCCCCAGGTGCGGGTGCCGACGACCGGGCCGATGCCGAGGGCCTTGATCGCGGCGTTGACGATGTCGCCGTCGGAGCCGGAGAACTCGTTGGCGACGGCGACGACCGGGCCGCGGGGCGCGTCGCGCGGGTAGCTCTCGGCGCGCATGCCGCGGGGCAGGTCCCAGCCGACGACCCGGCGGGCGAGTTTCTCCACGACGAGCTGGGAGGTGTGGCCGCCGCGGTTCTCGCGGACGTCGACGACGAGGCCCTCGCGGGCGACCTCGACGCGCAGGTCGCGGTGGATCTGGGCCCAGCCGGGCGCCTGCATGTCGGGGACGTGCAGGTAGCCGAGGCGGCCGCCGGACTTCTCGTGGACGTAGGCGCGGCGGTCGGCGACCCAGGCGTGGTAGCGCAGCGGCTCCTCGTCGGCGAGCGGGACGACGACGGCGTGCCGTGGGTCGCCGCCGCCGGACGGGGAGATGGTCAGCTCCACCGGCTTGCCCGCCGTGCCGATGAGCAGCGGACCGGGGCCGGCCACCGGGTCGACGGGCTGCCCGGCGATCGCGACGATCGCGTCCCCGGGGCGCACCGCGACGCCGGGTGCGGCCAGCGGGCTGCGGGCGTCCGGGTCGGAGGTCTCGGAGGGCAGGATGCGGTCGACGCGCCAGCTGCCGTCCTCGTGGCGGGAGATGTCGGCGCCGAGCAGGCCCTGGCGGGGACCGCCGCCGTGGCCGCCGCGCGGGGTGACGTAGGCGTGGGACGTGCCGAGTTCGCCCTGGACCTCCCAGAGCAGGTCGACGAGGTCGTCGTGGGTGGCGCACCGGTCCACGACCGGGCGGTAGCGGTCGAGGACGCCGTCCCAGTCGACGCCGCTCATGTCCGGCCGCCAGAAGTGGTCCCGCATGATGCGGCCGTTCTCGTCGAACATCTGCCGCCACTCGGCCGCCGGGTCGACGAACTGGCGTACCCGGCCGAGGTCGACGGTGATGTTGGTGTCGCTGTCGTCGTCGTTCGAGGCGCGCCGGTCGCTGGGGACTACCTTCAGCCGCCCGTCGGTCCACAGCAGCACCCGCTTGCCGTCGCCGCTGACCTCGAAGTGGTCGGCGTCGACGGCGAGGTGCTCGACGCGCTGCTGGGCGAGGTCGTACCGCTCCAGCTCGGACTTGGGCTCGGGGTCGTCCGGGGTGGCCCGTGACGCGCCGAGCACGCCGGCGACCGGGTGGCGCAGCCAGAGCACGCCGTCCTTGGCGGCCCGCAGGTTGGAGTAGCGGGCGGCCTCGACCGGGAAGGGCACGATGCGGTCGGCGAGGCCCTCGAGGTCGATGCGGGTGGTGGGGGTGCCCTCGCTGTCGGGGGTCTCCTCCCGGTCGGGCGTCTCGAAGGACCGGCCGTGCCGCTGCGGCCCGAACGGGGACGGGGTGGTCGCCGCGAGGGTGATGAGGTGCGGCCGGGCGCCTTCGACGAAGGCCAGGTCGAAGACGTGCTCGTCGTAGACCGGGTCGAAGGAGCGGGTCGACAGGAACGCGAGGTGCTTGCCGTCGGCCGTGAACGCGGGCGCGTAGTCCTGGAAGCGCAGCGGGGTCGCCTCGGTGACCGACAGGTCGGTGGTGTTGGCGAGCTTCAGCTGGCACAGGGGCCGCGGCCCGGGGTGGGACCAGGCGAGCCAGGTCGAGTCGGGTGAGAAGACGAGCCCCGAGACGTCGCCGTCCTCGCTGTGGTCGACCTCCCGCACCTCGCCCGTCTCCCGCTCGACGAGCAGGAGACGGCCGTCGTGGGAGGCCACGGCGGCGCGGCTGCCGTCGGGTGCCATGGCGAGGTCCAGAACGCGGCCGAGCTGACCGGCGGCGATCCGGCGCGGCGTCGCCCCGGGGGCGAGGCCGGTGGCGGGCGCGAACTCCAGGGCGTCGTCGCCCTCGGCGTCCGTCACCCACACCACCCACTCCTCGCCGTCCGCGCGGAAGGCGCGCGGCAGCCGGGCCCGGACGCCGGGCGTCGCTGCCAGCGCGCGGGCCGGGCCGGAGCGGTGGGTGACCCAGTGGACGGAGCCGCGGACGGAGACGGCGCTGCCGCGCGCGGTGTGGTCCGGGGACGCCGACCCGAACCACCGGGAGGCGTTCACCGGGAACGGCTGGAGATCGACGCGCTGCCCGCCGAGCCGTACGTCGAGCCGGCGCGGCTCGGCTCCGTCCAGGTCGTCCAGCAGCCAGAGTTCACCGGCGCTGGAGTAGACGACACGGGTGCCGTCGGTCGCGGCGTGCCGGGCGTAGAACCCGTCGAGGGGCGTGTGGCGGCGCAGGTCGGAGCCGTCGGCGAGGGAGGAGTAGAGCGCGCCGGTGCCCTCGTGGTCGGAGAGGAACGCGATCCGGTCCCCCACCCACAGCGGGTACTCGATGTTGCCGTCGAGGTCCTCGTGCAGCCGCACGAATTCGCCGTCGTCCTCGGGGTCGATCCACAGCTTGCCCGCCGTACCGCCGCGGTACCGCTTCCACCAGGCCGCCTCGCGTCCCATCGGCGCGGACAGCAGCACCGTGTGCGGGCCGTGGGCGATGTCGCCGACGGGGCCGTACGGCAGGGTCGCGGCCGGGCCGCCGTCGAGGGGGACGGCACGCGCCCAGGTGCGGCGCAGGCTCGCCTGCCCCTGGGTGCTGATCGCCAGTACCTGGCCGTCCGGGGTCCAGCCGCGCACCTGGGTCTTCCAACTCCCCCAGTACGTCAGGCGCTTGGCGGGGCCTCCGGCGACCGGGGCGATGTGCACCTCGGGGGCGCCGTCCCTTGTCGAGGTCCAGGCGACGGTGGTGCCGTCCGGGGAGATGCGGGGCTGGGTCACCGGCACGTTGTCGGCGCTGACCCGCCAGGCCCGGCCGCCGTCGAGCGGGGCGAGCCACACGTCGTCCTCGGCGGTGAAGGCGACCAGGTCGCCGTGCAGGTGCGGGAACCGGAGATACGCAGGCGATGCGGACTGTGTCACCCGATCACCCTATGCAGGGACGGCGCGCCGCGGACAGACTTCGGATCACTTGCCGTTCGCCCCTCGCGTACGTCATTTGCCCTCGACGGGCCGGCAGTCGGGGTACCGGTCGCACCAGATGGTCTGTGTGACGGTCACGGTGACGGTGGGCCCGGGCTGCCCCTGGGTGGGGCCGCCGCCGACGGGCGGTGGGCTGGTGGCGTTGCAGTCGCCGAGCCCGTCCACCTCGAACCAGACCTTGCCGTCGACCTTGGCGGTGATGTTCCCGCGCACGCAGGCACCGTCCACGGCGTGGGTGACCTTGCCGTCGACGGTGATGTCCTTGCCGTCCTTGGTCTCGCCCTGGCAGTCGACGGTGGCGACGGTCTTCTCACTCGCCGAGGGCGACGGGGTCGACTTCTTGCCGTTCTGGCCGTTCTGGCCGTTCTCGCCGTAGGAGGCGGTGCAACTGAGCCAGCGCACGCCCGCCTTCTGCCGGTCGAGTTCCTTGGTCACGGTCTCGTCGGTGGTGTACGCGACGGCCGCGGAGCTGATGCCGCTGCCCGGCTCGCACGCGACGGCACCGCCCACCGCGATGGTCCCGAACACCGCCGCCACAGCCACCCGACGGCCGCGCGGCCCCCGCCAGATCCTCCTGAACGCCCCCATGAAGGGGAGCCTGCCACTGACGGGGGCGGCGCGGTAGGGCGCAAAGGCGTCAACCGCGCAGCAGGAGCCACTCCTGAAGCTCCACCAGGTTGCCCTCGGGGTCCTTGAGGTAGGCGACCCGCATGCGGTCGGTCATGGGCGCCGGGCCGTGCAGGACCGTGGCGCCGCGGAGGGTGATCTCCTCGCAGTACGCGTCCAGCGCGTCCACCCGCAGCACGACGAGGGACCGGTGGCCGGTCGCCGCGTCCCCGACCTCGTCGAGCACTTCGGCCATCATCGACCGGTCCTGCAGCGCGATCCCCGCGGAACCGACCGCGGGGCTGAACTTCTCGTACGGCCCCTCGGCCGCGCCCGACTGGGGCTTGAGGCCGAGGATGTCGCCGTAGAAGCGGTAACACGCGGCGAAGTCGGTGACGAGCAGACGTACTTGGGCGAGTTCCACGGTTCCTCCAGGGGGGTCAGGACCAGCGGCCGGTACGGGCCAGGAGCACGGCCGCGGCCGCGGTCCCGGCGGTCGATGTGCGCAGCACACTGCGCCCGAGGCGGTACGCCCCGGCCCCCGCCTCCTCGAACAGCGCCAACTCCTCCGGCGCCACGCCCCCTTCGGGCCCCACGACCAGCACGATCTCGCCGGACGACGGCAGTTCGGCCGTCGCCAGCGGCGCGTCGCCGCTCTCGTGCAGCACGGCGGCGAACTCCGCGCCCGCCAGCAGCGCCGCGACCTGCTTGGTCGTGGCCGCCTCCGCGACCTCGGGGAACCGCACCCGGCGGGACTGCTTGCCGGCCTCCCGTGCGGTGGCCCGCCACTTGCCCAGCGCCTTGGCCCCGCGGTCGCCCTTCCACTGCGTGATGCAGCGCGCCGCCGCCCAGGGCACGATCGCGTCGACGCCGACCTCGGTCATGGTCTCGACGGCCAGCTCTCCCCGGTCTCCCTTGGGCAGCGCCTGCACGACGGTCAGTCGCGGCTGCTCCGGCGGCTCCTCGCTCACCGAGTCCAGCTGGACGATCAGCCGGTCCTTGCCCTCGGTGTCGAGCACCACGCAGTCCGCCCAGCGCCCGGCCCCGTCCGTGAGGACGACGTCCTCGCCGGGCCGCAGCCGCTTCACGGAGACGGCGTGCCGTCCCTCCGGCCCGTCGAGGACGTACCGGCCGCCGCGGCCCGCGTCGAAGTGGTCGACCACGAACACCGGCGCGGTCACCGGACGCCCCCGCCCGACAACGCTGTCCTGGCGGCGGCGAGTTCACCGGCCAGCACCTCCACCAGCTGCCCGGCGGGCAGCTCCCGCGCCATCCGGTGCCCCTGCCCGGCCCACAGCGCCATGCCCTGTGCGTCACCGGCCTTGGCGGCGGCCTTGCGCAGCGGCGCGGTGAGGTGGTGGATCTCGGGGTAGGCGGCGGGCGCATACGGGCCGTGCTCGCGCAGGAACCGGTTGACGAGACCGCGCGCCGGCCGCCCGGAGAAGGCCCGGGTCAACTCGGTGCGCACGAACAGGGGGTTGGTCAGCGCCTGCTTGTGCAGGGCGTTCGCGCCGGACTCGGGCGTGGCGAGGAAGGCCGTGCCGAGCTGGGCCGCGCTCGCGCCCGCGGCGAGCACCGCGGCGATCTGGCCGCCGCGCATGATTCCGCCGGCGGCGACGATCGGGATGTTGACGGCCTCCCTGATCTGGGCGACCAGCGACAGCAGGCCGATGCCGGACCCGTCCGTCTCGGGGACGTCCCGGTGGGTGCCCTGGTGGCCGCCGGCCTCGACGCCCTGCGCGATGACCGCGTCCGCGCCCGCCCGCTCGACGGCCCGGGCCTCGTCGGGGGTGGTGGCGGTGACCAGGACGAACGTGCCGACGCGGTGCAGGGCGTCGACGACCTCGCGGCTCGGCGCGCCGAAGTGGAACGACACGACGGGCACGGGGTTGTCGCGGAGCACCGCGAGCTTGGTCTCGTAGCCGTCGTCGCGGCCGCTCTCGGGGTCACCGAGCTCGGCCTCGTACCAGGTGGCCTCGCCGGCCAGCTGGTGGGCGTAGACGTCGACGGCGGCCGGGTCGGCGTACTCCGGCTGCGGCATGAAGAGGTTGACGCCGAAGGGCCTGCCGGTGAGGCTCCTCAGCTGCTTGATCTCCTCGTACATCCCGTCGGCGGTCTTGTACCCGGCGGCGAGGAACCCGAGCCCGCCCGCCTCGCACACGGCGGCGGCGAGCTGCGGCACGGAGACGCCGCCCGCCATGGGGGCCTGCACGATCGGGTGGGGGAAGAGATCGGTCAGAGCGGAGGACATGACCGCATGTTGTCACGTCCTCCGAACAACTCCGAAACCGGCCTGCCGTGTGGCATAGACCAGAGGAACGAGCCCCTCCAGGCCACCCGAGGGCTCCCGTCAGCGCCCGTTGAACGCGTCCTTCAACCGGGAGAACAGCCCTTGCTGTCCCGGCTGGAACTGACCCTGGGGCCGCTCCTCGCCGCGTAGCTTGGCCAGCTCGCGCAGGAGACGCTCCTGCTCGGGGTCGAGCTTGGTCGGGGTCTGGACCTCGACGTGGACGATGAGGTCGCCGCGTCCGCCGCCGCGCAGGTGGGTGACACCTCGGCCGTGCAGCGGGATCGACTGGCCGGACTGGGTGCCCGGGCGGATGTCGACCTCCTCCAGCCCGTCCAGCGTCTCCAGCGGCACCTTCGTGCCGAGGGCCGCCGCCGTCATGGGGATGGTCACCGTGCAGTGCAGGTCGTCGCCGCGCCGCTGGAACATGGGGTGCGGCAGCTCGTGGATCTCGACGTAGAGGTCACCGGCCGGACCGCCACCGGGCCCGACCTCGCCCTCGCCGGCCAACTGGATCCGCGTGCCGTTGTCGACACCGGCCGGGATCTTGACCGTGAGCGTGCGGCGGGAGCGGACCCGCCCGTCGCCCGCGCACTCCGGGCACGGGGTCGGGACCACCGTTCCGAAGCCCTGGCACTGCGGGCACGGACGGGACGTCATGACCTGGCCCAGGAAGGACCGGGTGACCTGCGACACCTCACCGCGGCCGCGGCACATGTCACACGTCTGGGCGGACGTACCGGGGGCCGCGCCCTCACCGTTACAGGTGTTGCAGACGACCGCCGTGTCGACCTGGATGTCCTTCGTCGTGCCGAAGGCCGCCTCATCGAGCTCCACCTCGATGCGGATCATCGCGTCCTGGCCGCGGCGGGTGCGCGAGCGCGGACCGCGCTGCGACGCCGTGCCGAAGAACGCGTCCATGATGTCGGAGAAGTTCCCGAAGCCACCGGCTCCGAAGCCGCCCGCGCCGCCGCCCTGGGCCTGCGAGAGCGGGTCCCCGCCGAGGTCGTAGACCTGCTTCTTCTGCGGGTCCGACAGCACCTCGTAGGCGGCGTTGATCTCCTTGAACCGCTCCTGGGTCTTCGGATCGGGGTTGACGTCCGGATGCAGCTCGCGGGCGAGCCGCCGGAAGGCCTTCTTGATCTCTTCCTGCGACGCGTCGCGGCGCACGCCGAGTACGGCGTAGTAGTCCGTGGCCACTACGACTCCGCCAGGATCTGTCCGACGTACCGTGCCACTGCGCGTACCGCTCCCATCGTTCCCGGGTAGTCCATGCGGGTCGGTCCGACCACGCCGAGCTTGGCGACTGCCTCGCCGCCCGAACCGTAGCCGACCGACACGACGGACGTGGAGTTGAGTCCTTCGTGGGCGTTCTCGTGACCGATACGGACGGTCACGCCCGGATCCTTCGCCTCGCCGAGCAGCTTGAGGAGCACGACCTGCTCCTCCAGCGCCTCCAGCACGGGCCGGATCGTGAGGGGGAAGTCATGACCGAAGCGGGTCAGATTGGCGGTGCCGCCGATCATCAGCCGCTCCTCGTTCTCCTCGACGAGCGTCTCCAGGAGTGTGGAGAGCACCGTGGAGACCGTACCCCGGTCCTCGTGCTCGAAAGCCTCCGGGAGATCCTCCACCAGACTCGGCACATCCGCGAAACGGCGGTTCGCCACCCGGCTGTTGAGGCGCGCGCGCAGATCAGCGAGCGAGGCCTCGCCGAAGGGCGCCGGGCAGTCGACCACCCGCTGCTCGACCCGCCCGGTGTCCGTGATCAACACGAGCATCACGCGCGCGGGCGCGAGGGAGAGCAGCTCCACGTGCCGCACGGTGGACCGGGTCAGCGACGGGTACTGCACGACGGCGACCTGGCGCGTGAGCTGCGCGAGCAGCCGCACCGTGCGCGCCACGACGTCGTCGAGGTCGACGGCGCCCTCCAGGAAGTTCTGGATCGCGCGCCGCTCGGGCGCGGTCATGGGCTTGACGCCGGCGAGCTTGTCCACGAACAGGCGGTACCCCTTGTCGGTGGGGATGCGCCCGGCGCTGGTGTGCGGCTGGGCGATGTATCCCTCGTCCTCCAGGGCCGCCATGTCGTTGCGGACGGTCGCCGGGGAGACGCCGAGGTTGTGCCGCTCGGTGAGGGCCTTGGAGCCGACCGGCTCCTCGGTGCCGACGTAGTCCTGGACGATGGCGCGCAGCACCTGAAGCCTGCGTTCACTGAGCATCGCGCACACCTCCAGAAGTCGTCCGCCCGTTGCCTGCCGTTCGCGGCCTGGCACTCTGCGCGTGCGAGTGCCAATGTTCCCCGGCCCAGTGTACGGCGGTGGGGTACGCCCCCGGCAAGGCTGGTCGTGCGGCGTCGTGCCCCGGGCGGGAGTCACGGCTAGCGTCGCCGTATGACGGTGACTTGGGAAGAGCTCGGGTGGGAGCGCGTGGCCGCCGGGGTGGGGCGGTGTCGGCTGCCGGTGTGGGACTGCACGGCGGGGCTGGTCGCCGGCGAGGACGCGGTCCTCGTGATCGACGCCGGGTCGAGCCCGGCCGAGGGAGCGCGGTTGCGCGAGCAGGCGCAGTCGCTCACCGGGCACCGTGTGACACATCTCGCGCTGACCCATCCCCACTTCGACCACGTCTTCGGGGCGGCGGCGTTCACGGGGGCGGAGGTGTTCGGCGCGGTGGGCGTGGACGCGGTGCTGTCGCGCCTGCGGGACCGCGAGGAGCTGCGCGCGGACGCGGTGCGCAACGGACTGGCCGAGACGGTCGCCCAGGAGTCGGCGGACCTGCTGGTCCCGCCCCGCCACCTGGTGTCCGGCGAGTGGACCCTCGACCTGGGCGGCGGGTGCCAGGTGCTGCTGGCGAACGTGGGCCCCGGGCACACCGCGCACGATCTGGCGGTGCTGGTGCCGGGCGATCCGGAGGTGGTGTTCTGCGGCGACCTGGTCGAGGAGTCCGGCGAGCCGCAGGCGGGCCCGGACGCCGTGCCGTCGCACTGGCCGGCCGCGCTGGACCGGCTGCTCGCGCTGGGCGGCGAGAACGCGGTGTACGTGCCCGGTCACGGAGCGGTGGTGGACGCGGCGTTCGTCCGGGCCCAGCGGGACGCGCTGGCGACCCGTTTCGGCGTGTCTCCGTGACCACCCGCCCGGTTCTCCTATCGTCATCCGAATGCGCCAGTACTCTCCGGACCTGACCCCGCCGTGGAAGAAGCCCCAGCCGGTCCCCGAGGTCCCGGCGGAACCGGGCCTGGTGGTGGAGGAGCCCGGCACCGGCTTCTGCGGGGCGGTCATCCGCTGCGAGGCGGGCACGGTGACGCTGGAGGACCGCTTCGGCAAGCACCGGGTGTTCCCGATGGAGCCGCGCGGCTTCCTCCTGGAGGGCAAGGTGGTGACGCTGGTCCGCCCCTCGCCGGGCGCCCCGGCACGGCCCACCCGCACGGCCTCCGGTTCGGTGGCGGTCCCCGGCGCACGCGCGCGCGTGGCCCGTGCCGGCCGCATCTACGTCGAGGGCCGGCACGACGCCGAGCTGGTCGAGAAGGTGTGGGGCGACGACCTGCGCATCGAGGGCGTGGTCGTGGAGTACCTGGAGGGCGTGGACGACCTCCCGTCGATCGTCGACTCCTTCGCCCCCGGCCCCGACGCGCGCCTCGGCGTCCTGGTCGACCACCTCGTACCGGGCTCGAAGGAGTGGCACATCGCCCAGTCGGTGACGAGCGACCACGCGCTGGTGGTGGGCCATCCCTACATCGACATCTGGGAGGCGGTGAAGCCGTCCTCCCTCGGCATCGAGGCCTGGCCCCGGATCCCGCGGGGCCAGGACTGGAAGACGGGCGTGTGCCGCGCCCTGGGCTGGCCGCAGAACACGGGCGCGGCGTGGCAGCGGATCCTGTCCGGCGTCCACTCGTACAAGGACCTGGAGCCGGAACTCCTGGGCCGGGTGGAAGAACTGATCGACTTCGTGACGGCGCCGTAGCCGCGCTGAGCTGCGCTCGCGTCCCCGCTCAGCTGCGGCCCGCGTCCCCGCTCAGCTGCGGCCGGTGTCTCGCTCAGCTGCGGGCATGCATGCCGCTAGGGGCGGCACCCGTCCCACGGAGAGCGGCACCTCGTCGCGCCGAGTTGCGCATCGCCCCGGCCCCAGCACCGACGCCCAGCAACTCAGTCCACCAGATCGCGCACCACACCATCCGCCAGCAACCGCCCGCGCAAGGTCAGCACAGCACGCCCCTCCGCATACGGCCCCTCCTCGAGCAACCCTTCGGACAAGGCCCGCCGAGACGCCGCGAGTCCCTCCTCCCGCAGCAACGCCAACGGCACCCCGTCCCGCAACCGCAGCTCCAGCAGGATCCGCTCGACCCGGCGGTCCTCCTCCGACAGCACCTCACGCCCGGCCCCGGGCGAACGACCGGCCGCCAGCGCCGCCGCATACGCCCCGGGATGCTTCACGTTCCACCACCGCACACCGCCCACGTGGCTGTGCGCCCCGGGCCCGGCCCCCCACCAGTCGGCCCCCCGCCAGTACAGCTCGTTGTGCAGGCACCGCCCGGCCTCCGAGGTCGCCCAGTTCGACACCTCGTACCACTCGAACCCCGCGCCCGAGAGCACCTCGTCGGCGATCAGGTACCGGTCGGCGTGGACGTCGTCGTCGGTCATCGGCACCTCGCCCCGGCGGATCCGCCGCGCCAGCTGCGTGCCCTCCTCCACGATCAGGGCATACGCGCTGACGTGGTCCGGCCCGGCCCCCAGCACCGCGTCCAGCGACGCCCGCCAGTCCTCGTCCGACTCCCCCGGCGTGCCGTAGATCAGGTCGAGGTTCACGTGCTCGAACCCGGCCGCCCGGGCCTCCGCGACGCACGCCTCCGGCCGCCCGGGCGTGTGCGTCCGGTCCAGCACCTTCAGCACGTGCTGCCGCGCGCTCTGCATCCCGAAGGAGATCCGGTTGAAGCCCCCCTCGCGCAGGGCGGCCAGATACGCGGGATCGACGGACTCCGGGTTCGCCTCCGTCGTGACCTCGGCGTCCGCGGCGAGCCCGAACTCGTCCCGGACGGCCTGCAGCATCCGTACGAGATCACCGGCGTCCAGCAGCGTCGGCGTACCGCCGCCCACGAACACCGTGCGGACGGGACGCGGGTCGTCCCCCAGGACCTTGCGGGCCAGGCGGATCTCGTCGACGAGCGTCTCGGCGTAGTTGTCGCGGGAGGCGAGGACCCCGCCGGTGCCGCGCAGCTCGGTCGCCGTGTACGTGTTGAAGTCGCAGTAGCCGCAGCGGGTCGCGCAGTACGGAACGTGCAGGTAGAACCCGAGCGGGCGGTCGGCGGCCCCGGCGAGTGCGGACGCGGGCAGCGCGCCGTCCTCGGGGACGGGCTCGCCGTCGGGAAGTGCGGAAGGCATGCCTTCCATTGTCCAGCACCCGCGCCGTGACTCCGCCGACAGCAGCGGTCACTCCGCCTGGAGCACCAGCAGGGCGAGATCGTCCGCCGGTGGCCGCGCCCCGAACTCGTGCACCAGCCGCTTGATCCTTTCGGCTATGAGCTCGGCGTCCAGCCCGGCGCACCCGGCGAGCGCCGCCGCGAGCCCGTCCCCGTCGTCGAACTGGCGGGAGCCGGAGCGGCGCTCGGTCACGCCGTCGGTGACGCACAGCAGCGTGTCGCCGGAGCGCAGCTCGAAGGTCTCGCTGCTGTACGTGGCGTCCTCGACGACGCCCAGGAGGGTCTGCGGCTGCGCGCACGAGTGGACCTCGCCGCCCGCCCCGAGGAGCAGGGGCAGCGGATGCCCGGCGGAGGCGACGGTGCAGCGGACGCCGCCGTCGAAGGGGACCAGTTCGCCGTAGAGCAGGGACAGGAAGCGCGTTTGAGGGCCGTCGCCGGGCGGGGTCGGTCGCGCGCCCGCGGCGACCAGCGCCCGGGCCGCCGCGTCCGCGGCCTCCGTGGCGTCGTCCAGGAGGAGCTGGTTGAGGCGGTCGAGGACGTCGGCCACCCGGTAGCCCTCGCGGGCCAGCAGCCGCAGCCAGGGCCGGGCCAGCCCGATGACGACGGCGGCCTCGGGCCCCTTGCCCTGGACGTCGCCGACCGCGAAGCACCAGCGGCCGTCGCCGGCCGGGAACAGGTCGTAGAAGTCGCCGCTGGGCCCGCCCTTGTCGTACGGCTCGTAGACGAGGGCGCTGCGCACGCCGGGGATCTCGGCCACCGCCCCGGGCAGCAGTCCGCGCTGGAGCACGGCGCTGATGGTGGCCTGCCGGGCGTACTGGCGGGCGGCGCCGATGGCGAGCGCGACACGGCGGCTCAGGTCCTCGACGAGGCCGGTGATCTCGTCGGGGAAACCGGCGGTCCCGGACCGCCCGATGACGAGGGTGCCCAGCGGACGGCCCCCCGCGACCAGCCGGTACGCCAGTGCCTGGCCCGGTTCGCCGGGCGCGTCGCCGAGCGCCTCGCCGGGCCAGGGGTAGTCGACGGGCCCGGTCCGTAACGGGTCGGACGGGGGCGGCGGGTCCTTCTCCAGCGCCCGGCGCAGTTCCTCGATGTGGTTCTCGCTGCCGTGCCAGACCCGGGCCAGCCGGGGTCCCCCGGCTCCGGGCCCGACGCCCCAGCCGCCGCCGGTGGCCTCGTCCTCCAGCCAGACCGCGCACCAGTCGGCCAGCCGGGGCACGATCAGCTGCCCGGCGAGGGCGGCGACCAGGTCCTCGTCGAGCTGCCCGGCGAGCAGGTCGGAGGCCTCGGCGAGGAAGGAGAGGGCACCGCGGCCCAGCCAGGCGCCATCGCGGCCGTCCCGCCCGTCGCGGCCCTCGTGGCGGTCCCGCCAGTCCCGCAGATCGTTCCAGTCCCGCCAGTCGCGCAGACCGTGATGGTCCCGGGAGTCGCGCACACCGTGCGAGTCGCGCACACCGTGACGGTCACCGGGGTGACGGGAGTCAGGGTGATCCCAGGAGTAGTCGCACTCACCGCGGACGTCGCGCGGGCCCCGCGCGTCCTCGGCGTCGGGCCGGCCACGCGCGTCCTCCCCGGCCTCCCAGCCGTACCGCGGCTCCGGCGCCAGGATCTCCGCCACGCGCAACCCGCGCGCCAGCGCCTGCTCCCCGGCGTACGCCTCGATCTGCTCCCCCGCCGCGCACCCCGCGGCGGGCAGCCGCGCCCACACGGTCTTCCGGCCCGTGCGGTACGTGATCCCCCACGCCTCGGAGAGCGCGCCGACGAGTCGCAGGCCGCGCCCGTACTCGGGGGTGTCGTGCGGTGTCTCGGGCTCGCCGCCGCGGGGGGCGCGGGAGGGGTGGTGGTCGGAGACCTCGACGACGAGCGCGGCCGTGGCCCGGTCGTCGCCCTCCAGCCGGCACTCCATCTCGACGTCGGTCCCGGCGTGCACGACCGCGTTGGTGACGAGTTCGCTGACGACGAGCGTGGCATCGTCGGCGAGGCGGTCGGTGAGGTGCTCGGCGCCCGGCAGGCCGAGGTCGGTCCACTCGGCGAGCGCCGCGCGCACCAGGGCGCGGGCGGCGCCCGGCGCGACGGAGCTGCCGGACAGGGTCGCGTGCGCCCGCGCGCACTCCTGTGCGGGCGCCTCGGCAACGGGCGGGGGCGCCGCACAGGCCGGTGCGGGCCCCTCGGCGATGGGCCCGGCGATGGGCCCTTCTTGAGCGGGCACGGGCGTCTCCCCAGTGTGTGCAGGCGCCTCTGAGGCACGGGAAGCGGTCTCCCGTTGCGTCGGAATGGCCCCCATGGACAGCTCCCCGGGCAGTTCGTACGAATACGCCACAGTCGATGCCGACAGAGTGACAGACTGGCCACGCCCATAAGCGCCGAGTTACCGAAGTGGGCCGCCATGAGTGAGAACAGTGCTACTCCTGTGGTCGAAGACCGGTACGAAGACGGTCAGATTCGTGCATCCGATCTCCGTCCGCTGCTCGCGGCCATGACAGCCGCACGCGACGGCGATTTCACGAAGGTCCCGGAAACCGGCCACGGGATAGTGGCCGAACTCAACGCCGTCTTCAACCAGATCATGGACCGCAGCGTCCACTTCACGACCGAGGTGCGGCGCGTCAAGCGCGAGCTGGTGCGGCACGGCCGGCTCGACGAGCGGCTCTCGGCGAGCCCGGGTCAGGGACTGTGGACATCCCGCGTCGACGACGTCAACCAGCTGCTCGACGCCCTGGTCGCCCCGGCGGCGAACGCCACGCGCGTGCTGGACGCGGTGGCCGGCGGCGATCTGACTCAGCGGGTCGACCTGCACGACGGGACCCGGCAGTTACGCGGCGATCTGCGGCGGCTGGGCCGGGCCGTGAACAAGATGGTGGACCAGCTCTCCCTGTTCACGGGCGAGGTGACGCGGGTCGCGCGCGAGGTCGGCACCGAGGGGCGGCTCGGCGGTCGGGCCAAGGTGCAGGGCCTGTCGGGCAGTTGGCGGGACGTGACGGAGGCCGTCAACACGATGGCGTCCCGGCTGACGGCCCAGGTGCGGGACATCGCGGCCGTGACGACGGCGGTGGCGCGCGGCGACCTGACCCGTACGGTCACGGTCGAGGCGACCGGTGAGCTGCTGGAACTGAAGCTGACCGTGAACACGATGGTGGACCAGCTCTCGGCCTTCGCCGACGAGGTCACGCGCGTGGCCCGCGAGGTCGGTACGGAGGGCCAGTTGGGCGGGCGGGCGCAGGTCCGGGGCGTGTCCGGGGTGTGGAAGGACCTCACCGACAACGTCAACTTCATGGCGTCGAACCTGACCTCGCAGGTCCGCAACATCGCCCAGGTGACGACGGCCGTGGCCAACGGCGACCTGTCGCAGAAGATCACGGTCGACGCGCAGGGCGAGATCCTGGAGCTGAAGTCGACGATCAACACGATGGTCGACCAGCTCTCCGCCTTCGCCGACGAGGTCACCCGCGTCGCCCGCGAGGTCGGCACCGAGGGCAACCTCGGCGGGCGGGCGCAGGTCCGGGGCGTGTCCGGCGTCTGGAAGGACCTCACCGACAACGTCAACTTCATGGCGGACAACCTCACCTCGCAGGTGCGGAACATCGCGCTCGTCTCCACCGCCGTCGCCCAGGGCGACCTCGGCAAGAAGATCACGGTGGAGGCCAAGGGCGAGATCCTGGAGCTGAAGTCCACGATCAACACGATGGTCGACCAGCTCTCCGCCTTCGCCGACGAGGTCACCCGCGTCGCCCGCGAGGTCGGCACGGAAGGCAACCTCGGCGGCCAGGCGCAGGTCCGGGGCGTCTCCGGCGTCTGGAAGGACCTCACCGACAACGTCAACTTCATGGCGCTGAACCTGACCTCGCAGGTCCGCAACATCGCCCAGGTGACCACCGCCGTCGCCAACGGCGACCTGTCGAAGAAGATCACGGTCGACGCCCGGGGCGAGATCCTCGAACTGAAGGACACCGTCAACACGATGGTGGAGCAACTGCGGGCCTTCGCCGACGAGGTGACGCGGGTCGCCCGCGAGGTCGGCACCGACGGGCGGCTCGGCGGCCGGGCCCAGGTGCTGGGCGTCTCCGGTGTCTGGCGGGACCTGACGGACAACGTCAACTACATGGCCGACAACCTGACCTCCCAGGTGCGGAACATCGCCCAGGTCGCGACGGCCGTGGCCCAGGGCGACCTGTCCCGGAAGATCGACGTGGACGCCCGCGGCGAGATCCTGGAGCTGAAGACCACCATCAACACCATGGTCGACACGCTCTCCTCCTTCTCCTCGGAGGTCACGCGCGTGGCCCGCGAGGTCGGCTCCGAGGGCCAACTCGGCGGCCAGGCCAGGGTCGAGGGCGTCTACGGCACCTGGAAGCGCCTGACGACGAACGTCAACGAGCTCGCGCTCAACCTCACCACCCAGGTCCGCGCGATCGCCGAGGTCGCCTCCGCCGTGGCTCAGGGCGACATGTCCCGCTCGATCACCGTGGAGGCGCGCGGCGAGGTCGCCGAGCTGAAGGACAACATCAACCTGATGGTGGCCAACCTGCGCGAAACGACCCGCGCGAAGGACTGGCTGGAGTCCAATCTCGCCCGGCTCGCCGCCCTGATGCAGGGTCACCGCGACCTGATGGAGGTCGCCGACCTGATACTGCGCGAGCTGACCCCGCTGGTGAACGCGCAGTACGGGGCGTTCTACCTCGCCGACCCGGAGGAGGCCGGAGCGACGGTTCCCACCAAGGGGCTCGCCTTCATCGCCGGCTACGGCGCCGCCCAGGACGCGACCGTGGAGACCGGCGCCCTGCCGGTGCACGGCCTGGTCGCGCAGGCGGCCCGGGAGAAGAAGCGGATCCTGGTGGAGGGCGCCCCGCCCGACTACATCAAGATCAACAGCGGTCTGGGCGAGGCGGCGCCCACGACCATCGTCATCATCCCGATCCTCTTCGAGGACAAACTCCTCGGCGTCATCGAACTCGCCTCCTTCTCCCGCTTCTCCGACGTGCACCTTGCGTTCTTCGACCAGTTCGTCAACACCATCGGCGTCGCCATCAACACGATCATCGCCAACTCCCGCACGGAGTCCCTGCTCGGCGAGTCCCAGCGCCTCGCCATGCAGCTCCAGGAACGCTCGGACGAACTCCAGAAGCAGCAGGGCGAGTTGCAGCGCTCCAACGCCGAGCTGGAGGAGAAGGCCGCCCTGCTGGCCACGTCCTCGCAGTACAAGTCGGAGTTCCTGGCGAACATGTCGCACGAGCTGCGCACCCCGCTGAACTCCCTGCTGATCCTCGCCCGGCTGCTCTCCGACAACCCGGACGGCCACCTCTCCGACCAGGAGGTGCAGTTCGCGACGACGATCCACCGCTCGGGCTCGGACCTCCTCCAGCTGATCAACGACATCCTGGACCTGTCGAAGATCGAGGCCGGCCGGATGGACGTACGCCCCAAGCGGCTCCCGCTGATCAAGCTGCTCGACTACGTCCACGCCACCTTCCGCCCGCTCACCCTCGACCGGGGGCTCGCCTTCGAGGTGGCGGTCGGCGAGGACGTACCGCGCGAGATGTACTCGGACGAGCAGCGGCTCCAGCAGATCCTGCGCAACCTGCTCTCGAACGCGATCAAGTTCACCGCGGCGGGCAAGGTCGAGCTGCGGGTGGACCGGGTGCACGACGCCGAGCACCGATGGGGGTCCCCCCGCTCGTCGGGCGAACCCGAGAGCGGGGGAGTCCGGGACACCGAGGACGTGATCGCCTTCACCGTGTCCGACACCGGCATCGGCATCGCGCCGGAGAAACTCGCGGTGATCTTCGAGGCGTTCCAGCAGGCCGACGGCACCACCAACCGCAAGTACGGCGGCACCGGACTCGGCCTGTCCATCAGCCGGGAGATCGCGGGCCTGCTCGGCGGCCGGATCGTCGCCGAGAGCGAACCCGGCAAGGGCTCCACCTTCACGCTCTACGTCCCCGTCGTCAGCCCCGGCCACACGGCGCCCGCCCCGGCCGAGGACCGCGCCGACCTGCCCCTGCCCCTCCAGCCGGCCGCCGGGCCGCTCCCGGCCGCCGGACCGTTCCCGGGCGCCCACGACACGGACGACGCCTGGCCGTCACCGACCAAGCTGGAGGCGTGGACGTCCGGCAGGCCGGGCCGGATCCTGCCCGGACGGCGGGTGCTGATCGTGGACGACGACATCCGCAACGTGTTCGCCCTCACCCACGTCCTGGGCCGGGTCGGCATGACCGTGCTCTACGCGGAGAACGGCCGCGAGGGCATCGAGGCGCTGGAACGCAGTGCCGACGTCGAACTGGTCCTGATGGACATCATGATGCCGGAGATGGACGGCTACGAGACCATCTCCGCCATCCGCCGCACCCCGCGCTGGGCGGACCTGCCCATCGTCGCCCTGACCGCCAAGGCGATGCCCGGCGACCGGGAGAAGTCCATCGCCCGCGGCGCCAACGCCTACGTGCCCAAGCCGGTGGACATCGACCGGCTGCTGACGGTCGTGTGCGAACTGCTGGAGCCGGAGGACACGCCGTCATGAGCCCCGAGCGCGCCGGAATCCTCCTGGTCGACGACATGGAGGACAACCTGACCGCCCTGGAGGCCGTGCTCGCCTCCCTCAACGAGCCGCTGGTGCGCGCCCGTTCGGGCGAGGAGGCGATGAAGGTCCTGCTGCGGCAGCCGATCGCCCTGGTCCTCCTCGACATCCGGATGCCCGGCATGGACGGCTTCGAGACGGCCGCCCACATCAAGCGCCTGGACCAGACCCGCGACGTCCCGATCATCTTCCTGACCGGCGCCGGCGACGACTCGGGCTACGCCTTCCGCGGCTACGCCACGGGCGCCGCCGACTACGTGACCAAGCCCTTCGACCCGTGGGTCCTCAGGGCGAAGGTCACCGTCTTCCTGGACCTCTACCGCAAGGGCAGAGAGGTGGAGCGCCTCAGGGCGGAGATCCAGGACTTGCGGCGCCGGGCGGGTGACGTCCCTTAGGGGCGCGGGGCTGTATCGATGTGCGGCTCCGCCGCGTGGGCGCGAACAACCACGACGAAGCCGCACCCGCCGCAGAGCCCCGCCACCCCCTACGCCTCGCGAGACCCCTCGTACATCTCCTCGATCAGATGCTTGTACTCCCGCTCCACGACAGGCCGCTTCAGCTTCAGACTCGGCGTGATCTCACCGTGCTCCACGTCGAGATCCCGCGGCAGCAGCCGGAACTTCTTGATCGTCTGCCACCGCTGCAGCCCCTCGTTGAGCTGCTTCACGTACCCGTCGACCATCTCGACGGTCTGCGGCGCCGCGACGATCTCCGCGTACGACTTCCCCGCGAGCCCGTTCTCCTTGGCCCACTCCGTGATGGCGACCTCGTCCAGCGCGATCAGCGCCGTGCAGAAGTTCCGGTCCGCCCCGTGTACCAGGATGTTGGACACGTAGGGGCACACCGCCTTGAACTGCCCCTCGACCTCCGCCGGCGCGATGTACTTGCCGCCGGACGTCTTGATGAGGTCCTTCTTGCGGTCGGTGATCCGCAGGTACCCGTCGGGCGACAGCTCCCCGATGTCCCCGGTGTGGAACCACCCGTCCGGCTCCAGCACCTCGGCGGTCTTCTCGGGCAGCTTGTGGTAGCCCTCCATGATCCCCGGGCCGCGCAGCAGAATCTCCCCGTCGTCCGCGATCCGCACCTCCGTGCCGGGCAGCGGCTTGCCGACCGTGCCGGTGCGGTAGGCCTCGCCCGGGTTCACGAAGGACGCGGCCGAGGACTCCGTCAGGCCGTAGCCCTCCAGGATGTGGATGCCGGCGCCGGAGAAGAAGTAGCCGATCTCGGGTGCGAGGGCGGCCGAGCCGGAGACGCACGCCCGCAGGTTCCCTCCGAAGGCCTCCCGGATCTTGGCGTACACCAGCGCGTCGGCGACCTTGTGCTTGGCGCCCAGCCCGAACGGCACGGACGCGGTCCCGGTGCGCCGGAAATTGTCCTGCGCGACCTTGGCGTACTCACGGGCGACCTCGGCCGCCCACTGGAAGATCTTGTACTTGGCTCCGCCGCCCGCGCGGGCCTTCGCGGCGACGCCGTTGTACACCTTCTCGAAGATGCGCGGCACGGCCGCCATGTACGTCGGCTGCACCACCGGCAGATTCTCGATGATCTTGTCGACGCGGCCGTCCACGGCGGTGACGTGCCCGACCTCGATCTGGCCGGAGGTGAGCACCTTGCCGAAGACGTGCGCGAGCGGCAGCCAGAGGTACTGCACGTCCTCGGTGCTGAGGAGGCCGGTCGCGGCGATCGCCTTCGCCATGTACGACCAGTTGTCGTGCGGAAGGCGCACGCCCTTGGGACGGCCGGTGGTGCCGGAGGTGTAGATGAGGGTGGCCAGCTGGTCCTTGGTGATCGCGCCGACCCGCTCCTTGATCAGGTCGGGCTCCTTCTCCAGCCGGGCCGCGCCGCGCTTCTCCAGCTCGTCCAGGGTCAGGATCCAGTCGGCGGTCTCGACGCCGGCCGGGTCGACGACCACCACATGGGTCAGCTCGGGCAGCTCCGGGCGCTTCTCCTTCGCCTTGGCCAGCTGCTCGGCGTTCTCCGCGATGAGCACCCGGCTCTCGGAGTCGGACAGGATGTACGCGGACTCGTCGGCGTTGGTCTGCGGGTACACCGTGGTCGTCGCGGCGCCCGCGCACATGATGCCGAGGTCGGCGAGGATCCACTCGATCCGGGTGCTGGAGGCGAGGGCGACGCGCTGCTCGGGCTGCACGCCGAGCTCGATGAGCCCCGCCGCGACGGCGTAGACCCGCTCGGCGGCCTGCGCCCAGCTCAGCGACTTCCACTCGTCCGGACCCTGTCCGGAGGACGAGGGGACCGGATACCGGTAGGCCTCCGCGTCCGGCGTGGCCGCCACGCGCTCCAGGAAGAGGCCCGCCACGGACGGCGGACGGTTCTCGATCAGTGTCTGTGTGTCGCTCACGACATCCTCCGTGGCCCGCGACAGTGCGGCTGGCTCAGGTGCGGCTGGTGGGTCCTCACGAGCTGCTGGTAACACCGTTGTTTAACTCGTGAGTAACTATCGAGCAGGGATCAGAGTAAAGGTCGACCGGTCCCTGCGTAAGGGTCTGCGGCCTGTCACTTCGTACAGAGAGCTACCCCGTATACGCACAGGGGCCCGCCGCACTTTCGCACGACGGGCCCCTGTTCTCCCCGGTTTGGGGTGTAACCCACGGTAATCCGTGATTACTTCTTGCCCTTGCCCGACCCCGCGCTGTCATCGCTCGACAGGACGGCGATGAAGGCCTCCTGCGGAACTTCCACGGAACCCACCATCTTCATCCGCTTCTTGCCCTCCTTCTGCTTCTCCAGCAGCTTCCGCTTGCGGGAGATGTCACCGCCGTAGCACTTGGCGAGGACGTCCTTGCGGATGGCGCGGATGGTCTCGCGGGCGATGACCCGGGAGCCGATGGCGGCCTGGACCGGCACCTCGAAGGCCTGCCGCGGGATGAGCTCCTTGAGCTTGGCGACGAGCCGCACACCGTAGGCGTACGCCTGGTCCTTGTGGGTGATCGCCGAGAAGGCGTCCACCTTGTCGCCGTGCAGCAGGATGTCGACCTTGACCAGGCTGGAGGTCTGCTCGCCGGTGGGCTCGTAGTCCAGGGACGCGTACCCACGCGTCTTCGACTTCAGCTGGTCGAAGAAGTCGAAGACGATCTCGGCGAGGGGCAGGGTGTAGCGGATCTCGACCCGCTCCTCGGAGAGGTAGTCCATGCCGAGCAGCGTGCCGCGCCGGGTCTGACACAGCTCCATGATCGAGCCGATGAACTCGCTGGGCGCCAGGATGGTGGCCCGGACGACCGGCTCGTAGACGTCCGAGATCTTGCCCTCGGGGAACTCGCTCGGGTTGGTGACCGTGTGCTCGCTGCCGTCCTCCATGACCACGCGGTAGACCACGTTCGGCGCGGTGGCGATCAGGTCGAGCCCGAACTCGCGCTCCAGCCGCTCCCGGATGACGTCCAGGTGCAGCAGGCCGAGGAAGCCGACGCGGAAGCCGAAGCCGAGCGCGGCGGAGGTCTCCGGCTCGTAGACCAGCGCGGCGTCGTTGAGCTGGAGCTTGTCCAGGGCCTCGCGCAGCTCGGGGTAGTCCGAGCCGTCCAGCGGATACAGGCCGGAGAAGACCATCGGCTTGGGGTCCTTGTAGCCGCCGAGGGGCTCGGTGGCGCCCTTGGACTGGCTGGTGACGGTGTCACCGACCTTCGACTGGCGGACGTCCTTCACGCCGGTGATCAGATAGCCCACCTCGCCGACGCCGAGGCCGTCGGCGCCGAGCATCTCCGGCGAGTTGGTGCCGATCTCCAGCAGCTCGTGCGTGGCACCGGTCGACATCATCTTGATGCGCTCGCGCTTGTTGAGCTGCCCGTCGATGACACGGACGTACGTCACCACGCCCCGGTAGGAGTCGTAGACGGAGTCGAAGATCATGGCGCGCGCGGGGGCGTCCTTGACGCCGACCGGGGCCGGGACCTGCTCGACGACCTTGTCCAGCAGCGCCTCGACCCCGAGCCCCGTCTTCGCGGAGACCTTCAGCACGTCGTCCGGCTCGCAGCCGATGAGGTGGGCGAGCTCCTCGGCGAACTTCTCGGGCTGCGCCGCCGGCAGGTCGATCTTGTTGAGGACGGGGATGATCGTGAGGTCGTTCTCCATCGCCAGGTAGAGGTTGGCGAGGGTCTGGGCCTCGATGCCCTGGGCGGCGTCGACCAGGAGGATGGTGCCCTCGCAGGCGGCGAGCGACCGCGAGACCTCGTAGGTGAAGTCGACGTGCCCCGGGGTGTCGATCATGTTCAGGATGTGCGTGTTGTCCTTGTCGTGGGTCGGGGCCCACGGCAGACGCACCGCCTGAGACTTGATCGTGATGCCGCGCTCGCGCTCGATGTCCATGCGGTCGAGGTACTGGGCGCGCATCTGCCGCTGCTCGACCACTCCGGTCAGCTGGAGCATCCGGTCGGCGAGCGTGGACTTGCCGTGGTCGATGTGCGCGATGATGCAGAAATTGCGGATCAGAGCCGGGTCGGTACGGCTCGGCTCGGGCACGTGGCTGGGGATCGCGGGCACGCAGGGTCCTGATTCTTGAGGCGTCCGCAGTGTCTGCGGTCTCGGGTCGGATCGATACGTAGCCTCCATGGTCCCACGGGTGGCGACCGCGGACGGGTTTGGGCCGTGGATGGGCCCGCTGGTAGCCTGGGTGGCTGTGTCTCATGCCCTCTCGCAGGAGGCACGACCTCAAGAAATCACCCGGTACGGGAACCGTGCGGATCAGTGCGGGCCCGTGCCAGAACCTGAAAAGGCTCATTCGTGGCGAACATCAAGTCCCAGATCAAGCGGATCAAGACCAACGAGAAGGCCCGGCTGCGCAACAAGGCCGTCAAGTCCTCCCTGAAGACCGCGATCCGCAAGGCCCGCGAGGCCGCTGCCGCGGGTGACGTCGAGAAGGCCACCGAGTACCAGCGCGCTGCCGCGCGTCAGCTCGACAAGGCCGTCTCGAAGGGCGTCATCCACAAGAACCAGGCTGCCAACAAGAAGTCGGCCCTGGCTCAGAAGGTCGCCGCGCTCAAGGGCTGACATCTGATGTGACCGCCGGAGGGAATCGAGCGGGCCCTCTCTCATCCGCTCCCGTCCGGCACCCCTCGGGTCCGCGCGCGGCCTGCGTTCGCCACGCGGGCGCGGATCCATCAGCTTGAACCGAAGGCCGGGTGGCCCTCCTGTTCCCCATGGGAGGCCGCCCGGCCTTCGTGCTGCTCGGAGCCTTTGTCCTGCTCAGAGCCTTCGTCCTGTTCAGGACCAGAACTCGTTGTTCTTGTCGATGTCCTCGACGCACTCGTCGAGGTCGGTGACCTTGTCGCCGACGATCCGGAAGATGATGCAGCCGGTGTCGTCGAGGTGCTTGCCGTTGCGGTCGGCCGTGAAGCGGGTCATGCCGACCGCGTGGCCGCGGCCGTCGACTCCGATGCCGATCAGTTCGGCGCGCATCGTGCCGTTGGTCTCCGCGCCGAGCCGTTCGTACATCTCGATGATCGAGTCCACGCCCTTGAAGTCGCCCGACAAGGGGTGGTCTCCGGGTACGTGGTGTGTGGCGTCTCCCGCGATCAGTGTGCGCAAGGTGTCCATGTCACCGCGCGAGAAGGCCTCGAATCCCTTGCGGACCAGCGCTGCGTGGGGGTGTTCAGCCATGGCCGTCGCCACCTTTCCGTCGCTTGGCGAGTGCGGCTGACTCTCCCGATTCTCCCTCCGGACGGCTCCGGCGGCACAGTGGAGACATGGACGCAGACGACAGGAACGTGCTGGCCGGGGCCCGCGTGGCGACCCGGCTCCCCGCCCAGGACCTGGACCGGGCGCGGCGCTTCTACGGCGAGAAACTCGGTCTGGAGCCCGTCGACGAGCGGCCCGGCGGGCTGCTCTACCGCTGCGGCGGCGCGGAGTTCGCGCTGTTCCGGTCGACGGGGGCCTCGCCCGGGACCTTCACGCAGATGGCGCTGGAGGTCGACGACATCGACGCCGTCGTGGCGGAGCTCAAGCGGCGTGGTGTGGTCTTCGAGGAGGTCGACGTACCCGGCCTGCGCACGGTGGGCGGGATCGCCGAGGTCGAGGGGCACTACCCGAGCAAGGGCGCACGGGGTGAACGCGGCGGCTGGTTCCGTGACAGCGAGGGGAACCTGCTGGGGATCGGGGAGCCGGTGTACTGAGCGACAGCCCGGTCCGCCGAGGGGCGCTCAGCCTATGCGCTGCGGTCCGGCAGTCTGCTGATGCCTATCCCCGGCCCCGGGAGCGAGCCGCCCGGGCGATCGTGACCACCGCCTTCTCCAAGGCGTACTCGGGGTCGTCGCCGCCGCCCTTCACGCCCGCGTCCGCCTCGGCCACCGCCCGCAGGGCCACGGCCACCCCGTCCGGCGTCCAGCCCCGCATCTGCTGCCGCACCCGGTCGATCTTCCACGGCGGCATGCCCAGCTCCCGCGCCAGGTCCGCCGGCCGGCCCCCGCGCGCCGACGACAGCTTCCCGATCGCGCGCACGCCCTGTGCCAGCGCGCTCGTGATCATCACCGGTGCCACGCCGGTCGCCAGCGACCAGCGCAGGGCCTCCAGCGCCTCCGCCGCCCGGCCCTCGACCGCCCGGTCGGCGACCGTGAAGCTCGACGCCTCGGCCCGCCCGGTGTAGTACCGCCCGACGACCGCCTCGTCGATCGTGCCCTCGACGTCCGCGACCAGCTGGGAGACCGCCGAGGCCAGCTCCCGCAGATCGCTCCCGATCGCGTCGACGAGCGCCTGGCACGCCTCCGGTGTGGCCGACCTGCCCGTCCCCCGGAACTCGCTCCGCACGAACGCCAGCCGGTCCGCCGGCTTCGTCATCTTCGGGCAGGCCACCTCGCGCGCCCCCGCCTTGCGCGCGGCGTCGAGCAGCCCCTTGCCCTTGGCTCCGCCGGCGTGCAGCAGCACGAGGGTGATCTCCTCGGCGGGCGCCCCCAGGTACGCCTTCACGTCCTTGACGGTGTCGGCCGACAGGTCCTGCGCGTTGCGCACGACCACGACCTTGCGCTCCGCGAAGAGCGACGGACTCGTCAGCTCGGCGAGCGTGCCGGGCTGCAACTGGTCCGGGGTCAGGTCCCGCACGTCCGTGTCGGCGTCGGAGGCCTTCGCGGCGGCCACCACCTCCTGCACGGCACGGTCCAGCAGCAGGTCCTCCTGGCCCACGGCGAGCGTCACCGGGGCGAGAGGGTCGTCATTCGCAGTCTTCCTGGCCATTGCGCCAAGCATCCCACGCGGCACTGACAACGGGCTGCGCCGAGACCTTACGGCTCCTCCCGCCAGCCCTCCCACTCGCCTGCGAACCGGTCCAGCTCGCCGGGGTCCAGCCGCTCTTCCTCGTCCCTCAGGACGACCAGCCACTGCGCGTCCTCGGCATCGTCCTCGCCGGCCAGCGCGTCCCGCACCAACCGCGGCTCCTCGACGACTCCGAAACGGTCCCCGAGCGCCTGCACCACCTCTTCCGCGGCATCCCGGTCGGGCAGCACCAGCACATGTCGCACATCACTCACGCCGGACATTGTCCGACACCGCCTCGCGGCCCGGCCGCTCAGCCCTTGCGGACCACCTGCACGTCGAGGTCGACGGGGATGCTCGGCCCGACCACCGCGATGCCCCGCGCCAGCATCGTCTGCCAGCTCACGGTGAAGTCGTCCCGGTGCAGCTCGGTCGTGGCCCGGCAGGCCGCCCGCACCTCGCCCTCCATGCCGTTGCCCAGCCCCAGGTACTCGGTGTCCAGCGTGACGGTGCGCGTCACGCCGTGCAGCGACAACGCCCCCGTCACGGCCCATCGGTTCCCGCCCTTGTGCACGAACCGCTCGCTGTAGAACTCCAGGGTCGGGAACCGCTCGACGTCCAGGAAGTCCGCCGACCGCAGATGGTCGTCGCGCATCCTCATGTTCGTGTCGATGGACGCCGCGTCGATCACCACGTGCATCGCGGACCGCTCGACCGGGTCGGCGATCCGTATGACCCCCGCGAAGGACGTGAACCGCCCGTGGATCCGGGCCAGTCCGATGTGCCGCGCCGTGAAGCCGATCGAGGAGTGCGCCGGCTCGATCTCCCAGTCGCCCGGCGCGGGCAGCTCCGGCGGCCGGGCCAGCTGCAGCGTCACGTCCCCGAGCGACGCCAGCGCGTTCTCGCCGACCTGCGTGGTCGCCAGGTACGGCGTGTAGCCCTCCGCCGACACCGCGAGCCGGTACTCCCCCGCGGGCACCGTCGTCATGAACGACCCGTACGGGTCCGCTCCCCCACTGACCACCGGACGCCCCATGGCGTCGGTGACCGCGAACTCCGCGTGCCGGACCGGCTCGTTGACCGGGTCCAGCACCCGGCAGGCCAGCACCCCGGCGTTCGGCGGCGTCGGCACCGCCGCCAGGGGACTCGTCCGTTGCACCCGGTTGGTGCGGCTTCCCAGCCAGCGGCCGATCATCCCCGACTCCCCTGCGTGACGTGAAATCGCCTGTTGATCACTGTTGATCACCTGTTGCCGAAGACGCATTCGACCACTAGTGAGGCTTTCGAGGCAAGACGAGACCACATCACGGGAATCCAGCACATGTGCTGGCACTACGCACGAGTAGCCCCGTGTGGACCGAATTGATCCCTAGTCGGTCCGGCGCAGTGTCGGCACCCTGTCGAGTGCGATGCCGAACCGCTCCCGGTAGGCCGCGAGCACCTCCTCGTCCGTCCCCAGCTCCCGCTCCTCCCGCGCCCCCTCGGCCGATGTCACCGTGAGCCTGCGCCCGCTGAGCGTGGTCCTCCCTCCGTCCTCCGTGACCCGCGAGCAGACCAGCGACCGCGTGAAGTGCGACACCGGCGACGTGCTGTGCCACCACGCCCCGATGACGAAGTCACCGAGCACCCGCGGCCGCACCTCCAGGCGGTACCGCGGCCTGCCGTCACGGATCACGTCCAGGTCCGCCGCCTCGACCGTGTCGTGCCCACCGCGCACCCCGGCCGCGTCCGGCCCCGCCTCCACGATCCGGAACGTGCCACCGGGGTCCTCCTGCTCCCCCCGGTCCCCGAACGCCAGCGGCAGGTGGCTGTGCGCCCCGAATCCGACGTCGGCCAGCCAGTCGCCCCCGTCCACCGTCCGCACCCGCAGCGCGAGATGGTCGTACGGGTTCCCCAGCCGCTCCCCGTCCCCGTACACCCGCGCCGCGAGCAGCGTCACGTCGTACCCCAGCGCGGTCAGCAACGCCGCGAAGGCGCCGTTGAGTTCGTAGCAGAACCCGCCCCGCCGCGCGTCGACCACCTTCTCCAGCAGCCGCTCCTCCTCCAGCACGATCTCCTCGCCGAGATGGATGGACAGGTTCTCGAACGGCACGGTCCGCAGATGGCACAGGTGCAGCTCGCGCAGCACGTCGACGGTGGGCCACGCCGGGTGCTCGACTCCCAGTCGGCGGAGATAGGCATCGACCTGTGCTGAGTTCATGTCCTCAGTCTCGCGCCACGCTCAGCTCCCCGCCCCCTCCTACGACCGCCAGTGCGCCGTCCCGGTCCGTCCGCAGCACCGTCGCGCCCCCGGCACGCAGCGCCGCGACCGTGCCGGGCGCCGGGTGTCCGTACAGGTTGTTCTCACCGCAGGAGATGAGCGCGAGCCGCGGGGCCGCCCGGCGTACGAGGCCCGGGTCCTGGTAGGCCGAGCCGTGGTGGGCGACCTTCAGCACGTCCACGCTCCCCAGCGCCTCGGCCGCCGGTGACCTGGCCAGCGCCCGCTGGGCTGGGGGTTCGAGGTCCCCGAGGAGCAGCAGGCGCAGCCCGCCCGACCGGACCAGCATGGCGACACTGGCGTCGTTCGGCCCCTCCGGCGCCGGGTGGGCCGGGAGCATCCCCGGGGGTGCGTCCGGGGGCGGGCTCGGGGGCGGCCACACCACCTGCCAGGACAACGGCCCCGTACGCCGCTGCTCCCCCGCCGCCGCCCGCGTCACGGGAACCCGCCGGGCAGCCGCCGCCCGCCGGACGAACGCGGCCTGTTCGGCGGGCTCTTCGAAGCCGGTCGTCTCGATCGCGCCCACCGCCCGTCCCCGCAGCACGCCGGGCAGGCCCGCCACGTGATCGGCGTGGAAGTGGGTGAGCACGACCAGCGGGATCCTGGTGACGCCCAGGGAGCGCAGGCAGTGGTCGACGCGTTCCGGGTCGGGTCCCGCGTCCACCACCACGCCCGCGCCCCCGCCCGCCGCGAGCACCAGGGCGTCGCCCTGCCCCACGTCGCACATCACCAGCCGCCAGCCCGGCGGCGGCCAGCCGGTGACCACCCTGGTCAGCGGCGGCGGCTGCACCACCACCAGCACCAGCAGCAGGGCGCACGCCCCGCACCACCAGGGATGCCGGAGCAGCCGCCGTCCGACGAACAGCACGAGCAGGATCACGGCGGCGAGCAGCGCCGCGCCCGCCCAGCCGCCCGGCCAGTCCACCCCTCCGCCCGGCAGCGCGGCCCCGGTCCGGGCGACCTCCGCGATCCACTCGGCGGGCCACTGCGCACACCACGCCAGGGCCTTGGCGGCCGGCATCCCCACCGGTGCCGCGGCCAGAGCCGCGAAGCCCAGCACGGTGGCCGGCGCGATCGCGAACTCCACGAGCAGATTGCACGGCACCGCCACCAGGCTCACCCGCGCCGACAGCACGGCCACGACGGGCGCGCACAGGGCCTGCGCGGCGGCAGCGGCGGCCAGTGCCTCGGCGAGCCGGGGCGGCACCCCGCGGCGCCGCAGCCCGGCGCTCCAGCGCGGCGCGAGGGTGAGCAGCGCGCCGGTGGCCACGACGGACAGCAGGAAGCCGTAACTCCGCGCCAGCCACGGGTCGTACAGCACCAGCACCAGGACCGCCGTCGCCAGTGCCGGGATCAGGGATCTCCGGCGGCCGGTCGCGAGGGCGAGCAGCGCGACGGCCCCGCAGGCCGCGGCCCGCAGCACGCTCGGATCCGGTCGGCACACCACGACGAACCCGAGGGAGAGCACGCCCCCGAGCACGGCGGTCCCCCGCAGGGAGATGCCGAGGCGAGGGGCGAGCCCGCGCCGCTCCGCCTGCTGTGCCAGGCCAGGCGGCCCGAGCAGCAGCGCCAGAAGGATCGTGAAGTTGGCTCCGCTCACGGCGAGTGTGTGCGTGAGGTCGGTCTCCTTGAAGGCCTCCTCCAGGTCCGGGGTGATGCGCGAGGTGTCGCCCACGACCAGCCCCGGCAGCAGCGCCCTGGCGTCCTCCGACAGGTCGTCGGTCGCCTCCCGCAGCCCGGCGCGCAGCCGTCCGGCGAGCCGCTGAGCCGCCGAGGGCTCTCCCACCACCCGCGGTGCGGCCGCGCCCCGCACCCGCAGCACGGCCGCGACCCGGTCACCGCCCGTCATCACGGGCGCCAGCCGCGCACCGACCCGCAACCGCGTCGACGGCAGCAGCCCGAGCCACGCCGACCGCACCGACCGCCCACCGGCCTCCCGGCCCGGCGCGGACGAGCCCACGTCGACGATCATCAGCACGGGCGTCCGCGTCACCGTCGTCGCGCCACCCGTCTCGTGGACGCGCCGCACCTCGGCGTCGATCAGCACGGCGGTCGGAGCGACATGGTCGCCCCGGACCCTGGGCCGGGTGAGCCGGGGGTCGGAGGTGAGTTCGACCTCGGCGGTCACCCTCGCGTACTCCCGCGCCAGGCCGGGCACGGGCCCCCGGCGCAGATCCGCCCCGTGCAGCCCGGCCGAGGCGGCGGCCGCGGCGACGCACAGCAGCACCGCGGCCGCCGACGCCCGCGGCCAGGACGCCGGCCCGCCGCGCCGACCGTGCCGGGCGGCGGCTGGGTGGCGCGGGTGCCGGTGGCCCGGTCGCAGCGACGCCAGGAGTCCGGCAGCCACGAGACAGACGGCCACGATCCCCACCACCCACCCGGCCGGCAGGTCCAGCGTCAGCGCCGCCGTGCCCCAGGCCGCCAGGGCGGGTGGGACGAGTCGCAGGTCCGTGGGGCCTTCCTGGCGTGGCCGGGCGACGCCGAGCCGGTGGCCGGAGGAGGCGTGCACGGGCGACCGGGCGGGGCGGGCCTCGGACGCGACCTCGCCCGGACGCTGCGGCGTGTCGAGGGCGCCCCTCATGGCCGTACGAGGTTCCGCAGGTCGGCGAAGCGGCGGTCGCCGATGCCGTTCACCTCGCGCAGCTCGTCCACGGTACGGAAGCCGCCGTGCCGCGTGCGGTAGTCGATGATGTGCTGCGCCAGCACCGGGCCGACGCCCGGGAGCGTGTCGAGCTGGTCGGGGGTGGCCGTGTTGAGGGAGACCGGTGCCACCGGCGTCGCGCCGCCCGCCGCCGCACCGGCCGGGCCGCCGACGGGTGCACCGCCCGCCCCCGGGGCCGGAGCCGGGCCGCCGACGATCACCTGCTCGCCGTCCACGAGGAAGCGGGCGCGGTTGAGACCGTCGGTGTCCGTGCCGGGTTTCACCCCGCCTGCCGCGCTCAGCGCGTCCGCGACGCGCGAGCCGGCCGGCAGCCGGTGGATGCCGGGTTCACGGACCTTGCCGCCGACGTCCACGACGATCTCGGCCGCCCCCGCTTCCACCGGCCCGGCAGACGCCCCGGGAGCACTCGGCGTGCGCTCCTCCCCTGCCTGCCCGCTCTCCTCCCGCTGCCCGTAGGGCACCGCCGCCCGCACCACCTCGGGCGGCCGCACGGACTGGGTCCGCCCGGCCCAGAAGTGCTGCACGGCGAACGCCGCCGCGACGACCAGCACCACCGTCAGGGCGAGCACGCTCCGCCGCTCCAGGCCGCACCTCGCCTGCACCCACAGCGGCATGCGCTCCCGCAGCGCGAGCCCGGCCCGCTCCCGCCAGGAACCCTCCGCGGCACGGTCGGCCTCGCCCTCCGCCGCGACCGGCAGGGCGGCGACGGGCTCTCCATCCGGCCGGGGAGCCGCCTCGCGCCGTGCCCCACCGACACCCCTGGAACCGGGCGGCCCCTGCCCCGACTCCCGCCGCTCCCCGGCCCGTTCCACCGGCTCGGCATGCTCGCCGAACAACACCCCGGCGCGCCTGCGGAGTTCCTCCGCCGAGGCGTGCCGCTGCCGCGCCCGCCCGTGTGCGCCGGGCCGGCGATGACGGACACGGCCGTCGGACGCGGGCGCACGGCCCGGTCCGCTGGTCGCAGTCGCTGTGCGTGAACGTGATCGAAGTGCCATGCGACGAGGATCGGCCACTTCGGCCCACCCGCGATGATCTTGGTCAATTCCCGGGGACAACCCACCGGTTGTGGAAAATTCCACCCCTCACACGGGTGAGGGGAGCCCCGCTGCAACGTTCACCGCGGCGAAACCACCACGCCCAGCAGCCCGGGTCCCGTATGCGCCCCGATCACCGCCCCGACCTCGCTGACATGCAGATCGGCCAGCCCGGACACCCGGGCCCGCAGCCGGTCGGCGAGGGCCGACGCCCGGTCCGGGGCGGCGAGATGGTGGACGGCGACATCGACCTGGGCGCTGCCCGCGCGCTCGGCGGCGATCTCCTCCAGCCGGGCGATCGCCTTGGACGCGGTCCGCACCTTCTCCAGCGGCTCGATGCGGCCGTCGGCCAGTTGCAGCAGCGGCTTCACCGCGAGCGCCGAGCCCAGCAGGGCCTGCGCGGCACCGATGCGGCCGCCCCGGCGCAGGTAGTCGAGGGTGTCGACGTAGAAGTAGGCGGACGTGCCCGCGGCCCTCTTCTCGGCGGCCGTCACGGCCTCGTCCACCGTGCCGCCCGACTCCGCGGCCTCCGCGGCGGAGAGCGCGCAGAACCCGAGCGCCATCGCGATCATGCCGGTGTCCACCACCCGTACCGGCACCGGCGCCTGCCGCGCGGCGACGACGGCCGCGTCGTACGTGCCGGAGAGCTCGGCGGAGAGGTGGAGGGAGACGATGCCGGTGGCGCCGGACTCGGCGACCCTGCGGTACGTCTCCTCGAAGACCGCGGGACTGGGCCGCGAGGTCGTCACCGGGCGCCGCTTCTGCAAAGCCTGGGCGAGGGCGCGGGTCGAGATCTCGGTGCCCTCCTCCAGCGCCCGGTCGCCGAGGACCACGGTCAGAGGCACCGCTGTGATGCCATGACGCTCCATCGTCCGGGCCGGCAGGTAGGCCGTTGAATCGGTGACGATCGCGACATGGCGGGACATGAGCTGGAGGTTACCTGGCGTAGTGCCCGTGCGGCAGCCCGGCCCCTCGGCCCCGCCGCGCGCGTGGCCGGATCAAGTGGTGCTCTCGGGGCGGGGTTTCTTCTGCCAGGGGTAGGTGGGACGCGGCCCCGGCGGGGTGATGGCGGGCCGTGTCGGCTCGGGCGCCGGGCTCGACTGCGGGGTCTCCGGCCAGGTCTGCCCGGCCGTGGCGGCGTCGGCGGCGGGGGCCTCGGGCCAGGGCGGCGGGGTGGTCCGGGACTCCGGAGGCGTCGCCCAGTGCCGTAGCGCGCCGGCTTCCACGTCGATCTGCGCGCTGAGCGTGTCCAGGTCGTCCTCGGCGAAGCGGCGGGCACGGTCGCGGGCCGCCCAGCGCAGCGAGTCCGCGGACCGGGTGATGCGCTCGGTGCGCTCGCGCAGCTCGGGCAGCCGCTCGGCGAGCGCGGTGCGGTCCGGCTCGGACTCCAGGCGCTTGAGCTCGTCGTCCAGCTCGTGCCCGTGCGCGCTGAGGCGTTCGAAGAGGCCCAGGGACTCCTTCAGGGACGCGTCCTCGGCGACGGCCGCGTGCAGCGCGTCCTGCGTGGCCCGCATCGAGGTGCGCAGGGTGAGCCGGAGCTGGGCCAGTTCGCCGGCGGCGCCGGGCTGGGCGAAGGACTTGGCCCGCAGGGTGTGGTCCTCCACCGTGCGGCGGGCCTGGGTGATGCCGCGGTCCACGCCGCGCTTGGCGGCACCGACGACCTTCACGGTCGCGTAGGCGCCGAGCCCGAGAAGGAGCACGAAGAGCAGGGCGAATACTGCGATCACTGCTTCCACCGGCTCCTCCTCGGAATGTCGCGTGACACCTCACGTCGCTCTTCAACGGTAAACGCAACAGGCAGGTCCGGAGTTCCAGAAAGACCCCGAACCTGCCCGTAGGGGACCACCCCGAGAGTGGTCCGCAGTCCCTCGCGTTACGCCGGAACGATGTTCACCAGCTTGGGCGCGCGCACGATCACCTTCCGGATCCCGGACCCGCCCAGCGCGGCGACGACCTTCTCGTCCGCCAGGGCGACCTTCTCCAGCTCGTCCTCGGAGATGGACGGCGAGACCTCCAGCCGCGCCTTGACCTTGCCCTTGACCTGCACGACGCAGGTCACGGTCTCGTCGACGACGTACCTCGGGTCGGCGACCGGGAAGTCCTGGTGGACGACCGAGTCGGTGTGACCCAGCTTGCGCCACAGCTCCTCGGCGATGTGCGGGGCCAGCGGCGCGACCATCAGCACCAGCGGCTCGGCGACGGAGCGCGGTACGGCCCCGCCCGCCTTGGTCAGGTGGTTGTTCAGCTCGGTGACCTTGGCGATGGCGGTGTTGAACCGCATGCCCTCCAGGTCCCCGCGCACGCCGTCGATCGCCTTGTGCAGGGCGCGCAGCGTCTCCTCGTCGGGCTCGGCGTCGACGACGGTGACCTCGCCGGTCTCCTCGTCGACGATGTTGCGCCACAGCCGCTGCAGCAGCCGGAACTGGCCGACCACCGCGCGCGTGTCCCACGGCCGGGAGACGTCCAGCGGGCCCATCGCCATCTCGTACAGGCGCAGCGTGTCGGCCCCGTACTCGGCGCAGATCTCGTCCGGCGTGACGGCGTTCTTCAGGGACTTGCCCATCTTGCCCAGCAGGCGGGAGACCTTCTCGCCCTGGTAGTAGTAGGCGCCGTCGCGCTCCTCCACCTCGGCGGCGGGCACCGCGATGCCACGGCTGTCGCGGTACACGTAGGCCTGGATCATGCCCTGGTTGAACAGCTTGTGGAACGGCTCGGCCGAGGAGACGTGCCCCAGGTCGTACAGGACCTTGGACCAGAAGCGGGCGTACAGCAGGTGCAGCACGGCGTGCTCGGCGCCGCCGACGTACAGGTCGACGCCGCCGTGCGGCTGGCCCTCGCGCGGGCCCATCCAGTACTGCTCAATCTCGGGGTCGACCAGCTTGTCGCTGTTGTGCGGGTCCAGGTAGCGCAGCTCGTACCAGCAGGAACCGGCCCAGTTGGGCATGGTGTTGGTCTCGCGGCGGTACTTCTTCGGGCCGTCGCCCAGGTCCAGCGTGACGTTGACCCAGTCCTCGTTGCGCGACAGCGGCGTCTCGGGCTGGGTGTCGGCGTCGTCCGGGTCGAAGGTGCGCGGCGAGTAGTCCTCGACCTCCGGCAGCTCCAGGGGCAGCATCGACTCGGGCAGCGCGTGGGCGATGCCGTCCTCGTCGTAGACGATCGGGAAGGGCTCGCCCCAGTAGCGCTGGCGGCTGAACAGCCAGTCGCGCAGCCGGAAGTTGACCGTGCCCTCGCCGACGCCCTTGCTTTCCAGCCATTCCGTGATGCGCGCCTTGGCCTCGACGACCCCCAGGCCGTCCAGGCTGACCTCGTCGTTCGACGAGTTGATGATCTTCGCGTCGTACGACGAGAAGGCGTTCTCCCAGGTGGAGGTGTCCGTGCCGCGGCCGTCGGTCGGCTCGACGATGCAGGTGATCGGCAGCTCGAAGGCGCGGGCGAACTCGAAGTCGCGCTGGTCGCCGGCCGGGACGGCCATGATCGCGCCCGTGCCGTAGCCCATCAGGACGTAGTCGGCGATGAAGACCGGGACCTGCTCGCCGTTGACCGGGTTGGTGGCGTACGCGCCGATGAAGACGCCGGTCTTGTCCTTGGCCTCGGCCTGGCGCTCGACATCCGACTTGGCGGCGGCCTGGGCGCGGTAGGCGGCGACGGCCTCGGCCGGGGTGGCGTGACCGCCGGTCCACACCTCGTGGGTGCCCTCCGGCCAGGCGGCCGGGGTGAACTTCTCGACCAGCGGGTGCTCGGGCGCCAGCACCATGTAGGTGGCGCCGAACAGGGTGTCCGGGCGGGTCGTGAAGACGGTGATGCGCTCGCCGTCGATCGGGAAGTCGACGCGGGCGCCCTCGGAGCGGCCGATCCAGTTGCGCTGCTGCAGCTTGATGGCCTCGGGCCAGTCCAGCTCCTCCAGGTCGTCCAGCAGCCGGTCGGCGTAGGCCGTGATGCGCATGTTCCACTGGCGCAGCTTGGCCTTGAAGACCGGGAAGTTGCCGCGCTCGGAGCGGCCCTCGGCGGTGACCTCCTCGTTGGCCAGCACGGTGCCCAGCCCGGGGCACCAGTTGACCGGCGCGTCGGAGGCGTAGGCCAGCCGGAACTCGCCCAGGACGTCGGCCTTCTCGGCGGCGCTCAGCTCGCTCCACGCGCGCGTGTGCCCCGGAACGGGCCGCTCACCGGACTCGAACTCGGCGACCAGCTCGGCGATCGGGCGGGCCCGCCGGGCGTCGTGGTCGTACCAGGAGTTGAAGATCTGCAGGAAGATCCACTGGGTCCACTTGTAGTAGTCCGGGTCGATGGTGGCGAACGACCGGCGCTTGTCGTGGCCCAGGCCCAGCCGGCGCAGCTGGGACTTCATGTTCTCCATGTTGGCTTCGGTGGACACGCGCGGGTGCGTGCCGGTCTGCACCGCGTACTGCTCGGCGGGCAGGCCGAAGGCGTCGAAGCCCAGGGTGTGCAGGACGTTGTGGCCGGTCATCCGCTGGAAGCGTGCGAAGACGTCCGTGGCGATGTAGCCCAGGGGGTGGCCGACGTGCAGGCCCGCACCGGAGGGGTACGGGAACATGTCCATGATGAATTTCTTGGGCCGGGCGGCGATCTCCGGGTCGCCCGCCAGGTCACCCTTGGGGTTGGGCGCGGCGTAGGTGCCCTCCGCGTCCCAGAAGTCCTGCCAGCGTGCTTCGATCTCGGCAGCCGTCGCGGCCGTGTAGCGGTGCGGCGCGGCCACCTCGGAGGTGGCCGCGGGGTTCGTCTCGCTCATGATCCTCAAAGCTCCATCGATCGTCTCTGCCTGCGGCTGTGTGGTTCGAGAAACGAAAAATCCCCTCGCACAGGAGGGGACGCCGCGCCGATTCCGGCCACTCGACTCGTCCGGTGGCCGGGACTGATCAGCGCGGCCCGCTAAGCAGAAGGCGTACGGCACGCATGGCGTTAGGGTACCGCAGGCCCCCAGCGTGCCGCGACGCGCTTCCGGTGGGCCGTCTCGATGCCGAAAAGCTGAACCAGGGTCAAAAGTTACTTCGCGTAACAGTCGCTAAGGGACATCACAACAACCACATTGTCCTTTGATAACAACGCAATAACTCAAACCTCGTACCCATCGGTATGGCTCCGCTTAGAGTGCGGCAGCGGGACCGCTTTCCCGAACCGCTCGGAGTTGCCCCCATGAACCCTCATCGCAGTACCGCCCCACTCGCCCCGCTCGTCGGGACTCGGGGAGGCAGGCCGTGAACCCCTACGACTCCACGGCAGACGACTCCTTCGCCGAGTTCCTCAACTTCGGTGCGGGTGTGCTGTCCCTCGTGTGTCTGACCGCCTCGGTGATCTGGGGCCTGGTCGCCCAGGACCGGATCCTGCTCGACGCGCGCAGGCGCATCCTGGCGCAGGCCGTGCACCGGACCACGGCCGTCGCCTCGATCCTCTTCCTGCTGGTGCACATCGGGGTGAAGCTGGCCCTGGCCCACACCTCGTGGGTCGCCGTCGTGATCCCCTTCGGGCTGCTGCTCACCGACGACGAGCTGGTCGCGGGCAGGTCGTTCCTGATCGGCCTGGGCACCCTGGCGGGCATGCTCATGATCTTCGTGGGCATCACCGGCGTACTGCGCAACCGCTTCGCGTCCCCCGCGCCGGTCGCGGCCCGCTGGCGGGCCATGCACATGCTGGCCTACCCGGCCTGGTGCGCCGCCCTCGTGCACGGCCTCTACGCGGGTCGCGCGGCGAAGCCGATCTTCGTGATCCTGTACTGCCTGTCCCTGGCCGGGGTGGCCGGAGCCCTCGCGCTGCGCGCGGCTCCGCGCCCGGTCAAGCGCAAGGTGGCCGACAAGATCGCCGCGCTCATCGGGCCCGGCGAGGGCCAGGGCCGCAGGGACCTGGAGGAGAGCCGCGCCCGGGTGAGCGCCGGCTCCGCGCTGCCCGGCTACGAGGGCCGGGGCACGTCCGCGAGGGCCTCGGCGTCCCCGTCGGCGCCGCTGTACGAGAAGGCGGAGCGCCCCGCCGCGCCCCAGGAGCCGGTGAGCGGCTTCGCCGCGGCCTACCGCGCCGTCTCGGGCCCGTCGCGGGACCAGGCCTTCGCGCCCGGTCCGGCCACCCGCATGGAGCTGCCGCTGGACATGCAGCCCACCGAGACCATCCCGACCGTGGACGGTCCTTCCAGCACCTCCGGCAACTGGCCGATCCCGTCCCCGCCGCCGGTCGGCGAGGCCCCGCCGTCGGCCTACGACCCGCTCCAGGACACGGGCTTCAACATCCCGCCCTACGACCCCCTGCAGGACACCGGACAAAGCATCCCGGCCTATGGCAATTCAGGCGCCTCCGGCTATGGATCGAGTGACGTGTACGACACGGGTGAGACGAACGCCGTCTACGACACGTACTACCCGAACGACACGTACAACAGCGGTCCCGCCACTGAAACACTGCCCGGTGCGTCCTACGACTTCGACGCACCGGGATCGGGCGAACCTTGGAACACGCCTTCCGGAGGCTTTAAGTGAACGAGGCCCTGCCCGACGTACCCGAAGTCCGCGTGGTCGGTCTTCCCCAGCTCACGTCAGGCTTCGACCTTGTCGATCGGCTCGATCTGCCCATGCACCTGAAGGTGCACGGGCCGCTCGAGCCGATGGGCGGTGAGCAGCTCGCGCAGCTCGCCGAACGCATCAACCTGAAGGGCCGCGGCGGCGCGGGCTTCCCCTTCCACAAGAAGCTGCGCTCGGTCGCCGAAGCGGCGATCAAGCGCGGCGTCCGGCCGGTCGTCGTGGTGAACGGCAGCGAGGACGAACCGGCCTGCCGCAAGGACACGGTGCTGATCAACCGTGCCCCGCACCTGATCCTGGACGGCGCGCTGCTGTGCGCCGAGGCCCTGGGTGCCCGCACGCTCGTGGTGGGGGTCACCCGTGAGTCCACACAGCGCTCCATGGAGGCCGCCCTCGCCGAACGCGGCCTCAGCAACGGCCGCCGTTCGGCGCTCCGCGCGCGCGTGCAGCGGAACCCGGTCCGCATGGTCACCGGCGCCGCCGCGTCGCTGATCCGCTCGATCGACGGCGGCCCCGCGGTCCCGCCCGGCCGCAAGGTCAGCGCCTCGCAGAACGGCGTCGGCGGCGCGCCCACCCTGCTGTCCAACGCCGAGACCTTCGCCCAGCTGGCGATCGCCGCCCGCATCGGCCCGGAGCGCTACGGCAACACCGGCCTGTACGACGAGCCGGGCACGGTCATGCTCACGGTCTCCGGGGCGGTCGCCCGCCCCATGGTGATCGAGGTCCCGACGGGCGTCCCGCTGCGCTACGTCCTGCAGCTGGCCGGCGCCCCGCCGGTGCCGCAGGGCGTGCTCACCGGCGGCTACCACGGCAAGTGGATCGACGCGGCGACGGTCAACGAGGCGATCGTCTCCCGCAACTCCCTGGACGCCGTGGGCGGCTCCCTGGGCGCCGGCGCGATTCTGCCGATCAGTCAGGACACCTGCCCGCTGGGCGAGTCGCTGCGGGTCGCCCAGTGGCTGGCCGAGGAGAGCGCGGGGCAGTGCGGCCCCTGCTACCTCGGCCTGCCGGCCGCGGCGCGCGGCATGGAGGACATCCTCAACGGCGGTGGACCGGCCGCCCTGGAGGCGCTCAAGCAGGTCGCCAAGAACGTGAAGCGACGCGGCGCCTGCTCCCACCCGGACGGCTCCGCGATGTTCCTGGAGTCGACCATCAAGGCGTTCACGGACGACCTGGCGGCCCACGTCCTCGGCAACGGCTGCGGACGGCGCGTGGAGGGCGTTCTGCCGCTCTTCGAGGGCGGCAGGGCCCCTACAGGCATCCCGGGCGGCGGCGAGTCCGAGGAGAACGGCCCGAGCCGCCAGAAGATCTACGTCGACTGGACGCTGTGCCGGGGCCACGGCCTGTGCGCGGACATCCTCCCGGAGGTGTTCCAGCTGGGCGCCGACGGCTTCCCGACTGTGGCGCAGGCTCAGGTACCGCGGTACGCCGAGGCCAAGGCTCTACGCGCGGTGCGCCGCTGCCCGGCGCTGGCGCTGCGCATCGAGGAGGACACGCGCTCCGGAGGCGCCCCCTCCCGCAACCTCCCGGTGCTCTCCCAGGGCCGCGGACGCCGCGCTCTGGGCCGCTGAGCAGACGTACGGCGGGTTCCCCTCGGGGAGCCCGCCGTACGCGTACACGGGCAGCCGTACGCGAACACGGGCGGCACACACAAGAAGGCGGGCCATCCGATCGGATGGCCCGCCCTCTTCATCTTCTGTGGAGCTAAGGAGAATTGAACTCCTGACCTCCTGCATGCCATGCAGGCGCTCTACCAACTGAGCTATAGCCCCTTGTTGCGTTCCGCCCGGTTTCCCCGGCGGCGACGCCAACATTACTGGTCCATCGCGTCCAACACCAAATCGATTTCCGCTTGCCCGATATGACCGTTTTGTCGATTCTTCGGGCGTCAGGCCGTCACGAACGAATAGAACCGCTTGAGCGTGCAGTGCTCCTCCAGGAGCCGGCCGTAGATCGGCTCGCCCTCCAGCTCGCGGTACGTCTCGATCGGGTCGCCTTTTATGATCAGCGCCCGCGCGCACTCCTCGCACCAGTACTGGTAGTCGGGATTGATCGGTTCCATGTCGCGGACGATCGGAGTCCCGCTGCCACACCAGTCGCACTTCCGCCTGTGTGCACCCATCGATCAGCTCCAGCTGTGGCCGCAGGCCGTGCACACGTAGGAGATCCCGCCGTTGTCGCCGAGCATCTGGGCCACGTGCGCGGATCCGCAGGAAGGGCAGCTGAGGCGGGTGGACATGTCCCGTGTCAATGCTGCTCCGAGGAGGTGGTCGACCTCCTCGAGGATGCTCGCAGGCATCGCTACTCCCTCCCGTCGGGCCGCGCCCCCTTCCGGCCGTTTGATTCTGCCACGGCCGGACCAATACGGTCAGCGACGCCTCAGTACCAGTCCGGACACGGCACGCGTCGCGACCGTAGAGGTATACGCCTCAGCGGGCCCGAGTGACTCAACCCGGGGCACGAAAAATCCCGCCCCCTGGACGGGAACGGGATCTTGACGTGGAGCTAAGGAGAATTGAACTCCTGACCTCCTGCATGCCATGCAGGCGCTCTACCAACTGAGCTATAGCCCCTCGCGCCACGCGGCCGAGCCGCATGGTGTTTCGCTCCGGCGGGGCCGGGCGAACAAGAAGAACTTTAGCCTGCGACCTGCCGGAAAGTGAAATCCGGGGTCAGTCGTCGTCGCCGAGCACCGGTTCCGGCAGCGTGCCGGCGTTGTGCTCGAGCAGCCGCCAGCCGCGGGCGCCTTCGCCGAGGACGGACCAGCAGCAGTTGGAGAGCCCGCCGAGGCTCTCCCAGTTGTGCGGGTCGAGGCCCAGGAGACGGCCGATGGTGGTGCGGATGGTGCCGCCGTGGCTGGCCACGACGAGCGTGCCGCCCTCGGGGAGCTTCTCGGCGTGCCGGAGCACCACGGGGGCGGCGCGGTCGGCGACCTCGGTCTCCAGTTCGCCGCCGCCCCGGCGCACGGGCTCGCCGCGCTTCCAGGCGGCGTACTCCTCGCCGTGCCGGGCGATGATCTCCTCGTGCGTCAGGCCCTGCCAGACGCCCGCGTAGGTCTCCCGCAGCGCCTCGTCGTGGGTGACGTCGAGGCCGGTGAGCGTGGCGAGCTCGGCGGCCGTGAGCGCGGCGCGCCTCAGGTCGGAGGCGACGATCGCATCCGGCTTCAGGGAGGCCAGCAGCCGGGCGGCGCGGCGGGCCTGGGCGACGCCGGTCTCGGTGAGGTCGACGTCCGTGGTGCCCTGGAAGCGGCGCTCCACGTTCCACGAGGTCTGGCCGTGCCGCCAGAGGATGATGCGGCGGCCCCGGCCGGGCTTGCCGGCCTCGCTGAAGGCGCTCACCGCCAGTCTCCGTCCAGCTCCGCCGCCTCCTGGGCCGCCTGCAGCTTGGCGTGCTCCTCGGCCTTGCCGCGGGTGGCCTTGGCGTCCTCGGGCAGCTCCAGCTGGGGGCAGTCCTTCCACAGCCGCTCCAGGGCGTAGAAGACGCGCTCCTCGCTGTGCTGGACGTGGACGACGATGTCGACGTAGTCGAGGAGGACCCAGCGGGCCTCGCGGTCGCCCTCGCGGCGCACCGGCTTGGCGCCGAGTTCCTTCGAGAGGCGCTCCTCGATCTCGTCGACGATCGCCTTCACCTGGCGGTCGTTGGGCGCGGAGGCCAGCAGGAAGGCGTCCGTGATGGAGAGCACGTCACTGACGTCGTAGGCGACGATGTCGTGCGCCAGCTTGTCGGCGGCCGCCTGGGCGGCGGTGTTGATGAGCTCCTGGGAGCGGTCGGTCACGGTCACTACATGGCTTTCGATCGGCGGTCACTTGCCCCCCAGGGTCTCACGGACCGCCGTGCGCCCCCCACGCGATTACGGTGATCACGTGGGGAGCGCATCCCTGCCGCCTAGTCGGACGAGGGCTTGTAGTCCTGGCCGAGGACCACGGAGACGTCGGCGCTCCCCGAGAGTCTGCCCTTGGTGACGGAGCTCGCGGGCAGGCCGAGGGTCTTGGCGACCTCGACGGCGTTCGCCTTGTCGGCCGCGTCGCCGTAGACGACCTTCGACGTGGCCTGCGCGCCGGCCGTGCCGCCCTCCAGGAAGGTGAAGCCGCCGTTGAGGAGCACGACGCGGGCCTTGCCGGTGTTGTCCTTGACGCCGGTGGCGTTCTGGACGGAGACGCTGACGGCGGCGTCCTTGTCGGGGCTCTTGGCGGTGCCGCCGAGGACGTTCTTGACGATCCCCGCGCCGGTCTGGGCGCTCAGCGTGCCGTCGCTCTGGACGGGCAGCAGTTCCGTCTTGTAGTCGCCGCCCTTGGCGAGGTCGGAGAGCCCGGCGAGGAAGGTGCCGAGGTCCTTGTCGGTCAGGGACGGGTCGAGGATCTGGTTCAGCGTCTGGATCGTGATCGTCGCGGCCTGCGGGTCGGAGGACAGCTTGCGCAGCACGCCCTGCATGACCTGCCCGAACCGCTCCAGCTGGGCGTTCCCGGCCTCGCCGGGGGCGCGGTAGGTGGCGTAGGCGACGGCCATCTTGCCGCTGAGGGTCTGGTCCTGGCCCTTGTTGACCAGGGGGGCCGCGCCCTTCTTCTTGGCGGCGGGGTCGGGCACGTCGGTGTTCGTGTCGACGTCGATGTTGCCGACGAGGTCGACGAGGTTCTGCAGGTAGGGGGTGTCCAGGCGCCAGGTGCCCTGGATGTCGGTGCCGAGGACCGTGTCGAGCGCGTCGCGGGTGCCGTCGGAGCCGTCGTCCTCGACCGACTTGGCGAGCGTCGTCGTGGAGCCGTCGTCGCTGGTCAGAGCGAGGGAGTTGGGCAGCAGGACGGTGGTGCCCCGCTTGGTGGTGGTGTTGTCGACGAGGAGGGCCGTGGCGGTGCCGCCGCCCTTGGTGTCGTGCAGGTGGACGACGATCACGTCGCGCTTCTGGGCGCCCGTGGCGGTCGTGGTGCCCGTCGCCGAGTCGCCGGAGGACAGGCCGGGCAGCTTCCCGGCGTACCAGAGGTAACCGACGCCGCCGACCGCGGCGAGCGCGAGGACGACGACCAGGGCGATGACCCGGCTGCGGGCGCGGCGCCGGGCCTCCTCACGGCGCTCGGTGCGGTTCTCGGTGAACTTCAGCCAGTCGATGACGTCTTCGGAGTCGCCGTCCGGCTCCTCGACGAAGGCGAACTGCTCGGTGTGGTACTCGCGGTCGGGCGTCCGCTCGCCCTCGGCCGGGCCGGCCTGCTGCGGGATGTGGGCGGTCTGCTGGGCCTGCTGGGTCTGCTGCGCGGTCTGCTCGGCGACGCGGGGCTGCGCGCCGGCGCCGGCCGCGTCGGCCGGGGCGTGCCCGTAGGGGTCGTGAGGAGCGCCCTGCCCGGAGCCGTAGGGGTCGTAGCCGTAGGCGGGGGCGGGCTGCTGCGGGCCGGTGCCGTAGTCGTACGGCTGCGCGGGCTGCTGCCCGGCCGTGCCGTACGGGTCGTAGCCGTAGCCCTGCTGGTGCTGCTGTCCCTGCTGGGCGTACGGGTCGTAGGCCTGCTGCTGGGTCTGCTGGGCCTGGACCTGCCGGTAGACAGGCCGGCCGTACTCGTCGTAGCCGACGACCTCGTACTGGTCGCCCCCGTACCCCGGGTCGTATCGGTCGTTCACCGGTGCCCCTCTCGGCTCACTCGCCGCGGTACAGCTCGCGCTTGTCGATATAGCGCACGACTCCGTCCGGCACCAGGTACCAGATGGGATCGCCCTTGGCGACTCTCGCACGGCAGTCCGTGGAGGAGATGGCGAGGGCGGGGACCTCCACGAGCGAGACGCCGCCCTCGGGGAGTCCGGGGTCGTTCAGGTGGTGGCCCGGCCGGGTGACCCCGATGAAGTGCGCGAGGGAGAACAACTCCTCGCTGTCCCGCCAGGTGAGGATCTGGGCGAGCGCGTCGGCGCCGGTGATGAAGAAGAGGTCCGTGTCGGGGTTGAGGGCGCGCAGGTCGCGCAGCGTGTCCACGGTGTAGGTGGGGCCGCCGCGGTCGATGTCGATGCGGCTGACGGAGAACTGCGGGTTCTCGGCGGTCGCGATGACCGTCATCAGATAGCGGTCCTCGGCCGGGGAGACGCTGCGGTGGCTCTTCTGCCAGGGCTGGCCGGTCGGGACGAAGACCACCTCGTCGAGGTGGAACGCTGCGGCGACCTCACTGGCCGCCACCAGGTGCCCGTGGTGGATCGGGTCGAAGGTGCCGCCCATGACGCCGAGGCGGCGCTTGCCCGGCTGCGAGGGGCTCTTGCCCGGGCCGTCGATCTGGCGGGGCGCCGTGGCGGCACGGCGGGGCTCCGAGTGTCGCTCGGTGCCGCTCGCCGTGTCCTGTGCCGGGTCGTACGGCGTCTCGTTCACCGGACCGGTAGGCATGTCCTGCTCTCCCATGCGTGCAGACCCTACCGGCCCCGCCTGAGGGCTCCGGTCGCCCCCGTGGTCCCCGGGGCACCCGCGCGCGGGCGCCCCGCCGGGCTCAGCGGTCGCGGTTGAAGCGGGTGGTGATCCACAGCAGGAGCAGCAGGATGAAGAGGGCGGCGCCACCGGTGAGGTAGGGGCTGAGGCTCTCGTGGTTTCCGCCGTGCTCCTGGCCCTCGGCGGCGAGGGTGACCAACTGGGCAGCGGTGCTGTGGAAGCTCATCTTCGGCAGGACCTATCGCGTGTGGGCGGGTTAAAGACGTCGGCTCATCGTAAGCGGGCGCCTCGGCCGCGATCACCCCGACTCCGCCTCTCCGGGCAGCGGGAGGCCCGGAAGCGCCGGAGCACGTGCCGCCGCCGGGCCGGTCCCGGGGCCCGGCGGGGAACCTTCGCGCCGCCTCAGTCGTCCTTCCGTCTGTAGCCACGCAGCAGGAACCACGCGGTCAGCGCACAGCCCACGATCATCACGAGGAGCACGATCCGGAGGATCCCCGGCCCCCCTTGCCGGTCGGCGGCGCCGACAGCCTCGGCGACCCAGACGGCGGGGTGGTGCTCCATGGCGGTGGTTCCCTTCGCTGTACTGCCCGACCACCGTAACTCCGCCTAGGCTGGGCTCAGCCTCGGGGAAGCAAAGGGCCGCACAAGGGGCCGCAAAAGGTCACACAGACGCATGGGGGAAGACATGTCCGACGGCCACGAGCACAACGGGCACGAGCATGTGCCCAGCAGGCAGCGCAGGCGCTTCCCCGGAATCTCCTCGCGTACGTACGAGCACCCGGCCGACCGCTCCGCCCTGGTGGCGCTGCGCAAGCTGAGCGGTTTCGACACGGTGTTCAAGGCCCTCAGCGGCCTGCTCCCCGAGCGCAGTCTGCGGCTGCTGTTCCTGTCCGACTCGGTACGGGTCTCGGACCAGCAGTTCGCCCACCTGAACGTGATGCTGCGCGACGCCTGCTACATCCTGGACCTGGAGAAGGTCCCGCCGATGTACGTCAACCAGGACCCGCAGCCGAACGCGATGTGCATCGGCCTGGACGAGCCGATCATCGTCGTCACCACCGGCCTCGTCGAGCTGCTCGACGAGGAGGAGATGCGGGCGGTCATCGGCCACGAGGTGGGGCACGCGCTGTCCGGGCACTCCGTCTACCGGACCATCCTGCTGTTCCTGACCAGCCTCGCCGTCCGGGTCGCCTGGATCCCGCTGGGCAACCTCGCGATCATGGCGATCGTGACCGGGCTGCGCGAGTGGTTCCGCAAGTCGGAGCTGTCCGCGGACCGGGCGGGCCTGCTGGTGGGGCAGGACCTGCAGGCCTCCATGCGCGGCCTGATGAAGATCGCGGGCGGCAACCACCTGCACCAGATGAACGTGGACGCGTTCCTCGAGCAGGCCGAGGAGTACGAGGCGGGCGGCGACCTGCGCGACTCCGTGCTGAAGATCCTGAACGTGCTGCCCCGCTCCCACCCGTTCACCACGGTGCGGGCGGCCGAGCTGAAGAAGTGGGCCGAGTCGCGGGACTACCAGCGGATCATGGACGGCCACTACCCGCGCCGCGACGAGGACCAGGACACCTCGGTCCGGGACTCCTGGCGGGAGTCGGCGAACCACTACACGACCCACGTCAAGAGCTCCAAGGACCCGCTGATGAAGCTGGTCACGGACCTCGCGGGCGGCGCCGGCGACCTGGGCGACCGGGTCCGCCGCGGCTTCGGCGGCTTCACCAACACGGCCCAGAAGCCGCCCCGCGGCCCGGAGACACCGGGCCCGTCGGACACCCCGGGGGACGACCAGCCGCCGCGCTAGCAAAGCAGGGCGCTCTGCGCCGCACAGGGTCTCTGGAGCGCCCTGCGGCGCGCAGGGCCTCCGGGAGTCCGTCTCAGACCTTCGGCTGCGCGCTCGTCGCCAGGGAGCCGCACAGGGCGGTCGCGCTGCCCGTGGCGTAGGGATCCGTGCCCGCGGGGCCGCCCTCCTTGGCCGTCTGGCCGGCGAGGAGGGGGCGGAGGTGGTTCGTGGAGTCCTCGGCGCAGGACAGCGGGCCGGCCTGAACGTAGGAGACGACCAGCTGGGCCTGGTGCAGGCGCAGGTCGTCGCGGTCGAAGCGGAAGTGCAGCTCGCGCCGGACGGTGAACAGGGACACCTCGGCCTCGTCACCGGCCCCGGCCGGCCGCAGCGCGTACACGAACGTGTGGTCAGCGGTGACCTCGAGCGTCGACGAGTCGGCCTCGGCGGCCTGCAGCGTGCCCTGGACCCGGACCCTGCGGTCCGCGAGCTCGGCCCGGGAGGGGTCGAAGCGGACGAGCCAGCCGGTGGGCGCGTGGCGTCCGTCCGCGGTGGGCCGGGAGAAGCTCTGGTCGAACTGGTCCAGCTGGTCCGGGTCGAGCAGGACGCGGACGGCCCGGACCTCACCGCCCGTGAGCACCTCGGGGTCGAGGGCGGAGCGCACGATGTAGTCCTTGGCGGTGGTCAGGGCGGACACGACCTGGCTGTCGGAGAAGTGCGCGGTGCGCCGCGAGGCGGGCAGCGGCACGCCCTCCGCGCCGGTCTTGAACTGCGCGGCCGGGCTGTGCTCGTACAGGTACGCCGGATCGGCCGTACCGGGCACCTTGCCCTCGGGGGCGAGCGGGATGACGGTCATCCGCAGCGGCTCGACGGGCTCCGAGGCGGTGGGGGTCTGGTAGGGGTGCCGTACGCCCATGTAGATCGCGGTGCCGAAGGCGATGGCGATCAGCAGGACCAGGACCAGGGCCTGCCGGGACAGCCCCCGGCGCAGGGGCGGGCGGCGGCGCACGGCGGGCGCGTGGTCGGCCATCCGCTCCTGCGCGGAGAACTCCTGGAGGCGGGCAGCACGGACGAACGACTCGTCGAAGACGACGGATCGGTACTCGTCCTCTCCACCTCCGGGAGCGCCCTCGGGTGTCCCCTCAGGTGGGTCTCCAGGCCCGCCCATATCTTGAGGGTAGGTCGCCGGAAGCCCGGGTAAACGCCGGGCTGCGCCACAAGTTCTGACAGGTTCTCACCAACACGGGCGGGTTCCGGTCAGGGGTTGCGGGGGATCACCGAGACGGCCGGCTGGGAGTAGTCGGCGGACGCGGAGGGCGTGGCCCCGCTGCCCTGCTCCACCCCGGTCGAGGCGGGCGGCGGGGCGGGTTCCTCGCGGTTGGAGGACGCACCCCGGTAGACCGCCGTGAAGGCCAGGGCGACCATGCCGATGCCCATGACGAGGGCGAGCAGCCAGGCGACGGGCCGGTGCCAGCGGACCCGTTTGGAGTACGGCCCCGTGCCCCCGTAGTGGTCCTCGAGGATGTCGGAGTCGTCGAACTCGTCGAGGTCGGGATCATGGCCGAAATCGCGGTGGCCGTCCGGGCCGTACCCGTCGTCGTACCGCTCGCCTCTGGTGCGGGCGCGGCGGGCCTCCGCCTCGGAGGCCTCGGCTCTCGCCTGTGCCGCGGCCAGGAGGCGCTCCACGGCGGTCGGCTCGTGCACCACGGCCGCGCGTACGAAGGCCTCGTCGAAGACCACGGAGGCGAACTCTTCGTCCGACACCCCGCGGTCGTGGTCGTCGTCGGGCTCCCAGCCGTCGGGAAACGGCGTGCCCCCCACGTCCTCCGGCACGGATCCAGAGTAGACCTGGGGGATCAATTTGGGCAGACGGTATGCAAATTCATCCGCCGGTTGAGACGGCTTCCACGGGGTCGACGACGGCGCGCGCCCGGTCGGCCCACGCCTGCCGCACGCATATGCGCCGCTCGGCATACCTCCGCGCGCCGGCGCCTGACGTGGCTCAGCGGCGGACGTGGCCGTCCCCGGTCACGATGTACTTCGTGCTGGTCAGCTCCGGGAGGCCCATCGGGCCGCGGGCGTGCAGCTTCTGCGTGGAGATGCCGATCTCGGCGCCGAAGCCGAACTGGCCGCCGTCGGTGAAGCGGGTGGAGGCGTTGACGGCGACCGTGGTCGAGTCGACCAACTGGGTGAAGCGGCGGGCCGCCTGCTGGGAGGTCGTCACGATGGCCTCGGTATGGCCGGAGGTCCACAGCCGGATGTGCTCGACGGCCTTGTCCAGGGAGTCGACCACGGCCGCGGCGATGTCGTACGACAGGTACTCCGTCTCCCAGTCCTCGGCGGTCGCCTCGACGACGGTGGCCTTGGAGTCCTTGGCGTAGGCCTGCACGCGCTCGTCGGCGTGGACGGTGACCCCGGCCTCCGCGAGGGCGTCCAGGGCGCGGGGGAGGAACTCGGCGGCGATGTCCTGGTGGACCAGGAGGGTCTCGGCGGCGTTGCAGACGCCGACCCGCTGGGCCTTGGAGTTGATCAGGATCTCGACGGCCATGTCGAGGTCGGCCTGGGCGTCGACGTAGACGTGGCAGTTGCCGGTGCCGGTCTCGATGACCGGGACGACGGACTCCTGGACGACCGTGTTGATCAGGGAGGCGCCGCCGCGCGGGATGAGGACGTCGACCAGGCCGCGGGCGCGCATCAGCTCGCGCACGCTGTCGCGGCTCTCGCCGGGGACGAGCTGGATGGCGTCGGCGGGCAGCCCGGCGCCGCCCACGGCGTCGCGCAGGACGCGCACGAGGGCCGTGTTGGACTGGTAGGCCGAGGAGGAGCCGCGCAGCAGGACCGCGTTGCCGGACTTCAGGCAGAGGGCGGCGGCGTCGACGGTGACGTTCGGCCGGCCCTCGTAGATGATCCCGACGACGCCGAGCGGCACCCGGACCTGGCGCAGGTCGATGCCGTTGGGCAGCGTGGAGCCGCGGACGACCTCGCCGACCGGGTCGGGCAGGGCGGCGACGTCGCGCACGTCGGAGGCGATGGCGCGGACCCGCTCCGGGGTGAGCGTGAGCCGGTCGATCATGCCCTCGCTGATGCCGGCCTCGCGGGCCTTGGCGACGTCCTTGGCGTTGGCCTCGACGATCTCGCTCGTACGGACCTCCAGCGCGTCCGCGATGGCGAGCAGCGCGTCGTCCTTCTCGGCCCGCGGCAGTGGCGCGAGGCTCGCGGCGGCGGCCTTGGCGCGGTAGGCGGCCTCGGTGACCGGGGACATCGAGTCGTACGGAGAGAGCGTGGTCATGAGGGAAGGGTAGTGCGCGGAGCGGGTCCGTTCACGGCGTGTTCCACACCCCGAGACACTTACCGAGACGCTTGCCGAAACACTTCCCGGGACCGGCCGGACCGGTTCAAAACGGATGCACGCCGACCGGTGACGCCGGCGGCGGCCCGTATCCCTCGGCGATGCGCTGGTGGTAGGTCGCGCGGTCGATGACCTCCAGGCCGACGATCTCCCAGGGCGGCAGCCCGGCGGTCTGCCGGTGCTCGCCCCACAGGCGCAGGGCGACGGCGGCCGCGTCGTGCAGGTCGCGGGCCTCCTCCCAGTAGCGGATCTCCGCGTGGTCGACGGCGTACCGGCTGGTCAGGAGGAAGGGGTGGTCGTGGGCGAGCTGCTCCAGGGCGCGCCGGACCTCGGGGAGCGGGGCCTCCTTGCCGGAGACGCTGAGGGTGACATGCCACAGGCGCGGGGTGTCCGCGGGTTCCTCGCCCTCGAACCGGTCCCCGGCCGCCACACTGGTCAGGGCTCGCTCGTCACCGGCCGCGCGAGAGCCGGTACCACCACGGGACGCCGGCGTCCCAGGGCGCACTCGTCTCACGACGGCCTCCTTCGCTCAGTGGCGCCGCTCGTGGCGCTGCTGCGGAACAGTTCCCTGGGACAAAGTTGAGCAGGCCGCAAGGGATCGCGTGGCGGTTTTGCGGAACGTCCACCACCGGGGACGGACGTTTCGACACATTACGGGTGCAGGACCACCAGGTCGTCCCTGTGTACGACCTCACGTTCGTACGCGGGTCCGAGTTCGCGCGCCAGTTCCCGGGTCGAGCGGCCGATCAGCCGGGGGATCTCCTTGGCGTCGAAGTTGACCAGACCGCGGGCCACCGCGTGCCCTGCGGCGTCGCGCAGCTCGACGGGGTCACCGGCGCTGAACTCGCCCTCGACGGCGGCGATCCCGGCCGGCAGCAGCGACTTGCGGCGGTCCACGACGGCCTGCACGGCGCCGTCGTCCAGAGTGAGCGCGCCCTGCGGGGTGGAGGCGTGCTGGAGCCACAGCAGCCGGTCGGCGGAGCGCTTGCCGGTGGGGTGGAAGTAGGTGCCGGTGTCCTGGCCGGTCAGGGCGTCGGCCGCGTGGATCGCGCTGGTGAGGACGACGGGGACGCCGGCGGCCGCGGCGATCCGGGCGGCCTCGACCTTGGTGACCATGCCGCCGGTGCCGACGCCGGCCTTGCCCGCGCTGCCGATCTCGACCTCCGCGAGGTCGGAGGGGTCGCGCACCTCGGCGATGCGGGAGGTGCCGGGCTTCGCGGGGTCCCCGTCGTAGACGCCGTCCACGTCGGACAGCAGGACCAGCAGGTCGGCGTGGACGAGGTGGGCGACCAGGGCGGCGAGGCGGTCGTTGTCGCCGAAGCGGATCTCGTCCGTGGCGACGGTGTCGTTCTCGTTGACGATCGGGAAGGCCCCCATCGCCAGCAGCTTGTCGAGGGTGCGCGAGGCGTTGCGGTGGTGGGCGCGGCGGCTCATGTCGTCGGAGGTCAGGAGCACCTGGCCGACGCGGACGCCGTAGCGGGCGAAGGAGGCGGTGTAGCGGGCGACCAGCAGGCCCTGGCCGACGCTGGCGGCGGCCTGCTGCCGGGCCAGGTCCTTGGGGCGGCGGCGCAGGCCCAGCGGGGCCAGCCCGGCGGCGATGGCGCCCGAGGAGACCAGGACGATCTCGCGCTCGCCTCCGCTGCGGACCTTGGCGAGCACGTCGACCAGCGCGTCCACGCGGTCCGCGTCCAGGCCGCCGGAGGCGGTGGTCAGCGAGGAGGACCCGACCTTGACGACGATCCTGCGGGCCTCGCCCACGGCCTGCCTTGCCCCTGCCACGTCGCCGTCCGTCCCCTCACTCCGATGCGGTCGCTCACCAGGCAATCTACGGGACGGCCGGAGGGGACGCGGCCCCGGTCCACGCTACGGACGGTACGGCCCGCGTCACGGGACGACGGCCACGCCCTCGCGGTGAGGGACGCGGGCCGTCACACCCCCACGCTCCGTGCGCCGGGCGCCCCCCCCCCGGCACGCACCGGCCCCCGCCCTCCCCCGCTCCCCGGACACGCGCGTGTCGTCAGGAGGTCGCCGCGCGTTAACCCGGACGGCCGACCTGGGCCGCCCCGACGCTCCTGGAGACCGCAGTGCCCGTACCCCTCCCCCGCCCACCGGCCCTGTTCAAGGGGCTGGGCGCCTTCGTCCTGGCCGCCGCGTTCGCCGCCCAGGCGGTCGCGGCGCTGCTGCCCCACGTCCCGCTGCTGCTCGCCGCGACAGCCGTCTCCCTGGCCACCGAGGGCGCCCTGTACCGGTGGCAGCGCGGGGTGCTGTCGCTGTTCGCCAAGTCGCACGCGGACATCACCGTGCGGCACGTCCTGCGGGACCTGCTGCTGGTCGTGGCCCTGCTGCGGCTCGGCGAGCAGGACCGGGAGACGGTGTACGCACCGCTGGTCGCCGGGCTGCTCGCGTTCTACGTGCTGCACTGCGCGATCCAGGCGGTCTCCGTGCTGGTGCGCCGCACCCGCACCCTGCCGGTGGTGACCCGGAACATCGACGCCTCGGTGCTGCGGCTGTCCCCGGCGCCGTCCGTGCTGCTGCGCCGCCCCGGCCACCGGCTGCTGGTGTTCGGCCTGCCGGCGACGGCCGGGCTGCTGGCGTCCGTGCCGGGCGACCGGCCGGTGTACGCGGCGGCGGGCGTCGCGCTCTCCCTCGCCCTCGCGCTCACCGGCCTCGGCGCGCTGCTGCTCCGGCTGCTGCCGGGACGCCGCCCGGCGGGCGAGCAGGAGGTGCTCGAGTGGTTCGACGGGTGGCTGGCCGCGTACCGGCCGACCGTCGGCCTGTACTTCTCCGGCGGCGCCTCCTCGGCCTACCAGGCGAACATGTGGCTGGAGCCGCTCGCGAAGCTGGACGGCAGGCCGGTCATCGTGCTGCGCGAGCGGTTCATGGTGCAGAAGATCGCCGCGACGGACATCCCGATCGTGTGCCTGCCGAAGGTGTCCACGCTGATGCGGCTGGAGCACTCCACGCTCCAGGTCCTCATCCACCCGTCGAACTCCGGCAAGACCTCGCAGGTGCTGCGCATCCCCACGATCAAGCACACCTTCGTCAACCACGGCGAGAGCGACAAGCTGTCCTCGTGCAACCCGTACGCGAAGGCGTACGACGAGGTGTGGGTGGCCGGCCCGGCGGCCCGCGAGCGGTACGCGCTGGCCGAGGTCGGCGTCGAGGACAAGGACGTGGTGGAGACGGGCCGCCCGCAGCTGGACGGCGTGACGCCCTACGCGGGCCCGCCGACGGGGACGTGGACGACGGTCCTGTACGCGCCGACCTGGGAGGGCTGGGACGGCAACCCCGGCAACACCTCGGTCGTGGAGGCCGGCGAGAACCTCGTGCGGGCGCTGCTCGCCGACCCGGGCGTGCGACTGCTGTACAAGCCGCATCCGCTGACGGGGTCGGTGGACCCGCGCGCGGGCGCCGCCGATCTGCGCATCCGGGAGCTGATCCGGGCGGCCAACCGGGAGCGGGGCGAAGCGCGTCCCCCGGCCGGTGCGGACCTGGCCGCCCGCGCCGCCGAGCTGGACCGGCTCACCACGTCGGTCTTCCGGGCGGGGGCCGACACCGTGGAGCGGATGCTGGTGCAGTCGGCGCCGGAGCCGGGCCGCGCGGAGGCGGTGGCGCGGGCGACGGCGGCGTGGGAGGAGGCGTACTGGGCCTCGCTGCCGGAGGGTGAGCACCAGGTGGTCACGGACGCGCGGCCCGCGCTGTACTCCTGCTTCAACGTGTCCGACCTGCTGATCAGCGATGTGTCGAGCGTGATCAGCGACTTCCTGGCGAGCGGGAAGCCGTACGCGGTCGCCAACACCAGCGGGCTGCCCGAGGACGCCTTCCGTGCGGCGTTCCCGACGGTGGCGGCGGCGACGGTGCTCACGCCGGACGCGGCCGGGGTGCCCGAGCTGCTGGAGGCCGTCCGGCACCCGGAGAAGGACGGACTGGCCGAGGCGCGGGCCGAGTTGAAGCTGCGCCTGCTGGGGCCGGCCGAGCCGTCGTCGCAGGAGCGGTTCGGCGAGGCCGTACGGGCGCTGTGCGCGAAGGCCCGGGACCACCGGGCCCGGGTGGCGGAGCGCCTGGCCGCGGAACTGCCCGGCCAGCGCACGGAGGCGGCGGTCCCGGCCGCACCGCGCTGACGGACAGGACGACGGGACGAACCGCGGGGCCACTGGAGGAATCCGGTGGCCCCGCACCGCTGTCGGCGTGGCGTCGGCGCCTGCCTGCGGTCACCGGCCGCACGTCGCCCACGCAGGCCCGGCGCCGGCGCCGCCCACGGTCACGCCGCCGGCCGCACCTCGCGTGAGTGCAGTACCCGGCGCGCCTTGCGCACCGCACGCCGCATGAACGTGTCCACGCCGCCCTCGCGGTAGCCCGGGAAGGCGCGGGCCTCGCGCGGTTCGGCGAGGTACACCGAGTCGGGGATGCCCGCGGCCCGGTCGCGGAAGTGCGGGTAGACCAGGTAGACCCGGCGGCCCTTCCTCTCCAGGAGGGCCGCCGCCTGCTTCTTGGCCTTCACGAACTTCACGACGTCCAGCAGCAGTTCGGGGCGCTGCTCGGCGACCAGGTGCAGGCGCAGCCGCTCGTGGACCTTCAGGCGCTGGGCGACGCCCTCCGTCCAGTAGGCGTCCATCAGCGGCTTGGCCAGCTCGAACTTGTGCCGGCGGATCTCCTCGCTGTCCGTGAGGTACTTGGGCCCGAACTGCGGCAGCAGGGTGACGAGGAAGGGCCGGATCATCAGCTGGTCGCGCCGGCCGCCCGCCGGGAGGTGCTCGGCGATGAGGTTCATCAGGGCGCGCGCGGAGTCGAAGCGCAGTGTGTAACTGCCGCTCTTGGTCACGTGCTTGCCGTCGTCACGGCCCACCAGGTAGTAGCAGGTGTGGTCGGCGACCACGGAGACGCCGTCCGCCCGCAGGTACGCCTCCATGGTGAACAGCGCGTCCTCGCCGGTGAACAGCGACTCGTCGAACCGCATGCCGTGCCGCTCCAGCAGCTCACGGCGGAACAGCTTCTGCGCGCTGAGCGTGAACTTGATGTTGGAGGAGAAGACGTCCGTCCGCTCCACCGTCTTCCCCCACATGGACTTCGGCGCGGAGCGGTTGACGCCCTCGACCTTGCCGAGGACGACGTCCGTGCCGGCGCGGTCGGCCATGGCGACCATCCGCTCCAGGGCCTCGGGGCCCAGCCGGTCGTCGGCGTCGAGGAAGAAGACGTAACGTCCGCTCGCCTTGCCGAGGCCGACGTTGCGCGGGCCGCTGGGGCCGCCGGAGTTCTGCTGCCGGACCACCAGGACGTGCATGGGAGCGCGCTCGGCGAACTCCTCCAGGTACTCCCCCGTGCCGTCCGTCGATCCGTCGTCCACCGCGATGACCTCGATGCGCTCCGGATCGAGGGTCTGTGCCTCGACGGACGCGAGGCACTCGATCAGGTACGGCATCGCTTCGTACGCCCCGATGATCACACTCACATCAGGCTGCGCAACGGTCACGTTTCCCCCTAGTCAATGGGATATTCCCCCCGTATCGCCTCATTCGCTACTTGGTAGACGAGTGATCGAGGCAAGCGGTTGCCTCAAACACACGTGTTAGTGAGACACCTCACACGGTGAACCCACAGGAATCGGGAAAGCGAAAGGGTTCGGCCCCCGAGGAAGACTCCTCGGGGGCCGAACCCCTCAGCGGGCGGCGGCAGTTCAGGCCGTGCCGACACCGTCCGTCTCACCGGCCGCGGACACCCGCTGCCCGGGTACGGCGTTCGCCAGCTCGCCCTCGGCGGCGGCCGAGACCCTTGACTCCTGGCCGACGTTGCGCGTCTCGGCCTTGATGGCGAGGTTCGCGACCGCGGTGTTGAACTGGTCGATGGAGGTCGGCTCGTCCGGCCCCAGCAGGTACTGCTTGAGCTCCTTGCGGTCCTCGGCCAGCGGATCGGCGGCCGGGTCCCGGACCGCGTCGAGCAGCTCGCCCAGCTCGGACGCGCTGTTGGAGAGGATCACCGCGGCACGCACCGCCGTGTTGTTCCGCTTGAACTCCTCGGCGCCCACCTCCGCGGAGTCCGTGACCGCGTACGGCTTGCCGCTCGCGATGAAGTCGGAGACCACGCTGGAGATGTCCGAGACCATCGCGTCGGAGACATTGAAGCAGTCGTACAGCCGCGGCTCGGCGCCGGTGATGACGCGGTGCTCCCAGGTGGGGAAGGAACGCCAGTAGGCGTCGTTCCACTCGGCGCGCAGCCGGGCGACCTCCTCGTGCCGGGCGGCGTCGACCAGCCCGTCACGGGTGGCCTCGGCCTCGTCGCGGCCCTTGTCGCCGCCGGTGCCGACCAGCTCGGCGATGCGCGCCTCGATCCGGGCCAGCTCGGCCTTGGCCTGCGCCTGAGCTGCGCTGTCGGCGGCGAAGCGCGAGTCGGCGGCACGCTCGGCGGCGGCCTTCCGGACCAGGGCGGTGATGCGCTGGTGGGCGGCCTTGGCCTCCTTGCTGACGGTGCCGGTGAACGGGTGCGGCTTGTACAGCACCCGGACCGGCGGGTCGGCCGTGACCAGCCGGTTCACGATGTTCTCCCCGGCGAGCACGATCGAGGTGTTGCCCGGGTTGCCGTCCCAGCCCTCCCAGGTGGGGGCATACAGGACCGTGGGGATACGGCCGTCCGGGACACCCTGCCAGGTCTGGATCGGGGCGAGCTGCGGGCGGCCGACCTCGACGATGTCGTCGTCCCGGACACCGACGTCGGCGATGGCGTAGCGGTCGCGGCCCGCGCGGCCGGCGGTCCACACCTCGTCGTAGACCTTGCTGAACGGGTTGACGCTGGCCAGCTTGTCGCTGTCGCCGTGGCCGATGAAGACGTGCTTCATGGTGGGCACGCGCAGCAGGTGGATGTTCTTGCCGACGTTGGCCGCGTAGAGCGCGACGCGCACCGTGGACAGGTCCAGGTTCATCAGGTGCACCCCTCCGGGCACGCAGATGACGGGGACCGTGGTGGGCGCCAGGTTGTTCAGGATGACCCGCTCACGCAGGATGATCAGCGGCTTGGAGTCCAGGTTCTCCATGGTGTCCAGCCACATGTTGACCTGGTAGGCGGAGTCCTTCGAACCGGAGAAGTACAGGACGGTCTCCGGCTTGTACTCGCCCAGCCAGTCGTCGACGGCGGCCAGCACGCGCTCGGCCTTCGGCGGGATCTTCCGGCCGCGCACGTACGGCACGAGCGCCAGGACGTACAGGGTGCCGAGGGCGACCGTGATACCGATGCCGACGAAGCCGATCAGGGCCGACTCGACCTGTGCGGCGACCAGGATGCCGACGACCGCCGCGAGGTCGAGGTGCAGCATCTTCTCGGCGGAGCGGTGCAGCAGCCCGCGCGGCGGGGCGTCCGGGATCCGGATCCGGGACTTCAGGTCGATGTTGCGCGTGGCGACCGGCATGCGGCGGCGGTTGCGGATCAGCTGGACCAGCGCGCCGTGCGGGGCCTGCAGACCGTAGAAGGCGATGAAGCAGGCGATCGCCCCGTAGTAGATCAGGTTGTCCGCGAGGGACAGCCGGGCCAGCAGCAGCACGAGCAGCAGCTGCCGGATCAGGAAGCGGATCGACAGGCCCGCCCGGACCTTGCCGAGGCGGTTGATCAGGTAGCTGCCCTTGCGGTGCAGATAGTGGTCCGCCAGGTACGTCACGGCGGCCGCTGCCGCGAAGGCGGGGACGCTCGGGACGAGCGCGGCCAGCATGAGAGCGGGGAAGCCCGCCACCATGAGGACCGCCGCGGCCAGCTCGGCCGCGCTGCCCACCCGGGCGACGCGAATAGCGGTGGATATCACGGAGAAACCTGCTCTTGGGAGGGGTGTGCCGGTCTTGTTCTGAAATGCGGCTGGTCTGTGAATATTCGCGAGACTGTATGGATTCAGGCCCCTGCGAACACTCCTGTTGACGAACCCCGTTAACAGGAGGGCGCAGAGGCCTGAATTACTGAAGTCTATTTGGCGCCAATTATTACACGCCGTCCTGCCGGTCCAGCACCGAGGCCAGCGCCTGCTCGAAGCCGGACGCCCGGGCCGCGCCGGCCGTCGGGTCCTGCTGACGGACGTCGATGACGTGGCCGGTCAGCTCGGACAGCAGCACGTCCAGCGAGGTGCGGGCCACGGCCTCGGAGGACAGCAGGGAGCCCGCCGGCTCCTGGCCGAAAGCCTTGGTGCGCATCGGGGTGGCCGTGCGCTCGGGGTTGATGCAGTTGACGCGGACGCCGTCACCGGCCCACTCGTCGGACAGGGCCTGGGTGAGGTTCACCATCGCGGCCTTGGTCGAGGAGTACAGGCTGTACTCGGCGCGGCCGCGGGTGTAGCTGCTGGAGGTGTAGAGGAGCAGCTGGCCCTTGGTCTCGGACAGGTACTTGTACGACGAACGGGCGATCTGCACCGGGGCCAGGTAGTTGACCTTCAGCGCCTCCTCGATGGTGGCGTTGTCGGTCTCGGCGAGCTTGCCGATGCGCAGCACGCCGGCGGTGTTCACCACGTAGTCGATCCGGCCGGTCTCGGCGTACGCCTTGGACAGCGCGTCGTCGACCTCCTCCGGGTTCTCCACGTGGGTGCCGGTGGTGGAGCGGCCCAGGGCGTAGACCGTGGCGCCGTAGGACTCGGCGAGCTCGGCGATGTCCTTGCCGATGCCGTAGGAGCCGCCGAAGACGACGACCGTCTTGCCGGTCAGCAGCTCACGGTAGGCCTCCTCCGAGACCTGCTCGGGCGCGGCCGTGGAGGCCAGCTGGAAGAGCTTGTCGGCGATGAAGACGTCGACGGGCTGGGTGACCTTCATGTTGTACTCGTCACCCGCGACGACGTGGATCGGCACGTCGGGCAGGTACTTGAGCACCACGGAGCAGTCGTCGGTGGCCTGGAAGTTGGGGTCGCCGGACGCGACCTCGTAGGCCCGCTTGATCGTGGACAGCTTGAAGGCCTGCGGGGTCTGGCCGCGGCGCAGCCGGGAGCGGTCCGGGATCTCGGTGATGAACTCGCCGTCCTCGCCGTGCGTGCGCGTGACGATGATGGTGTCCGCGGACGGGATGGCGACGTCGACCGCCTGGTAGCGCTCCAGCGCCGCGACGCAGTCGTCGATGACGCGCTGCGACAGCAGGGGGCGCACGGCGTCGTGGAAGAGGACGTTGACGTCCTCGCCCTCGGCCAGGCCCTCGCCCAGGGCGGAGATGGCGCGCTCGGTGGTCTCGTTCCGCGTGGAGCCGCCCTCGATGATCTTCGAGACCTTCTTGAATCCGGCCTTCGCGACGATCTTCTCGACATCGGGCACGTAGCCCGGCGCCATCAGCACGATGACGTCGTCGATCGAGTCGGCGTTCTCGAAGGTGGTCAGCGTGTGCTCGATGACTGCCTTGCCGGCGATCTTCAGCAGCTGCTTGGGGATCGACAGACCCACCCGCTGACCGGTGCCACCGGCCAGGATCACTGCGGTGGTACGGGGCTTGGCTATGTGCTGGGACACAGGTGACCTACCTTGGGGCGACAGGGAACTTGGAAATGGTCCCACTTGTGGTTACCGCAGTGCAAGGTGAGCGACCTCCGCCGCATATGTGCGCGCAACCTGCCATTCACCTCTCACTCCTGGTGATTGGTGAGACGGTTCCGTGGACGTGCGCGAAATGCGCTGTGAGTAACTCCACAGGAGCGCAGCGGCGTCGGAGTCGCCTGCGGCAGCGGTGACCCAGGACCTTCGCGAGTTCCTTGGACGACGTCCGGTGCACGGTACGCGCTTTGACGGCCTCCCGCGCACCGCGCCCGGCGCCGGAGGCGGCACGGACCAGGCCCCGGTGTGCGGATCTTCACGCCCCGGGACGGGGGACTGCACGCGTTCTTCATGAACCCGATCGCGAATAGGGCGCGCCCCGCGGCTCATTGCCGCGGAATTCCCGGTCAAGATTCCGCAGCAATTCGGTCTCGGCGAGAGCAATACGCCTCAGGAGCGGGTCGGACTTCTCACACGGCTCGCCCGTCGCGCACGGCGAAGAGCCCGGGACTCCGAGGAGTCCCGGGCTCACCGGTGGGTCGTGGGCCGGGTCAGACGACCTCGACGCCCGGACGGCCCGCCTCGACCCGCAGGCGGGCCAGGGTGCTCGGCGTCGCCGTCGGCTGCCGCACCGTGTCGACCACCCTCACCTGCGCGTCGATCCCGGCCCGGCGGATGTCGAAGAGGTGGTAGCCGCGGTGCGCGTCGAGCAGCTTCCAGTGCGGGTTGTCGGGCCGCCGCGGGTCCCACTCCCTGCGGAAGGCCGCCTGGTCCTGGTCGCCGTTGCTGGAGATGGAGGTGCCGACGAACTCGGCGCCGACGACCGCGGAGTCCGGGTCGGCGTAGTCCTCCTTGAGGTCGCTGATCATCGTCAGGTGCCGGTCGCCGGAGAGCACCACCGGGTTGCGGACCTGCTTGAACTCCTCCATGAACCGGTTGCGTTCCGCCTGGTAGCCGTCCCAGGCGTCGTAGAACCAGAGCTTGCCCTCGCCGACCTTGAGGTCCGTCTCGGCCATCATGATCTGGGAGGCGATGAGGTTCCAGCGGGCGGGCGAGTCCTGGAGCCCGTTCAGCAGCCACTGCTTCTGGCGGGCGCCGAGCATGGTCAGCGACGGGTCCTGGGCGCCTTCCTGGCTGGTCGCCTGGTCGCTGCGGTACTGGCGGGTGTCCAGGACGTTGAGACGGGCCAGGCGGCCGAACTCCAGGCGGCGGTACATCCGGATGTGGGGGCCGTTCGGGACGGCGGTGGCGCGCACCGGCATGTGCTCGTAGAACGCCTGGTAGGCCGCGGTCAGGCGGGCCACGAACGCGTCGTGCGGCTGCTTGTCGGGGTCCTGCGGGATCTCGCCGGCGAAGTCGTTGTCCACCTCGTGGTCGTCGAAGGTCACCACGAACGGCGCGTTCGCGTGCATCGCCGCGAGGTCCGGGTCGGTGCGGTACTGGGCGTACCGGTTGCGGTACTGGACGAGGCTGAACGGCTCACCGGTGCCCTCGTGCCGCCGCAGGGCCGTCGCCGAGGGCGTGGACTCGTAGATGTAGTCGCCGACGAACACCACGACGTCCGGGTCCTGGTCCAGCATGTCGGCGTACGGCGTGAAATAGCCGTGCTGCCAGTTCTGGCAGGAGGCCAGCGCCATGCGCAGGGAGCCACCGGAGCTGTAGGGGTGGGGCGCGGTGCGGGTGCGGCCGGTGGGCGAGAGCTGTCCGCTGGTGCGGAAGCGGTACCAGTAGGTACGGTCCGCGCGCAGTCCGCGTACGTCCACGTGAACGCTGTGCCCGTACTCGGGCCGGGCCTGGGCGGTGCCCCGGCGGACGAGCTTTCTGAACCGGGAGTCCTCCGCGACCTGCCACTCCACCGGCACCACGCGGTCGGGCATACCGCCGCCGTTCAGCGGGTCCGGGGCGAGCCGGGTCCACAGCACGACGCCGTCCGGCAGCGGGTCCCCGGAGGCGACGCCGAGGCTGAACACCCCGTCGGGCAGCGGCGTCTCGGCCGCGTGGGCGGCGGCCGGAACCCACAGCTGGGCGGAGGCCGCGGCGCCGAGCACCGCGGCACCGGCGGTCAGAAAGCGGCGTCGGTCGGGGGATACTGCTCCGGTCATCGGCTGACTCCCTTACCTCGCTGGCCACTTGGACACTGGGAAGCTTCACGCTCGCGGGCGGTCCGCCCGCTGAACGCCGGGGTTCACGTACATGACAACTAAGCAGACAAAAGGAGACCCGCCGCCAGCGCTGGAACAAGCCTTTACCGGGGCGGGTCTGACGGGTGATCAGTAAGCGAAACCGGTGCCCAGCCGGGCACCTGAGGCGGTCGTACCGAGGAGCGTGTTGCCGAAGGCCGTGGTGCCGTTGGGGCTCACGACGGTCGTGGGGCCGGACCTGAAGTACCAGACGGACCCGGCGTTGCCGTTCTCCCCCGGCGCGCCGGCGGCCAGGTCGGCCAGGCCGTCGCCGTTCGCGTCCGCGAGGTGCACGGCCTTGCCGAACGCGTCGGCCGTCTCGGCGGCGCCCGGCACGTTGGGCGTGTTCTGCGTGACCACCTGGGCCCCACTGCCGGTGAGCCCGTCCGCGGTGCCGCGCAGGACGACGACCGCGCCCGCGCCGGACGCGGTGCCCAGGTCCTCGCCGGGCAGGCCGGTCACCACGTCCGGGTGGCCGTCGCCGGTGACGTCGGCGACCTGGACGTCCGTCCCGAAGCCGTCGCCGCGCTCGGCGGAGCCGGGCACGCCGGGGCTGTCCTGGTTGAGGTACCTGGCCCTGGTGCCGTCGGCCCCGTCCGCGCCGCCCGGTATCCAGGTGATCCGCCCGCCCTTGGCCGCGGGGGTGTCGAGGTCGCTGTCGTACCCGTCGACGGCCCGACCGACCACGATGTCGTCGTAGCCGTCCCGGTCGATGTCCCCGATGTCGAGGTTCTCGCCGCCCTGGAGCCGGTAGCCGTCGTCGCCCCGCACGGTGGTGTACGGGGAGAGCCCCTGCCTGCCGCCCGGCCAGTACACGACCCGGCGGGCGTCGTACTCGTCGCCGTCGTTCTCGGTGGCGGCGACGTCGGTGATCCCGTCGCCGTTGATGTCACCGGCGGCCAGGTCGAGGACGCGGCTGTCGAACTCGTCCCGCACGATCTGCTCGCCGGCGTCCGAGGAACCGTCGCGGGAGAACGGGCCGTTCAGCACGCGCAGGTTGAACTGGTTCTCCACGGTCACCAGGTCCTCGGCACCGTCGCCGTTCACGTCGCCGACGGTCAGCCGCCCCTGGGCGCCGAGCCCGTCGTAGGCCTTCCCGGTGGCCAGGACGGCACCGCCGGACAAGCCCTTCGGGCCGCCCCACAGGACCTCGACGAGCCCGGACTCGGCGCCGCCGTCGGCGGTGTCCTCCCGGCCCACGCCGACGACCAGGTCCGCGTACCCGTCGCGGTCGAGATCGGCGGTGGTGAGCGCGCTGCCGAAGGCGTCGTCGGTCTCGGGGCTGCCGGGCACACCGGCCGTGCTCTGGCTGAGGACCTGCCGCGTGGTGACGTTCAGCCCGTTCGCGGAGCCGTAGACGATGGCGACGTAACCGGCTCCCGCCTTGCCGCCGACGGTCGCGCTCGGGGCGGCCACCGCGAGGTCGGGGTGGCCGTCGCCGTTGAAGTCGTCGTGGAGCTTCGCCGCGGTGGACGCGGCGGCGGGCTCGGCGTGCGCGACCACCGGGGTGGTGACGGCCGCGACGACGGCGACGGCCGCCGCGACCGTTCGGCCGAGCCTGCGCTTGCTCATGGACTGGGGCACGTGAACTCCGATGATCCGCTGGGCAGTTGCCGCGCCAAGCGGAACAAGATCCGCTCAGCGCCGCCCAGTACGACTCACCGCACGGCGACTTGGTTGCCCCGAAGTCCGTTGCGCGTTTGCTTCCCGTTAACCCGGGACGCTCAGAACGGCTCGAAGTCGTCGAACTCCCGCTGCGCCTCGTCCCGCTCGGCCTGCCGGTCCTTGCGGCGCTGCGCGGCCGGCCGCGCCCCTTCGAACCGGTGGTCCTCACCGCGCCGGCCGAGCATCTCCGCCCCGGCCGTCAGGGACGGCTCCCAGTCGAAGACGACCGCGTTCTCCTCGGGGCCGATGGCGACGCCGTCGCCGCCCCGGGCACCCGCCTTCACGAGCTCTTCCTCGACCCCGAGCCGGTTGAGCCGGTCGGCCAGGTAGCCGACCGCCTCGTCGTTGTTGAAGTCGGTCTGCCGCACCCACCGCTCGGGCTTCTCGCCGCGCACCCGGAACAGCCCGTCGGCCTCGCGGGTCACGGTGAAGCCGGTGTCGTCCACGGCCTTGGGCCGGATGACGATCCGCGTGGCCTCTTCCTTCGGCTTCGCGGCCCGCGCCTGCGCCACGAGCTCCGCGAGCGCGTACGACAGCTCCTTCAGCCCCATGTGCGCCACGGCCGACACCTCGAACACGCGGTACCCGCGGGCCTCCAGGTCGGGGCGCACCATGTCGGCCAGGTCCTTGCCGTCCGGTACGTCGATCTTGTTCAGGACGACGATCCGCGGACGGTTGTCGAGCCCGCCGTACTGCCGCAGCTCCTCCTCGATGACGTCGAGGTCGGAGACCGGGTCGCGGTCGGACTCCAGCGTGGCGGTGTCCAGGACGTGCACGAGCACGCTGCACCGCTCCACGTGCCGCAGGAACTCGAGCCCGAGGCCCTTGCCCTGGCTGGCTCCCGGGATCAGCCCGGGCACGTCGGCGATCGTGTAGACCGTCGAACCGGCCGTGACGACGCCGAGGTTGGGCACGAGCGTGGTGAAGGGGTAGTCGGCGATCTTCGGCTTGGCGGCGCTCAGCACCGAGATCAGGGACGACTTGCCGGCGCTCGGGTAGCCGACGAGCGCGACGTCGGCGACCGTCTTCAGCTCCAGGACGACGTCCCGGACGTCCCCCGGCTCGCCGAGCAGCGCGAAGCCGGGCGCCTTGCGCCGCGCGGAGGCCAGCGCCGCGTTGCCGAGGCCGCCCCGGCCGCCCTGCGCGGCCACGAAGGACGTGCCGTGCCCGACCAGGTCCGCGAGGACGTTGCCCGCCTTGTCCAGCACGACCGTGCCGTCCGGCACCGCCAGGACCAGGTCCTGACCGTCCTTGCCGAAACGGTTGCCGCCCTCGCCGGGCTTGCCGTTGGTGGCCTTGCGGTGCGGGGAGTGGTGGTAGTCGAGCAGCGTGGTGACGGACTGGTCGACGGTGAGGATCACGTCCCCGCCGCGACCGCCGTTGCCGCCGTCCGGGCCGCCCAGCGGCTTGAACTTCTCACGGTGGACGGAGGCACAGCCGTGGCCTCCGTTACCCGCGGCGACGTGCAGCTCGACGCGGTCCACGAAGGTGGTCATGGTGGGTGCCTCCAGAAGTACGTACGAGATTTACTTGTTCAACGAGATGTACTTGTTCAACAAGCGAAAGGCGGACCCGCCTTCCCGCAACGGGAAGTGAGGTCCGCCTCGCGAGAGTGTCCGATCAGGCGACCGGAACGATGTTCACGACCTTGCGGCCACGGTGGGTGCCGAACTGCACCGAACCGGCCTGCAGCGCGAACAGCGTGTCGTCGCCGCCACGGCCGACGCCCGCACCCGGGTGGAAGTGGGTGCCGCGCTGACGGACCAGGATCTCACCAGCGTTGACGACCTGACCGCCGAAGCGCTTCACGCCGAGCCGCTGGGCATTGGAGTCGCGACCGTTCCGAGTGGACGATGCGCCCTTCTTGTGTGCCATTTCTCCTCAGTCCCTTACTTCGCAGCCGTGGGGATCTCGGTGACCTTGATCGCCGTGTACTGCTGGCGGTGGCCCTGGCGACGGCGGTAACCGGTCTTGTTCTTGTAGCGCAGAATGTCGATCTTCTGCCCCTTGTGGTGGTCCACGACCTCGGCCTGGACCTTGATGCCGGCCAGCACCCACGGGTCGCTGGTCACGGCGTCGCCGTCGACAACGAGCAGGGTCGAGAGCTCGACCGTGTCGCCAACCTTGGCAGTGGAAATCTTGTCAACCTCAACGATGTCGCCGACAGCAACCTTGTGCTGGCGACCACCGCTGCGCACGATGGCGTACACGCGGAACTCACTCTCTCGCTCGGGAAACGGCACCCCCGCAGGCCAGCCGCCCGACACAGCGGGCGGCCTCTCCTGGGCGCCCGGCGCCCGGAGGATGAGGTTTACGGGGATGTGACGCGTCAGTCGACACGCCGACGGTCAAGGTTACGGGGCCGCGGCCAAGAGGGTCAAACCGAGCCGGGCCGCCCGCCTGTGCGTCCGGTCACTCCGGACGCACAGGCGCCGTACGGGTCAGTCCTCGTCGGTGGAGGCCGAGACGGAGGAGAGCGTCTGCTCGGCCGCCGCGGTCTTCTTGGACGTGGTCTTCTTGGCGGCCGTCTTGGTGGTCTTCGCCGCCTTCTTGGCCGTCGTCTTCTTGGCCGCGGTCTTCTTCGCCGCGGTCTTGCTCGCCGTGGTCTTCTTGGTGGCGGCCTTCTTCGCCGTGGCCTTCTTGGCCGTCTTGCGGGCCGTCTTCTTGGCCGGGGCCGGCTCCTCGGTCGCCTCACCGGACTCGCCCGCGTCGGCGGCCTGCGCCGGCTCCTCCGCGGCAGCCGACGGGACGACCACGACGGCCGCCTCATCGGACGCGGTGGGCGCGGTGGACTTGCGCACGGCACGGCGGCGCGGGCGGGCCGGGGCGGCGCTCTCGGCGGGCGCCTCGGCCTGCTCGGCCTGCTCGGTCGCCTGCGGGGCCTCGGACGCCGCGGGGGCGCTCTCCGCCACCGCGGGCGCGGTCTCGGCGACCGTCACCACGGCCGCCTCGGCCCCCGCCGGCGAGCCGGCCGGAGCGGACACCTTGCGGGTGGCCCGCCGCCGCGTGCGGCCCTTCGGCGCGGCCTCCTCGGCCACGGCCACCTGCTCGGACTGCCCGGGCTGCTCGGCCTGCGCCGCCTCGACCACCGGGTCCTCCACGGCCACCGGCTCGGCCTGCGCCTCGGCGGCCGGCTCCGGCTGCACCGGGCGGGCGACCTCCTGCGCGGCCGTGACGTCCTGAGCCGTCGGAACCTCGGCCTCGGCCTGGCCGGCCTTGCTCTGGACCTGCTCAGGCTTGCCCTGGACCTGCTCGGCCTTGTCCTTGCGCTGCTCGGCGGCCTCACCGCGCGGCGAGCCCGCCGGAGCGGACGCCCGACGGCTCGCCCGGCGCCGCGACCGACCGCGGGTGGCCGCGGCCTCCGCCTCGGCGGCGCTGCTGTACAGCTCCTCGTCCGGCTCGAAGGCCGGCTCGGGCAGCGCGATCGGCTCGGCGATCTCGGCGCCGACCTCGGCCTCGGTCTCGGCCTCCTGCTCGGCGGTCTCGACGGCGGCCTCGTGGACGTGCGGCTGCTCGGCGGCGCCGGCACGCGCCCGCTTCTTGCGCTTGCCGCCGCCCCCGACGGAGGTCGGCTGCTCCATGTGCACGATGACACCGCGACCGTTGCAGTGGACGCAGGTCTCGGAGAAGGACTCCAGCAGGCCCTGGCCCACCCGCTTGCGGGTCATCTGCACGAGGCCCAGCGAGGTCACCTCGGCGACCTGGTGCTTCGTGCGGTCCCGGCCCAGGCACTCCAGCAGGCGCCGCAGCACCAGGTCCCGGTTGGACTCCAGCACCATGTCGATGAAGTCGATGACGATGATGCCGCCGAGGTCGCGCAGCCGCAGCTGGCGCACGATCTCCTCGGCCGCCTCCAGGTTGTTCCTGGTGACGGTCTCCTCGAGGTTGCCGCCCTGGCCGGTGAACTTGCCGGTGTTGACGTCGACGACGACCATCGCCTCGGTCCGGTCGATCACCAGCGAGCCGCCGCTGGGCAGCCAGACCTTGCGGTCCAGGGCCTTGGCGAGCTGCTCGTCGATCCGGTACGTGGCGAAGACGTCGACCTCGCTGGTCCACTTCTGCAGCCGCTCGGCGAGGTCCGGGGCCACGTGCGAGACGTACCCGTGGATCGTCGACCAGGCGTCGTCGCCGCTGACGACGACCTTGGAGAAGTCCTCGTTGAAGATGTCGCGCACGACCCGGACGGTCATGTCCGGCTCGCCGTACAGCAGCGTCGGCGCGTTGCCGTTCTTGGACTTCTTCTGGATGTCCTCCCACTGCTGCTGCAGCCGCTCGACGTCCCGGCGCAGCTCGTCCTCGCTCGCGCCCTCGGCGGCGGTGCGCACGATGACGCCCGCGTCCTCGGGGACGATCTTCTTGAGGATGGTCTTCAGCCGGGCCCGCTCGGTGTCGGGCAGCTTGCGGCTGATGCCGGTCATGGAGCCCTCGGGCACGTACACGAGGTAGCGGCCCGGCAGGGAGACCTGGCTGGTCAGACGGGCGCCCTTGTGCCCGATGGGGTCCTTCGTCACCTGGACGAGCACGGACTGCCCGGACTTCAGGGCGGACTCGATGCGCCGCGGCCCGTTGGCCATGCCGAGCGCCTCGAAGTTGACCTCACCGGCGTACAGCACGGCGTTGCGGCCCTTGCCGATGTCGATGAAGGCGGCCTCCATCGACGGCAGCACGTTCTGCACCTTGCCGAGGTAGACGTTGCCGACGTACGAGGTCGACTGCTCCTTGTTGACGTAGTGCTCGACGAGCACGCCGTCCTCCAGGACGCCGATCTGCGTACGGTCGCCGTTCTGCCGGACGACCATCACGCGCTCGACGGCCTCGCGCCGGGCGAGGAACTCGGCCTCGGTGATGATCGGCACCCGGCGGCGGCCCTGCTCGCGGCCCTCGCGGCGGCGCTGCTTCTTGGCCTCCAGACGGGTCGAGCCCTTGATGGACTGCACCTCGTCGGAGGGTTCGGCCTTCGGGCGGGGCTCGCGGACCTTGACGACCGTGCGCTCCGGGTCGTCGTCGGAGGGCTCGGCGTCGGCGGCGGTGTCACCGGCACGGCGACGGCGGCGACGGCGCCTGCGGCTGCTGCTGGAGCCGCCTCCGGCCGACTCGTCACGGTCGTCGGCCTCGTCGGCCTCCTCCCGGTCCTCCTCGGTCTGCTCGGCGGTGTCCTCGGCGTCCTGCGCGGCCTGGGCGGCGGCGACCTGCTCGGACTCGGCGTCCGTGGTCTCGCCGGCCTCGGCGTCGGACTCGGCGGACTCGCCACGCCGACGGCGGCGGCCGCCCCGGCGACGGCGGCGGCGCGAGCCGGTCCCCTCGGACTCCTCCTGGTCGTCGGCCTCGGCCTGGTCCTCGGCGGAGTCCTCGGCCTCCTCGTCCGTCTCGTCGAGGGCGGTCGCGGCGGCGGGAGCCTCGACGGCCTGGGCCTCGGACTCCTCGCCGGCACCCCGGCGGCGGCGACGGCGACGCGACCCGGACGGCTGCTCCTCGCGGACGTCCTCGGCCTGGGCGATCTCCTCGGGCTCCTCCGTCTCGGCCGCCTCGGCGGCGGCAGCGGCGGCGGCCCGCTCCGGGGTCTGGAACTGGGGCTCGGTGAAGACGGGCGCCTGGAACAGCGCGACGGCGGGCCGCGCCGGACGCGCCGACGGCTCACTCTCACCGGCGGTCGCACCGGCGGCGCGCGAGGGTCGCTGCGCGGGCTGGGCGGGCTGGGCCGGCTCGGCGAAACCGCCGGCGGCCCTGCGGACGACCCGCCGGCGCCGACGGGGTGCGGCTCCCTCGGCAGGCTCGGCGGGCTCGGCGGCACCGGCCGTCTCGGCGGTCCCAGCGGCGGGGGCGTCTTCGGCGGGGGCCTCGGCGGCAGCGGCCTCGGCGGGCGCCGGGGACGCGGGCGCGGCCTCGGTGGCACCGGCCTCGGCGGGGGTCTCCGTCACGGCGGCCGCCTTCGCCTCGTCGGCGCTCCTTTCGGGCGCGTCCACGGGCGCTCCGGCGGGCGCGGACACCTTGCGCGAGGCACGCCGGCGAGTCCGGCGCGGAGCCGCGTCCTCGGCGGCGGCCGCTTCGGCGGCGGCTTCGGTGCTTTCGGCGGCGGCAGCGGGCTCGGTGCCGCTCGGCGCGGTCTGCGCCGTCTCCGTCTCCGCCTCGGCCGGAGCAACGGCGGGCGAGGTCACCGTGCGCGTCGCGCGTCGCCGCGTACGCCGGGGAGCGGCGTCCTCGGACACCGCGGCGGGAGCCTCGGCAGGGGCGGGGGCCTCGGCCTGCTCCGACGCCTCGGGGGCGGCCGGAGCCGCGGCGGGCACCACGGTCTCGGCGGCTTCCGCGGCGGCGGCCGGGGCGCCGGCGGGCGCGGAGGCCCGGCGCACCACACGGCGCCGCTTGCGGCCGGCGGGCTCGGCCTGCTCGGCCTGTTCGGCTACGGCCTCGGCAGGCTCATTGGCCTCGGCACTCGCCGCGGCCTCGGAGGCCTCGGCCACCTCTGCGACGGCCTCCTCCGGGGCGGCTTCCTCGGCCTCGTCGGTCTCGACGAGGCCGGCCGCGAGTTCACCGGGCTCGGCGGCCGGTATGGCCGGCGCGACCGTCTCCACCGGCGCGTCGGACGAGGCACCGGCGGGCGGACCGGCCGGGCGGGACGCGGCACGGCGCCGCCGGCGGGGCGGCAGGGTGTCGCTGGGGGTGTTCTGTTCGGAGCCCTGCGAGGACTCTGTGGGTTCGGTCGGTTCGAGCATGCGGGCTGTTCTCCCGTCAGGCTCCCGGGCGCCGCGCCTGGTCCGGCGATGCCGGTGACGTCCGCGGCTCGCGCTGTGCGCGTTCGCCGCCGTCCGGGGCGCGGGCGCCGCACGGGAGCTCTCTGTGTCCTGTCTCGCCGGTTCCGTACGCCGAATGCGTACGGCCTGGCGAAAGTCTTCTGGTCGGTGCGCTGCCCGACCCAGGTGGCTCCCGAGTCCGAGGGCGACGCTACGACGTCCGTCCCTACGCGGGACCTTCCTTACGCCGGCGCCGTCGCGGCGGCAGTCGGTTCGGCCGTTGAGTGGGCCGGAGCTGCCTCGCGGTCAGGCGCGAGCGGGTCGGTCACCGTGCCGGTCTCTTCATCGAACAGCCCCTGCGCCAGCCTGGTCACCGCTGCGGGGACCGGCGGCGCCAGGTCGGCCACGGCGCGGAGACCGGACAGGACGTCGTCGGGTCGTACGGCAGGCGTCACGTGCCGAACAACCAGCCGCAGTATCGCACAGGGCTGGTCGGTCGGCCTATCAGCCTGCGAACTGTGCGTTTCCGAGAGGTCACGGCACTCCAGGCTCACGACGGCGGAGCGGGCGTCGAAAGTGCGGACGCCGTTCTTGGCGAGGCGCTGGACCTCGACCGTCTCGGCCGCGTTGAAGGCGTCCACCGCTCGGCGGGCCTCCTCCTGCGACACGCCGTCCAGCCGCAGCTCCCAGACGGAAGCGGTCAGCCGGTCGGCGAGGCCCGAGGTGCGGGCCTCGACCGCCTCGACGATGTCGAGCCCGGCGGGCAGCGACTCGTCGAGAAGGTTCCTGAGCTGCTCCGGGTCGCGCGGCGCGGTGAGCGCGATCTCCAGGTACTCCGCCTCACTGCCCGTGCCGGTGGGTGCGGCATTGGCGTACGACACCTTCGGGTGCGGTGTGAAGCCCGCCGAGTAGGCCATCGGCACCTCGGCACGGCGCAACGCACGCTCGAAGGCGCGCTGGAAGTCACGGTGGCTGGTGAACCGGAGGCGGCCGCGCTTGGTGTAGCGCAGTCGGATGCGCTGCACCGCGGGTGCGGGCGGCGGGCCTTCGGGCTGTCGCTTGCCCAGTGTCGTTCAGTCCTTCGTGAGAGCGGTCGTACTGCTACCAAGAGTACGTGCCTCGCGGCCCGAAGGTTCCCTCCGGTCGAGCGGCCGCGGGTGACCGGGCCCGCCGAAGAGCATCCGCCGCACGTCGGCACGCGCCTGCCGCACGGTCTCCCGGGCGGCGGCCAGGGCCTGCCGGGTGGCCCGTCCCACAGTGCGGGCGGCCTCGGCGGCGGGCCGCAGGACGGTGTCCCGTACGACGTGTCCGACCGGCGTGAGCACGCTGCGGTACACCCACCGCACCGGCTCCACGAAGATCCACCGGAAGAGGGTGCCGAGGAACCGCCCGACGGCGAGCGAGATGTGCCCGGCGATCCGCCAGGCGTGTCCGAGGGCGTCCAGGATCTCCCGTCCGACGACGGCCAGGACACGTCCGACCGGCGTGAGGACCCAGCGCCAGAGAGCGAGGGCGGGCAGGACGAACAGGACCCGGGCGATCCAGTAAAGGGCCGTGCCGATGCCGGTGACGACCATGCCCACCAGCCACACCAGCCCCTTGCCGCACCAGACCAGCGCGCGCCCGACGGGCGTGAGCACCCAGGTGTACAGCCACAGGGCGGGCACGACGACGAGGTACCGCGCGAGCCACGCCACGGCCGTGTACACGCCGATCCCGAGCGCGGCGAGCACGGCGCCGAGCCCCCTCAGGACCCACATCACGGCGTGCCCGGCGGGCGTGAGCACGTGCGCGTACACCCGGCCGAGAGCGGCACCGACCCCCCGCCCCACCCAGGCGATGGCGTGTCCCACCGGCGTCAGGACGTACCGGTACAGCCACACCAGAGGCACGACGACGAGGACGTTCCCGAGCCACCCGAGGACCTGGCCCACCGGAACGACGACGTACCGCCACAGCCCCACGAACGGCCAGACGAACACGGCCCGCCCGAGCCACAGCAGCGCCCGCCCGAGCGGCCGCACCAGCACGTCGTTCAGGCACCGCGCGGCGACCACGAGCGCGTCCCACACCATCCGCACGGGGACCACCAGCACGAGCACGACGATCCGCACCGGGACCCGGATCGCGACGGCGAGACACCCCTCCGGCACCTCCGGCTCCCGCCGCACCGGCGGTTCCCCCGGCGGCTTGCGCAGATCGCCCCGCGACTCGGCACCCTCGCGGGGCGTTTTCTCCAGATCCATACCGTCGTAGACGCCTCAACGGCCCGTCCGGATCCCGTACCGCACAGGCCCGCCCGGCCCACCTGCGAAATCGGCCGATCCCCCAGCAGGCGCTCCCAGCCCGGGCGTCCCCGGGCCCGGGTGTGCAGGACGTGGCACCGTGGGCAGAAGACACGCCACAAGCGGCCCAGGGAGGACCACAGTGGACTGGCGCGTGTTCGCACGGGAGATGGCATCCATGGCGCGTGACCTGCTCGCACAGGACACGGTCGGCGCCACACTCGACCGCATCACCGCCTCGGCCGTCGCACTCGTGCCGGGATGCGAGGCGGCCGGCATCCTCCTGCTGCACGGCAAACGGGTGGAGACCGTCGCCCCGACCCACGACCTGGTCGTCGAGAGCGACCGGCTCCAGGAACACCTGGGCGAGGGCCCCTGCTTCGACGCGGCACGCAGCGGCACCAAGGAGCGCGTCTTCCGCATCGCCGACTTCACCCAGGACCAGCCGCGCTGGCCCGCGTACGCCTCCCGGGCCCGCGACCTGGGAGTAGGCAGCATGATGGGCTTCCTGCTGTTCACCGAGGACGAGGACTTCGGCGCGCTCGACCTCTACTCCCGCCGCCCCGGCTCCTTCACCGAGGACAGCGAGACCGCCGGCTGGCTGCTGGCCTCGCACGCGGCCGTCGCCTTCTCCAGCGCCCGCAGTCACGCCCAGATGGAGCAGGCCATCGCCACACGCCACGTCATCGGAGAGGCCATGGGCATTCTCATGGGCAGCCACCGCCTCACCGAGGACCAGGCCTTCGACGTGCTGCGCCGCTTCTCCCAGGAACACAACATCAAGCTCCGGGAGGTCGCCCGGAAGGTCTGCGAGCACGGACGCCTCGACTGACCCCGCCCCTCCCACAGCGGCTCCCCCAGCACACATTCCGAACTGGGGGAACCTGGCCGGGCCGGCCCCCCGGGGGAGCGTCACCGAACCGGCCTCTACAGCGGGTCCCCCCAGGGGCCCGCCTCTCACCTCTCGGTCTGAAGGGTCTTGCGGAGGCAGCACTGAGCCCCCTCCAGGGCGGAGGGGGCTCAGGTGACGTCACTTCAGTGCGCGTGCCCGCTCGGCGCCGGCGCCGCGTTCTTGACGGTCAGGGGCAGGAGCTTCTTGCCCGTCGGGCCGATCTGGATGTGGGTGTCCATCTGCGGACACACCCCGCAATCGAAGCACGGCGTCCACCGGCAGTCCTCGACCTCCGTCTCGTCGAGGGCGTCCTGCCAGTCCTCCCAGAGCCAGTCCTTGTCGAGGCCGGAGTCGAGGTGGTCCCAGGGGAGGACCTCCTCGTAGGTGCGCTCGCGGGTGGTGTACCAGTCGACGTCCACGCCGAACGGCTCCAGGGCCTTGTCGGCGCACGCCATCCAGCGGTCGTAGGAGAAGTGCTCGCGCCAGCCGTCGAAGCGGCCGCCGTCGTCGTAGACCGCGCGGATGACCGCGCCGATGCGGCGGTCGCCGCGGGAGAGCAGGCCCTCGACGATGCCGGGCTTGCCGTCGTGGTAGCGGAAGCCGATGGAGCGGCCGTACTTCTTGTCGCCGCGGATCTTGTCGCGGAGCTTGGCCAGGCGGGCGTCCGTCTCCTCGGCGGACAGCTGCGGCGCCCACTGGAAGGGCGTGTGCGGCTTGGGGACGAAGCCGCCGATCGAGACCGTGCAGCGGATGTCGTTGGACTTGGACACCTCGCGGCCCTTGGCGATGACCTTCGTCGCCATGTCGGCGATCTGGAGGACGTCGTCGTCGGTCTCCGTCGGCAGGCCGCACATGAAGTACAGCTTCACCTGCCGCCAGCCGTTGCCGTACGCCGTCGCGACCGTGCGGATCAGGTCCTCTTCCGAGACCATCTTGTTGATGACCTTGCGGATGCGTTCCGAGCCGCCCTCGGGGGCGAAGGTGAGGCCCGAGCGGCGGCCGTTCCTGGTCAGTTCGTTCGCCAGGTCGATGTTGAAGGCGTCCACCCGGGTCGACGGCAGCGACAGGCCGATCTTGTCGTCCTCGTAGCGGTCCGCGAGGCCCTTGGCGATGTCGCCGATCTCGCTGTGGTCCGCGGACGACAGCGAGAGCAGGCCGACCTCCTCGAAGCCGGTCGCCTTCAGGCCCTGCTCGACCATGTCGCCGATGCCCGTGATGGAGCGCTCGCGGACCGGGCGGGTGATCATGCCGGCCTGGCAGAAGCGGCAGCCGCGCGTGCAGCCGCGGAAGATCTCCACCGACATGCGCTCGTGGACCGTCTCGGCCAGCGGGACGAGGGGCTGCTTGGGGTACGGCCACTCGTCCAGGTCCATGACCGTGTGCTTGGACACGCGCCACGGCACGCCGCTGCGGTTCGGTACGACCCGGGCGATCCGGCCGTCCGGCAGGTACTCGACGTCGTAGAAGCCGGGAACGTACACCCCGCCCGTCCTGGCCAGGCGGAACAGCAGCTCCTCGCGGCCGCCGGGGCGGCCCTCCGCCTTCCAGGCGCGGATGATCGCGGTGACCTCCAGGACGGCCTGCTCGCCGTCGCCGATCACCGCGCAGTCGATGAAGTCCGCGATCGGCTCGGGGTTGAACGCGGCGTGACCGCCGGCCATGACGATCGGGTCGTCCAGGCCGCGGTCCTTGGCCTCCAGCGGGATGCCGGACAGGTCCAGGGCGGCCAGCATGTTCGTGTAGCCGAGCTCCGTGGAGAAGGAGAGTCCGAGCACGTCGAACGCCTTCACCGGCCGGTGGCTGTCGACCGTGAACTGCGGGACGCCGTGCTTGCGCATCAGCTCCTCCAGGTCCGGCCACACGCTGTAGGTGCGCTCGGCGAGCACGCCCTGCTGTTCGTTCAGTACCTCGTAGAGGATCATGACGCCCTGGTTGGGCAGGCCGACCTCGTACGCGTCCGGGTACATGAGCGCCCAGCGGACATCGCAGGAGTCCCAGTCCTTGACCGTGGAGTTGAGCTCTCCGCCGACGTACTGGATCGGCTTCTGCACATGCGGGAGCAGAGCTTCGAGCTGCGGGAACACAGACTCGGCGGCTTCGGCAGGCATCTCACGGAACCTTCGTGTGCTGACAGGGGTGACCATCCAGACTAACGCGCCCGCGGCACCCCTCCGTACGCCCCGGGGATCACAGGGCCTTCGCCCCGCTCCTGATCCCGTCCCAGAACCCGGGCAGCTCGGCCTCCACGCGCACGGCCCGCTGCTCCTCGCGCTCGTGGAGCAGGCCGTAGGTGAAGGCGCTCTCCCCCGCCGCGTGGGCGACGGCGGACAGCTCGCGCAGGGCCTGCCGGGCCATGACGCTGTCCTGGTGCTCGCCCAGCAGGTTCTGCAGCGCCTTCATGGACTTGACCATGGTCGTGGCCGGCTTGCCGAGGGCGGGGGCGGCGGCCTCGGCGGCGTAGCGGGTGCGCTTGGCCTTCTTGCGGGCCTCGTGCAGGGCGACGTCCCGGTCGGTGCCGGGTTCCAGTTCCAGAGCCTGCTCGACCAGCCCGGTGACCTTGCGGAAGTCCTTCCGCACGGCCTTGGCGATCGTCTTGCCGGGCTTCTTTCCGGCCGCCTTCCGCAGCGGCGGGTGGGCGATCAGCGCGTCCAGGGTGTCGAGCAGGGCGAGGTGGCGGCGGGAGTCCAGGACGCCCAGGAGCCGGCCGCGCGCCCCGCCGTGCTCGGTGCCGGACCAGGTACTCAGCCGCTGCCGGACCGGGCCGCGGACGAGGGTCGCGGGCACCTCGTCGACGGCCGTCGTCAGGCGCTCGGTCAGCACCTCGCGGTCGCGGTCCAGGCCGAGCTCGCCGGCCAGCCACTTCAGCTCGTCGGCGACGGGGTCGGTGACGGTCCGGTCGAGGACCTCGCCGAACGACTTGAGGGTGCTGCGCAGCCGGCGGGTGGCCACACGCATGCGGTGCACGGAGTCCTCGACGTCGCGGCGGACGGCCGGGTCGAGTTCGACGAGGGCGTCCCGCTGTGCGCGCAGGTAGGCGAGCACGTGGTCTCCGGCGGTCACCGCGTCCCCCGCTGAGGCGGACGCTTGCCGCTTGCCGGGTGCGGTCTCCGCGAGGGCGCGTGCGAGCTTCGACGGCGATGTCGACGGTCGTACGCCCGCCTTGCGCAGCCGCTTGTCCACCTGGTCGAGGAAGGCCGGGTCGCCCCCGTCGGCGAGTTCCACCTCGATCTCGGTCCACTGCGCCTCGCCGCCGCCGGCCGTCAGCCGCTCGGCGTGCACGGCGTCGACGCTGACCTCTGCGAGCAGCCGGCCGTCGGCGTCCACGAGGTGGCGTATGTCCCGGTCGGAGCGGAGCCGGACCAGGGGCAGGAGCTCGCTGTCGCGGACCCGGGAGCGGATCAGTCCGGCGAGGTCGTCGGGCAGGGTGTCGGACAGCGGGGCGTGGATCTCGTCGCGGACGCCCGGGGCGACGGGGAACTTCAGGTGCCAGCCCGCGTCGGAGCCGCCGGTGCGGCGGCGCAGGGTGACGGAGGAGGCGGCGAGGCGTTCGTCGGTGGTGTCGTGGTAGGTGGCGTCGAGGTGGGCGACGCCCTTGTCGACGACGTCCGCGACCCCGGCGACACCGGTCAGGTCCGGGAGCCCGCTGTCCTTCGACTCGTACTTCCGCTCGATCTCACGCTTGGTGTCCGCCATGAACCGAATCTAGTCGGCCGGACGGCGGGGCGGCAGGGGGCCGCCCCGCCCGGTGTTCACGCCGACATCGGTCTCTGCACCCGGATCGACTGCAACAGTCCGACCGCTATCCACACGGCGAACATCGAGGAACCGCCGTACGACACGAACGGCAGCGGCAGGCCGGTGACCGGCATGATGCCGAGGGTCATGCCGATGTTCTCGAACGTCTGGAAGGCGAACCAGGCGACGATGCCGGCGGCCACGATCGTGCCGTACAGGTCGCTGGTCTCCCGGGCGATCCGGCAGGCCCGCCACAGGACGATGCCGAGCAGCAGGATGATCAGGCCGCCGCCGAGGAAGCCGAGTTCCTCCCCCGCCACGGTGAAGACGAAGTCCGTCTGCTGCTCGGGGACGAACTGGCCGGTGGTCTGCGAGCCGTGGAAGAGGCCGGCGCCGGTGAGTCCGCCGGAGCCGATGGCGATGCGGGCCTGGTTGGTGTTGTAGCCGACGCCCGCCGGGTCGAGTTCGGGGTTGGCGAAGGCGGCGAAGCGGGCGATCTGGTAGTCGTCGAGCACGCCGAGCTGCCAGACGGTGACGGCGCCGATGGCGCCCGCGCCGAGCAGGCCGAACACCCACCGGTTGGTGGCGCCGGAGGCCAGCAGGACGCCGAGCACGATGATGACCATGACCATGACCGACCCGAGGTCGGGCATGAGCATCACGATCAGCATGGGCACGGCGGCCAGGCCCAGCGCCTGCACGACCGTGCGGTGGTCGGGGTACTGCTTGTCGCCCGCGTCGACCCGGGCCGCCAGCAGCATCGCCATGCCCAGGATGATCGTGACCTTCACGAACTCCGAGGGCTGGAGGGAGAAGCCGCCCGGGAGCTTGATCCAGGAGTGGGCGCCGTTGATGGTGGAGCCGAGGGGCGTGAGCACCAGCAGGATCAGCAGGACCGAGACGCCGTAGAGGATCGGCACGGCCGTGCGCAGGGCGCGGTGGCCGAGCCAGATCGTGCCGGCCATCAGGGCGAGGCCGATGCCGGTGTTCAGCAGGTGCCGGACGAGGAAGTAGTACGGGTCGCCCTGGTTGAGCTCCGTGCGGTTGCGGGTCGCCGAGTAGACGAGGAGCGTGCCGAGCAGCGACAGGGCCGTCGCCGACAGCAGGATCGGCCAGTCGAGCCGCCGCGTGACCGAGTCACGGGCGAGGAGCCGCATCCAGCCGGTGCGCTCGGGCCCGTAGCCGGAGACCTGGAAGCTGTTCACACCGCCGGTCATGTCGTCAACCTCCGGCTTCCCCGGCGGCGCCGCCGCCTTCGGGTGTCACGGTTCTCCGGGGTCGGCGGGGGCGCCGTCGCCGGCTGGAGGGGGTCGGCCGGGGCGTTCGGGTCCTTCTCCTTGGCCTGCTGGTCCTTGGCCGGGTCCTTGGAGATCTTCGGGGAGGCGATGGTGCCGTCCGTCTTGACCTTCGGCAGGGCCTTCTCCGGTGTGGGCAGCAGCGCCTTCTTGGAGTCGATGTCACCGTCCGGGGACACGCCGTACAGCGCGTTGTAGATGTTGCGGACGGCGGGGCCCGAGGCGCCGGAGCCCGTACCGCCCTGGGAGATCGTCATGACGATCGAGTAGTCCTTGGTGTACGTGGCGAACCAGGAGGTCGTCTGCTTGCCGTAGACCTCGGCCGTACCCGTCTTGGCGTGCATCGGGATCTTGTCCTGCGGCCAGCCGCCGAACCTCCAGGCGGCCGTACCGCGGGTGGCGACTCCCGCGAGGGCATCGCTTATCTCGTTGCGCGTCTTCTGGCTCATCGGCAGCTTGCCGTGCACCTGGGGCTTGATCGGCGTGACCGTCTTGCCGTCGGCGCTGATGACGGCCTTGCCGACCGAGGGGGTGTACATCGTGCCGCCGTTGGAGATGGCGGCGTAGATGGTGGCCATCTGGATGGGCGTGACGAGCGTGTCGCCCTGGCCGATGGAGTAGTTGACGGAGTCACCGGCGCGCATGCGGTTGCCTTCGAGGCAGTTCTCGTAGGCGATCTTCTCGGCGTAGCTGCCGTTGCGCTTGCCGGTGCGGCACCAGGCGTCCTTGTTGGCCTTCCAGTAGTCGAGCTTCCACTTGCGGTCGGGGACGCGGCCGGTGACCTCGTTGGGCAGGTCGATGCCGGTCTCCTTGCCGAGGCCGAACTGGTGGGCGGTCTTGTAGAACCAGTCGTTGGCGTTCTTCTTCGGCTTGGTGCCGCCGTCCTTCTTCCACTCCTCGTGGGAGAGCCGGTAGAAGACCGTGTCGCAGGAGACCTCCAGGGCGCGGCCGAGGCTGATCGGGCCGTATCCCTTGGACTCGAAGTTCTTGAAGACCTGGCCGCCGATGGAGTACGAGCTGGAGCACTGGTAGGGGCCGTTGAAGGAGTAGCCGGCGTTGACCGCGGCGGCCGTCGGGATCACCTTGAAGATGGAGCCGGGTGCCGACTGGCCCTGGATCGCGCGGTTGAGCAGCGGGTAGTTGGACTTCTTGCCGGTGAGCCGCGCGTAGTCCTTGGCGGAGATGCCGCCCACCCAGGCGTTCGGGTCGTAGGTCGGGTTCGAGGCCATGGCGACGACGCGGCCGGTCTTGGCCTCCATGACGACGACGGCGCCGGAGTCCGCCTTGTAGTTGGTGCCGGTGTTCCGGTCGTGCTGCTTGCGGGCCTCCTTCATCGCCTCGTTCAGCTGGTACTCGGCGATGCGCTGGACGCGGGCGTCGATGCTGGTGACGAGGTTGTCGCCGGGGTGGGCCGGGTCGGCCTCGGCCTGGCCGATGACGCGGCCGAGGTTGTCGACCTCGTAGCGGGTGACGCCGGCCTTGCCGCGCAGCTGCTTGTCGTACTGGCGCTCCAGGCCCGAGCGGCCGACCTGGTCGGAGCGCAGGTAGGGCGAGTTGGTGTTCTGCGCCTGCTTGATCTCCTCGTCGGTGACCGGCGAGAGGTAGCCGAGGACCTGGGCGGTGTTGGCCTTGCCCGGGCTCGGGTAGCGGCGCACGGCCTGCGGCTCGGCGGTGATGCCGGGGAAGTCCTCGGCGCGCTCGCGGATCTGCAGGGCCTGCTTGGGGGTGGCCTCGTCGGTGATGGGGATGGGCTGGTAGGGCGAGCCGTTCCAGCAGGGCTGGGGGGTTTCGGCGTCGCACAGCCGGACCTTCTCCATGACCTCCTTGGGGGTCATGCCCAGGACTCCGGCGAGCTTGGTGAGGACGTCCTTGCCGTCGTCCGGCATTTTCAGCAGGTCGGTGCGGGACGCGGAGACGACCAGTCGCGTCTCGTTGTCGGCGAGGGCCACTCCCCGTGCGTCCAGGATCGAGCCGCGGACGGCCGGCTGGACGACCTGCTGGACGTGGTTCCCGGAGGCCTCCTTGGCGTAGGCGGCGCCCTCACGGATCTGGAGGTACCACAGGCGTCCGCCCAGGGTGAGGAGCAGGGAGAGGACGAGGACCTGGATGACGACGAGCCGGATCTGGACCCGTGGGTTCCTGCCGGTCTCGGGAATGTTGGTCACTGCGGCTGCCTCCCCCTCTCAGTGCGCGTTCGGATGAGTGATGACGACGGGTGATCGACGGGCGGTGACGAGTGGTGAACGGCCGGCCCATGAGCCGGCGTTCCGACCGGACCGATCCGTTCGGGTGAACTTCCCCGTGTTCACAGCCGCTTGACCCCCTTGATGCGCCCGGCCCGCGCCATCCGGGCCCGGGCCGCCTTCACCCGCAGGCCGTTGCGCTGGCTGCCGATCTTCAGGCCGGTGCCGCCGGAGAGCCAGCCGGAGGAGATGTCCGTGGCCTTGGCGGCGGAGCCGGTCTCGGCGAGCGGATCGTTCTCGGCGCGCCGGGCCAGGGCCATGATCCCCGGCACGACGAACGGGGCGAGCAGCAGGTCGTACAGGGCGGCCGTGAACAGCAGGCTGCCCAGGCCGACATGGCGGGCGGCGGTGTCGCCGACGAGGGCGCCGACGCCGGCGTACAGCAGGGTGGAGCCGATGGCGGCGGCGACCACCACGACCATGGGGCCGGTGGCGGACTTCAGCTGGCCCGTCTCCGGCTTGACCAGGCCGGCGAGGTAGCCGATGACGCACAGCACCAGGGCGTACCGCCCCGCGGCGTGGTCGGCGGGCGGGGCCAGGTCGGCGAGCAGGCCCGCGCCGAAGCCGACGAGGGCGCCGCCGACGTGCCCGTAGACCAGCGCGAGGCCGAGGACGGTCAGCAGCATCAGGTCGGGCACCGCGCCCGGCAGATGGAGGCGGGCGAGGACGCTCACCTGGATCACCAGGGCGACGACGACCAGGGCGGACGAGAGCAGGATCCGGTTGACGCGCATGGGGTGACAGCTCCTACTGCTCTTGCTGGTTCTGGCCGTCTGCGGGTGCCTCGGCGGACGGCGTCACGGTCACCGTCACCGTCGGCCTCGGGGTGGGCTTGGGCTTGGGCGGGAGCACCGTGTCACGCGGGTCCTTCTTCGGGGCCTCGACGACGACGCCGACGATGTCGAGCTTGGTGAAGCTCGCGTACGGCGTGACGTACAGCGTGCGGGTCAGGCCGCCGCCGGAGGGGTCGACGCGGGAGACCACGCCGACGGGCACGCCGGGCACGAAGGGCCGGTCGGCCTGCGAGCCGAAGGTGACGAGGCGGTCGCCCTTCTTCACCTCGGCCTTGCCGTTGAGGAGTTCGACGCGCAGCGGGCGGTCGCCCTGCCCGGAGGCGAAGCCCAGTTCGTCGCTGGCCTCCATCCGGGTGCCGACCGTGAAGTCGGGGTCGCTGGCGAGGAGGACCGTCGCGGTGTCGGGCCCGACCGTGGTGACCCGGCCGACCAGCCCGTCCCCGTTCAGGACGGTCATGTCGCGCTTGATGCCGTCGTTGGCGCCGACGTCGATGGTGATGGTCCAGGAGAAGCCCTGCGCCGCTCCTATGGCGATGACCTCGGCACCCTTGATGCCGTACTGGCCCTGCCCGGAGACCTTCAGCATCTTGTCGAGCTGCTTGAGGCGGCTGCGGCTGCGGTCGTCGCTGCCGAGCCGCGCCTTCAGGGCCGCGTTCTCCTCCTCCAGCACGGCGAGCCGGTCGTGCCGCTCGCCGGAGTCTCGGATGGCGGAGACCGCGTTGCCGACCGGGTCGACCGCGGCCGACACACCGCTCTCGATCGGGCCGAAGACCGTGGCCGCGGCCTGCCGGGCACCGTCGACGGGCGAATCCTCCCCACCGCGGATGTCCACCGTGATCAACGCGAACGCGATGGCGATCAGCAGCACCAGGAGCAGCCGGCTCTCTCGTGTGTCCCTCACGTGCGGCGGCCGTGCCTTCCTCATCGGAATTCGGGAAGCCCCAGGGAAACCCGAGGGGCTGCTTTGTGGGAGCTTATGCAGCTATATCAACGATCCGCCGTACGAGAGGAGATCGTCCCGTACGGCGGAATCGAAGAGTTACGTCATCTGCGCGGCTGGGCGTCCAGCACCTGCTGGAGCGCCTCGAACTCCTCGACGCACTTGCCGGACCCGAGCGCCACGCTGTCCAGGGGGTCCTCGGCGATGTGGATCGGCATGCCGGTCTCCCGGCGCAGCCGCTCGTCCAGACCCCGCAGCAGCGCTCCGCCGCCGGTCAGAACGATTCCTCGGTCCATGATGTCGCCGGACAGCTCCGGCGGGCACTTGTCGAGGGTCGTCTTGACGGCGTCGACGATGGCGTTGACCGGCTCCTCGATCGCCTTGCGGACCTCGGCCGCGGAGATGACGACGGTCTTCGGCAGCCCGGAGACCAGGTCCCGGCCGCGGATTTCGGTGTGCTCGTCGGAGTCGAGGTCGTACGCCGAACCGATCGTGATCTTGATCTGCTCGGCCGTCCGCTCACCCAGCAGGAGTGAGTACTCCTTCTTGATGTGCTGGATGATCGCGTTGTCCAGTTCGTCGCCCGCGACGCGGATGGACTGGGCGGTGACGATGCCGCCGAGGGAGATGACCGCGACCTCCGTCGTGCCGCCGCCGATGTCGACCACCATGTTGCCCGTGGCCTCGTGGACCGGCAGGCCGGAGCCGATGGCCGCGGCCATGGGCTCCTCGATGATGTGCACCTGGCGGGCGCCGGCCTGGGACGACGCCTCGATGACGGCCCGGCGCTCGACGCCCGTGATGCCCGAGGGCACACAGACGACGACCCGCGGACGAGCCAGATACCGCCGCTTGTGGATCTTCAGGATGAAGTAGCGGAGCATCCGCTCGGTGATCTCGAAGTCGGCGATCACGCCGTCCTTCAGCGGACGAACGGCAACGATGTTGCCGGGTGTGCGCCCGATCATCTTCTTCGCTTCGGCGCCGACCGCGAGGATGCCACCGGTGTTGGTGTTGATCGCGACGACGGACGGCTCGTTGAGTACGATCCCGCGACCCCTGACGTACACCAGCGTGTTGGCGGTCCCGAGGTCGACAGCCATGTCACGGCCGATGAACGACATTGAGTTCCCCATCAGGATTCGTCTGGCCTTCCCACTAGCTTTTGAGGGCTTTTCAGGTAGGCAAAGGTGGGTGCTGTGACGTGAAGGCTTCCATGGTAGACGCGCCTTCGCGAACACTGCGGGAGGGTCTCCGCCATTGTCAGCAGATGCTGTGCGGGTTCGCTTGTGGAGACGGGCGTTCGGGGAGCATCGTTCCCTCGATCGCCACGCATATGCCAGAAAAGTCTGGGAGCGGTGCTCCCAGACTTCACTCGTCGTTCGCCGCTTAGGCGCGACCCGGGAAGAAGATCTTCACCTCACGCTCGGCGGACTCCTCGGAGTCGGAGGCGTGGATCAGGTTCTCCCGGACGATCACGCCGTAGTCGCCGCGGATGGAGCCGGGCGCGGCGGCGATCGGGTCGGTCGGCCCGGCCAGCTGGCGCAGCCCCTCGATGACCCGCTCACCCTCGACGATCAACGCCACGACCGGGCCGGAGGCCATGAACTCCACCAGCGGCTCGTAGAAGGGCTTGCCCTTGTGCTCGCCGTAGTGCTGCTCCAGCGTGTCCTGGTCCAGGGTGCGCAGCTCCAGCGCGGTGATCGCCCAGCCCGCCTTGCGCTCGATGCGGCTGATGATCTCGCCGGTCAGGCCGCGACGGACGGCGTCGGGCTTGAGGAGGACGAGGGTGCGCTGGCTCACGACGGGCTCCTTATGAGTCAAGGTTGTGCGGGTGGGACGAGATTACCCGGCGTGTCGGGCCGCTTGTTACGCAGCGTCAGGTGTGGAGGAGCCGGCCTGCGCCGCGAATCTCGCCTTCGCCTGGTCCACCTTCCGCCCGTAGTGCACCGACGCCCACCACAGGGCCGCGAACACCACGCCCAGGAAGAACATCATGGGCACGGCGAAACCCGACGCGATGAGCGCGATCTGCAGCGCCCAGCCGAGCGCGACCCCGCCCGGGCGCGTCACCAGTCCGCACAGCACCAGGCACAGGAACATCGCGACGCCGCTGACCGTCCACACGGTCGTCATGGACAGGTCCGGGTCCTTCATGGCGACCAGCCCGGCGAAGCCGATGATGAAGAACTCGCCGATCAGCGTCGAAGAACAGAGCGTACGCACGGGATCTCAGCCCTTCCCCAGCAACAGTCGGGCCTCGCCGACGGTGATGACGGAACCGGTGACGAGTACGCCGCCGCCCGCGAACTCGCCCTCCTCCTCGGCCAGCGTGATCGCGGCCTCCAGCGCGTCGGGCAGCCGCGGCTCGACCTGGACGCGCTCCTCGCCGAACACCTCCACCGCGATGCCGGCGAGCTCGTCGGCGTCCATCGCGCGGTGGCTGGAGTTCTGCGTGACGACGACCTCGGCGAACACCGGCTCGAAGGCCTCCAGCAGCCCCCGCACGTTCTTGTCGCCGCTCGCGCCGACGACACCGATGAGGCGGCTGAACTGGAACGCCTCCCCGATCGCCTCGGCCGCCGCGCGGGCCCCCGCCGGGTTGTGGGCGGCGTCCAGCACGACCGTCGGCGACCGGCGCACGACCTCCAGTCGGCCCGGGGAGGCGACGGCGGCGAACGCCTTGCGGACCGTGTCCAGGTCCAGCGGGTCGGGCCGGTGCGCGCCGACGCCGAAGAACGCCTCGACTGCGGCGAGCGCGACGGCCGCGTTGTGCGCCTGGTGCGCGCCGTGCAGCGGCAGGTACACCTCCGGGTACTCGCCGCCGAGACCGCGCAGCGTCAGCAGCTGCCCGCCGACGGCCACCTGCCGGTCCACGACACCGAACTCCAGCCCCTCCCGGGCCACGGTCGCGTCCACCTCGACGGCCTTCTTCAGCAGCACCTGCGCCGCCTCGACCGGCTGCTGCGCCAGGATGACGGTCGCGCCCTGCTTGACGATGCCGGCCTTCTCCGTGGCGATCTCGGCGTGCGTGGAGCCGAGCCGGTCGGTGTGGTCGAGGTCGATGGGCGTGACGACGGCGACGTCCCCGTCGATCACGTTCGTGGCGTCCCAGGAGCCGCCCATGCCGACCTCGACGACGGCGACGTCCGCGGGGGCGTCGGCGAAGGCCGCGTACGCCATGCCGGTGAGCACCTCGAAGAAGGACAGCCGGTACTCCTGCGCCGCGTCGACCATCTCCACGTACGGCTTGATGTCCTGGTACGTCTCGATGAACCGCTCGGGTGAGATCGGGGCGCCGTCGAGGCTGATGCGCTCGGTGATCGACTGCACGTGCGGCGAGGTGTAGCGGCCGGTGCGCAGCTCGAAGGCGCCGAGCAGGGCCTCGATCATGCGGGCCGTGGAGGTCTTGCCGTTGGTGCCCGTGATGTGGATCGACGGGTATGACCGCTGCGGCTCGCCCAGCACGTCCATCAGCGCGGCGATGCGGCTGACGGAGGGCTCCAGCTTGGTCTCGCCCCAGCGGGTGGCGAGCTCCGCCTCGACCTCGCGCAGCGCCTTGTCCACCTCGGGGTCGGCGGGCCGGGTGGGGATGCCGGCCTCCGGGGGGCCGCCCTGGGTGCGCAGGGTGCGGCTGCCGGCTTCGATGACCGCGAGGTCGGGGTCGCGGGTGGTTTCCTCGGCGATGATCTCGTCGAAGGAGTCGAGGGGGTCGGGCTGGTCGTCGGCGTTGGGGTCTGGAGGGAGCTCGCTCACGGGGCCCAGTCTACGGAGCGGGGGTGACATCGGTCCGGGGTGGTTTCCGTCGTCGTGTTCGTGCGGGTTCATCGTGGCTTGTCGCGCCCACGCGGCGGAGCCGCACATCGAAACAGCCCCGCGCCCCTGAAAGCGCGTACGTGAGGCCCCGGCGCTGAGCAGCACCGGGGCCTCCACAACCCTACGAACGGGCTACGCCTGCGGCAGGCGTTCCAGCTGCGCCTGGATGCGGGCGATGTCCTCCTCCGCCTTGGTGAGGCGGGTGCGGATCTTGTCCACGACGTGGTCGGGGGCCTTCGACAGGAAGGCCTCGTTGCCGAGCTTCGCGTTCGCCTGGGCCTTCTCCTTCTCGGCCGCCGCGAGGTCCTTCGCGAGGCGCTTGCGCTCCGCCGCCACGTCGATCGTGCCGGAGAGGTCGAGGGCGACCTCCGCGCCGGCGACCGGGAGGGTCGCCGTGGCCGTGAAGCCGTCGCCCTCCGGCTGGAGGCGCAGCAGCTGCCGGATGGCCGCCTCGTGCGGCGCGAACGGCGTGCCGTCCAGGGTCAGCCGGGCCGGGACCCGCTGGCCGGGCTGGAGGCCCTGGTCGGCGCGGAAGCGGCGGACCTCGGTGATGACCGACTGGAGGCTCTCGATCTCGCGCTCGGCGTCGGCGTCCCGGAAGCCGCTGTCCTGCGGCCACTCGGCGATGACCACCGACTCACCGCCGGTCAGCGTCGTCCACAGCGTCTCGGTGACGAACGGGACCACCGGGTGCAGCAGCTTCAGCGTGACGTCGAGGACCTCGCCGAGGACGCGCTTGGAGACCTCGGCCGCCTCGCCGCCCGCCTGGAACGTCGTCTTGGACAGCTCGACGTACCAGTCGAAGACCTCGTCCCACGCGAAGTGGAACAGGGAGTCGGACAGCTTCGCGAACTGGTAGTCGTCGTAGTACGCGTCGACCTCGGCGACGACCGAGTTCAGGCGGGACAGGATCCAGCGGTCCGTCGAGGACATCCGCGACGGCTCGGGCAGCGGGCCCTCGACCGTCGCGCCGTTCATCAACGCGAAGCGCGTGGCGTTCCAGATCTTGTTGGCGAAGTTGCGGGAGCCCTGGACCCAGTCCTCGCCGATCGGGACGTCGACACCGGGGTTGGCACCCCGGGCGAGCGTGAAACGCAGGGCGTCGCTGCCGTACTTGTCCATCCAGTCCAGCGGGTTGACCGCGTTGCCGAAGGACTTCGACATCTTCTTGCCGAACTGGTCACGGACCATGCCGTGCAGGGCGATGGTGTGGAACGGCGGGGTGCCGTCCATCGCGTACAGGCCGAACATCATCATCCGGGCGACCCAGAAGAAGAGGATGTCGTAGCCGGTGACCAGGACGGAGTTCGGGTAGAACTTCGCGAGCGACTCCGTCTGCTCGGGCCAGCCGAGCGTGGAGAACGGCCACAGGCCCGAGGAGAACCAGGTGTCGAGGACGTCGGTGTCCTGACGCCAGCCCTCGCCGCTCGGCGGCTCCTCGTCGGGGCCGACGCAGACGACCTCGCCGTTCGGGCCGTACCAGACCGGGATGCGGTGCCCCCACCACAGCTGGCGCGAGATGCACCAGTCGTGGAGGTTGTCGACCCAGTCGAAGTAGCGCTTCTCCATCTCCTGCGGGTGGATCTTGACCCGGCCGTCGCGGACGGCGTCGCCGGCGGCCTTGGCCAGCGGGCCGACCTTGACCCACCACTGCATGGACAAGCGCGGCTCGATGGTGGTCTTGCAGCGCGAGCAGTGGCCGACGGAGTGGACGTAGGGCCGCTTCTCGGCGACGATCCGGCCCTCGGCGCGCAGCGCGGCGACGATCGCCGAGCGGGCCTCCAGCCGGTCCAGGCCCTGGAAGGGGCCGTGGGCGGTGATCACGGCGTGCTCGTCCATGATCGTCAGGGCCGGGAGGTCGTGCCGCTGGCCGATCTCGAAGTCGTTCGGGTCGTGCGCCGGGGTGACCTTGACGGCACCCGTGCCGAACTCGGGGTCGACGTGCTCGTCGGCCACGACCGGGATGGAACGGTCGGTCAGCGGCAGCTTGACCAGCTTGCCGACCAGGTGCTTGTAGCGCTCGTCCTCGGGGTGGACGGCGACGGCCGTGTCACCGAGCATCGTCTCGGCACGGGTGGTGGCGACGACGATGGTGTCGTCCCCGTCCCCGTACTTCATGGAGACGAGCTCGCCGTCGTCGTCCTGGTACTCGACCTCGATGTCCGAGATGGCGGTCAGGCACCGGGGGCACCAGTTGATGATGCGCTCGGCGCGGTAGATCAGCTCGTCGTCGTAGAGCCGCTTGAAGATGGTCTGGACGGCTTGGGAGAGGCCCTCGTCCATCGTGAAGCGCTCGCGCGACCAGGCGACGCCGTCGCCCAACCGCCGCATCTGGCCGCTGATCTGGCCGCCGGACTCGCCCTTCCACTGCCAGACCCGCTCGACGAAGGCCTCACGGCCCAGGTCGTGGCGGGACTTGCCCTCCTTGGCGAGTTCGCGCTCGACGACGTTCTGCGTGGCGATGCCGGCGTGGTCCATGCCCGGCTGCCACAGCGTTTCGTGGCCCTGCATCCGCTTACGGCGGGTCAGGGCGTCGATGAGGGTGTGCTCGAAGGCGTGCCCGAGGTGCAGGCTGCCCGTGACGTTCGGCGGCGGGATGACGATGGTGTACGGCGGTTTCTCGCTCTTCTCGTCCGCCTCGAAGTAACCCCGCTCTACCCAGCGCTCGTACAGCGGCCCCTCTACGTCGGCCGGCGCGTACTGGGTCGGCAGGTCGGTGCTGGGCGCTGGTGGCTGCTGCTGAGCGTTCTCGGTCACGGGGGTCAGTTTAGAGGTGTCACGACCCCGTCCCGAAACGCGTTTGTCTTGTAACGGCGGGGGCCCCGATGCCATGCACACGGCGGGTCTGCGCCAGGATGTCGGGAACACATAAGCATCTGGAGGGGAACCCAGAACATGAGCTACAACCAGCCGGGCCCGTACGGCGGGCAGCCCCAGCAGCCCGGGCCGTACGGCCAGCCGTCGCAGCAGCCGGGCCCGTACGGCCAGCCGCCGCAGGCGCCCCAGCCCGGCTACGGCTACCCCCAGCAGGCCCCTCCGGCCCAGCCCGGCTACGGCTACCCGCAGCAGGCCCCGCAGGGCGTCCCGCCCCAGCCGGGCCCCTACGGCCAGCAGCCGCAGCCGCCCTACGGCCAGGCCCCGTACGGCATGCCGCCCCAGCCCCCGGCTCCGGGCGGCGGCAAGAAGAAGACCGGCATCATCATCGGCGCGGTGGCGGTCGTCGCGGCGATCGGTGTGGGCGCGTACTTCGTGATCGGCGGAGGCGGCGGAGCGGGAGCCCTGGAGGACGACGGGCCGCACAAGCTGGCCACGCCGGCGAAGGTGCTGAGCGAGTACAACCGCGTGACCAAGGACGGGGCGTCCGCCGGCGACGACTCCACCAAGGAGCTGGAGAAGAGCGGCGTCAAGAATGGCAAGTCGGTGCTGGGCTCCTACTCCTCGGTGGACCCCACCAAGTACGACCCCTCGGACCCGTCCTCGGCCGCGACGCTGGCGACGGCCAAGAGCGTGCAGTTCTTCGGTGTCTACGGTGAGGTCGCCGACCCGGAGGCGGCCCTGGACACCTTCTTCGCCAACTTCAAGAAGTCGGCCGAGGAGGACTCCTCCAGCAGCGGCGGCAAGACCGAGCTGATCGGCGAGCCCGAGGAGGCCGACCTCGACGGCGCGGTCATGAAGTGCCAGGCGCTCAAGGGGCAGAACCTGATGACCAAGAAGGAGCAGACCAACTGGTTCTGCGCCTGGGCCGACTACAGCACGATCGCCGTCGTCTCCTCGGGTGACGCCACCAAGGACACCACCAAGGACGCGGCTGTCGACATCACCACCAAGCTCCGCCCGGAGATCCGAGTCAAGGCCTGACGACGCTCACCGGACAACCGGACAAGACGAAGGGCCCCGGTCGGCGACCGGGGCCCTTCCTTCATGTACGGGGTGTCACGTCTGCGGTGTCACGCCGTCTTCTGCTCGCCCGGCCCGCGCCCGCGCGCGTCCCGCGGGATCAGCGTCGGGTTGACGTTCGACTGGACGACGTCCGCCGTGATGACGACCCGGGCGACGTCCTTGCGGGACGGGACCTCGTACATCACGCCCTGGAGGACTTCCTCCATGATGGCGCGCAGGCCGCGCGCGCCCGTCTGGCGGAGGATGGCCTGGTCGGCGATGGCCTCCAGCGCCTCGCGCTCGAAGTCCAGCTCCACGCCGTCGAGTTCGAAGAGGCGCTGGTACTGCTTGACGAGCGCGTTGCGCGGCTCGACGAGGATCTGCAGCAGGGCCTCGCGGTCCAGGTTGTGGACGGAGGTGATGACGGGGAGGCGGCCGATGAACTCGGGGATCATGCCGAACTTGACCAGGTCCTCCGGCATGACCTCCTGGAACTGGTCCTTGGACTCCATCTCCCGCTTGGAGCGGATCTGCGCGCCGAAGCCGATGCCCTTGGCGCCTGCCCGGGCCTCGATGATCTTCTCCAGACCGGCGAAGGCACCGCCCACGATGAACAGCACGTTCGTCGTGTCGATCTGGATGAACTCCTGGTGGGGGTGCTTGCGGCCGCCCTGCGGCGGCACCGAGGCCGTGGTGCCCTCCAGGATCTTCAGCAGGGCCTGCTGGACGCCCTCGCCCGACACGTCGCGCGTGATGGAGGGGTTTTCACTCTTCCTCGCGACCTTGTCGATCTCGTCGATGTAGATGATCCCGGTCTCGGCCTTCTTGACGTCGTAGTCGGCGGCCTGGATCAGCTTGAGCAGGATGTTCTCGACGTCCTCGCCGACGTAGCCGGCCTCCGTGAGGGCCGTGGCGTCGGCGATCGCGAAGGGGACGTTCAGCATGCGCGCGAGGGTCTGCGCGAGGAGGGTCTTTCCGGAGCCCGTGGGGCCGAGGAGGAGGATGTTGGACTTCGCCAACTCGATGGCGTCGTCACGGCCGTTCGCCCCGCCGTTCTCACCGGCCTGGACGCGTTTGTAGTGGTTGTACACCGCGACCGAGAGGGCCTTCTTGGCGGCCTCCTGGCCGACCACGTACCCCTCGAGGAACTCGTAGATCTCGCGGGGCTTCGGGAGCTCCTCCCAGCGGACCTCGCTGGTCTCCGCCAGCTCTTCCTCGATGATCTCGTTGCAGAGGTCGATGCACTCGTCGCAGATGTACACACCGGGCCCTGCGATGAGCTTCTTGACCTGCTTCTGGCTCTTGCCGCAGAACGAGCACTTGAGCAGATCGCCGCCGTCACCGATGCGTGCCACGGTGTGCTTCCCCTTCGCCTGGGAGACTCCTGGACGTCGACGTCCAGCGGACTCCTGGTGCTGCCTTATGTCCGACGGTACCTTGCCGGGCCCCCCGTTCGGGCCCCCCTTGGCGCGGTTCGCTTTGACGTGAACCGAGCCAAACCGTGCCAAGGGGCGGCAGACGATACAGCCTCTCGCCTCAGCGAAGGCTCGAGTTGTCCATCTTCCGGGTGGTGATGATCTGGTCGATCAGGCCGTAGCTCAGCGCGTCCTCGGCCGTGAGGATCTTGTCGCGCTCGATGTCCTCGCGGATCTTCTCGATCGTCTGCGTGGAGTGCTTGGCCAGCATCTCCTCCAGCTGCGTACGCATCCGGAGGATCTCGTTCGCGGCGATCTCCAGGTCCGAGACCTGGCCGCGGCCGGTCTCGCTGTACGGCTGGTGGATCAGCACGCGGGCGTTCGGCAGGGCCATGCGCTTGCCCGGCGTGCCGGCGGCCAGCAGGACGGCGGCGGCGGAGGCCGCCTGGCCCATGCACACCGTCTGGATGTCCGGCTTCACGTACTGCATCGTGTCGTAGATCGCCGTGAGCGCCGTGAAGGAGCCGCCGGGGCTGTTGATGTAGACCGAGATGTCCCGGTCGGGGTCCATCGACTCCAGGCACAGCAGCTGCGCCATGACGTCATTGGCGGAGGCGTCGTCGATCTGGACGCCGAGGAAGATCACGCGCTCCTCGAAGAGCTTCGCGTACGGGTCGTACTCGCGGATGCCCTGGGAGGTGCGCTCGACGAAGCGCGGGATGACGTAGCGGGACTCGGCCTGCGGGCCGGTGTAGCGGCCCTGCGAGGCGTTCATGTCCTGCACGGCCTGCATACGGTCGTAGATCCCACTGCCGGGGAATGCGTTCACGGTGTCTCCTGAAAGGGGCTGAGGCGGTCGGCTGGGGCTGCTGGGGCGACCCCGGGCCTCCTGGGGCCCGGGCGGGGTCCTACGGGGCTCGTGGAGCCTCCTGGGACCTCTCAGGCCCCGGTGCCGCCGCCGCCCGGCATGCCGGCGGCCGTGGCGATCACGTCGTCGATGAGGCCGTACTCCTTGGCCTCGAAGGCGTCGAACCAGCGGTCGCGGTCCGAGTCGCGGGTGATCTGCTCGACCGTCTGGCCCGTGTGCTGGGCGGTGAGCTCGGCCATGCGCTTCTTGGTGTGCAGCAGCCGCTCGGCGTGGATCTTGATGTCCGAGGCCGAACCGGCGAGACCGGCGGAGGGCTGGTGGATCAGGATCTCGGCGTTCGGCAGCGCGAAGCGCTTGCCGGGGGTGCCCGCGCTGAGCAGGAACTGGCCCATCGAGGCCGCGAGGCCCATGGCGATCGTCACCACGTCGTTCTTGATGTACTGCATGGTGTCGTAGATCGCCATGCCGGCCGTGATCGAACCGCCGGGGCTGTTGATGTACAGGTAGATGTCCTTGTCCGGGTCGGAGGCAAGGAGCAGCAGCTGTGCGGTGATCTTGTTCGCGATGTCGTCGTCGACCGGCTGGCCGAGGAAGATGATCCGCTCGTTGAGCAGCCGGTTGTAGACCTGGTCGCCGAGGCCACCACCGATGGAAGGCTCGCCGGCGGCTGAAGGCATCAGATTCGTCACGTATCCACCTGCTCGTCTTACGACGGCGCCGGGCCGTCTCACGTGTTCCCTGCGGGGCGGGAGCCGTATCGGAGACTCCACTGCCCTGGTATTCATGGACCCTAACGCGCGGGTCCCTTCGGGGAATCCCGGAGATGGGAGTGTTCGCCGGGGGCGTAGCGCTGCGCGGCTGGGCCGGAGGCGGTTTCGGGCCGTGGGCGGATGCGGGGTGCGTCGTGGTTGCTCGCGCAGTTCCCCGCGCCCCTGGGGGTGCGCTGCCCCCGCTGGTGGCAAGAAGGCCCTGGGGCGTGCCCCAGGGCCTTCTCAGGAACTCGTCGCTGCCGGGGCTCAGCCCTCGGTCTTCTCCTCGGCGGACTCGGCCGGGGTCTCCTCGGCGGAGGCCTCGGTGGTCTCCTCGTCCTCTTCGTCGTCGAGGTCGATGATCTCGCCGTTGGTGTCCTTGACCGTGGCCTTCTCGACCACGACGGCCAGGGCCTTGCCGCGGGCGACCTCGCCGACCAGGAGCGGAACCTGGCCGCCCTCGACGACGGCCTGGGCGAACTGGTCGGGGGACATGCCGGAGGAGGCCGCGCGGCGCATGAGGTGCTCGGTGAGCTCCTCCTGGTTGACGTTCAGCTTCTCCTGCTTGACCAGCTCGTCGAGGACGAACTGGGTCTTGATGCCCTTGACCGCGGCCTCACGGGTCTCGGTCTCGAACTCCTCCTCGCTCTTGCCCTGGATCTCCAGGTACTTCGCGAGGTCGAGGCCCATCTGGCCGAGCTGGTGGTGCTCCAGGTTGTGCTTGCGGGTGTTGATCTCGTCCTCGAGCAGCTTCTCGGGGACGGGCACCTCGACGAGTTCCAGCAGCTTCTCCAGGACGCGCTCCTGGGCCTGCGTGGCCTGGTCGTACTGCTTCATGTTCTCCAGGCGCTTGCGGCTGTCGGCGCGCAGCTCCTCGAGGGTGTCGAACTCGGAGGCGAGCTGCGCGAACTCGTCGTCCAGCTCGGGGAGTTCACGCTTGGCGACCTGGGTGACCTTGACGGTGACCTCGGCCTCCTTGCCGGCCGCCGAGCCGCCCTTGAGCTCGGAGGTGAAGGTGGCCTCGCCACCGGCCTCCAGGCCCTTCACGGCGTCGTCGATGCCGTCCAGCAGCTCGCCGGAGCCGATGGTGTAGGAGACGCCGTTCGCGACGCCGTCCTCCAGGACCTCGCCGTCGACCTTGGCCTCCAGGTCGATCGTCACGACGTCGCCGTCCTCGGCGGCGCGCTCGACCGGGGCGGTGGAGGCGAAGCGCTCGCGCAGCTCCTCGACGGCCTTGTCGACGTCCTCGTCGGTGACCTCGACCGCGTCGACCTCGACCTCGATGCCGGAGAAGTCCGGGATCTCGATGGCCGGGCGGATGTCGACCTCGGCGGTGAAGTTCAGCGTCTCGCCGTCCTTCAGCTCCGTGATGTCGACCTCGGGCTGGCCCAGCGGGCTGAGCTCGGCCTCGTTGACCGCGTCGGTGTAGAACTTGGGAAGCGCGTCGTTGACGGCCTCCTCCAGCACGGCACCGCGGCCGAACCGCTGGTCGATGACCCGGGCCGGGACCTTGCCCTTGCGGAAGCCCTTCACCGTGACCTGCTGGTTGATCTTCTTGTACGCCGCGTCGAGGCTGTCCTTGAGCTCCTCGAAGGGCACCTCGACAGTGAGCCGAACCCGAGTCGGGTTCAGGGTCTCCACGGCGCTCTTCACGGTTCGGTCTCCTTGTGGCTGACTTCTTGGTTTCTGCCGGGGCCAGAGCGGCCCGGCGGATTTCGCCGCCCGGAGGACTTCAGACGATGAGACACACGGGCGTGCAGCTTGCATAGTAACGGCAGCGACTACACCGCCCAAAAGGCGATCACGCGAGTGACCGGGAGACGATCACGCGAGATGATCGGCTGGCTGGTCGGGGTGGCGGGATTTGAACCCACGGCCTTCCGCTCCCAAAGCGGACGCGCTACCAAGCTGCGCCACACCCCGTCTGGTGCGACACGTAGGGTACATGCCGACAGGCGGTGTGGCCGCCGCATTTCCACAGGGCCGGTGCCGCGTCGGCCGCGGCCGGAAATGCGGTGTGCGTCGGGCGGGCCCGACCCGCTACGATGCCTTCAGTGCCGCGGTCGCTCCGACCTGCGGCGCGTGCTGTGCGGGCGTAGCTCAATGGTAGAGCCCTAGTCTTCCAAACTAGCTACGCGGGTTCGATTCCCGTCGCCCGCTCCACACGGCTCAGGGCCAGGTCAGAGGATCATTCCTCGACCTGGCCCTGAGTGTTTCCGGGGGCTGCGTTCAGTCCGGCGTGTCCCCCGCGTGCCCCTCCGGCTCTGGATCTTGATTCCGCCTGGACTTGCGGCCCTTGTCGACCAAGTCGCTCAGGGCGTCGGCGATCAGCCGGTCACGGGCAGCGCTCGCGTGCTGATAGATCAGCGCGGCCCGGGCGGTGCTGTGGCCCATGCGCGCCATCAGCTCACGCGTACTCGCCCCCGTGGAGGCGGCCAGGGTGTTGCCCGTGTGCCGAAGATCATGGAAGTGCAGGCCCTTGATCCCGGCATCGCTGCACGCCTTGCGCCACAGCCGGTTGAAGTGGTTCCGGCGAGGAGTCGCCCCCTTGGCGCCGAGGAACACCCGGCCGTCGGCGCCGGGCTCGGCGTACCGCTCCAGATGGTCACGGATGTCCGGGATGATCGCGGCTGGGATCGACACGGTGCGCTTGCCCGCAGCGCTCTTGGGTGCCTTGATCTCGCGCTTCCCGTTGAACAGCTCGGCGACGGCCCGGCGGACACGTACGGCCCCGTGGTCGAGGTCGATGTCACGGCGGTGCAGCCCGATCAGCTCACCCCAGCGCAGCCCTAGGAAGCCTGCCATCAGCACGAGCGCCCGGTATCGGGGCTGCATGGCGTCGGCCAGGTCGTAGACCTCCTGCACAGTGGCGGTCGGCCGTTCGGGCGTGTGCACTGTGCTGGCGCCCTTGATCGTGCACGGGTTGCGCCTGATCATCTGGTCGGCGACAGCCGTGCCCATGATCGCGCGCAGCAGGGCGTAGGCCTTGGCAACCGTGGTCGGGCCGGTGCCGGAAGCGAGCTTGTCAGCGCGCCAGCGCCGCACGAGCGGGGGCGAGATCTCCACGACGTTGACACGCCCGAAGGCGGGGTCGAGGTGGTGCCGCAGGAGCGAGCCGTAGAGCTGCCGAGTCGTGGCAGTCAGCTCGCGTTCCTTGATCCATGCAGCGGCGTACTGGCCGAACGGCACCTTCCCGGCGTCCGGGTCGTGCCAGTCACCGCGCCGCAGCTCGGTCTGCTTGTCGGCAAGCCAGTCGTCCGCATCCTTCTTGGTGCGGAAGGTGTGGGGCGCAGGCCGAAGCTGCCCATCGGGGCCGAGGTAACGAGCCTGGTAGCGGCCGGACGGGAGCTTGCGGACCCGGCCGAAGTGCCGGCGCTTCCCTGCCATCAGGCAGCCACCCCCCGAAATGCACCGCGCCGACGCGGCTGCACCGTGTTGGCCTTGATGAACTCGCGAACCGCGCTCTCGGGGATCCGGACGTGACGGCCCACTTTCACATAGGTGATGCGGCGCTCCTCGATGAGGCGCCGGGGGAAGCGCACGGTCGTGCCGAGCAGCTCGGCGACCTGGTCGACGTTGAGGTACCGCTCATCCATGGTCGTGCTCTCCTTCCTGGCGCAGGTCAGCGAGGGCTTCCCGTGCTGTTTCGCGGTTCAGCCGGATGTCGCGCCGGATGGTGGCGGCGATCCAAGACTCGCCGGGTGTGTAGCCGTGCCCGGCATAGGTCCAGTGGGCGAGGGTCAGCGTGGTTGCCTCCGGGGAGTCGTCCGGGTCGGGCAGGCCGAGGGCCGCGCGCTGCTGGGCGGCCCGGTAGTCGGCGCGGGTCTGACGCAGGGCGCCGAGGGTGGTGGAGTAACGGCGGGACTTGGTGGAGAAGTGGCCCCGGAAGCCGAGCATGTGGGCCCAGTCCCGCAGCTTCCGATCCGGATAGAGCGGGTGCAGATCGAGGCAGGCCTCGATCAACCGGCGCGGGTGGTCGGGGACACCGAGGAGAACCGCGGCTTCCTTGTTGCCGATGCGCCGGTCCAAGGTGCCGGTGGTCTCAGCCGCCTTGGTCGCGTACTTGGCGAGGTACGACGCGACGGCTTGTTCGGTGATCTCCTCGCCCTCGTCGAAGGCCTTGATGGGGCGCACGTCGAGCTGCGTGCCCCATCGCAGGGTCCGGGCCGGTTGGTCACCAACAGGCGGCACGTCGACCTCGACTCGCGCAGCTGCGGCGCGGATCGAATCGGTCAGCAGGTCGAGCGTCGCCCAGGACGGGGGCGGGGTGCCGGGTCCCTCCGGCCCGTCGAAGCGAATCACCGCGTGGAAGTGGACAGCCCCGCGCTTCTGGTACTCGGCGACCTTGCCGAAAGACAGCCGGGACTGCTCCCGAGCGACCTGCTGAGTCAGTCCGGCCCGCTTGGCGATCTCCCTGCGCAGGTAGATCGTGAAGTACCGCCACAGCTCCGAGGCGTGGTTGTTCCACAGCACGGCGCCCGCGTAGTCGTACGCCGCCGGGTCGAGCGGTGTACCCAGCTCGGGGGCGTCCTCGGCGTGACGGGTGCCGCAGACGCAGGACCGGTTGCCGGGACGGTTGTGCACGGGGCCGAAGGACGGGGCGGTGAGGGTGGCGAAGACCCTGGGGTGATCGCGGACGGTGTGTGGGGTCCCCTTGTTCGGGTCACCGACGAGCCCGGCGCGGATGAGGTGGTAGGTGTCCCCGGCGTAGGTCCAGGCGCAGGCCGGGCAACGGGAAGCGCGCCGATTGCCGCAGGCGAGGCGGAGCGTGCCGCCCGGCTCCTGGTCGGTGCTGTACGCGTGGAGGACCTGGCCGGTCGCGCGGTCGAGGGTCTTGGTCGCTCCGACGAGGCGGATCGGGTCGGCGCAGCCGCCGGTGCGCTTGATCTGTTCTTGCCAGCGGTCGAAGTCGGCCGACCCGGCCACCCTCAGCACGTCGGAGAGGATGGCCGGGTCGAGACCCGCCAGCGTGGCGGTGTCGGTCACGCGATCACTTCCCGACCCGAGCGATCGAGGCCGGGACGGCGTGGCCGGTGCCCTGGCAGGCGTGGCAGACGACGCGGAGGAGGACGCGGGAACCGTCGCGGTGCCGCCCACCGGTGGTGATCGCGACGACACAGAAGCCATCGCAATGACGGCAGACCGGACGGTTCGGTGCGTGAAGCGGCATGATGAGTGGGCCCTTTCTGGTCGAGAGATCTGGAAGAGGTGGAGCCGTCCGGGGCGGCGGATACTTGGCGGTTGAGGCCGCCCCGGGGGGCGTTACTTGCCCAGCGCGCGTGAGGACCTCCGGCGCTTGGACGTGCGGCTGATCGTGTAGCTGATGCCGCAGGAAGCCGACAGGACCGAGACGATCGAAGCGGCGATGATCTGGCTGACGTAGGCGATCACCAGCAGGACCGCGACGGATCCGACGGTGATCACGAGGGTCAGAACGATGGGGCCGGTGTAGGAACGCGGGGCTTCCTGGACGATCACGACACGGCGCATGTCGGTCCCGGGCGGGAGCTGCCGGTACAGGTCGGCCGGGATGTGCCCGGCGCGGAGCTGTTCGTCAGGCAGACGCATGTCAGCTCTCCTCAGGCGGGGCAGCGGTGGGTGCGGGCGGCGAGTTCGGCCGCCGACCGGTTGCCGTGTTCGGTGGAGAACCCGCACTTCGGCGCGGTGCAGGCGGCGGCGTGCCGGGTCTGCCCCCGGCCGTTGTTGAAGGAGCCGACCTCAACGGGACCGATGCGGATCACGTCGAAGAAGCGGTTCGGACGTGCCATGGGTGGACCTCCTTGTTCGTCAGGCGAGTTGGGTGACGATCTGATCGGCGAGCGACTCGGGGACACCCAGTCGGGCGCGCAGGGTGGCGGAGTCGATGTCGGCCCCCGTGCGGGCACGGTGGTCGGTGGCGATCTTCCGGGCGTGGTCGACCAGGGCGGGAGGGACCGCCGGAGACGCTTGGGGCAGAGCCGGAGTGGGAGCAGGCGTGGAGAGTTGCTCGGTCTCATCGCCCGGAGCGGGCGTGCTGTCAGGTTCGGGTGCCGGGGCTGCGGGTGCCGGCGGAACCGGCGCACGGTCCTCGGCCGGGTCGGGCGCGGGTGAGTGGGCGAGCAGGGTCCCGCCCATGAAGGCCAAGGCGGGCCAGGCCGCGACCAGGATCCGGAGCCAGGCCGGGACGTGGGCCAGGTCGAGGAGCCCGGCGGTAGCGACGTTGGCGCCGAGCGAGGCCACCAGGGCGATCAGGAACCAACACCAGGCCAGCCGGGAGGGGCCGTCCGTGCGCAACCGGCGCCAGGCCGCGACCAGGAGCAGGTCGACGCTGACCGGGTAGGCCCAGGCCTTCCAGCCGTCCTGTCCGGCAGCGGCGGCCAGGTCGTGGAGGTGGGCGAAGGACAGCGCCCCGGCGATGACGGCCTGGACCAGGACAGCGTCAGGGCGGAGGGAGCGGGTCATGTGCCCATCTCCCTGGCTGGCGCCGGGCTGACCAGTGGGGGTGCATGCTCCGGCGCCGGGGCAGGGCGGACGGTCGGCCGGAACGGAGCCAGGAACGGCAGCACCGGAGTCAGGTCGGCGTACTGGCGGCACACGGCCACGACTTCCTCGGAGGACGTCTCGGGGGTGCGGATGCGAGACCAACCGCCAGAGGTGTCACCGGCCACGGCCACGCCCGGGCGGTCCGGGGCGATCGTTGTGGCAGCCATCACGGCGTCGGGGGCGATGTCGCCCAACCCCATCTCGGCCGTCTGCTTGTCGTTGACCCGGTGCACCACGCGGCCCGTGAGCTGGGCACGCAGCGCGGTCGCCCCCTTGCCGAGGTCGGAGCCGAAGCGCTGCCCGCAGACCTCCAGGAAGATCCCAACCGCACGAGCCATCTGACCCAGCCGGACCATCTGCATGACCGACCGGTCCCGACGTTCCTCATCCTTCTTCGAGGTCACCAGGAACAGCTCGGCCACCTCGTCGACCAGGACGACGAGTGGCACCGGCCGCACTTTCTGCGGGAGTTCCCACAGGTCAGAGGCCCCGTGATCGGCCAGCAGGTCGAAGCGCTCTTCCATTTCCCCTACCAGCGCATCCAGCAGGCTGGCGGCGTCGTCCGGGGTCGTGACCAGGGCGGACAGGCGGGGCGCGTAGCGGTTCTGCTCGACACCGCGCTTGCAGTCGATGCCGACCAGACCAACCGGCAGCCGGGCAAGACCCTTGATCAGGTTGCGCTGATACATGGACTTGCCGGACTGGTTCGCGCCCAGGGTCAGGGCCATGGGGACCTTGCGGTAGTCCCGCTCGAACACCGACCCGTCCTCCCGCAGGGCCACCGGCACCACGAGGTCACGAGGCTGCGCCGTGCGAGGGAGCCGGACGCGGTTGAGGACGTCGTAACCGGTCATCCGCAGCTCGACGTACCCCGGCTTGGTCTCCGCCACAGTCACCGATCGCACGCCCCAGGCGTGACGGAGTCGCTCGGAGGACGCGGCGATGTCAGCCGGTTCCAGGCCAGCCGGGAGCCGGAGCGAGACCGTCAGCCCGGTCGATGTGGGGCGGACCCGGCGGACCTTGGGCGGCACGGGCCGCACCTCGCTGCGGGCGACGTTCCGAGCCACGAAGGCCCGCAGGCGAGACGGCTGAACCGTCAGCCCGCAGACCTCCATCGTCGACCGGTACGTCCAGGTGAACCGGCCCCAGGTGACCGGCAGACCGACCAGCGACCAGTACACGCGCGGGGCGCGGACCTTCGCGTAGCCGAGTCCACCGGCACCGGCCGCCGCCGTGCCCAGCTCCAGCCAGACGGAGAGGTCAGCCATGGTCAGGCCGCCGGGGTGATCGCGACCGCGCGGAACGAGATGCCGTGGCGCTTCTGGCCGTTGAACTCGTTCTCCCAGTCACGGGCCCGCAGGCCGACGACCCTCACCGGCATTCCCGGGGTAAGGCCCTCGGGCAGGCCCGTCTCCGGAACGGTGACCTGGTAGAGGTTCCCCTCTCCTTCGTCGGAGACCAGCAGACCCACGGTCGAGAGAGCCACGTTGGGGTTGTCCCGGTCCATGGCCCGCTCACCGGTCTTCTTGTTCACGAGCTTCGGTTCCGGCGCGGTCGCCACGAACACCACAGCGGTCGAAGTGTCGATCTTGAACGACGGCATGAGTGCATCCCTTGCGCTCGGGAGGTCGCCGTGTGCGACCTCTCTAGACATCTCTATGGAACCGAACATCTCTAGAGACGTCAAGAAGGATGTCTAGAGAGGTTGCAGAAGGTCCATTGGGGCTACACGCAACAGGGCAGGCGTCCCGTACATGACCTAGGCTGTCTAGAGAAGACAGGAAGGAGGCTCCGGAATGACCAACACCGACGACGACCGTCGGCCGAAGTACCAGCGGATCGCGGACTCTCTGCGCGAGGCGATCCAGTCGGGTGAGTACGGTCCCGGTGATCGGCTTCCGGGGGAGAACGAGCTGATGGCCGCGCATGGCGTGGCACGCATGACTGCCCGCCAGGCCTTGAGTGTGCTCAAGGACGAAGGCGTCGCCGAGTCCCGCAAGGGCGCCGGCGTGTTCGTGCGATCCTTCCGCCCCCTGAGGCGCCGAGGCATCCAGCGACTTGCCCAGGAGCAGTGGGGCAGCGGTCGATCCATCTGGTCCGCCGACATCGAGGACCGCACCCTTGTGGTCGATCAGGTGACGGTGTCCGAGGAGGCCGCCCCGGAAGGCGTCGGTCAGGTCCTGGACCTGGCCGAGGGGGAGACCGTGTGCGTGCGGCGGCGGCGGTTCGTCCTGGACGGGAAGGCCGTTCTGCTCGCGACGAGTTATCTCCCCACGTCAGTGGTGGCGGGGTCGGCTATCACGCAGGAGGACACCGGGCCAGGCGGAACCTATGCACGTCTTGCCGAACTCGGCTACAAGCCAGTGCACTTCCGCGAAGAGATCCGCTCGCGCATGCCCACGAAGGCTGAAGCGGACCAGTTGAGCATCTCCGCAGGCACGCCCGTGATCCTCATCTGCCGCACCGCGTTCGCGGACGAGGGCCGCCCCGTCGAGATCAACGAGATGACGCTCGACGCCGCCTCGTACATCCTGGAGTACGACTTCGACGCGTGACGCGGCGCGGCTGTTACAGATTTCTCTACCTCATCAAGCCCCGGCTGCGCTCCGCTCCGCCGGGCGCGCTTCCCGGCTCCGCTCCGGGCGCCGCTCCTGCCTTCGGCCCGCTCCGCCCGGGCTGCGCCGACGCGCGCCCACATGTGAACAGGCCGGGTCAGGAGTCGAGAACCGCGGAGCGCGGGCAACGCTCAAAGCATGCCTCCGGCGGGGGCGCTCAGGCTCCGAGATGGCGGGGGCGCCCGCGAGTGCCGGCCGGAGTAGTGGCGTGCGCGGGGAGCTCCCATCCCGTCTGCCGTCGACCCAGGCAGAGCCGAGCAGACGCGGCCCCTGGCGTCCAGGTCGTTCGTACAGTGGCGCGCTCCACCTGGACGCCAGGAACCACGCCCGCTCCACGGTGTGTGGGTCGACGGCAGACGGGATGGGAGCTGGGGTGAGTGGTGGGTTGAGGTGGGGTGGTTGCTTGGCTACTCAGGCCATACGAGCTGCAAGTTCATCCAGACTGAGGAAGTAACGAGCGTGCGTCTGTAGCAGATCAGCACGACTCCTCGCACTCAGTACAACTACCTCGATGTTTGCATGATCGCGGTACCGCTTCTCAGCCTCAAAACGAGCGATGAAGGCGTCTCGCCGACGCTCATACTCCTGCTCATGCAGCAGATGACCAGCCGAGCGGTCATAGACGACGAGAACGTTAGTCATGAGGCAACGCTACCAAGATCACTCACCCTGAGACAGGTGTGATGTCGCTCATGAGCTCACGGAGGTCGGCCAGGCCCTTGCGAACCTCGCCCCACAACCGCCGCACCTCATTAGCTTCCCCTTGCTCTCCAGAGGACTCGTAAGCCTCCAGCGCGTCGATGAGGTCGCTCAGTGCGACAGCACTCACGACCATCGCTTCCCGAAGACGGTACGAAGCATCATAGATCTTCCTCTGATGATGCGACTCGTTCGCAGGCGCAGGGTCCAGGCTGTCCCACCAATGAACAGGAGGTTCCCCGTATCGGATCCCTCGTCCGATCAAGTCAGCCAGCTTCTCGAACATGTCGGCCCACTCATGCTGCCACCGCGTTCTGACCTGGACCTCGACGGGGACACCGTCCGGGTACACGATCACGTGCACCGCGCGATAGCCGTGACTCGGCTGAGCACGGCGATCTACGATCTTCGCTTCTCTCGGAGCCGAGCCGAACGCTTGAACAATCCGCTCAACCGCATCGTCTTGAGCTGTTCTGCCACCATCCAGGACGATCCGCATACCAGCTAGATCTTGGATGCTCTTAAGCCACGAGCCACCGTGTCTCGTCAGCTTCTCCAAGATCGTGCCTGTGTTCTTCACCCTGCTCGTGGGATCAAACCCGAGGCTTCGAGCTACCTCTAGAGCTGAGGCCAGTGTGTCGTCATACCCCAGTAGCAGCTCACTCAGTGCCGCAAGATCCGCATCACTCGGCTCATCGGCCTTGACCAGTCGCTCACCAAGACGAGTGATCTGCGACTTACTGAAAGGCAACGACATGCCAGAAGTATGCTCTAAACGCCCGCTCAAGGGCTGCCGAGTTCGGCGTCGAACCTCGAAGACCTCCAAATCGCGTTAGAGCGGCACAGGGGCATCCATGCCCTCCACGTGCCCGAACCAAGGGCACGAGACGGGGAACAGCGGGGAGTCGCAGTGATTGAGTCAGGAACGTGCAGCTCAGCGTCTCGCCAGGTCCTGCCGCACCCGTATACGCGATCTTCCAAACTAGCTACGCGGGTTCGATTCCCGTCGCCCGCTCCACACGGCTCAGGGCCAGGTCAGAGGATCATTCCTCGACCTGGCCCTGAGTGTTTCCAGGGGCTGCATTGAGGACCGGGCCCGGAGGGAAGGATGCAGTTGCGTACCGGCAGCGGCAGCTGGGGGGACTCTCATGATCGAGTTGGGCATCCTGTTCGGCCTGTTCCTGGTGACAGCGCTGGCTTTGATCTTCGTGCTCCTGCGGCGACGGAACGGCAGGACGGAGAACGCCGACGGGCTCCTCATAGAGCAGGAGCGGCGGTTACAGGCGCAGAGCGATCGAGTGACCTATGGAATCGGGGCAGCGAGCGGCCACTTGCCGACCGCGCACGATCCCTACCGCCGATAGTCCGGTTACCTGATCACGAGCCCCGGATTGGTTCTCAGCGGGTCGTGAGGGCGCGTGCGTCGACCGTGTAGACGGAGCGGACTCCGTACGGGACGTAGAGGGCGTCGCCGACGAGGACGGGCCGGGCGCCTCCGGTGGCGAACATGCTGTCGACGCGGCCGCCGTCGTCGCGGCCGGGGCGGGTGCCCTCCGGCTTGCCGGTGCGCGCGTTCAGGGCGGCGAGGCGGCCGCTGGGGGACGCCAGGTACACGTGGGTGGCGGAGGCGGCCGGGGGGCCCGGCTGCTCGACGGAGGAGTTCGCTTCCCACAGGGTCCGGCCGGTGTCCGGCGACACCGCGCGGATGCCTCCGCTCGCCGTCGTGAAGTACAGCGTGCCGCGCACCAGGTGTGCCTCAGCGTCCGCGGGCCGGGGCCGGGCGAGCCGGCGCACGGTGAGCACGTGCGAGGCGACGTCGATCAGGGTCAGCGGGCGGTCGGTGTCGAGGGTGTCCGCGAGGACCAGGCGCCCGTCGTGCTGGCCGAGCAGGTACGCGGTGCCCTCGACCCCGACGGTCCAGCGGGACTTTCCGGTGGCGGGGTCGATGCGCGCGACGGTGGTACGGCCGGTCTCCCCCTCGTCCGTGGGAGTCACGCAGACGAGGTAGGCGCGGCCGGCGGCGGCGTGCAGCAGGCAGTCCATGAGGTCCGGCTTCGGCCGCTTCCAGCGGACGTCGCCGGTGTCGGCGTCGAGCAGGGCGTACTGGTCGCCCCGGTCCCCGTAGAAGGTGACGACGCCCTCGGGGACCGCCACCGCCGCGCCCTGGGTGCTGTCGGGGACGGACGCGCTCTCGCCGGTGCCGGTGGGTGTCCGCCAGAGCATTTTGCCGGTGTCGGGGGCCAGGGCGTGGACCCGGTAGGTGGTCCGCGGGCCGTTCGGGGCGTTGCGGTCGTCGGCCTCGTAGGCGTAGACACGGCCGTCGCCGGTCCCGATGAGCGCGCCCTCGTCGCCGGAACCGCCCTCCGGCGTGGGGTCGACGGGTCTGGACCAGGTGGTGCGGCCGTCGGCGAGGGCGAAGCGGGTCGCCATCAGTTCGGCGCCCGCGCACACCAGGGACCGGTCGAGGGCGGCGCAGCCCGTGAGGGTGCTGTCGGGGCCGCCCAGGACGCGTTCGCTGCCCGCCGGGGCCGGTGCGGTGTTCGCCCAGGGCTTCCAGCCCCCGGGGAGGTCGCTGCTGCCGGAGGGGGCGGAGGAGGCGGGGTTCCCGTCGCGCGTCATGGTGAGGGCGCTTGCGATGACCGCGGTGAGGACGGTGATGACCGCTGCCGGGAGGAGCAGCAGACGGCGCGGGACGCGGCGACGCGGGCGCCCGGCCCTGAGCGGCGATGTCCCGGACGGGTCGTACGGCGGCACCCCGGCCCCGTCGCCCAGCGGCGTCCCGGCCGGGTCGGCCGGCTGTTCGTTCCGTTGCGTGGCTGTCGCGCCGGGCCGGTGACGCGGGTCCTCCCGTTCGGTGTCCCGCTCGGCCGGTGGCCGGAGCGGGGCCGCGTCCAGGTCGGTGGCGGGCGGGTCCGGCCAAGGGGCCGGGGCGGGGTCGGCCGGTGCGAAGTCGGGCCGCCGGGTGCCCGGGGTGTGATGGGGCAGGGCGGCGGTGGGAGGTGCGCCCTCGCGGAGGAGGGTGAACAGGTCGTCCGCCGTGGGGCGGGACTTCCGGTGCTTCTCCAGGCAGAGGCGGACTACGGGGAGCAGCTCGGCCGGGACGCCGGAGAGGTCCGGCTCGCCCTCGACGACGCGCAGGGCCGTCTCGTACGGGCTCGGGCTGTCGAAGGGGCCGCGGCGGGTGGCGGCGTAGGTGAGGACCGAGCCGAGGGAGAAGATGTCGGCGGCCGGGCCGACGTCCTGCGGGGAGGCGAACTGCTCCGGCGACATGAACGGCGGGGTGCCCATGACCCGGCCCGTCTGGGTGAGGGCGTCGGAGGCGGCGAACTCGGCGGCGCGGGAGATGCCGAAGTCGATGACGCGGGGGCCGTCCTCGGCGAGCATCACGTTGGCCGGCTTCAGGTCGCGGTGGACGACTCCGGCGCGGTGGATGTCGCGCAGCGCCTCGGTGAGCCCGGCGGCGACTTCGCGCAGGCGGGGCAGCGGGAGCGGGCCGTGTTCGCGGACGTGGGTGCCGAGGTCGGCGCCCGGTATGTAGAGCGTGGCCATCCAGGGGCGCGGGGCGTCGGCGTCCGCGTCCACGACCGGGGCCGTGAAGGCGCCGCTGACCCGGCGGGCGGCGGCCACCTCGCGGCGGAAGCGGGTGCGGAACTCGTCGTCGTCGGCGTACTGGCCGTGCACCACCTTGATCGCGAGGCGCCGACCGGAGGCGGAGCGGGCCAGGTAGACCACGCCCATGCCGCCGGAGCCGAGGCGGTCCTCGACGCGGTAGCCGCCCACCTCCGCGGGATCAGAGTCGCGCAGCGCCATCCCCGTACGTTCCCCCCGTCACGCACCGTCCTGTGGTCGGGGCGAGCGTATCCGCCCCTGCCGGGGCTCCCCGGCACGGGGGCGCACCCCTGCCGTCAGAAGCTGATGGAGTTGATGGTCTCCGCTATCGAGTTGAGGAACCGCTGGATGGACGGTGCCATGCCGGTCGAGGCGAGGAAGAAGCCGAAGAGGATGGCCACGATCGCCGGGCCCGCCTTGATGGAGCCGCCTCTCAGCAACACCACAAGGATGATCGCCAACAGCAGCACCACAGACAGTGAAATGGCCACAACTGATCACACCCTCGGTCGGTCCGCTCTCCCGGCCCGGCGATGCGACCCCGCGCACCCCCGCCAGAACCATCGTGCCACCAACGCGGCCGGGCTATGCGGCCGGTGACGCATCGACCGCACCACTGTCGTCCGGCGGCCGCGTGCGCCGCGGGTGTGCGGGGCCCGACGGCGGGGACTCGTACGGCAATTCGACGGACCACCCGCACAGGGAATTCGGTGGAATCGTTTCCGTCTCCACACAACGCGTTCGCAGCTATTTCGAATTGTTGCCACAGCCTCACCAACCACCCTGCGAACAGGGCCCGAAGACCGCGGAAGCGGACATTCCACCGGAGTCGCCTGCTGGTCTTATGCGTTGCTTAGTCCGGAAGTGTCATGACAAGAGGGGCGCACCTGAGGGGCACAATCCACTGGCGTACCTGTGTCGGTCATCACGTCGGCCGCGACGTCAACTACCCGAAATCCGGGGTACCCAGAGCGAATAGCCAGGAATCACGTCCGGCGTTTTACGAATAGCCGCAGGGAACGCTAGGGTGCCTCAGATGTTCCACGCTGCCTCGTCCCCCGCAAGCGCAGCGAGGTCCCGGATCGTCTCCCCGAGCTCCTGGTGGGAGGGTCTGTGACGAACTCGCTGCGACCGAACGGCGACCGCAAGGCGCCACTCCCCCCGGCCCGGTCGTCGGCCGACGGAGTGCCGAGCCCTCGCTCGCCGCAGAGCCCGCAGAAGAAGCAGAACGGCAAGCAGCGCGACGCGTTCTTCGACAACGCGAAGTACCTCGCGATCGTGCTGGTGGCCATGGGCCACGCCTGGGAGCCGCTCAAGGGCGACAGCCGGATACTCGAGGCCGCGTACCAGGTCGTCTACGCGTTCCACATGCCGGCGTTCATCATCATCTCCGGCTACTTCTCGCGCAGTTTCGACATGCGGCCCGACCGGCTGAAGCGCCTGATCACCGGCGTCGCCGTGCCGTACATCGTCTTCGAGACGGCCTACCCGCTCTTCAAGCGGTGGATCGACAACGATCCGCACCAGGAGATCAGCCTCCTCGACCCCTGGTACCTGACCTGGTTCCTGGTCGCGCTGTTCGTGTGGCGGCTGACCACGCCCATCTGGAAGCTGGCGCGCTGGCCGCTGCCGCTCGCGCTCGGCCTCGCCATGCTGGCGACCATCAGCCCCTCCATCGGCGACGACCTCGACCTCCAGCGCGTCCTGCAGTTCCTGCCGTTCTTCGTGCTGGGCCTGCAGATGAAGCCGGAGCACTTCCACATGGTGCGCCGCCGCTCGGTGCGGATCGCCTCGGTGCCCGTCTTCGCGGCGGCGCTGGCCGTCAGCTGGTGGGCGGTGCCGCGCATGAACACCGCGTGGTTCTACCACCGCGACTCCGCGCAGGAGCTGGGCGCCCCGTGGTGGACCGGCCCGGTCATGGTGCTCGCGCTGTTCGGCTGCTCCCTGGTGCTGACCGCGTGCTTCTTCGCCTGGGTGCCGCGCCGCCACATGTGGTTCACCGCCCTCGGCGCCGGCACGCTCTACGGCTACCTGCTGCACGGCTTCCTGGTGAAGGCCGGCGACTACCAGGGCTGGTTCGAGGCGGCCTGGCTGCACAAGCCGACCGGTGAGATCCTCGTGACCCTGCTCGCGGCCGCCGTCGTGACAGTGCTGTGCACCAAGCCGGTGCAGCGCGTGTTCCGCTTCGCGATGGAGCCGAAGATGGAGTGGGCCTTCAAGCGGGACGCGGCCGAACTCGCCCGCGAGCGCCAGAGCGCCGAGCGGCGCGAGCGCGAGAAGGCGGCCGTGGGCTGACCCGCCGCAGCCGTGGGCTGACCCCCGTGACCGCACGCGCCAAAGGGCCCGCACTCGTCGGAGAGTGCGGGCCCTTCGCTGTCGGCTTCGGTTCTAGCTGCCCTTCAGGTGCCTCATCAAGCGCTCGAAGTCCTGCCAACCCGACAGGTCCGACGGGTCGCCCCGGAAGGGGTAGTACAGCGCCGGGCGGGTCTTCGGGCCCAGTTCCCGGGGCGCCTCGGGCAGCGGGGTGCGGCGGGCCCGGTCACCCGGCATCTCGCGTACCTCCTCGGCGCCCAGCACGAACGCGTAGGGCACGCCGGGGCCTTCAAAGTGGGCCGGGACGGACAGGTCGCGGCGGGCCCGGCGGATCTGGACCAGCATCGACTGCAGGTCGTGCCGGGTGGCGAGGCTCTCCGCGGCGGCGACCACGGCGTCCGCCGGGATCTGCTCGCCCGGCCCGTAGCCGAAGGCCAGCGTCACGTCCTCCTCGACGCCGCCCTTCGTCCGGGTGATGCGCACCGTCGCGAGGCCCGGCCGCTCCGGCGTGCCGACGACCACCAGCCAGGTCGGCTCGGGCGCCCGCTCGTGGGCCACGTCGGTCAACTGCCGCAGCGACCAGGGGAGGTTGGCCGGCTCCTCGGTGCCCCAGCCCGCCGGCGGCTCACCGGTGACGTCCCGCCAGACGGCTTCCACGGCGCCGCCGAGAACGAGCCGGTCGTCGGCCGGGTGGACGGTGCGGAAGGAGATCGCCAGCTGGCGCTCGCCCGTGTCCTGGGTGCCCTCCCGGAAGGAGGCGGCGACGGGTGTGCGCGGGTCCTCCGGGGTCGCCTCCGGTGACTCGACCGTCGCGAACAGGCCGTTGCTCCACTGGAGGACCGCGCCGGTCAGACCGTCGTAGTAGCCGTCCCGGTCGTCCTGCACCACCCAGCGGGAGGGCCAGCCCGGCAGGCTGTTGCGGACCGCCGGGGAGAGGCGGGTCCCCGCGGGGGTGACGATCTGGAGTCCCAGGCCGGCGTTCCCGGCGGCGCGGAAGGCGTCCGACAGCCAGGCCGTCATCGCGACCACGGGACGGTCCTGGATGACGACGGCGACCTTGTCGGTGAGCACGTCCACGGCCGGCTGGGCGGCGGCCGGCGCCGGCGCCACCGTCATCCCGTCCGTCTTGACCACGGCCATCGACCAGGCGGCCTGCGGCGGCCAAGCCGTCCCGCCGACCAGCGTGGCGATACGGGCGGCGAACGTCCCGGCGAGTTCCTCGGCCTCCTGGACGCCGGTGGTGGCCCGGGCCTCGGTCCACCAGTACGGCACCTCCGGCTCCTGCGCCCCGAGCAGCCGCTCGGCCTCTCCCCTGACCTGCACGAGCAGCGGCGCTTCGACGGAGACGAGCGGGCGGCCCTGCTGGTCGCAGAGCTGCACCACGGCTCCCTCGCCCTCGGCGCCCGCCAGCAGGTCCGGCCCGCCGGAGAGCAGGCCGGCGAGCACGCTCAGCGGGTCGGGCATCTTCTTCGTGAGGGCGATGACATCCTTCGTCACGCGTTTACCTCGTCCCCTCGTAGACGGTCTGGATGAGCCGGCTCGGTTCGCCCCTGCGGACCAGCACGCCCCGGCCGGGCGGCTGCGGACCGGCGTACACGCCGGGGAACAGCTGCCCCTCGCTGCGGTCGCCCGACATCACCAGCGCCGAGGCGCCGGACTCGCGCAGGCTCTGCAGCAGCGGCTCGTACAGGCCCCGGGAGGCGCCCGCGACGCGGCGGGTGAGGACGAAGTGCAGTCCGATGTCGACGGCCGAGGGGATGTACGGCACGAACGGCGCGAGCGGCTGCTGACCCGCCGTGGTGAGGACGTCGTAGTCGTCGACGAGGATCACGATCCGCGGGCCGGAGAAGCTGCCCGGCTCCAGGTCGGCGCCGTCGGCGGTGTCGTCGGGCAGCCGCTTCTCCAGTTCGGAGGCGATGCCGGCGGCGAGGCCGGCGCACAGCTTGGTGTTGTAGGCGTAGCCGCCCCGGTACTCCTCCGGGATGACGCCGCGCAGGCCCCGGCGCGGGTCGAAGACGCCGAAGACGAGCTCCTTGTCCCCGTAGCGCTCGATCAGGCTGCGGGCGATCACCTTGAGCAGGTTGGTCTTGCCGCACTCGCTGTCGCCCATGATCAGCAGGTGCTGGTCGTGGTGGAACAGGTCGAGCAGCACGGGGGCCAGCTGGGTCTGGTCCAGGCCGACCGGGACGCGGCGCGGTTCGCCGGCCGGGCCGGGCAGCTGGTGCGCCTCCAGCACGTGCGGCAGCACGCGCACCGGCTGGGCGACCTCGCCGGTCCAGGTGGCGCGGATCTGCCGGGCGGTGGTCTCCAGGACCGCGCCGAGGTCGGCGGTGTCGGCGAGGCCGTCGGTGCGGGGCAGGGCGACCTGGGCGAAGAGCTTGCGGTCGGTGAGGACGCGGCCCTTCTCCTCGGGCGAGAGGGTCTCGCCGAGCTTGCGGTCGATGCTGGACTCGCTCGGGTCGTTCAGCCGCAGTTCGACGCGGGTGCCGAACTGGGACTGGGTGGCGATGCGCACGTCGTTCCAGCGCAGCATGCCGGCGACGACGTGGATGCCGTAGCCGCTGCCCCGCTTGAGGATGTCGACGACCGGGTCGTCCAGTTCCTCGAAGTCGTCGCGCAGCGCGCCGAAGCCGTCGATGAGCAGCACGATCTCGGTACTGGCCAGCTCGGGCACCCGGCCCGCGGCGCGCAGGGTGCGCAGTTGCTCCAGCGAGTCGATGCCGTGCACCCGGAACAGTTCCTCGCGCTGGTCGAGCATGGCGCGCACCGAGTCGATGGTGCGGGCCGCGCGCTCCCGGTCGGCCCGGCCGGCGATGCCGCCGACGTGCGGCAGCCCCGACAGGGCCTGCAGGCCGCCGCCGACCAGGTCCAGGCCGTAGACACCCACTTCCTGCGGGGTGTGGGTGAGCGCCAGCGACAGGGCGAGGGTGCGCAGCAGCGTGGTCTTGCCGGACTGGGGGCCACCGATGATCGCGGCGTGACCGCCGGCGAGCGTCAGGTCCAGGTACCACTGGCCCTGCCACTGCTTCGTCGGGTCGTCGATCGTGCCCAGCGGCACCTGGAGCGGGCCGCGGCGCCCCGCGAGCTGCATTCCGCGCGGACCCACCTGCACCGGTCCGGCGACCTTGTCGAGCGGAACCGCGGCGGGCAGCGGGGGCAGCCAGATCTGGCGCACCGCGCGGGCACCGGACCGCTCCAGCTGGTCGATCATCACGCCCATCTCGGTGGGGCCGGTCTCCCGGCGCCGCATCTGCGGCTCCTCGGGCGCCTCGGAGTCCCCCTGGCCGAGGGTGTTGTAGGCCTGGTACTCCAGGGCGAGCGGCCCGGTGTCCTCCTCCTCGTGCTGGACGGGGCCGCGGTAGGCGCCGGAGACGTAACTGGCTTTGAACCGCTCGTAGTGGCTGGTGTCGACCTTGAGGTAGCCGAAGCCGGGCAGCGGGGGCAGGTGGAAGGCGTCCGTGGTGTCCAGGACCGTGCGGGACTCGTCCGGGGAGAAGGTGCGCAGCCCGAGCCGGTACGACAGGTAGGTCTCCAGGCCCTTGAGCTTGCCGGCCTCGATGCGCTGGCTGGACAGCAGCAGGTGCACGCCGATGGACCGGCCGATCCGGCCGATGGACAGGAACAGGTCGATGAAGTCCGGCTTGGCGGTGAGGAGTTCGCCGAACTCGTCGATCACGACGAACAGGTGCGGCAGCGGCTCCAGGTCGGGGCGCTTCTCGGCGCGCAGCGCGGCGTAGTGGCCGATGTCGGCGACGTTGCCCGCGTCCTTGAGGACCTGCTGGCGGCGCTTGACCTCGCCGGCGAGGGAGGCGTGGACGCGCTCGACGAGGCCGGCCTGGTTCTCCAGGTTGGTGATGACACCGGCTACGTGCGGCAGGTGCGCGAACGGGGCGAAGGTGGCGCCGCCCTTGTAGTCGACGAGGACCATGGCCAGGTCCTCCGGCGGGTGCGTGGCGACCAGGGCGAGGACGAGGGTGCGCAGCAGCTCCGACTTGCCGGAGCCGGTGGCGCCGACGCACAGGCCGTGCGGGCCCATGCCCAGTTCGGAGGATTCCTTCAGGTCGAGGAGGACGGGCTCCTTGGCGTCGCTGACGCCGATCGGCACGCGCAGGAAGGCACGTTCGCCGCGCGGCGCCCACAGCCGGTGGAGGTCGAGTTCGGCCACGTCGTCGATGCCGAGCAGCTGGGCGAAGTCGACCGGGCCGGTGAGCGGGGCGTCGACCATGGACTCCGCGGACAGCCGCAGCGGGGCGAGCATCCGGGCGAGGCCCTCGGCGAAGGGGACGCCGATCTCGTCGACGGTGCCGTGGGCGCTGATCGGCTCCTTCTCGCGCAGGTCCTCGATGACGACGCGCTCCCCGTCGACGGTGATGCGCACGCCGACGCTGCCGGGCTCCTGCACGCGCTGGTCGAGCAGGTGCAGCACGGTGACGCTCATGTCCCGCAGGCCCACGGCGTCGTCGGGGCGCGGCAGGTCCACCGCGTCGGCGCCGTGCGCGTCGGCGAGGACGAGCAGCCGGGAGGTCATGGCGAGGGCGTCCTTGCCGGACAGGCCGCGGCGGACCTCGGCCGCGTAGGAGGCGCGGCGACGGAGTTCGGGGCCGATCTGCCGGGCCAGCTGGGGCAGGGAGGGCGCGATGCGGCGGGCGGCGACGGGGCCGTCGAACTGCTCGGGGTCGAGCAGGTGCGGCAGCCACTTGGCCCACTCCCAGTCGGCGATCCGGTCGCCGGGCACGGCCAGCGCCATGGCCACGTCGTCGGGGGCGTGGGTGGCGGCGGCCTGCGCGATCAGTGCGCGGGCGACGCGGAGGGTGTCCTCGCGCCGGCCGATGACGGTGATGTTGCCGACGCGGTCGAGCGGGACGGTGAGCGGGAGTTCGGTGCCGTTGGCGAAGCGGGCGACCAGGGCGGAGGCCTCGTTCAGCATGAACTCGTCGGGCGGGGTGAGCACGGAGGATCCGGGCGGGGCCACCTTCAGGTCGCGCACCGGCATCTCGCCGGTGCCGACGCGGACGCGCAGGAAGTCGGCGTCGAGCCGGCGCCGCTCCCACAGCCGGGCGGGGTCGCGCACGACGTCGTACAGCGCGTCCGGCGGCGGGTTGAGCACCTGGGTGCTCTCGCGCCGCTCCCGCTCCTCCTTCGACAGCTCCTCCCGCAGGTCCTCCAGGTAGGTGAGGTAGGCCTCGCGCTGGGTGCGGCGGGTGCGCTGGGCCTTGCCGCGCTGGGAGAAGAGCATGACGAGCGAGCCGATGACGGTGACGAGGAGGATGATCGCGCCCAGCCCCGCGAACTGGCTGTTGCGCACGACCGTCATCATCACGACGGAGGACATCACGCCGGCGACGGGCAGCAGCGAGGTCGCGACCGAGCCCGTCTTGCCGTCGGGCAGGTTGGGCGGGGCCTCGATGGTGCGCGGTTCGGGGGCGGCCGGGGGCCTGGTGGTCCGGGCCGGCCGGTGGATCAGTCGGGTGCTCATCGTGGTTGACCTGTCCTGTCGGTCCTGGGTTCCCTTCGTGTGCGGGAGGGTCAGCGGCGCTTGTGGGAGAGCTGGAAGGCCTCCGCCGCCAGGCGGGTGGCGGCCTCCCTGGTGTCCCGCGCGAGCAGCTCGGTGCGGATGGTGCCGCCGGCCGCCAGATGCCGGTCGTAGGGCAGGACCCGCACGCTCGCCCCCGTCGCCTTCAGCTGCTCGGCCGCCTTCTCCAGGTCGATGCCGAGGTGCGGCACGGTCTCGGTGAGCACGACGACGGTGGAGGTGGTGATGTCCCGGGGCAGCCCGCGCATCCACTCCAGGACCGCGTGCGTGCTGGCGATGCCCTCCAGCGTCGCGGGGACCGTGAGGATCCGGGCCTGGGCGGCGGACAGGGCGGTGCGGGCGACCTCGGCGGGCAGCGTCTCGCAGTCGGCGACGGTCACGCCGAAGTAGCGGCGCATCGCCACCATGATCCGCTCGTAGCCCTTGGTGTCGAGCATGGCCCCGACCTGCCCCTGGCTGCCGGGCAGCAGCCAGGCGTTCTCGGGCAGTTGCACGAGGTAGCCGGTGATGTCGAGGAGCGTCATCTGCGGTTCGACGACGTCGGCGAGATCGCCGGTGGTCCAGCGCAGGCTCTCCGCGCCGAGCCGCAGCGGCAGCGAGCCGAGCGCCGGGTCGGCCTCGACGGCCAGGACGGGGTCCTGGCGGTAGTGGGCGTAGGTGGCGGTCAGCAGCGCGGCGACCGTCGTCTTGCCCGAGCCGCCGCGGATCGAGGTCACCGCTATCTGGCGGCCGGTGGTGACCGGCTGCTGGAGGATCTCGGCGGTCGCGGTGGTCTCGGCGACCTCACGGGCCGCGGAGGACGAGACGGTACGACGTACGGCCCGCAGGGCGCGCGCGGCGAACGGCTCCCCCCGCCGGGGCCCCTTGCCCGCGCCGACGAGCTTCTGGTCGACGACCGGGCGGCTGTCGGGGGTGGCGCGGGAGGCGCGCGCGCGGGGCGCGGGGGACGGTTGCGCGTACTGCTGCGGCTGTTCCTGCGGGGCGGCCTGCTGCTGTTCCCGCGGGGCGGCCTGCTGCTCGGCGTAGGCCTGCTGTTCGGCGTACGCCTGTTGCGCGGCGTAGGCCTGCTGCTGGGCGTGCTGGTGCTGCTGCTGTTCGGTGTACGCCTGCTGCTGTTCGGTGTACGCCTGCTGCTGCTGCTCGGCGTACGCCTGCCGCTGCTGCTCGGCGTAGGCCTGCTGCCGGGCGTAGGCCTGCTGTTCGGCATAGGCCTGCTGGGCGTAGGCCGGGTCGGCGTACTGCTGCTGCCCCTGCGCGGCGTAGGCCTGCCGTTGCGCGGCGGCGTACTGCTCGGCGTAGGCCTGCTGTTGCGCGTGCTGCTGCTCGGCGGTCGTGGGCTGCTGGTACTGCTGCGGGTAGCCGTAGGCCGGGGCCGGCCCCTGTGCCTGCCCCTGACCCTGGGCGGCGTGCGCCTGCTGCGCCTCCGTCCCCTGTCCCTGTTGCGGGGCCGCCTGCTGTGCCGCCGCCTGCTGCCGGTCCCGCTGCTGGGACGTCTGCTGCGGCTGCTGGGGCGTGCCGCCCCTCAGATCCCGCAGCACGTCGTTCTGCCAGTTGTCCCCGCTCGGCATGTCGCCCTTCTCTCCTGCCACGTCCCGCCGTGTCGTTCCGCGGGAGCGACAGGGTGGGCGTCTGGTCTTCGAAGCCTCAGAACTTGTTGAGCAGCTGCCCGTAGATGCCGAACGCCCCGATGGCGAGCGGGAAGAGCCCGATCACGCCGAGGGACTCGATCAGGTCGGCGAACCTGCGCAGCCGCACCCGGACGTGGTCGGGCGGCTCGATGCCCAGGACCAGCAGCGGCAGCAGTGCCGCTGCCCCCAGCAGCACCAGCGCGCCGACTCCCCCGGCGTGGTCCAGCCACAGCACCGCGAGCCGTACGACGAGCAGCGTGGCCGCCGCGAACAGCGCCACGACCTCGGCGACCAGGGGGAAGGCCCGTGCCCGGGACAGCAGGACGACGGCCACGAGCGAGGCGAGGCCCACCGTCCAGACGGTCGGCTCCTTCGCGGTGGTCAGCATCCAGCCACCGAGGGCGGCCGAGGCCGCGGTGACGATGGTGGCGAGGGCGAGCCCGCGGTGGGTGGCGGCGAGGGCGTTGGCGACCTGGTGGCGGCTCACGGACGTCCCCGTGGAGCGCTTGTCGTCCAGGGCGGTGAGTCCTGAGGCCATCAGCGCGAACCGGGGCAGCAGCCCGAGCAGGACGATGGAGAACACGGCCATCACTGCGCCGATCCGGTCCGCCCGGTCCTGGAGGAGGGCGACGGCCTCCCACACCAGGGCGATCACCACGATCGCCCCGGCCCCGATCAGGCCGCCCTTGCCGAGCGGCGAGCAGTAGGCCAGCAGCACGAGGGTGACCACGAGCGCGGCGGCGATACCGGCCATCCGGGCGGTGCCGCCCCAGTCGTAGGCGTCGGCGGCGGTCCAGGCGGTCAGCAGGCCGAGCCCGCCGGCGGCGAGCAGCAGCGCGGTGGCCAGGCCCTGGTTGCCCTGGCCGATCCGGGCGATGGCCGCGCCGGCGATCAGGAACAGGGCGGTGACGACCACGAGCCCCGTGGTGACGGCCTCCAGGGAGAACTCCTGCCGGGCCAGGACGGCCGCGGCCACGGCGAACACCACGGTGGCCACGCCGGCGCTGATGCGGCGGGCGGCCGGGCGCCAGCGCCAGGTCCTCAGATCGAGGTCGTCCGCGACCTGGTCGGTGACGTCGTGCACGACGGGCGCCGGCGGTGCGGCGTGCGCCCGGACGAGGCGGAGCACGGCGCCGTCCGGCACCTCGGCCGACGCCAGCGTCGCGTCATGGGGCAGCGCCGAACCGTCGGAGGTGATCAGCTGTCGAGTGGTCGGCCGGGTGGCGGCCCGGTCGTCCAGCAACTGGAGTATGTCCGGAAGCAATTGGCCGATCGGTGTGTCCGACGGCAGGACCAGGTCGGCTCGTCGTCGCTCGCCGATCAGGGTGACCCGGCTCAGCTGGGTCCGAGACATCGTTGCTGCGCTCACCACTCACCGGAACCTATCATCGCGTTTTTTCCGCCACGGCCGCGCTCCGATCCGCTCGCGTCGGCCGCGCACACCCCGTTCACTGTTTCTCCGCACCCTTGCCGCCGGCACCGCTCGCGGAGGCGCCGGGCGTCGGGGCGTACTGCTGCTCCTGCTGCTGCCGCTGCTGTTTCTCCTCGGCCTTCTGCTTCGCCAGCGTGGCCTGGAGGAAGGACCAGCCGATGCAGCCGGCGCACAGCACGGCGGCGATCGCGATACCCGCGAAGACCTTGCCGAACCGTTCGTCCGCCGTCCGTCGCGCGCGCTGCGTGCCGAACAGCAGCGCGTCGCGCATCCGGCGCCGCGCACCGCCACCGACTCCAGCAGCTGGCTGTCGTAGTCCCGTGCCATTCAGTCGTCCTGTGCCTTGTTGATGCGTGGTCAGTCGTCCGGGGCCAGGCCCAGGCGCTTCCGCATGACGGCGTACTTCCGGGTGAGCCGCCGGGCGGTGTGCTCGTCGAGTGCGGCGAGGCGGTGGGGGTCGGCGTTGTGCGCGAGGTCGGCCGCCTTGACCAGCCGGGCGCCCGGGGTGTCCAGAATCCGGCGGGCGTACGCCTCCGGCTCCTCCTCCGGCCGCTTGGTCATGGCCCGTACGACGTCCTTGGTGTGCTGCGTGAGGGCGGCCGCGTCGAGCCACTCCTCGCTGAGGACGCCGTCCTCCAGCGCGTCGTGCAGCCAGGCGGCGGCCACCAGTTCGTCGCTGCCGCCCCGGGCGCGCACGCCGTCGGCGACGGCCGACAGATGCTCGGCGTACGGCCGCCCGGCCTTGTCCGTCTGCCCGGCGTGCGCGGTGCGAGCGACGGCCTCGACCTCGGCGAGACTCATCTCCTGCGGCATGCGATCCCCCCTAGCTTCGCTCCCGCAACATAAGACACGAACACGCCACGCGTACAACCGGGGTGCGGGGCTCCCCCCACACGTCTTCACACACCGCCCGACAGCCCTGTCACGATCATGAAGAGCACCCACAGCACGGGGATGAGCGCGATGTAGGCCCGGGGCCGTCGCCGCACGGGTACGCCCGGGTCGTAGCGCGGGCCGAGCGTGCCCGGCCCCGGCGCGGGGAGCGCCTTGACCCGGCGCACGGCCAGGACGTTGCGGACCAGCGTCAACGGCGCGAAGACGAAGAGGGACAGGGGGCTCCACCAGCCCCAGGCGAGCGTGTGGGTGGTCAGCGCGCGGTACACGGCCAGCCCGCAGGTCATGCACATCGGACCGTCCGTCTTCCGGAACCCCATGAGGACGACGAGGCCGCGGTGCGCGCGGAACACGACGTCCGCGGCGGGAGAACCTCCGCAGAACCTGCACATGGGGAGGGACGGATCCGGGGCTTCCGGGAGGTCCGCATGCGGGAGGCGGCGGTTCCGACCGCTGTGGTGCGGGGCGTCGGCCGGGGGCTCAGCGGGTTGCGCGGACTTCGCGGGGTGCGCGGACTCCGTCGGCTTCGCGGCGCGAGGGTCGGTGTACCAGGCGCGGAGGGAGTCGGCGACGGCGTCCAGGAGGCCGCTCTTGAGGGCCTCGTCGATGGTCCCGTCGCAGAACTTCTCCCCGCGCACCACGGCGGTGGCGGCCCGTACGGCGTCGGCGGGCCGCAGCCCGCCCTCCGCGGGGAGCGTGGGCACGGGGTTGTCCATCCAGCGGTGCTCGGGGGTGACGGCACCGACGCCGCGGAGGGCGTCGACGGCCCGGAACACCCCCTTGCTGTACTTGGGGAACGGTACATGGATGGCACCGCTCGGCGACTTCTGCCCACCGCCCCACTCCACGTCCCGGTCCTCGTCCGTGAGCGCGTCGAAGGCCTCGGCGAGCTCCCGCCACGCCTCGGCGTCGTCGCGGTCGAGCTGGGCGAGGAGGCGCTGGTCGTCGGCCGGGGTGACGACGCGGGCCAGTTCCTCGACGGCGGCGGCGTCGGCAGCCTCGGTGACGGGCCCGACGCCGGGTTCGTGACTGAGCAGGTGGAGCACGCCGAGGGGCGTGAGGCCGCGTTCCCGGGCCTCCCGGATCCGGTTGTACCACTCCGTGCTCGCCTCGTAGGCGCTGACGCTGCTCGCCCTCCGCATGATCCAGTCGACGTCGTCGGCGCCGGCCTCGGCCCAGGCGTATCCGATCACCTCACCGTCGAGGGCGGTGACGGTGATGTAGTGGACGGGGTTGGTCATGCCGTTGTCTCGTGGATCCTCATTCGGAGGCGGATCGGCCGGCTGTCGGCCGGTCGCCTGCGGCGAGGGCCTCCACGGCTGCGGCACTGGGGGCGTCGGTGAGGGAACCTGGCAGGGGGCGGCCCCTGCCGCCCGGTTCCGGGTCGGCCAAGAACTCGGCGAGGGCCTCGGACGGACGGAGACCACGCTTCCTGGCCGCACGCAACCGGCTGATCCAGGATATGCCTTCATCCACCCCCCGGCTCCCGGCGGCCCTTCGTGGTTCGTACGCGGCAGCGTCGCCCTCGTCGCTCGCCCATACGTAGCCGAGGACCGCTCCCCCTTGCTTCTCGACGACCGTGAAGTGCTGCACCGGCCTGTCCATCCAGTCCTGGTACCGCGGCGGACCGCCCGGTGCCTCCCGGAACCACAGGTCTTCGGCAAAGCACGGATTGATCGGTTGCTCACTGCTCACTGTTTCGCTCCCGGGCACGTGAAGCGCGGTTCGTCGGATGCTCGCTGATCACGCAGCGCTCTCCAAGGTGCGGCGACTCAGCTCTTGGTGGCCAGGTCTTTGACGGTCTGCAGGGTCGGCGCCTCCGCGAGGGAGCCGGGGGCGATACGGCTGGGGTCCTCCGGGCCGAACTCACGGGTCATCTTCGCGAGCGCGGCTGAGGGAGCGAGGCCCTGCCGCTTCGCCTCATGAAACTCGGCGGCCCACAAGGCACCCATATTGAACGCCTCGTCGCCACCCGCCCGGCGATACTGCCATCCAGCCGCACCGTCCTCGTCGTTCACCCACACATAGCCGAGGACCGTGCCGGTTCGGTCCACGACGGCTGCGTACTGCACCGCCTTGTCGGTGGTCCTGGCATAGCGTGGTGGGCCGTCGACTTCCTCCCACGGCAGTGGTTCGGTCACCCGCGGCGGCACATACGGTTCCCAGCTCATGATGGTGCCCTTCCTGGCCGTGCACCCCTCCCCGGACGCCAGTTCGTCGAGGAGGTCTGGGGGAGCGCGCTGGCCAGCCGCATCGGCGGCACGACCCAGCCAACCGCGTCGTCCATGTTGTTTCGCCCGCTGGGCCCGTCACCTGCTGAACCGCAGGTCTCCCTCGAAGAGCGAACTGATCGGCTCTCCTTTACTCACTCTGCGCCAAAGTCTCGACGGCAGCGGCGTTCGGAGCGTCGGTGAGAGACCCCGGGAGGCCACGGCCCTTGCCGGCAGGTTCCGGGTCGGCCAGCAACTCAGCGAGTGCCTGAGACGGAAGAAGGCCCCGCTCCTTGGCACTGCGCAGCCGACGAATCCAGAAGCCACCCTCATTCGCCGCACGGGGGCCGCCGGCCTGTCGCGGTTCCCAGGCAGCGGCGTTGTCCTCGTCACCGGCCCACACGTAACCGAGGACTGCACCGTTCTCCTTGTCGACCACAGTGAAATACCGCACCGGCTTGTCGGTGTGATTCCGGTATCGCGGCGGACCCGACACGAGGTTGAGGTGCACGTCCTCGTTGAAGCGCGGGTTGATCGGTCGTTCACCGCTCATGGTGTCCACATTCCTCTCGCTCGGGGTGATCGGTCCTGAGGCTACGGCTTGGGCCTCGGCAGGATCTCCCCGTATACGTGCCACTTGCCCATGGCGTCCTGGAAGACGCGCGTCACCTTGTACTCGGAGCCCTTGGCAAGGAGCAGCTCGCGTTCTCCCGGGTTCTTGGAGAGGTGGTCGATCCAGAGGGCGGGGGTGCCCTTTGGCACTCGCCAGTGCATCCACACCGGATTGGAGTCGAACGGGGGCGGCGGCGTCTTTCCGAGTGCCGTGGAGGTGAACGCCTTGTCGTCGAACACGCCGCCCTCCATTTCCATCGGTGACTTCAGCGGCTGACCGTCGATCCTGATGTGGTCGACCCCTGTGCCGCGCACGACCATGACGTCCTCGGGGACGGGACGTGCGCCCATGACGTTGTCCATCTCGTCGATGGCATGCTTGAGCGAGGCGTCCAGTTCGTGCCCGAAGCGCAAATGGTTGTTGATCAGCGTGTACTCGTTGCCACTGTAGGTCCTCAGCGCCTCCCACGACTCGGGGGGCAGGTCGTCCAGGAATTTGTTCCAGTATGCATTGCCATACGCCAGCCCCGCTTCGTTACTGACACTGGGTGCGGGGTTCGTGCCGCGAGCGAGTTCGGCCGTGGCCACCGCGTGTTTCTCCGCGTCGGTGGCCAGGTTGCCGAAGTCGTCCGCCGACATGTGCGGCTTGTACTCGAACGGCTCCCCGGCCCCGCCGCCCGGCATATCCGCACTCTGATGCCCCGAAGCGTCGATGCCTTGGTGCGCAGCAGCATCCCCGATGCCGGCGTGGTCGCCGACGTGCGCCGCGTCGTCCGCGTGACCGGCACCCTCGTCCCCATGACCAACGCCGTGCGAGGCGTCGTCGGCATGACCGGTGCCGGGAGCGTCGTGGCCCGGGCCGTGGCCGCCGGTGCCGGGGACGTCGGGGCCGCCCGGGTGCGGCGCGGTCGGGGCGTGGTTCGCCGGGCCGGTGGCCTGGTGGTACCACGGCGTCGAGGAGCCGGGGTGAGCACCGCTGCCGGGGACGTCGGGACCGCCCGTGTGCGGCGCCGGCGGGACGTCGTGCACCGGGTTGGCGCCCGTCGTCTGGCTGTACCACGGAGTCCCCGCCCCGGGGTGACCGCCCGTGTGCGGCGCGGTCGTCGGGGTCGTGTCGTACGCCGACGGCGGAGGTGCCTGGTCGTACGCCGACGGGGCCGGTGCGTGATCGTACGTGCCCGGCGACGGCGCGTGGCCGTACGGCGAGCCGGAAGGAGCGTGGCCGTAGGGGGACGCGGACGGGGCCTGGCCGTACGGGGACGCCGACGGGGGCTGGCCGTGTTGCGCGCCGGTCGGTGTGTGGTCGTACGTGGAGGGAGCCGGTGTCGGGTCGAAGGCTCCGCCCGGGGTGTGTATCGGGGCCGTGGGGGGCGTGTTGTAGTGGCCCGGGTTGGCCGCGTTGTCCACCGCGTGCGCGGCTCCGTCGACGCCGCCGTGGGTCGCGGCCCCGGCGTACGACGGTGTCTGGGCACCCTGCGTCGTCCAGTGGGCCGGAAGCGTCGGGGTGGTGCCGTTCGGAACCGTCGGGGTGGTGCCGTGCGGGGTCGTCGGGGTGGTGCCGTGGGGAACCGGTGTCGTGTCGATCGTGCCGTTGGGCGCGACGAGGTTGCCGTTCGGGGCCAGCTGATGGCCGTCGGGGAGGTGGACCGAGCCGTCGGGGAGCGTGGGGATGTCGATGTTGCCGACACCCTTCAGGCCCTTGGTGATGTCGCCGATCTTCGACAGACCCGCGCCCGCGCCCTTGGTGATGTAGGTCATCGGGTCGATCACCCGGCCCGCCTTGCCCGCCACGGACAGTGCCTTGGCGACCGCGCCCGCCTTGCCCGCACCCGAGGCCGCCGCACCCGCACCACCGGTGAACACCGTCGTCAGGACGTTGAAAGTGACCGCACCCGCGGCGCGGGCGGGGTTCTTGCCCCACTCATCCCACGCCACCAGCGCCTTGCCGGTTTCCTTCATCGCCGTGCGCGAGTCACGCAGCCAGGACGGCATGTCCTTGTCCGACGCCGTCCAGAACCACGCCTGCGCCCCGGGAATCGCCGTGATGACCAGACCGGTCGCCAGCTGGGCCAGGCCCTTCCACGCCTGCCCCATCGCCTCCCAGCCGCCAAAGCCCACCAGCGTGCCCAGGCCCTTGATCGTGCCCCAGACACCGTCCACGATCAGGCCGTCCCACACGAACGACTTCACCCAGTGGCCGACCTCGTACCAGTGGTGCTTCTCCTCCACCGGGTCACCCCAGGGAAGCTTCGCGTTCTTCATGTCCTCGGCGTTGAAGCCGTACTGGTTCTTCTTGTCCGAACCATCCCCGGCCACCATCTGCGTCCCGCCCCACAACGCAGTGATCTTGTTGTGGCAGGTCCGCTCCGCCGCCCAGAACGCCGCGACCGTCGCGGTGATCTCATCACGCAGCTTGTTGTGCTCGTCGACCTTGTCCTCGTCGTACTCCCACTCGTCATCATCCTTAACGGAGGAGACGAAGGCCGCCGCGTCCGTCTTCAGCTGCTTCAGCTTCGCCACCAGCGGACGGATTTCGGTGGCGTACGACGACAGCGCGCCCGAGACCTTCTCCAGGTCGTCGGCGAAGGCGTCCGCCTTCTCCTTCACCGGCTTCGTCGTCGCGAACAGCTGCTCCGCCTCCGGAGCGTGGTAGAACGCCGACAACCCCTGGAACCGCGAGTGGATGTCACCACCGGCATCCCGGACATGACCCGCGTCCTTCTTCAGATCCGCGTAGTCCGTCTCCAGCTGCTCGAGATTTCCGGTGAACTGGGGGATCTTCTCCGGCTGGATCACCGCTTACCGACTCCCGGCAGATCCACCACCGGAGCCTGCAGCGTCTTGCGCTGCGCCTCCGCCGCCATCTCCTCATCACCGTTCAGATACGCCGTCGTGGCATCCACCGCGCCCTGCAACGACTTACCCGCCCGCGCCGCGACGAACTTCAGATCCTTCGTCGCACGCTCCGCGAACTGCGACAACGCAAGCGCCACCAGACCGCCCTGCGCCTTCTCGCCGCCCTCACCACCGCCCTCGGCGGACACGGTGCCCGCGCTGGACGCCGCCGACGTCAGATGCTCACCGAACGCCGTCGCGTACTTCTCCAGCTTCGACGCCGCCTCACCCGTCGTCTTCAGCACATGCGAAATACCCTGCGGCTTCAAATCCCAGCCGGGCACCGAAAACCCCCGTCACGCACAATCAACGAACAACCTGACAGAACAACAGCGGCAGACTCAGCCGATGTTGTCCACCGCCGCCTTCGCACGCTGAATCGTCGACTGCGCCGTGCCGTCGTTCTTCTCCAGCGTCGTCTTCAGCAGATGAATAATGTTCTTCACCTCTTGCGAGGCGTTGTTCCACCGCTGTTCCTTGCCGTGGTACTCATCCGCCACACCATCCGCCGTGAAGTCGGCCATCGCCGCCTTCACCTGCTTGTCACGCTCGGTGATCAGCGACTCCAGACGGCCGATCACCCCCTGGATGTTCGACTGCGCATCCGCCGACGCACCCGTGTCATACGACCGGCGATCCGAACCCGCACCCGCCATCACACACCACTCCCCGAGAAACGAAACACAACCAGAAACCGAACCGGCGCAACACCCACAGCGCTCACAGCGCTCACAGCGCTCACACGCCGACAGCGCTCAAACGCCGGAAGAACTCAGCGGAAACGCGCGGCGTCGAAGTTCGCCGCCGACATCTGCTGACGCGCGTTGTCGCCCTGCTCCTGGTCACCCGAGGAGAACGCCGAGTCCATCCCGGACTGACCGCCCAGGATCGCCGACAGCGACGAGTTCAGATCCGACGCGATACGGTCCGCCCGCGCCTTGAACTGGTCGAACATCACACGACCCGAACCGTTGAACTTACCCTCCAACGGCTGCGCCGCCGCCACCAACTGCCGGACCAGACCACCCAGGTCGTCCGTCGAACCACGCGTATCACGCTGCAACGTCGACAGCGTCTGCGCGCCCATGTCGAACTTCATCGCGCTAACTCGCCTCCCCCGTATGGGCCATCGCGGCGACCGCTTCCGGTCGTCGTCAAGTCTCGTCAACAATCTCTATCAACACGACAGTTGCCTGTGCAATCGGGGTCCGGTTCAGTCACAGAAGCACCACACAATCATGACCGAACCATGGGTCGGTCAGTCCGTGCGTCAGCGGGCGGACGCGGCCGTCGGGCCCTCTCGGCAGATCAGCAGCAGGGCCCGGTCGTCGTTGACGTCCTTGGCCACGGCCTCGATGAGGTGCCAGGCGGCGCCGTGGAAGCCGCCGGCGACGTAGCGGTCGGCCTCGCCGGTGAGGCGGTCGATGCCCTCGACGATGTCGCGGTCGGCGGTCTCCACCAAGCCGTCGGTGAACAGCATCAGCACGTCACCCGGCCGTAGGGAGCCCTTCACCGGGTCGAACTGGGCACCGTCGTACACGCCGAGGAGCGGGCCCTCGGCCGCCTTCTCCTCCCAGCGGCCGGTGCCGGCGCTGAGCTGGAGGCCCGGCGGGTGGCCCGCGGAGTAGAGCTCGTAGTCGCCGGAATCCAGGTCGAGGACCAGGTGGATGGAGGTGGCGAAGCCCTCGTCCCAGTCCTGGCGCAGCAGATAGCCGTTGGCGGCGGGGAGGAAGGCGTGCGGCGGGAGGGAGCCCAGCAGACCGCCGAACGCGCCGGACAGGAGCAGGGCGCGGGAGCCCGCGTCCATGCCCTTGCCGGAGACGTCGGTGAGGACGACCTCGAGCGTGCGGCCGCCGTTGGTGCGGGCCGCCACCACGAAGTCGCCGGAGAAGGACTGGCCGCCCGCCGGGCGCAGTGCCATCTCGCGGTGCCAGCCGTCCGGGAGGCCGGGCAGCTTGCTCTGCACCCGGATGCGTTCGCGCAGGTCGAACAGCATGGTGCCGCCGCGCCGCCAGGGGACGCCGACCCGGCTGCGGAACTGGGCCAGCAGCAGTCCGAAGAAACCGCAGGCCGCGACCACGAGCACCACGCCCGGGGTGACCCGGGAGGGTCCTTCCGTGTACGGGCCGAGGCGCACCGACTCCACAATCAGCGCCGTGGCCGACGCCGCGTACAGGCCGAGCAGGCTCGCGGGGCGCAGCAGCAGGCCGCCCACGACGACCGGCATGACCAGGGCGGCCGGGGAGAACCACACCGGGTTCACGAGCGTCGCCGTCGCGATCAGCGGGATGGTCAGGAGCAGACCGGCCAGGGCGATCCAGTCCGAGCCGTCGCCGCGGAAGTAGTCCACGGCGGCTCGGCGCACGCCGACGCGGGCCCGGTGCCACTGCTTCTTCAACCGGGCCGTGAACGTCTCGGCTTCCGCGCGCCGCTCTCGTCCTGATGCCATTAGTTCGGGACCCTATCCATCGGACCAGCCCCTTGGCACGGGAGGTCCCACTTGTCCCCCGTCGGAGGGCCGACTTCACAGTGAACTTCACCGCGCGCCGCCGCGCCGCCGCCTGGGAGAAATTCCCTCGCTCGTCCCGCATCGCGCTGGTAGGCATGGCCCATGGCGACTGACGCGAGCGGCTCTTCGTCCGGCCTCCGGGTACTGGCGCGGGATGATTGGGACAAGTGGTACGACACCCTGCTCCGGGGCTTCGGTGGGGTGCCGGAGGCCGCCGAGGAGCGGGAGTTGTGGAACTCGCTGACCGAGTTCGACCGTTCCCTCGGTGTCTGGGACGGCGACGAGTGCGTGGGGACGGCCGGGGCGTTCAGCTTCCGGGTCACCGTGCCCGGCGGCGCGTCGGTGCCGGCCGCGGGCGTCACCATGGTCAGCGTGGCCGCCACGCACCGGCGGCGCGGGGTGCTGACGTCGATGATGCGGCGGCAGTTGGACGACGTCCGGGCCCTGGGTGAGCCGCTGGCGGTGCTGACGGCGTCGGAGCCGGCGATCTACGGCCGGTTCGGGTACGGCGCCGCCACGTTCCAGGTGAACGCCGAGATCGACACGAGCCGGGTGCGGCTGTCGGTGCCGCCCGGCGCCGACGACGTACGCGTGCGGTACGCGGTTCCGGCCGATGTCCTCGACGCGTGCGAGGCCGTGTGTGCGCGGCTGGTTCCGCGGCGGCCCGGGATGCTGGCCCGGCTGCCCGGCTGGGAGCGGCTCGGGCTGCTCGATCCGGAGAGCGCGCGGGACGGGGCGTCGCCGCTGCAGTGTGTGGTCGCCGAGCGGGACGGCGAGACGGTGGGGTACGCGCGCTACCGCGTCAAGCCGGTCTGGGAGACCGCCGGGCCCAACGGTTCGGTGGTCCTTCAGGACTCGGCCGCGCTGGATCCCGCGGCGGACGCGGCGCTCTGGCGGTTCCTGTTCGACATCGACCTGACGTCGACGCTGGTGGTGCGGGGGCGGCCGGTGGACGACGCGTGGCAGTACCTGGTGTCCGACCCGCGGCGGTGCCGGCCTTGGGTGCGGGACTCGTTGTACGTCCGGCCGGTGGAGGTGGGGGCCGCGCTGGAGTCGCGGACGTACCAGGCGCCGGTGGATGTGGTGTTCGAGGTGGAGGACGCGTTCTGCCCCTGGAACGCGGGGCGTTGGCGGCTCAGCGGTGACGTGAAGGGGGCGTCCTGCGAGCGGACGTCGGACGCGGCGGATCTCGCGCTGTCGGTGCGGGAGTTGGGTGCGGCGTATCTCGGGGGTGTGTCGCTGGCCGCGTTGGGGGCGGCGGGGCGGGTGCGGGAGCTGCGGCGGGGGGCGTTGGCGGAGGCCTCGACGGCGTTCGGCAGCGGCGTGGCGCCGTGGTTGCAGCACGGTTTCTGAGGCCGGGGGCGGTTCAGGGCGCTTGACGCCGGGGCGCTTGGCGTCGGGGCGCTTGACGCCGGGGCGCTTGGCGTCGGGGCGCTTGGCGTCGGGGGCGGTTTTACGCCGGGGGTTCCGGGTGCTTGGCGGCGGGGCGTGGGGCGGTCAGGGGCGCTGGCAGGTCGGGCACCAGAAGAGGTTGCGGGCGGCGAGATCGGCGGTGCGGATCTCGCCGCCGCAGATGTGGCAGGGCTGGTTGGCCCTGCGGTAGACGTACACCTCGCCGCCGTGGTCGTCCACGCGGGGCGGGCGGCCCATCGCCTCCGGGGTGTGTTCCGGGCGGACGGTGTCGATGCGGTTGTTGCGGACGCCCTCGCGCATGAGGTCGACCAGGTCGGTCCAGATCGCGTGCCACTCGGTGGGGGTGATGTCCCTGCCGGGGCGGTACGGGTCGATGCGGTGCCGGAAGAGGACCTCCGCGCGGTAGACGTTTCCGACGCCGGCGATGACCTTCTGGTCCATGAGGAGGGCGGCGATCGTCGTACGGCTGCGGGTGATGCGGCGGTACGCGGTGTCCGGGTCGGCGTCGTCGCGGAGGGGGTCGGGGCCGAGGCGGTCGTGTATCGCCTGCTTCTCCGGGGGCGTGATGAGGGCGCAGGTGGTGGGGCCGCGGAGGTCGACGTACGTGGTGTCGTTGGCCAGGCGGAGGCGGACGGTGTCGGTGGGGGGCGGCTCGGGGGCCGGGCCGAAGGTGACCTTGCCGAAGAGGCCGAGGTGGATGTGGATCCAGTCGTTTGCGCGGAAGCCGAGGAAGAGGTGTTTGCCGTGGGCTTCCGTGTGGGTGAGTTCCGTGCCGGTGAGGAGGGTGGCGGCGGGGGTGAACTTGCCCTGGGGGCTGGTGGCCCGGGGAGTGGTGCCGAGGAAGGCGGTGGCGTAGTCCTGGGCGAGGCGGTGGATGGTGTGGCCTTCCGGCACGGTGCTCCCTGTTGTCGTTACGGCTTTGCCCACCCACCCGCCCAACACGGTCGGTTCCAGGGCTGAACCCGCCCGGGGCTCCGCCCCGGACCCCGGGGGCCTCGCCCACCCACCCGCCCAACACGGTCGGACAAGGGGCCGGACCCACGCGGGGCTCCGCCCCGCACCCCGGCGGGGACTGCGTCCCCTGCACCCCTCTCGGGGCCGGTGTCCCACACCCGGATCGGATGGGACTGCGGGCCCTGCGCCCTGCCCGAGTCGCCCCCCCCCCGCACCGGACAGGGACTGCGGGCCCTGCACCCCTCCCGACTCGCGTGCCCCGCGCCCGTACAGGGATAGCAACCCTGCGGCCCTCCCAAGTCGCGGCCCCTCGCCCGGACAAGGGCTGGGGGCCCTGCCCCGCTCCCGAGTCGTGCTCCGCGTCTGGATCGGGTGTGGCCCCTCTCGGCGGTCGGACCGCCAGGCGGCGGTGGTTCCCCAGTCGCTCGGGTTCTACTGCTGCGGGTGGTGCGGCGGGATCGGGGGGAGGTCGCCCGTCGTTTCGTACGCTGCGAGCATGTCGATCCGGCGGATGTGACGTTCGTCACCGGAGAACGGGGTGTTGAGGAACACCTCGACGAACTTCGTCGCCTCGTCCTGTGTGTGCATGCGCGCGCCCACGGCGACGACGTTGGCGTTGTTGTGCTGGCGGCCGAGCGCCGCCGTCTCCTCGCTCCAGGCGAGGGCCGCGCGGACGCCCTTGACCTTGTTCGCCGCGATCTGCTCGCCGTTGCCGGAGCCGCCGATGACGATGCCGAGGGCGTCGGGGTCCGCGGCCGTCCGCTCCGCGGCACGGAGGCAGAAGGGCGGGTAGTCGTCCTGGGCGTCGTAGATGTGGGGGCCGCAGTCGACGGGATCGTGACCCGCCTCCTTCAGCCACTCGACGAGGTGGTTCTTCAGTTCGTAGCCCGCATGGTCCGAGCCGAGGTACACGCGCATGGGATGAGTGTGACACGGGTGTTTCGGGGAAGGCGCGCGGGGTGGCGCTCATGAAAACGTGAGGCGAATGTGAGCCGCATTACGGAAGCTCAGGAAAACCTCAAGTAACAATCTGGATTCAAAGGTTCTCCTATACATTCGCCTCCGATTCACTGGACCGGCTCGTACACCGCTCGTACGAGCTCCCGTACCCCGTGATGCCGCGACACACCCCGTTCGTACGGCGCGTGCGGTTCCGTACGGAAGTACAGCCCCCGGCGCAAAGGAAATCCGTTCCATGACCTCGCAGCCGACGATGAAGAACACCGAGAACGATCGCGAAGGCCCCGGAGAACCCGGGGCGCACGGCTCCGGGCTGCAGGCCGGGCTCAAGAACCGACATCTGTCCATGATCGCCATCGGCGGTGTCATCGGGGCGGGCCTGTTCGTCGGGTCCAGCTCCGGCATCGCCACCGCCGGTCCCGGCATCCTGCTGTCGTACGCCCTCGTCGGCACGCTCGTGGTGCTGGTGATGCGGATGCTCGGCGAGATGTCGGCGGCCAACCCGACCTCCGGATCGTTCTCCGCGCACGCCGACCGGGCGCTCGGGCCCTGGGCCGGTTTCTCCATCGGCTGGCTGTACTGGTTCTTCTGGGTGGTCGTGCTGGCGGTGGAGGCGACCGCCGGAGCCGTGATCCTGGAGGGGTGGATACCCGCCGTGCCCCAGTGGGGCTGGGCGCTCATCGTGATGGTGGTGCTGACCGCCACCAACCTGGTCTCCGTCGGCTCCTACGGCGAGTTCGAGTTCTGGTTCGCCGGGATCAAGGTCGTCGCCATCGCCGCGTTCATCGTCATCGGCGGGCTCGCCGTCTTCGGGCTGCTGCCGGGCGTGGACAGTGAGCAGGCCGGGCTGAGCAACCTCACCGAGCACGGCGGCTTCCTGCCCAACGGGGCCGGGGCGATCCTCACCGGTGTGCTGCTCGTCGTCTTCTCCTTCATGGGCAGCGAGATCGCCACCCTCGCGGCCGGCGAGTCGGAGAACCCGCGGCAGGCCGTCACCAAGGCCACCAACAGCATCATCTGGCGAGTCGCCGTCTTCTACCTCGGCTCGATCTTCGTCGTGGTGGCCCTGCTGCCGTGGGACAGCAAGTCCATCACCAAGGACGGCTCCTACGTCGCCGCGCTCGACTCCCTCGGCATCCCGCACGCCGGGCAGATCATGAACTTCATCGTGCTGACCTCGGTGCTGTCCTGCCTCAACTCCGGTCTCTACACCGCCTCCCGCATGGCCTTCTCGCTCGGCCAGCGCGGGGACGCGCCGAAGTCCTTCGCCCGCACGACCTCCAACGGCGTGCCGCGCACGGCGATCCTCGCGTCCGTGGCGTTCGGCTTCGTCGCCGTGTTCTTCAACTACAAGTTCCCGGACTCCGTCTTCCTGTTCCTGGTGAACTCCAGTGGCGCGGTCGCCCTGTTCGTGTGGCTGGTGATCTGCTTCTCCCAGCTGCGCATGCGGAAGATCATCAAGGCGGAGGCGCCGGAGAAGCTCGTCGTGAAGATGTGGCTGTACCCGTATCTGACCTGGGCCACGGCCGCGTTGATCGTGTTCATCCTCGGTTACATGCTGACCGACACCGAGCACGACGGACGCTCCACCATCCTGCTGTCGCTGCTCGTCGCGGCGGTGGTGCTCGTCATCGCCTTCGTGAAGGAGAAGGTGCGCGGGGGGCGGCGGGCCGCCGCCGACGCCGACGCCGTCGAGACCCGGGACGAGGTCTCGACCGGCTGAGCCTTCGAGTGCTCGCCGTTCCCGGTGAACGGTGGGCACGGGTGGGCCTGCGGCGCGTGTTGCCCTCGGGGCGCGCGCCGCAGGCCCTTTCCGTTGCCCTACAGCACCGTGAAGCTGTCCTTGACCTTGTCGTAGGTGCGCAGGGCCTGTGTTTCGATGCCGGAGTCGTACCAGGTGTTGACCTGGTACGACTTGCCCTTCACGTTGAAGCCGAGCAGGCGGGCGTGCCAGTGGACGCCCTCCAGCGTGAAGGTGTACTCCCAGACCACCGCCGGGTGCCCGCGGAACGTCGTCTCCTCCAGGCGGACCTTGCGGTAGTCCTGGCCCTGGTGGGCGTTGCGCTCCGAGGTCTGCCAGGTCTCCAGCAGGTCGCCGCGGGCGAGGGAGGACTTGCCGACCAGTTCCTGCGTGCCGTCCGGGGAGGTGTAGTGCACCTCCGCGCCCGTCTTCACGTCCCGCCGCCAGCCGTCGGGGGTGGTCCAGGCGAAGCCGCCCGCCTCTCGGTGGGTGCCGGGCGGCAGGGTCTGCGGCCTGGCAGTGCCCTCGACGGTGGGTGAGGGGGTGGGGGACGCGGATGCCGAGGAGCCGGCGCGGGTGTCGTTGCCGCCCGGCGAGCCGGATGACGTCGCCAGCAGGATCCCTACGACGGCACCGGCGGTCGCGACGGTGGCCGCCACGGCGGCGAGTACGTTGCGGCGGTGGCGACGGGCTCCGGAGCGGGGCCGGAGCGTGGTGGGGCCGGGGAGTTCGCCCGGGGGCACGGGGGCGGGTTCCGGTGTCGGCGTGGAGCGGGGGCGGCGTTCGGTCTCCGTCCGCGCGCGGGTGAGGGAGACGGGGCTGCTCGTGCCGGGGTGAGTGGTGGTGGGGGCACTGCTTCCGGCCGGGCGGGTGTGCGCGGTGGCTTTCGCGTGTGCGGTGAGGGGTGTGGGGCCGCCCGGGTGTCGGCGGGGTGTCGGCTCCGGGACCGGCGCGGGTCGGCGGGGGTCCGGTGGGGCGGAGGGTCGCGAGTCCTGCGGTGGCGTGGTCGGGGGTGCTGCGGCCTGCTGGGCGGGCCCTTCGCGCAGGGGGTGTTGGTCGGGTTGGTCGGGTTGGTCGGGTACGGCTCGGCTGCCGCGTACGCTCTCGGGCCGGGGCTCGGGATTCGGGCCCGGAACAGGCTCCGGCTCCAGTCCCGGCTCCGGCTCCGGCTCCAGTCCCGGCTCCGGCTCCATCTCCGGTCCCAACTCCGGCTCGAGCCCCGGCTCCACCTGCCGTCCCCACTCCGGCTCCGGTACGAGCTGGGACTCCTGTACAGGCCCCGCCTCCGGCGTCCCCACCACCACCGTGGGCGTCGGTGACGGGAACGCCACCGGTTCCAGGGCCGTTTCCAGGTCCTCCAGGGTCGGGCGGGTCGACGGGTCCTTCTCCAGCAGGGCCGTGAGGATGTCGCGCAAGGGGCCCGCCGCGGCAGGCAGGTCGGGCTCCTCGTAGAGGACCGCGTGCAGGGTCGCCAGTGTGGTGTCGCGGGAGAAGGGGGAGCGGCCGCCCAGGGCCGCGCAGAGCGTCGCGCCGAGGGACCAGACGTCGGACGGCGGGCCCTGCGGCCGGCCGGAGATGCGCTCGGGGGCCATGTAGTCGGGCGAGCCGACCAGCATCCCGACCATCGTCAGCGCCTTGGCGTCCTGGATCGCGGCGATGCCGAAGTCCGTGAGGACGATCCGCCGCCCCCTGCCGGAGCCCCTGCCGTCCCGTCCGGACGCGGCCGGCCCGGACGCGGCCGGCCCCTGCGCGTCCTCCACCAGGACGTTCCCGGGCTTGATGTCCCGGTGCAGGACGCCCCGCGCGTGGACCTGCCGCAGCGCCGCGACGAGACCGAGCCCGACCCGGGCCGTCTCGCAGGGGCCGAGGGGCCCCTCCTCCGCGAGGATCCGCTCCAGGGAACGGCCCGCGACCAACTCCATGACGATCCACAGGCGTTCGCCCTCGTCGACCACGTCGTAGACCCGTACGACGTTGGGGTGGTCGATCCGGGCCGTGGCCCTGGCCTCGCGCAGGGTGCGTTCGCGGCGCGTCCTGCTGTCCTCGGCGTCATGGCCGTCGATCCGCATTTCCTTGACGGCGACCTGCCGGTCGAGTATTTCGTCGGCGGCTCGCCACACCCGCCCCATTCCCCCCTGGCCGATACTCTCGACCAAGCGATAGCGCCCCGTCACCAATATCCCTGGAACACCGCCGCCGTTCGCATTCCCCGGCAATTCGCTGCACCCCCTCCACGACGCCGCGACCGCCTCCAGTGAAACACAACGGTCACACTTCGCGCCGCACCAGGATAGTGCGGCGAAATCTTGTGGTACCTCTTTCAGTGCTGCGAATTCAGGCGCAGCCCAGGGGGACGGCAAGGGGGGCGAACATGAGTTCTCGTCGTACGACGGGGGTCGCGGGATCGCTGGTCGTGGCATCTTTCTCGGCGGTGGTGCTGCTGTCCGGCACCGCCGCCGCGGAAGACGAAGGCCCGGCGAGCGGCAAGGGAGGAAAGGCCGTTGACGAGGCGCCGGCGGGAGTGCGGCTGACGACGTTGCTGCCGGAGAAGATCTCGGTCGACAACGGTTCCGAAAAGACGGCGATTACCGCCACGGTGAAGAACGAGGGAAGCAAGGACAGCGGGAAGATCAGGCTTTGGGTCGTCGGTTTCGACGGGCTCACGGTCAAGAACGTCCAGGGCTGTTCGCCGATACCCGAGAACAATCTTCCGGAGGGTTCGAACAGCGGTTTCACCTGTCCGATCGACAATCTCGCGGCCGGTGCGTCGAATTCGTACGCGGTCGACGCGACGTACGACCTGCAGAAGGCCGGGAAGATCTGTCTGCCCGTCCAGACGGGCGACGGGAAGAAGACGTTCTGGCAGCAGGGCCCGGTGCCGTTCGGCACCACGAACCCGTCGCCGAACGCTCCCGCCACTCCCCTGCTGCTCGGCACCGACAACAAGCCGGCGGGTCCGGGCGGCAAGGAGCTGCCGAAGACCGGTCCGGCCCGTGATGTGCTGCCGCTGGGCGCGGTCGGCGCGTCGCTGCTCGCGGCGGGCGCGGCCGGACTGTGGTGGTCGCAGCGGCGGCGGCCGGCTCCGCAGGAGGGCTGAACGCGCGAGAGGCCCGCCGGGGAGGGATCCCGGCGGGCCTCTCGTCGAGAACCCGGGCGGCTAGCGCTTGTTGACGAACTTCCAGGCCGACGGCAGTACGCCCATCGCCAGCGCCGCCTTCAGCGCGTCGCCGATCAGGAACGGCGTGAGGCCGGCCGCGATCGCGGCGGTGGCGGACATGCCGGTGGCGAGCGCCAGGTAGGGCACGCCGATCGCGTAGATGATCGCCTCGCCCACGAGCATCGTGCCGGCCATGCGCCACACCGAGCGGTCGGCGCCGCGGCGGGCCAGGGCGCCCACGACGGTCGAGGCGAGGATCATGCCGAGGATGTAGCCGAAGGAGGGGGCGACGCCGGAGGAGGCGCCCGCGAACCACGGCACACCGGCGATGCCCGCCAGCGCGTACAGCGCCAGCGCGAGGAAGCCGCGGCCGGCGCCGAGGGACGTGCCGACGAGCAGCGCGGCGAAGGTCTGGCCGGTCACCGGCACCGGGGAGCCCGGCACGGGGACCGAGATCTGGGCGGCGAGGCCGGTGAGGGCGGCACCGCCGAGCACGAGGGCCACGTCCCTCACACGGGAGGCGGGGAGCAGGTCGGCGAGGACCTGTCCGGTGCGTACGGGAGTGGCGGCAGCGGTGCTCATGGGGACTCCGCGAGGGTGAGGGCCGGTCGGGACACGGTGACGCTATCCCAGCGCGCTCGCCCGGTTCACCGTCAGCGCTCGACAAAGGCGCGAACACCCCCTTGGTCGGCTCCGGACAAAGAGTGGGGGTTACACCGAGTACGGCGTGACGCCGGTCACGGAGGCAGGGAGGCTTCGCTCACGCCGTGGGCGGGCAGGCGGACTGTAGGGTTTCGCCAAATGCCTCCAGGCGGGGTGCCGCACGGCGTCCGCGCCGGGTGCCCACCCTCCGTCCCCGGGGCCTCACGGGCTGCGCTCCGCGCGTCCGCATGCTGGACAGCCGTCCCTCCCGGGCGCGGGGACCGCCGAGACTGGCGGCGTTTTTGCCCTCTCACGCCTCTCACGCATTGGACGAGCCGCGCCCATGCCCAGCAGCACCACCCAAGAGACGCCGACCGGCTCGGACGGCGTCTCCCTGTCCCACGGCCTGAAGCAGCGTCACCTGTCGATGATCGCCCTCGGCGGAGTGATCGGCGCCGGTCTGTTCGTCGGCTCCGGCGCGGGGATCGCCGCGGCCGGTCCGTCGATCGTGGTCGCCTACGCCCTCTCCGGTCTCCTCGTGATGCTGGTGATGCGCATGCTCGGCGAGATGTCGGCCGCGTATCCGTCGTCGGGCTCGTTCTCGGCGCACGCGGAGCGCGCGATCGGCCCCTGGGCCGGGTTCACCGCCGGCTGGGCCTTCTGGGTGCTGCTCTGCACGGCCGTCGGCCTGGAGGGCATCGGTGCCGCGAAGATCATGAGCGGCTGGCTGCCGGGCACGCCGGAGTGGGCGTGGGTGGCGCTGTTCATGGTCGTGTTCTGCGGCACGAACCTCGCGGCGGTGAAGAACTTCGGCGAGTTCGAGTTCTGGTTCGCGGCCCTGAAGGTCGGCGCGATCACCCTGTTCCTGGCGCTCGGTGTCCTGGCGATCCTCGGCGTCCTGCCGGGCACGGACTCGCCGGGCGCGAGCCACCTCACGGACTTCCTGCCGAACGGCGGCGAGGGCCTGGTCATCGGTCTGCTCGCGTCGGTCTTCGCCTACGGCGGCCTGGAGACGGTCACCATCGCGGCGGCCGAGTCGGAGAACCCGGTGCGGGGCGTGGCGAGCGCGGTCCGTACGGCGATGTGGCGCATCGCGCTGTTCTACGTCGGCTCGATGGCGGTCATCGTCACGCTGGTGCCGTGGGACTCGAAGGAGGTCGTCGAGAAGGGCCCGTACGTCGCCGCCCTGGACGAGCTCGGCATCCCGGGTGCCGGCCAGCTGATGAACGTGGTCGTGCTGGTGGCCCTGCTGTCCGCGATGAACGCCAACATCTACGGCGCCTCGCGCATCGCCTACTCGCTGGTGGAGCGCGGCCAGGGCCCGAAGGGGCTGGGCCGGGTCTCGGGCGGGGTGCCGCGGATCGCCGTCCTGGCGTCCTCCGTCTTCGGGTTCCTGTGCGTGCTGCTGAGCTACTGGCGGCCGAACGACGTCTTCCCCTGGCTGCTGAACATGATCGGCGCGGTGATCCTGGTCGTCTGGATCTTCATCGCCGTGTCGCAGCTTAGGCTGCGGCGCCGGCTGGAGCGCGAGGAGCCCGGGAAGCTGGTCGTGCGGATGTGGGCGTTCCCGTGGCTGACGTGGGTGGCGCTGGCCGGCATGGCCGCCGTGTTCGTCCTGATGGCCCGGGAGCCGGACACGCGGGTGCAGTTGTACTCGACGGGCGGGATGACGCTGGCTCTGGCGGCGGTCGGTTTCGCCTGGCAGAAGGCGCGCGCCCGGCAGTAGGACTCCGATGTGTGAAAGGCCCCCGCGAGACACGCGGGGGCCTTTTCGCGTTCCCCGGGCACCCGTCTCCGCTTTCTTGCTGCTAGCGTGCAGTTGCAATACAGTTGCAATAAGAGGTTCGGAGGGGAACCCGCCCATGCCCGTCTACACGCTGCCCGAGCTGCCGTACGACTACTCCGCGCTCGCCCCCGTGATCAGCCCGGAGATCATCGAGCTGCACCACGACAAGCACCACGCGGCCTATGTGAAAGGCGCCAACGACACGCTGGAGCAGCTCGCGGAGGCGCGGGACAAGGAGTCGTGGGGGTCGATCAACGGGCTGGAGAAGAACCTGGCCTTCCACCTCTCCGGGCACATCCTGCACAGCATCTACTGGCAGAACATGACCGGCCCGAAGGACGGCGGCGGGGAGCCGCTGGCGCAGGACGGCGTGGGCGAGCTGGCCGACGCGATCACCGAGTCCTTCGGCTCCTTCGCCCACTTCAAGGCGCAGCTGTCCAAGGCCGCCGCGACCACGCAGGGTTCGGGCTGGGGCGTGCTCGCCTACGAGCCGCTGAGCGGCCGTCTGATCGTGGAGCAGGTCTACGACCACCAGGGCAACGTGGGCCAGGCCGCCACCCCGATCCTGGTCTTCGACGCCTGGGAGCACGCCTTCTACCTGCAGTACCGCAACCAGAAGGTGGACTTCATCGAGGCGATGTGGCAGGTCGTCAACTGGCAGGACGTCGCCCGGCGGTACGAGGCCGCCAAGTCCCGGGCGGACGTGCTGCTGCTCGCCCCCTGAGGCCCTGAGGCCTCCCGTGAAGCGTCCTGCCTCGTGATCGTCTTCTCACCCTTCACGTACGGCAGGCGGAAAGAAGGAAACCCCCGCGAGTGGGGGTCCCCCTGCTCGAAGAGCTTGGGGGAGTGACTCGCGGGGGTTTCCCGTGCGCGGGGGCGGTCAGGGCTTGCGGCCCAGCCCTCCGTGCTGGCCGATCGGTTCCGTCGGGCCGCCCGGCTCGGGGTGCCACAGCGGGACCGAGACCACGCCGGGCTCCACCAGTTCCAGGCCTTCGAAGAACGCCTCGATCTGCTCCACCGGCCGCAGGAAGTACGGCACGGCGCCCGTCTCGTTGTAGGCGTCCTGCGCCTGCTCGTAGGCCGGGTCGGTGCCGCGGGAGCCCTCGTTGAGGGAGAGGTAGCTTCCGGACGGCAGGCCGGCCATCAGGCGGCGGACCAGGTCACGGGCCTGCTCGTAGTCGGCCACGTGGCCCAGGATGCCGCTGAGGATCAGGGCGGTGGGGCGACTGAGGTCGAGGGTCTTCCCGGCGGCCGCGAGGATCTCCTCGGGCTCGTACAGGCTGATGGGCTCGTACGCCGTCGCGCCCTCCGGGGTGGAGGTGAGCAGGGCGCGGGCGTGGGCGAGGACCAGCGGGTCGTTGTCGACGTAGACGATCCGCGACTCGGGGGCGAGCCGCTGGGCGACCTCGTGGGTGTTGTCGACGGTGGGCAGGCCCGTGCCGACGTCGAGGAACTGCCGTACGCCCGCCTCCTGCACGAGGTGGCGGATGCTGCGGCCGAGGAAGGCGCGGCTGCTGCGGGCAATGGTGACGATGCCGGGGAAGACGGCGGTGTAGGCGTCACCGGCCGCCTCGTCCACCGGGTAGTTGTCCTTGCCGCCCAGCCAGTAGTTCCAGATCCGGGCCGAGTGCGGCACCGACGTGTCGATCTGCGTCATGGGCCCATAGTGCTACGGCAGGTCCGGGTCGCACGGCACATTGAGTGAGAGGAGTGCGGCGGAACCGTCGGATTTCATGCGCAGTTCGCTGATCGCCGCGTTCCGCAACCGTGGGAGCACTCTGCGGTACTCCCGGGTCGGGATCGACAGCAGGGTGCACAGCACCAGGCGCAGCAGGGTGTTGTGGGCGACGACCAGGACGCGCCCGCCGGGGTGGGCGGCGGCGATGTCGCGCAGCGCGCGGACGCCCCGGGACGCTGCCGCCGTCGGGTCCTCGGCGCCGGGGAAGGAGTGCGCCACCGGGTCGGCCCGGTAGGCCGCGGCCCACTCCGGGTCCTCCGTCGCGAACTCGGCGAGCGTGCGGCCCTCGACCACGCCGAAGTCGCATTCGCGCAGGCCCGGTTCGCGCTGCGGGGTGAGGCCCAGGGCGCGGCAGGCGGGCTCGGCGGTGGCGACGGCCCGGGACAGCGGGGACGTCCAGATCGCGTCGACGGGGTGGGCGGCGGCCCACCGTCCGAGGGCCTCGGCCTGGGCGCGGCCGGTGTCGGTGAGGGCGATGTCGCTGACCCCGGCGTAGCGGTTCTCGGCGTGCCAGACGGTCTGTCCGTGGCGGGCCAGCAGCAGGGTGGTGGTCATGACTCCCCAGTGTCCAGGTGCAGGCGGGTCCGGGCGTGGTCGGCGACCGGGGCGGGCAGCCAGCCGCGTTCCCCGAGGGCGTCGAGGAGGAGGGCGTACGGCTCGGCGAAGGCCGCCGTGCGGTCGGGGCGGGGTTCGACGACGGTCCGGACGCGGACCATGCGCTCGGCGACGTCCGCCAGCGCCTCGGCGCCCGACACCCCGTAGGCGGCCAGCGCGGCCATCCCCAGCGCGGGTTCGGTCTGTTCGGGGACGCGGGCCGGGCGGCCGAGGATGTCGGCGCGCAGCTGGTTCCAGTAGGGGCTGCGCGCGCCGCCGCCCGTGAAGGTGAGGGGGCCGCCGAGGGGTGCGCCGAGGTGGTGGAGGTAGTCCAGGCACAGGCGTTCCGCGAAGCCGACGCCCTGGAGCAGTGCGGCCCACCGGTCGGCGTCGTCCGCGGGGTCGCCGAGGAGCAGGGGCGTGGCCTCCGGGGCCCGGAACGGGAACCGCTCCCCCGGTGAGACCAGGGGGTAGGCGACCGCGCCCGACGGCTCGAAGGCCCGGGCCCGCTCGTCCATCGCTGCGGGGTCGGCGTCCGGGAAGTGCGCCGCGAGCGCCCCCGCCCCGACGCTGGAGGCTCCGCCGGGCAGCCACGTGCCGTCGGGGGCGCGGTGGTTGTAGACGACGCCGGTGGGATCCCGGACCGGATCGCGGGCCGCTCCCTTCAGCACGAGCGTGGTGCCGAGCACCGAGTTCCAGGAGCCGGGGCGCAGCGCGCCCGAGGCGATCTGGGCCGCGCAGCCGTCGGTCATCCCGGCCAGCACCGGCGTGCCGGCGGGAATGCCGGTGGCGTCGGCGGCGGCCGGGCCGACCTCGCCCAGGCGGGTGCCCGGGCGTACGACGTCGGGCAACAGGCCGTCGGGGACGCCCAGTCGGGCCAGGGCGGCCTCCGGCCAGGTGTCGTGGTCCTGGTCGTAGCCCGTCTTGAGGGCGTGGCTGGAGTCGGCGGGGGGCGGTGCGCCGATGAGGCGGGTGACGACGAGGTCGGGCTGGTGGGCGAGCCGGAGGCCGGGGCCGTACTCCGCCAGCAGCCACAGCGCCTTCGGCAGCGCCCAGGTGTCCTGGACCGCGAGCCCGGCTTCCCGCGCCCGGGCCGCCTCCGCCTTCGCGCGCCCGTCGTCGTACATCAGGGCGGGGCTCACGGGGCGGCCCGAGCCGTCCGTCAGCAGCACCGTGCCGGAGGTGCCGCACACCGCGAGTCCGCCGACCGGCGTACCGGGGGGCGCGGAGCCGAGGGCGGTCCGGGACGCCGTGCACAGCGCCCGCCACCACCGCACCGGGTCCTGCTCGTGCCGCACTCCCTCGCGCCGCCCGGACAGCGGGGCCGAGCCGCTGCCGAGGACCGTGCCGTCGGCGGTGACGAACAGCGCGCGGACGCTCTGCGTGCCCAGGTCGATCCCCAGCCAGCCCGCACCCTCGTCCGCGCCGTTGTTCACCATCCGGAACCTCCCACGCCGTCGCAGCCGGATCTGTGAACTTCTCACTGTGCCCCGATATTTTCCCGTGCGCGAGGGATTGACGCCCAACTTCAGCCGTTCCACCCTCTGTTAACGAGTCGACTCGACGTGTTAACCAGGCTCCACGCGGAGGTACGGATGGACACGCACGTGCACGACCGCCGGCGCTTCCTCGCCCTCGCCGCCGGGGCCGCAGCCGCTCCGCTGCTCACGGCCTGCGGTGCCGGTTTCGGCGGGAACGACAGCAAGGGCGACGGGTCCGCCGCCGACGACATCACCGGCTCCTTCGACTGGAAGCGGGAGAAGGGCACGACCGTCAAGGCGCTGCTCAACAAGCACCCGTACACGGACGCCCTCATCGCCGACCTGAAGTCCTTCACCGCGCGGACCGGCATCAAGGTCGAGTACGACGTGTTCCCCGAGGACAACTACTTCGACAAGCTCACCGTCGACCTGTCCAGCGGGCGTGCCTCCTACGACGTCTTCATGCTCGGCGCGTACATGGTGTGGCAGTACGGGCCGCCGGGCTGGCTGGAGGACCTGGGGCCCTGGATGCGCAACTCCGCGGCGACGGGCGCCGAGTGGGACCAGGCGGACTTCTTCCCGAACCTCCTCCAGGCCGACCAGTGGTCCCTGAAGGCAGGCGCGCCGCTGGGCCAGGGCGGGCAGTACGCGCTGCCCTGGGGCTGGGAGACCAACGTCGTCGCCTACAACACCGAGGTGTTCGGCAAGCTCGGCCTGAAACCGGCCGAGTCCTTCGACGAGCTGACCGAACTGGCCGCCACCATCAGGCGGAAGGCGCCGGGCGCGGGCTTCGACGGCATGTACGGGATCGCCGTACGCGGCTCGCGGAGCTGGGCCACCATCCACCCGGGCTTCATGACGATGTACGCCCGCAACGGCCTGAAGGACTTCACGGTCGACGGCGGGAAGCTCACGCCCGCGATGAACAGCCCCGAGGCCGTCGCCTTCACCGAGGACTGGGCGCGCATGGTCAAGCGGGGCGGGCCGCCGTCCTGGACCTCGTACACCTGGTACCAGTGCTCCAGCGACCTCGGCGCGAAGAAGGCCGGGATGCTGTTCGACGCCGACACCGCCGCCTACTTCCAGGCGGTGAAGGGAGCGAGCCCCGCCTCCGGGAAGATCGCCTTCCACCCCGGCCCCAAGGGACCGGACGGCTCCCTCGCCACCAACATGTGGATCTGGTCGCTCGGCATGAACGCCAAGAGCAAGAAGAAGAGCGCCAGTTGGCTGTTCCTGCAGTGGGCGACCGGCAAGGAGCACCTGCGGAAGAGCGCGATCACGCACAACCACATCGACCCGGTGCGCAAGTCCGTCGCCGAGGACGCCGCCTACAAGGACAAGATGCGGCACCTGCCGGGCTTCCTGGAGACCTTCGAGACGGTCGTCGACCAGACGAAGATCCAGTTCACCCCGCAGGCGCAGTTCTTCGACGCGACGACCAGCTGGGCGGCGGCCCTCCAGGAGATCTACGGCGGCAAGGGCGCGCGGTCGGTGCTGGACGGGCTGGCGGACGACCTCGCCGGCAAGGTGGGCTAGCGATGCGGCTCGCGCTGCGCCCGTACCTCCTGATCGTCCCGGCCCTACTGCTGACCTGCGGGATCCTGTACCCCTTCGGGCTCGGGCTGTACTACACGCTGTTCGACTTCTCGGCAAGCAAACCGCAGCCGGACATGGTGCGGTTCGAGAACTACACGACCGTCTTCACCCAGGAGGCGTTCTGGAACTCGGCGTGGGTGACCGTGCTGTACGCGGTCGGGGCCGCGCTCGCGGAGACCGTGCTCGGCGTGGCCGTCGCCCTGCTGCTGCACCGCTCGACGCTCGTCGGCCGGGTCCTGGAGAAGATCCTGATCCTGCCGCTGATGATCGCGCCGGTGATCGCGGCGATCATCTGGAAGCTGATGCTCCAGCCGTCGGTGGGGGTTGTGAACTACCTGCTCAGGCCGTTCGGGCTGGGCGGGGTGCAGTGGACCGACACCCCGACGGGTGCCCTGCTGTCGTCGATCGCCGTGGATGTGTGGGTGTACACGCCGTTCGTGGCGATCCTCGCCCTGGCCGGTCTGCGGTCGCTGCCCGCCTCCCCGTTCGAGGCGGCGGCCGTGGACGGCGCGGGGTGGTGGTACACCTTCCGCCGACTGACCCTGCCGATGCTGTGGCCGTACGTGCTGGTCGCGGTGATCTTCCGGTTCATGGACTCGCTGAAGGTGTTCGACATCATCTACGCCCTCACCGAGGGCGGGCCGGGCGACTCGACCGTCGTGCTCCAGATCCGGGCGTACCTGGAGGCCATCCGCTTCCAGCGGTACTCCTTCGGGATCTCCTACACGATCGTGCTGTGGGCCGTGGTGTACCTGGCCGCGATGGTGCTGGTGAAGCACCTGGGGAAGATCCAGCGGAAGGCCGCGGAGGTGACCACATGAGGAAACACCTGGTGGGGTGGCTGTGCGACGCCGCTCTCGTCCTCTACTTCCTCTTCGCGCTGTTCCCGATCGCCTGGATGGTGATCCTGTCGCTGAAGCCGGCGGACCAGCTGTTCTCCACCTACTTCTCCTTCTCCCCCACCCTCGACGGCTACCGGACGGTCCTCGGCGACAGCGAGGGCATCCCGTTCGTGCGGTTCTTCGTCAACAGCCTGGTGGTGTCGGTGGGGGCGGTCGTGCTGTCGCTGGTGGTGGGCCTGCCGGCGGCGTACGCCTCGGCCCGGTGGCGGTTCAAGGGCTCGGAGAACCTGATGTTCACGCTGCTGTCGTTCCGCTTCGCACCCGAACTGACCGTGATCATCCCGCTGTTCGTGCTGTACCAGAAGCTCGGGCTGTTCGACACGTACGTCGGCATGGTGTGGGTGCTGCAACTGGTGACGCTGCCGCTGATCGTGTGGATCATGCGGTCCTACTTCGCGGACCTCACCCCCGAGCTGGAGCAGGCGGCCCTGCTGGACGGCTACACCCGTAAGCAGGCCTTCTTCAAGGTGGCCCTGCCGCTGGTCAAGCCGGGCATCGCGGCCGTGTCCCTGCTGGCGTTCATCTTCGCCTGGAACAACTTCGTCTTCCCGCTGATCCTCACCTCCAACGAGGCCCAGACGGTGACCGTGGGCGCCCTGTCCTTCCTCGGCGGGGACCGGCCCAAGTACAACCTCACGGCCGCCGCCGCGCTGGTGTCCGTCGTCCCGCCGCTGCTGCTGGCGCTGACGATCCAGCGGTACCTGGTGCGGGGCCTGTCCTTCGGGGCGGTGAAGTCATGATCCGGCTCAGCGGGATACGGAAGACGTACGGGAAGACCGTCGCCCTCGACGAACTCGAACTGGAGGTGCGCGAGGGCGAGTTCTTCTGCCTGCTCGGGCCGTCCGGCGCGGGCAAGACCACCACCCTGAAGACCGTCGCCGGACTCGAACAGCCCGACTCGGGCACGGTCGCGCTCGGCGGCGAGGACATGCGGGGCGTCGAGCCGTACGACCGGGGCGTGGCGATGTGCTTCGAGAGCTACGCCCTCTACCCGCACCGCTCGGCCTACGACAACCTCGCGTCGCCGCTGCGCTCGCCCCGGCACCGGCTGCCCGCCGCCGAGGCCCGGCAGCGCATCGGCGCGATCGCCGAGCTGCTGGGGATCTCCGGGCTGCTGGACCGGCCCGTGGGCCAGCTGTCCAACGGGCAGCGGCAGCGCGTCGCCCTCGGCCGGGTGCTGGTGCGGCCCGCCCGGGCCTTCCTGCTCGACGAGCCGCTGTCCCACCTCGACGCCAAGCTCCGCCAGCAGATGCGGGCCGAACTGAAGGCCATCGGGGCCGTGCAGCACACCACCACGCTGTACGTCACCCACGACTCGGTGGAGGCGCTGGCGCTCGGCGACCGGATCGGGGTGATCAGGGAGGGGCGGATCGTGCAGACGGGCACGCGGGAGGAGATCTGGTACCGGCCGCACGACACGGAGGTCGCGCGGGCCTTCGGCCGGCCCCGGATCAACCTGCTGCCGGGGGTGGTGACCGAGCGCGGGGTGCGGTCGGAGGGCGGGGTCGAACTGCCGGTCCGCGCGCCGGTCGCGCCGGGCACGGACGTCCTCGTCGGCCTGCGTCCCCGGGACATCGCCCTGCACGGCGGAGACGGACACGAGCTGACCGGGACCGTGTACGTCACCGAGGTGCTCGGCCGGTCCGTCGAGGTCACCGTCCGCCTCGGGACCGGGGAGCAGCGGGTGTCGCTCGTGGCGCCCCGGGCCGACGCGGCGCGCCTTCGTCCGGACGATCCGGTACGGCTCGTGGTCCGGCCTGAGAACCTGCTGCTGTTCGAGGCCGACCGGCCGGAACGACCGGGACGACGGATAGAGACACAGCCATGAGCAGCAGCAGTGGTGGACAGCAGGGGCCCGCGGCGCGGCAGGCCGCCATGGCCGAGCGGGTGCTGGCCGACGGTTCGGCGACGGCGGCGGAGCTGGCCGAGCGGTTCGGGGTGAGCCTGATGACCATCCACCGGGACCTGGACGAGCTCGAACGGCAGGGCATCGTACGGAAGTTCCGGGGCGGGGTGACCGCGCAGCCGTCGGGGGTCTTCGAGTCGAACGTGCAGTACCGGCTGAAGACCATGCGGGCCGAGAAGGCCGCGGTCGCCGAGCGGGCGCTGCGGATGGTGGAACCCGGCATGGCGATCCTGCTGGACGACTCCACGTCGACCCTGGAGATAGCCAGGCGGCTGCGCACCGGCGAGGTGACACCGCTGACGGTCGTCACCAACTTCCTGGAGGCGATCAACCTGCTCGCCGACCAGAGGGGCATCCACCTGATGGCCCTCGGCGGCGACTACGACCCGCTGCACTCCTCGTTCCTCGGGGTGTCCTGCGTGGAGGCGGTCGAGCAGCTGCGGGTGGACGTGTGCTTCGCGTCGACGTCGGCCGTGCACGGGGGTTACGCCTACCACCAGGAACAGCACATCGTGTCCGTGAAGCGGGCGATGCTCGACGCGGCGGCACGGAACGTCCTGCTGATCGACCACACCAAGCTCGGCCGGGTCGCCCTGCACCGGGTCGTCCCGCTGTCCCGCTTCGACACGGTCCTCGTGGACGACGGGGCGTCGGCGGAGGCACTGCGGGACCTGGACGAGCACAAGGTCCGTTACGAGGTTTGCGCGACGAAGGGCAGCCATGACGGGTACGGGACTGGAGCTACGTGAGCTGCGGAAGACCTACCGGTCGCGTGGGCGGCCTTCCGTGGACGCCGTCCGGGGGATCGATCTGACCTTGCGGTCCGGGGAACTGCTCGGGCTGCTCGGCCCCTCCGGGTGCGGCAAGTCGACCACCTTGCGCATGATCGCCGGGCTGGAGTCCGTCACCGGCGGGGACATCCTGGTCGGCGGGGCGTCGGTCGTCGAACGGCCCGCGCAGCAGCGGAACATCGGGGTGGCGTTCGAGAACTACGCGCTGTATCCGCCGCTGTCGGTCGCGGAGAACCTGGCGTTCGGGCTGAAGGCCCGGCGGGGGGCCGCCCGCGGTTCCAGCGGTGACATCGAGCGCAAGGTGAAGGACATCGCCGAACGGGTCGGCCTGACCGACCTCCTCGACGCCCGCCCGGCCGGGCTGTCCAGCGGTCAGAAGCAACGCGTCTCCCTGGCTCGGGCCCTGATCCGGGAGCCGGACGTCCTGCTCCTGGACGAGCCGCTGTCCCACCTGGACGCGGCCCAGCGCGACACCACCCGCCGTGAACTCAAGCGCATCCAGAAGGACCTCGGCCACACCACGATCCTGGTCACCCACGACCAGGAGGAGGCCCTCTCCCTCGCCGACCGGATCGCCGTGATGAAGGACGGTGTCATCCAGCAGCTCGGCACGCCCTACGAGATCTACGACAGCCCGGCCAACGTCTTCGTCGCGGACTTCGTCGGCGAGCCCGCGATCACGCTGCTGCCCGGCATCGCCGACGGCGACGGTCACGCCCGTCTCTCCGACGCGGTGCGGATCGCGCTGCCCGTGCCGGTGGAGCGGGGCCGTGAGGTGGTGGTCGGCATCCGCCCGGAGGACGTCCGGCTCACCGCCGAGGGCGGGCTGCCCGCCCGGGTCGTCGCCCACGAACCCCTGCTGGAGTCGGGGCTGGCGACCCTCGCCCTGGACGGGGTCGAACGGCATCTGGTCGTCCTCACCGACCCCGAGGTCCGGCTCGCCCACGACGACCGGGTCCGGGTCGCCGCGGACCCCGAACACACCCATGTCTTCGACGCCGAGACAGGAGACTCCCTGCGATGACCTCCGAGAACAGCGTGCGTGTGGTGGCCGCCGGTGACCACTTCGTCCTGCCGTCGCTCATCACGCGGGCGGTGCGGCACGAGGTGGAGCGGGCCGAGGTGACGGAACTGGAACTCGGCTGGCCGCTGGAGCCGTTCGGGCCGGTCGCCGAGGTGCAGGAGGCCAGTGACGCCGAGGACCGGATGATCGAGGTGCTGGCCGGGGCGGAGGTGCTGGTCACGCAGATGGGGCCGGTCACCGAGAAGGTGCTGGCCGCCTGCCCCGACCTGAAGCTGGTCGTGGTGTGCCGGGGCGGGCCCGTGAACGTCAACCTGGACGCGGCCAAGCAGCGGGACGTGCGGGTGTGCTTCGCGCCCGGCCGCAACGCGGCCGCCACCGCCGAGTTCACCCTCGGCCTGATGCTGGCCGCGCTGCGCCGCATCCCCCAGGCCCACGAGCCGCTCGCCCGGCACGGCAGCTGGGAGGGCGCGACGTACTACACGTACGAGCGGAGCGGCTACGAGCTGGAGGACCTGCCCGTCGGGCTGGTCGGGTACGGGGCCGTCGGCAGCCGGGTCGCGCGCGTGCTGTGCGCCTTCGGCGCGCGGGTGATGGTCTACGACCCCTATGTGCACGGCGAGATCCACGGCCTGCGCGTCACGTCCCTCGACGAACTCCTGCGCGGCTCCCAGGTGATCACCCTGCACGCCCGTCTCACCCCCGAGACCCGGGGTCTGATCGGCGCCCGGGAGCTGGCGCTGCTGCCGCGGGGCGCGGTGGTGGTGAACGTGGCCCGGGGCCCGCTGCTGGACGAGACCGCGCTGTGCGACGCCCTGGAGAGCGGTCAGGTCTCGGCCGCGGCCCTCGACACCTACGAGCAGGAGCCGCTGCCGGAGGAGTCACGGCTGCGGGGATTCGCCGAACGCGTCGTGCTCACGCCTCACTTGGGCGGTGCGTCCCGCGCGGTCGCCGAGAAGGCGGCACGGATCGCCGCCGAAGAGGTGGGCCGCTGGGTGCGGGGAGAGCCGCTCGCGCACTGTCTGACCTGAGGACCCGGAGGAGAGCCGCATGTACGTCGGTATCGATGTGGGCACGTCCATGGTCAAGGCGGCGGCCTTCGACGACACGGGCCGGCAACTGGCCGTGGAATCACGCCCGGTGGGTCTGTCGCTGCACGGCGGGTTCGTCGAGCAGGACATGGAGGAGGTCTACGGGGCGGTCGTCGGGGTGCTCGACGCGCTGACCTCCGCCGTGGCGGAACCGGTGGAGCTCGCGGGCCTCACCGGGCAGGGCGACGGCGTGTGGCTGGTGGACGGCAAGGGCCGGCCGGTGCGCCCCGCCGCCTCCTGGATGGACGGCCGGGCGCACGAACTGGTCGACCGGTGGCTGGCGGACGGCACCTTCGAGACGGTGTTCCGGCGGACCGGCAGCGCGATGTTCCCGGGCTGCCCGGGTCCGCTGCTGGCCTGGCTGGACAGCCGCGAACCGCAGGCGCTGGACGCCGCGAAGGCCGCCCTGTACTGCAAGGACGTGGTATTCCACCGGCTGACGGGAGCGGGTCCGACGACGGATGTGTCGGACGCGTCGATGCCGTTCCTGGACCCGCGGACACGGACGTACGACAACCGGGTCGTCGAGCTGCTGGGCCTCACCCACCGCCGAGGGCTGCTCGCCCCGGTCAGCGACCCGGTCGCGACGGCCGAGGCTCGTGGCGAGGGTCTGCCGTCCGGCACCCGGATCGCCAACGGCCCCTACGATCTGCCGGCCTGCGCGCTGGGCGCCGGGGTGACGTCCCCGGGCGACGGTCTGCTGATCGTCGGCACCTGTCTGGCCAGCCTGGTCGCCACGACCGAGCTGGACCTGACCGGTGAGCCGGCGGGCCTGTACATCTCCACCGACCGGCACGGGTACTGGCTGCGCGCCATGCCCGCGATGGTCGGCACGGCCGCGCTGGACTGGGTGCTGTCCACGACGGGCGTGCGGCACGACGAGGTGGACGGCCTGCTGGCCGGGACCCCGCCGGGCGCGAACGGCGTCCGTGTCCTGCCGTACTTCGCGCCCTCCGGCGAACGCGCCCCTTTCGTCGAGCCCCGGCTGCGGGCCGAACTCACCGGCGTCTCCCTGGAGTCGACCCGGGGCGATCTGGTCCGCGCCACCTGCGAGGGCATCGGGTACGCCGCCCGGCACTGCCTGGAGGCGGCGGGGCTGACCGGGGACCTGGCGGTGTGCGGCGGCGGCACCCGCAGCCCCGCCTGGATGCGGCTGCTGGCCGACGTGCTCGGGCGGCCCCTGCGGGTCGTCGAGGGCGAGGTGGGCGCGCGGGGAGCGGTGCTGGCGGCGGCCGAACGGTACGGGATCGGGCTGGACGCGAAGGCGTGGACGGAGCCGACCGCGGTCGTCGAACCGGACCCGGGCCGGGCCGCGTTCTACACGCGGGGCTACGAGGAGCACCTGACCCGGCTGACGCAGGCGCGGGCCCGGGCCCGCGCTTGAACCCGTCATCGCCGTCATCGGCGTCATCGGCGTCATCGACAAAGGGGAGTTGTATGCAGCTCGGACGGAGATCCCTCCTGCTCGCGGCGGCCGCGGGCACCGCCACGGCGGCCACGGCGGCCCCGGCGGCGGCCGCACCCCGCACGGGCGGCCCGGTGGTCATCGGCCACCGGGGCGCGGCCGGCTGGCGCCCGGAGCACACGGCGGCCTCGTACACGTACGCCGTGCAGACGGGCGCCGACTGGATCGAACCGGACCTGGTGCCCACGAAGGACCACGTGCTGGTGGTCCGGCACGAGAACGAGATCTCCCAGACGACCGACGTGGCACGCCGGCCGGAGTTCGGGGACCGCCGTACGACGAAGACGGTCGACGGCCGGTCGGTCACCGGCTGGTTCACGGAGGACTTCACGCTGGCCGAGCTGAAGACGCTGCGGGCGGTGGAGCGGCTGCCGGCGGTCCGCAACCGCAACACCGTCTTCGACGGGCGCGAGCAGATCATGACCTTCCAGGAGGTCGTGGACCTGGCGCGGCGGCTGTCGCGGACGCACGGCCGGACGATCGCCGTGTTCCCGGAGACCAAGCACCCCACGTACTTCCGTTCGATCGGCCTGCCGTTGGAACCGAAGCTGGCCTCCGTCATCCGCCGCAACCGGCTCGGGCGGCGCGAGTGCGTCGTGCAGTCCTTCGAGCCGACGAGCCTGCGGCGGATCGCCGCCGAGCGGCTGGGCGTGCCGCTGTGGCAGGCGCTGGGGACGACGGGCGGGCCGTACGACCTGCCCGGGACGACCTACAAAGAGATGATGACTCCGGCGGGGCTGGCGGAGATCGCGGAGTACGCGGACTGGATCGGGCCGGACAAGTCCTCGCTCGTCGGCACGTCCCTCGTCGCGGACGCGCACGCGGCGGGGCTGCGGATCGGGCCGTACACCTTCCGCGCGGAGAACCAGTTCCTGCCGGAGCGGTTCCGGCGCGGGAGCGGAGCGAACGATTTCGGGGACGCGTTCGCGGAGTACGCGCTGTACTACGACATGGGGGTCGACGCGGTCGTGACCGACTTCCCGGACCTGGCGGTGATGGCGAGGAGGGGCTGATGACGGTGAGCCGGGCGTGCCGGACCTGCGGCACCATGCAGGAGTTCCGGATCTTCAACGCGGTCGAGCGCGCGGCCGTCCGGGCGGAGAAGGGGGACGGTCACTTCGTGGACGACTACTGGCGCTGCACCGCCGTCGGCTGCCGGTGGTACCAGCGGTACCTCAACCGGGGCGAGGACGGCCTGCTCCCGGAGGAACTCCGGATCCAGGCCTCCCCCGCGGAGTGAGTCCTACAGGTTGGAGAAGTCCGGGCCCTTGGTGCGGGTGCGCTTGATCTCGTAGAAGCCGGGCACCGAGGCCACGGCGAGGGTGCCGTCCCAGAGGCGGGCGGCCTCCTCGCCCTTGGGGGCCGGGGTGACGACCGGGCCGAAGAAGGCGAGCTGCTCGCCGTCGGCGCCGGGCACGGCGATGACGGGGGTGCCGACCTCCTGGCCGACCTTGTCGATGCCCTCCTTGTGGGAGGCGCGCAGCTCGGGCTCGTAGCGGGTGCCGTCCCAGTGCTCCATGAGGGACTCGGGCAGGCCGACGTCCTTCAGGGCGGCGGCGACCGTCTCCTTGCCGGGCCCCTCCTCCTGGTTGTGGATGCGGGTGCCGAGCGCGGTGTAGAGGTCGCCGAGCACCTCGGCGCCGTGCTCCTGCTGCGCGGCTATGACGACCCGGACGGGGCCCCACGCCTTGGTCTCCAGCAGCTCGCGGTACTCCTCGGGCAGCTCGTCCAGCTTGTCCTCGTTGAGGACGGCGAGGCTCATGACATGCCAGCGGACCTGGATGTCCCTGACCTTCTCCACCTCCAGCACCCAACGGGAGGTCATCCACGCCCAGGGGCACAGCGGGTCGAACCAGAAGTCGACGGGTGTCTTGTCCGACATGTCTCTCCTCATGAGGAAACCGTTTCTCCGGGAACACCGCAGTTCGCCGCCGTCATTCCCGACTGCCCCGCGTCAGGGGCACGTGGCAGGATCGGTGCTGTTCAGCCGTATCCCACGACGCTTGAGGAGTGCCGCCCGTGCCCGGTGAGAATCTGTCCCGCGACGAAGCCCGGGAGCGGGCCGCCCTGCTGCGCGTCGACGGGTACGAGGTGTCCCTCGACCTGCGGTCCGCGGTCGGCGAGGACGCGGGCGACGGGCCCCGTACGTTCCGCTCGGTCACCACGATCCGCTTCCGCTGCAACGAGCCCGGTGCGAGCAGCTTCGCCGACCTCATCGCGCCGAGTGTGACGGCCGTCTCACTCAACGGCCGTGATCTGGACCCCGGTGAGGTCTTCGACGGCTCCCGGATCACCCTGGAGGACCTGGCCGCGGACAACGAGCTGGTGGTCGATGCCCGGTGCGCCTACTCCCGGACCGGCGAGGGCCTGCACCGCTTCGTCGACCCGGAGGACGGCGAGGTGTACCTGTACACGCAGTACGAGCCGGCCGACTCCCGCCGCGTCTTCGCGAACTTCGAGCAGCCCGACCTCAAGGCGCCGTACCGGTTCGAGGTGCGGGCCCCGGAGGGCTGGACGGTGTGGAGCAACGGGGCGGGCGAGCAGACGGACGGGGTATGGCGGTTCGCCGAGACCAAGCCGATCTCGACGTACATCACGTGCGTGGTGGCCGGGCCGTACCACTACGTGACGGACTCGTACTCCCGCACGTTCGCCGACGGCACCACACTGGAGATCCCCCTCGGCGCCCTGTGCCGCAAGGGCCTCGCGCCCTACTTCGACGCCGACGACGTCTTTCTGGTCACCAAGCAGGGCCTGGACTTCTTCCACGACCACTTCGACTACCCGTACCCGTTCGGGAAGTACGACCAGGCGTTCGTGCCCGAGTACAACCTGGGCGCGATGGAGAACCCGGGGCTGGTGACGTTCCGGGAGGAGTTCATCTTCCGCGGGAAGGTGACGCAGGCGTCCTACGAGGGCCGGGCCAACGTCGTGCTGCACGAGATGGCGCACATGTGGTTCGGCGACCTGGTCACCATGGAGTGGTGGGACGACCTGTGGCTGAAGGAGTCGTTCGCGGACTTCATGGGCGAGTTCTCGCTGGTCGGCGCGACCCGCTTCAAGAACGGCTGGGTCACCTTCGCCAACCGCCGCAAGGCCTGGGCGTACCGCGCGGACCAGCTGCCGTCCACGCACCCGATCACGGCGGACATCCGCGACCTCCAGGACGCCAAGCTGAACTTCGACGGCATCACGTACGCCAAGGGCGCGTCGGTGCTCAAGCAGCTCGTGGCGTACGTCGGCGAGGACGCGTTCCTGGAGGGCGCCCGGCGCTACTTCAAGCGGCACGCCTACGGCAACACGCGCCTCGGTGACCTGCTGTCGGTGCTGGAGGAGACCAGCGGCCGGGACATGGGCGCGTGGTCGCGGTCCTGGCTGCAGACGGCGGGGGTGAACTCGCTGACGCCGCAGGTGCTGCTGGACGCGGACGGCCGCGTCGAGGAGCTGGCGGTCGTGCAGGAGGCGGCCGAGTCCCATCCGGAACTGCGCCCGCACCGGGTGGCGGTGGGCCTGTACCGGGTGGCGGCCGGCGGGGCGGTCGAGCGGTACGCGCGCGTGGAGACCGACGTCGAGGGAGCGCGGACGGTCGTGGCGGACCTGGCCGGTGCCGACGCCCCCGATCTGGTCCTGGTCAACGACGACGACCTGACGTACTGCAAGATCCGCTTCGACGCGACGTCGTTGGCCACGCTGCGCGAACACCTGGGGTCGGTCACCGATCCCCTGGCGCGCGCCCTGTGCTGGTCGGCGCTGTGGAACATGACGCGGGACGCCCTGCTCCCGGCGCGGGACTTCGTGGAACTGGTGCTGCGGTTCGCGGGGCGCGAGTCCGAGATCGGCGTGGTGCAGATGCTGCAGGCGTGGGCCGAGTCGGCGGTCACGCACTACGCGGCGCCCGCCCGGCGCGAGGCCACCGCCGCGCTGCTCGCCGAGGGCGCGCGGCGTGAGCTGTACGCGGCCGAGGCCGGCAGCGAGCACCAGCTGGCCTGGGCGCGCTTCTTCGCCCGGACGGCCACCGCCGACGCCGACTTCACGCTGCTGCGGGAGCTGCTGGAGGGCACGGCGACGGTCGAGGGACTGGAGCTGGACCAGGAGCTGCGGTGGGTGTTCCTGGAGCCGCTCGCCGCGCACGGGACCGTGGACGAGAGGGCGCTGGCCGAGGAGCTGGCCCGGGACGACACGGCCTCCGGCAAGCGCCACCAGGTGCGCTGTCTGGCCGCCCGCCCGTCGGAGGCGGTCAAGGCGCAGGCGTGGGCGCAGGTCGTGGAGTCGGACGCGTTGTCCAACGCCATGGTGGAGGCGACCATCGCGGGCTTCTCCCAGGGCTCGCAGCGGGAGCTGATCGCGCCGTACGCGGAGAAGTACTTCGCGGCGATCGAGCGGGTGTGGTCCGAGCGGTCGATCCAGATCGCGATGCACGTGGTGCAGGGCCTGTTCCCGTCGCTCCAGCAGTCCCGGGACACGCTGGACGCCACGGACGCCTGGCTGGAGAGCCACCAGGAGGCCGCCCCGGCGCTGCGCCGGCTGGTGCTGGAGGCCCGGGACGATCTGGCACGGGCGTTGCGTGGACAGGCGTGCGACGAGGCCGCTGACCAGTAGCTTTGGCCTAAGATCCGGCGTTCCGCCTTCGTTACAAGACGCGTGCGCCGGGAGCCGTAACCTCTGGTCCGCACCCGAACGGACCAGGGGCTTTCGGCATCCGAACATCCGTCCTTTAGGGCCGTGTTGTCCGTATGTGTCGACGGAGCTGTAACAGCGGTTCAAGGGCGGCCCGGGCACGGGAAATTGCGGGGCATGACCCACAACACCCCGCTCTCCCCCCGCCCCCTGCACGACCTGTCCGGCCGTGGCCGCCCCCGCGTGATGACGACGGCCCAGCTCCGCTCGCACGGCGTGTCGACGGCCGAGACGAACGAGCAGTGCCGCCCCGGCGGGCCCTGGCAGCAGCTCCTCCCGGGCGTGGTCCTGCTCCACCCGGGCCCGCCGACCAGCGAGGAGCGGCTGTACGCGGTGCTGATGTACGCGGCGCGGGAGCGCGGCGGCGTGCCCGCCCAGCCCGGCGCGGGCCGGCCGCCCGCCCCCGCCCACCCGGAGGCGATGATCACGGGCCTGGCGGCGCTGACGCTGCACGGCTTCTCCTCCACTCCCCCGCTGCCCTCCCTGGACGCCATCGACGTCCTGGTCCCGCGCCTGCGGCGGCTGCGCTCGACGGGCTGCGCGCGCATCGTCCGCAGCGCCGCGCTGCCCGCCCCCGTGCAGGTCGCCGGCCTGCCGGTGGCACCGGCCGCCCGCGCGCTGGCCGACGCCGTGGCGGGCCTCTCGGACGCCGACGTCGTGCGCCGCCTGATGACGGAGGCGGTGCGCGGCGCCCACTGCGACGCGTCGGCGGTGGTCCGCGAGCTGAATCAGGCGCGGCTGCTGAGCCGTCCGCACGTGGTGGACGCGGTGGAGTCCCTGCTGGCCGAGGGCCGGGCGATCGCGGAGGACCGCCTGTACCGGATGGTCCGCGAGTTCGGCCTGCCCGACCCGGTCTGGAACGTCGACCTGCGTCTGCCCGGCGGCCCCTACCTCGGCGGCCTGGACGCGTACTGGCCCGACCATGCGGTGGCGGTGGAGCTGGACACGCGGGCGCCCCGGCAGGACGACAACGCCCTGTGGTCGGAGTACGCCCGCAAGCGCGAGCACCTGGAGCGGCTCGGCATCACGGTCGTCCACATCACGCCGCGCAAGCTCCGCGACTCGCCGGAGCAGCAGGCGACGGTGGTGCGCACGGCGTTGATGGCGTCGGCCGACCGCGAGCCGGCCGCGTACGTCGTGGCCCTGCCCCGGTAGTGACGGACCGGGGCAGGGCCGGGAGGGGAGGAGGCGCCGCCGGATGCTGTCGGCGGCCCCTCCTCCACGGCGGGTGCTACCGGCCGCAGAACTCCGCCTCGACGACCGCGCCGGTGCTCCCCGACCAGTCGCCGTTGAAGTTGACGGCCAGGGAGTGCCGGCCGTCCTCGGTCGTCACCGCCATGGAGTGGGAGCCGGTGATGCCTCCGGCGTGTCCCCAGACGTGGACGCCGCAGCTGAGTTCGACGTCGGCGAGACCGAGGCCGTAGCGGTAGGTGCGGGTGGCGTCGACCGTGGTCTTCATCTTCTTCAGTTGCTCGGGCGGGAGCAGCCGGCCGCGCAGGAGGGCCGAGTAGAAGCGGGTCACGTCGGCCGAGTCCGAGACCATCTCGCCCGAGCCGTAGGCCAGGCTCGGATTCAGTTCGGTGACGTCGTACGTCGGGCCGGTCGCCGTCTTGGCCAGCTTGGAGTAGGCGCGGCTGCTGGGCTTGGGCAGGGTGGTCCGGTCGCCGGGGACCGAGGTGGAGGTCAGGTGCAGGGGGTCGATGATCCGGCGCTTGATCTCGTCGCCGTAGGCGTGGCCCGTGGCCTTCTCGATGACCTGCGCGGCCAGGACGTAGTTCGTGTTGGAGTACTCCCAGGACGCGCCCGGCTCGAAGTACGGCTCGTTGCGCAGGGCGATGGCGAGCAGGTCCTCGGGGGTCGCCTCGTCGAAGCGGTGTTTCAGGAAGCCGTCCGCGGTCATGTACGTCTGCTGGAAGCCGCGGTCCTCCAGGTAGTCGAAGATGCCGCTGGTGTGGTCCAGGAGCTGGCGCAGGGTGATCCGGCGGCCGTCGTGGCCGTGGCCCCGGACCACGCCCGGCAGCCACTCCTCCACCGTGTCGTCGAGCGAGAGCTTCCCTTCCGCCTCCAGTTGCAGCACGACCGTGGCCACGAACGTCTTGGAGATGCTGGCGATCCGGTAGTGGTCCTGTGCCGAACGCGGCTTTCCCGTCCTCAGGTTGCCGACGCCTGCCGTGGCGGCCCAGGTGCCGTGGCCCCGCCGCACGGTCACCGTCACGCCCGGCACGCCGTCCGCGACCGCGGCCCGTATCGCCTTCCGGGTCGCGTCGCGGCCGCCGTCCGCCCCGGCCGGGGCCGCCGCGAGCGCGGGCGTCACCAGGGTCGCCGACAGTGCCGCTGCCGTCGCCGCCGTCAGGGTCGTCGTCCGTACACGTCTCTTCATGTGCACAGGGACCCCGCCCGCCCGGACCGGGTTGACCGGCACCGGGCGGTTGAGCGGGTTTCAGCCCTTCTTCAGGACCAGTTCGGTGTTGCGGTCCTCCGGGTCGCCGCCGAGGGTCGTGCTCGCGCCCGGGGCGTTGAGGGACAGTTCGCGGTAGAGGGCCGCGAGGCCGGTCTGGGACAGGTCGGAGAAGTCGGTGCGGTGCGGGGCCGAGGACTCCACCAGCGTGGTGAACAACGAGATCGTGCCGTCCTTGTTGTCGGTCAGCTCGATCACCCGGGCCAGCTGGGGGTAGTCGACGTGGGAGGCGGTGGAGATCTCCCAGAAGGAGCCGCCGGCGGACGTCGCGTGCGGGGTGATGACGTTCTTGTGGATGTGGCCGTTCACCCACGCGAGCACGTTGCGGTGGCCGCCGAGCAGGGCGAGCACCTCCTGCCCGGTGTGCCGGCGCTCGTAGGGGCGGGCCGGGTCGCGGCGGGTGTTCGTCATCGTCTTGCTGGTGTGGTGGCTGAAGACGACCGCGTAGGAGTCCTTGTTCTCCCGCAGGGTCCGGTCCAGCCACTTCAGCTGGCCCGTGCCGAGGGAGCCCTCGTAGTGGCCGCCGGCGTCGGTGGTGTCCAGGCTGATGCCGATGACGTCGTCGGAGATGCGGAAGGCGTAGTACTGGGTGCCCGCGTCCAGGTTCGCGGAGGAGTAGCCGTGGCCGGCCGGGCCGACGCCGCGGTAGGCGGGGTCCAGGTGTGCCTTGATGTAGTCGGTGGGCGTGAAGGGGGCGCGGCTCTCGTCGGGGGTCACCGAGCGCATGGCGCGGGCCTGGGACTTGAGGAAGTCGTGGTAGCGGACGCCTTCGGGGTCCCGGGCCTTCTTGATGAGGGTCTGCAGCCGCTGCGCCTCGGCCGCCGACACGTTCATCAGCTTCTTGCCGCCGACGGCGAGTTCGGTGAGGTAGGAGTCGCCGTGCGAGGCGTAGCAGCCCATCGGCATGGTGTCGTGGTTGCCGACGGTGGAGTACCAGGGCAGGTTGAGGCCGGGGCTCTGGACCTCCCGGACGGCCGCCTTGAGGAAGCCGTCGAGCTGCGGGAAGCCGACCTGCTTGTCGGTGTCGCGGACCGCCGCGTCGGGCTGCCAGTACAGCTTGAGGCCGCTGTTCTGGACGCCCTCGTACTGGCGCGGGTCCCCGGTGTTGGGGGTGATGCGCCCACCGCTCATGATCTTCAGGAACCACTCCAGCTCGGACTTGGCGTTGTTGTCCGTGTTGTCGCCGGTGGTCATCGCGAAGTGCAGCGGGGCGCCGGTGACGGGGGCGCCGCGGAGCGCGTTGATCCGCTCCACCAGGGCGATCGCGCCCTGCACGGTCAGCGCCTCGTGCGGCCGCCAGGCGTGCACGTCGGCCGAGCGCAGGTACTCCAGGCGCAGCGGGTGCTGGGCGTCGATGATGTGCAGGTCGGTGAGCTGCACGAACGCCGCGAGGGCGGTGCGGCGCCCGGCGCGGCCGGACTTGGGCGCGGCCAGCTCGGAGCGCACGACCCGCTGCCAGCCGGGCCCGTCGCCCAGCCGCCGGTATCCGGAGCCGGCGCGCGGGGTGGCGACGGACGCCACGGTCGTGCCCTTGGTGTAGGGGGCGAGCGGGGCGGCGGGTGCCTGGCGCGAGGAGGCGGCGACGGCGGACCCGGTGCTCTCCTTGGCCGTGGCCGCCTGGCTGTCGCTGGGCCGCAGGGCGTAGCCGACGCCCGCGGAGAGGGCGACCGCTCCGGTGGCGGCGAGGACGGAACGACGGTGGATGCCCTGGCCGGAGCCGGCGACTGAGCGTGTGCGCGACATGCGCTTCTCTCCCCGAGTGCGAACGCGTCGGCAGTGGTCGCGGGGCGTTCGTTCACGTGAACACCCCGCTCGTACTGGATCGTTGGCAGCGGGAATGACCTGCGCGTAAACGCGGCGGCAACGGGCAGCGCCGATCACCGTACGTGGATCTTGGACTACCCTGCGCGTCGTCGGCCGCTCCGGGAACGGTCCGGAGCCGGTCACGCGGCGTTCACCTTCCGGGGTACTGCACCTACTCCAGGGCGCCCGCCAGCCGTCCGGTCACCGGCCGCTCGCGCCACATCCGCAGCGCGATGTCGACCATCGAGACCCGGACCAGACCGGGCACCGCGTCCAGGTCCTGCCAGGCCGCGAGGTCGGTGGAACCGTTCACCTCGTAACGCAGTTCGCCGCCGACGACGCGGCCCTCGTAGACGAGCCGGACGGCGTGGTGGTCGACGGCGGGTCCGAAACCGCCCCGGAAGACCCGGTGGGAGGAGTCCACGCCGAGCAGCCCGGTGACCTCGATGCGGTAGCCGGTCTCCTCCTCCACCTCGCGCCGCACGGTGTCATAGGGATCCTCGCCGTGCTCCATGCCGCCGCCGGGCACGACCCACTCGGGCGTGCCGTCCGGCGCGGGCGAGCGGGCGAGGAGGATCTGCCCGTCCCGGACGCATATGGCGTAGGCCGCCACCCTCAACCTCTGTCGCATTACGGGACGTTAACCCGTGACACCCGACGAGCGGGCCGATTCGCCGTGTTCGGGCTCCATGTCCGTAAAGCGCATAGCGGGTTTTCCCCATGCGTCCATCTCGTTTCGGTCAACGATCCCCAAACTTCCGTCCCTTGCGTAAGGCTGTGCGATCGTCCGGGCTTGCTTTCCGGACGGTCGCGACCAGGCCCGATCGGACCCGGTCGCTCCCGCTCGTTCCTTTACCTACAAGGGATGCCGATGACCCTCACCCCCCAGCGTGACCCGATATCGGGCCGGAGACGCGTGGCGCGCATCGCCGTGGCCGCCGGCCTCGTCGCCGCGCTCACCGCGGCCGGGCCGATCCCCCTGGCCTTCGCCGCGGACGGCCCCGGCAGCGCCGCACCGGCCGACGCCGACGTCAAGTCCGCGCACGACAAGCTCGGTTCGGACGACGCGGACCTGCTCGCCGAGGCCAAGGCCGACGGCGACAAGACCGTCACGATGATGATCGCCACCGCGCCCGGCCGGACCGAGCAGGTCGCCGGGCAGCTGGACGCGGTCAAGGGCGGCGCGGTCGGCCGGACCGACGACAAGCTGGGCTACGTCCGCGCCACCGTCCCGACGTCCCGGGCGGACTCGGCCATCGCCGCCGCCGCCAAGCTCTCCTCCGTGCACGGCATCGACCTGCGCGAGGAGATCCCGCTGGACGACCCGACGCCGAGCGCGGACGCCGCCAAGGGCGCCCAGGCCAAGGGGACCTACCCGGCTCCGGGGAAGAAGACCCCGGCCGAGAACCCGTACAACCCGTCCTTCGAGACGGGCGCGGTCGACTTCGTCGAGGACCACCCGAAGGCGGACGGCCGCGGCATCACCATCGGCATCATCGACTCCGGCGTCGACCTCGGCCACCCGGCGCTGCAGAAGACCACCACCGGCGAGCGGAAGATCGTCGACTGGGTGACGGCGACGGACCCCGTCGTCGACAACGACAACACCTGGCGCCGGATGGACACCTCCGTCGCGGGCCCCACCTTCACCCACGACGGCACGAGCTGGACGGCGCCCGCGGGCTCCTACCGGATCAGCACCTTCAAGGAGTCGTACACCACCGGCGGTGACGCCGCGGGCGACGCCAACCGCGACGGCGACAAGACCGACGACTGGGGCGTGCTCTACGACCCGGCGGCCGGCACGGTCCGCGTCGACCTCAACGACAACCACGACTTCGGTGACGACACCGCGATGAAGCCGTACAAGGACGGCTTCCAGATCGGGTACTTCGGCACCGACGACCCGAAGACGGACGTCGCCGAGCGGCAGCCGTTCGTCGTGGAGATCCGCAAGGACGTCGTGTACAACGGCGCCGGCGCCAAGGCCGACTTCGTCAACATCGGCGTCATCGAGTCCGAGCACGGCACCCACGTGGCGGGCATCACCGCCGCCAACGGCCTGTTCGGCGGGAAGATGAACGGCGCGGCGCCCGGCGCCAAGCTGGTCTCCTCCCGCGCCTGCACCTGGTCCGGCGGCTGCACCAACGTCGCCCTGACCGAGGGCATGATCGACCTCGTCACCAAGCGCGGCGTCGACATCGTCAACATGTCCATCGGCGGCCTGCCGGCGCTGAACGACGGCAACAACGCGCGCGCCGAGCTGTACACGCGCCTCATCGACACCTACGGCGTCCAGCTGGTGATCTCCGCGGGCAACTCCGGCCCCGGCGCCAACACCATCGGCGACCCGTCCCTGGCCGAGAAGGTCATCTCGGTCGGCGCCTCCGTCTCCAAGGAGACCTGGGCCGCCAACTACGGCTCGGTCGTGGAGAAGAAGTACGCGCTGATGCCGTTCTCCTCGCGCGGCCCGCGTGAGGACGGCGGCTTCACCCCGACCCTGGTCGCCCCGGGTGCCGCCATCAACACCATCCAGACCTGGCTGCCGGGCGCCCCGGTCGCCGAGGCGGGCTACACCCTGCCGGCCGGCTACGGCATGCTCCAGGGCACCTCGATGGCCTCCCCGCAGGCCGCCGGCGCCGCCGCGCTGCTGCTGTCCGCCGCGAAGCAGAAGAAGATCGACCTCAGCCCGGCGACCCTGCGCACGGCCCTCACCTCGACCGCCGACCACATCAAGGGTGTGCAGGCGTACGAGGAGGGCGCGGGCCTGATGAACATCGAGGACGCCTGGGACGCCATCCGCGACGGCGCCACCTCGCACGCGTACACGGTCAAGGCGCCGGTCGACACCGCGCTCGACCAGTTCCTGAAGACCCCCGGCTTCGGCACGGGCCTGTACGACCGTGAGGGCGGCCTGAAGGCCGGCCAGAAGAAGACGTACGAGGTGACGATCACCCGTACGTCCGGTGCCGACAAGGCGATCCGGCACGAGCTGCACTTCGAGAACAACGCGGGCGGCACCTTCCGGATCGTCGGCTCCGACGAGGTGAAGCTGCCGCTGAACCAGCCGGTGACCGTCAAGGTCCAGGCCGCGCCGAAGTCCGCGGGCATCAAGAGCGCGATCCTGGAGGTCGACGACCCGAGGACCGAGGGCATCGACAAGCAGGTCCTGAACACGGTCGTCGTCGCCGAGCCGCTGAAGTACACCTTCGCCGCCTCGGACTCGGTGCAGCGCAACAGCTCGGACCACTACTTCGTCACCGTCCCCGAGGGCGCCAAGTCCCTCGAGGTCGCGATGAGCGGGCTGAAGGACAAGAGCCAGACGCGGTTCATCTCCATCCACCCGTACGGCACGCCCGCCGACCCGACGTCGACGATCAACTGCTACCCGAACTACCCGAACCCGGCGAACACCTGCCGCCCCGACGTGCGTTCCTACGCGAACCCGCAGCCGGGCGTCTGGGAGATCGAGGTCGAGTCGCGCCGTACGTCGCCGCTGCTCGACAACCCGTACAAGCTGGACGTCGCCGTCCTCGGCGCGGCCTTCGAGCCGGAGACCGTGAGCCTGCCCGAGGCGAAGGTCGGCACCCCGGCCGCCGCCTCCTGGAAGGTGACGAACGGCTTCGCCGCGCTCGACGGCAAGCTGGTGGGCGGCCCGCTCGGCTCGGCGAAGACGACCCGCCCGTCGATCAAGCAGGGCGAGACGCAGACCACGACGGTCGAGGTGCCCGCGGGCGCGAAGTCGCTGGACGTCACCATCGGTGGCGTCTCGGACGCGGCCGCCGACCTGGACCTCGCGGTCTACGACGCGTCCGGCGCGCAGGTCGGCAGCTCCGCCGACGGCGACTCCGACGAGTCGGTCTCCATCCCGTCGCCGGCCGCCGGCACGTACACCATCGAGGTCGTCGGCTACGCGGTGCCGGCCGGCACCACCGCCTACGACTACCGGGACGTGTTCTTCGCTCCGAGCCTGGGCAGCGTCGGCGTCGACGGGTCGGCGCCGGTGAAGCTCGGCACGGGCGCGTCGGCCACGGTCTCGGGCAGCGTCACCGCCGCGGCGGCCGCGCCCGAGGGGCGTGAGTTCTTCGGTCAGGTGCAGCTGGTCAACGCGCGCGGCACGGCCGCGGGCGTGGGCAGCGTGAAGATCGAGAAGGTCGTGCCGTAACCGGTCACGGCCATCGACGAGGGCGGGCGTCCGTACGGGCGCCCGCCCTTCGCGCTACTCCTCGCACGTGCGTGCCTCGGGCAGGGCGGCGGTGATCCAGGCCCGGTCGCGGGCGATCTCCTTCTCGTCCGTCGTCCACATGTCGGGCTCGGCGTGCCCGCGCGAGATGCCGACGAGGACGTGGTCGCCCGGCCGCAGCGGCGGGGCGATCCCGGCGTCCATGGGGAAGACGACCTGGTCCCTGCCCTTGGCGGGCTTGTAGTAGCGGTCCACGTCGAGGGTGACGCGGTTGCGGCCGGTGCCGGGGACGGCTTCGACCTCGGCGACGGTGCCCTCGACGACGAGCCGGGCGCAGGCGAGGTAGCCGGCGTTGCTGAGCTTGCCCTCCTCGGTCCCGTACTCGGCGCCGCTCTCCGCGCGGGCCCCGCTGTCGGCCGCCGAGCTGCTCGCCGTGTCGTTCCCCGCGCCGGCGCCGCTCTGCACGACGACCCAGCCCAGGCCCACGACCACGCCGGCGGCCGCGGCCGCGGCGAGGCCCCGCAGGGCCAGCACCAGGGGCCGGGGCCGGCGCCGCGCCGACAGCGGCGTCACCGCCGAGCCGCCGCCCGCCTCCGGCTCGGGCGCCGCGCGCACCGGCCTCAGGGACGGGTCGGCTCCCTCCTCGTGCGCCAGGGCGTCCCCGATCAGCCCCAGCTGCTCCCGCAGCATGGCCACGTCCGCGGCGGCCGCGCGGTGGGCGGCCATGAAGTCCGCGTCCCGGCGGGCCGCCGACGGCAGGGGGTCGCCGACGAGCACGGCCATCAGCGGATCCATGCCGTCGTACGCCTCAGGGCTCGGCCGGCCGTCGTCGTACGCGGCACCGCCGCGCTCGCCACCGTCGTCACGTCCGGCGTGGCGCCGGTCGTCGTCGTTCCGGGCGGTCACGTCACACCACCTCGTCCTCGTGCAGGCGGGCGCGCAGGGCCCGTACCGCCGTGTGCAGCCTGCTCTTGACCGTGCCCTCCGGGACGCCGAGCTGCTCGGCGATGGACCGGACCGGCAGGTCGGCGTAGAAACGCAGGACGACGACCTGCCGCTGGGCGTCGGGCAGCGCGTCCAGACCCTGGGCGACGGCGACGGAGAGCACGCTCGTGTCCTCGCCGGAGGGGTGCGCCGGCTGCCGCAGGGCGGCCAGCCGCTCCCCGAGCCGCTCCTGGCGGCGCTTGGCCCGGTGCCAGTCCATGGCGAGGTTGGAGGCCACGACCGCCGCCCACGCCGAGACGTCCCGCGGCGCCTCCCGCCCGCTCGCGGCCCGCTCCAGCAGGCGCAGGCGGACCTGCTGTACCCCGTCCGGCAGGTCCGCCTGCGGTACGCCGCCCAGCGCGAGCACCGCCCGCACCCGGCGCTCCTGGGCCGCGTCCAGCGGATCGGCCCCGCCCGGCTGACCGGCACCGGCCCCGCCCGGCTGACCGGCCCCGCTCAGCGGATCGGCGCCGCCCGGCGGAGCCTCGCCGGCGTGCGCCTCCCGGCCGCGCCGGGCCCTTCCGCGCAGCAGCACAAGCCACCCCCCTCACCGTGTTTCTCCTACGACGCCGGCGCGGCCCGGAACGTTCGGCCGTCGTCGCGAGGAGTTCCGACGCGTTTCCGCCGGGACGGCAGAGGTGTACGTCACATTTCCGTGTGGCCGAGACCGACAGGGGCAGGCGAGCTTGCGGCGCACGACCCCCGCCGGATGAATATCTCCAGCTCAGCGGGGTCGACACCGCAGGTCCGCAACCATGGAACGGGACACGTCGTCCCACTCCCCGGGCAGACCGGGGAAAGAAGTGGACAGACGGGCCGTGGTCGGCCGCATGATGGAAAAGCCTCGGCCAAGCAACGAGCACGTGAAGAGACGCAGGAGAGGGAGTCACCGTGAGGGTCGGAATCGTCGGAGCCACCGGACAGGTGGGCACGGTCATGCGCAGGATCCTCAAGGAGCGGAACTTCCCGATCACGGAACTGCGCCTGTTCGCCTCGGCCCGCTCGGCGGGCACGGAGCTGGACGGCGTGACGGTGGAGGACGCGGCGACCGCCGACTACACCGGCCTGGACATCGTGCTGTTCTCCGCGGGCGGTGCCACGTCCCGGGCGCTGGCCGAGAAGGTCGCCTCCCAGGGCGCCGTCGTGATCGACAACTCCTCGGCGTGGCGCAAGGACCCCGAGGTCCCGCTGGTCGTCTCCGAGGTGAACCCGCACGCGATCGCGAACCGCCCCAAGGGCATCATCGCCAACCCGAACTGCACGACGATGGCCGCGATGCCGGTCCTGCGTCCGCTGCACGAAGAGGCGGGCCTCGAAGCCCTCGTCGTCGCCACGTACCAGGCGGTCTCCGGTTCCGGTCTCGCGGGCGTCGCCGAGCTGCACGGCCAGGCGCAGAAGGTCGTCGCCGACGCCGACCAGCTCACCCACGACGGCGAGGCCGTCGACTTCCCGGAGCCCGGCGTCTACAAGCGCCCCATCGCGTTCAACGTACTGCCGCTGGCCGGTTCGATCGTCGACGACGGCCTGAACGAGACCGACGAGGAGCAGAAGCTCCGCAACGAGTCCCGCAAGATTCTGGAGATCCCCGAGCTGAAGGTCTCCGGCACCTGCGTGCGCGTCCCGGTCTTCTCCGGCCACTCCCTCCAGGTCAACGCCCGCTTCGCCCGCCCGATCTCCCCGGAGCGCGCGACGGAGCTGCTGAAGGACGCCCCGGGCGTCGAGCTCTCCGACATCCCGACCCCCCTCCAGGCCGCCGGCAAGGACCCGTCCTACGTCGGCCGCATCCGCCGCGACGAGACGGTGGACAACGGCTTGGCCCTGTTCGTCTCCAACGACAACCTCCGCAAGGGCGCGGCCCTGAACGCCGTGCAGATCGCGGAGCTGGTGGCGGCGGAACTGAAGGGCTAGCGGGCGTCCCTCTGGTCCCTGCGCACCTCGTACAGGAAGCAGCCGTACTCGACGGCCCGGACGTGGACGAGCGCCACGGCCGGGTCGTCGAACGCTTCTGCGAGGGCCTGCTCGAACGCTTCCGTGCATGTCTGGTCGACGGCATCCGGTGTCCCCACCAGTTCGCCGCCCAGGATGTGGCCCTCCGCGGAGTAGCGGCGGACCGTGCGGTGCGCGTTGGTGAAGGGGAGCGCGGTGCCGGCCGGGCCCCCGCACTCCTCGGCGTGGATGAAGACGGGGCCCTGCTCGTCGTAGGCGCCCGGGGCGGCGCCCGTTTCCGCCGCCCAGCGGCGCAGGGGCGCGTACGAGACGAGGGCGATGCGTTCGCCGGGCTCGCTGCGGCGCAGGCAGCAGCGGAGCGGGGCGCCGCCCTCGGGGTCGGTGAAGTGGGTCGTGGGGCGGCCCGCGTCGTCGGTCGTGCGCAGTTCCTTCAGGGCCCGCGGGTCGATGGGGCGTGCGGTGTACGTCGTCGTCGGCATGCTCATCAGACTCGCTCGCGCGGGGACCGGTCACCGGCGGTTTCCGGACGTCGCGTTCCCGCGCCCAGCGCCGCCGGCAGGGCCAGCAGCGCCAGTGCGCCCCCGGCCACCAGCACCGCCGTGGGCCCCAGCGCGTCCGCCGTGCGGCCACCCGTGAACGCCCCGAGCGCGATCGCCGTGTTGAAGACCCCCGCGAACAGGGCCGACCCGGCCTCGCGTGCCCGGGGCGCCGCCGCCGACAACCAGTTCTGGGCGGAGACCGAGACGCCCCCGTAGACCAGGCCCCACAGCACGAGCAGCGTCGTGGAAGCGGCCAGGGAACCGGCCGCCGGGATCAGCAGCAGTACCACCGTGCCGAGTCCGGCCGCGATGGCCGGCAGGGTCCTGCGGGGGTCGCGGGCGGCCAGCGCGCCGCCGACGAAGGTGCCGGCGACTCCGGCGAGGCCGTAGCCGAGGAGGAGGGTGCTGACCGTGCCCGCGCCGAGGCCCGGTATCCGGTCCAGCACCGGGCGGACGTAGGTGTAGGCGGCGAAGTGGCCGGTGACCAGGAGCAGCACGGCCAGCAGGCCGCGCACCACGCCCGACGTGCGCAGCAGTCCCGCGAAGGTGCCCGGGCGGACCGGGCTGCCGGGCGGCAGCGGGGGCAGAGCGAGGTACAGGGCCGCCGTCACGGCGAGCGCCAGGCCCGCCAGCGCCGCGAAGGCCCAGCGCCAGCCCGTGAGGGAGCCGAGCAGCGTGCCCGCGGGGACGCCGAGCACCGAAGCGACGGCGATCCCGCTGAAGATTAGCGCGGTCGCGCGCCCGGCCCGCTCCGGCGGCAGCAGCCGCGTCCCCAGCCCGGCCGCGAGGGCCCACACCCCGCCGATGCACACCCCGACCAGGGCGCGCGCGAGCAGCAGGACGGCGAGGTGCGGGGCGAGGGCACAGAGCAGGTTGGCGGCCGCGAGGAGGAGCAGCAGGACGCACAGCACGGTGCGCCGGTCGGCGCGGCGGACCGCGAGGGGCAGCAGGGGTGCGCTCGCCGCGGCGACCAGGCCGGGCAGGGTGACGGCGAGCCCGGCCGTGCCGGCGGAGACGTGCAGGCCGGCGCCGAGCGGGGTGAGCAGGCCGACCGGGAGCATCTCGGTCGTGACGACGGCGAAGGTGGCGGCGGCGAGGGCCAGGACAGCGGGCCAGGGGCGGGCCGACGGGGTGGCGCCGGTCCGCTGCGGGACCGGCGCGGAGGTCGTGGAAGGCATGCCTCCACCCTTTTGCGGCGGCCGCCCGGGAACAACGGCGAAGTCCTCACCCTTCCATGAGCGGGACTGATCGATCCGAACGGGAGGGGAAACCGCCGTGGCGGGGCTGGAGTTGCGCGAGCTGGAGTGCTTCCTGGTCCTGGCCGAGGAGCTGCACTTCGGCCGGACGGGTGAGCGGCTGTACGTCTCGCAGAGCCGGGTGAGCCAGTTGGTGAGCGCGCTGGAGCGCCGGGTGGGCGGCCGGCTGGTGCACCGCACCAGCCGCCGGGTCGCGCTGACCCCGCTCGGCGAACGGTTCGTCCAACGGCTGCGCCCGGCGTACGGCGGGCTGCGGGAGGCCGTGGAGGACGCGCGGGCGGCGGCCCGGGGGGTCGAGGGCGCCCTGCGGATCGGCTTCCAGGGGACGGCGGACGCCCGGCTGGCGGCGGCGGTGCGGGCCTTCCGGTCGGCGCACCCCGAGTGCGCCACGGACCTGGTGGAGATCCCGCTCGCCGATCCCTTCGGCGGGGTGCGGGAGGGCGCGGTGGACGCGGCGGTCGTCCTGCTGCCGGTGCGCGAGCCGGACCTGGTGCTGGGGCCGGTGTTCTCGCGGCGGCCCCAGACGGTGGCGGTCTCCCGGGACCACCCCTTCGCGTCCCGTACGGCGGTGTCGGCGGCGGAGGTGGCGGGGACCGCGCTGGTCACGGCCGGGCCCCCGGCACCGGCGTACTGGCGGACCGCCCACGCCCCGTCCGAAGTCCCGGGCCCGGCGGTCAGCACCCTCCAGGAGGGGCTGACCCAGGTCGCCGCCGGGCACGCGGGGATGCTGCTGTGCCGTCCCACGGCCGCGTACCACCGGCGTGAGGACGTGGCGTTCGTACCGGTGGAGGGCGTTCCGGAGTCGGCGCTCGGCCTGGTGTGGCACCGGGACGGGGAGTCGGCGGCGGTGCGCGCGTTCGCCCGGACCCTCGCCGACCGAGGGGTCTCCCTAGGAGAAGCCCCGGTCGTCGCCTGACGCCCGGCCGCCGTGGAAAGATGGCGCAACCCACCCATAACGAGGAGATGACCGCGTGCCTGGCACAAACCTGACCCGCGAAGAGGCGCAGCAGCGGGCGAAGCTGCTCGCCGTTGACTCGTACGAGATCGAACTCGACCTCTCCGGCGCGCAGGAGGGAGGCACCTACCGGTCCGTGACCACGGTGCGCTTCGACGTCACGGCGGACAACGGCGCCGAGTCGTTCATCGACCTGGTCGCGCCGACCGTGCACGAGGTGACGCTGAACGGGGACTCGCTCGACCCCGCCGATGTCTTCGCGGACTCCCGGATCGCCCTGCCCGGCCTGCTCAAGGGCCGCAACATCCTCCGGGTGGTCGCCGACTGCGCGTACACCAACACCGGTGAGGGCCTGCACCGCTTCGTCGACCCGGTCGACGACCAGGCCTATCTCTACACGCAGTTCGAGGTGCCGGACGCCCGCCGGGTGTTCGCGAGCTTCGAGCAGCCGGACCTGAAGGCGACCTTCCAGTTCACCGTGAAGGCGCCCGAGGGCTGGACCGTCATCTCCAACTCGCCCACTCCCGAACCCCAGGACAGCGTCTGGGTCTTCGAGCCGACGCCGCGCATCTCCACGTACATCACGGCGCTCATCGTCGGCCCGTACCACTCGGTGCACAGCGTGTACGAGAAGGACGGCCAGTCCGTCCCGCTCGGCATCTACTGCCGGCCCTCCCTCGCCGAGTACCTGGACTCGGACGCCATCTTCGAGGTGACCCGGCAGGGCTTCGAGTGGTTCCAGGAGAAGTTCGACTACGCGTATCCGTTCAAGAAGTACGACCAGCTGTTCGTGCCGGAGTTCAACGCGGGCGCGATGGAGAACGCGGGCGCGGTGACCATCCGCGACCAGTACGTGTTCCGGTCGAAGGTGACGGACGCGGCGTACGAGGTGCGCGCCGAGACCATCCTGCACGAGCTGGCCCACATGTGGTTCGGCGACCTCGTGACCATGGAGTGGTGGAACGACCTGTGGCTGAACGAGTCGTTCGCCACCTACACGTCCATCGCCTGCCAGGCCGCCGCGCCCGGCTCGCGCTGGCCGCACTCGTGGACGACGTTCGCGAACTCCATGAAGACCTGGGCGTACCGGCAGGACCAGCTGCCCTCCACGCACCCGATCATGGCGGACATCCGCGACCTGGACGACGTGCTCGTCAACTTCGACGGCATCACGTACGCCAAGGGCGCCTCCGTGCTGAAGCAGCTCGTCGCCTATGTGGGCGAGGACGAGTTCTTCCGGGGCGTGCAGGCCTACTTCAAGGCGCACGCCTACGGCAACACGCGCCTGTCCGACCTGCTGGGCGCGCTGGAGGAGACCTCCGGCCGCGACCTGAAGACCTGGTCGGGGAAGTGGCTGGAGACGGCCGGCATCAACGTGCTGCGCCCGGAGATCGAGACGGACGCGAACGGCGTCGTCACCTCCTTCGCCATCCGCCAGGAGGCCCCGGCCCTGCCCGCCGGCGCCAAGGGCGAGCCGACGCTGCGCCCGCACCGCATCGCCGTCGGCGTGTACGAACTCGACGACGACAGCGGCAAGTTGCTGCGCGACGAGCGCATCGAGCTGGACGTCGACGGGGAACTGACCGCCGTCCCGCAGCTCGTCGGCAAGCGCCGCCCGGCCGTGATCCTGCTCAACGACGACGACCTGTCGTACGCGAAGGTCCGCCTGGACGAGCAGTCGCTGGCGTTCGTCACGGAGCACCTCGGCGACTTCGAGTCGTCCCTGCCCCGTGCCCTGTGCTGGGCGTCGGCCTGGGACATGACCCGCGACGCGGAGCTCGCGACCCGCGACTACCTCTCGCTGGTGCTGTCCGGCATCGGCAAGGAGTCCGACATCGGGGTCGTGCAGTCGCTCCAGCGCCAGGTGAAGCTGGCCATCGACCTGTACGCCGACCCGGCCGCCCGCGAGGCGCTGCTGGCCCGCTGGACCGACGCCACGCTGGCCCACCTGCGGTCGGCGGCGCCGGGCAGCGACCACCAGCTGGCGTGGGCGCGGGCGTTCGCCGCGACGGCCCGCACCCCCGAGCAGCTGGACCTGCTGGACGCGCTGCTGGACGGGTCGCAGACCATCGAGGGCCTGGTCGTCGACACGGAGCTGCGGTGGACGTTCGTGCAGCGGCTCGCGGCGGTCGGCCGGTTCGACGAGACGGAGATCGCGGGCGAGTACGACCGGGACCGCACGGCCGCCGGTGAGCGCCACGCGGCCACGGCCCGCGCGGCCCGGCCGACGCCGGAGGCCAAGGCGGAGGCGTGGGCGTCGGTGGTCGACTCCGACAAGCTGCCGAACGCCGTGCAGGAGGCGGTCATCGGGGGCTTCGTCCAGACCGACCAGCGCGAGCTGCTCGCCCCGTACGCGGACCGCTACTTCGAGGTGGTCAAGGACATCTGGGAGTCCCGCTCCCACGAGATGGCCCAGCAGATCGCGGTCGGCCTCTACCCGACCGTCCAGGTCTCCCAGGAGACGCTGGACAGGACGGACGCCTGGCTGGACTCCGCCGAGCCGAACGCGGCCCTGCGGCGCCTGGTCTCGGAGTCGCGGGCCGGTGTGGAGCGCGCGCTGCGGGCGCAGCGGGCGGACGCGGCGGCCGGGCAGTAGCCCGGCGGCTGTCACGACAGCGGTGGGGCGTCCGGCGGTGCCGGGCGCCCCTTCGTTTTCGCCTTCCGCGGCCGGAGACCGCTGTGGCCCTACCGCCGCAGTGCCTCGTCCGTGGCGCCCTTCGCGTCCGTCCGGGTGTTCCGCTCGGGGAAGCGGAGGGTGCGCGCCTTGCGCGGGGTGACGAACTGGCCCGCCACCGTCGCCCCGAGGGCCAGGCCCATGCCCACCAGCTGCACCGGGGTGAGCGCCTGCCCGAGCGCCGCCCAGCCGACCACGGCCGCGGTCAGCGGGGAGAGCGGGCCGAGGAAGGTGACTTGGGTGGCGGTGAGACGACCGATGCCGCGGAACCACAGCCAGTACGCGACCGCCGTGTTGGCGACGGCGAGGTAGAGGTAGCCGCCGACCGCCGGGCCGTCCAGGGCGGGCGGCGCGCCCTCGACCAGGAGGGCGAGGGGCGCGATGAGCAGGCCGCCCGCGGTGAGCTGCCAGCCGGTGAGGGCCAGCGGGCCGACGCCCTCGGGGCGTCCCCACCGCTGGGTGAGCACGGTGCCGGTCGACATCGACGCGGTGGAGGCGAGGGCCGCCAGCAGTCCCAGCGTGTCCAGCTGCCCGGCCGCCCGCAGCACGACCAGGCTGACGCCGAACGCGGCCGCGACGCCGGTGAGCAGCGTGCGCGCCGAGGGCCGCTGCCCGAGCAGCAGCGCCGAGAGGCCGGCCACGAACAGCGGACCGGCCGAGCCGACGACCGCCGCCAGACCGCCGGGCAGCCGGTACGCGGAGAGGAACAGCAGCGGGAAGAAGGCGCCGATGTTCAGCGCGCCCAGCACCGCCGCCTTCCACCACCAGGCGCCGCGCGGCAGCACCCGGGCGAGGGCGAGCAGCAGCAGACCGGCGGGCAGGGCCCGCACCAGGGCGGTGAACAGGGGGCGGTCGGCCGGGAGGAACTCGGTGGTGACCGCGTAGGTCGTGCCCCAGGAGACGGGTGCGAGAGCGGTGAGGGCGATGAGAGCGGGGCGGGACGCGGCCATGGGAAGCACCCTTCGAGTAGGTCAGCAGAAAGTAGCTTAGCGTTAAGCAACTTTCCGTCAAGCTACTTTCTTGCGGGTGACCGAGCGGCGGCCGATACTCGTGCCATGAGCGAACACCCGGAGCAGCGCAAGGACCCCGTCGACGCGATCATCGAGCAGTGGGCGAAGGTCCGGCCCGACCTGGACACCACCGCCATGGAGGTCTTCGGCCGGGTCAACCGGTTGTCGATCGCGATGGCGGACCGGGTGACGAAGGCGTACGCGGCGTTCGGGATCTCCCGCGGGGAGTTCGACGTCCTGGCCACCCTGCGCCGCTCCGGAGAGCCCTACACACTCTCGCCCCGGCAGCTCTCCGCCACGCTGATGCTCACCACGGGCGGCATGACGGGCCGCCTCGACAAGCTGGAGCGCGCGGGCCTGCTGCGCCGCTCCCCCGACCCGCACGACCGACGCGGCCTGCACGTCACCCTCACCGACAAGGGCCTGGCCCTGGTCGACGAGGCGGTCGGCGTGGGCCTCGCGGCGCAGACGGAGGCGCTGTCGGCCCTGGACGCCGAACAGGCCGGCCACCTGGCCGACCTGCTGCGCGAGCTGCTCCGGTCCACCGAGGGGTAGGGCGCCGACCGCGCCGCTTCACCGCAGGTGGGCGGCGAGCTCCCCCACGCGGGCGGCGAGCTCACCCCACGTGGGTGGCGAGGGCCGTCTCGATCGTCCGCTCGTCCGCCGATTCCGCCGCCCACGCCACATACCCGTCGGGCCGCACCAGCACGGTCGTCCGACGGCCGCTCGCCCAGCGCTCGACGGCCAGCCGGTCCTTGTACTCGGCTCGCGCCCCGGCCCCCTCCGGGGTGATCAGCACGAACCGGCCACCACGCAGGGCCTCGTGCAGACGCGTGCCGCCGGCCAGGGCGACGTCGGGTGCCCGCCGGCCGGTGAAGCGGTGGGAGCCCCGGGGCGCGGGGTAGCGGTAGCCGATGCCGGTGACCTGGCCGAGCGCCTTGCGCCGCACCGGGCCCACCGTGTCGATCACGGAGGCGACGGCCGTGCGCAGGGCGATCGTCCAGGGCCGCTTGGCCATGGCGGCCCGCACGATGCCGCCGCTGCTCAGCAGCACCGACCGGCCGACGGGGTGGCGCTCGGCCTGGTAGGTGTCGAGGAGGGCGTCGTCCGCGTGCCCCTGGAGGACGGCGGCCAGCTTCCAACTCAGGTTGGCGGCGTCCTGCAGGCCGGTGTTCATGCCCTGGGCACCGGCCGGGGTGTGGACGTGCGCCGCGTCCCCGGCGAGGAAGACCCGGCCCGCGCGGTAGGCCGGGGCCTGGCGTTCGTCGCTGTGGAAGCGGGACATCCAGCGGGGGTCGTGCATCCCGAAGTCCCGGCCGAGGGCACGCCGGGTGGTCGCCTTGATCTCGTCGAGGCCGACGGGCGCGTCGTCGGGGAGTTCACGGCCCCGGTCCCAGCAGATGACGCGGTGGTAGCCGTCGCCGAAGGGGACGAGGAAGGCGAAGGTGTCGCCGACGGCGTTGAAGGTGAGCAGTTCGCCGGGCTGTTCGGTGACCCGTACGTCCGCGAGCATGAGGGAGCGGATCACAGAGCGGCCGGGGAAGGGCAGCCCGACCGCGTTCCGCACGGTGCTGCGCATCCCGTCGGCGCCGACGACGTACGCCGCGCGCAGCGACTCCGTACCGCCCCCGGGCCCGCGGACCTCGACCGTCACGCCCTCGGCGTCCTGCGTCAGCCCGGTCACCTCGGTCTCGTGACGGAACCGCACCCCGGCCTCGGTCGCCCGCCGCTCCAGCACCTCCTCCACCTCGTACTGCGGGACGACCAGGATGTGGTTGAACCGGGAGGGCAGCGCGGACAGGTCGAGGGAGAGGCGGCCGTAGAGACGGAACCGGGCGAGCCGCCGGCCCACCCGCTCCAGTTCGTCGGCCATCCCCCGGGCGTCGAACTGCTCCAGGGTGCGGGCGTGCAGGACGAAGGCGCGGGAGAGGTTGCTGATCCGGTGCGGGCGCTTCTCGATGACGGTGACGGGGACTCCGGCGGTGGCGAGGTCGCCGGCGAGGAGCAGACCGGTGGGGCCGGAGCCGACGACGATCACGGAGCGGGCGGTGCCGTTCATCAGGGCCTCCCTGGGGCCAACGTGCGTTGGTCAACACGCGTGGGCCAACAGTTGGTTGCCGACGGTCGGCCGCTGACGCTTGGCGTCAACGCTCGATGGCCAACAACTGTTTGCCAACGCTCGTTGACCAACGTACGGCGCGCACCCAGTCGCGTCAACGGTTGTTGGCCTACGCGTGTTGGCCTAGGCTCGCCGGCATGCCCGACAGCACGTCACCCAGCAGCCCTCCCACCCCCGTCCCCGCCCCCTCCCCCTCGCACGCCCGACGCTCCGACGCCACCCGCGCCGCCATCCTCGACTCCGCCCGCGAGCGTTTCGCGGCCGACGGGTACGAGCGGGCCACCATCCGTGCCATCGCCCGGGACGCGAAGATCGACCCGTCGATGGTGATGCGCTACTTCGGCAGCAAGGAGGGCCTGTTCGCGGCGGCCGTCGCCGTCGACATCAGGCTGCCCGACCTGGGCACGCTGCCCCGGCAGGAGGTCGGCCGCGTCCTCGTGGCGCACTTCCTCGACCAATGGGAGGGGAACGAGGTGCTCACCGCCCTGCTCCGGGTCGGTGCCGGCAGCCAGGCCGGGGCCGAGCGCATGCAGGGCGTCTTCCGCGACCAGGTGATGCCCGTCGCCCGCCGGGTGTGTCCGGATCCCGAGCAGACCGCGACGCGCGCCGCGCTCACCGCAGCGCAGTTGCTGGGGCTCGCCCTCACCCGGTACGTCCTGCGGCTCCCGCCGGCCGTGGCGCTGCCCCGCGAGGAGATCGTGGCGTGGCTGGGGCCCACGGTGCAGCGCTATCTGACGGCCCCGCACCCGTAGGGCGAAAGACGAGGGCGAAAGACGACGGCGAAAGAGGAGAGCGCCGTCCGCGGCACACGTACGGCGGGATCGCGCGTACGTACGCTGCGAACGGCGCCCTCGGAAAGCCGTGCGGCGGCGGCCCGGGCGAAGTCCCGCGTCAGGCCTTGGCGTCGGCCTTGGCGTCGGCCTTGGTCCTGATGTTGGAGCTGGTCGGGTCCTTCTTCTTGTGCGACTTGTCGCCGATCATCACCAGTCCGGCGATGACCAGGTACAGCACGATCGGGGCCACGACGAAGAGGCCCAGCGTCTCGATGACGCTCAGGCCCGGGCCGGGGTCGTCACCGTCGTCGCGGGTGAGCGCGCTCGCGGGGGACGACATGAGCAGCATCATCAGCGTCGTACCGGCTGCCAGGGCGCCGGCGCGCAGGGCGTTCTTCTTGTCCACGGTGTCAAAGTATCCAACGCCGAGTGGGGACGCGCGTCCGGGGTGCCGTAAGAGCCCGGCGTCCGGTGCCGGCGTCCGGTATCGGCGTCAGGTGCCCGCGTCTCTGAGCACCTCCATCAGCGCGTGCAGCCGCGGTGAGGCGGCGAGGTCCTCCAGCGTCACCGGGCGCCCCTGCGCGTCGGCGATCGGCAGGCGCCAGTTCGGGTACTGGTCCCACGTCCCCGGGAGGTTCTGCGGGCGGCGGTCGCCGACGCCGTCCGGGAGCCAGACGCCGACCATGCGGGCCGGGGTGCGCAGCAGGAAGCGGTGGACGGCCTGGATCTCGGCCTCCTCCGAGGAGGTGTCGGTGCCGCCGCCGGTGCCGTGCAGCAGGCCGAGCTCGGAGAGCAGGGACAGCCACTCCGCCGTGTCGGCGGCAGCCTCGGCGCGTTCCGCCTCCAGCGGGCGGGTCAGCAGGCCGAGGCTGTCGCGGAGCTCGACGTGCTCGCCGGTGAGGCGGGCGGCGGTGGAGGGCAGGTCGTGGGTGGTGGCGGTGGCGAGGCAGTCGGCGCGCCAGCTCTCGGGCGGCAGGGGACGGCCGTCGCCCTCCCAGTCGCGTTCGAACCACAGCACGGACGTGCCGAGCACGCCGCGCTCGCGCAGTGCCTCGCGGACGCCGGGTTCGACGGTGCCTAGGTCCTCGCCGATGACCAGGGCCCCGGCCCGGGAGGCCTCCAGGACGAGGACGGCGAGCATGGCCTCGGCGTCGTAGCGGACGTAGGTGCCCTCGGTGGGCGGGTGGCCCTGGGGGACCCACCACAGTCGGAACAGGCCCATGACGTGGTCGATGCGCAGGGCTCCGGCGTAGCGGAACAGGGCGCGCAGCAGCTCGCGGAAGGGGGCGTAGCCGGATGCCGCGAGGCGGTCGGGGCGCCACGGGGGCAGGCCCCAGTCCTGGCCGCGGGCGTTGAAGGCGTCCGGTGGGGCGCCGACCGACATGCCGGCGGCGAAGTAGTCCTGCTGCGCCCAGGCGTCGGCGCCGCCGGGGTGGACGCCGACCGCGAGGTCGTGCACGATCCCGACCGGCATCCCGGCCTCGCGGCCGGCGCGCTGCGCGGCGGTCAGCTGGGTGTCGGTCAGCCATGCGAGCCGGGACCAGAAGTCGACGCGGTCCATGAGGCCGTTGCGGGCGCGGGTGGTGTCGGCCGAGCGCGGGTCGCGCAGGCCGGTCGGCCAGCGGTGCCAGTCGGAGCCGTGCACCTCGGCGAGCGCGCACCAGGTGGCGTGGTCCTCCAGGGCCTGGCCCTGCTCGGCGAGGAAGTCGCAGTAGGCGGCGCGTCTGCCGGGGCCGAGGGGGACCGCGCCGAGCAGTTCCAGCGCCTCCCGCTTCAGCTCCCACACGGCGTCCCGGTCGATCAGGGCGCCCTTCTCCAGGACGGCCGCACGCAGCCGGCCGGATCTCTCCAGCAGCGCGCGCAGCCGCTCGGGGTCCTCGACGTAGGCGGTCTCGGCGACGTCCTCGATCCGCAGGTGGACGGGGTCGGGGAAGCGGCGGGAGGAGGGGCGGTACGGGGAGGGGTCGGTGGGGGCGCCGGGCACGGCCGCGTGCAGCGGGTTGACCTGGACGAACCCGGCGCCGAGGGACCGGCCGGCCCAGCCGGCCAGCTCGGCGAGGTCGCCGAGGTCGCCCATGCCCCAGGAGCGGCGGGACAGCAGGGAGTAGAGCTGGACGAGGAGTCCGTACGAGCGTCCGGTGGGGGTGGGTAGGCGGGGCGGGGCGACGATGAGGTGGGCGTCCGCGGTGCGTCCGTCGGGGGCGGTGGCGGTCAGCCGGTGGACGCCGGGCGGGAGTTGGTCGGTGGAGCCGCGCGTCTCGCCCTGCTCGGTCTCGATGCGCAGCCGGCTGCCCTCGGGGAGTGCGGCGAGGGCGGCCGGGGGGCTGCCGCCCCAGCCGACCACGGTCGGCGGCAGCAGCCTCTCGGCCTGTTCCCGCTCGCGGGCGGCGAGCGCGGCGCGGACGGCGCCGGGCGTGCTCGCGTCCACGCCGAGGGCGGCCAGGGTCAGGGTGACCGCGGTGGCCGAGGCCGCGACCGTGCGGTCCGGGGACGGGCTGTAGGAAGTGGCCACGCCGTGCAGGGCGGCGAGGCGGGACAGGTCCTCGGAGGGCGCGTCGGCCGGCCGGGGTGCGGTCATCTAGGGCCTCGTGAAGTCCGGGACGAAGGCCGGGGGCTCGCTGGTCAGGGGGGCGGCTTCGGCGAGCGGCGGCTCGCTGGTGAGGGGCTCGGCGTCGGGCAGCGGGGGCTCGCTGGTCAGCGGGGGTTCGGTGCAGGTGCTCTCGGAGCTGAAGACGCAGTAGTGGGGGTCGTCGTAGTGGGGGTCGTCTAGGTCGGCGGACGGGTCCGCCACGGGTTTGGACGGGGCCGGGAGCGGAAGGAAAGTCATCGCAGCCACGGGGGCCTCCTTGTCTGGTACGGCATTCGACGGGTTATCGCAGCCCTACCCAGTCGACGCGAAGGCAGACGCCCCAGGCCGAACATCGTGCTTCTGCTCACATCCCGCTCCCCTCCACTCTGACCATATTCCGTCAAATCCGGTCAGAGCGGCCACTCTCGTTGACACTCTCACCGGCCGGGTGGTGGGCTCGTTCTGCCGGTCGAACACCTGTGGAGGGGGCCTGTGGGACTGCGGCGTGGGAAGCGTGCGGCGGCCCTGGCGGTCGCGGTCGTCGCCGGCAGCCTCGGCGCCCCGCCCGCCGCCGTGGCGGCCCCGCCGCCTCCCGGTGCGACCACCGCGCCGACGTCCGACACGGCCGGGGCGGGCCTCTCCGTGTGGCCGCGCCCGCAGTCCCTGCGCGCGAACGGCGCCCCCGTCGCGGTGCCGGACGAGGTGGCGCTGATCAGCGACGGGCGAGCCGACCGCCCTGCCGTCGAGGCCCTGCGCGAGCTGCTGCGGCAGGCCGGGGCACGCCGGATCACGGACTCCGCCGGGCCCGGGGCCCTGGTCGTGCGCGCGCGGACCGAGCCCGTCCGGCGGGGCGACCGCCACGCCCTGCCCGCCGGGGGATACGAGCTGTCCGTGGGTCCGGGCGGCGTCAGCCTCACCGGCACCGGCGAGGACGGGCTGTTCCACGCCGTGCAGACGCTGCGGCAGCTGCTGCGTCCCGACGGCGGTTTCACGGCGGCCGTCGTACGCGACTGGCCGGGCACCGCCGTACGCGGCATCACCGAGGGTTTCTACGGCACCGCGTGGACGCACCGGCAGCGGCTGGCGCAGCTGGACTTCATGGGGCGCACCAAGCAGAACCGCTACCTGTACGCCCCCGGCGACGACCTGTACCGGCAGGCCCGCTGGCGCGAGCCGTACCCGGCGGAGCAGCGGGCCGGGTTCCGGGGGCTGGCCGAGCGGGCGCGCCGCAACCACGTCACGCTCGGCTGGGCGGTGGCCCCGGGGCAGGCGATGTGCTTCGCGTCGGACGCCGACGTGCGGGCGCTGACGCGGAAGCTGGACGCGATGTGGGCGCTGGGGTTCCGGGCCTTCCAGCTCCAGTTCCAGGACGTCAGCTACAGCGAGTGGCACTGCGAGGCGGACGCCGAGCGGTTCGGCTCCGGTCCCGAGGCGGCGGCGCGGGCGCAGGCCCGGGTGGCGAACGCGGTGGCCCGGCACCTGGCGGAACGGCATCCCGGGGCGGCCGGGCTGTCCCTGATGCCGACCGAGTACTACGAGGACGGCACGACCGACTACCGGCGGGCGATGGCGGGCGCGCTGGCCGAGGGGGTCGAGGTGGCGTGGACGGGCGTCGGGGTGGTGCCCCGCACGATCACGGGCCGTGAACTGGCCGCCGCGCGGGAGGCGTTCCGGCACCCGCTGGTCACGATGGACAACTACCCGGTCAACGACTACGAGCCGGACCGCATCTTCCTCGGCCCCTACCAGGGCCGTGAGCCGGCCGTCGCGACCGGCTCTGCCGCCCTGCTCGCCAACGCCATGCAGCAGCCCGAGGCGTCCCGCATCCCGCTGTTCACCGCCGCGGACTTCGCCTGGAACCCGCGCGGCTACCGGCCGGGCGAGTCCTGGCGGGCCGCGATCGCCGACCTCGCGGGCGGGGACCGGCGCCGCGAGCAGGCCCTGGCCGCGCTCGCCGGCAACGACGCGTCGTCGGTGCTGGACGAGGAGGAGTCGGCGTATCTGCGGCCGTTGACCGAGGCGTACTGGCGTGCGCGTACGGCGGGCGGCACCGGCGGCGACGACGCCGCCGCGCGCCGGCTGCGCGAGGCCTTCACAGTGCTGCGCGAGCTGCCCCGGCGGCTGTCGGGCACGGGCCTCGCCAGGGAGGTCGGCCCCTGGGCGGAGCAGCTGGCGCGGTACGGCGAGGCGGGCACGACCGCGCTCGACATGCTGGACGCGCAGCGCGCCGGGGACGCGGCGGCGGCCTGGACGGCGTACCGCGGGCTCGGCGGCCTGCGGGCCCGGCTGGAGTCGGCCCGGGTCGAGGTCGGCGGGGACGTGCTGGACCCGTTCCTGCGGCGGGCGCAGAAGTCGTACGCCGCCTGGGCGGGCATCGACCACGAGCCGCCCCGCGATCCCGGCGACGGCCGCACCCTGCGCTTCCCGCACCCCCGCCCCCTGACCGCCGTGACGGTCCTGACCGACCCCGGCACAAAGGGCACCGCCGAGGTCCACGTACCCGGCCGGGGCTGGCGGACCGTCGGCCGCCTGTCCGCCTCCGGCGCGAGCGAGCTTCCCCTCCGCGACGAGACCCGCCGAGGCCCCGGCCCGGAGGTGACGGGACCGGACGCGGGCGAGCAGCCCGTGCCCGGGCGGGACCGGCGGGGTGTCGGCGGGGCCGCCGGATCCGCCACGAGCGACGACCCCGCACCGGGGAACGCCGGGCGGGAGCCCGCGACGGCGACCGGCCCGGACGCGGGCGCGCGGCCCGTGCCGGGGCGGGACCGGCCCGGTGCCGGTCGGGTCGCCGGGTCCGGTCTGAGCGGCGAGCCCGGCCGGGCCGCGGCCGGACCGGGCAACGCCGGGCGGGCGGCGGGCGGGGGGGTCGTGGACGCCGTGCGGGTCGTCGGGGTGGCCCCGTCGCGTGTGCGTCATCTCGTGCCGTGGTTCGGGGACTCCCCGGCGGCCTCCCTGGAGCTGGCGCGCGACCGTGTGGACGCCGAGCCCGGGCGGGTCCGGCGGCTGACGGCCGGGCTCGGCTCGCTGCGTCCCGCCGACGCCCGCGGCAGGCTCACCGTCGAGGCGCCCGAGGGCGTCCGCGTCCGGGTGCCGGGCACCGAGCTGACCGTGCCCCGCGGCACGACCGTGGAGGTCCCCGTCGAGGTGACCGTGGAGCGCGGCACGCCGATGCGGTCGTACGACGTCCGGCTGCGCTTCGCGGACGCGACCCGCACGCTCACCGTGCGCGCCTTCCCGCCCACCGGCGGCCCCGACCTGGCCCGCACCGGCACCGCCCGCTCCTCGGGCGACGAGACGCCCGACTTCCCGGCGTCGGCGGCGAACGACGGCGACCCGGACACCCGCTGGTCCTCCCCGGTCGACGACGGCGCCTGGTGGCAGGTCGAGCTGCCCCGCCCGACGCGCCTCGGACGCGTCGTGCTGCGCTGGCAGGACGCCCACCCCTCGGCCTACCGCGTCCAGGTCTCGCCGGACGGCCGCCGCTGGCGTACGGCGGCCGCCGTACGGGACGGCCGGGGCGGTCGGGAGAGCGTCCGCATGGACGAGCCGGACGTGCGCTTCGTACGGGTGCAGGGCGAGAAGCGGGCCACGCCGTACGGCTATTCGCTGTGGTCGGCGGAGGCCTACGCCGTCACGGAGTGAACGCGGCGAGACCCGTCGGCGATTTTCTTCCGCGCCCACTATTCACTCAGTACATGTACTGAGTACATAATGATCGGCATGAGCACCCGCCACATCCTGCTGGGCCTGCTCGCCACGGGTCCGAGCCACGGCTACGACCTCAAGCGACGCCACGACGAACGCTTCCCGCAGGCCCGCCCGCTGGCCTACGGGCAGGTCTACACGACCCTGCAACGCCTCGTCCGGGACGGCCTCGCCGAGGTCGAGGGCACCGACTCGGACGGCGGCCCGGAGCGGACGATGTACCGCGCGACGGAGAAGGGGACGAGCGAGCTGGCCCGCTGGGCCGCCGAGATCGCCCCGCCCGCGCCCTTCGTGACGAACGAGATCTTCGCCAAGGTCGTCGTGGCGATCCTCGGGGGCGGCGCCCCGGCCGCGTACCTGAGTGCCCAGCGCGCCGCCCACATGGAGCGGATGCGGGAGCTCACGGCGGTCAAGGCCGCCCAGAGCGCCGACCTGGCGACCGTGCTCTCGGCGGACTACGCCCTCAACCACCTCGACGCCGACCTCCGCTGGATGAACACCACAGCGGCCCGGCTCGCCACCCTGACCGCGGAGGTCGACGCAGCATGAGCAGACCCGTGCCCGTTCTCACGGCCAGTGGCCTCGTCAAGGCGCACGGCAGGACAACCGCCCTGCGCGGCGCGTCGATCGAACTGGGCGCGGGCGAGATCCTCGCCGTGACCGGCCCGAGCGGCAGCGGGAAGTCGACGCTCCTGCACTGCCTGGCCGGGATCGTCCGCCCGGACGACGGCTCGGTGACGTACGACGGCCGACGCCTGGAGGACCTGCCCGAGAAGCGGCTGAGCGAGCTGCGCCGCACCGAGTTCGGCGTGGTGTTCCAGTTCGGGCAGCTCATCCCCGAGCTGACGGCCCTGGACAACGTCGCCCTGCCGCTGCTGCTGGCCGGCACCGGCCGGGCCGGGGCCCGGGAGCGGGCCGGTGAGTGGCTGGAGCGGTTCGGGGTGCGGGGCCAGCGGGACCTGCGGCCGGGCGAGATGAGCGGCGGCCAGGCCCAGCGGGCCGCACTGGCCCGGGCCCTGGTCACCGGCCCGCGGGTCGTCTTCGCCGACGAGCCGACGGGTGCGCTGGACTCCCTGGCGAGCGAGCAGGTCATGACGGCCCTGGTGCACACGGCCCGCGAGGCGGGCACGGCGGTCCTGCTGATCACCCACGACGCGCAGGTGGCGGCGTACGCGGACCGCGAGGTCCAGCTGCGGGACGGCGCCGTCGCGCAGCTGGGGGTGACGGCATGAGCTCCCTGCGTTCCGACCTGCGCCTGGCCTGGGAACTCACCCGTGGTTCCGATCGCGGGGAGTGGTGGCGGGTCGCGCTGACCGCGACGGGCGCCGCGCTCGCGACCGGCTTCGCGCTGGCCGCCGTCGCCCTGGCCGCGCTGCGGGGCAGCTACCGGGTGCCCGTCGCCGCGGGCCTGCTCGACGAGCCCGGCACGCGCGCCGGCGTGATCGTCGGCCTGCTGCTCCTGCTCGTGCCCGTGCTGGGCTTCCTCGGCCAGTGCGCCCGGATCGGCGCCGTGCACCGCGACCGGCGGCTGGCCGGACTGCGGCTGGCCGGGGCGACACCCTGGCAGGTGCGGCGGATCGCCGCGCTGGAGACCGGCCTGGCCTGCCTGCTGGGCTCGGCGGTCGCCACCGCCCTGTCGCTGCTGCTCCTGCTGCGCCAGTGGGACCGGCCGACCGCCCTGGCCTGGGTGGGGATCGCCCTGGTCGCCGGCGCCGTACCGCTGCTGGGCGCGGCGGCGGGCGCCCTGGCGCTGCGCCGGGTCGTGGCCTCCCCGCTCGGCTGGGTGCGCCGGGTCGGGCCGCGCGACGGCCGGGGGCCCGGGCTGCTCTTCCTGGCCGGGGTCCTGCTCGTCGCGGTGGTGGCGCTGCTGACCGTCACCACCACGTCCACGGCCGCCCCCAACCGGCCGAACGGCGAGCCGCCGCTGCAGCTGATGGGCGTGGTCCTCGCGGTCGGCGCGGGCGCGGTGTGGCTCTCCGGGGCCACCGCGAAGGCGACCGGGCGGATCCTCGCGGCCCGGGCCCGGTCGGCGGCGACGCTGATCGCGGCGGAACGGCTGCGCGACGACCCCTGGTCGGCCGCCCGCACCCATGCGGCGGTGCTGCTGGTGACGGTCGTGGGGACCGGCTTCATGGGCATCCGGCAGGTGCTGAGCGACGTGGTGCGGACCGAGCGGAACCTCGCCGAGAGCGCGTCCTACTACACCACCGGCCTCGACCTCACCGGCGCCGCCATCGTCGTCGCCTTCGCGATCACCCTTTCCGGGCTCGCCGTCGGCACCGCCGAGTCCCTGGCCACCCGCCGCCGGGGACTGGCCGCGCAGGCCGCCGCCGGGGTGCCGCGCACGGTGCTCGGCCGCGCCCTGCTGCTGGAGACGGCGCTGCCGCTGGCCCCCGCGGTGCTGCTCGCGGGCCTGGGAGGGACGGCCATCGGCACCTGGTACGCCCTGCTCGGCGACCGGCCGGTGCCCTGGGCGATCACCCTGGTGCCCGTCGCCGTCTACGCCGCCTGCCTGCTGGCCGCGGCCACCTCACTCCCCCTGCTGCGCCGCTCGCTGCGCCCGGGGGAGCTGCGGTACGCGTGAGCGCCCTCCCATGACAGGCCGGCCCGGGGGAACGGGGGTTCCCCGGGCCGGTCGGCCGCACGCGGCAAGACGAAGGCCCGGATCGTCGTCAGGCGGAAATGCCGTCGATCCGGGCCAAGGCGTCGTCCGCGCCGTACGGCTGCAAGTACGGCAGCCAGCGCGGGTCCCTATGGCCGGTCCCGATGATGCGCCAGGCCAGGCCGGTGGGCGGAGCGGGTTTGTGGCGCAGCCGCCAGCCGATCTCGAAGAGGTGACGGTCGGCCTTCACGTGGTTGCAGCGGCGGCAGGACGCCACCACGTTGTCCCAGACGTGCTTGCCCCCGCGGCTGCGCGGGATGACGTGGTCGACGCTGGTTGCGACGCCACCGCAGTACATGCACCGGCCCCCGTCGCGGGCGAACAGCGCCCGGCGGGTCAGAGGAACGGGCCCCCGATAGGGAACCCGGACGAATCGCTTGAGCCGGACCACGCTGGGTGCGGGGACTGTGACGGTCGCGCTGTGCAGATAGGCGCCGGACTCCTCGAGGCAGACGGCCTTGTTCTCGAGGACGAGGACGAGCGCGCGGCGGAGCGGTACGACACCTAGCGGCTCGTACGACGCGTTGAGGACCAGGACATGCGGCACGGATGCCTCCTTGGACGCCGGCGGCGCGTGGCTCGCGCCGGGACGATTCGTAGTCAGTCTCCCCTCATGCCTGGTGGAAGCGCCACCATGTCCCCGTAACGGGCTGGGAGTGTTTTCGACCACATCTGATTCATCCCCCGGATCATGGCCTGTTCAAGCCCAGGTGAGCACGGTCTCTCCTTCACACATTCCGAGGGAGCACACACAATGCCCCGTTAGTGTGGTGGTTCTGCCCTTTCGGTGACCCAACCGTGACCTTGACCCCCCAGGACCACCGCACCGGGGCAGACCGCTGCACCTGGAGGTACCTGCCGTGTCCTTGTCCGTTGCGGACGCCGTCCTGCTGGCCGCCGGCCCGTCACCGTCGCCGACCCCGTCGGATACCCAGTCCCCGAGAGTGCCCTCGCTCCAGGACGCGCAGGAGAGTGCGACGAACGCCGCCGGCTGGGTCGAGCAGAACTGGTCGACCTGGCTCGCGATCGGTCTCCAGGTCCTGCTGGTCCTGGTGATAGCGGCGGTGCTGAGGGTCGCGGTACGGCGGGCGATCACCAAGCTCATAGACCGGATGAGCCGCACCGCGCAGAGCTCGGACGGCAGCCCGCTGGGCGGACTCCTGGTCAATGTCGAGCGGCGCCGTCAGCGCTCGCAGGCGATCGGCTCGGTGCTGCGCTCGGTGGCCAGCTTCCTCATCATGGGCACCGCGGCGCTGATGATCCTCTCCGCGTTCAACATCAACCTCGCCCCGCTGCTGGCCTCCGCCGGTGTCGCGGGCGTGGCGATCGGTTTCGGCGCCCGCAACCTGGTCACGGACTTCCTCTCCGGCGTCTTCATGATCCTTGAGGACCAGTACGGCGTCGGTGACACGATCGACGCGGGCGTCGCCTCCGGCGAGGTCATCGAGGTGGGCCTGCGCGTGACCAAGCTGCGCGGCGACAACGGCGAGATCTGGTACGTCCGCAACGGCGAGGTCAAGCGCATCGGCAACCTCTCGCAGGGCTGGGCGACGGCCAACGTGGACGTCACGGTCGCCGCCACCGAGGACCTGGACAAGGTCAAATCCACGCTGGACGAGGTCGCGGAGAAGATGGGCGCCGAGGAGCCCTGGAACGAGCTGCTGTGGGGCCCGATCGAGGTCCTGGGCCTCGACAGCGTCCTGCTGGACTCCATGGTCGTGCGCCTCTCGGCCAAGACGATGCCGGGCAAGTCCCTGACGGTGGAGCGCGAGCTGCGCTGGCGCGTCAAGCGGGCCTTCGACGCGGCGGACATCCGGATCGTCGGCGGCGCCACGGCCCCGGTGGAGGAGGAGCCCGCCGACCCGACGGCGGGGATGGCGGCCCCGTCGGTGTACGCGAACACGGCGTCCCCGCAGTCGGCGGCGGCGTCCCCGCTCACGCCTCCCGCGCCGACGAGCACCACGAAGTAGCGACTGCCCGGAGGGCGGCACCCTGCAGATCCGGGTGCCGCCCTCTTCGCATGCCCGGAGGACGGCATGCCCGGAGGAGGACGACATGCCCGGAAAGCTATGGGCCGCCCCTCTCTTGACGGCCGTGCGGCGACGGGCTTACTTTCCTCCCCACCGATAGGAAACTTTCCTAACAGTGCACCCAAAGTCATGCACGATGGACTTCCGTCACGGGTCACTGAGAAGCTGAGCAGCCGAGAGGCAGGTGTGGACACGCATGGCAGGAACCGCCGGCACGCCGGGCACCCCGCGCGTCCTGCGCGCCATGAACGACCGGGCCGCCCTCGACCTGCTCCTGGAACACGGCCGGCTGTCCCGCACCCGCATCGGCAAGCTCACCGGCCTGTCCAAGCCGACCGCGTCCCAGCTCCTGGCCCGCCTGGAGGCGGCCGGACTCGTCCTGGCCACCGGCACCACCGAAGGCCGGCCGGGCCCGAACGCCCAGCTGTACGAGGTCAACCCGGCGGCCGGTCACGCCGCGGGACTCGACGTCACCCCCGAACGGATCCTGGCCGCGGTCGCCGACATCACCGGCCGCACGGTCGGCCACTTCGAACTGCCCACCCCCGGCAGGCGCACCGGCACCCCGGTCGTCCAGCAGGTCACCGACGCCCTGGACGGCGCGGTGAAGGCGGCGGGCCTCGCCCGGGACGACGTCCACCGCCTGGTCATCGGCACCCCCGGCGCCTTCGACCCCACCACGGGCCGCTTGCGCTACGCCTCCCACCTGCCCGGCTGGCACTCCCCCACGCTGCTGGACGAACTCGCCGCAGCCCTGCCGATGCCGTTCGAGTACGAGAACGACGTCAACCTGGTCGCGCTCGCCGAACAGCGCCTGGGCGCGGCCCGCGGGCACGCGGACTTCGTCCTGCTGTGGAACCAGGAGGGCCTCGGGGCCGCCCTGGTCCTCGGCGGCCGGCTGCACCGCGGCTGGACCGGCGGCGCCGGCGAGGTCGGCTTCCTGCCGGTGCCGGGCACACCCCTGGTCCGCCAGGTCACCAAGGCCAACAGCGGCGGCTACCAGGAGCTGGCCGGTTCCCAGGCCGTCCCGCGCCTGGCCCGCGAACTGGGCATCGAGGACATCCCCGAGGGCCCGTACGCCGAGGCCGCCGCACAGCTGGTGGCCCGGGCGGCGCAGGCCGACGACGACGCCCACCGCCGTCTCCTGCGGACCTACGCGACCCGGCTCGCCACTGGTCTGGCCTCCCTTGTCTCGGTCCTCGACCCCGAGCTCGTCGTCCTGAGCGGCACGGCCCTCACCTCGGGCGGCGAGGAGCTGCGCGCTCTCGTCCAGGCCGAGCTGGAGGAGCTGGCCGCGTCCCGCCCGCGCCTGGTCGTGGGCGACGTCCGTGAACACCCCGTGCTGCGCGGCGCGCTGGAGAGCGCGCTCGCGACCACGCGCGACGAGGTCTTCGACACCTCCCGCTGACTCCCCCCTCTCCGGTATTTCCCTCTTCCCCCGTGCCTCAGGGAGCTCTGCCATGCCCGGAACATCCCGTAAGGCGGCAATCATCCTTGCCGCCTCCGCCTCCTTCGCCTTCCTCGCCACGGCGTGCACCGGCCAGTCGGACGCCGGTGCGAGCGACGACGCCTCCCAGGAGACGACCCTCAACTTCTGGCACGCCTGGAGCGCGCCCTCGGAGGTGAAGGCCGTCCAGGACCTCGTCGCCGGCTTCGAGAAGGCGCACCCCAACATCCAGGTCAAGGTCGTCGGCAACATGACGGACGACAAGATCAACCAGGCCCTGCGCGCCGGTGGCGCCAAGGCCCCGGACGTGATCTCGTCCTTCACCACGAACAGCGTCGGGAAGTTCTGCTCCTCCGGCGCCCTGGTGGACCTCAACCCGTTCTTCGAGAAGTCGGGCATCGACCCGGCGAAGACCTTTCCGAAGGCGATGAACGAGTACACCCAGTTCGACGGGAACCGCTGCGCGGTCCCCCTCCTCGGCGACGCCTACGGCCTCTACTACAACAAGACGGCGTTCCAGAAGGCCGGCATCACCGCCCCGCCCAGGACCTGGTCGGAATTCGAGAAGGTCGCGAAGAAGCTCACGATCCCCCGGGGCGACACCTTCGAGCAGCTCGGCTTCATGCCGAACTACCACGGCTGGGAAACGACCACCGAGCACTACCTGGGCCAGTTCTCCCCCACGTACTTCGACGCGAACGGCAAGTCGAACGTGGCCGAGGACCCCGCCTTCGAAAAGGCCTTCACGGTCCAGAAGAAGCTGGTCGACGGACTCGGCGGCTACCGCAAGCTGGAGACCTACCGCTCCAAGCTCGGTGACGAATGGGGCCCCAAGCACCCCTTCCACACCGGCCAGGTCGCCATGCAGCTCGACGGCGAGTGGCGCCTGGGCATGGCCCTGGCCGCCAAGCCGAAGTTCGACATCGGCGTGGCCCCGCTGCCCGTCCCCGACGACCAGGCCGACCAGTACGGCAAGGGCTACATCACCGGCACCATCGCCGGCATCGCCGCGACCAGCACGAAGCAGAACGCGGCCTGGGAGCTGGTGAAGTACATGACGACGAACACGGACGCGGTGGTGAACTTCTCCAACGCGATCCACAACGTGCCCTCGACCCTGGAAGCCCTGAAGTCCCCGAAGCTGAAGTACGACCCGCGTTTCAAGACGTTCCTGGAGATCGCCGCGAACCCGAACTCCACCACCGCCCCCGCCTCCGTCAACGGCGGCGTCTACCTCACCACGATCCAGCAGTTCGGCTACGACTACGAAAGCGGCAAGGTCACCGATCTGAAGAAGGGCCTGAGGGACACCGCCCGGCAGATCGACACGGACATCGCACAGGCGAAGTGAGCGATGAGCACCTCCGCCCTGCGCGCGAAACACCGCCGCTCGACCCTGCGCACGCTCGCCTTCCTCTCCCCCTGGCTGATCGGTTTCACGGTCTTCTTCGCCTACCCCCTGATCTCCACCGTCTACTTCTCCTTCATGCGGTACGACGGCTTCCGGCCGCCGGCCTGGACGGGCACGAAGAACTGGACGTACGTCTTCACGCACTACCCCTTCTTCTGGCCCGCCCTGCGCAACACGCTGTGGCTGGTCGTCATCATGGTCACGCTCCGGGTCGCCTTCGGCCTGGGCGTGGGCCTGCTGATCACCAGGATCAGAACGGCCACGGGCGTCTTCCGCACCCTCTTCTACCTGCCGTACCTGGCCCCGCCCGTGGCGGCCACGATGGCGTTCGCCTTCCTCCTCAACCCCGGCACGGGCCCGGTCAACTCGATCCTCGAGAAGACCGGGCTCCCCGCCCCCGGCTGGTTCAACGACCCCACCTGGTCGAAACCCGCTCTGACCCTGCTGGCCCTGTGGGGCATCGGCGACCTGATGGTCATCTTCATGGCGGCCCTGCTCGACGTGCCCAAGGAGCAGTACGAGGCGGCGGAACTGGACGGCACGACCCCCTGGCAGCGCTTCCGCTACGTGACCCTGCCGAACATCTCCCCGATCATCATGTTCGCCGTCGTCACCGGCGTGATCCAGACCATGCAGTACTACACGCAGCCGCTGATCGCCGGGAAGGTCGCGTCGGGCGTGATCCAGGGCGCGGGCACGCAGTTCGAGCCGGGCTACCCGGACAAGTCCACCCTCACCCTCCCCCAACTCGTCTACAACCTGGGCTTCCAGCGCTTCGACTACGGCTCCGCCTGCGTGGTCGCCCTGGTCCTCTTCGCCCTCTCCATGGCCTTCACGGCACTCCTGATGCGCCGCAGGGGCGGCCTGATCCAGGCAGGTGAACGATGACGCAACTCCTGGAGAAGCCAGTGGAGTCGAAGGCGCCGCACTCTCCCGCGGCCCGCACGGCCCACCGCCGGGCGTTCCTGGAGTGGATCGCGATCCACTCCCTGGGCGTCGCGGCAGCCCTCTTCTTCACCCTCCCGTTCCTCTTCGTCCTGCTGACCTCGCTCATGAGCGACAGCCAGGCGCTCAGCCGCGACCTGATCCCGCACACCTGGGAATGGGACAACTACCGGAGGGTCTTCGACACCCCGGGCTTCCTCACCTGGTGGCGGAACACCCTGTTCTACGCGGTCCTGGGCACGGCGCTCACGGTGATCTCCTCGATCCCGGTGGCCTATGCCCTGGCGAAGTTCCGCTTCCGGGGCCGCAACCTGGCCCTGATGCTGGTCATCTCGATGATGATGCTGCCGCCGCAGGTGGTCATCATCCCGATGTACCTGTTCTGGGCGAAGCAGCTGGACCTGTCCGGCACGCTCTGGCCGCTGATCATCCCCATGGCGTTCGGCGACGCGTTCTCGATCTTCCTGCTGCGCCAGTTCCTCACGACGATCCCCGACGAGTACCTGGACGCGGCCAGGGTGGACGGCTGCGGCGACCTGCGCACCCTCCTGAAGGTCGTCCTCCCGATGGCGAAACCGGGCATGGCGGCGGTGGCGCTCTTCCAGTTCTTCTACGCCTGGAACGACTACTTCGGCCCTCAGATCTACGCCTCGGAGAACCCGGGCGCCTGGACCCTCTCCTACGGCCTGGAGTCCTTCAAGGGCGCCCACCACACCGACTGGAACCTCACCATGGCCGCCACCGTGCTGGTGATGGCCCCCGTGATCCTCGTGTTCTTCTTCGCCCAGAAGGCGTTTGTAGAGGGTGTCACGCTCACCGGAGTAAAGGGTTAGGAACGCTCATGAAACTCACCGTGGTCGGCGGAGGCTCGACCTACACCCCCGAACTCGTGGACGGCTTCGCCCGCCTGAGGGACACCCTGCCCGTCGAGGAACTCGTCCTGATGGACCCGGCGCAGGACCGCCTGGACCTCGTCGGCGGCCTCGCCCGCCGCATCCTCACCCGCCAGGGCCACCCCGGCCGGATCACCACCACCACCGACCTCGACGCGGCGGTGGACGGCGCGGACGCGGTCCTCCTGCAACTGCGCGTGGGCGGCCAGGCGGCCCGGGAACAGGACGAGACGTGGCCCCTGGAGTGCGGCTGCGTGGGACAGGAGACCACCGGCGCCGGAGGCCTGGCGAAGGCGCTGCGCACGGTCCCGGTCGTCCTGGACATCGCGGACCGCGTCCGCCGCACCAACCCCCGTGCCTGGATCATCGACTTCACCAACCCGGTCGGCATCGTGACCCGTGCCCTGCTCCAGGAGGGCCACAAGGCGATCGGCCTGTGCAACGTGGCGATCGGCCTGCAACGCAAGTTCGCCGGCCTGCTGGGCGTCGCGCCCACCGACCTCCACCTGGACCACGTGGGCCTCAACCACCTCACCTGGGAGACGGCGGTACGCCTGGGCGGCCCGGAGGGCGAGGACGTCCTCCCGAAACTGCTGACCGCCCACGGCGACACGATCGCGGCCGACCTCCGCCTCCCCCGCCCCCTGCTCGACACGCTGGGCGTGATCCCCTCCTACTACCTGCGCTACTACTACGCGCACGACGAGGTCGTACGCGACCTCAGGACGAAACCGTCCCGGGCGGCCGAAGTGGCCGACATGGAACGGCGTCTGCTGGCGATGTACGCCGACCCGGCCCTGGACGTAAAGCCGGACCTGCTCGCCAAGCGGGGCGGCGCCTACTACTCGGAGGCGGCGGTGGACCTGGCGGCGTCCCTGCTGGGCAACGCGGGTACTCCGTACCAGGTGGTGAACACGCGCAACGCCGGCACGCTCCCCTTCCTCCCCGACGACGCGGTGATCGAGGTCCAGGCGGCGGTGGGCCCCAAGGGCGCCTCCCCTCTCCCCGTCCACCCCGTGGACCCCCTCTACGCGGGCCTGATGGCCAACGTCACGGCCTACGAGCACCTGGCCCTCGAAGCCGCCCTGCACGGCGGCCGGGACCGCGTCTTCCGCGCCCTGCTCTCCCACCCCCTCATCGCCCAGCACGCGTACGCCGAGACGCTCACCGACCGACTCATCGCACACAACCGGGAGCACCTCGCGTGGGCCTGACCGCACGTGTCCTCGCGATCGACGCGGGCAACAGCAAGACGGACGTCGCGATCGTGACGGCGGACGGAGACGTCCTGGCCACGGCACGCGGGGGCGGCTTCCGTCCCCCGGCCGTGGGCCTCGACACGGCGATGGAGAACCTCGCCGCCCCGGTCACCCAGGCTCTCACCACCGCCGGGACCACCTCGGTCACCCACGTCTCCGCCTGCCTCGCCAACGCCGACTTCCCCGTCGAGGAGGACCAGTTGGCGGCGGCCCTGCGGGCACGCGGCTGGGGCACGACGGTGACGGTCCGCAACGACACCTTCGCCATCCTCCGGGCCGGTGTCACCGAACCCCGGGGGGTCGCGGTCGTCTGCGGCGCGGGCATCAACTGTGTGGGCATGCGCCCCGACGGCCGCACCGCCCGCTTCCCGGCACTCGGCAGGGTCTCCGGCGACTGGGGCGGCGGCTGGGGCCTGTCCGAGGAGGCCCTGTGGCACGCGTCGCGCGCGGAGGACGGCCGCGGCGCCCCCACGGCCCTCGCCGACACCCTCCCCGCCCACTTCGGCCTGCCCTCCATGTACGCCCTCATCGAGGCCCTGCACCTGGGGCACATCCCACCGCCCCGACGCCACGAACTGACTCCGGTCCTGTTCGCCACGGCCGCCGACGGCGACACGATCGCCCGCGCGATCGTGGAACGCCAGGCCGAAGAGGTCGTCTCCATGGCGGTGGTGGCCCTGACCCGCCTGGACCTCCTGACCGAGGAGACCCCCGTCCTCCTGGGCGGCGGCGTCCTGGCAGCGCGGCACCCCCAACTCAACGACCACATCGCACACCTCCTCACGGACCGGGCGCCGAAGGCGACACCGCGGGTGGTGACGGCGAGTCCGGTACTGGGGGCGGCGTTGCTGGGGCTGGACAGGGTGGGGGCCGGGAAGGGGGCGCAGAAGAGGTTGCGCAGGCACTTCGGCGCCTAGAACAGGCCCGCAGCGGTTGGCGCGTCAACGAACAGTCAGTCGGCACGCAAGTCGATCGTGCCGTTCCGAGGACGGACACCCCCCGGCGCGGCCCCAACCCACCACCGGCGCAGGCGAAGACGCGCACCCCCACGGGAACCGAACCCCCTCCCCCGACGTGTTCCTACAAGCGGTGTTGCTGCACGCTGCGATCCGATCAAGATCGAGGCAAGGCCGGTGCGGATGTCGGTCCCGGCAGCGATACTTGCGGCGACGGATGACCATGGGGGAGGTCACAGTGACATACCCGCCGAAGAGCAGCGCACCACCACCGGGCCCCAACCTGCCCACCCTCCCGGCCGTACCCGCCCAACCAGCCCCACCGGCCCCGGCACCCACCGGCACCGGCACCGGCACCGGCAGCAGCCCCACCCCGCCCCCCACCCCTCGCCGCCGCACCGCCTTCGCCGAGGGCTTCGACCAACTCCGCGCCGCGGCCACCACCGAACCCGGCCGCCTCCGCATCATCGGCGCCCTCCTCGCCCTCCTCGTCATCGCCTTCGGCTCCGTCACCGCCTGGCAGATGACCGCCCGCGCGACCGCCGCCGACGACGTCCTCACCAGCAGCCAGCCCCTCAGCTCGGACGCGGCCGACATCTACCGCTCCCTCGCGGACGCCAACACCGCCGCCTCCAGCGGCTTCCTCGCCGGCGGCCAGGAGACGGCCGCCACCCGCGACCGCTACGAGAAGGACATCCGCACGGCCGCCGAGAAACTCGTCAACGCCGCCGCCAACGCCGACCCGGACTCCCCGTCCACCGCGACGATCGCCAAGCTCAACCGGCTCCTCCCGGAGTACAAGGGCCTGGTCGAACGCGCCCGCACCTACAACCGCCAGGGCTTCCCCGTCGGCGGCGCCTACCTCCGCTACGCCAACGAGAAGATGCAGCAGCAGATGCTCCCGGCGGCGGAGGACCTGTACAAGAAGGAGAACCAGCGCCTGAGGGCGGACTACGCGGACGCCACGCCCTACCCCTGGGCGGCCATCGCCCTCGGCGTCGCCGCCCTCGCCGCCCTCGCCTGGGCCCAGCACCGCACGTACCAGCGGACGAACCGGGTCCTCAACCACGGTCTGGTCGCCGCCACGGCGACGGCGACGGTCGTCCTGCTGTGGCTGGTCGTCGGCCACAGCGTCGCCCGCGCCGGCCTGAACGACTCCTACGACCACGGCGTCCGCTCCCTGAACGTCCTGCACGACGCCCGCATCGCCTCCCTCAAGGCCCGGGGCAACGAGAACCTGACGCTGGTGGCCCGCGGCGCCGAGACGAAGAAGGTCGGCGACGAGACGTACGACGCCTACGACTACGACTTCGGCACGGACATCAAGGCCCTCGGCCGGCACCTGGCGGCGGCCGGGAAGCTCGCCGACGACACCTCCGGCGAACAGCCGGTCACCGCCGCCGTCGGCAACATGAAGGAGTGGCAGAAGCGCCACACCGCGGCCCGCGAGCTGGACGAGAACGGCAACTACCAGCAGGCACTGGACAGGGTCATCGGCCCCAGGGGCGCGACCGGCGAGTGCTTCGACAGCGTCGACAAGAACCTGCACACGGCCCTCGTGCACGAGGAGACCGAGTTCAAACGCGCGGCCGGTGACGGCAGGGACGCCCTGACGGGCCTCGCGGCGGGCGCGGCCGTCCTCGCCGTCCTGGGCGCCGCGGGCGCGGTCCTGGGCATCGGCCGCAGGCTGTCGGAGTACCGATGAACGGACCACGGACGAGAGGAGGCACGACGGTGCGAAGCACTCTCAGGGGCTGGGGCGGAGTGACGGCGATGGCAGTCGTCTGCGCCCTGGTGGCGTTCATCGCCCTGTGCCTCCCCCGGACCGCCGTCACCACGGACGGCCGCGCCGCCACCCGCACCGCCCACACCACCCCCACCGCCCAGACCAAGGCCGACGAGGACTGCGACGACCCGGAGAAGCAGACCCTCGCCCCGTCCTCCGCGGACGGCGACACCATCCAGGCGATCAAGAACCGCGAGGGCGAGAAGCGCAAGCTGATCGTCGGCGTCGACCAGAACAGCTACCGCTGGGGCTACCGCAACCCCAACAGCGGCAGGACCGCGGAGCTCGAAGGCTTCGACATCGATCTGGTGCACCGCATCGCCGAGGACATCCTCGGCGACCCGAACGCGGTCCAGTTCAAGGCGATCCCGACCGACCAGCGCATCCCGGCGATCAAGGACGGCCGCGTGGACATGGTCGTCCGCACCATGACGATCAACTGCGCACGCATCAAGGACGTCGCCTTCTCCGCGCCCTACTTCAAGACGGGCCAGCAGGTCCTGGCGCCCAAGTCCTCGGCCGTGAAGGGCTACGACGACACGCTCGCGAACCGCAGGATCTGCACGGCGGCGGGCTCCACGGCGTACTCGACGCTGGAGGCGGACCAGAAGAAGGGCGAACTCCCGTCCACCACCGACATCTCCACCACCGTCCCGAACCAACTCGACTGCCTGGTGCGGCTCCAGCTCGGCGAGGTCGACGCGGTGGTGACCGACGGCGCGCTCGCCGCGAGCCAGGCGGCACAGGATCCGACGGTCCAGCTCAAGGGTGAGGCCTTCACTGCCGAGTACTACGGCGTGGCGATGAAGAAGGACGCCGACGATCTGGTACGCCGGGTCAACCAGATTCTGGTGGACTACCGCGGAGACACGGCGAACGGCTGGCAGGCGTCGTACGACAAATGGCTGTCGGCAACACTGGGCAAGGATGCGAAGAAGTCGGAACCCCCGGCACCGGAGTACCTCCGCAGGACCTGAACAACGGGACGGACCGACCCCCCAACCGGCACAACCGCAGCGAGAGGTGATCGATGGGCGTCACGGGATCCACCGGGCCGGTGATGGACCGGGACGAGGTGGACCGTGCGCTGGCGCGGCTCGGCGCGGAGCACGAGGCGATAGAGACCTCGCTCCTCGCCCTCCAGGACCACGCGGGCCGCAGACTCCTGGAGGGCGCCGAGCTCACCGGTGTCACCCGGGAGCGCTGGACGTCGACGGAGGCGTCGATCACGCTGCTGTGGACGTACTTCGACGCGTACACGGACGCGCTGCGCACCGCCCGCGAGATCCGGGCCCGCCGCCGCTGGTCCAGCCGCGAGGACCTGGTGGAGCTGACGGAGCTGCTCAGCGGCGAGTCCGTCACGATCGCGGGCAGCGCCACCGCGACGGCCAACGCCCCGACGCTCAACGGCACTCCGAACAAGCTCAGCGAGCGCTACTCGCTCTCCGCGCTCGTCGACCGGATGAACGAGCTGTACGCCACGAGCCTGGACATGGTGGTCGCCGCGGACGCGGTCTGGTCGGCGCTGCCGGCCCGGATCGACCTGCTGGCGGCCGAACTCCAGCGCACCCGCCGGCTCGCGCACTCGGTCGGCGTGCGCCCCGGCGAGCACCCGTCGGGCGACGACCTGGAACGCATCACGCGCACGCTGACGAAGCTGCGCGCGGAGGTCGTGTCGGACCCGCTGGCGTTCTGGGTCCCGGCCGAGGGCAGTTCGGCGCCGGGCGGCGGCCGGCCGGACACGACGGTGTACGACCGTGAGGCGCGCGCCCTGGAGGACGTGCGCCGGGAGATCGATGCGGTGCTGACGGTGCGTCAGGACGCCGAGAAGCGGATCGTCAAGCTTCGGGACGTCCTCAGCCGCGCGGACCGTACGCTCGCCGAGGCGCGCACCGCCCGCGGCGAGGTCCTCGCGAAGATCGCCGCGACGGAGGTGCCGGTCGTCAGCGGACCGCCGACCGCGCTCCAGGAGCAGCTGGCGGCGGCCGCGGAGTACCGCCGCCAGGCGCAGTGGCACCGGCTGTCCCCGCTGCTGGAGTCGCTGGAGCAGAAGGCCGAGGACGAACTGCTGCGCGCCCGCGAGTCGTTGACCGCGGTCACCGCGCCCCTCGCGGTCCGCGCCGAGCTGCGCGGCCGGCTCGACGCGTACAAGGCGAAGGTCGCCCGGCACGGCTTCGCGGAGGACGCCCTGCTGGTGGAGCGCTACGAGAAGGCGCGCCGCATGCTGTGGAGCGCCCCCTGCGACCTGCGCGCGGCCGAACAGGCCGTGCTGCGCTACCAGCAGGCGGCCGCGGAACTGCTCGGCGGTCCACGGGTGCCGGACCAGGGCGCCGTGGAGGACGACCGGAGGGGGCCGGGCGCATGAGCGACAAGGGGGAGTCCATGAGTCAGGCACCGCAGCAACCACCCGGCCCGTCACCCAGCGGCTGCCAGCGCCCCACCTGCGACGGCAGCTACGAGGACGTGGGCGGCGGCGAGCTGTACTGCGACACCTGCGGCCTCGCCCCGGTCGTCGCGGCTGGGGGTCCCCCCTCCGGGGGAGGCATGGTCGGCTCACCCCCCACCGGCATCACCGCCGGGGGCGGGGCCGGCTCGGGCGGCAGCGGCAGCTCCCGCTCAGGCAGCCGTGGCTCCTCCCGTACGTCGTCGCAGTCGTCGAAGTCGCGCCGCTCGGTGTCGGGGCGCCTCTCGCGCTCCCTGTCGGGCAAGTCGACGGGCCGCTCGGTGTCGGTGCGCAGCTCCGGTTCCGCCGCCGGTTCCGCGTCCCGGGGGCGGCTGGGCGCCGGGCTGGTCCAGGTCCCGCCGATCCCGCGGCCCGACCCGCGGGCGATGGTCCTGGACCACCCCGAGGTGCCCGAGCGGAAGCGGTTCTGCTCGCGCTCGGACTGCGGCGCTCCGGTGGGCCGGGCGCGCGGCGACCGGCCGGGCCGTACGGAGGGCTTCTGCACCAAGTGCGGGCACCCGTACTCGTTCGTGCCGAAGCTGAAGGCCGGGGACGTGGTGCACGGCCAGTACGAGGTGGTCGGCTGCCTCGCGCACGGCGGTCTCGGCTGGATCTACCTCGCCGTCGACCGGGCGGTCTCGGACCGCTGGGTGGTCCTCAAGGGCCTGTTGGACACGGGCGACCAGGACGCGATGGCCGCGGCGATCTCCGAGCGGCGCTTCCTCGCGGAGATCGAGCACGCCAACATCGTGCGGATCTACAACTTCGTGGAGCACCTGGACCAGCGCACGGGTTCGCTCGACGGCTACATCGTCATGGAGTACGTCGGCGGCAAGTCCCTGAAGGAGATCGCCAACGCCCGCCGCACCCCGGAGGGCCGGCGCGACCCGCTGCCGGTGGAGCAGGCCTGCGCGTACGGCATCGAGGCGCTGGAGGCGCTCGGCCACCTGCACAGCCGGAACCTGCTCTACTGCGACTTCAAGGTCGACAACGCGATCCAGACCGAGGACCAGCTGAAGCTGATCGACATGGGCGCCGTGCGCAGGATGGACGACGAGGAGTCGGCCATCTACGGCACGGTCGGCTACCAGGCGCCGGAGGTGGCGGAGGCGGGCCCGTCGGTGGCGAGCGACCTCTACACCGTCGCCCGCACCCTCGCCGTCCTCACCTTCGACTTCCAGGGCTACACGAACGTCTACGCGGACTCCCTGCCCGACCCGGACCACATCGAGGTCTTCCGGCAGTACGAGTCGTTCTACCGCCTCCTGGTCCGCGCCACGGACCCCGACCCGGCCCGCCGGTTCGCCTCCGCGCAGGAGATGACCGAGCAGCTCACGGGCGTCCTGCGGGAGGTCGTCTCCCTCCAGTCGGGCCGCGCCCGGCCGGCCCTGTCCACGCTGTTCGGCCCGGAGCTGCGGGTCACGGACACGGAGCTGTTCCCGAAGCCCGACGGGGAGGTGTCGCGGCTCGGCGCGCGGGCGGTCCGCACCCGGCGCCGCGCCCCCGCCCTGCCCGCCGCCGCGGCCCAGCCGCAGCACCCCGGCACCGTCCACGGCCTCGTCAAACCCGTCGACACCTCCGCCGCCGCCCTGGCCCTGCCCGTCCCGCGGGTCGACCCGACCGACCCCAACGCGGGTTTCCTGGCGGGCCTGATGACCTCCGCCCCGGCCGAGCTGCTCGGCGCCCTCGCGGCGGCTCCGACCCCGTCGGTCGAGACGCGGCTGCGGCAGATCCGGGCCTGGCTGGAGACGGGCGATCCGGCCGCCGCGCTGCAGGCCCTGGTCCGGCTGGAGGGTGAACGGCCCGACGACTGGCGCGTGGTCTGGTACCGGGGCGTGGCCGCGCTGGTGACCGGCGACGACGAGGGCGCCGCCCTCGCCTTCGACGCGATCTACGACGCCTTCCCGGGCGAGATCGCGCCCAAGCTGGCGCTGGGCCTGTGCGCGGAGGTGCTGGGCCAGCTCGACAACGCCGCCGAGTACTACCGGCTGGTGTGGTCGACGGACCCGAGCCATGTGAGCGCCGCGTTCGGGCTGGCCCGCGTACAGCTGGCGACCGGGGACCGGCGCAGTGCCGTACGGACGCTGGAGTCGGTCCCGGAGTCCTCCATCCACTACACGGCCGCCCGCGTGGCGGCGGTCCGGGCGCGGCTGCGGCAGCGCACGGCGACGTCTTCCGACGTACCGTTCCTGGAGGACCTGACGGCCGCCGCGGCGCAGGTCGAGGCGCTGGATGCGTACGGTCTGGATCCGGCGCGCCGGGAGCAGTTGTCGGCCGAAGTCCTCGGCTGCGCGCTGGACTGGGTACTCTCCGGGGGCCAGGGTTCCGCCCCTCCCGCCGCCGGAGGACGGACGCTGCTCGGCAGCGGCCTGGACGAACGGGGCCTGCGCTTCGGCCTGGAGCGTTCGTACCGCACGCTGGCCAGGCTGGCGCGGGGCGGCGAGGAGAGGATCGACCTGGTGGAACGTGCCAATCGTTACCGCCCCCGGACGTGGGTGTAGTTGATGTCGCAGATGCCCCAGTTGTCCGCCTGCCCGAGTTGCGAGGAACCCCTCGAATCGGGTGACCGTTTCTGCGGCGCGTGCGGATACGACCTGTCCGCCGTGCCGGCACGGCCTCAGGACAACCCGACCATCACCATGAACGGCTCGGTGCCCGTCCAGGGCGTTCCGGCCGGTGTGTATCCCGAGCCCCCGGCGGCGCCGCCCGCCGGCGCGCCCTGGCCCGGCCCCGGGCCGGACGGCTCGGGCGCCCCGGGCGCGGCGCACCTGCCGACGGACCTCTCGGGCACGGGCCCGGGCGGCTCCGCGCTGCCGCCGAACGCACTGCCGCCGAACACCCCGCCGCCCCCGGCCGCCCCGCCGGCCCCGGCCGCGGGTGTGCGGTTCGACCGGCCGCCGCAGCCCGACGGGTACGCGACGCCGGCCGAGGCGTACCGGACCCAGCCCGACGAGTACCCCCTCCAGGCGCCGGACCCCCGGGTGTCCGCCGAGCCCGCCGCCCCGGCCGCGGGCACCGGCGGCAAGGTCTGCGTGGCCTGCCGAGCCGGCCGCGTGGACGACGACGGCTACTGCGAGAACTGCGGCCACGCCCAGCCGCGCGAACGGGACCACATGGAGCAGGAGTCCGGCCCGGTGGCCGCGGTCAGCGACCGCGGCCTGCGCCACCACCGCAACGAGGACGCGTTCGCCATCGGCACCACCGCGCTGCCCGACGGCTCCCCCGCCTCCGTGGCGATCGTCTGCGACGGCGTCTCCTCGGCGACCCGCCCCGACGACGCCTCCGCGGCGGCGGCCAGGGCGGCGAGCGAGACCCTGCTGGCCGCGCTGCCGCGCGGTGTCCACCCGCAGCAGGCGATGCACGACGCGATCGTCGCCGCCTCGCGCGCCGTCAACTCGCTCGCCGAGGAGCCCGCCACGGCCCGCGAGCACGCCCCGCACCAGAACGCCCCGGCGTGCACGATCGTCGGCTCGGTGGTGACGTCGGGCCTGCTGATCGTCGGCTGGGTCGGCGACAGCCGCGCCTACTGGGTCCCGGTCGACCGGAGCGCTCCCCCCGCCCGGCTCACCGAGGACGACTCCTGGGCCGCGCAGATGGTCGCCGCGGGCCTGATGAACGAGGCCGAGGCCTACGCCGACGAGCGTGCCCACGCGATCACCGGCTGGCTCGGCGCGGACGCCTACGAACTGGAGCCGCACACCGCCGCTTTCAAGCCGGACCGGCCGGGCGTGGTCGTCGTCTGCACGGACGGCCTGTGGAACTACGCCGAGGCGGCGGAGGAAATGGCCCGGGTCGTTCCGCTCGACGCCGCCACGCACCCGCTGCACAGCGCCCGGGTGCTCGTCGGCCACGCCCTGGACGGCGGGGGCCACGACAACGTAACAGTGGCGCTCGTGCCGTTCCCGGCCGTGCCCCAGGGGGCAGGATCGGCCTGAGGCCACGTACGGGGACGCCTCGGCGGACCGGAGGGGACCGGTCCGCTCCACTGTCATCACCCCGCCGCGGTGGGGGCTTTGGAGGGGGATCGAAGCAGCCATGGCCAATTTCTCGAAGTCGAATGTGCCCCGGTTCTCGGTGGACGTGTACCAGAACGAGTACCTGCCGGAGGGCGCCGGCGAGGTCAACGCCATCGTCACGGTGACGGCGACCGGCGGCGGCACGGTCGGCAGCGCGGTCGCGGCGCCCCACCTCTACTCGCCCGGCCAGGGCCCGTCCGCGGCCGTGGCGCTCATGGTCGACTGCTCGGGGTCGATGGACTACCCGCCGACCAAGATGCGCAACGCCCGCGACGCCACGGCCGCGGCGATCGACACCCTGCGCGACGGCGTCCACTTCGCGGTGATCGGCGGGACGCACGAGGCCAAGGAGGTCTACCCGGGCGGCGGACGCCTCGCGGTCGCCGACGCCACCACCCGCGAGCAGGCCAAGCGGGCGCTGCGGTCGCTCAGCGCGGGCGGCGGCACGGCCATCGGCACCTGGCTGAAACTCGCCGACCGTCTGCTGTCCTCCGCGGACGTCGCCATCCGGCACGGCATCCTGCTCACCGACGGCCGCAACGAGCACGAGTCGCCCCAGGACCTGAAGGCCGCGCTCGACGCGTGCGCCGGGCGCTTCACGTGCGACGCGCGCGGCGTGGGCACCGACTGGGAAGTGAAAGAAGTCACAGGGATCGCCTCCGCCCTGCTCGGCACGGCCGACATCGTCGCCGATCCGGCCGGGCTCGCCGCCGACTTCACGCGGATGATGGAGACGGCGATGGGCAAGGAGGTCGCGGACGTCTCCCTGCGGCTGTGGACCCCGGTCGACACGACTGTGAGGTTCGTCAAGCAGGTCGCGCCCACGGTCGAGGAACTGACCGACCGGCGCACCGAGGCGGGCCCGCGCGCGGGCGACTACCCCCTTGGCTCCTGGGGAGACGAGTCCCGTGACTACCACGTCTGCGTGGAGGTCCCGGCCGCGAACATCGGCCAGGAGATGCTGGCGGCCCGGATCTCGCTGGTCATCCCGCAGCCCGACGGCAGCGTCCAGAACCTCGGAGCGCAGGGCCTGGTGCGGGCCGTGTGGACGGACGACATGGTCGCCTCGACATCGATCAACCCCCAGGTCGCCCACTACACCGGCCAGGCCGAACTGGCACAAGCCATCCAACAAGGTCTGGATCTCCGCAAGTCGGGAGATATCGATGGAGCAACGGCCAAACTGGGCAGGGCCGTTCAGCTCGCGAGTGCGTCCGGGAACGCCGATACTGCGAAACTGCTTGCGAAGGTGGTGGACGTGGTCGATGCCGCGACCGGTACTGTGCGACTGAAGGCGAAGGTCGAGGAGGCCGACGAGATGACGCTCGAGACCCGGTCCACCAAGACTGTTCGCGTGAAGAAGTGAACCAGAGCAGCGGCCTGGAGCAGTGGCCCAGAGCTGCGGCCCAGTAGGAACGAAGGAGGGACGCGCCGACATGCCGACCTGCCCGAACGGACACCAGTCGGGTTCCGACGACTGGTGCGAGGTCTGCGGTCACCGCATGGCGGGTGCCGTGCCTCCGCCTCCTCCCCCGCCGCCCCCGCCCGGCGGTGGCTACGGCTTCCCGCCCCCCGCCGGCCCGGGCGGCCCCGGTGGCCCTCCCGGCGGCCCGGGCGGGCGCCCGCCGCACCTGTCCGCCGTACCGAACGCCGAGCCGGAGCTCTGCCCGCAGTGCCGTACGCCCCGTGAGGGCGGTGCCCCGTTCTGCGAGGAGTGCCGGTGGAACTTCCTGACGAACACGGCGACCTCGTACACCCCCGCCGCTCCGCCCCCGCCCGGCCCGGGCGGGCGTTTCCAGCCGCCGGGCCAGCCCGGCCCGTCGTACGGCGGCGGTGACGCGTACGACTACCAGAGCTCCCGCCCGTCGCAGGTGAACCGCCCGGCCGAGCCCATCCCGCCGTTCGGCGGCGGCCCCTCGGGCCCGCCCCACCAGGGCGGCGGCGCTCCCGGCCCCGGCGGTCCCGCGGGGCGTGAGTTTCCTCCCGGCCCGGGTGGCCCCGGCGGTCCGCCCGGATTCGGCCCCGACCCGTCCCGGCCGGTCCCCCCGCCGCCCGGCCCCGGTGGGCCTGGTGGTCCCGGTGGGCCCGGCGGACCCGGTGCGCCTGGCGGACACGGTGGTCCCGGTGGCCCCGGCGGTGCTCCGCAGGGCTTCCAGCAGGCCGGCCCGCCGGCCCCGCCCGGATTCCCGCAGGAGACCCGGCGGCCGCCGCAGCAGGGCGGTCCGTTCGGCGGCGGTGACGACGACTGGGTGATCTCCCCGCCGTCGTCCACCGGCCCGGGCGGCCATGGCGGGCCCGGCCCCGGCCAGGGCGGCGGCTACGGCTACCCGCAGCCCGGCGCGACGCAGGCCCCGCCCGGCCCCGGCGGCTTCCCGCAGCAGCCCCAGGCGCCGCAGGGACCGGCGACGTGGACCGCGACCATCGGCCCGGACCGCGACTACTTCATGGCGATGATGCAGCGTTCCGGCCCCGAGGCCGCGGGCCTGAACCTGCCGGCGTACTCGCCCGAGCAGCAGCGCACGCTCACCGGCAACCAGATCACGATCGGCCGCCGCCGGCACTCCACCGGCGACACCCCCGACATCGACCTGTCGGTGCCGCCGGAGGACCCGGGCGTCTCGCACCAGCACGCGGTGCTGGTCCAGCAGCCGGACGGCAGCTGGGCGGTCGTCGACCAGAACTCGACGAACGGCACGACGGTCAACGGCTCGGAGGAGCCGATCCAGCCGTTCGTGCCCGTGCCGCTGCAGGACGGCGACCGGGTGCACGTGGGCGCCTGGACGACGATCACGATCCGCCGCGGCTGAGTCCGGCCGGGCCGGTCGGCCCGGCCGGCCGAGTCAGGAGTCGGTTCTCGTCAGGACGGGAGGGGCCAGGCGTACGGCCCCTCCGGGTCGTCCAGCCAGGCCCACTCCCGCTCGCCGCTTACCGTGATGCCGTAGCGCTCGCGCTGCGGCCTGCCCTCCTGCTCCCACAGCGCGACGGCCTCCTGCGGGTCGAGGCTGCCGCGGGTCAGGGCCAGCAGGAAGCGGAACAGGTCGTCCTCCCTGGCCCGGCGCGGCACCCCGCCCAGCTGGACCGGCTCGCCCCCGGGCCGGCTCGCGCCGCGCAGCGGCACGAAGTAGGCGGGCGTGTGCAGGAACCGCCCCTCGGCGTGCCCGGCGTCGCTCACCGTCAGTACGACGAGGCCGGTGGCGAGCGGGATGAGGATCCGGCCGCCCGGGCGGCTCTGCGCGAGCCAGGCGCGCGGCACGGTGCCAAGGGCGCAGGTGGCGATGATCCGGTCGAACGGGGCGCGCTCGGGCACGCCCCGGGCGCCGTCGCCGGTGACGACGACCGGGTGGTACCCGGCCGCGGCCAGGTGCCGGCGAGCCGACTCGGTGATCTCCGGGTCGAGATCGACGGTGGTGACCTTGTCGTCGCCCAGCCGGTGCGCGAGCAGCGCGGCGTTGTAGCCGGTGCCGGCGCCGATCTCCAGGACGGTATGGCCGTCCGCGACCTCCAGCGCGGCCAGCATGTCCGCCATCAGCGACGGCTGACTGCTGGAGGACAGCAGCTCGCCGTCGCGCAGCCGGGTCGCCAGCGGGGTGTCCTCGTAGGCGCCGCGCACCCACCGCTCCCGCGCCTCGCGCTCGGGGCTCTCGCCCCAGCGGCGTTCGTAGCCGCCGACGACGCCGACGTAGTAGTACGGCACGAACAGATGGCGCGGGACCGCGGCGAACGCCTCCCGCCACACCGGGTCGGCGGCCCAGGCACCGCTCGCGTCGATCCGGCGTACCAGCGCCGCCCGCGCGGAGGCGGCGAGATCGTCCAGTTCCCTGTCGGGAGCATGCCCGCCCATACCCCCACACTAAGGGCACGGGCGGGTCCTAGGCCTTGAGTCCTATGTCCCCACGTCTGAGAGCATGGAGGGCGTGAAAGAGATTCGGCGCGGCACGCTTCAGGAGCAGACCTTCTACGAGCAGGTCGGCGGGGAGGAGACCTTCCGTCGGCTCGTCCACCGTTTCTACGAGGGAGTCGCCGAGGACCCGCTGCTGCGGCCCATGTATCCCGAGGAGGACCTGGGCCCGGCCGAGGAGCGCCTCACGCTCTTCCTCATCCAGTACTGGGGCGGCCCCACGACGTACAGCGACAACCGCGGCCATCCCCGCCTGCGGATGCGGCACGCGCCCTTCACGGTCGACCGTGCGGCGCACGACGCCTGGCTGAAGCACATGCGGGTCGCCGTCGAGGAACTCGGGCTGTCCGAGGAGCACGAGCACACGCTGTGGAACTACCTGACGTACGCGGCGGCGTCGATGGTGAACACCCCGGGCTGATCACGGGCTCTCAGGCTGATCTGATCCCGGGAGCGCGACGACGATCAGCGGACGCTGACGTCCAGCGCCCCGAGCCCGGCCCGCCGTACGGCTATCGACCCGTACGGCGTGCGCAGCCGCAGCCACGCGCCCGACGAGAACAGCCCCAGGGGTGCCCCCGGCCGCAGGAACCCGAGCGACTGCGCCGCGTGCACGGCCCGCACCGGCAGCCGCGTGTCGCCGACCGTACGGGACCAGATGTCCCGCCCGATCCGGTCCAGCTCGGCGCGGGTGCGCCGTTCGTCGGGCAACTCCTGCGTGCGGGAGCGGAACTCTGCGACCGCGGCGGCCACCAGGGAGCGCAGCGCGTCCGGCGCGGGCAGCCCCGGCTCGGTCCGCCAGCCGCCGCGCGGCGGCAGCACACCGGCCCAGGGCGGCCCGGTCACCGCGCCCGGCACGGCGGCCGTAGCGCCCGCCTCGTCCACCGATTCCAGCAGCTCACCGGCGGACACGGTCACGTCCAGCGTGACGTCGAGCCCGTTCTCGTACGGCTTGGCCAGCCGCACGGCGCGGATCGCCAGCACCTCGAAGGACGGCGGCCGCCCGAAGACGGCGAGCGCGGTGCCGGCGGCCTGGAGTCGCACCGCGGCTCCACGGTCGTAGTGGAGCAGCCGGGAGAGGAAGGCCGCGAGATCCGCCGCCTCCCCCTCGTCGGCGAGGTGGAGCACCGTCATGCGGCGACGGCCTCCCCCTCGTCGTCATCCGTGTACTCCTGGAGGAACTCGCGTTCCTCCGCGGTGATCCGGCGCGGCCGCTGCGCCTCGAAGTCGAACGGCACTATCACCGTCGAGGCGCGGACGTAGACGACGTCGTCGTCCTTCACCTCATAGGTGAGGGTGAAGGACGCCGCCCTTATCTCCGTGACCCACAGCTCGATGTCCACCGGGTGGTGCCGGTGGACGAGCTGCCGCTTGTAGTCGATCTCATGGCGAGCCACCACGGACCCCTGCTTGAAGTCCTTCTCCGGGCGGAACAGGAAGTCGATACGGGCCTCCTCCAGGTAGCGGAGGAACACCACGTTGTTGACGTGGCCGTACGCGTCCATGTCCGCCCAGCGCAGCGGGCAGCGGTAGATGTGCCGCAAGATCAGCCCCGGGTCAGCTTCTTGTAGGTGGCGCGGTGCGGACGGGAGGCGTCCGGGCCGAGCCGCTCGACCTTGTTCTTCTCGTACGACTCGAAGTTGCCCTCGAACCAGAACCACTTGGACTCGCCCTCGTAGGCGAGGATGTGCGTGGCGATGCGGTCCAGGAACCACCGGTCGTGGGAGACGACGACGGCGCAGCCGGGGAACTCCAGCAGCGCGTTCTCCAGGCTGGAGAGGGTCTCGACGTCGAGGTCGTTGGTCGGCTCGTCGAGGAGCAGCAGGTTGCCGCCCTGCTTGAGGGTGAGCGCGAGGTTCAGCCGGTTGCGCTCACCGCCGGAGAGCACGCCGGCCGGCTTCTGCTGGTCCGGCCCCTTGAACCCGAAGGCGGACACGTACGCGCGCGACGGCATCTCGACCTGGCCGACGTTGATGTAGTCCAGCTCGTCGGAGACGACGGCCCACAGCGTCTTCTTCGGGTCGATGTTCTCGCGGCTCTGGTCGACGTAGGAGATCTTGACCGTGTCGCCGACCTTGATCGAACCGGAGTCCGGCTCCTCGATGCCCTGGATCATCTTGAACAGGGTCGTCTTGCCGGCGCCGTTCGGCCCGATGATGCCGACGATGCCGTTGCGCGGCAGCGTGAAGGAGAGGTCGTCGATGAGCAGCTTGTCACCGAAGCCCTTGGTGAGGTTGTTGACCTCGACGACGACGTTGCCCAGACGCGGGCCCGGCGGGATCTGGATCTCCTCGAAGTCCAGCTTCCGCATCTTGTCGGCCTCGGCGGCCATCTCCTCGTAGCGGGCCAGACGCGCCTTGGACTTGGCCTGCCGCCCCTTGGCGTTGGAGCGAACCCATTCGAGCTCCTCCTTCAGCCGCTTCTGCCGCTTGGCGTCCTTCTGCCCCTCGACCTTCAGACGGGCGGCCTTGGTCTCCAGGTACTTGGAGTAGTTGCCCTCGTAGGGGTAGAGGCGACCGCGGTCGACCTCGCAGATCCACTGGGCGACGTTGTCGAGGAAGTACCGGTCGTGGGTGACCGCGACGACGGTGCCCGGGTACTTGGCCAGGTGCTGCTCCAGCCAGTTCACCGACTCGGCGTCGAGGTGGTTGGTGGGCTCGTCGAGCAGCAGCAGGTCGGGCTGCTCCAGCAGCAGCTTGCACAGCGCGACGCGGCGGCGCTCACCACCGGAGAGGTTGGTGACGGCCCAGTCGCCGGGCGGGCAGCCCAGGGCGTCCATGGCCTGCTCCAGCTGGGCGTCGAGGTCCCAGGCGTTGGCGTGGTCGAGCTGCTCCTGGAGCTTGCCCATCTCGTCCATGAGCTCGTCGGAGTAGTCGGTCGCCATCTGCTCGGCGATCTCGTTGAACCGGTCGAGCTTGCCCTTGATCTCGGCGACACCCTCCTGGACGTTCTCCAGGACGGTCTTCTCCTCGTTCAGCGGCGGCTCCTGGAGCAGGATGCCGACCGTGTAACCGGGCGTGAGGAAGGCGTCACCGTTGGACGGCTGCTCGATCCCGGCCATGATCTTCAGGATCGTCGACTTTCCGGCGCCGTTCGGGCCGACGACGCCGATCTTCGCCCCCGGCAGGAAGCTCGTCGTCACGTCGTCGAGGATCACCTTGTCGCCGTGCGCCTTACGCGCCTTGCGCATGGTGTAAATGAACTCAGCCAAGAGAAACCGTCCGGCAGCTTGAATCTGGCAGTGGGCAGATACACCCCATCTTGCCGTACCGCCAGCCCTGGGCGGAAACGCGTATAGCTGCGCGGGCCTGACCTGGGTCTTTGAGATGGACGGCTGAGACTCGCCTGTCACTGTCGGTCGCCGTTGGTCGACCTCGGGCGCCCTCGCACGGCCCAGAGACGGCCCAGGGGTGATCACTCGATGGCAGCGTTGTACGGGGTTGGGCCGCCGTCGCGACGTGAACGGCAGGGCTGACCGCCCTCACTGCGACAGACGTGGACGCACCGAAGCACCGTCGCAGCCCGCGCGCGAAGCCTGTCCCTACCGGTTGATCGGGATCTCGTAGACGATCTCGCAGTGAGCTGCGGGCACGACGATGTCCGCTGTCTCGACGGGGCGCCCGTCGTCGCTGTAATACGTCCGCCGGATGTGCGTGACGAGGGCGGCCTTCTGGATGCCCAGAAGAGAGGCCTCCTCGGCGGTCGCCTGACGCGGCTCCGGCTGCTCCACCGCGTGGCTGACGGTGACACCGATCGCGGCCATGCGGTTCACGACACCGGCCCCGGCGTGCGGGCCTCCCTCGGGGAGAACGACGAGAGTCCCTGCCGTGAGGTCGTACGGCTCCCAGCTCGTCGACAGCTGCACCGGCCTGCCGTCGGCCAGGAACTCGTACGACGTCCTGACGCACAGGTCGCCCTCGGCAATGCCGAGCCGGGCCGCGATGTCGGCCGGGGCCGGCACCTTGGCGTCGGTCCTGCTCTCCCAGTCGCCTTGCTTGCCCAGGGCCTTCATGTCCGCACGGAAGGGCGACTTCTCGGGCTGCTCGCGCGCAGACGACCGGACAACCCGTACCCGTTGCCGGGGTTCGGCGACGTAGGTCCCTGATCCGGCGCGGCCTTCCAGCACGCCATGGGAGATCAGCAGCTCCTGCGCCCGGCGAACCACGTTCTCGCCGACGCCGCACTCCTGGCCGATCTGGGCGCGGGAGGGCAGTCGGTCCCCCGGCTCCCACACGTGCTCCGCGATCCGCCGCCGGAGTTCGTCGGCGATGCGGAGGTAGGGCGGCTGCTCAGGCATATGGAAAATCTAGTCCACTAGCTCAAATCTAGTTAACTAGCTTCACTCAAAGTGATCGCCGGTGACAGAGGCTGCCCTGTGCCCGCTTCGGGAGTTCGCGCGGCAGCCATTGCTGCCCGGCTGTCCGGTCTCGGGCTTCCCGCGCGCGTGGAGGAGCACGACCGGCACACGTCGGTCGAGGCGGAGGTACCTGACTCACTCACCGCCGACTTATGGCGGGAGGTCCTGGAAGCGGTGGCTGAAGCCGATCGATTCGGGCTTCTAGCCACCAGCCTGAACGGCCGCACCCTTTGGGCGGTCGTACGCAAAGCGGTCCCCACGACGGGCGATGTCGGGGGACCGAGCCATCAGCGATAGGAGCTGACCAGCGTGCTCAACCGTATCCGCCGTGCCGCCTTGCTCACCAGAGCGCGGTACTTCCCCAAGGGCAGGCACCGCCGCCCCTTACGGCCGTCCCGGCCGACACCCGCCCCCGCTTCCTCTGCATTCGCTGACGAGCCGACGGCCGTCCTGGGCCAGAACCTCGACAGGGCGAGTTGCTGGCAGCCGCTCAGGGGCGAGGACACCGCACTCGTCCGTCCCTACGTACTGGCGCACGAAGAACGCGCACGACGGCACCCGACGGTCGTCATCGCTCCGCGGATGCCGACCGACGCCTGGACGACACTCCTGGGGGTCCACTGATGCCCTCGCAGCGGCAGACTCTTGGCCCGGACGCCTCGGCCACCTCGTACCGCTCGACCGCTTGCCAGATCGGCACGCACCCCGCCTGCGCGGAGTCGTCTCCGGAATCAGCGCCGGTCGACCTGCCCTTGATCTACGAGGCGTGCGAATGCGTGTGCCACTCGGCACCGGGGCAGTCCGGGCCCGGGAGTAGGGCTGTGAGCGACTCCGCATCCACTGGCACGCCGGCTCCGAACGTCGAGAGCACCGAGAGGCGCACGCAGGGATGACAACACAGGACGAACTCAGACTTCTCCCGTGGGCGGGACCGGACGGCAAACCGTGCTATCTGAGCACCGATGACCAAGGCGGCTACGTGTCCCGCCTGGCGGACCACATCGAGGCCTTCCAACTCGGGATGGCGTCCCAACTGCTGGAGCACTCAAGCCAGGTACTCGACGACGAGACCGAAGACCTAGAGGAGCTCCATCTTCTCGCCGCCAAGTTGACCAGCGCTTTGCGGGACGTGCTGCGAGTAGCGACCAGCCGAGGACGAGGCCCCGTCGCGCGTGCACGCCCCTGAGCGGCACTTAGCTGCTGCACAGCCACAACTGATCATCGGCGGCCGTGACCTGCGGCCGTCTTATCGGTCGACTTCCTGACCTGCTGCCGAGTTGTCGGCACCTGTCGACGTTGGTCACCAGTGAGTGCCCTTCCACGGCCCGAGGACGGCCCGGGAGGGCGCTCGTGCGTGAGCACCGCATTAGGAGTTCGATCAACGGAGCTTCAGGAGCTTCGGGTGCCCGGACGGCATGGCCGTCAGGGGCCGCTCGTAGCTGCTGTTGTCTGCCGTCGTTGATGTCAGATGTGGATGTCAGGTGGGCCGAGGCACGATGTTCACTGCCCGATAGGCGTAGCCGTCCTGCTTGAAGCCGGGGGCTTCCCATTGGAGATTTACACGTTGCCCCGGCGACAGCGCATGAAAGCCCTTCGTCTGGATGTCGGCGTCGTGCCACTCACGGACAGTCGCAGTCACCATGCCGCGACTATACGAGTGTCGGCTGCGCCGACGTACCGGGACCTCAGCGCGGGAAGCTCAGGGCATCAAGGGCTTGAGCAGGTCTTCCCGCCATGCATCTCCCAGCGACTTGGGTCCCCTGCCGTCAAAGGCCCCAAACCGTGATCGGTCCGGGGCCTGGCTGGCTGGTGCCCCCGGCAGGGTTCGAACCTGCGACACCCGCTTTAGGAGTGCCTCAGGATCCCTGCCGAGTTGCGTCGGCCCGTGTCTCGTGGTGCTTTCCGCGCAGGTCAGCGCCACGCGACACGTTGCGTCGTCCACGCTCTGGACGGCCGGTGCCCCACCTTCCGCTCACGCACCGCTCACCCAGACGGCCCTCGTGGAAGGGGAGCGCGCTGTTGTTGGGCCAGCGGCCCGTGACGTCGATCGTCGCGGGCCGCTGCCCCCTGTGAGGCGCCCCTCAGAGCAGGTCGCGCTCCATCATGTCGTCCGCCTCTTCCCAGGTGATGAAAGAGCAGGCTCCGGTGGTCAGGTCGACCGCCACCGGCAGGTTCCCGCCGAGTTGCATGTCCTCACGTCCGTGATCGAGGTATTCGACATGGTCGTAGGGAGCGATGAAGCGTCCCCCGTCCGTGAAGCAGTAATCAGGGATGATCCTCACGTTCGAGGAGGCCCCCCATGTTCGACTTTCTTCCGCAAGGAACTCCGCGGCTTTGCGCTCGGCTTCCTCCGGGGCCAGCATGTCAGTTGGTCCTCATCACGTAGTAGTCGCGGTACTTCTTGTGCGCCGGATTTGCCTTACCCGACTGGAAATCGAGGAAGACCACCTTTCCATCGATGTTGACGACGTTGAAGTAGTGGCCGATACCCTTCCTCGGCCATGCTCCTACGACCGCCCGAGCGCCGGGTCCCCAGCGCAGCATGTCACTCACGATAACGTTCAGGCCACCGACCTTCTGGAACGGAAGGCCCGTCATCGCCGACACTTCTGCACGCGTAAGCGGACGATCTGCACCGGACACCGCGTTCGGGTTCCGGCCGGCCATCAGGTCGTCGCCCGCGGTCGCGCACAGTCCGCAGTTCCTTCTGCCGCCCTCCGGGTTGATGCGGCTCATTGACGACGGAGTCTCCGGCGTGTAGTAGGGCAGTCCGAACCGCGTCGAGCTCGGCTCACCGTAGTACCGTCCCCCACCCGGTTCGACTGCGGCCCTGCGCCACCCCGTCAGACCGCCGACACCGGTGACGGCGAGCTGCTGGGCGAGTTCGTCCGCTGCGTCGGCGTACATGTCGGCCAGGGCGTCGCAGCCCTGCTGTCGCAGCATGTACTCGGCTCGGTAGAGCCGATAGGCGGGACGGACGGGGAGGTACTTGTCGAGGAAGGCTCCGGTTCCGCCGTTCTGTCCGGTGACGGCGTCGTGCGCATCGCCGAGGAACTCGAAGGGCGCCTTCAGGCCCTGCAGGAAGCCGTCGCCGAAGATCTTCAGACCTTCGCCGAGGCTGTCGACCTTCCCGTTGTTGTTGGCGTCGCCCGGCACGGGTGTCAGACCGCTCGGGTCGGTGTACAGCGTGGGTGTGTTGTTGGCGTAGGCGTAGCTCGATACGTAGGGACTGTTGCGGTCGGGAGCAGCCGGGTCGGGGCGGTTGAAGCGGCCGTTGGCGGTGTTGTACTGGCGGGCGTGCAGGTCGAGGTTGCCTGTGGTGGTCTCGTAGCGGGCACCCGTGTAGGACGGAGTGCTGGCGGGAGCGCCGCTGGCGACCGTGTTCAGGGTGCGGGCGCCGTACGGGTCGTAGGCCCAGCGCTGGTGGAGGGTGCCGGTGCTGCCGGTGACGTCGACCGGGGAGCCCTGGGTGTCGTGGTGGTAGTAGAAGAGGGCGCCGGAGCCGGTCTTGGTGGCGGTGGGCTGGCCGAGCGGGTCGTAGCGGTAGGACTGCTTGAGTGCCCAGGCGCTGTCGTACTCGGTGGCGAGGATCGGGAGCGGGCCGTTGGGGTCCCACTGTGTGCGGCTGGTGACCGTGCCGTCCTTGCTGGTGGTGACCTGGTTGCCGCTGGCGTCGTGGTCGTAGGTGTAGCTGCTGCCGGCGACGGTTGCGGCGGATATCTGTCCGGTCAGGTCGTAGGTGTAGGTGTCGGCTCCTGCCTTGGTCTGGTTGCCCTCGCTGTCGTAGTCGTAGGTGGTGGTTGTTGCGCCGGTGGTAGTGGACGTGAGCTGGTCGGCCGCGTCGTAGGTGTAGTTGGTGCTGGTGGTGCCGAGGGTGGAGGTCAGGCGGTTGCCGACCTTGTCGTAGGTGTAGGCCGTGGTGCGGCTGGACGCGCAGCCGGTGACCCAGGGCTGCGGGGCACAGCCGGAGGTGAGGCGGCCTGCGGCGTCGTAGGTGAGGTCCCAGCCTCCGGTGCCGACACTGGCCCGGGTGACGTCGACGTGGGTGGGCAGTCCGGCGGAGGACAGGGCGAGCGCGGTCTTCGTGACGGTGGTCCCGGCCTTGGACGACGTGACCGCGGTGAGCCGGCCCGCGCGGTCGTAGGCGCGGTCCTCGGTCTCGGTGTTGGGCAGCGCGGACCGGGTCAGGCGGCCGGCGGCGTCCCAGGTGTAGTTGGTGGTGACTCCGTCGGCGGTCATGGACGACGTGCGGCCGTCGTTGTCGTAGGAGTAGGTGATGGTGTTGCCGTCGGAGTACTTGCGGGTGAGCATCTGCCCGGCGGCGTCGTAGGTGTAGGCGAAGCCGCGGGTCTTGGTGAGGTTGCCCACCGCGTCGTAGTCAAAGTCCTCGGAGATCTTCGCGTTGGCGCGCGCGGTCATGCGCCCGGCGGCGTTGTAGCCGAAGCTCACGTCCGGCGTCGAGTCCGAGTAGTCGACCTTGGTGAGCAGCCCGCGGGTGTCGAAGACGTAGCTGGTCGAGCCGCGCGGGGTGGTCTTCTTGGTGACGTTGCCCTCGGCGTCGTACGCGTAGGAGGTCACGCGGTCCAGGGGGTCGGTGACCGCCGTCAGGCGACGGGACGCGTCGTAGCCGTAGGCGGTCGCGTGGTTGTTGGCGTCGGTGCGCTTGGTGACATTGCCCGCCGCGTCGTATTCGTAGGCCGTCTTTGCGCCGTCAGGGGCGGTGACTGTGGTGAGCTGGTCGAGCTTGTCGTAACCGTAGGTGGTGGTGCGCTTGTCGGCGTCGGTGCGCTTGGTGACGTTGCCCGCCGCGTCGTACTCGGTTCTGGTCACGCCGCCGAGCGGGTCGGTGACGGTGGTGAGGTTGCCGGCCGCGTCGTAGCTGTTGGTGGTGGTGTACTGGGCCGGGTCGGCTCCGGTTATGTTGCCGCGGGGGTCGACGGTGGTGGCCTGGCGGCCGTCGCCGTCGTAGGTCCAGGTCTCCTTGTAGCCCAGCGGGGAGGTGCGGCTGAGGAGGTTGCCGTCGGCGTCGTATGCGTGGGTGGTGGTCTTGCCCAGCGCGTTGGTGGTGCTGGTCAGCCGGTTGTTCTTGTCGTACACCGAGGAGACGCTCTTGCTGAGGGCGTCGGTGACCTTGGTGACGTTGTCGACCGCGTCGTAGGTGTAGGCGGTCGTTTTGCCCAGCGGGTCGGTGACCTTGACGGGCCGGTTGACGGCGTCGTATTCGGTGCTGACCGTCGCGCCGCTGGGGTCGGTGACCTTGGTGCGGTTTCCTGCGGCGTCGTAGGTGTAGCTGGTGGTGTAGGCGGCCGGATCGGCGCCGGTGACGTTTCCGCGGGCGGAGACTGTGCTCAGCAGTCGGCCGAGCTTGTCGTAGGTGTGGGTCGTCTTGTTGCCCAGCGGGTCGGTCTCGGAGGTGAGGCGGCCGCCGGCGTCGTAGCCACGGGTGACGGACTTGCCCGCCGCGTCGGTGGTCTTGGTCAGGTTCCCGGCGTCGTCGTACTCGTAGCGGGTGGTGTTGCCGGCCGGGTCCTTGGCCGAGGTCAGCTGTTCGGCGCCGTTGTAGCCGTAGCTGGTGGTGCGGCCCAGCGGGTCGGTGGCGGTGCTGAGCAGGCCGCGGCCGTCGTAGGTGTACTTCGTGGTGTAGGCGGTCGGGTCGGCGCCGGAGGTGTTGCCGCGGGGGTCGGTCTTGGAGGTGATGCGGCCAACGTCGTCGTAGGTGAAGGTGGTCTTCTCACCGAGCGGGGTGGTGACAGAGGTGCGGTTGCCCTTCGCGTCGTACCCGTACGTCGTGGTCTTGCCGCGTGGGGTGGTCACGGTCGCCAGGGCCCCGAGTGCGGTGTACGTGTACGTCGTCTTGCCGCCGAGCGGATCGGTACTGGAGGTCAGCTCGTTGGACGCGTTGTAGGTGTACGTCGTCTTGTTGCCGCGGCCGTCCGTGTGGCTGAGGACGTTGCCGGCGCTGTCATAGGTCCAGCTCTCCTTGTAGCCCAAGGACGCGGGCGCGCTGCGGGTGAGCATGCGTCCGGCGCTGTCGTACGTCATCGACGTGGTGTTGCCACGCTGGTCGGTGATCTCGACCGGGCGCAGGTAGCGGTCGTAGGTGTAGGAGACCTTCTTGCCGTACGGGTCGATGCTCTCCATCAGCACGTTGCCGGCATAGATGTCGGTCCACACTCCGCCGTCCGGGGCTGTCATGTGGGACTCTTCGCCGCCGCTGTCCCAGGTGAAGGACGTGGTCTTGCCCTTCTGGTCCGTCTGGGACCTGATCCTGCCGTTGGTCTCGTAGGTGTTGGAGACCTTGCCGCCCGCCGGGTCGGTGAGGGAGGAGAGCCGCTTGTCGGTGCTGTAGCCGTAGGTGGAGACCTTGCCCGCCGGGTCGGTGACGGACGTCAGCAGGCCATCCGTGTAGGCGTAGGAGACCGACGTGGCATCGGGGAGGCTGACCTTGGTGACCTGATCGTCGGCGTTCGTGGTGAAGCCGGTGGTGCGGCCGGCGGCGTCCTTGACGGAGGACAGCTTGCCGGACGTGTACGTCAGCGTCAGGCCTTGGCCGCTACGGTCGACGACCGACGTCAGCTGACCGGTGCTGCTGAAGGTGCGCTTGGTGTGATCAGGGGTGGTGACGCTGTAGGTGCTGCTGCCCTTGACCAGCTTCGCGGCCGAACCCGCCGGCGCGGTGTACGTGCCGTCGCTCTTCTGCGTGAAGACGAACTTCGCCCCGTCGTCGGCCTGGTAAGTGACCTTGCCGGATGCGACCGTCAGTTTCACATCGAAGGGCGTGGCCCAGCCGCGACCCAGCAGACCGATCGCCGTGGAGTCGGAGCGATACGTGCGCTCCAGGGTCACCTGCTCGCCGACACCCACCAGTTGGGCGTCGGTGAGCTGCTCGAAGAACATGCCGGTGGCCGTGTTGACCGGGTCGGCGCGGTGAGCCTGCGCGTAGCAGGAGCAGATACCGGCCTGCGCGCCCGGGATGTCCGGGGTGTAGAACGCATCGATCAGCGGAGAGGTGGTGCCGTTCGGACTGTAAGTACCGTCCGAACCCATGAGGTAGACGTGGGCGTAGTACTTCTTTCCGTCCTCGAGGTGTCCGCCCAGCGCGCTCGAACTCCACCAGAAGCATTCGTCGGCACGGTCCGGGTATGGGTTGGGAGACCACCAGCCGTAGCACCAGGCTCCGTTGTCCAGATGCCCCTTTCCCTCCGGATCGTAGGTGGCCTTGTCGATCTCCTCGGCCTTGACGACCGTCCCCGCCTCGTTCCGGATGAGCAACAACAGCCTCGAATAGGACGACCCGGTACCGGAGGAGAACTTCACGTGCCCGCCGATCGAGAGGGTCCCCGGCCACACCCCGGACGAGCCCGACACCCACGCCGGATCAGCAGTAGCCGCCGCGAAGGGGTGGCGCGTCGGACTCCCTTCGGCGAGGAGGCGGCGCTCGACGGCGCCCTTGGCGGGCCGAGGATGGGGTTTGCCCACCGGCTTCCTGGCGGGTGAGTCCCGGTAGCGGCGCATCGGCGACAGCTCGTCCCGGGACTGCTTCACCTGCTTGCGCCGCTCCGCCAACGTCATGGCCTTGGGCGGCTTCGGCAGGTCCGCCGCCGTCCGAGCCTTGAGCTGTTGAACGGCGGCCAGGGTGGAGGCAGGTTGCTCGGGCAGAGCCCAAGCCGGTACGACGCCAGCAGTGGCCATCAAGGCCAGAACCAGCAGGGCTATGACTGATCTTCGTGATCTCTTCCGCACTGTGCATCCCTTGCGTGACGGCTGTGAACTACGTGCAGGGATGATCCTTGATCAGGAGGCGTGGAAAATAAGTGCGGTTTGCAGCTATGGCTGGATTCGCAGCCCTGGCTCCGACCGCCATGGTGCAGAGTGCCTGGCTGGATCGGTGTCCGGTGCGCGCTCTTCCAAATATGGCTGGACCATGCCAACCAGGTTGCTTTTCGTACGTGAACGTGGAGATGAGCAAGAGTGTCTGCAAGGTGGATGCTGGGGAGGGTCGGACGGTGCGGATTAGTAACCTGGTCGCGAGAGATATCAGAGCCTGGCGACTCATCCGTTCACGCAAATGGTCCCGGGCGAGGAGTCCGAGGTCGAACAGGAGCCCTCCCTGGGGAAGAGGTCGAAGCGGTAAGGCGTTGTGCCCCCGGCAGGATTCGAACCTGCGACACCCGCTTTGGGAGTTGGATCTACGCCCGCCCCTGATGCCATCGTTGGCTGATCCGGCGGCCGTCCAGGATCGCAGCTGTGTGCCGCCGTCCGGGCTCGTTGATGTCAGCGTTGGATGTCAACGGAACAGCTCCGGAACTGGGCAGACCTCCAGCGGTTCGGCCGGCCGGTCCGCCCACTGCCACCAGGTGTGCCGACCAGCACACCGCCACAGAGAGCGGCAGATCCTCCGGCCGTCTTCATCTCGTTTGGACAGCACGAGACCGCCGGACTTCAAGGTCTGGTTGCACTCAGGACAGGCCGGGGCGTCGTCGGTCATGCGGCGCACCCTAACGGAGCGACCTCTTCGTCCCGAACTACTGGCTGAAAGCCCATCGAGGGGCAGTGGGCTGGTCGGAAGGCCGTTGGTGGTCGGCTGAGGTCAGAAAGGTTGCTGTACTTCGCTGCTGTACCGCTTGTAGCAGTACCGGATTGGTGTCCGGCCGGTACGATGCGCGGGCTGGGCAACGTCCACGCGATGGGGGAGGGGCAATGCGGATCAAGGACCCGGAGTACCCGGCAGCGGTCGAAGCGGCCGTGGAGATCCTGCGGAAGCGGGCCCGGCAGGGACAGACCATCACGTATGGGGAGCTGAGCGCCGAGTTGGCGGCACAGGGCTTCGACTCCATCCCGCCTCACCGCGGAGTTATGGCCTACCTCCTCAAGGCTGTCTGCCTCCACCACAACGAGGACGGACGAGCACCGATGCTCTCGGCGATCGTGGTAAACAAGGCCAGTCGGGAGCCGTCCGACCAGTTCTCTGCCCTTGCCCGGAGCCTGCCTTTCTCCCGGCCGGCGAACTGGAACTGGCAGGACGAGCAGAAGCAGGTGTTCGCTCAGCACCGCGAGGATTGACGTCGACCCTCGACACCGTGGCTACTCGACCGCGGGGCACCAGTGTTGACCGTGGCTGACCCCTGCGTCTGGCACAGTTGTGGCACGAACCTCAGCCGACGACAGTCGGCCACGATGGTGGGTGTGCCCACCGACCAGGCGCGCGTATGCCTCGCTGTCCTCCCGCCTGGGAACGGTTCGACCAACTTCGAGGATCTTCATTCAGCCGTCTAGCCTCGCTCGTTTATGAGTCCTCGTCGCTTTGCTGACGGGGACTCTGCGTTTGTGTGGTGCGGTCTTTTCGGGCCGGGGCAGGCCGAGGGCCCGGTTCTCGCGTCGGGTGGGCGCCGGGTTCCACTTCACCGGTGTGGTGGTGCGGGTTGTCGGGACGGTCGATGTGGCTGGTCAGCCGGGGTTCGGCAGAGTGTGGAGCCTCACGATCGCGTGGCTGATGACAGCGGTCCAGGGCCATCGGGCGGGCAGGCGGAGCCAGCAGCGACGGCCGGTGTTCACGAGCTGTGCGGCGGCGGAGAACAGCCGAAGCCGGAGCTTCTTGACCTCCCAGCGGCGGGCCTCGCCGGTCAGCGCGAGCATCGGCATCCAGGCGAGGAGGTCGAGTGCGAGCGAGACGATCTCCAGCCAGATCCGGTTCTGCGCGGTGTCGTGCAGCGGCAGGTTGCGCAGGCCGGTGGCGCGGGCGCCTCGGATGCGGTCCTCGCAGCGGGCCCGCCTGCGGTGACGCAGTTCGAGGTCGGCGAGCTGACCGCCTTTGGTGTTGGTCGCGAAGCAGGTGAGCCGGTTGCCGTCGAGGTCGGTGAAGCGCAACTGGGCGCCGGGGTGCGGGCGTTCCTTGCGGACGATCAGCCGCATGCCCGTGGGCCAGGTGCTCAGGTCGGGCATGTCGGTGATCTCTGCGACCCAGGCGCCGGGCCGTTCGGTGCCGCCCGCGTCGTAGGCCGGCGTCCACGCCTTCTTCGGGATCTTCGGTACGGCCTGGTGGATGGCGTCGGTGATGGTCATTCCGACGGAATACGACAGCCATCGCCCGCGCCGGGAGAGCCAGTCGAGGAAGGCGTGGGTGCCGCCGCCGGAGTCGGTGCGGATCAGCGTCTGCCGTCCCCGCCACAGATGTTTGGGCAGCTGGGCCAGGGCGAGTTGGGCGGTCTCGATGTGGTCGGCGGCGGTGTTGGAGCCCGCGTTGCCGGGCCGCAGCAGCGCGGCCACCGGCTCCCCGGACCCGGCTGGGCCGTGGTCGACGAACGCGACGAGCGGGTGATGGCCGAAGGTCTTCTTCCAGGTCGGGGTGGCGTCTTGTTTCTCGGAGTGCGCGAGGACCAGTACGCCGTCGATATCCACGATCACCTGGCCGCCGGCGGCCGGGCTGCTTGCCCCGGCCAACTCCCAGACCCTCTGGCGCACTTCGGAACGTGCGCCACGGATCGCCGCAAGAGCTTTCGGCCGGACGCGGCGAGCGCGTCGACGAGGCGGGAGACGGTCGGGTCGGAGGCCACCGGGCCGAACACAGCCGGCTCGGCCCGCAGCATGCCGACGTCGGCCAGACAGTCGCCGCCGAGTGCCACGGCCAGGGCCACATCCAGCAGGACCTTGCCCGGATCGTGCACGGCCCGCGGCTTGCGCCACGGCGCCAGTGCCGCCGATATCGCGGTATCCAGACCGGACTTGCGAACCGTCTCGACCAGCAGCACCGAGCCAGCCTGGGCAACCACCCGGCGACCGCCACTCCCGACACGGACACGAGGGTAGGACCCGCTACTCTTCTTCACCTGGGAAGTGCCTCTTTCGCTACCACGTACAGGACCCTCAGCAAGTCCTATCGTTGCAGCTCAGAGGCACTTTCTGCTTTCTCGATCACCACCACTGACGCACCGCGGCGGCGACACCGACGACGTCGACACGGTTCAGTCAGCGCCCTCGGCGGGTTCCCCGCGGGCGGGCACGGGAGTGACGAGGACCTTTTCCACTCGTCCGCGCGTGAAGTGGATGAACGTCGCGAGGCCCGCGTCCGGCGTGTTCGCGTACACCCACGCCTCGGACCGGCTCCGGCGGCGCCAGACCCGCAGGTCCAGGTAGGACCTGGTCGTGTACCGGCCCAGGAACTGCCGGTCGTCGACGGAGTTCGTGGGGCTCCCCAGCAGGCGTCTGACCTGCCTGCGCGTCATGCCCGGTTCCACCATGGTCATGGGCGCAAGGTAGGCGGAGCCTGCCGGGACCCGTCCCCGGAGGGGCCGGTCAGCCCCGCCGTCAGCCCCAACGGTCGGTCCCGCCGTCAGCCCTCGCCGGCAGCCCCCGCAGTCACTCACCCGCCGTCGGTTCCCGGCGCCGCAGCACGACCAGGGTCGCCCCGCCGATCAGGACCAGGCCGATGGCGATGCCCGTGATCAGCGGCGTGACGCCGGAGCCGCCAGTCTCGGCGAGGTCGGTGTCCGAGGCCGTGCCGCCCACCGCGGCCGGGCTCGGCTCGCTCAGGGTCTGCGTGGTCGTGCCCGTTCCGCTGCCCTGGATCTGGCAGTCCAGCATGCCGGTGAAGCGCTTCTGGAAGCTCCCGGGGCCGTGGATGGTGAAGTCGTACGCCTGGTCCTCCTGGAGCGGGACCGTCACCGTGCGGGTCTCGCCGGCGGCGATGGTGTGCTCCAGACCGGCGAGCTCGAAGGTGAACGGCTCGTCGCCCTTGTTGGAGGCGATGACGTCGACACCGCCCTCGGCGCAGTTCTTCGCCGCCGTCAGGGCAGGGACAGGGCCCTGCTTCCGCCAGGTCGCCTCGGCCGTCGCCGACACCGTCGACTCGCTGGACCCAGCCAGGATCTGCGTCTGGCTCCGGCTCTCGGAGGCGAAGGCGCGGCCGACCGGCACGGTGGTGGAGGCCTGGACGGTCAGCTCGGCCGTGCCGGCCGCCGCTTCCTCGGGCACCTCGAAGAACACCTGCCCGCCGTCGGGCGTGGAGGTGACGGCCTTGCCCTGCCGGTCGACGATCCGGACCCCGCTCGTGGCGGCGTCCGCGGGCGGGGTGACCGTCGCGCTGCCGGCGTTGGTGCGCACCGTCACCGGACCGAGCCGCTCACCCGGGCGGCCGGAGACCGCGGACGGTTCGAGTGTGAGCGAGGCGCGGGGCTCGGCGAGGTTCCGGGCGCTCCTCTCCAGGTAGTCCGCGAGCTGCTCGGCCTGCGGGTCGAGCGCGTCGACGGCCACGTCGTCCGAGTAGCGCCAGATCGCCACCTGCGTACCGGACGCCGCGTCCTGCTCGGTCAGCGCGCCGCGGACGCCCGCCTTGTGGGCGAGCGCCGCGAGGTCGTTCACCTGCGGGTAGGAGTTCTGCAGGATCCAACGGATCTTGCCGGCGTCCTTGTTGGTGCCCAGGGACGTGCCGCTCCAGGACGTCTCGTGGTACTTGGCGTCCCGCTGGGTGGGGTTGTGGAGGTCGACGCAGTACGTCTGCAGCATGCCGCCGCCCTCGACGGACATCTCGAACAGGCCCGCCGACACGTGCTGGTCGCCGGTGCCACCGTGTATCACCGCGGTCCCGAAGGTCTTGAGCCCGGCTATCGTCGCGGTCGCTCCGCCCTGGCTCTGCGTCGTCTCGTCGGCGGCCGACGCCTGGCCGGCACCGGCCAGACCGCCGGCGGTGACGAGCCCGGACATCACCGTCGCGGCGGCGAGGCGGGCTGCCCCTCGCCGACGTACGAACAGCTCAGAGAACGAAGCAAACACCAAATTCCCCTTCGAGCAGGACCCGTTGACGTGGGGGGACGGTCCCACCAGCAGAATCAGAGGTCTCATGGGCCCCAAAAGCCCCGAGAGCCATGTCCGGCATCCTAGGGACGCGGTGAGCCATGCTCGCCGGTGAGACGGTCGGACGAGTGATCCGACTCGGAATCGTTATCGCCAAGACCCCTTGTGAGCAGGGCTTATCGGCAGATCACGTCTGGCGTACAGTGCGCACTCGCCGATAAGCCACAGTTCGGACGGCCGGTGGGTGGTGATTGACGTCACGTCAACGCCGGTGTCTCTACCGGGTGTTGAGGCGGCACGTCGGTGGCCGACCCGGAATCCTCGGGCGGGGTCTCCCAGTTGGGCTCCGGCTGCGGCGGTGACGTCACCGTCTCCTGCTTGCCTCCGCGCCGGAAGGCAGAGGTGCCCCAGGCGAGATCGTGACCGATGGCGACCGCGTCGATGTCCGCCGAGGTCCAGTTCTGCCCCTCGCGCACGTCGGTGCGCACCTTCAGCCTGCCCTGCACGATCACGGGCTCGCCCACCGTCAGCGACGCCGCCGTGTTCGTGGCGAGCTGGCGGTTGGCCCAGACCGTGAAGAAGTTGGTGTGCCCGTCCGTCCAGGTGCTCTTCTCGCGGTCCCAGTAGCGCGCGGTGACCGCGAGCCGGAACCGCGCCGACGGGCCGGACGCCACCTCCCGGTACACCGGCTGCGTCGCCACACGGCCGACCGCGCAGACCATCGTCTCGTTCATCGCGAACCCCTCCCTCGCCCGGAATCCGAACCGGGCCGACACGCGTACGGGCCCGTCCCGTACGGCTGTGTCCGCCAGACTGCCGCCGCCGGGCCGGGCCCGCTGAGCGCTGTGGACCACCGCCTGCCTGTGGACAACACCGCCACCCGAACGGGTGAGCCGAGCGCCACCCTTACCCCCGCACCCCTTACGCCCTACACCCCCTGCGCCCCTCCGGCCCCCTGCGCCCCTCCGGTCCCTCAGGCTGCCCCCTCTGGTCCCTCTGTTCCCCCGGTCCCTCAAGTCCCTTCAGCCCCTCAGACCCCCTTGAGCGTGAGCCCCTTGAGCCCCTTGAGTCAGGCCCCCACCACCCTCCCGTACTGCTCCCGCACCTCCCGATACCGCAACAGCTCCGCGGCCACCGGATCCAGCACCCGCGCCCTCCCGCACCCGGCCGCCGCCTCCCGCAGCCGGCGTTCCGCCTCCAGTCCGTAGCGCCGGGCCGGGCCCCGGGCCGCCATCCGGCAGCTCCACTCGATGAGCGGACCGCCGACGATGCCGATCACCATCAGCAGCACCGGCACCCCCAGGTTCGGCGCCATGACCCCGACGATCTGGCCCAGCAGCCACAGCCCGCCCAGGAACTGCAGGATCGTCATGGAGGCCTGCGAGAGCACGGCCACCGGCCACCACCCGGGCCGGGGCGGACGTCCGGTCGGCACGCCCGCGCGCACGGACAGTTCGTCCAGCGCCTCGGGCAGCCCCTGCGAGCCGCGCACGGCCGCCTCGCGCACCGCCTGTGCCCACGGCGCGGGCAGCCCGGCCGAGGCCCGGTCGGCCACCGTCCGCACCGCCTGCTCGACCCGCTGCCGGGCGGTGGCCTCCTCGTCGGCCTGCGTGCGCGAGGGCAGCCGCCCCGTGGTGGCCTCACCGCGGTCCTGGTACCAGCGCCACAGCCGCAGCCAGGGCGTGCCGCAGGCACGGTTGGCGTTGCGCAGCCAGGCGCGTTCGGCCGCCTCGCCCGCCGCCGTGGCGCCCACCGCGTCCGCGAGCCGGTCCGCGAACTCCTCCCGGGCCTGCTCGCTGAGGCCGGTCCGCCGCTGCGTGGCGTACACGGGCCACAGCCGCGCCGCCGCGATGTCCACGTCGGCCGAGATACGGCGGGCCGGTGCCCCGCGCTCCGCGACGAACTGGCCGAGCGCCTCACGCAGTTCCCCGACGCCGTCCCCGGTGAGCGCGGACAGCGCGAGCACGGTCGTCCCCGGTTCGCCGTACTCCCCGAGGGCGATGCCGTCCTCGTCGAGGAGCCGCCGCAGGTCGTCGAGGACCTGCTCGGCGGCCTCACCCGGCAGCCGGTCGATCTGGTTGAGGACGACGAACATGACCTCCGCGTGGGCGGCCATGGGCCGCAGATAGCGCTCGTGGAGGACGGCGTCGGCGTACTTCTCCGGGTCGACGACCCAGATGACGGCGTCGACGAGCCCCAGGATGCGGTCGACGTGCTCGCGGTGCTGCACGGCGGCCGAGTCGTGGTCGGGCAGGTCGATCAGGACGAGCCCGCGCAGCTGGGACTCCGCGTCCCCGGTCGGCAGCGGACGGCGGCGCAGCCGGGGCGGGATGCCGAGCCGTTCGATGAGACTCGCCGCCCCGTCGCTCCAACTGCACGCGATGGGCGCCGCGGTGGTGGGGCGGCGCACTCCGGTCTCCGAGATGGTCACCCCGGCGAGCGCGTTGAACAGCTGCGACTTGCCGCTGCCGGTGGCACCCGCGATGGCGACGACGGTGTGCTGCCCGGAGAGCCTGCGCCGCGCGGACGCCTCGTCGAGCACCCGGCCGGCGCCCGCTAGCGTCCGGCTGTCGAGCCGGGTGCGGGAGAGCCCGACGAGTTCGCGCAGCGCCTCCAGCCGGGAGCGCAGCACCCCGTCGTACACCAGCGGGGTCACCGCCGTCGGGGCGGCGGACCGGCTGTCCGCGGCGTGGTACCGCTCTCCGCCGGTGGTCTCGTCGACCCGCCGCGCGATGAGCCCGTCGTCCCAGGCGCCGCCGGAGTCCGTACGGCCGTCCCGCCCACGCGCGTGGGTGCCATGGTCGGCGCGCTCCTGGGAAGGCTGCCCGCCCTCGGGAGCGTCCGGACTCGGGGGGGCCGACGCGGCAGACCCTCCGGCGGCCCGTGGGGCGGCCCCCCCGGCGGACCCTCCAGCGGCCCGGGGGGCGGACCTCCCGTCGGACCCTGCGGCAGCCCCCCCGGCGGACCCCGCTGCTTCCGCCTGGTGCGTATCGCCGTTCGGCTGATCCGCGTCGTCCGGCTGGTCGGCGTGCTCGGTGTGGTCCTGGTCAGTGACGGCGGTCACCGGTCACCTCTCCTTCTGCAGTACGGACAGCGCGGCGATGAGTTCGGCCTGGGGCTCCGGGTGGACGTCGAGCGCGTCGAGCGGGGCGAGCCGGCGCTCGCGTTCGACGTGCAGGACCCGGTCCACGTGCTCGGTGAGCAGCCGTCCGGCCCGGTCGCGCAGCCGCAGCGCCCCGTGGGCGCCGATCCGCTCGGCGAGCCCCTCCCCGGCCATCCGCCCCCGGCGGCCGCCCAGCAGGGAGGTGGCGACCAGGGCGGCGACCAGCTCGGGGTCGGGCGCGAGGGCGCGGTCGAGCTCGCGCACCTCGTCCTCGGCGTACTCCTCGAGCTCGCGCCGCCAGCGCCGTACGGCGAGCCCGATCCGGTGCTCGGCGCTGTCCGCTGCGGAGTCGCGCACCGCGAGTTCCGGAGCGGCCGCCGCCGGTTCACGCCGCCAGGCGTCTTCGACCCGTTCGTCGGCGGCGGTGACGGCGCACAGCAGCAGGGCGCTGAGGCTCTCCACGAGCGCGTCGAGCAGTTCGCCGGCGGTGCAGTCCAGGGGGAAGGCGCGCCACCGCTTCAGGGCGTCCCCGGCGAGCACGGCCCCGGACTGCAACCGGCCCCGCACGCGCCTGTGCTCGCTGTCGTACGCCCCCTCGACGGCGGCGGTGAGCCGTAGGGCGGCGGCGTACTGCGCGGCGGCGGCGCCGGCCAGTGCGGGCATCCGGGACTTGAGGGAGTCGAGGACGCCGTACGCGGTGCGGGCCAGGACCTCCTGCCGGGCTGCCGGGTCCTGGGCCTGGTGGACGAGCCAGGTGCGCAGCTGGGCCACGGCGCTGGCCGGCAGGAGCCCGCCGCCCCAGGCCGACTCGGGCAGTTCGGGGACGGTGAACCGGGGCACGTGCCCGAGGCCGGCCTTGGTGAGCAGGGCCCCGTACTGCCGCGACACCTCGTTGACCACCTGGTGGGGCACCCGGTCGAGGACGGTGACGAGAGTGACGTCGTACTCCTTGGCGGTGCGCAGCATGTGCCAGGGCACGGCGTCGGCGTAGCGGGCGGCGGTGGTGACCATGACCCAGATGTCGGCGGCGCAGATGAGTTCGGCGGCCAGGACGCGATTGTCGGAGACCAGGGAGTCGATGTCGGGGGCGTCGAGCAGGGCGAGGCCGGGCGGCAGGGTCTCGGCGGTCTCGACGCGCAGTACGCGCGCGGGGTTCTCGCCGGGGAGGAGCAGGTCGTCCATGGCGTCCTGCTGGGGCACCCACACGCGCGTGAGGTCGGGCAGCACCCGCATCCCGCTGAACCAGTGGTGATCCTCCGGATGGCAGACCAGCACGGGCGTCCGTGTCGTCGGCCGCAGCACGCCCGCCTCGCTGACCCGCCGCCCGACGAGGGAGTTCACCAGCGTGGACTTCCCGGCGCCGGTCGAGCCGCCCACGACGGCCAGAAGCGGCGCTTCGGGCTGCCGCAACCGGGGCACCAAGTAGTCGTCGAGCTGCGCGAGCAGTTCGTCGCGGTTGGCACGCGCGCGTGGGGCCCCCGCCAGGGGCAGCGGGAAGCGTGCGGCGGCGACACGGTCGCGCAGGGCGGAGAGTGCGTCGAGCAGCTGAGGCCGTACGTCCAAGGTCACCACATGTGCAGAATGCCCAATTTTAGGGGAATTCTGAAGCATATGAGCATGTCTGCGCGCCGACGGAACACAAGGGGCGGAAGGGACTTCTGGGACACGGGCACCCTCCAGGCATAACGAGTGCACAACACCCGATGCGCCAGACCCCAAAAGCGATGCACGATTCGTACCTGCCTGCGATTATCAGGACCGCTTCACCGAACCTCCACATCGAGCCACGGAGGCGAAGCAACAGGGACAAGGACGCGGGAGCCCTATCCTTGTCCCCGGCAACGTCACGGATCAGCCCACACCAGGGCACCACGACAGAGGCCACCACACCCGGCCCCCGTAGCTCAGTGGATAGAGCAGGCGCCTTCTAAGCGCTTGGCCGCAGGTTCGAGTCCTGCCGGGGGCGCAAGTCTCCGCCCTCCCTCTGGGGAGGGCTTTGTGTCGGCCGGGGCGGACGTAGCCACACGCTGAAGATCGCGGGCCGCTTCCGGCCACCGCAGGGAGAGCCCGGCACCGTCCAACTGTCGCCGGGTTTCCTGCGGGTGGCTCTGGCGGTCGGTCTCGTCGAGGAAGTCGCGGAAGTCCACCGCCCGATGCATCGCCGACAGCTTCCCGATGACCTTGCCGGTGGCGGGGTTCAGGGCGGCGAACAGGCCCACGGTGCCGTGCCGGACCTAGTCGAAACTGCGGGGCTCGGGAGTGCCCGGGACCATCGGCAGTACCGGGGCGGTCCGTTCAAGGGCCTGGATCTGCGGTTTCTCGTCGACCGCGAAGACGGCCGCGTTCGCCGGCGGGGCGAGATACAGCCCGACCACGTCACGGATCTTGTCGATCAGCAGCGGGTCCGGAAAGATCTTGAAGTCCTGCGTGCGCCAGGGCTGCAGCACAAAGGCCCGCCAGATCCACAGCACAAACGCGTGGGCGAGATACCCACCCGCCGGGCCAACTCCCGCTTCGACCAGTGGGTGGCACCTTGGGGCACCTCTTCGAGCGTGCGCACCACCACCTCTTCCACCTGGGCGTCGGTGATGATGCGGGGCGCGCCGGGACGCGGCTCGTCGGACAGGCCATCGAGACGGCGCTGCAGAAATCTGGTCCGCCACCGGCGCGCGGTCCCGCGATCGATGTCCAGCCGCGCGGCCACCGCGGTGTTGCTCAGTCCGTCCGCGCAGGCCAGCACGATCCGTGCCCACCTGGCCAGACCCTGCGCGGTTGTCCGGCGTTTGGCCCACCCCTGCAACACCAGCCGCTCGTCCTCGGATAACACCAGCGGCTGCAGCCTGCTGTCGCCCACACCTCCAGCAGACCGCAGCCGGCAGCCGCCGTCATCACCCACACCGCAATCTGAAACGAACCGCGACTCATGTGGCGAGACGTGAACTCAAGACCAGATCACTAGACGAGTAGTTCCGATATGGCTCAGTGGTCGTAGGCGATCAGTGAGCGGGTGATAGGTGCCCCGATGGCGCGGTTGTGCCAGATCGCGCAGTCAGCGCCAGGATCCGCTGAGCCACGCGGACACCGACGCCTTCCATGGTCCGGCCGCGTGCTGTTCCAGGTCGAGCTGGCCCTTGAGGGTGTCGTTGACCGACTCGATCAGCCGGCGGACCGTCTTGAGCAGGGCTTCTCCCGGCCGTGGAGTGCCGCGGTTGCGGTAGGAGGGCCGCAGCAGGCTGATGCCACGGGCTGCCAGGAAGCGGTCGAGTTCGGCGGCGATGCAGCCCTTGTCGGCCAGGATGAGCAGACCGGGTCGGTCACCGGTCAGGTGCGGTTCAGTGTTGATCAGGCCGGCCAGAACCTGCCGTTCGTCGATCTTGGGGTCGGCCAGGGCCCAGGTGCTCGGCAGGCCGGCCGGGGGTGCACACCAGGTGCAGCTTCAGACCCCAGTAGAAGCGTGGGTGGGAGCGGCAGTAGCCGTAGTTCGCCCATCCCGCCAGGTCGGAGCGCTTGACGGTCTCGCGGGAGCGGGCGCACTCGACCGGCGTGGAGTCCACGATCCACAGCGGGTCCAGCCATAGGTCGGTGTCTGCGGCCAGGGACCGGATGGCCCGTTTGACCAGGCCCAGAGGGGCCCGCAGGCGCTTGTTGTAGGCGGGCCGCTGGGGCAGGTAGGGGAACAGGCCATGCAGGTGGGCGTGGGCGAATCGCAGCCAGCGGGCCTCGCAGTGGAAGCCCAGCATGGCTTGGGCCACGGCCAGGGTGACCAGTTCAGCGTCGGTCAGCCGGGGCAGTCGGCCACGTCGGCGCGAGGTCTTCAAGCGGTCGTCGATGTGCACGTACAGTGCGGTCAAGAGGGTGTCTGACTCGGTCGTCACAACCCGATGGTGGACACCCCCCTGCGTCCGTGAACCCCGCAATCGGAACTACTCGTCTAGGCGTACCGGTAGATCCGGTGGTGGTCCTCCAACTCGTCCGGCGTCACGTCCCACGGCGGCATCCTCTCGTGCCGCGCGACGACCCGGCCGTGCTGGGCGTTGCCCCGGGCGAGCGGCTTGGCGGGGAGATAGCGGGCGCCCTTGTGCCGCCGCTGCCAGCGGGACCAGAGGAGGTCGACGAAGGCGTGGTGCATCCAGAAGATGGGGTCGTTGACGGACGCGCCGCCCACCATGTGACCGCCGACCCAACGGTGGACCCGGTTGTGATTGCGCCACGAAGCGGCGCCCCGCCCCGGCCCCCACCCTTCCAGCTTGTTACGAAACCCCTTGGCCGACGTGGACCCCCAGGGGGTCGTGTCGTAGACGGGGTCATCGAGGGCCCATTGCACATCCCTGCCCGTGGGCAGCGCGATCGGGTCCCGTGGTCGGCCCAGCTCGCGCGTGAGGAACTCCGTATCGGTGATCCCCACCTTGATGGTCCACTCGCCGTTGCGGTAGGCGAAGGGGCCGGTCATGACCTGCCGGTCGGACCGCCGCCCCGTGCCGCCGACCAGGTCCTCGGTCCACGGCAGGCCCGTGGGGGTGCGGTTGCGTGTCCAGTCCCAGTACGGCACGGTCACCGACTCGTCCACGCGACGCAGTGCCTTCTCCAGGTCCATCACGAATTTGCGGTGCCAGGGGAGGAAGGAGGGTGCCATGTGGGCGGTCCGCAGCCCACGCTCGCCGTCGGCGACGTAGTACTGGATGTGCATGCGCACGAACTCGTCGTACTCGCCCCGGCGTTTGAGCTGAAGCAGCGCGTTGACGAACCGGCGCCGCTCGGATCGGGTGAGCTTGCTGACGTCCTTACGCGTGTACACCACAGCAATGACTCCCCTCGGCTCCCTTGCCCCCGCTCGGCGTACGGTTGTTCCCCATGCGGCCGCCCCGGTCGTCCGGTGCGCCCAGCCGTGCCGTGGATCCGAGTTCGTCGACCGCCGCGCGCGCGGCGGCGAGTGGGGTCGGATACGAACAGTAGTGGTCGATCATGCTCATCCAGCTGCCGTCCGCCCGGCGCATCAGATGCAGCGGTCGCCCGTCCACGGTGACGTGCCACGCGCCTGAACCGTCGTCCCCGGACCGCTCATCGCCGTGTCTGACACCGACGATGCGGCGGCCACGATACGTCTCGTCGAACCGCGTCACCTCCGCCCCGACCGGCCTCGACGCCACCAGGAACGGCCCGAACGCCACGCAGGTCAACGACGCGAACAGCCCTCGCAGCACTCGCCGCCGCCCCGTGGCCTCCGTGAGGCCGGCGACGGCTGACGGGCAGCAGTCAGCGGGCTCGGCCTCTTTGTGTTCCGGTAGGTACCGGGGTGGTTTCCTCATGGGCAACGGTCTGTCTCCTCCTCTTCACGGCGGACACCCGGCACACTCAAGGGCCGACCCCGCAGACGGCGAAATCGGCCCAGGAACGGCCACAGGCGTCCGATACGCACGTCCGGCGGAAAGCCCTGGTTGAGAGTCCGAGCGGAAGTCCAAGCCGATAGAGCTCCCGTGAGGCCAGCGGCCTTGGTTTCCATGACGCCCTGGGCGGCAGCGGGCGCTGCGACACCGGCTGCAATCACAGAGCGGAAACGACGGCTGCAGCCTTCAGGGAATTCATCGTGTTCCTTTCCTCTGGAACGCCCATGCCAGCAGAGGGAGGCTCTTCACCGCCTCTAACGAGCCCCAGACGCTGCGGTAACCCGCACACGGAAAGTCCCGACACCCGGCACTGAACGCGGCAAGAGGTGAATCCGTCTCAGAAACATACGTCGTACCGGCCGAGCTGTGCCTGCTTGGCATCAGGGACAGCACCGGTTCTCCGGAAGGCTGATCGAGCGGCAGGCTGGGAAGTGGCAGGCTGGCACCACTCGGTGTGCGGGCGACGGCGTACACAAGCCCTTGTACTTCGCCCGTGACCGTAGGGAGGACGCCGGCGGGGTCATCGCGGACTACGCCGCAAGACCACAGCCGGGTTCTGAAGACAGCCACCCTGTGACCACACCCACGAGTGAGCCATGGCCAGGAAGACTCACGGCAACGCGACAGTGCGTTGACGGTGGCCGAGAACGACCCCCTGGGCGCGCTTGGCGTCGCGGCTCGCGGCCTCCTTGGCCTTGCGCGCGGCCTCGGGTGCCGGACGCGATGCGTCTGGCACCCGAGGTCGGCAACTACTCCGGGGACGCTGCCGAGGGGACTTCTCGTGTACGACGGGCCATGGCTCGGCCTCGTCGGAACAGGACGGTGCCGCTCGTCAACAGCACGGCCGCACCCGAGGCCATGAGCACCTGCTCGCCGCCGCCGGTTTCCGCGAGCGTGGGCGGCTGGGTCGGGGGCTTCGGGGCCGGGCTGGCCGGTCGCGGCGACGTGGGCGGGGACGTCGGCGGCTCCTTGGGCGGTGTGGACGCATCTTCGCCGTACCCGGAGTCGTCCCCGTATCCGTAGCCGGAGTCGTCCCCGTACCCGGAGTCGTCCCCGTACCCGGAGTCATCCCCGTACCCGGAGTCATCCCCGTACCCGGAGTCATCCCCGTACCCGGGGTCATCCCTGCGCCCGGAATCTTCCCGGTAGCTACTGGCATTGCGGTGCTGCTCCGGGTCGGCGCTGGGGGAAGCCCCATTGGACCCGCGTGAGCTCGGGAGGCTGGTCCAGGCGTTCCGGAGGGACGAGTTGCCCTCGGCACCCAGGCTGATGGGGTTGCCGTCGGCGTTCGCGGCGATGTCCGCAGGCACCTCGGCGGTGCGGCCCGACTGGGCAGTGGGCGATACCCCGGAAGTTCCCTCGGAGTGAGAGTCCGCGAACGCCGGGGTGCCGTACAGGGACAGAATGCTCGTCGCGGCGGCGGCCACGACCATTCCCCTGCTCAGGTTCTGTCGCAATCTGTTCGTCTTCCTGCTCGAATAGGTGGGAAAAGCTGACCCTGAAACCGAAGGGGACTGGTCAGGGTCGGCCGGTCCGCAGCAGCTAGGCCGGCATTCCGTCAACTCCAGACGTTGCCAGACCGATCCCTCGGACCGTGCCCCGAGTGGTGAGGTGCTGGTTCGGACTGATCGTCTCGTCAGTTCCTCCCCCTGTTCTTCCGGCTGCGCCGGGGAGCTGCTTCACGCCTGCCGTAGTTTCGTCGCCACTGAATTTTCCGACTGGTCAGATGATGGGATCCGGTGAAGTGCCAGTACCGGCAGCCGGGGCACCGATAAATCCGGTCCGGAATCTTTTGGATCAGAGGCTGCCTGATGAGCCAGGCGCGAGCCTCGCTCTCGAAGCGGAATGACGCCTTCCCCGTTTCCGGACAGCGCGGCAGAATGACTGTGTCACTCATGTCCCCTCCGAAATGCGCTACGTTGTGCGATCGCCTACGGCACGGCTGTTTTCCCGTGACGGGCACCTGGGTAAACGGAAAGCGCCTCTCCCTCGAAGGATGAGGATGGCCTCATCCGCCCGCCAGGGAAAGGCGCTTTCAAGTTAGGCCACGACCCCCGAGGGAATCGAGAAATACCCCTGGGCACCGTAGTGGACTCGACCGATCACCAGCCGGCTCCCGAGGGTTCGGCCGCCTCGTTACGCCAGGCCGATGGTGATGGCGATGTCGTTGGTGTTCGTGTTGTCGTTGTCGTTGTCGTTGGTGTTCGTGTTGGTGTTCTCGTTGAGAATGACAACGGGCTGGTCGACCGCCGGCTCCTTCTTTTCGCAGGCGCTGGCCACCGAGGCGGATCCCGCGAGGAGGCCCGCCGCCACGAGAGTCGACGCAGCGGCCCGCTTCATGCTCTGGCGCATTTGATTCTCCGTTCTGTTTCTTCCCCTCTGGAAGAACGAAACCGATATTGCCCTCGACGTGGAAGGCCACACAACTTGAAATGGTCCAAGCCCTGGAACTTCATCCATATGGCCCCGCATTGCATGTGATATGCTTTATCGACCTCCCAGGTCGCATCCGGTCGGCCATCCCATACAGCAATGACACACGCGAGCCACTGGCCAGGACTTCAGCAGCTGTTCCCTATTACCACGGCCCGTTCTCGGTGAGTTTTATCATCGTTTGTTATCTCGTTCAGGTGATCCCACCTGGCGGCTGCTGGCCGGCATCGACCCGCTGGCCTCGGTTCCCTGCGCGCGGGCCGTACTACCGCCCGCGTGATCGCCTGGTTACAGGTAGGGGATCCCGGCCGGGGCCGCATTCCCGGCGCGTATGCGGGCGGGCGAGAACGGCCCGGGCCCTGGTCCTGGACACCGACGCCAGGCTCGTCACCTCCCACTCCGAGAAGGAGCACGCGGCGCCGACCTGACAAGCACGGCTTCCGCTACCACCTGCCGCTGCGCATCCTGGAGAACACCGGCGAGGCCCTGGCTGGTGCGCTGCGGCCCGGCAACACCGTGGTCGGCACCGCCGTCGACCACATCAGCGTTCTCCGTGCCGCGCTCGCCCGACTGCCTGACGACCATCGCCACGACACCGATATCTTCCTCCGTGCCGACAGCGCTGGATCCGCCAAGAGGTTCCTGGCCCACATCCGCGCCCTTCGCTCACGCGGGATACACGCCTCCTTCTCCATCGGATGTCCCACCGCCGAAGCCGCACGCCGCTCGATACGCCATCGGCCGGTCCTCCTCCCATCACTTCGCCATCAACGCCGCACGGCCGAAGCTGTCTCTCCGCCACCGGCCTACTCATGGCGCCAGGAACTGGCGGACGCTTTGGCATGCACCGCCACCGACAACCGCGCTCCACCGCGAGCGGTCCACCTCGGCTTGGCGTTTAACATCGCCGGTCACTCGTCCTGCTGACCTGCGGTTCTTCCAGGGATAGCGGAGGCGGCCGTTCTCCACGCTTCGAGATGTCGAGTAACGAAGTGCGAGAGAACGGCCGCTGCGTACGAGTCTGCCTGTCGATATGCCCGGAAGTGAGACGTTGGGTCTGTTGTCCCGCTTTCGGGTCGAGTTCTACGAGTGTCTCCACAAGCGGGCGGATGCGCTCTTCGAGCTCACCGACGCGGTGCTGTGTGCGGACGGGCCGGTGAAGACGCTGGTCGAGTTGTCGCTGGCGGCCGAGTACCGGCGCGGGCACGGGGCCCTGTACGCCGCGCTGGACCGGGGCTGGTTGGAGCCGGCGCGGCTGCGCCGCGTGCTCGCCGGCTTGCCGGTGCCCAGGGCGGCCGACGGGCGGATCGTCTCGCGGTGGATGGTTCGCACTGGCTGCGGCCCGACGCGCCGACCAGCGACGAGCGGCTGTTCCGCCACGTCTACGGACGCGGGGACCGCAGCAGTGACCAGTCCGTACCGGGCTGGCCGTACTCCCTCGGCGCCGCCCTGGAAACGGGCCGCACCTCCTGGGTCGCTCTCCTGGACGCGGTCCGCCTGGGCCGGGCGGACGACGCCACCCAGGTCACCGCCCGCCAACTCCGGGACGTGGTGGTCCGGTTGGCCACGGCCGGGCACTGGCAGCCGGGCGATCCCGAGATCCTGATCGTCATGGACTCCGGCTACGACACCGCCTACCTCTCCCACATCCTGGCCGATCTCCCGGTGGTGCTGGCCGGACGTCTGCGCTCGGACCGCGTCATGCTCAGCGACGCCGGCCCCGCCCGCTCCTGGCCTCGTGGCGGACGCCCGCGCCGCCACGGCTGTGTCCTCACCCTCGCCAAGCCCGACACCTGGCACACCCCCGACCTCACCACCTCCAGCGCAACCACCCGCTACGGCACCGCCGAGGCGACCTCCTGGGACCGAACGCACCCCAGACTCACCCACCGCGGCCCCTGGCTGGAGCACGCCAACGAGGAACTGCCCACCCTCCACGGCACGTTGATCCGGCTGAAGGTCGAGCACCTGCCGGGCGACCGCGACCCGAAACCCGTCTGGCTGTGGTCCTCGGCAGACAAGTGCCACACCCACGGACATCGACCACTGGTGGCAGTCGTTCCTGCGCCGCTTCGACCTGGAGCACACCTTGCGGCTGATGAAGCAGACCCTCGGCTGGACAGCACCGAAGATCCGCCAACGGCCCGTCCGGCAGCGGCACCGAAACCGTCCCGGCCAGGAAGGGAAGAGGCGCCGCAGGTGGGCCAGGGCATGCCGGAGCCACCGGGCCGAGGTGAACCCGAGCATGGTCTGTGTCATCGCGAGGGTGACGGCTCGGCGTCGGTGAGCTGGGGCGCGATCCCCGCGGACGGAGGCGGCGAGTCGGGCAAGTCGGGTGCCGCCGACGAACCACCGCAGTATCAGGGCCCTTGCTCGGCGGTGGACTGCTGTGCCTGTCAGGACTCTCCGCGTGGTAGCCACGACCAACGTGCGCGATCACCCGGATGTCACGTCCGGGTGGCCCCGCGATGTGCGACGCCTGAAGATCGGCTGGACAGGGCGCTCAGCCCCTTCATCTCGCAGAAGGAGAATGACATGGAAATCATCGCCAGCCTCGCAACGGCCGTCAACGCCGGCCTCGCTGTCGGCCTCAATGCCGTCCTGGGCCTCGGTTTCGGCGTCGGGCTCTAGCCGCTGCCGAAGACAACGTCGTCGGTGGCCGCCGCAGTGCTGTGCGGCGGCCACCGACGAAGCAGTGGCGTCAGCTGATTGGTCCGGCCGACGCTCACGGTGAGAGCTGCCCGTCATCACCGATCAAGGGCACCGGAAGCCTCCATGGACGGGCTCCGAGCGGGAGCAGAAGACTGGTGGGGCCCACACCGGCAATGCACCACAGAGAAAGGTGGGAGTCTCGATGACCGCATACGACCACGCGCTTGTACCGGCCACCGAGGCCCAGCTGTTCGCCCGCATCAATACCGGCCGGCGTGCGAACCGGCGGTCGCCCGCAATCGAGCGGGACTGGGCGAAGGCCCCGGAGCACTCCCTGCAGAGCTATGAGTTCACCCCCCGCTGCACACCGTGGTCCGTTCACGGAAAGGTCCTTTCTCACGGTTGCGCCCATGGCAGTGGTGTACGAATTTGAACGGTTGCAGCGGCGCGCGCCCCGGCTGCCCTCGACGTAATGATGCGGGAGTCAGCGGGCTGGGCGGCGGCGCGAGTGTGTCTGTGCTGTCCGTGCGACTGTCACGGAACACCGCGCTGCGTCTGCTGCTGCGCCCGCGACCGCAGGTACACGGGGTCCTGAGAGTGGACGACTTCGCGTCGGAAGCGTCAGTCAGATGTACGACAGAGCCGGCTTTCCCCTCCTGCACCACCGCATCCTCGGATGAGGACACGCTCAGCACCCACCGGATCTGGCCCGGATCCGTTCGCTGGACTTCGTCCCTCGATCACGGACACGACGCGGGTGCACCGCCAGTTCAGGCAGTGGCCACCGAGACACACCGGACCATGGCACACATGGTGCGGCGGAAGTCGACTGAACAGGACAGGGACGAGGGCCGATACGCATCCTGCGGAACGCGGCCGGGCCCCTCCGCTCGTCGGCGTCCCGGCCGCCAACCCGGCCAGCGAAGCGCCGGTGATCAGCGATCCCGAAGCAGCCTGGGGGCGTTGCCGTCAGTTCAGTGGCAGTGGCCACCAGGCTGCCGCCACCGACATCGCACCGGCTCTTCACGGCAGCTCCCGCGGCGTCACTCGGCCAGCTTCGCCTCGACATCCGTAGCCGTGGACCCACACACGTGGAGTACGACCCGGTACGGCTGACAGTACTCGGCGCATGCTCCCCTGGACCGCTATCCGGTCCGCATGGCAGAGGCGATCCGTTCCACCGCCTCGTCGATCTGGACCAGGCACCGATGTACTTGTTCTGCAGGAGCACCGAGAGGGTCCATCACCTCAATGTCACCGGCGCGCGCCGACATGACACCGCGGCGAGCGGCCGCGCCCTTGACCAGAGCCGGAAACCGTGCGGTGGGATCTACCACGCCTGCGGCGTCCTCTGAGCGCACCAGCTGAGCGAATTCCCGGGCGGTGAACGCACGGGACAACGCGCGTACAGGGGACAGCCGCACAGCGGCCTCACGATGCTCCGTGGCAGCGCCCAGCACCAGGTCCGCGTTCTCGACCATCTCTTTGGTCAGGCGGCGGGAACCCGTCCCGCAGGGCTGTGCGCCACGGCCGAGGAGGAAGGAGGCAACAGCAGCCGCCATGGGCGTGCCCTCAACGGCACCGGTTCCCGCGCTGCTCAAGTGGAGCACACGCCGATGCTCGAACAGCCGATGCCTGAGCAGGCACTCGGCAAGCGGAGACCGATAGACGTTGCCAGTGCACACCACGAGTACGCGGAACGGGGGCACACACACTCCAGGGGGTCACAGGGCGGAACTTCAAAGCCTTTCGTCCGCAGCAGCGGTTGGTGCCCTGGGCATCGGAGAACTCAACACCATCGCGACGAAGCCGCCCAGCGAACCGCTGTCGAGAACATCGACGCAGGATAACCAATCGGAATGTGCGCGTGGGCAGCGTCACCCCTCGTGTCGGGTCAGGGGGCTTCTGATGGATCTCTGCGGCGTCGCGACGCACGGCACGCCGAGAGCACGCACCGAACGCCGCTCCTTCTTCCACGGAGACCCATCAGATGCCCCCTGAAAGATCGAGGTCAGCGTCTCCACTGGTCTATGCGTGAATTCGGTGGTCAGGAGACCGACAGCGATCCGGCGATCGCCCTACGCCATACAGTGCCTTATCTCCCGGACATGCTCAACAAGCACTATTCGGCGCTGCCCATGGACGTACCGTCCTCAGGTGGCCTTCACGCTCACAGCAGCCTCCGCGGTTCTGCCCGTGATCGCAGTTGTATGCGCATCCTGCTCACCTCCAGCCGTATTCGTCCGAGGCTCCGACCTGATCTCACCGCACCGCCGACGGAGACGGCACCGTGAAAGGGGTCGTCAGCGCGAAGAATTCACTGGAAAAGGATGGTGACGTCCGCCCCATGGCTGAAGAATCACGGATCACTGATTCATTCCTGCGCTGGCGACGGCGCCTCAGGCTCCCCGGAAGTACAGGGCGGTCCGTACTCGCCGCATCGACGCGCCGCTTCCCGAGGCTCCGGATCCGGCGAATCCTGTGGGCCGCCGCCCTCCTGTGCCTCGCCGGGGTGGCTTGGATTGTGGGTACCAGCCTGCTTGTTCGGGCGGAGCTCATGGCTGCCCAGCGGTCGCTGGAGACGCTTCGGTCTTCAGCCATGGGTGTCGCGGGGCACACGGTTCCGGTCGCGGGGACCGCGGGCCCGGAGGCAGGGACCCCAGACCCGGAAGCCGCGATGCGCTCCGCGGCGGCGCACGCGGCCCGGGCGCATCGCATCACCAGCGGACCGGCCTGGTATCTCCTCACGCACACCCCGTACTTCGGTCGGCCCGCAGAAACCATCCGCGGCATCACGAAGGCCACCGACCGGTTGACTCACGATGTACTTCCGCCGGTCGTGAACATCGCTTCCGACGTCGCGCGTGGCTCCCGGGGCGGAGGCTTCGCAGCCCTGCTCCCCGCCTTGGGCGGCCAGGCTCCGGCTCTGGAGCGGGCGGCGAGTATCGCCACAGAGACGCGCGCGGAGGTCCGGCAACTGCCCGGCAGCCCCTGGCCCCACGCGGTCGGTCACGCGCACACGCGACTCGTCCGGCTGCTCGACCGGATCGTGCCCGCCACGGCGGATGCCGCAGTGGCCGCGCGGGTGCTGCCACCGGTGCTGGGACAGCACAACCCGCGGCGGTACTTCGTCGTGGTGCAGAACACAGCGGAAGCTCGTGGCACCGGCGGCATGCCAGGGGCCTTCGCCGTGATCACCGCCGACCGGGGACAACTGGGCTTCGAGGCCCTCGGCAACGACGACGCGGTGACGGGCTCGAACCCCGAGGTCGATCTGGGAGCCGAGTTCACCGCCCGCTACGGCCGGGCCCAGCCCACCCGGTACTGGGCCAACTCCAACCTCAGCCCGCACTTCCCGCACGCCGCCCGTATCTGGTCGGCAACCTGGCACCAGCGCAGCGGCCGGCAGGTGGACGGGGTCGTAGGCCTGGACCCCACCGTTCTGTCCCGACTGCTCCGCGTGACAGGTCCGCGACGGCTGGCCGACGGCACGCAGCTCACCGCCGACAATGTGCTGGACCTCGCGGAGCGCACCGGTTACGCGCGCTACCCCGACGACGCGCAGCGCAAGGCGTTCCTCCTGGATGTGGCGCGCACGGCGAGCGGCAGCCTGGTGAATGCCCTCCAGGACCCGCGGCGGCTCGCCGGGCTGGTCAGGGCCGTTTATGGCGACGCCGCCGAGGGTCGGCTGAAGATGTGGAGTGCCCGGGAGAACGAGCAGCGTCTTCTGGCCACCCGTCCCTGGGGCGGCACCTTTCCCGAGGATCCCGGTCCCTTCGCCGGACTCGTCGTCAACAACGCCGCCGGCGGGAAGCTCGACTACTACCTCGAGCGCGAGCTGAGCTGGAACCCGGGCCCCTGTACCTCTCGTGGCCGGCTCGTCAGCGCACGGATCACGCTCAGGAACATGGCTCCGACGTCGGGACTTCCCGCGTATGTCACCCAGCGGGGTGACAAGCCGTCGTACAGGACCCGGCCGGGCGACAACCGGCTGCTGCTCTCCTATTACGCCAGCGTCGGCGCACACCTCACCGGCGCGTCCCTCGACGGCCGGCCCGCCATGCTGCAAAGTGGCGTGGAGCGGCGGCACCCGGTCTACACGCTGGATGTGGAACTGCCCGCGCAAGGCACCCGGACCCTCACGCTCGACCTGGTCGAGCCGATCAGCGACCGCGAACCCGTACTGTGGCGCCAGCCGCTGGTCACACCGCTGCGGGCGCATGTGGGGCCCTACCCGGCGTGCGGCGACTGACGGCGGCACACCAGCGGGCCAGGGACGAAACCAGAAGGGATCAGCCGGCCTGCGCCGCTCTTCCGGCCAGCGCTGCCCGCCGCCTGCGAGCCCCGTCCGCCAAGGCCGCGTAGACGTCGTCGAACCACGCGGCGGTGGCGGCCACGTCCACCGAAGGTGTGCCGGCCAGCGCTCCGGTGGAGAGCGCCGCGTGCACCTCGGGGCGCATGGCGCGCAGGATGGCCTCGGCCAGCCGTTGCGGGTATCCGGGCTCGACGAGGATGCCGTTGCCACCGTCGTGGACCAGGTCGGGGATGCCTCCGACCGCCGGGGCCACCACGGGCACGCCGGACGCGATGGCCTCCATGACGACCACGGGCATCGCCTCGTGATGTGACGACAGCACCAGGGCGTCGGCCGCCGCCACCAGCCGGCCGGCTTGCCGCACCCGTCCCAGGTAGCGCACCCGGTCGCCCAGCCCACGTCGGTCGATGTCCGCGAGCACCTGTTCTCGCAACGGCCCGTCCCCGGCGAGGACGAACAGCGCGTCAGGACGCCGGCTCAGCACGACTTCGGCCGCGTCGAGCATCATCGGATGGTTCTTCACCGCGCGGAAGTTCGCGACGAACGCGAGGACGAAGGCGTCGCCCGGGATCCCGAACTCGGCTCGTAGCTGGTCCGCCTGCCGGGCCCAGCCACGCTGGACGGCGACGTCCACGCCGTGAATGCGAGTGCGGACCGCACGGGCGCCCCGCACGGTCCTGGAAGCGGCCACCTGCGGTGAGACGGCCACTGTCAGGTCGTCCAGACGGCGGGTCGTCCGGTTGACCAGTCCGGTCAGCGGGTGACACGACACACAATGCACCGTCGAGACCAGCGCCGGCCGCGGGCGCCTCAGGTGCAGGACCGGGCGCAGCACCGCAGCGAGCAACGGTGAGTGCACATTGACCACATCGGGGGCCAGCCGCCGCACCACGCCCACCATCCTGAGGTAGCGCCGCCACCGTGGAGAGGACCGAAGGTCGACGACCGTCACACCGCAGTCCCGGAGCGCGTTCACCAGTTCGTCCGTCGCCGCCCGCAGGAAGACCACGGTGTAGTCGCGGCCAGTGCGCGGTGCCTGGCGCAGGCGGTTCACGAGGAGAACCTCGGCACCGCCCACGTCCAGGGTCTTGATCACTTCGCAGATACGGGTCGTCTTCCCCACACCGCTCTCCCAGGTCGAGCCAACTTGTGTGATCGCCCGTCAGCCTCGGCTCGAGTCCGGTGCCGACGGGCCGCTGGCCGCGGGGAACATCGCGCTGGTCTTGCCGACTTCCCGACTGTGCGGTACGTCTGCCGGCTGGACGCGACGCCCGAGCGTTCCGCTGCGCCTCAGCGTCTTGGCAGAACGCGCCATGCGTCCCGGAGCACCGGCCCGGGCTTCGGCGCGCGCGGGAAGGCCTGCCATGGAGGGGACTCCGAGCAGCAGCCGGACCGCTGCGGCGCCCACCAGGACGGCCGCGACAAGCGCGACCCCTGGAGCGACCGCCCCGTGCGTCACGAGCGCTCCGCACAGGCAGCCGAGCGCCGCGACGACGCAGAGGACACGTACGACCTGCTGGACCGTCATCCCCATCCGGCGCAGCCGGTGGGTGATGTGATCCGTGCCGCCCTGCAGCAGCGGCCTCGACTCGCGGTAGCGGGACGTCATCACCAGGGTGGTGTCCACCGTCGGGATCAGCGTGGCCAGCAGAAGGGCGACGGGACCGGCCAGGCCGTCGGCTCCCCGGTGGAGCACCAGCACCGCCGAGGACAGCGTGAAGCCGAGGAAGAGCGACCCCGCGTCCCCGAGGAAGATGCGTGCCGGGTGCCGGTTGTGAAAGAGGAAACCGAGGCAGGCTCCGGCCAGGGCCGCCACCACTACACCCGGGCCGTCGGACGCGACGGTGAGGCATACCAGCCCGCCGATGACGGCACACAGCGACGAAGCCACGCCGTCCATGTTGTCCAGCAGGTTGAATGCGTTCGTCATGAAGACGATCCACAGGACGGCGAGCACCGCGTCGATCGCGCTGCCGAAGAGCGTCGGATGCCCCCCTGCCAGGACCACCGTCGCGGCAGCCGATGTCTCGACGCACAGCCGGATGCCCGGGCCGAGCTGGCGCAGATCGTCGATGAGCCCGAGGGCACACACGATCGTCCCGCAACCGAGCAGCACCGCGAGAGCCGGGTCGAGGACACTGCGGGCGAGCGCGGCGGCCGTACCCGCGGTAAGGGTGGCGACCGCGACCGCGACACCGCCCAGATAGGGCGTCGGCCGGGTGTGCGCCTTGCGGGCGTTGGGCCGGTCGGTGATCCCATGGAGCACGGCGAAGCGCCGCAAGGGCTCCGTCAGCACGAGTGCGAGCAGCAGCGCCGCAGCACCTGCTCCCGCCATCCAGAGCGCCGAACTCACGCCGGCCATGGTGCTGCGAGGGCGGTCTCGGAAACGGGTGTGCCGGCCGGCGGGACACGCTGTCCCGAGTGCTCCAACGCCGCCGGTACGGTCGCCGGCGGCCGCCCGTGCCATTCGGCACGGGCGTCCGCGATCGCGTCCGAGAGGATGTCGGAGAGCGTACGCCGAGGCCGCCAGCCGGTCAGGGCGCGAAGCTTCGTGGTATCCGGGACCCGGCGTTCCATGTCCTCGAAGCCCGGTCCGTACGCGTCGTCGTACGACAGATGCTCCACCAGGGAGACACTCTTGGCCTGGGTGATGATCCGGTCGGCGAGCTCCCGGATGCTGATCTCGTCGTCCGCGCCGATGTTGAAGATTTGTCCTTCCGCGTCCGGGCGTTCCAGCAGGAGCAGCAAGGCCGCGACGGCGTCGGCGACATGCAGGAAGCAGCGTCTTTGACGGCCGCTCGCATGGATCGTGAGGGGCTCCCCCCGCACCGCCTGCCGGGCGAAGCGTGGGATGACCATCCCGTACGCCGGACTCTGGCGGGGCCCCACGGTGTTGAAGAACCGGACCACGGTCGACCGCAGCCCCCGCTCACGGTGGTAGAGGCAGGCCATGATCTCGTCCACCGCCTTGGCCGTGCTGTACGACCAGCGGGCCACGGAAGGGCTGCCCAGGATGCGGTCGGAGGTCTCGGTCAGCCGTCCGGAGGAGTTCTTTCCGTAGATTTCCGACGTGCTGGCGATCAGGATCCTGCGTTCATGCCGATGCGCGGACTCGATGACTGTTTCAGTGCCCTTCGTGTTCGTGATGAAGGATGTCAACGGCTGTTCGACAATGAGCTTTACCCCTACGGCGGCAGCCAGATGAATGACGGTCTCGCACTCCTGCACCAGCCTGTCGACGAGCGGTGCGTCCAGAACGGAGCCGCGCACAAAGCGGAAAAGCGGATTCGCCTCCGCCCGGGCGATGTTTCCCGGTTGCCCGGTGGAAAGGTCATCGAGAACCACCACGCGGTGCCCCTCGGCGAGCAGTGCGTCGACGAGATGGGAGCCGATGAAGCCAGCCCCGCCAGTAACCAGGTATTTCGAACAATGTTCCATGCGCCGTCACTCCGGTTCGGATGGTGGGTCTCGGTCCCCTGGCAGAGCTCGGTCGCATCACCGAGCCAACGTTCACCTATGCGATCGGCAGCCGTAATTGAAACATCGTCACGCCATGTTGACGCCCTTCGACGCGTCTTGTCGTTACGGAATTAGAGTGATGCGAGCCAGACATGCACAGCAGATGCCGATCGAAGCGGCCGTATGTGTATCAAATTGGCTTGACATAATGGCGGTTGCAAAAAAATCGGAGTGATGAGTGCGTCAGAGCAGCCGTACGAGCGGAAGCAAGCTGGTCGTTGTCGGCCTGGGGTACGTGGGTCTGCCACTGGCCATGCGGGCCGTCGAAGCCGGCTTTTCCGTCATCGGCGTGGACACCGATGAGTTGCGTGTCAAGCGCCTGGGCGCCTGCGACTCATACATCGAGGGCGTCGACAGCGCGAGCCTTGCGGCAGCGGCGGACAGCGGCCTCTTCCACGCCACCACCGACTACAAGACGATCGACAGTGTCGACGTCTGTGTTATCACCGTGCCGACCCCGCTGCGCGAGGGCGTACCCGATCTGGGCTTCGTGGAGTGCGCCGGTCGAAGCATCGCCCCCCACCTCGGCCCCGGCTCCACCGTGATCCTGGAGTCCACCACGTACCCGGGGACGACCGAGTGCCTGCTGCGGCCGCTGCTGGAGGCGGGCAGCGGGCTGGAGGCCGGTCGGGACTTCCACCTCGGTTACTCCCCGGAGCGCATCGACCCCGGGAACCCCGACTGGCACCTGGAGAACACGCCCAAGGTGATCTCGGGGATCGACGAGGCATCGCTCGGCAGCATCGAGCGTTTCTATGCCTCCATCGTGGAGCGCACCGTGCCCGTGAGCTCGTGCCGCACCGCCGAACTGACCAAGCTGCTGGAGAACACCTTCCGACACGTCAACATCGCGTTGGTCAACGAGATGGCCATGATCTCGAGGCAGTTGGGGGCGGACATCTGGGAGGCGGTCGAGGCCGCGAGTACCAAGCCGTTCGGTTTCATGCCGTTCAGTCCCGGGCCGGGTGTGGGCGGACACTGCCTGCCGGTGGACCCCTCCTATCTGTCGTGGCAGGTCAAGAGACTGCTGAGGCAGGACGTCCGGTTCGTCACCCTGGCCAACGAGATCAACGACCACATGCCCGACCACGTCGTCCGGCGGATCACACACGGGCTGAACAAGCGCGGCAAGTCGGTCAATGGCTCCCGCGTGCTGCAACTCGGCCTGTCCTACAAGAAGAACACCGGCGACATCCGAGAGTCGCCCGCCCTCGTCATCGCCCGGTCGCTGCTCGCTCTCGGCGCCCACCTGGTCGTGGCGGAGCCGCACACCGACTCGTATCTCGTTCCCCCGGACATCACCCGGGTGGAGCTCACCGAGGCGGAGATCCGGACCGCCGACGTGGTCCTGGTGACGACCGACCACGACGCCTTCGACTATGCACTCGTCGAACGGGCCGGGGCGTACGTTTTCGACACGCGTAACCGCTGCCGGGGCGAGCGTGTCGAGATTCTCTGACCGCGTACGGGCTGCCAGGAGGTGCAGCGGCAGGTGAAGGGGCTTTGACGCACGGGCGCCACTGCGGGGCCAACCACCAGACGCGCGCGAGGTGCTGGGCAGGGCTCCACCGCTGGAAACGGCACCTGCGGACGTTCGGCTCACTCACCGCGGCCAGCCAGGTCGAGGCGGCGGTGTCGTTCGCCACCACAGCCGTGCTGGTCCGGCAGGTCGGCAGCACGGGGGCGGGAGAGGTGCTTTTGGTCCAGGCCATGGCATCGATCTGGTTCCTGCTGTGGGATCCCCGCTTCGAAGACGCCCAGCAGCGGTTCGTCCCCATGGAACAACGTCACGGCTCCGGCCGCGGAACCCGACTGTACCGCCGGCTTCTCCGGCTGGACCTAGCGGCGGGACTGATTGCAACGGTCGTGGGTGTGGTTGCGGCGTTGGCTGCCGCAGCCATCGGATGGATCTCCGCCGAAAGGCTCACGCTCCTCGTGCCGGCCCTGCTGGCAGCGGGAGCGGTCACGCCCATGGGGAGCGCCTCGGTCGGCTTCGCGATCGCCGACCAACTCTCGCGGCTCGGAGTGGTTCGTCTGGTGCTCGCCGTCTTCGGATGCCTGGCGACGCTGTCGGCGTTGGTGGCGGCCGGCGTCGTCGGCTACCTGGTGGCGACCGCGATCAGCGGTCTGGTTTCCACGGTGGTCTTCACGCTGCTCGCCTGGCGGCAGGTGTACCGGGCGTGTGGCCCGCCCTGCGACGGCGCCGTCCCCACGCCACCGGGAATGGTTCCCTTCCTGGTGAAGAGTTCGGCGACCCAATCCGTCGCCCTGGCCGCGGACAGCGGCGCCTCCCTGCTGGCCGGTCTGCTCGGAGGTCCCGCCCTCGTCACGTACCTGAAAATCGCCGGAGCCCCGGGCCGTCTCTTCGGGAGCTTCGTCAACCCGGTGGCGGCACAGCTTCACCCGCGCCTGGCACGGGCCGCAGCCCATGGGTGCCATGCGACGGTGATGCGTGACATCCTCCGGTCGAGCGCCCTCATTGGAAGCACCGCACTGGTCGCCGTGGTGATCGCGGCTCCCCTCCTCAGCCTGCTCCTCGGCCTGGTCTACGGCTCCGAATACACGGTGCTGTCCACGGCGGCGGCGGTGATGCTGGCCGGGGCCGCGCTGCGTGGCACCGTGGTCTGGTCCAAGGTGCTGCCCTCGGCTCTTGGGTTCCCAGGCGTCAGGCTGGTCTTTCTCACCGCCGAGGCCCTCTGTCAGCTCGGGCTGCTGGTCGGCGTCATCCATGTCTGCGCGGTTGCGATGTGCAGCATGCTGGCCTTCGCATGGGGTTCGCTGGTCCTGCTGTCACTGAGCGCGGTCGGCTGGTTCCTCGTCCTGTGGTTTCTCCTCCGGGCGATGGCCACTCCCGGCGCCGCCCCGGGTGTTGCCGCTGTTCGGCTGGTACCCGATGCTGACCCGAACGCCTGAGGGGGACACAGCGTCGGTCCGAGGCCGCCGAACCAGCACATCCAGGTCGAAAGGGACGTCGTCGGGGTCGATGCCGTCGAGAGAACCTTGCTCGGGTACGCCCTCGTGTCCCGCGAGGGCGACCCGGTCGGCTCAGCGACGTGCCCACCGATGCCGGGAGGAGCAGCCGCCGGCGGTCAGCGGACCGACTGCCGGTGCCGGGACGATGCCTGCGCTCCGTACGGGGACTCCCTACGCATACGTCGGCAGGGAGCGGAACCACCGGACGGTCTCCGACAGTCCCTGTTCCAGCGGAACCGCCGCGAGACCCGTGAACAGACTACGCAGCGCGCTGTCGTCGGCCTGGGAATCACGCACGTCGCCGCGGCGCGGTGCCTCGTGGCGGATCTCGATCGCCAGTTCCAGCGTCTTGGCCAGGTGATGCGCCAGTTCCAGAACGCTGACCCGGGTGCCGAAGGCCAGGTTGACCGGGTTCGCGTACGTGACCCTGCGCAGGACCGCGTCGGCGAGCACCCGCACGACCGTACCGACGTAGGTGAAGTCGCGGGTCTGATGGCCGTCGCCGAAGACCGTCAGCGGTTCTCCTCGCAGCGCCGCGTCGACGAAGGACGGAACGACCGCCGCGTAGGCGTGTCCGGCGGGCTGCAGCGGGCCGTAGACGTTGAAGAAGCGGAACACAAGGGCAGGAAGGCCGAAGGCCGACTGGTGCGCGAGCACATAGGACTCGGTTGCGACCTTGCTGGCAGCGTAGGGGCTCAGCGGGCGGGTCGGCAGGCCCTCGTGCTTGGGCAGGTCGGAGACCGAGCCATACACCGATGACGACGATGCGGCGACCAGGTGGGTGTGCCTGCGGCGGCACGCTTCGAGTACGCGCATGGTTCCGGTGGCGTTGACTTCATGGCTGGCCAAGGGATCCGCCAGGGAGCGCGGCACGGACGGTCGCGCGGCCAGGTGGACCACGGCGTCGGCCCCGGCGACCACATCGTCGAGCAGGTCGCGGTCGAGGATGCTGCCCTCGACCAGTTCCGCGTTCGTGCCCGCGAGGTTGACCGCTGCCCCGGTGCTCAAGTCGTCCAGAGCGACGACCTTGCCGATGGAAGGGCGGGAGGTCAGCTCGCGGCACAGGTTCGCTCCGATGAACCCGGCTCCTCCGGTCACCACAACGTTCAACGGTTCGCACCTTTCGGTAGGGGGGCCGGCCACCAGCCACGCGCGACGGCGATGGAGGCGTAGAGATCGTGGGTGTCCCGCACCAGGCGCTCGGCCCCGAACTGCTGTGCTGCCCAGGCGCGGGCCTGCTCCCCCATCCGACGACGGAGCTCCTCGTCGCGGAGAAGCCCGACGGTGTGGTGGGTGAGCTCATCGGCGTCGAGGCCGGCCAGCAGCCCGGTCGTCCCCTCCCGGACCACCTCTGCCACGCTGCCCACGTTCGTGGCCACGCTCGGCACTCCGGACATTGCGGCCTCGATGAGGCTGACCGGCATGCCCTCGTTGTCCGAGGTGAGCAGCACCACATCCGAGGCGGCGTAGACGGTCTCCACATCGGTGCGCCAGCCCAGCAGATGGAGCGAGTCCCGGAGATCGGCGGCCGATTCCAGATCGCCGTGCAGGTCTCCGTCCCCGCACACCAGGAATCGGGCGGTCGGCACGGCGCGACGCACCCCGCGGACCACCGCCAGGAACCGGTCGGGCCGCTTGATCCTGGTCACGCGCCCGACGTACGCCACGACGAGGCTGTCCTCCGGGACGCCGAGCTTCCTGCGTGCCTCCGAGCGCCCGGGAGGTACGGGCAGTGCGGTGCCGGGGGGCACTACGGCGTACTGCCCGGGCCGGCCAATGCCGGCGGCCAGGAGGTCGTCACGGACGCTGCGCCCCACCGCCACGAGCCGGTCGGTGACGGCTGCCAGACCGCGCTCGGCCTGGATCACCAGACGGGTTTTCGCCGGCGGGAAATAGCCGTGCAGGAGGTGGCCGTGGAACGTGTGCACACGTACCGGCACCCTTGCGAGCACGGCTGCAGCACGTCCGAGTGCTCCCGCCTTGGCGGTGTGCGTGTGCACGATGTGCGGCCGGAACCGGCGCATGGCGGCGACCAGTGCTGACAGCGCGCGCAGGTCGTCGGCCGGCCGTACGGCGCGGCCCAGCGTGGGAACCCGGCAGACCGGCATGTCCCGGGCCCGATGATCCACATAATCGGCCTCGTCCGGGCCGACGAACCCTGCGTACAGGCGTTGGTCGAACACCTCGCTGTCGAGTCTGCGCATCAGCGTGGAGACCTGAAGGGCCGGGCCGCCCACGTTCATCCGGGCGATGACTCTCATCACCCGGATTCTGGAGGGACCGGCGTCGGTGGTGGGACCTCGGGCAATCACCATGCAGCCTCACCGCGCTCCTGGCCAACCGTTGAGTCGGGCACCGATGCATGCCCCCCGACGAGCGCTCATGGTGACCTGAGGGGGCGGAGCGACGACGTCGACGCGCCGCCCGCCGGATGAGTGCACGCCTATGGCCTACACGTCCGCGTGCCGGTCGACCCGTCCTAGACCGTTCCGGCGCCAGAATGCCCAAGGCGCCGCTTTCGCCTGCGCCTTGTCAGATCGCCAGAGACAGACGATCCACGTGTGATGCCTTTGGCACGGATCACGGAAGGGCCCCAGTGAGGCGGACCGCAGTCACGACAGTCGCTTTGTACGTCGCCGGGTTTGTCGCTTCGGCACTGCTCGTCACTCTGGTCTGCGCGGGGCGGGCCGAAATCGCCATCAGCGTTCTGCTCCCCCCGGCGGTGGTGCTGTTCATGGTGATCGCCCCGCCCGGACTGCTCGTCCTGATGACCGCCGTCGTGCTGGTCATCAGCCCGACGGCCTGGCCGCACCTCGGCGAGCTGGGCGGAGCCGACGTATATCTGGGCGATGCTTTCCTCCTGTTGTTCGGCCTGGCAGCGCTGTTGCGAGTCCGTCATCACCGCGGCATGCCTGTCCTGGGAGCGGTCGCCGCGTTCGTGCTCTACGGGCTGGTTCGCGGCATGCTGGGCAGCGCCACCGAGAGCACCGTGACCTTTCTGCGCATCGTGGAGCCCGTCCTGGCGGGCACCGCAGTGGGGCTGCTCCTGCCCCGCGGGTTCGGCCTGTGGCGCACCGCGCGCTGGGCGCTGCTGGGCGTGCTCGCGACGGTGCCCTTCGTCGGGGACACCCACATCCGCTGGTCAGGGCTGCCCGGCGGACCGAACGAGGTGGCTCTGGTCGCTGCCGTACTCGTGGTCCTCGGCGCCGCGGCCACCAGCAAGTCGGCCCGATCACTGCTCGTTCTGAGCGGCCTGTGGGGGCTGGTCGGAACACGCGGGATCATCGCATCGGCCGCCGCGCTGACCGGACTGGCCGTGCTCAGCCTGGGCCGGCGCCTGCGCACTCAGCGCGGCGAAAAGGGCCTGGTCCACCCGCTCACGATCGCCTGCGCGGCGATCGTTGCTTGTCTCGTGGTTCCGCGGATCCGACCCGACCTGGACGTGACCATCTATGTGCACACCACTCAGGCCCAGTCCTTCTGGTCCACCTTCGCATCGACCAACCCCCTGATCGGCGGGGGGTGGTCGGAGGGGGACAGCCAGGCGCTGGTGGACGCCTACCGGCGGACGGATCTGCTGGGTTTGCACAACGTGTACCTGGACATCGCTGTCTTCCTGGGTGTTGTCGGACTGGGGCTTTTCCTCCTCGTGTTGTGGTGTGCATGGCGCTCCAGCGACCGGCTCACCCGTGCCGTGCTTGTCACGGTGGCGGTCTGGTTCAACACCACGGGCGCCTTTCCGGGCGTGGGCTGGGGGCTCCTCGGCCTGGTGGTGGCGGCCTGTGTCAGGTCAGCCGCCACCCCGGACGGCGTCGCTCCGGTGATGGTCACCGACCCGGCCGCGTCGGTTCGCATGAAAGGACCTGCGCCGGCGTATCGGTCGAGGTCGGCCACCGAGACTCCGGGCGGGGTGCGTCAACTCGAGAGACAACCGGTCCTCCGTCGCATGGGACCCGGGGCGTGATCCGGCAGCCCCTGGAATCCGCCGTGACGTGCTCGTACGCCGTTGGGGTGCATCGACTTTCCACAGCGGCTCGTCGGCGTCGTCGCGCTTCCTGGCAGTGTGATGCTGAGGCGAACGCCGCGAGCCCGGGGGCCTCGGATGCACAGCACAGATCGACATGCTGCCAGTCGGCGGCCCGCCAGGGAACTGCATCGCCTTGGCGATGTGATGGACGAACTGCTCGTGCCGCTCGTCGGGTTGGAACAGCGCGTGCACCAAGCGAGCAGCTACTACGACGATGAGCCGTGGCAGGCCGAGAACTTCTCCCTGGACCTGCCCGGAAAACGGGAGCTGAGTCTAGTCGCGACGGTGGCCGGGGAACCGGTCGGATTCCTGATCGCCTCCCGACGTCCTGAAGGCGTGCACATTCACCGCGTGGCCGTCGCCCCATGCCACCGGGGCGGCGGTATCGCTTCCGGGCTGCTCGGCCGGCTCCTGGCGCAGGCTCCCGGCCTCGTCACCCTCGTCTGTGACCCGCGCAACCGATCGGCGCTCGCTCTCTACGCACGTGCGGGGTTCCGTGTCACCAGCACCACGCCAGAAGGCAAGTTGTTCTTGGCGACCGGCACCGCACTCCGTCGGTGGTCGTTTCGCGAGAGGAAGACATGATGTTCTGCAGCAACCCGATGTTCGAGCGCAGCCTGTTCGTGGGGGCTCATCTCGACGACATCGAACTGGCGGCTGGAGGCACGGCCGCCCGCCTCGTCACGGCGGGAGCACAGGTGCGCTTTCTCGTGATGAGCCCATCGGACTACACCAGCTATGACGGAAGCCATTTCCGCGACGCCGATGTGGCAGTGGCGGAGGGTCGGGAAGCCGCCGCGACACTCGGGGTCAAGGAGATCGATGTCCTGTCGTTTCCCGCCAAGGACGTGGAGAACCACTCGACCGTCGTGGAATCGATCAACAAAGTCGTCGACGAGTTCCGGCCTACGATGGTCTTCACGCACTGGCCGTTCGACACCCACCGGTCTCACGCCAACACCGCACTGGCCACCATCGCGGCGAGCCGGTACTACAACTCCGTCGTCATGTACGAGCCCATCACTCCGTCAGGACGCAGTTACGTCGGCTTCCGCCCACAGCTCTACATCAACATCGACGACACCATCGAGAACAAGCTGCAGGCTCTACGCCAGCACAAGTCGGAGTACGCCAAGTACGGCGAGCAGTGGATCGAGGGCGTCGAGGCTCGCTCCCGGTACCGCGGCTACGAGATGCGTGCCCGGTACGGAGAGGCGTTCGAGGTGTCGCGGCTGGAAGGCGCGCTCGTATGAGGGTCACCATCCACCAGCCCGAGCACCTGCCGTGGCTCGGTCTCCTGGCCAAGGTCGCCGCGTCGGATCTGTGGATCATCCTCGACTCGGTGCCATACCGGAAGAACTACTTCCAGAACCGCAACCGGGTCCTGGTGAACGGACAGCCCACGTGGCTGACCGTGCCGGTGACCGCGCCGTTCGGCACTCTGATCCATGACGTGCGGATGTGCGAGGTGCCCTCCTGGCGTCGGCGCTACCGTGGACGCCTGATCCAGGCGGTGTCCGGAACCCGTTCGGCGGACCGGGTCGGGGACCTGCTGTCGGTGATCGACGCGGCACCGCCTGGCGGCTTGCTGGCCGACCTCAATCTCGACCTCGCCGACTACCTGCTGTCGCAGTTCGACGTAAAGGTCCCGATGGTGCGCTCCTCCGAGCTCCACGCCACAGGAACCAAGTCCGAACTGATCGTCAACCTGTGCCGGGCGGTAGGCGCCGACGAATACCTCGCTGGCCCCTCAGGACGCGACTACCTCGACCTCGACGTATTCGCCGAACACAGGGTGACGGTCCGGTTCTTCGACTTCGACCACCCGACGTACGCTCAAGGACGCGACCCCTTCGTACCGTGCCTGTCGGCCTTCGACGCCTGGTCGCGGCTCACCCCCGCGGAGCTGCCGCCGCTGCTGTCCGGCTACCGGCTCCGGGACGTCTGATGGCGACCCACTCCACCCGCGTGGAAGGGCAGCACATCACCGTCGTGACCATTTCGGGCCACCGGCAGCCGGGCTTGGAGGACTCCGCCGACTTCCGGTCGTGGGACGCGCTGGCCGACCGGCTCGGTCACGCCTGGTGCATCTGGGCGGGCCCGCACCTGGAGTGCGACCGCGGTTCGATGCACGTGGTACGGCGACCGCGCCGCCCGGGGCCGCAGTCCCTGTTCTGGGTCGCCGGATCGGTCCGTCTCGGGGTGCGCTTCGCGCGGGCGGCCGTACGTCGGGGCGAGACCGTCGTCCTCAACGGGGCGGAGCCCTGGGGCTGGCTGGCGGCTTGGACGGTGTCACTGGTTGTCAGGCGCCCCTGGCTCATGGACGTCCACGGCGACTATCTCGGCCTGCCGGTCGCCTCTCTCGGCCGCTGGCGGAAAGCTGTCCTGGAGCGGGCCGTCCTCGCATTCGCGCGCCGGGCCACCGAGTGCAGAGTGGTAGCCCAGTCAATGGCCGACGCGTTGTCGCAGCGCGGCGTCCCGTCCGCTCTTGTTCCGCCGCGGCTCCAGCCGGTCTGGGAGGATCCGCCGGTGCGCAGTCGTCCGCCGCTGGCCGGCCCCGGTCTGTCCCTCCTCGCCATTGGCAGGCTCGTGCCGTCCAAGGGATACGACATCCTCCTGACGGCGCTGGCCACGCTGGTCGAGAAGGTTCCGACGGCCCGGCTGCGTATCGTCGGTGACGGTCCCGAGAAGGCAAGGCTCGTGGCCCTTGCCGAACGGCTCGGCCTGGCGGACAGGGTCACGTTCCTCGGGACGCGCGGCATCGACGACGTGCGGAAGGAGTACGCGCGTGCCGACCTCTTCGTCATCTCGTCGAGGGACGAAGGGCTGCCTAGAACCCTGCTGGAAGCGGCGTCCGCGGCCGTCCCCGTCGTGGCGACCCGTGTCGGGGGCATTCCGGCTGCCGTGTCCGGCTGGCCTGGCGTCGCACTGGTCCCGCCCGACGCCGGGGCGCTCGCCGAGGGTCTGCTCCGTGTGGCGGCGTCCCCACCCCGGCCGGAGGACCTGGCCGCCGTACGCCGGAAAGTTCTCGCCGTCCATTCCTTCTCCACCAACCTGGAGGCGCTCGGACGCCTCTATCGCCATGTCACGGCCCGGACTCCGGCGTAGGGACTGCCGTCCACCGCGATACGCCGCGGCGACGTAGCACGCGCGCTGGGTTGCCCGCCACCATGGCGTACGCGGGGACGTCGCGCGTGACGACCGACCCCGCCCCGATCACGCTGCCCGATCCGACGGTCACACCGTCCAGCAGGATCGAGCGTGCCCCGATCCACGCGTCGTCCTCGACGACGACGCCCCGGGCCGTGATCGGCTGGCAGCGAATGGGGAGGGTCAGATCGTCGACCCCGTGATTGAAGGCGACGATGACGACGCCCGTCGCGATGCGGCACCCGTCCCCCACAGTGATCCCGCCGGCGCCGTAGAGAACGACATAGTTGTTCAGTGAGCAATCGCTGCCGATTGTGATGGAGCCGCCCTGCGGGACCAGTTCCACGTGGCGGCCGACGAGAGTCCGCTCCCCGATGGCGATGCGGTCATGTTCCTGGAGCACTGCCCGCGGAGAGACGTAGGCACCGGTTCCGATGCGCGCGCCGCGCAGCCGAGGGGGAATGTTGGCGCATGCCCGTAGCCACCTCACGGCACCAACCCCTTATGAAACGCCACCAGCCTGCTGGTTCCTTCGACGGCCTCAGCCGCGGTGCGCCCTGGCCCGCCTACGTGCCTGAACGCCGACACGTCGTGCGGCCTGCTCGTAGACGGACCTCGGCAGAGCCTTTCGGGCAACGGAGACCGCCCAGACGTACGGCGGCCGGTGAAGCCCGAGACGGTAGCGCACCGCTGCCGGACCGCTCGTGCTCCGCGGGCTGCTCACCACTGTCAACCACTTCCTCACCGTGCCACTGCCACCGGGGCCGGCCAGGGCGTCCGGAGTGACGAAGTGCAGGTTCCGCTCGCGCAGCCGCCGCTCGACGGTCTCCTGCCGGTGGACCTGGCTCGGGATCTTCCGCACGTCGAAGTCCACGTAGATGCTCTTCAGCCGCTCGGTCAGGCCGCTGTCGAGCAGGTCCTCGAGTACGTCGCACTCGCTGCCCTCGCAGTTGAGCTTCAGATAGATCTCGTCGCCGTGACTCGTGTTCGCCGACAGCCAGTCACTGGCCCGCACCAGGGTGATGGTCTCCGCCTGGACGTACGCGGCGCGTTGCTCCTTGTCGGCGTACACGCTGGCCCCCAGCAGGCCTGTGCCGTACAGGGTCGCCTCTCCGGTCTTACTGGACAGCCCTGCGGGCACGAGCTGCAGTCTGGTGTCGCGGAAGCCGCGCAGGATGCGTCGGCAGGGCTCGGCCGGCTCGAAGCAATAGATCTTGTCGAAGCCCCATCTGGGGTCCAGGGCGACGTCGAGGGTCTCGCCGTAGTGACCGCCGACATCGAGGAAGATACGCATGTCCGTCGCTGCTCCTGCTCTCATGCCTCCACCAGTCGGGGCGCGTTCCACGCGTTCCCCCGTAGTCATGGAGCACTCTCCGTTTCGTCGCGACCCCGCTGCACCGCGCAGTCGTGGGCGATCTTCGCCGAGAAATCAGCCCATTCTTAACGCTGGAGGCGATATTTCCGGTTCAGACATGCTGGGAAGGGGCAATCCGCGCCCGGACGCGGCACTGAAGGCCGCACTCTTCCGGATCCGTCCGTACCGAACCGACTTTCAGGACCCCGTGTTGAGGCGATAAACCCGATATGAACCGATACGTTATGTGGCGCAGACACTACGTAACCCTGAGGAGGGCGCCGTGGGCCGAGTATCGACCGTTCGTCGTTGGGTCAGGCACTCCGGGTTGAGGCCTGTCGCGTCAGTGCTGGGTGGGTACGTCGCCATGCGCACCCTCGGAACCGGCATCCGGCGGTACACGCCGCCGAGCGTCATGGACTTCACCTGCTCCGGAGGCAAGCTGACCACATCGGCGGCGACATTCCTGCGGGACCTGGGCTGGGACGCGACCGAGATCGCGGGTGTCCTGGACGAGTACCAGGAGGTCACCGAGGGACTGGCCGCCCGCTACGCCGACACGGCGCTCTGCTACCCCCGGACTCACGGCGTGGAGGCGGAGACCAGCGCGGTGCTGTACGGACTGAGCCGGCTGCTGAGGCCTCAGTCCGTGGTGGAGACCGGTGTGGCCGACGGTCGATCCTCCTGGCTGATCCTCGCCGCACTCGAGCGCAATGGCTCAGGGGTGCTGCACAGCTTTGACATCAACCACACGGCCGGTCGGTTGGTCGGCGAACACCCCCAGTGGCAGTTGGAGATCCTCAACCATAAGGATCCCGCGGCGAGCTTCGGTCAGGCGCTGGAGCGCGTGGGATCCATCGACTTCTTCTTCCACGACAGCGACCATCTGTACCTTCCGCAGCTGTTCGAGTACGGGCAGGCCTGGCCCAGGATGGCCCAGGGCGGCGTCTTCGCCAGCGACGACGTCAACTGCAGCAGGGCCTTTTTGGACTTCTGCGGGCACCACCGTCAACGCCCGGCCTTCCTGTTCGACTCCAGGAAGATCACTGGCGCGGTAAGGCTGCCGGGCGTTCCACAGCGGCGCACTGAACAACTCCAGCGGGTGGTCTAGATGGCCGACGTGACGCAGGGCAGGACGGACGGCGAACCGGACTCCGCCATGTCCGGCTCGCGTCCGCGACTCGTCTACGTCATCCCTCATCTGTCCGAGGACGAGTCCGAACACTTCGCGCACATCCCGGCGTTGCTGGCAGCTCTGGGGAACCGCGTCGATGTCGCGGTCGCCGTGGAGCGCGGCACTCCGCCGGCACGGCTCGCCGGGGTCCGACTCCTGATGCGCGTCCCCGGCCGGAGCCGGGTCGGCCGGATGATCGGCACTGCACTCACCGTCCACCGCCTGTCCCGCGCCGGCTACCGGACCTACTTTCTGCGCTACTCCACGCTCTTCGTGATCGTCCTGATCCTGACCTACCCGCTGTACCGCAACCGCATCCTGCTGTGGCGCAGCGGCCTCGCCGAACTGCGAGAACCGGGGCAGCGCACGTCGTTGCGGCAGAGAGGCCAACATGCCGTCAACCTCGTGACGGCACGGTTGGTGCACTGCCTGGTCACCGGCCCTGAGACCATGGTCCCGCGCATGGCTGGTCTCTGGGGCGTGCCACGGCACAGGATGCGACTTCTCTACAACGACATTGATACCGAGCGGTTCTCTCCCCTGTCCGCTGAAGCACGGGCCGAGGCACGAGCGAGGCTTGGCTGGTCCGAAGGCGAGTTCATCCTGCTGTTCGTCCATCGACTGTCGTTCCGAAGGGGGACCCGCCTCCTCGCGCCGCTGCTCAAGGCTCTTCTTTCCGGCGCCGAAGATCCGCGCGGTGCACGTGTCAGGCTCATCGTCGTCGGAGACGGCCCTGACCGGCCCCTTCTGACCCGCGAGGCAGCGGACCCCGCGCTGGACGGGCGGATGCTGCTGCTGGGTGCGGTCCCCAATCGCGACCTGCCCGAGTTGTACGCGGCGGCGGACTGCGTCGTCATGCCGAGCTACGAGGAAGGCTTCCCGCGGGTTCTGCTGGAGGCGATGGCCTGCGGTACACCTGTCGTGACGACTGATGCAGGGGGGTCCGCCGACGTAGTTGGAGCCGGCTACCCCTACGTGGCGCGCGTCGGCAACCTTGACGCGCTGGCCACCCATGTCCGCTCCGTGATGGACAGGCCCTACGCCGACCGGTGTGCCATGGGCCTGCTGCTGCGACGGCGCGCGCAGAAGGAGTTCTCACCGGAGCGCGTTGCCGAGATGTTCGAGGCGATTCTCTGATCGCTGCCTGTCACCGACCTCGTTCCGGGTGATCCGATGCAACGCCCTATGGGCGATCACGGCACAGCGGTGCGGCGCTGGTTCTAGGACGAGGCGCCGCGCCGGACCGCGGCCCTTCACCGACCGGGTTGAAGGCGCGCGAGATAGTTCGCGCACAGGAGGTTGGGCCACCGGCACACTGCCCATCCGATGCGCTGGAACTTCGGTCCGATCAGGGCTCGTTCGTCCGTGACCCGCCATCCGTGCTCGCGAGCCGAGTTCCGCACGAACTTCCGTGCCTCGTCCAGGGAGAAGAACCAGCGGTGCCGGTCCCCGGGCGGTGCGGTGGGCAGTCCGTACTTTCCGGAGATGGGCTTCCCCCGCAGATGCCTGACGCGGGTGCGCACCTCGTAACAGTTGGGAAGGGTGATGAGGATGTCCTCTCGGGCGACCCGGCACAGTTCCGAGAAACCTCGGTAGATGTCGTCGGTGTGCTCGAGAACGTCGAAGGCGGTGACCACCTCTGCCGATCTGTCCTCGAACGGCAGACGATCGCCGAGATCGGCCACTACTCCTGCCGTAGGGTCGACGTCCACGCCTACGTAGCTCACTTGGCGGCCTTTCAGCGCCGTCTCGAGTTCGCGCGTGCGGCACCCAACGTCAATCACGGTGCCCTTCCACATGGAAGGGTACGTATGAACGATTCCAGACAGTCTGTCCAGGGCCGTCCCTCCATCGATTTTTGCGATGTCCATGATCAAAGTCATCGAGACTCCTTCGGTCCATATGTGTCGTCCGGCGCGACGACGGACAGCGACCGCCACTGGCGCCGGATACCCTCGGCCAGCGTGACCGAGGGTTCATAGCCGAGCAGCTCACGCGCCTTCGTGAGATCCGCTTCGGTCACCTGCACATCGCCTGGCTGATGCGTGTCGCCGTGCACCGGAACCTCGGCGCCGGTGATCTCGGCGATGCGGCTGAGCACGTCGAGCACGGAAACGCTGTTCCCGCCGCCGACGTTGACCGCTTCCGCGGTCGCCTCCGCGGTCGCCGCGGCAGCGGTGGCCGCGACGGCGTCCGCAACGTAGGTGAAGTCCCGGCGCTGGCGGCCGTCCCCGTAGAGCCGCAGCGGCTGTCCCGTGCGGACCGCGCGCAGCATCCGGCCGATGGCCATGTCCGGCCGCTGGCGCGGGCCGTACACCGTGAAGTAGCGCAGTGCGACCACGCTGGTGGGGCTTGCCGGAGCGAGCGCGTAGGCGAGAGCGAGACGTTCGGCCGCGAGCTTGGTCACCCCGTACGGCGACAGCGGAGCCGTGAGGCACTCCTCGTGCAGGGGCCCTTTGCCCGTCGCGTCCCCGTACACGCTGGAGGAGGAGGCGAGAACCAGGCGGGGGACGCCGCAGGACACGCATGCGTCCAGCAGGCGTTGCGTCGCCAGCACGTTGCACGCGACGTATTCGCCGAAACCGTCCCCCCAGGAGGGTCGGACGCCCGGGATGGCGGCGAGGTGGAAGACGGCGTCCGCGCCGTCGACCCATGGCTTGATCTCGTCCGTGACGAGGTCGCCCTGAACCAGCCGAAAGCCCGGGCGGCCCAGCGCGCTCGCGAGGTTCTCCGCCGCCATGGCGTTGTCACGGGGTGAACGCCGGTCGACGCCCAGAACGGTGGTCCCACGTTGCAGCAGGGCGTCCACGAGGTGGGAGCCGATGAAGCCCGCCGCCCCGGTCACAACAGCACGTTCGACGCAGTGCGCCGTACTCATCACGGATCCCCTTCCGTCGGCACGGCCCGTGCCGCATCAGCGGCCACGGACCGTCGCCAGTGAACCGAACGCCACATTCTTACCGAATTGGGCGATATTCTCGGTTCAGACATTCTGGGCACTTCTGCGATTGCGCCTTCGGGTGGGAGCCGAGCGTCGGCACCGCTTCGCTTTCTGTCCGCGGTCAGACCCTGCCGGTGAGCCGCGCTTCCACTTCCCGCCGCCGCTGACGGCACACCGCCAGAACGTCGGGCTGCCCCGGGCGCAGCGGATCCGGAGCTCCGACAAGCCGGTTGCCGTGCGGGTCGTAGAGCACCACGTCGTAACCGTGGTCACCGAGCCACCGCCGGACCTCACGCGCCGTGGAGCCGAAGCGGCGGAGGAACGTGTCGACGAGTTCGAGCATCCACACCGCCGGCTCGCCCCGGGCGACGAGGCGGCCCGCGCCGCGCAGCGCCAGGTGCTCCGCACCCTCGACATCGAGCTTGCCCATGGCGAAGGGACGCTCGGGCAGGGTGTCGTCGAGTCGGCCGAGCCTCACCCGCACGGTGTTGTCGCTGTCGGCATCCGTCCGGATACGCGAGCCCGTACCCCTGATGACGAACGACGTCGTACCCGGCTCCGTTCCGATCGCCATTTCGTGGACGGTCACGCACCCGAGGGAATTCGCATCCACGTTGTCCCGCAGCCGTTGGGCGAACGCGGGGACGGCCTCGAAGGAGTGCACCGCTCCGCTCGGACCCACGAGCTGCGCGGCGAGCAAGGTGAACATTCCCTCGTTGGCGCCGCCGTCGATGAATCCGTCCCCTGGACGGAGATAGCGCTTCATGAAGGTCATCTCTTCATAGTCGGGAAGTCCCCCGAAATAGACGAAGCGCCCCGGCTGCGTGCTGTCGGGGTAGGCACGGAACGACAAGTCGCCGTACACGGACAGGTCGACCGGCCGCCGGACCAGTCGCTTCCAGGCCTGCCACCCGGCCATGCCGGCCAGAGCCCGGGCCCGCCGCCCGCGGTTGGCGGGATGCTCCCAGGCCAGTCTGACCATCCCAGGAATGGTTGTCGGCAATGGTCTGCTCCTTTCAGTGTCCGGCGAGGGCGCGCCGCCGTCCCAGCGCCACCTGGTACCAGTCGTCCACGCGCCGGGCGACCCGGGACCAGTCCAGTTCCGCGGCCGCGCGCAGCCCGAGTTCACTCATCCGGTGACGGCCCGCCTCGTCGTCGAGCACGGTTCTCAGGGTGTTCACCAGGCTCTGCCTCGACCCGGACGGAAAGACCCGGTACGCCTCGCGGACGGTCACCACGGGATCGAGCAGGGCGTCCGAGGACACCACGACGGGCGTTCCGAGCGCCAGCGCCTCCAGCGCCGCCGTAGGCACGCCCTCACCCTTTCCGGGGAGTCGCCGTGAGGCGAGTACGAACACCTCGGCTCGCCGGACCAGGTCGTAGACCTCCTGCCGGGGCAGAGGGCCGAGGAGTGCGACGCCCGGACCCGCCGCCGCGAGCCGGCTCAGGCGGTCACGCTCCGGCCCTTCGCCTGCGATGACGAGTCGCACCCCCGGCCGGCTGCTCGCCAGTTCGTGGAACGCCTCGATGAGCAGACCGTGGTTCTTCATCGGGTTCAACGCGCCGACGCTGACGACCAGGCCGCGCTCACGAGCCCGGCCGTAGACGGGAGGTGGCATGGCCGACAGTTCCAGGCCGCTGGACATGGTGAGGATGCGTCTCGGATCCACGCCACGCGCCACAAGGCCGGCAGCGGTCACCGACCCCAGCGCGATGAACGCCTCCACACTGCGGAAGGCACGTCGGGCGAGCCACTGATGCTGGTCGGCGAGTGCCGCATGGACCGTCAGGAACAGCGGGATTCCCAGCCGTCGGCAGACGGGCCCCAGCCAGGCGGCCTCGACGTGGTCGCCGTGAAGGTGCACCAAGTCCACGACACGTCTTGTCGAGCCTGCGCAGAGGTCCGTGATCGCGGCAGCCGTTGCCGCCGCGAACGCGAGCCGGTCGGACGTCGGCGCCAGCATCCGGGACGGGGCAGTCCTTCGCAACGGCAGCCGCGTGGCACCGACCGGTACCGTCGCGCCATGCCGGAACGAGAGCGTCACCCGGTTTCCGCCCCGCACCTGATGATGCGTCAGGCGCTCGGCGTGACGCTCCATTCCGCCCTGCAGGGGAGGGATCCGGTAGCTTACCCGCACGATGTGCATCGCCGCGTTGCTCCACCTTGTGTGACGGATCGACAGTCGGCAGGGCGTCGCTGTCACCGATGACAACCGCCCACGACCTCGACTGAATAGACACACTGAAGGATCGCGACGTTTCGCGCTTTCTCCCGCTCGCCCCGCCGATCTTCACTGGAACGGCAGAGCCGTTCAGCCCTTGGAGTCGCCGGTGCGCCCGGCCGCAACGAAGACCACGCGGAACGTCTTGGGCCAGAGCTTGCCGGTGACCAGGAACTGGTCGGTGCCAGGCACGGCCGCGATACCGTTCAGCACGGATCCGTGCACGCGTTCGTCCTTGCGAAGCAGGCCCGAGGCGTCGATGCTCGCTGTCACCGCACCGGTGGCGGAGTCGATGCGCACAATGCGATCGGTGAACAGGACGTTGGCGTACACCGCCTCGCCGACACACTCGAGTTCGTTCAGCTTCGTCACCGGCCGGCCGCCCTGGGTGACGTTGACGTCGCCTCTCCTCGCAAGGGTTCTCGGATCCCGGTACGTCAGCCGCGATGATCCGTCGCTCGTCACCAGCCGATTGCTGGACCGCTGGTGGCACACGCCCCAGCCCTCGTCGGGGTACGGGACACGACGCACCTCCGACAGCGTCCTGGCGTCGCGCTCGATGGCGATCCGATTCCGCCAGGTGAGCTGCCACAGCTTCCTGCCGACCACGGTGATGCCCTCGCCGAACAACGGTGCGGGCAGCGCCTTCTGGCGTGTCGGGCGCCGGCCGATTGGGCCCGCCCGCACCGAGGAACGACCGGCCAGGCCAGTGCTCTCGTACAACGTGCCGCCGGCCACTTCCAATCCCTGAGTGAAAGCCCGCGGATCGTGCGGAAGAACCTCGAGCACCATGACGCGCAACTGCTCCACGCCGTCGACGGAGACCGACTCTGCCTTCGCTGCCCTGGTCCCTGCGACCGCGCCGGCAGCCGCGTGTTCCCTCGCTCCCTCCGCCGCACAGGAGACGAGCAGCGCGCCCGAAATCGCGGCTACCGCAGCGAACAGCAGGCGTTCAGGCACAGCAGACTCCTCGCTTGACGGTGACCTTGAGCGGCGGCCTCTGACCAAGACTGCATACACCGACGAACGGCGAGCATGACTGCCGAATCCGTGCCGCACTGCGGAAAAGCCACCAGATGGTGCAGCGCTCGATCGGCAGGGTGGATCAAGTGCCCTCAGCAGACCGGTGCCTGCCTACAGGGCTGTTGTCGGGGCGACATTGGGGTGGCTACCCGGACTGAGGTGTTCGATCCCCTACCTTTACCACTACATAAAGGTAACAGTGTGTCATCTTCGGGCAATTCGCCTGGCTCAATGAGAGGTGCAGTTTGGATCTCCGAGGATTCTTGAAGGCTCTTGCCAGACGTTGGCCGACTGCCGTGGTCTGTCTGGTGATCGGTGTCGGGGCCGCATGCTCCGCTACCGGCTTGAGCACCCCCGTCTACGAGGCGCGGACTCAGCTCTTCGTCGCTACCCGCAATAGCGAGGACATGGTTCAGCTGACTCAGGGGCAGAGCTTCTCCCAGGCGCGTGTGCAGTCGTACGCCTCGATCGTCACCACCAGTCAGGTGACCCAGCCGGTGGTACGTGCGCTGAGGCTTCGCACCACACCGGAGGAGCTGGCGTCCCGGATCAGCGCCGAAGCCCCGCTCAACACCGTGCTCATCAACATCAGCGTCCGGGATACCGTCCCCGAGCGTGCCGCGGCGATCGCCAACACCGTAGCCAGGCGTTTCACGTACGTCGTCGAACAACTGGAAACACCACCCAGCCCGACGCCCCCCAGGCAGACCGACGACCGCCGGCCTCCCCCGCCCGTCTCGCCCGTCTCGCTGGGCATCACCGAGAAGGCGGCCACCCCCTCCGCCCCTGTCTCGCCACGTCCGTTGCTCAACCTGGCCGTCGGAGTGCTCGGTGGGCTGCTGGTCGGGGCCGGGCTTGTGATCCTGCGTGAGACTCTCGACACCACCCTGAAGACCGGTCGGGCGCTCGCCGAGTTCTCCGGGCTGCCAGGCCTGGGGTCCATCCCGTACGACAAGCAAGCACCCAAACGGCCGCTCGTGACCACAGCGGGGCAGCACTCCCCGCGCGCCGAGGCGTTCCGGAAGCTGCGCACGAACCTGCAGTTCGCCCAGGTCGACGATCGTCCTCGGATCATCATGGTGACCAGTTCGGTGCCTGGCGAGGGCAAGACCAACACCGCGGCGAACCTGGCTCTCTCCCTCGCGGAGGCGGGTACCTCCACCTGCCTGGTGGACTGCGATCTGCGGCGCCCCTGCGTGGCCAAGACCTTCGGCCTCGTCCAGGACGCCGGACTGACCACCGTGCTGATCGGGCAGGCCCGCGTCGGGGACGTCATCCAGCAAGCCGACGATCGGCTCGCGGTGCTCGCCAGTGGCCCCAAGCCACCGAACCCCACCGAGTTGCTTGCCTCGACCCGGATGAGCGAACTGCTGCATGAGCTCGCGAGCACCTATGAAGTAGTGATCACCGACACGGCGCCGTTGCTGCCGGTCGCCGATACCCTCGGACTCGCTCCGCTGGCTCAGGGCACGTTGCTGGTCGTCCGCGCCTCTAGGACCAACCGTGACCAGGTCCGTGCCTCCGTCGAGGCTCTGGAGCGCGTGGGCAGTCGCGTCCTGGGCACCGTCTTCAGCATGGCCCCGGCACCGAAAGGCGCCGACTACGACGCCTACAGGGGATACGGCGAACTGCCCGCACCGCGCGTGTCGGCCCATCTGGACGAGAGCGGCGCGCCTGCGGCGACAACTGGTGAGAAGTGAGGCGAGAGAAGGGAAGGGCTCGGTTCGTCCAGAGGGAGCAAGGGAACGAGTGGAGGTGCGCCGTTGCACACGGCTTCGTTTGCCGGCGCCGCCACCCATCGGTCTGCAACTGAGGGACGTGTCTGCGGCACACCCACGGGGCGGGTAGCGGTCGAGGGCGACCGCCGCAGTATGGACCTCCGGATCCTTCAGCGTCCGCGAGCTGTTGGAAGCGGGGCAGCAGTGCGGTGACCCCGATCCAGGCGGCGCCGGCCAAGGAAAGCGCAGCTGCGGTCAGCCGCGCTTTCCGGGATCTGTGGCACGGTGCCGGAATCGAAGTCACCGGACTACGGTGTGTACCTGTCCCTCCGTCAGGACCTGCGGTGACGGCGCATGGCGAGCACTGTGCCTCCACCGAGTGCGGCCAGCCCGGCCGCCGCACCTCCCATCATCATCAGCGTCTTGTCGTCGTCGCCCGTGTCCGCAAGCTGGCCATGGTGGCCGCGGTGGTCCCCTCTGCCGTCGTGGCCGTCGTGGCCGTCGTGGTCGTCGTGGTCGTCGCGGCCATCGTCGTCGGGACAGTCGACACCGTTGGCGGGGGGCAGTACCTCGAGGGGCGCACGAAGGGTCAGATCGGGGTCGTGCGCGAACAGCTTGAAGGTGTGAAGGCCGGGCTTGGTGCACTCGGGGATGGTCACCGTGCCCTCGACAACTCCCTGTCTGTCGGCCTGGAACCGGCCGAGCACGACCTTCTTCGAGAACAGCGCTGCCGTGACGGGGAACTGGTTGGGGGCGAAGCCGGTTCCTGTGAAGCTGACGTCTTCTCCGGCCTCCACCGTGTCCGGGGAGAGAGTCAGGCTCGGGCCAGGGGGCGGGTACTGGGCGTGGGCTGTGCCTGCGCCCACCAGCGGCGCGGCGATGACAGCAGCGGATGCCGCCGACGCCAGGGCAACCCGCCACAGCGGTGAGGTTCTCATTTACTGCACCTTTCGGGAGTGAGGTCAGATGGGGTGACGCAACGTCGGCCTCGTATCAAGACCTGTATACATGGATAAATGGTGTATATCGATGCGTCACAGCTCGAGCTAGACCAGAAGTCACCGGATGGTGTGGCGCACGATGGTCCTTCTTGCGCATGCCTGTCGCCCTGACGACGGACCCGGCGACGGCCGAGTTGGTGCCTCCAGCAGCTTCGGGAGGACCCACCCGACGACCACGAACACGAAGGATGTCCCGGTGAGCGGGGCCACGAGGCAGGGACTGGAGGCTGAGATGGCGGTCCTGCGGGAGGAGCTGAAGAGGCGCGCACGGACGCTGGAGGCCGCCCGCTCCGGCTTATGAACGTGGTGGGCCGATGGCGAGGCCCGAGCCGCGCGAGCGGGGTGATGCGGCACTCGCCGAGCGGATCCGGGCCATTCACACCGAGCGGGACGGCGCCTGGGGCCATCCCAGGGTCACCACCGAACCGACTGCGGCGGCGCAGGCGCGTGACGACGACCGTACTCGATCCGTCCGCCACGCCGGTGCCGGACCTGTTCCGGCGGGACTTCGCCGCCACAGCGCCGAACACGACGTACGTCGGCGGCATCACCTGTCTGCCGTGGGCGACGGCGCGTTCCCCGATCTGACCGAAAGCCACTCCCCTGCCGAGCAGGCCGTGGACGACAGGCCGGCGTTCGGCGATGGCGCGTTCGCTTGTCAGCACCTGTCGCTTCGCCGAGTTCGCCCAGCGGTCGCAGGGAGCCGCAGACGTCTCGTCGACCGCGTCTGCGAGGCCTGCCGCAGGTGCGGCACTGAGGGCTCAACCCACTCCCTCGCTTTCGGAATCCGCCGAGCGGCGAAAAGCCAGGCTTGATGCTGCACAATGCCCTGACCCCGCGACCGATAAGCGGAGCGCCTCTCCCTGGGCAGATGAGGATGTCACCTGATCCGCACGCGAGGGAGAGGCGCTTTCAGGTTAGGGCCACGATCCCCCTAGGGAATCGAGAAAGACCCCTGACCGTCGAACTGGAATCAAACGATCACGACCCGCCCAGAGGGATCAAAGCGCCTCAGTGATGTCGATCGTGATCGTGTTCGTGTTCGTGTTCGTGTTGTCGTTGTCGTTGACGTTGACGTTGGTGTTGGTGTTCTCCACGACGACGGGACCGTCGAAGTCCTCCTCGCCGGCGCTGGCAGCGGAGGCGGATCCGGCGAGGAGGGCCACTGCCGCGAGGGTCGCGGCAGCACCCCGCTTCATGCTCTTGCGCATTTGATATCTCCGTTCTGTCCCTTCCCCGTTGGAAGGAACAGAACTGATGTTGCCCCACCACCCAAGCAGGCACCACTTGGAAGGTTCCCATCTCCGGAACTTCATCCGCTTGGCCCCAAAGGGCGAGCAATAAAAAATACAGAATTCCCAGGTCACGGTACACCTGTCACCCAATGGAGTAATGACACACCGTCTGAGCAACAGAGTGCAATCACCTCGCGGACCTTGCGAGAACCGGGACTGTCGGCGCAGACGCCGGGCGACCGCGGCGGTGTCCCTCTTCACCCGGAATCATGTAGTCGTCGTCCGTCATCGGGAGTTCTCCCGCAGCACTGCCGCCGGCTTTCGCGCTGTACGCGTGTCGCGAACACCCCAGATCCACGCCCGCACGTCCGGGCACTTCCCAAATTGCCTCGTACGTACGGCCGTTGTCAGGGCTGACGCTGCGCATCGCTGCACAGCCGTATCACCCAGTGCGGACAGGGCGGAGCCTGCTCCAGAAGCAACCGGCGCCGCTGCTGTGCATCGTTCTCTATGGAGCGGTAATTCGACGCCCCGTGGGCGAAAGAGAATTCCGCGTGCTTGCCTGCCCAGCTGGCGCCGATCTGTCCCAGCTCGCTGCCGGGTTCGGCTAGGCACCACCACCGCCTACCGGTACGTCGCCGAGGCCGTCGACGTCCCGGCCTCCTTCGCCCCGACGCTCACCGAGGCGGTGAAGGTCGCCTCCACCAGGCGTTCGTGATCCTGGACGCACGCTGTTGCCGATCGAAAGGATCGCCGCCGACCGACCTTTCCACTCCGGGACACACAAGAAGCACGGCATGGACGTGCAAGTGATCGCCGACCCGCAAGGGGCGACTGCTATGGGCATCTCCCGCGCTGCCCGGAGCAGTGCGAGTCCTACTGGGAGCGATGGGAGACGCTGTCCGCTGGTCAGCAGGCCGCCAACCGCTCCCACGCGAAGATCCGTGCGCTCGTCGAGCAGGCCATGGCCACCCTGAGGGCCTGGCGGCTTCTGCGCGAGCTGCGATGCTCCACCACCCACATCACCCGCCTTGTTCAGGCCGCCCTCACCCTGCACCTGGTCTGCTCAAACTGAGGTTGGAAAACGCTCAGGACCTGATGAGTTCGCCGGCGGCATGCCCCACAAGGTCGGCCGCCGTCCACCCAGACCTCAAGGGTCGCGGAATGGACGGCGGCCGTGTCCGTCAGTCAGGTGCCGACTGGGGAGTACCGTCAGGAGGAGCAGATCGTCGCGCTCTCACCGCCGGTCTGCAGCGTGGCACAGACCTCCTCGACTCTGGGCACGGTGACGGTGACGCTCTCCTGAACACCGGCCTGAACGGTCTTCTGGACGTTCGCAAGCTCGGTGTCGCCCGCCGTGAGTCTCACGCCGACGGTCCGCGTCTGGTCGCATGTAACGCTGACGCTGACCGTACTGGTCACGTTGTTGCTGGCCTTCTGGAGGCCGAGGGAGCAGGGGAAGTTCTGCTGTGGAGCGGCCTGCGCGGGCGCGGCGGCGAAAAGCGGCGCGGAAGCCAGCAGCACAGTGGCCGCCGAACGGAGCATGTGATGATGCATCGGTCCTCCAGATGTCAATCGAGCTGATCGCCCCATAGGCGGTCAGCACTCTCGATCGCAGCGCATAAATGTCCCTTTAGCGCCGTTCGGTGAGATGTGATCACGGGCGCGTGAGCCCGGCAATCCGCCACGCCCAGCTGATCACTCGCTCCCCCACAGGAGTGAAGAAGAGGCTGAGGGGTCCTTGCACTATGAGCGTCCGATCAGGTCGCCGAAGGGCAGTCGGCGATGCTGCTGGTCGCCGTCGGTTGGGCGAGGGCCGGAGTGCGCGTCAGGTCACCGCTCGGGGTGCCGGACGCCGTCCCGGAAATTCCCGCGCCCCTCACCGGCGCACCGCTCCCGGGCCGACGGACCTTCGCATGCCGACCGGCCGAGCACGGGCCTGGCTGTGAGTGACGGTCATGTCGTCGGATGCCCCGCCCCAGGGTTCGACCATACGCGGTAATCAGCTCCAATCAGGAGTGAAAGGTGCTAACAGGGCATTTCGACGATGAAGCGCCCGGCCATCCTCGGATCAGCAGCAGCGAACACCGTCACGGGTCCGCCCGAGGAAGGCTCTTCAGGATGCGAGAAATGTTCACCGCCCGGCGGCGGATCGCCGCGGCGATCGCCGCGGCGGCCGCGGCCGCCGTCATCGGGTGCGGTACCGCCCTCCCCGCCGAGGCCGCCCCGGCCGCCGGAGAAGTGCTCCATGAGGATTCCGCCAACGCCATCGCCGAAAGCTACATCGTCACACTGAAGGAGTCCGCCGGGTTCAGGGCGGACTCGGAGGAAGGCAACCAGTTGGCGACCAAGTACGGCGCCACGGTGGAGACGGCCTACAACTCCGTGCTGAACGGCTACGCCGTCCGTGTGGGCGCCTCCGGAGCGAGGAGTTTCGCGTCCGACCCGGCCGTCGCGTCCGTCGAGCAGAACCAGAAGGTCCACTACGACGGGACCCAGTACTACCCGCCGTGGGGACTGGACCGGATCGACCAGGCCCGCCTTCCGCTCAGCCGGACGTACACCTATCCGAACACTGCGGGCAATGCCGCGACCGTCTACGTGCTCGACACGGGTGTGCGCATCACTCACCAGCAGATCGCCGGCCGTGCCTCGTACGGGTATGACGCCATCGACGGTGACACCATCGCATCCGACGGCAACGGTCACGGAACGCACGTCGCCACCATCGTCGCAGGCAGGACGTACGGCGTGGCGAAGCTCGCCAGGATCGTTGCGGTACGGGTGCTCGACAACGACGGGTACGGCAGCGTTGCCGGCGTCATCGCGGGTGTCGACTGGGTCACTTCGCACCGCAACCGGCCGGCGGTCGCCAACATGTCACTGGGCGGGAGCGCCAGCACGGCGCTGGACACCGCGGTGCGCAACTCCATCGCCTCCGGTATCACCTATGCGGTCGCCGCAGGCAACGCGAACGCCGATGCCGCCAACTTCTCACCAGCCCGAGTGAGTTCTGCCCTCACCGTGGGAGCCAGCACCATCACCGACTACAGGGCAGATTTCTCCAACTACGGTTCCGCGCTCGATATGTTCGCCCCCGGGGTGTCGATCCCCGGTGGCTGGCACACCAGTGACACGGCGAGGGCCACTCTCTCCGGCACCTCGATGGCGACCCCCCACGTCGCAGGGGCGGCGGCCGTGTACCTCACCTCCCGCCCCACCGCCAGCCCGGCGACCGTGCACAGCGCTCTGGTCAGCGGAGCAACGACCGGAGTCCTTCGGAACATCGGGCCCGGCTCACCCAACAGGCTCCTCAGACTCGTTCCCTAGGGGACCAGTTCCAGGAGTGTCCTGCGGAGAACCGATCATCTGGTCCCGTACGCCCGGTCCGCCGTCCTGATCGCCTCCGTGAGGTCGTGCAGTTGCTCGTCCGCGCGGTCCCTCGCCACATCCTCAGCGCGCTCGGCGAGTTGCTCCAGCGATGGTCGGCCGGGGAGTTGCGGCCGACGGGTGTCACCGTGGCGGAGGGCGTCGGCGAAGTACGCGGCGATCGCCGCGACTTGGAGGCTCTCGGGTGAGGCCCAGACGTCATCGTGGAGTGCCCGGGCCTCCAGGTCGCCTGACTCCTCGTGCGGGGTCCGGGTGTCCGGGTCGAGCCAGCGGACGGTCGCCGTGACGAGGTGCCCCGAGGCGGCGGGCCGGGTGCGGACCGCGTAGAGGGCGGTGACCGTGTGGCCGGGGCCGACCTCACCGCCGTCGACGCCGTCGTCGCGGAAGTCGTCGTCGGCGACCCGGCGGTTGTCATAGCCGACCAGGCGGTACTCGGCGACCGTCTGGGGGTCGAAGGCGACCTGGGCCTTGGCGTCGCGGGCGGCGAGGTCGATGTTGCGCGGCAGCTGCTCGCAGAAGACCTCGCGGGCGTCGTCGGTGTCCGACACGTAGACCGTGTGGCCGTCGCCGCGGTCGGCGAGGCGTTCCATGATGGCGTCGCCGTAGTCGCTGCCGACGCCGACGCCGAAGAGGGTGATTCCGTGCTCACGGCGGGCGTCCGCCACGCGTTCGAGGATGGAGTCCGGATCGGTGTCGCCGGTGTTGGCGAGGGCGTCGGAGACCAGGACGACCCGGTTGGTGGCACCCTCGCGGTGGCCCTCGACGGCGGTGGCGTAGCCGGTCTCGACGCCCGCCCCGAGGTTGGTGGAGGACTGGGTGTCCAGCTCGGAGATGGTGTCGTGGACCTTGTCCCGGTTGCCGTCGAGGCGGGTCATGGGCAGGACGGTCTCGGCCTCGTCGCTGAAGGTGACGATCGCGACCGAGTCGTCGTCCCGGAGCCGGTCCGTCATCACGGCGAGGGACTTCTGGGCGAGGTCCAGGCGGCCCGGTTCGGCCATGGAGCCCGAGACGTCGATGACGAAGGTGAGGGCAGCGGGCAGGCGTTCGCCGGTCCGCCCGTCGGTGCGGGTGGCCAGGCCCACGCGGACCAGGGACCAGTCCTCCTGATCGGTGCGGGCGCCGTCGACGGTGACCGAGAAGCCGTCGCCGTCGGGGCGTTCGTAGTCCTGGCGGAAGCTGTTGACGAACTCCTCGGGGCGGACCGTCGACGGGTCGGGCAGCCGCCCTCCGGCGAGGGTGCGGCGGGCGTAGGCATAGGAGGCGGTGTCCACGTCCAGGGCGAAGGTGGAGAGGTGGTCCTCTGCCGGCTGCCGTGAAGAGTGCTCGTGGTCGCGGTCCAGGTCCTCGGGCTGTGCCGGGGCCGGGAAGCCGGAGTTGTGGCCGCTACTGTCCGAGGCGCTGGTGCCCTCGCCTGCGCCGCCCTCGCCGCAGCCGGTGAGCAGCAGGCCGCCCACCGTCGTGAGCGCCAGCAGTGCGCCACTCAGCTTCCGTGTCCGGAACCGCTGGTGCCGCCCGTACTCCTCGTGCCGGTCCATCGTCCGTGCCCCCTCGGTCCGTTGACGTCGGCTTCTTCCGACTGTGACGGCGCAGGGGGCCGGAACGTGCGGTACGGAGAGTTGCAGAAGCGTCTCGAAGCGGCTACGGAGGCGGCCCGTCGAGACCGGTGGGTGACCCTCCGGAAGCGACGGTGCTGTCCAGCGCCGGTGAGCCGGGTCTGCGTCGACCGGCTCCTGAACCACCCTCGTGCACCTCACCTCCGGTAAGAGCAAGCAGAACGCCGTCAAGTCCATGGTGGTCACGGACGGGGACGGCCGGGTGCTCTTCTGCAGCCCGACCAGGCCCGGAAGCCGCGCGGGCATCACCGCCGTGGAGATCCTCGCCGATGCCGGCTGTCAGGGCCTGGGCGCGCAGACCGGCAGCGCCAGCGCAAGGCACACTCATCACGCCGTATCCGGGTCGAACACGGCAACGCCCATCTGAAGAACTGGCGGGCGCCGACCCGCCGCCTCGGCCGCCGCGAGCGCATGAGTCACCCCGTGCAGGCCGTCGCCGGTTTGCTGTCCCATCAGCAGACCGCGGACCTGACGTCGGCGCGGCGGAGGTGAAACCGAGTCCCGCCGCCATCCTCGACGCCTCACCGTTACCGTGCACGAGCTCGTTAGGACACCACGTCCTTGCGGGCGAAACCGCGGAAGGCCAGGGCGAACAGCACGAGCGCGTACGTTACGGAAATCGACGTGCCCTGGATCATTTCCGTCCACTGCAACTGCGGCTGGACGGCGTCGAGCCAGGCGTACTGCCAGTGCGCGGGCAGGAAGTGGCGCCAGTCGCCGAGGGCCGTCACCTCGTCCAGGACGCTGCCGATGATGGTGAGGAACACCGCGCCGCCGACCGCGCCGAGGGGTGCGTCGGTCCGGGTCGACAGCCAGAACGCCAGGGCGGCGGTGACCAGTTGGGACACCATGATGTACACGACGACGATCAGCAGGCGCTGGGCCGCCGTGCCGGTGGGGAGGGTGCCGCCGGTGGGCAGCTGGAGCGGGCCCCAGCCGTAGGCGGCCGTGCCGACGATGAGCGCGACGACCGGGAGCAGGACCAGCGCGGCCAGGCTGAGCGTGAGTCCGACGACGAGCTTGGACCACAGCAGCCTGGCCCGGGGCACGGGTGCCGCGAGCAGGTATCGCAGGGAGGACCAGCTCGCCTCGGAGGCGACCGTGTCCCCGCAGAACAGCGCCACGGGGATGACGAGCAGGAAGCCGGCGGAGGCGAAGAGGTTGACGGCGGCGAAGTTGGCTCCGGACGCGGTCGCCGTGTCCATGAGGTTCACCCGCTGGTTGCCGCCGCCCGGCTCGCCGCCGACCTGGAAGGCGATGAGCAGGATGAGCGGCAGGGCGAACAGGACGCCGCCCATGACCTGGGTGCGGCGCCGCTTCAGTTGCCGGACCAGCTCGACGCGGAAGGGCAGGGTGCGGCCCGCGCGGTAGCCGTCGGCGACCTCGACGGGCGGCTCGGCGAGCTTGCTCATGCTTCGGCTCCGATCAGGGTGAGGAAGGCGTCCTCCAGGCGGCGGTGCGGGCCGACTGACCGGACTGCCACGTCCAGCCGTACGAGGTCGGCGACCAGGCGCTGCGGGGTGCCGTCGGCGTCCAGCTGGACGAGGAGGCCCTCGTCGGCGCGGACGGCCGAGGCGACGCCCGGCAGGGCGGCGACCTTCTCGACGACGGGCTCGTCGACGGGCGTGGCCGTGCCCACCAGGAGCGTGTCGCCCGAGCCGACGATGTCCTCGACCGGGCCCGCCTGCACGAGCTGTCCGTGGTCCATCACGACCAGGTGGGTGCAGGTCTGCTCCACCTCGGCGAGGAGGTGGCTGGAGACGATGACCGTGCGGCCGGCGGCGGCATAGCGGATCATCACCTCGCGCATCTCGCGGATCTGGGGCGGGTCCAGGCCGTTGGTCGGTTCGTCGAGGATGAGCAGGTCCGGCAGGCCCAGCATGGCCTGGGCGATGGCGAGGCGCTGGCGCATGCCCTGCGAGTAGGTGCGCACCGCGCGGGCAAGCGCCTCGCCCAGGCCCGCGATCTCCAGGGCCTCGTCGAGGTGGGCGTCCTCGGGCGGGCGGCCGGTGGCGCGCCAGTACAGCTCCAGGTTCTCGCGGCCGGACAGGTGCGGCAGGAAGCCCGCGCCCTCGACGAAGGCGCCGACCCGGGAGAGCACCGGGGCGCCCGGGCTGATGGCGTGGCCGAAGACGCGGATCTCGCCGCCGTCCGGCTTGATCAGGCCCATCAGCATGCGCAGGGTGGTCGTCTTCCCCGCTCCGTTGGGGCCGAGCAGGCCCAGCACCTGGCCCTTCTCCACGCGGAAGGACAGGTCCTTGACCGCGTACCGGTCGGCGGACTTCGCGTACCGCTTGGTCAGGTCGGTGATCTGGAGCGGGACTTCGGCCAGGGCGGGGTCCGGCGGGGCCGCCGCCACCGTACGGCGGCGGCCCGTGAGGACGAGCGCCAACGCGATGCCGGCGCCGGCCAGTGGCAGCCACCACACCCACGCGGGCAGCGGGCCCTGGGTGTTGCTCTGGCCGAGGCCCGAGGGGACCTTCAGGTCGCCCTTGAGGGAGACGGTGTACGTCGCCGGGGCCGTCGGGGAGGCGTAGCCCAGGTCCGTGGAGGCGAGCACCAGGCGCAGCCGGTGGCCGTCGTCGATCTCGTGGTCGATCGCCGGGAGGGTGATGGTGACGTCCTTGCCGGCCTTGGCGCCCTCGACGCGCACGGGCGTGACGAGCTGGGAGGGCAGGACCGGCTGGGTGCCGCCCGGGCCGACGTCGTAGAGCTTGGCGAAGAGCACGGCGTCGTCGGTGGTGGACTTGACGTGGACGGTGGCCGTGGGCGAGCCGGTGATCTGAAGGTCCTCGTGGAACGGTGCCGACTCGAACGCGGCGAACTGGCCGGGGAAGTCGAGGGAGACGCCGATACCGAGCGTGGACAGCTGGCTGAGGCCGCCGGCGCCGCCGAGGCCGGGCAGGGCGGAGACGCCGGGCGGGCTGGCGCCGGGAGGGTTGTCGAAGCTCTGCTCGCGGCCGGCCAGGGCGAGGGAGCGCTGCTTGCTCTCCAGGCCCGGGTAGCGGTCCGAGGTGACGCCGGTCAGGCGGGGTTCGCCATCGCCGGAGCCGAGGCCGAGGGTGCGGGTGACGCGGAAGGCTGGACCGGTGTCGACGCCCTTGTCGTCCTTCAGGTAGCGGTCGAACCAGCTCTGCACGCGGTCATGGAGGCGGCTGGTCTCCATGTCGCCGCCGTCGTGGCCGCCCGCGATCCAGTCGACGTCGACGGGGGCGCCGTTGGCGCGGATCGCCTTCGCGGCCTGGTCGGCCTGGCCGAGCGGGAACAGGGAGTCGGACTGGCCCTGCATCAGCAGCGTCGGCACCTTGATGTCCTTGCCGACCGCGGACGGCGAACGCTCCTCCAGCAGCTTGCGCGCCTCGGCGTCCGGCGTGCCCGACTCGGCGACCCGCTCGTACATCCGGCACAGCACGGGCTCGAACCGCTCACAGCCGCCGCCGGAGTTGACGAAGATGCCGGCCCACAGCTTCTTGAACACGCCGTTCGGGAACAGCCCGTCGGCGAGGTTCCAGTACGTGATCGCCGGGGCGATGGCGTCCACGCGCTGGTCGTGGCCCGCGGTGAGCAGGGCAATGGCGCCGCCGTAGGAGCCGCCGGCCATGCCGACGCGGGGGTCGCCCTTCTTGTCGAGCTCGACCTGGGGCTGCTCGGCCAGCCAATCGATGAGCTTCGAGACGTCGGCGACCTCGCCCTTCGGGTCGTTCAGGCCGATCTTCCCGGTCGACTTGCCGAAGCCGCGGGCCGACCAGGTAAGGACCGCGTAGCCGTCCCGGGCGAGATCCTCGGCCTGCTGCCGTACGTCGTTCTTGCTGCCGCCGAAGCCGTGCCCGAGCAGGACGGCGGGGCGGCGGCCGCCCGAGCCGGAGGTGAAGTACGAGGTGTCGATGCGCACCCCGTTCCCCGTGTCCAGGACCCGGTCGGCGCGGTCGACCGGGGGCACCTCGTCGGACGCGACGGCCGTCCACGTTCCCGCTCCCGCGAGCACGACGACGGCGGCCCCGGCGGCGAGGAGCCTCCGGGGCCTCCGAAGCAGCCCGTTCAGCCCGGGCAGTCGAAGATCCATGCGTCAACGGTACGGGGTGAACCTGTCGAACAGTTGTCGACCGGAGACCGAAGTGGGAGACCTTCCAGGGGACTACGAGGGGTCTTCGGCGTACTGCGGGTGGTGTACGGCGTCGAGCTCGGTTCGGCCTCTGCGTTGCCGGGCGCGGGTACGTCGTGGTTGCTCGCGCAGTTCCCCGCGCCCCCAAGACGGGGGCGCCTGCGGGAACCGCGGGCAGTCCCCGGAGAACCTCAGTGGTTGCGCGGGAAGCCCAGGTCCACGCCCGCCGGGGCGTCGGCCGGGTCCGGCCAGCGGGTGGTGACGACCTTGCCGCGGGTGTAGAAGTGCGTGCCGTCGTTGCCGTAGATGTGGTGGTCGCCGAAGAGCGAGTCCTTCCAGCCGCCGAAGCTGTGGTAGCCCACGGGGACCGGGATCGGGACGTTCACGCCGACCATGCCGGCCTCGACCTCCAACTGGAAGCGGCGGGCCGCGCCGCCGTCCCGCGTGAAGATCGCCGTGCCGTTGCCGAACGGCGAGTTGTTGATGAGGTCCAGGGCCTCCTCGTAGGTCTCCGTGCGCAGCACGCACAGGACCGGGCCGAAGATCTCGTCCTGGTAGGCCTTGGCGCTCGTGGGGACCTTGTCGAGGAGTGAGATGCCGATCCAGTGGCCGTCCTCGAAGCCGTCGACGGTGTAGCCGGTGCCGTCCAGGACGACCTCGCAGCCCTCGGCCGCCGCGCCCTCGACGTAGGACGCCACCTTGTCGCGGTGGACCTTGGTGATCAGCGGGCCCATCTCCGACGTCGGGTCGTCGCCGGGGCCGATCTTGATCTTCTCGGCGCGCTCGCGGATCTTCCCCACCAACTCGTCGCCGATGGCGCCGACCGCGACGACCGCGGAGATGGCCATGCAGCGCTCGCCCGCCGAGCCGTAGGCCGCGCTCACCGCCGCATCGGCGGCCGCGTCCAGGTCGGCGTCCGGCAGGACCAGCATGTGGTTCTTGGCGCCGCCGAGCGCCTGGACGCGCTTGCCGTTGGCGGAGGCGGTGGTGTGGATGTAGCGGGCGATCGGGGTCGAGCCGACGAAGGAGACGGCCTTGACGTCCGGGTGCTCCAGGAGGCGGTCGACGGCCACCTTGTCACCGTGGACGACGTTGAAGACACCCTCCGGGACACCGGCTTCCGCCAGCAGCTCGGCGAGGCGGATCGAGGCCGACGGGTCCTTCTCCGACGGCTTCAGCACGAACGTGTTGCCGCACGCGATGGCGATGGGGAACATCCACATCGGCACCATCGCCGGGAAGTTGAACGGCGTGATGCCCGCGACGACACCGAGCGGCTGGCGAATCGAGGAGACGTCGACGCGGCTCGCGACCTGCGTGGACAACTCGCCCTTCAGCTGCACGTTGATGCCGCAGGCCAGGTCGACGATCTCCAGGCCGCGGGCGACCTCGCCGAGGGCGTCGGAGTGGACCTTGCCGTGCTCGGCGGTGATCAGCTCGGCGATCTCGTCGCGGTGGGCGTCGAGCAGCGCCCGGAACCTGAAGAGGATCGAGGTCCGCTGGGCCAGCGAGGACTGGCCCCAGGTGGCGAAGGCCTCCTTGGCGGCGGCGACCGCCGCGTCCACCTCGTCGACCGAGGCGAACGCGACCTTCGTCGTGACCTCACCGGTCGCCGGGTTGGTCACCGGCCCGTGCGTGCCCGAGGCGCCTTCGACGGTCTTGCCGCCGATCCAGTGGTTGACGATCTTCGTCATGGCCGGGAACTCCTTCACAGATGGCGGCGTCGGGTGGAGACGTGCCGTTCGTACAGCTCACGTGCCTTGACCGCGGACGGCCGTGTCGCGGTCTCGGCCACGGGTACATCCCACCAGGCCTGCGCGGGAGGCGCGCCCGACACTGTGTCTGCCGTTTGGGTCTCCACGTAGACACATGTGGGAGTGTCGGCGGCCCGGGCCTCGGCGAGGGCCTCGCGCAGGTCCCGCACGGTCTTCGCGCGCAGCACGCGCATGCCGAGGCTGGCCGCGTTGGCGGCGAGGTCCACGGGCAGCGGCGGGCCGGTGTACGAGCCGTCCTCGGAGGGGTAGCGGTACGCGGTGCCGAAGCGCTCGCCGCCCACCGACTCGGACAGGCCGCCGATGGACGCGTAGCCGTGGTTCTGGATGATCAGCACCTTGATCGCGACGCCCTCCTGCACGGCCGTCACGATCTCCGTCGGCATCATCAGGTACGTGCCGTCACCGACCAGCGCCCACACGGGCCGGTCCGGGGCGGCCAGCTTCACGCCGATGGCGGCCGGGATCTCGTAGCCCATGCAGGAGTAGCCGTACTCCAGGTGGTACTGGTCGCGGGACCGGGTCCGCCAGAGCTTGTGCAGGTCGCCGGGGAGGGAGCCGGCCGCGTTGATCAGGATGTCCGACTCGTCGACGAGGGCGTCCAGGGCGCCGAGGACCTGCGGCTGGGTGGGGCGGGTGTCCGGCTCGTCCACCTCGTAGCAGGCGTCGACGCGCTGCTCCCAGCGCTCCTTGTCCTCGGTGTACTCGGTCGCGTAGGTGCCGGCGACCCGGTACGCGTGCAGGCGCAGGGCGTCGGTGAGCTCCTGGAGGCCGCTGCGGGCGTCCGCGATCAGGGGCTGACCGGCGAGCTTGTGGCCGTCGAAGGGGGCGATGTTGAGGTTCAGGAACCGCACGTCCGGGTGGGCGAAGAGGGTGCCGGAGGCGGTGGTGAAGTCGGTGTAGCGGGTGCCGACGCCGATCACCAGGTCGGCGGTGCGGGCCAGTTCGTCCGCCGTGGCCGTGCCGGTGTGGCCGATGCCGCCGACGTCCTGGGGGTGGTCGTGGCGCAGGGAGCCCTTGCCGGCCTGGGTGGAGGCGACCGGGATGCCGGTGGTCTCGGCGAACTCGGCGAGCGCCTCCTCGGCGCGGCTGTGGTGGACGCCGCCGCCCGCGACGACCAACGGCCGCTTCGCCGCGCGGATCGTGTGCACGGCGTCCAGGAGTTCGGTCGGGTCGGCGCCGGGACGCCGTACGGTCCAGGTGCGCTCGGCGAAGAACTCCTCCGGCCAGTCGTACGCCTCGGCCTGCACGTCCTGCGGCAGGGCGAGCGTCACGGCGCCGGTCTCGACGGGGTCGGTGAGCACGCGCATCGCGTTCAGCGCCGACGGGATCAGGGCCTCGGGGCGGGTGATCCGGTCGAAGTACCTCGACACCGGGCGCAGGCAGTCGTTGACCGACACGTCGCCGGCGTACGGCACTTCGAGTTGCTGCAGGACCGGGTCCGCGGGGCGGGTGGCGAAGATGTCGCCGGGCAGGAGGAGCACCGGCAGGTGGTTGATGGTCGCGAGGGCCGCGCCGGTGACCAGGTTGGTGGCGCCCGGGCCGATGGAGGTCGTCACCGCGTGGGTGGAGAGGCGGTTCGACTGGCGGGCGTAGCCGACCGCCGCGTGCACCATGGCCTGTTCGTTGCGGCCCTGGTGGTAGGGCATCTCCGCGGCGTGCTCCAGCAGCGCCTGGCCGAGGCCGGCGACGTTGCCGTGGCCGAAGATGCCCCAGGTGGCGCCGATGAGCCGCCGCCGGACGCCGTCGCGCTCGGTGTACTGGGCGGCGAGGAAACGGACCAGCGCTTGTGCGACGGTCAGGCGGGTGGTCATCGGTACCCCTCCGTGTGGTCCGGGTGGAAGCAGATCCGCCACTCCCTCGTCTCCCCCGGACCGGCCATGACGTTCAGGTAGTACATGTCGTGGCCGGGCTGGGCGATCGACGGGCCGTGCCAGCCGTCGGGGACGAGGACGGCGTCGCCGGAGCGGACCTCCGTGAGGACGTCGGATCCGCCCTCACGCGAGGGGAATACGCGCTGGTAGCCGAAACCGTTCGGGCCGTCGATCTCGAAGTAGTAGATCTCCTCCAGCTCCGACTCCTCGCCGGGCCGGTGCTCGTCGTGCTTGTGCGGCGGGTACGAGGACCAGTTGCCGCCGGGCGTGATCACCTCGACCGCGATGAGCCTGTCGCAGTCGAAGGCGTCGGCCGAGGCGAAGTTGCGGACGCGGCGCAGGCAGGTGCCGCTGCCGCGTTCCTCGACGGGGACCTCCGGCGCGGGGCCGTAGCGGGCGGGGAGTTGTCGCTCGCACTTCGCTCCTGCCAAAGCAAAGCGGCCTCCCGCGCCGGAGGCGATCTGGACCCGGGCGTCACGGGGCGCGTACGCGAAGTCGGTGACCGACGCGAACACGTTCTCCCGGCCCGAGAGGGGGAACTCCTCGTCCTCGACGCGCACGGTGCACGCGCCGGACAGGGGCAGCACGATCCACTCGCTGTCCCCGGTGGTGAAGGTGTGCGTGCCGCCGGGTGTCAGCTCCACGATCCGCAGACTGCTGTGCGTCCAGCCGGCCCGCTTGGGGTCGATGTCCAGGACGTAGTTCACGTCGGCGGTGGTGCCCTTGGGGACGTACAGCTCACTGGTCATGAAGCGGCCCTCACAGCAGTCCTACGGCGGTGTCCACGGCGGCGGCCACGTCACCGTCCGCCGGGTACAGCAACGAGCGGCCCACCACCAGCCCGCGCACGGTGGGCAGTTGGAGGGCGCCGCGCCACTTCTCGTACGCCCCGGCCTGCTCCTCGGCGGAGCCTCCGACCTCGCCGCCGAGCAGCACGGCGGGCAGTGTGGAGGCGGCCATGACCTCGGCCATGTCGTCGGGGTTGTCGGTGACCGGCACCTTCAGCCACGTGTAGGCGGAGCTGCCGCCGAGGCCCGAGGCGATGGCGATCGACCGGGTGACGGCCTCGGCGGACAGGTCGTTGCGCAGCCGGCCCGTCTCGTCGCGGCGGCTGATGAACGGCTCGACGAACACGGGGAGCTTGCGGGCGGCCATGGCGTCGACGGCCCGGGCGGTGGACTCCAGGGTGGTCAGCGAGCCCGGGTCGTCGTAGTCGATGCGCAGCAGCAGCTTGCCCGCGTCGAAGCCGAGGCGCTCGATGTCCTCGGGGCGGTGGCCGGTGAAGCGGTCGTCGAGTTCGAAGCGGGCGCCCTGGAGGCCGCCGCGGTTCATCGAGCCCATGACGACCTTGCCGTCGAGCGCGCCGAGCAGCAGCAGGTCGTCGAGGATGTCGGCGGTGGCGAGGACGCCGTCCACGCCGGGCCGGGACAGGGCCAGGCAGAGGCGTTCGAGGAGGTCGGCGCGGTTGGCCATGGCCATGCTGCGGCCGCCGACGCCCAGGGCGCCGCGGGCCGGGTGGTCGGCGGCGACGATCATCAGCCGGCCGTTGTCGTTCAGCAGCGGGCGCCGGGTGCGGCGGGCGGCGGCCTCGGCGATCGCCTCCGGGCGGTGGCTGCGCAGGCGGACGAGTTCCAAGACGTCGACGGTCACTGGACGGCCCCCGCGGTGACGGCCGCCTCGATCTCGGCCGGGGTGGGCATCGCGGAGGAGCACTCCAGGCGGGAGGCGACGATGGCGCCGGCGGCGTTGGCGTGCCGCATGGTCTTCTCCAGGTCCCAGCCGGCCAGCAGGCCGTGGACGAGACAGCCGCCGAAGGCGTCGCCGGCGCCGAGGCCGTTGAGGACGTTCACCGGCAGCGGCGGGACCTCGGCGCTCTCCCCGGCGCTGTTCACCGCGAGGACGCCCTTGGGGCCCTGCTTGACGACGGCCAGTTCGACCCCGGCGTCCAGGAGGGCGCGGGCGGCGGCGTGGGGTTCGCGCACGCCCGTGGCGACCTCCACCTCGTCGAGGTTGCCGACGGCGACGGTGGTGTGGCGCAGGGCCTCCTCGTAGAAGGGGCGGGCCGCCTCCGGGTCGGTCCAGAACATGGGGCGCCAGTCGAGGTCGAAGACCGTCGTGCCGGACTTGGCGCGGTGGGCGAGGGCCGCGAGGGTCGCCGTGCGGCTGGGTTCCTCGCTCAGGCCGGTGCCGGTGATCCAGAAGACGCGGGCCTCGCGGATGGCGTCGAGGTCGAGCTCGTGGGCGTCGATCTCCAGGTCGGGGGCCTTGGGCTGCCGGTAGAAGTACAGCGGGAAGTCGTCCGGCGGGAAGATCTCGCAGAAGGTGACCGGGGTGGGCAGGCCGGGCACCGGGGTGACCCAGCGGTCGTCCACGCCGAAGTCCTTCAGGGCTTCGTGGAGGTAGGCGCCGAAGGGGTCGTCGCCGGTGCGGGTGATCAGCGCGGTCCGCCGTCCCAGGCGGGCCGCGGCGACCGCGACGTTGCTCGCCGAGCCGCCGAGGAACTTGCCGAAGGACGTGACCTGCGGCAGCGGGACGCCCGTCTGGAGCGGGTACAGATCCACTCCGATCCGCCCCATGGTGATCAGGTCGTACGCCATCGGTGTCCCCTCGGTGTCGGCTCTCCCCGGCTTTGTAGCCCCCTTCACGAAGCCCTGTCAATGTTTTGTCCGGACATTCGGACCAGATCATGACAGCGCTTTCGACGCGACCTGGTCCGTGTTCCCGCGTCAAGGCGCCCTCCTACCGCAAGCACGGCCTGCTGCCCCCGCCCGACCACGTCGAGGGCGGCAAGCCCTACTGGTACGCCGACACCGTCCGGGCCTGGGTCGCCGCTCGGTCCGGCAACCGCACCCGAAGAGCCGACTGATCCGCCCCCGCTCCGACCTCGTGCCCCACCATCGCGTGGGGCACGGTTGTCCGCCGGCGCATCAGCTCCACGGCTCGATGACCGTCGCCCCCGCTCCCGGCGCCGTTCCCATCGCGGCCAGCGCGGACGGGGCCTCGTGCAGCGGGATCGTGGACGTCACGAGCAGGTCGGGGCGCAGCACACCGCTGCGGACCAGCTCCAGCATCGGCGGGTAGGCGTGCGCGGCCATACCGTGGCTGCCGAGGAGTTCGAGCTCCAGGGCGATCGCGCGGGCCATCGGCACGGGGGTCGTACCGTCCGGCGAGGGCAGCAGGCCGACCTGGACGTGCCGGCCGCGGCGGCGCAGGCCGTTCACGGAGGCCGCGCAGGTGGCGGGCGAACCGAGGGCGTCGAGCGAGAGGTGGGCGCCACCGCCGGTGAGGTCGCGGACCGCCGCCGCGGTGTCCGGCACGGCTCGCGCGTCCACGCACCGCGCCGCGCCGAACTTCCGCGCCAGGTCCAGGGCCCCGGCCGACACGTCGACGGCCACGACCCGGGCGCCCGACGCCGCCGCGATCATCACCGCCGACAGCCCGACCCCGCCGCAGCCGTGCACCGCGACCCACTCCCCCGCCGCGACCCGGCCCTGCCGCACCACCGCCCGGTACGCCGTGGCGAACCGGCAGCCGAGGGAGGCCGCCGTCGTGAAGGACAGGTCCTCGGGCAGCGCCACGAGGTTCACGTCGGCGTGGTCCAGCGCCACGTACTGGGCGAAGGAGCCCCAGTGCGTGAAACCGGGCTGGGTCTGCCGCTCGCACACCTGGTGGTCCCCGGCCGCGCAGGACGGACAGGTACCGCAGGCGCAGATGAACGGCACGGTGACCCGGTCGCCGGGCCGCCACCGTCCCACCCGGGCGCCCACCGCCTCGACGATCCCGGCGAGTTCGTGCCCGGGCACGTGCGGCAGGGCGATGTCGGGGTCGTGCCCCTGCCAGCCGTGCCAGTCGCTGCGGCACAGCCCCGTGGCCTCGACCCGCACGACGACCCCGTGCTCCGCCGGCTCCGGATCGGCGACCTCCCGCACCTCGGCCGTCTCGCCGTACCGCTCGAACACCACGGCCCGCATGGCCCACCCGCCTTCCGTTCGTTGTCGCGCCCGGGCCGCTGGACGTCTTCGCTCCCGGGCAGTCAGACGCTAACCGGTGTGGTGGCGACGTCGTGCAGTGATACCCCCTAGGGGTACAGTTGGAGAGGTGGGGTCTCACAGGCCCCCACAGCCCCACTTGCCTCGACGAGGAGTTACGACATGACCGCCCAGACCGATACCACGGGCTCCGTCACCACCGTCTACAAGGTGAGCGGCATGAGCTGCGGCCACTGCGAGGGCGCCGTGTCCGGCGAGCTCTCCCAGCTCTCCGGCGTCAGTTCCGTGACGGCCGTCGCCTCGACCGGCGAGGTCACCGTCGTCTCGGCGGCCCCGCTCGACGACGAGGCCGTACGCGCCGCCGTCGACGAGGCCGGCTACGAACTGGCCGGCCGGGCCTGAGCCGGCCGGGTCCGGCGACCAGCCAGGTCTGAGAGCCACCAGTCCTGGCACTCGTACCCGGGTACGGGCCGTACACGCCGCCGCCCCGGCCCGTACGGCCCGTTCCGCTCCCCGGGCGCCCCGCACCTCCTGGAGTACGGACATGACCAGCACCACCGCCAAGGCGCCGACGGACCCCGAGCCCGCCCTCGCCGAGGTCGAGCTGCTCATCGGCGGGATGACCTGCGCCTCCTGCGCGGCCCGCGTCGAGAAGAAGCTCAACCGCATGGACGGCGTCACGGCCACGGTGAACTACGCGACGGAGAAGGCCCGCGTCACCTACCCCGCGGGCACCGAGGTCGCCGACCTGATCGCCACCGTCGTGAAGACCGGGTACACCGCCGAGGAGCCCGCGCCGCCGCGCGAGGAGGCGCCCGCGGCCGAGGAGGCGGATCCCGAGCTGTCGGCGCTGCGCCGGCGTCTCGTCGTCTCCGCCGCCCTGGCCGTCCCGGTGGTCCTGCTGGCCATGGCCCCGGCGCTGCAGTTCGACAACTGGCAGTGGCTCTCGCTCACCCTGGCCGCCCCGGTCGTCGTCTGGGGCGGACTGCCGTTCCACCGTGCGGCCTGGACGAACGCCCGGCACGGCGCCGCCACCATGGACACGCTGGTCTCCCTCGGCACGCTGGCCGCGTTCGGCTGGTCCCTGTGGGCGCTGTTCCTGGGTGACGCGGGCATGCCCGGCATGCGGCACCCCTTCGAGCTCACCGTCTCGCGCGGGGACGGCGCCTCCTCGATCTACCTGGAGGTCGCCTCCGGCGTCACGGCCTTCATCCTGCTGGGCCGCTACCTGGAGGCCCGCTCCAAGCGCCGCGCCGGGGCGGCCCTGAAGGCGCTGATGGAACTGGGCGCCAAGGAAGTGGCCGTCCTCCGCGACGGCCGCGAGGTGCTGATCCCGGCGCAGCGGCTGGCCGTCGGCGACCGGTTCGTCGTCCGGCCCGGCGAGAAGATCGCCACCGACGGCACGGTCGTCGAGGGGGCCTCCGCGGTGGACGCCTCGATGCTGACCGGCGAGTCGGTGCCGGTGGACGTGACGGCCGGGGACACGGTCACCGGCGCGACGGTCAACGCGGGCGGCCGGCTCGTCGTCGAGGCGACCCGGGTCGGCGCCGACACGCAGCTCGCGCGGATGGCGAAGCTGGTGGAGGACGCGCAGAACGGCAAGGCCGAGGTGCAGCGGCTCGCCGACCGGATCTCCGGGATCTTCGTGCCGGTCGTGCTGCTGATCGCCGCCGCCACGGCCGGGGTGTGGCTCGGACTGACCGGCGACGGCGTCGCCGCGTTCACCGCGGCCGTCGCCGTGCTGATCATCGCCTGCCCGTGCGCCCTGGGCCTGGCCACGCCGACCGCGCTGATGGTCGGCACGGGCCGGGGCGCCCAGCTCGGCATCCTCATCAAGGGCCCGGAGGTCCTGGAGTCCACGCGCCGGATCGACACGGTCGTCCTGGACAAGACCGGCACGGTCACCACCGGCCGGATGACCCTCCAGGAGGTCCACGTCGCCGAGGGCGTGGACGAGAAGCAGGCGCTGCGGCTCGCGGGCGCCGTCGAGCACGCCTCCGAGCACCCGGTGGCCCGCGCGATCGCCCTGGGCGCCGAGGAGAGGGCCGGGCGGCTCCCGGAGGTCGAGGAGTTCCGGAACGTCCCCGGGCGGGGCGTACGCGGGCGTGTGGAGGGCCGTGAGGTCGCCGTGGGGCGGCTCTTCGACGTCGTACCGCCGGAGCTGGCCCGCGCGCGGGACGAGGCGGAGCGCGCCGGGCGTACGGCGGTGCTGGTCGGCTGGGACGGGGCGGCGCGGGCCGTGCTGGCCGTGGCGGACGCGGTGAAGGAGACCAGCGCGGAGGCGGTGCGCGAGCTGCGCGCGCTGGGGCTCACGCCGGTGCTGCTGACCGGGGACAACCGGGCGGTGGCCGAGGCGGTGGCCGCCACGGTCGGGATCGACCGGGTGGTGGCGGAGGTCCTGCCCGAGGACAAGGTGGACGCCGTACGGCGGCTGCAGGCCGAGGGCCGGGTCGTCGCCATGGTGGGCGACGGCGTCAACGACGCGGCCGCGCTGGCCACCGCCGACCTGGGCCTGGCCCTGGGCACCGGCACGGACGCGGCGATCGAGGCGGGCGATCTGACGCTGGTGCGCGGGGACTTGCGGGTGGCCGCGGACGCGATCCGGCTGTCCCGCCGGACGCTGGCCACGATCAAGGGCAACCTCGTGTGGGCCTTCGGCTACAACGTGGCGGCGCTGCCGCTGGCCGCCGCCGGCCTGCTCAACCCGATGATCGCGGGGGCCGCGATGGCCTTCTCGTCCGTTTTCGTCGTCACGAACAGTCTGCGACTGCGGACATTCCGGTGAAATCGCCCGAATTCGCCCCAAGTTCGCGGCGAACGTGATTTGAGCCCCTCTGGAGTCCCGGGCCCGGCTCACATAAGCTCTTCACAAGGCTCGCGCATCATCCTTACGCTTGAGCCCCGGTCGCCATATCCGGGCTCTTGCGTATCTAACGGACATACGCAAGAGACGCAGATCACAGTGACGTGAACGTAACCATTCAAGGGGTTCGAAGGTCTAAGTTGACGATGTCAGGGAGCGTCTTGGGGGGCGCCACCTGGCATCTGGAGATGTCTTGGGGGACTTCTCCAGAGATGCGTTGCCGGGGCACGTACACCGGGAAGCTTTGAGCGGCCCTCCCGGGCGTGCGCTGTCCCGGCAGATCGCACAACACAGGAGTACGGCGAGTTTTGCTCGTTGTGCTCACACAGCGATTCAGGCGCTGTCCTCACAGACGCCCGGCCGGATCCCGTGGGGGGAATCCGAACCGGGACTGGGAAGGCGCCCTGGTCGTCGGCCCGTGGGGGGACCGGCGCTCCGGGGCGCCTTCTACGTTTCCCGCGCCCGCCCCGGAGGCTGTCGGCGCACGCGAAAGCCCCCGCACCCGGCAGCCGGATACGGGGGCCCGAAGCGGGACTGCGGCTCAGCGCTCCTCGACGGGAACGAAGTCGCGCTGGACCACGCCCGTGTAGATCTGGCGCGGACGGCCGATGCGGGAGCCCGGCTCCTTGATCATCTCGTGCCACTGGGCGATCCAGCCCGGCAGCCGGCCGAGGGCGAACAGGACCGTGAACATCTCGGTCGGGAAGCCCATGGCCCGGTAGATCAGGCCCGTGTAGAAGTCGACGTTCGGGTAGAGGCTGCGCGAGACGAAGTAGTCGTCGGAGAGCGCGTGCTCCTCCAGCTTCAGCGCGATGTCCAGCAGCTCGTCGGACTTGCCGAGCGCGGAGAGCACATCGTGCGCGGCGGCCTTGATGATCTTGGCGCGCGGGTCGAAGTTCTTGTAGACCCGGTGGCCGAAGCCCATCAGGCGGACGCCGTCCTCCTTGTTCTTCACCTTGCGGATGAAGGAGTCCACGTCGCCGCCGGAGTCGCGGATGCCCTCCAGCATCTCCAGCACGGACTGGTTGGCGCCGCCGTGCAGCGGGCCCCACAGGGCGTTGATGCCGGCGGAGATCGAGGCGAACATGTTCGCCTGCGAGGAGCCGACCAGGCGGACCGTGGAGGTCGAGCAGTTCTGCTCGTGGTCCGCGTGCAGGATCAGCAGCTTGTCGAGCGCGGAGACCACGATCGGGTCGAGCTCGTACTCCTGCGCGGGGACCGAGAAGGTCATGCGGAGGAAGTTCTCGACGTAGCCGAGGTCGTTGCGCGGGTAGACGAACGGGTGACCGATCGACTTCTTGTACGCGTACGCCGCGATCGTCGGAAGCTTCGCGAGCAGGCGGATGGTGGAGAGGTTGCGCTGGCGCTCGTCGAACGGGTTGTGGCTGTCCTGGTAGAACGTGGACAGCGCCGAGACGACCGAGGACAGCATGGCCATCGGGTGGGCGTCCCGCGGGAAGCCCTTGTAGAAGTTCTTGACGTCCTCGTGCAGCAGGGTGTGCTGCGTGATGTCGTTCTTGAACGCCGAGAGCTGGTCGACGGTCGGCAGCTCGCCGTTGATCAGCAGGTAGGCGACCTCCAGGAAGGTGGAGCGCTCGGCCAGCTGCTCGATCGGGTAGCCGCGGTACCGCAGGATCCCCGCTTCGCCGTCCAGGTAGGTAATGGCGGATTTGTACGCGGCGGTGTTGCCGTAACCGCTGTCCAGCGTCACCAGACCGGTCTGGGCGCGGAGCTTTCCGATGTCGAAGCCCTTGTCACCGACGGTGCTGTCGATCACCGGGTAGGTGTACTCGCCGTCGCCGTACCGCAGTACTACAGAGTTGTCGCTCACGTCTTCCCTCACCGACGTTGTGCCTCATCTTCGAGGTGCCCTGACTGTCTCTACCATCCCCCACTTGGCTCAGGAGAGTGCACTCGGGGTCGACCATCGGGCCTACTGACGGCACTGAGTGCCGCCAACTTGCTCATCCTGCCCCCTGTGTTCCCCTTCTGGAAGTGGCTTGTGACCTTCACGACTCATTTGATCGATCATTTTTCGTTGAACCGAGCCGGAAGTCGAGTGCCGTGCACCTCCTGCCCGCCGAAACCGTGCGCACCGCCTGGCCGATCGCCTTGCGCGAACCGACGAGGACGACCAGCTGCTTGGCCCGGGTGACCGCCGTGTAGAGCAGGTTCCGCTGGAGCATCATCCAGGCGCCCGTGGTGACCGGGATGACCACCGCCGGGTACTCGCTGCCCTGGGAGCGGTGGATCGTCACGGCGTACGCGTGGGCCAGCTCGTCGAGCTCGTCGAACTCGTACGGAACCTCCTCGTCCTCGTCCGTCAGCACCGTCAGGCGCTGGTCGACCGGGTCCAGCGAGGTCACCACGCCCACGGTGCCGTTGAAGACCCCGTTCTCGCCCTTCTCGTAATTGTTGCGAATCTGGGTGACCTTGTCGCCGACGCGGAACACCCGTCCGCCGAACCTCTTCTCGGGCACGTCGGGGCGGCCCGGGGTGACGGCCTGCTGGAGCAGGCCGTTCAGCGTGCCCGCGCCCGCCGGGCCGCGGTGCATGGGGGCGAGGACCTGTACGTCCCGACGCGGGTCCAGGCCGAACTTGGCCGGGATGCGACGGGCCGCCACGTCCACGGTGAGCCGCCCGGCGGCCTCCGTGTCGTCCTCGACGAAGAGGAAGAAGTCCCTCATGCCGTCGGTGACGGGGTGTTGGCCGGCGTTGATCCGGTGCGCGTTCGTCACCACGCCGGACTGCTGGGCCTGCCGGAAGACCCGGGTGAGGCGGACGGCCGGGATCGGGCTGCCGTCGGCCAGCAGGTCGCGCAGGACCTCGCCCGCGCCGACGCTGGGCAGCTGGTCCACGTCCCCGACGAACAGCAGGTGCGCCCCCGGCGGGACGGCCTTCACCAGCTTGTTGGCGAGGAGCAGGTCCAGCATGGACGCCTCGTCGACCACCACCAGGTCCGCGTCGAGCGGACGGTCCCGGTCGTAGGCCGCGTCACCGCCGGGCTTCAGCTCCAGCAGGCGGTGGACCGTGGAGGCCTCGGCGCCGGTGAGCTCCGCCAGGCGCTTGGCGGCCCGGCCGGTCGGGGCCGCGAGCACGACCTTCGCCTTCCGGGCGCGGGCCAGCTCCACGATCGAGCGGACCGTGAAGGACTTGCCGCAGCCGGGGCCGCCGGTGAGGACGGCGACCTTCTCGGTCAGCGCCAGCTTGACGGCGGCCTCCTGCTCGGGGGCGAGGTCGACGCCGGTACGTGTCCTCAGCCAGCCGAGGGCCTTGTCCCAGGCCACCGCCCGGAAGCCCGGCATGCGGTCCTCTTCCGTGCGCAGGAGGCGCAACAGCTGGGCGGCGAGGGAGAGTTCGGCGCGGTGGAAGGGCACGAGGTAGACGGCGGTGACCGGCTCCGAGCCGCCGTCGGGCCCGGGGACCTTCTCGCGTACGACCCCGGGGTCGCCGCCGTCCTCGGGGACCTCGGCCAGTTCCGCGAGGCACTCGATGACGAGCCCGGTGTCGACCTGGAGCAGCTTGACCGCGTCCGCGATCAGCCGCTCCTCGGGGAGGTAGCAGTTGCCCTGGTCGGTGGCCTGCGACAGGGCGTACTGCAGGCCCGCTTTGACGCGCTCCGGGCTGTCGTGCGGGATGCCGACGGACTGGGCGATCTTGTCGGCGGTGAGGAAGCCGATGCCCCAGACGTCGGCGGCGAGCCGGTAGGGCTGGTTCTTCACCACGGAGATGGAGGCGTCGCCGTACTTCTTGTAGATCCGCACGGCGATGGACGTGGACACCTCGACCGTCTGGAGGAAGAGCATGACCTCCTTGATGGCCTTCTGCTCCTCCCAGGCGTCGGCGATCTTCTTCGTGCGCTTCGGGCCGAGGCCGGGGACCTCGATGAGCCGCTTGGGCTCCTCCTCGATGATCTTCAGGGTGTCCATCCCGAAGTGTTGCGTGATGCGGTCGGCGAAGACCGGGCCGATGCCCTTGACCAGGCCGGAGCCGAGGTAGCGGCGGATGCCCTGGACGGTGGCCGGCAGGACCGTCGTGTAGTTCTCCACGTGGAACTGCTTGCCGTACTGCGGGTGGGAGCCCCAGCGGCCCTCCATGCGCAGGGACTCGCCGACCTGGGCGCCGAGCAGCGCGCCGACGACCGTGAGGAGGTCGCCGGCGCCTCTGCCGGTGTCGACCCGGGCGACCGTGTAGCCGTTCTCCTCGTTGGCGTACGTGATGCGTTCGAGCACGCCTTCCAGGGTGGCCAGTCGCCGCTCGCCCGCCTGGGAGGCCCCCGCCTGATCGGTCATGATCCGACCGTACCGCCCGGGTACGACAGCGGCGGCGGCCACGGACCGGAATCACCTCGCCATAAAGCGACCGATCAGTATGCGGACAAGGGCTCAGGTTTCACGGCGGATTCACAGGAAAACCGGAAGCTTTACAGTTCAAGAATATGAGCTGCCCCTTTTGCGCTCCTTTCCCGTGGGAGAATCCAGGCGTGAATCAAAGGGGGGCGGACTCGATTCCGGAGCGACCGTGATGCCGATGCCTCCCCCCGGCCCCCACGCCCCTCGGCGCGCGTACACCGCGGGGACGCTTCTCGTCGGCCTGTGCGCCGTCAGCACGTTGACGCTGCTCGTGGTGGCTCCGGGGCTGTCCGGAGACCGCGCGGTCGTGGCACCGGGTCCTTCGGCGCGGCACGAGAACACCCCCGGCAGTCCCCCTTTGAGCCGGATCCCCGAGCCGGAATTCCGCCCCCTTCCGAGCCCGGGGCCGGGCTGATTCCACTCCGCCCGTTTCCTTCTCCCCGGACCCGAATGACGACGAGGAACGATGTCACCCCAGGCCCAGAGCGTCGCCCTGTGGATCTTGTCCCTGGCCATCAACATCACGGCGGCGTGCGCGGGGATCGTGTGGGGCTGGGAGGCCTTCGCGCAGTTCCTGCTGCCGGCGTTCGGGTCGGTGGTCGGGGCGTCGCTGGTCAGTTACAGCTTGCGGCGGTGAGGTGCCCGTGCTTCACGGCGGTGACGAACGCCGTCCAGCAGGGTGGTGAGAGGAGCAGGATGGGGCTGTGGGGGGTTTTGCTGTCGCGGACGGGTATGTCGGGGTGGCCGGGGGCGACTTCGAGGCATTCGGCTTGACTGCCGCCGCTGTAACTGGACTTGTACCACCCAGTGCGCTCATTGCTGACCATGCGTGTGTTCCTCTGCTGCCGACCTGACGAGAGCCAGTGACTCCTGCTGCGACAACGCGTCGCTCAGGGCCAGAGCGTAGGCGGTCTGACAGGTACTCACCAGCGCCGGATCGTCCATCAGACGTCCGGTCTCGAACGCGTCGACGTACGCCACCGGTGCGGAGTCCTCGAAGCTCATCAGCGTGAGCAGGCTCTCCATGAGCGGATGTGCACCGACGCGGTACGGAAGGACATGCAGCCGGATACGTCGTGCCCGGGCCAAGTCCGCGATCTTGTGCAGCTGTTCCGCCATGACCTGGGGGCCGCCCACGGAGCGTCGCAGCACGGCCTCGTCGAGGAGCGTCCAGACGACGGGAGCCGACGGGCCGTCGAGGAGCCGGGCACGCTCTGTTCGAATGACAACTTGCCTGTCAAGTTCCTGCTCTGTGGACTTGGGACGGTAAGCGGCGAACACGGCCCGCGCGTAATCGGGTGTCTGGAGCAGACCGGGGACCAGCGCGAGCGCGAACTGCTGGATCACCGTTGCCTGTCGCTCCAGTTCCGCGGCGGCGGCGAAGCGGGGGTCGTACTTGTTCTCCAGGTCCTCCAGCCAGCGCGCGAAGAACCCGTCCGTTCCCAGGACGCGATCGATCCGCTGCGCGTCATCCGGCTTGGGAAGACGTCTCCCGGCCTCGAAATGGCTGATCAGCGTGGGTGAGCAGACGACCTGGTCACCCAGTTCCTCCTGGGTGAGCCGGGCGGCGGTCCGCCTCAGTCGCAGTTCTTCCCCGTACTTCTGACGCGGCGTTCGAATCGGTGGGCGTTCGTCCATGCGGCCAACTCCTTTTCTTGACAAGCGCGATGTCAAGCTCCAGCCCCTGGCAGCGCAGCGAGGGCCGACCCCAGTCTGTGAGTGATTCAGCACAGAACGCAGTCACCGCAGGTGGAAGGCGCACACCCCATGACAGACCTCCTCGCCCGGGCCCTCGAACCGCTCCTCCGCGTCCTGTTCCCGCCCCGCGGACGGCGACGGCGATCCCCGGCACCGCCCCCGTGCCCGTACTGCCGCGGCGGTGACAAGAAGGCCGGCGCGGTGGCCCGTGCCCTCCGCCCGGACGAGCGTCCGCTGCGCGGAGAGGACAACCGACTGGTCCGCCCCTACCTGGCGGCGGAGGTGAGCGCGTGATGGCCGGGCGCCTGCTGCCCTGGACGACGGCCGGGGGCAGGCCGTGCTACCTCGTGGGCGACGGGACGGGCTACGTCTCACGCCTGGCCGACGACATCGAAGCCGTGCAGCTGGACATGGCGGAGGACCTTCTCGGCCATGCCGCCGCACTTCTCGCGGAGCGTCGGGTGACGAACGCGGAGCTGCACTATCTGGCCCAGCGGCTCACCGAGTCCCTCAGGGACGTCACACGGATCGCGGAGAGCAGAGGGGCACGGCTCGCCGAGGACAAAGGTCGTTACCGGCAAGGTGATTGAGGGACCGAGCGGGTGTGCGCCGCAGTGAACCGTTCGGCGGCGTCCCAGAGTTCGCGCTCGCGCTGCGGATCGTAGGACTCCTCCGACGATCGGGCCGCGCTGCCCCGGTCGACGTAGGACCCGGTCGGCGCCTCGGTCGCACCGAGAACGACGTCGGCGAGGTGGCGGCCTGCGACGCCACGGCTGTTGGCGAACGGCGTGAGGGCCATCAACGGCAGGACGCGCCGCATGGCGAACCGGGACAGGGGGCCGGCGTTGCGGGCGAGGCCGGTGCCGGGGACGAACCCAGGGTTGTAGGTGACGGCGTCGATCCCGGCCGGCAGCCGGCGCGCGTACTCGTGCACCAGGTAGATGGTGGCCAGCTTGCTGGTGGAGTACGCCGTGCGCCCGGCGGCCGTGGTGTGGGCCCTGGGGAAGGCGCCCGTGCGGGCGAGGACGTCGGGGTACTTCCAGAGCGGGCCCGGCACCATGCCCATGTTGTGCTTGAAGTCGCCGAAATGGGTTGTCGCTGGCGGTGATCACAATCCGGGCGGGAGCGGTGAAACGGTCCTGGAGCAGGCGGACGAACAGGTGGTTGGCGAGCACGTTGACGGCGAAGGTGGACTCGAACCCATCGGGTCCCTCGGTCAACGCGTTCGTGTACTGCGTGCCCGCGTTGCCCACGAAGGCGCGCAGCGGCGGGAGTCCACCGCCGTCGAGCCGGTCACGGATCTCGGTGGCGGCCGAGCGGACGCTCTCCAGTGAGCCGAGGTCCGCCGAGAGGTGCGAGACCGTGTGCCCGCCCGCTGCGAGTTCCGCGGCGAGCCGCGCGCCGGAGAAACCACGGGCGACGACGAGCAGGTGCGCGCCAGGCGACCGGCGCAGGATGTGCTCCGCGGCGATGCGGCCGATCCCGCCGCTCGCGCCGGTCATCACGATGGTGTGCTGCATGGCAGGCTCCTTGGCTGGTCAGCCGACGACGCCCGGGTGGGCGCACCTCGACGTTCGCCGCTGACGCCATCGTCCGACCAGTGCCGTCCCCGTCACTAGGACCGGCAGTACCCAGGCTCGTCCGGCGCCGCGCGGCGAGAATGAATCATGGCTTCCACCCAGCCCGAGTTCGCCGCACTCCTGCGCGCCTGGCGCGACCGCCTCTCCCCTGCCGACGCCGGCTTCACCGTGACGGACGGCCGTCGCGCCCCGGGGCTGCGCCGCGAGGAGCTGGCGCAACTGGCCGGGCTCTCCGTCGACTACGTCCTGCGTCTGGAGCAGGGACGCGCGAAGAACCCCTCGGCCCAGGTCGTCGGCGCCCTCGCCCGTGCCCTTCAGCTCTCCCGGCCCGAGCGCGACCAGTTGTACCGGAGTGCCGGGCTCCTGCCGCCCCGGGACGGGACGGTCAACCCCCATGTGCCCCCGGGGATCCAACGGCTCGCCGCGCGCCTGGGCGACGTTCCGATCGGGGTGTTCGCCGCCGACTGGACCCTGGTGTGGTGGAACACCACGTGGAGCGCCCTGCACGGCGACCCCACCGTCCTCCCGGCCGCCGAACGCAACCTCGCCCGGGCCCTGTTCGAAGACGGAGCCGCTCACGCCGCGATGCTTCCCGTCCGGTCCGAGCGTGGACAGGACGCCTTCGCCGCGTCGATCGTGGCCGACCTCAAGGACGCCGTCTCGCGCTACCCTGCGGACGTCCGGCTCGACCGTCTCGTGCGGGAACTGCGAGAGACGTCCGACGCCTTCGCCGAACTCTGGGCCACCCGGACGACCGCCACCCAGCACACGACCGACCAGAAGACGATCCGGCACCCGCAGGTCGGCGACATCCGGCTCGACTGCGACGTCCTCGTCGTCCCCGGCGCGGATCTGCGCATGGTCACCTACACGGCAGCGGCCGGAAGCAGCGACGCGGACAAGCTCGGCCTTCTCCGCATCACAGGGCTCCGTACTGCTCACAGCCTGCGGACGCACCAGCCCTGAGCTCGACATGCGAGCAGACGCCCGCCGGGCCATCGTGGGTGTAGGGGCGAAGAGGCGAAACACCCCTCGCCGCCACTCACCTCGGGAGGGCAACGTGCAGCAATACGACCTGACGGACGCCCAGAAGAAGGCTTTCGAGGAGAACGAGGCCGACTTCCGCAGACTCGACGACCACGTACGCGGCATCCGGGAAACCGCCCGAGCGCGGCTGACGAACAACGGCTGGGCGCCCGACCCGGACGGCGCCATCCCCTGTCTGTCCTGCCCGTGCCCTAGCTTCCAGCACGGCGGCCCTCAGGGAAAATGCAAACGAGTCAGCTGCCGACACCCCTTCGGCGACCACGACCTGCCCACCTGAAGTCTCGGACCGAGGTCAACGCCCTCCGGTCACCACGTGCAGTCTCCCGCCGCGCTCTCGGATCCACGCCTGGAGTTCCGGGCCGGACAGTTCTCGAGAGGAACTCTCGTCCACAAGCACTACCGGCCCGAAAACGGATCCTGATGCACCCTCTACCTGAGTGCCGTTATCGACGGTCACTTGAAACGAATTCCGCTCGAACACAGCATCTCTCAGATCTGCGGATCGGAAATCGACCTCCAACAGCGAGGATCCCATGAAACGGGTGCCTCGACAGTGGGCGCCAAATGCATCGACGCCGCACAGTGATGCCTTTACCAGATTGGCACGGTCGAGCGTCGCATACCGCAGCACCGCGTCATCAAGGTTGACGCGCACGAGGGAGGCGGCCGTCAGGTCGGCCCCTTCCAAGTCGGCCCCTTGAGCATCCGAGCGGTACAACTCCGCGCCCGTCAGGTTGCAGTTCCTCAACTTGGCATCGGTGAACCACGATTCCGAGAGATCACCGTGCGAGAGATCCGCTCCGCTGAGATCAAGGCCGACGGCGTCCAGTCCGCCCTCGCTCGCGTTGAGCCAGTCGCACAGGCGCTGGACCGCGACATCGTCGGCGGGAAACCGAGCCGGAGTCCATTGTCCGACCCTGCGACGGCGCATCACGGGTGGCTACAACTCCTTCGTCACAGAGAGGTCTTGCCGTCACGGGACGCCAGCGCCGTCGGCAGCTCGCGAGTACTGCACGATAGCCGGCCCGTCGACGGTCGCCACCGCCGCGGCGAAATCGACGAGCTGGGTGGTCAGGTCGAGCCTCTGCCGGCGGCGCTCAGCCAGCTGGGTCACACCTCGGCCGACGCCCTCCCGAAATGTCGTCGAGGAGAGTTCGACCATCTCCTTGCTCAGCAGGTCCGCCAGTTTCTCGTCGAAGTACTCCCGGTCCGCGATCCCCACCAGCGCCCGAAAGGCCTCGGTCCTCAGCTCCCAGGTTCCCTTCTTCCGCGCAAGATCGTCGCTGTCACACACGGCCAGCGACAACTGCGCGAAAGTGTTGTCGACGGAGAACTTGCGCTCGATAAGGATGTCGTACCACGGCGCCCGCTTCGGATCGCGTGCACACGCAATGACGGTTTCGTAAGTGGGCTTCGCGAAGTACGTCAGGTCGTCTGGATCCCTCTCCGACGCGAGAACCTCGGACAGCTCGCTCAGCACCGCCGCCAACCGAGGGCCGTTTGCCGTGTAGACCTCGTTACTTCACTGATTGCGGTTCCTGCGCTCCCAAGCGCGCGTGGGGCGACCTTCCTCATCCCACTCGTATTCAGCAATAGGAACTTTTCCGTCCTCGCTATTGATCATGCGTTTTGCTAGGACTCCGTTGGGGTGCCAACGCTTGAATTCTCCTGACACGAATCCCATGTGCATCATTCCCTCGGCCCGGAGTTTGCCGTCCCTGTACCACTCACGGTAAGGGCCGTCCTTGAGCCCCTCCGTGTAAGTCGCAAGGCTCACTAGACGACCGGCCAAGTACTCCACCGCCTCCCCTGTGTAGGGCTGTCCGGCATAGAGCAACCGGTGATCGAAGCCGATGTCGACCTCGTCGTCATCGATGTCAATACGTCGCATGTCCACTACCACAGATGACGTCCTCCATGTCATCGACCGGCCGACCGTCGAAGTCCGTACCGAGCAGCCTGTCGAACGGGCCCAGCTCAGGCGTCGTAACCATGTCAGCCACCGAATGGTCCTGTACCAAAGGTTTGCGCCGAAGGGGACAACAGCCGTCAGTCCTGCGGTCGGTCGCGTAGTACAGCAAGGGCGGCGGTGCGTGGTGCACGCGTCGGATCCACTCGGCCTGCGCTCGTGTCAGACGTCGCCGACAACTCGGCCAGGGCCGCCGATGGCGACAACCCGCGGTCGTGCGCCGACCGCAGACGCTCCAGCCAGGCCAACCCGGCGTGGTACGTGGCGTTGTCGCCGACGTCCAGGGGCTCAAAGCTCGCTGCGTTTTCTGCGTCCGGGCAGCTTCCATCACGGCGTCATAGGTCTGGCGCGAAGGCCGCAGTTGGCAAGACCACGGTCATCGCGGACGGCGGCTACCGCGGCACCGGCCTGGTCATCCCGCACCGCCGCGAACCCGGCCAGAGCGAACTTGTGGCCTGGAAGGAGGAGCACAACGCCTCACACCGCAAAGTCCGCGCCCGCGTCGAGCACGCCTTCGCCCGTATGAAGACCTGGAAGATCCTGCGCGACTGCCGCCTCAAAGGCGACGGCGTGCATCAGGCCATGCTCGGCATCGCCCGCCTGCACAATCTCACCCTCGCCGGGTGACGGAATGGAGGACGACGCTGCGTCGTGTGTGGTCCGGCACGCGGATGACGTCGTCTCCAAAGCCCACGTCGTGTCCACACGATGGCCGCAGCGATCACCAGCGCCAGTCGCAGCCGGTGAGGACCGGGGTCAGGACATTGAAGGTGATCTCTCCGGCGGCGCGGGCAGGGTTCTTCATCGCCGTGCCGCGAATCGCAAGGCTTTTCACGCCTCCTCGTGGCTCCCAGCCGCGAGGCCTGACCCTCACAATTGATCGGTCAGGTCCGGCCCACGTCCGTCCACGACCACAGGCTCGTCGACCCCGTACCCCAAGGCCCTCCCGAAATACGTCGGCTCACCGGGCTCCGCCTGCACTCCCAGCAACGCCTCCAGCTCTTTCAGGGCAGCAGCAAGCCGCGGAGCGTTCTGCCGATGCACTTCCGGATGCGGCGTGCCACGGAAGTCGAACGGGCCCCAGACGTCATGGAAGACGGAAACCTCAGCCGACAGGCCAAGATGTTCCGGCGAGACCGTCAGTTCCACGAGCCGGTACTCACGGCGCGGTGCACCGTGTTCATCGAGCCATACACCGGACCCCGCAACGAGAAGGTCGCCTTCTACGGCTTTCGGGAAGCCAACAGGACGCATTTCTTGGACGCGCTGGATTGTCTGTTCATCGTCAAGCGGTCGCATGAGATGCAGACGCGTCAGGACAGGCGCACCGCCCAGCCCAGGAATGAACCACGGCCATTCCAAGTTGTCCGGCTCCAACAGGCCATGTTTCCGCAGGACAGCGGACATCTTGGCAGCGGTCGTGAGCGCAGACTGCAACCCGGGCGGCGCGTAGTCCTCCAAATCCCAGAACCAGGACGCGCATTCACGGGGCGCGCGCATGAGCATGGACATGAACTTTCCTTACGGGTACGTAGGACCGTTGGCCGGAACGGTGATCGAGCCATCCTCGAATCGCAGGACGAAAGTAGCCTCCGTCATATTAGCGCGGGCAGCAACGCGCTCCAAAATTTCGCTGGTGAGCGCCGCTTTGGTGTCATGGACGTCCAATATGGCCACTTTCTGACCATCAATGGGCCCCCTCAACTGCTTCGCAGCTATACCTTTCGTCGCGCTATTTATTCCCGTCGCGCTCTTCACGTCCTTGAGCTGAACACCGTACTCAATTCGGTCGCCGGACCGGACCAACACATCCAAATCAAGACCGACCTCTGGTTTTTTCAGTTCGAGACCCAGCCCCTCAACGCCGCGAGCTTGCAGATCGGTTGCATGCTCCATCGCCATATAGACAGCTGGCGTCATGTCGCTGCCCTTACTGACTTGCTTGCACTGGGACAGGAGGTCCGCGTATCCGGGAACATCAGCCAGATTTCCATTGCTGATGTGCTTGGCAATTCCAGCGCCGTACTCACTCTTGCGGAGTCCGGCGAGGGATTTCTCGATGTCTTGCGGTGCCATCTTTGCGGCTGCGAGCTGCTCAGCGACCGATGCCTCCTGGTCCGGCTGCATGCGCCCCGTCGGCACCGATGCCCTCTCATCTCCCTCGCTGTAGTCCACCCTTTGCGGCTCGTGGCTGTGGCCAAACCCACCGTTTCCTTCTCCCGGGGGCCCTCCGCCCTGCCCTCTGGTCGGTACTTCGATGGATCCGCCTGCCGGAGCAGCATGACCTATTTCTTGAGGATGGTCGTCGTGCCCAATGTGTTCAGTGTGGGGCGTTTCGTGACTCGCCGAAGGTCCGGCACCGTGCTCGTGGGCTGTCCCGCTGGGCATGTGGTCGGCGCTTCCTCCCGGCAGGTGATTGCCTGCGCTGCCGCCGGGCAGGTTGTCGCCCGCTCCACCGGCGTGTGGCAGATCACCGCCCGCGTGGACGGTCGGCACATCGCCGCCCGCCTGGACGGCTGGTGTCGTGGGTACGTCGTCGCCGACCCGGCCGACATGGCCGAGATTGTTGTCGAGGCTGTCGCCCAAGCGGATGTGCTGCCCCGCCTGTTCCGCGGTGTGGGTGCCCGCGCCGACCAGGGCCGGTTCGTGGGCGGGGGAGTCCACGCGCGGGGCGTCCGCGCCGGCGGCCGGGTTGCCCGTGTCGGGCTGGTCGACGATGTCGCCGGGGCCGTCCTGGGCGTGCTGCAGGACGTTGCCGTGCTCGTCGAGGATGTTGCCGTCCGGGTCGTAGTAGCGCGCCGGGGCGCCGTCCTCGGTGGGGAGTTTCGTGGTGCCCTCGGGCAGGGCCGGGGCGTCGTCGGGCAGCCGCACGTTGCCGTCGGGCAGTGTCGTGGCGCCGTCCGGGAGGGCCGCGCCCTCGGGCAGCCGTACCGTGCCGTCGGGGAGTCTGACCGTGCCCTCGGGCAGGGTGACCGCGTTCTCGGGCAGGGCGGGGATGTCGATGTTGCCGACGCCCTTCAAACCCTTGGTGATGTCGCCGATCTTCGACAGACCGGCGCCCGCGCCCTTGGCGATGTAGGTCATCGGGTCGATCACCCGGCCCGCCTTGCCCGCCACCGACAGGGCCTTGGCGACCGCGCCCGCCTTGCCCGCACCCGAGGCGGCCGCGCCGGCGCCGCCGGTGAAGACCGTGGTCAGAACGTTGAAGGTGACCGCACCCGCGGCGCGGGCGGGGTTCTTGCCCCACTGGTCCCACGCCACCAGCGCCTTGCCGGTCTCCTTCATCGCCGTGCGCGAGTCACGCAGCCAGGACGGCATGTCCTTGTCCGACGCCGTCCAGAACCACGCCTGCGCCCCCGGAATCGCCGTGATGACCAGACCGGTCGCCAGCTGGGCCAGGCCCTTCCACGCCTGCCCCATCGCCTCCCAGCCACCAAAGCCCACCAGCGTGCCCAGACCCTTGATCGTGCCCCACACACCGTCCACGATCAGGCCGTCCCACACGAACGACTTCACCCAGTGGCCGACCTCGTACCAGTGGTGCTTCTCCTCCACCGGGTCACCCCAGGGAAGCTTCGCGTTCTTCATGTCCTCGGCGTTGAAGCCGTACTGGTTCTTCTTGTCCGAACCATCCCCGGCCACCATCTGCGTCCCGCCCCACAACGCAGTGATCTTGTTGTGGCAGGTCCGCTCCGCCGCCCAGAACGCCGCGACCGTCGCGGTGATCTCATCACGCAGCTTGTTGTGCTCGTCGACCTTGTCCTCGTCGTACTCCCACTCGTCATCATCCTTGACCGAGGAGACAAAGGCCGCCGCGTCCGTCTTCAGCTGCTTCAGCTTCGCCACCAGCGGACGGATTTCAGTGGCGTACGACGACAGCGCGCCCGAGACCTTCTCCAGGTCGTCGGCGAAGGCGTCCGCCTTCTCCTTCACCGGCTTCGTCGTCGCGAACAGCTGCTCCGCCTCCGGAGCGTGGTAGAACGCCGACAACCCCTGGAACCGCGAGTGGATGTCACCACCGGCATCCCGGACATGACCCGCGTCCTTCTTCAGATCCGCGTAGTCCGTCTCCAGCTGCTCGAGATTTCCGGTGAACTGGGGGATCTTCTCCGGCTGGATCACCGCTTACCGACTCCCGGCAGATCCACCACCGGAGCCTGCAGCGTCTTGCGCTGCGCCTCCGCCGCCATCTCCTCATCACCGTTCAGATACGCCGTGGTCGCATCCACCGCGCCCTGCAACGACTTACCCGCCCGCGCCGCGACGAACTTCAGATCCTTCGTCGCACGCTCCGCGAACTGCGACAACGCCAAAGCGACCAGGCCGCCCTGCGCCTTCTCGCCGCCCTCACCACCGCCCTCGGCGGACACGGTGCCCGCGCTGGACGCCGCCGACGTCAGATGCTCACCGAACGCCGTCGCGTACTTCTCCAGCTTCGACGCCGCCTCACCCGTCGTCTTCAGCACATGCGAAATACCCTGCGGCTTCAAATCCCAGCCGGGCACCGAAAACCCCCGTCACGCACAATCAACGAACAACCTGACAGAACAACAGCGGCAGACTCAGCCGATGTTGTCCACCGCCGCCTTCGCACGCTGAATCGTCGACTGCGCCGTGCCGTCGTTCTTCTCCAGCGTCGTCTTCAGCAGATGAATAATGTTCTTCACCTCTTGCGAGGCGTTGTTCCACCGCTGTTCCTTGCCGTGGTACTCATCCGCCACACCATCCGCCGTGAAGTCGGCCATCGCCGCCTTCACCTGCTTGTCACGCTCGGTGATCAGCGACTCCAGACGGCCGATCACCCCCTGGATGTTCGACTGCGCATCCGCCGACGCACCCGTGTCATACGACCGGCGATCCGAACCCGCACCCGCCATCACACACCACTCCCCGAGAAACGAAACACAACCAGAAACCGAACCGGCGCAACGCCCACAGCGCTCGCACGCCGACAGCGCTCAAACGCCGGAAGAACTCAGCGGAAACGCGCGGCGTCGAAGTTCGCCGCCGACATCTGCTGACGCGCGTTGTCGCCCTGCTCCTGGTCACCCGAGGAGAACGCCGAGTCCATCCCGGACTGACCGCCCAGGATCGCCGACAGCGACGAGTTCAGATCCGACGCGATACGGTCCGCCCGCGCCTTGAACTGGTCGAACATCACACGACCCGAACCGTTGAACTTACCCTCCAACGGCTGCGCCGCCGCCACCAACTGCCGGACCAGACCACCCAGGTCGTCCGTCGAACCACGCGTATCACGCTGCAACGTCGACAGCGTCTGCGCGCCCATGTCGAACTTCATCGCGCTAACTCGCCTCCCCCGGCTTCTCATTGGTCTCTGTGAGCGTTTCCGCCCCCACCATGTTCACAGTTTGCGATAACAGTCGCAACAGCCTCATCGTCACAGCCCCGCCACAGCATCCCCATCGTCGTCGAGTGCCTTGCTGAAGACCGTCGAGCCTTGCGCGACCGTCATGCCCACCCGCTCGTACAGCGACAGGGCGCCGGTCGCCGAGTGGGTCCAGAGCGCGCACGAGCGCCGGCCGCGCAGCCAGAAACCGTGGAACGCCTCGCGCAGGAGTGAGCGGGCGATGCCGCGGTCGCGGTGGTCACGGCGTACCGCGACGCGGTCGATGTAGCCCTCGTCGGAGTCCGGCACGTACAGCGACAGGACCGCGCCTACCATCCGGCCGTCGGCGAACGCCACGGGTGACAGGGCCGGTGCGAACGTGGGGCGTTCGACCGTCAGGCGGGCCCACTCCACGTAGGGCTTGCGGCGCTGCTGCCACTCGTCGAAGGCGTCTTCGGTGAGCCGGTACGCCGCCCGCTCGTCACCGGGTCTGAACGGTCGCACCGTGATGCCGGGCGGTGCCTCGGGGACCTCGGGTTCGCCGGGCATGTCGATCCGCAGCAGCCACTGGGTGATGTACGGCTGGTACCGGCGGGAGAGCAGCAGCGCGGCGGCCGTCCGGTCGCCGTCGGGGAGCGTCTGGGCCAGCCGTGCGCTGCCCGCCCGGCGGGCACGTTCCTCGGCCCAGGCGAGCAGCGCGCTGCCCAGCCCCTTCCCACGGTGGTCGGGGTGGACGTCGATCATGCTGCGGCGGCCTCCGTGCACCCAGGCCCAGCCGGCCGGTGCTCCACCGGCGTCGTGCACGAGCAGTGTGTCGGACTCCGGGTCCAGGCCGGGTCGTGCCAGGTCGACGGCGATGCCGTCGGCTGCCGTGTCGACGCGCCCGTGCAGGTCGCGCTCGCAGGTGGCGACGATGTGGTGGATCGCGGGGACGTCGGTGAGGGTCGCCGGTCGGCTGCGGTAGCCCGGCGGGAGCCGCAGTCGTGGAGGAGCGGACATGCACCGGATCCTGCGCCGATCTCGCTCGTGCTGTCGACCGGCTTTTCCCGCCCTTGGCCCCGTCGTGACTCGCCGATTTCCGGTTGCACGACCCCGGCCGCTCGGGTCAACGTCCCCTTGACTCAGACGAATTGACTCCGATGAAAGACGAAAGCAGGGCCGATGACCACGCAGACCCTCCCCGTCGACCATGAGCTCGTCCGGGCCGCGGCGGACGTCGCCCGTACGCGGTGTCGGGGCGAGAGGCACACCATGGCCGCCGCGGGGCGTGCCCGGGACGGGCGGATCGTGACCGCGGTGAACGTCTACCACTTCACCGGAGGGCCCTGCGCCGAGTTGACGCTCATCGGCGTGGCGGCCGCTCAGGGCGTGTACGAGCTGGACACCGTCGTCGCCGTGGGCGACCGCGGCCGGGGGGTCGTGCCGCCGTGCGGGCGTTGCCGGCAGGTTCTTCTCGACTACTTTCCCGCCGTCGAAGTCATCGTCGGCACGGGGGACGGGGTCCGGGCCGTTCCGGTCAAGGAGCTGCTGCCCGAGAGCTACGTCTGGGCCGATCAGTTCGGCGGCGTCGAGTGAGCGCCGTCCTGCCCCCGGCCCTGCGCACTCGCCGCCTCCTCCTCACCCCCTACGCCCCGGACGACGAAGACGGCTTCGTCGCCCTGTTCCAGGACACCCGGGCGGCTGATCGGGCACGCCGAGATCAAGCGGACCGACCAGGTCGACGGCCACGAGATCATCTACGCCCTGTCCCCCGAGGCCTGGGGCGGCGGGCTCGGGACGGAGCTGGCCGAGGCGCTCGTGGCGTACGGCTTCGAGACCCTCGGGCTCACCGAGGTGCACGCGACCGTGGACGCGCGGAACGAGGCTTCGCTGCGGCTGCTGGGCCGGCTCGGGTTCGCGCACGTCCGGGACATCGTGGAGGACGACGGCGGACTCACCCGCGTGCTCACAGTCTGCCGAACACCACGCCCCGCCACGTCCAGCCCGACGTGAGGACGGTGTCCCGCAGGGGATCGCGCAGTTCGGCGCTGTCGAAGCGGAAGGTCTCCGTGGCTTCGAGGCGGCCGCTCTCCCCGCGACCGAGGGTGTAGTGGCGGGTGACGGTCCGGTCCGGCCCGCGCGTGTACTGCCGGGAGATGCTCAGCCTCGGCGGGTTCCCGACCCGGGTGACCTCCCGCCCCTCCTCGACGACGCGCACCTCGTGCTCGGCGTCGACGAAGCGCATCCGGAACCGGACGGCACGGCTGAGCTGGGAACGGATGAAGAGGTTCTGCCAGGCGGTCTCGGCCAGCCGCCACTCCGCCACGACGTCGGCGCCCTCCGCGGCCCCGACGAGCACGGCATACGGCACGTCGGGCCCGTTGAGAGCGAGCAGGGCCGCCCGCACCTCCTCGACCGGGCGCGGAACGACACCGTCGTCGGGATGTTGGGTTCCGGTCAGCTTGTCGAAGAGGCCCATTCCGTCAACCTAGGGCACCTGTTCCGGCCCCGGCGCGGGGATCCGTAAGGATCCGGCAAGAATTTCTTACCCGGCCGTGCAACCCTTCCCGTCCTTTGGCAGTCGTACTTGGTGTCAGGACTTCTGGAGGGGGATCCGGGGGGATCGCGGGGGTTTCTGACGGGAGGGGAAAGCCGAGGGGCCCGGTCGACGGATCGGGCCCCTCGAAACATCTCGGTGGACGCACATCTCGGTGGACGGCGGTCAGAAGAAGACGCCGCAGCGCAGCAGGACGTTGGCGTACGGCCGTGCCTCGCCCGTGCGGACGATCAGGCGGGCGCCCGCCGACAGTTCCTTGAGCCGCTCGTGCGGGACGAGGTCCAGTGCGGGGAAGTGCCCGTGCAGGAGTTTCGCGGCCTGCGGGTTGGCCCGCCGTACCTCCTCCGCCGCCGTCGCCCCCTCGACCACCAGCTCGGCCAGCAGCCCTTCCAGGACCTCCGCGAACGCCGGTACTCCGGCCCGGAAGGCCAGGTCCACCACGCGGGGGCCGTCCGGGATGGGCATGCCCGCGTCGCAGACGAGTACGCCGTCGCCGTGGCCGAGTTCGGCCAGTGCTCCGGCGAGGTGACGGTTGAGTATTCCGGCCTTCTTCACAGCTGGGCGACCTCCTCCGCCGTCGGGAAGGACGCCTGCGCGCCCTCCTTCGTCACCGTCGCCGCGCCGACCCGCGCCGCGTACGCCGCCGCCTCCGCCAGGGGCTCGCCCGCCCCCAGCCGGTAGGCCAGCGCGGCGGTGAACGCGTCGCCCGCGCCCGTGGTGTCCACCGCGTGCACCTTCACGGACGCGACACGCAAGACGCCCTCCGCCGACGCCACCAGCGCGCCCTCCGAGCCCAGCGTCACCACCACCGACCGCGGGCCCTTCGCGAGCAGGATCCGCGCCCAGTCCTCGGGGGTGTCCCCGACGGCCGAGTCGCCCAGGATCACCTTGGCCTCGTGCTCGTTGACGATGAGCGGGTCGCAGGCCGCCAGCACCTCCGCCGGGAGGGGGCGCGGCGGGGAGGGGTTCAGGACGAAGCGGCTGTCCGGTGCCAGGTTCCGTACGACCTCCACCACCGTTTCCAGCGGGATCTCCAGTTGCGTCGAGACCACCTTGGAGCTCTGGAACAGGCACCCGGCGGCGCTCACGTCCTGGGGGGTCAGCCGGCCGTTGGCGCCCGGCGAGACGACGATGCTGTTGTCCCCGGACGGGTCGACCGTGATCAGGGCGACGCCGGTCGGTGCGTCGCCCACCAGGACGCCCACCGTGTCGACGCCGGCCTCCCGCTGCGAGTCCAGCAGCAGCCGCCCGTGGTCGTCGTCGCCGACGCGGGCCAGCAGTGCCGTACGGGCGCCGAGCCGGGCGGCGGCGACCGCCTGGTTCGCGCCCTTGCCGCCCGGGTGGACGGCCAGGTCGGAGCCGAGCACGGTCTCGCCGGCACCGGGCCGGCGCTCCACTCCGATCACCAGGTCGGCGTTGGCCGACCCCACGACCAGGAGGTCGTAGTCGTACATGAGTTGTCTCCCCACGTGAGTGACATGGACGGGCGGTCCCACCAGCCGTGCGACCGCCCGCCGTTCCCCGATGTCAGCCGCTGAAGCCGGCCACGTTCTCCTTCGTGACCACCTTCACCGGCACCTTCACCGTCTGCTCGACCTCCTTGCCCTGGAGCGCCTTCAGGGCGTTGTCCACGGCGATCTTCCCGAGTTGGGACGGCTGCTGCGCCACGGACGCGTACAGCGTGCCGCCCTCGACCGCCTTCAGTCCGTCAGGCGTGCCGTCGAAGCCGACGACGTGGACCGACTTGCCGGCCTTGGAGCCCAGCGCCTTGATCGCGCCGAGGGCCATCTCGTCGTTGGCGGCGATGACGCCCTGGACGTCCGGGTGGGCCTGGAGCAGGTTCGACATCACGTCGAGGCCCTTGGTGCGGTCGAAGTCGGCGGGCTGCTGGGCCACGACCTGGATGCCCGGGTAGGCCTTCAGCCCCTTGGCGAAGCCCTCGGCGCGCTCCCGGGCCGCGGACGTGCCCGCCTGGCCCTGGAGGATGACGATCTTGCCCTCGCCGCCCAGCTTCTCGGCGATGGACTTGGCCGCGAGTTCACCGCCGGCCACGTTGTCGGAGGCGACCAGGGTGTCCACCGCCGCGTTGTTGACGGTCCGGTCCACCGCGACGACCGGGATCTTCGCCTGGTCGGCGGCCTTCACCGAGTTGCTCGCGGCGTCCGAGTCCACGGGGTTGACGATGATCGCGCCCAGGTTCGAAGTGGTGAAGTTCTGCAGCTGGTTGGCCTGCTGGGAGGCGTCGTTCTGGGCGTCCGTGACGGTCAGGTCGACGCCCAGCCGCTTCGCCTCGGCCTGGGCGCCCGCCCGGATCTGCACGAAGAAGGGGTTGTTGAGGGTGGACAGCGACAGGCCCATCCTCGGGGTGGACGCGGAGGAGGAGCCGTTGTGCAGGAAGGACGTGGCGCCGACGATCGCGACCGTGACGACGGCCGCGAGACCGTACGTCGCCGCCTGCCTGCCCTTGCCCCCGCCGGAGGCACCGGCCGCCACCGGGGTCGCCCCCGCCTTGCGCCGCAGCGTGTCGAAGAGCACCGCCAGCGCGATGACCACGCCGATGACGACCTGCTGCCAGAACGCGGAGACGTTCAGCAGGTTCAGCCCGTTGCGCAGCACCGCCAGGATGAGCGCGCCGATGAGCGTGCCGGACGCCTTGCCCGTGCCGCCCGCGAGGGAGGCGCCGCCGATGACGACCGCGGCGATCGCGTCCAGCTCGTAGCCGTCGGCGGCCTGGGGCTGCGCGGAGGAGAGGCGGGCGGCGAGGACGACACCGGCGACGGCGGCGAAGACGCCCGAGAAGGCGTAGATCGCGAGCTTCTGCTTCTTCACGCGCAGGCCGGACAGCCGCGCGGCCTCCTCGTTGCCGCCGATCGCGTACATCGAGCGGCCGATGTAGGTCCGGCCGAGCACGAACGCGGCGAGCAGGCCCATGACGACCATGACCAGGACCGGCACCGGCAGCCAGCCGCCGAGGGTGTCGCCGAGGTGGGAGACCGAGTCGGGGAAGGCGATCGGGGAGCCCTCGGAGATGACCAGGGACAGGCCGCGGGCCACGGACAGCATGGCGAGCGTGGCGATGAACGGCGGCAGCTTGCCGTAGGAGATCAGGACGCCGTTGACCAGGCCGCAGACGATGCCGGTCGCTATGGCGAGGAGCACGGCGAGGAAGACGGGGACGCCAGCCGAGGTGGCGCTCCAGGCGAGGACCGTGGCCGACAGCGCGGCGACCGAGCCGACCGACAGGTCGATGCCCGCCGAGACGATCACGAAGGTGACGCCGAAGGCGAGGATGGCGGTCACGGCCGCCTGGACACCGACGTTGAGGAGGTTGTCCGTCGTCAGGAAGTCGCCGGACAGGGCCGACATCGCGATGACGAGGACGATGAGCGCGGTGAGCGCGCCGTTGTCGAGCAGGAGGCGGCGCAGGCCTCCCGAGGCGCCACCCGCGCCCGTCGTGCTCTTGAGCGTGTCAGTGGCCACGGGAGGCCTCCTTGTCGGTGCTGGGGTTGCTTACGGCGAGTGCCATCACGGCGTCCTGGGTCGCCTCGTCGGCGGAGAGTTCACCGGCGATCCGGCCCTGGGCCATCACCAGCACCCGGTCGCTCATGCCGAGCACCTCGGGCAGGTCGCTGGAGATCATCAGGACGGCCGCGCCGGCGGCGGTGAGTTCGTTGACGAGCTGGTAGATCTCGACCTTGGCGCCGACGTCGATGCCGCGGGTCGGTTCGTCGAGGATCAGCACCTTGGTGTCGGCGAGGAGCCACTTGCCGATGACGACCTTCTGCTGGTTGCCGCCGGAGAGCGTGCGCACGTGCTGGCCGAGGCCCGCCATGCGCACGCCGAGCTGCTTCGCGATCCGCTCGGCGGCCTCGCGCTGGGCCTTGAGGTCGACGAGCCCCGCGCGCGTGGCCGACCTCAGGGTCACCAGACCGAGGTTCTCCTCCACCGACGCGTCCAGCACCAGGCCCTGGCCCTTGCGGTCCTCGGGGATGAGTCCGATGCCCGCGCTCATGGCCGCGTTGACGTCGTACTTGGCGATCGGGGCGCCGGAGACCTTCACGGTGCCCTTGTCGTACGGGTCGGCCCCGAAGACCGCCCGAACGACCTCGGTCCGTCCGGCCCCGACCAGGCCCGCGATGCCGACGACCTCACCGGCGTGCACCTCGAAGCCGACGTCGTGGAAGACGCCGTCCCGGGTGAGGCCCTCGACGGTGAGCAACGCGGGCCCCTTGTCGGGTCGTTCGCGCGGGTACTGCTGCTCGATCGAGCGCCCCACCATGAGCCGGACCAGCTCGTCCTCGGGGGTGGAGGCGGGCACCTGCCCGACGCTCCTGCCGTCGCGGATGACCGTCACCCGGTCGCCGAGGGCGGCGATCTCCTCCAGGTGGTGCGTGATGAAGACGATCCCGACGCCGTCCTCGCGCAGGGTGCGCACGATCGCGAAGAGCTTCTCGACCTCCTCGGAGGTGAGGACGGCGGTCGGCTCGTCCATGATCAGCACGCGTGCGTCCAGGCTGAGCGCCTTGGCGATCTCGACCATCTGCAGGCGGGCGATGCCGAGTTCGCGGACCCGCGCGCGGGGCGACACGTTCACGCCGACCCGCTTCAGCAGGACCTCGGCGTCCGCCTCCATCCGCTTGCGGTCGATCATCCCGAAGCGGCGGGGCTGCCGACCCAGGAAGATGTTCTCGGCGACCGTCAGGTCGGGTACGAGGTTGAACTCCTGGTAGATGGTGGCGATCCCGAGCCGCTCGGAGTCCTGGGCGCTCTGGATGCGCGTCTCCTCGCCGCCGACCAGGATCCGCCCGGCGTCGGGTGTGTAGGCGCCGGAGAGCATCTTGATCAGCGTGCTCTTGCCCGCGCCGTTCTCACCGAGCAGCACGTGCACCTCGCCCCGGCGCAAGGAGAAGTCGACGCCGTCCAGCGCGACCACACCCGGGAAGGTCTTCCGTATGCCCTCGATGCGCAGCAACTCGTCCGGGTTGCTCACGACGTGCTCCTTTGCACTGGGGTGGGGTTCTCGCCGCAGGAGCGGCGCACGACGAGCCGGGCGGGGAGGGTGACGGATTCGCCCGGCCGTCCTTCGATGCGGTCGACCAGGGCCCGTACGGCGGCCCGGCCCAGTTCGCCCGTGGGCTGGGCGATCGCCGTGATCGGCGGGTCGGTGTGCACGAACCACGGGATGTCGTCGAACGCGGCCAGCGCGATGTCGTCCGGCACGCGCAGTCCGCGCGCGCGTACGGCGTCCAGCGCGCCGAGCGCCATCAGGTTGTCGGCCGCGAAGACGACCTCGGGCGGTTCGGCCAGGTCGAGGAAGCCCTCGGTGACCCGGCGCCCGCTCTCGGCCTGGAAGTCGCCCTGCCCTATGAAGGCGTCGGGGAGTTCCAGACCGCACGCGGCGAGCGCCTCGCGGAAGGCCTCCACGCGCTCCCGGCCGGTCGTGGTCGCCGCGGGACCGGCGATGATCGCGAGCCGCCGGTGCCCGAGCCCGTGCAGATGCGTCACGAGGTCCCGCACGGCGGCCCGCCCGTCCGCCCGGACGACCGGCACGTCCACGCCCGGGATCCAGCGGTCCACGAACACCATGGGCGTCCCGGCCCGCGCGGCGTCCAGCATCAGCGGCGAGCCGCCGTCCGTGGGCGAGACGAGCAGGCCGTCGATGCGGCGGTCCAGGAGGTTGCGCACGTGGTGGTCCTGGAGGTCGGGCCGCTCGTCGGCGTTGCCGATGATGACGCTGTAGCCGAGCGCGCGGGCCTCCTCCTCGACGGAGCGGGCCAGCTCGGTGAAGTAGGGGTTCATCACGTCGCTGATGACCAGGCCGAGGGTGTGGGTCTGGTCGGTGCGCAGGGAGCGGGCGACGGCGTTCGGGCGGTAGCCCAGGGTCTCGACGGCGGCCAGCACGCGGGTGCGTGCGTCGGCGCTGACCGACGGGTGGTCGTTCAGGACGCGCGAGACCGTGGCGACGGAGACGCCCGCCTCGGCGGCGACGTCCTTGATACTCGCCATCGCCGCTCCACCTCCTTGTGGAAACGGAACCCGTCACGGGTTCGTGGAATCGATTACATCGACGGGTGGATGGAATCGATTACACACCGGTAAATCAAGACCCCCGCGGTACCTCTTGACCGGATCGTGATGTCGCGGGCCGTCCCTCGACGGTCCAGGCTGGAGAGGGGAAGCCCCTTTTTTTCCAGGCCCGGCGGGCCGGAGCGGAGGAGTCATGACGGCGGCGACCCGGAACGACGTGCCCGTCGCACTCGAGGGCGACGGAGTGGAACTGCGGCTGATGCCGATCGGGGGTGGCATGTCGGTCGGCTACATCACCCTGCCCCAGGGCACCGACATGGGCCCGGCCCTCAAGGGCATGCCCGACGACGCGTGCCAGTGCCCGCACTGGGGCTATCTGCTGAAGGGCCGGATCAGGATGCGTACGGCCGCCGGCGAGGAGGAGTACGTGGCGGGGCAGGCCTACTACTGGGGTCCCGGACACGTGCCGGTGGCCCTGGAGGACAGTGAGTTCGTGGAGTTCTCGCCGAGCGAGGACTTCCAGCGGGTGATCGACCACGTGGTGGCGCAGGCCGGGTGAGCGGGGGGGAACCGCCGGGCCCGGGCCGATGAGTTTCGCCGGCCCGGGCGGTCTTCCCTCTCGTCGACCACAGGAGGAGCGCTGTGTCCCAGCTGCTGCGCGTGCAGAACTTCAACGTCTCGAGTGACGGATTCGGTGCCGGCGAGCACCAGAGCCTGGAGCGGCCGTTCGGCCACGCCGACCCGGGGACGATGTTCGCCTGGGCCGGTGCGACGGCGAGCTGGCCGAACCGCACCGACCCGGGCGGGAGCCGCGGCCTCGACGACTACCTGGTGCGCGACTTCCACAACAACATCGGCGCCGAGATCATGGGGCGCAACAAGTTCAGTCCGCACCGCGGCCCGTGGCAGGACCACGAGTGGAAGGGCTGGTGGGGCGAGGAACCCCCGTTCCACACGCCGGTGTTCGTGATGACCCACTACGAGCGGCCCTCGTTCAGCCTCTCCGACACCACGTTCCACTTCGTCGGCGGCGACCCGGCCGAGGTCCTGGAGCAGGCGCGCGAGGCGGCCGGCGGCAAGGACGTCCGGCTCGGCGGCGGGGCGGCCACCGTCCGGGAGTTCCTCGACGCCGACCTGGTGGACACGCTGCACGTGGCGGTCTCGCCCGGCGTGGTGCTCGGGTCCGGCTCACGGCTGTGGGAGTCCCCCGAGGAGCTGCTCGACCGCTTCCACCGCGATGTGGTGCCGAGCCCGAGCGGGGTGATTCATCACCTGTTCTGGCGCAGGTGACGGCAGGTCAGGCGCCCTTGCCCCAGTCCAGCAGGTCGGCGAGCCCGGCGGCGGTGAAGGCGGCCTCCAGTGCGTCGCCGCCTTCGGTGAAATGGGACCAGCTGTCGTAGTGGACGGGGACGACGCGGCGGGCCCCGAGGATCCGGGCGGCCTCGGCGGCCATGGCGCTGTCCAGGACGAGGACCTGGTTGTCGAAGAGGACGGGGAAGCGGGGCGCGCCCGCGAAGAGCACGGCGGTGTCGACGGGGGCGAAGCGGCCGGCGGTCTCACGGACCGCGTCGAGTGAGGCGTTGTCGCCGCTGACGTAGACGGTGGGCAGGCCCTCGCCGGTCAGGACGAAGCCGACGACCTGGCCGGTGAACGGCTCGACCTCCTCGCGGGGGCCGGGGCCGTGCAGGGCCGGGACGCCGGTCACGGTGACCGTGCCGCCGCCGGGCCGGTCCACTTCGACGGACTCCCAGTCGGCCAGGCCCTTGACCTTGTCGCCCAGGCTCTCGCGCAGGCGCTCGCCGCCGCCGGGCGTGGTCAGGGTCAGGGGTATGCCGGCGAGCAGGGCGCGGCCGGAGGTGTCCAGGTTGTCGGCGTGCTCGTCGTGGGAGAGCAGGACCACGTCGATGCGGCCGAGGTCGGCTGGGCCGGCGGCGGCGGGCGCGGTCTTGGTCAGGAGCGGAGCCCCGGGGCGGCTGTAGTCGCCGGGGGCGTCGAAGGTCGGGTCGGTCAGGAAGCGCACGCCGCCGTACTCGAAGAAGGCGGTCGGGCCACCGAGCACGCGGACGGGGAAGTCGGTCGCCACGGGAACAGAAGACATGCAGCACCTCACGGATAGACGCGATCGAACCGTGAGAAGACCGTAGCCGCTTCTCACGGATACGGGCAAGCCGTACCATGAGAAGCATGGAGGAGTCCGTGACCGAACAACCCGCTCCGCCGCCCGCGCACGGCGAGGAGGAGCACCCCTCCCTGGCCCTCGCCAACACCGCGATCGCCGTGCCCGGCGGGCGCACGTTCGACCTCCTGGGCACCCCCGCGCAGGCGAACCACTGGCTGACCCAGCGAGGCCTCGCCCCGGCCGACGCCGGCATGCGGGAGATGTGCGCGGCCCAGCTGCGGTCACTGCGTGAACAGGTCAGGTCCCTGTTCGCCGCCCGCGCCGACGGCGTACCCGCCCTGCCCGCGGCGGTGACGGCCATCAACGACGCGATGACCAGGGTTCCGACGGCCCCGCTGCTGCGCTGGGACGACAAGACCGGCCCCTACCGCACGGCCCCCCACCCCACCACCGCGATCGTCGACCTGGCCCTGGCCACGCTCGCCGCCGACGCCGCCGACCTGCTCACCTCCCCCGACGCGGAACGCCTCACCGCCTGCGGCTCCCCGCCCTGCAACCGCTTCCTGCTCCGCCACGGCCGCCGCCAGTGGTGCTCGACCCGCTGCGGCGACCGCGCGCGGGCGGCTCGCGCGTACGCGCGCCGCAGCAAGGCGGACTGACGCCCGGCCGGGCGGACCACGCCCCGGGTCACGCCGGTACGGCCGCCAGGTCCGGGTCGTCGAGGGGTGGGTAGGTTTCGGCGCTCGTGCGTTCCGCTGCCTCGATGTAGTCGGTGAGGGCGTCGCGGGAGCGGGCCAGTCGGGCCATCTGGTCGTCCAGTCGTCGTAGTCGTGACCGCATCGCGGCCAGCAACTCGGGGCAGCCGGGCAGGGTCGGGGCCTCGCCGACCGCGCAGGGCAGCAGGTACGCGATGTCCTCGGAGGACAGGCCGGCGCCCAGCAGGTGCCGGATCTGCTTCACCCGCAGCACGGCGCTCTCGTCGTACTCGCGGTAGCCGTTCGCGCCGCGGTCCGCCTCCAGCAGCCCCTGCGCCTCGTAGTAGCGCAGTTGGTGGGTGTTGACGCCCGTCCGCCGGCTCAGTTCCCCGATCCGCATCGAAAGCCCCCCTTGACCTTCACACCGGTATCAACGTTGACGATGCTGTCATGAACAAGGACAACGCACCCCGAACTCCCGTATCTGTCATCGGACTTGGGCTGATGGGTCAGGCCCTCGCCGCAGCGTTCCTGCGGGCCGGTCACCCGACGACCGTGTGGAACCGGACGGCGTCCAAGGCCGACCGGCTGGTGGCCGAGGGCGCGCGGCTCGCCCCCTCGGTCGGTGACGCCGTCGCGGCGGGCTCCCTGACGGTCGTCTGCCTCACCGACTACCAGGCCGTGCGCGACCTGCTCGGCGCGGACGGTGTGGACCTGGACGGCGCGACGCTGGTCAACCTGACCTCGGGCGATTCGGCCCAGGCCCGGGAAGCCGCCCGCTGGGCCGGGCAGCGCGGCGCCCGTTACCTGGACGGCGCCATCATGGCCGTGCCGCCGGCGATCGGGACCGCCGAGGCGGTGATCCTGCACAGCGGCGCGGAGGCGGACTTCCAGGAGCACGAGGCCGCGCTCGGCGCACTGGGCACCGTCACCTACCTCGGCGCGGACCACGGGCTCGCGTCCCTGTACGACGTGGCCGGTCTGGCCATGATGTGGAGCGTGCTCAACGCCTGGCTCCAGGGCACGGCGCTGCTCAGGACGGCCGGTGTCGACGCCGGGACGTTCGCGCCGTTCGCCCGGCAGATCGCCGCCGGGGTGGCCGAGTGGCTGCCCGGTTACGCCGAGCAGATCGACAGCGGCTCGTTCCCGGCCGAGGTGTCGGCCCTGGAGACCGACGCACGTGCGATGGCCCACCTGGTCGAGGAGAGCGAGGCGGTGGGCGTCAACGCCGAACTGCCGAAGCTGATCAAGGCGATGGCCGACCGTGCGATCGCCGCCGGGCACGGCAAGGAGCAGTACCCGGTGCTGATCGAGGAGTTCGCCAAGCCGGGCGGCGAATGACCGACCGGTTCCGGAGCACCGGCCGCCGCCCCGCCCCCAGCCCGGGGCAGGGCAGCGCGCCTGGTGCCGGGCCGTGGCTACCGGGTGTGCTCGACGAACCGCGCCGCCGTCTCGGCCAGGACCTCCTGGCCGTCCCGGGCCCACAACCCGTCGTTGAACAGCTCGACCTCGATCGCGCCGGTGTAGCCGGCGGCCTCCACATGACCCTGCCACTCGCGCATGTCGATCGCGCCGTCGCCGATCTGCCCCCGGCCGGTCAGCACGCCCTCCGGGAGGGGGGTCGTCCAGTCGGCGAGCTGGAAGGTGTGGATGCGGCCGCCCTCGCCCGCCCGGGCGATCTGCGCGGGAGCCGTGTCGTCCCACCAGATGTGGTACGTGTCGACCGTGACGCCGACCTGGTGCGCCGGGAAGCGCTCCGCCAGGTCGAGGGCCTGGGCCAGCGTCGACACCACGCAGCGGTCCGAGGCGTACATGGGGTGCAGCGGCTCGATCGCGAGGCGGACGCCGTGCCGCTCCGCGTACGGGCCCAGTTCCGCCAGGGCGTCCGCGATGCGCTCCCGCGCCCCGTGCAGGTCCTTCGAACCGGCCGGGAGGCCGCCCGAGACCAGGACCAGGGTGTCCGTGCCGAGCGTCGCCGCCTCGTCGATCGCGCGGCGGTTGTCGGCCAGGGCCTCGGCCCGCTCCCCCGGGTCGATCGCCGTGAAGAAGCCGCCCCGGCACAACGTTGTCACCGTCAGCCCCGCGTCGCGGACCAGCTTCGCCGTGGCCTCCAGGCCGTACGACTGCACCGGCTCGCGCCACAGGCCGACGTTGCGGATGCCCAGCCGGCCGCAGCCGTCGACCAGTTCCGGCATCGACAGCTGCTTCACCGTCATCTGGTTGATGGAGAAACGGTCCAACCCGGTCGTGCTCACTGGTCCACCCCGTACACGCTCAGCAGCGTCTTCATCCGCTCCTCCGCCAGCTTCGGGTCCGGGAACAGGCCCAGGCCGTCGGCGAGTTCGTACGCCTTCGCGAAGTGCGGCAGCGACCGGGCCGACTGCAGGCCGCCGACCATCGTGAAGTGCGACTGGTGGCCCGCCAGCCAGGCCAGGAACACCACACCCGTCTTGTAGAAGCGGGTCGGCGTCTGGAAGAGGTGGCGGGACAGCTCGACCGTCGGGTCCAGCAACTCCCGGAATCCCTCGACGTCCCCCGTGTCGAGCACCCGCACCGCCTGCGCCGCCAGCGGGCCCAGCGGGTCGAAGATGCCCAGCAGGGCGTGGCTGAAGCCCTGCTCGTCGCCCGCGATCAGCTCGGGGTAGTTGAAGTCGTCGCCCGTGTAGCAGCGGACGCCCTGCGGCAGCCGGCGGCGGATGTCGATCTCGCGCTGGGCGTCCAGCAGGGAGACCTTGATGCCGTCGACCTTGTCGGGATGCGCGGCGATGACGTCCAGGAACGTACGGGTCGCCGCGTCCAGGTCCGTGGCGCCCCAGTAGCCCTCCAGCGCGGGGTCGAACATCGGGCCCAGCCAGTGCAGGATGACCGGCTCGGACGCCTGCCGGAGCAGATGGCCGTAGACCTCCAGGTAGTCCTCCGGCCCCTTGGCGACCGCGGCCAGGGCCCGGGAGGCCATCAGGATCGCCTGCGCGCCCGACTCCTCGACGACCGCGAGCTGGTCCTCGTACGCGGCGCGGATCTCCGCCAGGCCGTACGGGTGGCCGACCTCGGTGACGGACAGCTGGTCCGTGCCGACGCCGCAGGCGATCAGGCCGCCGACCGACTTGGCCTCGGCCGCCGACCGGCGGATCAGTTCCGCCGCGCCCGCCCAGTCCAGGCCCATGCCGCGCTGTGCGGTGTCCATGGCCTCGGCGACGCCCAGCCCGTGCGACCACAGGTGGCGGCGGAAGGCCAGGGTGGCGTCCCAGTCGACGGCGGCGGGCGAGTCCGGGGAGACGTCCGCGTACGGGTCGGCGACGACGTGCGCCGCCGAGAAGACCGTGCGGGACGTGAAGGGGGTGCCGGGCGTCACGACGAGGGGCTCGGTGCGGGGCTCGTACGTCCGCAGCGCCCCGCCGCTGTCCGGGAGTCGGATGGTCACAGCGAGATCTCCGGGACGTCGAGGCGGCGGCCCTCGGCCGAGGACTTCAGGCCCAGCTCGGCGAGCTGGACACCGCGGGCACCGGCCAGCAGGTCCCAGTGGTAGGGGGCGTCGGCGTAGACGTGCTTGAGGAACAGCTCCCACTGGGCCTTGAAGCCGTTGTCGAAGTCCTGGTTGTCCGGGACCTCCTGCCACTGGTCGCGGAAGACCTCCGTGGCGGGGATGTCCGGGTTCCAGACCGGCTTCGGGGTCGCCGACCGGTGCTGGACCCGGCAGTTGCGGAGTCCGGCCACCGCCGAGCCCTCCGTGCCGTCCACCTGGAACTCCACCAGCTCGTCGCGGTTGACGCGGACCGCCCAGGAGGAGTTGATCTGGGCGATGGCGCCGCCGTCGAGCTCGAAGATGCCGTACGCGGCGTCGTCGGCCGTCGCGTCGTAGGGTTTGCCGTTCTCGTCCCAGCGCTCCGGGATGTGGGTGGTGGCGATGGCCTGGACGGACTTCACGCGGCCGAACAGCTCGTGCAGCACGTACTCCCAGTGCGGGAACATGTCGACGACGATGCCGCCGCCGTCCTCGGCCCGGTAGTTCCAGGACGGGCGCTGGGCGGCCTGCCAGTCGCCCTCGAAGACCCAGTAGCCGAACTCGCCGCGCACCGACAGGATCCGGCCGAAGAAGCCGCCGTCGATGAGGCGCTTCAGCTTCAGCAGGCCGGGGAGGAAGAGCTTGTCCTGGACGACGCCGTGCTTGATGCCGGCCTCGTCGGCGAGGCGGGCGAGGTCGAGAGCGCCGGCGAGGCCCGTCGCGGTCGGCTTCTCGGTGTAGATGTGCTTGCCGGCGGCGATGGCCTTCTTCAGCGCCTCCTCACGGGCGGAGGTGACCTGCGCGTCGAAGTAGATGTCCACCGTCTCGTCGGCGAGGACCGCGTCCAGGTCGGTGGAGACGTGCTCCAGCCCGTGCTGCTCCGCCAGCGCCCTGAGCGCGTGCTCGCGGCGGCCGACGAGGATCGGCTCGGGCCACAGCACGGTGCCGTCGCCGAGGTCGAGGCCGCCCTGCTCGCGCAGGGCGAGGATGGAGCGGACCAGGTGCTGGCGGTAGCCCATGCGCCCGGTCACGCCGTTCATGGCGATACGCACCGTCTTGCGTGTCACGTCGTTCCCTTCGTACGCGGTCGTCGCGCCGCGTACGCCCCACCCGTCGCCCGGGGGCCGGTGAGCCACCCGTGGACTGGTGAGCGTTACAGCAAGCGCTTTCTACATACGGAGAAGCTAGCCTCTGAACCGTGGTCCGGACAAGACCGTGACCAGGACGAGTTGTTCGAGGGGGCGAACAACCGGGGCTCGGGGGCTTAAGGTCTGCACAAACCATGGCCATAGGTCCGTCGGAACCGCGGTCACAGGTATGGGTGTGTAGGCAGGCGGACGATCGAGATGCGCGACCGGAGGACGACGAGATGACGGTGACCCTGGCGGATGTGGCGGCCCGCGCACAGGTCTCCCCCGCGACGGTGTCGCGCGTGCTGAACGGGAACTACCCCGTGGCCGCCTCCACCCGGGAGCGGGTGCTGAAGGCCGTGGACGAGCTGGACTACGTGCTCAACGGGCCCGCGAGCGCCCTGGCCGCCGCCACCTCCGACCTGGTCGGGATCCTGGTGAACGACATCGCCGACCCGTTCTTCGGGATCATGGCGAGCGCGATCCAGGCCGAGATCGGCGGGCCGGGCGGCCGTGCGGGCGGGGAGAGACTCGCGGTGGTCTGCAACACGGGCGGCTCGCCGGAGCGGGAGCTGACGTACCTCACGCTGCTGCAGCGGCAGCGGGCGGCGGCCGTGGTGCTCACGGGCGGCGCGATCGAGGACGCCGCGCACAAGGCGGCGATGGACGCGAAGGTGCGGAAGCTGGCGGACGCCGGGACGCGGGTCGTGCTGTGCGGGCGCCCGCCGGCGCCGGAGACCGGGGCGATCGCGCTGACCTTCGACAACCGCGGGGGCGGGCAGGAGCTGACCGAGCACCTGATCGGGCTGGGGCACCGGCGGCTGGGGTACATCGCGGGGCCGGAGGAGCGGACGACGACCCGGCACCGGCTGGAGGGGCACCGGGCGGCACTGGCCGCGCACGGCATCGAGGAGGACCCTCGGTGGACCGTGCACGGGCGCTATGACCGACGCTCCGGCTACGAGGCGACGCTGGAGCTGCTGCGGCGGGACCCGTCGCTGACGGCGGTCGTCGCGGCGAACGACTCCGTCGCGCTGGGGGCGTGCGCGGCGCTGCGGGACTCCGGGCTGCGGATTCCGGAGGACGTGTCGGTGGCGGGGTTCGACGACCTGCCGTTCAGCATCGACGCGGTGCCGTCGCTGACGACGGTGCGGTTGCCGTTGGCGGAGGCCGGGGCTCGGGCCGGGCGGATCGCCATGGGGCGGGAGGAGGCGCCGCCCGGGGGGATCGCGTCGGTGCGGGGGGAATTGATGGTGCGGGGGTCCTCCGGGGTGCCGCGGGTTTCGTAGTGCTGGGCGGTTGCTGCCCGGGCCGTGCTGGGGGCTGCCGCCCCCAGGCCCCCGCTTCGGCCTGAACGGCCTCGTCCTCAAACGCCGGACGGGCTGGATTGCGGCTGACCGGCACCGCCTCGGACGCCGACAGGCCGGATAGTGCCTGACCGGCATGCCCATCGGACGCCGACAGGCCGGACAGCGGCCGACCGGCATCGTCCTCAAGCGCCGGACGGGCTGGATTGCGGCTGACCGGCACCGCCTCGGACGCCGACAGGCCGGACAGCGGCCGACCGGCATCGTCCTCAAACGCCGGACGGGCTGGCTTGTGGCCGACCGGCACCGCCTCGGACGCCGACAGGCCGGACAGCGGCCGACCGGCATCGTCCTCAAACGCCGGACGGGCTGGCTTGTGGCTGACCGGCACCGTCACCGGACACCGACAGACCGAACAACGGCCGACTGGCACCGCCACCGGACGTCAACACCGGACAGTCACTGACCGGCATCGCCATCGGACGCCGACGGGTTGGGTGGCGAGGGAACACTGTCATCCTCAGGCGCCCTGCCCCGGCTCGCCGCGCTCGGCGACCGCGTCCTGCTCGGCTCGGACTTCCCCGACATCCCCTACCGCTACCTGCACCAGCTCCACGCCCTGGAGCGACTGGGCCTCGGGCAGCAGTGGCTGCGGGCCGGGTGACAGGGCCGTTCGCAGCCACTCCGGCCTCCGGGGGCAGCAACTCGTCCCACCGATCGGTGTGTTCGTCGTACACCGCCGTCGTCTTCGAGGAACCATGGCCCGGACGCCGGCGCCCCGGGTGTGACGGACGTGTCCGCGGCCGGGGCGATGAGTTTCGCGTCGTAGGCCGGTCTGCAATGCCGGATCGAATGTACTGATCGCCTGTGCGAGGAAGCGGAGTGAGTCCCATGCGTATCGTCGTCACCGAGTTCATCAGCCTGGACGGTGTCGTGCAGGCCCCGGGCGGGCCGCAGGAGGACACCGACGGGGGCTTCGCGCACGGCGGGTGGTCGCACCCGTACTTCGACGAGGAGGTACTGGGCGGCGCCTTCGACGCGGGGCTCGCCAGAGCCGAGGCGCTGCTGTTCGGGCGGCGGACGTGGCAGACCATGGCGGCGGCCTGGCCCGAGCGGGCCGGGGACCGGTTCGCGGACCGGATGAACTCTCTGAAGAAGTACGTCGTGTCCAGCACCCTCGGCGAGGCCGACCTCACCTGGAACAACACCGAGCTCATCCCCGGCGACCAGGCCGTCGCCCGCGCCCGGGAGCTGCGCGAGAGCGAGGGCGGCGACCTCGCGATGATGGGCAGCCCGACGCTCGTGCGGACGCTGCTGTCCGAGGGCCTGGTGGACGAGCTCCAACTCGTCGTCATGCCGGTGCTCCTCGGCGGCGGCAAGACGATCTTCCCGGGGGACGGGGCCATGCGCCCGATGGAGCTGGTCTCCACCACCACCGCGAAGACCGGCGCGCAGGTGTGCGTGTACCGGCCGGCCACCACCACCGAGGGGTAGCCCCCGTGTCCTGGGCGGCCTAGGCTCACCTCATCGGAATCTCTGACTGAGTCAAAGACCGGGGTGGTGGTCGTGACCGTCCAGGACATCCGCTCCTTCAACCGCTTCTACACGAACGTCATCGGCGCCCTCGACTACGGCCGCCGGCTCTACGCCCCCTACACCCTCACCGAGTCCCGGGTGATCTACGAGCTGGCCCACGCGCCGCGCACGGACGCCGCCGACCTGCGGGCCCAGCTGCACCTGGACGCCGGATACCTCAGCCGCATCCTGAACCGGTTCGAGGAGGACGGGCTGATCGAGCGCGGCCCGTCCGAGACGGATCCGCGCCGCCGTCGCATCACGCTCACCGCGCGCGGCCGGGAGGCCGCCGCGCTCCTCGACGAGCGGGCGCGCGAGTCGGTCGGCGCGCTGCTGGACACGGTGCGGGCGGCGGACCGGCCGCGGCTGGCGGAGGCGATGGCGACCGTCCGGGCGATTCTCGGCGGCGGCCGGGCCCCGCGCCCCGAGGACGTGGTCCTGCGCGAGCCCGCCCCCGGCGACCTGGGCTGGATCGTGCAGCGCAACGCCGCGCTGTACGCCGCCGAGTACGGCTGGAACGCCGACTACGAGGGGCTGGTCGCGAGGATCGTCGCCGACTACGCCGAGGACCACGACCCGCACCTGGAGCGGACGTGGATCGCCGAGCTGGACGGCCGGCCGGTGGGGTGCGTGATGTGCGTTCGGGACGAGGCGCCCGGGGCCGCGCGACTGCGCCTGCTGCTCGTCGAGCCGGACGCGCGCGGGCTCGGCATCGGCGACCGGCTGGTGAGGGCCGTCGTCGACTTCGCCCGCGAGGCCGGCTACCGCGAGGTCGTCCTGTGGACCAACGACGTCCTCACCGCGGCCCGCCGCATCTACCAGCGCCACGGCTTCGTCCTGGTCGCCGAGAAACCGCACCGCTCCTTCGGCCGGGACCTGACCGGCCAGGACTGGCGGCTGGATCTTCACGCAACGCCCGAGGGACGAAAGGGAGTCGCGGACGGGGGTGCCGGGTAGGGTCCGTCCACATGAAGCTGGCGTTCTCCACCCTCGGTGTCCCCGGCCTGCCCCTGCCCGACGTGCTGCGCCTCGCCAGTACGCACGGCTATCACGGCGTCGAACTGCGCACCCACCCCGAGGAGCCGGTCCACACCGGCCTCGATCCGGCCCAGCGGGCCGAGGTGGCGGCCGAGTTCAAGGGGGCGGGCGTCGAGATCCTGGGCCTCGCGGGGTACGCGCGGGTCGCCGCGCCGGGCGACGACGAACCCGTCCTGGCCGAGATCCGCGCCCTCCTCGACCTGGCCCACGACCTCGGCGCCCCGTACGTCCGGGTTTTCCCCGGCGGCGACCCTGACACGCAGAGCCCGGAGGAGGCGGACGCGACGGCCGCCCGCCGCCTGGGCACGGCCGCCGAGTACGCGACCGACCGCAACGTGCGCGTACTCCTGGAAACCCATGACTCGCACCGCACCGCCGCCGACGCCATGCGCGTCCTCGGGCTCGTCGGCCACCGCCAGGTCGGCGCGCTCTGGGACGTCATGCACACCTGGCTGGGCGGCGAGCAGCCCTCGGAGACGTACGCGGCCCTCTCCCCCCACCTCGGCTACGTGCAGGTCAAGGACATCGCCTCCGCCGACGACACGACCCCGCTGCCCCTCGGCGAGGGCGTCCTGCCCCTGGCCGAGTGCGTGGAGATCCTCTCCCGGCACGGCTGGGACGGCTGGCTGTGCTGGGAGTACGAGAAGCGCTGGTACGAGGACGCGGCGCCGCTGCCCGATCTGCTGGGGCCGGGGCGCGAGCACCTGAGCAGGCTGCTGAACGACTCGGCGTGAAGCGCGTGCAGCCTCACGCCCCTCCCGAGACCCCGTACGCCGGGTGACGCGTGGCCGAAAGCAGCGGCTCACCCGCCCCGTTGAGTCGCCTCCGCCTCCCGCGTACCGATTTCCGGGAATCCGGGCCGAGTCGGGAACCCGGGCCGGACTCGGGTCGTCCAATCCCAGGCCGCCGGAGAGTCACCTCGGTGCGGTGTCGGCCCTCGCTGCTGGCTGCGATCGCTGACCACCCTCTCCGCCGTACCGCGGCCGGCGGCACCGCCGCCATCGGCGCGCCCCCCTCCAACCGCGCCGGTGGCGGCCCCTCCCCGGTTACTGTGCATTCCCTTGACTGGCAGAAACTTCCCGGTTATTGGTGACCTCTTGGAAGTTTCCTTCAGATTTCCTTCAGCGGATCCGAGCGGATCACCTCCGGAAGGAGCCCACGTGCACGACACCGGCACGGGAAGCACGGGAAACACCGCACAGCCCTCCAGACGTACCCTCCTCGCCGCCGGCGCGGGCGTCACCGCCGCCCTCGCGGCCGCCGGGCCCGCGTACGCCGCCGGCGCCCCGGACGACCGCCGGCTCCGCGCCCTCGTCTCCCGCATGACGCTGGAGGAGAAGGTCGGGCAGCTCTTCGTGATGCGGGTCTACGGCCACTCCGCCACCGCCCCCGACCAGGCCGACATCGACGCCAACCTCAAGGAGATCGGGGTCCGTACGGCCGCCGAGCTGGTCGCGACGTACCGGGTCGGCGGCATCATCTACTTCGCCTGGGCGCACAACACCCGCGAGCCGCACCAGATCGCCGACCTGTCCAACGGCATCCAGAAGGCGTCCCTGGACCTGCCGCGCGGACTGCCCGTGCTCATCTCCACCGACCAGGAGCACGGGATCGTGGCCCGGGTGGGCAGGCCGGCCACGCTGTTCCCCGGCGCCATGGCCGTGGGCGCGGGCGGCTCGCGGTCGGACGCCCTGACCCTGGGCCGGATCGCGGGTGCCGAGTTGCGGGCGATGGGGATCCGGCAGGACTACTCCCCCGTGGCCGACGTGAACGTCAACCCGGCCAACCCGGTCATCGGCGTACGGTCCTTCGGCGCCGACCCGCGGGCGGTGGCCGCGCTGGTGGCCGCCGAGGTCGCCGGATACCAGGGGTCCGGGGTCGCCGCGACCGCCAAGCACTTCCCCGGGCACGGGGACACCAACGTCGACAGCCACACCGGCTTCCCCACCATCACGCACAGCCGGGAGCTGTGGGAGAAGCTGGACGCCCCGCCGTTCCGGGCCGCCATCGCCGCCGGCATCGACTCGATCATGACCGCGCACCTGATGGTCCCCGCCCTGGACGACTCCGGCGACCCGGCCACCCTCTCCCGCCCGATCCTCACCGGCATCCTGCGCGAGAAGCTCGGCTACGACGGTGTCGTGGTCACCGACTCCCTCGGCATGGAGGGCGTCCGGACCAAGTACGGCGACGACCGGGTGCCGGTGCTCGCGCTGAAGGCCGGCGTGGACCAGCTCCTCAACCCGCCCGACCTGGACCTCGCGTGGAACGCCGTGCTGACCGCCGTGCGCGGGGGCGAGCTGACCGAGGCCCGGCTCGACGCGTCGGTGCTGCGGATCCTGCGCCTCAAGGAGAAGCTCGGGCTGTTCCGTTCGCCGTACGTCACCCAGGACGGCGTCGACCGGACCGTCGGGACCCGGGCGCATCTGGCGGCGGCCGACCGGATCGCCGAGCGGACGACCACACTGCTCGTCAACGAGGGGCGGCTGCTGCCGCTGTCGCGGCGCCGGTACCCCAAGGTGCTCGTGGTCGGGGCCGATCCGGCCTCGCCGTCGGGGACGACCGGGCCGCCCACCGGAGTCCTCGCGGGCGCGCTGACCGGACTGGGCTTCACCGCCACGGCCCTGTCGACGGGCACGGCACCGTCCGCGGCGACCATCGCCCGGGCGGTCGCGGCGGCGCGGGACGCGGACGCGGTGGTGGCCGCCACGTACAACGTCGGCGCGGGCAGCGCGCAGAAGACGCTGGTCGAGCAGCTCGCGGCGACCGGGCGGCCGGTCGTGGCGGTCGCGATCCGCAACCCGTACGACGTGGCCCAGCTGCCGTCCGCCGCGGCCTGCCTGGCCGCCTACTCCTGGACCGACGTCGAACTGCGGGCCGCCGCGCGGGTCATCGCGGGGCGGGTGGCGCCCCGCGGGAAGCTCCCGGTGGCGGTGCGACGGGCGGATGATCCGGAGCAGGTGCTGTACCCGATCGGATACGGGCTGACGTACTAGACGTACGCCACGGACCGGGCGCACCACCCCCAAGGTGCGCAAACCGCCCCGTGAGCCTGGCGTGCGCCCACCCGGAGAGTCACGCTGGGCCAGGGCCTGTCGTTTGTGATCTGGACGACGGGCCCTGGCAACTCGGGGGGATGGCGATGCGCGGGAGAAGTTCGGCGGGGGTGGTGTGCGGGCTGCTGGTGCTGCTCGGAGCGCTGCTGACCGGGTGCCAGAGCCCCTCGGCGGGCGTGGCGGAGGACGGCCGGCTGGGCGAGCCGGCGAGCGGGAGGGCCACCACGGTGTCGCCGCCGCCGACCCGGCCGTCCGGGTACGGGGCGGTGTTCCTCGCGGTCGACGAGTGCAGTTCGTTCGGCACGACGAGCTTCACCGAGGTGCCGTGCTCCGGGGAGCGGGCGGCGGCGCGGGTCGTGGCGCGGCACGACGGCGCGGTGCGGGACGGGCCGCGCTGCCCGGCGACCACCGACTTCGTGCTGCACATCAGCGAGCAGCGGCCCGCGTCCGACGAGGACGGCGACGGGGCGGTGCCGCAGGGGTACGCGTGCATGCGCAACCTCCAGCCGCCGCACCCGGGCGACCCGGGCGGCGGGGGCGGTCCGCGCACCATCGTCGGCGACTGCGTCTACAGCTCCGGCGACGGGCAGGTCCGCGAGGCGGCCTGCGACGGGAAGGGCGAGCAGAAGCCGGAGTACGAGGTGGTCCGGGCGGTCGCCGAGCGGGCCGACTGCCCCGCCTCGACCGCCCTGTACGTACGGCTCGGCGGAGACCGGCCCGTGGGATGCGCCCGGCCGCTGTGAGCGGTCTCCGCCCTCGCCCGCCTCAGCGCATCAGCCCTCTGCGTGACAGTCGTCGCCGGGCCTCGGCCATCTGGTCACGGACGTGCTCGGGGGGTAGTTCCGCCGCCAGTCGGGCCAGTTCTTCGAAGGTCGACAGATAGGTTCCGTTGCCGCCCTCGCCCCGCAGCTCCCTCTCCCGCTCCACGAACGGCCGGACGGCCTTCCAGACCGAGACGATCCGGGTGCGCAGGACGGTGACCAGCAGGGTCTGGTCGAGCAGACCGAAGACGGCGAGGTTGGCGAACGACTGGTAGTAGTAGACGACGCTGCAGAAGGCCGCCTTGGCCTCGGCCGGCAATCCGCGCACTCCGTTCTCCGGGTCGTGCTCGGCCCCCAGACGGGTGCACACGTAGTCGTGCTGCTCGTGGAACTCCGCGGACCGGAACTCCCTGAGCAGGTCGACCAGCACCGATATGTGGTTGGCGTGCTGCGCGGTGCGGGCCTGCCGTGCGCTGAACACGATGGAGGTCACCACTGCGACGACGGCGATGGCCGTGGTCACGACGTTGAAGACGACAGAACTGTCCATCCGGTCACCGTACGGAGCATTCACCGCGAGCGCAGGAACACGCGAACCGCCCCTCGGCCGGGAGGCCGAGGGGCGGTCGAGTGCGGGCGGCATCCGGTTACGGACGCAGCGTCATCTCGCGCTGCACGTCCCGCTTGTCCAGCTTGGCGTCGAACTTCGCCAGCGGCTTGGCCGCCCGCGGGTCCTCCTGCACCGCGCTGGGGGCGACACCGGCCCAGTCGAGGATGCGGGCGGTGGCGAGCGCCTTCTGCTCGGGCACGAGGCCCGCGACGTTGGCGCCGTGGTTCATGCCGGGGGCGGTGAAGACGTAGGAGTCCTTCGCGCCCTTGCCGAGGCGGAACGGTTCCGCGCTCCACGGGTCGTTCTGCCCGTTGACGAACAGCATGTGGCGGGCGTTGTGCCGGACCCAGGTGTCGATGTCCCGCATCGCCTGCGGCTGGAACTTCATGGGGATGTCCCGCGGGACGAAGTTCCGCGGCGGCTGGTAGCCGTAGCGGATGTACTGCTTCTCGATGTGCGGGAAGCCGATCGTCGGCGCGCCGAGCTGCGTGCCGGCCTGGTAGTAGTACGGCGTGTAGGTCGACAGGCCCTGGTCGGCGTAGGCGGAGAAGCCGGCGATCGTGTCGACGGAGGTCCAGATCTCGTCGTCGGTGGCGTTCTTGGCGTCGGCCGGGATCTGGTCGCAGTCGGACAGCAGGCTGTACTGCCAGAAGCCCCACACGTAGTCGAGGACGGTGGCCTCGTAGGCCTTGTCCAGGCTGCCGATGGTGGTGAAGGTGAGGCCGTTCTCCTCCGCGTAGGCGGCGTACTTCTTCTCCAGCGGCTCGCGGCGGACCAGCGCCTCGCGCTGCACGCCGTTCAGCCGGTCGCGGCACTCCTTGGTGCCGACGCGGGCGAAGAACCGGTCGTACGCCGAGTCCTCCTTGTTCACCACGTCGTTGGGGGCGACGTAGGCGACGACGCCGTCCATGTCACGCGGGTAGAAGCGCTCGTAGTAGGTGGCGGTCATGCCGCCCTTCGAACCGCCCGTGGAGATCCACTTCTTGCCGTAGATGCCCTTCAGCGCCTTGAAGACGCGGTGCTGGTCGCTGGCGGCCTGCCAGATGTCCAGCTTGGTCCAGTCGGCGGGCTGGGGCCGGGACGGGGTGAAGAAGCGGTACTCCAGGGAGACCTGGTTGCCGTCCACGATCTGGGTCGGCTCGCTGCGGCGGGGCGTCGTGGAGACGTTGTAGCCGCTCGTGAAGAAGACCGTCGGGCGCGAGACGTCCTTGTGCAGCACGGTGATGCGCTGCTGGAACGTGCCCTTGGAGGGCTTCCGGTGGTCGACCGGCTGCGTGTAGTTCAGGACGAAGAAGCGGTAGCCCGTGTACGGCTTCTCCTCGACCAGGCTCATGCCCGGTATGGAGAGCAGCCTTTCCTTGATGTCGGTGGTGCCGTCGGTGCCGGTGGCGTCGGCGGCGGTGGCCGCTCCCGCCGTGCCCAAGGTGCCTATGAGCACCGTGAACGCCAGCAGCCATCTGAGCGCCTTGCGCATGCGCACTCCCCTGTGAGACAGATGTGCGCCGGAAGCTAGCGGACCAACTCGCCCAAGCACCAGGGGACATAGGGAAATCCCTGTGCGCGGGCACACTTCACAGGGTGCCGGGCGTCAGCACAGGATCCAGCCGGAGCTGTACTTCCCCCGGCCCACCTTGCCCTTGAGCCACACGCAGCGGCGCCCGGCGTGCACGGTCACCGGGCCCGCGTGGTAGGCGTACGTGCCCTGGTCGACGACCGGCAGGTTGCCGCGGGCCTGCACGCTCACCGACATCGTGCGCCTCACGCCGGGCTTCTTGGTGAGGGTCACGGCGCAGACGTAGCCGCCGCGCTTGTAGACGAGCACGGTCCCGGTGGAGAACGGCAGGGTGCGGACCTTGCGGCCGGGACAGTAGGCGGAGGCGGCGGCCTGCGCCTCGCCCGGCGCCGCGACCGCGAGCAGGCCGGAGGCGGTCAGCACGGCCAGGCCGAGCGCGAGCCGTCGGCGTATCGCTCCACTGTCCACTGTCGTCCTCTCGTACCGCGTCGTCCGCGACCATCGGCGTACGCGTGTACGGACGCATGACGTATGTCGGACGGTTGCACGAGCGTTACGGAAACGCGGTCCGGGGTCCGGGGGTCTCAGCGGGACGCGCCGACCGGCTCCTCCGGCTCGGCGGCGCCGATGAACGTGCGCCACAGCTCCGCGTACCGGCCGCCGCGCGCGAGCAGCTCCTCGTGCGTGCCGTCCTCGGCGACCCGGCCGTGGTCCATGACGACGACCCGGTCGGCGCGGGCGGCGGTGGTGAGGCGGTGGGCGACGACGAGAGTCGTGCGGCGGCCCGCGAGGCGGTCGGTGGCCTGGTTGACCTGGGCCTCCGTGGCCAGGTCGAGGGCGGCCGTGGCCTCGTCGAGCAGCAGCACGTCCGGGTCGACCAGCTCGGCGCGGGCCAGGGCGATCAGCTGGCGCTGCCCGGCGGAGAGGTTGCGTCCGCGCTCGGCGACCTCGTGGAGGTAGCCGCCCTCCAGGGTGGCGATCATGTCGTGCGCGCCGACCGCGCGGGCCGCCGCCTCCACCTCGGCGTCGGTGGCGTCGGGCCGGCCGTAGGCGATGGCGTCGCGGACGGTGCCCTGGAAGAGGTACGCCTCCTGCGGGACGACCCCCAGACGGTGCCGGTACGAGGTGAGGTCCAGGGTGCGCAGATCGGCGCCGTCGACGGTGACCCGGCCGGCGGTCGGGTCGTAGAAGCGGGCCACGAGCTTGACGAGGGTCGACTTGCCGGCGCCGGTCTCGCCGACGAACGCGACGGTCTGCCCGGCGGGGATGCGCAGGTCGACGCCGCCGAGGGCCTCCTCGTCGTCGCCGTAGGCGAAGTGCACGTCCTCGAAGGCGATCTCGCCCCGCAGGGACAGGACTTCGAGGGGTTCGTCGGCGGACTTCGTCGACGTCGGCTCCCGCAGCAGCTCCTGGATGCGGCCCAGCGAGACGGACGCCTGCTGGTAGCCGTCGAAGACCTGGGAGAGCTGCTGCACGGGGGCGAAGAACAGGTCGATGTAGAGCAGGTACGCCACCAGGGAGCCGATGGCCAGCGTGCCGTCGTCGACCCGGGCCCCGCCCACGATCAGCACGGCCGCCGCCGCCACCGAGGACAGGAACTGCACGAACGGGAAGTACACCGAGATCAGCCACTGGCCCCGGATGCGTGCCAGGCGGTAGCTGTCGCTGCGCTCGGCGAACCGCCGCCCGCCGTCCCGCTCGCGCCGGAAGGCCTGCACGATCCGCAGCCCGGAGACCGACTCCTGGAGGTCGGCGTTGACCACCGACACCCGCTCGCGGGCCAGTTCGTACGCCTTCACGCTCGCCCGGCGGAAGAAGAACGTGGCGATGATCAGCGGCGGCAGCGTCGCGAAGACGACCAGCGCGAGCTGGAGGTCGATCACCAGCAGGGCGATCATGATGCCGAAGAAGGTGACGACCGAGACGAAGGCCGTGACCAGGCCCGTCTGCAGGAACGTCGACAGAGCGTCGACGTCGGTGGTCATCCGGGTCATGATCCGGCCGGTCAGCTCCCGCTCGTAGTAGTCGAGCCCGAGACGCTGGAGCTGGGCGAAGATCTTCAGGCGGAGCGAGTACAGGACCCGCTCGCCGGTGCGTCCGGTCATGCGGGTCTCGCCGATCTGGGCGGCCCACTGCACGACCACCGTCAGCAGCGCGAGCAGGGACGCCGCCCACACCGCGCCGAGCGCGGCCTGCGTGACGCCCGAGTCGATGCCGTGCCGGATCAGCACCGGCAGCAGCAGGCCCATGCCCGCGTCGGTGGCGACCAGGGCGAGGCTGACCAGCAGCGGCAGCCCGAAGCCGCGCAGCAGGCGGCGCAGGCCGTAGGACTCCTCCGGCTGGACGGCCCGGGACTCGTCGATGTCGGGCACGTCGGTGGCCGGGGGCAGCGCCTCGACCTGGGCGAGGAGTTCGGGGGTGGCCGGGCTCTCGGCGAGGGCCAGGTCCTTGCGCTCGCGGTCACCGCTCCACAGCCGCGGGGTGACGCCGCGCTCGGCGTCGAACTCGGCGTCCAGCTCGTCCCGTACGGAGGTGTCCTCCTGGGGGCAGGCCGGCTGGGTGTGGCCCGGGGAGACCGCGCCCAGTTCGTCGGGGTCGGTGAGCAGGCGCCGGTAGAGCGCCGAGCGCTCCTGGAGTTCCTCGTGGGTGCCGATGTCGGCGAGCCGTCCGCCGTCCAGGACGGCGATGCGGTCGGCGAGGTTCAGGGTGGAGCGGCGGTGGGCGATCAGCAGGGTCGTGCGGCCCCGCATGACGCTCTTCAGGGCCTCGTGGATCTCGTGCTCGACGCGGGCGTCCACGGCGGAGGTGGCGTCGTCCAGGACCAGCAGGCGCGGGTCGCTGAGGATGGCGCGGGCGAGGGCGACGCGCTGGCGCTGCCCGCCGGAGAGGGTGAGGCCGTGTTCGCCGACGGTGGTGTCGTAGCCGTCGGGGAGGTCCCTGATGAACCGGTCCGCCTGGGCGGCGCGGGCGGCCTTCTCGATCTCCTCCTGGGTGGCGTCCGGGCGGCCGTAGGCGATGTTGTTGCGGACGGTGTCGGAGAAGAGGAACGAGTCCTCGGGGACCAGTCCGATCGCGGCCCGCAGCGACTCCAGGGTCAGTTCGCGCACGTCGTGCCCGCCGACCAGGACGGCACCGCGGGTGACGTCGTAGAAGCGCGGCAGGAGCAGGGAGACGGTGGACTTGCCGGAGCCGGAGGAGCCGACGACGGCGAGGGTCTCGCCGGGGCGGATTTCGAAGGAGAGCCCGTCGAGGACGGGGCTGGTTTTGCCGTGGGCGCCCTCGTAGCCGAAGGAGACGTCGTCGAACTCGACGGTCGCGGGGGCGTCGGCGGGCAGGTCCTTGTGGCCGTCGCTCAGGGACGGCTCGGTGTCGATCAGCTCCAGGACGCGCTCGGTGCCGGCACGGGCCTGCTGGCCGACGGTGAGGACCATGGCGAGCATGCGGACGGGCCCGACGAGCTGGGCGAGGTAGGTGGAGAAGGCGACGAACGTGCCGAGCGTGATGTGCCCGCGCACCGCCAGCCAGCCGCCGAGGGCCAGCATCGCGACCTGGCCGAGGGCGGGAACGGCCTGCAGGGCCGGGGTGTAGACGGAGTTCAGGCGGATGGTGCGCAGCCGGCCCGCGAAGAGCCTGCGGCCGACCTCCCGGAGCTTGCCGGTCTCCTGCTCCTCCTGCCCGAAGCCCTTCACCACGCGCACACCGCTGACGGCGCCGTCGACCACGCCCGCGACGGCGGCGGCCTGGGCCTGGGCGTACCAGGTGGAGGGGTGCAGCCGCGTGCGGCTGCGCTTGGCGATCCACCACAGGGCGGGGGCCACGGCCAGGGCGACCAGGGTGAGCGGCACGGACAGCCACGCCATGATCACCAGGGAGATCAGGAACAGCATGAAGTTCCCGATGGTCATCGGGAGCATGAAGAGCAGGCCCTGGATCAGCTGGAGGTCGCTGGTGGCACGGCCGACGACCTGGCCGGTGGACAGCTCGTCCTGGCGGCGGCCGTCGAGCCGGGTGATCGTGCCGTACATCTCCGTCCGCAGGTCGTGCTGGACGTCGAGGGCGAGGCGTCCGCCGTAGTAGCGGCGGATGTACGTGAGGACGTAGACGACCAGGGCGGCGCCGACGAGGAGGCCGGCCCAGGTGGTCATGGACCGGGTGTGCTCGGTGATGACGTCGTCGATGATCACCTTGGTGATCAGGGGGACGAGGGCCATCACGGCCATGCCGGCGAGGGAGGACCCGAGAGCGAGTACGACGTCCTTCGGGTGGCGCCACGCGTAGGCCCACAGTCGTCGTGCCCATCCCCGTTTCGGTGTCACGCCGGTGCCTTCCAGTCGTCCTGCTCTGCCGGAAGGCACCAACGTCTTCGGGGGCGGATTTCATCCCGCTGTGACAGTCCCTAAAAGAAAGGCGTTGTCCTTACCCGCAAGTAGTAGAAGCGGGTCGTCTGGGCCGGGTTCTCGTTGTCGTCGCTGGCGAGCAGGACCCTCAGCGTGTTCTTCGTGCGGCCCGTGATCGTCATGGCCTCGATGTTGTCCAGCAGCGGGTTCGGCTGGGGCTGCTTGGCCGTGGCGCCCAGGGTCGGGCAGGTCACGAGGTCGGTGAGCAGGGTCTTCCGCATGCCGTTGCGGGGGTCGGCCAGGTAGAGGCGGACCGTGTTGCCCACGCCGGCCGTGAAGCCGCGCTCCAGGACGAGGAGACGGCCGTCGGGGGTCGCCCGGATCTCGGGGACGCCCAGGCCGGGGTCGGTGCGGTAGGTGTACTGCACGCCGAGCCGGAAGTGGGAGCCGTGGCGCTTCCAGGTCTGGAGGCGGACGGTGTCGGCGGGGTCGCCGGAGAGCGGGTACTCCATGGACGCGACCAGCGTGCGGCCGTCGGGCAGCAGGGTCAGGCCCTCGAACGTGCCGTTGGGCCGGCCGCGGCCCGCGGGGGCCACGCGCAGGTCGTCCGGGACCGGCAGGCGGTCGAGGATCTCGCCGGTGCGGGAGTAGCGGCGTACCGACGGCTCGGTCTCGGAGGAGACGAGGTACGTGCCGTCCCGGTCCACGACCAGGCCCTCGGAGTCGAGCGCGGCCCCGTTCTCGTCGGAGAGGGGGAGCACGGACCGGGGCTTGAGCGTCCGCGCGTCCAGGCGGAACAGGGACGAGCGGTCGGAGAGGGCGGCCAGGGAGCCGTCCCGGTCCACGGCGAGGGCGGAGAAGTTGCCGACGACGGTGTTCTCGTACGTCGTCTTGTCGAGCGCGTCCGAGAAACGGCCGATGGACACGGACGGCGAGCAGGCGTGGGACGTCGACGCCTGGGCGGGGCCGGCGGCGGTCAGGCACGTGGCCGCCGCCAGGCCCGCCGTGAGGAGGGCGAGCTGGGTTCTCAGAGGCATGGGCGTCACCGTAGGGCGGGCCGGTGACGCCGGGTGGGCGACGGGGTGAAGGTCAGCTCGCGGCCAGGTCGCGGTGGATGACCTTGGCCACGGCCTGGATGGTGGCGATGCCGTAGTTCATGGTGCTGTTGCCGTGGGTGAGCACGGTCATCGTGTAATCGTGGCCGCCGCCCTTGAACGCGCCGATGCTGTGCACCCGCCAGCCGTTCGTGGAGCGCTGCAGCCAGCCGTTCTTGACGGCGACGGTGACACCGGCGGGCACGCCGTACGGGGTGCCCCAGCGCTGGGACGAGACGACCTGGCTCATCAGCTTGAGGATGTAGGCGCGGGAGTTGTCGCTCAGGACCGTGTTCTTGCCGGTGATGAGCTTCAGCAGCTTCTGCTCGTCGGTGACGGTGATCTGGGTCAGGCCCCAGTAGCCGTTCGCGCCGGGCTTGGTCTGCGTCATGCCGGCCGCGGCGAGGAAGCCCTTGATCTTCGTCATGCCGAGCTGCTTCCACAGGGTGGAGGTCGCGGCGTTGTCCGACTTGGTGATCATGGCCTTGGCGAGGGTGTTCTCGCGGTCGGTGAGATACCGGTTCGTCTTCTTCGCGTCCCACAGCAGCGTGGCGAGAACGGTGACCTTGACGACACTGGCCGAGTCGTAGGCGGAGCTCGCGCGCAGGGTGCAGGTCGTGTTGGTGCTGCGGTCGTGGAGGCCGACGGCGACGGTGCCCTTGCGGGTGGCGAGCGCGGCGGTGATGTCCTTCTTCAGCTTGTCGGCGAGGCCGGCCCTGGCCGAGGTGCAGGTCACGGCCGGCGTGGCAGCGGCGGCGGGCGTGGCTGCGGCGACGAGGGGCACGAGCACGCCGGTACCCACGGCCACCGCCAGCACTCTCGCGCGGCGGGATATCCCAGGAGTCATGCACCCCTTGACACACGGGCGCGGGGTAAAGGTTGTAGGCATGGGTGAAGGCTTGTACGAGTCGTTACCTCGCGCGGTGCGGTTTCACAGGAAAGGGCCAGCTTCGGCACAGCGACCACCAACCGGGGCTGTCCACGATGCCCGGGTGACATCTCCGACCGAAACCCAGCTCCGCACCGCCGAGCCCCCTCCGGCCCCGCCTCGGGACACCGCCGCCGCCCCGCGCTGGTCGCTCCCCGTGCTGCTCGCGATCCTCGCCCTGGCCGCGGTGCTGTACTCCTGGAACCTGTCCGGGTCCAGTCTCAACAGCTTCTACAGCGCCGCCGTGCTGAGCGGCACGGAGAGCTGGAAGGCGTGGTTCTTCGGCTCGTTGGACGCCGGGAACTTCCTCACCGTCGACAAGCCGCCGCTCGCCCTGATGGTCATGGGCCTGTCGTGCCGCCTCTTCGGGTACGGCACCTGGCAGATGATGGCGCCGATGACCGTGGCGGCCCTGGCCACGATCTGGATCCTGCACTCCTGCGTGAAGCGGGTGTTCGGGCACGCGGCGGCGGCCGTGGCGGCCCTCGTCCTGGCCCTGACGCCCATCACGGTCGCCATCAACCGGGACAACAACCCGGACACCCTGCTGGTGTTCCTGATGGTGTCCGGCGCGGCCCTCGCGCTGCGCGCGACGCGGAACGGGCGGCTGCTGCCGCTGCTCGGCTCGGCGGCCTGCTTCGGGCTCGCCTTCAACACCAAGATGCTCCAGGGGTACATCGCGCTGCCCGCCGTGTTCGTGGTCTACCTGTACGCGGCCCGGCCCGCGTGGGCGAAGCGGATCGTGCACCTGCTGGCGGCCGGCGTGGTGCTGGCGGTGTCCAGCTTCTGGTGGGCGGCCGCGGTGTCGCTGGTGCCGGCCTCCGAGCGGCCGTACATCGGCGGTTCGACGGACGGCACCGCCTGGAACCTGATCACGGGCTACAACGGCCTCGGCCGGATCCTCGGCGGTGAGGGCAACGGCGGTGGCGGCGGGGGCGGAGGCGGCGGCTTCTCCGGCACCGCGGGCCTCGGCCGGATGTTCAACGAGATCCTCGGCGGCCAGATCTCCTGGCTGCTCCCCTTCGCCGGCATCGCCCTCGTCGGCGGCCTGGTGCTGTGCGGCCGCGCCCCGCGTACGGACCCCACCCGGGCCGCGCTGGCGCTGTGGGGCGGCTGGACCGTGCTGCACTACCTGACCTTCGCGCTGGCCGAGGGCACGATGCACCCGTACTACACGACCGCGCTAGCCCCGGGCATCGCGGCGCTGTGCGGGGGCGGCGGGGTGCTGCTGCTGCGGGCCTTCCGCCGCGACCGGCGGTGGCTGTGGGTGCTGCCCCTCGGGCTGGGCGTCACGGCCGTCTGGGCGGCGGTGCTGCTGCGGCGGGCCTCCGGCTGGAACACCTGGCTGTGGCCCACCGTCCTGGTCGTCATGGCGCTGGCCCTCGCGGGCCTGTTCGTCTTCCGCTCCGGCACCTCGGGCCTGCGGCTGCGGTTGCTCGCGGTGTCGGTGGTGGCGGCGGTCGTCGCGGCGGTGGCGGGTCCTGCCGCGTACGCCTGGTCGGTGCCGTCCGGGTCGGGCGGCGGGGGCATGAGCGGTACGAACCCGACCGCGGGGCCGTCCACGGGCAGTGGCTTCGGCGGGCCCGGGGGCGGGGGCGACGGCGGCGGCCGGGGCTTCCCGGGGGGCGGGACGCCGCCCGGCGGTCAGAACGGGCAGGGCGGACAGACCAGGCAGGGAAGCCAGAGCGGCCAGAGCGGACAGGCTCCTCAAGGGGCGGGCGGCATGCCCCAGGGCAGCACCTCCGGCACCCGGCAGCCCGGCGGCATGGCCGGTGGCATGGGCGGCGGCGCGAGCAGCGAGCTGATCGCGTACCTGAAGAAGCACCAGGATGGCGCCAAGTGGCTGCTGGCGGTGTCCAGTTCGCAGAGCGCGGCCCAGCTCATCGTCAGCAGCGGCGAGCCCGTCATCTCCATGTGGGGCTGGTCCGGCAGCGACAAGGCGATGACGCTCGCCCGGCTCAAGGAACTGGTGAAGAAGGGCGAGCTGCACTACATCCAGCTGGGCGGCGGTCCGGGCGGTGGGTCCACCGTCAGCTCCGAGGTCACGGCGTGGGTGCAGAAGCACGGCACGGCAGTGAAGGAGAGCGACTACAGCAAGAGCACGAATACGGAGTCGAGTTCGGCAGCGACCTCCGGCTCCTCGACGCAGTCGAACCAGTCGAACCAGTCGACGATCTACCGCCTGGACGCGTCCGACGTCAGCTGACACCACGTCCCCGGGACCGGTGCGCCCCGTCGAACGGCCCCGACCCCTCGGTCCGGGGCCGTTCCCCTGTCCCCGATCATGGACACCGGGTGTCCGGCGGACGGGTGAAGGGAAACGAGCGGTGGGTTACTGCCTGGAGATGAGCACCGGCGACATGCGGACGGTGGTGCGGCTGCTCACCGCGGTGGAGCGAACCGAGCAGCAGGAGCGCACGCTCGCCCGGGTGCGCACGGAGTGCGAGCGCACCGACGCCCGGTTCCTGGAGCAGGGCATCGACCTGGACGTCTCCATCCACCAGGCCCTGGAGGAGCTGATCGACGGCACCCCGAGCACCGACCTCTGCCCCTCGTACAGTTACGCCTTCTACCAGGTCGTCGCCGCGCACTTCTCGGATCCCACCGACCTCGGCGACTGGCGGCGTCCGGCGTGGTTCTACGCCATGGACGACGAACTGGCCCGGCACGGCGTCCCGTCCGACCTGCTCCCCGGCACGTTCCTGTTCAGCGGCCCGCCCCTGCGCCTCCCCCACCCCGGCGACGCGGTGCCCGCGATCGGCACCCTGCCGACCCAGCGGGCCGCCGCCCTCGCCGACGCGTACGCGTCCGTGCTGGACCGGCTGGATCCCGAATTCCGCGCTGCCGCACGCCGGTTCGCCGAGGTCATGCGGTTCGAGGCGGAGGAGTGGGAGCGTTCGCGGAAGCTCGGGATGAACCCGGACACGCTGCTCTTCTGGTTCCACTGACCTCTGCTCGAACCCTTGACGTCGCCTTTCCCACCGGGATACTTGCGGTCGACAGCGCGCCAACTGCCGTGTCGGGCAAGGGCTTTCGTTTCATCCGCTCCGATGTGGACCACGGTGCCGCATGTCCGAGATCCCGAACGCTGTGCGAAGTATCGAAGACTTCGTGACGGCCACCCCCACAGGAGGATCCGCAATGAGCCCACGCAAGGCACTCGTGGCCGCCCTGACCGCCGCGCTGCTGGCCGGCCCCGGCGTCGCCCAGGCCGCCACCCCCCAGGCGGCGCCCGCCCCGGCCCGGGAACGCGCCGCGGCGGCCACCATCACCTGGTCCCTCGTCCGCGCGAGCAACCCCACCGCGGACCAGCGCTCCGCCTACGACCTCATCACCAAGGCCATGAACGCGGCGGTGGCCCGCTACAACAACCTCAGCGACCTGGGCAAGACCATCACCGTCCGCTACGAGCCGGGCGTGCCCACCGCCGACGGCAGCACGAACGGCACGATCCGCTTCGGCAGCAACCGCAGCTACATGAACGAGCGGACGGCCCTGCACGAGATCTCCCACACCCTCGGCGTGGGGCTGAGCGGCGGCTGGTCCCGCCTCGGCGGCAGCGGCACCTGGACCGGCGCGCAGGCCACCGCGCTCGTCAAGCAGTACGACGGCTCCGGCGCCAAGATCTCCACCGGCGGCGGCCACTTCTGGCCCTACGGCCTGAACTACGACAACGAATGGTCGGGCACGGCGGCCGACCGCCACGTCCACATCGTCGCCGCGATGGTCCGCGACGGGCTGTAGGGGTACACCCCGACACCCCCAGCCCGCCCGGCCGGCGCTCACCCCAGGTGCGTCGGCGCGAACATCCGCAGGACGGCGGGGAGCAGGACCACCGAGGGCCCGGGCGTCTCCACTGCCTTCGCGAGGTCCTGCTCCAGGCTCTCCGGGGTCGTCCGGACCCCGGGGACGCCGAAGGACTCCGCCAGCGCCACGAAATCGGGCCGGGTCAGTTCCGTCGCGGTCGCCTCGCCGAACGCGTCGGTCATGTACTCGCGCAGGATGCCGTAACCGCCGTCGTCGACGATGAGCCAGGTGACGTTCAGGCCGTACTGGCGGGCCGTCGCCAGCTCGGCGACGGAGTACAGCGCCCCGCCGTCGCCCGAGACCGCGAGGACCGGCCGGGTCGGGTCGGCCACCGCCGCGCCGAGGGCCGCCGGGAAGGCGTAGCCGAGGCCGCCCGCGCCCTGGGCGGAGTGCAGGTGGTTGGGGCCCTTGGCGTCGAAGGCCGACCAGGCCCAGTAGGCCAGGATGGTCATGTCCCAGAAGGACGGGGAGTCGGCCGGGAGCGCCCTGCGCACGGACGCCAGCACGTCCTGCTCCAGGGTGAGGTCCTGGGCGGCGATGCGGTCGGTGACCTTCGCCAGCACCTGACGGACGCGGTCCGCGGCCGACGCGTCCTCGCGGGGCGACACCGTCTCCAGCAGGGCCTGGAGCGCCAGCCGGGCGTCGGCGTGGATGCCGAGGGCGGGGTGGTTGGACTCCAGCTTGCCGAGGTCGGCCTCGATCTGGATCACCCGGCCGCGCGGCTTGAACGTGTGGTAGTTCGAGGAGAGTTCGCCGAGGCCCGACCCGACCACGAGCAGGACGTCGGCGTCCTCCAGGAAGTCCGTGGTGTGCCGGTCCTCGATCCAGGACTGGAGGGACAGGGGGTGCGTCCAGGGGAACGCGCCCTTGCCGCCGGGGGTCGTGACGACCGGCGCCCGGAGCCGCTCCGCCAGCTGCTTCAGCTTGCCCGAGGCGTCCGCCCGTACCACTCCCCCGCCCGCGATGATCGCCGGGCGGGCGGCCTTCGACAGCAGGTCGGCGGCGACGGCGGTCAGTTCGGGGCGGGGCGGCAGTTCCTCGGGGAACGCGTCGCCGCCCGTCACCACGGGGATCGCCGTCCCGGCGAGCAGCACGTCCTGCGGGATCTCCACCCACACCGGCCCGTGCGGGGCGGTCAGCGCCGACTTCCAGGCCGCCTCGATCGCGGAGGGGATCTGGGACTGGGTGCGGACGGTGTGGACGGACTTCACCACGCCCCGGAACGAGGCCGCCTGGTCGGGGAGTTCGTGCAGGTAGCCGTGGCGTCCGCCGCCGAGGCCCGCCGTGGGGACCTGGCTGCTGATCGCCAGCACGGGCGCGGAGGCGGCCGCGGCCTCCTGGAGCGCGGCGAGGGACGTCAGCGCGCCCGGCCCGGTCGACAGCAGCAGCGGGGCGGCCTCGCCGGTGATCCGGCCGTAGGCGTCGGCCGCGAACCCGGCGTTGTTCTCCACGCGCAGGCCGATGTAGCGCAGGTCGGAGCGGCGCAGCGCGTCGAACATGCCGAGGGCGTGCTGGCCGGGCAGGCCGAAGACGGTCGTCGCGCCGAGCCCGGCCAGGGTTTCCACGACCAGGTCTCCGCCGTTGCGGCCGGGAGGAGGGTTGAGGGCGGCCTCCGTCTGGGCGGGCGTCGGGCGGAGCACCAGGTCGTGGTCGTGGGTCACTTGGCTTCCGAGTCCTTCCGGGCCGCGGCGATCTGGCGGGACATGATCGTGGTCAGTTCGTACGCCGTGTGGGAGGCCGCCACCGACGTGATCTCCGCGTGATCGTACGCGGGGGCCACTTCGACGACGTCCGCGGAGACCAGGTTGCAGGAGGCCAGGCCGCGCAGGATCTCCAGCAGCTCGCGCGAGGTCATGCCGCCGGCCTCGGGGGTGCCGGTGCCGGGGGCGTGGGCCGGGTCGAGGCAGTCGATGTCGATGGAGATGTACAGCGGCCGGTCGCCGATGCGCTGGCGGAGCTGGTCGGCGACCTCGTCGGCACCGCGCCGGTAGACGTCGGCGGAGGTGACGATGCCGAAGCCCATCTTCTCGTCGTCGGTCAGGTCCTGCTTGCCGTAGAGGGGACCGCGGATGCCGACGTGCGAGAGCGCCTCGGTGTCGAGGATGCCCTCCTCCACCGCGCGGCGGAACGGGGTGCCGTGCGTGTACTCGGCGCCGAAGTAGGTGTCCCAGGTGTCGAGGTGGGCGTCGAAGTGCAGCAGCGCCACCGGGCCGTGCTTCTTCGCCACCGAGCGCAGCAGGGGCAGGGCGATGGTGTGGTCGCCGCCGAGGGTCATCAGGCGGGCGCCCGTGCCGAGCAGGTCGTCCGCGGCGGCCTCGACGGTCTCGACGGCCTCGTTGATGTTGAACGGGTTCACGGCGATGTCGCCGCCGTCCGCGACCTGCGCGAGGGCGAACGGGGAGGCGTCCTGCGCCGGGTTGTACGGCCGCAGCAGCCGGGACGCCTCGCGGATCGCGTTGCCGCCGAAGCGGGCGCCCGGCCGGTACGAGACACCCGAGTCGAACGGGACGCCCACCACGGCGACATCGGCCCGGCCGACCTCGTCGAGCCGGGGCAGCCGGGCGAAGGTCGCGGGGCCGGCGTACCGCGGGATGCGGGAGGAGTCGACGGGCCCGCGCGGAGTCTCGTTGCTGCTCATGAAGAAATGCCTTCTTTCCTACGCTTCATCGCGTATGTACTGCTTGCTCTACGACTCTACTGGGGAGCCGCGACCGGTTCGGACGCGAGTTCGGGAGACCGCCCCGCGAGCCGCTCGCGCCAGGCGGCCAGCACGGCGGCGTCGGTGGCGGGGGTGGCCAGGGAGACGATCACGTACGCGGCGAGCGAGGCGAGCAGGCCGTAGTAGACGGGCTCGTTGGCGAGGATGCCGTGGGTCGCCATCAGCACGACGACCGCGACTCCGCCGACCACCACGGAGGCGAGGGCGCCGTACACCGTGCCGCGCTTCCACACCAGGCCGCCGAGGATCGGCACGAGCAGTCCGCCGACGAGGAGGTTGTAGGCGACGGTCAGCGCCTCGACGACGTTGTCGATGGCGATGGCCGTGGCGATGACGGCGAGGCCCATGAGGAGGATGAACGCCCGGTTGCCCTTGACCTCGTCGTGATCGTCGGCCGGTGCGCTCCGGCTGATCCCCCGCAGCCGGGACCAGATGTCGTTGTTGGCGACGGTGGCGCAGGCGATCAGCGCGCCGGAGGAGGTCGACATCACGGCGGCCAGGGCGGCGGCCAGCACCAGCCCGCGCACGCCGACGGGCAGTTCCTCCTTCACGATCGTCGCGAAGGCGTCGTCCGCGCTGCCGAGCTTCGGGTACAGCACCCTGGCCGCCGTGCCGATGACGGCACCGGCGAGGGCGTAGGCGAGGCAGTACGTGCCGGCGATGGTGCCGCCCCACCGGGCGGTGCGGTCGCTGCGGGCGGTGAAGACGCGCTGCCAGATGTCCTGCCCGATGAGCATGCCGAACGTGTAGATCAGCACGTAGGTGAAGATCGTCTCGCCGCCGATGCCGAGCGGGTCGAAGTACTCGGTGGGCAGCTGCGCCTTCATCTCGCCGAACCCGCCGGCCTTGACGACGGCGATGGGCAGCAGGAGCAGGAGCACGCCGATGGTCTTCACGACGAACTGCACCATGTCGGTCAGCGTGATCGACCACATGCCGCCGAGGGTCGAGTACGCCACGACGATCGAGCCGCCGAGGACGATCGCCAGGGTGCGGTTGAGGTCGAACAGGACGTCGAAGATGGTGGCGTAGGCGATGGTCGAGGTCACGGCGAGCATCAGCGTGTACGCCCACATGACGAGCCCGGAGATGATGCCGGCGCGACCACCGCCGTAGCGCAGGTCGAGCATCTCGGAGACGGTGTAGACCCTCAGCCGGGCGATGCGGGCGGAGAAGAACACGGACAGGGCGAGCAGGCCCAGGCCGATGGTGAACACCATCCAGGCGCCGCTCAGTCCGTACTGGTAGCCCAGCCCCACACCGCCGATGGTGGAGGCGCCGCCGAGGACGATCGCCGCCATGGTGCCGGAGTACATGGCCGGGCCGAGCCGGCGGCCGGCCACGAGGAACTCGCTCTTGGACCGGGCGCGGCGCATGCCCCACCAGCCCATGGCCAGCATTCCGGCCAGGTAGACGACGATCACGAGGTAGTCGACGGCCATGGGGCCTCCTTCGCACGCGCTCGGTCGTGGGGGACGACGAGGTTGACGAGGACTGACCCTAGGTGGCCGGAAAGCGACAGCGAAGTGTACGTTTCATCCATCCGCGCGGCACTGGCTGGAGGGAACGCACATGCCGGACCCGACTGTCCCGCCCACCCCACCGGTACCGCTGTCCGCCCTGCTGGCCCACGAGGACCTGGCGCTGCGCCGGATCGCGGGTCCCGCCGCCGCGGACACGGTCGTCCACTGGGTGCACACCTCGGAGATGGCCGACCCGTACCCCTATCTGCTGGGCGGGGAACTGCTGCTCACAGCGGGCGTGCACATCCCCGAGGCGGCGGGGTCCGGGACCTACTTCGACGACTACGTGTCCCGGATCGTCGCGGCGGGCGGTGCGGCCCTCGGCTTCGGCGTGGCGCCGGTGCACGACACGGTGCCGAGGGCGCTGGTCGCGGCCTGCGACGCGCACGGCCTGCCGCTGCTGGAGGTGCCGCCGCAGACCACGTTCTCGGGTGTGGCCCGGGCGGTCTGGCAGCTGATGGCCCGGGCCCGCATGGCCGAACTGCGCCGCGTGACCGAGGCTCAGCAGAGCCTCGCCGCCGCCGCGTCCCGCCCCGACCCGGTCGCGTCGGTCCTCCGCCAGTTGGCCCAGCGGCTGGGCGGCCGGGCCGTGCTGTACGGGCCGGAAGGGGCGGAGATCGCGGGGGCGGGGAGGGACCCGGGAGGTGAGGTGCGCGAGGCGCTGGCGCGGCTGGCGGAGGTCGTACAGCCGCCCGCGAGCCGCCCGGCCTCCGCCACCGACAGCGTCGCCGGTGCCCAGCTGGCGGTGTATGCCCTCGGCGCGGGGCACGGCTTCGTGCTGGGGGTCGCCACGCCGCACCGCGCCCCCGGGGACCACACCATCGCCTCCGTCGCCGCCGTGCTCCTCTCCCTGCTCACCGGCGATCAGCGAAGCGGCACGGGTGCGGCGCGGTCCGCCGCGCTGGTGCGACTGCTGCTGGGGGCGCCGCCCGAGGAGGCCGCGTCGCTGCTGGGCGGTGACCGGTGGCTCGTCGTGCACGCCCGGCCGGACGGGGACGGCGCCCCCGACCCCGTCGCGGCCTCCGCGCTGGGCGCCGCGCTCGGCTCCGCCCTGGTCGATCCGGCGGGCGACGTCGTCCGCGTCCTGGTTCCGGCCGACCGGGCACCGGAGCCGCTGCCCGGCTGGACCCTGGGCGTCAGCGCCGCCGTCACGCCCGCCGAGTGGCCCGCCGCCGACACCCAGGCGGCCCGCGCCCTGGCCCGGGCCCGCGCCACCCGGGCGCCGCTGTTCCGGCACGGCGCCCGCCCCGCCCTCGCCGACCTGGTCCCGCCCGGTGAGGCGGCGGACCACGCCCGCGCGCTCCTCGCCCCGGTGACGGCCCACCCCGCGCTCACCGAGACCCTGCGCGCCTGGCTCTCCCTGCACGGCAGTTGGGACCGTACGGCCGTCGCCCTGTCCGTGCACCGCAACACCGTCCGGCAGCGCATCGCCCGCTGCGCGGCCCTGCTGGAGACGGACCTCGACGACCCGGACGTCCGCATGGAACTCTGGTTCGCGCTGCGGCAGGTCTGAGTACGTGAGCGGGGCCCCACTGAGTACGTGACGCACGTCCCAGCGTGCGATACGCCAGGGTTGGCCGTGGGAGGCTGCCTCACAATGGGTGCCATGCCGATACCCGGGACACCCAGCCGCGCCGAACTCGTCGAGCACCTCGTCAGGACGCGCATCGCGGGCGACGTCGCCACCCCGCGCGAGAACAACCTCTCCCACTACCGCAAGCTCGCGAACGGCGACCGCCACTACTGGCTCGGCCTGGAACTCGGCGACCGCTGGAGCGACGAGCAGGACGTCCTCGCGGTGATGGCGGAGCGGGTCGGCGTGAACGACGACCCCGAGCACCGGTACGGCCAGGACACCATCGACCCGGAGCTGACCGTGGCCGGGCTGGAGCGGATGGCCGGGCGGCTGCGCAAGGCGGCGGACGGGCAGCAGCGGGTCCTGTTCGCCACCGGCCACCCCGGCGGCCTGCTCGACGTGCACCGCGCGACCGCGGCGGCCCTGCGCGCGGCCGGCTGCGAGATCGTCGTCATCCCGGACGGCCTGACGACGGAGGAGGGCTACGTCATGCAGTTCGCGGACGTGGCCGTCCTGGAGCACGGCGCCACCCTCTGGCACACCCACTCGGGCGAGCCCATGAAGGCGATCCTGACGGGCCTGGAGCGCGAGGGCCGCCCGCTGCCCGACCTGGTCGTCGCCGACCACGGCTGGGCCGGCTACGCGGGACAGCACGGCCTGGACTCCATGGGTTACGCCGACTGCAACGACCCGGCCCTCTTCATCGCCGAGGCGGAGGGCACCGTGCAGGTGACGGTGCCCCTGGACGACCACGTGGTCAGCCCCCGCCACTACGACCCGATGACGGCGTACCTGCTGGCGGAGGCGGGGCTCAGCTAGGTCCCGAGCCCGGCTCGCGGGGGACGCGGACCACGCCCTCCTGGATGACCGTGATGGCCAGCCGCCCGTCCTGCGTATAGATCCGGGCCTGGCCCAGTCCCCGGCCGCCGTACGCGGACGGGGACTCCTGGTCGTACAGCAGCCACTCGTCCGCGCGGAACGGCCGGTGGAACCACATCGCGTGGTCCAGCGAGGCCCCGACGACGTCCCCGACGGCCCAGCCGCCCCGGCCGTGCGCGAGCAGCACGGAGTCGAGCAGTGTCATGTCGGAGACGTACGTGGCGAGGACGACGTGCAGCAGCGGGTCGTCGGCGAGCTTGCCGTTGGTGCGGAACCACACCTGCGAGTGCGGCTCGCGGGGTTCGCCGAACTTCCCGTACGGCGGCTCGTCGACGTACCGCAGGTCGACGGCGGCACGCGCCTCCAGGAACTTCTCCACCACCACCGGGTCGAGGTGCCCGTACCCGCGCAGCCGTTCCTCACCGGTGGGCAGCGTCGCGGGATCGGGCGAGGCGGGCATCGGCTCCTGGTGGTCCAGCCCGTCCTCGTACACCTGGAACGACGCCGACAGATGGAAGATCGGCTTGCCGTGCTGGACGGCGACCACCCGGCGGGTGGTGAAGGAGCGGCCGTCGCGGATCCGGTCGACGGTGTAGACGATGGGCGCGCCCGGGTCGCCGGGGCGCAGGAAGTACGCGTGGAGCGAGTGCGCGGGCCGGTCCTCGGGGACCGTCCGCCCGGCGGCGACCAGCGCCTGCGCCGCGACCTGCCCGCCGAAGACCCGGGGGACGACGGCGGACCGGGACCGGCCGCGGAATATGTCCTCCTCGATCTGCTCCAGGTCGAGCAGATCGAGGAGGTCCTGAAGTGCCTGGCTCATGAGAACTGTTGTACCGGCCAATGACTACGGCCGGCTTACAGCCCCATGTCCTTCGCGATGATCGACTTCATGATCTCGCTGGTGCCGCCGTAGATGCGGTTGACGCGGTTGTCCGCGTACAGGCGGGCGATCGGGTACTCGTTCATGTAGCCGTAGCCGCCGTGCAGCTGGAGGCAGCGGTCGATGACGCGGTGGGCGACCTCGGTGCAGAACAGCTTCGCGGAGGCGGCCTCGGCAGGGGTGAGCTCACCGGCGTCGAGGGCCTCGGTCGCGCGGTCCGCGACGGCCTCGGCGGCGTCCACCTCGGCCTGGCAGGCGGCCAGCTCGAACTTGGTGTTCTGGAAGTGCGCGACCGGCTTGCCGAAGACGGTGCGCTCCTGCACGTACTGCTTGGCGAACCGGACGGCGGCCTTGGCCTGGGCGTAGGCGCCGAAGGCGATGCCCCAGCGCTCGGAGGCGAGGTTGTGGCCGAGGTAGGAGAAGCCCTTGTTCTCCTCGCCGAGGAGGTCCTCGACGGGCACCTTGACGTCGACGAACGCCAGCTCGGCGGTGTCGGAGGTCTTCAGGCCGAGCTTGTCGAGCTTGCGACCGACGGAGTAGCCCTCGGACTTGGTGTCGACGGCGAAGAGGGAGATGCCGTGGCGGCGGTCCTCGGCGGTCGGGGCGGAGGTGCGGGCGCAGACGATCACACGGTCGGCGTGCACGCCACCCGTGATGAAGGTCTTGGCGCCGTTCAGGACGTAGTGCGTGCCGTCCTCGCTCAGCTTGGCGGTGGACTTCATGCCCGCGAGGTCGGAACCGGTGCCCGGCTCCGTCATCGCGATGGCCCACATCTCCTCGCCGGTGACGAACTTCGGCAGGTACCGCTTCTTCTGCTCGTCCGTCGCCAGCATCTTGATGTAGGGCAGGGCGAGCAGCACGTGCACGCCGGAGCCGCCGAACTGGACACCGGCACGAGCGGTCTCCTCGTACAGCACGGCCTCGAACTTGTGCGTCTCCAGGCCGGCACCGCCGAACTCCTCCGGGACGTTGATCCCGAAGATCCCCAGCTCACCGAGCTTGTAGTAGAAGTCGCGGGGCGCCTGGCCCGCCGCGAACCACTCGTCGTAAACCGGGACGACCTCGGCCTCGATGAAGGCGCGGATGGTCTCCCGGAACGCCTCGTGATCCTCGTTGAACACCGTACGGCGCACGCCGCCACCTCCACGGACCTCAGCTGTCTAAGCGCTTGCTCACCCTAAGGTACCGGCGAGTATCAACGACCGTCCAGGGTGGTGGCGGGGTAACGCTCGTCACTCGCGCCCTCTGTCAGCTGGGGAGCGTGGCCCGGGGTGGGCCCTGGAGGCCCACTCCAAGCGGGAGCCGCGAGCGGGAAGAGATGCGTGGGGGCGGCGGGGCGAGGAAAACCCGGCTCAGTCCGCCACAGACGAACCCGCCGCCGCAAACGCCCCCCGGGCCATCCGATGCAACAACTCCGCCGTGGCCGCCCGCCCGGGCAACACCCCACCCCTACCCAGGTGCGGCGTCGAGTTCAGCAACCCGAACACCGAGTGCACAGCGGACCGAGCCGCAGGCTCCCCCAGCCCGGGATACACCTCCCGCACCACCGCCACCCACAGCTCCACATACTGCCGCTGCAGCTGCCGCACCATCTTCCGGTCGCTGTCCCGGAGGCGATCCAGCTCCCGGTCGTGCAGGGTGATCAGAGGCCGGTCGTCCAGCGCGAAGTCGATATGCCCCTCGATCAGCGAGTCGAGGACCACCTCAGCCCCCGCACCCCCGTCCGCCTCCGCAACCCTCCGCTTCGCCCCGGTCAGCAACTGCCCGCTGATCCCCACCAGCAACTCCGCGAGCATCGCGTCCTTGCCCGCGAAGTGCCGGTACAGCCCGGGCCCGCTGATCCCGACCGCGGCGCCTATCTCGTCGACTCCGACCCCGTGGAAGCCCCGCTCGGCGAACAGCCGCGCGGCCTCCTTGAGGATCTGCTCACGGCGGGTGGGGGCGTCGGTTCTGGTGGCCATGAAATCAATTCTAGACAGGGAGGTTAGCGCTCGTTAACCTGAAGGAAATGCGTTAACGCTCATTAACAAGGTGAGGGGACCGCAGGATGCACGAGGCACCGGAGCTCACGAGCGCGGCAGACCCCGCGTCGGAGGCCTTTCGGGCCAACGAGGAGGCGCACCGCGCCCTCGTGGAGGAGCTGCGCAGCAAGCTGGCCGCGGCCGCACAGGGCGGCGGCGAGAAGGCCCGCGCCCGCCACACGGCCCGCGGCAAGCTGCTCCCCCGCGACCGCGTCGACACCCTCCTCGACCCGGGCTCGCCCTTCCTGGAGCTGGCCCCGCTCGCGGCCGACGGGATGTACGAGGGCCAGGCCCCGGCCGCCGGTGTCATCGCCGGCATCGGCCGGGTCAGCGGCCGCGAGGCGGTGGTCATCGCCAACGACGCCACGGTCAAGGGCGGCACGTACTACCCGATGACGGTCAAGAAGCACCTCCGTGCCCAGGAGGTCGCCCTCGACAACCGCCTCCCCTGTGTCTACCTGGTGGACTCCGGCGGCGCGTTCCTCCCCATGCAGGACGAGGTCTTCCCGGACCGCGACCACTTCGGCCGGATCTTCTACAACCAGGCCCGCATGTCCGGCGCCGGCATCCCCCAGATCGCCGCGGTCCTCGGCTCGTGCACGGCCGGCGGGGCGTACGTCCCGGCGATGAGCGACGAGGCGGTGATCGTCCGCAACCAGGGCACGATCTTCCTCGGCGGCCCGCCCCTGGTGAAGGCGGCCACCGGCGAGGTCGTCACAGCGGAGGAGCTCGGCGGCGGCGAGGTCCACTCCCGCGTCTCGGGCGTCACCGACCACCTCGCGGAGAACGACGCGCACGCCCTGCGCATCGTCCGCACGATCGTCTCCACGCTCCCCGCCCGGGGCCCCCTCCCCTGGGAGGTCACCGCGCCCGTCGAGCCCAAGGTCGACCCGCAGGGCCTCTACGGCGCGGTCCCCGTCGACTCCCGCACCCCGTACGACGTGCGCGAGATCATCGCCCGCGTCGTCGACGGCTCCCGCTTCGCCGAGTTCAAGTCCGAGTTCGGCCAGACCCTGGTCACGGGCTTCGCCCGGATCCACGGCCACCCGGTGGGCATCGTCGCCAACAACGGCATCCTGTTCTCCGAGTCCGCCCAGAAGGGCGCCCACTTCATCGAGCTGTGCGACCAGCGCGGCATCCCGCTGGTCTTCCTGCAGAACATCTCGGGCTTCATGGTCGGCAAGGACTACGAGGCGGGCGGCATCGCCAAGCACGGCGCCAAGATGGTCACGGCCGTGGCGTGCACGCGCGTACCGAAGCTGACGGTCGTGGTGGGCGGCTCGTACGGTGCGGGCAACTACTCCATGTGCGGCAGGGCGTACTCCCCCCGCTTCCTGTGGATGTGGCCGAACGCCAAGATCTCGGTCATGGGCGGCGAGCAGGCCGCCTCGGTCCTCGCGACCGTCAAGCGGGACCAGCTGGAGGCCCGCGGCGAGTCCTGGCCGGCGGAGGACGAGGAGGCCTTCAAGGCCCCGGTCCGTGCGCAGTACGAGCGCCAGGGGAACGCCTACTACGCGACGGCCCGCCTCTGGGACGACGGGGTGATCGACCCGCTGGACACCCGCCAGGTCCTGGGCCTGGCCCTGACCGCGTGCGCCAACGCGCCCCTGGGTGACCCCCAGTTCGGCGTCTTCCGGATGTGAGGGGACGGACGACGATGTTCGAGACAGTGCTGGTGGCCAACCGTGGCGAGATCGCCGTACGCGTCATCCGGACGCTGCGGTCGATGGGCGTGCGCTCGGTGGCCGTCTTCTCCGACGCGGACGCCGACGCCCGGCACGTCCGCGAGGCGGACACGGCGGTGCGGATCGGCCCGGCCCCGGCGTCCGAGAGCTACCTGTCGGTGGAGCGCCTGCTGGAGGCCGCGGCCCGCACGGGCGCGCAGGCCGTCCACCCGGGCTACGGCTTCCTCGCCGAGAACGCCGCCTTCGCGCGCGCCTGCGCCGACGCAGGCCTGGTCTTCATCGGTCCGCCGGCGGACGCGATCGCGCTGATGGGCGACAAGATCCGCGCCAAGGAGACGGTCCGGGACGCGGGCGTGCCGGTCGTCCCCGGGGGCCGCGACCCGGACCTGGCGGAGGCGGCCCGCGAGCTGGGCGCGCCGGTGCTGCTGAAGCCCAGCGCGGGCGGCGGCGGCAAGGGCATGCGCCTGGTGCGGGACCTGACCCGCCTGGAGGACGAGATCGCCTCCGCCCGCCGCGAGGCCCGCGCCTCCTTCGGCGACGACACGCTCCTCGTCGAGCGCTGGATCGACCGCCCCCGCCACATCGAGATCCAGGTCCTGGCCGACGGCCACGGCAACGTGGTCCACCTGGGCGAGCGCGAGTGCTCCCTCCAGCGCCGCCACCAGAAGATCATCGAGGAGGCGCCGAGCGTGCTCCTCGACGAGGAGACGCGTGCGGCGATGGGCGAGGCGGCGGTCCAGGCGGCCCGCTCCTGCGGCTACCGGGGCGCGGGCACGGTGGAGTTCATCGTCCCGGGCACGGACCCGTCGTCGTACTACTTCATGGAGATGAACACCCGCCTCCAGGTGGAGCACCCGGTGACCGAGCTGATCACGGGCCTGGACCTGGTCGAGTGGCAGCTGCGGGTCGCGGCCGGGGAGCCCCTCGGCTTCGCGCAGGAGGACGTACATCTGACCGGGCACGCCGTGGAGGCCCGGATCTGCGCCGAGGACCCGGCCCGCGGCTTCCTCCCCTCCGGCGGCCGGGTCCTGAGGCTGCGCGAGCCCCAGGGCGACGGCATCCGCACCGACTCGGGCCTCACGGAGGGCACGGAGGTCGGCAGCCTCTACGACCCGATGCTCTCCAAGGTCATCGCGTACGGCCCCGACCGCGCGACCGCCCTGCGCAAGCTCCGGGCGGCCCTGGCGGAGACGGTCACGCTCGGCGTGCAGACGAACGCCGGTTTCCTGCGCCGCCTGCTCGCCCACCCGGCAGTGGTCTCCGGCGACATGGACACCGGCCTCGTGGAGCGGGAGGTGGAAGGGCTGGTCCCCACGGAGGTCCCCGCGGAGGTCTACGAGGCGGCGGCGGCCGTACGCCTGGAGGCCCTGAAGCCCGAGCCGGGCGGCTGGACGGACCCGTTCTCGGTGCCGAGCGGCTGGCGCCTGGGCGGCGAGCCGAAGCCACCGGCCTTCCACCTGCGGGTGCAGGACCCGCTGGAGTACACCCCGCGCGGCACGGCCACGGTCACCGAAGACCGGGTCGCGGTGAGCCTGGACGGCGTCCGGCACACCTTCCACCGCGCCGCCGACTGGCTCGGGCGCGACGGCGACGCCTGGCACGTGCGCGACCACGACCCGGTCGCGGCGTCGCTGACCCGGGCGGCGCACGCGGGCGCCGACTCCCTCACCGCCCCGATGCCCGGCACGGTGACGGTCGTCAAGGTGGCCGTCGGCGACGAGGTGAGCGCCGGTCAGAGCCTGCTCGTCGTGGAGGCGATGAAGATGGAGCACGTCATCTCCGCGCCGCACGCGGGCAAGGTCACCGAGCTGGACGTCTCGCCCGGCAGCACGGTCGCCATGGACGAGGTCCTGGCGGTCATCGCACCCCACGAGGAGGCGGCGGAATGACAGCCCCAGGACTCCCGATGGCCGTCCCGGCCGGGGACCTCCCCACCCGGGTCCGCATCCACGAGGTGGGAGCGCGCGACGGCCTGCAGAACGAGAAGGCGACGGTCCCGACGGAGGTCAAGGCGGAGTTCATCCGCCGCCTGGCCGACGCGGGCCTGACGACGATCGAGGCGACGAGCTTCGTCCACCCCAAGTGGGTCCCCCAACTGGCCGATGCCGAGCAGCTGTTCCCTCAGGTCGCCGACCTCCCGGTGGCCCTCCCGGTCCTCGTCCCGAACGAGAGGGGCCTGGATCGCGCCCTGGCCCTGGGAGCGAGCAGGGTCGCGGTCTTCGCCAGCGCCACGGAGTCCTTCGCCAAGGCCAACCTCAACCGCACGGTGGACGAGGCCCTGGCGATGTTCGAGCCGGTGGTGACCCGGGCGAAGGCGGACGACGTCCACGTCCGCGGCTACCTCTCCATGTGCTTCGGCGACCCGTGGGAGGGCCCGGTCCCGATCCCGCAGGTGGTGCGGGTCTGCCGGGCCCTGACGGACATGGGCTGCGACGAACTGAGCCTCGGCGACACGATCGGCGTGGCGACCCCGGGCCATGTGGTCGCGCTCCTCGCGGCCCTCGACGAGGCGGGCATCCCGCCGTCCGCCCTCGGCGTCCACTTCCACGACACCTACGGCCAGGCCCTGGCCAACACCCTCGCGGCCCTCCAGCAGGGCGTGACCACCGTCGACGCCTCGGCGGGCGGCCTGGGCGGCTGCCCGTACGCCAAGTCGGCGACCGGCAACCTCGCCACCGAAGACCTCGTGTGGATGCTGCGGGGCCTCGGCATCGACACCGGCATCGACCTCGGCCGCCTCGTCGCCACGAGCACGTGGATGGCCGCCCGCCTGGGCCGACCCAGCCCGTCCCGCACCGTCCGAGCCCTGTCCCACGAGGACACCGAGGAGCACTGATCACGATGGATTACCGTCTCTCCCCCGAGCTGGAGGAACTCCGCCGCACGGTCGAGGAGTTCGCGCACGAGGTGGTGGCGCCGAAGATCGGCGACTTCTACGAGCGGCATGAATTCCCGTACGAGATCGTCCGGGAGATGGGTCGCATGGGCCTGTTCGGCCTGCCGTTCCCCGAGGAGTACGGCGGCATGGGCGGTGACTACCTGGCCCTCGGCGTGGCCCTGGAGGAGCTGGCGCGGGTCGACTCCTCGGTGGCCATCACCCTCGAAGCCGGCGTCTCGCTCGGCGCGATGCCGATCCACCGCTACGGCACCGAGGCCCAGAAGCGGGAGTGGCTCCCCCGCCTCTGCTCGGGCGAACTGCTGGGCGCGTTCGGTCTGACGGAGCCGGACGGCGGCAGCGACGCGGGCGCGACGCGTACGACGGCCCGGCTGGACGCGTCGACGAACGAGTGGGTCATCAACGGCACGAAGTGCTTCATCACCAACTCGGGCACGGACATCACGGGCCTGGTCACGGTCACGGCGGTCACGGGCCGCAGCCCGGACGGCAAGCCGCAGATCTCCTCGATCATCGTCCCGTCCGGCACCCCGGGCTTCACGATCGCGGCGCCGTACTCGAAGGTCGGCTGGAACGCCTCGGACACCCGCGAGCTGTCCTTCTCGGACGTCCGCGTCCCGGCGGCGAACCTCCTGGGCGAGGAGGGCCGCGGCTACGCCCAGTTCCTGCGCATCCTCGACGAGGGCCGCATCGCGATCGCGGCCCTGGCGACGGGCCTCGCCCAGGGCTGCGTCGACGAATCGGTCAAGTACGCCAAGGAACGCCACGCCTTCGGCAAGCCGATCGCCGCCAACCAGGCCATCCAGTTCAAGATCGCCGACATGGAGATGAAGGCCCACACGGCCCGCCTGGCCTGGCGCGACGCGGCGGCCCGCCTGGTCGCCGGCGAACCCTTCAAGAAGGAGGCGGCCCTCGCCAAGCTGCACTCCTCCACCATCGCGGTCGACAACGCCCGCGAGGCAACCCAGATCCACGGCGGCTACGGCTTCATGAACGAGTACCCGGTCGCCCGCATGTGGCGCGACTCCAAGATCCTGGAGATCGGCGAGGGCACGAGCGAGGTCCAGCGGATGCTCATCGCACGGGAGTTGGGGCTCGAGGGCTGATCTCGACCGCTGGGCACAAGGAGATGTAACGGAGTCCTTCGAATCGGGTGGCCTCGCAGTCAGCGCCTCGCCGTCCGCCCGCTGTCCCGGCCTCATCCAGGTACAGCGGGCGCCGGCCGAAAGTTCCATGCCCATGTTGCTCGGGCAGACAATGCCAAAGCACGCCAGGCCCGCATTCGGCGAAAAGGCCTGTATCAACTGCCGATATGTCTAGTCGGCACAGTCGTCCACTTTACGATCATCACGAGGTGACGGCTGCCGCTCGCGCGCGGCCGTCCATGCCCCGTAGAGCCCCGCAAGGGCGGCAGCGATGCCGGCGATGGAGCCTGCCGGAACGCCGAGAAGCGTGAGTACAACACCAGCAGCCAGAATCGACAAGAAGACGATCATGTCCACGCGTTCGACACGCGAACGCTGACGGTCGTTACTCATGGTGTCCCTCCGGTGTGAGTGATCGGCCCGCCGGCTGTTCCACAACCACACCGACGAGGCCCACACCGTTCATATCCGCACGCTGTCAGCGGCGGAACCTGTGCATTCCTCCCTGTTGGAAAGCGCAGGTCAGAATTGTTGCTTGGTTCTCGAAGCCATGGGTAGCCTCAGGTCATGTCAGGGCAGGGGGGTCCCGGCAGGGACGAGAGCGAGGCGCCGGCTCGGCGGCGGGGGCGGCCGAGGAACGACCTGGACGTGACAGCGCATGATGCGCACATGCGTGAGTTCGCTCGGGAGCTGCGAGAACTTGTGGGGAGCTCCTACGGAACTTCAGGAGCGCATCTCGGCAAAGCGGAGATGTCCAGAATCTGCAACGGACACAGGCTTGTGGGGCTTGACACCCTGCACAGGATATTGAGGTTCAAGGGTGCCGATCCCAAGAAGGTCGAGTACTGGGAACTGAGATGGGTCCTGGCCTATCGGCATCTCGAGGCTTCTGGCGGCAAGGCGCTGGCCAAGAGGCCTGGCGAAGCACAGGCAGTCCAGGAAATCGCCGCGCGGAATGCGGACCGTCTGCGGATCCTCGCCGAGGAGGTGCAGGCCAAACAGGACCTGGCGCGGAGCCGCGCTTTGCGCGACACCGAGAAACTCTTCAAGGAGATCGACAAGTCACTACCCAACTCAAGGCGCAAGTTCGGCTACGGACCGGCGGCCTGCTGGGTTGACCTCACCGACTATCTCGACCGCCTGATACCGCTCTTCACCGCTCGCAAGTCCGACGAGGAGCGCGGCACACAATGCCTGACAGAGATCCTCCCCGGCCTGGCCGAGCTGACGGAGATCACGGGCGTGGCGGAGTGGCGGGAACTGGCCGACCAGATTGCCACCGCCTACGAGGAGGCACATCATGACGGCTGGGAGGTCGCACCCTCGTCGGGTCTTGAGCTCACCACACCTCTCGTCTACGTGGACAGGTACTCCCATTTCCGCATGCAGGCGGGCCAGAGAGCCGCGCAGCTGGCCAGGCAGAGCGCCTTCCTGAGGAAGGAGCCGAAGCTTGCCCTGCCCGCGCCCTTGGATCTCGACCGTTACGACCCACCCCGCAGTCACTACCGACACGCCGCACCGGTCAGCGCAGCCTGCGCCGGCGCACTGCCTCTCGCGCTCTGGACCACGGGTGCACCGGCACCCTGGCTGGCGGTCGGGGCGTACTCCCTCGTGGTCTTCCTGAGCATGTGGCTGGTCTGCCTGGCGCATGGGGCCGATGCACGCCCCGACTGAGGCCCAGAGGCCGTCGCCCGGTCCCGGACCGTGACCCGTCGTCGTAACTTGCGGGCGGGGCCGCCGAGAAGCTCCCTTACGCCGTGATCCGGATCACTACCCCGTCGGGCATCCCCGCCCTCTCCCCCGGGCACGGATACGAGGGCCCCCCTGGACAAGATCTGAGGTTAGGCTAACCTAAGCCTGATTCCAGCCAAGTGGCCAACAGCCGCGCCCGCAGTGGCTCCGTACGTACGAAAGCAGACCCACCCATGTCGAACGCCAGAACCGCCCGCTTCTCCCGCCGCGGCCTCCTCGCTGCCGGTGGCGCACTCGGACTCGGCGCCTTCGTGACCGCGTGCGGCACCGAGGACTCCAAGGACGGCGGCTCGGAATCGACGGCGTCCGCCAAGTCCGGCCCCTGGTCCTTCAAGGACGACCGCGGCAAGACCGTCAAGCTCGACAAGGTGCCCGCGAACATCGTCGCGTTCACCGGTGTCGCCGCCGCCCTCCACGACTACGGCGTCTCCGTCAAGGGCGTCTTCGGCCCCACCAAGACGCAGGCCGGCAAGCCCGACGTCCAGGCCGGCGACATGGACATCAGCAAGGTGACCATCCTCGGCAACACCTGGGACCAGTTCAGCGTCGAGAAGTACGCCGCCCTCGCCCCCGACGTGCTGATCAGCACCATGTTCGACTCGGCCGGCACCCTCTGGTACGTCCCCGAGGCCTCCAAGGACAAGATCGCCAAGCTCGCCCCGAGTGTCGGCATCTCCGTCTACGACCGCCAGCTCACCGCCCCGCTGCAGCGCATGTGGGAGCTGGCCGAGTCCCTCGGCGGCGACATGAAGGCCGCGAAGGCCACCGACGCCAAGAAGCGCTTCGAGGAGGCCTCCGAGCGCCTCCGCAAGGCCGCCAAGGCCCACCCCGACATCAAGGTGATGGCCGGTTCCGCGAGCCAGGAGCTCTTCTACGTCTCCGGCACCAACTTCTCCGTCGACCTGGAGTACTTCAAGGCCCTCGGCGTGAACTTCGTCGAGCCGCCGGAGAAGGCCAAGGCCAAGACCGGCGGCTGGTTCGAGAGCCTGAGCTGGGAGAACGTCGACAAGTACCCGGCGGACATCATCATGATGGACGACCGTTCCTCGACGATCCAGCCGGCGGACATCACCGAGGCGACCTGGAAGAAGCTGCCCGCGGTCAAGGCCGGGCAGGTCATCGCGCGCTCGCCCGAGCCGATCCTGTCGTACGACAAGTGCGTGCCACTGGTGGAGAACCTGGCGAAGGCCATCGAGACCGCGAAGAAGGTCAGCTAGGCGTTGAGCGCCCCGAGGGCTGAGCGGGGATCGCGCGTGCGGGCCGTGTGTGGCTGCGCGCGTTCCCCGCGCCCCTTGAGGTGCGCCCCCCTTGAGGCCGCGCCCCCACCGCCTGACGACAACTCAGGAGCCTTATATGACCACCGCCGTAGCCGCCCCGTTCCGTTTCTTCTCCCTCCAGGTCGTGCGGACGAGGCGGCTCGGGCCGTCTCTGGTCCGGGTCACCTTCGGCGGGCCCGACCTGCACGCCTTCCACTCCGACGGGCGGGACCAGTCCCTGTCCCTGTTCCTGCCGCACCCGGGGCAGCCCGAGCCGGTCGTCCCGCTCGAACTGGGCGACGGCTGGTGGCAGGGCTGGCGGGAACTCCCGGACGACGTACGGGCCGTGATGCGCTCGTACACGCTGCGCGCCCTGCGCCGCGACCCGGACGAGATCGACATCGACTTCGCCCTGCACGGCATCGAGCCGGGCGCCGCCGTCCAGGCCGGGCCCGCCTCCCGCTGGGCGGCCCGGGCCGCCGCCGGTGACCGGGTCCTGCTGCTCGGTCCGGCCGTCGCCGACAACCGGGCGATCCGTTTCCGCCCGCCGGAGGACGCCGACCTGGTGGTCGTCTGGGGCGACGAGACCGCCGTCCCGGCCGCCTCTGCCATCGTCGAGTCCCTGCCGGCCGGCACCCGCGCCCGGGTCTGGCTGGAGGTGCCGCACGCCGGGGACATCCAGGACCTGGTGACCGAGGCGGACGCCGAGATCACCTGGCTCGTGCGGGAGGAGCAGGGCGACGAGAACTCCCCCATGGCCCTCGACGCCCTCCGTGACGCAGAACTCCCGCCCGCCGAACACCCGTACGTCTGGATCGCCGGCGAGTCCGGCTGCGTGAAGGAACTGCGCCGGCACTTCGTGCGCGAGCGCGGGATCGACCGGCGGCGGGTCACGTTCGTCGGCTACTGGCGCCGCGGCGTGAGCGAGGAGCAGTTGCGGGCCGAGGGATAGCCGCACAACCGAACCGACCGACGTGATCCGAGTGACCACGGTCACGGCAGGGCCCGGCCCTCGATCGATCAACTTAGGTTAGGCTTACCTAAGTTAGATCGGGGCTCTGCCCGCCCCTGTCCCGCACCGGACTGTCCCCACCGGAGGACCCCCACATGCGCTCGCACCTGCTCAACGACACCACCGCGGAGCAGTACCGCCGCTCCGTGACCGACGGAGTCGAGCGGGTGGCCGCCAAACTCGCCGCCACCGAAAGGCCGTTCACCGGCGTCACCGTCGACGCCCTCGCTCCCCGCATCGACGAGATCGACCTCGACCAGCCGCTGCACGACACCACCGCGGTGCTCGACGAACTGGAGGAGGTCTACCTCCGGGACGCGATCTACTTCCACCACCCCCGCTACCTGGCCCACCTCAACTGCCCGGTCGTCATCCCGGCCGTGCTCGGCGAGGCCGTCCTGTCCGCCGTGAACTCCTCCCTGGACACCTGGGACCAGTCCGCCGGCGGCACGCTCATCGAGCGGAAACTGATCGACTGGACGACGGCCCGCATCGGCCTCGGCGAGAACGCCGACGGCGTGTTCACCTCCGGCGGCACCCAGTCCAACCTCCAGGCGCTGCTGCTCGCCCGCGAGGAGGCCAAGACCGACACGCTCGCCAAACTGCGCATCTTCGCCTCCGAGGTCAGCCACTTCAGCGTGAAGAAGTCCGCGAAACTCCTCGGGCTCGGCCAGGACGCCGTGGTCTCCATACCCGTCGACCACGACAAGCGCATGCAGACCGTCGCCCTCGCCCGCGAGCTGGAGCGCTGCGCCGAGGACGGCCTCGTCCCCATGGCCGTCGTCGCCACCGCCGGGACCACCGACTTCGGCTCGATCGACCCGCTGCCCGAGATCGCCGAGCTGTGCGAGCAGTTCACCACCTGGATGCACGTCGACGCCGCCTACGGCTGCGGCCTCCTCGCCTCTCTCAAGCACCGCGACCTCATCAACGGCATCGAGCGCGCCGACTCCGTCACCGTCGACTACCACAAGTCCTTCTTCCAGCCGGTCAGTTCCTCGGCCGTGCTGGTCCGGGACGCCGCGACGCTGCGCCACGCCACCTACCACGCGGAGTACCTGAACCCGCGCCGCATGGTGCAGGAACGTATCCCCAACCAGGTGGACAAGTCCCTGCAGACCACCCGCCGCTTCGACGCGCTCAAGCTGTGGATGACGCTGCGCACCATGGGCGCCGACGGCATCGGGCAGCTCTTCGACGAGGTGTGCGCGCTGGCCCGGGAGGGCTGGAAGCTGCTCGCCGCCGACCCGCGCTTCGACGTGGTGGTCGAGCCGAGCCTGTCCACTCTGGTCTTCCGCTACATCCCGGCGAACGTCACCGACCCCGCCGAGATCGACCGCGCCAACCTCTACGCCCGCAAGGCCCTGTTCGCCTCCGGTGACGCCATCGTCGCGGGCACCAAGGTGGGCGGCCGCCACTACCTGAAGTTCACCCTGCTCAACCCCGAGACGCAGGCGTCCGACATCGCCGCCGTCCTCGACCTGATCGCCGGCCACGCCGAGCAGTACCTGGGAGAATCCCTTGACCGCGCGTCCTGACAACCCGACCAGAACCCATGACTTCGTGGGCATCGGGCTCGGCCCCTTCAACCTCGGCCTGGCCTGCCTGACCGAGCCCATCGCCGAACTCGACGGCGTCTTCCTGGAGTCGAAGCCCGACTTCGAGTGGCACGCGGGGATGTTCCTCGACGGCGCCCACCTGCAGACGCCGTTCATGTCGGACCTGGTCACCCTCGCCGACCCGACGTCCCCGTACTCCTTCCTGAACTACCTGAAGGAGAAGGGCCGGCTGTACTCGTTCTACATCCGGGAGAACTTCTACCCGCTGCGGGTCGAGTACGACGACTACTGCCGCTGGGCCGCGAACAAGCTGAGCAGCATCCGCTTCAACACGACGGTGGCGGAGGTGACCTACGAGGACGACGTCTACGTCGTGCGGACCACGGCCGGCGACACCTACCGCGCCCGCCACCTGGTCCTCGGCACCGGCACCCCGCCCCACATCCCCGAGGCCTGCCAGGACCTGGGCGGCGACTTCATCCACAACTCCCGCTACCTCCAGCACAAGGCGGAGCTGCAGAAGAAGGACTCCATCACGCTGGTCGGCTCGGGCCAGTCGGCCGCCGAGATCTACTACGACCTGCTCGGCGAGATCGACGTCCACGGCTACAAGCTGAACTGGGTCACCCGCTCCCCGCGCTTCTTCCCGCTGGAGTACACCAAGCTCACGCTGGAGATGACGTCCCCGGAGTACGTCGACTACTTCCGCGAGCTGCCCGAGGCCACCCGCTACCGCCTCACGGCCGAGCAGAAGGGCCTGTTCAAGGGCATCGACGGCGACCTGATCAACGAGATCTTCGACCTGCTCTACCAGAAGAACCTCGGCGGCCCGGTCCCGACGCGGCTGCTCACCAACTCCTCGCTGAACGCGGCGCGGTACGAGAACGGCACGTACACCCTGTCCTTCCGCCAGGAGGAGCAGGAGAAGGACTTCGAGCTCACCTCCGAGGGCCTGATCCTGGCCACGGGCTACCGCTACGCCGAGCCGGAGTTCCTCAAGCCGGTCCGCGACCGCCTGCGCTACGACTCCCACGGCAACTTCGACGTGGCCCGCAACTACGCCATCGACGTCACCGGCCGCGGCGTCTTCCTGCAGAACGCCGGGGTCCACACGCACAGCATCACCAGCCCCGACCTGGGCATGGGCCCGTACCGGAACGCGTACATCATCCGCGAGCTGCTCGGCACCGAGTACTACCCGGTGGAGAAGACGATCGCGTTCCAGGAGTTCTCGGTATGACCTTCACGTTCCGCCCCCTCGACCCGCTGAAGGACGCCGAGCTCCTGCACGCCTGGGTCACCCACCCCAAGGCCGCCTTCTGGATGATGCAGGACGCGAAACTGGAGGACGTCGAGCGCGCCTACATGGAGATCGCGGCCGACGAGCACCACCACGCCGAGCTCGGCCTCCAGGACGGTGTCCCCGCCTTCCTGATGGAGAAGTACGACCCGGCCCACCGCGAGCTGGTGGGCCTGTACGAGCCGCAGCCGGGCGACATCGGCATGCACTTCCTCACCCCGCCGACCGACACGCCCGTGCGCGGCTTCACCCGGTCCGTCATCACCGCCGTGATGGAGCACCTCTTCGAGGACCCGGCGGTGCGGCGCGTCGTCGTCGAGCCCGACGTGGACAACAAGGCCGTGCACGCCCTGAACGAGGCCGTCGGGTTCGTACCCGAGCGCGAGATCCAGAAGCCGGAGAAGCGCGCGCTGCTCAGCTTCTGCACGCGCGCACAGTTCCTGGCCGCCCGAGGAGTAGCCGTATGACCCTGTCCGACGCCGTAGCGCATCTGTCCCCCCACCGCTGGGCACGGGCCAACCGCCTCCTGATCCGCAAGGCGCTCGCCGAGTTCGCGCACGAGCGCCTCATCACGCCGGAGGCCACCGGCGAGGGCACGTACGTCGTCCGCAGCGACGACGGTCTGACCCGGTACACCTTCGCCGCGACGGTCCGGGCCCTCGACCACTGGCAGGTCGACGCCGAGTCGATCACCCGCCACCGGGACGGCACCGAAGCCCCCCTCGCCGCCCTGGACTTCTTCATCGAGCTGCAGAAGTCCCTGGGCCTGAGCGACAGCATCCTGCCCGTCTACCTGGAGGAGATCTCCTCCACGCTCTCCGGCACCTGCTACAAGCTCACCAAGCCGAAGACCACGGCGGCCGAGCTGGCCCGCGCCGACTTCCAGACCATCGAGACCTCGATGACCGAGGGCCACCCCTGCTTCGTGGCCAACAACGGGCGGCTCGGCTTCGGCATCCACGAGTACCTGTCGTACGCCCCCGAGACGGCGAGCCCGGTCCGCCTGGTCTGGCTGGCGGCACACCGCTCTCGGGCCGCGTTCACGGCCGGCGTCGGCATCGAGTACGAGTCCTTCCTGCGCGAGGAACTGGGCGCGGAGACCGTCGAGCGCTTCCACGCCGTCCTGCGCGACCAGGACCTCGACCCCGCCGACTACCTGTTCATCCCGGTCCACCCCTGGCAGTGGTGGAACAAGCTCTCCGTCACCTTCGCCGCCGAGGTCGCCCGCAAGCACCTGGTGTGCCTGGGCGAGGGCGACGACGAGTACCTGGCGCAGCAGTCCATCCGGACGTTCTTCAACCGGACCAGCCCGGAGAAGCACTACGTCAAAACCGCCCTGTCCGTCATCAACATGGGCTTCATGCGCGGTCTCTCGGCCGCCTACATGGAGGCCACCCCGGCGATCAACGACTGGCTGGCCCAGCTCATCGAGGGCGACCCGGTGCTGAAGTCCACGGGCCTGTCGATCATCCGCGAGCGCGCGGCCGTCGGCTACCGGCACCTGGAGTACGAGCGGGCGACCGACCGCTACTCGCCGTACCGCAAGATGCTCGCCGCGCTGTGGCGGGAGAGCCCGGTGCCGTCCCTCCAGGAGGGCGAGCAGCCGGCCACCATGGCCTCGCTGATCCACGTCGACGAGCAGGGGGCGTCCGTCGCGGGCGCGCTGATCGAGCGGTCGGGCCTCGCCCCGAAGGAGTGGCTGCGCCGCTACCTCCAGGCGTACTTCACTCCCCTCCTGCACAGCTTCTACGCCTACGACCTGGTCTTCATGCCGCACGGCGAGAACGTCATCCTCGTGCTGAAGGACGGAGTCGTGCAGCGGGCGATCTACAAGGACATCGCCGAGGAGATCGCGGTCATGGACCCGGACGCGGTGCTGCCGCCGACGGTCGAGCGGCTGCGCGTGGAGGTCCCGGAGGACAAGAAACTCCTGTCGATCTTCACGGACGTCTTCGACTGCTTCTTCCGCTTCCTCGCGGCGAACCTCGCCACCGAGGGAATCCTGGAGGAGGACGACTTCTGGCGCACGGTCGCGGAGGTCACCCGCGCCTACCAGGAGTCGATGCCGGAACTCGCCGACAAGTTCAAGCAGTACGACATGTTCGCCCCCGAGTTCGCCCTGTCCTGCCTGAACCGCCTCCAGCTCCGCAACAACGAGCAGATGGTGGACCTGTCGGACCCGTCGGGCGCCCTCCAGCTGGTGGGCAACCTGAAGAATCCCATCGCGGGCTTCTGACCCGGAAGCAGACGGGCCCCCGGTGTACGGTCCACCGGGGGCCCGTCCTTTTCAGGCAGAGGGGAACTCTCAGGGGCGCGGGGAACTGCGCAGTCTTTTCAGGGGCGTGGGGAACTGCGCGACCAGCCCCCACGCACCCGCAGCCGCATCACTGCCCAGCGACCCCCCACGGCACCTGCGGCGACCGATACCACTCAACACCCAGGGCATCCCACCGCTCATCCTGCGCAGCAAGCCGCACCTTGTACCGCTCCCAGTCCCGCGAACCCGCCGCCGACCACCCCAACTCGGCCACCCCCGGCAACCGCGGAAACGCCATGTACTCGATGTGCTCGGAGTTCTCCAGGGTCTCCGACCACATCGGCGCCTCCACACCCCGCACGGCCCCCGCGGGCAGCCCCGGCAGATACGCCCCCGGGTCCCAGTCGTAGGACCGCCGTACCTCGACGTACCCCGCCCAGGACAACCCCAGCGGTGTCTGCTCCGTGTACTTCATGTCGAGATACACCCGGTCCGCCGGAGACAGGATCACCCCCGTCCCGCCCTGCGCGGCCTTCACGACCCGCGCCTTCTCCTCCGCGCTCGTCCGGTCCAGCCCCCAGTACTGCGCGAGCGCGCCCTTCGCCGGGGTCGCCCCGGTCAGCTGGTGCCAGCCGACGACCGTCTTGCCGTACTTGGCGACGACCGGCTGCACCCGGTCCATGAACTTCACGTAGTCCTCGTGGCTGGTGGAGTGCGCCTCGTCGCCCCCGATGTGCAGGTACCTGCCCGGGGTGAGCGCGGCCAGTTCCCGGACCACGTCGTCGACGAAGTCGTACGTGATCTCCTTGCCGACGCACAGCGAGCTGAAGCCGACCTCGGTGCCGGTGTACAGCGGCGGTGCCACGCCGTCGCAGTTCAGCTCGGCGTAGGAGGCGAGGGCCGCGTTGGTGTGGCCGGGCATGTCGATCTCGGGCACCACCTCCAGGTAGCGCGAGGCGGCGTACCGCACGATCTCCTTGTAGTCGGCCTTGGTGTAGAAGCCGCCGGGCCCGCCGCCGACCTCCGTCGAACCGCCGTAGGTCGCCAGCCGCGGCCAGGAGTCGATGGCGATGCGCCAGCCCTGGTCGTCGCTGAGGTGCAGATGCAGTTTGTTGATCTTGTAGAGGGCGAGCTGGTCGATGTAGCGCTTGACCTGGTCGACGGTGAAGAAGTGCCGGGAGACGTCGAGCATGGCGCCGCGCCAGCCGTAGCGGGGACTGTCCTCGACGGTGCCGCCGGCGACCGGCCACGGGCCGGGCTGGACCGTGTCCTTCTCGACGGCCGCGGGGAGGAGCTGGCGCAGGGTCTGCACGCCGTGGAAGAGACCGGCGGGCGTCCCGGCGCTGATCGTGAGGGCCCGGGGCGTGCTGCTCAGGCGGTAGCCCTCGGCGCCGAAGTCACCGTCGGCGAGGCGCAGTCGGATGCCGCCCTGGCCGTACGTCGTGATCGGGAGGCGGTAGCCGGTGGAGGGCCGCAGGAGGTCCGCGAGGTACTCGGCGACGCGCCGCGCCTCCCGGGAGCCGTCGACGCGGATGTGCGTACCGCGCGTGATGCGGTACGGGGCGCCGCCGGGGGCGACCGAGGCGGGGGCCGGTATGACCCGGTCGAGGGGTGTGGGTGCCGCCGCCTGCGCCGGGGAGGCCTTGGTGACGCAGACGCCCACCGCGACCAGCAGCAGGGATCCGAGAAGGCGAAGCGTTCTGCTGTGCTGTCTTACGGAACCGTCTCTCACAAAACCGTCCCTTCCGTGAGCCGTGGAGCTCCAAGAGGTCTGGACCACTATCCCGGGAGACTGATGGAACAATCCACCCCATGGCGGAAATCATCCAGAAGGACGGCTCGTGGATCTTCGACGGCGACGCCCTGCGGCTGACCCCCGGGCGGGACAAGAACGTCAGCCTGCTGCGCAGAGAGCTGGGTGAACTGGTCGTCCCGCTGGGGGCGTTGGCGGGGGTCTCGTTCGAGCAGGGCAAGAAGAGCGGCAGGCTGCGGCTGCGCCTGCGGGACGGCGCCGATCCCCTGCTGCACGCGACCGGCGGGCGGCTCACCGAGCCCCACGACCCGTACCAGCTGATCGTCGAGTCCGACCGATACGGGGTCGCCGAGTACTTCACGGACGAAGTCCGCAACGCGCTGCTGCTCGACCAGGTGCCGACGGACCCGGTGACCGAGTACCTGCTGCCGGGACCGTCCGTGCCGCTCTCGGTCTCCGCCGGCGACGGCACCGCGAGCTTCGACGGCGAGCGCATACGCCTGGAGTGGAACTGGAAGACGGAGGACGCCAAGGCCGCCGCCGGCCCCCGCACGCTCGCGCTCGGCGACATCACGGGCGTGGAGTGGCACCCGGCGGCCGGCCTGGAGAACGGCCACCTCCGCTTCGTCGTGCGCAACGCCCCCACCAAGACCCCGCCCAAGTACGACCCCAACGCCGTGGAGCTGTGGGGCTTCAAGAAGGACCCGCTGATGGCACTGGTCGCGGCGGCGGTCCAGGCCAGGCTTCCGCACCCGGCCCAGGCCGCCGCCGAGGTGCGGGAGGCGCGACCGGAACTGCCTTCCCCTCCGGTCGCGCCCGCCGAGGACGACCACGACGCCCTGCTGCGCCGCCTGCGCGAGCTCGGTGAACTGCACCGCACGGGCGTGCTGACGGACGACGAGTTCACGGCGGCCAAACAGGCGGTCCTCAAGCGGATGTGACGGCCCGAGGCTGAGGCAACGGCCCGGGGGCGTTACCGGCCGCGCGAGTCGAAGCCGGTGTCGGAGGTCTTGACCTGGCCGGCCGGGTCGCCGTAGGCGATGTCACCGGCATGCAGGTGGAAGACGGGGTTCTGGCCGAGCTTGACGGCGACGTAACGGCACCGTCTCTGATCATGGTGCGCCGGGAGAACCGGGTGCGCCCCTACCAGGAATGTCCATCGCGTCCAAAAAATCGACGCCTCGGGCAACGGGATGTCGGTCGGCTTTCCACAGACTCCTGCCCGAAACCGGGCAGAATTCTTGCGAAAGCGCCGCCGGTGCCCCAGGATCTAGCGAGTGCACGACGAACTCGTAGATCATCTGACGCGGTCCACGCCCCTCAGTAGAGGCGAGGCGCTGCGCGTGATCCAGGACGTGCTCGCCTACTTCGACGAGACGACCGAGGAGTACGTCCGTCGCCGCCACCGCGAGCTCCAGGCCCAGGGCCTGGTGAACGCGGCGATCTTCGAGCGGATCGAGGCGGACCTCAAGTATCGCGCGGTGGCACCGCCGGAACTCTCACTCCGGCAGCTGCGGCGCATCGTCTACGGCTAGGAATACGTATACATGTGCGGAATCGTCGGTTACATCGGGAAGCGTGACGTCGCCCCCCTGCTCCTGGAGGGCCTGCAGCGCCTGGAGTACCGCGGGTACGACTCCGCGGGCATCGTCGTCACGTCCCCGAAGACCTCCGGCCTGAAGATGGTCAAGGCCAAGGGCCGCGTCCGCGACCTGGAGGCCAAGGTCCCGGCCCGCTTCAAGGGCACCACCGGCATCGCCCACACCCGCTGGGCCACCCACGGCGCCCCCTCCGACGTGAACGCCCACCCGCACCTGGACGCCGAGGGCAAGGTCGCCGTCGTCCACAACGGCATCATCGACAACGCCTCCGACCTGCGCCGCAAGCTGGAGGCGGACGGCGTCGAGTTCCTCTCCGAGACGGACACCGAGGTCCTCACCCACCTCATCGCCCGCTCCCAGGCCACCAAGCTGGAGGACAAGGTCCGCGAGACCCTCCGGCTCATCGAGGGCACGTACGGCATCGCCGTCATGCACGCCGACTTCCCCGACCGGATCGTGGTCGCCCGCAACGGCTCCCCGGTCGTCCTCGGCATCGGCGAGAAGGAGATGTTCGTCGCTTCGGACATCGCCGCGCTGGTCACCCACACCCGCCAGATCGTCACGCTGGACGACGGCGAGATGGCCACCCTCAAGGCCGACGACTTCCGCACCTACACCACGGAGGGCACCCGCACCACGGCCGAGCCCACCACGGTCGAGTGGGAGGCCGCCTCCTACGACATGGGCGGCCACGACACCTACATGCACAAGGAGATCCACGAGCAGGCCGACGCCGTGGACCGCGTGCTGCGCGGCCGCATCGACGACCGCTTCTCCACCGTGCACCTCGGCGGCCTGAACCTGGACGCCCGCGAGGCCCGGCGGATCCGCCGCGTGAAGATCCTCGGCTGCGGCACCTCGTACCACGCGGGCATGATCGGCGCCCAGATGATCGAGGAGCTGGCCCGCATCCCCGCCGACGCCGAGCCGGCCTCGGAGTTCCGCTACCGCAACGCGGTCGTCGACCCCGACACCCTCTACGTCGCCGTCTCCCAGTCCGGTGAGACCTACGACGTCCTCGCCGCCGTGCAGGAGCTGAAGCGCAAGGGCGCCCGCGTCCTGGGCGTGGTGAACGTGGTCGGCTCGGCGATCGCCCGCGAGGCCGACGGCGGCATCTATGTGCACGCCGGGCCGGAGGTCTGCGTGGTCTCCACCAAGTGCTTCACCAACACCACGGTCGCCTTCGCCCTGCTCGCCCTGCACCTCGGCCGCACCCGCGACCTGTCGGTCCGCGACGGCAAGCGCATCATCGAGGGCCTGCGCAAGCTCCCCGCGCAGATCGCCGAGATCATGGAGCACGAGGAGGACGTCAAGAAGCTGGCCCTGCAGTTCGCCGAGGCCCGCTCGATGCTCTTCATCGGCCGCGTCCGGGGCTACCCGGTGGCCCGCGAGGCCTCCCTGAAGCTCAAGGAGGTCTCCTACATCCACGCCGAGGCCTACCCGGCCTCCGAGCTCAAGCACGGCCCCCTGGCCCTCATCGAGCCGGCCCTCCCCACGGTCGCGATCGTCCCCGACGACGACCTCCTGGAGAAGAACCGCGCTGCCATGGAGGAGATCAAGGCCCGCAGCGGCAGGATCCTCGCGGTGGCCCACCAGCACCAGGAGAAGGCCGACGACACGATCGTCGTCCCGAAGAACGAGGACGAACTCGACCCGATCCTGATGGGCATCCCGCTCCAGCTCCTCGCCTACCACACGGCGTTGGCGCTCGGCCGCGACATCGACAAGCCGAGGAACCTGGCCAAGTCGGTGACGGTGGAGTAAGGCCTGACCACCGAAGCGACGCTTGAGGAACCCCCGCGGCGAGCAACCACGTCCGCGAGAGCGGCGCCGGTTCAGGCGCAAAAAGAGGACGGACCCCCACGTGCTGCCACCAAGCACAGGGGGTCCGTTTCTACGCCGGGGCCGCCCAATACCCCGGCGTCGGCTGCCATTTCAGCCGGTGGCCGTCACCCCCCGGCCGGCAGCACGCCTCGGAAGAACGGTCGGCCAGTGCGCCAGCGCCGCCGTCGCGGCGTACCACGCCACCGCACCCCCGGCGACGGCGAACCAGCCACCCACCTTGGTGAGCCCGTCGTTGCCGGCGAACTCGGCGATCGCCATGAGCAGCAGGGCGACGAAGAACAGCCCGTACATCACCTGACCGAGCTGGTCCCCACCGGCCAGCGTGAGCGACAGCGCCACGAGGGCGAACAACAGCAGGAACAGCCCTGCCTCGTTGCCGCCCGCGCCCTCGGTCACGGCCCAGGTGAACCACAGCGCGCCGAGCACGGAGAACGCCGTACCGCCGGCGAAGTCACCCTCCCGCAGGGCCACCAGCCCGGCGACGAAGAGCGCGATGCCGCCCACGTACTGGGCGATGGACACGGCGTCAGCGGCTGTCACGCCGTCGATCACAGCGGTATGCCCCAGGCCGAAGGCCAACAGGGTGAGGGCGAGGGCGAGTCGACCGACCACGGTCGTGATTCCGCTTCCCGCGGAGACGTCTTTGTCCACGGCGGGCTCCCTTCGTGCATGTGCAGTTGTGCGGTGTCCCGTATATGCCCTTCACAAGGGCACAAACACCTCTACGCGCGAGTAGATTCACGCGTACACGAAAGAAGAGGAAGGAAGTTGACTGCCCCTCAGGGACTGGCTGTCAGGACCCGTCAGGGAATGACGACCACGGGCCGCTGCGCCCGCTTGGCGAGCCGCCCGGCGACGGAGCCGAAGATCCGGCCCACGATGCCGTGCGTCGACCCGACGACGATCGCGTCGGCCTCGTACTCCCGGCCGACCTCTTCGAGTTCGTGGCAGATGTCGCCACCGCGCTCGACCAGGATCCAGGGCACCTCGGCGAGGTAGTCCGCACAGGCCAGCTCCAGACCGAGCACCTCGGTGCGGTGGTCCGGCACGTCCACGAACACGGGCGGCTCGCAGCCGGCCCACACCGTGGTCGGCAGCCGGTTGGCCACGTGGACGATGATCAGGCCCGACCCGGAGCGATGGGCCATGCCGATCGCGTACGCCAGGGCGCGCTCGCTGGACGTGGAGCCGTCGAAGCCGACGACGACCCCGTGCTTGAAGGCGGGGTCGCAGGAATGGCGTGGCTCTTCCGCCGCCAGGGGCTCGGCCGCCGTGGGATCGGCGACGGGCCGCTTGCGGTCCGCGGGTTCGAAGAATTCGTGACCGGCCATGGCTGTCTCGGCGTTGTGATCCTTTATGGGTGGGCCCGCGAGCGGGGCTCGCTGACGAGTGCAGCAGTGAGCGGCAGAGCTGTGTCCGGGAATGGTCTTCCCAACCCCATACCCCCAAGGGTACGGCGGCACGCCTCCTTAGCCCAGATCCCGCCCGCCGTGCGTGCGGGTTCCAGGGAGCATGCACGAGGCGACGCCCGTAACGCAATGGTTGCTGCGCTGTACAGGCGGTTTGCACAGGATTCACTTACCCGTGGGGGTGATCCGGTCGGCCAGTGACCGACGTCCCGGCCACGCGTTGAACCCCGTGAGTCACGCCACAGGGAGCACGCATGTCCGGACCTCGCCCCGCCCCGGAGGCGGACCGCGCGACCCCGCCGCCGCGGGACACCGCGACGGACGTGGTCCGCTGGGCGGCCTTCAGCTGCCTGCTCGTCCCGGTCGTGCTCCTCGGCTACGGCACCTCCCTCGCCGGCGCCGCGGGCACGGCCCTCGGGCTCGCCGCCGTCACGGCCGCCTGCCGGGTCCTGCTGCGCCAGTCCGAGCGCGGCGCGGTCCGCCTCGCGGCCGAGGACCGGGCGCCCCACCGGGGCAGGCACCACCGCACCGGAACGGGGTCGCACCGTGGCGGACGACACACCGGCGGAGATACACCGGTCGGCTGACCGGTTTCCGCGCACACGCACGCTGCTTTTCAGCCAACTTCTCGCACCTGTGCATCACCCTGCGGAACCACCCCCCAACCCCCGTTCGACCTGCACGGAAAGGGCCTCAGGGGGTCTGCGCACCCTACGTGGATTGGCCACTGCGACAAGGCGCACTTCCCTGCACGCCCCACGAGTGCAACGCTTCGTGATCGAATGCTTCACGCCAAGTTGCCAAGTCGACAATGTGCCGAGTGCCGAACCGGCCACTTCGGCGTGACGCGACACAGTAGATTCGATCTTGACTGTCTACGGCGGGGGACTCGTGCAGGACCGAGGGGAAACGTGCAGGAGCGACACAACCGAGGAGCCGCGACCACCGAGGGGGGCTTAGCAGTATGAGCCACGACTCCACTGCCGCGCCGGAAGCCGCGGCCCGGAAGCTTTCCGGGCGACGCCGCAAGGAGATCGTCGCGGTGCTGCTGTTCAGCGGCGGCCCCATCTTCGAGAGTTCCATACCGTTGTCGGTGTTCGGGATCGACCGCCAGGACGCCGGCGTACCGCGCTACCGACTGCTGGTGTGCGGCGGTGAGGACGGCCCACTGCGGACCACAGGGGGCCTGGAACTCAGCGCACCGCATGGCCTGGAAGCGATCTCGCGCGCGGGCACGGTCGTCGTACCGGCCTGGCGTTCGATCACTTCTCCGCCACCGGACGAGGCGCTCGACGCGCTGCGCCGCGCCCACGAGGAGGGCGCCCGCATCGTCGGGCTGTGCACCGGCGCCTTCGTCCTCGCGGCGGCGGGCCTGCTGGACGGCCGCCCCGCGACGACACACTGGATGTACGCGCCGACACTGGCCAAGCGCTATCCGTCGGTGCACGTCGATCCACGGGAACTCTTCGTGGACGACGGCGACGTGCTCACATCGGCGGGCACGGCGGCCGGAATCGATCTCTGTCTCCACATCGTGCGGACGGACCACGGCAACGAGGCGGCCGGAGCCCTGGCCCGCCGCCTGGTGGTCCCGCCGCGCCGGTCCGGCGGGCAGGAGCGCTACCTCGACAGGTCTTTACCCGAGGAGATCGGCGCCGACCCGCTCGCCGAGGTCGTCGCCTGGGCGCTGGAGCACCTCCACGAACAGTTCGACGTGGAGACGCTGGCGGCACGCGCGTACATGAGCCGGCGTACGTTCGACCGCCGCTTCCGCTCGCTGACCGGGAGCGCTCCGCTGCAGTGGCTGATCACGCAGCGGGTGCTCCAGGCGCAGCGCCTGCTGGAGACATCGGACTATTCGGTGGACGAGGTGGCGGGCCGCTGCGGCTTCCGCTCACCGGTGGCTCTGCGCGGCCACTTCCGCCGTCAGCTCGGCTCGTCCCCGGCCGCGTACCGGGCGGCGTACCGCGCCCGGCGCCCGCAGGGCGAGCGGCCGCAGGACACCGACGGTGGCCAGGGCGGCCCCGGCTCCGGCGGCGCGTCGGGCCACCTGGGTCACAGCGGCCACCCGGGGCATCCCGGCCAGGCGCCGGCCCCGCTGCACCCTGAGCACCCCGTCCCGCTCCAGTCCCGCCGTGCGGCGGCGGCGAGCGCGGCCGGGCCGTCCCCGGCCCTGTCGGCGAGCCTGCCGGGACAGCGCAGCGGAACATGACGTGACCTCGAACCGCCGGGCGGACCGACCTGACCACTCGGTCCGCCCGGCGTTCGGGCACGACACCAGCGGCCGACAGCGGCGCTCGGCCGCCTCTGGCCCGTCCGGCGAGGGCGAACAACCGCATCCGCACACACGGCCGACCCGCGGAGCGACGCCGTAAGGTTAGACACATGAACGATCGCATGGTGTGGATCGACTGCGAGATGACCGGCCTCTCGCTGTCGGACGACGCGCTCATCGAGGTGGCCGCCCTCGTCACCGACTCCGAGCTGAACGTGCTCGGCGACGGCGTGGACATCGTCATCCGGCCGCCGGAGCGGGCGCTGGAGACGATGCCGGAGGTGGTGCGTCAGATGCACACCGCGTCCGGACTCCTCGCCGAACTGGAGAACGGCACGACGCTGAAGGACGCCGAGGAGCAGGTCCTGACGTACGTGAGGGAGTTCGTCAAGGAGCCGGGCAAGGCCCCGCTGTGCGGCAACTCCGTCGGCACGGACCGCGGCTTCCTGCTGCGTGACATGCCGACCCTGGAGGACTACCTCCACTACCGGATCGTCGACGTGTCGTCGATCAAGGAGCTGGCCCGCCGCTGGTACCCCCGGGCCTACTTCAACAGCCCGCAGAAGAACGGCAACCACCGCGCGCTCGCCGACATCCGCGAATCCATCGCCGAGCTGCGCTACTACCGCGAGGCCCTCTTCGTCCCGCAGCCCGGGCCCGACTCGGACACCGCGAAGGCGATCGCCGCGAAGCACGTCCTGCCTGCCGAGTAGGCGGGACGGGGGCCCGTCGAGGGGCGCCGCGAAAGCCGTGCGCGAGCACCCCTTCGGACCCTGTACACTTTTTCTCGGCCGGTCGGGGACATCACTGATCTCCAAGCCGGTCATGGTGGGTGTAGCTCAGCTGGTAGAGCACCTGGTTGTGGTCCAGGATGCCGCGGGTTCGAGTCCCGTCACTCACCCTGAATGATCAAGGGCTGGCCTGGTAACACAGGTCAGCCCTTCGTCATGCCCGAGGTCATGGGAACACGACGGGAACCACCTGCCCCGCTGTCCGGACAGCGGAAAACGATCATTCGAATCGCTCGAAGCCGCACGGGTCAGGACGTTGGTGACGGCGCATAGTGGTGGGCAAGATGAGTGGCGAGGTCGCGGAGGTGAGCCCTGGCTTCGGTGGGGCCGTGCACAGTGATGGCGCTCCCGAACGGCAGTAGTGCTCGCACGTCCTCCAAGTGCAGGAAGCGGATTGTTACCTTGCGGCCGGTGGCGGATTCTTCATGGTCGTCCGGGACGAGTCGTAGGCCGAAGATCCGTTGCGCTCGCTCGATCTGGGTCTGGTCGATGGTGGCGCTGACCTCTATCGCGTGGTCGTGTTCCCACTGATCAATGAGCGCTGCGGCGACGGTGGCCAGGGTCTGGCCCTCGCGGATCCGTCGTGGCTGGTCGACTTCTTTCCACGTCGTGATCCGTTCGAGTCGGTACATCCGTGGCACTCGGCCACAGTCGGCGACGAGGTACCAGACGCCGGCCTTGGCGAACAGCCCGTAGGGATCCACCACCAGGTCGCGTGGGCATGACTCACGTGGGCTGTCGTACTCGATCCGTAGCCGGCGACCTCGCCGCACTGGGCCGATCAGTGAAGCCGGAGTCGTGCTGGGAGCTTGTGCCTGACGCCAGGGACGGCTGTCCACGTGCACGACGTCGGTGAGCGGCAGGAGTTCATCAACTCGACGTGGCTGTACGGCGGCGATCTTGGAGAGCGCGCGCCGGCTTTCGACCGACGTGTTGAGCTCCGCACGTTGTTTCTCGTCCAGCCCGGTGAGCGACAGATGTTCACGCTCGCCCGGTGTGAGTCGCGTGAGGTCGAGTCCGGAGCCGGGCAGCATGGTCACGCCTCCGAGGCGGCCCCGGTGTGCGGTCACCGGCAGACCGGCGTCGCGGAGCCAGTTCAGATCCCGGGTGATGGTTCGCAGGGACACCCCGAGCGCTGAGGCGAGTTCCTGTGTGGTCGCGGCATCCCTCGATGTGAGGAGCAGCATCAGGGTGAAGAAGCGGTCTGGGGTCACCGACCAATTTTTTCAGGAATTGCGACACGATGCGGCGCATATCCCGGTCAGGCTGGTGGATGCGTACCTGCCACCTGCGAGAAGGAACAACCATGCTCACATCCGTCGTGTCCATCGTCTACGTGAACGACGCTCCCGCCGCAGCTCGTTTCTATGGTGACCTCCTCGGCATGAGCCCTTCGTTCGAGACTCCGGGATACATCACCTTCGACCTCGGGCCAGGCGCTGACCTCGGTCTGTGGTCTGGCCAGTTCGAGAATCTGTCACCGGACGTTCCGCGCACCAGTGAGGTCTGCCTGGCCATCGACGGTGGACCCGACGAGCTCAAGGCGACCTTTGAGCAGTGGAAGTCCAAGGGGGTTACGATCCTGCGCGAGCCTCATGATGCGGGGTTCGGGCTGACCTTCCTCGCAGCCGATCCTGACGGGAACCGTATCCGCGTCGCACCGCAGGACTGAAAGGCAGCAATGCGGCAGGCTCACGCGAGCGACAGGTGACGCGCCTGCCGTCGGCGCCACCGGGCTCGGCCGGCTGTACGCCGGGCGGCTGCTGTCGGGGCTGTCCGCCGGACAGTTCACCGGCGCGGCCACGGCGTACGTGAGGGAGCTCGCGCCGGGCGGCGGCGTCTCCCGGGCCACGTTCGTGGCGACGGCCGCCACCATGGGCGGACTGGGTTGCGGTCCCCCGCTCTCCGGCGTCCTCGCGCAGTACGGCCCTGGCCGCTCACCTCCCCTTCGTCACCCACCTCCTCCTCGTCGCCGCCTCGGCAGCCGTGCTGCTGCGGCTCGCGGAGACCGTGCCGGAGCGGCGGCCGCTGCGCACCGTACGGCCGCAGCGGCCCGCCCTGCCCCCGCGGGTGCGGGCCGTGTTCGGCCCCGCGACCTCCGCCTCATTCGTCGGGTTCACCCTGTTCGGGGTGTTCACCTCGGTCAGCCCGGAATTCCTCGCGGAGTCCCTGGGCGTGGACGACCACGCCGTGAGCGGCTGGTCGTCGCGCTGGCGTTCTTCGCGTCGACCGCCGGGCAACTGGCCGTCGGCCGGGTCGGGGTGCGGCGGTCGCTCCCCCTCGGCTGCGCCGGGCTCCTCGCCGGACTCGCGCTGCTCGCGGGCCCGCTGCGATGGGAGCTGATGTCGCTGGTGGTCGCCAGCGCGCTCGTCGGCGGGTGCGGGCAGGGGCCGGCGTCCCCCGGGCACCGGCGCGCGGCGGTGATCTCGACCCTGTTCGTGGTGGCCTGCACGGGCATCTCCGTGCCGGCGATCGGCGTCGGCCTGCTGACCGAACCGATCGGCCTGGAAGGCGCCGGCCAGGTGTTCATCGCGTACATGGCCGCCCTGGTCACGACCGCGTTCGTCTGCCTCGTCCGGCGACCGGCACCGGCGAGAGCTGAGCGCGTCCGTTCGTACGCCCGTGGGATCGTGACGGTCATGGGTGAGCCGGTGGAGCGGGTCGACGAACAGGACCGGGTGATCGGGGTGGTCGACCGGGACGAAGCGATCCGCAACGGCTGGCTGCACAGGGTCGCGACAACCGTCTGCCGTGACGCCCGGGGGCGCGTGCTGGTGTACCGGAGGCCGGACCATGTGTCCCGGTTTCCAGGGCGGTACGACTGGCTGTTCGGCGGCGGCGTCGGAGTCGGCGAGTCGTACGAGGAGGCGGCGGCGCGGGAACTGGCCGAGGAGCTGGGCGTGCGGGTGCCGGTGCGGCGCGTCCTGACGTTCCTGTGCCGCGGGGCGATCAGCCCCTACTGGCTCGGGGTGCACGAGGCCGTCGTCACCGGGCCTCTGACCCCCGACCCCTCCGAGATCGCCTGGCACGGCTGGCTCGACGAGCGGGAGTTTCGCGAGGCCGTCCACACCTGGGAGTTCGTGCCCGACGGCCTGGATGCCCTGCGCCGCCACCCGGCCCTCAGCGCACCGGGCACCGCCGCGCCGCCGCCACCTCACCCACCCGTGTGAACCGTTCGCCCGGGTCGGGGCGCGTGGCCCCTTCCACGACCGCCACCTCCATGAGGGACGGGCCCGGGCGGTACCCGTCCAGAGGCCGGCCCATCACGAGGACGACCGGGACACCAGCTCCGTCGCCAGGACCATCTGCCGGCGCTCCAGCCCGCGGGACGCGAGGGGGCGGCGGTCGGCGACCTCCGTGAGGAGGAGGTCGATCATCCGGCGGCCCATCTCCTCTATGGGCTGGCGCACGCTGGTGAGGGGCGGCTCCATGTGGCGGGCGATGGCCGAGTCGTCGTAGCCGACGAGCGCCACGTCGTCGGGGATGCGGCGCCCCGCCTCGCGCAGCGCCTGGCGGGCACCGGCCGCGGTGACGTCGGAGGCGGCGAAGACCGCGTCCAGGCCCGGGTCGCGCTCCAGCAGCGCCGCCATGGCGCGGTGGCCGCCCTCCTCCGTGAAGTCGCCCGGCTCGATCAGCGCCTCGTCCGCCCCGAGGCCCGCGTCGATCAGGGCCTCGCGGTAGCCGTCGATGCGGCGCTGGGCGCCGTACACGTCGAGGCGGCCGGTGATGTGGGCTATCCGGCGGCGGCCCCGGGACAGCAGGTGTTCCACGGCCTGCCGGGCACCGCCGTAGTTGTCCGAGTCGACCGACGGCAGCGTCTCCGCCGACGATCGCGGACCACTGATCACCGCCGGGATCTCCAGCTGGGCGAGGAGGTCCGGCAGCGGGTCGTCGGCGTGCACCGACACCAGCAGGACGCCGTCCACCCGGTGCGCCGCCAGGTACTGGGCGAGGCGGCGGCGTTCACGGTCGCTGCCCGCGAAGATCAGCAGCAGCTGCATCTCCGTGTCCCCCAGCGCGGCCCCGACACCCTTCAGCATGTCCGAGAAGTACGGTTCCGCGAAGAACCGGGTCTCCGGCTCGGGCACGACCAGCGCGATCGCGTCCGTGCGGTTGGCGGCGAGGGCGCGGGCCGCGGTGTTCGGCACGTAGCCGAGCTCGGCGACCGCCGCCTCGACGGCCGCGCGGGTCGCGTCACTGACCCGGGGCGAACCGTTGATCACCCGGGAGACCGTGCCGCGGCCGACACCGGCGCGCGCCGCCACCTCTTCGAGGGTGGGCCGGCCACCGCTTCGGCCCCGCGCTCCGTGGCTTGCCATGGGCTCCGCCTTCCCCTCCACACCCGCACTCTGCGACTGGCCTGGAATTTAACAGGCCCGTCAGCTGTAGTGACCGCTCCCGGCGGCTCGCCGTCCTCGGCGTTCCGCTTCGGCCCGACGAGCCGGTCCGGCCGCCGCCGGCTGGCCGGATACCGACGACCGGGGTCGCAACGGGGTCCGACCCGGGTCCAGTTAACGTCCCGATAACTGAACGCATATCTCGCTGCCCGGTCCCTTGACACCCCCGCCGCTACCGGGGACTCTTCAACACATCACTGGTGGGAGCGCTCCCACACTACCTGACACATACACAACCCGCACGTTCCCCGCCCGAGCCGCAGCGAGCAAAAACGGGTCCAACCATGCAGTTGGCCGGGGGGTCGGCACGTCAGGGCAACAGGAGGACGACATGCGAGCACGCATCCGAACCGCCCGCAAGGCGATGGTCCTCGCGGCCGCCGCGTCGCTGGGCGCCGGGCTGCTGGCCGGCTGTGCCGACGACGGCAAGAGCAACGGCTCGGGCTCCTCGGACGGCGACAGCGGCGGCAAGACGACGATCTCGGTGGGGCTCTTCGGCACCATGGGCTTCAAGGAAGCCGGTCTCTACGCCGAGTACGAGAAGCTCAACCCGAAGATCAAGATCGCCGAGAACGTCGTCGAGCGGAACGAGAACTACTACCCGGCGCTGCTGAACCACCTGACCACCAACAGCGGTCTGCTGGACGTCCAGGCCGTCGAAGTCGCCAACATCGCCGAGGTCACGGCCACCCAGGCCGACAAGCTCGAGGACATGTCGAAGGCTCCGGGCGTGGACAAGAGCAAGTGGCTGCCCTGGAAGTGGCAGCAGGCCACCACCAAGGACGGCAGGACCATCGGCCTCGGCACCGACGTCGGCCCCATGGCGATCTGTTACCGAACGGACCTCTTCAAGCAGGCCGGCCTGCCCACCGACCCCGCCGAGGTGGGCAAGCTGTGGGCCGGCGACTGGGCCAAGCTCGTCGACGTCGGTGAGCGCTACAAGGCGAAGGCTCCCAAGGGCACCTTCTTCATGGACTCCCCCGGCGGTCTGATCCAGGCGATCATCGGCAGCGAGAAGGAGAAGTTCTACGACGCCTCAGGGAAGGTCATCTACAAGACCAACCCGGCCGTCAAGGCCGCCTTCGACCTGACCTCCGAGGCCGCCGAGAAGGGCCTCGTCCAGTCGCAGACGCAGTTCCAGCCGGGCTGGAACTCCACGATCGCCAACAACAAGTTCGCCACCATCGCCTGCCCGCCGTGGATGCTGGGCACGATCAAGGGCAACTCCAAGCCGGACGCGGCCGGCAAGTGGGCCGTGGCCGAGGCGCCCAAGGGCGGCAACTGGGGCGGCACCTTCCTCACCGTGCCGAAGAGCGGCAAGAACGTGAAGGAAGCCCAGAAGTTCGTGACCTGGCTGACCGCGCCGGAGCAGCAGGCGAAGCTGTTCAAGGTGCAGGCCAGCTTCCCGAGCGCCCCGTCCACCTACACCATGCCCGAAGTGACCGGCGCGACGAACGAGATGACCGGTGACCAGAAGATCGGCCCGATCTTCGCGGAGGCCGCCAAGGCCGCCCCGGTCCAGGTGATCGGCCCGAAGGATCAGATCATCATGCAGGGCCTGACGGACAACGGCGTGATCCTGGTGACGAAGGGCAAGTCGGCCAAGGAGGCCTGGGACTCGGCGATCAAGACCATCGACAACAAGCTGGACCAGTGACCCGTATGGCCACCCGTCACGACACCGCCGCGCCCCCCGCGAAGGGGGGCGCGGCCCCGGGCCGCCCGCCCGGGGACGCCGACGCCGAGAAGGCGCGGCGGCGCCGGGACCGGCTGTCCCGGCGCTGGCAGCGGGACATCCGCTGGAGCCCGTACGCCTTCGTCTCGCCGTTCTTCCTGCTGTTCCTCGCGTTCGGCCTGTTCCCGCTGATCTACACGGGATGGGCCTCGCTGCATCAGGTGGAGCTGACCGCGCCGACCGACATGAACTGGGTCGGGCTGCGCAACTACACCCGGATCTTCGACGACGACTTCTTCTGGAACGCGGCGAAGAACACCCTGACCATCGGCATCATCTCCACCGTCCCGCAGCTGCTGATGGCGATGGGCATCGCCCACATCCTCAACTACAAGCTGCGGGCCTCGACGTTCTTCCGGGTCGCGATGCTCGCGCCGTACGCGACGTCGATCGCCGCGGCCTCGCTGGTGTTCGTGCTGCTCTTCGGCCGTGACTACGGCATGATCAACTGGGCGCTCGACATGGTCGGCATCAACCCGGTCGACTGGCAGAACGACAAGTGGCCCTCGCAGATCGCCGTCTCGACGATCATCATCTGGCGCTGGACCGGCTACAACGCGCTGATCTACCTCGCCGCGATGCAGGCGATCCCGCAGGACCTGTACGAGTCGGCGGCCCTGGACGGGGCCAACCGCTGGCAGCAGTTCATCCACGTGACGCTGCCGGCGCTGCGCCCGACGATCCTGTTCACCTGTGTCGTGTCGACGATCGGCGCCAGCCAGGTCTTCGGCGAGCCGCTGCTGTTCGACGCCAACAAGGGCACGTCCGGCGGCGCGGAGCACCAGTTCCAGACGCTCGGCCTGTACCTGTACGAGCAGGGCTGGGTCGCCCAGCACCTGGGCCGGGCCTCGGCGATCGCCTGGACGATGTTCCTCATGCTGATCGTCATCGGCATCGTCAACTACGTCATCTCGCGCCGGCTGCGCGCCAGTAGTTAAGGAGTTCCGGCCGTGACGACGACTGTGACGCCCCCCGACGCGCCGCCGCCCGGCGCGGCGCCCGCGAACAAGTCCAAACGCCCCCGTCTGCCGAAGTCCGCCCGGGCGGGCGGGCAGCTGCACGGCGGTCCGATCGCGTACGCGATCCTGATCGTGTTCACCATCGTCTCGCTGTTCCCGCTGGTGTGGACGGCGATCGCCGCCTCGCGTGACAACCAGCGCCTCGCGCAGACACCGCCGCCGTTCTGGTTCGGCTCGGGGCTGTTCGACAAGCTGGAGATCGCCTGGAAGGACGCCAACCTCGGCGAGGCGTTCCTCAACACCACGATCGTGGCGGGGGTTTCCTCGCTGACCATCGTCTTCCTGTCGACGATCGCCGGTTTCGCCTTCGCCAAGCTGCGGTTCCGGGGCCGCGGCGCGCTGATGCTGATCGTGATCGGCACGATGATGGTGCCGCCCCAGCTGAGCGTGATCCCGCTGTACATGATGGTCGCGAAGCTGGACTGGACCGACCAGTTGCAGGCGGTGATCTTCCCGTCGCTGGTGAGCGCGTTCGGTGTGTTCTTCATGCGGCAGTACCTGATCCAGGCACTGCCGGACGAGATCATCGAAGCGGCCCGGGTGGACGGCGCGAGCAGCTGGCGCGTGGTGTGGCACGTGGTGTTCCCGGCCGCGCGGCCCGCGATGGCCGTGCTCGGGATGCTGACGTTCGTGCAGACCTGGAACGACTTCATGTGGCCGTTCCTGGTGCTGACCCAGATGGGCAATCCGACCGTGCAGGTCGCGATCGCGGGCCTCGGCCGCGGCTACACGCCCGACCAGTCCCTGATCATGGCGGGCGCGCTGCTGGGCACGCTGCCGCTGCTGTTGGTCTTCGCGATCTTCGGCAAGCAGATCGTGGGCGGCATCATGCAGGGCGCCGTCAAGGGCTGACGCCCTCGCCCGCTCGTCCAGGGGGCCGGGTCAGCGCCGCCCCGGCCCCTGCTCCTCCCCCTCCTCCCCCTCTCCCCTCCCCCCTCTCTCCTCCCCCTCCACCTGTCGGTCTCCACGACCCCCAATGGGAGCGCTTCCATGCCTGACTCCGAGAACCCGGCCACCCCGGTGACCTTCCCCCCCGCCTTCCTCTGGGGCGCGGCGACCTCCGCGTACCAGATCGAGGGTGCGGTGCGGGAGGACGGCCGTACGCCGTCGATCTGGGACACCTTCAGCCATACGCCGGGCAAGACGGCCGGCGGCGACCACGGTGACATCGCTGTCGACCACTACCACCGCTACCGCGACGACGTGGCGCTGATGGCGGAGCTGGGCCTGGGCGCCTACCGCTTCTCCGTCTCGTGGTCGCGGGTGCAGCCGACCGGGCGGGGCCCGGCCGTCCAGAAGGGCCTGGACTTCTACCGCCGGCTCGTGGACGAGCTGCTGTCCAAGGGCGTCAAGCCGGCCGTCACCCTCTACCACTGGGACCTGCCGCAGGAGCTGGAGGACGCGGGCGGCTGGCCCGAGCGCGACACGGCGTACCGCTTCGCGGAGTACGCGCAGATCGTCGGCGAGGCGCTGGGCGACCGCGTGGAGCAGTGGATGACGCTCAACGAGCCGTGGTGCAGCGCGTTCCTGGGCTACGCCTCGGGAGTGCACGCCCCGGGGCGTACGGATCCGGCGGCCTCGCTGCGGGCCGCGCACCACCTGAACCTGGCGCACGGGCTGGGCGCGTCCGCGCTGCGGTCGGTGATGCCGGCCCGCAATACGGTCGCGGTCAGCCTCAACTCCGCGGTGGTCCGGCCGCTTTCGCAGGACCCGGCGGACCTGGCGGCGGCCCGGAAGATCGACGACCTGGCCAGCGGGGTCTTCCACGGGCCGATGCTGCACGGCGCCTACCCGGAGTCGCTGTACGTGGCGACGGCGAGCCTCACGGACTGGGACCACGTCCTGGACGGCGACCTGGCGCTCATCAACCAGCCGCTGGACGCGCTGGGCCTCAACTACTACACACCCACGCTGGTCTCGGCGGCCGACCCGAAGGCGAAGGGGCCGCGCGCCGACGGCCACGGATCGAGCGACCACTCGCCGTGGCCGGCCGCCGACGACGTGGCCTTCCACCAGACGCCGGGCGACCGCACCGAGATGGACTGGACGATCGACCCGACCGGCCTGCACGAGCTGATCATGCGCTACACCCGGGAGGCGCCGGGCCTGCCGCTGTACATCACCGAGAACGGCGCGGCCTACGACGACAAGATCGACTCCGACGGCCGGGTGCACGACCCGGAGCGCGTCGCCTACCTCCACGGCCACCTGTCGGCGGTCCGCCGCGCGATCACCGACGGCGCGGACGTCCGCGGCTACTTCCTGTGGTCGCTGCTGGACAACTTCGAGTGGGCGTACGGCTACGGCAAGCGCTTCGGCGCGGTGTACGTGGACTACGCGACGCTGGAGCGCACGCCGAAGACCAGCGCCCGCTGGTACGGGCGGGCGGCCCGCACGGGGACGCTGCCCGAGGTCTCGGCGGTCTGACCACCGGGAGAGGGGGGACGGGGCGCGGCACGATTAGGGGAGTGCCGCGCCCCGCTGGTCACGCCTTCGTGAGGAGGCGGCGCGTGGTCTCCACGCCCCACGGGTCCAGGGAGAGCAGGCGGTCGCTGGAGGCCATCAGTCCGCCGGTGGACTCCACGTGGGCCGCCCACCGTTCGCGGGTCTCGACGGCCGGGCGGGCCATCAGGCAGTCGGGATCGTTGGTCCAGAGGCGACCGTGCTGCCACTGGCGGGCGGCGCCGGTGAACTCGGCCGGGTCCTGGCCCGGTTGGGAGTAGTCGTCGGCCTCGGGGCGGCGGTGCGGGGCCGTGTCCGGGCTGACGCGCATCGCGTCGAACAGGCCGATGGAGGGCAGGAGGGGCGCCCCGCAACCCAGGAGGTACGAGTCGGCGCCGATCGCCTCGCGGATCAGGCGGATGCCGGAGCGGTAGGCCGTGAGCGCGTCGGTGTCGGCGTGGCGTACGCCGTCCAGGGCGCCGGCGTAGAGGAAGTCGACCTTGAAGTAGTCGTAGCCCTCGGCGCGCAGGGTGGTGAAGACCTCGGTCAGGTACGCGGCGGCGCCGGGGTGGGTGGTGTCCAGGACGCGCAGGTCGTGGCCCCAGTTGCGGCCGGCGTGCGCGAAGCCGCCGGCGGTGTCGCGGACCAGCCAGTCGGGGTGCTCGGCGGCCAGGTCGCTCGCCGGGTCGACGAGGAACGGGGCCGTCCAGATGCCGGCGCGGCGGCCGCGGGAGCGGATCTTCTCGGCGATTCCGGCGCGGGAGCGGAAGCGGCCGGAGAGGATGAGCCAGTCGCCGAGGGCCCGCTGGTAGCCGTCGTCGATCTGGACGACGTCGACGGGCAGGTCGAGGGTGTCCATCGCGCGGAGGTTCTCGTGGATGTCGTCCTCGGTGACGGCCGTGAAGTACTCGTACCAGGAGCACCAGACGGTCGGTGCCGGGCGCGGCGCGTCGAGTCCGAGGCCTCGGGCCCACTCGCCCAGCACCGACTGGATGTCCGGGCCCGTCCACTCCTTCACCGGGCCGTCCGCGCCGATCTCCGCCACCCCGTCCCGCACGGCGAGCCGGATCGACGGCACCTCGCGCGTCGGCTCGGCCGCCGCCCACAGCCGGACCGGTGAGCCGTCGCCGGGGTCGAGCGCGAGCAGGCCCTCGCCCTGGAAGGTGCCGGCGGGGACGGTGACGCCCGGGCGGTAGCAGACGGTCGCCCAGTTGGCGTTCGTCGGGCGGTACGGCGTCGCGCCGAGGGCGTAGGCGCCGCTGGGGCTCCAGGACTGCCAGCCCTCCTCGTGGACCCTGGCCTTGCGGGGGTCCACCGGCACGGCGGCGACGGGGGTGAAGGGGTGGTGCACGGTGGTCTCTTTCGGATGCGGGCGGGTCAGCCCTTGTTGGCGCCCAGGGTCAGGCCGCTGACGAACTGCCGCTGGAGCACGAAGTACACGATCAGGGTGGGGATCGCGGTGAGCAGGGCGCCGGCGGCGACGAGGTTGGGGTCGGTGAAGTACTGCCCGGAGAGGTTGTTCAGCGCCGAGGTGATCGGCATGTTCTCGCCGGTGGAGATCAGCACGATGGCCCAGAAGAAGTCGTTGTAGATCCAGATGGAGAGCAGGGTGGCCAGGGCGGCCATCGCGGGCTTGCACAGCGGCAGCACGATCTGCCAGTACAGCCGCCACACCGAGGCGCCGTCGACCAGGGCGGCCTCGGTCAGCTCGTGCGGCAGCGAGCGCATGTAGTTGCTGAGCACGAACGCGCAGAAGCCCGACTGGAACGCCACGTGGATCAGCACCAGGCCGAGCGCGGAGTCGTAGAGCTTGCCGCTCATGGTGATGCCGGGCAGGTCGATCAGCAGGTACAGCCGGTACAGCGGCGTGATGATCACCTGCTGCGGGAGCAGGTTGCCGGCCGTGAAGACCAGCAGCAGCGCCAGGTTGAGACGGAAGTCGAAACGGCTGACGTAGAAGGCGACCATCGACGACAGCAGCAGCGTCAGCAGCACCGCCGGCACGGCGATGAGCAGCGTGTTGCCGAAGTAGTGCAGCATGTCCGACTGCGTGAAGGCGTTGGTGAAGTTGTCGAGGCTGAGCTTGTCGGGCCAGGAGACATAGCCCTTCTCGCTGGTCTCCCCGTACGGGCGCATCGCCGCGAGCAGCGCCCACAGCAGCGGCGCGAGCCAGGCCAGGGCCGTGACGACGAGGAAGGTGTGCAGCAGGATCCGGGCGGGGCGGATCGGGGTGCGCTGCTTGACCGGTGCGCTCACGGTGCTCACGCTTGCCGCTCCTTCCGGAAGGTCGCGATCAGGTACGGGATGATCACGGCGAGGGAGATCACCAGCAGGACGACCGCGATCGCGGAGCCGTATCCGATGCGGCTGGACTCGCCGATGATGTTGTTGGTCACCAGGATCGACAGCAGTTCGGTGCCCTGGGCGCCCTTGTTGAAGACGAAGACCAGGTCGAAGGCGCGCAGCGCCTCGATGATCGTGACGACCAGGACGACGGTGTTGGTCGGGCGCAGGGTGGGGAAGATGACGTTCTTGAACGTCTGCCACTCGTTGGCGCCGTCCAGGGCGGAGGCCTCGCGCAGGGCGGGGTCGACGCTCTTCAGGCCGGCCAGGTAGAGGATCATCATGTAGCCGGTGTGGCGCCAGGAGGCGGCGACGAGGATCGCCCAGAGGTTGAGGTCCGGGTCGCCGATCCAGTCGATGTAGTGGCCGGGCTTGTTGGCGCCGATGAGGCTGTTGATCAGGCCTGTGTCCGGGTTGTAGACCAGCTGCCAGACGAAGCCGATCACCGCCATCGAGACCACGACCGGCAGGAAGAACGCGGTCTGGTAGACGCGGCTGAAGCGGATCCGCTTGTCCAGCTGCACGGCGAGGAACAGGCCGAACGGCGTGGGCAGCAGGATGAGCACGACGAACCAGATCACGTTGTGCTCGACGGCGGGCCAGAACTGCGGGTTGTTGGTGAACAGTTCCCTGAAGTTCTGCAGGCCGACCCACTGGATGGAGTCGAAGCCGATGCCGTCCCAGGTGGTGAAGGCCAGGGCGATCGAGGCCAGGGCCGTGACCCAGACGAGGGCCACGTGCAGGATCGTCGGCAGCCCGGCCATCAGGCCGAGCGTGATGCGGTCACGGCGGGTGAGCAGCCGCTTGTGCCCGTGGGGCGCCTTGGCGGGTTCTGACGTGGGGGCGGGCCCCGGAACCGGCGTGGTGGCCGGCTCCGGAGCCTTCGCGGGGGTGGCGGTCATGTCGGATCCGAGTCGTCGATTCTCCGTTTCCGGTCAGGAGGAGGCGAAGATCGTCTTCTTCTGGCGCTCGATCGACGAGAGGATGCTGTCGATGTTCTTCGGGTTGCGGATGAAGTTCTGCAGCGCGGGCTGCATCACCGTGGAGGTGAAGTCCGGCCGGGAGTCACGGTCCATGAACTGCGTCAGGCTCTTCGCGCCGGAGATCATCTCGTAGGCCTTCTTCTGCAGCGCGCTGTAGGAGGAGGTGTCCGCCTTGGTGGAGGCCGCCACCACGTTCGGGTCCGACTTCAGGTAGATCTCCTCGGCCTCCGGCGTGCCCAGGTACTCCAGCAGCTCGACCGCGCCCGCCTTGTTCTTCGGGGCCTTGGAGAGCATGAACCCGTCGGTCGGCGCCTCGACGGTGTCCTGTCCGAAGGCGGGGTCGATCTCCGGGAAGGCGAAGAAGTCCAGATCCTCCAGATCGGCCTTGTCGGTGAACTGCTGGCCCACGAACGTGCCCAGCAGGTACATGCCCGCCTTCTTCGCCACCAGGGTCTGCGCCGCGTCCTGCCAGGTACGGCCCACCGCGCCCTCCTGGTGGAAGGGCAGGATCTCCGTCCAGTGGTCGAAGACCTTGCGCACCTTGGCGTCCGTCCAGGACGCCTTGCCCGCCATCAGCTCCACGTGGAAGTCGTAGCCGTTGGTGCGGAAGTTGATCTGGTCGAAGGTGCCCATCGCCGGCCAGGCGTCCTTGTCGCCGAAGGCGATCGGCACCAGCCCGTCCTTCTGCATCCGCTTGCACAGGGCGACGAAGTCGTCCCACGTGGTGGGCACCTCGTAGCCGTGCTGGGCGAAGACGCTCTTGCGGTAGAACACCGCCCACGGGTACGTGTACAGCGGCACGAAGTAGTACTTGCCGTCCTCGCCCTTGGAGAGCTTCTTCATCGCCTCGGGGAAGTTCCCGCCGATCTTCTGCCACACGTCGTCGATCGGGGTGGCGAGCTTCTTCGCCGCGAAGAACTGCATCCGGTAGCCCGCGAACCACGTGAACACGTCGTCCGGCGTGCCCTGCAGATACGAGTTGATCTGCTCCTGGAAGGTGTTGTGGTCCTTGGTGTTGACGTCGACCTTGATCCCGGACTTCTTCGTGAAGGCCGCGTAGATCTCCGCGAACGCCTTCTTCGGCACCGCGTCCGAGGAGTTGGAGCCCAGGCTGACCGTCTTCGGGTCGGCGGCGGAGCCGCTGCCGCCGCAGGCGGACAGCAGGGGTATGCCCGCACCGAGCAGGGCCGCACCGCCTATGCCGCGCAGCACCGTGCGGCGGCCGGGGGCGGGGAGGGAGGGTCCGGGGAGGGAGAGGTCGTGCATGAACGGCTCCTGAGGGCAGGGTTCGGTCATGAGGGTGTGGCGTGAAATCCAGTCGCAATCGACCAGAAATCAACTTGACCGAACACGGTGGCGCAATAACAGCCGTATGTCCGGTCATGCGTCAAGAGCCGTTCCGTGCATTTGTCGAAACGTGACCGACCCGTGCGCCCGACGAGTCAGGAGTGCCGTGCGCCCGACGAGTCAGGAGTGCTTGAAGGCGGCGGCCGGCCTGCCGGGCCGTCGGCGTCGCAGCTGCCGGTGTCCCCGGCTCGCGGGGGCACGGCCGTCCACCTGGATCCAGATCCGCACCTCGGTCCCGCCGAGCACCGAGGAGCCGATGCGCAGGTCCCCGCCGGTCGACTCCGCGAGCCGGCGCACGATGTCCAGGCCCAGCCCGGTCGAGCCGTCGCTCCCGGAGCCACGGCCCCGCGCCATCGCCGCCTTCGGGTCGGGTATGCCCGGGCCCGCGTCGGAGACGAGGACGATCACCGCGTCCTCGGCGTTGTGCACGTCGACCGCGAAGGCGGTGCCCTCCGGGGTGTGCCGGAAGACGTTGCCGAGCAGCGCGTCGAGCGCGGCCGCCAGGTCGGCGCGGGCCACGGGTATGCGCACCGGCCGGTCGGCCCCGGCCACCCGCCACGTACGGCCCTCGTCCTCCGCGAGCGCCGACCAGAAGGCCATCCGTTCCCGCACCACCTCGGCGGCGTCGCACCCGGCTCCCGGACCGGCCGCGGCCGTCTGCGGCTTGGCCTCCCGGGCCGTGCGGATGATCGTGTCGACCTCGCGCTCCAGCTGCTCGACCGCGCTCCGGGTCTGGTCGGCGGCCGGTCCCTCGCCGAGCGAGGCGGTGTTGAGCCGCAGCACGGTCAGGGGCGTGCGCAGCCGGTGGGAGAGGTCGGCCGCCAGCTCCCGCTCGTTCGCCAGGAGCTGGACGACCTGGTCGGCCATGGAGTTGAACGCGACGGCGGCCAGCCGCAGCTCGGTCGGGCCCTCCTCCGGCACCCGGGCGCCGAGCCTGCCCTCCCCCAGTTCACGCGCCCCGTCGACCAGGCGCTTGGCGGGCCGGACCATCCGCACGCCCAGCCGGTCGGCGACCGCGACCGACCCGAGGACGAGCGCGACACCGACTCCGGCGAGCACCGCCCAGGCCGTGCCCACGCCGTTGGTGACCTCGGCCTGCGGCACGTACACCTCGACGACCGCGATCTCGCCGGTGCTGAGCGCGACCGGCTGGAGCAGCGTCGAGCCGCCGGGGACGCCGGTGGTGGAGGCGCGGCCCAGCTTCCGGACGGCCGCGATCTCCTCGTCGGCGGCGCGCTGCCGCCCGAGTTCCAGGGCCTCCTGGCCGTCGCCCGCCGGTATGTGCACGGCCAGGCCGGCATCGGATCCGGCGGCGGCGACGACCCGCTCCAGCTGGTCGTGGTCGGTGGTGATGGACAGGGCGGGGGCGACGGCCGCGGCCTCCCGCTCGGCGTTGGAGAAGGCACGGTCCCGTGCCATCTCGCGGATGACGAGTCCGAGCGGCACCGCGAAGGCGAGCACGACCATGGTCGTCACCGCCAGCGCCACCTTGACCAGCGCCCACCTCATCGCGGCGCCTCCGCCCCCGGCGGTTCGAGCTTCACACCGACGCCCCTGAGGGTGTGCAGATAGCGCGGGCTGGCGGCCGTCTCCCCCAGTTTCCGCCGCAGCCAGGACAGATGGACGTCGATGGTCTGGTCGTCGCCGTACGACTGCTGCCAGACCTCGGCGAGCAGTTCCTTGCGGGGGACGACGACTCCGGGCCGGCGGGCCAGGAAGGCGAGCAGGTCGAACTCGCGGCGGGTGAGGTCGAGCCGGGCGCCGTCCAACTCGGCCTGGCGGCGCAGCGGGTCGACGGTCAGGCCGCCGACCCGGAGCACCGGGGAGGGCTGCCCTTCCCCGGAGCCGGAGCGGGCACGGCGCAGCACGGCCGCCATGCGGGCGGAGAGGTGCTCGACGGAGAAGGGCTTGGTCAAGTAGTCGTCCGCTCCGGCGTTGAGCAGCCGGACGATCTCCGCCTCGTCGTCCCGGGCGGTGGCGACGATCACCGGCACGTCCGTGATGCCGCGCAGCATCTTCAGGGCCTCGGACCCGTCGAGGTCGGGCAGTCCGAGGTCCAGGATCACCACGTCGAAGCGGACATGGGCGACCTCGCGCAGCGCCTCCAGTGCCGTACCGACGCTGCGCACCGCGTGCGAGGCGTCGGTCAGGTGCCGGATGAGCGCCGAGCGTACGAACTGGTCGTCCTCGACCACGAGCACACTTGCCATGCGCCGCACCGTACGCCATCTCGAACAGCCGGGTGCGGGCCTGTGGACAACTCCGCGGTTGTGGACAACGGGCCCCTGCGTGACGCCCGTTCCTGGACAGCGCGTGGGGCGCGTGAGGCAGGATGGCCCGCGATGCGCAGAGGACTCGTACACCTGCTGGCCTGGCTGCTCGCCACGGGCGCGGCGGTCACGCTGTCGTGGTGGGGTGTCCACACGGTGATGGCGGGCACGGCCTACGACCCGCCGCGCGCCCTGCCCATCAAGGCCGCCGACGCGGCCCCGCGGGAGCCCAAGCCGCTCGCGACGCCGACGGAGCGGACGCCTCCGCCTAAGCGGACGCCCCCGAGCGCCCCGCCGACGACGTCGAAGCCGACCCCCGCCCCCACTCGGACGACCCCCAGCCCCTCTCCCGCCGCCACCGGCCGGGTCAGGAGCTACGACACCGACGGCGGCCGGGCGGTGTTCGACCTCGGGAGGACGTCCGCCTCCCTCGTCTCGGCGACTCCCGGCGCGGGCTGGTCGATGCAGGTGTGGAAGACGGAGTCGTGGATCCGCGTGGAGTTCTCCTCGGGCGCGGACCGGGTGTCGGTGTTCTGCACCTGGCACGACGGGCCGCCGCGCGTGGAGATCGGGACCTACTGAGCGCCGGACCCGGGGCCCGTGAGCCCCACTCGGCTACTGGAACGCCGACGCGGGCGGCGCCGGGGAGGCCACCGCCGCGAGATCCGTGACGGGCACGGCCCCGCCGGTGAAGTGGGTGAGCGTCCTGCCGTGCTCGACCCGGCCCGGGTGCGGGTCGGAGGCGGCGCGGCGGGTCAGTTCGGCGACGGGCAGCGGGAGGTCGGAGGCGACCAGGACGGCGTTGCCGAAGCGCTTGCCGCGCAGCACCGTCGGGTCGGCGACCAGCGCGAGCTGCTCGAAACGGGCGGCGGCGGTGGCGATCTGGCCGCGCAGGTGGGTCAGCGGCGGCCCGTCGGCGAGGTTGGCGGCGTGGACACCGCCGGGCTTGAGGGCCCTGCGGACGTCGTCGAGGAACTCCGTCGAGGTCAGGTGGGCCGGTGTCCGGGCGCCGCTGAACACGTCGGTGATGACGAGGTCGGCCCAGCCGTCCGGCACCTTGGCGAGTCCCTCGCGGGCGTCGACGGACCGCACCCGGATCCGCGCGTTCGGATCCAACGGCAGCTCGCGGCGGACCAGTTGCACGAGGGCGGCGTCCCGTTCGACGACCTGCTGGGTGGAGCGGGGCCGGGTGGCAGCGACGTACCGGGCGAGGGTGAGCGCGCCGCCGCCGAGGTGCACGGCGTGCACGGGCCGGCCCGGCGGGGCGACGAGGTCGATGACATGCCCGAGCCGGCGCTGGTACTCGAAGGACAGGTACGCCGGGTCGTCCAGGTCGACGTGCGACTGCGGGGCCCCGTCGATCACGAGGGTCCAGGCCCGGGCCCGCTCGCGGTCGGGGATCAGCTCGGCGAGCCCGCCGTCGACGCTCTCGACGACGGCCTCCGCACCGGCTCGGCGCCGCCCGCTCCTGGACTTTCCCATGGGGGCATTATCAGGGGCGAGCCGTCGAGCAGGGCATGCGCTCCGCGCCGACCGGCGCCCGGGGCCCGGCGCCTCAGCGGCAGCCGTCCGCCGCCCTGATCGTCCGGGCCGCCTCCCCGAGGGCCCGGCGCAGCACCGCGGGGTCCGTCGCGAGGTCCGCCTCCCCGGGCGGGAGCAGCCAGTCCGAGCCCGCCACGGGGGGTTCGGGCGCCAGGGTCAGTCCGCGTCCGTCGGTCTCCGTGCACGTGCTCCCGGGCACGTCCCATGCCGCGGCCGTGCCCGGCGGTACCAGGAACCCCAGGGTGGCGCCCCCGTCGTGGTGCAGGACGGGTCCCACCGCTTCCGCTGTCCCTCGCCGCAGGATGTCGACCGCCTCCAGCCCCTGCCGCGCCGGCACCGTCACCACATCGCAGCCGGCCGCCGGTGTGCTCGGCGGCGTTCGATGATCGTTGATCCGGCTGGTCTCCATCCCGGCCTCCACCACGAAAACCCCTGCTTGGACGAGCGGTCGGGAGTCGGGGGCCTCCCGGTCCGCAGGGTTCAACGCGTGAGGCCGTCAACGGCTACGGAGGAAGTCAGCCGCAAAGGATGGCACTTCATGGCAGATCACGGATGAGATATCCGGTTTGTAGCCAAACCCAGCGTGGTGGCTCCGACACAGCAGGTACGTTCTTGCCCGCCGGACACAGGGCAGGCCATGCTGACAACACGCACAAGTCACCCCGAATCCGGCATGGTTCGACGGTTCGCACGAGAGGACCCGGCCATGGCGTCGTCAGCGGTGACCTCGTCTCAACCCAACCGGCCGACACGGCCGAACCTCGCCTTCCGGCAGCTGCGCGGACAGCGCTCGCCGTCCGAGTTCGCCGCGGCGATCCGCCGGGCCGGCCTCGAGATCGGCGAGCAGGTGAGCTGTGACGCGCGCTACATCGGGCGGGTCGAGGCGGGTGAGATCCGCTGCCCCAACTACGCCTATGAACGGGTGTTCCTGCACATGTTCCCGGGTCGCACGCTCACCGACCTCGGGTTCGCGCCCCGCTCGTCGGTACGCGGACGCCGGGCGCGCGGCATCGAGAACGCGCCCCTGACGCGCACCACGAACCTCACGAACGTCACGAGTGAGACCAGTGGGGCGTCCGAGCCGTATGACACGCAGAACCCGTACGACCCGTACCACCCGCACGACACCTACGAGGAGAGCGACGTGCTACGTCGCGCATTCATGACCGGCGGGGGCGCCACGGTGGCCGCCGCCTCGCTGGGGCCCGTGGGCCTCGCCTTCGACGCCGCGGCGGCACAGCGCCCCGTGCGCCGTGCCGGGGCGAGCGACGCGGGTGCCCTGGAAGAAGCCGTCCGCCGGATCCGCCTGCTCGACGACCGGCACGGCGCCGACGGCCTCTACCGCCGGGCGGCGGCCCCGCTGCGTGCCGCCTACGCGCTGCTCGACGCCGGCACGACCCGGCAGACGACGGCCGACCGGCTCTACTCAGGCGCCGGTGAACTGGCCATCTCCGTGGGCTGGCTGGCCCACGACTCGGGACGCTTCGACGACGCCCGCTCCCACTACGCCGAGGCCCTGGCGACCGCCCGGATGACCGGCGACCCGGGACTGGAGGCGCACGCCTTCTGCAACACGGCGTTCCTCGCGCGTGACGCGGGCCGCCCGCGCGAGGCCGTCCGGGCGGCCCAGGCCGCGCAGCGCGTCGCCCGGCCCGTGGGGTCGGCCCGGCTGATGTCGCTGCTCGCGCTGCGCGAGGCGGGCGGCTGGGCCGGTCTCGCCGACCGCGTCGGCTGCGAGCAGGCCCTGGCCCGGGCCCAGGCGCTCTTCGAGCGGGGCCCCTCGGACGCCGACCCCGAGTGGATGAGCTTCTACGGCGAGGCCGAACTGGAGGGCCTGGAGGCGCAGTGCTGGTCCACGCTGGGCGACTGGCCCCGGGCGGCACGGCACGCCCGGCGGGCGGCGGAACTCCAGGATCCGCACTTCACACGGAACATCGCCCTGTACACGGCGGAGCTGGCGGACGACCTCGCGCGGGGCGGGCGGCCGGACGAGGCCGCGGTGGCCGGGATGCGGGTGCTGGACCTGCTGGAGGAGGTCCAGTCGTCCCGGGTCCAGACGATGCTGGCGGCCACCGCGCGCGTGCTGCTGCCGCACCGGAGGGCGTCGGGGGTGTCGGCGTTCCTGGACCGGCACGCCGCGTCGCCGCGCTCGACTCGGACCACGTGACCAGGCCGTTTCAGACCAGGTGGCCCAGGTCGTTCCAGCTCTCGATCGCCGGTTCCCCGTACGCCCAGCCCAGCACCGACAGGGACGTCGGGTTCAGCCGTATCCGGGCCGCGAAGTCGAGCGGCAGGCCCAGCCAGCGCGCGCCGATGGAGCGCAGGACGTGCCCGTGGGCGAAGACCAGGACGTCGCGGTCCTCGGAGCGGGCCCAGGAGACCACCTCGTCCGCCCGGGCCGTCACCTCGGCGAGCGTCTCGCCCTCGGGGACGCCGTCGCGCCAGATCAGCCAGCCGGGCCGGACGGCCTGGATGTCCGCCGGCGTCATGCCCTCGTACGCCCCGTAGTCCCACTCCAGCAACACGTCCCAGGCCCGCGCGCGGTCCCCGAATCCGGCCAGTTCGCACGTCTCACGCGCGCGTGCCAGCGGGCTGGTGCGCACTTCGACACCGGGCAGGCCGTCGTAGGGCGCCCGGTGCAGGCGCTCGCCGAGCAGCTTGGCGCCGCGCCGGCCCTCCTCCAGAAGCGGCACGTCGGTCCTGCCCGTGTGCTTGCCGGACAGGGACCACTCGGTCTGTCCGTGGCGGGCCAGGAGGATGCGCGCAGCCATGGGGAACCTTTCCGGAAGAAAAACGCAAGCGGAACGCGTCCATCATCGCGCACCCTGTCCACGGGCAACCCGGGGGGCGATCTCTGCGTCTTTGAGGTCCGGAGAGCGCCCCCTGGGCGCACACGTACGCCGTAAAGTGGCACGACCGGACGGCCGGGCGCCGCGTGACGACGAAGGGGGAGGGCGATCGGATGCCGCACGCCGAGACACCGGGCACCGAGGCGGCCCCCGCGCGCAGGCTGCGCTGGTGGACCGAGCTGCCGCTGATCCTGCTGGTGTACGCGTGCTACACGGCGGGCCGGCTCCTCGCCCGGGGCGACGTCTCCGGTGCGGTCGACCACGGTCTGGCGCTCCTGCGTTTCGAGAAGGCGCTCCGCATCAACTTCGAGCAACCACTCAACCGCCTCTTCACGCGCGAGGCCTGGATAGGCATACCGGCGGACTTCTGGTACGCGTCCCTGCACTACCTGGTCACGCCGGCGATCCTCGTCTGGCTCTTCCGCTCCCGGGCCGTGCGCTACCGCGCCGCGCGGACCTGGCTGATGACGTCCACCCTCATAGGCCTGATCGGTTTCACCCTGCTGCCGACCTGCCCGCCCCGGCTCCTCGACGCGAGCCACGGCTTCGTGGACACGATGGCCCAGTACAGCTCCTACGGCTGGTGGGGCGGCGCGGCGAGCGCACCGCGCGGCATGGGGGGCATGACCAACCAGTACGCGGCCATGCCGAGTCTGCACGTGGGCTGGGCCCTGTGGTGCGGAGTGATGCTGTGGCGCTACGGCGGCTCGCGCACGGCGAAGGCGGCCGGTGTCGCCTACCCGCTGATCACGACGATCGTGGTCATGGGCACGGCCAACCACTACTTCCTCGACGCCGTCGCGGGCGCGGCCGTCATGGGCGTCGGACTGCTGCTGGCGCCGGTCGTGATGCGGACGGCGGACCGGGTCGGGGCACAGCTCCTGCCGCGGGTCGCGCCGGTCGCGGCGGCCTCTTCCGGCGCAGGTTCCTCAATTGTCAGTGCCGGATGCCAGACTTCCGCGGGTGAGCGAATTCCACGGCAGCGCGATGCGCGGCTCGGAGCGGGAGCCGAGCCGAGTGCCTCCCCCAAGGACGCGGGGGACGGCGCTCCGGCACCGGCTCGCTGAGCTGCGCGGCCCCGACGTACCCGCGAAGGCACTGGACGCGCGCGCCCTGGCGGCCCTGGCTGCCAACCCCGGGTGCGCGCGGCGCGCGATCCTCGACGGCGCCGGGGTGAACAAGGCGGCCCTGGCGAGCGCTCTGGGCTCCCCGTCGACTTTCGGGCAGTCGCAGTTCGCGCTCACGCGGGGCAACGCGTTCGAGGCGAAGGTCAAGGCCGACGGCGGTGCGGAGCTGCTGCGGCTGGTGCACGAGAAGCTGGACCGCTCGGCCGAACCACCCGCCGACGCGCGCGTGCCCGACCTGACCGCGACCGGCCCGCAGGGCCGCACGGCCCGTACGGCGCTGGAGCTGCGGGAGGCCGCGGCGCACCCGGGCGCGTGGACCCTGCTCGACCATCCGATGCTGGCGCTGGACGTCGCGGGCTCCCCCGCGTTCCTGGAGCCGGACGCGGTGGTGGTGCATCCGGACGGCAGCTGGACGGTGGTGGAGATCAAGTCGTTCCCGCTGCTGGACGGTTCGGCGGACCCGGCGAAGGTGGGGGCGGCGGCCCGGCAGGCGGCGGTGTACGTGCTGGCGCTGGAGGAGGTCGCGGCGCGTCTCGGCGCGGAGCCGGAGGGGCGCGGCGCCCAGGACAGGGTCGCGGCCCCACGCGTGCGGCACCGGATCCTGCTGGTCTGCCCCCGGGACTTCTCCAACCAGCCGGCCGCGTCCGCGGTGGACATCCGCAAGCAGCGCGCGGTGACGGCCCGCCAGCTGGCCCGGCTGACCCGCATCGAGGACATCGCCGACGCGCTCCCCGAGGGCACGTGCTTCTCGCCCGAGCTGCCCGCCGAGGAGCTGACGGCGGCCGTGGAGTCGGTCCCGGCGACGTACGCGCCCGAGTGCCTGTCCGCGTGCGAGCTGGCCTTCCACTGCCGGGCCCGGTCGCGCGAGACGGGCGCGGTGACGTCCCTCGGCCGCCCGGTGCGGGCGGAACTGGGCGGCCTGACGACCGTCGAGGACGTCCTCGCGGCCGCCCGCGGTGAGGCGGGCGACCCCGACGACCCGGCGGTGGCGGCCCTGCGCCGCGCGGCGGCCCTGCGCGCCGAGGCCCTGGAGGCGGCGTGTCGCTGATCTCCACCCTGGCCCGCCTCGAAGCGGTCAGCACGGGCCGCGCCCAGCCCGCCGCCACCGTCCGGCACCGGCACCTCGGCGACCGTCCGCTGGTGTTCGTGCCGCTGATCACCGCGGGTGAGGCCGGTGCCCCGCTCGGCGCGCTGGTCGGCACCGACCGGGACGCGCCGCGCCTGCTGGTCGTCCCGCAGCCCCGCGACCGCGACCTGAGGTTCGCGTTCCTGGCCGACCTGGCCGACGTGGTGCTGCCCTACGTCGACGCGTACGCGGAGGTCGTCGAGGCCGCCGAGCGCACGGAGACCGACCCGGAGACCGGCAAGCGGGTCAAGGTCGAGGTCGACCTGTGCGCGGACGCGCCGCAGCTGATCGTGCCGAGCCGGGCGGGCATCGACCTGGTGCGGCTGCTCGGGCGGTCCATGCGGTTCCGGCGTACGGCCGAGCAGGACCCGGAGGCCCCTTACCCGGCGCCGCCGCGGGTGCCGTTGCTCGGCCGGTGGCTGACGCACTTCGGGGAGCGGGCCCGGGTGCCCGGCTCCTCGCTGCTGCTGGCGATGACCGACGTCCTGGGCCGGCACTGGGCGACCGGGCAGTCCTCGCTGGAGGACCAGCACCTGGGGGCGCTGCTCGCCTGGATCGACCCGCCCGAGGGCATGACCGGCGCCGAGGCCGCGCTGAAGGCCGAGCTGGAGCGGGACGCCCAGGGGCAGCTGACGTGTCCCCCGGCCGGTCCGGCCACCGACCCGGCCTTCGACAACAAGCTGCTCGCCCCGGCCATCGAGCGCTACGACCGCGCCCGCACGGCCCTGGCCGCCGCCGAGGACGGCCTGGAGGCCGACGAACGGCTGGGCGCGCTGACCTCCGCCGAGCAGGAGATCCGCGACCTCGTGCACAGCCGCACCCGGCCCACCTGGGACGCGGTCTGGCGGGGCCTGGACCTGCTGCGCGAGCTGCCCGAGGGAGCGCATGTCGAGGAGCGGTGGACCCGCGACCGCTGGTCGTTCACCGGCCACCGCGACCGGGTCCTGGCCGGCGAGCCCCCGCAGCCGCGCCGCGACGACGCCGTCACCGCGGCCAACAAGCTCGCGACGCGCGAACGCGAACAGGCCCGGCTGGAGGCGCAGGAGGCCCTCGACGACCCGCTGGTGATGGCGGGCCGACGGCTGGCCGGGGAGGCGTTCGCGGGCGAGGTCACCGATGTCGTGATGGCGTACAGCGACGGCAAGCGCCCCAGCCCCCGCCCCCTGGTCACGGTCCGCACGGACGACCGGCCGCACCTGGGCGAGCGCACGAAGGTGTACCGCTCGCTGGGCGGGAAGCCGCAGTCGGCGGAGTTCGTCGCGGACGAGGAGGACGGGGCCTGCGTCGTGCTGCGGATCCTCGACAAGATGGGCCGCGGCAAGGAGCCCGAGCCGGGCTCGGTGCCGGAGAAGGGCGACCGGGTCTGCTTCACGCTCTTCGAGCACGAGCAGCGGGGCGGCGCCAAGCTGCCCGACCCGGAGGAGACGCCGTGGACGCACGGCGGGCCGCCCGGCGAGGCGACCCTGGAGGCCGCCGACCCGGTGACCGAGGAGGATGTGCTGTGACCACGGTGTTCGACCCCTCGGCCGCCGCGGCACAGGCCACCGACGCGATCCTCCACGACACCCTCCACGGCACCGCGCGCGGTGTGGTCGTGGACTCCCCGCCCGGGGCCGGCAAGTCCACGCTCGTGGTCCGGGCGGCCCTGGAGCTGGCGGAGGCCGGTCACCCGCTGATGGTGGTCGCGCAGACCAACGCCCAGGTCGACGACCTCGTCCTGCGGCTCGCCGAGAAGAACCCCGAGCTGCCCGTGGGGCGCCTGCACAGCAACGACGCCGATCCGTACGACAAGGCGCTCGACGGCCTGGAGAACGTACGCAAGTCGGCCAAGGCGGCGGACCTCGCCGGGCAGGCCGTGGTGATCTCGACGGCGGCGAAGTGGGCGCACGTCAAGGTCGACGAGCCGTGGCGGCACGCCATCGTCGACGAGGCGTACCAGATGCGCTCGGACGCGCTGCTCGCGGTGGCCGGGCTGTTCGAGCGGGCGCTGTTCGTGGGCGACCCGGGGCAGCTCGACCCGTTCGCGATCGTGGGCAGCGAGCAGTGGGCGGGCCTCTCCTACGATCCGTCCGCCTCGGCGGTGACGACGCTGCTCGCGCACAACCCGGACCTGCCGCAGCACCGCCTGCCGGTGTCCTGGCGGCTCCCGGCGTCGGCGGCGCCCCTGGTCTCGGACGCCTTCTACCCCTACACGCCGTTCCGCAGCGGCACCGGCCACGGCGACCGCGGCCTGTCCTTCGCGGTGCCGTCGGACGGCTCGGGCCCCGACCGGGTGATCGACGAGGCGGCCGCGTCGGGCTGGGGCCTGCTGGAACTGCCCGCCCGGCACACCCCGCGCACGGATCCGGAGGCGGTCCGGGCGGTGGCCACGGTCGTACGCCGCATGCTGGACCGGGGCGGCGCGGCGACCTCGGAACGCTCACCGGACCCCTCCCCCCTCACGGCCGACCGCATCGCCGTGGGCACGGCCCACCGGGACCAGGCGGCCGCGGTCCGTGCCGCCCTCGCCGACCTCGGCGTCACCGAGGTGGTCGTGGACACGGCGAACCGGCTGCAGGGCCGCGAGTACGACGTGACGGTGGTCCTCCACCCCCTCTCCGGCCGCCCCGACGCGACCGCGTTCCACCTGGAGACGGGCCGCCTCTGCGTCCTGGCCTCCCGCCACCGGCACGCGTGCGTGGTGGTGTGCCGGGCGGGCGTGACCGACCTCCTGGACGACTATCCGTCGACGGAGCCGGTGCAGCTGGGGACGGTGGTGAAGTTCCCGGACGGGTGGGAGGCGAACCACGCGGTGCTGGCGCACCTGGCCGAGCACCGGGTCGCGTGGCGGCCATGACCCGCACCACCGAAACCACCCACCCCCAGCCCCCCCGCCCGCCGGCCGGAGGCCGGCACACCGCCGGAGGCGGCCGATGAACACAGCCCGGACGGGTGGGAGGCGAACCACGCGGTGCTGGCGCACTTGGCCGAGCACCGGGTCGCGTGGCGGCCATGACCCGCACCACCGAAACCACCCACCCCCAGCCTCCCCCGCCCGCCGGCCGGAGGCCGGCACGCCGCCGGAGGCGGCCGATGAACACAGCCCGGACGGGTGGGAGGCGAACCACGCGGTGCTGGCGCACCTGGCCGAGCACCGGGTCGCGTGGCGGCCATGACGCCGGCCGAACATCGCGTGTCCTGGCAGCCGTAGCGAACGCGGGGTGGTGGGGCGGACGTATCCACCGTCGCGATGCCCACTTGCGCGCCCGCGAGACAATGGACGGTGGCCCACTCCACCGGGAGGGCCGTGCGCGACGTACGAGGAGGAGAAGACATGGCGGAGCCCACGCCGCGTCGGAACGAACCGCGGCTACGCCCCGCGCCCCTGCTCTTCGAGCCCGCGGAGGCGGCCTCCGACCCTGAGCACTTCTTCGACCTCGAGTCGATCGACGACCCACGGGCGCTGCTGGCCCGGGCGACCGAGCTGACGCTGGCGTTCCGGGCGGCGGCGGACCGGGCCGTGGAGTTCCAGGCGATCGCGGCGGCGCAGCTGGCCGACCCGCGGCGGTTCGACCGGCTGACGACGGCGGACATCGCCGAGCGAGCCGAGTGGACCGAGGACTACGCCAAGAAGATGGTCGAGTTCGGACGGGACCTGATGCGGGGCGACGCCGAGGGCCGCGGGCCGGGCGACCCGGTCTAGAACGGCCCTCCGCCCGATCACCCGGCATATGCCAGGCGGGCAAGATACCCGCTCCCACCCGCTCCTGTCCCGATTTCCCGCAACCCTCGGGAATCGCACGCTCACGCCCGGTACACCTGGACGCATGAGCAGCGCATGGAACGCCTCCCACGTCACCCCGGACGGAGCCGCCTGGCTCGCCTCGGCAGGAACGTATCCGCGAAGCACGCTCGCCCTCTGGGAGGAGCGGCCGGACGCGCCGGTCGTGCTGCCCTGCGGGTCGGTCTTCGACGTGGTCAGCGCGCCGGCCCTGTTCGGGCGCCGGATGCTGGACCGGCTGTGGGACGACGGCCCCGGCTCGGGCCCGGTCGCGGAGCTGCGCGGCAGGATGCTGCTGTTCGCCGCCCCGGGCACGGCCCAGCGGCTGCCGGTGCTGCTGGAGTGGGAGGAGTGGGGCACCCGGGGCGGGGACGCCCGGGAGGCCTGCCGCACGGACGCCGTACCCCCGCTGCTGTGCCACGGCACCGGCGACGCGGTGACCGTCCCGGCCCCCACGCAGAGCGCGTCCCCGCTCACCCCCGCCGCGACCCGCTCCACCGCCCGCTGGCTCGTCGCCCCCGACACCCGTCAGCCCTGGCTGCCGGGCCCCGAGGTCCTGCTGTGGGCGGCCGTGCGAGCGGCCCGCTCGGCCGTGCGGATATCGATTTTTCCTCCTCCCGACCAGGGTGCTAAGGTCTACGACGTCAGCAGGCGCCGCTAGCTCAGTTGGTTAGAGCAGCTGACTCTTAATCAGCGGGTCCGGGGTTCGAGTCCCTGGCGGCGCACGATGACGATGGCGAGGCGGGTTCGCAGAAAGCGCGAACCACCTCGCCATCTCTGTTATTGCGCGGCTTCGCCGCGCGCCGTGGGAGCTCCGCCACCCACACCCCCTTTCACTCGGCGTCGCAGCCCACCCCTTCAGCGGCCCACCGTGATCTTCACCGTCCAGGCCCCCGAAGCCGTGCGTCCTTCCACCTCCACCCGTACCGCCTCCCCTGGCACCGTGAAGCTCTCCCCGAGGGCGATCGGGGCGTCCGCGAGCGGTGGGTAGACCGAGTCCTCCCAGCAGGCCTCCGTGCGCGGGTGGGCGTCGATCACCTCGATCGGCCCGCCCCCGGACTGGGTCCCGCCCCGCACCCGGTACACGAGCACCCCCTGCCGGCACGCCGCCGCGTCGTTGCCCGCCGGTCCCCGCGCCTCGAAGGCGAGCACGCTGTCGCGGCCCGTCCGCAGGACGGCGAGCTTCGTGCCCCGCCCGAGCCCGAAGGCCGGCGCCCCGGCGGCGCCCGCGACCGGCACCCCGGGCCCCGCGGCCAGCGGCTCCAGCGTCAGCCGGGCGGGACCGGCGTCCTGCACGCACCGCACCTGCCGCGAATCCAGCCAACCCAGCTTCCACTTGTGCCAGCCGAAGAGATCGGGGGCCAGTCCGAACTGGCTGCCCATCAGGTCCCAGTCGCCGACGTGGGTGTCCCAGTCGCCCTTGCCGTCGGCGGGCCGGTGGTACAGGTCGGGCAGGTCGAAGACGTGCCCGGTCTCGTGGGCGAGGACCAGCCGGTCCGGCGGATGCTGCTCGAACACCGTGACGACCCGGCGCAGATCGGTGCCGTCGGCCCGCATCGGGCTCGTGAGGTTCACGACCTTCGTCGCGTCGGAGTCCACGCCCGGCGCGTCCGGGTCGGCGACGAAGTACACGACGTCGTAGCGCGAGAAGTCCACCCTCGGGTCGGCCCCGGCGAGCGCGTCGCGCAGGTAGGCGGCCCGGTGCTCGGGGCTCCAGTCGCGCTGTATGTCGTACGCGGTGGACGGCCGGGGCATCTGGATCCAGTGCCTCAGCGGGTGCGGGCGCAGGGTGAAGCGGCCGTAGGAGGCGCGTTCGAAGAAGCGGGTGGTGGCCGGGAAGTGGTCGGCGGTCAGCTCCTGCGGCGTGGTCAGCGGGTGGGCGTCCGGGAAGGACAGGAAGACCATGACCGCGTCCAGGGCCCGGGCCGGGCGCGGATAGGCGGTGTTCCAGGTGTCCAGGCCCTCCGAGTGGTGGGCGTCGGTGCGGGTCAGGGCGCAGGGCGCGGCCGAGTCGGGCTCGGCGGCCGAGGGGCCGGTGCCGAGGGAGGTGGCGGCGAGCGCCGACATGGTGGTGAACACGGCCGCGGTGCTGCGCAGTCGGGCGCGCGGGAACGGACGCGGCACGGATACCTCCGGGTACGGTTCGCGGGACACCGCACCCAGCCTGTGGTGATTTGTCGTACCGCGCCCTGTTTGCCTGCACCGGTTGGGTGAGTGGGCCGAAAATTCGCGGAAGCCGACACCCCCGAAGCACTCACGGAACGTCACAACTGGTCGGAGGCCTGAAGAGGTCGTCCAGGTGTGAGCAGAAACGATCTGGCAGAAGCGCGGACCGGCCGGGGAGACTGGACACCGGCTGGAAGCCCCTGGGGCCAGCCTCTATGATCGGCACACTTTCCTGACCTTTCCTGCACGGACAGAGATCGAATACATGCGGGAGCGAGCGGTGAGCGGAACCTCCGAAGGGCCGGCGCCCGCGGCAGACCTCGACCGGCCGATCGTCACAGAGAGTGAGATTGATACGCCTCCCCGTACCGAGCCCCTGCCGCAGCCGCCCTACCGCTCCGTCTTCACGGCCGCCCCGCTCGCCATGGCCGTCGTCGACCGCGAGGGCGTGGTCGTCAGCGCCAACGACGCGCTCGCCGCGCTGCTCGGCAGCAGCCCGGACGCACTCGCCGGGGCCGTCGCCGCCGACCTGGTCGATCTCGGCTCCGACGCCCGCAGCTGGCACGCCTACCGCGAGGTGCTGCGCGGCCGGCAGTCCCGGCTGCGCTGCACGCGCCGCCTGAAGCACCCCGACGGGCACTCGCTGTGGGTGCAGGTGACGGTCGCGCCGCTGCCCGCTGAGGACCGGGCCGTCCTGCTGTCCGTCGCCGACATCAGCTCGCGCCGCGAACTCCAGGGGCGGCTGCGGCACTTGCAGATGCACGACCCGGTGACCCGGCTGCCCAACCGCACCCTGTTCTTCGAACGCCTGTCGGCCGCACTGGAGGCCGAGTCGTACGAGGAGAGCGGCACGGGCCGGATCGGGCTGTGCTACCTGGACCTGGACGGCTTCAAGGCCATCAACGACACCCTCGGCCACCGCATCGGCGACCGGTTGCTGGCCGCCGTGGCCGAGCGCCTGACGCGCTGCGCGGACGAGGCAGGTCACTCCCGGACCAGCATCCCGCTGGTGGCGCGCCTCGGCGGTGACGAGTTCGCGCTGCTCGTCGAGGACTCCACCGGCACCGAGCAACTGGCCGAGCTGGCCGAGTCGGTGCTGCGGGCGATCCAGGACCCGTTCGACATCTCCGGCCAGCGGCTGTCGGTGTCGGCGTCGATCGGCGTGGTCGAACGGCACGCGGCCGGGACCACCCCGACCGCCCTGATGCAGGCCGCGGACACGACGCTGTACTGGGCGAAGGCCGACGGCAAGGCCCGCTGGACGCTGTTCGACCCGGAGCGCAACGCCCACCGCATGACCCGCCAGGCGCTCGCCTCCACGCTCCGCCCGGCCATCGACCGGGGCGAGTTCCAACTGGAGTACCAGCCGCTGGTCGGCATGGAGGACGACCGGCTGCACGGGGTCGAGGCGCTCGTCCGCTGGCACCATCCGCAGTTCGGCGTCCTTACGCCGAATCGGTTCATCGGACTGGCGGAGGAGGACGGTTCGATCGTTCCGCTGGGCCGCTGGGTGCTGCGCACGGCCTGCCGACAGGCCCGCCGCTGGCAGCTGGACCACCCGGACGAGCCGCCGATCTTCGTCAGCGTGAACGTGGCGGTCCGTCAGGTGTGGGACTCCGACCTGGTCGCGGACGTGGCCGAGACCCTGGCCGAGACGGGCCTCGCGCCGCATCTGCTCCAGCTGGAGCTGACGGAGTCGGCGGTGATGGGCTCGGCGGGCCGGCCGCTGCAGGCGCTGAAGGCCCTCAGCGACATGGGCGTCCGCATCGCCATCGACGACTTCGGCACGGGCTACTCGAACCTGGCGTATCTGAGCCGGCTGCCGGTGTCGGTGCTGAAGCTGGACGGGTCCTTCGTGCGGGGCTTCCAGTACGACGATCGGGAGGCTGCCGCCCGGGCGAACCCGGCCGACGAGGTCGTCGTCGAGGCGATGATCCAGCTGGCCCACCGGCTGGGCCTGACGGTCACCGCGGAGTGCGTGGAGACCTCGGCCCAGGCCACGCGGCTGCGGAGCATCGGCTGCGACACCGGACAGGGCTGGCTCTACTCCCGTCCGGTGCCGCCGGACCGTATCTCCGAGCTGCTGGGCACGCCGGGCGTTCAGGCGGGCGTCGGCAACCCGTAGGCATCGGCGATGAGTTCGTAGGAGCGCACGCGGACGTCTCCGCCGTGGGCGTTGGCCGTGATCATCAGCTCGTCGGCGCCGGTGCGCTTGGCGAGGTCGTCCAGGCCGGAGCGGACCTCGTCCGGGGTGCCGTGCACGACGTTGACGTTCCAGGAGTCGACGAAGTCGCGCTCCACGGGGCTGAACTCGTACGCCTCGGCCTCCTCCGGCGTGGGCACCAGGCCGGGGCGGCCGGTGCGCAGCCGGACCATGCTGAGCGCGGCGGCCAGCACCTGGCGGCGGGCCTCCTTCTCCTCGTCGGCGGCGAGCGCGGAGACGCCGATGAGGGCGTACGGGCGGTCGAGCACGGCGGACGGCTGGAATGACTCCCGGTACAGGTCGAGGGCCGGGATGGTGTTCTGCGCCGAGAAGTGGTGGGCGAAGGCGAAGGGCAGTCCGAGGGCGCCGGCCAGGCGGGCGCTGAAGCCGGAGGAGCCGAGCAGCCAGACCGGCGGGCGGTGCGGGGACTGGACGCCGCCGGGGGAGGTGGCCTGGACCGGGCCGGGGACGGCGTGGATGCGGCGGTAGGGATGACCGTCGGGGAAGTCGTCGTCGAGGAACCGGATCAGCTCGGCGAGTTGCTGGGGGAAGTCGTCGGCGCCTTCGTTCAGCCGGTCGGTGCGGCGCAGGGCGGCGGCGGTGGCGCCGTCGGTGCCGGGCGCGCGGCCGAGGCCGAGGTCGATCCGGCCCGGGGCCATGGCCTCCAGCGTCCCGAACTGTTCGGCGATCACCAGCGGGGCGTGGTTGGGCAGCATGACGCCGCCCGAGCCGAGGCGGATGCGGTCGGTGTGGGCGGCGAGGTGGGCCAGGATCACGGCCGGGGACGAGGAGGCCACGCCCGGCATGGAGTGGTGCTCGGCGACCCAGTAGCGGTGGAAGCCGCGGCTCTCCGCGAGACGGGCCAGGTCGACGCTGGTGCGCAACGCGTCGGAGGCGGTGCGGCCGGCCCCGACGGTGACCAGGTCCAGTACGGAGAGGGGGACGGGGGCGCTGCCCTGCTCTGCGCCGCGTATCTCGTCTGCCGCCACGGTGGGGTGCCTCCTGCTGTGGGCCGTGTGCTGTCGTTCCGGCGTTAACAGGGGACTGTCTCCGCTTATTCCCGGCCGCGGCACCCGGGAGCTGTCAGGCGGCCTGTTCCCAGTCGCTCCGCGCGCAGCCGGGCGGGGTCGGGGGGTCGGTCTTCTCGCGGGCCCGGAGGACGGTCCAGGCGAGGGCGGTCGCACCGAACAGCCACCAGGGCAGGAGCCACGCGACGCCCCACCAACCGGCCCGTGGACCGAGCGAGGCGTCCACCGCGGCGGTGATCATGGCCGCGGCCAGGCTCCAGCACAGCAGGCGGGCGGCGATCTGGACAGCGCTTGCAGGGGATCTGAACGGGCCCGTTTCGGCCATCGGGGGGTCCTTCACGGCACGACTGGCTGCGGACGTGGCCAGTGTGCACGGGGTGGACGACGGAAGGGGAACGCGCTTTCGGTCAACTCAAGCGCCCCGTGAGGCACCGGAGTTGAGGGTTCCTCACCTTCCGGCGGTCAGTTCGCCCCGCTGCGCCCGGATCCGTCCCGCCGAAGAGGTGGGACCGATTCCGGGCGCCGGGTCCGAAGCCGTGTCGAGTCCGCTCACACCTGCACGATCGGTTCCCTCGTGAACAGCGCCCCCAGTTCCGGCGCGTTCACCCTCCGGTCCGCCAGGCGCAGGGCCTCCCAGACCGTGACCTGGTTGGCGGTGAGGATCGGCTTGCCGAGTTCCTTCTCCAGGGCCGGGATGTGCGCGGCCGTGTGCAGGGCCGTGTCGGGCAGGAGGAGGGCCTGGGCGTCGGGGTGGTCGGAGTTCCGGGCCAGTTCGAGGAGCTCCGCCTCGCCCCAGGTGCCGACCTCGGCCGCCGTGATGATGCCGGAGCTGTTGACCGACACGACGTCGACACCGTCCGAGCGGAGGAACTGCGCGAAGAGCTGGGCCACGTCCTCCGGGTACGTCGCCCCGATCGCGACCCGCCGCACCCCCAGCTCCCGTACCGCGTGCACGAACGCGAAGGACGTCGAGGAGGCGGGCATGCCCGCCGTCTGGGCCAGGGTGCGCACCTGTTCCTGGGCGCCGTCCCAGCCGTAGACGAAGCTGCCGCTCGTGCAGGCCCACACCACGGCCTCGGCGCCGGCGTGCCGCAGCTCCTGGACGCCGGCCGCCAGCCGCCCGGCCGCGCCCATCTCCAGCAGCGCGTCCACCCGGTGCGCGTCCTCACCGATGTCGGTGTGCACCAGGTCCACCCGGATGTCGCTGCCCAGCAACTGCTCGATGCGCGGATAGTCGTCCTCGGCGGAGTGGCCCGGGTAGAGGAATCCCAGTGCTGTCATGTCCAGCCTTCCTGCTGCTGCTCTTCTTCCGGCACTACGGGACCGGGGTCCGCCCCCGGCGGTACGGGGCCGGACCGCGCCGCCGGATTGATCAGCGCTTGATACGGCCCCACGGCACGGGTACCCAGTCGCCGCAGCGCCGCCCACATCGTCACTTGGTTGGCCGAGATCACCGGGATGCGCAGCTCCGCCTCCAGCTGGGGGATCACGTCGTAGGTGGGCAGGTTGGTGCAGCTGATGAACAGCGCGTCGGCGTCGCCGCGGACAGCTTGGCGCGCCATGTCCACGACCTCCCGGTAGGGCACCTTCCAGATGTGCCGGGTCAGCCCCATGAAGGCGCAGCCGGAGATCGCCACGCCGGCCTGGGCGACGTAGGCCTCCAGGGACTGCGTGACCGAGACCGTGTACGGCGTCACCAGCGCCACCCGCCGGACGTCCAGCTCGACCAGGGCCTCCAGGAGCGCGCCCGAGGTGGTGATCGCGGGGACGGCACCCGCCCGGCTCATCGCCTCGCACATCGCGCGCTCGCCCATGACGCCGCCGACGAAGCTGCCCGAGGTGCAGGCGTAGGCGACGACCTCGGGGGCGATCGCGGTGAGCGTGCGGACCGCCTCGCTCAGCGTCTCGTGCTCGCTGACCAGGCGGGCGAGGTCGAGACTGACCTCGACCGGCACGTACGGCGTGCGTGTCATGTGCAGGGAGACCCCGTCCGGCACCCAGCGCCACAGCTCGCGGTCGAGTGCGAAGTCGAACGGGGCGACGACGCCGACCCCGCGCTGCGGGCTGGGCCCGCCGAGAAATGAGACGTCCATGGCAGGCACCGGCCTCACGCTGGGCAACGAGTGTGCAACGGATCGTGGGAACGCCCGTGTTGACGACGGTAGGTTCGGGTGCGAGCGTGGTCAATCCGCCCGGATCACTCCCTGGTCAACACCGGGTTAACTCGTCGTCACCGGCAGCCCCGAGGGGTCGGCCGGTCCGCCGAACGGCTGGAGAAACGGCTGCTCATGCCCACCCCCACCCTGCTCGTCCTGGACGCCGAACCCCTCCCCCGCCTCGGCCGCCTCACCGGCCGCGCCCGTATCGAACACACCGACGCGGCGGGGCTCGCGGAGCACCTCCCGCGCGCGGATGTACTGCTGGTGTGGGACTTCACCTCGCGCGCCGTGCGGGACGCCTGGCCGGGCGAGGGCCCGCGGCCCCGCTGGGTGCACACCGCGAGCGCCGGGGTGGACCATCTGATGTGTCCGGAACTCGCCGCCTCGGACACGGTGGTGACGAACGCGCGGGGCATCTTCGACCAGCCGATCGCCGAGTACGTCGCCGCGCTCGTCCTGGCGATGGCCAAGGATCTGCCGCGCACGCTGGAGCTCCAGCGGGAGCGGACCTGGCGGCACCGCGAGTCGCACAAGGTCGCCGGGACCCGGGCCGTCGTGGTCGGCTCCGGACCGATCGGCCGGGCGATCGCCGGCACGCTCAAGGCGCTGGGCATCACGACCGCGCTCGTGGGCCGCACCCCGCGCACCGGCGTGCACGGCCCGGAGGACCTGGACCGGCTGCTGTCCCGCGCCGACTGGGTGATCGCGGCAGCGCCGCTCACGGAGCAGACGCACGGCATGTTCGACGCCCGCCGCTTCGGCGTGATGCAGCCGTCCGCCCGGTTCGTCAACATCGGCCGGGGCCAGCTCGTCGTCGAGGACGACCTCGCCGACGCCCTGGCCAAGCACTGGATCGCGGGTGCCGCGCTGGACGTCTTCGCCGACGAACCCCTGACCCCGGACAGCCCGTTGTGGCGGCTCCCCGGCCTGATCGTGTCGCCCCACATGAGCGGCGACACGATCGGCTGGCGGGACGACCTCGGCGCCCAGTTCGTGGAGCTGTACGAGCTGTGGGAGGCCGGCAAGCCGCTGGTGAACGTGGTCGACAAGCAGCGTGGGTATGTACCCGGCCACTGACGTTCCTGGGAGGGTGGATGACCGAGCTCACCGAGCTGACCGCCGTACGGCTCCTCGACGGTTACCGCAAGGGCGAGTGGAGTCCCGTGGAGGCCACGCGGGCGGCGCTGGAGCGGGCCGAGGCGATCCAGCCGGAGGTGAACGCCTTCGTCCGGCTGACCGCCGAGGATGCGCTGGAGCGGGCCCGGGAGTCGGAGGAGCGCTGGCGGCGCGGTGAGCCACGCGGGCTGCTGGACGGGGTGCCGGTCACCGTCAAGGACATCCTGCTGCTGCGCGGGACGCCCACCCTGCGCGGGTCGAGGGCCGTGGATCCGGCGGGGCGCTGGGACGAGGACGCGCCGTCCGTGGCGCGGCTGCGGGAGCACGGGGCGGTGTTCCTCGGCAAGACGACGACGCCCGAGTACGGCTGGAAGGGCGTGACGGACTCGCCGCTCAGCGGTGTGACCCGCAACCCCTGGGACCCGGCGCGCACCGCGGGCGGGTCGAGCGGGGGCAGTGCGGCGGCCGTGGCGCTCGGCGCGGGACCGCTGTCGCTGGGCACGGACGGCGGCGGCAGTGTGCGGATCCCGGCGTCGTTCTGCGGGATCTTCGCGCTGAAGCCGACGTACGGGCGCGTGCCGCTCTATCCGGCGAGCGCCTTCGGCACGCTGGCGCACGTCGGGCCGATGACGCGGGACGCGGCGGACGCGGCGCTGCTGATGGACGTCATCGGCCACCCGGACTCGCGTGACTGGTCGGCGCTCGCCCCGCCGCCCGGCGCGTACGCGGAGGGCCTGGCGGGCGGGGTGCGCGGGCTGCGGGTGGCGTACTCGCCGTCGCTGGGCGGCCAGGTGGCGGTGCGGCCGGCGGTCGCGACGGCGGTGCGGCGGGCGGTGGAGCGGTTGGCGGAGCTCGGCGCGTACGTCACGGAGACCGATCCGGACCTCACCGACCCGGTGGAGGCCTTCCACACCCTGTGGTTCAGCGGGGCGGCCCGGGTGACGCAGCATCTGGGCCCGCGGCAGCGCGAGGCGCTGGACCCGGGGCTGCGGGAGATCTGCGCGCGGGGCGCCCGCTACTCGGCGCTGGAGTATCTGGCCGCGGTGGACGTCCGGATGGACCTGGGCCGCCGGATGGGCCGCTTCCACGACACCTACGACCTGCTCGTCACCCCGACCCTGCCGATCACGGCGTTCGAGGCGGGCACCGAGGTGCCGAAAGGATCCGGCCACCGGCGCTGGACGGGCTGGACCCCGTTCACGTACCCGTTCAACATGACGCAGCAGCCCGCGGCGAGCGTGCCGGTCGGCGCCGACGGGGACGGGCTGCCGATCGGACTGCAGCTCGTGGCCGCCCGGCACCGGGACGATCTGGTGCTGCGGGCGGCGCACGCGCTGTACGAGGCCGGGGTGGCGACGGCCGGCCGGCCTACGCCCTCCGGAAGCTGAGCGTCTCCCCCGCCGCTCCCGACCGCCACAGGTCGTTGCACGCCTCGGCCATGGCGTCCAGGCCGTCGACGACCTGGCCCCAGACGATGCCCGGCACCCAGCCGACATCGCCGTTCAGCAGCAGGTTGTTGCGCTCGTAGAACAGGGCCAGGTCCACGAGCGTGGTGCCGGCGCGGACCTCGCGGTCGTAGCCGTAGGACGTGGTCCCCAACTCCGCACCGGCGAAGGTGAAATAACACAGATCGCCCGGAATGGGGGTGACGGTCGGGTTTTCCAGGGGTGGCTCGGTTGCGGCGAAAGGCGGGAAAAGGGCGTAGATCTCGTTGCGCGCGTACTTCGCGTGGTAGACGTCGCCGGCCAGCGGAAGGGAATCCCAGACGGCCGCGCAGGTGATCGGCGCGCGGTCGTCCAGCAGCCTGGCCGTGCAGGTCACGTCGCGCTTGACCAGCGAGACTTCGATGTAGCGATCAGCCATGCCCTCCATGGGAGTGCCCCCCGCCCCCGCGGTCAAGGGCGCGCGGGGAGAGTGCGGGGCTTGAAAAGATCGGCATAACTCGCATGCGGTCGGGTAGCCGCGCGCCCATGGCTCCACCACGCAGAAGCCCATCGAGAAAACCCGAACCCCTACCCCAGGCCATATCCGGGCCCACACGCCGGTCGCTGCTCGCGGGGGTCGCGGCGCTCGGCGCAGTGGGCGCCGCCGGATGCAGCCGGGTCGCCACCGCCTCGGACGTCGAGGGCGGCGACCTCCTCGACCGGCTCCGGGCAGCGGGCGTCGTCCGGCTCGGCATCGCCGGCGAGATCCCGTTCGGCTTCATCGACAAGAACGGCGAACTGACCGGCGAGGCACCGGAACTCGCCAAGGTGATCTTCAAGCGTCTCGGCGTCGACCGGGTGCAGCCCGTGCCGACCGAGTTCGGCTCGCTCATCCCGGGCCTGAACTCCCAGCAGTTCGACGTCGTCGCCGCCGGGATGTACGTCAACCCCGAGCGCTGCGAGCAGGTCATCTTCTCCGACCCGGACTACCAGATGCTCGACGCGTTCATCGTCCGCAAGGGCAACCCGAAGGGGCTGCGCAGTTACAAGGACGTCGTCGAGAAGAAGGCGAAGTTCGCCACCGGGACCGGCTACGCCGAGATCCAGTACGCCGTCGAGGCGGGGTACAAGGAGAGCGACATCCTCATCGTCCCGGACCAGGTCGCGGGCCTGAACGCGGTCGAGGCGGGGCGCGTGGACGTCTTCGCCGGTACGGCGCTCACCGTGCGCGAGGTGGTGAAGAAGTCCGCCAAGGCGGAGGCCACCGAGCCCTTCAAGCCGCTCGTGGGCGGCAAGCCGCACGTCGACGGAGGCGCCTTCGCGTTCCGGCCGACCGAGACGAACCTGCGGGACGCCTTCAACGTGGAGCTGCGCAAGCTCAAGAAGAGCGGCGAACTCTTCCGCATCCTCAAGCCGTTCGGTTTCACCGAGGCCGAGATGACGGATCTGACCGCGAAGGAGCTGTGCGGCGGATGACCTCGGGACTCTGGGAACTGGTACTCAAGGGCGTCTGGGTGACGATCCAGCTGCTCGTCTGCAGCGCGCTGCTGGCGGCCGCCGTCTCCTTCGTGGTCGGCGTCGCGCGCACCCACCGGCTGTGGATCGTCCGCTTCCTCGCGGGCTTCTACACCGAGGTGTTCCGCGGGACCTCGGCGCTGGTGATGATCTTCTGGGTGTTCTTCGTGCTGCCCCCGGCCTTCGGCTGGCAGCTGGTGCCGCTGTGGGCGGGCACGCTGGCGCTCGGCCTGACCTACGGGGCGTACGGCTCGGAGATCGTGCGCGGCGCGCTGAACGCGGTCGACCCGGCGCAGAAGGAGGGCGGGATCGCGCTCAGCTTCACGCCGTGGCAGCGGATGAAGCTGATCCTGCTGCCGCAGGCGGTGCCGGAGATGATCCCGCCGTTCTCCAACCTGCTGATCGAACTGCTCAAGGGCACCGCCCTGGTGTCGATCATGGGCATGGGCGACCTGGCGTTCAGCGGCAACCTGGTGCGTCTGGCGCTCCAGGAGAGCGCGGAGATCTACACGTACATCCTGCTCATCTACTTCGTGATCGCCTTCCTGCTCACGCGGGTCATGCGCGGTCTGGAGAAGAAGCTCAAGGCGGGTGTCGGAAAGACACCGGAGCGCAGCCCCGACCTTGAGCTGAAGCGCCCCGAGACGACCAACGTGGGGGGTGCCGTCTGATGAAGTGGGACTGGAGCGCGGTCTCCGACTTCATGCCGGACTTCTGGGAAGGCCTGCTGGTCACCCTGCAGATCCTGGTGATCGGCTCGCTGATCTCCTTCGTGCTGGGCCTGGTGTGGGCGCTGCTGATGCGGGTGCCGTCGCGCTGGGTGACCTGGCCGGTCGGGGCGGTCACGGAGTTCGTCCGCAACACCCCGCTGCTGGTGCAGCTGTTCTTCCTCTTCTACGTGCTGCCCGAGTGGGGCCTGACGTTCTCGGCGCTGACCACCGGTGTCTTCGCGATCGGGCTGCACTACTCGACGTACACCATGCAGGTCTACCGGGCCGGTATCGAGGCCGTGCCGGCCGGCCAGTGGGAGGCGGCGACGGCGCTGAACCTGCCGCTGCGGCGGACGTGGACGGCGGTGATCCTGCCGCAGGCGGTGCGCCGGGTCGTGCCCGCGCTCGGCAACTACGTCATCGCGATGCTCAAGGACACGCCGATGCTGATGGCGATCACCGTCCTGGAGATGCTCGGCCACGCGCGCCTGTTCTCGCAGGAGCACTTCCAGTTCACCGAGCCGCTGACGGTGATCGGAGTGGCCTTCATCGTCATTTCCTACCTGGCCTCCCTTGCCCTGCGAGTTCTGGAGCGACGCCTTGTCCACTGACACTCTCCCCAACCCCGAGAAGAACCCGACCAGGAGCGGCGGCGAGCTGATCCGGCTGGAGCAGGTCACCAAGCGGTTCGGCGACCACACGGTCCTGGACCATCTGGACTTCTCCGTGGACGCCGGCAAGCACGTCACACTGATCGGCCCGTCCGGATCCGGCAAGACCACGATCCTGCGGCTGCTGATGACGCTGACCAAGCCCGACGAGGGCACGATCACCGTGGACGGGGAGCGGCTGTTCCCGGCGCCCGAGAAGCAGGTCCGCGAGGTCCGCAAGAAGATCGGGATGGTGTTCCAGCAGTTCAACCTGTTCCCGAACATGACGGTCCTGCGCAACATCACCGAGGCGCCGGTCACGGTCCTCGGCATGTCCAAGGACGCCGCCGAGGAGCGGGCGCGCGAGCTGCTGGAGCTGGTCGGGCTGACCGACCACCTCGACAAGCACCCGGCGCAGCTGTCCGGCGGCCAGCAGCAGCGGGTGGCGATCGCCCGGGCGCTGGCGATGCGCCCGCAGGTGCTGCTGCTCGACGAGGTGACGTCCGCGCTCGACCCGGAGCTGGTCGCGGGCGTGCTCGACGTGCTCAGGGACATCGCCCGCTCCACCGACATCACGATGCTCTGCGTGACCCACGAGATGAACTTCGCCCGGGACATCTCCGACCAGGTACTGATGTTCGACTCGGGTCGGATCATCGAGGCGGGCCCGCCGGAGAAGATCTTCAGCGAGCCGGAGAAGGACCGGACGCGGGAGTTTCTCAGCGCAGTGCTGTGACTACGGGCGGTGACCAGGCGGAATGCCGGATCGCCGGGCCGGGGCATGCTCATGGCATATGCCAGCGGGTCGATGCCCCGGTCCGGACGCCCGGGAATCTTGTCAACCCCCGCTCCGCACAGGCTCTTTGCCGGTTAACCTGAGAAAGGTTCACTGACCGGATTACGGCCCTCAGAGCAAGCGCAGGGGAGACCACCGTGGCGCTGACGCACGAGCCGACCACCCCCTACCACTCGGCCCAGGAAGCCCTGCGCGTCCTGGAGACGGTGGCGCGGGACAGTTCCGGCGTCACCGACGCCGAGCTCGCCCGGCGCACCGGCATCGGACCGGAGCGGCTGACCGCGCTGCTGCGCATGCTGCGCCGCGAGGGCTACGTCGAGCAGATCGCCGACGGCGCCTACGTCGCGGGCGAGACCCTGGCCCGCCTCGGCTCCGCCCACCACCGCGAGCAGGCCCTGCGCGACAAGCTCCAGCACACCCTCGACCGGCTGCGCGACTCGGTCGGCGCCGCCGTCTACATGAGCCGCTACGTCGACGGCGAGATCAGCGTCACCCAGTACGCCGACAGCCCGGCCACCCCCAAGGTCAACGAGTGGGTCGACTTCCGCTCCTCGGCCCACGCCACCGCCATCGGCAAGAGCCTGCTCACCCAGCTCGACCACGCCGGCCGCCGCGACCACCTCGCCCGGCACAAGATGGCCCGCCTCACCTCGCGCACGATCACCAGCGACCGGCTGCTGCTCTCCCGGCTGGAGGCCCAGCCGCCCACCGTGCCCGTCCTGGACCTCCAGGAGTACGCGGTCGGCACGGTCTGCGCGGCCGTCCCCATCACAGCCGGCTCCACGGTGGGCTGCCTGGCCCTGTCCCTCCCGGTCGAGCACGCCCACCGCCTGCGCCAGGCCGCGGACACCCTCAACCGCAACGCCGCGCCGGTCCTGCTGTCCATGGCGATCTAGCGCCGCGCCGGGTGGTTCGGAGCACCCCTCGGGAGCAGGTACTATTTTCTGCGTCGCCCACCGCGGAACACGTTCCGGCGGTCGGCGGGAGTCATGCGCCGCTAGCTCAGTTGGTTAGAGCAGCTGACTCTTAATCAGCGGGTCCGGGGTTCGAGTCCCTGGCGGCGCACGATGACGATGGCGAGGCGTGTTCGCAGAAAGCGCGAACCACCTCGCCATCTCTGTTATTGCGCGGCTTCGCCGCGCGTCGTGGGGGCTCCGCCACCCACACCCCCTGCCGAAGGGCCTCTTGTGGGAGCAAGGGGCCCTTCGACGTCTTCCCTGGTCAGCGGGCGATACGTCGGTGCTCCGGGCGGCCGCCACCACACGGGATCCGCGCACCGGACACCCTCCCTGCGCAGAGCCGCCCGGTGGATCTTGTTCGTCGCCGTCACCGGCATCCGCTCCACCACCCGCACGAACCGGGGCGCCATCTTCGTCCCGAGGTCGGGCTGCGCGCGCAGGAACGCCGTGAACCCCTCCGGGTCGAAGCTGCCGGCGATCGTGGCCATGACCTGGTCCCCGGTCACCGGGTCCGGCACCGCGTACACGGCGACCGCGGCGGCACCCTCGTAGCGGGCGAGGATGTTCTCGATCATCGCGGCGGCCAGGTTCTCGCCGTCGACGCGGAGGCGGTCGTCGGTGCGGCCGGCGAAGTAGAGGTAGCCCTCGCCGTCCCGGTAGAAGAGGTCGCCCGTCCAGTACCAGCCTCCCCGGCGCCGCTCCGCCTCCGCCGCCGGGTTGCGCCAGTACCCCTCGAAGGGGCTCGGGCCCCGGTTGACGAGCTCGCCGATCGCCTCGTCCCCGTTGAGCAGCCGTCCCGCCGCGTCGAAGCGGGCCGGCGGGCACTCCTCGCGGGTCTCCGGGTGGAGGACGACCAGCCCGGGCGCCGCCCGGCCGACCGCCCCCGGCGGTGTCCCCGGCGACCACTGCACAGCCGCCCCGCCCTCCGACGAGCCGTACCCCTCCACCAGCCGCACCCCGAACCGCCGCGCGAACGCCGCCGCGTCCACCGCGCCCGCCTCGGTGCCGAACCCCAGCCGGAGCGGGTTGTCCCGGTCGTCCGGTCCCGGCTCGGTTGCCAGCACGTACTGGATCGCCCGGCCGACGTACGTGAAGTACGTCGCCCCGTACCGGCGCACGTCCGGCAGGAAGCGGGACGCCGAGAAGCGGCGGCGCAGCGCCACTCCCGCCCCCGTCACCAGCGCGGGCGCCCAGCCGGCGATCACCGCGTTGCCGTGGAACATCGGCATGCAGAGGTAGTGGACGTCGTCCGGGCCCAGGGAGAACTGCCCGGCCAGCGCGTGTCCGGCGGCGGCCAGTCGCCCCTGGGAGCAGAGCGCGGCCTTGGGCGCGCCGGTCGAGCCGGACGTGAAGTAGAGCAGGAGGCGGTCGCGGGGCGTGGCGCGGGAGGCGTCCGGCCGGGCGTCCGCGTAGGGCGCGAGGAGTTCGGCGCAGTCCGCCTCGTCCGTCACCAGCAGGCGGACGCCGGGCAGGTCCAGGTCCTGGAGGAGCCGCAGGTGGGCCCGCTCGGTGATCAGGATCCGGCACTCGGTATGCAGGATGTCGCGGGCGAGTTCGGCGCCCCGGCGGGTGGGGTTGACGCCGGCGACCGCCGCCCCGGCCAGGGCCGCCGCGCCCAGCCACAGGGGGAACTCGGGCGTGTTGTCGAGCAGTACGCCGATGTGGGGTGCGGCGCCCGGCGGCAGCCACTCGGCCAGCAGGGCCGCCCGGGCCGCGGCCCCGGCCGCCACCTCGTGGTGGGTCAGCACCAGTTCTCCGCACCACAGCCCCGGCCGGTGGTCGCCCCACCGGGCGGCCACGAGTTCCGCGACCGTGCTCGCCCTGGAGTCCATGGGCGCGCACGTTAGTTGACGGCGCGTCAGATGTGGAGGGTCAGGGCGCCACGGACGTCCCGCTGTCGACGCTGAAGACGGAGTCGCCGTACGGGCCGAAGGTCTGGCCGTACGCGGTGACGAAGCCGGCGCAGAAGACGACGACCACGCCGAGGAACGCCAGGATGCCGACGGTGGTCATGGCCTGCCTCACCCGGCTCGGCGGCTGGGCCGTGGCCACGACCTGGCGGCCGTCGGTGTAGTGGACCGTGACGTAGTCGCCCTCGACGGTCGTCGCGGGGCCGCCCTCCTCCTCGAAGCGGATGACCCGGCCGTCGTGGGCGATGAACTCGTAGACGTGGTGGAACGTGGTGCGGACCGAGGTGTCGCCGTGGCCGCCGCTCACCGCCGTGAACGCCCGCAGGCACCGGGCCTCGGCCGTCAGGCCGCTGTTCCACGCGCCCCGGATCTGCAGCCAGCGCCGGACCACGCGGTAGGCCATGAAGACCGCCAGGGCCGTGATCAGGCCGGGCACGACGTAGAAGATCAGGTGCATCGCGCATCCCCCGCAGTCGATGCGCCGGCCCCGATCGGCCGGCGTGGCAGGAACGTACCCACGCCGGCCGCACCGGTGACTCAAGAGAACCTCAGAGGTTCAGAAGGTGACGTCCGAGCAGGCGTAGAACGCGTTGGCCGTGTCGGCGATCGTCCACACCGCGACGATGACGTGCCGTCCGCTGAGCCCGGACGGCAGCCTGCCCGTGTGGGAGAGGGTCGACGGCGGGCGCTGCCCGTTGTACGGCACCGTGAAGAACGGCGTGAGGTTGAGGTCGGACCGGGACAGGTTGTGGTTCTGGTTCCAGCCCGGCTTGGTGATGTAGTACTTGAAGTCGGTCGTGGCGTGCATGGCCGTGAACTGCCAGCGGAACGTGTAGTTCTGGCCGCCCGTCACCTTCGTGGCGGGCCAGGCGCCGCCGGACGGCGTCCGCGGTGCGCTGAGCTGGCTGAAGTGGCCGAGGCCGGCGTTGCATATCTGTCCGTCGGCGGGACCGGAGGCCGGGAAGCCCTTCGGGCCCTCGACACTCTGCGGTTCCCACTGGATGGCGCCGCAGTTGGTCACGGTGCCGTTCTGGCAGAGCTTCTGCCTGCTGATGGGGAGGTCGGTGTAGCCGTGGCCGCTGGCGCCGCCGGAGGAGAGTACGAGGGCTCCGGTCGTGGCCAGTCCCACCGCGATCGCGGACAACTTGGTCCTTGTACGCATGCTGCCGCTCCTGGAGACGTGGGGGTTTCAGTGAGCTGACGTGCAGGTAGGTCTAGACCAAGTTTGAATGTAGGGACGTGAGATGAACATGTCCATACCAATCACGGGGTTGTTTCTCCGCGGCCCGCGCAGAACGCCACCGTCAGGTCCTTCACCAGCACCTTCCGCTCGTAGTCGTCGAGTTCGACCAGACCCCGCATGGTCAGCCGGGTCACCGTGTCCTCCACCGAGTCGACGACCGAGGTGAGCACGCTCGCCCGGTGCTGGGCGTCCAGCGCGGCGATCCGGCGGCGGTGCATCGCGGCGGCCACCTCCGGGGCGTACTCCACCCGGACCGGCTGCACCGAGAACACCTCCAGCCCGACGGGTGCCGCGTCGGCCGCCACCAGCCGGGTCAGTGCCTCGGCCGCCGCGTCCCCGGCCCCCTTCGCCGCGCCCGGCAGCTCCACCGGCACCCGGGCCAGCGCCGCCTCCACGCACTCGCGCAGGTACCTCTCGTGGTCCTCGACCCCCAGCGTGGCCCGCGCGGTGTCCCGCACCCGCCACACCACCAGGACCACCACCCGCAGCGCGACACCGCCTCCGTCGGCCGCGGGCACCGGCTCGCTGCGCCAGTGCCGCAGCCGCACGTCCACCCGGCGCCGCAGCAGCAGCGGGTTGACCCACAGCAGGCCGGAGCGCCGGACGGTCCCCCGGTAGCGGCCGAACAGGTCCAGCACCCAGGCCCGCCCGGTGCGGCCCCGGGCCAGCCCGCCGAACCCGAACAGCACGAGCGCCACGGCTCCCGCGTACGCCGCCCACTGCGCGGGGCCGAGCCCGGCCCCGGCGTGCGCGGGCAGCCGCAGCGCCTCCAGGGCGAGCGGTGGCAGCACCCCGGCCCACCAGGAGGTGGCCACGCAGCCGGCCGCCCCGCACGCCCCGGCCAGCACGCCCGCCGCACCGGGCAGCACCCGGGCCGGCCGCTCCACCAGGTCGGGGTCGACCTGCGGCACGGGCCGCGGTGCCGCGGCGACCGCGCGCCGCAGGCGCGGCTGCTCCCCCGTGCCCTGCCTGCGGCTCACCACCGCGGGCTTGAGCGCCACCGTGGCCGGGTCGGGGTCGTCACGGAACAGCAGGTGGACGGGGATCTCGGTGGTGGCCTCGTTCTGGATGAGCCGGGTGGGCCGGGCCGGCCCCTCGGCCGGTCCGTCGGGCTCGGACGTGTGGGAAGTGGTCGTACTCATGCGTGCCTCCAGCCTCCGCGCCAGATGCGTCACTGATGGTTCCCGGTGCCGGGTGCGGGACCCGCCGGAAGGGCCCGACCGGGGTTCGGGACCCGTCGGCCGGGCCTACGAGAAGAGCCGGCGCCAGGTCTCCGGCCCCGGGTAGCCGTCCGCCGCGCCACCCCGCCAGCCCTGGGTGCGCTGGAAGGCCTCGACGGCACGCCGGTCCGCCTCGCCCCAGCGCGGCCCCGGCCCGACGGTGTAGAACCTGCCGAATCCCTTGCGCACCAGCTGCCTCCCGAGCCGGGTGACGTACGTGTTGCTGGCGCCGGGCCGGAACATCGCCCGGCCGGGATAGCCGGGGACACCGTGCGAGGAGGGCGGGGGTCCGACCGCCCCGTCCTTCACGTCCTTGCCCCGGCCCGTGACCAGCAGCTCCCAGGTGCGCGGCCCGGGCAGGCCGTCCGCGTCCGCGCCGGTCCAGCCCTGGGCCAGCTGGAAGGCCCGGGTCGCCCGCCGGTCCGCGTCCGTCCAGCGCGGTCCCGGACCCGAGGCGTAGGCGGCCCCGGCCCCGCGCGCGACGAGCATGCGGCCGAGCAGCGTGACGTACTTGTTGTGCGCGCCGGGGCCGAAATACGCCGCTCCCGGGTAGGGCGTGGCCGCCGGGGCGCCGGGCTTCCCGCTGTCCGGCTCGGGCTCGGGCTCCGGCTCCTGAAGGGCGACGTTCTTGTAGCGGTAGGGGACGTACTGGTCGGAATCGCTCCAGTACGCGTACGGGGTGGACTGCCGGCGGGTGTGCGGGCGGGTCTGCTCGTAGGCGATGTAGTAGCTGTGCGTGTAGTCCGTCCAGCCGCCGAAAATGGTGACGTGCGAGCCTTTGTCGGGGTCGGACGCATTGTGGAACAGCAGAATGTCGCCCGGCTGGAGTTCCTCCTTGGAAATCCGCTCCCCGTACTGGGCGAGATTGCCCGTCCATTCGTTCCGGGGCAGCTGCCAGGCCATCGAGACATAGCCCGAACAGTCCTGCCGGTAACCGTCGGACCAGTAGGCGGTCATGCTGTACGGCACTTTCGCGGCGACCCAGGTCTTGGCCCGCTTGATGATCTCCGCGCGGGTGATGGCGGAGCGCTTGGGGCCGGCCGCGGGCTTGGCGGGCCGACCTCCGGGGCCGTGCAGCGGGGCCTTCTCGCCCTGTGGGGTCTCAGGCTCCTCACCTGCGGAAACGCCCTGGCGGTGAGGGGCGTGCGGGGCGGCGGCGGCCGGTGCGGCATGCCCGGCGCCGAGTGCGGCGGACGCCGCGGCGGCCAGGGCGAGGGCGCGGTGCGCGGCCGGGTGGGCGGTGGTGCGGCCGGCCGGGGAATGCGGCAGGACGCGGCGCCAGTGGACGCAGCCGGGGCAGTCGCAGTCGCTCGCGGGGTCGATTTCCTCGAATACCGGAGACTCCATGCGATTCCCCTCACACTTCCGGCGGAAAATGCGGCACCCGTGCACGTCCGGGCGCGCGTCGTCAGTTTCGCAACTGTCTTCCGCACGCGCATGCTGACGGTCCGAATGATGTACGCGGGGGCCTTCCGGGAGCCGCCCCGGCCCCAGGGCGGTGGTCGGGAGCACCCTCGGACGTCCTGTAGAGTTACGACGTCAGCAGGCGCCGCTAGCTCAGTTGGTTAGAGCAGCTGACTCTTAATCAGCGGGTCCGGGGTTCGAGTCCCTGGCGGCGCACGATGCCGGTGGCGGCTTGTGTTCGCAGACAACGCGAACGCAAGCCGCCATCGTCGTTTCTGCGCGGCTCCGCAGCGCGCCGTGGGGGCTCCGCCACCCACACCCCCTCCCCTCGGCGTCACGGCGCCCCGGGACCGAAGCGCGGCGTGGCTCGATCGCACCGACCGGAAGGCCCCTCGTGGAAGCGAGGGGCCTTCTTGTATGCCCGCTGCCCCCGCGTGCCTCCCCTGTATGGCCGGAACCCGGCCCACCGTGCGATTGGCCGGATACCCTCTCGCCATGGCAGCGCGTGACCTCCAGGAGCGGATCAAGAAGCTCATCATCGACCGCCGGCTGGCCTCCGGGGCCCCGCTGCCGACCGAGCCCGAGCTGATGGAGTACCTCGGCGCGAGCCGGAACTCGGTGCGGGAGGCGCTGAAGGCGCTCCAGGCCATGGGCATCGTGGAGATCCGGCACGGGTTCGGGACGTATGTCGGCCCGATGTCACTCGCACCGATGATCGAGGGCCTCGCCTTCCGCACGGTCGCCGGGCACTACCGGGGCGAGGACTCCCTGCTCCAGCTGCTCGAACTCCGCGAGGCCGTGGAGACCGGGCTCGTCTCCCGGCTCGCGGGGCGGATACCGCGCGCGGACCTCGTTGAACTGGACGCGCTCGTCGACCGTATGGAAGAGCAGGCCGCGCGCGGAGCCGGCCTCGCCGAGACCGACCGGGCCTTCCACGCCACCCTCTACCGGGGGCTGGACAACGTGCTGCTGAGCGAGGTCCTGGAAGCCTTCTGGGACGCCTTCCACCGGGTCCGCACGGACCTCGGGGGCGAGCCGCAGGACCCGAAGGTGACCTGCCGGCAGCACCGGGAGATCCTCGACGCGGTCCGGTCCGGCGACTCGATGCGGGCGGAGGAGGCCATAAGGGAGCACTTCGGCAACATCCGCGCCCGCCTGTCCACACCGGCTCCACAGAGTCCCCACACCCGCCACAATGAACGCGTATGACCGGTAAACACCGCGTTTCGCATCTTGCGATCATGATGAACGCCGTAGAACCCTGGTTATCTGGTTTTTCAAGATGCTGCGGTTTCGCGGCAGTTGGGGGGATTCGGAGCCGGTTGCGGATCGAGCGGGGGTAGGGGCCCCGTTCATGAAGCGATGCCGAGGGGGGCATCATGCAACCGGAAGGTCGCGTTGCCGTGTCTATAGGGTGTGGATGACGTGGTGACAGCGACCCACCACTGATACGTCTGTGAAGGTCGAGGGGGACCTGTCGCAGACGGTAGGAAGCGACGAAACACGCGGCTGTTCCGCGTGTGGGGGGATGACTCATGACGTCGAGGCCGACGGGCGCCCGGCAGGACCACGACCCGTCCCAGACCACCCAGCTCAGGGTGCCGACGCATCGGATGAGCACCACGGGGACATTCCGGCGGATCAAGAAGACGCTGCCGAGATACGACTACGAGCATTACAGCCGGCTCGCGGGTCCCCTCACCCAGCCCGATCCGGGCAAGCCGTACAAGGTGCAGTACCGCTCGCTGATCTCGCAGGAGCCGCACCGCATCCGGGTCGCCCTGATGCTGGCCGCGGCCCCGGTACTGTCCCTGGTGCTGCTGTTCTGGCTGCTGCAGCCCGAGCACTGGACCGAGCGCGACTACCCGGCCTTCGACTGGCTGCCGGCGCTCGACGTCGTCATGCTCGTCTCGATCGGCCTGATCGAGTTCTTCCGCTGCATGAACGTGCTGTCCAACGCGCACGCCACGCTGGTCGCCCGCGACCCGATCCCGGTGGTGCCCGAGGTCGGCACCAGAGTGGCCTTCCTCACCTCCTTCGTGCCCGGCAAGGAGCCGCTGGAGATGGTGACGAAGACGCTCGAGGCCGCGGTGAAGATCCGCCACCGGGGCCTCATGCACGTGTGGCTGCTCGACGAGGGCGACGACCCCGAGGTGAAGGCGGTCTGCGAGCGCCTCGGCGTGCACCACTTCTCCCGCAAGGGCGTCGCGAAGTGGAACCAGGCCAAGGGCCCGCACCGCGCCAAGACAAAGCACGGCAACTACAACGCCTGGCTGGAAGCCCACGGCGACGACTACGACTTCTTCGCCTCGGTCGACACCGACCACGTGCCGCTGCCCAACTACCTGGAGCGGATGCTCGGCTTCTTCCGCGACCCGGACGTCGGCTTCGTCATCGGCCCGCAGGTCTACGGCAACTACGACAACCCCATCACCAAGGCCGCCGAGTCGCAGCAGTTCCTCTTCCACGCGCTGATCCAGCGCGCCGGCAACCGCTACGGCTCCCCGATGTTCGTCGGCACCTCCAACGCCGTGCGCATCAAGGCGCTGAAGCAGATCGGCGGCCTGTACGACTCGATCACCGAGGACATGGCGACCGGCTTCGAGATGCACCGCCACAAGAACCCGGCGACGGGGAAGAAGTGGCGCTCGGTGTACACGCCGGACGTGCTCGCGGTCGGTGAGGGCCCGAGCGCCTGGACGGACTTCTTCACCCAGCAGATGCGCTGGTCGCGAGGGACGTACGAGACGATCATCGGGCAGTACTGGAAGGGCTGGTACTCGCTGCCGCCGAGCAAGCTCTTCAACTACACCATGATGATCATCTTCTACCCGATGTCGGCCCTGAACTGGATCCTGGCGGCGCTCAGCTGTGCGCTGTTCCTGGGCCTGGGCGCCTCGGGTGTGAACATCGACCCGGCGGTCTGGCTGATGCTCTACGGCAACGCCTCCGCCCTGCAGATCGGCCTCTACGTCTGGAACCGCCGGCACAACGTCTCGCCGCACGAGCCGGAGGGCTCCGGCGGTGTGGCCGGCATGGTGATGTCCGCGCTGTCGGCGCCGCTGTACGCGAAGGCGCTGATCGACTCGGTGCTGCGGCGCAAGAGCAAGTTCGTGGTCACCCCCAAGGGCGATTCGGCGAGCCCGGACCGCTGGTTCGCCACGTTCCGCTACCACTGGTACTTCATCCTGATCTTCGCCGCCTCGATCGCGGCGGGCTTCGTCTTCGGGAACTCCCACCCCGCGATGATCATCTGGGCGACGTTCGCGCTGCTCATCACCGCCTCGCCGATCTTCGCCTGGCGCTGGCAGCTGCGGCAGGACGCGAAGAAGCCCGGCCGCCACGCCGCGGAGCAGCCGCAGGACCCTACCGGGCCGCACCGGACGCAGCCGCTGCCCATCCCGCAGCAGCAGGCGCCGCACGCCCCGCAGAACAAGCCCAGTTGGGCCGCCACCCCTGGCGGCAACGGGGAGGTCGGGGGAACCGACCAGACCATGCAGATCGCCCTTGGTGGACTTGGGGGACGTAAGGAATGAACGACCGTGCAGGCCGCCGCCGGGCCCGTCGACTCGCGATCGGCACGGCGGTGGTACTCGCGCTGGCCGGGATGAACGGGCCGTGGCTCTACCGCTTCAGCACCGAGAAATACCACCAGTACAAGATCAACCAGCCGGAGTACAAGGCCGCGAACGGCAAGTGGGAGATCATCGAGTTTCCCGAGGAGTACCGGCAGAACACGATCCACGCGGCGCTGCTGCGCACCGGCAAGGTGCTGCTCGTCGCGGGGTCGGGCAACAACCAGGACAACTTCGACGCGAAGAAGTTCGACACCCGCATCTGGGACCCGGTCAAGGGCACGATCAAGAAGGTCCCCACGCCCAGCGACCTGTTCTGCACCGGCCACACCCAGCTCGCCAACGGCAACCTGCTGATCGCGGGCGGCACCAAGCGGTACGAGAAGCTCAAGGGTGACGTCACCAAGGCCGGCGGCCTGATGATCGTCCACAACGAGAACCCGGACAAGCCGATCACGCTGCCCGCCGGCACGAAGTTCACGGGCAAGGAGAACGGCAAGACCTTCGTCTCGAAGGACCCGGTGCTCGTGCCGCGCGCCAAGAAGGTCTTCGACAAGGCGACCGGCAAGTTCCTGCGCAACGACCCCGGCCTCGGCCGGATCTACGTCGAGGCGCAGAAGCGGGGCAAGAAGTTCGAGACGGGCACGCAGGACAACTACCGCGTGCACGGCCTGAAGGGCGCCGACGCGCGCAACACCTACGGCATCGCGCAGAAGCTCGCCCTCGACAAGAAGGACTTCCAGGGGATCCGGGACGCCTTCGAGTTCGACCCCGTGGCCGAGAAGTACATCAAGGTCGACCCGATGAAGGAGGCCCGCTGGTACCCCACGCTCACCACCCTGAGCGACGGGAGGATCCTCAGCGTCTCCGGCCTCGACGACATCGGCCAGCTGGTCCCGGGCAAGAACGAGATCTTCGACCCGAAGACCAAGAAGTGGACCTACACCGACAAGGTCCGGCAGTTCCCGACCTACCCGGCGCTGTTCCTCATGCAGAACGGCAAGGTCTTCTACTCGGGCTCCAACGCGGGCTACGGGCCGGACAACGTGGGCCGCGACCCCGGCATCTGGGACGTGGACAGCAACAAGTTCACCAAGGTGCCCGGGCTGAGCGACCCCAAGCTGATGGAGACGTCCGGCACGGTGCTGCTGCCGCCGGCGCAGGACGAGAAGTACATGGTGATCGGCGGCGGTGGCGTCGGCGAGTCCCAGGAGTCCAGCGAGAAGACCCGGATCGTCGACCTGAAGGACGACGCCCCGCGCTTCGTGGACGGCCCCTCGCTCGACAAGGGCACGCGCTACCCGAACGCCTCGATCCTGCCCGACGACAGCGTGCTGATCTCCGGCGGCTCGGAGGACTACCGGGGCCGCAGCGACTCCAACATCTTCGAGGCGCGGCTGTACGACACGGAGAAGAACGAACTCAAGCGGGTCGCCGACCCGCTGGTCGGCCGCAACTACCACTCCGGATCGATCCTGCTGCCCGACGGGCGCGTGATGTTCTTCGGCTCCGACTCGCTGTACGCCGACAAGGCCAACACCAAGCCGGGCAAGTTCGAGCAGCGCATCGAGATCTACACCCCGCCGTACCTCTACGGCGACGGCGACCGGCCCTCGCTGTCGGGCGGGCCGCAGACCATCGAGCGCGGCGGGACGGGGACGTTCACCTCGTCGGACGCGGCGAAGGTCAAGAAGGTCCGGCTGATCCGGCCGAGCGCCGCCACGCACGTCACGGACGTCGACCAGCGGTCCATCGCGCTGGACTTCGAGGCGTCCGGCGACAAGCTGACGGTGACCATGCCGGAGAACCGGAACCTGGTCCAGGCGGGCTGGTACATGCTGTTCGTGACGGACGACCGGGGGACGCCGAGCAAGGCGCAGTGGGTCAAGGTGCCCTAGACGTCGATCGGTTGGGGCGCTCTCCGGTGTGGAGGGCGCCCCTTTCGCATGTCCTCCCGCGAGGGCCGTTGACGGGAAACGGGCTTGACCTGCACAGGGCACGTGGTGTGCTCTCGGTACGAGATCGGCACGTGTGGTCAACGGTGGCGGGGGAAACGGGAGATGACCGAGTCGACCACGTCGGGTCCGGTGGCCGAGGAGGTCCTGGCCGCCGCGACCGTCCAGGTCATGGGCGCGGACGGGCACATCGGCGGCCTGGGGGCGGTCATCGCGCCCACCCTGGTGCTGACCTGCGCCCATGTCGTGCTGGACGCGCTGGGCCTGCCGGAGCGGCGGCAGGAGCGGCCCGACGGGCTCGTGCGCGTCACCCTCGTCCTCCGGGAGGGCGAGTCGGTGGAGGCCGTCGTCCGCGACTGGGCGCCGGTGCGCGCGAACGGCACCGGGGACGTGGCCGTCCTGTCGCTGGCCCGCCCGCTGCCCGAGGCCCGGCCCGTCGTCATGGTGGCGCCCCGGGACGTCTGGGACCATCCGGCCATCGTTTTCGGACTGCCCAGGGACGACACGGGCGGAGGCTGGCACACCGCCCGCCTCCGCGCCCGCACCAGCACGGGCCGCCTGCAGATGTCCCCGCTCGACGGCCAGAGCGACCCGATCCAGCCCGGCTTCAGCGGCGCCGCCGTGTGGGACGCCGACCTCGGTGCCGTCGTCGGCATCGTCGCCTCGATCTCGCCGGCGCACCGGGGGCAGAGCTTCTGCATCCCGACCCGCACGATCCTCGACGAACTGCCCACCCTGGCCGAACTCCTCGCGCCCTCCTCCCCCTTCCCCGGACTGCGCCCGTACACCGAGGAGCACAGCGCGCACTTCTTCGGCCGGGACGAGGACGTCGACGCCGTCACCGGCCTGCTGTGCCCGCACGGGACGCCCGAGGGCTGCGTGACCCTGACCGGCCCGTCCGGCTCCGGCAAGTCCTCCCTGCTCATGGCGGGCGTACTGCCCCGTCTGAAGGAACGGGACGTGGAGGTCGTCACCCTGCGCGCGGAGGGCCGTCTGCCGGACGCCACCTCGGTCCGGGAGGCCCTGCGCGAGCACCGGTCCGCTCGCGGGCTCGTGCTGGCCGTCGACCAGGCGGAGGCGCTGCTGCTGCGCCCCGAGGAGGAGCTGCGCGCCCTGGTGGACGCGCTCCTCGACGCCGCCCGCCACCCCGGCGTGGCGGTGCTGGTGGCGCTGCGGACCGACTTCCAGGACGCGGCCCTGCGCCACCCGGAGCTGAGCCGCCTGGTCGGCGGGGCGCCCGCGCACCAGCTGGGCCTGATGACCCGCGAGCAGCTCACCGAGGTGGTCAGGCTGCCGCTGCGGGCCTTCCCGGGTGTGGAGTACGACAGCGGACTGGCCGACCGGCTCATCGAGGACGCGGCGGGCCGCCCCGGCGCCCTGCCGCTGCTCGGCTTCGTCCTGACCACCCTGTGGGACCGGCAGGTCGGCGGTCGGCTCCGCCTCGACACCTACCGCGAACTGGGCGGCCTGGGCGGCGTGCTGAGCAGCCGGGCCGACTCGGCGTGGCAGCGGGCGCTGCACGGGGCGACGCCGGAGGCCGCGACCGGGCTGCTGCGCGCGCTGGTCCAGGTCCCGCCCGGCAGCGGCACGGCCCTGCGCGCCCGGCTCGCCCGCCGTGACGCGGGCGAGGAGCGGTGGGCCATCGCCCGCGAGCTGGCCGAGGCCCGGGTCCTCGTCCTCGGCGCGGACCCCGAGCGCGGCGAGACGGTCGAGCTGGCCCACGAGGCCCTCATCGAGCACTGGCAGCCCCTGGCCGAGCAGGTGGAGAACGACCGTACGTTCCTCACCTGGCGCGGCGAACTCCGCTACGACCGGAGCCGCTGGTGGCGGGCCGGGCGGCCGGACGGGCTGCTGCTGGAGGATCCGGCGCTTCCGGTGGCGGAGCGGTGGCTGGCCGACCGTCCGGGCGAACTGACCGATGAGGACCGGGAGTTCATCGAGGCGAGTGTCCGGCTGCGGGAGCGCAAGACGGCCGAGGCCGCGAGATCCGAGCGCCGGAAGCGGTATCTGCGGATGCTGTGGGCCGTCGTCACCGTCCTGTCCGTGGTGGCGGCGGCCGTGGTGTCCGTGCTGTATCTGAACCTGCTGACGGAGCAGCGGCGCCTCGCCTCGGACCGGCTGGCGCAGCAGGCCGCGAGTCTGGACGGCGCGTCCCTGACGGTGTCTTCGCTGTACACGGTCGGGGCGTACCGGGCGGAGGCGCGGCCGGACGCCCGTTCCGCGCTGCTGGCGCAGTATCTGCGGTTGCAGGATGTGGAGCGGGTGGTGATGGAGGGGCGTAACGAGGTCGAGGACGTGGCGCTCACGGAGGACGGCACGTTCGCGTACGCCGTGCTGGCCAACGGCGACTTCGTGAAAATGGACCTGCGCGGCACGGCCCGGCCCAAGCCCGTCAAGTTCACGAAGCGAAGCAACAACGAACGTATCGCGGTCTCACCCGACGGCCGGACCGTGGCCCGGGCGACCGACTGGGGCGTGATCTCCCTCGGGGTGCCGTCCTCCTCGGATGTCCCGCGGCTCATCACCCTCCGGGAAGGCAAGGCGGTCGAGGAGAATCCGCGCGGAGTCCACGACCTGCGTTTCGACGGGGACGGGAAGCGGATCCTCGCCGCGATTCCCCGCGAGGGCGTGCTCGTTTGGAACGCGGAGGACGGCCGCCGCACGGGCCGTACGCTCGTCCCGCCGAAGGACTGGGACGCGGCACAGGCCTGGTTCGGCGCGGACGGCACGGTGGTGGCGCGGATCGTGCCCAAGGACGCCGCCGTGGACGACGTGCGGGGCCGGCTGGTCTCCTGGCAGTTCGAGAGCGGCACGCTGAACCGCCCCTGGGGCGAGCAGGTCACGGCCTCCGCGACGGTCAGCGGCAACGGCGCCGTCCTGGTCACCTGCACCACCCAAGGGGTGCTCGAGGCGTGGCGGCTGGGTTCATCGCCCAAGCGGTTCCGGAACTGGAGCAACAGCAGCTTCCAGGGGTTGTGCCCGCTCAACACGCCCCGGCTGGACGCCTCGGGTCGCTACCTCGTCAACCCCACCGGCCGTATCGGCACGGACCTCGGCCGGACGCGGTTCCTCGTCCTCGACCTGGAGAACGGCTGGCCGGCCACGTTCGACGCACCCGCCACCGCTCCGGAGGACCAGAACGTCACCGGAAGGGCGAACTCCCCCGCGGTCGCGCTCGCCGGGCCTCCCAATGACCTGCGCGCGGCCGTCGCGGTCGGCGGCAGCATCGTCACCGTACGGGTCCGGCCGCCCACCTCGTTCGACACCAACGCCCTGCTCAACCGCATCCGCACACCGGACGGGCCGAGCGGCAGGATGGCCGTCGTCGACTCCAAGGGCACCGGACTCCAGCTGTGGAACCTGGCCGACCACCGCCTCCTCGCGACCGCGCGTCCGTCCCGGCCGCTGGCCCGTATGTACGCGGCCTTCAGCCCGGACGGACGGCGGATGCTGACCATCGCCCAGGACGAGCGGACGGTCCTCGTCTGGCGGATCGAGGGCAACTCGCTCAGGGAGGAGCACGTCCTCGAACTGCCCGCCCCCGAGGGCATCACGGCTTCCGGCCCGGACCCCACCACAGGGCTCGTCCCGTCCTGGATCAACCTGAGCTTCTCCGACGACGACCATGCCGTGATCTCGGGACTGTCGTACGTCTCCCGCTGGCGGCTCGACACCGGCAAGCCGGACGGTGAGACCTACCAGCCCAGGGCCCAGGCAGCCGAGCAACTCGCCAACGAAGCCGCGGGCACCTTCGCCACCGCCGTCCCCGGCAAACCGCAGGCACTGGTGCGCACGCTGGAGGAGGTCGGGGTCTGGGACTTCACCACCGGCGAGTTCACGAAGTGGTTCGAGAAGGATCCCGACGGCCGACGCGACCGGCCGATCCGTTCCTTCAGCCTCTCCCCCGACGGAAAGCTGCTCGCCGTGCAGTATGCCGGCGGCTCGGTGCACCTGTGGGACGTGCGGAAGAAGGTCTGGAAACAGACCCTCACCACCAACGGCGTCTACTATCTCGGCCGCTTCCTCGGCAACCGCGGGCTCCACACCACCACCGCCGCCGGCGAACAGGTCGTCTGGGACGTGACCGACCGCCAGGACACCTACCGCTACTACGTCGGCTACGGATCGGTCCTCTCCCCGAGCACCGACGGCAGGAACCTGACCATGATCGACGGGTCACGAACCTCCGTGGTCCCCCTCGACCCCGACCGGTGGGCCGACCGCTTGTGCAGCCTCGCGCAGCGGGAACTGACCGAGAGGGAGAGGGAGGTGGCGGTCGACCCCGACCAGGTCGAGGACGTCTGCTAGGAGCTGGCCTTCGCCAGCTTCAGCGCGTAGTCCTCCCACCACTGGCCCGCCTTCGGGCCGCCCTTGCACTCGCCGTCCGACTCGCCGGGCCGCTTGACCCACAGGTAGGCGTCGACCAGCGGGTCGGCCGTCTTCGTCGTCGGGGTCTCGCCGAGGGCGCGGCCGGGCGGGTTGCACCAGCGCTCGTCCGGGTTGCCCTCGGTGTACGGGCCCTTGCCGTTGCGGCTGGTGTCGATGACGAAGTGCTTGCCGCCGACCTTGGCGGAGAGCTGCTTGCCGTAGGCGATGGAGTCCTCGGTGGAGTAGAAGTTGGAGACGTTGACCGAGAAGCCGTCGGCCTGGGCGATGCCCGCGCGGTTCAGGGGCTCGAAGATCTGGTCGGGGTTCTGCCAGCCGGCGTTGCCCGCGTCGAGGTAGACCTTCGTGTTCTTCAGGGACTTCAGCTTGGCGACGGCGCCCTTGAGGAGGTCGTAGCGCTCCTCGTGGAACTGCTCCGGGGTGCAGCCGTCCACGAGGTGGAGCAGGGCGTCCGGCTCGAGGATGACCGTGGCCGGCCGGTCGCCGATGCCCGCGGCCACGCCGTCGACCCACTCGCGGTAGGCGTTGCCGTCGGCGGCGCCGCCCTGGGAGTACTGGCCGCAGTCGCGGTGCGGGATGTTGTAGAGGACGAGCAGGGCCGTACGGCCCGCCTTGTCGGCGGCCTCGGTGAAGCCCCGGGTCTGCTCCTGGGGGTTGTCCGGGCCGATCCACTCGGCGACCGGCTGCTCGGCGATCTTGCGGATCTCCTCGGCGTCCTGCTTCTTGCCGGACTTCTCCAGGGCGGCGACCTGCCGGGCCGCGGTGCCGTCCGGGTTGACCCAGAACGGGGCGGTCTCCTTGGGCTGTTGCGTGATCCCTGCGCCCGATCCGGCGCTCTTGTCCGGTTCGTCTCCCCCGTCGTCCGAGGAACACCCCGTGATCAGCAGTGCCGCCCCCAGCACCACCGCGGACATCCGCCTCCCCGCGGACGCCCCTTCCCCCCTGCTGCCGTACATCCAACTCCCCCTTGGGTGCACCGTTCCAAGTCTCAATCCTGACATACGTCCCGCGGCACCCACGAGGCCGAACCCGACCTGCGCGGATGACGCAGAGCCACCGTGTCGGGACTTGGCGTTATTCAACCTCTAGGCCCGGGCGGCCCTTTGGTTCTAGAGTCTTCTCAGCCGGGCCCGGCCTCCGGCCAGAGATTCACCCACCGTGCTCCCGCGGCCTCCCGCGCAGCTCGCCGGGTCACTCCCGCGGCCCGTGCGCGCGCGGTCGAGGACCGGCCCGGTCGGCGGCTTCAGGGGGAGCGGGCCGTCGACCGGGCTGGGTGGGCGCCTCACAGGCCGGTTCCCGTGAGGTACGCCGACACCACCACGTTCGCCGTGTAGCTGCGGGTCGTGCGGTCGAAGCTGCCGCCGCAGGTGACCAGCCGCAGCTCGGCCCGGCCCGACTGGCGTGGGCCGTACGCCTGGTGGGCGTCGAAGCGGTCGCGGGTGAGGACCTGGACCGACTCGACGGTGAACTCGGCGACCTTGGCGTCGGCCCGGATCACCCGGATTGTCTGGCCCGGCCGCATGGCGCTGACCTTGTAGAAGACGGCCGGGCGGGTGTCGGTGTCGACGTGGCCGACCAGGAGCGCGGTGCCGGGCGCCCCGGGGGCCACGCCGCCCGCGTACCAGCCGACCACGCCCGGCTGGTCGTACGGCGGCGGGTCGAGCGCCCCGCGCGCGTCCAGGCCGCGCGCCACGACGGGTGCCTGGACGCCGAGCCCGGGGATGTCGACGCGCTGCGGCAGCGCGTCGGCGAGGGGGCGGTGGGCGGGGGGCAGCTTCACGTCCGGGGGCCGGCCGGCCGCCGCCATGTCGCCCGTGGTGGGGGCGGACATGCCGTGCCGTACGTCGGTGACCTCGCGGCCCCACAGCCACAGCCCGAGCAGCAGCACCACCCAGGCCACGCCGGCCAGCAGGCGGCCGGTGCCCGCGGAGAACCTCTGTTCCTGGTCGGACATGGTCAGTCCGTTCTGCGGCTCCGGCGGACACCGCCCAGCGCGACGACCACCGCGGCCACTCCCGCGAGCACCAGGCCGGTCACGCCCTGGGCCGTGCCCGGCCCGGCCCCGCGTTCCTCGGCGGCGACCAGGTCGGCGGCGCCGCCACCGCCCGCCTGCACGGGGGCGACGGGGGAGGCGTGCGGGCTCGGCGGCCCGGACGCCTCGGGCCCGGACGCCTGGAGCTCGGAGTCCTCGGGCCCGGACGCCTCGGGCCCGGACACCTCGGGCCCGGACACCTCGGGCCCGGACGATTCGGCGCCGGCTCCCGATGCGGCCGACTGCCCGTCGTCCCCGGATGTGGTTGAGTGCCCGCCGTCCCCCGACGCGGCCGACTGCCCGCCGGCTCCCGGAACGGCGGCGCGCCGCCGGTCGCCGTCCCGGACGGTGAGCGTGCCGGTCCGTTCGGCGTCCCCGCAGGTGACCTTCACGGCGTACGTCCCCGCCGTGAGCGTGGAGCGGACGCGGCTCTCGCCGACCAGCTCGCGGTCGCCGTCGGTGACGGTGACGGTGAGCCGGGCGTCCGCGACGAACGCCGCCGACGCGGCGACGGCCGTCCGCTGCGCGCAGCCGGTCACGCGGAGCGTGACGTCACTGCCGGGCGCGGGGGTCGCCGGGATCACCGAGACGCCCCCCGTGTCCGCCGCGTACGCCGCCGGGGTCAGGGCGGCCGCGGCCAGGACGGTCGTGCAGAGAGTGACTCTCAGGGAACCCATCGTGAACCTCCAGACGCCTGGAGCCTCCCCCGCGCGGTCGCCGACCGCATCCGCAGGGACGCGGCGGCTGCTCCGTACGGGTGACGACGGGTTTGGGTCCCGGGACGCCGTCCGCCGGGGCCGGGTTCAGACCCGGTCGACCAGGTCCGCGATCGAGTCCACGACCTGCGACGGCCGGTACGGGAAGCCGTCGACCTGGTCGGGCCGGGTCAGGCCGGTGAGCACCAGGAACGTCTGCATCCCGGCCTCCATGCCGGCCAGCACGTCGGTGTCCATGCGGTCGCCGATCATCGCGCTGGTCTCGGAGTGCGCCCCGATGGCGTTCAGCCCGGTCCGCATCATCAGCGGGTTCGGCTTGCCCGCGAAGTACGGCTTCTTGCCCGTGGCCTGGGTGATCAGCGCGGCCACCGCGCCGGTCGCGGGCAGCGGGCCCTCGGTGGACGGGCCGGTCTCGTCCGGGTTGGTGCAGATGAAGCGTGCGCCGCCGAGGATGAGCCGGACCGCCTTCGTCATGGCCTCGAAGGAGTACGTGCGGGTCTCGCCGAGGACGACGTAGTCCGGCTCGTGGTCGGTCAGGATGTAGCCGATGTCGTGCAGCGCGGTGGTCAGCCCGGCCTCGCCGATGACGTACGCGGAGCCGCCCGGCCGCTGGTCGTCCAGGAACTGGGCCGTGGCCAGGGCCGAGGTCCAGATGCTCTCGATCGGCACCTCCAGGCCCATGCGGCGCAGCCGGGCGTGCAGGTCGCGCGGGGTGTAGATCGAGTTGTTGGTGAGCACCAGGAAGGGCTTCCCGGACTCGCGCAGCTTCTTCAGGAAGGCGTCGGCGCCGGGGATCGGGACGCCCTCGTGGATGAGCACCCCGTCCATGTCGGTGAGCCACGACTCGATGGGCTTGCGGTCTGCCATGTGCGGGATCTCCCTGCCGTACGCGGTCCTGCGTCGCCCCAGCCTAAACAGTGGCGGGATCTTGCGGAATGGGCCGCTCATGGCATCCCGACAGGCGGGACGGCGGTTCAGTGACGGCGGCGCGCGAGGAGCAGCGCCCCGCCCCCGGCGAGCAGCAGGGCCGCGGCGGCCGCGGCGACCCGGCCGCCGGATCCGGTCCGGGCCAGCTCCTCGGCGAACGGGAACCGGTCCTCGCGGGGCGGGGCGGTGGCGTCGCCCTCCGGCACGGTGCCGGTGCCGCCGTCGTCCCCCGCCCCGCCGCCCTCGACGGCGAACCGGTAGTCGTTGGACTGCCCCACCCAGTCGCCGTCGTCGTCGTGCCGCTGTACGACGGCCGCGTTGGCGGTGACGTCGTTGGCGACGGCGTCCGAGGTGACCGCGAGCCGCACCTTCACCGTGACGGTCCTGCCCGGGCCGACGGTGAACCCGCCGAAGCCTCCCGCGTCGTCCGCGAACGCCCCGACGAGTTCGTCCTCGCCGGTCTTCTCGAACCGCACGGGACGGGCCCGCGCGCCCTCGAAGAACTCCAGCCGCGGCTGGGACGGCTCCAGGGCGCGCCGGTCGTCGACGAGCACGACGACGGGGTGGATGCCCGAGCAGGTCCGGTCGGTGGTGTTGGTCAGCTCGACGTACCAGGTCCCGAATCCGCCCCCGGCCGTGTAGGAGTCGGGCCCGCCGTGGATGCGGGTGGTGAGCGGGAAGGTGTGGTCGTCGGGCGCGGCACAGGCGGGCGCCGGGTCATCCGCGTACGCCGGTTGAGCACCAGTGAGCAGGACGGCGGCGGTCGCCGCCAGACAGAGGTGAGCGGGCGTGCAGAGTCGCATGGACTTGAGACCTTGCCGGAATGGAAGGACCTGGCGCCGATGTCGCCGGAAACCTGCCCGAACGGCGGCGCGGAACCGCCCGGTCGGCGGACAGCTCCCGCGCGCGGCTCGGGCCCGACAGGACCTAGGGGGGTGTCCGCCTAGCGACGCCCGAGGGCCTTGGCGCGGGAGTGGGCCCAGCCGGTCAGGGCGGCGCCGGTGACGGTGAGGGCCGCGTAGGTCAGCAGCAGCGGGGCGAAACCGCCGGGCAGGTCGCCCAGCACCCCCCGTTCCCCGTGGTCGACGAGGAGCCGGACGAGTGCCTGGGCGCTCACGACCAGCACCACCATGCCGAGGACTTGCAGGACGTCATACTTCATGGCCTTCCTTCCGCGCGAGGTGACGTTACGAACGTATCAACGGAAGGAAAGCCTCTGGCCCTATTCAGCACCCCCTCTTCTTCTTTACGTCACACTTTCTCGGCGCGGTACCGTGAGGTGATGCGTGACGAAAAGAAGTGCCCGGTGTGCGGCGCGCGCGTGGCCCGCCCGGAGCGGGGGCGTCCGCCCGTCTACTGCTCCCGGAGCTGTCAGGCCCGGGCCTACCGCCGGCGCCGGCAGCCGCTGCCCGAGCCGGGCACGCCGCCGGTGCCCCGGCCGACGGACGTCCGGGCGCGGCAGCGGCTGCGGATCGCCGAGGCGGTGTGGCGCATCGCGGCCGGGCAGGGCCTGGAAGCGGCGAGCATGCGCAGGATCGCGGCCGAGGCGAGGGTGTCGCTGCGGGTCGTGCAGTACCACTTCGACTCCAAGCACGCTCTCCTTGTGGACGCGCTGCGCCTGCTGCACGAGGAGAACGAGCGGCTGGCCCGGGCGCGCATCCCGTACGACATGACGGACCCGTGCGCCCTGCTGCGGGCGGTGCTGGACGAGTTCCTGCCGCTGGACGACCAGCGCGCCTTCGCCCTGCGCGTGTTCACGGCGTACTACGCGCGAAGCCTGACCGATCCCGCCCTCGCGGCGGTCTTCCTCTCCGCCGAGCAGCCGTTCGAACGACTCGTCGCGGACATCATCGGCGTGGCCGAGACGACCGGGCGGACGGCCCCGGGCATCGACCGGGCGCACGAGGCGGACCTGCTGGTCTCGGGGGCCGTCGGGCTGGGCCTGGACGTCCTGCACGAACGCCGTTCCCTCGCGGACGTGCGGAGGGTACTGGACTATCACCTGGCCCGGATCTTTCCCGGCGGGGCGTGGGCGGATGCCGGGGACGGTCCAGGGGCGGCGGTCGGGGCGAGGGCCGGCGAGGGTTGTGCCGCAGTCGCCCCAGGGACGGCGACCAGGCCGGGGACGGCGGCGCCTCAGCCGACCTCACGCCCGAACACCGGCCCCAGCAGCAGCTGAGCCGCCCCCGCCGCCACGGTCCGTCCGCCCCCGGGGGCGAGTCGGACCGGCACGCCGTCCTGGCCCGTGCGCCGGGCCCGGTCCGCGAGCACCGCGCCGACCCCGCGCACGAACGCCTCCGGAGCCGCGGCCACCGTACGGCCGCCGAGGAGGACGACGTCGATGTCCAGCAGGCCGACCAGGTTCGCCGCCCCGGCGCCCAGGACCCGCGCCGCCTCCTCCAGGTCGCCGCGCGCCACCGCGCCGAGGCACAGCGCCTCGACGCAGCCCCGGTCGCCACAGGTGCACGGCGGGCCGTCCAACTGGATGACTTGATGGCCGAACTCCCCCGCCCCGGTCCGGGCCCCCCGGTGCACGCGCCCGCCGATCACCAGCCCGGCCCCCAGCCCCGTACCGAGGTGCAGGTAGGCGAAGGAGCCGCCCTCGCCCCCGGCGGCCAGGCCGAGCGCGGCCGCGTTGGTGTCCTTGTCGACCACCACCGGCACCCCGAGCCGGCCCGTCAGCGCGTCCCGCAGGGGAAAGCCGTCCCACTCGGGGAATCCGGTCACCCGGTGCAGCACGCCCCGGGCGTGGTCCAGCGGCCCGGGCAGTGCGACGCCCGCCCCGAGCAGGGCGGCCCTGCCGAGCCCGGTGGGCAGCACCTCGGCGACCGCCTCCCGCACCGCCCCCAGTACGGCCTCCGCCCCCGCCCCCAGGTCCAGCGCGGACCGCCGCTCCTCCACCACCGTCCCCCGCAGGTCCACGAGGACGACCCGTACCTCGTCCCGGTCCAGGTGGACGCCCACCGCGTGCCCCGCCTCGGGCACCAGCCGCAGCACCGTGCGCGGCTTGCCCCCCGTGGAGGCCCGCCGGCCCGCCTCCGCCGCGAGCCCGTCCTCCCGCAGCCGGGCCGTGATCTTGCTGACGGCCTGCGGGGTGAGCCCGGTCCGCTCGGCGAGTTCGAGCCGGCTGATGCCGTCGGCCCCGGCCGTCCGCAGCAGGTCGAGCACCAGCGCGGTGTTGTGGCTGCGCAGGGCGAGCAGGTTCGCCCCGCCCCAGCCCCCGCCGCCGCGCATGCCGCCCACCCCGCCCGTACCGTCGTCCGCCCTGTTCACGCCACCCATTGTCCCCGGCGCTTGCACTTTGGCAACAGCGTTGCGAAAGTGGGTGGCATGACTGGCACACCCCTCGGCACAGCCCCCGGCTCGCCCCTCCGCGTCGGCCTCGTCGGCTACGGCCTCGCCGGCTCCGTCTTCCACGCCCCGCTGATCGCCGCCACCGAGGGCCTCGCCCTCGACACGGTGGTCACCTCGAACCCGGAACGGCAGCAGCAGGCCCGTGCCGAGTTCCCGGACGTACGCCTCGCCGCCTCGCCGGACGAGCTGTTCGACCGGGCCGCCGAGCTGGACCTGATCGTCGTCGCGTCCCCGAACAAGACGCATGTGCCGCTCGCGACCACCGCCCTCAAGGCCGGCCTGCCGGTCGTCGTCGACAAGCCCGTCGCGGGCACGGCGGCCGAGGCCCGCGAGCTCGCCGCCCTGGCCGAGGAGCGCGGCCTGCTCCTCTCCGTCTTCCAGAACCGCCGCTGGGACAACGACTTCCTCACCCTGCGCAAGCTCCTCGACGAGGGCGAGCTGGGCGACGTCCAGCGGTTCGAATCCCGCTTCGAGCGCTGGCGTCCCCAACTCAAGGGCGGCTGGCGCGAGTCCGGCGACCCGGCAGAGATCGGAGGTCTGCTCTACGACCTCGGCAGCCATGTCGTCGACCAGGCCCTGGTCCTCTTCGGCCCGGCGGCGGCCGTGTACGCGGAGTCGGACATCCGCCGCCCGGGCGCCGAGACGGACGACGACACCTTCATCGCGATCACGCACGAGAGCGGCGTCCGCTCCCACCTCTACGTCTCCGCGACGACCGCCCAGCTCGGCCCCCGCTTCCGCGTCCTGGGCTCGCGGGCCGGTTACGTGAAGTACGGCCTGGATCCCCAGGAGGCGGCCCTGCGCGAGGGACGGCGCCCCGGCCCGGACTGGGGCGCGGAGCCCGAGTCGCTGTGGGGCCGCGTGGGATCCGGCGAGTCCCCGGTGACCGGCGGCGGCCGCCCCGAACCGACCCTCCCGGGCGACTACCCCGCCTACTATGCGGCCGTGGCGAAAGCCCTGCTGGAGGGCGCCCCGAACCCGGTGACCGCGCGGGAGGCGGCCGCCGCCCTGGACGTACTGGAGGCCGCCCGTCGTTCGGCCCGCGAGAAGGTGACGGTGACCCTGTGACCCACAAGAGCAACCCCTCCCACAGCCAGGAGCTGACCCCGAAGTTCCACCCGGAGCTCACCCCGAGCCTGGAGGAGCTGGAGAAGCAGGAACGCCTCCTGGTCTTCCGCCAGTTCACCCACGACGACGCCTGGGCGCTCGGCTCCCTCCTCGTGGAGCTGGCCCGGGAGCGGCAGGCCCCGGTCGCCATCGACATCCACCGCGCCGGCCAGCAGCTCTTCCACGCGGCGCTGCCCGGCTCCACCCCGGACAACGACGCCTGGATCGCCCGCAAGCGCCGGGTGGTCGAGCGCTACGGCTCCGCCTCCTACCTGGTCGGCGCCCGCTTCCGCGCCAAGGGCACGACGTTCGAGGAGTCCTCGCGCCTCGACCCCGACACGTACGCGGCCCACGGCGGCTCCTTCCCCATCACCGTCGAGGGCGTCGGCGTGATCGGCGCGGTGACGGTGTCCGGGCTGCCCCAACTCCAGGACCACCGCCTGGTGGTGGAGGCCCTGGAGCAGTTCCTCGGCAACGGCCGCTAGCGGGACGGAATGCGTGCCGGATCCCTCCGGTTGGCACCTGCGTACGCATGATCGAGCACGGCGCCCAATCGGAGGGATCGCACCCCATGACCACAGCCCTGAAGGAGACCGTCGGCCGGTACGGCATCTGGAGCGTGGGCCTGCGCTCGGAGGATCCGGACCGGCGCGGCGAACTCGCCGAGGCCGCCGCCGAACTGGAGGAACTCGGCTACGGGGCCGTCTGGCTGGGCGGCAACACCTCCGCCGCCCACGCCGCACCGCTGATCGAGGCGACCTCCCGGCTCACCGTCGGCACCAGCATCCAGAGCATCTGGCAGCACGAGGCGGACGCCACCGCCGCCGCCTTCGCCGAGCTGGAGTCCGCGCACCCCGGCCGTTTCGTGCTCGGCCTCGGCGTCAGCCACGCCAGGCTCGCGGAGCAGTACCGGCGTCCGTACTCGGCCCTCGTGTCGTACCTGGACGACCTGGACGCCGCCGGGATGCCCGCCGACCGCCGGGTCCTGGCCGCCCTCGGCCCGAAGAGCCTGAAGCTGACCCGCGACCGTTCCGCGGGGGCGATCCCCTACCTGGTCACCCCGGAGCACACCGCCCACGCCCGCGAAGCCCTGGGCGAAGGCCCCCTGCTCGCCCCCGAACTCGCGGTGGTCCCGGAGACGGACCCGGCCCGGGCCCGCGCCCTGGCCCGCGAGTTCCTGGAGACCTACCTCCCCCTGCCGAACTACACCAACAACTTCCTCCGGCACGGCTTCACCGAGGACGACCTGAAGGACGGCGGCAGCGACCGCCTGGTCGACGCCCTGTTCGCCTGGGGCGACGACACCGCGATCCGCGCCAAGATGGACGCCTTCTTCGAGGCGGGCGCGGACCACATCGCCCTCCAGGTGGTGAACGAGGAGCCGCGCGACGCCCTCCCGAGGAAGGCGTGGCGCGACCTGGCGGCTCTGCTCAAGTAGAGCTCACCAGGGGCGCGGGAACCTTCTTCAGGGGCGCGGGGAACTGCGCGACAAGCCGCACACGGCCCGCGGCCGAAAGACGACCGCAGTTCCCCGGCCCTCCCAGCGGAGCGCCTACGCGTTCTTGAACTCCTGCCGCTGCCGCCCCAGCCCCTCGATCTCCAACTCAACGACATCCCCGGCGCGAAGGAACGGCTTCGGCTCGGGCGCCCCCAGCGCCACCCCCGCCGGCGTCCCCGTGTTGATCACATCACCGGGGTACAGCGTCATGAACCGGCTGAGGTACCGCACGACCTCCCCCACCGAGAAGATCTGCTCGGCCGTGGTGCCGTCCTGCTTCAACTCCCCGTTGACCCACAGCTTCAGGGACAGCGCCTGCGGGTCCGGCACCTCGTCCGCCGTCACCAGCCACGGCCCCAGCGGGTTGAACGTCTCGCAGTTCTTCCCCTTGTCCCAGGTCCCGCCGCGCTCGATCTGGAACTCCCGCTCGGACACGTCGTGCGCGACGGCGTACCCGGCGACATGCGCGAGGGCTTCCTCCTCGGACTCCAGGTACCTGGCCGTACGCCCGATGACGACGGCCAGCTCGACCTCCCAGTCGGTCTTGAGGGACCCGCGCGGCACGAGGACGGTGTCGTTCGGCCCGACGACCGTGTCCGGCGCCTTCATGAAGACGACCGGCTCGGCGGGCGGCTCGGCGCCCGTCTCGCGGGCGTGGTCGTGGTAGTTCAGGCCGATGCAGACGATCTTGCCGATCCGCCCGAGCGGCGGGCCGATCCGCAGCCCGGTGGCGTCCAGTACGGGCAGCTCGCCGGCGTCGGCGGCGGCCCGGATCCGGCCGAGCGCCTCCTCGTCGGCGAGCAGCGCGCCGTCCACGTCCGCGACGACGCCCGACAGGTCCCGCAGGGTCCCCTCGGCGTCGAGCAGCGCGGGCCGCTCCGCCCCCGCCGTACCGACTCGCAGCAGCTTCATGATCACGTCTCCCTCGATCGCGGGCGCCCGCCCGACGCGCGTGACCCGGATGCGGCGGGGCAGCCATCGGAGGACTGGTCGATCCTCCAAGCTGCACGTGCACTCCGCAATACCCCGTTCACGTACTGGACCGTCACCTCACCGACCACTACCGGGCTACCGGTAGAGCAGACCGGCTACCGGTACACCGGACCGGCTACCGGTACAGCAGACCGGCTACCGGTACAGCACGGCCCGCTCGACGACGCTCCACGTCGTGCTGGTCACGACGTACAGCGCGGCGGCCAGCGGCACCACGGCCACGGTGACGAGCGTGAAGAACGACATGAACGGCATGACCCTGGTCACCGCCCCCAGCCCCGGCACCTGCTCCCCGTCCCCGGCCGGGACGACCGGGTTCGCGGCCATCATGCGCTTGCTGAGGCGGTAGCTGAACACGGCGACACAGGCGACGACGCCGAACAGCCCGGCGTACACGAGCCCGGCCCCGCCGAAGAGACCGCCGTCGAGCGCGTCCACCCACCGCTCCCCCAGCGGCGCGGCCAACAGCTGGTGGCCGAGCAGCTCGTTGGCCTTCCCGCCGATCGTGTCGCTGGAGAACAGGTGGTAGAGCAGGAAGAACGCGGGCACCTGGAGCAGCCCGGGCAGGCAGCCGGCCAGCGGCGACACCTTCTCCTCGGCGTGCAGCTCCAGCACGGCCCGCTGGAGCTTCTCGGGGTTCTTCCCGTGCTTCTTCCGCAGCTCGGCGATCTTCGGCTGGAGCGCGGTGCGGGCCTTCTGGCCGCGCGCGGCGGCCCGGGACAGGGGGTGGACGAGGAGGCGTACGAGCGCGGTGAACAGGACGATCGCGGCGGCGGCCGCGGAGGCGCCGAACAGCGGCTGGAGCAGGTCGGCGAGTCGCTCGACCAGGGTGGCGAAGACGGACATGGGTGAGCCCTCCGGGGGTCTCGTCGTGCCGGATGGAGACATGGCGGCATGACGACCCGCGCGGGGTCAGCTCCTGGAGTTCGTTGAAAGCTCCGCGAGGTTCCCTACGCGACGGTCGCCCGGAGGGCGTGTCCGGGTGCGCGGGGACGGGTGCGCCCCCGGGCGTCGGGATCGCGCTGGGGCAGGAAGGCCGTACGGCGATCCCGGTCGCGGATGGCCGTACGCACGCGTGTGCGCGCCACGGCGGGCGCGCAGCGCGAGGCGACGACGGCGCAGACCGCGAGGGCGGCGGAGGCCGCGGCGGTCGCAGCGGTGGCGGCGGTCGCGGCCAGGGCGACGGTGGCGGAGAGGCTGCCGGTGTCGAGCAGCGCCACCTCGACGATCAGGAAGAGCAGCGCGAGAGCGGGACGCAGAGTCGCCCAACCACGGTTCATCCGGCTGCCCCTCCTCTCATACGTGTACATGCCCTGCTGTTCGTTATACAGCATCGCCCGGCCGAACGGATCCTCGTACAGGATCGCCCGGCTGAACGGACCCTCGACTTCGTACACGGGTTTGAGAAAGGTTCGTCAGAACTCTCGACAACCCACCCGCCGCACCCGATGCTTCTCGATGCCATGAGCCCGTCGCCATGAACGGGACAACACTCGCGACGCCGGGCCGGGGACCGGCGCCTGCCCCGATTCCTTTACGGAGGAGCCGTGATACGACGCAGATCCCTGCTGGCCGCAGCAGGGGGCACGTTCCTCGGCAGCACCCTGGCGACGGGCACCGCGCACGCGGACGCCACGATCGCCGTCAACCCCTCGACGACCTACGGCACCTGGGAGGGCTGGGGCACCTCCCTCGCCTGGTGGGCCAACGTCTTCGGCGCCCGGGACGACTTCGCCGACCTGTTCTTCACCACCAAGTCGGTGACGTACAACGGCCGTTCCCTGCCCGGCCTCGGCCTCAACATCGCCCGCTACAACCTCGGCGCGTGCAGCTGGAACAGCGTCGGCGGCGAAACGATGGTCGAGTCGCCCAACATCCCCGGCTTCAAGCAGATCGAGGGATTCTGGCAGGACTGGAACAACGAGGACCCCACCTCCTCGGCCTGGAAGTGGACGGCGGACGGCAACCAGCGCGCGATGCTGGTCAAGGCGGTGCAACGGGGCGCGATCACCGAGCTGTTCGCGAACTCCCCCATGTGGTGGATGTGCAGCAACCACAACCCCTCGGGCGCGGCCGGCGGCGGCAACAACCTCCAGACCTGGAACTACCGCCAGCACGCCTCCCACCTGGCGGCGACGGCCCTGTACGCGCGCAACAACTGGGGCGTGAACTTCGCGACGGTCGACCCCTTCAACGAGCCGGCCTCCACCTGGTGGACCGCGACCGGCACGCAGGAGGGCTGCCACATGGACCCGGCGGTCCAGGCGGCGGTCCTCCCGTACATGCGCAGCGAGCTGGACAAGCGCGGCCTGACGGGCATCCGCATCGCCGCCTCGGACGAGACGAACTACGACACGGCCCGCTCGACCTGGGCGTCCTTCAACTCCTCCACCAAGTCCCTGGTCTCCCAGGTCAACGTGCACGGCTACCAGGGCTCCGGCGGCCGCCGCGACCTCCTCTACACGGACGTGGTGACGACGTCCCGCAAGAAGCTGTGGAACTCCGAGACGGGCGACAGCGACGGCACGGGCCTGACCATGGCGTCCAACCTCTGCTACGACTTCCGCTGGCTGCACCCCACCGCCTGGTGCTACTGGCAGGTCATGGACCCGTCGACGGGCTGGGCGATGATCGCCTACGACGCGAACACCCTCCAGCCGACCACCGTCCAGACCAAGCACTACGTCCTGGCCCAGTTCAGCCGCCACATCCGCCCCGGCATGACGATCCTGGACACGGGCGTCAGCTACGCGGTGGCGGCCTACGACGCCACGGCCCGCCGCCTGGTGATCGTCGCCGTGAACACGGCCACCTCCGCCCAGACCCTCACCTTCGACCTCTCCCGCTTCACGACGGTGACGGGCGGCTCCGGAGGCCTGGTCCCCCGCTGGAACACGGTGACGACGGGAGGCGGCGACCTCTACACCCCGCGCTCGGACATCCGCCTGTCCGGCAAATCGGTAAGCGTTCCCTTCGCGGCAAAATCGGTCCAAACACTCCAGATCGACAACGTCTCGCTCTAGAACGTCTCGCTCTAGAACGTCTCGCTCCAGCCGGACTCGGCGATGAGGCGACGGTTCGGGGCGAACCGTGAAACCTGGGCGGCGAGCGTGGGAAGTCGGGAGGCCGGGTGGTCTGGCCTGCGCATCTCTCACGCTCGTCACCTCCCGGCAGTACGGTGTCCCCCATGCGCCCCGACACGCCTGCCGAAAACGTCGACCACACCGCCGAGGCGGCACGCCTGGAGCGGACCGCCGGCCTGTACCCCGAGGACGCCGAGGCCCTGCTGCTGCGGGCAGCGGCCCACCTGGAACTCTCCGGCGACCGCCCCAGCGCGACGAAGCTCTACGACCGTCTCCTGTCCTCCTCCGAAGGCCTCGACAACCCGCACCTGATCCGGGCGCTCAAGGCCTCCAACCTCTGGGAGTACGGCCACGAGGCCGAGGCCCGGGCGATCATCGAGGGCGTCCGCACGTCGGCCCCCAGGGACCCGGCCCCCTGGGTGATCGTGGCCGAGTCTCTGGAGTCCCACGACGAGCTGGAAGCGGCGCACGACACCTTCACGGAGGCCGTGCGCCTCCTCCTGACGGACGTACCGCAGCCCCCGCAGCCGACCCACCCCCTCCTCTTCGGCCGCCACCGGGTCCGCCGCATGCTGGGCAAATCCCACGACGAGTGGGACGCGGTAGCGGACTCGGTCCACTCCCTCCCGATCTCCCTGGACGAACTCCACGACCCCAAACGCGTGTGGTCCCTGGGCTCGGAGAACCCGGCGGAACTGGAAGCGGAGATCCTCCGCCTCCGCGCCGAACTGGGCGCCTACCGCGAGGCCCTCTCCCGCCCGTTCCCGGTGGCGATCCTCCACTGGCCGGCGGACGAACTGCGGGAACTCCTCGACGCGTACCCGACGCTGGCACCGGAGTACCCCTCCCACACCGAGCACCTCGCCTCAATAGAGCACGCCCTCCGCGAACTCTCCTCCTCCGGCACCCCGAACCTCGGCATCGTCACGGGCACGGTCCCCTCCTACGAGGCCTTCGCGGCCTCGGAGGGCACGACCCCGGGCGACGCGACGCTGCTTCCCCAGTACGCCACCACCCTGGCGGCCCGGGGGCGGGCTGTGGCCTGGCCACCGCAGCAGGGGGCACCTTGCTGGTGCGGCTCGGGGCGAACGTACGGGGAGTGCCACGGCAGCACGGCCTGAGCCCGCCGGACAACAGGGCACGCCTGGCCGACTCACCACGGCGCTAGGAACCCCCGACCCCTGCTCCCCAACGGCAGCACCTTTCGATACGGCCCGTCGGGTGTCAGTCATTGCTGTTAGAACTGATCCATATCGCAACGACTGATCGTGCGTGGGAGCAAGGGATCAGGGGGGAACAGTCATGGCAGAAGCAGGGGACCCGTCGAAGCCGATCGCGGGTGTCTACGAGAAACTGATCACCCGCGACGTCGACGACCAGCTGGAACAATTCAAGGCAGCTGGTTGGAAGGCCATCGACGCTGAAGTCACACCGGAGTCCGCCCCGCACGTACTGGCTCGCCACATCGCCGATGCGGTCAGCCAACGGCTCACCCAGCTTCGCCCCGAAGACCGGGTCCCAGTTGCGAACCGCATTCTCGAGTCGTTGGCTTCGGCCGCCCCGAGCCCAAGCGAAACCGCCGCAGCAGACGCCATCGTCGAGGGTCCTCGACAACTGCTGGCTCTGGCGCAGCAGGAGGCTCCGGGGGTCTATGCCCTTCGCCCTCTCACTCCGTTGTCCGAAACCTCGCTCATCACGAACTCTCCCGAGGACCTCAGCCTTGGTGCCGAACTCAGGGCGGAGCTGGCCACCGCAGACCGCATCGACCTGCTCTGCGCTTTCGTGAAGTGGTACGGCATTCGTGTCCTCGAAGATTCATTGCGCGCCGCGAAAGAGCGGGGCGTGCCGATCCGCGTCATCACAACCACCTACATCGGCGCGACCGACCGCCACGCCCTCGATCGCCTGGTCCGCGATTTCGGCGCCACCGTCAAAGTCAACTATGAGCTCCGGTCCACTCGGCTCCACGCCAAGGCCTGGCTGTTCAGGCGCCACACAGGCTTCGATACGGCGTACGTCGGCAGCTCGAACCTCTCCAAGGCTGCCCTCCTCGACGGCTTGGAGTGGAACGTCCGCCTCTCTTCCGTCGCCACACCGGCGGTGCTGAACAAGTTCGAGGCAACCTTCGACGCGTACTGGAGCGACTCCGCTTTTGAGACCTACGACCCCGACAGCCACAGCGAGCGCCTCGATCAAGCCCTAGCCCAGGCGAGCGGCAACACCTCCACCACCGACCTGAAGATCAACCTCTCCGGGCTGGAGGTACGCCCCTTCCCCTACCAGCAGGACATGCTGGAGCGCCTGCGGGTGGAGCGTGAGCTCCGTGGACGGAACCGCAATCTGCTGGTCGCGGCCACGGGTACGGGTAAGACCGTCATGGCAGCCCTGGACTACCGGAGCCTGGCCAGAAGCTTCGGTGACCGTCGGCCCAAACTGCTGTTCGTCGCACACCGCAAGGAGATCCTCAAGCAGTCTCTGCGCACCTACCGGGAGGTGCTGGACGACGCCTCATTCGGCGAGCTGCTCTACGGGGGTGAAGACCCGCAGGCGTGGAACCACGTCTTCGCCAGCGTTCAGTCACTCAACATCCAGCGCCTCGAAGAGTTGGCTCCCGATCACTTCGACGTCATCGTTATCGACGAGTTCCACCACGCGACCGCCACCACGTATCGCCGAGTTATCGACCACTTCAAGCCGAAGGAGCTGCTCGGCCTGACCGCTACCCCCGAGCGGATGGATGGACTCAATGTGCAGGACGAGTTCTTCGAGGGCCGCATTGCCGCCGAGATGCGGCTCTGGGAAGCCCTGGAGAACGACCTGCTGTGTCCCTTCCACTACTTCGGGATCCCGGACGGCACAGACCTGACGAACCTCACCTGGCAGCGGGGCACGTACACAGACCAAGAACTCGGCAACCTCTACACCGGCAACCAGGCGCGTGCCCGGATCGTCGTCAAGCAGATCCGGGACAAGGTCTCCCAGCCCGGCGCCATGCGTGCGCTGGGCTTCTGCGTGGACAAGAAGCACGCCCGCTTCATGGCGGACTTCTTCCAAAGGGCCGGCTTCCAGGCAGCCGCGCTCACCAGCGACTCACCTGCCGCAGTACGAGCCCAAGCGCTCGCTGATCTGCGGGAGGGGAAGCTGCAGGTCATCTTCTCCGTGGACCTCTTCAACGAAGGCCTCGACATCCCCGATGTCGATACGCTGCTCCTCCTGCGCCCCACCAACAGCGCGACGGTCTTCCTCCAACAGCTGGGCCGCGGACTGCGGCGTACAGAGACCAAGCCCGTGCTCACCGTCTTGGACTTCATCGGACAGCATCGGGCGGAGTTCCGCTTCGAGGAACAGTTCCGAGCCATGACGAACCTCTCCAGGAACCGGCTCGTCGACCACATCGAACATGACTTTCCGCTCCTGCCTTCTGGATGTCAGATCATCCTGGAAGGCAAGGCCAAGGATCTGGTGCTGGACAACATCCGCATCCAACTGAGCGCCAACATCAAGACGTTGGTGAGCGAAGTCAAGGCTTATGAGACCCCACGTCTGGAGGACTACCTCCGCGAGAGTCGGAGAGAGATCAAGGAGCTGTACAAGAGTGACAACTCCTGGACGTCGGTCCTTCGCCGAGCAGGTCTGATCAAAACAGCCGCGCCTGCTGGGGAATCAGCTCTACTCAAGCGCGTCCATGCCTTCCTACACATCGACGACCCCGACCGCGCCACTGCCTACCTCAGCCTCCTCGCTGACGACGCACGACCCTACGACGAGTTGGACCCCACCGAGCAGACCTACGCGCGCATGCTCTTCTTCAACCTGTGGGACAACGCCGGCGGTTTCACCAGTTTCCAACAGGGCCTGGACGCCCTGCGAGAACAACCGGTCTTCCGGGATGAACTGCGCCAGGTCCTGTCCTATGTCATCGAACAGGCCGACCACTTCCCCATCCCCCTGTCCGGCAGCCAAAGCAAGCTCCCGTTGAAGGTCCACTGCTCCTACAACCGCTCCGAAATCTTGGCGGCCCTCGGGGTAGCACGCTTCGGCGGCCAGATGCCCAGGTCCTTCGCTCAGGGCGTCCAGTGGGTCGAGGACATCCAGACCGACGCCCTACTGATCACCCTGGAGAAGAACGAGAAGGACTTTTCCCCCACCATCCGGTACCGGGACTACGCCCTCAGCCCCACCCTCTTCCACTGGGAGTCGCAGAACTCCACAGCTGCCAACTCCCCCACCGGCCTGCGCTACCAGCACCACGCCGAGCGGGGTAGCCACGTGCTGCTCTTCATGCGCCGGTACAAGAACACTGACATCGGGAAGTCTCAGCCGTGGATGCTCCTGGGCCCCGCTGCGTACGAGGACCACACAGGCAGCAAGCCGATGGCGATCACATGGCGGCTACAGCACGAGCTACCGGCGGACGTGTGGACGTATGCGGCCATCGCTGCAAGCTAGCGACCAAGTGCAGTGTCAGAGCGATCAGTTAACGTCAGGGCATGGACTTACGGTCGATCAAGCCTGGACTGTTGACCACGCGCGCGGACATGCACAAGGTGTTCGGCGGAGGCAGCCAAGGGGGAATCATCACCCCCAAGAACAGCCCAAACATCCTCATCTACGTAGACCATGACAGCGGCAAGAAGTACGGCTACGAGGATGGTTGGCTGGAGGAAGAGGACGAGTTCGGCCCTGTGTTCGAGTACACAGGGCAGGGCACTCGTGGTGACCAAACGTTTCTGGGGCAGAGCGGATCTCGCAACGCAGCTGTCTTGTGTCACGCAGATAGCGGCAAGTTGCTGCGTGTCTTCATGGCAGCAGGCAAGGTCCCCGACCCAACCTCATCCGCTAAGCAGCAACGGTACGTAGGCGAGTTCGGGGTGGACCCCACGCTGCCGTACACGGTTCGCGAGGCACCTGACGAGACGGGCAAGCGTCGTCGCATCATCGTCTTCCGCCTACGCCCTAAGGGAGACTTTGAGCGCCTCTCCCGAGATGTGATCACGCGGGCGAACGAAACCAACGCCCAACGAGTTTCCGCCGCGGTCGTCACATGCAAGATGGTGGAGCCGAAGAGGAAACGGGCATCAGAGAGCAGGCGCGCCGCCCAACCCAGCCTCATAGCCGACCTGCGCCAATCAACTCTGCGAGAAGCGTACCTCGAAGAGCTCACGAAATGCGAGCATGAAGTCTTCGCGTATCAGGTCAAGATCTCCGGCACGACGACCACTCTCAAGACTGACCTCTACGACGCTACCGAGCATGAACTCTATGCGGTAAGAGGTGCCAGTAGCCGCGAAGAGGTACGTATGGCCATAGGCCAACTGAAGGATTTCGCACGGCATATCAAGCCGCACAACCCCAAGCTGACTGTACTCCTCCCGGAAAAACCGCAGGATGACCTGCTAAGCCTTCTCCACACCGAGGGAATCAACCTCGTCTACGAGGATGACCACCGCTACACGAGATGCGCGGCCGAGTAGGAGAACCCCGCACACTTCCCTGGAGAGAGCATGCCAGAGTCACCAGAGCACATCTTCCTTTCAAAAACAGCTCTCGAAATCATGGAGAACGCGTCAAGATCACGTCTCTTCGGCTACACAGAAGGTCAGCGGAAGCGCTTTGACTTCTCCTGTGACCTGAAGAAGGACTGGTCAAAGGTCGTTGCAGGACAGACTCTCTGGAGGCACGGCGGCGACGGGATCGACAAGGACCTTAGGACGCTTCTACACGAGCAGGACATCGCCGCGGCCGTATACATAGCTCGCCACGAGAGCAGTAACCGTGCCCGCCTCGCCGAGGTGACCCAGGACTACCTGAAAACCATGCGAGAGAGCCTGACTCGTCTGCGAGTTTTCTGGGTACCGGCAGACTTCGACGCAGACGATGAAAGCGCCCGTAAAACCGTCCGCAATCTCCTGAGGGAAGAAATAACCAAAGATCTTCTCCTCCAGGTTGCACTAGGGGGTCTCACGCCCCAGGACGTTACGCGTTTCGCAGCCTCTAGGCGGCCTGGTCTCCCCCTCGGGATAATGTCGCACGTCAAGAAGCACGGCTATCGAAACCATCGACACACAGCCAAAGCACTGGGCATCGACCTCAATGCCCTCAAACTCGAAACGGAACGGCTCTTCGTTCTAGGATTCCTGAGGAGCGACAGCTTGCAAGGCGGGGATTACAGCGTAACGGACAGTGGAAATGCGATGCTTGACATCTGCTCCCGCCTGCACAACTACCTTCATGGAAGCCTCGGTGACGGCAACAAGAACGAGGAATTCGAGCACATATGCAAGCTACTAGGCATCGACTACCCATCGATACCGACAACGACTCGCTTGCTCATCGGCGAGGCCGAGATCGACATACAGAACCCCACAGCATTGCTGTTGCAGCATGTGGCCCAAGCAGACGCAGATGGTTCCGTCGACTGGTCCGAACCGTACTTCGACTTGCCATCGAGCTCTGATCCCTCCACAGGCTGACCTCCTTGACAGTGGTACAGCACCGAAGCCAGGGAACAGCGCGTGAACCCAGGCGCCCCGCACTGGAATCACCACTCAGTGCGGGGCGCGCTGTTGTACGGGTCAGCCCTGAGCAGCGTACGAAATGAAGTCGTTCCATGCGGTGGGCGAGAGTGCGAGCTCCGGGCTCTGCTTGTCCTTGGAGTCCCGGACGTGGACCGTGGCGCGCGCGAGCGCAACCTCGACGCAGCTGTCCCCCTGTGAGCCGCTGTAGCTGCTCTTGAACCAGGCCAGTTCGGAAGTGCTCATAGCGCTCCTCGCATTCGCTTCAGCAGGCTCAAGGAGTCCGCCGGTGGGAGAGCCTGCGAACGCAGTTTCGCATACCGCTGTTGGAGGATGCTGATCTCTTTCCGGGCGGTAATGAGACGGCCGTTTTCCTGCCCCTCCGAGTAGCCGAACCAGTCGTGCTCCGGCGTCTCCAGCAGTTGGAGAGGGCCGTCCAACCCGGCGTGCACCGGCTGGATCAACGGCACGATCTGAAACTCCACGTTCCAGTGCCGCTCGGTCACGTCCAACAGGTGCTCGTACAGTTCACGGGTCACTTCATCCCCACCGGTACGCCGTTCCAGCACCGCTTGCTCCACGATGAAGCTAAACGCGCACGGCGGCTTCCGTCGGGGCGACAGCAACTCCTGTCGGGCCATCCGCGTGGCGATCCGGTGCTCCATCTCTTCCGGGTCTGGCAACGGAGGGACATTGAATGACACCGCCCGCGCATATTCCTCCGTCTGCAACAACCCCGGCACCACCCGGCACTCGTAGGTGTAGAGACTGATGGCCTCCGCCTCCAGCCTCCACCACTGCCGGAACCAACTCGCAAGCCCTGGCTGCCGTGACACATGCACGGCGGCGTCCCGCAGAATGCCGAACGCGTCCAGCACCGCCTCGGCGCGCGTCACGAAGTCCGGTCGCGGGAACCGCCTGCCCTGCTCGACCGACGCCACGGTCTGCACCGAGTACTGCACCCGCTCGGCCAACTCCTCCTGCGTCAGCCCCGCTCGCTTACGAAACCCCCTGACCACCGCACCGAACGTCTTCAGACTGTCCGACGACTCCGGCTCACCACTCCCGCCCAGCGGACCGCCCACCACCACGGCCGCCTTGCCGCCCACGCCCACCTCGCCCGTGCCGTCCGCCATGACTGGCCACCTCCCGCGCGCTCACCCCGCTGCACATCTCGAACCCGCCCATGGTCACGCATAGTTATGACTACGGTCCACTCTCCGTACCCGTACGCTGACTTAGCGTACGGGTCGTTGAGCTGGTGCTTGGTCCGACTGAGGCCACTGGTTCCAGAACGTGTCGGGCCTGCCGGGTCAGCGTCTGGGCGTCGTCCGTTCAGTCCTCCACCCGGTCCAGTTCCCCCCGCTCGATGCAGAACTCGTTCCCCTCCGGGTCCGTCAGCACCACCCAGCCTCTGCCGTTCGGGAGGGTGCGGTCCGTCAGGATGTGGGCGCCCAGGGATACGGCTCGTTCGACCTCTTGGGAGCGGGTGCGGCCGGTGGGGCGCAGGTCGAAGTGGAGGCGGTTCTTGCTTGTCTTGGGCTCCTCGACTCTTACGAAGAGGAGGCCGGGCGCGTCGTTGGGGAGTTCGATCAGGATCTCGTCGTCGCCGGGCTTGTCCTCGTCGGAGATGGGGTGGCCGAGGAACTCGCTCCAGAAGCGGGCCAGTTCGTAGGGCTCGCCTGTGCAGTCGAAGGTGATGTGGCGGATGGTGGGGTTCAAGTGTCGCCTCCCGTGCGTGTGTTGATCCGCAGGGTGGGGTGGGAGGCAGGGGGTTGTCGAACTATTTACCGGGCTACTCGGGGAGGTTTCCGTTGCCCCCGTGGTTGGCGACGATGCGGCGTAGGACGTTGATCGTGGTGACGAAGTCGGCGGGCGTGATGCCCTCGTGGGTCTGCCGGTGGACCGTGAGGTTGCGGTCACGGGCGCGGAGGCGGGCCGCCTCGCCGTCCTCGGTGAGGGTCATGGCACCTGTCGTGTCCTCCGTGAGCCAGCCCCGGGTGATCAGGTCGTCGTAGACCTCGTCGAAGTCGGTGTTCTGGTCGTCGTAGGGGGTGAGGCGGTCGGTCAGGGTGGTGCGGGTCCAGGTGCCGGGGGCGCCGGCGGCGTGGTTGAGGGTCCACCAGTGGGGCTGGGTGAGGTTCTCGACCGCGAGTTGGGCTCGCAAGGCTCCTACCACTCGGCGGTAGGCCTGGCCGGTCCAGGCGCCGATGGGCTGGGTGGCCAGTTCCTCCTGGGGGTAGTCCTTCAGGTCCTCGACGTGGGTGTTCATGGTCCTCGCTCTCCCGTGCGGCTGTGGCCGGCTGGACGCGATGAACCTAGGACCTCAATCAAACTTGAGGTCAAGGAGGAACGTTCTGATCACCTCGTGGAGGCGGTCCGGCTGGTCCAGGTGGACGTCGTGCGCCGCGTGGGGGACGCGGACCACCCTGGTGTCCGGGCGGTGGGTGAGCATCGTGGCCGGTTCGTCGGGGCGCATCGTGCCGTGTTCGCCCTGGACGAGGAGGGTCGGGCAGGTGATGCGGGACCACTCGGGCCAGTAGGCGGTGGTGGCCAGTTCGGTGACCGTGTCGATGATCGTCGTGGGGTCGAAGGCCGGGTGCCAGCCGTCTCCTCGTTTCTCCAGGGTTTTCGTCCAGGCCTCGTGGCCCAGGAAGGCTTCCGCCTCCCGCAGGGACGGGAAGGGTGTCGGCCAGCTGTCCAGCCACGCCGCGATCTGTGCGGGGAGGTCCGGGGTCGGGCCCGCGGGGCCCGCTTCGACCAGGATCAGGGACTTCACCAGGTGGGGGTGGGACGCGGCCAGCAGCATGGCCGTGTGGCCGCCGAGGGACTGGCCCAGGAGGATCACGGGGGCCAGGCCCAGCTTCTCGATCAGTGATACCGCGTCCTGGACGTGGGTCTGTCTGGTCGTGCTCGGCGGGATGCGGGTGCTGGCGCCGTGGCCTCGGGCGTCGTACGTCACCACGCGATGGCCGTCGTCGGCCGACAGTCGCGTGGCGAGGTCGTCCCACTCGCCCTGGGTGCCTGCCAGGCCGTGCAGGAGGAGGAACGTGGGTGGGGATTCCGGGGCCGAGGGCTCCGGGGCTGAGGGCTCCGGGGGCAGGGGCTCTGTGGGCAGGGGCTTCGTGGCGGGGCGGTGGTCTCGGTAGGCGAGGTGCGTGCCGTCCGGGGTGGCGAGGGTTCCGGATGACGTGCTGCGGGCGGTGGTCAAGGAGCCCCCTGGTCTCTTCGGTGGCCCGGCCGGCCCTCCCCCCCGCGCGACGGCCACCGCCGGGCTGTCGGCGATGACCGTCGCGGGTGGCCCTTGTGGTGACCTGCCGCGAGGGCCGTCGCGGTGGCCGTCGTGCCTGTGGGTCGGGAGCCTACGACGCCGGGCTCAGGTCCGCTCGGCCGAACAAGAGGGCGTATCCCGCGGGGAGTTGGGCGAGGACACGGGTCACCAGGTCGTCGCCGATCAGGCGCGGCAGGACGCTGAGGACCGAGCTGACGTCCCAGCGGGCCGTGGCGGGGGTGGCTCCCTCGATGCGGGCCGCGACCGATTCGACGAACTCCGCGGCGGTGAGCCGGCGCGTCACCGGGATCTGGCCGGCGACCACTCTGGCGGCCTCCTCGGGCAGGGCGCGGGCGAGGTCGACCCGTTCGTCGCCGATGACGTGGCCGCCGAGGGCTGACAGGACGATACGGGTGACCCGCTCCGCCTCCGACCTGGTGGTGTACTGGCCCGACTCCCGCACCGCCTCGACCAGTTCGGTCCAGGCGTCGTCGCCGCCCCGCGGGTGGTGCTGCGGTGCGGGGATCACGGTCTTGGGGGACGGGGGCGGGAATGCCGTCGTCGCAGGGGGCACGGTCGTCACACTGGGCACCGTCGTCGCGCTCATGTGCGGGTCTTCCTCCGGATCCGGTCCTGCCCCGCGCCGCCGGGCTCCGACGCCGTCGGCGCGGGGTGCGTGGGAGTGCGGGGCTGTCCCGGGGTGGGACGTCCTCGGGACAGCCCTCTGGGTGCGTGGGTAGCGGCCGGTCAGCCGCTGATCTGCTTGCGGCTGTCACCGCCCGTGATCTGGATGCGGCGGGGCTTGGCCTGCTCGGCCACCGGGATGCGCAGGGTCAGGACGCCCGCCTCGTACGAGGCGTCGATGCGTTCCGTGTCCAGCGTCTCGCCGAGGAAGAGCTGGCGCGTGAAGGTGCCGGTGGAACGCTCGGCGACCAGCATCTCCGCGTCCTCGGGGGCCGGGGACTTGCGCTCCGCTCGCACGTTCAGGACGTTGCGTTCGACGTCCAGCTCGATCGACTCGGGGTCGATGCCGGGGAGGTCGAAGTGGACGAGGAACTCGTCCCCGGAGCGGTAGGCGTCCATCGCCATCGCCGACGGGCGGGTGGCGGGGCCGAAGACCTGCTGGGTGAGTCGGTCGAGTTCACGGAAGGGGTCCGTGCGCATGAGCATCACTGGTCACTCCTCTCCTTCAGGCGCTGCCTGTGCGATGCCCTACGTTCTGCGTCTTCTTATATAACTCGGGGGAGGAAACTTGACAACCCTCGACTCATACCCGAGGGGTGATCTTGGGGTGCGCCGCCAGTGCCCCGCCAGTGCCCCACCGCGTGCGGCTGTCACCTGGGGCGTTAGCCTCAGGGTCTCGCGAGAGCGGGCACAGGAGCAGGAGGCAGACATGGCGAGGGTTCCCAGCGCGGTGGTCGCCGCGAGCGGTCTCGTGGGCGGGTACGGCGTGGCCCGCTGGAGCAGGAAGCGGCAGCTCGGCGGGGTCGTGCTCGCCGTCGCCGGGGCGGCGGCCGCGCGGCAGTGGCGGCAGCAGGCGGGCGGGGTGGCCGCGGGGGCGTTGTCGGCTGCGTATGTCGCCGCCTTCGCCGGGTCCCATCCGCTGGCGAAGAAGGTCGGGGCGTGGCCTGCCGTGTTCGGGGTGGCCGGGGCTGTGGGGCTGGCGTCGTGGGTGGTGGCGGACCGGCGCGGCTGAGAGCCCGACGGCACCCCTGAAGCCGACGGCCCCGCGAAACCGACGGCCGGTCGACGCCGGCCGGCCGCTCAGCCGGCACACCGCGCGTGCCGACCGGGCGCCCCAGCCGGCACACCACACCGACCACACAGCAAAGAACCCGGCCCTGATACCCAGGGCCGGGTTCTTTGTTGGAGCGCCGGGCAGGCCTTGCACCTGCATCTCCCCACAGGAAGTGGGGCGTCTTTCCTTGGACCACCAACGCACTGTCCGTCTGCCGGAGTTCCGGCGGCCGGATGCAGATCAACTATAACCCAGTTTTTGTTATCGCCTTCACCGTCCGGACGTCTCCTCACCGTCCCCGCAGATACGCGACCTATGACGCTGAGGTACGACGACGTGACACGACAGATCAGCCGCCGGAGCATGCTGAAGGCCGCGGGCGCGGCAGCCGGAGCCGTCGGGATCGGGACGGCGGCAGGGGTCGGCACGGCCGTGCCCGCCGCCGCTGCCGCCACCACCGCCGACGGCTCCTTCGCCCACCCCGGCCTGCTGCACACCCGTACCGATCTGGACCGTATGGCGGCCAAGGTGAAGGCGGGCGCGAGACCCTACACGGCCGGGTTCGCCAAGCTGACCGCCAACCGGCACGCGCAGAGCGGGTGGCGGGCGAATCCGCAGGCCACCGTGTACCGGGGGTCGGGTACGCCGGAGAACTACCGGATCCTCTACAACGACATCCACGCCGCCTACCAGAACGCCCTGCGGTACCACGTCAGCGGCGAGGAGGCGCACGCCGACACCGCCGTGGCGATCCTCAACGCCTGGTCGGGGAAGCTGACCGCGCTGGAGGGCAGCGCGGACCGGTTCCTGGCGGCGGGGTTGTACGGCTATCAGTTCGCCAACGCCGCGGAACTCGTGCGGGACCACGGGGACTTCGAGCTCGGGCGGGCGAAGAAGCTGCTGCTGGACGTCTTCCATCCGCTCAGCGACGACTTCCTGACCCGGCACAACAACGCCGTCGTCACCAACTACTGGCCCAACTGGGACCTGACGGCGATCGCCTGTGTGCTCGCCACCGGGATCTTCTGCGACGAACGGGCCATCGTGGACCGGGCGGTGGAGTACTTCAAGCACGGGGACGGCATGGGTTCGGTCAAGCACGCGATCCCGGTCGTGCACGAGGACGGGCTCGCCGAGTGGGTCGAGGCCGGGCGGGACCAGGGGCACGCGCTGCTCGGGGTCGGGCTGATGGGCACGGTGTGCGAGATGGCGTGGAACCAGGGCATCGACCTGTACGGCTACGACGACAGCCGGTTCCTCAAGGGCGCGCAGTACGTGGCCAAGTGGAGCCTGGGCGGGGATGTGCCGTACACCGCGAACACGCGGAAGAAGGGCGCGATCGGGGGGTGGTCCGGGAGTGAGACGGCCTCCGATGTGGCGGTGGCGGATCCGGCCATGACCCGGCCGATCTGGGCGATGATCGCGAACCACTACACCAAGCGGCGAGGGCTGTCGGCGTCGTACCTCACGCGTGCCGCCGCCAAGGCCGCGCCGGAGGGCGGGGGCGGCGACTACGGGCCCAACAGCGGGGGCTACGACCAGCTGGGCTTCGGCACGTTGGCGTTCACGCGGGACAGGGCGGCGGATCCGGCGGCACCGGCACCGGCACCCAACCCGTCCGGATCGGCGACGACGCCGGGTGCGTCCGGCGGGGGCGGGGGTGTCCGGCCGCAGGGCACTGTCCGGCCTCAGGCGACGGTGAGTGCCTCGGCGTCCCCCGGTACGGGCCGCGACCTGGCCGCCACCGGGTCCGAGGAGGTCGTGGGCTGGGCCGCCGCCGCGGGCGTCACCGCTGTCGCCGGTGGATTGCTGCTGTTGCGGCGGCGGGGCCGGGCCCAGTAGCGCCTGAGCCCGACCGCCGGCGGCACGGCCGACGGCCCGCCCCGCAGCTCAGGTCAGCGTCCGCGACCTCGGCACCGCCGACGGCCCCGGCCGCCCCACAGCCCAGGTCGCCGGCCTCGACCTCGGCACGGCCGACGGCCCGGCTGCCCCGCGGCTCAGGTCGCCGTCCTCGACCTCGGCCCCACCTGGTCCGTCGCCGCCCTCGACTTCGGCCCCGCCTGATCCGTCACCGTCGCCTTCGCCGTCAGCGGCTCGGCGATGTCCTCCAGGGAGCGGCGTTCCGCCCGGACCGCGAGGATCGCTGCCGCCAGGCCCGCCAGGCACATCAGTGCCGCTCCGATCTGGAACGCGAGGACCGTGTCGCCGACCTTGCCCGTGCCGGTGAGGTCGGCGAACAGGAGCGGGCCGCTGATGCCGCCGGCCGCCGTGCCGATGGCGTAGAAGAACGCGATGGACATGGCGCGGGTCTCCATCGGGAAGACCTCGGAGACCGTCAGGTAGGCGCTGGACGCGCCGGCCGAGGCGAAGAACAGCACCACGCACCAGCAGGCCGTCAGCGTGCCCGCGCTCAGCGAACCCTGGTCGAAGAGCCAGGCCGTGCCGAAGAGGAGCAGGCCCGAGAGCAGGTAGGTGCCGGAGATCATCACACGGCGGCCGACCGTGTCGAAGAGCTTGCCCAGGAGCAGCGGGCCGAAGAAGTTGCCGAGTGCGATGACGGCGAAGTAGTAGCCGGTGCTGCCGCTCGGGACGTCGAAGAACGTGGTCAGGATGGCGCCGAAGCCGAAGGTGATGGCGTTGTAGAGGAAGGCCTGGCCGATGAAGAGGGAGAAGCCGAGGATGGCGCGGCGGCGGTAGTCGGAGAAGACCGTGCGGCCGATCTCCAGGAAGGAGACGCTGCGGCGCTGGTGGATGGTGATCTCGCCGTCCGGGCGGGGCAGCGGCTCGCCGTTCTCCTGCTCGACCTTGCGTTCGATCGAGGAGACGATGCGTTCCGCCTCGTCGTCACGGCCGTGGATGAGCAGCCAGCGCGGGCTCTCCGGGACGTGCCGGCGGACGAGGAGGATGACGAGGGCGAGGACCGCGCCGAGCGCGAACGTGAGGCGCCAGCCGACGTTCGCCGCGAAGACGTCCGTGTCCAGCGCGACGATCGAGAGCAGGGAGCCGAAGACCGCGCCCAGCCAGAAGCTGCCGTTGATCATCAGGTCGACCCGGCCGCGGTACTCCTTGGGGATCAGTTCGTCGATCGCGGAGTTGATGGCCGCGTACTCGCCGCCGATGCCGAAGCCGGTGAGGAAGCGGAAGAGGAAGAACCACCAGGTGTCGAAGGCGACCGCGGTGAGGGCGGTGGCGCCGAGGTAGACCGCCAGGGTGATCATGAAGAGTTTCTTGCGGCCCCACTTGTCCGTCAGGCGGCCCCAGAACAGGGCGCCCGAGCAGGCGCCCGCCACGTACAGGGCGGCGGCGAGGCCGGTGACCTCGCCGGAGGTGATGGGCAGGCCGCTGCCCGGTTCCGACAGGCGGCTGGCGATGTTGCCCACGACGGTGACTTCCAGGCCGTCGAGGATCCACACGGTGCCGAGGCCGATGACGATCGTCCAGTGCCAGCGCGACCACGGGAGGCGGTCGAGGCGGGCGGGGATGTCGGTGGTGACGGTTCGGCCGGTCTCGGCCTGCGCGGTGGTCATGGGCTCCCTCCTCATCGAGAAGAACCCGGGTCGAGTGCCCTGAGCGCGTTTGCTTACGCCCTGGCACCTGACACCACCGGCGCGTCACGGCCGCGGCTGTCACGGCCCGCCGCTCACGCCCCCAGCGCGTGCGACACCGTGTAGATCAGCAGGCCGGCCAGCGAGCCGACCACCGTGCCGTTGATGCGGATGAACTGCAGGTCGCGGCCGATGTTGGCCTCGATCTTCCGTGTGGTGTGCTCGGCGTCCCAGCTCGCCACCGTGTCCGTGATCAGGGAGGTGATCTCCTTGCGGTAGGTGGTGACGACGTACACGGCCGCGTCCTCCACCCACCGGTCGACCTTGTCCTGCACCTTGCGCTCGGCCGCCATCCGGGAGCCCAGCGACAGCAGCGAGGCACGGACGCGCAGCCGCAGTTCGCTGCGCTCGTCCTCCGCCGCCGCGACGATCATGGACCGTACGGCCGTCCAGGCGCTCGCGATGAGGTCCTGCACCTCGCCGCGGCCCAGGACCTCGCCCTTGAGCCGCTCGACGCGGGCGCGGGTGTCGGTGTCGGACTGGAGGTCGCCCGCGAAGTCGGTGAGGAAGCGGTCCAGGGCGCCGCGGGCGGGGTGGGCGGGCATGTCGCGCATCTCGGTGGCGAATCGCAGCAGCTCCCGGTAGACGCGCTCGCCGACCTTGCGGTCGACGAACTTCGGCGTCCAGCCGGGGGCGCCGCCCTCCACGGCGTCCATGACCTCCTCGCGGTGCAGGACCAGCCAGTCGTGGGCGCGGTTGACGATCAGGTCGACGACCCGTTTGTGGCCGCCGTCGGCGACGACCTTCTCCAGCATCTTGCCGATGCCGGGGCCGATCTCCTGGGCGTTGGCGCGGCGGGTGATGGCCTCGCCGACCACGGCCTGGACGTCGGAGTCGCGCAGGACCGTCAGGGCGCCGCGCAGGGCGGTGGACAGCTCGGCCGTGACCCGGTCGGCGTGCTCGGGGACGGCGAGCCAGGCGCCGAGGCGGCTGCCGATGCCGACGGCGCGCAGCCGCTGCCGTACGACGTCCTCGGAGAGGAAGTTCTCCCCGACGAACTCGCCGAGGGAGACGCCGAGCTGGTCCTTCTTGGTGGGGATGATCGCCGTGTGCGGGATGGGGATGCCGAGGGGGTGGCGGAACAGGGCGGTGACGGCGAACCAGTCGGCGAGCGCGCCGACCATGCCCGCCTCGGAGGCGGCGGCGACATAGCCCGCCCAGGGGCCGGCGCCCGAGTTCTGCGCCCACTTGGCGAGGACGTAGACCACGGCGACGAACAGCAGGAGTCCGGTGGCGGTGAGTTTCATACGGCGTACGCCGCGCTGTTTCTCCTCGTCCGCCGGGCTGAAGGTCGTCATCGCACGGTTCACGGCGGGCCCGGGGCGGGCATGCTGCCCCGCGACACTGCCCTTTTCTTCCACTTTGGTCCGTTCCATCCGCTCCACCCGCTTGGTGATCCCGCACACATTGTCCCTTCCTGACCGACTCCTGGAACGGAACAGGAGTTCCCGGCGTCTGTCGGGAGGGGGTAATGCGACGGGGTCCTGTGAGCTTCCCCTTGCCCATGACGCATCATGGGAACATCAGATCGGAGCCTGAGGCTCCCATCGCCCGAGGAGAACTGAAGAGCATGACCCGGGGTCGTGGTTACGCCCTCCTGGCCATGGTCGTCGCAGCGATCATGGCCCTTTCCACCGCCATATATGTCGGAGTGGCGTCCGACGACGGCACCCTCAACCGGAACGCACTCGCCGACGGCCGCGTCCCGAACAACTCCGCCGCCCCGGCCTCGACCGGCACCTGGGTCGGCACCTGGTCCACGTCCCCGGCCGGCGCCGAGCCCGGCACGGAGACGACCGGCATGGCGGACCGCTCGGTACGCAACGTCGTCCACACCAGCGTCGGCGGTACGAGTGCCCGTGTGACGCTGTCCAATCTCTACGGCCAGTCGCCGCTGAACATCACGCAGGCCTCGATCGCCGTCGCCGCGGGCAGCGGCACGCCCGCCGCGCTCGAGGACACCATGCGGCAGCTGACCTTCAACGGCGGCCCCGCGGTCGTCGTCCCGCCCGGCGGGCAGGTGATGAGCGACGCCGTGCGCATCGTCGTCCCGCACGACGCGGACGTCCTGATCACCACGTACACGCCGACCAGCTCCGGCCCGGTCACGTACCACCCGCGCGCCCGGCAGACCTCCTACGTCGCCCAGGGCGACCACGCACGGGACGTGACGGGCACGCCGTACACCGAGCAGAGCGGGTACTGGCGCTACCTGACCGCGCTGGACGTGCTGAGCAACGAGGCGGACGGGACGGTGGTCGCCCTCGGCGACTCGCTGACCGACGGCATCACCTCCACGTCGGGTGCCAACAACCGGTGGACCGACGTTCTCTCGGACCGGCTACGCGCGGAGATCGCGGCCGGGCGGGACCTGCCGCGCTACAGCGTCGTCAACCAGGGCATCAGCGGGAACCGGGTCCTCACCGACGGTCTCGGCCGCCCCGCGGACAACCCCAGCGGGCTGAACCGCTTCACGCGGGACGTACTGCAGCGGACGAACGTCAAGGTCGTCGTCATCGACCTCGGCGTCAACGACATCCTGCGCAACCCGCGGCTCGCCGACCCGGACGCGATCGTCGGCGGGCTGCGCACGATGGTGGACCAGGCGCACGCGCGGGGACTGAAGGTGGTCGGGGCGACGCTGATGCCGTTCTACGGTCACCGGGGTTACACGGACGCGCGGGAGGCGGTGCGGCAGGCCATCAACGCCGAGATCCGGGCGGGGCGGGTGTTCGACGCGGTGGTCGACTTCGACAAGGCGCTGCGGGATCCGTACGACCCGCGGCGGCTGCGGCCGGTGTACGACTCGGGGGATCATCTGCACCCGAGTGACGAGGGGTACGCGCGGATGGCCGAGGCGTTCGACCTGGAGTCGTTGAAGGGGTCGGTGGCGGCGAAGCTGTAGTTCTGGCCGCCGTTGCCCGGTGCTGAGGCCGGGTGCGCAACCCGGCGCTACGGGGTGCCGCCTGCGCCCACCCGTGCCGCCCTTGCGGCACGCCTGCCCGCAGACGGCGGGAAGCAGGCGTCCTCAGCCCAGCTCCCGCCGGGACTCCCTCCGCTCCAGCTTCTCCCGCCGCCGTTCCTCCCGTACCCGCTGCTTCTCCGCGCGCGTCAGCTTCCGCTGGACCCCGACGCCGCCCCACAGCGCGAAGCCGGTGATGACGACCCGCGGCGCGCCCGGCTCCCCCGGCACGCCGTCCTCGCGGTGGTCGAATCCGCCCATGATGCCGATGCCGCGCACGACGACCTCGACCCCGGGCGGCACGATGACGTCCACCCCGCCCATGATCGCGATCGCGTTGATCTCGACCTCGCGCTCCGTGAAGTTCGCCTCGCGCAGGTCGAGCTCCCCGCCGCCGCAGAAGGCGAAGCAGGTGAACCTCCGGGGCACCGTCCAGTGCCCCTTGCGCTGGAAACCGGCCATCACGGCCACGGCCCACGTGGAGGAGCCCTCACCGCCGACGATCCGCCCGGACCAGTCCGATCCGTTGGCGGGGTCCTTGCTCAGCGAGACCACCGGCGCGGTGACGCCGGCGGCCGGCAGGTCCCGGGTGATCGGCGCCAGCTCCCCGTACGTCCGCGCCCGGTACGTCGCGTCCAGCCGCTCCTCGAACTCCGCCATGTCGAGACGGCCCTCCGCGAGAGCGTCCCGCAGGATGTCGGCGACCCGTTCGCGGTCGGCGTCGGAGGCGCGGAGGTCCGGGACTGCGTCGTCGGTCATACACAGCAGCCTACGAGTTCACCCTGCCGGGGGCTACGAGACCGCGCGGTCGGCCTGTTCGGCGTACATCTTGGCGATCACCGCCTCGATGTCCGGCTCCCGCACCGACAGGTCGACCAGCGGATACTCCGCCGCGATCCGCGCCACCAGCGGAGCCGCCGACTCCGCGGCCGGGAACGCCAGCCACTGCCGCGGACCGTCCACCCGGACGACCCGCGCGGGCGCCGGCGCCTCGATCGGGGGCAGTTCGCGCTCCAGGTCCACCACCAGCGTCCGCTCGCTCTCCCCCGCCTCGTGCAGCCCGGCGAGCGGCCCGTCGTACATCAGCCGCCCGTGGTCGATGACCATCACCCGCTTGCACAACTGCTCGATGTCCTGGAGGTCGTGCGTGGTCAGCAGTACCGTCGTACCGCGCTCGGCGTTCAGCTCCCGCAGGAACTCACGCACCCTGGCCTTGGAGACGACGTCGAGCCCGATGGTCGGCTCGTCGAGGTACAGCACCTCCGGGTCGTGCAGCAGCGCCGCCGCGATGTCGCCGCGCATCCGCTGCCCGAGCGAGAGCTGCCGCACCGGCACGTCCAGCAGCTCGCCCAGGTCGAGGAGTTCGACCAGCCGGTCGAGGTTCTGGCGGTAACGGGCGTCCGGGATCCGGTACATGCGGTGCATCAGCCGGTAGGAGTCGACCAGCGGCAGGTCCCACCACAGCGTCGTACGCTGCCCGAACACCACGCCGATGCGGTGCGCGAGCCGTGTTCGGTCGCGGGAGGGGTCGATGCCGGCGACCCGGAGCCGGCCGGCACTCGGTGTGAGGATGCCGGTCAGCATCTTGATGGTGGTCGACTTGCCGGCGCCGTTCGGGCCGATGTAGCCGACCATCTCGCCGCGTGCCACGCGGAAGGAGATCGAGTCGACGGCCCGCACCCGCCGCCGCTCCCGCTTCATGAAGCCGGTCTTCTTGCGCACCTCGAAGACCTTCTCGACACCGTCGAGTTCGATGAACCCGCTCTCGGAACCGGTCAACTCAACTCCCAGTACTCCGGTACGAACGAAGCCCCACCCGCCAGGCCACCCCGGCCAGCGCGCAGCACGCCACCGCCACCAGCGGCGACGCGAACGCCACCCACCGCGGCAGATCCAGCGGATACGGCCGCCCCAGCACGTACGACGCGGGCAGCCAGTTGACGAAGGCCAGCGGCAGCACGAACGTCACCCCGCGCACCAGATCCTGCGCGAACACCGCCGGCGGGTACTGCAACAGCGTCGCCCCGCCGTACGTGAACGCGTTCTGCACCTCCGAGGCGTCCTGCGCCACGAACTGGAAGGCCGCGCCCGCCACGAACACCGAGCAGAAGATCGCTCCGCCGCTGACCACCATCACCGGCATCAGCAGCAGCTTCGGGCCCGTCCAGTCGATATCCAGCGTGGTCAGCGCGTATCCCAGCACCAGCGCGCCCTGGGTGACCCGGCCCAGGCGGCGCAGGGCGAAGCGGTCGGCGGCCACCTGCGCCAGCACCGGCGCGGGCCGCACCAGCAGCGTGTCCAGCGTGCCGTCGCGCACCCGGCGCCCCAACCGCTCCATCGACCCGATCAGCAGGTCGGCGAGCCCGAAGGCCAGGCTGGACAGACCGTACAGGAAGGCGATCTCGGGCAGGGAGAAGCCGCCGAGCGCGTCGACGCTGGAGAACATCAGCAGGATCGCGATGAAGTCCAGCCCTGTCACCGCGAAGTTGGTGAACGTCGTCAGGACGAAGGAGGCGCGGTAGGCCATCGTGGAGCGGATCCACATCGCGGCGATCAGCCCGTAGGCGCGCAGCCCCTCCCGGACCCGGCCGGGCAGGCCGGGCGCCGCACTCTCGCGCACCGCGCTCGCGCGCACCGTGTCAGCCACCCTGGACCACCACCCGCCGCGTCGCCAGCGACTGCAGCAGCCGCCCGGCCGCCAGCAGCGCCACCGCCCAGGCGGCCTGGAAGGTGTACGTGCCGAGCGGATCGGCCTCGCCGAGCAGGACGTCGGCCGGCGCCTGGAGGACCGACGACCAGGGCAGCATCCGCACGACGTCGCCGAACACGCCCGGAAAACGTTCAGCGGCAGCATCATCCCCGAGCAGAACCACCCGACGAACCACGACATCTGCACCACCCCGGTGCCGTCGATCAGCCAGAACGCCGACAGCGCCACCAGGTACCGGATGGCGAAACCGACCACCCAGGCCAGCGCCACCGCCACCAGGAACGCCGCCCAGGCCGCCAGGTCCCCGGGCAGCGCCAGCGGGAAGAACAGCGCCCCGATGACGAAGGGCGGCACGCCGCGCGCGAACAGCTCGAACAGGGCCCGACCCCCGTCGGCCGCCAGCCACCACAGCTGGAGGTCGGCGGGCCGGTACAGGTCGACGGCGACGTCCCCCGTCCGGATGCGCTCCATCAGCTCGTCCTCGAAGCCGCCGCCGCTGATGCCGAGCGTCTTGAACAGCGCCTGGCCGATCCACACATAGGTGATGGCCTGCGCCTGGTCGTACCCCCCGAGGTGGGGTCTCTCGTCCCACAGCGCGACATACGTGTAGACGAGGATCAGACCGAAGACGGTGTTGGTGAAGATCCCGGCCAGCATGGCCGCCCGATAGGTCGCGTACCGCCTGAAGCCCCCCGCCGCGACGGCCGCGTACAACCGTCCCGAGCCCACATCCACCGCCCTCCTCGCCACCGGCACCGAAGCGCAGGAGCCTAGTGGGCCGACGATCCGCCCTGCCACGGGTTTTCGCGGGACCCGGGGGCGGCGCGGGGCGAGTCCGCACCGGCCCAGACGGTACGATCCGTGACGTCCGCGTGGGCCGAGGCGCCCGTGGCCAGGGCGAGCAGCGTGGCGGCGGTGCCGGCCAGGGCGGAGCGTGCGAGCAGTCGCATCTCGGTCGTCCCCCCAATCGGGGGAATTCGCGCAAGCGGGAACGCACCTCGAACAGGCGTGGCTGCACGACCGGCACGGCGAAGCCCTCGATCAGGGAACTGATCGCCGGATGGGACAGTCTTCATCACAGGGGCGCAAGAGCGAGCAGAGACGTACGGGAACGACGTACGACGCGAAACGGAGTCCGTGCACGACATGAGTGACGAGCCTCAGCAGCCGAACCCGGGCTGGGCACCGAGAGAGCCGCAGGCGGACGGCGACCCAGGCGCGCCTCAGGGCCAGGCGGCCGGGAAACCGAAGCGGACCGGCTGGCGCCGGATGATCCCGACCTGGCGCATGACGCTCGGCGGCTTCATCATCGTCGTCATCCTGCTGGTCGGCGGCTTCTTCCTCGGCTACTCACTGGTGAAGATCCCGCCCGCCAACGCGCTCGCCACCCAGCAGGCCAACGTCTACCTGTACGCGGACGGCTCCGTGATCGCCCGCGACGGCGAGGTCAACCGGGAGAACGTCACCCTCGCGCAGATCTCCAAGGACGCCCAGCACGCCATCCTGGCCGCCGAGGACCGCGACTTCTACACGGAGTCCGCCGTCGACCCCAAGGCCATGGTCCGCGCCGCCTGGAACACCGCCCTCGGCAAGGGCAAGCAGTCCGGCTCCACGATCACGCAGCAGTACGTGAAGAACTACTACCTGCGCCAGGAGCAGACCGTCACGCGCAAGGCCAAGGAGTTCTTCATCGCGATCAAGCTGGACCGCGAGAAGAGCAAGGACCAGATCCTCGAGGGCTACCTCAACACCAGCTTCTTCGGCCGCAACGCCTACGGCATCCAGGCCGCCGCCCAGGCCTACTACGGCATGGACGCCAAGGACCTCGACCCGGCCCGCGCCGCCTACCTCGCCGCGCTGGTCAACGCGCCCAGCCAGTACGACGTCGTCGCCCACCCCGAGAACCGCAGGGCCGCCGAGTCCCGCTGGAACTACGTCCTGGACGGCATGGTCAAGAAGGGCTGGCTCAGCGAGTCGAAGCGCGCCGGGATGAAGTTCCCGGTGCCGAAGGAGTCCACCCTCTCCACCGGCATGTCCGGCCAGCGCGGCTACATCGTCCGGACGGTCAAGGACTACCTGATCCAGAACAAGATCGTCGACGAGAGCCAGCTCGACGCCGGCGGCTACCGCATCACGACGACCCTGCAGAAGCCGAAGCAGGACGCCTTCGTGAAGGCCGTCAACGACAAGCTGATGGACAAGCTGGACAAGAAGAACAACAAGGTCGACCGCTACGTCCGCGCGGGCGGCGCCGCCGTCGACCCGAAGACCGGCAAGGTCGTCGCGATGTACAACGGCATCGACTACGTCAAGCAGTACACCCCGAACGCCACCCGCAGGGACTTCCAGGTCGGCTCCACCTTCAAGCCGTTCGTGTTCACCGCGGCCGTCGAGAACCACTCCGAGACGCAGGACGGCCGCGTCATCACCCCCAACACGATCTACGACGGCACCAACAAGCGCCCCGTCCAGGGCTGGACCGGCGACCCCTACGCCCCCGAGAACGAGGACCAGGTCTCCTACGGCGACATCACCGTCACCGAGGCCACCGACAAGTCCGTGAACTCGGTCTACGCCCAGATGGCCGCCGACGTCGGCCCCCAGAAGGTCAAGCAGACCGCCATCGACCTCGGCATCCCCGAAGCCACCCCCGACCTCGCCGACGGCCCCGCCATCGCCCTCGGCACGGCCACCGCGAGCGTCCTGGACATGGCGGAGGCGTACGCCACGCTCGCCAACCACGGCCGGCACGGCACGTACACGATGGTCGAGAAGGTCGCCAAGGAGGGCACCCCGATCGAGCTGCCCGAGCGGCGCACCCGGCAGGCCGTGAGCCGCGAGGCCGCCGACACCACCACCTCGGTCCTGCAGAGCGTCGTCCAGAACGGCACGGCCTCCGCCGCCCAGGCCGCGGGCCGCCCCGCCGCCGGGAAGACCGGCACCGCCGAGGAGGACAAGGCGGCCTGGTTCGCCGGCTACACGCCCGACCTCGCCACGGTCGTCGCCGTCATGGGCCAGGACCCCGTCACCGCCGCCCAGAAGCCGCTGTACAACGCCCTTGGCCTGCCGCGCATCAACGGCGGCGGACCGCCCGCGGAGATCTGGGCGCAGTTCACCCGCGACGCCCTCAAGGGCAAGCCGGTCAAGGACTTCGACCTGAGGCTCCAGCCGGGCTCCGACGTCTCGCAGGCCCCCGGCACCGAGGCCCCGGCCGACCCCACCACCGGCACCACCGACGGCGGCACGACCGGGGGCGACGACCAGGACACCGGCACCCAGACGCCCGGCCAGACCCCGAGCGCGCCCGCAGGCCAGACCGAGGGCCAGACCGAGGGCGGCACCGGCGACGGCGGCACGGGCGGCGAGTCCCCGACCGGCGGCGGCACCGCGGACGGCGGCACCGGCGACGGCGGCACCGCCACCGACGGGGGCACGACCGACGGCGGCACGAACGACGGCGGCACCACGGAAGGCGGCGACTCCGAAGGCCCCACGGGCCCCGACTGGGGCGTGGTCCCGCAGACCATGCGCCGCGAGTAGGTCAGTGCCCCGAGGTCGCCTTCAGCCCCACCACGGCGACCAGCAGCAGGCACACGAAGAAGATCCGGGCGGCGGTGGCCGGCTCCCCCAGCACCACCATGCCGAACACCGCCGCCCCGGCCGCCCCGATCCCCACCCACACGCCGTAGGCGGTACCGATGGGCAGGGTCCTGGCGGCCTGCGACAGCAGCAGCATGCTGGCGACGATCCCGGCGCCGGTGAGCACACTGGGCAGCGGGCGCGTGAAGCCGTCGGTGTACTTCATGCCGACGGACCACCCCACCTCGAGCAGGCCGGCGACGACGAGCAGAACCCAGGCCATGACGGGCACCTCCGGGAAACGGGCTGACGGTGTCGGTGCGTCGTCTTTGCCTTCGTCCCGGTACGGCGCGTCTCGTCGGGTCGTTCCACCGTAGCAAAACCACACGAAGGGGCCGATGACCCAGGTCACCGGCCCCTTCGCGCGTACCGCGCGCCCTACAGGTACAGGCCCGTCGAGTCCTCCGACCCCTCGAACCGGTCCGCGGCCACGGCGTGCAGGTCGCGCTCGCGCATGAGCACGTACGCAATGCCCCGCACCTCGACCTCGGCACGGTCCTCCGGATCGAACAGAACCCGGTCGCCCGGCTCCACGGTCCGCACGTTCTGCCCCACCGCGACGACCTCGGCCCAGGCCAGCCGCCGACCGACCGCCGCCGTGGCGGGGATCAGGATGCCGCCACCGGAACGCCGCTCGCCCTCGCTGGTGTCCTGCCGCACGAGTACGCGGTCGTGCAGCATCCGGATGGGCAGCTTGTCGGGATGGGTGCTGTGCTCGTTTCTCTTGGCGCTCACGCCCTGAAACCTACCTGTCTTCCCGGCGAACGTACGCAGTCGGGTCAGCCCTTGCGCCGCCGCATGCCGACCGCGAGCAGGCCCACCACGCCGACGACCACGAGCGCGACGGGCACGACCCGCTCCAGCCGCGGCGCCCCGTCCTCGTCCACGAACCGGGACCGCACATCGGTGACGGCCCTGTTGATCTCCACGTAGGCCCGCCCGAGGGTGTGATCGATGTTGGACGCGACCCGGGCCTTGGCGTCCCCGACGATCGTCTTCGGGTGCACCCGCACGCCGATCTCGTCGAGGGTCTCGGCCAGGGTCTCGCGGCGGCGCCGAATGTCCGCCTCGATCTGCGCCGGGGTCCTGGTGTCCGCCGTGTCCGCCACCGTGTCGCCTCCGAAGTCGGTGTGAAGCCTGTGCCGGACAGTCTGTCAGCTCCACGGCTCATCGCACCGCGTCGACCCCCGGTTAGGCTGGACCGATGAGCGAGCGACTCCAGCCGGGGGACGTGGCCCCCGCCTTCACCCTGCCCGACGCCGACGGCAACGAGGTGTCCCTGTCGGACCACAAGGGCCGCAAGGTCATCGTCTACTTCTACCCGGCCGCCCTCACCCCCGGCTGCACGAAGCAGGCATGCGACTTCACGGACAACCTGGAGCTGCTGGCCGGCGCGGGTTACGAGGTCATCGGCATCTCCCCCGACAAGCCGGAGAAACTGGCGAAGTTCCGGGACAAGGAGTCCCTGAAGGTCACGCTGCTGGCCGACCCGGACAAGCAGGTCCTGGAGTCCTACGGCGCCTTCGGCGAGAAGAAGCTGTACGGCAAGACGGTCGTGGGCGTCATCCGCTCCACGGTGATCGTGGACGAGGACGGCAAGGTCGAACGGGCCCTGTACAACGTCAAGGCGACGGGCCACGTGGCCAAGATCATCAAGGATCTGGGGATCTGAGGCCCCGCGCCACTTCCTGACACGGCCCGTACCGGAAATCCGGTACGGGCCGTTCCGTATTCCGTGCGTGACTGTCCGACTACTGGTTCGTTATTCCGTGCGGATCACGAATAGGTGATCGAGGGTCGAATGACGGAGGGGCTCGTGGGGGCGAGTGCGTACACCAGGGAGCGGCTGGAGGAGGCTGCCCGGGGCTCGGACGTTGCCTGAGGCGTTGGGGCGGCTGGGGGTGGATCCGGGGAGTTCCACGCGGCGGTATGTCTTCGGGCGGATGAAGAGACTCGGGGTGGATGTGTCGCACTTCGAGAGGGAGGGGGTGAAGTGGACGAAGGACGTCCTTGAGCGGGCGGTCGCTGCCTCGACGAACATGTGCGAGGTACTGCGGCATCTCGGGCTCGAGGTGGTGGGCGGACATCACACGCACATCAGCCGTCGGATCAAGGCGTACGGAATCGACACATCGCACTTCCGCGTACCGACGAGGCGCGGGAAACCCTGGCGTCCGCGGACCCCGGAGGCCTTCCTCGTCGAGCAGCCGGCCGATCGGGCCAGGCGCATTCCGAGTGACCGCCTCAAGTGGGCGATGACGGCCTCGGGAGTTGCGGAGCGATGCGCTCTGTGCGGCACAGAGGCAGTCTGGCGGGGCCGCCCGCTTCCCCTGGAGGTCGACCACATCAACGGCCGGTGGAGGGACAACCGGATCGAGAACCTTCGATTCCTGTGCCCCAACTGCCATGCGACGACGGACAGGTACCGAGGGCGCGGCAAGGGGCGTGCCTCGTGAACAGTAGGCAAGCACGGCCCACCCCGAGGAACTTCGTGTCGCGGTCGCCGAATCCATCTCGCTTGCAGAGGTGCTGCGCCGCCTGGGGCGCTCGGGCAGTGGCACGCAGCGTGCGCAGCTGCGTCAGTGGATCGCCGAGGACCAGCTCAGCACGGAGCACTTTCTGGGACAGGCCCACCAGCGCGGGAAGTCTCGCCCGGCCTCGGCCAGACGTCCTGAGGACATCCTGGTCAAGCATGCAGGCACGCGCCGTACCCGCGCGGTCGTGTTGCGCCGGGCGCTTCAGGAAGTGGGGGTACCCGAAGAGTGCGCGGACTGCGGGATCGGCCCCGAGTGGCTCGGCAAGCCCTTGACTCTGGAGGTCGATCACATCAACGGGGACTGGAGCGACGACCGGCTGGAGAATCTGCGCTTGCTGTGCCCCAACTGCCACGCCGTCACGAGCACCTGGTGTCGGGGAGGGCAGCGGCGACATAATCTCGCCCAGTAGAGTAGAAACCTGCTGGCGCCCGTACGCCAACGGCTGAGCGGCGATCTTTAGGTGGTCGTGTCTGTCGGTTCGAATCCGACCGGGCGTACCAGAGAGGGCACAGCCCCGCACCTTCGATTCGAGGTGCGGGGCTGTCCCTTTCAGCCCAACAGCTCCCGAACCACCGGCACCAACGCCCGGAACGCCTTCCCCCGGTGGCTGATCGCGTTCTTCTCCTGGGGGGTCAGTTCCGCGCAGGTGCGGCTTTCGCCCTCCGGCTGGAGGATCGGGTCGTAGCCGAAGCCGCCGGTGCCTGCGGGCTGGTGGCGCAGGGTGCCGCGCAGCTGTCCCTCGACCACCCGCTCCGTGCCGTCGGGCAGCGCCAGGGCCGCCGCGCAGGCGAAGTGGGCGCCGCGGTGTTCGTCGGCGATGTCCGAGAGCTGGGCGAGGAGCAGGTCCAGGTTGGCCTTGTCGTCGCCGTGGCGGCCGGACCAGCGCGCGGAGAAGATGCCGGGCGCGCCGTTGAGGACGTCGACGCAGAGGCCGGAGTCGTCGGCGACGGCCGGGAGTCCCGTCGCCCGGGCCAGGGCGTGGGCCTTCAGCAGCGCGTTCTCCGCGAAGGTGACGCCGGTTTCCTTGACGTCGGGGATGTCGGGGTAGGCGTCGGCCCCGACGAGTTCGTGCGGCAGCCCGGCTTCGGCGAGGATCGCGCGAAGCTCGGTGATCTTTCCGGCGTTACGGGTGGCGAGGATCAGGCGACTCATGGCCCCCACAGTATTCCGCGCCCCGAAAGGGGCGCGGGGAACTGCGCGAGCGACCACGACGGGCCCGCAGCCGACCACCGGAGGAACCCGGCAGACGAGCGGTCCGGCCCAGCCGGCGCAGCGCTACGGCGTGCAGACCTTCGTCAGTTCACCCGCCGCGTCGGTGACCGGGCTGATGTCCGGCGTCTCGTCGCCGTTCTTGATGGCCGTACGGACGTTGTCCACCGCCGCGTTGAGGTCGTCCACGGCCTTGTTGACGTCCGCGTTGTCCGTCTTGTCGCCGATCTCGCCGAGGTTCTTGTCGATGGAGTCGAGGGACTCGTCGAGCTGCGTCGGGTCGTTCGCGGCGTTGTCCACGGCCTGCTGGAGTTCCGTGACGCTGTCGGCGATGGCGTCGGCGGTCTGGACGCAGTCCAGCGCCTTGTCGACGGCGGCGCAGCCGGTGGTGAGTCCGGCGGTCAGCGCGACGGCCGCCAGGGTGGCGGCGACGGCTGCGGTGCGGCGTCGGCGGCTCGCGGCCATGGAACGGTCCCTCTCGTTCGGTCGGGCCGGTCGGGCCCGTGTGGCTGGCCGGGCGCACAGGGATGAGCCGTGCGCCCGTACTCCTTCAGACGCGAGTGTGCTCGGCGCGGTTGCCCGCGCCGAGCACCCGTCTTGGTGCGCCCTTTACTTTTCGAGGACGGTATCAAGGGCGGTGCGCTGGTGGGCGGTGAGCTCGGCGCAGCCGGCGACGGCGAGGTCGAGGAGGGCGTTGAGCTCGTCGCGGGCGAAGGGTTCGGCCTCGGCGGTGCCCTGGACCTCGACGAAGCGGCCGTCGCCGGTGCAGACGACGTTCATGTCGGTCTCGGCCTTGACGTCTTCCTCGTAGCAGAGGTCGAGGAGGGGGACGCCGCCGACGATGCCGACGGAGACGGCGGAGACGGTGCCGGTGAGCGGCTGGCGGCCGGCCTTGATGAGCTTCTTGCGCTGGGCCCAGGCGACGGCGTCCGCCAGCGCCACGTAGGCGCCCGTGATGGCCGCCGTGCGCGTGCCACCGTCGGCCTGGAGGACGTCGCAGTCGAGGACGATGGTGTTCTCGCCGAGGGCCTTGTAGTCGATGACGGCGCGCAGGGAGCGGCCGATGAGGCGGCTGATCTCGTGGGTGCGTCCGCCGATGCGGCCCTTGACGGACTCGCGGTCGCCGCGGGTGTTGGTGGAGCGGGGCAGCATGGAGTATTCGGCGGTGACCCAGCCTTCGCCGCTGCCCTTGCGCCAGCGCGGGACGCCTTCGGTGACGGAGGCGGTGCAGAAGACCTTGGTGTCGCCGAAGGAGACGAGGACGGAGCCTTCGGCGTGCTTGCTCCAGCCGCGCTCGATGGTGATGGGGCGGAGTTGCTGGGGGGTGCGGCCGTCGATTCGAGACATGGCGCTGAGCCTATCCGTCCGTGCGGAACGGGCCCCTCCCGCGGTGGGGAGGGGCCCGTGCAGGTGGCGTCAGGGTCCGTCAGGGGTGAAGCCCGGGACGATCCCCGCGCTTCACATCATGTCTTCGATCTCCGCCGCGATGGGGTCGGCGTCGGTGCCGATGACGACCTGGATGGCGCTGCCCATCTTGACGACGCCGTGGGCGCCGGCGGCCTTGAGGGCGGTTTCGTCGACCTTGGCGGGGTCCACGACCTCGGTGCGGAGGCGGGTGATGCAGCCTTCGACCTCTTCGATGTTGTCGATGCCGCCGAGCCCGGCAACGATCTTCTCAGCCTTGGTGGCCATGTTCGTTCTCCCTGATCCGAACCGCTTTGTCGCAGTAACCCACAGTTGGCCCATCTTCGCGAGCGGTCTCGTCGTGTGTGCCGAAGGATGGCGTCACGTTCGCGCGACCGTCGAACGACTGGTCTACACCACGAGCCCGTCTCTCGACAAAGGGGACCGGAATGAGTGCCGACAGTCGCGCCGGCGCCGAGGCCGCGGCCCGCCCCGCCCGCGCTCGCTGGAACCGGCTGTTCCAAGGGTTGCAGAAGATGGGCCGCAGTTTGCAGTTGCCGATCGCGGTGCTGCCGGCGGCGGGAATCCTGAACCGGCTGGGGCAGCCGGATGTGTTCGGGGACGACGGTCTGGGCTGGACGAACGTCTCGAAGGTGATGGTGGGCGCGGGCGGGGCGCTGCTGGACAGTTCGCTGGGGCTGCCGCTGCTGTTCTGCGTGGGCGTCGCGATCGGGATGGCGAGGAAGGCGGACGGTTCGACGGCGCTGGCGGCGGTGACCGGGTTCCTCGTGTACTTCACGGTGCTGCGGCAGTTCCCGGAGGACTGCCCCGAGGGGTCGGTGGCGGTGCCGAACGTCGGGTGTCAGGTGACCGACGGGGACCGGATGGTGACGGCGTTCACGTTCCAGAACCCGGGGGTGTTCGGCGGGATCGTGATGGGGCTGCTGGCGGCGTTCTTCTGGGCGCGGTTCCACCGGACGCGGCTGGTGGACTGGCTGGGGTTCTTCAACGGGCGGCGGCTGGTGCCGATCATCATGGCGTTCGTGGCGATCGCGTTCGCGGCGCTGTGTCTGTGGGTGTGGCCGCCGGTCGGTGACGCGCTGGAGGGTTTCAGCGACTGGATGGACGGGCTGGACGCGTGGGGCGCGGGTGTGTTCGGGGTGGCGAACCGGGCGCTGCTGGTGGTGGGGCTGCACCAGTTCCTCAACGTGCCCATCTGGTTCCAGTTCGGCTCGTTCACGAAGCCGGACGGGACGGTGGTGCACGGTGACATCAACATGTTCCTGGCGGGTGACCCGGACGCGGGCCAGTTCCTCTCGGGCTTCTTCCCGATCATGATGTTCGCGCTGCCGGCGGCGGCCCTGGCGATCACGCACTGCGCGCGGCCGGAGCGGCGCAAGGAGGTCGGGGGTCTGATGCTGTCGGTGGCGCTGACGTCGTTCGTCACGGGCATCACGGAGCCGATCGAGTACTCGTTCCTGTTCATCGCACCGGTGCTGTACGCGGTGCACGCGCTGCTGACGGGGGTGTCGATGGCGGTGACGTGGGGGCTGGGGGTGCACGACGGGTTCAGTTTCTCGGCGGGGCTGATCGACTACGTCATCAACTGGAACCTGGCGACGCGGCCGTGGCTGATCGTCCCGATCGGGCTGGGCTTCGCGCTCGTCTACTACGTGATCTTCCGGTTCGCGATCACGCGGTTCGACCTGAGGACTCCGGGGCGGGAGCCCGCGGAGGACGTCGAGGACAGCGCCAAGGCGTGATCGTCGCGGCGGGCGGAATTGGCGGGTTCCACTCGTTCGGCCTACCGTGCTACAACTGGTCTACACCACTCCCTGGTGGAGGCCGCGCGGTGGAGACCGCGTTCCCCTTTCTTTGAGACGCCGCCGTCCCCCGTCGCATTCTTCCTGGGCGGCGCCGTGCCCCTGGAGGAAGTTCATGTCCACAGACACCGCCGCGCCCGCGAGCCCGAGCAAGGGGTCGGCCGTGATGGCCGTCCTGCAGCGGATCGGCCGCAGCCTCATGCTGCCCGTCGCCGTGCTGCCCGCCGCCGCCCTGCTGGTCCGCCTCGGCAACACCGACATGCTCGGGCGCGAGTCGTTCCCCGCCTTCATCACCAAGATCGCCGGTTTCATGGCGGCCGGCGGCAACGCGATCCTCGACAACATGGCCCTGCTGTTCGCCGTGGGCATCGCGATCGGCTTCGCCAAGAAGTCGGACGGCTCCACCGCCCTGGCGGCCGTGGTCGGTTACCTCGTCTTCAAGAACGTGCTCGCGACGTTCACCGACAAGAACCTGCCGCAGGTGGCGAAGGTCGTCGACGGCAAGATCGTGATGACGGACGCGCCGGTGGACGCCAAGGTGCTCGGCGGTGTGGTGATGGGCCTCGTCGTCGCCCTGCTCTACCAGCGGTTCTACCGCACCAAGCTGCCCGACTGGGCGGGCTTCTTCGGCGGCCGCCGCCTGGTGCCGATCCTGTCCGCCTTCGCGGGTCTGGTCATCGGCATCGTCTTCGGCTACATCTGGCCGGTCCTCGGCACGGCCCTGCACAACTTCGGTGAGTGGCTGGTCGGCTCCGGCGCGGTCGGCGCGGGCATCTTCGGTGTCGCCAACCGTGCGCTGATCCCGATCGGCATGCACCACCTGCTGAACTCCTTCCCCTGGTTCCAGGCCGGTACCTACGAGGGCAAGAGCGGCGACATCGCCCGCTTCCTGGCCGGTGACCCGAGCGCCGGGCAGTTCATGACCGGCTTCTTCCCGATCATGATGTTCGCCCTGCCCGCCGCGTGCCTGGCGATCGTGCACTGCGCCCGGCCGGAGCGCCGCAAGGTCGTCGGCGGCATGATGTTCTCCCTCGCGCTGACGTCCTTCGTCACCGGTGTCACCGAGCCCATCGAGTTCACGTTCATGTTCATCGCGCCGGTCCTGTACGCGATCCACGCCGTCCTCACCGGTGTCTCCATGGCGCTGACCTGGGCGCTCGGCATGAAGGACGGCTTCGGCTTCTCGGCCGGCGCGGTGGACTTCTTCCTGAACCTGGGCATCGCGACCAACCCGTGGGGCCTGGCCCTGGTCGGTCTGTGCTTCGCGGCGGTCTACTACGCGGTGTTCCGCTTCGCGATCACCAAGTTCAACCTGCCGACGCCCGGCCGGGAGTCCGACGAGGAGCTCGCCGAGCTGCAGAAGGCGGAGGCCAAGTAGTCCGCTGGAGCGCCGAAGGCCCCGGAACCGCTCGGTTCCGGGGCCTTCGGGCGTCTGGATCGTTCAGATCTCGTACGTCTGCCGGGGTGCGGCGAGCTCCACGGGACCGTCGTAGACCTCGCGGGCGTCGTCCAGGTTGACCCGGGGGTCCGTCCACGGCGGGATGTGGGTGAGGACCAGGCGGCGGGCGCCGGCCCGGGCCGCCGTCTCCCCCGCCTCGCGGCCGTTGAGGTGCAGGTCGGGGATGTTCTCCTTGCCGTGCGTGAACGCCGCCTCGCACAGGAACAGGTCGGCGTCCCGGGCGAGTTCGTCCAGGGCCGGGGTCACGCCGGTGTCGCCGGAGTACGTGAGGACCTTGCCGTCGTGTTCGACGCGGATGCCGTACGCCTCCACGGGGTGGGCCACCCGCTCGGTGTGAACCGTGAAGGGGCCGATCTCGAAGGTGGACGGCTTGACCGTGTGGAAGTCGAAGACCTCGCTCATGGACGAGGCGGAGGGGGTGTCCGCGTAGGCGGTGGTCAGCCGGTGTTCCGTGCCCTCGGGTCCGTAGACGGGGAGCGGGTCGCAGCGGCCGCCGTCGTGGCGGTAGTAGCGCGCGACGAAGTACGCGCACATGTCGATGCAGTGGTCGGCGTGCAGGTGGCTGAGGAAGATCGCGTCGAGGTCGTAGAGACCGCAGTGGCGCTGCAGCTCGCCCAGGGCACCGTTGCCCATGTCGAGAAGCAGCCGGAAGCCGTCGGCCTCGACGAGGTAGCTCGAGCAGGCCGATTCCGCGGACGGGAACGACCCCGAGCAGCCGACGACGGTGAGCTTCATGAAGCAGAAACCTCCGCTGGCGGGATAAGTCTGATAGGGGCGTCGGGGGTCGTGCGGTTCGTCGAGCGTAAGGCGCAAAACCTCCGGTAGCTCCTCCGCCAAGGGCTGTTGTGGGCGAACTCACCTGTGCTGTCACCGGTTCGGCTGGCAGGCCCGGGGGTGATCCTCGCGAGGGGGGCGCGCTGGAGGGATGGCGCCGGTAACGTCTCAGTATGGACACGTCCTGGTGGCTGGCGCTCGCCGCGGTGGTACTGCTCGCGCTCGTCGCCACGCTCGTCGACGGCTGGGGGCGCGGTCGGCGGTGGCGGGAGCGGCGGGCCGCGGTGACGGCACCGGGCACGGTGACGGGACGACCGCAGCCGGCGGAGATCTGGTGGGCGGACGTCCCCTACGAGGACGAGGCCCGGACGAAGGACCGGCCCTGCCTGGTGCTGGCGGTGCGCGGCGAGCGGGCCACCGTCGCGAAGATCACCACCCGCTTCCGTGACGCGCGCACCGGCGTCATCCCGCTCCCCCCGGGCTCGGTCGGCGACACGCAGGGCCGCGCGAGCTTCCTCGAGACGGACGAGCTGCGCGAGGTACCGGTGTGGGGCTTCCGGCGGCGGGTCGGGGTGGTGGATCCCGCGCTGTGGGACCAGGTGCGGTACCTGGCGGGGTGAGCAGCAAAAAAGGCTGGGGTCGCGGCCCCAGCCCTTCTTGTCGGTTCTCGTCGTCCGTTCTCGCCGCCGGCTACGCCCAGAGCTGGCCCTGGAGCGTCTCGATGGCCTCCTCGGTCGTGGCCGCCGTGTAGACGCCGGTCGACAGGTACTTCCAGCCGCCGTCGGCGACGACGAACACGATGTCGGCGGGCTCCCCGGCCTTCACGGCCTTCCTGCCGACGCCGATCGCGGCGTGCAGCGCGGCGCCCGTCGAAACACCGGCGAAGATGCCCTCCTGCTGGAGCAGTTCGCGGGTACGGGTGACCGCGTCGGCCGAGCCGACCGAGAAGCGGCTGGTGAGGACGGACGCGTCGTACAGCTCGGGCACGAAGCCCTCGTCCAGGTTGCGCAGGCCGTAGACGAGGTCGTCGTAGCGCGGTTCGGCCGCGACGATCTGGATGTCCGGCTTCTGCTCGCGCAGGAAGCGGCCCACGCCCATGAGCGTGCCGGTGGTGCCGAGGCCCGCCACGAAGTGCGTGACGGAGGGCAGGTCGGCGAGGATCTCGGGGCCCGTGGTCGCGTAGTGGGCGCCCGCGTTGTCCGGGTTGCCGTACTGGTAGAGCATCACCCAGTCCGGGTGCTCCGCCGAGAGTTCCTTGGCGACGCGCACGGCGGTGTTGGAGCCGCCCGCGGCCGGGGAGGAGATGATCTCGGCGCCCCACATGGCCAGCAGGTCACGGCGTTCCTGCGAGGTGTTCTCGGGCATCACGCACACGATGCGGTAGCCCTTGAGCTTCGCCGCCATGGCCAGGGAGATGCCGGTGTTGCCCGAGGTGGGCTCCAGGATCGTGCAGCCCGGGGTGAGGCGGCCGTCCTTCTCCGCCTGCTCGATCATGTGCAGGGCCGGGCGGTCCTTGACCGAGCCGGTCGGGTTGCGGTCCTCCAGCTTCGCCCAGATGCGGACGTCGGGGGACGGCGACAGCCGCGGCAGGCGCACCAGGGGGGTGTTGCCGACCGCGGCCAGGGGTGAGTCGTAGCGCATCGGTGATCAGACCATGCCGCCGGCCACGGCCGGCAGGATCGTGACGTTGTCGCCGTCCGACAGCTTGGTGTTGATGCCGTCGAGGAAGCGGACGTCCTCGTCGTTCAGGTAGACGTTGACGAAGCGGCGCAGCTGGTCGCCGTCCACGATGCGGGCCTGGATGCCCGCATGCCGGGTCTCGAGGTCGGTGAACAGCTCGGCGAGGGTGTCCCCGGTGCCCTCCACCGCCTTCTGGCCGTCGGTGTACTGGCGGAGGATGGTCGGGATGCGGACCTCGATGGCCATGGCTCAGGGCTCCTGTCGGAAGGTGTCGTCGGTTGGTGGCGCGCGGCGGCGCGGGCTTGCGTGGTCGTACGCAGAGGGAGCGTTTCGCCGCGGCTCACGGCCGTACGGCGGCAGGGTGCTGCGTCAACAGATGGCGCTGGCGAGCCTGCACAGGTCGACGTGCAGCCGCGCCACGAGCAGATCGCCCGGCGTCTTTTCGCTCACGTCGTGGAAAACCATGGGCTCATCGTATCGATTCCCGGTCGGGCCTCCGGAGTGTGATCCCACACTTCGGACGATATTCATCCGCATGTCGAGATTTCCGGCTCCAGGGCCTGCTCAGTACGTCTCGACGACGGTGACCTCCTCCTCGGTGACCTCGCCCTCGACGATCCGGAAGGAGCGGAACTGGAACTCGCCGGCGCCGTCGGTGTCGGCGGTGGAGACCAGGACGTAGTGCGCGCCGGGCTCGTTCGCGTAGGAGATGTCGGTGCGCGAGGGGTAGGCCTCGGTGGCCGTGTGGGAGTGGTAGATGACCACGGGCTCCTCGTCGCGGTCGTCCATCTCGCGGTAGAGCTTGAGCAGGTCGCCGGAGTCGAACTCGTAGAACGTGGGCGACATGGCCGCGTTCAGCATGGGGATGAAGCGCTCGGGGCGGTCCGAGCCCGCCGGGCCCGCGACGACGCCGCACGCCTCGTCGGGGTGGTCCTTGCGGGCGTGGGCGACGATCTGGTCGACGAGGGCCTGGGTGATGGTCAGCATGCTCGTCAGGATAAGCAGAAGGGCCGTTCCGTACCGAGGGTTGGTACGGAACGGCCCACATGCCGGACGCCCTGAGCGGCAGCCGCAGGGAGTGCCACGAGAACTCCCTGCGGCTGGGCGTCGGCAGGCCCGTCAGCCGACCTTCTCGAACTCCGCGTCGCGGCGCTCGGCGATCTGCGGGTTGCGGCTCTTGAGGACCGCCCAGCCGATGCCGAGGGCGACGGCCCAGCCGGCCGCGACGTACAGGCAGATCCGGGCGTCCTTGTCGTAGGCGATCATGCAGGTCACGCCGACGAGGAAGAGGAGCGCGACCCAGCTGAAGAGCGCTCCGCCGGGGGCGGGGAAGGACGAGGCGCGCAGCCGGCCCGCGTCGACCGCGGCGCGGTAGCGGATGTGGCTGACGAGGATCATCATCCAGGTCCAGATGCCGGCCGCGGTGGCGACGGAGGTGACGTAGAGGAACGCCTTCTCCGGGACGACGTAGTTCAGGACGACGCCGATGCCCATGAGGGCCACGGAGACCGTGATGCCGACGGCGGGCGTCTTGCGGGCGTTGAGCTTGCCGAACGCCTGCGGGGCCTCGCTGTTGGCGGCCAGGTCGCGCAGCATGCGGCCGGTGGAGTACATGCCCGAGTTGCAGGACGACAGGGCCGCGGTGAGCACCACGAAGTTGACGATGCCCGCGGCGAGCGGGATGCCGATCTCGCCGAAGGCGTGGACGAAGGGGCTCTCGCCCGCGGAGAACTCGGTCCACTTCACGACGGAGAGGATCACCAGCAGGGCACCGACGTAGAAGACGATGATGCGCCAGGGCAGGGTGTTGATGGCCTTGGGCAGGGTCTTCTCGGGGTTCTCGGACTCGCCCGCGGTGACGCCGACGAGCTCGACGGCGAGGTAGGCGAACATGACGCCCTGGAGGGTCATCAGGCTGGAGCCGATGCCGTTCGGGAAGAAGCCGTCGTGCGCCCAGAGGTTGGAGACGGTGGCGGTGTCACCGGCGTCGGAGAAGCCGAGGGTGAGCACGCCGAGGCCGATGACGATCATGCCGATGATGGCCGTGACCTTGATCATCGAGAACCAGAACTCGACCTCGCCGAAGATCTTGACGGAGATCAGGTTGACGCCGAAGAGCACCACCAGGAACACCAGGGCGCTGACCCACTGCGGGATCTCCGGGAACCAGAAGTGGATGTAGATCGCGGCGGCCGTGAGCTCGGCCATGCCGGTGACCACCCACATGAGCCAGTACGTCCAGCCCGTGACGAACCCGAAGAACGGGCCGAGGAACTCGCGGGCGTACTCGGCGAAGGAGCCGGAGACGGGCCGGTAGAGGAGCAGTTCGCCCAGGGCCCGCATGATGAAGAAGATGACGACGCCCGCGAGGGCGTACATGAGGATGATGCTGGGGCCTGCCTTGGCGATGTTCGCTCCGGCACCCATGAACAGGCCGACGCCGATGGCGCCGCCGATCGCGATCATCTGGACTTGGCGGCTGCCGAGTCCGCGCTCGTACCCCTCTTCGGGCACGGTGTCCGTGTCGACCTGCGCAGAGGTCATGTGTGGTGCGCCTTTCTCCATGCCGACCCGGGCCTCTCGTCGGCCTCGGATCGGGTCTCGATCCCCCCGGATTGATGGAGCTGAGCGGATCTCGGGAGCCCGCTCGTGCCTGGCCGGCGGTTGCCGGCTCGGTGGCGCACCCGGCCGAACATTCGGGTGGTGCTCGCCGGGCGGTCGTGAAGATTTATCACGGCCGCAATACTGATCACAGAGGCGCGATGTGGCGCACCGCACAGGAAAATTTGGACAAAGCGCACCCGAAGAGGCCATAGAAGGCGGGTGCGGTGACGCGATCGTTATCCGGATTTGAGTGTCCTCTGAGCGAACACCGAAGGGCCACCCGGCGGTCACGAAATCCACACGGATCAGGGCATAAGCGTTCCGACCAGCGTCTCCTGGAGTCCACCCAGCCACAGGTAGGCCATCACCATCGGCTTGCGCGGGTCCTCGTCCGGGAGCCGGTACAGGAGGTCGGTGTCCTCCTCGTCGGTGATCTCCAGGCGGGAGCCGATCGCGAGGCGCAGGTCGTTCAGCGCGCCGAGCCACTGCTGGGACTCCGCCGGCGACAGCTTCAGCACCGCTCCGCCCTCGCCGGCCGCGGCCGAGGCGAGCGCGTCCAGGGAGCGGATCACCGCGAGGGCGTTGTCCCGCTTGCCGGCCCGCAGGTCGTTCTCGGTGTAGCGGCGGAACTCGGCGGAGTAGGCCCGCTGCTCCTCGGCGTCCCGGGGCGAGGCGGGCTGCTCGGGGTCGCTGTAGGCGTCCGGGAAGAGCCGCTTGAGCACCGGGTCGGTGGGCGGCTCGCTCGGGCCCTCCGCGAACAGCCCGGCGAGCGGGTCGTCCGGGGCGTCCGCGGCGGGGCCGGGGCCGATCAGCTCCAGGAGCTGGACGGCCAGCGACCGGATGATGGAGATCTCGACGTCGTCGAGGGCGACGGCCGCGCCGCCGCCGGGAAGCGGTTCGAAGGTTCCGGGCATGAACGCCTTTTCACTGCTGGGCGGGCTGCTGGCTACTTGCGGTCCTGCTGGAGGGTGGCCCACAGGCCGTAGCCGTGCATGGCCTGCACATCGCGTTCCATCTCCTCGCGGCTGCCGCTGGAGACGACCGCCCGGCCCTTGTGGTGGACGTCGAGCATGAGCTTGGTGGCCTTGTCCTTGGAGTAGCCGAAGTACGTCTGGAAGACGTACGTCACGTAGCTCATGAGGTTGACCGGGTCGTTGTGGACGATGGTGACCCAGGGGACGTCCGGCTCGGGTACGGCGAAGACCTCCTCCGCCGACTCGGTGCGTTCGATCTCCAGGGGCGCGGGTGACGTCACACTGCCCATGCTGCCACCCGAGGGGGGTAGTCGCACAAACGGGCCTGGCAGTAAGGCGATCGCGTCTCCCGGAGACGCAATCGTCAGATTGACGCAATGGGGGTACGCTCCTCACCATGAACACAGCGGACCTTGGGCTGCCGGTGGATGTTCCCTCGACGGCGCTCTTCACGGACCAGTACGAGCTGACCATGCTGCAAGGCGCCCTCAAGGCGGGCACGGCCGAGCGGCGCAGCGTGTTCGAGGTCTTCACCCGGCGGCTGCCGAACGGGCGCCGCTACGGCGTCGTGGCGGGCACCGGGCGCGTGCTGGACGCGGTGGAGAACTTCCGCTTCGACGCGGGCGTCCTCGGCTTCCTGCGCGAGCGGGAGATCGTCGACGAGCAGACCCTGGACTGGCTCGCCGGCTACCGCTTCAGCGGGGACATCTGGGGCTACCCCGAGGGCGAGGTGTACTTCCCGGGTTCGCCGATCATGCGGGTGGAGGGCACCTTCGCCGAGTGCGTGCTGCTGGAGACCGTGATCCTGTCGATCCTCAACCACGACTCGGCGATCGCCGCGGCCGCCTCGCGGATGTCGGCCGCCGCGGGCGACCGGCCGCTGATCGAGATGGGCGCCCGGCGCACCCACGAACTGGCGGCCGTGGCGGCCTCCCGGGCCGCGTACGTCGGCGGCTTCTCCACCACCTCCGACCTCGCCGCCGGCTTCCGCTACGGCATCCCCACCGTCGGCACCTCCGCGCACGCCTTCACCCTGCTGCACGACAGCGAGCGGGACGCCTTCCAGGCGCAGGTGAACACGCTGGGCCGGGGCACCACACTGCTGGTGGACACCTACGACGTCGCCGAGGCGGTCCGGACGGCCGTCGAGGTCGCCGGGACCGAGCTGGGAGCGGTGCGGATCGACTCCGGCGACCTGCTGCTGGTGGCGCACCGGGTGCGGCAGCAACTGGACGAGCTGGGCGCGACGGACACGAAGATCATCGTGACCTCGGATCTGGACGAGTACGCGATCGCCTCGCTGGCGGCGGCGCCCGTGGACGCCTACGGCGTCGGCACGCAGCTGGTGACCGGCTCCGGCCACCCGACCTCCTCCATGGTCTACAAGCTCGTCGCGCGGGCCGAGTCCGCCGACCCGAAGGCGCCGCTGGTGCCGGTGGCGAAGAAGTCCAGCGGCGGCAAGACGTCGGTGGGCGGGCGCAAGTGGGCCGCGCGGCGGCTGGACTCCTACGGGGTCGCCGAGGCCGAGGTGATCGGCACCGGGCGGGTGCCGGCCGCGCTCGCGGACCGGCAGCTGCTGGTGGAGCTGGTCAAGGGCGGCGAGGTCGTGGCCCGCGAACCGCTGGACGCGGCGCGCGACCGGCACGCGGCGGCGCGCGGGGGCCTGCCGATGTCGGCGACGCAGCTCTCGCGCGGGGAGCCGGTCATTCCGACGGAGTATGTCCAGGAGCCTTCGGGTAGTTAGAGCCTGCCGGACAGCCCCGCACGAACGGGTGTGCAGCGATGCGCCGACCCGTGCCCCTCCCGTCTCCTCCCCCAAGTCAATAGGCTCGGAAGTTCACCGGCCGGGCTTGCCGACCTCATAGCCGAAGGACACCGACCATGCGCCGCGCCTTGATCGTCGTAGACGTGCAGAACGACTTCTGCGAGGGGGGCAGCCTCGCGGTGGCCGGCGGTGCCGATGTGGCCGCCGCCGTCACCGAGCTGATCGGACAGGCGGGCGGGTCCGGCTACCAGCACGTGGTGGCCACCCGCGACCACCACATCGCGCCCGGCGGGCACTTCTCCACCAACCCCGACTACGTCCGCTCCTGGCCCGCGCACTGCGTCGCCGGCACGGAGGGCGTCGGCTTCCATCCCAACTTCGCCCCCGCGGTCGCCTCCGGGTCGATCGACGCGGTGTTCGACAAGGGGGCGTACGCGGCGGCGTACAGCGGTTTCGAGGGCACGGACGAGAACGGCACGAAGCTGGCCGACTGGCTCCGCTCGCGCGAGGTCACCGAGGTCGACGTCGTCGGCATCGCCACGGACCACTGCGTCCGCGCCACAGCCCTGGACGCCGCGAAGGAGGGCTTCCGCACCCACGTCCTGCTCGACCTCACGGCCGGGGTGGCCCAGGAGACCACCGAGCGGGCCCTGGAGGAGCTGCGGGAAGCGGGCGTGGAGCTCTCGGGGAAGCCGGTCGTGCAGTAGGTGTCCGGCGGCCGCCGGGGCCGTGGGCCCGGGGCGACCGCCGGTGACCTTCAGCGACCGTCGGTGACCGCTAGGCGCGGATTCCTCCGATGTTGATGTCGTCGCAGCTCCGCTCGATGAACTCGCCGACGCGGACGCTGGCCTGCTTCGACCTGTCCCGCTCGTCCTCCTCGGGGTGCGCGTACCACTCCAGGAGCCGGTCGAACTCCTCGACGATGCCGCCGGGCGCCATGGCCTGGAGGTCCTGGATGACGTGCCGGCGATCGTGCGGAGTCAGTTCCTCCGCATGGGAGAGGTCGAGCGGTGCGGCCTCCTCGCAGAATTCCGTCGCCGCGGCTGTTTTCCGGAAGGCGTCCACATCGACGCCTTCCCCGCCCGTGCGCATCCAGGTGACCGCGAAGAATGCGGCGGCGGCGACGGCGGCACAGCTGACGACCCACAATACCTTCGACATCACGTACCCGCCTTGATGGCGTTCAGGTCGTGCTGGTCGTAGTACTGCGGCCAGATCTCCACGCGCATGCACGAATTGTTGTCCGTGTCATTGCTCCTGCTGCGGTGGCCGAGGTCCCCGGTGTGGCCGAATTCGTGGCAGCCCAGGCTCTTCCATTGGGACGCCGTCTTGTACTGGTAGGTGTTGAAACGCACCCGCATGATGTCGCAGGACGTCCACAGCGCGTTCCAGTCGGTGCAGTCGGCCTTCCCGTGCCAGCCGTTGTCGCCGTAATTGGAGTCGTAGACCTCGATGTCACCGCCGCCCCACGACGTGGTGATGACACTTCTCTCCAGCTGGCTCTTGCCGTGGTTCATCGCCTTGGTGCCGTTGGTGGTGAGGCTGAACCCCTTGACCGCCTGGTTCCGGTTGTCCGGGTCGGTTCCGTTGTCGTCGTGGCCGGCGTGCGCGGTGAACGGCACGCTCAGGGCGAGGGCCGCGGACACCGCCACGACGGCCATGAGTCTGCGCGAGCTCTTCACGATGTTCTACTCCCTTGCGAGGCGAGACGAGGCGAGGACAGGACCGGGCGGCGTCACGTGGACGACGGGTACGGGGTCGGCTCGGAGCCGTCGTTCGTCGAGTCGTCCGGCACCGGCTCGCTGGCACCGTCGTCGGGCACCTCGTTCTGCTGGTCGCCGTTGGCCGGCACGGGCTGCGGCAGGACGGTGAGCTGCCCGGCGTTGGCCGGGTCGAGCAGCCGCTTGAGCTCCGCGTAGAAGTCCGTGTTGGTCCGCCCCTCGATCAGCGGGAACAGCGGCCCCTCAGGGTCGGCGGAGGACTTCGTGAGCCCGTCCTTGACCAGGACCCTGCCCTGACTGCTCACATACCTCCATGTCGTGAGCATGACATCCTTGTCCAGGAAGAAGTAGCCGGTGTCGCCCACCTGGCTCCAGGTGAGGTGCTCCATCTGGTAGGCGTTGCCGGCCCCGTCCCAGCCCCACTCCTCGACCGTGATGGTCGACGGGACCTCGTAGCCGCTGTTCTTCATCACGGCGTCGACCCGGAGCTTGACGTTGCGCGCCTGGTCGATGCCGCCGTCCTCCGCGCTGCCGACCTTCCGGCCGGGCTCGGCGCTCAGCACCGTCCCGCGCACGAGGACCGGGGACGTTCCCACCAACGCGTTCACGGTGCTGAAGCTGAAGTCCTCCCGGCCGTGCACGACCCGTTCCGGGTGCGCGTCACGGTGCGCGGAGGAGCCCGCCGCGGAGGACGACCCTTCCGCCGAAGCCGAGGACGTGGCGATCCCGGCCGCCACGGCCCCGATCACCGCCGCGGCGGCGAGTGCACGCAGGAATCCCCCTGATTTCACTTTCACAAGCCCCCCACGGAGACAGAAAGAAATCTTTCCCTGACTGTGATCGCGCCGACAGTAGCAGGTGGGGGATCATCGAGGAAGGGGAATATTTTCTATCCGCGCCCCGAGCAGGCGGGGGCATCAGGATTACTGACTTCCGCTTCCATCCATTCCCACGTCGGCCCGATCTCCCCGCCCGTGAAAAGCAGCGGCACCTCGCCGTCGAACCGCGAGACGCTCACCAGAACTCGCGCTCCCGTTTTATAGGCCGCACCGTCTTCTTGCGGTACCAGGAATTCCGCTTTTTCGGGGCCGGTCGAGGGCTTGAGATATTTCTCGACGTTCAGCCGGATGCGCACCTTTTCGTCACCCGCGGCCTCCGTACCGCTCACCGTGCCCGTCACGATCAGCTTCGAGCAGGCGACGATCCCCGACTGGTCGGGCTTCGCCTCCGTCTCCTCAGGAGAGGACCAGGGGGCCCACAGGGTGAGGAGCAGCGCCGCCGACGCCGCGAGGCCCAGGGACGCCAGGAGCGCGTTGCGGACCCGGTTGCCGCGCCTCGCCGGGGGCGGGGCGGCTGCCGGCTGCTCGTCCTCCTCCAGGAGACCTCCGATGAACCTCAGCTTCTCCCCCATGAGGGCCTCCATCTCCGGGTCTCCCGACCGCGCGTCCTTCACCGCTCCACCACCGCATCCGCTTCGAGACGTTCCCGCATGGCCCGGACAGCCGCGTGCAGACGGCTCTTGACCGTGCCGGCCGGTATGGCCAGCACCTCGGCGATCCGGGGCACGGTCAGGTCCGCGTAGTACCGCAGGATCAGCACCTGCCGCTGGAGCGCGGGCAGCGCGTCGAGGCCCTCGGCGACGGCCAGCGTGAGCAGCTCGTCCTCCGGTCCCGGCACGGTCTCCCGCCACGCGCCCATGGTCTTGAGCCGCTCGCTGACGCGCTCCTGCCGGTTCCTGCCGCGGTGCCAGTCCACCGCGTAGTTGGAGGCCACCGCCACGGCCCACGCGCCCAGGTCCCGGGGCGCCTCGGCCCCCCGGGCGAGCCGTTCGATCAGGCGGAGCCGCACCTGCTGTACGCCGTCGGCGTGATCGTCCCGTGGGACTCCGCCCAGCGCCAGCACCGCCTTGACACGGCGGATCTGCGCGACGCTGAGAAGATCCTGTTCCTCGGCCAGCACAGTCCCCCACCGCATCCCCTAGACGGCACCATCGCTACTGAGACGGAGGAGCAGGGGGAAACGTTCGCCCCGGGGGAGATTTTCCGGCTGCCGGACGCTCTACGCGGGAGTCGCCGGGCGCCGCAGCAGCGACCTGATCGGGCGCCACAGCTCCTGCACCAGGTCCGGGCTGCCGACGACACCGTTGTCGGGGGCCGTGCGCCATATGAGGCCGTCCGGGTGGTGGAGGACCGCGGTGACCTCGTCGGGGGTCGGCGGGGCGGCGTTGCCCCGCAGGTACACCGAGCGCAGGCCGAGGTTGCGGAGCCTGGTCAGGGCTCGGGCGCGGTTCGCGGAATGCACCAGGACGCGGACGGCGCCGGGGCCGTCGGCGGCGGGGCTGGGCAGGTTCAGTGCCACCACCACCGTGCCGTTCGGCAACTTGCAGAAACCTCCTGCGGCCATGTGGTCATACCCCCGTGTCGGTCGGTGTCAATAAGCGAGCCACAGGACGCACCTAAACACGGATCGGCGGTGACCCGCCAGTGGGTCACCGCCGATCATGCCCTGACCTGCTAAAACGCGATCTACTTCACCGCGGGGCCGACCTCGAGCTCGATCGTCGAGCCGTCGCCGGCCTCCTTGAGGATCTTGATTTTGGTGTTGGTGTCAGTGATCTTGACGCCGGCGGCCTCGTTCGACTCGTCGTAGTAGTCGTGGGTGCGGTCGTTGAAGACCGGCACGCCCTTCGACGACGGGATGCGGGTCGCCACGCCCGCCTTGTGCAGCGTCATGCCGTCCGTGCGGAACGTGCTGAACGGCGCGTCGTAGCTCTGGATGCGGTTGCGCATCAGCGTGCCGTCGGCCCACTTCATGGGCGTCGGGTGCGAGTCGACCGGCAGCAGCAGACCGGTGCCCGGGTGCTCGCTGGTGTTGTTGTCCGCCTGGGAGGTGTCCCACTTCCAGATCAGCAGGCCGTTCTGGTACGCGTAGTGCTCCACCCAGTCCGGACGGGTGTCTGTGAAGCCGAAGTTGTACGGGCCAACCTTGAGGGTCTTGTCGTACGACACGTACTGGCGGTTCTCCGCGATGTAGTACTGCGCGTAGTCCTTGGTGAAGGACTCGCCCATGCGGGAGAAGCCCTTCGCCGTCCAGGCCGCGTCCGCGGACTCGGCGTCGTCGGAGAAGATGGTGGCGCCGTCGGCGGTCACGGCGATCCGGTCGGCCGCGAAGCCCTTCATCGCCAGGCCGCCGTCGGTCTGGTAGCGGAAGCGCAGGTCGAACTTCTTGCCCGCGTAGGCGTCCAGGGAGTACGCCAGCTTCTTGTAGCCGTCGACCGCGCCGCTCAGGGCCGGCTTGTCGCTGCCGTCACGCGGGATCGGCTTGCCGTCCACGGTGCCGTCCAGAGCGGTCCAGTTGGCACCGCCGTCGGTCGAGACCTCGGCGTAGAGGTGGTCGTAGTTGGCCTCGATCTCGTACCAGCCGTCGAGGGTCAGCGACGCCGACGTCTTCCCGGTCAGGTCGACGGAACGGGTCAGCGTGTTCTTCAGGTTGTTGCCGCTGCCGCTCCACCACTGGGTGGCGCCCTGGGCCGGGGTGACGAGGCGGGTGGTGACGGGCTTCTTCGGCAGCTCCACCACCAGGGCCTGCTTGTGCTTGGTGTTGTACGCGGCGAGGCCCAGCTTGTGCCAGGAGTTGACGCCCGCCTTGGCGGTGTCGTAGTTCAGCCAGCCCAGCTGGAGCTTGTCCCAGGCGGTCATGTCGCCGGGCAGGTCACCGATCTCGTTCCTGCCGGTGCCGAGCCAGGAGCCGGACGACATCAGCGTCCAGAAACCGGTGGAGTTCTCGCCGCCCGCGGTGTCGTAGTGGTCGGGCAGACCGAGGTCGTGGCCGTACTCGTGGGCGTAGACGCCGAGTCCGCCGTTCTCCGGCTGGACGGTGTAGTCGCCGACCCAGATGCCCGTGTCGCCGATCTTCGCGCCGCCGAGCTTGTTGTCCTCGGGGCCGGTGGCACCGGCGTCGGTGCCGAAGGCGTACCAGCGGTGGGCCCAGATCGCGTCCGTGCCCTGGGCGCCGCCACCCGCGGACTCGTCCTCACCGGCGTGCACGACCTGGAAGTGGTCGATGTAGCCGTCGGACTCGTTGAAGTCGCCGTCACCGTCGAAGTCGTAGCGGTCCCACTGGTCGTACTGCTTCACGTCCGCCTTGATCTCGGCGTCGGTCTTCCCAGCTGCCTTCTGCTGGGAGACCCACGCGTTCAGACCGTCGCTGACGACGTTCCACACGCTCGGGCAGTTGGTGTCGCCGCAGGCGTTGTTGCCGTAACGGGCCTCGTTGTAGGGGACCTTGACCCAGTCGGAGACCTCGCCCTCGACCGAGTAGCGGCCGGAGGACTGCTTCTCGTAGTACTTCTTCACCGACTCGGTGTTCTTGCCGGTGCCGAAGTAGAGGTCCTCGAAGTACTTGCGGTCGTAGTCGGCCCGCCAGGCCGTGGAGTTGTCCTTCTTGCGGTCCGGCTTGGGTATCTGGTTGTGCAGCGGGCCGGGGGTGCCGCCGTAGCGGCTGTCGATCTGGTCGCCGAACTCGACCAGGATCGTGAAGATCTTGTCGGTCTTCTCGCGGCCGAGCTCGACGTACTTGCTGTCGCCCTTCTTGCTCTTGAGCTGGACGACCTTGGAGCCCTCACGGTTCTTGACCGTGGCCTTGCCGGAGATGACCTGGTTCAGGGCCTCCTGGCGCTGCGCCTCCTGGGTCTTGCTCAGCGGGCCTTCGAGGTCGTGCTCGTCGTGCTGGTGATCCGCCGGGTCGCGACGGTCCACGGTGGTGGGCCGGGGAGCGGAGGTGTCGTCGTCCGCCTGGGCCACGCCGTAGGTCGAGAGGGTGGCGGTGGCCGCCGCGAGCGCCACACCGATGGCAGCCGCTCTGAACGTCCAGGGTCTGCTGGTCACTTGAGTTCCTCCCCCGCGTCCGAGCGCGCGGAAGGAAGGGGTCCCGGTCGTGGAGGGTCCGCGCGCGCGTGATCGACGCGTGTAGTCAAGTGACGACATTTGACTAGAGGTTTAGAAGAAAAGACAGACCTTGACTTGCACAAGACAAGTGCACTATGCGGATCCGAGGTTCGTTTTGCGGACAACCATCGCGTGCCCCGCCGTCCTGCCGGGCGCGTACATCTGTCCACCAGGTGGACGCCATGACTCCGTGCGCCCCCCGTGCACCGCCCTTGTTGATTAGGTCACGCTTACCGTTCGTTCCGCTCGGGCACGCTGCCGGTTAGAGTCGCTTGACGGAACGCCCGAAAGCTGGCGGAATGCCAGGCCGACGCCCCCGTGGACCCCCACTTTCGAGGACATGATGGCCATGCCCCGTCCGACTGCCGCACAGCTCGCCTACGGTTCGTGCACCGTGATCCTGTCGACCCTCGCCATGCTCCTGCTGTCACAGACGAGTTCGGGCGTCGGGATCGCGGTCATCACCGTCGCGGCGCTCGCCCTCGGGCTGCTGGTCGCCATGACGGTGCCGCTGCCCGGCAAGCGCCCGGCCGCGGTGGAACAGCCCGCGCCCGTGGAGCCCGTACGGGCCCCGGTCACCGCGCCGGCCCAGGAGCCGGTGCGCGAGCGGGCGGCTTCCTGACCGCTCGTTGCCCTGTTACGTGCTGTTCTGTACGCCAGTTGTTTCCGCTGTGCCTCAATTGGCGCTGACCACGACCGTTTTGGCCGCCTTGTCGTGCAGGCCCTGCTTGTAGGGCTCGTTGAAGAAGCTCCAGCCGCCGCAGACCACGAGCCAGAGGCAGGGGCAGCAGAGAGTGGACGGGAGCCACAGGACCGCCGCGCGCGTCAGCGCGTTCTGCGCGGAGGGCGTGCCGGCGCTGTCGAGGTCGACCACACGCAGGCCCATCAGTTTCTTGCCCAGGGTCTGGCCCGTCCTGGCGGTCAGGACGGTGTCGTAGGCGACGTAGAGGACAGCGGCGACCACGGACCGCCAGAGGGACTTGGCGACGTCGATGCGGTCGGTGTCCACGTCGTACTCGTTGACGTCGAGGCCCCAGGTGACCAGCCACATGACGGCGCCGACCAGGAACAGGTCGATGAGGCGGGCGAGGGTGCGCTTGGCGCCGTCGGCGAGCGGGGGCAGGTCGGAGACGGGGGCGGCGGGATAGGGGCCACCGCCGTACGGGCCATCGCCGTACGGGCCACCGCTGTAGGGGCCTCCTCCGTAGGGGCCGTCGCCGGGTGGGCCGCCTCCGGGGCCGCCGTCCTGGCCCACGCCGGAGCCGCCGTCAGGGCCCGCACCGGGACCGCCATCCGGGTACGGCGGGGGTTCGCTGCCGTGGGGCCCGCCCGTGCCCTCGTCGGGCGGCTCGCTCGGGGGCCGCTTCCTGAGCGGGTCGTCTTCCGGGGGCTGCTGATCGGAGCCGGGGGGCGGTTCGCTGCTCATGGCCCGAGTCGACCGCGAACCCCCTGGCTCCGCATCCGGCGGACGGCCGTCCGAGGCATGGACGCACCGCGTCTGTTCCCCCGACCGCCGCGATCCGCGGCGGGCCCGTGACGGACCTGCGGTCGCCGCCGCTCAGCCCGCGACGAACGTGTGCGCGGCCTTGTCGTGCCAGCACTGCCGCCACGGCTTGTCGAAGAGGCACCAGGCGACGCCGACCAGGCCGACGGCGAGGAGACCGGGCACGCTGTAGACGAGCCAGCGGCGCAGGGCCGCGCCGAACTCCGGTGCGTCGTGGCCCTCGATGTCCCGTACCTCGAGACCCATGAGCTTCTTGCCCAGGGTGCGGCCCCACTTCGCGGTGGGCAGCACCTCGGAGACGACGCCGGCGAGCAGCAGGACGGCCAGGATGATGCCGAGGTAGACCGACGTGGTGCCGTCGAGCAGCCAGACCGTGACCGTCTCGCCGGAGAGCTTGGCCGCGTCGATCTTCTCGTTGACGTGGTCGATCGCCTTGCTGCCGAGGGGGACTGCGGCCACGGCGGTGACGGCGGCCAGGACGACGGTGTCCAGCAGCCGGGCCGCCAGTCGCTTGCCGAGCCCCGCGGGGCGGGCGGCCGCCTGCCGCCGGGCGGCCGCCTGGAACGGGTCGTCGACCGGCGGCTTCCAGGGCGCGACGGGCTGCTCGTCGCCCCCGCCCGCTCCGGCGAGCCGGTGCACCTGCTGCGCCCAGGAGGACTGACCGCCGCCGGGGCCGGAGCTGAGGGGTGTGGCGGCGGAGCCGAGGGGCGTGGCGGCGGAGCCGGCGGCACCGGCCTGCGGCCCGCCGGACTGCGGAGGGACAGTGGGGGCCGCCTGGGGGCCGGACAGCGCGGTCGAGGCGGCCGCGCCGGCCTGCGCGGCGGCGGCCCGGGCGGCAGCGGCCTTGCCTGCGCCGAAGCCGGGGCGGTCCGGGGTCCCGGCGGGGGCGGCGCCGCCCTGCGCGCTGAAGGCCGGCCCTGACGGACCGCCACCCGAGCCGGCGGCCTGCGCCCCGAAGGCGGGCCCTGCCGGGCCACCACCCGAAGCGGCCGAGCCCGCCGAGCCCCCGGGGCCCGCCGGGCCGAAGCCGGAGGCCCCGGCATTCCCGCCCGGGCCCGCCGCCCCGGCCTGCCCACCGAAACCGGACCCCGAGCCGCCGCCCGAGCCGGACGCACTGCCCGGACCGCTCGCACTGCCCGGACCGCCCGGACCGCCCGCGTCGGCCGGGGTGCCGAAGGCGGCGCCGGCTGGGCCGCGGGCCGGGTCGCCCGTGCCCGCGGAACCCGCGCGGCCCGGCGAACCGGGGCCCGCGGCGCCGGACTTGCCGCCGGGGCCCGCCGACTGCGCGCCGCCGCCGGACGGGGACGCGCCCGGGCCCGTGCGCGGCGCGACCGCGCGGAACGTCATCGTGCCGTCGTCGGGGCGGTCCGCGGAGGCCGCTGACCCTCCCCCGGACTCGCCCGTCGGGCGGCGGAAGACGAACGTGCTGCCGGCGGCCGCGGCGCTCTCCTCCCGGTCGGCGGGCCGAGCCGTGGACGTGCCGTCGGCGGGGACGGACTCGCCGTCCTGCTGCTGCCGGTCCCCGTGCGCCATCCTCGGGTCAGCCCCCTGAGCCGCCTGCGCGCCCTGTGCGCCCTGCGGTGCGCCCCACGAGACGCGGCGGTCCTGGTCGCCGCCGAAACCCGACTGGCGGGAGCGGTCCGCGCCCCAGGCGGACGCGGGCTCGGGACGGCTGCCGTGCTGGGCGTCCGCGGCGGAGCGGTCCTCGACCGGGTCCTCGTCGAAGAAGTGCGGGCCGGTCTCCTCGACCGAGGCGGCCGGCGCTCCCGCACCGGGCGGCGGCGCGAGCGACTCGCCGTCCTTGGGCGCCGGACGGCTGGTGCCCGGTACCCAGGAGGCACCGTTCCAGTACCGGACATATCCAGGAATGGACGGGTCCGGGTAATACCCTTCGCGGGGCCTGTCGTCACCGGGGGCCGGGGTTGGGGCGCTCATGTCCGTCGTCCCGTATCTGCTCGGGGGCCAAATGGGGGCCTCCACATCTATCAGACGAGCGCAACCCCCACCGCCGCTCCCACCGGACCCACCCCTTTCGAGCACCGATGTGCTACGCGTCGCGCGGCCCCGGCGCGTTCCCCTGCGAAAAAACTTCCGACAACGCGCGTAATGGCGCGGCATCCGCCCGCTCTCTCCTCCCGACCGGCCCTGGAGGGCAGCCGTCGAGAGAAGGGAAGACCGCCATGCACCACGTGGTGGAGCGGGAACTGGAGCTGAAGCTCGTCCTGTCGCCGGAGCGCAGGATCACGGTGCCGGCCCGGCTCGGGTACCTCACCGGCGATCCGTACGCCGTGCACGTCACCTTCCACGTCGACTCCGCGCACCCCGTGCACTGGACGTTCGCCCGGGACCTGCTGGTGGAGGGCGTGTTCCGGCCGTGCGGGCAGGGGGACGTGCGGGTGTGGCCGACGAAGAGCGAGGGGCGCGGTGTCGTGCTGATGGCGCTGAGTTCACCCGACGGGGACGCCCTGCTGGAGGCCCCGGCGGCGCAGGTGTCGGCGTGGCTGGAGCGCACGCTGCGGGTGGTCCCGCCGGGGACGGAGGGCGAGCGGCTCGGGCTCGACGACGAGTTGGCCGAGCTGCTCGCCCAGTGAGGGCGCCGGTCTCAGAAGAGCTTGCCGGGGTTCAGGATGTTCAACGGGTCGAAGGCCTGCTTGACGGCCCGCTGCATCTCCATCCCGACGGGGCCGATCTCGCGTGCCAGCCACTCCTTCTTCAGGACGCCGACGCCGTGTTCGCCGGTGATGGTCCCGCCGAGTTCCAGGCCGAGCGCCATGATCTCGTCGAAGGACTCGCGGGCGCGCCGGGACTCGTCGGGGTCGGCCGGGTCGAAGCAGACCGTCGGGTGGGTGTTGCCGTCGCCCGCGTGGGCGACGACGCCGATGGTGAGCCGGTACTTCTCGGCGATCCGGTCGACCCCGTCGAGCATGTCGGCGAGCCGGGAACGCGGCACGCACACGTCGTCGATCATCGTCACGCCCTTGACAGCCTCCAGCGCGGTGAGCGACAGGCGCCGGGCCTGGAGGAGCAGTTCGGACTCGGCGGCGTCGTCGGCGGGGACGACCTGGGTGGCGCCGGCCGCCTCGCACAGCGCGCCGACGGCGGCCAGGTCGGCGGCCGGGGCGGTGGTGTCGAAGGCGGCCAGGAGCAGGGCCTCGGTGGTCTCCGGCAGGCCCATCTGCGCCAGGTCGTTGACGGCCTTGACCGTCGTACGGTCCATGAGTTCGAGGAGTGACGGCACGTGGCCGCCCTCCATGATGCGGCACACGGCGTCGCAGGCGGCGGCCGCGGAGGCGAACTCGGCGGCCAGGACGAGCTGCTGGGGCGGCTTGGGCCGCAGGCCGAGAACGGCCCGGACGACGATGCCGAGCGAGCCCTCGGAGCCGACGAACAGCCGGGTCAGGTCGTAGCCGGCGACGCCCTTGGCGGTGCGGCGGCCGGTGGACATGAGCCGCCCGTCGGCGAGCACCACGTCCAGCCCGAGGACGTACTCGGCGGTGACCCCGTACTTCACGCAGCACAGGCCGCCCGAGGCCGTGCCGATGTTGCCGCCGATGGTGCACATCTCCCAGCTGGAGGGGTCCGGCGGGTAGTACAGGCCGTGTTCGCCGACGGCCCGGGACAGGGCGGCGTTGACGACGCCGGGTTCGACGACGGCGATGCGGTCGACCGGGTTGATCTCCAGGATCCGGTCCATCTTCGTCAGCGAGAGCACGATGCAGCCGTCGGAGGCGTTGGCGGCACCGGACAGCCCCGTGCGGGCGCCCTGCGGGACGACCGGGACGCGCAGGGCGGTGGCGGTGCGCATCACGTGCTGGACCTGTTCGGTCGTCCGGGGCAGCACGACGACGGCCGGGGTGCCGGCCGGGCAGAAGCTCGCCATGTCGTTGGCGTAGGAGGCCGTGATGTCGGGGTCGGTGAGGACCGCTTCGGCGGGCAGGCCGCCGAGCAGCAGGTCGACGAGGTTGCCGGTCCGGTCGTCGGGAGGCGCTTCGATACGGCTCATGATCACAGGTTCGCACCGGGGGCCGGCGGTGTGAACCCGTCGGCGGCGGCCTTCACCTGCCCGGGGCGTGCGGGTGCCCCATGGCACCCGCACGCCCGGAACGCGGCGCCGGGCTACAGGTTGCCGCGGCGGGCCTGTTCGCGCTCGATCGCCTCGAACAGGGCCTTGAAGTTGCCCTTGCCGAAGCCCATCGAGCCGTGGCGTTCGATGATCTCGAAGAAGACCGTCGGACGGTCCTGGACCGGCTTGGTGAAGATCTGCAGCAGGTAGCCGTCCTCGTCGCGGTCGGCCAGGATCTTCAGTTCACGCAGGGTGTCGATCGGGACCCGGGTCTCGCCGACCCACTCCCCCAGCGTGTCGTAGTAGGAGTCGGGCGTGTTGAGGAACTCGACGCCGGCCGCGCGCATCGTGCGGACCGTCTGCACGATGTCGTTGGTGTTGAGGGCGATGTGCTGCACGCCCGCGCCGCCGTAGAACTCCAGGTACTCGTCGATCTGCGACTTCTTCTTCGCGATGGCCGGCTCGTTGATCGGGAACTTGACCTTGAGCGTGCCGTCGGCGACGACCTTCGACATCAGGGCGCTGTACTCGGTGGCGATGTCGTCGCCCACGAACTCCTTCATGTTCGTGAAGCCCATCACCTTGTTGTAGAAGCCGACCCACTCGTTCATGCGGCCGAGCTCGACGTTGCCGACGCAGTGGTCGATCGCCTGGAACGTGCGCTGGGCGGGCGGCTCGACCATCGGCTTGGCCGCGACGTAGCCGGGCAGGTAGGGGCCGTCGTAGCCGGAGCGCTCGACGAGGGTGTGGCGGGTCTCGCCGTAGGTGGCGATGGCGGCCAGGACGACCGTGCCGTGCTCGTCCTTCACCTCGTACGGCTCGGCGACCGAGCGGGCGCCGTGCTCGACGGCGTAGGCGTGGGCGGCTCGCGCGTCCGGCACCTCGATGGCGAGGTCGACGACGCCGTCGCCGTGCTCGGCCACGTGCCGGGCGAGGAAGTGGCCCCAGTCGGTGGACGGCTTGATGACCGAGGTGAGAACGAAGCGGGCGGAGCCGTTCTCCAGCACGTAAGCAGCGGTCTCGCGGTTGCCGTTCTCCGGTCCGGAGTAGGCGACCAGCTTCATGCCGAAGGCGGTGGAGTAATAGTGCGCCGCCTGCTTGGCGTTGCCCACGGCGAAGACGACCGCGTCCATTCCCTTGACCGGGAAGGGGTCGGCCTGCCGGGCGGTGTCGGGAGTGTGGTGTGTGGTCTGCGTCATAGCCGCAGGGTCTCCCCGCTCGGCAAGGTGCGCAATAGTTTGCGTTTCTGCTGGGCAATCTGTTCAGCAAGATGGCCGAAGTATCGGTCCTTCTGTACAGGATGACCACCTCGGGAGGCTGCTGTGTCGATCGATCGTCTGGACGGCCGGATCATCCTGCTGCTCGCCCGGGAGCCGCGGATCGGGGTGCTGGAGATGTCGCGGCGGCTGGGCGTGGCCCGGGGCACCGTGCAGGCGCGGCTGGACCGCCTTCAGTCGAACGGAGTCATCCGCGGATTCGGCCCGGAGGTGGATCCGGCCGCGCTCGGCTATCCGGTCACCGCCTTCGCCACGCTGCAGATCCGGCAGGGCCAAGGAGCCGACGTACGGGCCCACTTGGCGTCCGTGCCCGAGGTGCTGGAGCTGCACACCACCACCGGCAGCGGGGACATGCTGTGCCGTCTCGTGGCCCGCTCCAACGCCGATCTCCAGCGTGTGATCGACCGGGTCGTCGGTTTTGATGGCATCGTCCGGGCCTCCACGGCGATCGTCATGGAGAACCCCGTCCCGCCGCGGATCATCCCGCTGGTGGAGCAGGCCGCGGAGGAGACGTGAGTCGTGGGGTGAGCGCGTGTGAGCTTCTGGGAGTACCTGGCGGGCCGGCACCAGCAGCTGCTCGCGGACGCCTACCAGCACGCGAGCGCCGTCTTCCAGTGCATGGTCGTGGCGACCGTGCTCGGGGTGCTGATCGGCGTCGCCACCTACCGCAGCGAGTGGGCCGGGAACCTCGCGACCACGGCCACCGCCACCGTCCTGACCGTCCCGGCGCTCGCCCTGATCGGCCTGCTCGTCCCGGTCGTGGGGCTCGGCGTGGCGCCCACGGTGATCGCGCTGACGCTGTACGGGCTGCTGCCGGTGGTGCGCAACGCGATCGTCGGACTGCGCGGCGTCGACCCGGCGTTGGTGGACGCGGCCACGGGCATCGGGATGTCCCGCCCGGCCCGGCTGCTGCGGGTCGAGCTGCCGCTGGCCTGGCCGCCGATCCTGACCGGGATCCGGGTGGCGACGCAGATGCTGATGGGCATCGCCGCCATCGCCGCGTACGCCTCCGGCCCGGGCCTCGGCAACGTCATCTTCCGCGGGCTCGCCTCGCTGGGCAGCGCCAACGCGCTCAACCAGGTCCTCGCGGGGACGCTCGGGATCATCGTCCTGGCGCTGCTGTTCGACGCCGCGTACGTCCTGATCGGGCGGCTGACCATCCCGAGGGGGATCCGTGCCTGAGACCGACGGCCACGGCGCCTCCATCGAGCTGGAGAACCTGACCAAGCGGTTTCCCGGTGGTGCGCAGCCGGCCGTGGACAACGTGAGCATGGAGATCAAGGCGGGCGAGGTCGTCGTCTTCGTCGGGCCCTCGGGGTGCGGGAAGTCGACCACGCTCAAGATGATCAACCGGCTGATCGAGCCGACCGGCGGCCGGATCCGGATGGGCGGCGAGGACGTCACCGACATCGACCCGGTGGGGCTGCGCCGCAAGGTCGGCTACGCCATCCAGTCCGCCGGGCTCTTCCCGCACATGACGGTCGCGCAGAACATCGGCCTCGTCCCGAAGATGATCGGCTGGCCGAAGGCCCGGATCAGGAAGCGGACCGAGGAGCTCCTCGACCTCGTCGGACTCGACCCCGGCGAGTTCCACGGCCGCTATCCGCGCCAGCTCTCCGGGGGCCAGCAGCAGCGCGTGGGCGTCGCCCGGGCACTGGCCGCCGATCCCCCGGTGCTGCTGATGGACGAGCCGTTCGGCGCGGTCGACCCCATCACCCGGGACCACCTCCAGGACGAGCTGATCCGGCTCCAGCACGAGCTGCGCAAGACGATCGTCTTCGTCACCCACGACTTCGACGAGGCGATCAAGCTCGGCGACCGCATCGCCGTGCTGCGCGAGCGCTCGCACATCGCCCAGTTCGACACCCCCGAGGCGATCCTGACCAACCCGGCGGACGACTTCGTCTCCGGGTTCGTGGGCGCCGGGGCGGCACTGAAACGGCTGAACCTGACCCGCGTGCGGGACGTGGAGATCACCGACTATCCGACCGTCACGGTCGACGACCCGCTCCAACAGATCTTCAACCGGCTGCGGGCCGCCGGCACCAACGAGATCCTGCTGCTCGACCGGCGCGGCCGCCCCTACAAGTGGCTCCGGCGCGGCGACCTGATGCGGGCGCGCGGCTCGCTGGCCCGGGCCGGGACGCTGGTGCACGACACGGTCACCCGGGACGCGACCCTGCGGGACGCGCTGGAGGCGGTGCTCACCGACAACGCCGGGCGCGTGGCCGTGACCGGGCGGCGCGGCGAGTACACGGGCGTCGTCGACATGGAGACGCTCATGAACTCCGTGCACGAGATGCTGGAGGCCGACCGGCTCGACGCGCGGGAGCACCGGCACGAGCTGGAGGAACTGCGGGCCGCGCAGACGCACGCGGAGCAGGAGGGGTCCGGGGGCGTGACGGGCGTGGGCCCCGGGGGGCAGCGGTGACGGCCACCGAGGTCGAGGAAGCCACCGAGCCTCTCGGCGCGGAGCCCCGGCGGCCCGAGCAGCGGCCCCGGCCGGTCCGCGTCGGCTGGCGGAAGCTGACGTTCCTGCCCGTGGTCCTGATCGCCGTGCTGCTCGCCACCTGGCTCTGGTTCCAGCAGGCCGACCTGGACGCGCTCTCCCGGAACGCCCTGTCGGGCGGCCAGGTCTCCAAGGCCCTGTGGCAGCACATCCAGCTCACCGCGATCTCCACGTTCTTCGTGCTGGTCATCGCGATCCCGCTGGGCGTCCTGCTGACCCGGAGGGCGTTCAGCAGGGCCACTCCGGTCGCGATGGCCCTCGCCAACATGGGCCAGGCGACCCCCGCGATCGGCCTGCTGGCGCTCCTGGTCATCTGGCTGGGCATCGGCCGCCGGGCCGCCCTGATCGGCATGATCGCCTACGCCGTCCTGCCGGTGCTGTCGAACACGATCACCGGCCTGAAGGCCAACGACCCGACCCTGCTGGAGGCGGCGCGGGGCATCGGTATGTCCCCCACGGGCGTGCTCACCCGGGTGGAACTGCCGCTGGCGGTCCCGCTGATCCTGGCGGGCGTGCGGACGGCCCTCGTCCTGAACGTGGGGACGGCGACCCTGGCCGTCTTCGGCGGGGGCGGCGGCCTCGGCGTACTGATCACGACCGGGATCACCAACCAGCGGATGCCGGTGCTGGTGCTGGGGTCGGTCCTCACGGTGGTGCTGGCGCTGCTGGTGGACTGGCTGGCCTCACTGGCGGAACTGCTGCTGCGGCCGCGGGGGTTGCGCGCGTGAGGCGGCGGGCGGACTGCGGGAGGGCGCGGTGGGCGTGCCTCGCGTCGCGGCGGCGGGCGTGCCTCGCGATGGCGCTGCTGGTGGCGGCTTCCGGCTGTGGCCTGACCAGCGGCTCCCCCATGGCCGACGACGTGCGGCCCGGGTCGGTCGGGCGGGGTGAGCCGCTCAAGGGCGCACGTCTGACGGTGACGTCGAAGTCGTTCACCGAGGGCCTGATCCTGGGCGCCATCATGGGCATCGCCCTGGAGGCGGCGGGGGCCGAGGTGCTCGACCGCACGGGCATCCAGGGCTCCATCGGCAGCCGGGAGGCGGTGCGCAAGGGCGAGGCGGACGCCGGGTACGAGTACACGGGCACGGCCTGGATCACGTACCTGGGGCACAGCAAGCCGATCACCGACCCGCGGCGGCAGTGGGAGGCGGTGCGCGAGGAGGACGCGGCGAACGGGCTGGCCTGGCTGCGGCCGTCGTCCCTCGACAACACCTACGCGCTGGCGATGAACCAGGACAACGCGCGGAAGTACGGCACGAAGACGATGTCGGACGTGGCGGAACTGGCCGAGTCCGACCCGGACGCCGTGAAGCTGTGCGTGGAGGTCGAGTTCGCGAACCGGGCGGACGGGCTGCCCGGCCTGCAGAAGCGGTACGGGATGAACGTGCCGGCGCGGAACGTCACGCAGATGGACACGGGGATCATCTACACGCAGACGGCGAAGGGCAGTTGCCCGTACGGCGAGGTGTTCACGACGGACGGGCGCATCAAGTCGATGAACCTGGTCGTGATGGACGACGACAAGGAGTTCTTCCCGAACTACAACGCCGCGCCGATGGTCAACGCGAAGACGCTGAAGGAGTGGCCGGCGATCGCGGACGTCCTGGATCCGGTGACGGCGCGGCTGAACAACGCGGTCGCGCGGGACCTGAACGCGAGGGTGGATGTGGACGGGGAGGATCCGCATCAGGTGGCGTTGGAGTGGATGGTGGGGGAGGGGCTGGTCAGGGAGGGGTGATCCCGAGTTACAAAGAACATGTTGCAAAGCAGCCTTTGCAACATTACCTTTGTACGCATGCCCGAAGAACCGGCTCCCCGTCTGCTCGACGCCCGCTCACTGCGCGGACTGGCTCATCCCCTGCGGATGCAGCTGCTGATCGCGCTGCGACGCGGCGGACCCGCCACCGCCTCCCAACTGGCGGAGAAACTGGGCGAGTCGAGCGGTGCCACCAGTTATCACCTGCGGCAGCTCGCCGCGCACGGCTTCGTCGCGGACGATCCTGAGCGCGGCAAAGGCCGGGAGCGCTGGTGGAAAGCCATGGACCAGGGCGTCCAGCTCGACGAGACCCTGATCAAGGACCCCGATCCGGTCGTGCGCGGAGCCGTCGCCCTGTTCCGCTACGAGCTCGCGAACGTGCACACCAGGGAGATCGCCACCTGGCTCGGCACCGCGAACGACTGGGCCGAGGAATGGGACGGCGCCACCGACCTGAGCGACTTCACCCTACGGCTCACTCCGGACCTCGCCCGTGAGCTGATCGGCAGGATGCACGAACTCGTCCAGAGCTACCGCCCCCTGTCCGAGGGCACCCCGGACGCCGAAACGGTACGCGTCCACACGCACGTCTTCCCCACCCAGACGAAGCTGTGAGAGGCCATCACCCATGCACCCGGACATCCACCTCACCCTGCACCACACCCGCGCCGCCGAGCTCCGTGACCAGGCATCCACGCCCCTCACCCGCGCCCCGAAGGACACCCTCCGCATCCGCCTCGGCTGGACCCTCGTGGAGCTCGGTTTAAGACTCGCCACCCGGCCGGGGACGGCAGCCCCCGCCCACTGACCGCCCACTAACAGCTCGGCACGGACCCCTTGCCCGTCTCCAGGGCCACCAGTGAACTCACCGTGCTCTTCAGCGTGGTCACCGGGATCAGCCGTAGCCCTTCCGGCAGTTCCGCCCGCGCGTCCGCGCACTCCGCCTTCGGCACCAGGAACACCGTCGCACCGTCCCGCTTCGCGGCCTGCGTCTTGAGGGAGACACCGCCCACCGCACCGACCGTGCCGTCCGCGGCGATCGTGCCCGTACCGGCGATGACCCGCCCCCCGGTGAGATCCCCACCGGTGCCGTCACCGTCGAGCTTGTCGACGATCCCCAGGGAGAACAGCAGGCCCGCGCTGGGCCCGCCCACGTCGGCGAGCTTCAGGCTGACCTCGACGTCCTCGGCGTCGAGGCCGAGGTAGCCCAGCGCCGCCTGCGTCGCCGCGTCCTGGGACTCCTTCATCTGCTTCTCGTTGTGCCGCTCGATCTCCTTGACGCTGTCCCCGCTCGGGTAGAGGGCGTCGCGCGGCATGACGGCCTCGTCGGTGCGGAACCAGCCGTCGAGGACGTCGGAGAGCGAGACGCGGGTGTCGGGGGAGGTCGCCACGATGGTCGTCATGCGCAGCTGTCCGCGGGTCTCCCGGGTCGGCGCCCCCGAGATGGTGATCACTGGCTCGCCCTTGTGCTCGCCGAGCACGTTCGCCGTCTCGCCCGGCTGCGCCACCGAGAACGGCAGCGGCGCGAACACCGCCGTGGCGAGCAGGGCCACGACGGGCAGGGCGCAGACGGCGATGGCCTGGGGGCGCGTGAGGCGAGAGAACACGGGATCAATCTAACGCGGGGGCGGGACGCGGCCGGTCCCAGGTCACCACAGCCCGCCCGCGGCACGGCCACCCGCCAGCGCAGGCACCGCCGCCCGCCAGCGCAGGCACCGCCGCCCGCCAGCGCAGGCACCGCCGCCCGCCAGCGCAGGCACGGCCACCCGCCAGCGCAGGCACGGCCACCCGCCAGCGCGGGCACCGCCGCCCGTCAACGCGGGCACCGCCACCCGCCAGCGCGGGGACGGCCACCCTCAGCGCCGCACGGCCGCCCGTCAGCGCAGCGCGTCCGCGACCTCCCGGGCCGCTTCGACGACCCGCTGCCCGACCCGCTCCGGCACCACGTCGGCCAGCATCACTACGCCGACGCTGCCCTCGACGCCCGTCACGCCCAGCAGCGGGGCCGCGGCCCCGCACGCCCCGGCCTCCAGCTCGCCGTGCGTCAGGGTGTAGCCGGGTTCCGCCATCGGGTGCTGCCGGGCGGCGAGGATCGCCTTGCCGGCGGCGCCGCGGTCCAGGGGGTGCCGGAACCCGGCCCGGTAGGCGACGTGGTAGTCCGTCCAGGTCGGCTCGACGACGGCCACGGCGAGCGCGTCCGCCCCGTCCACCAGGGTCAGATGCGCCGTGGCCCCGATGTCCTCGGCCAGCGACCGCAGCGCCGGCATCGCCGCCTCCCGCACCAGCGGATGGACCTGCCGTCCCAGCCGCAGCACACCGAGTCCGACGCGGGCACGTCCGCCCAGGTCACGGCGTATGAGTGCGTGCTGTTCCAGTGTGGCGAGCAACCGGTACACCACGGTCCGGTTCACGCCCAGCCTGAGGGAGAGCTCGGTCACGGTCAGCCCGTGGTCCGTGTCGGCGAGCAGCTTGAGGACCCGCAGTCCCCTGTCGAGCGTCTGGGAGGTCTCCGCGGTCACGACGCCCACTCCTTAGTGGTGAGGTCGGCGGCCCCCCGGTCGGCGGATGCGTCACCGAGTCCCGTCGGCAACGCGCTTCAGAGGCCGCCGATCGGCCGGCGGCCCGGCCTGTCCGGACCGCGTCGCTTCACGGCTGCGCTCCGCGGCGGCGCTGCCACGGGGCGTGTGCGTAGCGGGACAGTAGCGAAGGGGGTTCGCTGAGCGGAAGGCTCCGTCCAGAATCCGGGCAGTGATCGTCGCGTGCTGCCGCGGTTTGCGGTGGTATGCGCCCGTCGGCCGCAAGGGGGGCGGCGTCACTTCATGCGCGTTGCCCACTCCTGCACCTTGGCGATCCGCTGCCGCAGCTGCCCCGCCGTCGCCTCAGCCGCCGGAGGCCCCCCGCACACGCGCCGCAGTTCGGTGTGGATCACGCCGTGCGGCTTGCCGCTCTGGTGGACGTACGCGCCGACCATCGTGTTGAGCTGCCGCCGCAGCTCCATCATCTCCTTGTGGGAGACCACGGGCCGCCGCTCGGCTGGCAGTTCGAGCAGGTCGGCCTCCTCGTCCGGCTTCTTGCGGCTGTGCGCGATCTGCCGGGCCTGCCGCTTCTGCAGCAGCAGCTGGACCTGGTCCGGTTCGAGCAGTCCCGGGATGCCGAGGTAGTCCTGCTCCTCCTCGCTCCCCGGGTGGGCCTGCATGCCGAACTCGGCGCCGTTGTACATGACCCGGTCGAAGACGGCGTCGGACTCCAGCGCCTCGAAGGGCAGCATGTCCTGCTCGCCGGTGTCCTCGTCCTGCTCCTTGTTCGCCTCGTCCATCTCCTTCTCGGACTCGGCGTAGGGGTCCTCCTCACCCTCCTTCTTGGGCTTGTCGAGGACGTGGTCGCGCTCGCGCTCCATCTCGTTGGCGAAGGAGAGCAGGTCGGGCACGGTCGGCAGGAACACGGAGGCGGTCTCGCCGCGGCGCCGGGACCGTACGAAACGCCCGACGGCCTGTGCGAAGAACAGTGGCGTCGAGATGGTCGTGGCGTACACGCCGACCGCGAGACGCGGCACGTCGACGCCCTCGGACACCATCCGCACCGCGACCATCCACCGGTCGGTGTTGTTGCTGAACTCGTCGATCCGCTCGGAGGCGCCGGAGTCGTCGGACAGCACGAGGGTCGCGCTGGTGCCGGTGATCTCCCGGATGAGCTTGGCGTACGCGCGCGCCGAGTCCTGGTCGGAGGCGATGACCAGCGCGCCCGCGTCCGGGATGGCCTTCCGGACCTCGGTCAGCCGCTGGTCGGCGGCGCGCAGCACGGCCGGCATCCACTCGCCGCGCGGATCGAGCGCGGTCCGCCAGGCCTGGCTGATGGCGTCCTTCGTCATGGGCTCGCCGAGCCGGGCGGCGATCTCGTCACCGGCCTTGGTGCGCCAGCGCATGTTGCCGCTGTAGGAGAGGAAGATGACCGGCCGGACGACGTTGTCGGCGAGGGCGTTGCCGTAGCCGTAGGTGTAGTCGGCGGCGGAGCGCCGGATCCCGTCGTTCCCCTCCTCGTACGTCACGAAGGGGATGGGGTTGGTGTCGGACCGGAACGGCGTACCGGTCAGGGCGAGCCGGCGGGTGGCGGGCTCGAAGGCCTCCAGACAGGCCTCGCCCCACGACTTGCTGTCACCGGCGTGGTGGATCTCGTCGAGGATGACGAGGGTCTTGCGCTGCTCGACCCGGTTGCGGTGCAGCATGGGCCGGACACCGACACCGGCGTACGTCACCGCGACGCCGTGGTACTCCCGGCCGAGCGGCCCGGCGCTGTACTCGGGGTCGAGCTTGATCCCTATCCGGGCGGCGGCCTCGGCCCACTGCTTCTTCAGGTGCTCGGTCGGGGCGACGACGGTCACCTGCTGCACGACGTGGTGGTGCAGCAGCCAGGACGCCAGCGTCAGCGCGAAGGTCGTCTTGCCGGCGCCGGGGGTGGCGACCGCCAGGAAGTCCCGCGGCTGCTCCTGGATGTACTTCTCCATCGCGCCCTGCTGCCAGGCGCGGAGCTTGCTGGCGGTGCCCCAGGGGGCGCGCCCGGGGAACGCCGGGGAGAGGTGGTGCGAGGCAGAGCTGGTGCCGGCGGTGGTAGTCACGGTCTCCGTTGGGGGTCGGGCGGCTCGTTCGAGGGAGCCTGACGGCTCGGCTACGTATGACAACCGGGCCACCCTACCGGCGCGCCCCACCGGCCCACGCGCGGACCGGGCCACGTCCCTCACGGGTGGGACCGACGTCACAGCTCCGTCTCACCACGGCGGGGTCCGCGAACGGGACTACGGCCGTCGCTCCCGCAGGCGCGTCGACACCCACGCGCCCGCCAGGGCCACCGCCGCCATCGGCAGGAACACCGCGGCGAAGGCGGCCGGGTGGGAACCGGAGGTATGGGTGGTGGTGTGGGTGACGGTGCCGCCGCCCAGGGCGGCGAAGGCGGCGCCGCCGGCGGAGAGGAGGAGGACGTTGGAGAGGCCGTCGGAGATCTGCAGGGCGGCGGAGTTGGTGCCGGCCTCCTCGGGGGCGGAGAGCTTGAGCAGGAGCACGCTCGTGGAGGAGATGACGAGCCCCATGCCGAAGCAGCCGAAGGCCCAGGCGACGGCGAGGGTCCAGACCGGCACGGAGTCGACGAGCACACTCGGTGCCGTGGCGACGGCCGCCGCCACCAGCAGCATCCCGACGGTCGTCAGCCGCTCCCGGTACGGTTCGAGCCGCGACCGCGACTGCACCCACGAGCCCAGCGCCCACGTCCCGCCGCCCGCCGCGAGGGAGAAGCCGGCCAGCGTCGGACTGAGCCCGCGCTGGGTGACCAGCATCAGCGGCACGAACGACTCCGCGGCGATGAACGACCCCGCGGCGACGCCGCGCAGCAGCACGACCGACGGCAGCCCGCGGGCGGCCCGGTAGGTCCCGCGCGGGAGCAGCCCGAGCACGGCGGGCACGAGCAGGGCCACGCCGAGCGCCCCCGGTACCAGGGACAGCGGGCGCAGGTCCTGGGCCGCGTACTGGAGGAGGCCGGCGCCGAGGGAGATGGCGAGGGCGAGGCGGATGCGACGGCGGCCGGAGGAAGCCCCCGTGCCAGGGGCGGCCTTCGCGGCGGGGGCGGCCTTCCCGCCGAGGGCGGGCGGCTCCCCCACCGGCCCGGACGCCCGGCGCCGTATCTGCGGCAGGGCGAGCGCGAGCGGGAACACGACCAGGGCGGGTATCCCCAGGAACACCCACCGCCAGCCGAGCCGCTCGGTCACCGTGCCGGCGGCGAGGGGGCCGACGATCGACGGCAGGATCCAGCTCGCGGCGAACGCGGCCATGATGGCCGGCCGCAACCGCTCCGGATAGGCCCGCCCGACGACGACGTACAGCGCGACGATCACCAGTCCGCCGCCGAGCCCCTGCACGGCCCGCCCCAGGATGAACACCCACATCGCCCCGGCCGTTCCGGACAGCAGCAGCCCCGCCCCGAAGGAGGCGATGCCCGCCGACAACGGCCCGAGCGGCCCACGCCGGTCCGACCACTGCCCCGCGAGCACCATCCCGAACAGGCTGGTCGTGAAGTACCCGGAGAACGCGAAGGCGTACAGCGCCACCCCGTCCAACTCCCGCGCGGCGACCGGCATCGCCGTACCGACGGCCGTCGCCTCGAAGGCGATGAGCAGCACGACGGACACGATCCCGACACTCAACGCCCGGTACGCCCGCCCCAGCACTCCCTCGTCGCCGTCGTCGCCCTCGGCGGGAGACGACGGGACAACGGCACCCACGACATCGGCGTCACGCGGCTTGGAGTCAGGCATGTCCGCCAGCGTAAGGTCCACACGCGACTTTGACCCCTGTCGCGAGACGGCCCTCGCCTGGGACCTTGGTCGTACGCCCCTCCTTTCGGACAGTCCCGCCCGAGTGGTTCAGGGGCTCGCCTGCGCCGCATACATCAGCGAGCTCCGCTCGCGGGGAGTTACGCGGGTTCGAATCCCGCCACGGCCTCCATGAGCAGCCGGACGCGACGGTGAAGGCTTCGTCAGCCGGCGTTCGGCAGGGCCCCCGGGTCGGCTTCCCTGTCGGCCTGTCGCCGGGCCCGGCGTGCGTTCTCCGCGCGTACGGCGTCCAGCCAACGCCAGAGGCCGATCTCCTCCAGTCTCAGACCGGGGCAGGCGATCCGGTGCGGTACGCGGCACACCGCGCCCGGCGCGGGCTCGTCCTCGCGGCTGTTCCAGGCTGTGCCGTTGGCGTCCACGTACCAGCGGTGCCACGCGGGCACCATGTGCGCGGGCACGGGCAGGTCCGGTTCGAGGAGGACGTGCCAGCCGTAGTAGGTGACACGTCGGTCGCCCACGAGTCCGCAGTTGGGGCAGAGCGGTGGAGCGGGGGGCTCCGGGCCGGTGGCGCCCTCCAGTGCCGCCTGGGCACGGTCGGTCTTCTCCCACGGCTGCGGCGCGTCGGGCGGCGGTTGGCGGTGTCCGTCGGGGTCGGGTAACGGGATGATGGTCGACTCTCCTGTGTCCCCCATGGTGTGAGCATGCGGGAGGCGTCCAGGAGGAGGGGAGGGCGCGTCCAGGGCGCAACGGGGGCTCGATACGGCCGCTGCCGCGCTTGACCCTGACGCAGGGGCAGCCTCCGAGCATGGCCGGTATGGCTGACAGAAGCGACAACTCCCTGACGTGGTTCACCGTGCGGCACGACGGTGTCACCCTCCCGGTGTCCCGCGGCGGCCGAGGGCGGCCTCTGGTGCTGTGTCCGGGGCTGAGCTGTACGCAGGCCGACCTGGACGAGCTCATCGGGCTGTTGCGGCGTGACCACGACGTGGTGGCCTTCGATCTCCGGGGGCACGGTTCCGCGTCCCCCGCCGAGCGGTACTCCTTCGACGCCTTCCTGAGTGATCTCAGCGCCGTGATGGCGGCACTCGACCTGCCCTCGGCGCCTGTGCTCGTGGGCTACTCCCTGGGCGCTGACCTCGCGGTGCACTACGCGGCCGAGTGTTCCGAGACCCTCGCCGGGCTGGTGCTCATCGACGGGGCGAATCCGCTGCCGGAGCCGTTCCTCACGGACGCCGATCTCGCGGAGTTCCGGGCCATGGCGGAGGAGGGCGCGACGCCTGACGTGTCGCTCACCGCCGAGGACGTCTTCGTCCTGGGCCTGGAGATGGATGTGGTCCGGGGCGGGATCCTCGACCGGTATCAGAGGATCGACCTGCCCGTGCACGTCATCATGTCCACCTCGATCGCCGGCGACGGCGCCGAAGGGCGGGCCCCTCGCCACAACCGACTCTGGCGTGCCGGTGTCGAGCGGCTCCTGCGCGAGCGGCCACACGTCTCGGCGGACTGGATCGACGCCGACCATGGGCTGGTCTTCTCGCATGCCCCTGACATCGCCGAGATCATCCGGAGCAGACTGGCCCCATGCTGACCATCGGCGAACTGGCGGCGTACGCCGGAGTCACCGTGCGCGCCGTGCGGCACTACCACGCCAAGGGACTGCTGCCCGAGCCCGAGCGCGACCACTCCGGATACCGGCGGTACGACGCCGGTGCCGTGGTCGAGCTGCTGCGGATCCGCACCCTCGCCGAGGCCGGGGTCCCGCTGGCGCGTGTGCGCGACATGCTCCAAGCCGGTGGGGAGGAGTTCGCCGCGGCGGTCGCGGACATCGACCGGCGGCTGGAGGCCGAGATCCGGGAGCGGCAGCGGCACCGCGAGCGCATCGCCCGGCTCGCTTCGGGGGACGGTCTGGCCCTGCCCGTCGAGGTCGTCGGTTTCCTCGACCGGCTGCGGGCGCTCGGCGTCGACGAGCGGATCGTCCGGGCCGAGCGCGACGGGTGGATCCCGCTGGCCGCACGCTCGCCCGAGCGCGTCGCGGAATGGATCGCACGCAAGCGGGAGCAGCTCACCGACCCGGAGTTCATCGACTTCTATCTGACCCTGGGCGAGGCGCTCGACCGGGGCGACGACGACCCGCGGCTGGTCGCGCTGGCCGACAGGGTGGCCGCCTACCTCACCAGGCTGGCCGAGGAACGGGGCGAGGAGTACGTCGGCGATGCCGGCGTCGAACCGGCGCTCGCCGAGCTGATGGACACGCTGGCGTTCGACACCGTGCCCTCCGCCCGTCGGCTGATCGAGCTGCTCAACCAGCGCGGGTGGGCGGGTTGGACCCGGCTGGAACGGGTCACACCGACGTGACCGCGGGCCCGGGGTGTCTCACAGCACCCCGCCCGCCTCGTCCTGGAACGCGTCCGTCCAGTAGTGGCGGCCCGAGCTGCCCGCCGCGACGCCCGTCGGGTCGACCGCCGACAGGACCTGGAGCATCGTCATGGCCAGCTGGTCGTAGGTGTCGGTCGTCAGCTCGTGGGCCGACTGCTCGTCGATCGCGCGCTCGCGGTGCAGGAGCCAGAGTGTGAAGGCGAGCGTCGACACGTCCGTGTTCAGGGGGTACAGCGCCGCCTCGGGCTCGCTCCAGTTCAGGACCGCGCCCGTCGCGCCGTCGACGACCAGGCTGTTGTCCTCGACCAGGTGGCCGAGGCGTATCAGACGGTCGGCCCCGGCGGGGAGGTGCGCCGGAGTGTCCGCGTCGGCGTGGAACTCGGCGAGCGTGGCCAGCGGGACGTCCGTGTCCAGGGAGAAGACGTGGGCGTCCTCCGGGAGGCCCACCTCGCGCAGGAAGCGGCGGGTCGGCTCGTGCGTGAGCGTGGCCGGGAAGTCGACGTCCTCGAAGCGCGCCACCTCGCGGGGGCCGAACTCCTGGTCCAGCAGGCGGTGCGGGAGGTCCAAGGAGAGGCCGGAGGCGCCGCCGCGGCCCGCGACCAGGGACAGGGGGCGGATCAGGGCCGCCATCTTCCAGAACGGGGCCGGTTCGCCGTCCGCGCCGTCCCGGAAGACCGCCAGGAGGTGCTGGGACGCCTCCGCCACCGCCTTCGGGCCGTATCGGCCGGCGTAGGCGGCGAACTGGCCGCGCAGCCCCGCCAGTTCGTCCGTCGCCTCCGCGAAGCGGACCAGTGTCCGCAGGGAGGGGGCCAGGGGGCGGCGGTCCATGAGGTCGGGCCGGTCGTGCAGCAGGTGCGTCGTCGAGACCTCGCCCGTCGCGCCGTCCAGCAGGACCGATTCGGTCTCCAGGCCCGCGGGACCGAGGAGTCCGCCTATCACCAGCTGCTCGCGCAGCTCGGCCGAGAGCCGGTCCTCCGGGTCGCCCGTCGAGTCCGCCACCGTGCGCAGGCCCTCCCGGCGCAGCTCGGCGAAGCTCAGCACGCCGCTGTCGGACGGCAGTCCGGGGCCGGTCAGCCAGTGGCGCGTCGACGCGTGCGTCACCCACGGGTCCAGTTCGGCCTCGGTCAGGGTGATCACCGGGGCACCGGCGTCGGTCGTACTCATGGGCTCCCCCGCATGTGCTTGCTCACCATCCCCTGGCGGAGCACGGCAGACCGCCCGGCCAGGCCCGGCAGCCGTCCCCCACTGCCCAGAACACTACGCCCCACCACTGACAACGCCCCGGAACAGCGACGCGTGCCCAGCGAGCACAACGCGTCCGTCTCCCATGACGCTCAGACGACCCTGGCGCGTTCCCTTCCCGCCAGAATCGCCTCGACCGTCTGCCCCACCGTCAGCTCCGAGGTGTCCAGCCACAGTCCGATCCGCGGGGTCCGCGCGCGCAGCTCCTCGTCCAGCGCCCCGACCGTCCAGCCGCCGCCGTAGCCCGTCTTCTGCCGTTCCGCCTCCCGCGCGGCCACCGCCTCGGGGCGCGGCGCGAGGACGACCACGTACAGCGGGCGGGTGCGCACCAGGCCGGTGTACGTCCCCAAGTCCTCGCCGAGCACCACGTCCTGGACGACCGCCGTGAAGCCGGCCTCGGCGTACGCGTCGGCCGTCGCCGCCGACAGCCGGTACCGCAGGAGCAGTTGTGCCCGCGCCTCGCCGTCCGCGCCGGGGAGGTACTCCTCCCGGCCCGTGACGATCATGCGCCGGAACACGTCCCCGCGGACGTGCGCGGCCCTCGGCAGTGTCTGCGCCAGCGCCTGCGCGACCGTCGACTTGCCGGCCGCCATGACGCCGGTGACCAGGACGACCCCGCTCGCGAGGGGCATCAGGAGCGGTCCGTGACCACCGCGGCCTGCGGACGGATCGGCAGCCGGTTCACGGGGCGGCCCGTCGCGGCCCGGACGGCGGACGCGATGGCCGCCGGGGACGCCACGACCGGCACCGCGCTGACCGCCTTCGCCCCGAACGGCGCGACCACGTCCCGTTCCTCGACCAGCCGGACGATGCGGATGTCGGGCGCGTCGAGGGCGGTCGGGAGGGCGTATCCGGTGAGGTCCGGGTGGCGGATCAGGCCGCGTGGCGTGCGGAGGTTCTCGGTGAGCGCGATGCCCACGCCCTGGGTCACGCCCGCCTCGATCCGGGCGGCCAGCTGGGCCGGGTTCAGCACCCGGCCCACGTCCTGGGCGACGGCCAGTTCCACGACCCGTACGGAGCCGAGCTCGATGTCGACGTCCACCACCGCGCGGATCGCGCAGAAGGCCATGCCCACGAAGGCGTCGCCCTGGCCGGCCTCGTTCAGCGGCTCGGTGGGGTGCGGGCGGCACTGGGCGGTGGCCCACAGTTCCTTGCCGTCCATCGCCTCGGTGACGGTCGTCGAGAGGACCCCGTCGTACGACGTGATCTTGCCGTCGGTGATCTGGAGCAGCTCCGTCGACATGCCGAACTTGTGCGCGAGCGGCTGGAGGAGCTGGGTGCGGACCATCTTGGCCGCGCGCTCCACCGCACCGCCCGACACCCAGGTGTGCCGGCCGCGGCAGCCCGCGCCCGCGGGGGGCTGGTCGGTGTCGACGGGCGCCACGTGCACCTCGTCGATGCCGAGGGTCTCCTGGACGATCTGCCGCGCCAGCGTCGTGAAGCCCTGGCCGGTCTCGACGGCCGCGCACAGCACCGTGGCCACGCCGTCGTGGACCTTCACGGTCGCCGTGGAGACCTCGTCCGCGCCCTCGGCGCCGAGCATGTGCACCATGCCCACGCCGTAGCCCACGCCCCGGCGCACCGCGCCCGGTTCGCCCGCGCCCTCGGGGCCGCCGGGCAGCAGCCACTCGTCCTCGGGGGTGTCCTTCGGGAGGGGCGGCAGGTCGACGTCGCGTACGGCCTGGAGCAGTTCGGCCACCGGGGCCGGGCAGGTCACGGTCTGGCCGGTGGGGAGCACGTCGCCCGTCGCCATGGCGTTGCGCAGCCGCACCTCGGCCGGGTCGAGGCCGAGTTTCTTGGCGATCTTGTCCATCTGCGCCTCGTAGGCGGCGCAGACCTGCATGGCCCCCTCGCCGCGTACGTGGCCGGACGGGGGGTTGTTGGTGCGGACGGCCCAGCCCTCGATGAAGGCGTTCGGGACGACGTACGGGCCGCAGGCGAAGGCGACGGCGGCGGCGAGGGCGTCGGCGGAGGTGTCGGCGTAGGCGCCCGCGTCGAGCAGGATCTGCGCCTCGACCTTGACGAGTCTGCCCTCGGCGTCGGCGTGGTGCCGGTAGCGCAGGAGGGTGGGGTGCCGGTGGGCGTGCCCGAGGAAGGACTCCTCGCGCGTGGCGGTGAGTTTCACCGGGCAGCCGGTGCGCAGCGCCAGCAGGCCGAGGGGCAGCTGGAAGCCCTGATCCTCGCGGTCGGCGGTGGCGCCGGGGACGCCGGTGACGACGACCTTGACGCGCTCGGGCTCCAGGCCGAAGGTGGCGGCGGCCGCGTCGCGGTCGGCGTGCGGGTCGGTGGAGGCGAGGTACAGCTCCACGCCGCCGTCCGGGCGCGGTACGGCGAGGCCCGCCTCGGCGCCGATGGGCGCGGGGTCCTGGCGGCCGATGCGGTACAGCCCCTCGACGACGATCTCGCCGGCCGCCTCCGGGTCGCCGTGGCGCAGCGGGATGTGCCGGATCAGGTTGCCGTCGGGGTGCAGCGGCTCGGCCTCGAAGGCCTGCTCCGGGTCGGTCACCGGGTCGAGCACCTCGTACTCGACGATGACGGCGGCCGCCGCCATGCGCGCGGTGTCGGGGTGGTCGGCGGCGACGGCCGCGATGGGCTCGCCGTGGTGGCGCACCACCTCGGAGGCGAAGACCGGGCGGTCGGCCTTGCCGCGGCCGTGCAGCGGAGCGCCGGGGACGTCCTCATGGGTGACGACGGCGCGGACGCCCGGCATCTCGCGCGCGTGGGTGGTGTCGATGGACACGATGCGCGCGTGCGGGTGCGGTGAGCGCAGCACGGCCGCCCACAGCAGGCCCTCGGCCCACAGGTCGGCGGCGTACGGGAAGGTGCCCTCCGTCTTGGCGCGGGCGTCGGCGGCCGGGAGGGAGGCGCCGAGGCCGTGCGGCAGCGGTTCTGGGGCGGGGGCGGCCTCCGCGGCCTGCGCGGTGGCTGCTTCGTTGCTCACGCCTGGCCTCCGTCCTGGCCGTAGGGCTGGTCATGCGGTTCCGGGGAGTGCGGTTCGGGCCCGTGCGGTTCCGGGGCCACCCCGAACGCCGACGCGTTCACGCCACCGGCGCCCGGGCCCGCCTGGTGCGGGATCCGGGGCTCGTCGCCGTCGCCCTCACCCGGGGCGGCATGCGCCTCGCGCTCGGCGACGACCTCCTTGACGGCGTCCACCACGCCCCGGTACCCGGAGCAGCGGCACAGGTTGCCGCACAGCGCCTGGCGGGTCTCCAGCTCGGTGGGGGCCGGGTTGCCCTCCAGCAGGTCGTGCACGGTCATCGCCATGCCCGGGACGCAGAAGCCGCACTGCACGGCGCCGCAGCGCGCGAGCGCCCGCTGCACGTCCGAGGGCTGCCCGTCCTCGGCCAGGCCCTCCACGGTACGGACCTCGCTGCCGGCGGCGGTCACGGCCGGGACCAGGCAGGACGCGACGAGGCGCCCGTCGACCTGGACGTTGCACGCCCCGCACTCGCCCTGCGAGCAGCCGTCCTTGGCACCGGCGAGCCCGAGCCGCTCCCGCAGCACGTACAGCAGGGACTCGCCGATCCACGCGTCGGTGACGGGGCGGTCGGTGCCGTTGACCCGCAGGACGTAGGAGGCGAGGGGGTGCTCCTCCTGCGGGGTCGTGGACGGTGTGTCCTGTGGGGCGGCGGAGGGGTCGTCCGGAGTGTCCGCCGCGTCGTGCGGGGCGGCGGCAGGCTCCTCCGGCGCCGGGTCGTCGGGCGCCTCGCCGTCGGCGCCCGGGGCGTCGGCGGCCTCCGGTCCGGCCTCCGCGTCCGCCATGGCCGGGAGGGGCCCGGCGGACGGCTCGGCGGGGCCGTCAGCGCCCTCCGCGGCCCCTGGGGCGCCCTCGGCGGACTCACCGGGCCCGGGAGCGGACTGTGAGGCCTCCTGAGCGCCCTGGGCGGGCCCGACGGCCTCCGCGTCCGCCGAGTCCGCCGCGTCCGCCTCGGGAGAGGGCGCGGTCTCCTCGGGGAGCTCCCCGGGGTGCTCGGCGTACGGCTGCTCGGCGCCGTGACCGGCGGGAGCGGCGTGAGCGGGTCGGTCGGGGGCGTGCGCGTCGGGCCCGGCGTAGTCCGGGTAGTCCTCCGGAGCATGTGCGCCCGCCTGGTCCGGCCCGTGGCCGGGGACACCTGTCTGGTCCGGCCCGTGGCCGGGGACACCTGTCTGGTCCGGCCCGTGGCCGGGGGCGCCCGTCTGCTCCGGGTCGTGGCCGGTGAAGTGGGAGGGCTCCGCACCGTGGCCGGTGAAGTGGCGGGGCTCCGAAGGGTGGTCGGCGAAGCCGGCGTCCTCCGGGGCGTGGTCGGGGAAGCCGGACGGCTCCGGCCCCTGTCCGACGGCACCCGCGCGTCCCGACCCGTCGGCGTACCCCGAGGGCTCCGAGGCGGGGTCGGTGAAGCCCGGGGATTCCGCCCCGGGGTCGGCGTAGCGGGACGGCTCCGGCGCGTGTCCTGTCACCGACGGTTCGGCGGCGTGGCCGGGTCCGGTGGGCTCCCCCGGGGCGTGACCGGCCGTCGGCTGCCCGGGCACGAACTCGCCGGGGCCCGCCTCGGGCAGATGGCCACCGTGGGCCGGGTCCGCCTCGGGCGGCAGGTGGCCGCCGTGCGTCGCTTCCTGGTCCGGGGCTGCGTATCCGGAGGCCGGCCCGGGTGCTCCCGGCTGCCCGTGCCCCTGTGCCTCCATGGGCCCGGGCCCGTGGCCATGGTCCTGGTCGTGCCCGTGGCCCTGCTCGGGCGCGTGCCCGTGCCCCTGGTCGTACCCCCGGCCCTGCTCGGCGCCGTGCGGGTAACCCGCGCCGGGCTGGTCCTGCCCGGCGGCCTCCTGTGGGGTCTGCCGGTCCCACGGCTGCCCGGCCGCCTGGGTCGCCCACGGTGCGGGCGCGCCGCCGGGGAGCGTGGCCGGTGGGATGCCGCCCCACTGCTCGACCAGGGAGGACGTGGTGAACTCGCCCGACTCGTCCGGGAGGTCTCCCCCGGCGACGGGGATGGACCACTGCCCGGTGACGTCATGGCCGGGTGCGGCCTCGGTCGCCGTGGCGTCCTCGAAGTTCCACTGCCCGGTGGTGCCCGGGTTGTACGTGAAGCGGTCGTTCCCGCCGTGCGGCCGCGGCCCCGCGTCGGTGCCGTACGGCGTACCGGAGCCGTAGGGCGCGCCGGAGCCGTAGGCCGTCTCGGAGCCGTAGGGCTGCTCCCCCGCGTCCTGCCCCTGCTGGTGCGCCGCGCGGGGGTCGTGCAGGTCGTGCGGGTCGTGCCACTGGGCGCCGTCGACCGGCGCGCCGGGCACCGGCCACGCGCCCGTGGCGGCCGGGTCGGTGCCGGCGGTCGTCGCGGGGCTGACCGTTATCTGCGGCGGTACGTAGCCGTGGCCGGGCGCGGCGAGGGGACTGTCGGCGGCCAGCAGGGCGTCGACGCCCCCCTCGGGCAGTTCCACGAAGGCGGTGGCGCCGTCGTCGTACTCGCCCTGGGGCAGCGGGTCCCAGCGGCTCCCGCCCCGGGGCGTGCCCTCTCCGTGCTGGTCGTCGGTCACGACAGCGCCCTCCCCAGTGCTCGTCGGGCCAGCGCGGCGACGGTGCGCCGCAGGTGCAGTACGGCGGGCGGGAGCTGCGGTACGGAGCCGTCCTCGCCCGGGGCCGCGTCGGGGATGCAGGCCGCGGCGACGTACTCCCCGAAGGCGTTCAGGGCCTCCGGGACGAGCGCGCGGTTGTTGTCCCAGTCGATGAGCCGGCCGACCCACTGCTCGGCCTCCAGGGGCCGCAGCGGCATCGGCGCTATGGCGCCCACCGCGCAGCGCACGCCCCGGCGCGCGGGGTCCAGGACCAGCGCCACGGACGCGACCGCGCGGCCCGGCCCGGTGCGGCCGGTCGCCTTGAGGAAGACCTGCGGGGCGTGCAGCAGCGGCACGCGCACGTAGCCGATGAGTTCCCCGGCGCGCAGCATGTCCATCCCGGCGAGCAGGTGCGACACCGGGATCTCCCGGCGGGCTCCGCCCGGGCCCGCGATGATCAGGGTCGCCTCCAGGGCGGCCAGCACCGGCAGCGCGTCCCCGGTGGGGGCGGCCGAGGCGATGTTGCCGCCCAGGGTGCCCGCGTTGCGGATGTGCGGCGGGCCCGCGGCGCGCGCGGCGGCGGCGAGCGCCGGGATCAGGGCCGCGAAGTCGGGGCGGCCCATGCGCGCGTGCGTGAGGCCCGCGCCGAGCAGCGCGTGGCCGTCCTGGTACTGCCAGCCGCGGATCTCGCTGATGCGGCCGAGTCCCACGAGCGCGGCGGGCCTGAGCTGCCCGGAGTTGACGGCGGCCATCAGGTCGGTGCCGCCCGCGACGGGCACGGCGGCGGGCACGGCGGTGAGTGCCGCGACGGCCTCGTCCAGCGTCGTGGGCAGCGTGACGGCCTGCGCCGCCTGCGGTGCGTGCGTGGTCAAACCGGCTGCCCCTTCCCGCTGCCCCACCTGGTCCCACCTGTGCTGCCGTACGGTACGTGCTGACAGGGCGGACGTGGCAACTCTGGCACATCTTGGCGAGAGCCGAAGACACGGGTCCGCTAGGAGGCATTCGCCCACCTCACCGGCGAGATAGTCCGTTTTCGCATGGGTTCGCCAGTGCGCGCCGATTGGCACTTTCGGTGACCCTTGTGCGCTTTTTCCGTGGCCTGTTCGAGCTGTTCGGTAGCGGCGGCCGGGTGCTACCGGTTCGGGGGCGGGCCGTCGATCGGGCGGCCCAGCACCCCGGGTCGGCGCTGCCAGGGCAGCGGGCCGGCGGGTGGCCGGTAAGCGACGCCCAGGGCGTCGAGCCGCCGGTAGTGGGCGGCCATACGGCGCTCGAAGCCGGCGAAGTCCCGTTCCGCCGGAGCGGGCAGGGCGCTCCAGGCGACCTCGGCGAAGGCGGCGAGCCGGGGGAACGCCTGGTAGTCCACGCGCGCCTGGTCCTCCATCACCTCGGTCCACAGGTTGGCCTGGGTGCCCAGCACGTGCCGGGCCTCCTCGGGCGTCAACTCCGGGGGAACGGGCTCGAACCGGTAGACGTCCTCCAGGGTGCGCACCCACCCGATCGGTACCGGCTCGTCGGGGCCCGGCGCCTGACGGTGGTCCAGGTACACCTGCTGCTCGGGGCACATGACGACGTCGTGGCCGGCCCGGGCGGCGGCGATGCCCCCGGCGTAGCCGCGCCAGGAGGACACGGCCGCCCCCTCGGCCAGGCCGCCCTCGAGGATCTCGTCCCAGCCGATGAGCCGGCGCCCGCGCGCGGTGAGCCACGTGTCGAAGTGCCCGATGAACCAGGACTGGAGCTCGTCCTCGTCCGCGAGCCCGAGTTCCCGGATGCGTTCCTGGGCGGTCGCCGACCGCCGCCACTGGTCCTTCGGGCATTCGTCGCCGCCGACGTGGACGAACTCCGAGGGGAACAGCTCCAGCACTTCCTCGAAGACGCCCTCGTAGAAGCGCAGGGTGTTGTCAGTGGGGGCGAGTACGTTCGGGTTGATTCCCCAGGTGTCCCAGACGGAGAGGGCGGTGGTGTCGATGACGTCGGTGTTGCCGAGTTCCGGGTACGCGGCGATGGCGGCCTGCGAGTGTCCCGGCACGTCGATTTCGGGGACGACGGTGATATGCCGCTCGGCGGCGTAGGCGACGATCTCGCGGATGTCGTCCTGGGTGTAGTAGCCCCCGTGCGGCTTCTCCTCCCACAAGGGGGAGGCGCGGTGGCCGGTTTTGGTCCGGGTGCGCCAGGAGCCGATCTCGGTCAGCCGCGGATGCCGCTCGATCTCGATGCGCCAGCCCTGGTCGTCCGTCAGATGGAAGTGGAAGACGTTGAGTTTGTGCGCCGCCATCAGATCGAGGTAACGCAGGACGCCTTCCTTGGGCGTGAAGTGCCGGGCGACGTCGAGCATGAGACCGCGCCAGGGGAAGCGGGGCCCGTCCTCGATCGTGAGGTGGGGCACGGCCCAGACCCGGTCGCTGACGAGCGGGGCCCTGCGGTACGCGTCGGGGCCGAGGAGCTGGCGCAGCGTCTGGGCGCCCCAGAAGGCACCGGCCGGGCCGCCGCCCTCGATGAGGACACCGTCACGGTCGCTGACGAGGCGGTACTCCTCGGCGCCGAGCCCCGCGTCGAGTCGGAGCCGGACGCCGTCGCCGCCCGCGTCGTCGGGTTCCCGCCCTTCCCGCAAGGGCAGGCCGGTGGCATCGCGCAGGACGGTGCGCAGCCAGTGGCCGACGCCCTCCGTGCCGGTGCCGGCGTGGAGCCGGGAGTGGGCCGTCAGCCGTAGTTCCCCCTCACCGGCGACGACACTGCGGGGAGCCGGGATCAGTTCAGTCACGTCAGTCCTTTACCGCCCCGCCCAGCCCCGACACCAGCCGTCGCTGCACGAGCACGAAGAAGATCAGCACCGGAATCGTCATCACCGTGGACGCCGCCATGACGCCGCCCCAGTCCGGGTCGTCGGGCTTGTAGAAGACCAGCAACGCCATCGGGAGCGTCGACTGGGAGGTGTCGCTGATGATGAACGACTTGGCGAACAGGAAGTCGTTCCAGGCGGAGATGAAGGAAAACACGCTGGTGGCCACGAGACCCGGCAGGACGAGCGGGAAAAGGATCTGCCAGAGGAATCGCGCCCGGCTCGCCCCGTCGATGTACGCGGCCTCCTCCAGCGCCTCGGGAACGGCTTTCACGAACCCCCGCAGCATCCAGATCGCGAAGGGCAGCGAGAAGGCGATGTGGGGCAGGATCAGCGAGCCCAGCGTGTTCAGCTGACCGGCGTCCCGCATGAGGAAGAAGAGGGGGATCGCGAGGGCTTCCACGGGCACCATCTGGGCCACCAGAAACATGATCAGCAAGGTGGTCCGGAGGCGGAAGCGGAATCGTGTCACGGCGGTCGCGGCGAGAAACGCGATCAGTGCGGAGGCGATCACGACACAGCCCGCGACGATGAGGCTGTTGAGGAAGTAACGGCCGAATTCCTGCTGCCCGAAGACGCGTCGGAAGGAATCCAGGGAGGGAGCGTGAGTCCACGGCCGGGGCTCGCTGGACTCGATCTCCCCGGCCGGTTTGAAGGCACTCAGCACCATCCAGTAGAGAGGGAAGGCGACGACGAGCGCGATCAGCAGGGCGGAGGCCTCGGCGGCCGGCCGGCCCGGGCGGCGGACACGGGCGCGCAGCGGATTCACAGTTCCTCCCCTTGCCGGCGCAGCAGCCGCAGGTACACCAGCGTGACGGCGAGCAGGATCAGCAGCATCACGACGCCGATCGCCGAGCCGAGGCCGTACTGCGAGGACGCGAAGGCCTGTTGGTAGGCGTAGACGTTCAGGACCAGGTTCTGGCCGGCGATGCCGCCGCCGTTCGTCATGACGTAGATCTGCGTGAAGACCTTGAAGTCCCAGATGACCGACTGGATGGTGACGACGACGAGGATCGGCCGCAGCATCGGGGCGAGGACGGAACGCCAGATCCGCCACTGCGAGGCGCCGTCGAGGGAGGCGGCCTCCAGCACTTCGGTGGGTACGGCGCGAATGCCGGCGTACACGGTCACCATCACGAACGGGAAGGAGCACCAGACCACTTCGAGCAGGACGAGGAGGAAGGCGCTGAGCCGGCCGTACGTCCACGAGTGGTCGCCGAGGCCCAGCACCCGGTTGACCGGGCCGAAGTCCGGGTCGAAGAGGAAGAGCCACACCGTGGAGCCGGTCACGGCCGGGGTCGCCCACGCCCCGAGCGCGGCGAGCATCAGCGCGAGCCGCGGCACGGCCCGCACGCGCGTGAGCAGCACGGCCAGGGCGCAGCCGACCGCCAGCGTGGAGACGACGCAGGCCACCGCGAACAGCACGGTGGCGAGCAGCACCTGCCAGAACTGCGGGTCCCCGAACAGCTCGGTGTAGTTCCCGAACCCCTCGAAGGTGGCCGGCTCCCCGCCGCTCACCTGTGCCTGCGTGTACTGGAAGAAGGAGATCAGCCCGAGCTGGTAGATCGGGTAGACGAGCAGCCCCCCGAGCACGACGAGCGCGGGCGCGAGGTACAGCCAGGGCGTCCACCTCCCGGACACGAGCGGCGAGACACCGACCGGACCCCGGCGCCCCCCACGGCCCCCTCCGCCCGGTGACGGCACCGCCGACGCGGGCCCGAGAGCGGCGGGATCCGGAGAGCGGCCCGGGGGTGGCCCGACCGGCGGCCGCACGGCCGATACGCGGGACTCGCCGGGCCGCGCGGAGGCGCTGGGCTCGGAGGGCCCGTCCGCGGCGGGATCCGCAGAACGACCCGCCATGGCCGTAGCGACCCCGGCCGCGGCGGATCCGCCCCTAGCGTCCCCGGCCGCGGCGGATCCGCCCGCAGCGGCCCCAGCCGCCCCGCTCGGCCTCGCGTCACACCCCGCCGGATCCACGTCAGGCCCCGCTGGGTCCGCGCCGACCGCCTCGGCCGCCGCCGACTCCCTGCTGTCGTTCACCCCGCTCACCCCGCGGAGCCGAACGCCGTGTTCATCTTCTTCGCGGCGTCCTCGGAGGCCCGGGCGACGTTCTTCTTGCCGCTGATGATCTCCTGGAACATGGTCGGCAGGACGAGCTGGGAGTCGATCTGGGCCCAGGCGGGGGACGCCGGGACGAACTTGGTGCCGGCCGAGAGGGTCTGGACGAAGGGCTTCACGAACGGCTCCTCCTGCGCGACCTGCCGGCGGACGTCCGTGAAGGTCGGCAGGAAGCCCATCGCGTCGAAGAGTTCGGCCTGGGTCTTCTTCGAGGCGAGCTGTTCCATCAGCCGCACCGCGAGCGTGCGGTGGGACGTGCTCTTCAGGACGCCGATGTTGTTGCCGCCGGCGAAGGCCGGTGCGATCGAGCCGGGCTTCACCCCCGGCAGCGGGACGACGGCGTACTTGCCCTTGACCTTCCCGGCCTCGACGGCGGTGTGGCTGAAGTCGCCGCCGATCGCCATGCCCGCCTTGCCCGCGGCGAACGCGGAGATCGTGTCGTTGCCGCCCATGCCCGCGCACTTGGCGGCCGGGCAGTTGTCGTCACCGAAGAGGGAGGTGTACGCCTCGATGCCCTTGCGGGCCTTCGGGCTGTCGATGCCGGAGGCGTAGGAGCCGCCCTTGCCGCTCGCGAGTTCACCGCCGTTGGCCCACACGAACGGCATCGCGCCGTAGGTGTAGGCCCCGCCGACGACCAGGCCGTACAGCTCGGGCTTCGCCGCGCGGATCTCGCGGGCGGTGGAGGCGAGTTCGGCCATCGTCCTCGGGACGGACAGTCCGAGCTCCTCGAACACGTCCGTGCGGTAGTACAGCGCGCGGACGCCCACGTAGAACGGCGCGCCGTAGACCTTGCCGTCCACCGTCACCGACTGTCTGGCCGTCGGGTCGGTGTCCTTCGCCTCGCTCCAGTCGCCGAACTCCTTCGTGACGTCGAGGAGTCCGCCGTCCTTCACATAGCCGGCCGTGTCGGTGTTGCCGTACTCCATGACGTCGGGCGCGGAGGCGGGGTCGTTGAAGGCGGCCTTGACGCGCTGGGCGCGGGTTTCGACGGGGATGTACTCGACGCTGACCTCGGTGCCCTGGTGGGCCTTCTCGAAGTCGGCGACGACCGAGTCGACGACCTTCTCCTTGGGGGTGTTGCCGACCTCCTGGAAGAGCCACACGCGCAGCGTGCCGGTCTTCTCGTCCTTGTCGGAGGAGGTGTTGCCGGAGGTCTGGGGGGCGCAGGAGGTGGCCAGGAGGGCGGCGAGCGCGCTGAGGCCGGCGAGACGGACGGACAGCTTCATGGAGTGCTCCTCCGAGAGGGTGTTGCAGCATGCGCAATGAAGGTTTCGCTGTGCACAACACATCGGAGGCTAGGGACTGCATGAACACGCCCACAAGAGGTCTCAACCACTCTGTGACCGGCAGACGCACCCCGTGCAACGCCCGGACAGCACAAAAGCCTCCAGGGCGCGCAAAACGCACCCTGGAGGCTTTACGCCACGCGGACCGGGCCTACTTGTCGCCCTTGCCCTTGTCGTCGCCGCCGGAGCCCATGGACTCGTAGATCTCCTTGCACATGGGACACACGGGGTACTTCTTCGGGTCGCGGCCCGGCACCCAGACCTTGCCGCACAGCGCCACGACGGGGGTGCCGTCGAGGGCGCTCGCCATGATCTTGTCCTTCTGGACGTAGTGGGCGAAGCGCTCGTGGTCACCGTCACCGTGGGAGGTCTGCGGCGTCGGCTCTACGAGGGTCCCCGTACCAGTCCCGCGCTCGGGCTCGAGAGTGCTCATAGGCCCAAGGGTACTGAAGGTCACAGACATCAGTTGAGCGAAGGGTCGTCGGGGTACGTCGCCACCATCGCCAGCTCGTTGCGCTGGCGGCGCAGGACCTCGCGCCAGAGCCGCTCCGGGGACGGGGAGGACACGTCGCCGGGCTCGGACTCGACGACGTACCACGCGCCGTCGACCAGCTCGTCCTCCAGCTGGCCCGGGCCCCAGCCGGCGTACCCGGCGAAGATCCGCAGGGAGCCGAGGGCGGAGGCCAGCAGCTCCGGCGGGGCCTCCAGGTCGACCAGCCCGATCGCGCCGTGCACCCGGCGCCAGCCCAGCGGCGCCGCCTCCCCGCTCGCACCGCCGGGGACGACGGCGACCCCGAGGGCCGAGTCCAGCGACACCGGGCCGCCCTGGAAGACCACACCGGGCTCGACGGCTAGATCCCCCCAGCCCTCCAGGATGTCGCCCACGTCCACCGGGGTGGGGCGATTGAGGACGACGCCGAGGGAGCCCTCCTCGTCGTGGTCGAGGAGGAGCACCACCGCACGGTCGAAGTTGGGGTCCGCCAGGGCGGGCGTGGCCACGAGCAACCGCCCTGTGAGCGAGGACACCTCGGTCATGCCAGACATGATCCCGCATCTTCCCTTTCCGTGGGGAGCAATGCGGGCGACCGGAGTGCGTGCAGCTCAGGGGCGCACCGATGCGTCTCACGCGCACGGGTGTGACCGTGACCCCATGTGCCCGGCACGGAACGGTTCGTGTTGTGACAGAGCTATGACGTGGCTGGGTCTGACTCAGGCTTACAGAAGGGGGGTGGAGGGCGATTACCCTTTCCCTCCTGGCCCCTGCCCGACTCCACGGAACGCGAGATTCATGACCGTCAACGACGATGTCCTGCTTGTCCACGGCGGAACCCCGCTGGAGGGCGAGATCCGTGTCCGCGGTGCGAAGAACCTCGTACCGAAGGCCATGGTGGCGGCGCTGCTGGGCAGCGCTCCGAGCCGGCTGCGCAATGTTCCGGACATCCGCGACGTTCGGGTCGTACGGGGTCTGCTGCAGCTGCACGGTGTGACGGTCCGTCCGGGTGACGAGCCCGGCGAACTGGTGATGGATCCGACGCGCGTGGAGAGCGCGAACGTCGCCGACATCGATGCCCACGCGGGTTCGAGCCGTATCCCGATCCTGTTCTGCGGCCCGCTGCTGCACCGTCTCGGCCACGCGTTCATCCCCGGTCTCGGCGGCTGCGACATCGGCGGCCGGCCCATCGACTTCCACTTCGAGGTGCTGCGGCAGTTCGGCGCGAAGATCGAGAAGCGGGCGGACGGCCAGTACCTGGAGGCTCCGCGGCGGCTGCGCGGCACGAAGATCCGACTGCCGTACCCGTCCGTCGGCGCGACCGAGCAGGTGCTGCTGACGGCCGTCCTCGCCGAGGGCGTCACGGAGCTGTCCAACGCGGCCGTCGAGCCGGAGATCGAGGACCTCATCTGCGTGCTGCAGAAGATGGGCGCGATCATCGCGATGGACACCGACCGGACGATCCGCATCACCGGTGTGGACAAGCTCGGCGGCTACACCCACCGGGCCCTGCCGGACCGGCTGGAGGCCGCGTCCTGGGCGTCGGCGGCGCTGGCGACCGAGGGCAACATATACGTCCGCGGCGCGCAGCAGCGCTCGATGATGACGTTCCTGAACACCTACCGGAAGGTGGGCGGTGCCTTCGAGATCGACGACGAGGGCATCCGCTTCTGGCACCCGGGCGGCCAGCTGAAGTCCATCGCGCTGGAGACGGACGTCCACCCCGGTTTCCAGACCGACTGGCAGCAGCCGCTGGTGGTGGCCCTGACGCAGGCCACGGGCCTGTCCATCATCCACGAGACGGTCTACGAGTCCCGCCTCGGCTTCACGTCCGCGCTGAACCAGATGGGCGCGCACATCCAGCTCTACCGCGAGTGCCTGGGCGGCTCCGACTGCCGCTTCGGGCAGCGCAACTTCCTGCACTCGGCGGTCGTCTCCGGCCCCACCAAGCTCCAGGGCGCCGATCTGGTCATCCCCGACCTCCGGGGCGGCTTCTCGTACCTCATCGCGGCCCTGGCGGCCCAGGGCACGTCCCGGGTCCACGGCATCGGTCTCATCAACCGCGGCTACGAGAACTTCATGGAGAAGCTCGTCGAGCTGGGCGCGAAGGTCGAGCTGCCGGGCAAGGCGCTCGGGTAGTCCCGGCCGGACCGTGCACGCCGAGGGGCGGCCACCTGAACCAGGTGGCCGCCCCTCGGCATTTCATGCGGCTCTCGGCGGCTCGCGCCCCGAAGGGGCGCGGGGAACTGCGCGACCAGCCACAGGCGGCCCGCAGTTGCCCACGGCGCACGCGATGGAACGCTTACTTGCCCTTGGCGGCTTCCTTGAGCTTCGAGCCCGCGGAGACCTTCACGCTGTAGCCGGCCGGGATCTGGATGGGCTCGCCGGTCTGCGGGTTGCGGGCGGTGCGAGCGGCACGGTGGGTGCGCTCGAAGGTCAGGAAGCCAGGGATGGTGACCTTCTCGTCGCCCTTGGAGACGATGTCGCCGACGACGTCGGCGAACGCGGCCAGCACGGCGTCGGCGTCCTTGCGGGTCACCTCGGCGCGGTCGGCCAGCGCGGCCACCAGCTCACTGCGGTTCATGTTGTTACTCCCGTGTTCATCTTGCCGTTGAGGCGTCAGATCGAAGCCGATGCTGCCAGGGTCCTCCATGAGTCCCCGGACCCGGGTCCGTCGTCAGACCCTCGCGCCCAGGGACGCATCCTGCCTCTACCTGCGGCGGGAAAGCCAATCCGGCACCCGCAGGAGTCGTGGGAACACCCTTGGGGAGTCACACGAAAAGAGGGCCTGAGCCTGGCCGACACGATAGAGCCCCCTGCTGACCAGGGTTTCGCGACGCGCCGGTCCCCGGGCCGCCGTGGGGATGCTCACAGTCCGGGGGCGGCCGCCCCCGGACCCTGGCGCCGCCTGTCCGGCCCGCTCCCTCAGCCGCCGGACGGGCTTGCCCCTCAGACGCCGGACGGGCTGACCGCCGCCGCGCCCACCGCCTTGGCGGCCTCGCGCACCGCCCCGGCCACCGCGCCCGCGACCTTGTCGTTGAAGACGCTCGGGATGATGTAGTTCGGGTTCAGCTCGTCCTCGGTCACCACGTCCGCGAGGGCGGTCGCGGCGGCCAGCATCATCTCGGTGTTGACGGTACGGGACTGGGCGTCCAGCAGGCCGCGGAAGACACCCGGGAAGACCAGCACGTTGTTGATCTGGTTCGGGAAGTCCGAGCGGCCCGTGGCGACAACGGCCGCGGTCTGGCGGGCGATTGCCGGGTCGACCTCCGGGTCCGGGTTCGCAAGCGCGAACACGATGGCGCCGTCGGCCATGGCGGCCACGTCGTCGCCGTCGAGGACGTTCGGGGCCGAGACGCCGATGAAGACGTCGGCGCCGCGCACGGCCTCCTTGAGCGTGCCGGTGAGGCCCTCGGGGTTGGTGTTGTCGGCGATCCAGCGCAGCGCCGAGTCCGGGGCGGCGTCCACCAGGTCCTCGCGGCCCGCGTGCACGACGCCGTGGATGTCGGCGACGACGGCGTTCTTGACGCCCGCGGCGATCAGCAGCTTGAGGATGGCCGTACCGGCCGCGCCGGCGCCGGACATGACGACCCGGATGTTCTCGATGGCCTTGCCGGCGACGCGCAGCGCGTTGGTGAGCGCGGCGAGGACGACGATCGCCGTGCCGTGCTGGTCGTCGTGGAAGACGGGGATGTCGAGGGCCTCGCGCAGCCGGGCCTCGATCTCGAAGCAGCGGGGGGCGGAGATGTCCTCCAGGTTGATGCCCGCGAAGCCCGGGGCGATCGCCTTGACGATCTCGACGATCGCGTCGGTGTCCTGGGTGTCGAGGCAGATCGGCCAGGCGTCGATGCCGGCGAACCGCTTGAAGAGGGCCGCCTTGCCCTCCATGACGGGCAGCGCGGCCTTGGGGCCGATGTTGCCCAGACCGAGCACGGCGGAGCCGTCCGTCACGACCGCAACGGAGTTGCGCTTGATGGTGAGGCGGCGGGCGTCCTCGGGGTTCTCGGCGATCGCCATGCAGACGCGGGCGACACCGGGCGTGTAGACCATGGAGAGGTCGTCACGGTTGCGGATGGGGTGCTTCGACGCCATCTCGATCTTGCCGCCGAGGTGCATGAGGAAGGTCCGGTCCGAGACCTTGCCCAGGGTGACGCCCTCGATGCCGCGGAGCTTCTCGACGATCTCGTCCGCGTGCGCGGTCGACGTCGCCGCGATGGTGACGTCGATGCGGAGCTTCTCGTGACCGGACGCCGTGACGTCGAGGCCGGTCACCGAGCCTCCGGAGGACTCCACGGCGGTGGTGAGCTGCGAGACGGCGGTTCCGCTCGCGGGCACCTCCAGCCGGACCGTCATCGAGTAGGAGACGCTGGGCGCCGTTGCCATGGCCGACTTCCTCTGCTTTCACCTGACGCTGAGTTGTGCCGTCCGATCGTCGCACCTACCGCTCGGTAGCGGGTAGCCGCCCTCGATTGCGAACGTTTTGTTCGCGGAACCGGCCAGCAAAAAGAGACCCACGTCACGTGGACGTGGGTCTCTTCGGAAGTAGGTGGCACCGACCCGCCATGCTCGCCTCGCGGCAAGTGGTCGCTCGTAGCGACGAAGGTTGGGCCCGGGGGCTTGGATCGAGCCGGTGCCACATCCAGGCTAACAAACAGATCCCGTAAGGCGATTCCCGTACCGGGAGTTCATTTCGCCGTCGAGTGGGTAACCCGGCTCAGTCCCTCAGCAGGTCCGGGATTCCCGCCCCGTCGGGCTCGTCACGTTCGGCCGAGACGACCGTGAGCTGCTGGGTGGCCCGGGTCAGTGCGACGTAGAGCACGCGCAGGCCGGCCGGGGACTCGTCGGCGATCTCCGCCGGGGAGACCACGACCGTCGCGTCGTACTCCAGGCCCTTGGCCTCCAGGCTGCCGAGCGCCACCACGCGGTCGCCGAGCCCGGCGAGCCAGCGGCGGGCCTCCTCGCGGCGCTGCATGGCGACGACCACGCCGACCGTGCCGTCGACGCGTTCCAGCAGCCGGGCGGCTTCGTCACGGACGGTTTCGCCCAGGGTGTCCCGCACGACCGTGAAGCGCGGCTCGACGCCGGTGGAGCGGACCGCCTTCGGGGCCTGGGAGCCGGGCATCGCGAGGGCGAGGACCTTCGCGGCGAGTTCGGCGATCTCGGCCGGGTTGCGGTAGTTCACGGTGAGTTCGAAGCGGCGGCGGGGGCGGGTGCCGAGGGCCTCGTCGCGGGCCTGGGCCGCCTCGTCCGGGTCGGACCAGGAGGACTGGGCCGGGTCGCCGACGACCGTCCAGGTGGCGTGCCGGCCACGGCGGCCGACCATGCGCCACTGCATCGGGGTGAGGTCCTGGGCCTCGTCGACGATGACGTGGGCGTACTCGGTGCGCTCGGCCGCCAGTCGCTCGGCGCGCTCGCGCTGGGACTCCTCGCGCACCGGCATCAGCTCCTCCAGGCCGGTGAGCTGGTCCAGCGGGTCGAGTTCGCGCTTCTTGCGGGGCCGGGCGGGCGCGCCGAGGACGGCCTGGAGCTCGTCGAGCATGGCGATGTCGTGCACGGAGTAGCCGTCGCGCCTGAGGGAGCGGGCGACCTTGCGGACCTCGCCGGGGTTGAGGATCCGCCGGGCCCAGCGGCCGAGGCGCCGCTCGTCGGCCATGGCGGTGAGGACGGCCGCCGGGGTCAGCTCCGGCCACCAGGCGTCGAGGAAGGCGGTGAAGGCGTCCTCGGAGGTGATGTCCTCGTCGAAGGAGGAGCGCAGCTCGGCGGCGAGTTCCGGGTCGGTGTGCCGGCCGGCCGCGCCGGACCGCTCCCACAGGGCGTCCAGGAGGAGCTTGCGGGCGCGGGGGCGCAGCAGGTTCACGGGGGCGGTGCCGCCGAGGGCGGCGCGGCGGATGCCCGCCAGTTCGTCGGCCTCCAGCTCCAGGCGGCGGCCGAAGGCGACCACGCGCAGCCGGGTCGGTGAATCGTTCAGCTCCAGTGCTCCGCGCGCGGCCTTGCGCAGCACCTTGAGCATGCGCGAGGAGCCCTTGGCACGGGCCACGGACGGGGAGTCGTAGAGGGTGGCCTCGGCGCCCTCGACCAGGGAGCCGATGGCGCGGATGGCGACCTGGCCCTCCTCGCCGAGGGAGGGCAGGACGCCCTCGGTGTAGGCGACGAGCAGCGGGGTCGGCGAGACGATCAGGATGCCGCCCGCGTACCGGCGCCGGTCCTGGTAGAGGAGGTAGGCGGCGCGGTGCAGGGCGACGGCGGTCTTGCCGGTGCCGGGGCCGCCCTCGACGTACGTGACGGAGGCGGCGGGGGCGCGGATGACCAGGTCCTGCTCGGCCTGGATGGAGGCGACGATGTCGCGCATGGTGTGGCTGCGGGCCTGGCCGAGGGCGGCCATCAGGGCGCCGTCGCCGATGACGGGCAGCTCGCGGCCGTCGAGGAAGGCCGTCAGCTCGGGGCGCATCAGGTCGTCCTCGACGCCGAGCACCTTGCGGCCCTTGGAGCGGATGACCCGGCGGCGCACGACCCGGCCGGGATCGACCGGGGTGGAGCGGTAGAAGGGGGCGGCGGCCGGGGCGCGCCAGTCGATGACCAGCGGGGCGTAGTCCTGGTCGAGGACGCCGATGCGGCCGATGTGCAGGGTCTCGGCGATGTCGGCGGTGTTGTCCTCGCGGACGGCGCCCTCGGCGGGCTCGACGGCGGTGTACGCGCCGTCGGGGCCCTTCTTGCCGTCCTTGCCGAGCAGCAGGTCGATGCGGCCGAAGAGGAAGTCCTCGAACTCGTTGTTGAGCCGGTTCAGGTGGATGCCGGCCCGGAAGACCTGCGCGTCCCGCTCGGCGAGCGCGCCGGGCGTGCCGACCTGGCCGCGCTGGGCGGCGTCGTTCATGAGGAACTCCGCCTCGTGGATCTTCTCCTCGAGGCGCCGGTACACCCGGTCCAGGTGTTCCTGTTCGACGCCGATCTCTCTGTCTCTCAGGGAGTCGAGCGCGGTTTCCTGAGGTGCCTGAGCGGCCACCGGGCCCCCTTCTGACGTGCTGGGCAGCCGTCCACCGTACGCGAAGGGGACCCGGTAAGGCTACGCGTCGACCTCGACCAGCCGCTTGCCGTCGAAGGTCACGACCTCGAAGTGGTCGATCTCGTTCGGCTCGAAGGCGGCGCCGCCCTGGACGTAGAGGGGCTGCTTGGCCTTCTCGGTCTTGGCGTCGGGGAGGCCGTAGCCCCACTCCGGGACGGACCAGGAGGCCAGGGTCTCCCGCTCGCCGTTCTTGCCGACCGCGACGAGGGCGCACTTGAGCGGGCCCTTGACGTTCTTCAGCTCCGTGACCGTGCTGGTCCCCCAGTCCTTCTTCTGGAGGGCGACGGTCGCGGAGACCTTGGTGTTCGGGTCGGTGGCGGAGATCTTGTCGGAGATGCCGTCGAAGGCCTCCTTGGCGGGGCTCGCCGCGAGCGGGCGGTTCTCCGCGCCGCCGCCGTCGCCGCCTCCGCCGTTCGTCGCGACCGCGACGAAGGGGCCGCCGATGATCAGCGCGCCGGCCGCGGCCACCATGTAGAAGCTGCGGCGGCGCTTCTGGGCACGCCGCTCCGCGACCTCGTCGACCAGCTTCTCCACCAGGCGCGGCCTGGGCTTCGCGGACAGCGACTCGCCGATCGCGGGTGTGCTGCCGGAGCCCGGCAGGTCGGCGAGGGCGGCGAGCATGGGCTCCATGCCGGCCAGCTCGTCGAGCTGCTGGGCGCACCACTCGCAGGTCGCGAGGTGGGCTTCGAAGGCGGTCGCTTCGGCGTCGTCGAGGATGCCGAGGGCGTAGGCGCCGACGGTCTCGTGCTCGTTCGGCACCGGGGATTCCTGCATGGGACCAGACATACCCATGCCTCCCGTACCGAACCCCTGGTTACCCCCGTAAACACTCATCACGCCGTCACCCCCCGCTCCTCCAGTGCCAGCTTCATCGAACGCAGGGCGTAGAACACCCTGGAGCGGACGGTGCCGCTGGGTATGCCCAGGGTCTCGGCCGCCTCATTGACGGTACGCCCCTTGAAGTACGTCTCGACGAGCACCTCCCGGTGCGCGGGGGTCAGGTCGTCGAGTGCGTCCGAGAGAGTCATCAGCCACAGCGCCTTGTCGATCTCGTCCTCCGCGGGGATGACCTCCAGCGGCGACGGGTCGACCTCCTGCGGCCGGGCCTGCCGGCTGCGGTGGCCGTCGATGACGATGCGCCGGGCGACCGTCACCAGCCAGGGGCGTACCGATCCGGTCGCCCGATTGAGCTGACCGGCGTTCTTCCAGGCACGGATGAGCGTCTCCTGCACGACGTCCTCGGCGCGCTGCCGGTCTCCGGCGACCAGGCGCAGGACATACGCCAGCAGGGGTCCGGCGTGTTCGCGATAGAGCGCACGCATCAGCTCCTCGTCGGGTTCCGAGGGCTGGGACATGCGATGTCGGGCCCTCGGTGCACGTTCATTGGCCACGACGGAATCCTTGCGCACGCCCACCTCCGATGTCCGGGGGTTCCCCCAGTCGGTCGCTCCACAAGCCGTACGGACACGAGGCGTTGGGTGTTCAAAGAGGCGTGACAGATTTCTTCGAAGTGACGTGACGAGGGGGACATGCGGCCACATTCCCACCCCGCGTTCTTTACATTTCCGCCACAACGGCAAGTTCAAGCCACGCCTTCCCTACGGGACCGTAGGTAAACGGGATGTAATCGAAATCACTTCGACAGTGCGGTCGCAGAAGTCGCAATTAGGACAGGGAAATTGAATGCAGCGGGCACCCAATTGCGTTTCAGGCGCGGGCGAGTGCCGCGCGGCGGCGGTGCCGGGCGACCCTTTCGCGGTTCCCGCAGACTTCACTGGAGCACCAGCGCCTCCGGCGTCCCCGCGAGGTGTCGAGGTACACGATCGGGCAGTTGTCGCCCTCGCACTCGCGCAGGGCCGCCCGGGCCACCGGGTCGGTGAGGAGATCGACGGCGTCCCGGGCGACGGCCGCGAGCAGGGCCGCGCGGCCGGGCGGGCCGTCCAACCGCCGTACGAGATCGCCGTCTTCGTCACGGACGGCACGCGGGGCCGGGGGCGCGGTCCGGGCCAGGTCGTTGACGCGCGCCAGGGCGAGGTCGTACGCCGGGACGCCGGGCCTCGGTCGGCCGCGCACCAACCGGTCGATCTGGCCGCGCAGTTCGCGGAAGGCGACGAGCCAGCCGGCGTCCGCGTGGGCGAGGGACGTGCCTGCCGGGACGAGTCCGGAGCCGGTGATCCAGGCGCCCAGCACGTCCACGGAGTCCAGCCGCTCCTCCGGGTGCGTGGTGGAGAGCAGATCCAGGCAGATCCGCCCGGCGTCGAACCGCAGCTCGTAGGGGGCCGTGGCCGTACCCAGTGCCATGTGCCTGTCACCGCCTAGGGTCGGTGAGACGCCAGTGAGAGGGCTGGGAAACCGTTCCCTCTTACAGTGCCTGCCCAGCGGCGCGCGGGAAACCCCCCGCGCGACGGGCGGTCACGGCGCGCGATGCGGCCCCCTCCGGACTCCGGCGCGATTCCGATCAACCCCGGCGCGGGTCTACGCGTCCGCGTACTTCGTCTCCGCCGCCGGGTCCAACGCGAGGCGGTAGCCGCGCTTGACCACCGTCTGGATCAGCTTCGGCGTGCCGAGGGCCGTGCGCAGGCGGGCCATCGCCGTCTCGACCGCGTGCTCGTCGCGGCCGGATCCGGGCAGGGCGCGCAGCAGGTCGGCGCGGGAGACGACCCAGCCGGGGCGGCGGGACAGGGCGCGCAGCAGGGACATGCCCGCGGGCGGCACGGGCTTGAGGTCGCCGTCGACCAGGACGGCGTGTCCGCGGATCTCCACCCGGTGCCCGGCGATGGGCAGCGAGCGCGCCCGCGCGGGCAGTTCCTGGCAGAGCAGCTGGACGAGGGGCCCGAGCCGGAAGCGCTCGGGCTGGCTCGTGTCGATGCCGCGGGACTGCAGGGGCAGGGCGGTGACCGGGCCGACACAGGCCGGCAGGACGTCGTGGCTCAGGGCGGCCAGCACCTCGGGGAGCAGCCCGCGTTCCTCCGCCCGGGAGAGGAAGGAGGCCGCGGCCGGGGCGCTGGTGAACGTCAGCGCGTCCACGCCGCGGGACACCGTCGCGTCCAGGAGCCGGTCGACCGGGCCGAGATCCTCCGGCGGCATCCACCGGTAGACGGGCACGCCGACGACCTCGGCGCCGCCCTCCCGCAGCGCCTCCACGAAGCCCGGCAGCGGCTCGCCGTGCAGCTGGATCGCGATGCGCTGGTTCTCGACGCCCTCCTCCAGCATCCGGTCGAGCACCTCGGCCATGGACTCCGACGACGGCGACCACTCCTCGGTCAGCCCGGCGGCCCGGACCGCGCCCTTCACCTTCGGCCCGCGCGCCAGGATCCGTACGCCGGCCAGTCGCGAGAGCAGGTCCTCGCCCAGGCCCCAGCCGTCCGCGGCCTCGACCCAGCCCCGGAACCCGATCGCGGTCGTGGCCACGACGATGTCCGGAACCTGCTCGATGATCTCCTTGGTCGCGGCCAGCAGTTCGCTGTCGTCGGCGAGCGGCACGATCCGCAGGGCGGGGGCGTGCAGGACGGCGGCACCGCGTCGCTGCAGCAGCGCCCCCAGCTCGTCGGCACGGCGCGCGGCCGTCACACCCACGGTGAAACCCGCCAGGGGTCCGTGGTCCGGTCGCTGTTCTTCCTCGTACATGGCTCTCGTCCCGCACTCGAGTCGTCGTACTTCATGGGTACGGCGTACCTACATGCCGATCGAGCCTGTCAACGGCTCGTGACAGGCCCGGATCGGCTTGATGTCGGCGGTGTTACGTCACACCCTTGCGTAGCTGAGCTGCTGCTTCTTCTCCGAGGCCGTCGACGTTTCGGGTACCCGGGGAGCCGTACGGCGAAGGTATACGGCCCAGGTGACCGCGAAGCACACCACGTAGAAGGCGAGGAAGGCGACGAACGCGCCGGTGCCGGAGCCGTAGGAGAGGAAGGACTGGCGGAAGGCGAGGTTGATGCCGACGCCGCCGAGCGCGCCCACCGCGCCGATCAGGCCCATGGAGGCTCCGGAGAGCCGGCGCCCGTAGGCCGCGGCCTCCTCGCCCTTCAGCCCCTGGGCGAGGGCCTTGTTCTGGAAGATGCCCGGGATCATCTTGAACGTCGAGCCGTTGCCGAGGCCGCTGAGGACGAACAGCACCACGAACGCCACCGTGAACAGCGCCAGCGACTTCTCCATCGAGGCACCGATCAGGATCGCCGTCGCGACACCCATGGCCACGTAGTTCCACAGGCTGATCTTCGCGCCGCCGTACCGGTCGGCGAGCCAGCCGCCGACGGGGCGGATCAGGGAGCCGAGGAGCGGGCCGATGAAGGTGACGTACGCCGCCTCCAGCGGGGTGCGTCCGAACTGGTTCTGCAGGACCTGGCCGAAGGCGAAGCTGTAGCCGATGAACGAGCCGAAGGTGCCGATGTAGAGGAAGGACATGATCCAGGTGTGGGCGTCCTTCGCGGCGTCCTTGGCGGCACCGGTGTCGTTCTTGACGTTCTCGATGTTGTCCATGAAGAGCGCGGCCATGACGGCGGCGACGACGATGAGCGGGATGTAGATCCCGAGCAGCACGCGCGGCCCGCCGCCGGCGCCGATGATCGCGAGCGCGGCCAGCTGGATCACCGGGACGCCGATGTTGCCGCCACCGGCGTTCAGGCCGAGGGCCCAGCCCTTCTTCCGCAGCGGGAAGAAGGCGTTGATGTTGGTCATGGAGGAGGCGAAGTTGCCGCCGCCGACGCCGGCGAGGAGGCCGACGAGCAGGAAGGTGGAGAAGCTGGTGCCCGGCTCCATCACGGTGAACGCGGCGACGGTCGGGATCAGCAGCATGGCGGCCGAGATGATCGTCCAGTTCCGCCCGCCGAAGATGGCGACGGCGAAGGTGTAGGGGACGCGGACGACCGCGCCGACCAGCGTGACCATCGAGGTCAGCATGAACTTGTCGGCCGGGGTCAGCCCGTACTCCGGGCCCATGAAGAGCACCAGCACGGACCACAGGGTCCAGATCGAGAAGCCGATGTGCTCGGACAGCACGGAGAAGAAGAGGTTCCGGCGGGCGATCTTCTCTCCCGTCTCCTGCCAGAAGGTCTCGTTCTCCGGATCCCAGTGCTGGATCCAGCGTCCGCCCCTGCTCGGGGGTGCGGGTGCCGTGCCAGGGCCTGTCATGACGCCTCCACTGTGCTCCAGGACTCGGTCGTACCTCGAGTGACTGATCCCGAAGGTAGGGAGGGCGCGTTTCCTGCCTGTGCCAGTGAGTGACCGCGAGGGAACTTTGCTCTCACCCCGCGTCCGGGCGGGATGAGAGGTTCCGTCGGTTTCGGGTCATCGCCGCGGGGGCTGCCAGTGAGGGTTCTGCTGAGGATACGGCGGGTTGTGGGGGGTGGGGGGCTGGGCGCCGTAGGAGCCCGGGGCGGGCTGGCGGGGTAGGGGCCGGGCGCCGGATGTCCCGCGTACGGGCCTGGTGCGGGATGACCGGGGTAATGGCCTGCTGCGGGCTGACCGGCGTACGGGCCTGGCGCGGGTTGGCCGGGGTAAGGGCCCGGCGCGGGTTGGGCGCCGTACGGGCCGGGCTGGGGCTGAGCGGGGTACGGGCTGCCCGGCGCGGGCTGAGCACCGTAGGGGCCCGGCGTCGGTTGGGCGTAGAGGCCTGGTGTTCCCGGCGGCAGGTACCGGGTCCGCCCGTTCTCGTCCGTCACCGGCAGGAAGCCGGACGCCTGCAACCGGGCCGCGAACTTGGCGTTGCGCTTGCGCGTGACCAGCAGACCGACGCCGAAGACCGCCATGAGCAGCAGCCACACCACACCGGCCACGACGAAGTCGGAGGACTCGCCCCCGAAACGGAAGGCGAGGACCACGCAGCCGACGGTGACGCCCAGCGCCCCGAACCACATGCGCTTCTCGGCGTGCCTGCCGGTGAGGTCGAAGTTGATGCGGGCCTTGAGGAGCTCGAACGCGTCGGGCACGACGGGCGGCAGGGAGACACCGTCACCGGCGTTGGGGTACTGCGCCCGGTTCTGCGCGGCCCGGGCCCTGGCCTGCGGGCTGAGGTCGGGCAGGATCAGCATGGTCAGCGCGCCGTTGCGGCCGCTCTGCCGGACGTCGGCGTACTCGTAGCCGAACTGCTGGGCGACGAAGGCCAGCCGGGCCAGCTTCTTCACGGACGCCATCGGGCTGGTGAGCTCGACCGGTTCCCCGCTCGCCATCAGCCACAGCATCTTCTGTGTCTGCCGCTTACTCATCCCCACCGCTCCCACCGGCCGCTTTGTTCACCAGCGCGACCGGGGCAGTTTTCCATACCGGCGCAACCAGAGGAACGGGCCGGCGGGCCGGGCGGCCGGCTCGGGAGGCTCCGCGGGCCGGCCGCGCTGTCGGAACTCCCTCACCGTCGCTTTCTCACCCGAGGCTCACTCCTCGGCCACAACCGCGGTTTCTGCTGCGCCGCCAGGTCCTCCATCCAGCCGAACGCCAGGACGCAGCCGGCTATGAGTACCCAGACCAGGACCAGCACCGGCCAGGGGCTCTCCAGCAGGCCGGGGACGTTCTGCTCCAGCACGGGGAAGCCCCACAGCCGGTCCCACAGTGTGGCGGCGACCAGGATGCAGGTGTTGTGCCACAGGTAGATGGTCACGGCCCGGGAGTTGAGCAGGCCGATCGGCCGGGCGAAGCGGCGCAGCCTGTCCGGCCACTCGGACCAGGAGGGGCTGATGTGGAGCAGCAGGAGCACGGTGCCCAAGGACCACAGGGCCTGCGCGAGGGGCATGCTGTCCAGGTCGTTGCCGGTGCCGAAGTCGTGGCGCAGCGCGTACCAGAGGCCGACCAGGGCGATGACGGGCGCCACGGACGGGACGACGTAGCGCGGCAGTCGCCGCAGGATGCCCTCCTGGTGGGCCATGCCGAGGATCCAGCAGGCGCCGAAGGTGGAGAAGTCCGTGAGCGCCGAGGGGATCCGCTCGCCGGGCAGCGTGAGCCAGCCCTGCTCGAACGCGACGGCCAGCGCGATCGGCGCGGACAGCGTGACGACCGGCAGGGCGCGCAGGGCCTTCAGCAGCAGCGGGGACAGCAGCACGTACCAGAGGTAGGCGCGGATGTACCAGAGCGGGCCCGCGAGGTCGGCGGCCCAGTTCTCGCCGATGAAGCCGGGCACGCCGGGCAGTCCCTCGGCGTAGGGCGGGTCGCTGAACGGCACGATCCAGAAGGTGAGGTGGAGCCACCACCAGCCGGGGTGCCCGTCCGCGTCCGGCCCCCAGCCCTGGAGGACCATGCCGGTGACGCCGACGACGCCCAGCAGCCACAGCGGGGGCAGCAGCCGCCGCAGCCGGCCGCGGATCACCTGCACGGCCGGGCGCTTGAGCGAGCGGGCCATGAGGTTGCCCGCGAGGGCGAACATCACGCCCATGGACGGGAACACCAGCGGCAGCCAGGCCCAGCCCGTCAGGTGGTACAGCACGACACGGAACAGGGCGAGGGCGCGCAGCAGGTCGAAGTACCGGTCGCGGCCGGGCCGGGGTGACGGGGCCTGCTCCTGGCGCGGAGCCTCGGTCGTCGCGGGAACCGTGGTCATGCGACCGGCCGCCCGTCCATCTGCTGGTGGGGCGCGGCCATTCCGCCCCCGGGCAGCCCCACCGCGCCGGTGCGCCGCAGCTTCTGCCAGCGCAGCCGGCCGCCGGTGAGCGCGGTGATCCAGGACTGGAGCAGGACGACGTACATGAGCTGCCGGTAGAGGAGCTGCTGGAGCGGCAGGGAGATGAGGTGGGTCATGCGTTCCTTGTCGAGGTGGAACGCGTAGGCCGCGCACACGCCCTGCACCGCGAGGACGCCCAGCCAGGCGCCGATGGTCTTCTCGGTCGGGCCGAACACCAGCCCGTACAGCAGGAACACGTCGATCAGCGGGGCCAGCAGCGGCGCCACGACCATGAACATCGACACCAGCGGCAGTCCCACGCGGCCGAAGCGGCCCGAGGGTCCGCGGTCGACGAGGGCCCGGCGGTGCTTCCAGATGGCCTGCATCGTGCCGTACGACCAGCGGTAGCGCTGGGACCACAGCTGTTGCACGGACTCGGGGGCCTCGGTCCAGGCGACGGCCTTCTCCGCGTAGACGACGTGCCAGCCGTCGCGGTGCAGGGCCATGGTGATGTCGGTGTCCTCGGCGAGCGTGTCGTCGCTCATGCCGCCGACGCGTTCCAGGGCGCTGCGCCGGAACGCGCCGACCGCGCCGGGGATGGTGGGCATGCAGCGCAGCACGTCGTACATGCGGCGGTCGAGGTTGAAGCCCATCACGTACTCGATGTGCTGCCAGGCGCCGATGAGCGAGTCGCGGTTGCCGACCTTGGCGTTGCCGGCGACGGCGCCGACGCGCGGGTCGCCGAAGGGCTGCACGAGTTCGCGGACGGTGGTCGGCTCGAAGACGGTGTCGCCGTCCATCATCACGATGATGTCGTGGCGGGCGTTGGCGATCCCGCGGTTGAGGGCGGCGGGCTTGCCCGCGTTGAGCTGGCGGACGACGCGTACGCCGGGCAGGCCGAGGTTCTCGACGATGCGGGCGGTGCCGTCGCTGGAGCCGTCGTCGATGACCAGCACCTCGATGGGGTGGTCGCCGGCGACGAGGGAACGGACCGTCTGCTCGATGCACTTGGCCTCGTTGTAGGCGGGCACCAGCACCGACACCGGTTCCGTGACGGGCGGGCCCCAGCTGAAGTTCCGGCGGCGGACGCGGCGGGCGTGCGCGACGGAGAGGATCAGCATCAGCCCGAGGCGCCCGAAGACCAGCACGCCGACGACGGCGAGGCCCGCGACGAGGATCCCGGTCGTCTTCTCGGAGGCCTGCACCAGGAAGACCCACGCCTCGCCCTTGATCGACTCCAGCCCCGCGACCGAGGTGTGCGCGCTGGGGGCGTCCAGTGCGGCGGTGAGGGTGTCGAAGCGGTAGCCCTGGTCCTGCAGCCCGGTGATGAACCGGTCGAGTGCGGCCACGGTCTGGGAGCGGTCGCCACCGGAGTCGTGCATCAGCACGATGGCGCCCTCGCCGTTCTTCGGCGTGGCGTTGCTGATGATCTTCTGCACGCCGGGCCGGCGCCAGTCCTCGCTGTCGGTGTCGTTGACGATGGTGATGTAGCCCTTGCTGCCGATGTACTCGGTCACCGGCCAGGACTTGTTGTCCATGACGTGCGCGAACGACGAGTAGGGCGGGCGGAACAGCGAGGTGCGGATGCCGGCCGCCCCGGCCAGCGCGAGCTGGTTCTGCGACAGCTCCCAGTCGATGCGGCTCTTGCTCTGCAGCGACAGGTCCGGGTGGTTGAAGGTGTGCAGCCCGATCTCGTGGCCCTCGTCGACCATGCGCTGCACGAGGTCCGGGTGGCGGGAGGCCATGGTGCCCGTGATGAAGAAGACGGCCCGGGCGTCGTGCTTCTTCAGTACGTCGAGGACCTTGGGCGTCCAGACCGGGTCCGGGCCGTCGTCGAAGGTCAGGACCAGTTCGTGGTCCGGGAGTTCCAGGCTGGCGGGCTTCCCGTCCCGGGTGTCGATGACGGGCCCGCCCTTGAGGATGTCCTGCGGTACGCGGTCGTTGGCCGCGGGCGGCCCGACGCGGTGGTCGGCGAGGATCTCGCTGTGCACGTAGCCGCGCAGCATGAGCATCGCCATCAGCGCGACGAGGACGAGCAGGGGCAGCAGCAGGCGCAGGGGCAGGCGGCGTCGCCTGGAGCCGCCACGGGCTCGGGGCGCCGGCCCGGGACGGCTGGTACGGGATGCCATGGGTGGTGGTACTCCGGGTGGTGCGGGGAGGGGGGTGCGGGGACGGTCACGCGGCATGCCGGGCGCGCCCGGGCAGGCGGTCGGTACGGGTGGCCCTGGGGGCCGCTCGGGCGCATCGCCCGCCCGGAGGGCGGGCCCTGCGGCGTCTGGTGTGCTCTCGGCGCGCCAGGCGTCGCGGGACGGGCGCGACGGTGCGGAGATCCCCTGAGCCTTGTGCGACAAGGCCTAGGCGGCGGGCGTCTGGGCGATCGGCTGGGTCGCGGCCGGTCCGTCGGCGACGGTGCCGCCGTCGCCGCCGGTGCCCGTGGTCTCGGTCGGCGGATCGGGCGTGGTGGCGCCGGTCGGCGCCGGGGAGGACACGGGCGGGCTCGGCGGGTTCGCCGGCTTGCTCGGGGCCGGGGCGGTCGCGCCGGTGCCCGGGGCCGGGGCGGTCCGGGTCGCCGTCGGCGTGGGGTCGGCGGTCGTGCCGGCGCGGCCGGGGCCGGCGGTGGCCACGGGTTCGCGGGCGCTGGGGCCGGGCGAGGGGGCCGTGACCTCGTCGGTCGTCGGCGTGCTGCCCGGGGCGGTGGCGCCGGTGCCGTCGGCCGGGGCGGACTCGGCGGGCAGCGGCGGGGTGTCGACCTGCCCGGCCGGCGGGCCCTCCTTCTTGCTGGGCACGGGCAGCCAGGGCGCGTTGGAGTTGCCCGACAGCAGCGTGGCGACGATGACGACGGCGTAGACGCCGCAGGCCAGGGCGATGACCATGCCGATCCGCCGGAAGCGGCGGCTGCGGCGGCCGGACTCGTCGACGAAGACGGGCCGGTCGGCGGCGGCCGGGCCCGCGCCGGTGCCTTCCTTGACCTGCCGTACGAAACCGTCCCCGAGCTGAACGGCGTCGAGCTGGACGGTGACCTCGTGCGGATCGTGGGTGTGTTCGGCGGCGTCGCGGCCGGGCCCGGACGCGACGGCTTCGTCGGCTTCCTCCGGCTCCCGCCAGGGGTCGCGGGCGGCGGTCCGGAAACTGGCGCCCGGGGCGAGCGAGTCGGCCTCGCCCTCGCTCTGCCGCGGAATCCCGCGCAGTATCTCCGTCACGTCGGGCCGCCGGCGGTCGGTCGGCCGGACGTCACCGGCGAAGACCTGGGTGACTCTCCGGTCCCGGCCCATGCCGTCCGCGGGGACTTCACCGGTGGCCGTCGCGGCCTCGGGCCATTCGGGTTGGGCGTCTTCTCGCCACTGTGTCACGCGTACGCACTTCCCCCCACGGGATGGTTCAGGTGCGCGTACGACCTGAGCACCCGTCGTCGGACCGGGCCCCCCACCCGTCCGAGCGCCCCCCTATTACCACACCGTGCTCAGGCGTCGAATGTAGCGCACGCGGAGGTTGTGTGTGGACGCCGTGTCGAATCGTTTCGTTCGCGAGACCTCATGAGGACATCGTCACCAGCGGGAATCCATGTCCCGGCGGGCCTTCGCAGCCAGCCCTCCTCCGCCGCGAGCCGGGCCGCGGCCCGGCGCAGCGCGTCGAACGCGGGGTGGGTCAGGCCCCTGCGCCACACCAGTGAGACGGGGGACAGCGGGACGGGGTCGACCAGGGGCCGTGACACCGTCGACGGCATGGCCGGAAATCCCACAACGGCCAGGACCGGATGGCGCGTTCTGGCCATGACCCGCTGGAACTCCTCCTCGCCCACGGCCAGCGGCGCGGGTGGCGCGATCTCGATGCCCCGGCCCTCGAACAGCAGCCGTGCGAGGTCGGTCCACTCCGGTGTGCGCGCGTTGCCGGCGCCCGCGTAGACGGTCTCGCCGGCCAGTTCGGCGAGCGGCACCCGCGCCCGCCCGGCCAGCCGGTGGTCCTCGGGCAGGACGACGGCCATCGGCTCGTACCGCACCGGCTGGTGGTCGAGCCCGGCCCGCAGCGCCGTGTCCAGCCCGGCGAACCGTCCGAACGACGCGTCCAGCCGGCCCGCGAGCAGCTCGCCGGCGGCTCCGGTCAGGCCGCTCTCGTAGCGGGCCATCAGTTCGTGCTCCGGGGCGAGTTCGCGGGCCAGGTGCAGGACGCGGCGCGGCGTGGCCAGGCCCGGGGAGTTGAGGTCCACCAGCAGGGGCCGGGCCTGGTCGAAGGCGGCGAGCAGGTCGTCCTGCGCCCGGAGCACCCGCCGGGCGTACGGCAGCAGCCGCTCCCCGTCGGGCGTGAGGCTCACCTGCCGGGTGGTCCGCACGAACAGTTCGGCACCCAGCTCCCGCTCCAGCCGCCGCACGTCCCGGCTGAGCGCCTGCTGCGCCAGGTGGAGGCGCACCGCGGCACGGGTGAAGTGCAGTTCCTCGGCGACGGTGACGAAGGCACGCAGGAGACGGGGGTCGAGGTGGGCGGGCATGGGGTGAAACTACAGCGGGGGCGGATCGGCGGGGCGGGGGACGGTGACCTGCGCCCGTCACCCAAGGGCAGGCCTCGCGCACCCGGGGCACCGTCTCAGGAGTCGGCGCCCCGCCGCGTAGCCCCCTCCCCGCCGGTCGCCTCACCGCCGGCCGCGGTCTCGGCGTCACCCCCGGGCGCCTCCTTCGGCGCACCCTGCCCCACCCGGTGGCGGGGCACCGACCGCAGCGGCGGACGCGTCAGCGTGATCTGCCGGACGACCTGCTGGAAGCACGCCAGCGCGGCGAGCCCGGGCAGCGCGGCCGCCGCGGTGCCGAGGACGGTCCTGGGCGCCTGGACGACGCACAGCAGCACGGCCACGCAGGAGAAGACCACGACCACACACCAGGAGTGCGCGGCACGGCGCTGGTGCAGCGCGGCCCGCAGCACGGACAGGGAGGCCACCAGCCAGGGCCCGTAGACGAGGAGGGGCCACCAGGTGCGGAGGTTCCGCTCCGCGGGGGACGCCGCGACCATGCGCAGGGGGTCGTAGGCGACCATGCCGCTCAGCACGCTCACGGCGGAGGCGATGACGGCCGCCAGGGCGGCGACGAGGAAGCTGGTGGTGCGCAGCAGGCCCGGGGCCCTGCGGGGGCGGACCTTGCGGTGGCGGCGGGGGACGTCCCGTACGGGCGGCAGTTCCTCGGTGATGTCCTGGAGCCGCCTCATGTGCGCGCCCGGCGCCGGGGCCGGCTCCTCGACCTCGGCCGGTTCCTCGTCCCGGGGGCCGGGAATCCGCGCCGCCTGTTCCCCGAGGGCCTCCTGGAGGATGAACGCCAGTTCCTCGGCCGGGTCCCAGGTCGGATCCGGCGGTGTCAGGGGGGTGACGAAATCCCGGGCCGGAGCCCGGTGCCGTCCCGTGCCCTCGATTCCATTGTCGTACATGTCGGCGGCCCGACTATTCCGCGAGCGCGAAAGCGGGCCATTCCGTCGCACTGATCCACCGCCGGGCGAGATCCTTTTCCAGCGCGCTCATGGCGTCGATGAAATCGCGCAGCACCGGCTCGGTCACCTGCAGCGTGACCGGGCAACCGGCCTTGGTGAGGGTGCCGTTGACGGTGGCCGACGAGTGCACTGGAGCCGGAATGTAGGTGTACGGGCCGAGCGTTACCGCCCAACCGTCTTTCCTGGTCGCCTCGGTCATGTACCGACTAACCGCCTGCCCACTTCGCCGGATGCGCGGCAAACGAGTGAAGGATTGTCCCGAATGAGCATCTTTTCCATGCATCATGAGGAACATCAGTAATCTCCATATTTCTGTATGAAAAACAGGGAGCGAACATTTCTCGCCACGGGGTTTCCCGCCACGGGTTTCCCTCGACGGCCGCCATGGGTTCCGGCCGTTCACAACCCAGGTGCGTGATTCCGCGCGGAACAGGTGTTGGACCGCTTGATCACCCCCGGGCGACGGTGGGCGCATGCCGCCACTCTCCCCGTACCGCCGCCTGTTCCGGCTGCCGGGCGCCCGCGCCTTCACCGCCGGGAACCTGATCGCCCGGTTGCCGATGGGCATGTTCAGCGTCAGCGCCGTCGTCATGATCGCCGGGACGCGGGGCTCGTACGCCCTGGCCGGCGCCGTCACGGCGACGGGGCTCGCGGCGACCGCGGTCGTCGCGCCCTGGACCGCGCGGCTCGTCGACCGGTACGGCCAGGCCCGGGTGGCCCTGCCCGCCACGGTGATCGCCGTGCTCGGCTCCCTCGCGCTGCTGCTGTGCGTCCGCCACGACGCCCCGGACTGGACCCTGTTCGCCGCCTACGCCGCCACCGCCACGACCCCCAACACCGGCGGCATGTCCCGGGCCCGCTGGGCCCATCTGCTGGCCGGTGACGCCAAGGCCCTGCACACCGCCAACTCCTTCGAGCAGGCCGCGGACGAACTGTGCTTCATGCTGGGCCCGGTGCTCGCGGCCTTCCTGTGCGCGGCGCTCTTCCCGGAGGCGGGCACGCTGGCCGGCGCGGTGCTGCTGCTGACCGGCATGCTCCTGTTCACGTCCCGGCGGGCGACGGAACCGCCGGTCCGCGAGCGGATACCCGCGAAGGCGCCGCTGCGCTCTCCCGGCATGCCCCCGTTGCTCGCGGTCTGCCTGGCGATGGGCGGGATCTTCGGCTCGACGGAGGTCGTCACGCTGGCGTTCGCGGACGCGCGGGGCCACGGTGCGGCGGCGGGTGCCGTGCTCGCGCTCCAGGCGGCGGGATCCTGCGCCGCGGGCCTGCTCTACGGCGCGGCGAAGCCGGCCCGCCCGGCCGCGGCCCGCCTGTCGTGGTGCGTGGCCGCGATGGGCGTCCTGCTGACCCTGCCGCTGCTCGCCGCCGCGCTCACCGGTTCGCTCCCGCTCCTGGCGGGCGCCCTGCTGGTGGCCGGGATGGCGACGGCCCCGACGATGGTCACCACCATGACGCTGGTCCAGGAGCGCACCCCCGAGGGCCGGCTGAACGAGGGCATGACCCTCGCGGTGACCGGTCTGCTCGGCGGCATCGCCGGTGGCAGCGCACTCGGCGGCTGGACGGCGGAGCACGTGTCGGCGACGGCCGGATACGGCGTCCCGGTGACGGCGGCGGCCCTGGCCCTGGCGCTGTCCCTGACGGTCGCGTCGAATCGCTTCACCCGTACCCGCACGACCCATTGACGGCCTCACGCAACCCCCCATACGTTCGGCTGTCGAAGCGCTTCGACAACACGCGCCGTGAAGCGAGGGACCCCCCACATGAAGTTCACCGACGGCTACTGGCTCCTGCGCGAGGGCGTCACCGCGGCCTACCCGGCCGAAGTCCTCGACGTCATCGAGTCGGACGGCACGCTGGAGATGCACGCTCCGACCCGGCCCATCCGCTCCCGCGGCGACCTGATGACGGGCCCCGTCCTCACGGTCACCGCCCACACGCCCATGCCCGACGTCATCGGCCTGACGCTGACGCACTTCACGGGCGGCCGCCCCCAGGGCCCCGCGTTCGGGATCACGGCGTCGGAGACCGCCCCGCGGCTCTCGTACGACGACGAGCACGCGACCCTGACCTCGGGCGACCTGTCGGTCCGGCTCTCCCGCGGCGGCCCCTGGCAGGTCGATTTCCTCGCGCACGGCCGCACGCTCACCGGCAGCGGCCACAAAAGCACGGGCATCATGCGGGACCCGGACGGCGGGCACCACCTGCGCGAACAGCTCGTCCTGAAGGTCGGCACGTCCGTCTACGGCCTCGGGGAGCGCTTCGGTCCGCTGGTGAAGAACGGTCAGGTCGTCGACATCTGGCAGTCCGACGGCGGCACGTGCAGCGAACAGGCCTACAAGAACGTGCCCTTCTACCTCACGGACGCGGGCTACGGCGTCTTCGTCGACCACCCCGGCAAGGTGTCCTTCGAGGTCGCCTCGGAGGTCGTCTCCCGGGTGCAGTTCAGCGCCGAGACGCAGGAGCTGACGTACTACGTCATCTACGGCCCCACCCCGAAGGACATCCTGCGCAAGTACACGGCCCTGACCGGCCGCCCGGCCCTGCCGCCCGCCTGGTCGTTCGGCCTGTGGCTGTCGACGTCCTTCACCACCTCGTACGACGAGGAGACGGTGACGTCCTTCATCGAGGGCATGCGGGAACGCGAACTCCCCCTGTCCGTCTTCCACTTCGACTGCTTCTGGATGCGCGAGTACCACTGGTGCGACTTCCGGTGGGACGAGCGGGTCTTCCCCGACCCGGAGGGCATGCTCGCCCGCCTGAAGGACCGTGACCTGCGGGTCTCCGTCTGGATCAACCCGTACATCGCCCAGCGCTCCCCGCTGTTCGCCGAGGGGAAGGCGCTCGGGCACCTGCTGAGACGCCCGGACGGCAGTGTCTGGCAGTGGGACATGTGGCAGCCGGGCATGGCCCTGGTCGACTTCACCTCGCCGGCCGCCCGCGACTGGTACGCCGCGAAGCTGGAGGCGCTGCTCGCGCAGGGCGTCGACTGCTTCAAGACCGACTTCGGCGAACGCGTACCGCTCGACGTGGTCTGGTCCGACGGCTCCGACCCGGAGCGGATGCACAACTACTACACGTACCTGTACAACCGCACGGTCTTCGAGGTGCTGCGCAAGCACCGCGGCGAGGCGGAGGCGGTCCTCTTCGCCCGCTCGGCGACGACGGGGAGCCAGCAGTTCCCGGTGCACTGGGGCGGCGACTGCGAGGCCACCTACGAGTCGATGGCGGAGTCGCTGCGCGGCGGCCTGTCCCTCGGCCTGTCGGGTTTCGGCTTCTGGAGCCACGACATCGGCGGCTTCGAGGGCACCCCGACCCCGGCCCTGTTCAAGCGCTGGCTGGCCTTCGGCCTGCTCTCCTCCCACAGCCGCCTGCACGGCAGCAGCTCCTACCGGGTCCCCTGGCTCTTCGACGACGAGTCCGTCGAGGTGGCCCGGCGGTTCACCCGGCTGAAGCTGCGCCTCATGCCGTACCTGTACGAGGCGGCCCGCACGGCCCACACCGAGGGCGTGCCGGTGATGCGGGCGATGGTGCTGGAGTTCCCGGACGACCCGGGCTGCGCGCACCTGGAGCGGCAGTACATGCTCGGCCCGGACCTGCTGGTCGCGCCGGTCTTCAGCGACGAGGGTGACGTCTCGTACTACGTCCCCGAGGGCACCTGGACGCACTTCCTCACCGGCGAGACGGTGACCGGGCCGCGCTGGGTGCGCGAGCGGCACGACTTCCTGAGCGTCCCGCTGCTGGTCCGGCCGGGAGCGGTGCTCCCGGTGGGCGCGCGGGACGACCGCCCGGACTACGTCCACGCCGACGGGGTGACGCTCCGGGCGTACGGCCTGCGGCCGGGCGACGAGCGGACGGTACGGATCGGGGAGGTGACCTTCACGGTCGTGTGCGACGGGGGCACCCTGCGGGCCTCCTGCAGCGACCCGTCGGCGCCCTGGGCCCTGGCCGACGGCCACCGCGAGGTGCGGGCGGCGGCGGGGACGGGCACCCTGACGCTGGAGCCGGCCTGATGGTCAGGATCACGGACGTGGCCCGCCGGGCCGGGGTCTCCCCCAGCACCGTCTCCTACGCGCTGAGCGGCAAGCGCCCGATCTCCCCGGAGACCCGGCGCCGCGTGGAGGCGGCGGCCCGGGAGCTGGGCTACCGGCCGCGGACGGCAGCGCCGTCGCACGGCGGGTCGAAGGTCCTGGCCGTGGCGGCTCCGCTGCGCGGCGGCGTCGACGTACCGGCGACGATGCGGCTGACGCAGTCGGTGGTGACAGCGGCCCGCGCGTACGACCACGACGTCCTGCTCCTCACCCATGAAGAGGGCCTGACCCGGCTCCGGGGGTCGGCGCCGGCCGACGCGCTCCTGGTCCTGGACATCGCCCTCCACGACCCGCGCCTGCCCCTGCTCCGCTCCTTGGACCACCCGCTGGTGCTGCTCGGCCTCCCCACCGAACCACGGGATCTGACCTGCGTCGACCTGGACTACCGCGCGGCGGGCGAGGCGTGCGTGCGGCACCTGGCCGGCCTCGGCCACCGATCGGTGGCCCTGGCCGGCTCGCCGCCGGAGGTCTACCTCCGCGAGACCGCCTCGGCCCGCCGCCTGGTCGAGGGCGTCACCACCGCGGCCCACCGGCACGGCCTGGCCTCGTCGGCGCACCCCACCGAGCCGTCCCCGCCCGCGGCCCGCGCCCTCGCGGACCGCCTGCTGCGCGCCCACCCCGCCCCGACGGCCGTGATCGTCCAGAACGATCCCCTGCTGGACCCCCTGCTCACGACCTTCCGGCAGCTCGGCCTGCGCATCCCGGAGGACCTGTCGGTCATGGCCGTCGGCACCGACACCCCCGCGACCATCACCGCGATCCCCGTACCGACGGCGGAACTGGGCACGCGCGCGGTGCACCTGCTGATGCGCAAACACAGCGGCGCACCCGTGCCGGGGACGACCCTGCTGCCGCCGCGCCTGGCGGAGCGGGGCAGCACGAGCCAGGCATGACGAAGGCCCCGCCGCTCGAAGCGACGGGGCCTGCGCCCACATGGGATGAGTGGAGATGGCGGGAATCGAACCCGCGTCCAACGGTGCAGAACCAGGGCTTCTCCGTGTGCAGTTCGCTGCGATTTTCTCGGCCCCGGCGATCACGCGAACAAGTCGCCGACGGGCCCAGTCACTGTTTGATTTCCCACCGAGCCCCGTGACCGGGCTCGATGGTTTAGTTCCCTAGCTTATGCCAGGATCCGGGCCGGGAACGCTCCCGGGCTGACACCCATTTAGGGGCCTTCAGTCACTGCTTATCAGGCAGCGAGGGCGAAGGCCTGGGAATCGCGCTTGGTGTTGGCGATTATTTTTTGCGACATATGGTTTACGAGATCATTGCCGCTTCCTCGACACGCTTCCCCTGCTTCGACAGCCGCTGTCGAAACCGATCATCCCCATGTTGTGTTGACAATCCCCTCCGGAGAGGGGCGCGCACCCGCTGTGGGGTGCAGACACCATCGTACGTGACCAACGCAGGTCGGTGCCAGCGTATTCCCTACGCCCCGCGCTGCCTCCGCTTCACCGCCGCGATCGCGCGGTCGGTCTCCCGGCGGTCCTGCTTCTCCCGCAGCGCCTGCCGCTTGTCGTACTCCTTCTTGCCCTTCGCCAGCGCGATCTCGACCTTGGCCCGGCCGTCCTTGAAGTACAGCGCGAGCGGCACGATGGTGTGGCCCGTCTCGCCCGACTTCGACTCCAGCTTGTCGATCTCGGCGCGGTGCAGCAGCAGCTTCCGCTTGCGGCGGGCGCTGTGGTTGGTCCACGTGCCCTGGCTGTACTCCGGCACGTGCACGTTGTACAGCCACGCCTCGTTCCCGTCGAGCTGCACGAAGCCGTCGACCAGCGACGCCCGTCCCTGACGCAGCGACTTCACCTCGGTGCCGGTGAGGACCAGGCCGGCCTCGTAGGTGTCGATGATGTGGTAGTCGTGCCGCGCCTTCTTGTTCTGCGCGATCAGCTTGCGCCCTTTTTCCTTAGCCATAGTGCCGCCCATTTTCGCACTACGGAGGGGGCCCGCGGGAAGTCGATTACGAGGGGCTCGCCAGGCCGCGCAGGACGGCCTCGGCCCGCTGGAGGGCCCCTTCGTCGGCCTCCAGGTCGGGCGTGATGCCCCGGCCGTCGACCCCGCGGCCGGAGGGGGTGCGGTAGTGCCCGACGGTCAGCTCCGCGACGGAGCCGTCGGGCAGCCGGCTCGGCATCTGGACCGAGCCCTTGCCGAAGGTGCGGGAGCCCACGACCAACGCGCGTCCGCGGTCCTGCAGGGCGCCGGTGAGGAGCTCGGCCGCGCTCATCGTCCCGCCGTCGACGAGCGCGACCAGGGGTCTCGTCGTGTCGCCGCCGGGCTCGGCGTGCAGCGCGCGCTGTTCGCCGTCGACGCCGTAGGTGGCGACGAGGCCGCCGTCGAGGAAGGCGGAGGCGGCGGTGACGGCCTCGGTGACCAGGCCGCCGGAGTTGCCGCGCAGGTCGAGGACGACGCCGGTGCCGGGCGGGGCCTGCCCGAGGGCCTCGCGGACCTGGTCGCCGGAGCCCTTGGTGAAGGTGTCGACCCGGATGACGGTGACCGGGCCGGCGACCTGCCGGACGGTGACCGAGTCGGTGGACAGCTGGGCGCGGCGCAGGGTCTCGGTCCACGCGCGCGTGCCGCGCTCCAGGCCGAGGCGGACGGTGGTGCCGGCGGGGGCGTCGGTGGCGTCCCCGCGCAGTAAGGAGACGACCTCCGTGACGGGCCTTCCGTCGGTCTTCCGGCCGTCGACGCTGCGCAGCACATCTCCCGGGCGGATCCCGGCGGCGGCCGCGGGCGAGCCGGCGCGTACCTTCGTCACCGCGACCCGGCCGTCCCGTTCGCTGCGGGCCCACAGGCCGACGCCGGTGTACTGGCCGTCGAGCGCGTCCTCGAACTCCTCGTACTCGCCCTCGGAGTAGACGGCGCCCCAGCGGTCCCCGCTGCGGCTGACGGCGCGCTTCGCGGCCTCCATCGGGGACTTGCCGTCGGCCAGGGCCTCCTCGGCCGCCCTGGTGACCGCCGCGTGGTGCCCGGCCGAGGCGGCCGAACCGGCCTCGTCCGGCGTGGACTTCCGGTCGGCCTGCGGCAACGCCCCGGTGGCCGCACCGGCGACGAGCACGCTCGCGAACAGCAAGGTCAGGGCGGCCCCGCGGCGCATGCGGCGGGGCTGACAGAACGGGTCACGACCTGACATGCCGGTGAGTCTAGGACAAGGGGAAGGGCCGTACGGTCGGTTGACCGCACGGCCCCTCTTGGTATGCGTCACACCTTCAAGTACTTGCGCAGCGCGAAGAACGCGGCCAACGCGGGCATCAGCAGGCTCGTGGCGAGGATGAGCGGCAGCTTCGTGAGAACGGCGTCCCAGCCGATGAAGTTGATCAGATTCAGCTTCTCGGACAGGGCCAGACCGTGGTCGATGATGAAGTACCGGGCGACCAGCAGGAAGGCGCACGCGAGGGTGCCGCCGATGAGTCCGGCGACCGCGGCCTCCATGATGAACGGCGCCTGGATGTAGAAGCCCGAGGCGCCGACCAGGCGCATGATGCCGGTCTCGCGCCGCCGGCTGAACGCCGAGACGCGCACGGTGTTGACGATCAGCATCAGCGCGACGACGAGCATGAGCGCCATCACCGCGCGCGCGGCCCAGTTCATGCCGTTGAGAAGCCCGAACAGATTATCCAGGATGCCCTTTTGGTCCTGCACGGACTGCACGCCGTCCCGCCCGTCGAAGGCGGTCGCGATGACCTGGTACTTCTGCGGGTCCTTCAGCTTGATGCGGTACGACTCCTGCATCTGGTCCGGCGTGAGGGAGCTGGCCAGCGGGGAGTCGCCGAACTGCTCCTTGTAGTGCTTGTACGCCTGGTCCTGCGACTCGTACGTGACCGTCTGGACGACGTCCATCTTGTCGAGGTCGGCCTTGATCTGCTTCTTCTGGTCGTCCGTCACCGCGCCCTTGGCGCAGTTCGGGTCGGACTCGGCGTCGCTCTTGTTGCAGAGGAAGATCGAGACGTTGACCTTGTCGTACCAGTAGCCCTTCATGGTGTTGACCTGGTCGCTCATCAGGAGCGACCCGCCGAACAGGGCGAGCGACAGGGCGACGGAGACGATGACGGCGAAGGTCATCGTCAGGTTGCGGCGGAGACCGACGCCGATCTCCGACAGGACGAACTGGGCGCGCATGGCGGCTGGTTATGCCTTTCCGGTGGATCTCGGGTGCGGTCTCAGTGCTGGTAGCCGTAGACACCGCGGGCCTGGTCGCGGACGAGGCGGCCCTTCTCCAGCTCGATGACGCGCTTGCGCATCTGGTCCACGATGTTCTGGTCGTGCGTGGCCATCACCACGGTCGTGCCCGTCCGGTTGATGCGGTCGAGCAGCTTCATGATGCCGACGGAGGTCTGCGGGTCGAGGTTGCCGGTGGGCTCGTCGGCGATGAGCAGCTTCGGCCGGTTGACGAAGGCCCGTGCGATGGCGACGCGCTGCTGCTCACCACCGGACAGCTCGCCGGGCATCCGGTCCTCCTTGCCGCCGAGCCCGACGAGGTCGAGCACCTGCGGCACGGACTTGCGGATCTCGCCGCGGGACTTGCCGATGACCTCCTGCGCGAAGGCGACGTTCTCGCCGACCGTCTTGTTCGGCAGCAGGCGGAAGTCCTGGAAGACCGTCCCCAGCTGGCGCCGCATCTGCGGCACCTTCCAGTTGGAGAGGCGGGCGAGGTCCTTGCCCAGCACGTGCACCTGCCCGTGACTGCACCGCTCCTCGCGGAGGATCAGCCGCAGGAAGGTGGACTTTCCGGAGCCGGAGGACCCCACGAGGAAGACGAACTCGCCCTTCTCGACCTCCAGGGAGACATCCCTGAGGGCGGGGCGGGTCTGCTTGGGGTAGACCTTGGAGACATTGTCGAATCGGATCACGGATGCACCACGGGTCGCCGGGGGTAGATGAGCGTGACCATACGCGAACCGGGTAGGGGACCGCAGTCACCGACCATGGTTGCGCCATGGATGTGCCGTTTTGTACCGATCCCCGCACCACCACTCCTGTGACAGTGGACCGCGCGGCCTCCGGAGGAACCTGGCACAGTGGAGGGGGGAACATTCCCGTCCCCACGAACGTTGGGTACGTGGAACCGGCGCAAGGAGGGCAAGCGCATGACGTACGACCGGCTGGTGTGCGCGAACTGCGCGGCCCCCGTGAGCGAGGGCCGCTGCCCCGTGTGCCGCGCGAACCGCGAGCGGCTGCAGCAGGAGAACTTCCTCGCGAATCTGAACCCGATGGCGCTGATCGCCCTGCTGACAGTGCTGATCGCGGCGGTGGCCCTGCTGGCGCACCAGACGGCTTGACGGTGCACCGGACCGCTTGACGGCGCACCAGAGCGCGCCAGGGCGTACGCACGCCCTCCGAGGACACGGCCGAGGGCCCGGAGCGTTTCGCTCCGGGCCCTCGAACGTCGCACTGCGCCTACGGTCCGTAGGGGCGCGCCTACCGTCAGGCGGCGGCGCCGCCCCGGCCGCCCATCAGGCGCGGCAGGACGCGGAAGCCGACACCGCCGGCGATCATCGTGGCGGCGCCGATCACCAGGAAGGTGGTCTGCGCGGCACCCGTCTCGGCGAGCTCCGGGCCGTCGGCCTGGGCCTGCTGCTGCGGGGCCGGGGTGTTGTCCGAGCCGATGTCGGTGAGGGACGAGGAGCCCTCCTGCTGCGGGGAGGTGCCGCCGTCGGGGCCGGTGTTGTTGCCGCCGCCGTTGTTGCCACCGTTGGCGTTGCCGTTGCCGTTGCCGTTGCCGTTACCGCCGCCGTTCCCGTTGCCGTTCCCGTTGCCCGGGTCGGTGGGCTGGCTCGTCGGGTCCTCGGTCGGCTCGGTGGGCTCGTCCGTGGGATCGGTGGGCTGGTCGGTCACCGGCGGGTCGGTCGGGAGACCGGTCGGCGGGTCCGTGGGAAGCTCGGTCGGAACCGGCGGCGTGGTCGGCGGGGTCGGGACGGGCGACTCCTCGGCGCACAGGATGCCGAGCAGGCAGTCCTCGGTCTCCGCGGCGGATGCGGCACCGGCGGCGGTCAGCGAGGCACCGGCGGCGATCACGGCACCGGCCGCTATCCGCGCGACACGGATCCGCGTCTTCTTCGTCATGTGGTTGCTACCCCCAGTAGCTCATCGTCATTAGGCAGCGTCGGGGCTGTGCTCGACGGGGACAGCTGCGGTGAAAAGCCCCCCGGTTCACATGCGCCCCAGAGACACGCATGCCGCGCTTTACCCTTCCCATTTTTCAAAGACACGTCAAGGGCGTTTGCGTGCGCCATGTCCAACTACGGGAGCTATGCCGGGACTCTGAGCCTGTGAGTGTGATGTAAAACCCAGACATGCAGGTACAGAAAAGGCAACCACCGCCCCGAGGGCGGCAGTTGCCTTGTCGACAAACTTACTTCTCCTGCTGCTTGCGCCAGCGAATTCCGGCTTCGAGGAATCCCTGGATCTCGCCGTTGAAGACGGACTCGGGGTTGCCGACCTCGAATTCGGTGCGCAGGTCCTTGACCATCTGGTACGGGTGCAGCACGTAGGAACGCATCTGGTTGCCCCAGGAGTTGCCGCCGTCGCCCTTGAGGGCGTCCATCTTGGCCTGCTCCTCCTGGCGGCGCCGCTCCAGCAGCTTGGCCTGGAGGACGTTCATCGCCGTGGCCTTGTTCTGGATCTGCGAGCGCTCGTTCTGGCAGGAGACGACGATGCCCGTCGGGATGTGGGTGATGCGCACCGCGGAGTCCGTGGTGTTCACGCCCTGGCCGCCGGGGCCCGAGGAGCGGTACACGTCGACCCGCAGCTCGCTCTCGTCGATGTCGACGTGGTCGGACTGCTCGACCACGGGCAGGACCTCGACGCCCGCGAAGGACGTCTGGCGCCGGCCCTGGTTGTCGAAGGGCGAGATGCGCACGAGGCGGTGCGTGCCCTGCTCGACGGAGAGCGTGCCGTACGCGTAGGGCGCCTGGACGGCGAAGGTGGTCGACTTGATGCCGGCCTCCTCCGCGTACGACGTCTCGTAGATCTCGGTCTTGTAGCCGCGCTGCTCGGCCCACCGCAGGTACATGCGCTGGAGCTTCTCGGCGAAGTCGGCGGCGTCGACGCCACCGGCCTCGGCACGGATGTTCACCAGGGCCTCACGCGCGTCGTACTCGCCGGAGAGGAGGGTGCGGACCTCCATCTCGTCGAGCGCCTTCTTCACGGCGGCGAGCTCGGACTCGGCCTCGGCGCGGGTGTCCGGGTCGTCCTCCTCCTCGGCCATCTCGAAGAGGACGCCGAGGTCGTCGATACGACCGCGCAGGGCCTCGGCCTTCCTCACCTCGGCCTGGAGGTGGGACAGCTTGCTGGTGATCTTCTGCGCCTCATCGGGGTTGTCCCACAGGGACGGCGCGGCCGCCTGCTCCTCGAGCACGGCGATGTCTGCCCTCATCTTGTCGAGGTCCAGAACGGCCTCGATCGACTCCATGGTCGAGGAGAGGGACTTGAGCTCTTCGGATACGTCGACGACTGCCACGCCCTCCAGCGTAACGGCTCCGCCCGGCGGGCAGCGCCGGGCGGCCGGTGCGGGCGGGCGGAGCCCGGGGGTCAGGGGGACTGGGGCGCCGAGTTCTTCGTGTCCTGGGGAGGTGCTCCCCCGTCGTCGTCCGACGTGGAGAGCCAGGCCCCGACGCCGACCGCCGCCGCCAGGGCGACCGCGCCGGCTCCCAGGGCCACCCGGCGGCGCCGGGTCGCGGCGCGGTTGCGGGCCGAGCCGGGGCGGGGGGCGCCCGAGGCGCGCGGGGCCCGGGCCGTGCCGTGGGCGCCGCCGGCCAGCTCGTCGGGGGCCGGGACGCGCATCGAGGTGTGGGTGTCCCGGTTGGAGTCGGCCGGCTTCGCGCCCGGCACCAGGGGGACCGCGCCCCGCCGCCTGGCCTGCTTGCCGGCCGGTGCCGGGCCGGCCGGCTGCTCCTCGCGGTCGGCCTCCTCGGCCTGCTCGGTGTCCGGCTCGTCGACCTCCAGCGGCGGCATGCCCGCCAGCATCGGCAGCAGCTCCCGCAGGCGGGCGCCGAGCTCGGAGGCCCGCAGCCGGGAGGCCGGGGCCTTGGCCAGGCACTGCACGAGCAGCTGCCACAGCTCGTCGGGGATGCCGGGCAGCGGGACGACCGTCTCCGTGACGTGCCGGCGCAGGACCGCGCCCGGGTGGCCGCCGCCGAACGGGGTGAAGCCCGCGAGCAGCTCGTAGAGGACGGTGGCGAGGGCGTAGATGTCGACCGACGCGCGCGGGGGCAGGCCCTCGACGATCTCCGGGGCGAGGTAGTCCGGCGTGCCGATGATCTTCGTGGCCTTGGTGCGGCGCGGGGTGTCGATGAGCTTGGCCACGCCGAAGTCGGTGAGCAGCGCGCGGTGGGAGCCGCCGGGGCCGAGGGGGCCCTGCATGTCCAGGAGGACGTTCTCCGGCTTGACGTCCCGGTGGACGACCCCGGCGGCGTGCGCGGCCGCCAGCCCGTCGGCGATGTCGGCCGCGATCGCGACGGCCGCCTCGGGGGCGAGGCGGCGGTCCCGCTCCAGCCGGGTGCGCAGGTCCGTGCCGCGGACGAGGTCCATGACGAGGGCCAGGTCGTTGCCGTCGACGACCAGGTCGCGCACGGACACCACGTGCGGGTGCTCCAGGCCGAGCAGGGCCGTGCGCTCCTGGACGAAGCGTCCGACGAGTTCCTGGTCGGACGCGAGGTCCTCACGCAGCAGCTTGATGGCGACGGGACCTTCGGGGCCCTCGCCCAGCCACACCGTGCCGGCGCTGCCCCGCCCCAGGATCTGGTGGGCGGTGTACCGGCTGCCGATCTTCCGTGCCAAGGCTGCTCCTACCGACGCGTGTTGTCGCTAAAACTACGCGTCCGGGGAGCCAACCTTCACCGCCCGGGCGGAAATCACCCGCCAGGTGTCGACAAATCACCAACCCCGCAGGGTGGTTCGGGTCAGTTCGTGCCCGAACCGCTCCCGCCGAGCTTCTCGAACCAGCCGGTCACCGTGGAGAACCAGTCGGTGAGCTGGTCCCAGTAGCCCTTGGTGGTGCCGATCCACTCCTGGAGCGGGCTCAGCTCCCAGATCAGCCAGCCGGCCACGAACAGGATGACGATCGTGAACAGGCAGCCCTTCAGGCAGCCCAGGCCGGGGATGCGCATCGGGTTGGCGCTGCGCTGCCGCGGCTGCCGGGGCTCGCGCTGGGGCCGCTGCGGCTGCTGAGGCTGGGCCGGGGGCGCCGGCGGGGCGTAGCGCTGCGGCGGCTGCGGCCGCTGGGGCTGGGGGGCGTACTGCTGGGGCTGCTGCTGCGGGTGGCCGTAGCCGGGCCCGGGCGGGGGCGCCTGGTGGCGCGGGGGCTGCTGCTGCGGCCGGGCGACCTGGCGTTGGGGGCGGCGGCGCAGCGGGTCCTGGCCGGGGTCGAGGTACTGGACCTGCGTCTGCTCGTTGCGGTCGCGGGCGGCCCGCAGCTGGTTCTGCCAGGGGTGCGGGTCCTCCGGGCCGCCCTGGCCCTGCTGGCCGGGGTGACCGGGCGCGCCCGGCGGGACCGGCGGCATGACGGCGGTCGGGTCGGCCGCGCCCCGGTTGGGGAGCACGGCGGTGGGGTCGGCGGCGCCGGCCGGGCCGCCGGTGTGCCCCATGACGCTGGTCGCGGCGTTCGGGTCGTAGGAGCCCGCGCCCTGCGGGAGGACCTGGGTGGGGTCGGCCGCGCCGGGCGTGTCCGGCACGGGGGCGGGGGCCGGGTCGGGCGCGAGGAGCGCGCCGACGCCCTCGGCGGCGGCGATCTGCGCGGAGTTCGCGTGCACGCCGATGCCCTCGGCGACGACGCGCAGGCCGCGGGCGAGGTTCTCGGCGCTGGGCCGCTCGTCCGGGTTCTTGCGCAGGCAGCGCTCGATGACCGTCCACAGCGGGTCGGGGACGGTGGAGGGGCGGCGCGGCTCGGCGCTGAGGTGCTGGTGCAGCACCTCCAGGGCGGAGCTGCCGGCGAACGGCGGGCGGCCGGTGACCAGCTCGTACAGCAGGATGCCGGCGCCGTAGATGTCGACGGCGGAGGTCTGCGGGCGGCCCTCGGCGGACTCCGGGGCGACGTACGCGGGCGTGCCGACGAACTCCTGGGTGCGGGTCAGGCCCGGGGAGTCGGCGAGGCGGGCGATGCCGAAGTCGGTCAGCAGCGGGTGCATCTGCCCGTCGTACTGCTTCAGCAGCACGTTGGCCGGCTTCAGGTCGCGGTGGACGACGCCGTCGGCGTGGCTGGCGGCGAGCGCGTCGGCGATCTGGGCGGTGAGCAGCGCCGCGGCGACGGGCGTGAAGGGCCCGTTCTCGCGCAGGTAGCGGTGCAGGTCGGGGCCCTCGACGAGGTCCATGACCAGCGCCAGCAGCTCGCCCTCGACGACCAGGTCACGGACCCGGACGATGTTGGGGTGCGTCAGCCGGAGCAGGACGGAGCGCTCCCGCAGGAACCGCATCACGATGTCGGGGTCGCCGGCCAGCTCCTCCTTGAGGACCTTGATCGCGACGGTCTCGCCGGGCTGTCCGGGCACGGCCGCCTCGGCGCCCGCGGTCTCGCGCTGGCGGGCTCGCCAGACGGTGCCCGTGGCGCCGCGTCCGAGCGGCTCCTCGAGCAGGTACTTGCTGCCTACCGGCCGCACGTCATGCGCTCCCTGGTGCTTGCCTTGCCTGCTGGCCTGTCCGCCCCACTGTAGTGCCGGGCGGCCGAGGACCGGAGTGTCGTCTTTCTGTGGGTCTTACGTACCGGTTCCCACACCCGTTCGAAGGAAAGACGCTCACCTCGGTCTTGTGGTTGCCGGTAACGAACGTGACTGATCTCAACCGGTCGGCTGTGGGTCATCTCTCAGGCACTTTTGCGGGCAGAGCCGACCAATCAAGATCACTTGTCCCGGAGCGAGGGGCGCGGTGTCAGTGGCAGGTGCGAGGATGCGTGCAGTACTGGCCGACGTGCTGGGGCGGGGTGGGGGACTCCGCGCCCGGGCAGAAGGGACCGCTGACGGCGATGCAGATCCGGCTGACCGTCGTAGACCCGCTGGGCGCATCGGCTCCGGGGCGGGACCGCGCCCCGCGCAGCGACGTCCTGGTCACGGCGCCGGCCGGCACGGCGCTCGCGGCGGTGGCGTCGGCGCTCGCCCAGGCGGTCTCCGGCGGCGACGGCTCGGGCACGCCCGTGCTGTACGCCGGGGAGCAGCGGCTCGACGCGCAGCGCTGCACGCTGGGCGAGCCGCCGCTGACCGACGGTGCCGTGCTGTCCGTGGGCGCGCCCGGGGAGCCGGAGCCGCATCCCGAGTGGGACGACGCCCCGGCCCAACTCCAGGTGGTCGCCGGCCCCGACGCGGGCGGCGTCCACCTGCTGCACGGCGGTGAGATCCGCATCGGCCGCTCCGCCGACGCTGACGTGCCCCTCGACGACCCGGACGTGTCCCGGCTGCACTGCGCGGTGACGGTCGGCGCGGACGGCCGCGTCTCGGTCGCCGACCTGGACTCCACGAACGGCACGACGCTGGACGGCACGCGCGTGGGCAGCCGTGCGGTGCGGTTCGCGCCGGGCGCGCTGCTGCGGATCGGCGAGTCCGCCCTGCGGCTGGCTCCCGCCGGGGGGCCGGGGGGCCGGGTGGAGACGACCCCGGACGGGGAGGGGCACGTGCGCGTGCCCGGGCCCCGCCACGCCGACAGCGCGCCCTCGTACGCGCCCGTGGCGTCCCCGGCACCGGCCGGCCCGTCCGGAGCCACGCACCACGCCCACGGCTCGGCGGCCTGTGCCACGCCGGCCGTCGAGGGGCAGGGCTCCGGCGAGGCCGTGGTGCCGGGCCAGGGCGGGGCGCCACGGATCGAGGGCGGGGCGCCCTCCCGGGGTGCCGGAGGCGGCGCCCCCGCGGGAGACAGCCGGGGCGGGGTGCCCTCTCCGGGCGCCGGCGGCGAGGCGGGATCGCGGGCAGCCGGGGACGGGTCGCCGTCGGCGGCCGGGGCCGGGGCTGCGCAGCCCTCTCCTGGACCGCAGGGAGCGCGCCCGGGTTCGCCGGAGCTCTGGCTCCGGGCTCCCCACCAGCGAGGTCCGGCGCGGCCGGGCAGCGGTGACGGTGACACGCACGCGGGCCGCTCCGGGGCCGGGGCGTACGGCCACACGGGCTCGGACGGCACGCGTGCGCACGCCGAGCGGACGTACGGCACCGGGCCCCTCCGTGCCGGAGCCACGGACAGCACCGGCCCCCGCCCCCGGGGCGTGGACGATCCGGGGGCTCCGAACGCGGCCTCTCCCACCGGCACCGACAACCCGACCCACCCGGACGAACGCGCCGGGCGCGGACACCACAGCTCTCATGGGCCGGCTGCCCCGACCGGCACCCGCACCAACGGACCGGCCACGCCACCCACCGGCACCGGCACCCCCACCCACCACCCGGACCAACCCTCCGGACAGGAACGCAAAGGCACCCCTCTCCGCGGCACCCCCGGGTCCGCCGCCCGGGAGGCGGGAGGTCGTGCGGGGGCCGAGGAACCGGCGGAGTCGCCGGACGAGCGCGCCGGTCGTGGGCGCAAGGGCACTCCTCTCCGGGGCACCGACGTGCCGTCGGGGACGCGCAGGCGGGGTGGGCTCGGGGCCTGGGCCCGGCGCTGGGCCGGAGGGCGAGGCGAGCAGCCGGCGGCCGGGCCCGAGGCGTACGAGGACGAGCCGGCCGACGTGGTCGCCGAGCACCCGGCCCTCGCGCCGGCGGTGCCGGAGACCTGGCCGGACCCGGCCGCGCTGCTGCTGACGGCGCTGGGCCCGGGCCCCCGGCTGTGGGAGCGCGGGCCGGGCCACCCGGAGGCGCTCGCCGTGCGGCTCGGCACGGCCGACCGGGCGGCCCCGGACGGCTCGGGCCTGCTGCCCGCCGTGCCGGTGACCGCCGGGCTGCGGGAGGTCGGCGCGCTGGGGCTGGCCGGGCCGCGGACGCGGCTCGCCGGGCTGGCCCGTGCCGTGCTGGCGCAGCTCGCGGCGCTGCACTCCCCCGACACGCTGGAGATCGTCCTGATCGCAGCGGACCGCTCCCGTCCCCTGGAGGAGCGCACCGCCGAGTGGTCCTGGCTGGGCTGGCTCCCGCATGTCCGCCCGGGACACGGCCAGGACTGCCGGCTGCTCCTCGCCCACGACCGCGAACAGGCCGCGGCCCGCACCGACGAGCTGCTGCGCCGCCTGGAGGACCAGCTGGCCGATGCGGGAGCGGGGAGTAACGGCCCGGTCGCCGCCACCTCGGGCACGGCGCCGAGCACCCTGGCCGCGGCGCCGAGCGCCCCGGCCTCAGCGGCGAGCACCCCGGTGACCGGCCCCCGTGGGGGTGACGCCCCCGTTCCCCCGCGAGCCCACCGCCCGTCCTGGGCCGTCCGGGACGACGCCCCCGACCCGACCACCGCGTTCCCCGGGCCCTACACCGTCCTCGTCGTGGACGGCGACCCGGGCGGGGCCGGCCTGCGGGACGCCGTCGCGCGGCTGGCGCTGGAGGGCCCCCGGGCCGGGATCCACGTCGTCTGCCTGGCCGAGACCGCCGCCGCTTCCCCGGCCTCCCCCGTGACGGACACCTACGAGGCGGCCTGCTCCGTGGCGCCCACGTTCCGGCAGTGCGGTGCCGTCGCGCTGCTCAGCGGTGACGTGGCGACGGCCCTGCGGCTGATGCGCGTGGCCCGTGCCGGCGGCGACGGCTCGCCGGCCGGCCCCGTCGGCCACGGCACCATCGCCACCGTCGACGCCGTCTCCCCCGCCTGGGCCGAGCGGTTCGCCCGGGCGCTGGCGCCGCTGCGCACGGACGGCACGGCGAGCGACCGCCAGCCCCGCGTCTCCGCACCGCTGCCCCAGGCGGCCCGGTTGCTGGACGAGCTGGGCCTCGCCCGGGCCACCCCGGCCTCGCTGATGGCGCGCTGGGCGGACGCCGCCGACGACACCGACGCGCTGGGCGGACGGGTGCGCGCGGTGCTGGGCGCCGGGCCGCGCGGCCCGGTCTGCGCGGACCTCGCGGTCCAGGGACCGCACCTGCTGATCGAGGGCCCGCCGGGCAGCGGCCGTACGGAGCTGCTGCGGGCGGTCGTCGCCTCGCTGGCCGCCGCCGAGCGGCCGGATCGCCTGGGCATCGTGCTGGTCGACGGCCGGGGCGGCCCGGGCGCGGGCGGCGGGCACGGCGAGGGCTTGCGGATCTGCACGGACGTACCGCATGTCACCACGCACCTCACGGCGCACGACCCGGTGCGGATGCGCGAGTTCGCGCAGTCCCTGACCGCCGAGCTGAAGCGGCGCGCCGAGCTGCTGGGGCGGTCCGACTTCGCCGAGTGGCACACCGGGCGCGAGCTGTCGGGCCGTATGGTCGCCCAGCGCACGGCCACCGCCCGGGGCGGCGCCCCGGCCGAGGCCGGGGCCGGGGACCTCGACAGCCCGCCCAGCTCCACCCTGCGGCTGCGGCCCGGCGGGGCCCGGCGGCAGACGGAGGCGGCGGCGCCCCCGCTCCCCCGGCTCGTCGTGGTCGTCGACGACCTGGACGCGCTGGTCTCCCCCGCGCTCGGCTCGACCGGGCGCCCCGCGGCCGGGTCGGTGATGCGCGCCCTGGAGGCCGTGGCCCGGGAGGGCGAGCGGCTCGGCGTGCACCTGGTGGCGGCCACCGGGCCCTGCCCCCGCACGGCGGAGACGGAACCGGCGCGCCGGGCCACCCTGCGCGTCACGCTCGACACCCCGGCCCCCGGCCCGGACGAGCCGGCGCCCGGCCGGGGCAGCCTCACGTCCGCGGACGGGCGGACGACCCCGTTCCAGGGCGGTCGTGTCACCGGCCGCATCCCCCGGACGGCGACGCTGCGCCCCACGGTCGTCCCCCTGGAATGGCACCGCATGGGTGACCCTCCGGCCCGGCGTCCGGTGCGGGAGCTCGGAAACGGCCCGACCGACCTGGCACTGTTGGCCAGCGCGCTGGAAAGGGCGGCGCGGGAGGTCTCGGCTGCGAAGGTGCCGTCCCTTCTGTGACACGGGACGGCCGCCCGGCCGCACCCGGCGTCACGGGGGCCGCGCCCCTGGTCACGAGGGAGTCACGATCCCCCGCTTGACAGCCGACGCCATCTTGCCGCCCCCGCACACCCGGGCGTAGACCAGATCGCACGGGAGCGCGCTCGACGTTCGACGAGGAACGAAGAACGGGGCAGTCATGCGCATGACGAGCAGCACCATCCGGAAACGCTGGTCGCCCGAGCGGGACAAGGCGACCCCCCAGCACCGCAGAGCCGCCAAGGCCGCGGCAGCCGTCGCCGCGGGAGCGCTCGCGCTCTCGCTCACCGCCTGCGGAGGCGACGACGACGGGAACAGTGGAACCCAGGGCAACACCGAGGAGACCGGCAACAACGTCACCCTTCCCAAGCTGGAGGGGACGAGCCTGGAGATCGCCGCCGTGTGGACCGGCGCGGAACAGGCCAACTTCAAGAAGGTCCTGGCGGAGTTCGAGAAGCGCACGGGCGCCAAGGTCACGTTCGTGCCCGCCCAGGACCCGATCATCAACTTCATCGGTTCGAAGGTGGCCGGCGGGCAGCCGCCGGACATCGCGATGCTGCCGCAGCCAGGCGCCATCAAACAGGCCGTGGACCGCGGCTGGGCCAAGCCCCTCGGCGCCGAGGCCCTCAAGGAGCTCGGTGAGAACTACTCGCAGGGCTGGCAGGACATCGGCAAGGTGGGCGACAAGCAGTACGGCGTCTACTACAAGGCCGCCAACAAGTCCCTGATCTGGTACAACAACCAGGTCTTCGAGAACGCCGGGGCGAGTGAGCCCGAGACCTGGCCGGACCTGCTGAAGACGGCACAGACGGTCTACGACTCCGGCGTCACCCCGTTCTCCGTCGGCGGCGCCGAGGGCTGGACGCTGACCGACTGGTTCGAGAACGTCTACCTCTCCCAGGCCGGGCCGGAGAAGTACGACCAGCTGGCCAAGCACGAGATCAAGTGGACGGACCCGTCCGTGAAGGACGCGCTGACCACCCTCGCGCAGGTCTGGGGCAAGGCCGACTACATCGCGACCGGGGCGTTGCAGACCGACTTCCCGGCCTCCGTCACGCAGGTCTTCACCGGCGGGGACCAGCCCAAGGCGGCCATGGTCGCGGCGGGCGACTTCGCGCAGGTCAACATCCCGAAGGACATGAAGATCGGGACCGACGCGAAGGTGTTCCCGTTCCCCGCGGTGGGTGACACGGGACCGGTGGTCTCGGCCGGTGACGCGGCCGTGATCCTGGAGGACTCGAAGGGGGCGCAGGCCCTGGCCACCTGGCTCGCCTCGCCGGACGCGGCCGAGATCCAGGCCGAGCTGGGCGGCTACCTGTCGCCGAACAAGAACGTGCCGAACTCCGCGTACCCGAACGCGGTGCAGCAGCGGATCGCCAAGGCGCTCATCGACGCCGGTGACGACTTCCGCTTCGACATGTCCGACCAGGCCCCGCAGGCCTTCGGCGGCACGCCCGGCAAGGGTGAGTGGAAGATCCTCCAGGACTTCCTGAAGAACCCGAAGGACGTGGCGGGCACGCAGCAGAAGCTGGAGGCCGAAGCGGCCGCGGCCTACGGAGGCTGACGGCATGACGTCGGCCACGGCGGCAGGGGGCGTCAAGCCCCCTGCCGCTCCCAAGTCGCGCAAGAGTGTGACCGGCACCCGCAGGATGGTCGCGGCGCTGTTCCTGCTGCCCGCGATCGTCCTGCTCGGCGCGCTCGTGGTGTACCCGATCGGGTACTCGGTGGTCCGCAGCTTCTACGACCAGTCCGGCGACGGCTTCGCCGGAGTCGACAACTACCAGGCCCTCTTCACCGACGAGGGCATCCGCACCGCGCTGAAGAACAACGTGTTCTGGGTGGTGTTCGCGCCGACGGTCGCGACGGCGCTCGGCCTGATCTTCGCGGTGCTGACCGAACGGGTGCGCTGGGGAACGGCGTTCAAGCTGGTCGTCTTCATGCCGATGGCGATCTCGATGCTGGCGGCGGGCATCATCTTCCGCCTGGTGTACGACCAGGACCCGGACAAGGGCGTGGCGAACGCGGTGTGGGTGGGCGTGCACGACACCTTCGCCCAGTCGTCGGCGTTCCCGAAGGCCCACCCGGGCCGTGAGTCGCCGCTTCAGGCGGCGGGCGGGGGCGCGTTCATCACGAAGTCGCCCGTCCGCGCCGGCGAGACCGTCTCGCTGCCCCTGGTGGGTGTGGCGCCGGACCTGATGCCGGACGACGCGAAGGCGGCCGTGGCGCCGAAGGCCGAGCCGGACAAGGTCACCGGCACGACCTGGCAGGACTTCACCCGCGGCAAGGGCGTGGGCACGCTCAACAGCGTCGACGCGTCCGAACTGGGCTATGCGGGCATGCGGATCGAGGCCGTGAAGGACGGCAGGGTCGTGGCCTCGACGACGGCCGCGGGCGACGGCACCTTCACCCTCCCGGCCTCCGCCGACGGTGCCCAACTCCGGCTTCCGGCGAGCAACTTCAAGGAGCCGTACAACGGCCTGGACTGGCTCGGCCCGTCCCTGGTCACCCCGGCCATCATCGGCGCGTACATCTGGATGTGGGCGGGCTTCGCGATGGTGCTGATCGCCGCCGGGCTCGCGGGCGTGCCCCGGGAACTGCTGGAGGCCGCCCGGGTCGACGGCGCGAGCGAGTGGCAGGTGTTCAGACGGGTCACGGTGCCGCTGCTGGCGCCGGTCCTCGCGGTCGTCACCGTCACCCTGATGATCAACGTGCTGAAGATCTTCGACCTGGTCTTCATCATCGCCCCGGGCTCCGCGCAGGACGACGCGAACGTGCTCGCCCTGGAGCTGTACCGCAAGGGCTTCTCCGAGGACCAGCCGGGCATCGCCAGCGCCATCTCGGTGTTCCTGCTGCTGCTCGTGATCCCGGTGATGTGGTTCAACGTACGGCGGCTGAGGCGGGAGGTGCGGCGATGACCGCGGACGCGGGCAGTCTGCCCGGCAAGGCGGCGCGGCCCACCGGCTCGGTGAAGGCGAGGCGCTCGCTGGGGTCCCGGCTGGTCGAGGGGGTCAGCGGCGGGCTCGTGCGGGTGTTCCTCATCGTGGTCGGCCTGTTCTGGCTGGTGCCGACGATCGGTCTGCTGCTGGCCAGTCTCCGCTCGCCGGAGGACATCGCGGCGAGCGGCTGGTGGAAGGTGTTCACCGAGCCGTCGCAGATCACCTTCGACAGCTACTCCAAGCTGCTGGAGAACGACGACATCACCAGCAGCCTGCTCAACACGGTGTGGATCACCGTCCCGGCGACGCTGCTGGTCGTGATCATCGGCTCGCTGGCGGGCTACGCCTTCGCCTGGATGGAGTTCCCGGGGCGCGACTGGTGGTTCCTGGGCGTGGTCGGCCTGTTGGTCGTGCCCGTGCAGGTCGCGCTGATCCCGATCGCCGAACTCTTCGGCAACATCGGCATCTTCGGCTCGGTGACCGGCGTGGTGCTCTTCCACGTCGGCTTCGGCCTGCCGTTCGCGGTGTTCCTGCTGCGGAACTTCTTCGCGGAGATCCCCCGGGAGCTGCTGGAGGCCGCGCGGCTGGACGGGGCGGGCGAACTGCGCCTGTTCTTCCGTGTCGTGATGCCGCTGGGCGCTCCGGCGATCGCCTCGCTGGGCATCTTCCAGTTCCTGTGGGTGTGGAACGACATGCTGGTCGCGCTGATCTTCTCGGACTCCGGGAGCCAGCCGATCACGGTCGCGCTCCAGACGCAGGTACGGCAGTTCGGCAACAACATCGACGTGCTGGCCCCCGGCGCGTTCATCTCGATGGTGGTCCCGCTGGCCGTGTTCTTCGCGTTCCAGCGGCAGTTCGTGTCCGGCGTGATGGCAGGGGCCGTCAAGTAGCGTGCAGAGAAAGGGAGTTGGAGGGGCGGGCCGGGAGCGGTCCGCCCCTCCGGCGATCCCCCGGATGCCGTAGCCGCCGTAACCAACTCACCCCACCGGCCGTTCCCGGGCCGAACGCCCGCGCCGACCGATGGATGGCCTCTTGCCCAGGTTCAGTGTCATTGTCCCCGCGTACCAGGTTCAGGCGTACCTGCACGAGTGCCTCGAATCGGTGCTCTCCCAGTCCTGTCCCGATCTGGAACTGATCGTCGTCGACGACTGCTCGCCGGACGCGTGCGGGGCGATCATCGACGAGTTCGCCGCCCGCGACGCGCGCGTGCTCCCCGTTCACCTGCCCCAGAACGTCGGCCTGGGCCGCGCCCGCAACGCCGGCGTGGCGCACGCGAGCGGCGACTACCTGCTGTTCCTCGACAGCGACGACACCCTCACGCCGGACGCGCTGCGGTCGATCGCGGACCGGCTGAAGGAGACCGGCGATCCGGACGTCCTGGTCTTCGACTACGCGCGCACCTACTGGACGGGCGAGGCGGTCCGCAACCAGGCGGCCCTGCAGCTCACCGAGGAGGGCCCGGCCCCGTTCCGTCTGGAGGACCGGCCGGGGCTGCTGCGGCTGCTGATGGTGGCCTGGAACAAGGCGTACCGGCGGGAGTTCGTCGAGGAGAAGGGGTTCGCCTTCCCGCCCGGTTGGTACGAGGACACGCCGTGGACGTACCCGGTGCTGATGACCGCGGAGTCGATCGCGACGCTCGACCGGGTCTGCGTGCACTACCGGCAGCGGCGGCAGGGCAGCATCCTGCGCACCACCAGCGAACGGCACTTCGACGTCTTCCAGCAGTACGACCGGGTCTTCGCGTTCCTCGACGAGCGGCCCGAACTGGCGCGGTGGCGGCCGGTGTTGTTCCGGCGCATGGTGCACCACCTGGCGATCGTGTACTCGCGCCGGGACCGGCTGCCCCGGGGTTCGCGCGCGGCCTTCCTGCGCCGGGCCCGGGCCCACTACCGCCGCTACCGCACCCCCGGCGCGCCCGGTCCCCTGCGCGCCCGGGTGCACCACACGCTGATCCGCTTCGGCCTGCACCGCACCTACCGCGCCCTGAAGCTGGCGTCGGCGGCGCACCGCTCCGTCGGCCGGATCACCGGCAGGCTCGGGCGCGGGCTGCGGGCCGCCGCGCTCCGGGCCCACTACCGCGTGCAGCGCTGCCTCCCGCTGCGCGCCGACCGTGCCGTCTTCACCGCGTACGACGGCCGCGGCCACAGCTGCAACCCGGGCGCGCTGGAGAGCGCGTTCCGCGACCTGGCGCCGCACATCCGCACGGCGTGGGTCGCCCGTCCCGAGCACCACCACACGATCCCGCCCGGCCCGCGCCGGCTCGTCCCCGGCACGGCCGCCTACTGGACGGCGCTCGCCCGCTCCCGGTACCTGGTCAGCAACACCGACTTCGACGACCGCCTGGTCAAGCGCCGGGGCCAGGTGCTGATCCAGACCGGGCACGGCACCCCGCTCGGTCACCTCGGGCTGGACCTCCAGGAGCGCCCGGCGGCGGCCCGCGGCCGGGACTTCGCCCGGCTCCTCAAGGGCGTCGACCAGTGGGACTACGTGCTGTCCGCCAACCGCCACACGACCCTGACCCACGAGCGCGTCCACCCCGGCCGCTACACCACGCTGGAGTACGGCTACCCCCGCAACGACGTGTTCCGCACGGCGACCGAGGCGGACGTGGCCCGGCTGCGCGCCTCGCTCGGCGTCCCCGAGGGCGCGGTGGCGATCCTGTACGCGCCGACCCGCCGCGACTACCGCCGCTCCCCGCGCCACCCCCTCGATCTCCAGCGGATCGTGCGCCGCCTGGGCCCGCGCTTCGTCGTCCTGGCCCGCGCCCACCACGCCTACGGCGGCCCGCTGACCACGACCTGCGGCCGGGTCGTCGACGTCAGCGACCACCCGAGCGTGGAGTCGCTCTGCCTGGCCTCGGACGCCCTGGTCACGGACTACTCGTCGCTGATGTTCGACTACGCCAACCTGGACCGGCCGATCGTGATCCACGCCGACGACTGGGAGGCCTATGAGGCGGCCCGCGGCACCTACTTCGACCTGCGCTCCTTCCCACCCGGCGCGATCGCGCGGGGCGAGGACGAGCTGATCGACATCTTCGCCACCGGCCACTGGCGCGGCTCCCGGTCGGCCCAGCTGCGGGCGGCGTTCCGCGAACGGTTCTGCACCTACGACGACGGCCGGGCCGCCGAGCGGGTCGTGCGCCGGGTGGTCCTCGGGGAGTCGGACCTGCCGCCGGTCGTCCCGCTGGACGAGCGCCGCCCGGTGCCGTCGGCGGCGGCCTCGCTGACGCGGGAGCCGCTCGCCACGGTGCCGCAGCCGGCCGGTTCCGCGGCCGTCACCGACCGCCTCTGAACACGGTTCTCACTCCGGGGAGTCCACATGCCCTCCAGCCCGTCGCGGCCGACACCCAGCCGGCCGCCGTCCTGGCGCCCGTCCGGGCGGCCCCGACGCCGTCGCACCGCATGAGGCGGCCTGCCGCGTGCGGGGCCCGCCCGCGACGGACCCGCCAGACCCGCTCCTGAAGGCCCTCGACAGAAAGAGCAGAATGCCCCGCTTCAGCATCGTCGTCCCGTCCCATGGGGTCGCGGGCCGGCTGTCCCAGGCGCTGGACTCGATCCTCGCCCAGTCGTTCGGCGACTTCGAGCTGATCCCGGTGTGCGACGCACCCGACGCACCGGCGGCGGACGTCGTCGCCGGGTACGCCGAGCGGGACTCCCGGGTGACGCCGGTGCACTCGCCGCCGTCGGCCGGTCTGGCCGGGGCGCGCAACACCGGGCTGCGGTCGGCGGTCGGCGGCCACGTGCTGTTCCTCGACGGCGACGACGTCCTGGCCCCGGGGGCGCTGGCGGCGCTGGACGCCCGGCTGGGCGAGACCGGTGACGTGGACGTCCTGTACTTCGAGCACGAGCGCACCCCCTGGTGGGAGGGCGAGCCGACCAACCCGGCGGCCCCGCTGCTGGCCAGGACCCCGGACCGGGCCTTCGCCCCCGGCGAGGCCCCGCAGCTGACGGGCGTGGCGCTCCCGGCGTGGAGCGCGGTCTACCGGCGGGCCTTCCTCACCGAGCGGGACATCGCGTTCCCCGGGGACCACTTCACCGATGTCGGGTTCGAGGGGCTGGTCGCCCTGCGGGCGGAGCGGGTGGCGGCCCTGCGCACGGTCGTCGTCCGGCATCTGCTGCGCCGGCAGGGCAACCGGCTGAACCTGCCGGGCGGGCACCACACCGAACTGCTCGACCAGACCGAGCTGGTGCTGACCCGGGCCGCCGAGGAGGGGCTGCCGACGGACCGGCTGAAGCCGCTGTTCGAGCAGCTCTTCGCCGCCGTGCTGAAGACGGCCGCGCACCCGCGGCGGCTGCCGGCCGGGCGGCGGGCCTTCTTCCGGCGGGCGAGCGCGCTCTACCGGCGGCACCGCCCCGCCGGGTACCAGGCGCCCGGCGGCAGCCTCGGCGTCCAGCACCGCCTGCTGGCGTCCGGCTCGTACGCGGCGTTCCGGGCCCTGCGTGCCGCGAACCGGGGAGCGCTGCGGGCCGCCGCGCTGCTGCCCCGCCCGCGCGGGCTGCGCACCCGGCTGCGCTACGCGGCGCACCTGCGCCTGCCCCTCGACCGGAACCTCGTCGTGTACTGCGCGTACTGGGGCCGCGGCTACGCCTGCAACCCGGCCGCGATCCACGCCAAGGCCCGCGCACTCGCCCCGCACCTGCGTGCGGTGTTCCTGGTCGAGCCGGACGCGGTGGACAGCATGCCGCCGGACGTGGAGTACGCGGTGATCGGCAGCCGGAAGTACTGGGAGGTGCTGGCCCGGGCGAAGTACCTGGTCAACAACGCCAACTTCGCGGACGCCGTCGTCAAGCGCCGGGGCAGCGTGCACCTGCAGACGCAGCACGGCACGCCGCTGAAGACGATGGGCGCCGACCAGTCGACGTACCCGGTCGTGGCCGCGGCGACCGGAAGCTTCACCAAACTGCTGGCCCGGGTGGACCGCTGGGACTACAACCTCACCTCCAACCGCCACTCCACCGAGATGTGGGAGCGGGCGTTCCCCGGCGCGCACGAGACACTGGAGTACGGCTATCCGCGCAACGACGTCTACTGCACGGCGTCCGCGGAGGACGTGGCCCGGGTCCGCAAGGAACTCGGCGTCCCGGACGGCAAGAAGGCCCTGCTCTACGCCCCCACGCACCGCGACTACGCCACCGGTTTCGCCTCCGGCCCGGACCTGGCGGAGTTCTGCGAGGCGATCGGCGACGAGTACGTCGTCCTGCTGCGCGCCCACTACTTCTACGACCGGGGCGCGTCCCGGGGCGGCGGCCGGATCATCGACGTCACCGGGCACCGCTCGTCGGAGGACGTGTGCCTGGCGGCGGACGCGCTGATCACCGACTACTCGTCGATCATGTTCGACTACGCCAACCTGGACCGGCCGATCGTCGTGTACGCCGACGACTGGGACGTCTACCGGGAGACCCGGGGCGTCTACTTCGACCTGATGGAGTCCCCGCCCGGCCGGGTCGCCCGTACGCCGGAGGAGCTGGCGTCCGTCTTCCGCGACGGCACGTACGCCGACGCGTCCGCCACGGCCCTGCGCGCCGCGTTCCGGGAGCGCTTCTGCCAGTTCGACGACGGCCGGGCCGCCGAGCGCGTCGTGCGCCGGGTGCTGCTGGGGGAGCCGCCCGAGTCGATCCCGCCCGTGATCCCGCTCGCGGAGCGCGTCCCGGCCCCCGCGGCCGCCACCCTCGTAAGGAGCTGACCGAAGAAGTGCCCCGCTTCAGCATCATCGTCCCCGTCTACAAGGTGCAGGGCTTCCTGCGCGAGTGCCTCGACTCGGTGCTCGGCCAGTCCTACGGCGACTTCGAGGTGATCGCCGTGGACGACCGCTCGCCGGACGGCAGCGGACAGATCCTCGACGAGTATGCCGCCCGCGACGCCCGGGTGCGGGTGCTGCACCTGCCGGAGAACGTCGGCCTGGGCCGGGCCCGCAACGCCGGTCTGGAGGAGGCGGCCGGCGACTACGTCCTGTTCCTCGACAGCGACGACCGCTACACGCCCGGCCTGCTGGCGGCCGTCGCCGCGCGCCTGGAGACGACCGGCGACCCGGACATCCTGGTCTTCGACCATGTGCGCACCCACTGGTGGGGCCGGGGCGGGCGCAGCGAGGCGGCGGACCTGCTGGCGGCGGCGGGCCTGGAGACGTTCTCCGTCCGGGAGAGCCCGCAGTACCTGAACCTGTTCCTGGTCGCCTGGAACAAGGCGTACCGGCGAACCTTCTTCCAGGAGCACGGCCTGCGGTACGCGCCGGGGCTGTACGAGGACGCGCCGGTCACCTACCGGTCGATGGTGCTGGCGGAGCGCATCGCCTGTCTGGACCGGATCGGCGTGGAGTACCGGCAGCGCCGGCAGGGCGCGATCACCAAGACGCCGGGGCGCCGGCACTTCGAGATCTTCCCGCAGTACGAGGGCCTGTTCGCGTTCCTGGAGCAGCGCCCCGACCTGGACTGGGCGCGGCCGCTGCTGCTGGAGCGGGCCCTGGACCACATGCTGTTCGTGCTGGCCCGTGAGGACCGGGTGCGACCGGCGGACCGGGGCGACTTCTACCGGGAGATCCGTTCCTTCCACCGGCGGCACCTCCCCGAGGGCGGCTTCCGGGAGCCGGACGGCTGGCGCGGGGTCGAGATGCGGCTGCTGGCGTCGGCGCCCTACGCGTCGTACGCCGCGGCACGGGGGATGCGGGAGCTGCGCGCGGCGGCCCTGGCCGGGCGGCGGCGGGTGGCGCGGAAGGCCTCGGAGACCGCCCTGCGCGGCTGGTACGGGGTCCAGTCGAAGCGCCCGCTCGATCCGCACCTCGCCGTCTACTCGGCGACCCACCACCGCGGGGTGTCCGGCGACCCGGCCGCGATCTACGAGAAGGCGCGCGAGATCGCCCCGCACATCCGGGGCGTGTGGGTGGTGCGGGAGGACGCGGTGGACGCGCTGCCGCCCGGCGTCGACCATGTGACGCCGGGTTCGCGGCGCTACCACGAGGTCATGGCGCGGGCCACGTACTGGGTGAACAACGTCAACTGGCCCGGCACCCTCGCCAAGCGGCCCGGCAGCGTCCACATCCACACCCACCAGGGCACCCCGCTGAAGTACATGGGCGCCGACCTGCTGACCAAGCCGGGCGCCCGGCACGGCTTCGACGTGCCGCAGATGCTGCGCCGGGCCGACCGCTGGGACTACAGCCTGGTCGCCGGACGGCACGCGGAGCGGGCCTGGGAGCGGGCGTACCCGTGTCACTTCACCTCGCTGCGGACCGGCAGTCCGCGCAACGACGTACTGGTCGGGGCCGGGCCGGAGCGGGGCCGGGCGGTGCGCGAGCGGCTCGGCATCCCGGCCGACCACACGGTGGTGCTGTACGCGCCGACGCGCCGCGACTACCGGCGGGGCGGCCACGTCGACCGCTTCGACCTGGCCCGGTTCGCGGCGGACCTCGGACCCGGCCACACCCTCGTGGTCCGGCTGCACCCGTCGCTGGCGGCAGGGGTGGCGCGTGGTCTCGGCCTGTCCGACCTGCACCGGCGGGGCGTGCTGGTGGACGCGACCGACGAACCGCACGTCGAGGACGTGCTGCTGGCGTCCGACGTCCTGGTCACCGACTACTCCGCCCTGATGTTCGACTACGTGCTGCTGGACCGGCCGATCGTGATCCACGCCGACGACTGGGGCGCGTTCGCGGCGAGCCGGGGGGCCTACTTCGACATCACCGCCGACGCGCCCGGCCATGTGTCGCGCTCGTACCGGGAGCTGGCCTGGCTGTTCGCGTCGGGCACCTGGCGGGACGCGGAGGCGGCGCGGCTGCGGTCCGGCTTCCGGGAGCGGTACTGCGAGTTCGAGGACGGGCGGGCTGCCGAGCGGGTCGTGCGGCTGCTGATGCTGGGCGAGCGGGGTGGTGCGCTGCTGCCCGCGGCCCGCCGGACCGAGGGCGTCCGCGACCGTTCCGAGGCGCTGGTCGAGCGATGAGAACCCCCGTCGGTCCCGAGGCCGTCCCCTCCCTGCCCGGCCAGCGGGGCTCCTCGGCGCGGCCCCCGGCGGCCGACGAGCGGCCACGGCCGGTGCACTGGTGGCACGCGGCCCTGGTCGCCGTGCCCACCGCGGCCCTGTTCGTGCTGGGCTACCGGCGCCGCTGGATCTGCGACGACGGGCTGATCTACCTGCGCCCGGTGCGGCAGATCCTGGCGGGCAACGGGCCCGTGTTCAACGTCGGGGAACGGGCGGAGAGTTCGACCGGCACCCTGTGGCAGTGGCTGCTCGCGCTCGCGACCTGGGTCACCGGCGAGGACCCGGCGTTCCTCGCGGTCGGGCTGGGCCTGCTGCTGAGCACGGCCGGGTTCGCGTTCGCCCTGTACGCGACCTGCCGGCTGCACCGGAGCGCGGGGCTCCTGCTCCCGGCGGGGGTGTTCGTGCTGCTGGCCGTGCCGCCGTTCTGGTCGTACATGACCTCGGGCCTGGAGAGCGGGCTCGGCGCCTTCTGGACCGGGCTGTCGTGGTGGCTGCTGACCCGCGTCCGGCGTGGTCAGGAGGCCCGGGAGACGTACCTCGCGGCGTTCGTGTTCGGGCTGGGGCCGCTGGTCCGGCCCGACCTCGCGGTGGTCACCGGGTGCTTCCTGGCGGCGCAGTGGTGGGTGCTGCGCCCGTCCCGGCGGGGCGTCGCGGCGCTGCTGGCCTCGGCGGGGGCCGTGCCGCTGGCGTACGAGGTGTTCCGGGCCGGGTACTACGGGATCCTGGTGCCGCTGCCCGCCATCGCCAAGGAGGCGAGCGCCAGCGACTGGGGCCGGGGCGCCGGGTACGTGCACGAGACGCTCGGGCCGTACTGGCTGTGGCCGGTCGTCCCCGTGCTCGGCGCGCTGGCCGCCCTGCTGGTGCGCCGCACCCGGCGGCAGCGGCGGGACCGGGCCCCGGGCCGGGCCTCGCTCGCGGTGCTGCTGGCGCCCCTCGCGGCCGGTGCGCTGCTCGCCGGGTACGTCGTCCGCGTCGGCGGCGACTACATGCACGCCCGCATGATCCTCCCCGCGCTCCTGCTGCTGCTCCTGCCGCTGCTGGTCGTGCCCGCGAACCGGGTCACCGGCGTGGCGGGCGCGCTGCTGGTGGTGTGGCTGTGCGCGGCGGTCAGTCCGCTGCGGACGCCGTTCGACGTGCGCAGCACGCCCGGCTCGTTCAACGTGCGCAGCTCCGACGTGGAGGGCCTCGGCGACCACAACCCGGTGCGCACCGCGACCTGGGTGGACCGCTGGCCCGCCCTGCCGGAGGGCCGCGCCATGCTGGCGAAGGCCGAGCGCGCGGACCGTCCGACGCTGCTCTACTTCGACGCCGAGCGGCGGCTGCACGCCACGCCGATGCGCCCGGACTCCCCGTACCACGTCGTCATCGTGGGACGGCATCTCGGCGTCACGGGGGCCGCCGCCCCGCTCGACGCCTACGTCAACGACGCCTGGGGCCTGGCCAGTCCCATCGGCGCGCACCTCGCGCTGGAGCGGTGGAGCTGGCCGGGCCACGAGAAGTTCCTGCGCAACCACTGGATCTTCGCGGAGTGGGCGATGGACCACCCGCCGCACCGCGACCTGCTGCGGGCCGGGGCCTCGCGGGAGGCGGTCGAGGCGGCCCGGGCCGCGCTGGGCTGCGGCGCGCTCGCGGAGCTGAGGGAGTCGGTGCGCGCGCCGCTCACCGCCGAGCGGTTCTGGCACAACCTCACCGGGGCCTTCGAGCGGACGCGGTTCCGGTTCGCACGCTGGCCGGCGGCGGCCGAGAAGGCGCTGTGCGACTGACCTGACGGCAGGTGGGCGTAGCCGCCTCACCCGATGAAGTGACCCGGGGTCAGGACGTGCGGAGGGCCGGGAACATTCGGCGCATGCCCCAGACCCTTCCCCCTCTCCTGTGAGCGCCCCGGTCCTCGTCCGGCGGGCCGTGCGCGGTGCGACGGCGCTGCGCGGCGGCCGGGTGGGGCGGCCCACCCCGTACCAGTTCTACGGCGCCCTGTTCTGGCTGGTGATGACGCTGGCGTTCTGGCGGGTCCCGCTGTGCTGCGACGCCGGACAGCACGCGGCGGTGATCGAGCGCCTCAAGGACGACCTGCTGCACCCGGCCCACACCATGGCAGACCTGCCGGGCGAGGGCAGCCCCTACTACGGCCCGTACGCCGTCGCGCAGGGCGTGCTGGCGCGGCTGACGGGGCTGTCCGGCTGGGAGGTCGTGAAACTCGCCGGGCCGGTGCACCTGCTGGTGCTGCTGACGGGGGTCGGCCGTTTCGTCAGGACCCTCACGGCACGCCCCTGGGCGCCGGTGCTGGCCCTCCTGTTCATGACGCTGCTGTGGGGCACGGCACGGATCCTGTGGAGCGGCTACCTCGGGCTGATGTCGATGACGACGAACCTGGGGTATCCGTCCGCCCTCGCCATCGGCCTGACCTTCTGGGCGTGGGCCTGGACGAGCACCCGCGCCGGTGAGGACGCCCCGGCCGTGCGGTTCGTCGGACCGAGCGGGCTCGGCGGCTGGTGGGGGTACGCCGGGATCGGCGCCCTGTACGGGCTGATCCTGCTCACGCATCCCGTCACGGCCGCCTCGGCGCTCACGGGGGCGGTGGCGATCGTGGCGTCCCGGCAGCGCGGCTGGCGCCGGCCGGTGGTGACGCGCTGGGCGGTCACCGGGGCGGCCTGCGCGACGGTCGCCCTGACCTGGCCGTACTACGAAGTGCTGACGCTGGTGGGCGACACCGGTATGGACGCGATGCACCGGCAGTTGTACGAGCGGATGCTCGCCAACTCCTGGCTGGCGCTGCTCGGCCTGCCCGCGCTGTGGGTGCGGTCCCGCCGCTCGGCGCGTGATCCGCTGGTGCTGCTGTTCCTGCTGGAGTGCCTGCTGGTGGCGTACGGCTGGCTCAGCGGGCACTACACGTACGCCCGGGCGCTGTGGGCCGTACTGGTGCCGCCGCAGTTCGCCCTGGCGGTGGAGCTGGCGGCGGCCCGGCCCTGGGGGCGGGCGCGGCGGGTGCTGGGCGGGGCGGCGGCGGTCGGGGTGTGCGTCGGGTTCGTCACCGTGCACGCCGGAGCCGTCGTGCCGCGCTCGGTCGACCCGGTGGGGTTCGCGCAGCCGACGCGCTGGCCGTCGTACGACTGGGCGGCGCGGCACATCGGGCCGGGCGAGGTGGTGATCACCGACGGGTACTTCGCCAGTCACGCCATCGCCGGGTACGGGCCCAACCTCGCCGCGCCCATCTGGCCCGACCCGGCCCTGGACGAGGCGGAGCGCAAGCGCCGGGCGGCCGACGTGCGCGCCTACCTCGCCCCTGACTCGACCCGCTCCGGGCGGGCCGCCGTGGTCCGCCGCTACCACGTGCGCTGGCTGCTGCTGACGCGCTGGCACCCGGTGCCCGAGGAGGCGGTGGTGGTGGCGTGGAGCAGGCGGACCGGGGAGGTGCTGGCGCGGGTCGGGGGGTGACGTCCTGGTGGTTACTCGATGACCAGGTCGACGTCGATGTTGCCGCGGGTGGCGTTGGAGTACGGGCAGACCTGGTGGGCCTGCTCGACCAGCTTGCGGCCGGTCGCCTCGTCCACGCTGTCGGGGAGCTCCACGCGGAGGGTGACGGCGAGCCCGAAGCCCTCGCCCTGCTTGCCTATGGAGACCTCGGCGGTCACGGCGGCGTCGCTGACGTCGACCTTCGCCGTGCGGCCGACGAGGCCGAGGGCGCTGCCGAAGCACGCGGCGTAACCGGCGGCGAAGAGCTGCTCGGGGTTGGTGCCCTGGCCGTTGCCGCCCAGTGCCTGCGGCATGCCCAGCGCCAGGTCCAGCACGCCGTCGGAGCTGACGGCCCGGCCCTCGCGGCCATGGGTGGCGGTGGCGACAGCGGTGTAGAGCGCGTCCATGGAAGTCCTTCCCTCTCACGTCAACGTTCGGCGGCCCGCTTCCGGGCCGCCTGACACCCAGAATTAGAGCACACAATTAAGTTGCACACAATTGAATGGCGGGCACGAGCTACCCTGGAACCATGGACACGCCCGACGACGACTGGCTCCGCCTGGACCAGCAGATCTGCTTCTCCCTGCACGCGGCCTCGCGCGCCTTCAACGGCGTCTACCGCGTGATCCTCAAGGACCTGGGGCTCACCTACCCGCAGTACCTGGTGATGCTGGTGCTGTGGGAGCACGGCGAGCTGCCCGTGAAGAAGCTCGGGGAGCATCTGCGGCTCGACTCCGGCACGCTGTCGCCGCTGCTCAAGCGGCTGGAGGCGGCCGGCCTCGTGACGCGGGAGCGCAGTGCGCGCGACGAGCGGTCGGTCCAGGTGCGGCTGACCGAGGAGGGCACCGCGCTGCGGCGGCGGGCGCTTCAGGTGCCGCGCCGGATCGCCGCCTCGACGGGCTTCGCGGCCGCCGAGATCCGCGCCCTGCGCGCCCGCCTCGACGACCTCACCACCGCGCTGGACGCGGCCGCGCTGTCGGAGACGCCGGGCGGCTCTCCGGCAGACGCGCGGTCGTAGCGGTGCCGGGCGGCACGTCCCCGGCCGACGGGCGGACGTAGAGGCGGAGGGTCACTCCGTCCCGCGCGTGTTCCTCCCGGACCGTGAACTCCTCCGCCAGGACGGCGAGCTTGGTGCGCTCGACCGGGTCGGACGGGGGCCGGCGCGGGTCCAGCGCGTCGCGCTCGGCGACGACCCAGACGCGGTCCACCGAGGCGAGCCGCTGCCGCAGCTCCCCGGGGGTCGCCTCACGGCCCCACAGCGTCCCGGACCGGGGCGCCGACTCCCGCAGCGCGATGTCCCGCACCCGCCGGAACCCCTTCGGGTAGGCCAGCGCGGCGAGCCGGCCGACCGACGGCACGAACAGCACCGGGTCGCCGGGGCGCATCTGGCGGACGGCGAGCGCGGAGACGACGGCGAGGTTGTCGGGGCGCTGGGCGGCCGAGCGGTCCTGGCGGTGCACCGGGAGGTGGTGCAGGAAGGTGACGGTGAGGGCGAGGACGCCGGTGACGCCCAGCAGGGCGTGCACCCGCCGACCGCCGATCCGCACGCGCCGCCCGCCGATCCGCACCCGCCGCCTGCCGATCCGCACCCGCCGCCCGGCGATCCGCACCTGCCGCCCGGCGAACCGCATCCGCCCCAGCGCCCCGGCCACCCGCCCGGCCCCGGCCGCCACCAGCAGCGACCCTCCCGCCAGCGCGTAGAGCACGTACCTGTCGTGGTAGAGCGGACGGACCTGCGAGACCGTCATCAGGATCCCCGGCGGCACGAGCAGCAGCGGCAGCGCGACCGCCGCCAGGCGCCGCTCCCGGAGCCCCAGGGCCATCAGCAGCAACGATCCCCGGAACACCGCCCCGTCCGGGCCGGGCGAGAAGTTCCGTGCCAGCCGCTCCACCCGGTCCCACCCCGGCGGCGCCAGCCACGCCACCTGCCCGGCCTGCCCCTGCGACACCCACACCAGCGGCAGCAGGAGCAGCACCACGGCCGCCGCCGCGCACCCCCAGCCGGACCACACCCGCCGCGGCACCCGCGTCAGGGCCAGCGTCACCGCGTGCGCGCAGAGCACCAGCACCGCCAGCTCGTGCAGCAGACAGGTCAGGGCGACGACCGTGCCGTACGGCCACCAGGCCCGCGCGGTCGCCGCGTCCACGGCCCTCAGGAGCAGCAGCGTCGCCCCGGCCACGCCCGCCGCGACCAGCGCGTAGGACCGCCCCTCCTGGGCGTAGTGGCCGGTCATCGGCGTGATGGCGTAGAGGAGACCGGCCCACAGGCCGATCCGCGGTCCGGCCAGCCGCACGCCCAGGGCCGCGACCAGGCCGGCGGTCACGGTCGCCGCGCACACCGACGGCAGGCGCAGCACGACCTCGCCCGGGTGGACCGCCAGGACGGCGTGCATGAACAGGTAGTACAGGCCGTGCACCGCGTCCACGTCGTGCAGCAGCCGCCAGATCTGCGGGACCGTGCGCCGGGCGACCTGGAAGGTGACGCTCTCGTCGCCCCACATGCCGCCGCGGTCCAGGCCCCACAGCCCGATCCCGAGCATCGCCGCCATGGGAACCGCCACGGGCACCGGGCCCGTGCCCCCCGGATGTCGGATCGTCACGTGCCGATTCTGTGCCGCTGCGCAGGCGTTAGAGTCGTTTGATGGTGTGTTATCACTTTCGTGTCATTCGCCCGGATTAAGATCCGCCGTGATGAATGCCGCGATGAATGCCGTGATGCCTGCCCCTCAGGTCGCCGTCGTGGTCATCGGCTACGACGACGCCGCGCATGTGGCGGACGCCGTGCGCTCGGCGCTCGCCCAGGGCCCGGCCGTGCGCGAGGTCGTGGCCGTCGACGACGGCTCGGCGGACGGCACCGCCGGGCTGCTCGACCGGCTCGCCGCGTCGGAGCCCCGTCTGAAGGTGATCCGGCGCCGGGTCAACAGCGGCGGCTGCGGCACCCCGCGCAACACCGGGCTCGACGCGGTGACCTCCCCGTACGTCATGTTCCTGGACAGCGACGACGTCCTGCCACCGGGCGCGGTCGACGCGCTGCTCGCGGCGGCCGCGGGGGCGCGCGCGGAGGTCACGGGCGGGCTGTGCGTACGCCGGGAACTGCCCTCGGGGCGCGAAGTCCCCTGGCAGCCGCGCCTCTACGCGCTGCACGCCGTCGTACCGCACCCGGCGCGGCGGCCGCGCCTGGTCCACGACACGCTCTGCGTCAACAAGCTCTACCGCACCGGCTTCCTGCGCGAGCACGGCATCCGCTTCCCCGAGGGCCGCTTCCCGTACGAGGACGTCGTCTTCACCGCCCGCGTGCTGGCCGCCGACCCGCGGATCGCCCTGGTCCCGGACCGGGTCTACGTCTGGCACGTGCGCCGGTCCGCCGAGCGGCTGTCGATCTCGCTGGACCGGACCGGCGTCGTCAACTGGCGGGCCCGCACGGAGGCGTGCCGGCAGGCGTACGAGATCCTGCTGGGCGCCGGGCGGAAGGAACTCGCGCGGGCCGCGCGCGCCAAGTTCCTCGACCACGACCTGCGGATGTACCTGCGTGAACTGGGGTTGCGCGACGCCTCCTACCAGCGCGCGTGGTGGGAGCTCACGCGGGCGTATCTCGCGGAGTACGACGCGGACGACTGGGCGCGCGACCCGGCCGCTCCCGGCCGGCTGGCCGGGCGGGTCGTCCTGGCCAGCCCGGAGCCGCGCGACCTGCCCCGGCTGCGGGAGCTGGCGGCCCGGCCGGCCCGGCTCCGCCCGCCGTACGCCCGGGCCGCCGACGGCACGCCCGTCTGGTCGGAGGACCTCCCGCAGATCTCCCTGGAACCCCTGCTGACCCGGCCCGTGCGGGAGCTGCCCCTGGCCGTCGACGCGGCGCTGCGGCCACGCGCGCGTGGCACCCGGCTGCGGCTGCGCCTGCACGAGCTGTACGGGCGGGTGGCACAGGCGGGGCCGGAGACGGTGGAGGCGGAGTGGCGGCACCGGGACGACGGGACCGTCGTCGCCTGCCGTGCCACCCCGCTCGTGCCGGCCGCGGGCGCCTGGTCGGCGGAGACGGCCGTGGACCTCCCCGCCCTGGCCGCGCCCGGCGCGGGCACCTGGGACCTGCGCCTTCGGCTGCGCTTCCGCGACGGCGTGAGCCGCGACGTCACGGCGCACGCCCTCACGGGCGCCGGTCTGCTGCGCCGCAGCGCCGTCCCGAGCGCCCGGTACGGCGTGGTACTCGTACAGCCGTACACCACCCACTCCGGCGCGCTGGCGCTGCGGGTGGCCCCCGGCGTACGCGGGGTGCTGTCGGTCGCACGCGGGAGACTGCGCCGCCTGCTTCACTGAGAGCACGACGAACACGACGCACCACGACGTATCACCACAGGCACCACCATGGGCACCACCACGGGCCAACTGACGAGGGGACGGCCGCACATGACCTGGTTGATCACCGGCGGCGCCGGCTACATCGGAGCGCACGTCGTACGGGCGATGACCGCGGCGGGCGAACAGGCGGTGGTGTACGACGACCTGTCCACCGGCATCGCCGAACGCGTGCCCGACGGGGTGCCGCTGGTGGTGGGCTCGACGCTGGACGCCGAGCGGCTCGCGCGCACCCTCGCGGACCACGCGGTCACCGGTGTCGTCCACCTCGCGGCGAAGAAGCAGGTCGGCGAGTCGGTCGAGCAGCCGCTGCGCTACTACCGGGAGAACGTCGAGGGCCTGCGGATCCTCCTGGACGCCGTGACGGCGGCCGGGGTGCCGTCCTTCGTCTTCTCCTCCTCGGCGGCGGTCTACGGCATGCCGGACGTGGACCTGGTCACCGAGGAGACGCCCTGCGTGCCGATGTCGCCGTACGGCGAGACGAAGCTCACCGGCGAGTGGCTGGTCCGCGCGACGGGCCGGGCGACCGGGCTGTCGACCGCGTCCCTGCGCTACTTCAACGTGGCCGGGGCGGCGAGCCCGGAGCTGGCGGACGTCGGCGTCTTCAACCTCGTCCCGATGGTCTTCGAGAAGCTCACGGAGAACGCGCCGCCGCGGATCTTCGGTGCCGACTACCCGACTCCGGACGGCACCTGCGTGCGCGACTACATCCACGTCGTCGACCTGGCCGAGGCCCATGTCGCGGCGGCCCGGGCGCTGCGCTCCTCCCCCGGCCGGGACGTCACCGTCAACATCGGCCGGGGCGAGGGCGTCTCCGTCCGCGAGATGATCGACCGCATCAACGCCGTCACCGGCTACGACCGGCCGCCCACGGTCACGCCCCGCCGCCCGGGCGACCCGGCCCGCGTCGTCGCCTCCGCCGACCGCGCCGCCGCCGAGCTGGGCTGGAAGGCCCGGCACGACGTCCAGGACATGATCACCTCGGCGTGGGAGGGGTGGGTGCGGCTGCACCCGGAGGCGAGGCGGGGCTGACGAGCGGGGACCACTCGCGCACCGAGCGGACCTCGACGCCGGGGGTGCGCCGGTAGTACGGGTCCTCGTGGAGGATCTCGTCCAGCCGCGCCCGGCCGACCGTGAAGATCAGGAGGGCGCCGGTGTCGTCGGCCCAGGGACCGGCGGCGGCGAGCGCCCCGTCGGCGTGCAGACGGGCCAGGGTCTCGCGGTGGGCGGGGCGGGCGGCGAGGCGCTCCGGGGCGGGTGTGAAGGCGAGTTCGACGACGAACACGGGGGTCCTTTCCTAGCCGGTGTGCGGGGACGGCGGTGAGGTTAGGCTCGGCGCGCCGGATGCTGCTGTATCGCGCGATACAGACGGGAGTCGGGGTGGACACGCAGGGATGGCGGCGGCTGCGGGACGTACCGCTGTTCGCGCGGTTGCCGGACGCCGGTCTGATCGCCCTGTGGGACGGGTCGGTGCCGCGCCGCTACGCCGCCGGTGAGGTCCTGCGGGTGCAGGGCGCGCCGGCCGATCACCTGCTGGTGCTGCTGAGCGGGAGCACGGCGGCGTCCGCGGCGACGGCGAACGGGCGGGTGGTGCGGTTCGGCACGTGGAGCGGGCCGTGCGCCCTGGACAAGGTGGCGCTGCTCGACCGGGCGGGCCACACGGCGACGTACACGGCGGTCGGACGGTGCGCGGTGCGGGCCGTGCCGCGGGCCCGCTTCATGGCTCTGCTCGACGACTCGGCGGCGGTCCGCGCGCATGTCCTGCGCCTGCTGGCCGCCCAGGCCCGTGCCCAGCAGGAACGGCTGACGGACACCGTCGCCCTGCCGTGCGAGGCGCGTCTCGCGGCCTGGCTGCTCCACGCGGCGGCGGACGGCGGGCGGGTGGTGTCCCTGCCCGGGTCGCAGCAGGAGCTCGCCGACCTGCTGGGCGTCACCCGGGTGACGGTCAACCGCGCCCTGTCCCGGCTGCGGCGCGACGGCCTCGTCGGGCCGGCGGCGGACGGCCGGATCGAGCTGCTCGCGCCGGAGCTGCTCGCGCTGCGGGCGACGGCGGAACGCGGCTGACGCTCCGCTTCCGCAGGGCCCCCCGGGGGTGACGGCTCCTACAGCGCCCGCAGCGCCGCCGACGTGGCCCGGGCCAGGGATCCCAGGTATCCCTTCGGCAGCTTCGGGCTGCGGATCACCACCGAGCGCCAGTAGAGCGGGCCCGAGATCAGGTCGAGGGCCAGGTCGTGGTCGAGGCCCTCGCGGAGTTCGCCGCGGCGTTCCGCCGCCGTGACGATGCCGGTGGCGACGCCGTCCTGCCCCTCGCGCAGGGCCTTCTGCAGGGCCTCGGCGATGTCGGGGTTGCGGGCCGCCTCGGCCTGGAGGTCCGGGATGATCTGCGAGGCGACGGGGTGACGCAGGGCACGGGACGTCACCTCGTACAGCAGCCGCAGGTCGCCCTCCAGGGAGCCGGTGTCCGGCGCGGGCAGGCCCTGCACGGCGAGCGCCGAGACGATGTCCAGGACCAGGTGCAGCTTCGAGCGCCAGCGGCGGTAGACCGCCGTCTTCCCGACGCCCGCCCGGCGCGCGATCCCCTCGATGGACATCCGCGCGTAGCCGACGGCCGCGAGCTCCTCGAAGACGGCCGCCCGGATGGCTTCCGTCACGTCCTCCCGCAGTACGGCCGCCCCCGCGGGGGCCCGGCGGCGCGGGGGCTGCTGGGGCTCGTCGGGCTTCGTCGTCATGCCGGACAGCATAGGGCGTCACGACGAAACGGTTGCGTTCCGACGCTCAAACGGCTTACGCTCACGTCACGACGATACGGTCCCGTCCCGACGTAAAGAGTCGTCCAGGGTCCGGTAAAGACCACCCGTTCCGGCCCCTGTGACCCCTCAGGCCCCACCCCTCCCCCCGAGCGAAAGCAGCGGATGTGAGCCAGGTCCTCCACACACCGCCCCAGCCCCGGAGCCAGAACCCGGCCCCGGCCGAACACGACCTCGCGGCCCTCGCCGCCCGCCACGGCCTCTCCGTCAGCGGCGCCCGCCCCTCCCTGCCCGAGTACGTCCGCCAGCTGTGGGCCCGCCGCCACTTCATCACCGCGTTCGCCACCGCCAAGCTCACCGCCCAGTACAGCCAGGCGAAGCTCGGCCAGGTCTGGCAGGTGATGACCCCGTTGCTGAACGCGGCGGTCTACTACTTCATCTTCGGCGTGCTGCTCGGCACCAAGCACGGCGTGCCCGACTACATCCCGTTCCTGGTCACGGGCGTGTTCATCTGGACGTTCACGCAGAGCTCGATCATGGCGGGCACCCGCGCCATCTCCGGCAACCTCGGCCTGGTGCGCGCCCTGCACTTCCCGCGCGCCGCGCTGCCGCTGTCGTTCTGCCTCCAGCAGCTCCAGCAGCTGCTGTTCTCGATGGGCGCCCTGGTGGTGATCCTGCTCTGCTTCGGGGTGCCGGTCGGCGCGTCCTGGCTGCTGGCGGTGCCGGCGCTGTTCCTGCAGTTCACGTTCAACGCGGGCGTCTCCATGGTCATGGCCCGGATGGGTGCCAAGACCCCCGACATCGCCCAGCTGATGCCGTTCGTGCTGCGCACCTGGATGTATGTCTCGGGTGTCATGTGGAGCATCGACAAGCTGGCGCAGAAGGACAGCCTGCCCCACGTGGTGACGGTCGCCCTGGCGGCCAACCCGGCCGCCGTCTACATCGACCTGATGCGCTTCGCCCTGATCGACAGCTTTCACGCGAGCCAGCTCCCCGCCCACGTGTGGGCGATCGCGGCCGGCTGGGCGCTGGTCGCCGGCGTGGGCGGCTTCATCTACTTCTGGAAGGCTGAGGAGACGTACGGCCGTGGCTGAGCACCCGAGCGAGAAGATCCCCACCGTCGTCGCCGACGGCGTCGACATCGTCTACCGCGTCAACGGCACCGGCGCGGGACGCGGCTCCGCGACCGCCGCCCTCAACCGCATGCTGCGCCGCAAGCAGACCGAGAAGGCGGCGGGCGTGCGCCGGGTGCACGCCGTGAAGAACGTGTCCTTCGTCGCCCACCGGGGCGAGGCGATCGGCCTGATCGGCACCAACGGCTCCGGCAAGTCCACCCTGCTGAAAGCCGTCGCGGGTCTCCTCCCCGTGGAGAACGGCCACATCTACACCGACGGCCAGCCCTCCCTCCTCGGCGTCAACGCGGCCCTGATGAACGACCTCACCGGCGAGCGCAACGTCCACCTCGGCGGTCTCGCCATGGGCATGTCCCGGGAGCAGATCAAGGAGCGCTACCAGGAGATCGTCGACTTCTCGGGCATCAACGAGAAGGGCGACTTCATCACGCTGCCGATGCGGACGTACTCCTCCGGCATGGCCGCCCGACTCCGCTTCTCCATCGCCGCCGCCAAGGACCACGACGTCCTGCTCATCGACGAGGCCCTGGCCACCGGCGACCGCTCCTTCCAGAAGCGTTCCGAGGACCGCATCCGGGAGCTGCGCAAGCACGCGGGCACGGTCTTCCTGGTCAGCCACAACAACAAGTCGATCCGCGACACCTGCGACCGCGTGCTGTGGCTGGAGCGCGGGGAGCTGCGCATGGACGGGCCGACGGAGGACGTCCTGAAGGAGTACGAGGCGTTCACCGGGGACAAGTCCCCGAAGCCCAAGCCCAAGGCGGCGGTTCCCTCGTGAGGCCCACTCGATCGGCCCTTTTGTCTCATTGATGGCACCATGACCGCATAGGTGCAGCCGCGAGAAGGAGTCCCCGTGATGGCCGAGCTCAGCGTCATCGTCCACGGGCCGAACGTGCAGGACCATCTGACGGAACTCCTCGACTCCCTCGCCGCCCATCCCCTCCCGGACGCCGAGGTGATCGTGGCCGCGGTCGGCGACTGGGCCCGGGAGACCGCCGAGCACCACACCCCGGACGTCCAGGTGCTGGCGCTGCCGGACGGCACGGGCGACGCCGCGGCCCGGGCGGCGGGCGCGGCACGGGCCTCCGGGCGGTGGCTGCACTTCGTCCACGCCAAGGACGGCCTGCCCGCCGGTGCCCCGCGCACGGTCGCCGAGCGGGTGGCGGAACTGCCCGGCGAGGTCGACGTCCTGCTCCTCGACCACGTCCGCAGCACCTGGCACACCTCCGGCATGCCCTCCCCGGACGGCTCGCTGCTCGCCCGGGCGGGCCGGGCCGACGTCGCCCTGGACGACTGCGCGCCCCTGCTGCGGCTGACCCCGCTGCTCGGCACCCGCGCCCTGCGCGCGGACTTCTGGCGGGCGCACGAGCCACGGCTCACCACCGACGACGAGCCGTACGCCGCCCTGGCCGCCCTGCTGCTCGCCGACCGCGTCGCCTGCCTGCCGCACGTCGCCTACGAGGACCGCAGGCTGCGCCCCGCCAGCCTGCCCCCCGTCACGCCCGAGCAGCGCTACGGCCTCGTCGAGCGCTACGAGTCACTCATCGACCTCGCCCGCGACCGCCGCGCCGCCCACACCGTCCTCTACGACGTGATGGTCCGCGACTGCCTGCGCACCTTCACCCGGGGCGGCATGCCGGAGGAGGTCGCGCGGGAGTTCTTCCGCCGGGCGTCCCTGGCCGCCCTGCGCCGCCGCCCCGAGGACTACCGGCGCCCGGCCGGTCTGGAAGGCGTCCGCCGCTCCCTGCTCGAAGAGGGCGCGTACACCAAGTACCGGGCCTTCCAGGCCGTCAACCGCACGCGCCGCACCGCCAGGTCGGCCGTACGGACCCGCAGGCGCCAGGTCGGCGCCAAGCTCCGCGACCACCAGTACCGCAGGGCGCTGGGCCGCCCGGTCAACCCCAACCTGGCGGTGTTCTCGGCGTACTGGAACCGCGGCGTCGCCTGCAATCCCGCCGCGATCGCCGCGAAGCTCGCCGAACTCGCCCCGCAGATCCACGCCGTGTGGGTGGTGTCCGAGGAGAACGCGGCCCTGCTGCCGCCCGGCACCGACCACGTCGTGCCCGGCAGCCGCCGCTACTGGGAGGTGCTGGCGACGGCCAAGTACCTCGTCAACAACGTCAACTTCCCCAACGCGGTGGTCAAGCGCCCCGACGCGATCCACGTCCAGACCCACCACGGCACGCCCCTGAAGCGCATGGGCATCGACCAGATGGCATACCCGGCCGCCGCGCAGGGACTGGACTTCCAGGCGCTGCTGGAGCGCATCGACAAGTGGGACTTCAGCGTCTCGTCCAACAGCCACACCACCCGCATGTGGCAGCGCGCGTACCCCTCGCACTACGTCTCGCTGGACCACGGCTATCCGCGCAACGACGTGTACTACACGGCCGGTGCCGCCGACATCCGGGCGATCCGCGACCGCCTCGGCATCGCGCCCGGCCGCCGGGCCGTCCTCTACGCGCCCACCCACCGCGACTACGAGGCCGGCTGGACGCCGCGCCTGGACCTCGCCGCCCTCGCCGACCGGCTCGGCGAGGACACGGTCCTCCTCGTCCGCGGCCACTACTTCTACGGCGGCGCGGCCTCCCCGCTCACCAACCTGCGCCGCACGGGCCGCATCATCGACGTCTCCTCCTACGACCCGGTCGAGGAGCTGTGCCTGGCGGCGGACGCCCTGGTCACGGACTACTCCTCGATCATGTTCGACTACGCCAACCTCGACCGGCCGCTGGTGATCCACGCCGACGACTGGGAGACGTACCGCACCACCCGCGGCGTCTACTTCGACCTGATGGCCGAGGCCCCCGGCCCGGTGGCCCGCACCCAGGAGGAGCTGACGGAGATCCTCACCACCGACGCCTGGCACGACGAGGGCGCGGCGAAGGCCCGGGCCGTCTTCCGGCGCCGGTTCTGCGAGTACGACGACGGACGCGCCGCCGAGCGCGTCGTCCGCCGGGTCTTCCTCGGCCAGGACGAGAAGGAGCTGCCTCCGGTCCTGCCGATCGAGGAGCGCACCCCGGCCCCGACCCCGCAGGAGGCGACCGCATGAGCACCCAGGACGTCATGGGCACCCCCGACGTCACCGTGACGGTCATCGTCTACAACGACGCCGAGCGCCTCCCCCGCGCGGTCGAGTCGGTCCGCCGCCAGACTCACGCGAACATCGAGATCGTCATCAGCGACGACCACTCCACCGACGCGACCCCGGCGGTGGCCCAGCGGCTGGCGGCCGAGGACCCCCGCATCCGCCACCTCCGCCTGGAGCGCAACAGCGGCGGCTGCAGCGCCCCGCGCAACCGCGCCCTGGAGATCGCCCGGGCGCCGTATCTGATGTTCCTCGACAGCGACGACGAACTCCCCGTCGACGCCGTCGAACTGCTGCTCGCCGCGCACCGCGAGCGCGAGATCGACTTCGCGATGGGCGCGGTGCAGCGGATCCGGGCGGACAGCGGCCGCCGCTCGACCTGGATGCCGCACCTGGTCGCCGAGCGCCGCACCCTCGACGGCATCGAGGCCGACCCGCGTCTGCTCTTCGAGCACCTGTCGACGAGCAAGATGTACGCCCGCTCCTTCCTCGACCGGCACGGCCTGCGCTTCCCGGAGGGCATCCACTACGAGGACCAGCTGTTCTCGGCGCAGGCGTACTGCCTGGCCAAGCGCTTCACGATCATCCCGGAGCCGGTCTACCGCTGGTACGTGGCGCCGTACGCGTCCTCCGACGCGGCCTCGATATCCAACCAGCGGCACAAGCTCGCCAACGTCCGCGACCGGATCCACGTCCAGCACCTCATCGACAGGTTCCTGGCCGAGAGCGGCCACGAGTCGCTCCGCGAGGACAAGGACCACAAGTTCCTCAAGCACGACTTCCGGATGTACGCCGGTGACCTGCCCTACCGGGACGACGCCTGGCTGACGTCCTTCGCGGACCTCGTCACCCCCTACCTCGACACGCTCACCCCCGGCGCGTTCGCCCGCCTCCCGCGCGCCGAACGCGTGGTGATCCAGCTGATCCGCGACCGCCGCCTGCGGGAAGCCACGCTGGCGGCCCGAGGGCTGGGCCACGGGGTCGCCCCCAGGCGGGTGACGACGGACGCGGAGGGCCGCACCTACTGGGGCGACCGGATCCCCGCCTCCGCCTGGTCCCGCCGCGAACTCGACATCTCGGACCTGGAACTGGAGACGCGGCCCTTCCCGAGCGCCCAGTTCCGCCACGAGATCACGGAGATCACCCGGGGCCCCGGCGCCTCGATCGACCTCACGATCCGCACCCACGACCCGGCCCTGCGCCTCCCCGTAGGGCCCCAGCGGGCCACACTCCTCATCGCCCCGGGCGGCCGTCGGCTCCGCGTGGACCTCCGCCTCTCGCCCGTCCGCCCCGGCGTCTTCGAGGGCCATGCCCACCTGGACCTGGCGGCGGCGTCCCTCCCCCTCCAGGGCTTCACCGGGATCCGCCACCCCCTGCTCCGCCTGCACCACCAGGGCCTGACCAACACGGGCCTCCTCCTGGCCCCCCTGACGTTCCCCACCCTGACCACTCACGTCCCCCACCACCGCCTCACCCTCGAACCCGAGGGCCACGGCCCCGGCCGCCTCCAGGTCCGCTGGGAGCCGACGGGTATGACGGCGACTCTGATCCGCCCCGCGGTACGCCACCTGGCCCGGCCCCGGGTGAAGAGGGCGGCGCGGCTGGTGGCGAGCGCGCTGAAGTAGCGCCTGGTTTCGGTCCTGCGACTCCTGGCTGGGGTCCTGCGGCTCCTGGCTGCGGTATCGCGGCTCCCGGCTGGGGTCCTGCGGCTCCTCCCCAGGGACGAGAACCCCGCCCGCCCCTCCGCCCCCCGGCTGCCGGGCCCGCCCACCAGGCGGACGCCCCGAGGGCACGCGACTCGGCAGCATCATCCGCATGACCCCACCGCCGACCACCTCGACCACCCCACCCCGCTGGGCCGTCCGGGCGGCCCATGCCACCGCCCTCCTCGTACTCCCCAGCGGCCTTTGGCGCATCGCCCTGGCCCTGGGCCACCCCGCCGGCTACACGGCCGAAGGCTTCGCGGACTTCCAGTCACCCGACGCCAGACTCTGGCTCGTCGTCCTCAGCGTCGTCAGCGAGCTCCTCGCCCTGCTGACGATCGGCCTGGTCCGCCCCTGGGGCGAAACCCTGCCCCGCTGGGTCCCGTACGTCGGCGGACGCGCGGTCCCCACCCGGCCCGTCGTCGTCACGGCCGGCCTCGGCGCCTTGGCCCTCACCGCGCTCTGGGCCGGCATCCCCTGGTGGTGGACGTACCCGCACGACGGCATGACGGACACCGGCCACCTGGTCGTCGGCATCCTCTACCAGCCCCTGGTCCTGTGGGGGCCGCTCCTCGCCGCCGTCACGCTGTCGTACCACCGCCGCCGCACGCGTCACCGCACCACGGCGTAGAGCACCTGTCCTCCGGGCCCCCGAGCCACCTCCCGCAAGCCGGCGCCCCGCGCACCCTCCCCCAGCCAGGCCCCCGCCACGACCCACCGCACGCCGTACGCCCGCAGGATCTCCCCCCGCTCCCCGTCCGGCGTCCCCTCCGCGAAGTACCGGCGCACGGCCTCCGCCCGTCGCCCCTCGTCCGGCAGGAAGAAGTCGGGATAGCCGGGCGCCACGGTGTACGCCCCGTACGCCGGGATCTGCCGGGCCGGCCGCCCGGCCCGCGCCATCACCACGTCCCCGTACCTCACCCACGGCGTCATCCAGTGGTACCCGGCCCACGGCTGCCGGTACTTCTCCGCGACGGCCTCCGGCAGTTCCCCCCGCGGCACCACGTACCCGAGCGTCCCGGCCTGCGTCCACGCCCCCGCGGCCAGCGCCGCGCCCAGCACGCACGCCCACCCGGCCCGCACCGCACGCCGCCCGGCCGTCACCGCCTCCAGCGCCGCCGCGAGCTGCGCCGGGATCAGCGCGGCCGGCAGCGCCCGGCCCCACGCGTAGTGCCCGCTCAGCCCGCCCGCCGCGACCACGACCACCCCCAGCAGGAAGAACAGCACCAGGGGATCCCACCGGTCCCGCCGCCACCGCATCCCCAGGGCCACCACCCCGAGCAGCACCAGCCAGTACCGCCCGAGCAGGTCCTCGTACAGCGGCCGGTGCACCGCCTCCAGCCCGTCCCCCGCTCCGAACAGCGCGAAGAAGTCGTAGTACGGCCACAGCAGCAGCACCCCGAGCGCCACCGCGACCCCGCCCCCGAGCCGCAGCCACGTGCCCCGCCCCGGCCGCGCGGCGAGCACCGTCGCGACCGCCCCCAGCGAGGCCACCACGCCGGAGAACTGATGGCACAGCAGAATCACGGCCCACAGCGCCCCCAGCCCCAGCCACGTCCTCCACCCCGCGTCCCGACGCACCGCCCGCCCCAGCCACGCCCAGAGGTGGAACGCCAGGCCCAGCGCGAACACGCTCGGATACGACACCGTCAGCGCGAGCGAGTTGAGCCCGTGGAAGCCGCTCCAGTTGAACAGGGCCGTCCCCCACAGGAACAGCAGGCTCAGCACGGCCAGGGCGGGCGCGGCGCGATGGCCGTCGAGCGTCCGTACGTACCGCCACACCCCCGTCACCAGCAGCCCGAGACCGGCCAGCGCCCCCAGTCGCAGCACCACGAAGACCGACAGCCGGCTCACCCGCGCGACGCATCCGAGCACCAGCATCCAGGGCGAGTAGTACGGGCTCGGCGTGTCCGCGTCGACGAGCGGATTGCCCGGGTCGACGAGATCGTGCCGCAGCCGCTGGACGGTGGCGGCGTGCATCCCGAGGTCCCCGGCCCACGGCAGCCGGACGATCACGAGAAGCAGCAGCAGGACGGCCACCGCGGCGGCGGCCTGCGCGGCGAGGACGGCCGGTCTAGGCGCGGCGCGCATCGTGCTGGAACACCCAGGTGCGGTAGACGAGGAACCGGAAGGCCGACGCCAGCACGATGGAAACCGCCTTGACCAGGTTCGACTCCACGGGCCCGGCCAGCCCGAGCCCGTGGTAGCCGGCGTAGAACAGCCCGCTCTCCAGGGCGACGCCGATTCCGCTGAAGACGAAGAACAGCGCGATCTGGCGCCTCGTCCGCGACGCCCTGTCGCGGTAGGTGAAGTACCGGAAGCCGAGGTAGTTGCTTCCCATGGCGACCAGGCTGGCCAGCACGGTCGCCACCATGGCGGCCCAGTGCAGGCCGTGCAGGAGCACGTTGAACACCAGGAAGTTCACCGCGACGCCGCTGCCGCCGACCACCGCGAAGTTCACCACTTCGAGGACGACGCGCTTGACGGGGAGGGCGGGAGCGGCCGCTCGCTCCTCGGACAGGTTCACAGTCACGCCTCAAGCCTTAGCCGGATTCGGTAAGTCCTCCACTCGAATCGCCCTAAGGCGGGCCAAGAACGAGCGCCCCGGGCCGGCAGCCGGCCCGGGGCGCTCACCATGCCGTACGCCCTACGAATGCTTCCGCAGCAGCGTCATGAATGCGTCCGCAGCAGCGTCCTCATCGTGCGCATCGCCACCGACAGGTTGGCGAGGTCGAACGCGTCCGAGCTCTGGATCTCCTCCAGCGTCGTCCGGGCCCGGCCGAGGATCGCCGCGTTCTTCTGCTCCCACGCCTTGTAGCGCTGCTCGGGCGTCGAGGTGCCGTTGCCCACCGCCAGGACGTCGGCGGTCAGCGCCGCGTGCGCCGCGTACAGGTCCTCGCGGATCGCCGCGCGGGCCATGGACTGCCAGCGGTCCGCGCGGGGCAGCTCGATGATGCGGTCCATCAGCTGGGTGATGCGCAGCCGGTCGGCCAGGTCGTAGTAGACCTCGGCGACGTCCAGCGGCTCCCGGCCCATGCGGTCCGCGACCGAGACGATGTCGAGCGTCGGGAAGGCCGAGGAGAAGCCGGCCACCCGCGTGGCCAGCTCGTCCGGGACGCCGGCGCCCGTCAGCTCGTCGTAGATCTTCTGGTACCACTCCAGGTCGGCGCCGCGCAGCAGCTTCGGCAGCTGCGACCAGACCTGCTCGACCCGCTCGGCGAAGAAGTCGACGGTCCCGGCGAGCTCCAGCGGCTGCGGCCGGTTGTTGAGCAGCCAGCGCGTGCCGCGCTCCACCAGGCGGCGGGCGTGCAGCCGGATACGGGTCTGGACCTCGGCCTCGACCTTGTTGTCGAGCGCCTCGACCCCGTCCCACACCGGGGACTGGCGGAAGATCGCCCGGGCCGCGGTCTGCGCCCGCACGATCTCCTCCAGCGACGCCCCGGTCTCCTCGCGCAGCCGGTGCAGATACGTCGTACCGCCCGTGTTGACCGTGTCGTTGACCAGCACCGTCGTGGTGATCTCACGGCGCAGCGGGTGGCCGTCGAGCCGGTCGGGGAACTGCTCGCGCAGCTCGGTCGGGAAGTAGGCGTGCAGCAGGCCCTTGAGGTACGGGTCGTCCGGCAGCGAGGTGTGCAGCAGCTCCTCGGCGACCGTGATCTTCGTGTACGCCAGCAGGACCGCCGTCTCCGGCCCGGTCAGGCCCTGGCCCTGGGCGAGCCGCTCGCGGATCTGCCGGTCGGTGGGGAGGAACTCCAGCGCCCGGTCGAGGTGGCCCTCCCTGACCAGGTGCTTCATGAAGCGCTGCTGCGCGTGGAGCATGTCCTTGGACTGGGCGAGGGCGTTGGCGATCGCCGTGTTCTGCGCGTAGTTGTTGCGCAGGACCAGGCGGCCGACCTCGTCGGTCATCTCGGCGAGCAGCTTGTTGCGCTGCTTGACGGTCATGTCGCCGTCCGTGACCAGGCCGTTGAGCAGGATCTTGATGTTGACCTCGTGGTCGGAGGTGTCCACGCCCGCGCTGTTGTCGATGGCGTCGGTGTTGATCCGGCCGCCGTGCAGCGCGAACTCGATCCGGCCGAGCTGGGTGAGGCCGAGGTTGCCGCCCTCGCCGACGACCTTGACGCGCAGGTCCTTGCCGTCGACGCGGATGGCGTCGTTGGCCTTGTCGCCGACGTCGGCGTGGGACTCGGCCGAGGACTTGACGTACGTGCCGATGCCGCCGTTCCAGAGCAGGTCCACCGGTGCCTGGAGGATGGCCTTCATCAGGTCGGCCGGGGTCAGCTTGGTGACCTTGGCCTCGATGCCGAGGGCCTCGCGGATGTGCGCGTTGACCGGGATCGCCTTGGCCGTGCGCGGGAAGATCCCGCCGCCGGGCGACAGCAGCTCCTTGTCGTAGTCCTCCCAGCTGGAGCGGGGCAGCTCGAACAGGCGGCGGCGCTCGGCGTAGGAGGTGGCGGCGTCCGGGTTCGGGTCGATGAAGATGTGCCGGTGGTCGAAGGCGGCGACCAGGCGGATGTGCTCGGAGAGCAGCATGCCGTTGCCGAACACGTCACCGGACATGTCGCCGATGCCGACGACCGTGAAGTCCTCGGTCTGGGTGTCGACGCCCAGCTCCCGGAAGTGCCGCTTGACGGACTCCCAGGCGCCGCGGGCGGTGATGCCCATGCCCTTGTGGTCGTAGCCGGCGGAGCCGCCGGAGGCGAAGGCGTCGCCGAGCCAGAAGTTGTACTTCTCGGCGACCTCGTTGGCGATGTCGGAGAAGGTCGCGGTGCCCTTGTCGGCGGCGACGACGAGGTAGGTGTCGTCCTCGTCGTGCCGGACGACGTCGGCCGGGGGCACGACCTCGCCCGCGACCATGTTGTCGGTGATGTCGAGCAGCGCGGAGATGAAGGTCTTGTAGCTCCTGATCCCCTCCGCCATCCAGGCGTCCCGGTCCACGGCCGGGTCCGGCAGCTGCTTGGCGACGAAGCCGCCCTTCGCGCCGACCGGCACGATGACGGTGTTCTTCACCATCTGCGCCTTGACCAGGCCGAGGATCTCGGTGCGGAAGTCCTCCCGCCGGTCGGACCAGCGCAGGCCTCCGCGCGCGACCTTGCCGAAGCGCAGGTGCACGCCCTCGACCCGGGGCGAGTACACCCAGATCTCGAACGCCGGGCGCGGCGCGGGCAGGTCGGGGATGGCCTGCGGGTCGAACTTCATGGAGACGTACTCGTGCGGCCTGCCGCCCGCGGCCTCCTGGAAGAAGTTCGTCCGCAGGGTCGCCTTGATGACGGTGAGGAAGGACCTGAGGATCCGGTCCTCGTCGAGGCTCGCGACCTGGTCGAGGGCCGCGTCGACCTCCTCCAGCAGCGCGTCCACGATCTCGTGTCCCGCGCGCTGCCGGTCCGGCGACATCCGCGCCTCGAACAGGGAGACGAGCAGCCGGGTGGTGTGGACGTTGTTGCGGAGGGTGTCCTCCATGTAGTCCTGGCTGAACGTCGACGCCGCCTGGCGCAGGTACTTCGCGTACGCCCGCAGCACCATCGCCTGGCGCCAGCTCAGCCCGGCGCTCAGCACCAGGGCGTTGAAGCCGTCGTTCTCCGCCTGGCCGGTCCAGGTGGCCGCGAAGGCGTCCTGGAACCGCTCGCGGGCGTCGTCGCCGAGGTAGTCCACCCCGCCGCTCTTCGCGCGGGGCATGCGCAGGCCGAAGTCGTAGATCCAGGCCACGCTGCGGTCCGAGCAGCGCAGCTCGTACGGCCGCTCGTCGACGACCTCGACGCCGAGCCGGTTGAGGACCGGCAGCACCGCCGACAGGGAGATCGCGTCGCCCGTGCGGTAGATCTTGAAGCGGCGCTCCTCGGGGGCGGCACCCACCGGCTCGTAGAGGCTGAGCGCGAAGTCCTTGCCCTCCTCGGCGTTCAGCTGCTCCAGGTGGACGAGGTCGGCGACCGCGGCGCGGGGGTTGTGGTCGGCCTTGTAGCCCTCGGGGAAGGCGTGCGCGTACCGGCGCATCAGTTCGGCCGCGCGCTCCTCGCCGAGCTCGGCGTTGAGCGCGTCGGCGAAGGCGTCCTCCCAGGAGCGGGCGGCCTCCACCAGGCGGGCCTCGATGCGCTCCTTGTCGGAGTCGGACAGCTCCGGCAGCTCGGTGCCCTGCGGGACCCGGACCACGAAGTGCAGCCGGGACAGGATCGACTCGGTGTTCCACGCCGTGAAGTCGACGCTGATGCCGCCGAGCTCCTCCTTGAGGATCTCGATGATCCGCAGGCGGACGGCCGTGGTGTAGCGGTCGCGCGGGAGGTAGACGAGGGCGGAGTAGTAGCGCCCGTACTCGTCCTGGCGCAGGTAGAGGCGCAGGCGCCGGCGTTCCTGGAGGTAGAGGACGGAGGTGACGATGGACCGCAGCTCGTCGACCGGGGTCTGGAACAGCTCGTCGCGCGGGTACGTCTCCAGGATCTGCAGCAGGTCGCGCCCGTCGTGGCTGTTGGGCGAGAACCCGGCCTGTTCGAGGACCTCCTCGACCTTGCGCCGGATGACCGGGACGCGGCGCACGGACTCGGTGTACGCGGCGGACGAGAACAGCCCGAGGAACCGCCGCTCGCCCACGACGTTGCCGTCGGCGTCGAACTTCTTGACGCCGATGTAGTCCAGGTACGACGGCCGGTGCACCGTCGCCCGGCTGTTCGCCTTGGTCAGGACGAGGAGCTTGTGCTCGCGGGCCTTGGCGCGGGCGTCGGCGGGCAGCCGCTCGAAGGACGGGCTGACCGGGTGGCTCTCCTGGTCGGAGTGGTGCGGGTCGGCGCGCAGGATGCCGAGGCCGGTGCCGGGGACGGCGGCCAGGGAGTCGTCGTCGCGCAGCTGGTACTCGCGGTAGCCGAGGAACGTGAAGTGGTCGTCGGCCAGCCAGCGCAGCAGCTCGCGGGCCTCCTCGACCTGCGGTCCGGGCAGGTCGCCGGGGATGGACTCGTCCGGCAGCCCCTCCGCCAGCCGGATGGCCGCGTCCCGCATCTTGCCCCAGTCCTCGACGGCCTCGCGGGCGTCGGACAGCACGCGCAGCAGGTCGGCGGTGATCTGCTTCAGATCGGCCCGGTCGGTCTCGCGGTCGATCTCGACGTGGATCCAGGACTCGACGTGCGCGTCGTGCGGGAGGCCTCCGGCGCCGGTCGCGGGCGTGGGCAGCACCTCGATGAGCTTGCCCGTGACATCGCGCCGGACGACGAACTGGGGGTGGATGACGACGTGGATGCCTCGCCCCTGCCGCGTCAGCTCATTGGTGACGGAGTCGACGAGGAAGGGCATGTCGTCGGTGACGACCTCCACGACGGAGTGGCTGCACGTCCACCCGTTCTCCTCCACGGTGGGGGTGTGCACCCGCACGTTGGCCGTGCCCTGGGGGCGGTTCTCGGCCAGCCGGTAGTGCGATACGGCGGCTCCGAAGACGTCGACCGGGTCGCGGTCGGTGAGGTCCTCCGGGGCCGTGTGCAGGTAGTAACGCTGGAGGAACGTGAGCAGGGACTCGCGGTCCGGAGCTTCCTGGGCGTCTGGGGTCTCCTCGCCCGTCGACCCGGTCGGTAGGTGCCCCCCGACCGGGCTGTTCTCAGCTACCCGGGCGGCCCTCTCGAGCAACTCGGCCTTGGCTTCGTCCAGCTTGGTCTGCATTGTCCTCTGGCTCCTGTCGCGCGCCGTTGCGTGACGTAGAAGGAAGTACGGCCTCTGCGCTTGCGACGTCACGTCGTGACTCGGGGTATCCGGTCTGTTCCGACGCTATGCCGCAAGGTGAGAAGAGCGGGGGTGTCTGAGCCATTCTTGAGCTGCTCCACCGGTGTGACGCTGCTCTCTGCGACGCCTGGGTCCGGGTGGTGCTCGGCGTCCCGGGCGTCCTCGATGCCCCGTCCCGCCCGCGAAGACCAGCGACCGCCGCCCGGACACGGATGTCGTCCGTGCTCTCCGGGCGCAGGGCAGGGACGTCGGCGTCCCCGCGAACTATCGCGCTGATCACGCCACCAAGGCTATCGCTCCTTACAGGGCCCCCGTCATGAGCCGTATGTGTACAAAACCAGCCGTGGAAGTTTGACGTTCTGCACAGTGCCGCTACGCCGGATGCACCTGGCTGCGTCCACCCGGCATCAGCGGCAACGCCGAGCACTCTGCCTACGCCGCCAGCCGCTCCGCCTCTTCGACCGCCTCCTCCAGCGTGTCCACCACCGGCACCCCCACCGCCTCCAGACTCGCCCGACTGTGCGACCCCCCGGTGTACAGCACGGCCCGCGCCCCCACATGCAGCGCGGCCACCGCGTCGTCCGCCGCATCCCCGATCACGACGGTCCGCTCAGGATCCACCCCACTCAGCGACCCCAGATGCCGCACCATGTGCTCGGCCTTGCTGCCCCCGGACGGCCCGGTCCGCCCGTCCACCCGGATGAAGTGCGGCTCGATGCCGAACCCCCGCACCAACGGCACGAGCTCCTCGTGCACGTACATGCTCAGGATCGACTGGCTGCGCCCGGCCGACCGCCACCCGGCCAGCAGCTCCTCGGCGCCCACCGTCAGCCCGCACGTCACCCGGTGCTCCGCGTAGTACCGGTGGAAGATGTCGTCCATCAGCTCCCACTCGGCCTCGGTGGGCAGCCGCCCCATCAGCCGCTCGTAGAACTTCGGCACCGGCACGCAGTACAGCTCCCGGTACTTCTCCAGCGTCAGCGGCTCCAGCCCCAGCTCGGCGAAGGCCGCGTTCGTCGCCCCGATGATCGCGTCGATGTCATGGAACAGCGTCCCGTTCCAGTCCCAGACAATGTGCGCGCCCGTCTTCATCCCCATGCCCGAAAACGTACCCGCCCCCACTGACAATCAAGAGAACGGCACCTCAACGCGCCCCCCGGTCAGGAGCGTCCCCGAAACGCGCCCCCGGTCAGGAGCGTCTCAGTCCCCGCGGCCCACCAGGTTGGGGATCTCCTGCGTGGCGAACCACAGCAGCTCGTGGTCCTCGGCGCCGTCCACGACGAACTGCGCGTCGTCGTCCCCGCCGTCCGCCGCCGGCAGCGCGTCCGCGGCCGCCGTCACGTCGGCCTCCGCGTCCGCCGCGTCGACGTGCACCGACGCCGCCTTGGCGAGCGGTACCGCACCCGCGACCCGCACCTCACCCAGCGCCGCCGGATCGAGCCCCCGGTCGGGGTCGGCGCCGGCGGCCCGGTCGGCGATGTCGACGGCGACCACGACCCGGCGCCGGGGCGCCTCCGGGTCGGCCGCCAGCAGCCTCAGCGAGGCCAGCGCGGCCCGGCTCAGCGCGGCGTACTCCAGTTCCTCGATGTCGTCGGAGAGGTACCACTCGCGCAGCCCGGGCGTCACGGCGTACGCGACGAACGGCCCGGCTCCCAGCTCACCCGTCTTGTACGCCTCGGCGAGACCGGGGAGGGTCAGGGGCACGTAGACACGCATGGCTGGCCGCTTTCGTGGTCGGTTTCAGGGTCGGTGTTCAAGGTCAAGAGCTCCGGACGGCCTTCAGGATACGTGCGGGGCGTCCCCTTTCGAGTCCCGGCCGCTGACGCCGAACGCGTCCACCTCAGGCCCGGAATTCACCCGGCGCGGCCCGGCACTGACGGGCTCCACGTCCCCCGTATCACCCGGATAGGTGAACATTTCGGCGCCCAGAACCCGAAGCCCGCTCCCTTGCCCCTGCCCCCGTCGGCCCCGTACAAGATCAGCAACTCGAAGTTACTCCCCGGTATCAGCCGGGCCCACGGAACGGGGACCCCCCATGCACAAGGTCATGACCAGGGCACACCGCCCGACCACCCGCCCACCGTCCCGCCGAGACCAGCGCACCCCCGGCGCCACCACCCCACGCGCCACGGACAACACCTCCGCGCGGGCCACCGGAAACGCCTCCACTCCACCAGCGACAGAAGGCCACACCCCGCCAGGAGCCGCCGGAAGCCCGAACCCGCGCACCACCACTCCGCCCACCCCGTGCACCACCACCCCACCAGCGGCAGCAGGCCACACCCCGCCCCGAGCCGCCGCAGGCGCGAACCCTCGCTCCGCCACCCCACCGGCCACAGCAGGCGGCACCCCGCCGCGGACCTCCGGCAACGCCGCAGCAGCCGACACCCCACCGCAGACCTCCGGCAACGCCGCACCACCCCGCACCCCCGGCGGCGGCTCCGGCCGCACCCGGGCCGCAGCCGGCGGGCGGCCCCCGGCGACCTCCCGGTCCCCACGCCCTCACACCCGCCCCACCGACACCCGCCCACCGACCCTCACGCGCTCCCGCACAACACCCCGCAGGACGACAGCCGGCACCACCCCGCCGTCCACGGCAGCCACCACCCGGCCCACCTCAGAGCCCACCCCCGGCCTTCCGGCGCAGGGCTCCCGCTCCCACCGAGCCGCCGCGAACCCCCACCTCCTGCCCACCGACCTCTTCGCCGACCTCCTCCTCGCCGTCCTGAGCGGCCACCGCCCCGTCCACTCGATGCTCCGCCACACCCGTGGCCGCGCCTACGACGAACTGGCCTGGCTGGCCGAGCGCGGCCCCCTGCGCACACGCGGCGCCCGCCCCGTCGTCCGGGACATCGGCTACTTCGAACCCCGCCCCGGCGCCATCGAGGCCTTCGCCCGCATCGGCGCCGGTGACCAACTGCGCGCCATGGCCTTCCGCCTGGAACTCGGCCAGGACCTCCGCTGGCGCTGCACGGCGGTGGAACTGGGCGGCCCCCGCCCACCCCGCGCCGAGGCCGACTGACCCTCCGGCCCGCCCGGGGCCACCGCCCCGGTCCCCTCATGCCGAAGGGCCGGACACCCTCAGGGTGTCCGGCCCTTCAAGCCACTACGGTGTCTCAGCCACCGTCACTCACTTCTTGCGGCGGCCCCGGCTCTTCGCCTGCTTGCGGCGCTCCGCGCGCGTGAGGCCGTCGGCCTCGGAACGCACCGGCTCGCCGTCCTCGGTGAAGTCGCCCTCGATGGTGCCGCCCTCGCCGTCGACGGTCGGCGCGGAGAAGTGGAGGTTGCGCCGCTGCGGGACGTCGAGCCCCTTGGCACGGATCTCCGGCCGACCACCCGTCTGCGCCGGCACGGCGTCGTGCTTCTCCAGGTCGGCCACGGGCTTGGCGTCCTCGACCGGGACCTCCTCGACCTGCTGCTCCACCTGGACCTCCAGGTTGAACAGGTAGCCGACGGACTCCTCCTTGATGCCCTCCATCATGGCGGTGAACATGTCGAAGCCCTCACGCTGGTACTCGACCAGCGGGTCCTTCTGCGCCATCGCGCGCAGGCCGATGCCCTCCTGGAGGTAGTCCATCTCGTAGAGGTGCTCACGCCACTTGCGGTCGAGGACCGACAGCACGACCCGGCGCTCCAGCTCACGCATGATCTCGGAGCCGAGCTGCGCCTCACGCGCCTCGTACTGCTCGTGGATGTCGTCCTTGATGGAGTCGCCGATGAACTCGGCGGTCAGCCCGGCCCGGTCGCCGGCCGCCTCCTCCAGCTCCTCGACGGTGACCTTGCACGGGTAGAGCTGCTTGAAGGCGCCCCACAGCCGGTCGAGGTCCCAGTCCTCCGGGAAGCCCTCCGCGGTCTCGGCCTGGACGTAGGCGTCGATGGTGTCGTCCATGAAGTGCTGGATCTGCTCGTGCAGGTCCTCGCCCTCCAGGACACGACGGCGCTCGCCGTAGATGACCTCGCGCTGGCGGTTGAGGACCTCGTCGTACTTCAGGACGTTCTTACGCGTTTCGAAGTTCTGCTGCTCGACCTGCGACTGGGCGGAGGCGATCGCGCGCGTGACCATCTTGTTCTCGATCGGCACGTCGTCCGGCACGTTCGCCATGGACATCACGCGCTCGACCATCTGGGCCTTGAACAGCCGCATCAGGTCGTCCCCGAGGGAGAGGTAGAAGCGGGACTCGCCCGGGTCGCCCTGACGGCCGGAACGACCGCGCAGCTGGTTGTCGATCCGCCGCGACTCGTGCCGCTCGGTGCCGAGCACGTAGAGCCCGCCGAGCTTCTCGACCTCATCCTTCTCCGCCTTGACGGCCTTCTCGGCCCGCTCCAGCGCCTCGGGCAGGGCGTGCGCCCACTCCTCGATGTGCTCCTCGGGGTCGAGGCCGCGCTGGCGCAGCTCGGCCTCGGCGAGGTCCTCGGGGTTGCCTCCGAGCTTGATGTCCGTACCACGACCGGCCATGTTCGTGGCCACCGTGACGGCGCCCTTGCGGCCGGCCTGGGCGACGATCGTCGCCTCCCGGTCGTGCTGCTTGGCGTTGAGCACCTCGTGCTGGATGCCGCGCTTGCTCAACTGCTGCGAGAGGTACTCGGACTTCTCGACGGAGGTGGTTCCGACGAGGATCGGCTGACCCTTGCGGTGCTTCTCCTCGATGTCGTCGACGACCGCCTCGAACTTGGCGACCTCGGTCCGGTAGATCAGGTCCGACTGGTCCTTGCGGATCATCGGCCGGTTGGTCGGGATCGGCACCACGCCGAGCTTGTAGATCTGGTGGAACTCGGCGGCCTCGGTCATGGCCGTACCGGTCATGCCGCACAGACCGGGCTGTTCCTTGCCGTTGTGGTCGTGGCGCTTGTAGAGGCGGAAGAAGTTCTGCAGGGTGATCGTGGCGAGCGTCTGGTTCTCGTCCTTGATCGGCACCCCTTCCTTCGCCTCGATCGCCTGGTGCATGCCCTCGTTGTAACGGCGGCCGGCGAGGATACGTCCGGTGTGCTCGTCGACGATCATGACCTCGTCGTCGATGATGACGTAGTCCTTGTCCTTCTTGAAGAGCTCCTTGGCCTTGATGGCGTTGTTCAGGTAGCCCACCAGAGGGGTGTTCACCGACTCGTAGAGGTTGTCGATGCCCAGCCAGTCCTCGACCTTGGCGACACCGGACTCGTGGATGGCGACCGTGCGCTTCTTCTCGTCGACGTCGTAGTCGCCGGTCTCCTCGATGCCCTTGAGGGGCTGGCCGGCCTCGCCGCGCTTGAGGCGCTTCACCAGCTTGGCGAAGTCGCCGTACCACTTGGTGGCCTGGTCGGCCGGGCCGGAGATGATCAGCGGCGTACGGGCCTCGTCGATGAGGATGGAGTCGACCTCGTCGACGATGGCGAAGTTGTGGCCGCGCTGGACGAGCTCGTCCTTGGACCACGCCATGTTGTCGCGCAGGTAGTCGAAGCCGAACTCGTTGTTCGTGCCGTACGTGATGTCGCAGGCGTACTGCTCTCGGCGCTGAGCCGGCGTCATGTTGGCGAGGATGCAGCCGACGCTCAGACCCAGGAAGCGGTGGACGCGGCCCATCATCTCGGAGTCGCGCTCGGCCAGGTAGTCGTTGACCGTGATGATGTGGACGCCTTCGCCGGACAGCGCGTTCAGATACGCCGGCAGCGTGCCGACGAGGGTCTTGCCCTCACCGGTCTTCATCTCGGCCACGTAGCCCATGTGCAGGGCGGCGCCGCCCATCATCTGCACGTCGTAGTGACGCTGGCCCAGGACGCGCTTGGCGGCCTCGCGGACGGTGGCGAAGGCCTCGGGCAGCAGGTCGTCCAGGCTCTCACCGTCGGCGTACCGCTGCTTGTACTCATCGGTGAGGGCCCGCAGCTCGGCGTCGGAGAGGTCGACGAAGTCCTCTTCGATGGAGTTGACCTGGTCCGCGATGCGGTGCAGCTTGCGCAGGATCTTGCCTTCGCCTGCACGCATGATCTTCGAGAGGACGGACACGGGGGTTGGTCTCCTTGCCGGTCGGGCCTGGGACGGTCGGTTACCACTTGACTTACTGAGCAACGGCCATCGTATGCGAGGACCCCACCGCGCCGGGAGGGCCTGCCGTGACGGCGACCGTCCGCTGCTTCCATTCTGATTCACGTCTGCTTCAAAGGGGACAACGTCCGCGCCCCACGGATAGTGCCGCATCCCGCCACCGAATTGCACCAGGCGTGATCACTCCCTCACCGAGGGCAAACACATGGCACCTATGGCCGCCTCCGAGAGAATCGGCCGATGGACCCCGTCACCCTCACCACGGACCGCCTCCTGCTGCGCACGGTGGGACCCCAGGACACCGACGCGGTGTACGACGCCTGTCAGGACCCCGACATCCAGCGCTGGACCACGATCCCCTCCCCCTACCTCCGCGAGCACGCCCAGAGCTTCACGGAACAGCTGGCTCCCGACGGCTGGGCGGACGGCTCCATGTTCACCTTCGGCGTCTTCCTCCCCTCCGGGGAGCTGGCGGGCATGCTCGGCATCACCCTGCGCGCCCTGGGCATGGGCGAGATCGGCTTCTGGACCGCGAAGCAGCACCGTTCCCGGGGCTACATCACGGAAGCCGCCCTCACCGCCTGCCGCTGGGCCTTCGTCCACGCCGCGCTCGACCGCATCGAATGGCGCGCGGAGGTGGGCAACCGGGCCTCGCGCGCGGTGGCGGAAAGAGCGGGCTTCACGATCGAGGGCACGCTGCGCGCCGCGACGAACAACAAGGGAGTACGCCGAGACACCTGGATCGGCTCCTTGCTCCCATCGGACCTGGGCCTCCCGTCGACGGCACCGTACCTACCCGCTCCCTAGCTGCGGGCAATCGTGCCGCTAGGGCGGCACGGGCCGGCGCAGCGGCGCCCCGCTGCGCCGGGTCGCGCACCCACCCCGCCCCAGCCGCCACGTCCTGCACCACGAACCAACCCCGCAGGCACCCCCCACTGTCAGTCCCACCCCCTATCGTGCGGACCCATGACCACCCCGCGCCCCACAGCAGAGCTCACCGCAGACGAGGCCCGCAGAATCGCCCTCCGCGCCCAAGGCTTCCTCGGCGTCCCCGACCGCCGCTCCGGCGTCCGCGGCGTCCTCCGCCACCTGGGCGCGATACAGCTCGACACGATCTCGGTCCTGGCCCGCTCCCACGAACTCGTCCCGTACGCCCGCCTGGGCGCGGTGGGCCGAAAGACAGTGGAGAACGCGTACTGGAAGGACACGCACTCCTTCGAGTACTGGTCCCACGCGGCCTGCATCCTCCCCATCGAGGAGTGGCCCCACTTCGCCTTCCGCCGCCGCGCCTACCGCAACCGCCCGCACTGGAACCACGAACTCCCGGACGGCGCCTACGACCAGGTCATCGCACAGCTCCGCGCCGAAGGCCCCCTGACCGCGACCGAGTTGGGCGGCGCGAAGAAGACGAACGACTGGTGGGACTGGTCCGGCTCCAAGGTCGCCGTCGAACGCGCCCTGATGTACGGCGAGGTGGTGTGCGTGGAACGCCGCGGCTGGAAGCGGATCTACGACCTCGCGGAACGCGCCATCCCGAACGACCTGCTGCACGACGAGCTGGACGACACCGAGTGCCTGCGCCGCCTGGTCCGCCTGGCGGGCCAGGCCCTCGGCGTCGGCACCCGCGCGGACATCGCCGACTACCACCGTCTCAAGGGCGAGCAGGTCGACGCGGTGATCGCCGACTCGGGCCTGGTCCCGGTCACGGTCGAGGGCTGGGCCAAGCCCGCCTGGGCCGATCCCGCGGCTCTGGAGACACCCCCGCGCGGCCGTCACCGCACAACGCTGCTGTCGCCTTTCGACTCCCTGATCTGGGAGCGGGCGCGCACGGAGCGGATATTCGGCTTCACGCACCGCCTGGAAGCCTACGTCCCCAAGCAGAAGCGGGTGCACGGCTACTTCGCGATGCCGGTCCTGGCCGGCGGCCGGCTCGTGGGCCGCGTGGATCCCGCCCGCGAGGGCCGCACGCTGGTCGCCAAGCAGGTCACGCTCGACGGCCCGAAGGCGGTCCCGTCCGTCGCCCAGGCCCTGGCCGAGGCGGCGACCTGGGTCGACTGCACGGACGTGCGCGTGGACCGCGTCGACGCCCCGGACCTGCGCGAACCCCTCGTGAAGGAACTGGCCGGCATTCTCGGCTGAGACCGAGACCGAGACCGAGACCGAGAGCTAACGGATCTCGAGGATCTTCTCCCGCATCGCGTACACCACCGCCTCCATCCTGGAGTGCAGCTGCAGCTTCTCCAGGATGTTGCGCACGTGGTTCTTCACGGTGTTCTCGGAGATGAACAACTCCTTGGCGATGTCACGGTTGTTCATTCCCGTGGCGACGAGCTTGAGGACTTCAAGTTCACGGTCGGTCAGACGCGGCGCCGGCACCAGCCGGCGCTCGTCCGTGCGCTGGATCATCGACTTGAACTCGGTGAGCAGTTTCGACGCCATGGACGGGCTGATCTGCGACTGTCCGTCGGCGACCGCGCGAATGGCGGTGGCCACCTCGTCCGTGGAGATCTCCTTGAGGAGATAACCGGTCGCGCCCGCCTTGATGGCGTCGTAGAGATCGGCTTCCTCGTCGCTGATCGTCAGCATGATGATCTTGGCGCTGGGTGCCACCTCCTTGATGGAGGTGCACGCCTCGATGCCACCGCGCTTGGGCATCCGTACGTCCATCAGAACGATGTCGGGCAGCAGATCGGCGGCCTTCTCGACCGCCTCGGCGCCGTCGCCCGCCTCGCCGACGACCTGGATGTCCTCCTCGGCGGCGAGCACGATCTCCAGGCCACGGCGGAACAGGGCGTGGTCGTCCACGACAAGGACTCTGATGGGTTCCTTGCGTGGAGTCTCCGTGTCCGGGCCCATGCCGACGACGCCGTCGTCGGCATCCCCGTCACGCATCGGTCCGAAGCTGTCCGCCATCGTTCCTCCCCCTGAAGGCTGTGGCCTGTGGTCCTGAGCCATCGCCAACCCAGAGCAACGACCCACCGGTTGGGCTGTGGCCACCATGATTTCATGCCCGGGCGGCGCCGGGGTGACGGAGCGGGGCGCGAAGTGGTCGCACAGGGGTGCCCCTGGGGGCGCACACGCGCTCCAGGGGCACCTTCTCCGCTGTCACCCGGCACGGTCAGCCGCCGAGCGCACCGCCCGCCTCGGGGGAGTGCGCCTGTGTGACCATCGTGTCCGTGCTGAGATGGATCACGCCGTAGTCATAGGCGTGCCGTCGGTAGACGACACTCGGTTCCTTGGTCTCGGAGTCGACGAACAGGTAGAAGTCGTGCCCGACCAGCTCCATCTCGTAGAGAGCCTGGTCGAGGGTCATGGGGGCTGCGACGTGGGTCTTCTCGCGGACGACGATGGGGCCGTCACCTTGTACTTCCAGCGAGCCGATCTTCTTCGTGGGCACGGTTTCCGGCTCTTCCTCGGAGGCCGTCACCAGGCCGTTCCCGTTGAGCGTCGCCACACCCGGGACGTGGTCGGCGACCTCGGCGGCCGGAATCCGGCGCGCGCCACGGCGCGAGAACCGCTTGTCGTGCTGCCTGCGCAGTCGGGCTTCCAGCTTTTCCGCCGCCAGGTCGAGCGCCGCGTACGGATCGCTCGCCGCTGCCTCCGCCCGGATCACCGGACCACGGGAGCGGAGGGTGATCTCCACTCGGTCACAGCGGTCGGCCTGCCGCGGGTTGGGCTCCTTGGACACCTCGACGTCGAGGCTGATCACCTTGCCATCGAGCTTCTGGATCTTCTCCAGCTTCAGCTTCTCGGCCACGTGCTTCCGGAACCGCTCGGGCACCTCGGTCTTGCGGCCCTTGACGACGATGTCCACGCAGAACTCCGTTCCCGGATCGCTCCGCCTCGCTGCGGAGCATCTCCCTTTTTGCACCAGGCTCCGGTGAACCCCGGAACCTCGGACTCGGTGACTTCCACCTCCTCCCCCGGGGGCGAGATCTCCACTCCACCGGCGCGAGTGATGAAGAAAAACCCGCAGCACGGCATTCGGATTTGAGAGGTGTGGCCTGCGGCTTTCCCTCTCAACCGAACATATCTCGCCCGGACGGATGTCGTCACCCTCTACCGCGGCGTACCTCCGTTCAGGTGAATAGGCCCTCTCGTTACCTGCAACGACGCAAGATCTCAGTCAGTTCCGGTTTATTTGGAAAGACTCCGGTGACGCCGCGACCACTGCCGCGCACACCACGTCAACGACTCCGCCGGCGCCGCCCGCGCCCGCGATTCCCGGCCGGCCGGGCCGCCGGCCCGTCCTCTCTCGCGTTGATCCGACGTTCTGTTCCTCTCTGCTTTCCCATGTCTCTCCCTCGTACACGGCCGCGGTCCACCCAGCGTTCGAAATCGGCCCCGCCGCCCGCACCGCCCGCGCGGCCTCCGCCAGGGACGCTCCCGTGGTCATCACGTCGTCGACGAGGACGACCGGGCCCTCGCAGAGCAGCCGGGCGGCACCGGGCGCCACCGCGAGCGCGCCCGCGAGATTGCCCTGCCGCTGGCTGGAGTTGAGCCGCGACTGGTCGGCCACGGCCCGCTTCTGCCGCAGCACGCCGAGCACCCGGGCCGGGATCCCGCTCCCGCGCAGCCGGCCCGCCGCCGCGAGCGCGATCCGCCGCGCCGGATCATGTCCCCGGGCCCGCACCGCCCGCCGCCCGGACGGCACCGGCACGAGCAGCACGGGAGCCCCGCTCCACCGCGACGACACCATCCCGGCCCCCACCGAGGCCGAGGCCCCCTGAAGACCGGCCATGACCGCTCCGGCCAGGGCCACCCCGAGCGGAGCCGCGAGTGCCAGGGCGCCCCGCTCCTTGTGGGCCAGCAGTGTCGCCCGGACCTCGTCCGCGTACCGAGCGGCCGCGTGCACCACCGGCAACCCGGGCGGCTCCGGCACTGGCCGCACGCGACTCACCGCGGCTGCGCTCAGCACCGCACGGCACTGAGCGCAGAGCACCGCACGAGGCCTCCCACAGCCCCCGCACTCCCCCGGCAGCACCAGGTCGGTGAGGTCCTGCCACCACCCCCGCATGGACACCACTGTGCCGACCCGGGCCCGCCCCGGCCACCCCTGTGGAAAACCACCGACGAGCGCCTGTGGACAAGTCACGGCTCGCCGATCCGCCCGTCCCTCACACGAGTGATGGCCGTCCTGCCGGGGGCCAATCCGGGGCCCCCGGGTGCCCGCGGTGCCCACGCCTCACCCCGGATAGACCGGCGCCGTCCCCTCCGTCACCTTCTGCCACTGCGCACCCGACGGCAGCCGGACGATCCCGTCCACCGAGTACGCCACCAGCGGCAGCTGGTCGTCCTCGGCGGCCGTGACCTCCTTGACGCCGGTCAGGGCCGCGGGTGCCGGCACGTCCGGGGTGGAGCCGTCGACCTGGACGTACCGCATCTGCTCCACGCCCCCGTGCTCGCGTCCGACCACCACGAGGCGGCTGTCCCCGGCCCACGACATGGCCGTGACCTTCTCCAGCTCCGGAGTCGCGGAGCGCAGTTCGACCACCCTGACGGCCGGCTTCTCGCCCGGCTTCTCGTCCCGCTCGATCAACCCGATGAGCAGCGTCTTCTTGCCGCCCTTCTCCACGACGAGCGCGATCCGCACCCCGTCGGCGGCCACCCGCACGGCCTGGATCCGCCCGTCCAGGTGCGGCGTGCGCACCTCCAGGGGCTCGCCCTTGCCGTCCTCGAACAGCAGCAGCCGGGGATCCTCCGGGTCCCGGTCGGCCACCCACAGGCCGTCGTCCGCGTCCCAGCTGGGGGTGGTCAGCCGGTCCGACTCGGTCCGGCCGTGGCTGCGCAGCACCGGCTCGCCCAGCGAACCGCCCGAGACCAGCGACCCCACGTAGAGCGACTTGCCGTCGAGGCTGACGCCGGCCGCGGTGTGCTCGTCGCGCGAGACCGCGACCGAGCGCAGCGCCGTGTCGCCCTCGCCGAGCGCCCCCGGCGCGGGGTCCGGCTTGGTGCCGCTGTTGCCCGCGGGGATGCGTACGAGCCGGTCCTTGCCGTCGACGAAGTACAGGTAGTCGGGTGGCCGTGCCGAGCTGCGGAAGGCCGCCGCCTCGGCCGCCCCCTGCGTGAGCGCGCACAGCTCCGTACCGTCGGCCCGCAGCTCCACCTCGTCCACCGCGGGGCTGAGGTCCCGCAGCGTGAACAGCATCTGGGCCGCCATCTCATGGCACCGGTTGGTTCCGATGCCCGCGGCCTTGTCGTTGAGGGGGACCGTCAGCTTGTTCCGGTCGTCGGGCGTCAGCGTGCCGGCGTCCTTGGCCAGCGCCGTACCGGTGGGGAAGCTGGACCGGACCACGGGCCCGAGCCAGCGCGTGGGTCCGTTGAGCAGGGACCGCACCGTCTGCGTCATGGGATCCACGCGCCGCCGCACGTAGACGGGGTCGGCGACCGCCGTGGGCTGCGAGTCCTCCCCGGCCGCAACGGTGTTCGAAGCGAGGTAGTACTTGTCGACGGACATGTAGTTGCGCTGGAAGTCCGACTCGCCCATGACGACGCCCTGCGGCAGCACGTCGATCCGCCACTGCCCGGTCTTGTCGTCCTGCGTCAGGTGCACGGTCCTGCCGTACTCCCCGGTGGCGGGCGCGTACGCCTGCTGCGCGTCCACGGTGGCGACCTTGGTACCGGTCAGCCGGTACGTGATGTCGCCGGTGTCCTCCCGGCCACCCGTCCCCTCGGGCTTGGCGCCCGGCCCATCCTTCAGCACCGTCGCGGACAGCTCCGGCCGCCAGGTCTTCGCGGCCTCGCCCGTCAGGTACTGGCGTGCCGTCTTGTAGTCCGGATCGTCGCTGGTGAGCGCCTCCAGGAAGCCCTGCACGATCTCCGAGGGGGGCGCGTCCTCGCCGGGCGGGACGGCGAACACCCGCACCTGGCTCTCCTGGCGCGGGGTGGACTCCACACTGCGCAGGTCCCCGCCGTCCGGCATCGAGGCACACCCCGCCAGCAGCAGGACGCCGCCGGCGGCGTACGCCATCACACGCGCGGGCGTACGCCTGCCGCGCCCCTCGCGGTCAGCGCCCACGTGATGCCTCCCCTTGCCTCTTCGCGTCCCCCGGCTCGGTCTCCCCGCCCGGGGCTGCGGTTTCCTCGTCCCGGTGCGCTTCCCGGGGCCCGTTCACGACAGGTCCCCGTTCGGCGCCGGCCGGGTCGCCCGCCACGCCGTCGCCGGTGGCCCCCGCCGGACCACTCACATCCCTGTCACGCGTCGACGGCTCCGCCGCCCCCGCGTCGTCCTGCCGTCGCGTCCCCGAGGCGGGCCGTGGCACCACGCGCGCGCCGTTGCCCGGCAGGGCCGTCGGATCGGCCGCGGCGGCAGCCGCCCGCGGCGGTATGGGGTCCTGCTTCGCCCGCGGGGGCACCGGCCCGTTCGCGGGCTGCGCCGGCACGGTCGCCCGCTTCTCGCCGTCCCCGCCGCCGCACGGCAGTCCCGCGTCGTCGAACCCCCGGTTCCGCCGTGAGTCCTTGGGCTCCAGCGGTATCGGGGAGCCCCGCAGCGGCTCGTCGGCGGTCCTGGGCAGCGTCAGCCGGAACTGCGAGCCGCCGCCCGGCTCGCCCCACGCCTGCAGCCAGCCGCCGTGCAGCCGCGCGTCCTCCAGGGCGATGGACAGCCCCAGCCCCGTACCGCCCGTGGTACGCGCGCGTGCCGGGTCGGCCCGCCAGAAGCGGCTGAACACCCGGGTCGCCTCACCCGGCTTGAGTCCGACCCCGTAGTCCCGCACCGCGACCGCGACCGCGCCGCCGGCCGCGGCGAGCTTGACGACCACGTCGTTGCCCTCGCCGTGCTCGACGGCGTTGACGACCAGGTTGCGCAGCACGCGCTCCACGCGCCGGGCGTCGGCCTCGGCGACGACGGGCTGCTGGTCGCCGAGGACGCGGATCCGCGTGCCCTTGCGCTCCGCGAGCGGCTCGGCCCCGCTGACCACCCTCCGTACGACGTCCCTGAGGTCTATCGGCTCCGCCTCCAGCGCCGCGGCGCCCGCGTCGAAACGGCTGATCTCCAGCAGGTCCGCGAGCAGCGACTCGAACCGGTCCAGCTGGTCCGCGAGCAGTTCCGCCGACCGCGCGGTCACCGGGTCGAAGTCCTCCCGCGCCTCATGGATGACGTCCGCGGCCATCCGCACCGTCGTCAGCGGCGTGCGCAGCTCGTGCGACACGTCCGAGACGAACCGGCGCTGCATCCGCGACAGGTCCTCCAGCTGGCTGATCTTCAGCTGGAGGTTCTGCGCCATCTTGTTGAAGGCCTCGCCGAGCCGCGCGATGTCGTCCTCGCCGGTGACCTTCATCCGCTCCTGGAGCCGCCCGGCCGACAGCCGCTCCGCGATCCCCGCCGCCATCCGCACCGGCGTGACGACCTGCCGCACGACCAGCCAGGCGATGGCCCCCAGCAGCACCACCACGAACAACCCGGCCGTCGCCAGCGTGCCCTTGACCAGGCTCAGCGACTTCTCCTCCTGCGTCAGCGGGAAGAGGTAGTACAGCTGGTACGGGTCGCCGTTCGGATCGTTGACCTGCTTGCCGATGACCAGGCCCGGCTGGGAGTCCTTGGTCGCGTTGTTGTAGGTGATCCGCGTGTAGCTCTGCGCGGCCGTCGTACTGCTGCCGATCCGCTCGCGCAGGTCGGCGGGCACGCTCTTGCTCCAGTCGACCTCACCGGAGGCACGCGGCCCGCGTCCGCCCGTGCCGTCCGCGTCGGAGGCCGGAAGCGTGACCACGTCGAAGGCACCCTGACCGCCGCTGGACAGCGAGGAGACCAGGTCGCTCATCCACTGGATGACGTTCTGCGCGGGACGGCCGTCCACCGTGGTCACATCGTCGCCGGAGCCGCTCGGCGCCTCTTCGGCCCGCTGCTTGGCCACCGCGAACCCGCCCGTGGCCTGGCTCTGGGACGCCTTCACCTTGGCGTCCAGCAGGCCGTTGCGTACCTGCCCGATCACCACGAAGCCCAGCAGCAGGACCACGCCCAGCGACATCAGCAGCGTGGTGACGACGACCTTGAGCTGGATGTTGCGCCGCCACAGCCGCATGACGGGCAGCAACGGCCGACGCACCCACCGCATGAACAGCCGGATGACCGGACTGCCCTGGACGCCGCCCTGCAGCAGCCCGCTCTCCAGGAACCGCGCCCAGCGGGAGCCGGGCTTCTTCCGCCCGACAGGCCGCCCCGGGCGGGCCCCGGACCGGCCGGGCGCCGAAGCGGCACTGTCGCCGGACATGTCAGCTCGGCCCTGCCTTGTACCCGACACCACGGACCGTCACCACGATCTCCGGCTTCTCCGGGTCCTTCTCGACCTTGGAGCGCAGCCGCTGCACGTGCACGTTCACCAGACGCGTGTCCGCCGCGTGCCGGTAACCCCACACCTGCTCCAGCAGCACCTCGCGCGTGAACACCTGCCACGGCTTGCGCGCCAGCGCGACCAGCAGATCGAACTCCAGCGGCGTCAGCGCGATCGACTGCCCGTCCCGCTTCACGGAGTGCCCGGCCACGTCGATGACCAGGTCACCGATGGCGAGCTGCTCCGGAGCGGGCTCCTCCGACCTCCGCAGGCGCGCCCGGATCCGGGCCACCAGCTCCTTCGGCTTGAACGGCTTCACGATGTAGTCGTCCGCGCCCGACTCCAGGCCCACGACGACGTCGACCGTGTCGCTCTTCGCCGTGAGCATCACGATCGGCACCCCGGACTCCGCCCTGATCAGACGGCACACCTCGATCCCGTCCCGGCCGGGCAGCATCAGGTCAAGCAGCACCAGATCGGGCTTGGACTCGCGGAAGGCGGCCAGCGCCTTGTCGCCGTCGGCCACGAAAGACGGCTCGAAACCCTCACCACGCAGCACGATGCCGAGCATCTCGGCCAGTGCGGTGTCGTCGTCGACGACAAGGACTCGTCCCTTCATAAACGACATCATCCCATTCTCATAACAGTGGCGAAGGCAGTGGTGAGGTAGGTCACCGGCCAGTGACCATAGTCGCAGGGAGCGCCACTGTCTGCCCTCCTTCCCGCCGCCGCCGATCTTCGACGACCTCCGCGGCCACGGCATGACGGGCAGGCACGCCGGAGCCCGCACCCCCCGGGCACACGCTCCGGCAGCCGCTCGACTCAGCCCGACGCCACCCGGCGCGACCGGCCACACACCTCGGCGAGCGCCTCGGCCGTGACGGGCGAAACGGCACCCTCCTCGGTGACGATCGCCGTCACCAGCTCCGGCGGCGTCACGTCGAACGCCGGGTTGTACGCCTGCGTCCCCAGCGGCGCCACCGGAATCCCACCGCCCGCCTCCGCACCGGCCACCGGCACCTGCGGCGCCACCACCTCCGTCACCTCGTGCCCAGGACGCTGCTCCACCTCGATGGACGCCCCGTCCGCCGTGTCCAGGTCCACGGTCGTCACCGGCGCCACCACGATGAACGGCACATGGTGGTACCGCGCCAGCACCGCCAGCGGATAACTCCCGACCTTGTTCGCCACCGAACCGTCCGCCGTGATGCGGTCCGCCCCGATCAGCACCGCGTCCACCTCACCCGCGGCGAACAGCGACCCCGCCGCGTTGTCGGTGAGCAGCGTGTACGCCATCCCGCTGCGGGCCGCCTCGTACGCCGTCAGACGCGCGCCCTGCAGCAGCGGACGCGTCTCGTCCACCCACAGCCGCCGCAGCCGGCCCACCCGGTGCGCGGCGAGCGCCACCGCGAACGCCGTGCCCTCACCGCCCGACACCAGCGAACCGGTGTTGCAGTGGGTGAGGATCCGGTGCCCACCACCGGGCAGCAGCTCGTCCAGCAGCGCCAGCCCGTGCTCGGCCATCCGCCCACTGGCCTCGGCGTCCTCCCGGTGCAGCTGCCGCGCCGCGGCCAGCGCCGCCGCGGCCGCCTGCCGGACGTCGCCTCCCTTGGCGAGCGCGGCCTCGTGGGCCGCCTGCGCCCGGCGCACCCCGACAGCCAGGTTCACCGCGGTCGGCCGGGCACTCGCCAGCGCGGCCGCGGCCTCGTCCACGTCGAAGCCCCGCACGGCGGCGAGCGCGACGCCGTACGCCCCCGCGATGCCGAGCAGGGGCGCCCCGCGCACGGCGAGCGAGCGGATCGCCTCCACCAGCGCGGGCGCGTCCGTACAGACCAGTTCGACCTCCTCCGCGGGCAGCCTCGTCTGGTCCAGCAGAACCAGAACGGGCCCTTCCGGTGGCTCTTCCCAGCGGATCGCCGGGATCTCGGTCGGCCGCTTGTCATCGCCGCTGTACGCGTACTGATCAGCCATGCGGTCAGTCTGCCCCCTTTCGAGCGGACAATTGAAGGTACGCAGCCCATACCGCGGCCGGTCACACCAAGACCACCCCATGGCACGATGGCTGCCAACCTGCCGCCGCGACCGCGGACGGGCACCGTGAAGGAGCGACGATGAACGACACTCCGGGCTGGGCCTCGCCCGGATCCGCCCCGTCCGACGGGCAGAAGCCTGACGCGTCCGGCCCTGCCGAGCCCGAAGACCGCCCCGGTCCCGCACAGCCCGCCGACCAGCCGGGCCAGCCGGGCCAGACCCCGCAGGGCCCCGGCCCGCAGTGGTCCAAGGAGCAGCCGCCACCGGCCCAGTGGTCCGCCCCGAGCGGCCCGGCCGGCCCCGGCCAGGCTCCCCCGCCCCCGCCGCCCGGCCCGGGCTGGGACACCCAGCCGCCCGGCGGGTACGGCCCCGGTGGCCCTGGCGGCTACGGCCCCGGCGGCCCCGGCAACCACGGACACCCCGGTGGCTACGGCGGCTGGGGAAGCGGCTGGGGCGGCCCCCCGCCGGCCGCCAAGCCCGGCGTCATCCCCCTCCGCCCGCTCGGCGTCGGCGAGATCCTCGACGGCGCCGTCTCCACCATGCGCACCCACTGGCGCACGGTCCTGGGCATCTCCCTGACCGTCGCCGTCCTCACCGAGGTCATCGTCGTGCTGTTCCAGGGCCTCGTCCTGGACGACTCCAGCACCGAGGCCCTCGACGACCCGAGCGCCACCCTCAGCGAGCTGAGCCGCGCCATGGGCGACGCGCTGCTCAACTCCAGCGTGATCTTCGTGATCTCCCTGGTCGGCACCGTCATCGCGACCGCCCTGCTCACCACCGTCACCAGCCGCGCCGTGCTCGGCAAGTCGGTCACCATCGGCGAGGCCTGGCGGGACGCCCGCCCTCAGGTCCTCAAACTGTTCGGCCTCATCTGCCTGCTGCTGCTCATCACCGCCGGCATCGTCACCGTGGGCACCCTGCCCGGCATCCTCATCGCCGCCGCCGGGAGCACCGGGCCGGGCGTCGCCCTGACCGTCCTGGGCGTCATCGGCGCCGGCATCGTCGCCCTGTGGCTGATGATCCGCTTCTCCCTGGCCTCGCCCGCCCTGATGCTGGAGAAGCAGGGCATCAAGAAGGCGATGAGCCGCTCCGCGAAGCTGGTCCGGGGCACCTGGTGGCGGATCTTCGGCATCCAGCTGCTCGCCACGATCATCGCGAACGTCGTCGCCTCGATCATCGTCATCCCCTTCACCTTCCTCGCCGCGGCCCTCAGCGGCGACGGCATCACCGGCTGGCTCAACACCGGTGTGGCCAGCCTGGGCTGGACGTTCCTCATCGTCAGCGGCATCGGCTCGGTGATCGGCTCCATGATCACGTTCCCGATCACGGCGGGCGTCACCGTGCTCCTCTACATCGACCAGCGCATCCGCCGCGAGGCCCTCGACCTCGAACTGGCCCGCGCCGCCGGTGTCCAGGGCTACGGCCCCACCGCCCCCGGCGCCACACCGGGGAGCTGATGCGGTGAGCCCGGCGGGGGAACTGCTCACAACGGCGCTGCCCGGCGCCGCCATACGAACGCTGCTGCGCGCCGGCGACACCTCCGTGCTGTCGCCGGCCCGCTCCGCCGACGAGCCGCCGCTCACCATCCCGCGCGACCCCGCACGGGAGGCGGCCCGGCGCGAGCTGTCCAAGCGGATGTACCACGAGGACGACCCCAGCCTGTTCCAACGCGCCCTCGACGCCTTCTGGGACTGGCTCGACAAACTCTTCAACGCCGCCTCGACCGCCACACCCGGCGGCACACTCGGCCTGGTCGTCATCATCCTGGCCGTCCTCGCGGTCCTGGGCGCCCTGTGGTGGCGCCTGGGCACCCCGCGCCGCCAACCCACCTCGTCCGCCGCCCTGTTCGACGACCGCCCCCGCAGCGCCGCCGACCACCGCGCCGCCGCCGAGGCACACGCCGCCCAGGGCCACTGGAACCAGGCCGTCCAGGAACGCATGCGCGCCCTCGTCCGCGCCTTGGAGGAACGCGCCCTGCTCGACGCCCGCCCCGGCCGCACCGCCGACGAGGCCGCCGCCGAAGCCGGCCGCGCCCTGCCCGCCCACACCGACCGACTGCGCACCGCCGCCCGCGACTTCGACGACGTCACATACGGCGGCCGGTCCGCGACCGAGCAGTCGTACCACCGCATCGCCGAACTCGACCGCGACCTGGAACGCACCAAGCCCCAGCTCGCCGCCAGCAGCGCCAACACGGCCCCCAACACCCGCCAGGGAGCCGCCGAATGACCACCGAGGCCACGCTCCCGTCCACCTCGGCCTCGCCCACCGCACGCCAGGTCTGGACCCGTGCGCGCGGTATCGCGCTCGCTCTCGTGGTGCTCCTCGCGGGCGCCATCGCCATCGCCGTGATCCGCTCCGACGCCCGGCACGGGGAACTCGACCCGCGTTCCGTCGACCCCAACGGCAGCCGCGCCGTCGCCGAGCTCCTCGCGGACCGGGGCGTGGACACCCGCGTGGTCACCACCCTGGACGAGGCCGCCACCGCGGCCGGCCCCGACACGACCCTCCTGGTCGCCGTCCCCGACCTGCTGACCCGCAGTCAGCAGTCCCGCCTGCACGACGCCTTCACCGACGCGGGAGGCCGTACCGTCCTGGTCGCCTCCGGCAGCGCGTCCGTCGAACGACTCGCCCCCGGCGTCACCGCCGACCCCGCCACCAGCCTCGACTCGACGCTCTCCCCCGACTGCGACCTGCCCGCCGCCCGGCGCGCCGGCACCGCCGACACGGGCGGCGTCCGCTACACCACCACGCACCTCGACGCCGACGAGTGCTACCCCAGCGAGCGCCTGTCCACCCTGCTGCGCATCCCGGCCGACCGCGGGGACGGCGACACCGTCGTCCTCGGCGCGCCCGACATCCTCCTCAACGACCGCCTCGACGAGCAGGGCAACGCCTCGCTCGCCCTCCAACTCCTCGGCTCCCGCCCCCATCTGGTCTGGTACCTCCCCTCGCTCTCCGACGCGTCGGCCACCGGCGCCGACGACGAACGCGGCTTCTTCGACCTGCTCCCCTCGGGCTGGCTCTGGGGCACCCTGCAGCTCTTCTTCGCCGCAGCCCTGGCCGCCCTCTGGAGGGCACGCCGACTCGGCCCCCTCGTGCCCGAAAAACTCCCCGTCGCGATCCGCGCCTCGGAAACCGCCGAAGGCCGCGCCCGCCTCTACCGCAAGGCCGACGCCCGCGACCGCGCGGCAAACGCTCTTCGCTCCACGACCCGCACCCGCCTCGCCCCCCTCACCGGCGTCCCCGTCACCCAGGCGCACACGCCCGAGGCCCTGATCCCCGCCCTGTCCGCCCACATCCACGGCGACGGCCAGGACCTGCACGCCCTCCTCTTCGGACCACCGCCCAGCGACGACGCAGCACTCATCGCACTCGCCGACCGACTCGACGCCCTCGAAAGAGAGGTACGCCGTCCATGATGGACCCGACCACTGACAACGCCGGGCAGACCGGGGACCCGGGCGCCGCCCGCGCCTCCCTGGAGGCCCTGCGCGCCGAGATCGCCAAGGCCGTGGTCGGCCAGGACCCCGCCGTCACCGGCCTCGTCGTCGCCCTGCTCTGCCGCGGCCACGTCCTCCTCGAAGGCGTCCCCGGCGTCGCCAAGACCCTCCTGGTCCGTGCCCTCGCCTCCGCCCTCGAACTCGACACCAAGCGCGTCCAGTTCACCCCCGACCTCATGCCGAGCGACGTCACCGGCTCCCTGGTCTACGACACCCGCACCGCCGAGTTCTCCTTCCAGCCCGGCCCGGTCTTCACCAACCTCCTCCTCGCGGACGAGATCAACCGCACGCCTCCCAAGACCCAGTCGTCCCTCCTGGAGGCCATGGAGGAACGCCAGGTCACCGTCGACGGCACCCCCCGCCCCCTCCCCGACCCGTTCCTGGTCGCCGCGACGCAGAACCCGGTCGAGTACGAGGGCACCTACCCCCTCCCGGAAGCCCAGCTGGACCGCTTCCTCCTCAAACTCACCATCCCCCTCCCCTCCCGCCAGGACGAGATCGACGTCCTCACCCGCCACGCCGAGGGCTTCAACCCACGCGACCTCCACGCCGCCGGCGTACGCCCCGTGGCGAGCCCGGCCGATCTGGAAGCCGCCCGCGCCGCGGTCGCCAAGACGACGATCTCCCCGGAGATCACCGCCTACGTCGTCGACATCTGCCGCGCCACCCGCGAATCGCCGTCCCTGACCCTGGGTGTCTCCCCCCGGGGCGCCACGGCCCTCCTGGCCACCGCCCGGGCCTGGGCCTGGCTGACCGGCCGCGACTACGTCATCCCCGACGACGTGAAGGCCCTCGCCCTCCCCACGCTCCGCCACCGCGTCCAGCTCCGCCCGGAGGCCGAAATGGAAGGCGTGACGGCCGACTCCGTCATCAACGCGATCCTCGCCCACGTCCCCGTTCCCCGCTGATGGCACTCACCGGACGCGCCGCCCTCCTCGCGGCCTTGGGCTCCCTCCCCGTAGGCATCTGGGAGCCCAGCTGGACGGGCATCCTGGCGGTCAACGCACCCCTGGTCGTGGCCTGCGCCTGCGACTTCGCCCTGGCCGCCCCCGTACGACGCCTGGGCCTGACCCGCTCCGGCGACACCTCCGTACGCCTCGGGGACACGGCGGACGTGACCCTCACTATCATCAACCCGTCCCGCCGTCCCCTCCGCGCCCGGCTCCGCGATGCCTGGCCGCCCAGCAGCTGGCAGTCCGGCACGGAAACGACGGCTTCCCGCCACCGCCTCACGGTCCCGCCGGGCGAACGCCGCCGCGTGACGACCCGCCTGCGCCCCACCCGCCGAGGCGACCGCCAGGCCGACCGGATCACCATCCGCTCCTACGGCCCTCTGGGCCTCTTCTCTCGCCAGGGCACGCACAGGGCCCCGTGGACGGTACGGGTCCTGCCCCCGTTCACCAGCCGCAAGCATCTGCCCTCCAAGCTGGCGCGCCTGCGTGAACTGGACGGCCGCACCAGCGTGCTCACCCGCGGCGAGGGCACCGAGTTCGACAGCCTGCGCGAGTACGTCCCCGGCGATGACACCCGCTCCATCGACTGGCGCGCCACGGCCCGCCAGTCCGCCGTCGCGGTACGTACATGGCGTCCTGAGCGCGACCGCCACATCCTCCTGGTCCTCGACACCGGCCGCACCTCGGCGGGCCGCGTGGGCGACGCCCCCCGCCTCGACGCCTCCATGGACGCGGCTCTGCTCCTGGCGGCCCTCGCGTCCCGCGCCGGCGACCGCGTCGACCTCCTCGCCTACGACCGCAAGGTCCGCGCCCTTGTCCAGGGCCGCACGGCAGGCGATGTCCTGCCGTCCCTGGTGAACGCGATGGCCACGCTCGAACCCGAGCTCGTCGAGACGGACGCCCGGGGCCTCACGGCCACGGCACTGCGTACGTCCCCCCGACGCTCCCTGATCGTCCTGCTGACCACGCTGGACGCGGCCCCCATCGAAGAGGGCCTGCTCCCGGTCCTCGCCCAGCTCACTCAGCGGCACACGGTCCTGCTGGCATCGGTAGCGGACCCGCACATCACCGAAATGGCGAAAGCCCGCGGAAACGTCGACGCCGTCTATGAGGCCGCCGCAGCCGCCCAGGCCCAATCAGAGCGCCACCGCATCGCAGAACAACTCCGCCGCCATGGCGTCACGGTCGTGGACGCCACACCGGACGACCTCGCACCGGCACTGGCGGACGCGTATTTGGCACTGAAGGCAGCAGGACGCCTATAACGAACGAAGGGCCCCGGAGAAAGGACCGGGATAGGGGCCCGAACGCAGAAAACCCCCGCATCAAACGATGCGGGGGTTTTCTCAATAATTGTTCGGCGGCGTCCTACTCTCCCACAGGGTCCCCCCTGCAGTACCATCGGCGCTGTAAGGCTTAGCTTCCGGGTTCGGAATGTAACCGGGCGTTTCCCCTACGCTATAACCACCGAAACACTATGAAACTGTGAACGCCACACCGCCAACAATGACGGGGCTGTTCGTGGTTTCAGAACCAACACAGTGGACGCGAGCAACTGAGGACAAGCCCTCGGCCTATTAGTACCGGTCAACTCCACACGTTACCGTGCTTCCATATCCGGCCTATCAACCCAGTCGTCTACTGGGAGCCTTACCCCATCAAGTGGGTGGGAGTCCTCATCTCGAAGCAGGCTTCCCGCTTAGATGCTTTCAGCGGTTATCCCTCCCGAACGTAGCCAACCAGCCATGCCCTTGGCAGAACAACTGGCACACCAGAGGTTCGTCCGTCCCGGTCCTCTCGTACTAGGGACAGCCCTTCTCAAGACTCCTACGCGCACAGCGGATAGGGACCGAACTGTCTCACGACGTTCTAAACCCAGCTCGCGTACCGCTTTAATGGGCGAACAGCCCAACCCTTGGGACCGACTCCAGCCCCAGGATGCGACGAGCCGACATCGAGGTGCCAAACCATCCCGTCGATATGGACTCTTGGGGAAGATCAGCCTGTTATCCCCGGGGTACCTTTTATCCGTTGAGCGACGGCGCTTCCACAAGCCACCGCCGGATCACTAGTCCCGACTTTCGTCCCTGCTCGACCCGTCGGTCTCACAGTCAAGCTCCCTTGTGCACTTACACTCAACACCTGATTGCCAACCAGGCTGAGGGAACCTTTGGGCGCCTCCGTTACCCTTTAGGAGGCAACCGCCCCAGTTAAACTACCCATCAGACACTGTCCCTGATCCGGATCACGGACCCAGGTTAGACATCCAGCACGACCAGACTGGTATTTCAACGACGACTCCACACTAACTGGCGTTAGCGCTTCACAGTCTCCCAGCTATCCTACACAAGCCGAACCGAACACCAATATCAAACTGTAGTAAAGGTCCCGGGGTCTTTCCGTCCTGCTGCGCGAAACGAGCATCTTTACTCGTAGTGCAATTTCACCGGGCCTATGGTTGAGACAGTCGAGAAGTCGTTACGCCATTCGTGCAGGTCGGAACTTACCCGACAAGGAATTTCGCTACCTTAGGATGGTTATAGTTACCACCGCCGTTTACTGGCGCTTAAGTTCTCAGCTTCGCCCTGACGAATCAGAGCTAACCGGTCCCCTTAACGTTCCAGCACCGGGCAGGCGTCAGTCCGTATACATCGCCTTACGGCTTCGCACGGACCTGTGTTTTTAGTAAACAGTCGCTTCTCGCTGGTCTCTGCGGCCACCCCCAGCTCTGGCAGCAAGTGCCGTCACCGGATGTGGCCCCCCTTCTCCCGAAGTTACGGGGGCATTTTGCCGAGTTCCTTAACCATAGTTCACCCGAACGCCTCGGTATTCTCTACCTGACCACCTGAGTCGGTTTAGGGTACGGGCCGCCATGAAACTCGCTAGAGGCTTTTCTCGACAGCATAGGATCATCCACTTCACCACAATCGGCTCGGCATCAGGTCTCAGCCTTAATGAACGGCGGATTTACCTACCGTCCGGCCTACACCCTTACCCCGGGACAACCACCGCCCGGGATGGACTACCTTCCTGCGTCACCCCATCACTCACCTACTAACCGCTTGGTTCAGCGGCTCCACCACTCCGACTCACCCCGAAGGGATCACCGGCGGCTTCACGGCCTTAGCATCACGATGCTCGATGTTTGACGCTTCACAGCGGGTACCGGAATATCAACCGGTTATCCATCGACTACGCCTGTCGGCCTCGCCTTAGGTCCCGACTTACCCTGGGCAGATCAGCTTGACCCAGGAACCCTTAGTCAATCGGCGCACACGTTTCTCACGTGTGAATCGCTACTCATGCCTGCATTCTCACTCGTCAACCGTCCACAACTCGCTTACGCGGCTGCTTCACCCGGCAGACGACGCTCCCCTACCCATCACGATCCCCGTTGGGGGTATATATCGCAATGACACGACTTCGGCGGTACGCTTGAGCCCCGCTACATTGTCGGCGCGGAATCACTAGACCAGTGAGCTATTACGCACTCTTTCAAGGGTGGCTGCTTCTAAGCCAACCTCCTGGTTGTCTCTGCGACTCCACATCCTTTCCCACTTAGCGTACGCTTAGGGGCCTTAGTCGAT